>NZ_JAFBCS010000001.1 GCF_016907845.1 Arcanobacterium pluranimalium
TTCCAGCTGGTGATCAGCGCGCTTCTTGGCGTACTGAGATTGATGATGTATCCGAATTCCACCGCCTGGAAATCCAACACTTCTTCGAAGTGTACAAGGATCTCGAGCCAGGTAAATCTGTAGATGGCGCCCACTGGGTTGGCCGAGAAGAAGCTGAAGCCGAAATTGTTCGTTCCTTTAAGCGAGCAGAAGAAACCGGGTATTACAATCACTGAGCTTAAGTGATATGAGCTGGGAGCGGGGTATCAACCTTTTGGTGTTGATACCCCGCTCGGCTTTTACGAGATACAACCCGCTCGATTATCCTCGCGCTGCTTAGGGCTACTAAGAGATACTTAGAAAGAGCTTAGAGACGTTTAGAAGAACTGTGCAATCAGCTCGTCGGTTATCGAGCATAGGACATTAATGAACTGCTCCCCGAAAGAAGAAACCAAATTAATCGGTTCAACTTTCAGGGAGCAGTTCAATCGTTTAACACCACTACGCCACACATCGCGATTTTGGCGAAGTTACCGAAACGGCGCTTGTTTAGAGCACACGCAGGTAGATTGGCCTACCCCAGATCGGAGCCTCAGAGGTGCCGCGTGATGGATCGTGCGCCGCGATATGACGACCATTTCCAGTGTAGATGCCCACGTGACCTGGCCAGTAGAGAATATCTCCTGGGCGAGCCTGGGAGGGCGACACTTCATATGCGCCGTATGCGGCAAAGATTCGCGCTGAGGAATGAGGAATCGAATATCCGAAATGCCGGAACACGAAGCTCACAAAGCCTGAACAATCCCAACCGTTAGGCGTGCTTCCACCCCAAACATAAGGCACACCGGAGAATTGGCGTGCGTAGCTGATGAGTGATGCACCAGTCGAGCCATCCGATGGCGGAGCGGCTGGACGCTGTGCTGCTGCTGCCGCAGCGGCAGCAGCAGTTGCGGCAGCAGCCGCAGCCGCTGCTTGTTCCTCGGCTCGCTTTTGCTCGGCTCTGCGAGCAGCTTCTTCGCGAGTACGCTGATTAGCAGCGTCTTGCGCAGCCTTTTCTGCAGCCGCCCGCTCCGCAGCAAGGCGCTGAGCCTCAGCACGCTGACGTGCCTCTTTTTCAGCTTGAGCAATGGCAGCGGCAGTTGCTGCTGCAGCATCTGCTTCTTTCTTCTTTTGCGCAGCGAAAGCGGCGGCCTCTTGTGCAGCCTTTTCTTTCAAAGCTTTCAAATCACCATCGGCGTTAGCAGCTTCTTTTGCGAGCTGAGCAGCCGAAGCGGCAGCCGACTGGGCAGCAGCTTCCGTTGCTTTGACGTTTGTGTTTGCCTGAGACAATGCAGCAGAAGCTTGTGCAGCAGCTTTCTTTCCAGATTTGCTGTTTGCTTCGGCGATAACCAAATTTGCAGCAGCTTGTGCTTTTGCCACACGAGTAGCTTCGAGCTGATCGAGACGCTCTCGCTCCAGTTCAACAGTTGTGCCACGCTGGCTTGCAAGTGCAACAACTAGCTCGGCTCGGCGTGAATTGGCCTGAGAAATCTGATCTTGAGCAGCTTTGATTGCTGCCTCAGTTTCATTTGCAGCAGCTTCTGCTTTCTCAGCAGCTTCACTTTGCTTGTCAGCTACTGAATCGGCTTTCTTTTGAAGAGTGGTAGCAATTTCTTCTAGAGCTTTGTAATGCCGCACGTTGTTATCAGCATTAGATGCAAGCGACTCAAATGCTTTGCTACGCGAAGTAGCGCTAGCCATATTGTCGGCACCAAAGAGATAGTGCGCGTTCGTTAGCTGACCAGCAGAATCCTGGTACATCGCCTGCGCAACGCTTCCCATGGCTTGCCGTGCTTTATCTAGCTCCGCCTTCGCCTGATTGGCTTTATCTTGTGCAATCACGGCCTGATCAATGGCCTGAAGCAGCGCCGATTCAGCTTCAATTTGAGCAGCTTTTTGCTTCGCTGCAGCAAGTTCAAGCTCATTGCTCTTCGCCGACAGCTTTGTTAATTCAAGCTCGATTCCTGCAATAGAGTTGGCAGTGCTATCTTGCTTCCCATGAGCAGCTTCGATATCGGAATCGTCAACCGGATCGGCGTACGAAACTGGAGCTATCGTGACTGTTAAGCCAACGACGCTCGCTGTTGCCAGCACGCGCTGAATTCCTCGTTTCACCGGCTTTTCCTCCACGTTCCCTGAGTCAATTAAGATTTTTCGACATTACACGATCGGGCGTGTCGCTCTTGACTTTCGCCAAATTACCCACTCGCACTTCTGAGGGTATACCAAAACTGTCAAAAATGAAACACTAGAAACATAATTCACTAAATTAGCATCAATCACTCAATTCACAAGTGTCACATTTTTTACAGGCACAACAAGATTAACATCATTCACAGTTGCAGCTCACAGCGTTGTTTTCCTAACATTTAGGCTTCGGTACGCGCCTCCCCTACTCATCACCAACTTTTGGGGCGATTCCGCAAACATCTCGATATATATCGAGAACATGCTCGATTCACACCAAAGTTTTGTGGCACCTTGTGATCACACCACCCCACACCTCTTCGCCACACACCTGCACCACCCACACCCATACGCCCACACCTCCCCGCCCACGCCGATGCACATCCGTCTCACCCACGCCCGCGCCACACCTCCACCTCCGCACCCACCTGCTATTTCCCCGCTCATCTGGCACAATGAACTTATGGAAGAATCAATTCAGTGGGCTGAGGATATGCTCGGCGCAGGCTTCACCTCCACGATCATCAATCTCGACCCCGTCGCTGGCACGCAGCAACGATGCGCGATCACTAAATATCTTCCCCAGCGCGATCCGCACCCTTTTACCCCAGCTCAACTCCCTATGAGCACCCCACAAAAAGAGTTCATCCTGATCACAATTCACGGCTGGAATGATTATTTTTACCACAAGGAATTCTCCCGTTTCATCGGCGCTATAGGCGGCCATCTATACGCTCTTGACCTGCGCCGTTACGGCAGATCGCACCAACCTGGTGAACCCTGGGGCTACACCGATTCGCTCGCCGTTTACGACGAAGAAATTCAGCAGGCCATCACAATTGCCCGCTCCGAGCACCCTGGCTGCCCCGTCATCATGTACGGCCACTCTACCGGCGGCCTCACCGTCTCTCTCTGGGCAGATCGCCACCCTAACAGCTTCGACGGTCTCATCCTCAATTCGCCATGGCTATACACCGATTTGTCCGGCGTGAAGATGCGCGTCCTCAAGCCAATCGCCAAATTAATGGCCAAAATCAAGCCGCTCCATATTTTTAAAACGCACGACGACGGCTTCTACCAGAAAATCCTTAGCGGCCAACACGCTCTCAGCGCCGACGACGATCCCAACGATCCGTTCTTCACAACCGGTTGGGAAGCCGACCCACGTCTGCGCCACTTTCCCACCTTCCCTGTCCGAGCCGGCTGGATCAACACAGTACTTGCTGGTCAGAAACGTATCGCGCAAGGACTCAATATCCAGCAGCCTATCTTGGCTCTCACATCGAGCCGATCCTTGATCACCACCTCATGGTCACCGGAAGTACTCGAGGTAGACAACGTGCTCGACCTCGAGCACACCTGGCCATTGATCGAAAACTTAGGCAATGACGTCACGCTTTGCAAAATCGACAAGGGAATTCACGACGTCGTATTCTCACGCGGCAGCGCCCGCACGCAAGCTTACCTCGCAATTACGCAGTGGATTCACGACAAGCTCTGAACCTCGAGCTTGCCCAACCACTAGTCAGCACGCCTGCGCACGTCTTTGCCTCGCAAGAGCAGCTCCGCCAGATGCACGCCGTTCGCACCCGCGAGCTGCTGCGCCTGCGTACGACACGAGAAACCATCAGCTAGGAAGACGGCATCCTTCCGCGCCGCCCGCAACTTTGGCAAAAGCGAATTTTCAGCAATTTTCGCCGAAATTTCGTAATGCCCCTGCTCCATACCGAAATTGCCAGCGAGTCCGCAGCAGCCGCTCAGTATCGTGAGCTCAGCGCCACAGTCACGCAATAGCTTGGCGTCGGCCGCCCAACCCATCACCGAATAATGGTGGCAATGCGGCTGCGCCACAACTTCCACACCCCGCAAATCCGGCAATTTCTCCTGCTCACCAATCCCATAGTCCACATGTGTTAACAGCTCAGCTAATGTGAAAGTCATGGCAGAAACGAGACCTGCGCGGGCGTCGTCGGGCAATAAATCGAGCACGTCGTCGCGCAAAACTGCTGTACACGATGGCTCCACGCCCACAATCGGAATCCCACTGGCGGCAAACGGTGCCAGCACTTCCAACAACATGTACAATTTCTTCTTCGCAGTACCCAGCTGACCAGTGGTAATCCACGTCAGGCCGCAACAAAGGTCGCGCGGCGGAATGAGCACCGTGTACCCCATACGCTGCAAGAGCCGCACTTGCGCTTGCGCACCACGCGTGTCGAGCGTTTCGGAGAACGAATCCGCCCAAAGCATCACATATTTCGCATTTTCTTGAGGTACGACGCCGGTGTGAGCCATTCGCCCAAACTCACCCACATGTGTACCTGAGTCGATAAGCTTGCTGGCGATAGTCGAAAATCGCGTGGCGGCAAATCCTGGCATAGACCGCCTAGCGTCAATTCCGACCACGGTAAATGCGGCTTTCTTGATGAAACCAATGCTCATGAGTTTATTTGCGAGGCGCGACGCCCCAGGAATTGAGGTGGCCAGACGCGCAAGAGTCGGCAAATTTCCCAGCACATAGTGGGTGCGTGGGCGAATTTTCCTCCGATAACGTCTAAAGAGCACCTCAGAGCGATAGCGCGCCATATCGACGCCAGTCGGGCAATCCGCTGAGCAGGCTTTGCATGCGAGACACAGGTCAAGCGCTCCGGCCACTGCGGAGTCGGCGAACCCGGTAACTAACGTACCGTTGGCTACCTCTTGCAAAACTCGCATTCTACCTCGGGTAGCGTCTTTTTCTTCGCGGGTTGCCAGATACGACGGACACATGAAAAAGCCGGCGGCAGTGCGATCTGCCCGGCAATTTCCCACACCAGTGCAGCGGTGAAGGGCGTTCGTGAAGTTGCCGGCATCGTCGTGAAAATGGAAACCGCCAGCATAATCCATCTTATGAGCAGCCGGGCGGCGCAAATTCTTATCAAAAGGAACCGGATCAACCAACACGCCCGGATTCAAGAAATTCTCTGGATCAAAAATCCCTTTTACCTGCGAAAACAATTCCACCGAATGCGGGTCAAACATGCGGGGAAGTAACTCCGATCGTGCCCGCCCGTCGCCGTGCTCCCCAGAAAGCGAGCCACCAAAGCGCGCCACCAGATCAGCCGCTTCCTCCATAAAACCGCGAAATACCTGCACACCGCTTTGCTCATCGAGCGGAAAATCGATTCGCACATGCATGCAGCCGTCGCCAAAATGCCCATACATCAAGCCCGAGAGCTGGTAAGACTCCATGAGCGCCTGCAGTTGGCGCAAATACTCCCCCAGGTGTTCGGGAGGTACGGCGCTGTCCTCCCAGCCTGGCCAGGCTTGAGAACCACTGGGTGTGCACCCACCTAATCCTGCCCCATCTGCCCGAATTCTCCACAGCTCAGAGGCCTGGGCGCCAGCAGGCAGAATACGAACCGCATCCGTGCCAGCATCTGCGGCGAGAGCTGCAGCACGCGCGGGAACTGCAGCGGCGTCGTCACCCTCCTCGGCCCCTACCTCGATAAGCAACCACCCACCACCTGCTGGCAAATCAGGAACACTCCCTTTTGCACGGCGGACGACGTCCACGAGCTGCGCGTCGATGCCTTCAATCGCCAAGGGCTTATGTTTGAGCAGGTCTGGCACGTGATCGGCCGCAGTGGGCATGTCAGGGTACCCCAAAACCACCAGCATTGGCGCTTGGGCGAGAGGCACGAGCCGAAGGCGCGCTTTGAGGATCGTAACAAGCGTACCCTCACTTCCTACCAGCATTTTTGCAAGATTTTCACCATTTTCTGGCAGCAGATGCTCAAGAGAATACCCCGAGACTTGCCGCGAAAACTGCCCAAAGTTGTGCCGGATATGAGCGAGATTCTCAGAAATGAGGGTTTTAAGCTCAGGGCTCGCGTCTAGACCACGTTCAGAAGCAGTGAATTCGCGCCCCTGCCCGTCAATGCAATCGAGTTCCACCACGTTATCTGCAGTTCTGCCCCAGGCCACGGCATGAGGACCACAGGCGTTATTTCCAATCATTCCGCCCATTGTTGCACGATTTTGGGTGGACGGATCGGGGCCAAAGCGCAGGCCATATTTCGCCGCTTCCCGTTGCAGATCACTCATGACGACGCCGGGCTCAACGAGCGCAGTGCGGGTTGCAGGGTCTATTTCCACGATGCGATTCATATGCCGCGAAAAATCGATCACTGCACCTGCCCCGATTGAGTTACCGGCTACCGAGGTGCCACCGCCACGCGAAGTAATAGGAATTTGATACTTGCGGCAGATACGTAAAGTAGAGACGACGTCGTCACGCGAGCGCGGAAACACCACGAACGCAGGAGGAACTCGGTAATTTGAGGCGTCGGTGGAGTACTGGGCTTGGGCGAGCACCGAAGAATCGACGCTTCCAGTAATTGCTGCATTAATTTCGGTGATGGCGCTCTGTACTGCTTGAACGTCGTGTGGGGCGACGACGGATTGCTGGTGCCCGATAACGCGCTGGTGCCCAGGCACGTCACGTTGGCGCCCTGTGCCGCGTAGATACCCAGCGTCGTCGTGGCTCATAGCCTTGCCCTGTGCGTGCTGATTCTCATGCATCCGGCGCCCACTCCTCCTAGCAGCCCACCCACTGTGACTTATTACTATTGTGCATTCATTTGTGGGTTCATGGGCAGTGATGCCATATTGTGGGCTCGAGCGGATTAGATTCTTGGTGCAGAACTAGTGCCAGGCTAATAGCCAAAACTGGACTATCTAGCTTCGATCATTTCAGCACCGAAGCAACACATGCCATCGAAGAAAGGCGCAATGAGCCTGTCGCTGAATCCTACGCAGAAAGATCATCCTCTAGCGTACTCGATCTTTATTACTCTGTTTTATTCACTTACACAAGCTTCTGACATAAGCAGCAAATACTACCCGAGATTTTTCGGCAGTTTCAGCGGGCAGCCCGCACATGCGATCTGCGCCTGCATCGACAGTGCCTCGCCCGAGCTACTGCATGCGCCCAGACCCGACGAACACAAAGACGCCGCCGACCGCGCCATACCAATCCGCTCAAAATGCTCAAGCATAACTTTCACGAATACTTCGGACGTGCCCGTCTGCATCGCAACTTGATGCACGGTTTTCCCCTCACGCAACAGCGAAAGCACGCGATCCGAGGCGTGGGTGGAAGCACCAGAGAGCGCAGCCATGCCCTCCGGCACAGGCGAACCCGCCCGACCGTCGTCTTTCCCTCGCCAGGGCAAACGAAAACCAGCCATCACGTCAATCTACTCAACCGAGGAAAAGCTTTCCGATTTGGAACACTCCCACAGCCAGCAGCCATGCCACCACGAGCTGCACTCCTACCGCAATAGACGTGAGCTTGCCGCCGATGAGTCGAACCTGCTCACCCACGGTCGCCATACACGGCGTGTACGTGAGCACGAAAACCAAGAACGCTAGGGCTGCGAGCTGCTCAAGTCCAGCTCCCGCCGTCTGTTTGAACGTCTCGCCAAGGAGATTCGGTAAGACGCCGAGATCGTCGCCGTTGTCTTCTGCATCACCAGCAGCTTCGGCGTCCATATTGTACGAAACAACAATCGACGAAACCACAGTTTCTTTCGCCACGAAGCCAGTCATCAAAGCGCCGGTCATATGCCAATCGCCGAAACCTGCCGGCGCAAATACTGGCTCGAGTCCGCGGGCAACCAAACCGTAGGCGGATTCAGACATCGGCAACTCAGGATCAGCAAAACCATGCTCGCCCGAACTACTCGTTGGAATCGCGCCAAGCAGCCACACCAGCATCGCCATCGTGACGATAATCTTCCCTGCTCCACGCACGAACGTGAAGGTGCGCTGCACGGAAATTTTCCCGAGCACGAGCACTCGTGGCAGCTGGAACGACGGCAAGATCAGCATCAACGGCGCCTGCGATTCGCTGCGAGTAAAGAAGAATTTCAGCACCCACGCGGCCAGCACCACCATAGTCACCGACAGCACGTACATCACAAACACAACCGTGCCCGTATTATTGGGGAAGAAAATCTTGGCGATCATCAGGTAAATGGTTAAACGCGCGGAACACGAGGTATAAGGCGTGATAATTGCGGTGATCAGGCGGTGGCGCGCCGAGGGCAGTGACCTTGCCGCAGCAAGTGAGGGCAAGTTACAACCAAATCCCATGATCAGCGGTAGCACCACGCGCCCGTCAAGACCGATCTTGCGCATGAGCCGGTCGGCGAGGAATGCCGCGCGCGCCATATATCCTGAATCTTCAAGCACAGAGATCGCCACGAAGATCACGAACATCAGCGGCACAAAGGATGCCACCACGCCGAGTCCAGTCGCCAGACCATTTACCAGCAAAGACTGTACCCACGTGCCGTCCAGACTCAGTTGCGTCAGGACCCACACCACGCCGTTGGCCAGGGAAATTTCGCCGTCGTCGGTACTAGAGAACCAGCCGTCAAACATATCTTGCAGCGGCGAAACCCATTCTCCCGCAAGGTGGAAAAGAGTCCACATCAGGCCGAAAAAGACGGCGGTACCGAAGAATGGATTGAGCAAGATCCTATCGGCTTGGTCTGATCGCGAAAGTTTCGTCGGATCTTCCCGGTGCTTCAAGACGGCGGATTCCACCTTGTCTACCCACGCGAACAGGGTTTTCGCGCGTTCAAGTTGGGCTTCTGATTCGTCAGCGTTAAGTAGGGCCGCGGTTTCGTCGTTGAGTTTTAGCGACGACGCCGGTGCATGTCCGCATCCACACGCGTTACGTGTGCCTTCTTTTGCGCAGTCTTCTCCAGGCACGAGCTCGTTGGCACACCCACACAGTGTTTGGGCGAGGAGATTGCGTTCGTCGATCGTGACGCTGCCACAGCAATTGCGCGGAGTTTTACATTGGGCATGCCCATGCTGAGCTGCTTCTTCACAGTAACCTGGCGCTTCAGGATCAGGCTGCAAACCGCGAATATACGACGGCGCTTCCAATGCATTACGCACGAATTCGTCTAATACCGGATAGAGTTTGGGTTTGCGCGCATCAAAGATCATCACCGGAATACCCAGTTCTTTCGAGAGCGCCGAGGGATCGATTTCGACGCCGTGGTGTTGCGCCACGTCCGCGAGGGAAATTAGCGCAGCAACAGGATGCCCCGTTTGGGCGATCTGACCAAGCAGGTAGAGCGACCGCGTCAGTGAACTACCATCGAGGATTGCCAATACGAGATCGGTGTGATGCCCCTGGCTAGGATCGGTGAGGGTGCCTGGGCGTCCAGCGATCGTTTCTTCCACTACTTCTTCGTCGGGACTCGTGGGGATGAGTGAGTAAGTGCCCGGCAGATCAAGGATGCGCACGCCAAGGGTGCGCCACTTGCCGGCCATTACTTCTACTGTGGTGCCAGGAGCGTTGATCATCGCTTGATGAGCGCCAGTTACACCATTGAACAAGGTTGATTTTCCAACGTTGGTGTTGCCCACCAAGAGTACCGTTTGTGTCTCTTTGGAGATTTTTGTAGCGTCTCCGCCAAGGTTGTTGTACGGCTGCGATTTCAGATTAACTTGGCTGCTCAAGGTGTTACTTTCTACTGCTTTAGTACTCAACGGATGAATTAGCTCGTGGCGGTTTTTGCGTTTTCCGCATTACCTGCCCGCGTGGGAGCGTTTGGTGTGCGCCACTTCTCGAATATTGCGGGGTTTTAATGCTCGAATCCCTCAACGGTTCATTCGACGATCTGCGCCTCAATACGCTTTGCCCATTTGTGGTCTACTGCAATGCGCGACCCAGCGATATTCACAATCAGACCACCGAATGCGGCTTTTTGCATAATCACTGCTTCGGCTCCTACGCGCACTCCAAGTTCTTGCATCCGGAGCACATTTTGGCGCGGCAAAGGAACGCTTGTTAAGCGAATCGGTACCCGGAGCGGGCAGTCCTTGAGAATCATTGGGAAGTCTTTCTCAATCATAGTGTCAGTTATCGTGCCGAAATATGCGAGTGCACTGCACGGATTGGTGGCACTCAATTCAACATATTGAAAAGGCGCTGCACAAAAGTGTTCTTCGAGGTTCTTTCTGATGGCGATTAACCACCAAGGGAAGCTCACAAAGGCACAGCACCTTTCACTTCTCCATTTAGGTTACCCTTACCAAAGCGAATTAGGAAAGCCAAAAGTCCCTTAATTCTTCCAATTTCCTACAAATACTGCGATACGCAGGTAAAATGCGGGCAGATTGGAAGAACTCCAATCTGCCCGCAAGACGATCAAGCACATGCACAGTTCAGCATTTCAGCAAGAACCGGCATCGACGGTTCGTAGAGTGCATGCAGAACTAGCAACTAAACCAGTTCACTTATCTTTCTTCATGGAATCGCCAATTCTTTCAGCAGCTTCTTTCACATATTCCACTGCCCCTTCAGCCTTTTCAGAGACCTTATTAGCAACTTCCTTCAGCTTGCTTTCGTCTTTCTGTACTCGGCCTTCTGCCTCAAGCTCCGGATTATCTGTTGCTCCTCCAACAAATTCCTTTGCTGCTCCGCCGAGTTCATTAGCTTTATTCTTTGCAGTCTCTTCGATACCCATTGGGAACCCCTTTCCATTGGAAACACCACAACCAAATGAGTTAGGTGCCTTGTACTTAAGTATCCTCGCCTCACTAAGCAGGAAATAACCGCTGTACACCAATAGCCCAATATTAAGCTCGCAGTGAATGCCACTGGCACATAGCAGCTAAATATAGCTAGCACACAAAAGCGGGTGGATGCCCCCATATCAGGGCATCCACCCGCAAGCAGCCATCACCTAGCCACTCATATTGATAGCGCTAGATTTTGCACCGCAATCTCAAGCGATTATCACGCTGTGGTAGCGCGCTGTGCTCCGCGCTCGATTGCCGCTGGCGACTCATTCGAAATCGCTGCGCGACCAGCTTCGAGACGAGCAACTGGCACACGGAATGGCGAACAAGAAACGTAGTCCAACCCGATCTCGTGGAAGAAGTGGATCGATACTGGATCGCCACCATGCTCACCACAAACACCGAGGTGAAGATCTGGGTTAGCAGCGCGTCCACGCTTTGCACCCATCTTCACCACGGAACCAACTCCGCGCCAATCGATCGACTCGAATGGCGAATCTCCGAATACGCCGTAATCGAAGTACTCGTTGAAGAACGCCGCCTCGACGTCGTCGCGAGAGAAGCCCCACGTCGTCTGGGTAAGATCGTTCGTGCCGAACGAGAAGAAGTCCGACTCAACTGCGATGCGGCCAGCGGTCACAGCTGCACGTGGAAGCTCGATCATATTGCCGATTGGCAGCTCCAGCTCCACGCCGAACTCTTCGGAAACTTCCTTGATGATCTCCAAGGCCATATCGCGAACGATCTGCATTTCACGAACAGAACCAATAAGCGGAACCATGATCTCTGGGCGAGGATCCTTACCCTGCTTCTTCAATTCAGCACATGCCTCAGCGATTGCACGAACCTGCAGCTTGATCAAGCCAGGAAGCTTCAGACCAAGGCGCACACCACGCAAACCGAGCATTGGGTTCTGCTCATGGTTGGCCTTCACTGCAGCGAGCAGCTTCTTCTCAGCCTCAGTAACTTCTTCACCCTTAGCTTCCTTAACAGCAAGCTCAACGGAAAGCTCGGTGAGATCTGGCAGGAACTCATGCAGTGGCGGATCGATCAGGCGCACCGTAACCGAAAGGCCGTCCATCGCATCGAAAATGCCGATGAAATCGCCCTTTTGAAGTGGCATAAGCGCATCGAAAGCAGCCTGCTGCTCATCTTCAGTCTCGGCGAGAATCACAGATTCGATGAGCTTGCGGCGATCACCGAGGAACATGTGCTCAGTACGGCACAGGCCAATACCCTCAGCGCCGAATTCGCGAGCGCGCTGAGCGTCCTCTGGGTTGTCGGCGTTAGCGCGAACCACCAAGCGACGCTTCTCATCTGCGTGCGAAAGAATGTGATCAACAGCGGTGACGAGTTCCTTCGTGTCCTCATCTGGAGAAGCAGCCAAACCAGCCTCAAGACCCTTCGAAATATAGGTCATTACTGGCGAATCAGTAACTGGAACTTCACCTTCGAAAATCTCACCCGAGGTACCGTCGATAGCGATCACATCGCCAGCCTTGTAGGTAGCATCTTGAGACTTCACGTAAACGGTGCCAGCTGCTTCATCAACCAAAAGGTCTTCGGCGCCGACAACGCAGCAGCGACCCATTCCGCGCGCCACCACAGCAGCGTGGGAAGTCTTACCACCACGAGCGGTAAGAACGCCCGAAGCCACAACCATACCCTGCAAATCATCTGGGTTGGTTTCGCGACGAACCAAGATCACCGAAGCGCCAGCTTGGGTGCGAGCAACAGCCTGCTCGTTGTTGAGCACGATCTCGCCCACTGCAGCGCCAGGAGAAGCCGGCATACCCTTAGAAATAACTTTCTTTGGTGCAGACTTGTCGAACTGTGGGAACAGCAGCGAGGTGAGCTGATCACCGGTAACGCGGGTGACCGCTTCGTCGTGCGTAATGAGACGCTCGTTCACGAGCTGCTCAGCGATACGGAACGCAGCCGAAGCTGTGCGCTTTCCAACGCGGGTTTGCAGCATCCACAGCTTGCCACTTTGAATCGTGAACTCAATATCGCACATATCGCGGTAGTGAGTCTCGAGCTTGGTCATGATTTCGCGAAGCTCATCGTAAGACGTCTTATCAAGCTTCTCAAGATCCGCGAGCGAAAGCGTGTTGCGGATACCTGCAACGACGTCCTCACCTTGTGCGTTCTCAAGGTAATCGCCGTAAACGCCGGAGTGGCCGGTAGATGGGTCACGAGTGAAGCACACACCGGTACCTGAACCCTCGCCCATGTTTCCGAATACCATGGTCTGCACGTTCACTGCAGTTCCGAGGTTGTTTGGAATGTGCTCACGACGACGGTAAATGCGGGCACGATCGGTGTTCCACGAGCGGAACACAGCCTCAACGGCCATATCGAGCTGGAAGCGTGGATCTTGTGGGAAATCCTGGCCGGTTTCTTTCTTTACGATTTCTTTGTATTCCACAACGAGTTCTTTAAGATCCTCGGTGGTCATATCAAGGTCACCCTTGTAGCCCTTACGTGCCTGCAGGCCATGCAGAGCATCGGAGAAAAGATCGCCCTCGATATCCATAACTGTCTTGCCGAACATCTGGATGAGACGACGGTAGGAATCCCACGCAAAACGCTCATTTCCAGACTTTTCTGCCAAACCTTGCACAGACTCATCGTTCAAACCGATGTTCAAAACGGTTTCCATCATGCCTGGCATCGAGAACTTCGCGCCAGAACGAACCGACATCAACAAAGGATCAGCCGCATCGCCTAGCTTCTTGCCCATCGTCTGCTCAACGCTACGAATCGCAGCGGTCACCTCAACATCCAGTGTTTCTGGAACGTTCCCCTGACTCAGGTATGCACGGCAAGCTTCAGTTGTGATGGTAAATCCGGGAGGAACTGGCAGACCAAGGTTGGTCATTTCCGCAAGGTTCGCACCCTTACCACCGAGCAGATCCTTCTGATCTTTATCTCCCTCGGTGAAGTTATATACATACTTCGTCATTTATTTCCCTCCGTTGGGGCTGTTTCTATCGCAGCTGGTCATCGCCGCTTTCTTCAGTTGCCGAAATATTCGGTCCGCGATACATATTACCTCACCCGCGATTTTATAGGGTAACCGAGCCGTTTATTCGAGTTGGAACAATTGTGCTTCTTCATGAAACAATGTAGTTAAATTTTCATTATTTCAGTCTTAGCGCACAATGACGCCCCGATCGTAGCGGTTTCCCATCCGTTCAGCACAGCACTTAAGGACTCACCATGACGCTCTTGCTCGCCGTCATCTACGCAGCTTTCGTTTCACTCGGACTTCCCGACGCCGTCGTCGGAGCCTCGTGGCCCTCACTTGCGTCTTCACTCCATGTCGATCCCGCCGGTGCAGGAGTCGTCTCCATGATCGTATGTATCGGCACGATCACAGCCTCTTTTGCGTCAGCCGCTCTCATTGCGCGTTTCGGTACCGTAAAAATCTCTATCACCTCGGTGGCACTGACGGCGGTGACCCTCCTCGGTTACGCGCTTGCGCCGTCTTTCCTCTGGCTATGCATTTTCGCTCTCCCGCTCGGATTGGGTGCCGGCGCCATCGATGCTGCTATTAACGCTTTTGTATCGCTCAACTATTCGACGCGACACAACAATTGGCTCCACGCTTTTTGGGGCGTCGGTGCCTCACTTGGCCCGCTCATCGTGGGATTTTGGCTCAACTGGCGCGGCCAATGGCGTCCTGCTTACGTCACCGTGGCGCTATTGCAGTTCGCGCTGATGTTTTTACTCATCGCTTCTCGCAAGTTGTGGGCGAGCACGGAGCGTTCGAGTACTGCAGATGATTTTTCGCACGACGACGCCGCAGCCCAGCTCACGCCGTGGTACCGGCTGCCACATATCGCACCGATTTTATGCGGATTCTTCTTTTACTGCGCAGTCGAATTGACCACTGGCCTGTGGGGTGCCACTTTCTTAGTGAGCTATCACGGCGTGACGCCCTCGCTCGCTGCCGCAGGATCAGCCGGCTTCTATATCGGGATTACCGGCGGACGTTTCATTGCCGGTTTTGCCGCTAAAAAACTTTCCAACCTCGCACTTTTACGAGTTGGATCGGTGATCATGGCGATTGGGGCTGTGATTTCGTTATTTTCACCCCTGGCTTTGGGCGCAGTGGCAGGGTTCATCATGATCGGTTTAGGTTGCGCGCCAATTTACCCAGTGATTCTCAAAGAGACTGCACGCCGGCTCGGCGCAGCCAATACACAGCGTGCGATGGGTTTGCAGATGGGATTCGCTTACACAGGGCAGCTTTTGATGCCACCAGCGGTGGGCTATCTCATGACGCGCATCGACCCCGTGTTGATGCCAATTTTCGCACTGCTCGGCACCCTTGCAATGATCGGGTGTCACGAGTACGTAGAAAAAACCGTGCGCGAGAAAAAATAGCAGATAAGCGATTGTCGTATCGATCAAACGTCGTACGGAAAACTCACGGATCGAAGCAACCGGATCAATACAGTATCCATTGTAACATCGCGGTTTCTCGGTAAAAATCCACGTCATAAGCCAATAGTATGAGTAGCACTCCGCAATTTCCAATACGGAAAGTATCACATTAACGAGAAATATGCTCTACACTTGAATGCATGGAAACAATGGCGTTGACATTCAAGATTGGTACAGCTTCTGCAGCCGTCCAAATTGAAGGTGATTTACCGCAAACAAATTGGCACACGTGGGCTGAAAAGCCCGGAAATATCAAAGATGGAACCACCCCAGAACCAGCAACCGGCCACTGGCGACGCTGGCGAGAAGACAACGCGCTCATGCAGGAATTGCACCTGCAAATCGCGCGCATTTCACTCGACTGGACCCGCATCGAACCGCAGCGCGGCAAGTGGGATGAAACCGCCGTCGCCCGATACCGCGAAGAACTCGTTGACCTCAAAAAACGCGGAATAGAACCCCTCGTGACCCTCCACCATTTTAGCCACCCACAGTGGTTCGAGGACATGGGCGGATTCGCTAAGGAACAGAACATCTGCCTGTTCATACGCTTTGTAAATAAAATCGTGGAGAATTTTGGCGATCTGGTCAGCGACTGGAACACTATTAACGAACCCAACGTATTTTCCACCCAGTCGTTCCTCTACAACGAGACTCCTCCAGGCGGAAAGAGCGTGCGAAAAGCCCTCGTGACCATGCGCAACTTCGCAATCGCACACATTCGCGCATACAAACTTATCCATCGCAAACTCGACTCACCTGGCCGCACCATCAATGTAGCAATCGCACACCATATCCGCGGATTCACACCGCTCAACCCAAAGAATCCCATGCATCGAGCTTTCGCGAAAATAGACGACTACCTCTACAACCGTCTGATCGAAAACGCGTGCTACAACGGAACTTTCCACCCGCTCTTGGGACGGCCGCCACGCGACATTCAACGCGGACACTACTGCGACGTCGTCGCCATCAACTACTACACCCGCTCCACGGTACACGGGTTGAGCGACGGAGTATTTCCCGGAGCCGCCGTCAACGATCTTGGCTGGGAAATCTATCCGCAAGGAATCGTTGAATGTGCCCGTGAACTCTACGAACGCCACCATCTGCCCATTTGGATCACCGAAAACGGCACCGCAGACAACGGCAGCGAAACCGAACTAGAACGATTCCGCCCCAAATTCTTGCTGGAGCATTTCGCCGCCATGGCATCGAGTGGCCTGCCCTTTGAGCGGTACTACCACTGGTGTTTCGTAGACAATTGGGAGTGGTCGGAGGGGATGATTCCACACTTCGGCATCGTTCACCTCGATCCCGAAACTTTGGAGCGCACCCCCAAACCCTCGGCATACATGCTGCGCGACATCATAGACCAAGGAAAAATCAACGACGATATTTACCAAAGGTACGTAAAATGACCGAAATTATTTACGACGACGGTATCGAAACGAACCGCCGTCCAGACGTGAAAAAGAGCTGGGTGAGCGCATACGGGCTGCTCTACTTCGCAACCTGCGTCTCCTGGGCGGCACCAAGCCAGCTGCTTTTGGGAATGCAAATGCAGCAGCTGGATGCCTCAAACAAAGAAGCAATGCTGGGCATGCTCATGACCATTGGCGGAACTGTGCAGGTCATTGCCTCGATTTTCGCTGGAACACTCTCTGATCGCACCAAAACGCGCTGGGGGAAACGCCTGCCGTGGATACTCGTTGGCGGTTTTGGCGCCTGCGCTACCCTGTTCCTCATCTCATTTACCCCAAGTTATTGGGTAATGGTCTCGGCATGGGCTGCATTCCAGTTTTTCACCGTGCTCAGCACGAATAATATCCTCACACTCACTCCAGACACCGTCCCACAACGGCAATACGGCATGGTGTCGGGCGTGCTGGGCGCGACATTCACATTTGGCCTGGTCGGCGGCACGATCATCGCTGAGGCTTTCCCGCTTCAAACTGCATACCTGGTGGTAGTTGGCCTGTTTGTGGCAATACTCCTGACCTACACCCTCACCGGCACCTGGAAACATTCACGCGACGTTCATGCAGCTGAAGCCGAAGAACGCGCCCGTGCGGAAGCCGATAATCTAGCGAATAATATTGCAGCTATAACTCGTTCGATACACGACTATGTCGATTACCTGTGGGTTTTCGCTGCGCGCTTCGTTGTACATTTGGGAAACTATGTAGCGCTCTTCTTCTTGTACTACTACCTGCAAGATCAGATTAAACTCGACGATCCTGAAGGTGGGGTGCTAATTCTCACCGTTATCTACGCGGCGGTGACGATCCTCTCGGCAATCGTGGGTGGAAAATGGTCTGATCGAGTGCAAAAGCGCAAGATTTTCGTGGTGGCTTCGGCACTATTGGCTGGTGGCGCCGCAATCATGATGGCATTCGTGCACGCTTGGCCGATGGTCATCACGGCAGGGATAATTCTCGGTATCGGCTGGGGCACATTCACTTCGGTGGACCAAGCGCTCATCAACGAAGTTCTTCCTCACGCACAGACGCGAGCTCGAGATATGTCGATTATGACTCTGACTGTGGGCATCACAAATATGCTCGCAGGTATTTCAGCCACATTTGCTCTCAAAGCTTTCGGTGGATACCCCGGACTCTACATCTGTACCGGCATTATCACGGTGATTGGTGCATTGTTGGTGCTACCGGTCAAGCGCAGCCGCTAAGCAGTGGCAACTCAGGGTTTGGTGGCTAGCGGCGGATAAGTTATTCTCCGCTAGTGGTTGGTAACTCTTCCTCCGCTAGCCATCAAGTACTTCAGTTTCCGAGCACTTCAGCTCCCAAGTAGTTCAGAAGCCAAGTAGTTCAGAAGCCAAGTAGTTCAGAAGCCAAGTAGTTCAGAAGCCAAGTAGTTCAGAAGCCAAGTAGTTCAGTTTCCGAGCACTTCCCGGCGCGCATCCACAAAAGCGGCAATTGCCCGATCCAAATCCTCACGGGTCAATTTGGCATTGAGCTGCGTGCGGATGCGCGCTTTGCCCATTGGCACCACCGGATAGGAAAAAGCGCGCACATAGACGCCACGGGCGAGAATCGCATCCGCCATTTTCGCAGCTACCACGGCATCTCCGAACATCACCGGAACAATCGGGTGAGTGGACTGCGGAATCTCAAAGCCCTCTTCACCCATGCGCTTGCGGAAATACTCGGTGTTTTCTCGCAAACGTACGAGCAACTCAGAAGACCCTTTGAGTAGCTCAATCACTTTCAATGTAGCGCCGGTGATCGCAGGAGCAAGAGAGTTCGAGAACAGATATGGACGCGATTTTTGACGCAGCGTCGCTACAATTTCACGGCGCGCACACGTGTAGCCACCCGAGGCGCCACCGAGAGCTTTACCTAACGTACCAGTGAGAATATCGATTCGATCGCTCACGCCAAAATACTCAGGCGTACCTGCACCCGTTTCACCCATAAACCCAACCGCGTGAGAATCGTCCACCATCACGAGTGCACCATATTTTTCTGCCAAATCGCAGATTTCCGGCAGCGGTGCCAAGTAGCCATCCATGGAAAATACGCCGTCGGTGGCGATCACGGTAAAGCGAGCAGACGCCGTCGCCTCCTGTAATTTCTCCTCCAAATCAGCCATATCCCGATTTTTGTAACGGAACCGCGCCGCCTTAGATAAGCGCACGCCGTCGATAATTGAAGCATGGTTTAATTCGTCAGAGATAATTGCGTCCTCGGCGCCAAACAGGGTTTCGAATAGACCGCCGTTTGCATCGAAACAGGACGAATACAAGATCGTATCCCAAGCGTCGTCGGAAGCGCTGCTGGCAGCATCACGCGGGTGCAAAAACGACGTTAGTGCAGCTTCTAAAGCCGTATGCTGGGTCTGCGTGCCACAAATGAAACGCACGGAACTCATTCCAAAGCCCCACTCGTCCATGGCAGTTTTCGCTGCCCCGATGAGCTGGGGAGAATCGGCAAGACCGAGGTAGTTATTGGCGCAGAGATTGAGCACTTCACGGCCGTCCTCAACTCCAATATGCGCGGCTTGCGCGGTGGTGAGCGCCTCCTCGTTTTTATATAAGCCCTGTTCACGCAGAGCATTTAATTGTTCGTCGAGGAAAATACGCATCGGCTCAAAAGTGTGTGCACTCATCTTATGACCTCTTTTTCTTTCTAATTTTCCCAGTTCAGTACTACTTTTCCAGATTTTCCATTTGCG
The DNA here is from genome assembly GCF_016907845.1 of Arcanobacterium pluranimalium. Lineage (GTDB taxonomy): Bacteria > Actinomycetota > Actinomycetes > Actinomycetales > Actinomycetaceae > Arcanobacterium_A > Arcanobacterium_A pluranimalium. Next base: position 19,441 of record NZ_JAFBCS010000001.1, read on the forward strand.
GCGATAGCGAAAGCTTCTTCGAAATCTGTGTACGGCAGGCGATCTGTGATCACGCCCGAGATATCAAGCCCGGAGCTCACCAGGGCAGACGCCGCGTACCACGTTTCAAATATGCGCCGTCCGGTTACGCCTTGGATCGTGAGCATATTGAAAATGACGGTGGTGAGGTCCAGCGAAACTTCCGCAATTGGGGTGCCCAGCAGCGCCATTCGACCGCCGTGCACCATATGATCGATCATCGACCGAATGGCCACTGGTGAGCCGGACATCTCGAGGCCCACATCGAAGCCCTCTTTGAGACCAAGCTTACCGAACACCTCTTTAAGCTGGGAGTTTCCTACATTGATGGTGTTTTTGATGCCGAGTTTCTTGGCAAGTTCGAGGCGTTCATCAGAAAGGTCGGAAAGCACCACGTTACGCGCGCCCTGGAACTGAGCCACCAGTGCCGCCATAATGCCAATCGGACCTGCTCCAGAGACAAGCACATCCTCCGCTAAGCAGGGAAATTGCAATGCCGTGTGGACTGCATTGCCGAATGGATCGAAAATCGCGGCGACGTCGAGGTCAATATCTTGCGGATGCACCCACACATTCGCGGCAGGAAACACAAAGTACTCGCTCATCGCTCCGTCGACGGCGTAGCCAATCCCTTTCGTATTAGCACACACTTCGCGCCGACCGGCCAAGCATGCACGGCAACGTTCGCACACATAATGTCCCTCACCGGAGACTATCTGCCCTGGTTCAAGACCCGTAACGAGTTCGCCCACTTCAACAATCCGCCCACAAAACTCATGGCCAATGATGCGCGGCGTCTGCACGGCCTTTTGCGCCCATGGATCCCACCGCTGGATATGCACGTCCGTGCCACAAATACCGGTGCGAAGCACTTGGACTTTGACGTCATTTGGCCCTACAACAGGCTCAGGAATATCGATAAGTTCCAGGCCTACCTGTGGCTTTGTTTTTACTAGGGCTTTCATATGAACTCCATGTTGTTGCGCTTCAGCTTGATTGCTGTGTGGTTAAATATCCAAGTTCTCACCAGCAAAACTCACTGGCGAGTTGCCGGCTGGCTGTGCAGTTTTGAGCGAGCAACGTTGCAACTGGTCAGCCACGCGTAGCGAGTAGGCGTTCGCCCAGCTCCTGCACACGCTCATACAGTTCATCGCGGATCATATCCATCCGCTCCGCACCGTCGATACCGCGCAAGGAAGGCTCGTCTGTTTCCCAGCGCTCAATCTGCGCTTTCATGCCGGGCACAGGTTCAACCTGCGCTTCCTTCCCGATGATGACGACGGCGTCTGCGCACCGCAACGTATCGGCGTCGATAGCTTTGGGAAACTCGCCCTCAAAACTCGCTCCAATTCCTCGCACACTCTGCTCTGACTCGGAGTTGAGGTTTGTGCCCGGATGCGTACCAGCTGATGTGACGTCAACACGCTCGGCATACATATGTCGCATCAAAGCAGCAGCCATCTGACTTTTCCCTGCATTTTTCACACAAATGAAGAGCACCTTGGGCCTCGGGTGAGTGATCTCCGGTTGAGTCATATTGTCTCCTCTGAGCAGAGTTCGATGAGTGGTCTACCTCCAATATCCTATCCTCAATCAGAGTAGAAAGCTCCGCCCAATTTCAGCATGTGCGAATTTGTTGAAACAGGCATTAACACGAGCTTTTGAGAGGAGGCGCATTGTAAAATGGCTTTGAGACTGGCAATGCCCGCTATGAAAGGAACGACGTGAATACGTTTCCCTCGGATGCACAATCAATCAATGAATCTCAACTTCGCAATCTTGCACGTCAGATGGGGAAACTAGACGCAATGGCCTTCGATGTGGATGGCACTATTGCTGACGGCGAATCCTACGTGTCTGATCGCACTATCGCGGCGTTGCGAGCATTAAGCGAGCGAGGCATTGAAATCATCATCGTTACTGGTCGTCTTTGGGATTCTGCAGCTGAGATTATGCGCAGAGCAGAGCACGACGGAATCGCAATCGGTTCAAATGGAGCTATTATCGGGCACTCTTCCACTGGTGAGATTTTCCACTCACAACCGCTCACGGCTGACGAATCACGCACGATCATTGAGATCGGTAAAAAATACGATCTCATCACAACCATATTTTCTGAGGATTCCATCTACGTGGAACAGCTCGACATGAGCAGTGATTTTTTGAAGGGCGCTCATCAGAATCTCCCTATCAAAGTGCAAGATTTCTCTACGATTGAACCGCGCCACATCTTCAAGATGATGTTCGGGCACATGGATGCCTCCTATCTTGACGAGATCTCTCCTGAAATTCTCAAGCATTGTCCAAGCGCACAGCGCTCAATCGACAACTTTTTTGACATCGCTTCGCTCAGCGAGGGGAAAGGAAAAGCAATGCGCATTGTGGCAGAAAAGACGGGTATCTCACTTGATCGCGTTGCCGGATTTGGCGACGGTGGCAACGATGTTGATTGGCTAGGAATTATCGGCTGGCCAGTGGCAATGGGCAATGCTCGCGCTGAGGTAAAAGACATTTCGCGTGCGTGCATTGGGCATCATGCAGACGATGCAGTCGCGCAGTTCTTGGAGATTTACGTGCAGGAATTCGACCAAGGCTTCACCGGCATGTGAGCTTCAATGCCGGCAGACATCGCAGCTTTGATATTTTTTGGGGTGCTTTTGGCAACTAGTCGATATGTGCAGATGTTGCGAAAAGCGCCCCAAAACTTCGGCAGTGCTCGATTCCAGTGATCTCTTGCTGAGATATGTGCTGGCAATGTAAGGGGCGGTGTGGAAATCCACACCGCCCCCAACAATTAGCACATTGCAAAGCTACGTTAGCTTTGCACAGTTAGCACTGCTTATTCAGTAAGGTCAGCCTGTACTGTGGCTTCTTCAACTCCCGAATCGTCCACATCAGTCTGTGGGACCAGATTAGTGGGCTGAGCTAAACCATCAATCTGCTCTCCACCACTGCCACGTTTCACACCTTCTGGGAGCTGGAAATCAGAATCATATCCCGTGAATGTAAAGCTCATCGGAATATCATCCTCGTCCACGTCCACCACGATCGTCTGACCAGCAGAAAACTCTCCAAAGAGTAATTTCTCAGAAAGAACATCTTCAATATCGCGTTGAATAGCGCGGCGCAAAGGACGCGCGCCAAGCACCGGATCATAGCCACGATCAGCCAAAAGCTGCTTAGCATCTTGCGAAAGAGCAAGCGACATTCCCTGATCGTTGAGACGCAAATCCAGCTTGCGAATCATCAAATCGACGATCTGCAGAATCTCCGGGCGCTCCAGCTGTGGGAATACGATGATATCGTCCACACGGTTGAGGAACTCAGGCCGGAAGTGGTTCTTCAGCTCCTCATTCACACGCAACTTCATACGCTCATAAGAGGTCGAAACATCGCCGTCCATCTGGAAACCAGTAACAACGCCTTTGGCAATATCTTTCGCACCTAAGTTCGTCGTCATAATGATAATGGTGTTCTTGAAATCGACCACGCGCCCCTGAGAATCCGTGAGCCGGCCCTCTTCCAAAATCTGCAACAAAGAGTTGAACAGATCCTGATGAGCTTTTTCAATCTCGTCAAAAAGCACTACCGAGAAAGGCTTACGCCGCACTTTCTCCGTGAGCTGGCCACCCTCGTCATACCCCACATATCCCGGAGGGGCACCAAAGAGCCGCGACACCGTGTGCTTCTCCTGGTACTCGGACATATCCAAAGTGATCAAAGCTTCTTCATCGCCAAACAGGAACTCGGCAAGAGCCTTGGCAAGCTCCGTCTTACCCACACCTGTTGGACCGGCAAAAATGAACGATCCACCCGGACGGTTCGGATCTTTCAGCCCAGCGCGCGAGCGACGAATCGCCTGCGAAATCGACTTTACCGCCTCGTGTTGGCCAATAACGCGCTTATGCAGCTCGTCTTCCATACGAAGCAACTTCGCCGATTCAGCCTCAGTGAGCTTGAATACTGGGATACCAGTAGACATCGACAGCACTTCTGCAATGAGATCCTCATCCACCACGGAGACGACGTCCAAGTCGCCGTCTTTCCACGCCTGCTCGCGTTCCGCGCGCTGCGTACTCAACTGCTGCTCCTTGTCGCGCAAAGCAGCAGCTTTTTCAAAGTCTTGACCATCAATAGCCGCTTCTTTATCGGCACGCACAAGAGCGATCTGCTCATCCAGTTCGCGCAACTCAGGAGGCGCAGTCATCTTCTGAATTGCCAAGCGCGCTCCGGCTTCGTCGATAAGATCAATCGCCTTATCGGGCAAGAAACGATCATTAATATAACGATCAGCCATAGTCGCAGCAGCTTCGAGCGCCTCATCAGTAATAGTTACGCGGTGATAAGCCTCGTAGCGATCTCGCAAGCCCTCCAGGATCGCGATAGTCTCTTTCACTGTGGGCTGCTCAACCTGAATCGGCTGGAAACGACGCTCAAGCGCAGCGTCTTTCTCAATATACTTACGGTACTCGTCGAGAGTGGTGGCACCAATAACTTGCAACTCACCACGCGCCATCATCGGTTTCAATAACGACGCCGCGTCCAACGCGCCCTCCGCCGCACCGGCTCCCACCAGGGTATGAATCTCATCGATAAAGAGAATAATATCGCCGCGCGTATTGATTTCCTTGAGAATCTTCTTCATGCGATCCTCGAAATCGCCACGATAGCGAGAACCGGCCACCAAAGAGCCCATGTCAAGGGAATACAACTGCTTCTCTTTGAGTGTCTCGGGCACATCGCCAGCAGCAATCGCCTGAGCGAGCCCCTCAACAACAGCCGTTTTACCAACTCCAGGCTCACCAATGAGCACTGGATTATTCTTCGTACGACGTGAAAGCACCTGCATAACTCGCTGAGACTCATTGTGCCGGCCAATCACGGGATCAAGCTTATTCTCACGAGCCGACTGCGTTAAATTACGACCATACTGATCGAGAATCGTTGAACCGCTCTTACCGCCGTCGCGCTGCGAACCTGCACCAACACCAACCGCTTCCTTGCCCTGATAACCGGACAGCAGCTGGGTGACCTGGTTGCGCACCTTAGTCAGATCCGCGCCAAGCTTAACGAGAACCTGCGCTGCAACACCTTCCTGCTCACGGCAAAGGCCGAGCAAAAGGTGCTCAGTGCCGATGTAGGAATGACCCAACTGCAAACCCTCACGCATCGCATATTCGAGTACTTTCTTGGCTCGTGGCGTGAAAGGAATGTGCCCCGATGGCTCTTCTTGTCCCTCGCCAATGATGTCTACTACCTGCTCACGGACAGCATCAAACGAAACATCGAGCGCCTCAAGCGCCTTTGCAGCCACGCCTTCGCCCTCTTTGATAAGACCAAGCAGAATATGCTCCGTCCCCAAATAGTTGTGTTTCAGGCTACGCGCCTCTACCTGAGCCAATACAATGACCCGGCGAGCCCGATCTGTAAACCGTTCGAACAATGTGCTCTCCTTGATAGGAATTAGAAGATCCTGCGCCATGAGGGCGCGCATACAAAAGCTGCGCTTAGGCAACTTGACTACCTAAACCATATGCGTTGACTATCAAGCAACCAAAACCATTTCGCCGCTGGCGTGACTTACCAGCACACGGCTAAACCTCAGCAATAATCGTGAACGGCCCGTCATTAACTAAGGCCACGTCCATCATTTCGCCAAACTCACCCGTTTGCACCTCGATGCCATAACCGCGCACAGCTGCTACGACGTCGTCAAACAGCGGCTGAGCCACCGCGCCTGGCGCCGCCTTCGACCACGATGGCTTCCTCCCTTTGCGCACATCCGCATAGAGCGTGAACTGGGAAACGAGCAGCACAGAAGCGCCACTTTCTTCAACCGACACCCGCTCATTAGGTTCATCCGACCCCTGCGGCGAACGCAACAGTTTGAGCTGAGCAATCTTGCGGGCCATTTTCTCAACCTGCTCCGGGCCATCGTCATGCGTTATGCCTAGCAGCACGCACAACCCGGCATCAATTGCCCCAGCCTGATGCGACTGACCAGTCTCTTCATCAATAACAGTCACACTCGCCTGCTTCACACGTTGAATAACTGCTCGCATTTACTTCGCTCCTTTTCGCAATTCCGATCCGGGACGCTCCTGCGGCGAAACCGAAGATTTCCCCTCAGCCGAGACGATTTCCTCTTGCACCGCCACAAAATCGCCTACTCTAAGCTGGTCACTTACCGGAGTTGACCGCTTAATGAGCGCCAAACCCACCGGCCCTTCTTCAAAATCGCGCGCCACCGACGTCAGCACGCCAACACGCCGCTCACCCCGGAAGACCTCGGTTCCAGGAGCAGGCAAATCACCTTCTGGGCCTTCGAGATACAAATAGGTAAATCTCCGCGGTGGCCTGCCCAAATTCACCAATTTCGCCACCGTTTCCTGACCACGGTAGCATCCCTTGTTCAGATGCACCGCCGTGCGAATCCAATCAAGTTCGTGCGGAAGTGGCGAATCGGCACCATCAAGCGCTAATCGCGGACGGCGGTCTACGATACGAGCAGCTTCCCACGCAAGCAGACCTGCCGGCATCATCCCCTCCTGCAAGAGTTTTTCGACGACGCCGGGCGCGCGCTCAGGCGGCAACACAAGTAGCGTACGTTTTGCGTTGCGAGCCGGGTGTGCGTCGTCGGCAATTCCGTAATGCGCACCGCCTGGCAAAGTGTGTGGCCACGGATCTTGCCACGTGATAAGCGCAGCTTCGCGTACACTCGCCTGCAGCTCAGACGCTGAGATAGCTAAGCCAAGCACCACCGCCGGCACCGCCTTAATCTCCACACGCAGCATGAATTTCATCGACTCGAGGAAGTCTATCAGCGGCTGAGCTTTGCCAATATCAGTGATCAGCCAAATCGACTCGCCGTCGTCCGTTACGGCCGCCGCGTGTTCGATATGTCCATGCGGATCCAAGATGAGCATCTCGCGTGACTCACCAGGAAGCATATCGTTAAAAGGGCAGGTAGAAAGGTTGTGAAGCCAATTTTTCCGATCTGCACCTGTTACAGTCACAACTTCCAAAAGCGACAAATCAGTGAGCGTACGCCCACTGCGCAAGGCTTCTTCTTCCGCAAAAGGATTGCCAAAATGCGCGGGTACGCCGGCATCATCATCCAAAACTGCACCTTTGAGCAGCGAATACATCTCAGCTCTCCTCAGGCTGATCAGCGTTTTCTGAGGCTGCGGCGCCGGTTTCGACGCGCTGTGCATCGACCGAATCGTCAAACTGGCGCGAGAGTCTGCCGGCGAGGTAATTGCGCATCTCAAAGCCGAAAGCTTCCATATCGTAGGCGTAGAAAAGATCCGATGCCACATTACCGGCAATAATCTTGGCGCCGTTAAGCTCCGCACCCGACTCCGAGCGAGCAATCGCATCAGTAATCAGTTGCAAGCGCGGACCATTCACAAGACCGAACCAGACCTGACTCGTGCCCGCAGGAGAAGCGATCATAGCTTCGAGTTCGACAGCGCCATCATCACGCTTTTTCGCATTGGGATTCGCACGTAGATATCCGGTGGAAGTCGACCACTGGATATCTTTCGTCAGACGGTCATAGGTGACCTGACCGGAGGCTTCCTTATCTACCGAGCTGGCAGGCTCTTTGGCCAGCCAGATCGTCGACTGGAAACGCAGATACGGACCACCGTCGTTATTATCAATTCGTAGTTCATGCACATACGCCGAGGCTGGAACGTTGTCGTATTCGAGCACGCCGCCACCGCACCACGAATCCACAAGCCACCCAAGCGGATAATTTTCTGGCGCCAAATTTTCAGGAAGTCTCATAACCATAGAATTAAGGCTAATCGACTAAGAGCCCAATCGCTAAAGCAACCATCCCTAATGCTGAAAACGGCACAAAAGTACGGGAAATATTTGCTTGCAAGCGGCCAGGTCTGAGCACATCAGCGACGGCACGTTGCGTCAATTGGAAAGCGAGCGGCACAGCCACTCCGGCAAGAATACCCGACCACCAGGGCAAAGACAGGATCAGCGCCGAGGCGCCACCCACGACGATGCCATTTATCAGCGACACAAATTCCAGCGTGCGTGACTGAAAAGCATGGAAAATCGACACAATGCCGCTTATGAGAGCAATCATCACCGATATACGAATCCCGTCGACCAAATTAGCTGCATGGATCCACAAAGTTGCCGAGGTCAGAAGCGTAATTCCTAAATAAGTTCCCGCCAGCTGTTCGAGACGACGAAAAGCGTCTGCCGGACGCATCATTTCAGTAGCAAAAACGACGACGATGCCAAATGCCGCTGCAAGCGCACTGAGCGTGAGCGATCCCCAAATCCCCGCTGCGAGCAGCAGGAGAAATACTAAACTCATCGCCAAACGCGTGGTAGAGCGGTTGGGGAGGTTGAGCAGAACTGGCCAGCCGAGAATCAGCAGCGAACCAATGATCATGACCACGACGACGATTCCCCACGGCGCAGTTACCGCGCCAACGGCCAGGAAAGTCGCTGCGACGATGCTCAGCAGGGCACGCACGTAGAGGAAACTGAGTCCAGCAAATTCACCGTCATCAAGATGATATGAAACGGTATCTTTTGGCTCATTGTTCTGCTCAGTCACAGTGAAAATTGTGCCATGTATGCGCTCAAAGTGGCAATTAACAGCTGTTATCACCGGTTTTCCTCGCACGTTCGTTCACCGTTTCTCAAAATCAAAGGAAAATGTGCGCGAGTTTCGCGTAGACGCAGCGCATGAGCTGCGTTAGAGTATTGGCAAGACACCGGATCGCGAAAGCCCCGGGCTCCAATAATTTGCCGCTACGAGCGGCCTTCGCGCCGACAGGCGCTCTCGGGTTCGGTGTCCTAAGCTTTTCGGGCGAGAACCGTGGTTCTCGCCCGATTTTTGTGCTCTCACCCGATTTGCACCCTCGCCCGAGGTGCCCCCACGCACACATGCCCCACCCAAGGCACCAACCTCCCCCGAGCTCGCACGCTCACCCAAGACCCCCACACACGCCCCAAGGCCCCAAGTGTCAGACCAGCACAAACACCCTGACCCCCAAACCAACACGTGCCCCGCCCGAAACGCCCACGCCCTTGTACCAACACAAACCCCGAGAATTTTGGGGCGCTTTTGGCAACATCTCGATATATGTCGACTAGTTGCCAAAAGCGCCCCAAAACTTCACCACGTACACTCTGCCACCCACACCCCGTGGGCTAAACGTCCTACAAAGACGTCGGTTTTGTAGTGATTTTTCCCCTGATCATGCACGAGTTCTTCCTTGCACTAAGCTCTGAAGCCAAAGTTGTTTTATCCTTAGTTTGTCAATCGTTCACCTGTTGTTTAGGGGAAACTGTGGGACTTCGTAAGTTCTCGGGCGGCCCAACCGTCACTCAACTCATTGCTGACCAGTCTGAACATCTCGTTCGCGCCGCCAAAGTGCTGGTGCAAGTCGCTGAAGCCAGCCCAGAATCGCGCGTTGAACTCAACAAAACGCTCCACGATATTGAAAACGATGCCGACGAAGCGTGCCATCGCGTACTTCAGAAAATAAACTCCAGCTTCGTGCTCCCCTATGATCGTGAAGATCTTTTTAGCCTGTCATCTCTGATTGATGACTGCGTGGATTTGATCGACGAGTCGGGCGATAACATGGTGCTTTACAACGTCGATACGCTCCCAACTGAAGCCCATAAATTGGTTGCAATCATCAACGACTGCGCACGCATCACATTTGATGCCCTGTCGAAAGTTGATTCAATCGACGAACACATGCGCGCATATTGGGTCGAGATCAACCAGCTTGAAAACCACGGCGACACCGTCTACCGCGGCCTCATTTCCGAACTTTTCGCCTCCTCAGACAATCCAATGGAAGTTCTGAAGATGAAATTCGTCCTCGACCGCCTCGAGTCGGCAATTGATCGTTTTGAGACTCTCGCCGCCGTCGTTGAAACCATTGCCATCAAGGAGTCCTAATCGTGGATGTCACCTTACTTTTGGTGAGCTTGATTGTTGTTATTGCGCTCGTTTTTGACTTCACTAACGGTTTTCACGACGCCGCAAATGCTATCGCTACCTCCGTTGCCACCAATGCGCTCTCACCGCGCGTAGCACTGGGAATGGCAGCAATCATGAACTTTATTGGAGCCCTGCTTGGCACTGGCGTGGCAGAGACAATCGGCTCCGGTATCATCAGTCCTCCTAAAGACGACGCCGGTCTAGTCGTCGTCCTCGCAGGCTTACTTGGCGCCATTGCTTGGAACCTTATCACCTGGTGGTTTGGCCTGCCGTCGTCGTCATCCCACGCATTGATCGGAGGGTTGACGGGCGCAGGCGTCGTCGCATCGGTAACCGTGTACTGGGGAGTTATCGGATCGAAAGTTATCGTACCGATGTTCCTCTCACCTGTTGTGGGCTTTGGTTTAGCTTTTCTCCTCATGAAAATTACGCTGAAAATTTTCCAGCACGCCACCTATCGCAAAACGATGCGCAACTTCCGTCACGCACAGACCGTTTCTGCTGCTGCAATGGCCTTGGGGCACGGTTTGCAAGACGCACAGAAAACGATGGGCGTTATTGTGTTGGCACTGGTCGCAGGCGGGTATTGGCACGATACGTCAATCCCCACTCCAATTAAGCTGGCTGCCGCAGCAGCTATCTCACTTGGCACTTACACAGGCGGTTGGCGCATCATGAAGACGCTCGGTTCCAAGATTATTGATCTTGATCCAGCGCATGGCTTCGTGGCTGAAGGTGTGGCTGCCGGCGTGCTCTACACGACGGCTTTCTTGTGGCACGCCCCCATTTCGACGACGCACACCATCACCTCGGCAATCATGGGCGTAGGTGCTACCAAGCGTAAATCGGCAGTTCGTTGGGGCGTAGCAGGCAATATCGTTGGAGCATGGTTCCTCACGATTCCGGCAGCAGCGTTCTTTGCAGCGATCTTCTATCTAGTGTTTGCAATGTTCGTCTAAGCACGCAAAACACTTATATGAGCATGCAAATGTAACTTATACAGGCACGTAATAGTGCCGGTGCGTAATTGTGTTGGTGGGGAGCAGTTCGAACTGAACTGCTCCCCACCAACACAATCTGCTTTTCTGTGCCAATCAGCTAATCAGCTAATCAGCCAATCAACCAATCAGAAAATCAGCCGAAACGCCCAGATACGTAATCTTCAGTTTCTTTCTTGGCCGGATTGGAGAACATCTTTTCTGTGTCGTCATATTCGACCAAATGACCAGGCTTCCCAGTCCCCTCAATATTGAAGAAACCAGTCTTATTAGACACGCGTGCAGCCTGCTGCATATTGTGGGTCACAATCACGATTGTGTAATCCTTCTGCAGCTCCTGCATGAGGTCTTCAATAGCTAGCGTGGAGATAGGATCGAGCGCCGAGCAAGGCTCATCCATCAGCAGCACATTCGGTTTTACTGCAATTGCTCGGGCGATACACAGACGCTGCTGTTGTCCTCCAGAAAGTGAGGAACCCGGACGATCGAGGCGATCTTTCACTTCATCCCACAGGTTCGCTCCCCGCAAAGATTCTTCAACAACCCGATCCGCATCCGATTTGGAAATCTTGCGATTATTAAGTCGAAGACCAGCCAAAACATTATCGGCAATCGACATCGTTGGGAATGGGTTAGGACGCTGGAACACCATACCTACATGCTCACGCACGCGTACCGGATCCACGCCCTCAGCGTAGATGTCTTCACCGTCAATAATCACTGAACCCTTGGAATAAGCTCCCGGAATAACTTCATGCATACGATTGAGCGAACGCAAGAAAGTCGACTTTCCACAGCCAGAAGGGCCAATAAGCGCCGTAATTGAACGTGGTTCAATCTCCACGTTCACATTCTCAACCGCAAGAAAATCGCCGTAGTAAATGTTGAGGTCTGAAACCTGTATTCCCTCTTGCACGTCATATCCTTTCTGCGCGGCACTAGCCGCAATAATAATGCGGTGTGTAGCCGCTTACTCACCCTTAGGTGCGAATCGCTTTGCGATCCAGCGGGCTAAAAGATTGAGAATTAAAACTATGAGAATGAGGAGCAATGCGCCAGCCCACGCAGTTACCTGCGAACCTTTCGTGTATTCGTTGTATACATACACTGGCAAGGTGAGCATCTGCCCCTCAAACATATTCATATTGTAAACATCAGTGGTACCAGCAGTAATCAAGAGCGGCGCCGATTCGCCAATAACGCGGGCCACAGCGATCACGATTCCCGACACAATGCCCGAAAGCGAGGTACGCAAAACAATCTTCACAATCGTTGCAGATTTGGACACACCAAGTGCGTAGGAAGCCTCGCGTAAGTCTTTCGGCACGAGTCGGAGCATTTCTTCGGTATTTCGTACGACGATCGGCGTCATCAGTACTACCAGAGCCACCGACCCCATGAATCCAGACTTAAATTGCGTGCTTCCAAACAGCTGCAAGTTGATCATCGGAATCATGGCCGCGGCAAACAAACCAGCAACAATTGATGGAATACCGGTCATAACATCGACGAGGAACGTGATAACTCGCGCGAAAGTTCCACGGCCGTACTCAACCAGATATACGGCTGTGAGCACGCCGAATGGAATCGATATTAACGCAGTAACACCAGTAATAAGCAAGGTGCCCACGATGGCGTGCCCGGCGCCGACAATTGCGCTTGGGTCCGACGATCCAAAGGTAGTGGCCGTGAGGTAGCCACCGCTCGAAAGCTTTTCCCAACCGTGCGCAATTACCGTGTAGAGCAGCGAAACTAGTGGAATCACTGCCATCACAAACGCACCGACGATCACGTTTGTTGCGATACGATCATTTCCGTATCGGCGACCTTCCACCACATAACCAGCAATGCCAGCCACAATGAGGAAAATCAGCGCAGCAACTAAGCCCGCACCCACATAATCTGGCTCTTCTTGCCCAAAAACTAAGAACGTGGCAGAAATACCAATCGCAATGGCACCGGCCACCAGATTGAACCATTTGGGAAGTGTACGCTGCTTGCGTGACTGCTTCTGCGGCAGCGTTGCAGGCATTTTTGGCTCTTGCGTTCCGTTGGAACGAATTTGAGAAGTAACTGTAGTGCTCATGCATTCGCTCCTGAGAATTCTGCATAACGGCTAACAATTGCTCGCGCGATAAAGTTCACCACGAAAGTGATCACGAACAAGATAAAGCCCAAAGCGATCAAGAAATCCGATTCTAAACCGGAAGCTTCGGGGAATCGCAGTGCAATTTGAGAAGCAATTGTTGAATGCTGACCTGGCGAGAATATCTTGAAATTCACCATGAGACCCGGCGATAGGACCATCAACAAGGCCATTGTTTCGCCCAGTGCGCGGCCAAGTCCGAGCATCGAGGCCGATACGATTCCTGAGCGTCCATGCGGAAGTACCACCATCTTAATCATTTCAAAGCGAGTGGCACCCAAGGCGAGTGAGGCTTCTTCTTGGAGGCGCGGCGTCTGGAGAAAAACTTCACGCGCAAGTGAGGTGATGATCGGAAGAATCATCACCGCAAGAATGATGCCGCCCATCATGATGTTTCGCGCTGGCGGAGTGAAAGCTAAAATGTCTGGATTAAGTGGCCACCAGTCGTAACTCTGTGCCAGGCTCTTAAATCCGGGCAAACCTCCCGACCACACTTCTTGGCCATCAAGCATTTCTTTTTTACCAGAGATGAACTGCAATACGGGAGTAAAAGTGGTGGAGATCCACTGCAAGATCTGGCGCATCAATGGCTCAAGTGACCACATTCCCCACAGGCCGAACACCACAGAGGGAATTGCCGCCAAAAGATCAATAACATATCCGAAAAACGATGCCAAACGGCGAGGAGCGTAATGCGAGATAAACAGCGCAATGCACACTGCAAAGGGAACTGCGATCAGCAGCGCAATTACTGAAGCCAGCAAGGTGCCGAATATCGCTGCACCAGCAAAACCCCAAAATCCGGTGTCCTTTGCGAATCCGACTTCCGAAGTGATCGTCTCACTCGAAGCGAATAATGCGTTCTTTGACGAAAGCAGTAAGAAGATGGCAACTGCAGCTAAAAGAACCAAAATGAGCGCACCAGCGCCAGAAGAGAACCAACGAAATATCTGGTCAGCCCGACTCCCCTTAGCCACCGGCGACCAAATCGCGTGCGGTTTTGATTCTTCGTAAACGCTTTGTTGAGAATTCACACTCGTACTTTTCTGTGTTGGTGTTACATCGTTAGGCAATGACGTCACCGATCCTATACACGTCCTTGACATGACTCTGTGGACCAACCCCGCTGTGAAGGTTGGTCCACAGAAAATCTAGGTCAGCCCTTGATCTGCTTCAGAGCACTCTCGACTTTGCCACGAAGAGTGTCGGAGATTGGAGCGTTTCCACCCTTTGCCTTCGAAGCTGCTTCCTGGCCTTCCTTCGATGCTACGTAGCTGAAGTATGCCTTGACGTTAGCAGCGTCTTTAGCATCCTTGTACTCAGTACAACCGATGAGGTAGGAAACCATAACGATCGGGTATGCACCCTTGATCGAACCGTCACGCTTGAGGTCAACGGTGAGACGACGCTCGCTCGCGTCCTTGGTTGGTGCCGAACCGTCGACGATCTTTGCAGCTGCCTCAGGTGAGTACTTGAGGAACTCACCAGAAACTTCAACAGCAGCAGTGCCGAGCTCGCCCACCTGGGAAGCGTCAGCGTAGGTGACTGCACCCTGAGTGGACTTTACCAAGTTCACAACGCCGGAAGTCTTTTCTGCCGACTGCGTACCAGTGCGTGGCCATACGTCTGCAGGCTTGTGGGTCCAGCTTCCTGGAGCTGCAGCTGCGAGGTACTGCTGGAAATTCTCAGTGGTGCCGGACTTATCTGCGCGGTTAACAGGAATGATGGCGAGATCTGGAAGCTTTGCATCCTTGTTGAGATCTGCGATTGCTTTGTCATTCCACTTGGTGATCTTGCCGTCGAAAATCTTTGCGATAACGTCGGCTGAAAGGTTGAGCGACTTAACGCCGTCGAGGTTGAACGCAACCGCAATTGGTGAGATGTAGAGCGGAAGCTCGAGTGGCTCTTGCCCGGAGCAACGCTCGGTAGCCTTCTTAACTTCTTCTGGCTTGAGCATCGAATCAGAACCAGCAAAAGCAACCTTGCCTGCGATGAACTGGTCACGGCCAGTACCAGAACCGGTTGGATCGTAGTTAACTACTACACCAGAGTCTTTGGTGAAGTTGTCACGCCATGCCTGCTGTGCATTAACCTGTGACGATGCTCCTGAACCATTGAGGGTTCCGGTGGATTTGCTTGAGGAGGACTTCGTCTCCTCGTTATTCTTCGAATCAGCTGACGAGCACGCTGCGAGTCCCAGCGTGAGAACTGCCAAAGACGCAACTGCTGCGTATCCACGTTTGATGTTCACTATTTATTCCTTCGTGTACGGGAGCGGAGGGAAAACCCCTCAACCAATCCACACTCTAAAGAAAGAAATTTAAATCAAATCCGTTAATTGGTTAACGCATGGTAAACACTTTGCGTCGGTGGTTTACCTCCCACTAACCACAAGTAAATATCTATTCAAATTCACTGGTCACGTGCTCAGTGGCGACGATTTTCGACTTCTTCCCACGCCTTGATGCGATATGCATCACAAACATATCGCCCGGTTTCAACCACGGGTCAGCATAGGGAAAAGTCTCGAGCACCGAATGAGATGCGAATTCACTAAAAGTCTGAAAGGTCAGCGCCAAGGTTGGACGGTGTAAACAGATAACGTACGGATCGCGCGCAGTCTCCACCACATTCCTTATTTCTCGCGAAAAATGCTGCGGTTCCACAACATATCCGCGTTCGGTCAGTACCATTTGCGTTCGCAGCGACGACGCCGTTATCCGTGCGTAGTCTTTGACCGTATCTTTACACCGTTTCCACGGAGAGCTCAGCACCTCTTTAACCCCGTAAGCTGATAGGTCGCCATTAATTTGGGTCACTCGCTTCTTTCCAGACGGCGCCAATGGGCGCGTGTATTCTGGCCCGGCACCGTTTTTCCACGATTCGCGTTTAATCGCTTTGGCGTGGCGCAATACGATAACTGGCGTGGTCACGAGCTCACCACGGTCAAAGTATTTCTTCAGCTTTCCAAGCATCTTTTTGTCATCGCTGGACGTGAGCATACGGCGCGCTCGACGAGCACTCACCCACCGGCGCTGATCGACTTCGCTCGCCCGCGCCAAATGCGCTTTCGGACGTGCGCTGAGAACGGTGTCGGAATCGTTGATAACGCGAGCAGACCAGTAGCGGACGGCTTTGGATCTTCCGTCCCCAACGACGTACCGCTGCCAACCGAGCGGACGGCCTAAGACGACGTTCACGCCGCCTTCTTCAAATAGCTCACGCACGCAACATGCCCGCAGCGTCTCACCTGGTTTGACCTTTCCTTTCGGAAAAGACCAGTCACTCCAATGCGGGCGATGAACGATAAGCACTTCGAGCGTGCCGTCGTTCACTCGCCATATGAGCGCACCGGCAGCATAAATATCGGCGTTTTTGCTGATCTTTGCCACCGCTTATTTACCCTCCGCTTGCGCTACTGCCGCGGGACGACTCCTCTGAGGCATCATTGCTCGGCGACTCGCGAGCGCGCACGCTGCATAAGAATCTCTTGCACGTGCGCGAGACGGTTGCCGGCGTCGTCGTGCGTCACACGATGCCAACCGTCTTCGTAAAGATGCCACGACTGCGTCTCATCTGAACACGCAATCTTCACCAGATCGATAAGATAATCCTTCATCTCCTGGTCAGTGATCGAAATGAGCGCTTCGATGCGTCGGTCAAGGTTACGATGCATGAGGTCTGCTGAGCCGATGAAGACTTCCGGATCGCCGTCGTTACAGAACGCGTAAATGCGCGAATGTTCAAGGAAGCGCCCCAGAATTGAGCGCACCTTGATGTTCTCCGACAGTCCCTCAATCCCGGCGCGCATGCAGCAAATGCCGCGCACCTGGATTTCGACCTCGACGCCTGCCTGGGAGGCGCGGTAGAGAGCGTCAATGACTTTCTCGTCGACGAGCGAATTGCTCTTGAGCCGAATCCATGCTGCTTTACCTTGCCGTTTGTTGGCGATCTCGCGTTCAATACGCTCGATCAGACCATCGCGGATACCGAGCGGCGCGACGAGCAAGCGATGGAATTTTGCCTTGGGCGAGTAGCCAGACAGCTGGTTAAACAGACGCGTGAGGTCTTGACCGACGTTGCGGTCACAGGTAAACAAGCCAAGATCTTCGTACCCTCGGGCGGTCTTGGGATTGTAATTTCCGGTTCCCACGTGGCAATACCTGCGCAAACCGTCGTCTTCCTGCCGCACGACGAGGCACAGTTTGCAGTGAGTTTTTAAGCCAACGATGCCATAGACGACGTGCACCCCGGCTTCTTCGAGCTTACGAGCCCATTCAATGTTGTTTTGCTCGTCGAAGCGCGCCTTGATTTCCACTACTGCCAGCACCTGTTTGCCCGCATATGCAGCTTTAATAAGCGCATCGACGATGGGAGAATCGCCTGAGGTGCGATATAGCGTCTGTTTGATCGCCAAGACTTTCGGATCTTCGGCAGCTTGACGAATAAACTGCTGAACAGATGTGGAGAAAGCGTCGTAGGGGTGCTGAACCAAAATATCGCGACGCCGGATTGCTTCAAAGACGTCGGCCGCTCGTGAACTTTCCACTTCGGCAAAGCCGCGCGCTGTGACCGGCACAAACTTCTTGTACTTCAGTTGCGGGCGGTCAAGATCGTGAATGGCATTAAGGCCGGTAAGATCAAGCGGAGCCGGCAATCGGAATACGTCCTCTTCCCGTACACCCAGCTCACGCACGAGCATCGCGAGCACGTGTTGGGAGATGTCCTCTGCCACCTCTAGTCGCACGACAGGTCCAAAACGACGCCGGAGCAGCTCTTTCTCGAGCGCTTTGAGCAAGTTTTCGGCGTCGTCTTCCTCGACTTCTAAGTCCTCGTTGCGGGTGATTCGGAATGTGGAATGTTCCACCACTTCCATTCCTGGGAACAACGTGCCTAAATGCGCGCCAATGACTTCTTCGAGTGGGATGTAGGCAGTGCGACCTTCCGAATTCGCAGGCACATCTTCTGGGCTGTACGGAATTCCGTCGGAGTCTACAGCGATAAAGCGTGGCAGAAGCGGCGGAACTTTTACTCGCGCAAAAAGCTCTTTGCCAGTGTTCGGGTTGCGCACGATCACGGCAAGATTGAGGGAAAGTCCCGAAATATATGGGAAAGGGTGAGCTGGGTCTACGGCAAGTGGAGTCAGCACTGGGAAAATCTGTTTGCGGTAGAACTTACGCAAGCGTTCTTTCTCAGCTTCGCCCAGGTCTTTCCAATGCAAAATATCAATGCCTTCTTGGGCGAGTTTCGGCTGGATATCTTGAGCGAAAACTTGTGCATGCCGCTGCATCAGTTCTTGAGCGCGTTTGTTGATCCCCTCAAGAACCTCGCGTGGGCTCAGACCCGAAGCTTTTGTAACGGCCATACCGGTAGCGATTCTGCGCTTCAATCCAGCCACACGCACCATATAGAATTCGTCGAGGTTGGAGGCAAAGATCGCGAGGAACCACGCGCGCTCAAGGATCTGTAAATCCTGATCCTCGGCCTGCTCTAAAACTCGCTCGTTAAATGCAAGCCACGACAACTCACGATCAGCGAATCGCCCTTCAGGCAGAGAGATTTCTTCAATATCGTGCTCTTCGCGCACAGCTTGCGTCCATGTTTCCTGGAGTGCCGCTCCGAGAGTGCCATCGGGAATAGGTGAGCCGAGGCGGTCTATCGTGTCGGGAGTGCCGGGAACGTCGTCGTCATTAGGATGGGGAAAAGACTCTTCGCTCATAGTTTGATCATCCCAGATTTATACACAAATTTGCACCGGAAAACGAAAATACCTCATACTTGAAAACATGTGTGCAGTTCAGAGAGTTGAAATCCGGCACGTTCATAGGTACGAACGGCCGCAGTATTTGCTCGATCCACATAGAGTTTCATCGTTGTGAAACCAGATACGAGCATATTCGCTTCTAACCAGTCCATGATTGCGCTGGCAATTCCTTTACCCTGCTGTTGCGGACTCACTCCCAAAACATAAAGTTCTACACATTTATCGCTTTCTGGCTTAAGCCACGCAAATGCCGCTGGTTCACCTGTGGTTTCGTCAACCGCCCATTGCAGCAGCTCACTTGAGAACCAGGGCTGCGCAAAGCGCTCAAGAAAATCTGCACGCTGTAGTTTCCCCTGCTCAGGGTGGGAATGAAATGCGCGAGTATTGAGATCGACGAGCCTGTCAATATCCGCATCTTGGGCTGTATCGATTGTGCGCATTCTGAGTCCACGAATGCTGAATTCTAGGTCTTTACCCTGCTCAAGAGTTTTTTCCATCACGAGCAACTCACGTGTTGGGATCATCGAGAGTTTCTTCGCTACCTGGAGCGACGCCGGTAAGGTGCCATGCGCCCACACAGAAAGAGCACTCTCGCGCAAATGCGTTTTCATTTGTGCAATGAGCTGCGTAGCAATTCCACGATTTCTATGCGATGGACGAACTGCGATGTCGGCGGTTGCGCTAGATTCGTCAAGACTTGCTGCACCGAGCAATAGTGCGTCGTCACGACTCGACAGTAGCGCGTCGTCACGACCCGGCAGTAGCGCGTCGTCACGACCCGGCAAGGTGGCGTACTCAGGCGCAGAGCCGTCGGCTTCGTAGGCTAAAAAGTACTGCCGGCCAGCAGGTTTGCGCAGATCAAGATGAGTTTGCTCGTCGAATGGCGCGAAGCCATCGCAACTGGCCGCGGCCTGTGAAAGCGCTTCGATTGCGCGCGCCTGCCCCTCAGTCAAGGAACTCAAATGAGAGAAAACGAAACTGGTGGGATTATCTGCTCGTTTACTCAAGAGAGCCCTTGATCAGTAGTTCACCCGAATTGAAGAATTCTTGAGCGGTATGACGCATTGCAGTGTCACGACGCGTCACATAGGTCGCGAGCGGGTGGGCGTCGTCGTCAATCCATGCTGGTTCAACGTGCGCCAAAAAATCAGTAAAGCGAGCTGAGGAGCGCAATACGTTCGCAAAATCGCCCCGGAAATCGCCACGAAAGACTTCATCCCACAAGGCCAATACGTCCTCATAGCCGGGCACCAACTCACTATTAGCTTTAAGCTTGGCAGTATCCTGCTCGTGTGCAAAGAGTCGAGCTGCAGCCAGTCGCTCTCGCACAACGTCTGGAAAACGGCGTATCCATTCACGCAACAGATATCCACGCCATAAAATCCCTGGCAGCGACTCCGCAGGAGCATCAGCCCAGGATTGGGCAATCACATCAATGCCCTCTGCTACGATTAACGTCTTGACCCGAACGATTACGTCCGCATCAGCCATAGGATGTTGACCAAGAGGCACTACCGCCTGAGCCGTAGTGTGGGAAAGCTCAGAATTTGCCGCCGTATCAGCATTACCTGCAATGAGCTCAACTTGCTCTGGCTTTAATTGAGCAGGGCGACGTGGTTTGTAGGTGGACATATCTTTCCTCCTTCGCTTTCCCTCTATTATCCCGCATTCGCTCAGCTTATGCCCAGTATTTGTAGTTTTTTCGCCCATAGCTCGATATGCTGCCCAAAAATGGCATGAGCGCTACGCCGAGTGACCGCATAAACCTTACATCAACAGTGACTTAGCACAACTTTTCCTAGTCTCCATTTCCTAATTTAGGCAAAGATGGATAGAATAACTTATCGTTCCACGGAACAACATGCTGTTCTACGGAAGTGCGGGCCTCTAGCTCAATGGTAGAGCTCCGGACTTTTAATCCGTAGGTTGCGGGTTCGAGTCCCGCGGGGCCTACCGCACGAAGTTCCCCACCACATTGTGGTGGGGAACTTCCTTTTTTGTGTTCGCGTCGAATCGACGCCACCCACATGAGGGCTATAGGACAAATCGTGTTGGTTTTTGGGTGTGTTTTTGTTGGTGTGGTAAGCAATAGTCGGGTTTGAAGTCGGTTTGGCTCGAGTTTTTGGTTGGACATTTCGTGTTGGTTTTGGCCTGGTTTTTTGTTGGTATTGCGGGTGAAAGTAGGGTTTGAACTCGGTTGACTTGAGGGTATGGGAAATCCTCGTTGTTCATTGTGTGGTTCAGTTACCCAAAAGTGGGGCAAGAGTGGTTCTGGTCGGCCCCGATTCCGTTGTCTGTCGTGCCGGGCGAGTCAAAGTCGTTCTAATGATGTCACTGCTCGTTATTTCGCAGCTTTTCTCAATTTCGTGACCTCGGATCTGCGTTATCGGGATCTGCCTGGTCAGGGGCGAAATGCTCGGCGTCGATTCCACCAGTTTTGGCAGTTATGGCCAGTGAGTCCAGTTGTTGAGGAGGTTCATCACGTGGTTTTTGTGGATGGGATATATCTGTCACGCAAACTTGTTGTGCTGATCGCTTGTACGAAAACACATGTTCTTGGCTGGTATGTAGCACGTCGTGAGACAACGGCTGCGTGGCAAGCATTGTTTTCACGTATTGCACCACCAGATGTTGTTGTATGTGATGGTGGTCCAGGAATTGCTTCGGCTGTGAAAATTTCATGGCCCACTACCCGTATTCAACGCTGTGTCTTTCACGCTTTTAGCACTGTCAAGCGCTATACCACGAGCCGGCCACGTACTCGTGCTGGTGTTGAGCTTTATGGTCTTGCGAAAGACTTATTACACATCCACACGCGTGAGGAAGCGCTTGCATGGATGGGTCAGTTAGCGGTGTGGAATACGGCATGGAAGGCGTTCCTTGCTGAGAAAACTCGCCTTGCGAACGGTCAGATTGTTCCCACTCATGCACGGCTTATTCGTGCTAAAAATTCGCTTAATACTCTGGTACGTCATGGAACGTTATTTACCTATCTTGATCCGAGTCTGAGTATTGATGATGACCCGATTCCTGCAACGTCTAACCTGATTGAATCCCTGAACTCGCGTTTACGACATGTGTTGAGATCGCATCGTGGAATGCCGATCGATCACCAGGTCAAGACGATTTTATGGTGGTGTTATCAACACACGGAGTTTCCTAACACGCCAGCGCAGTTACTGGAAACTACCTACACGGATAGCCAAATCGAAGCCATGTTCACCCGAGCCAGTCACCACCATGCCCAAGAAGAAATCCAGCGATGGGGAACAGCAGCGAACTGGACCGATTTCCACCACAACGGCCAATGGCAAGGACCGGTATAAAAAACCAACACGATTTGTCCTATAACCCCCACATGAACCGCCGCGAACAGACACGAACCGCCGCCAACCGCGCAGGCCAACACGAACATAGACACAAACCAACACACTTTGGGGCGTTTTTGGCAACATCTCCACATATATCGAGATGTTGCCAAAAACGCCCCAAAATTCAGCACCGTACCATCACACGCCTTTGGAGATTCGTCATTTTCGAGTTGCCAGAGCCACCGCAATAGAAATAAATGCCAATCCAACCACCTCACCAAATGTAGGAATCTGCCGCAAAACCACCATTCCTACTACCAGCGACGTCGCCGGATACAACGAGGTTAACAACGCATAATTTGAGGTCGGAATCCGGCTCATCACTCGCAGTTCCATCACATATGGCACCACCGTAGAAAACAACGCCACACCCACCATAAAAAGCAGCAGATGCCAATCGACGATCACCGGCTTGAAATCAGGAATAGCTAAAGGAAGAAAAACCATCGCTCCCGTCACACAACCAATAGCCAGCGCATTTGCACCTGAACCATTCCACGCCACTCGCCGTCCCAAAACGATATAAACCGCCCAAAACACACCAGCGAGCAAGCCGTAAAATACGCCCCACCCGATATTCGGATCGGAAATATCGACGCCAATCCACGAGATCATAAATACGCCAACGAGCGCACATACGATTCCGAGCCGAACTCTCCAGCCACGCCCCGTCACCGCGGACAACGCCACCGGACCAAGAAATTCCAGGGCAACCGCCGTTCCAAGCGGAATCCGGCTGATGGCCAGATAGAACACAACGTTCATACTGGTCAGCGCCAAGCCGAACACAATCGGAATCCACAATTTCCTCAAAGCGATGCGTGGCCGTTTCCAAACCATTAGAATTAGACCTGCAAAGGCAAATCGCCCCCACGCCACGGCACCCGCTGCCACCTGCTCAAATAGTGTGACAGCCAATGAAGCGCCAATATACTGCACCACAGCGGCCGTCATCAGTGTCAAAGGTGCACCACAATTACTTGACCAAACTTTATTGGGCAACGTCACTCTCCCGCTTTTCGTGTCGCTCGCACCAGTATTAATCCATTACTGATTGCACTGCCAACTCATGTCGCACCCGCACGCCCACGGCACTCACGGCACCGCCGTCGTCATGCCGCATCGCCGTCGTCATCAAAACGCAAATCGGCAATGAGCGCGCGGTGATCGGAAATACTGAACCTCTCCGTGCGCATCTGAGCAGCAGAAAGACCCGACCCGAGCAGAAAATCGATCTGTTTTTCGGGCGCATCGCTCGGATAAGTGTTGCCGGTCGCTAAAGAAACAAAATCAGAGAGCACAACCTCCGTGCTCAGCAGCTCATCGACGCTTTCCGAACCGAGGTTAAAATCGCCGCCAAGCAAGAAACGCCCGTCTTGAATCCCGTTTCGCTCACTCAACACCTGGAAACCGCCCGCCGCAACTGCAAGCTGCTCACACGCGGCGCTATATTTCGTCGACAAATGGGTATTGCCCACCACCAAACTTGGCTTACCAGGGATATCAATCACCGCGTACGCACAGGCGCGCGGCTCCGTCACATGCACGTACCACCCATTAATCCCCTTAGTTTTCTGCGCCGAATGACGCAAAAACTCGGTTTTCTCTGGAAGCGCAAGTTTCAGACACCCCCGCATCGGATAACGCGACAGGATCGCCAAACCGTAAGCACCGCGTCGTCGCCACGGCACGAACGACGACGCCGGCGAACCCAGCACACTACGCTCAACCGGAATGAAGTACCGATCCATTTCGAGCAAATCTGCGATCAGATCAGCTTGCGGGATCAACGTGGAGCGCATCCGCACATCGTCAACCTCTTGCAGTAGCACAATATCCGGGTTGAGCTGGGCAAGTTCTGCCGCGAATACTTCGAGCGCGTCTCTGCGGGGCATCTCGGCAAACTTCGCTTGTAGGAAATCCACAGCTCTTGCCGTTGGTCCGCTATCCCGATCGGAGCGATCGGAGCGGTCGGAGTCGTTAGACAAAGCGAGTGCGGGTTTGCCGTATTGCATGTTGAATGTACACACACGCACATACTCAGGATATTCGGTGGCGGAATTCTCAGTCATTTTTCTTCACTTTTCACTGGGATTTGAGAACGGCAAGTGAGGTTATTGCTGGTCAGGCACAAATTTGAGCGCCACGGAGTTCATACAGTACCGGTTTCCAGTAGGCGTCTGTGGCGCGTCCGGAAAGACATGCCCTAAATGGGAATGGCAATTTGCGCATCGCACTTCCGTCCTCTCATAGCCGAGCAACGTGTCCGTGCGATAGATAACTGCACCTTTTTCATTTGGATCGAAGAACGACGGCCATCCGCAAAATGAATCAAATTTGGTTGCAGATGAGAACAGTTCAGCCCCACAAGCTCGGCACAGATACATCCCCGAGCGCTTTTCGTTCAGCAATTCACCAGTTCCAGGACGCTCTGTACCTGCTTGGCGAAGCACCAAATACTCCATCGGATTGAGGAGTTTCTTCCATTCCTCTTCGGATTTTACAATTTTGGGTTGCTCATCCATCATGCCTCATGCCTCCCCTTCACTGCAGTACCGCATTTTGTCATTACCATACACGTTTTACCAGCGATTATTCACTTATGTCGCCGCTTGATTCTGTGCCGTGTGCCGCAGAATCTTCGTGGTGCATATCGGAATTTGCTTCCATCGATTTATTTGCGTGGTTAAGCGTCCTCTTGGCAGGCTCTTGACGCTGGTCACGAGTTAATTCTGCGCCCGTTTGCGCCTGGTTATGCGCGTGGCCCTGCGCCTGGTTATGCGCCGTGCCAGAATCACTGCTAACCGATGCTTGTGCCACATCGCTGGAGCGCTTCACGTCCACTGCGTCACGCGCGTCTTCGGTGCCGCGTCCACCCTCTGCGTCACGACCACTCTCGGAGGATTGCTCAGAACCTTGCTCAGGATTTTCAGAAGAGGAAAAGTTCTTGCTACCGCCCTTTTCTGCTTCCTCGATCTCTTCAATCTTGCGATTGCGCTCAGCAAAAGCTTCTTCACCCGGACCAGAAAAATGTTGCTTGCGCATCTCTGCACTTGGAGAACCACTAAACAAAGACGCCTCATGCCCAGCACGCACATCGGTGTTCGTCAGCTCACCAGAATCGGAAGTGCGCAGCTCTCGCGAATTGGAGCTAGATTGATCACTTGCCGGCTTCTTCTTTCGCGGGTCTTCCATATCCGGAGTAATTGGCGCCATCACAATAGTTTCTGCTGGCGAATCTTGCGGTAGTGGCGGAATATCGCGCATTTCCTTAATATCCTTGACCGACAGCACCGTCGTGCGCTGCCGATCTTGGGCTACTGCGGCCGGATTCCCAACCGATTCAGGCCAAACATCAGGCAAATACTGTACCGGCTCTTCTCGTTCGATGCGATCTTCTAGCTGCTTATTCGTTTGATGAGCCGCTTCGACGATCTCCACCGGCTCATCAAAGTATCGGCGCTGACGCGGAATCGCTTGCGGCGCTTCTGTTTGAATCCAATGAATCATCTGCTCACGCAAATAGTTTTTCAAGTCCACCAGGGTGGCCGAATCTTTTGCAGAAATCACTGCGCGCATCTGCAGCGTTCCACCTGCTGCGTTACTAATTTGCAGAACTCCGGTTTCGCCGTCCCAAAGATCAGTGTTACGCAGCAGGAATTCGAGCTGCTTTCGCGCTGCGGTGAGCGGCAAGGCCCAATCGACCTCCCACGTTACGTCGCCTAACATCTCCGGCGCGCGACGCGTCCAGTTTTCGAAAGACTGAGTCGTCATCAACGACGACGGCACGATGATTCTTCGCCCATCCCAGACGGCGAGCACGACGTACGTGAGAGTGATTTCTTCAACAGTGGTGTAATTATCTTTGTAATAAACGATATCGCCGACACGAATCGAATCTGAAAAGGCCAGTTGAAGTCCCGCAAAGACGTTACCCAACGTCGTCTGGGCAGCAAGACCAGCGACCACTGACACAAGACCTGCCGAGGCGAAAAGCGATGCGCCTGCCGTCCGCGCCGACGGGAACGTCAGTAAGACGCCACCTATACCAAGAATCCAAATAACAACAACAATGACCCTGTTCAGAATTTGGGTTTGCGTTTGCACGCGCTTCGCGCGCCGCTCAGAAGATTCACGCATTTTGTTGTGAATAACACCCATCGCGCCATTCACAACCCCCACGGCAAGCCACGTACCTGCCAGAATGACCAAAACCAGGAAAGCATGATCGACATTTTCCAACCATGCTGGAGCTGCAGCGGTGTTGACGCGACCATCAGCAAAATTGAAGCCTATCCAAGCACCTACCAGCATTAACGCAACAATTGACGGCCGAGAGGTCGCATTCATCAGCGGCTGAATTTGACTGCGTCGTCGAACGATCATTCTTCCAATCGCAAGGAGAAGCAGGCCTGCGATAAAACCACCAAGGGCGCCGAGCACCACACCCAAGACCACTTGCAGCACGTCAAACGTCGCTTCTACAGCTTCCGACGTCGCACCGTCACCAGTTGTTGCCATCCATTGATTCATAGTATTAAGGCTATTCCAGAGTGCTAAAAAACGCTCGTTTGCGTTATATTTACTTGCCAAGAGCCAAACGTGACCAAGGACACATACCCTGCGATTTTGCATTTACCCCCGTTTACCCCTTAAGCTTATATCCGTTCCACCAACGAGGAACCGAGAAAAGGACGCGAGTTCTTTTGCCCCTATCGTCTAGTGGCCTAGGACACTGGCCTTTCACGCCGGCAACACGGGTTCGAATCCCGTTGGGGGTACTGCTTCTTGGAAAGATTCAAGAAGTTGGCACGAAAGTGTCGCCATGAAAATGGCCCTGTAGCGCAGTTGGTTAGCGCGCCGCCCTGTCACGGCGGAGGTCGCGGGTTCAAGTCCCGTCAGGGTCGCTGAGAAGCCCCGGGAAACCGGGTGTTTTTCTATCTGGCTCTGTAGCTCAGTTGGTAGAGCGTTCGACTGAAAATCGAAAGGTCACCGGATCGACGCCGGTCGGAGCCACAAGGTTAAGCCCCTGCTCAGCAGGGGCTTCTTTGTATATACGCGGGGCCTGTTGGGGGTTAAGCGCCAAAATGGGGCTATAGGACAAATCGTGTTGGTTTTTGGGGGGCTATAGGACAAATCGTGTTGGTTTTTGGGTGTGTTTTTGTTGGTGTGGTAAGCAATAGTCGGGTTTGAAGTCGGTTTGGCTCGAGTTTTTGGTTGGACATTTCGTGTTGGTTTTGGCCTGGTTTTTTGTTGGTATTGCGGGTGAAAGTAGGGTTTGAACTCGGTTGACTTGAGGGTATGGGAAATCCTCGTTGTTCATTGTGTGGTTCAGTTACCCAAAAGTGGGGCAAGAGTGGTTCTGGTCGGCCCCGATTCCGTTGTCTGTCGTGCCGGGCGAGTCAAAGTCGTTCTAATGATGTCACTGCTCGTTATTTCGCAGCTTTTCTCAATTTCGTGACCTCGGATCTGCGTTATCGGGATCTGCCTGGTCAGGGGCGAAATGCTCGGCGTCGATTCCACCAGTTTTGGCAGTTATGGCCAGTGAGTCCAGTTGTTGAGGAGGTTCATCACGTGGTTTTTGTGGATGGGATATATCTGTCACGCAAACTTGTTGTGCTGATCGCTTGTACGAAAACACATGTTCTTGGCTGGTATGTAGCACGTCGTGAGACAACGGCTGCGTGGCAAGCATTGTTTTCACGTATTGCACCACCAGATGTTGTTGTATGTGATGGTGGTCCAGGAATTGCTTCGGCTGTGAAAATTTCATGGCCCACTACCCGTATTCAACGCTGTGTCTTTCACGCTTTTAGCACTGTCAAGCGCTATACCACGAGCCGGCCACGTACTCGTGCTGGTGTTGAGCTTTATGGTCTTGCGAAAGACTTATTACACATCCACACGCGTGAGGAAGCGCTTGCATGGATGGGTCAGTTAGCGGTGTGGAATACGGCATGGAAGGCGTTCCTTGCTGAGAAAACTCGCCTTGCGAACGGTCAGATTGTTCCCACTCATGCACGGCTTATTCGTGCTAAAAATTCGCTTAATACTCTGGTACGTCATGGAACGTTATTTACCTATCTTGATCCGAGTCTGAGTATTGATGATGACCCGATTCCTGCAACGTCTAACCTGATTGAATCCCTGAACTCGCGTTTACGACATGTGTTGAGATCGCATCGTGGAATGCCGATCGATCACCAGGTCAAGACGATTTTATGGTGGTGTTATCAACACACGGAGTTTCCTAACACGCCAGCGCAGTTACTGGAAACTACCTACACGGATAGCCAAATCGAAGCCATGTTCACCCGAGCCAGTCACCACCATGCCCAAGAAGAAATCCAGCGATGGGGAACAGCAGCGAACTGGACCGATTTCCACCACAACGGCCAATGGCAAGGACCGGTATAAAAAACCAACACGATTTGTCCTATAACCCTTTTTGGGTGTGTTTTTGTTGGTGTGGTAAGCAATAGTCGGGTTTGAAGTCGGTTTGGCTCGAGTTTTTGGTTGGACATTTCGTGTTGGTTTTGGCCTGGTTTTTTGTTGGTATTGCGGGTGAAAGTAGGGTTTGAACTCGGTTGACTTGAGGGTATGGGAAATCCTCGTTGTTCATTGTGTGGTTCAGTTACCCAAAAGTGGGGCAAGAGTGGTTCTGGTCGGCCCCGATTCCGTTGTCTGTCGTGCCGGGCGAGTCAAAGTCGTTCTAATGATGTCACTGCTCGTTATTTCGCAGCTTTTCTCAATTTCGTGACCTCGGATCTGCGTTATCGGGATCTGCCTGGTCAGGGGCGAAATGCTCGGCGTCGATTCCACCAGTTTTGGCAGTTATGGCCAGTGAGTCCAGTTGTTGAGGAGGTTCATCACGTGGTTTTTGTGGATGGGATATATCTGTCACGCAAACTTGTTGTGCTGATCGCTTGTACGAAAACACATGTTCTTGGCTGGTATGTAGCACGTCGTGAGACAACGGCTGCGTGGCAAGCATTGTTTTCACGTATTGCACCACCAGATGTTGTTGTATGTGATGGTGGTCCAGGAATTGCTTCGGCTGTGAAAATTTCATGGCCCACTACCCGTATTCAACGCTGTGTCTTTCACGCTTTTAGCACTGTCAAGCGCTATACCACGAGCCGGCCACGTACTCGTGCTGGTGTTGAGCTTTATGGTCTTGCGAAAGACTTATTACACATCCACACGCGTGAGGAAGCGCTTGCATGGATGGGTCAGTTAGCGGTGTGGAATACGGCATGGAAGGCGTTCCTTGCTGAGAAAACTCGCCTTGCGAACGGTCAGATTGTTCCCACTCATGCACGGCTTATTCGTGCTAAAAATTCGCTTAATACTCTGGTACGTCATGGAACGTTATTTACCTATCTTGATCCGAGTCTGAGTATTGATGATGACCCGATTCCTGCAACGTCTAACCTGATTGAATCCCTGAACTCGCGTTTACGACATGTGTTGAGATCGCATCGTGGAATGCCGATCGATCACCAGGTCAAGACGATTTTATGGTGGTGTTATCAACACACGGAGTTTCCTAACACGCCAGCGCAGTTACTGGAAACTACCTACACGGATAGCCAAATCGAAGCCATGTTCACCCGAGCCAGTCACCACCATGCCCAAGAAGAAATCCAGCGATGGGGAACAGCAGCGAACTGGACCGATTTCCACCACAACGGCCAATGGCAAGGACCGGTATAAAAAACCAACACGATTTGTCCTATAACCCCCAAAATGCGTTGCTTTTGACGGCGTGTTGTTAGCGTCCGGCCCAGCTTTTTCGGATGTGGAGGCTGTCTTCCCATGGTTGTTCGTGGTTGATGGTGGTGTCGATTTCGACGGGTCCGGGTTGTTCTTCTTGGACTGGTTGCTTTGGGGGTTGCGTGATGTTGTCGATGAAGCTTTCTAAGGGTTTGGGGTCGATACTGTTGGTGTATAGCCAGTAATTGATTGCGGTGAGCATGTGTTCTTCTGACCAGCCTCGGTGAGCGTGAAGGAAAGCTTTCAGGGGCGAGTTGATCCCACCTTCAAGCTTATTAGTCGTCGAGGCAAGGACAGTGGTTGTGTCTAGGTCGTCTCTGAGGTAGGTAAACAAGACCTGGTCTTTGACGTATCGGTCGAGAGATTTTATGATGCGTCTGGTCTGGTAGTGTGTGTACCACCATTTCTTATTATTTCTTGCGAAAGTGGGAATATCACTGATGGACACATCGGTGCGGTATGTTTTCTCTTCCAACCAGTCATCGTAGAGCTGGTGGAACGCTGCTAACGCTTTGACCCAAGTGATAGCGTGCTCTGCTGTGTTTATGCGGGTCAGGTCGCGTCCGAGTTGGTGTAGAGCCTTGTGTTGATCGGTTTTCGGGTTGATGGTTGTCACGCGTCGAATATTGCGTTGGATATGGACAAGGCAGCGTTGAATACGTGCTTCTGGCCAGCATTGTCTAATCGCCCCTAGTGCTCCTTTATCCCCATCAGTGACTACCACGATTGGAGCGGGGATACGTGAAAGTAGAGCCGTATAGGAGGCTTTGTTTTCACGTTGGCATACCTGATAAGTGATCACGCCCTTAGTGGTGGATGCGATCAAGATGCACCAACCATAGGGAATATAGGTCCCGTCAATAAAGACCTGGTCATATACCTCGCCTGTCACCTGCCATGCGGGTCTGGT
Source organism: Arcanobacterium pluranimalium (assembly GCF_016907845.1). GTDB lineage: Bacteria > Actinomycetota > Actinomycetes > Actinomycetales > Actinomycetaceae > Arcanobacterium_A > Arcanobacterium_A pluranimalium. Next base: position 50,418 of record NZ_JAFBCS010000001.1, read on the forward strand.
GTGCCAGCACCAGGCATGCGTACGGTCCCAGGTGCGTAACGAGGATCCTTGGACGCGCCTGGGCGCGGTGTCCGTGACATAGGCAAGGAACTGGCGAAACTGACGCTGACGTTGTTGACGGTAATCGCGCGATGTTGAACTGTAGCGACAATCAGGGCAATACCAGCGTTGAGTACCGGACTTGTTCTTCCCGTTTTTCTTCATCATGCTTTGACATAAAGGACACCGTCGGGCTCGAATACTACGTTTTCTCACCCAAAGTACATAACCCAAGCCATGTCAAGGAACCTACCGTATAGAGCTCCTATACCTCAATAACACCGACTTTCCATTACCATGCCAGTGAAAAGTCGGATCTTAAGCAACGCTTTTTGGCGCTTAGCCCTGGTCTGGTGGCGTGGACAGGCCTGGTGTCCCCGTACGCGGGTCTGGTGGCGCATACTCAGGCCTGGCGAGGCGCCGAGCCACAGCCATCGCGGGTCTGGGTCGAATCCCGAACGTCTTTTGGTGCTCTTTTTGCAACATCTCGATATATCTCGAGATGTTGCAAAAAGAGCACCAAATTATCACACTAAGCTTCTCTTCAACAGCTGCGCCAGCTTCGCCGTGTAAAATTCGAAGCATGCGCCAATCGCACAATTACAAACCACGTCACGCCGCAGGAGAAGTCCCATTCTTTCCGCGGCGCAAACCGCGCGCACTGCGCTCTCGCTCCTTAAAAGAACCGCAGCGCACGTCATCACAAACGCCTGCTCGCATCTCAACTCCATCAGCAGCGTCTACCAATGCAGCCACCAATGCCACACACACCACTCCCGCAGCCAGTACCTCAACCACACTCAACACCTCAACGCAGACCCGCACCTCAACCGTAGCCCGGTCGTCATTAGTGATGTTTCTTGGCACGTTCACCTCGCGCCTCCTTGGTCTAATCCGCTCCCCAATCCTGCTTGGCGCTGCGCTTGGCCTAACCTCACCCGTCGCCAACTCTTTCGACATCGCCAATCGTCTCCCGACGCTCATATACATGATCATCGCTGGCGGCCTGGTCAATGCGGTGCTCGTACCAGCCATCGTGCGCGCCTCCAAAGACGCACAAGACGATGGCGCCGCTTTCATCAACAAACTCTTAACGATCACGATCGTGGTTCTGGGTGGAATCACCCTGCTTTTGACGCTCTGCGCACCGATAATTGTTAAAGCATTCGCTGCCACTTTAAGCCCTGAGTGGTATCACTTAACGGTCGTTTTTGCCTATTGGTGTCTGCCACAGATTTTCTTCTATGGCTTATACACGGTGCTGGGTCAAATTCTTAATGCGAAAGAGAACTTCGGCCCCTATATGTGGGCACCTGCTCTCAATAACGTAGTGGCAATTGCAGGATTGCTGATCATTTTGTCTTTCTACGGCAGTTCTCGCTCCACCTCCCCTGGCTCGGCGCAAGAGTGGCTCGGATTGAGTGGCATGCTACTAGGCGGCTTCTCTACCTTGGGTATCGCAGCGCAGGCGCTGATTTTGATCTTGCCGTTGCGTAAAATTGGCATTCATTTCCGGCCAGATTTTGCGTGGCGAAATTCAGGGCTGGCAAACGCCGGTAAGGCCTCTGGCTGGATGCTAGCTCTCATGATCTTGTCAATTCTGCCCACTGCGCTCCTGTCCAACGTGGCGGCGGACGCTACACAGCGCGCATTGGAGTCTGGCCAATATACGGAAGGTGTAGCTGGCAATTCGGTGTATACGGCGGCATATACGCTCTATTCTTTGCCGACGTCGCTGGTCACAGTCTCGATCGCGACGGCGATTTTCACCCAACTCGCCAAGGCTGCGGCCGATCGGGATTTCGCTTCGATCCGCTCTGACACGTCTTTAGCGCTTCGCACAGTAGCTACTTTCAATTTCCTGGCTTTGGCGGGCATTCTCGTCTTGGCGATGCCAGCTTCCCGCCTGCTGGGCTTTTTCGTCTCCAACGCCGAGGTACAGGCTCTTGCTCCCGTGTTAATGGTGATGTCGATTGGCCTGCTTGGAGTCGGTGTGCAGACGGTACTCAATCGGGTCTATTTCGCCTTTGAGAATACACGAGCCGTGTTCTTTATCGACGTGCCAATTACTATTTTCATGGCGCTCGGCTATTTCGCGGTTGGCTTCTTAGCACCTCAGTACGTGGTAATTGGCATTGCCGGAATTATGGCTTTCACCAATACGCTCGCCGCGGTAGTGATGTTTATGCATTTGCGGGGGCGTCTGGGCGGTCTGGATGAGCGCAGACTGCTGCTCACCCATGCGAAGCTGGCCTTGATTTGCCTGGTCACTGTGGGAGTTGGCGAAATTCTCATCCAGCTTTTTGGCGGATCTGCAGCGCTTTCAAGCAGTCAAGCTCTGTCTTTGGTGGCAATTCTTGTGGTGGGCACGCTCATGACCGCCACTTTTATCGGGCTCATGTTCGCATTCAAAATGGATGAAATTGGTCCGATTCAAAAAATAGTGAAAAAATTTACTTCCAAGTTCGCTGGTCGCTGAGTTGCGCTTTTCAATGCACACTGGCCGCTGTCGAGACTCTTGGACTCGATAGCGGCCAGTTTTGCGTTTAGCTTAGGTCAGATTGCAGCCAGTGCGGCGTCGTAATCTGGTTCAGTAGCGATTTCCGGCACGAGTTCGGTGTAGCTCACGTTTCCATCCGGATTGATGACGACGACGGTGCGCGCAAGCAAGCCTCGGAGCGGTCCGTCGATTTGTTCTACGCCGTAGGCAGATGGGAAATCTGAACGGAATGCGGATGCTGAGACGACGTTGTCTAGTCCCTCTGCAGCACAGAAGCGATCAAGGGCGAATGGTAAGTCCTTGGAAATACATAGAACCGTGGTGTTATCGAGTTCGGATGCTCGTTTATTAAACTCTCGCACCGATTGTGCGCACACTCCCGTATCCACGGAGGGGAAAATATTGAGAACTACTGTTCTCCCAGCGTAGTCAGAGAGTTTTACGTCAGATAGGTCTGTCGCAGTGAGCACGAAATCTTGTGCTTTTTGGCCTAATTCAGGCAGTTCTGCACAGGTATTTACGGGTTGTCCTTTGAAATGTGTTGTAGCCATACTGTGATTGTAGACACTTCTGTGACGAATGACCTAGTGTTAGTTCTGTAATTTTCCGTTAGCTGAATAGCAAGGAAAGGGTAACACGCGCATAAATTATTGCGTAGACTTGTTCTATCTACGCTGGTAGCAGTTAGTGCTTGTCGCTAGCGGTACTGCTGCAAGTGAATGCAGGCTGTTCATATAGCCATGAAGGGACTAATTGTGAGCACTACTAACCAATCGCAAGACGGACACAAAGTTGAAACAGGATCAATGTCTAGGTCGGCACTCAAGAGCGGTTCGCCAACGATCGGCGAACTTGTAGCAAAGATTACGGCTCAGTTTTCCGCATTGATTCGTGACGAAATTAAGTTCGCCGTAGCACAGGCTAAAAGCAAAGTGGCGAAACTTGGAACCGCCGGAGCACTCTTTGCAGTTGCTGGAATTTTGGCGCTCTACATGCTCAGCATGCTGTTGATGGCAGCGGGATTCGGTCTCGCAAATGTGGTGAGCACATGGCTTGCATTCCTCATCGTGGCAGGTGGATTGCTAGTTATTATCTTGATTCTCGCTTTGGTGGCGATGTCAAAGATCAAATCTGCCCAAAAAGATACCATCGACCCTAAAGCAGGTATCAATAAAGATGTTGAGGCTATCAAGAAGGGATTCAACAAGTGACTCAGGATACGAACCGAATTAATCCACACGTCGTAGCCGAGGCACGACTTGCAGCAAGCGTAAAGAAAGCTGTTGATTACGACGCTCCAGAAGGAGAGGATAATCGCAGCGCTGCACAGATCGAATCTGATCTGCAAAGAATCCGCCTCGAACTCACTGCCACAGTTGATGAGTTAGCAGCTCGACTCGATCCAAAGAATTTGCAAGAAGAAGCCAAGGTTAAGGCACAGAATGCCTTTGCTAACGCTTCTCAAAATGCGCGCAGTTTCTTAGACGCCGTGGCAAATGGCGATCCAAAGGCCTTGAAGATCTTTGGTGGTTGCGTTGCCGCAATCCTTGGTTTGATTATCGTGAAAATCATCAAACGCTGATGAGCACTTGTCCAGTTAAGGTACTTAAGTAACACCTCTGATACATGTGGTTTTTTTGGGGGGGGCGACACCCGCACTGGGTGTCGCCCCCCCCCCAACCACATAGCTAGCATCATTAATTCTGCGTATTTCTTATAGCCACGAATAGCAATGATATGAAGCTAGGATGAATAACTAGCCTATTCAGAATCGATATTTTCAGTGTTACCGTCGAGGATCGCCTGAATATCTTCCCGACGGAAACGGCGATGCCCACCCAATGTACGGATTGAAGGAATCTTCTTCGAATTCGCCCAGCGTGCAACCGTTTTAGGGTCGACTCTAAAAAGCGCCGCTACTTCAGCTGGCGTCATCAGCTCACCAGAAGGTTTTTCCTCGGTCATGTTTCCTCCTATTTCAACGTCCCCTTAAACGGCTTGGTGAGCTAAGGAAACGCTATACACAAGTCTCGCATGTTTTAGTTCTGAATACCTTCACATATCCATATTTCACACATGCATTCACCCTGCACAGCAGGGTGAATTCTTAATACCAAAATAATTGTAATTTATATATGGCAAATTCCACAAATCAGAGCTATTGGAAACACAACAGTATAATTTTATGGATCACATGGAGTTCTAAGCCGTTTCAGGGTATCGTATGTTCACGTAGAATAAATTGCAAGCAGTTGGGTGCGTGAGTTCACGCATCCTCATTCGATGATTGAGGGGGGTCGACCCTATGGGGCGCGGCCGTCAAAGAGCCAAACAGCGAAAAGTCGCACGTAACTTGAAGTATTTCAGTCCTGAAACGGATTACGCTGCTCTCGAGCGCGAATTAACATCCTACGGCAGCGAGCCAAAGGCTGAGTACGACGACGATTTCGACGACGACTACGATGCGTATGCAGAAATCGCAGCTAAGTACGACATTCCTGAAGACGACGAATCCGAAGATTGGGAGTCCGGGAAACGCTAATTAGTTGTAGCGTTGATCAGTCAGATATGGGTTGTGGTCACCAGTCGGTGGCCACAACCCATATCTACACCCAAGTCAATGAGCTCAGCGTCAAAGTGGAATTACAGCCAGCCTAAGAACAAAGCTCTTACAACTCCTGATCAGGCTGATAGCGGAAATAACTCTTTCCCTTGGCAATGTCAACACGTTCCAGCTCAACCTCAATCTGCTGCCCTAACGGCAGCGCAGGTCCACTCACCGAAGCTTCCAAAGCTGGACTGGCTAACATAATCTTTCCTCGCTGCATACCAGGCTCATCTTCGCGCGGCTCCCGCAGCTCAATCACAGTAGCCGTGAATTTCTCCCCCTCACGCCCGCGCAAGATTAACGCTTCCACGGCTCCCAAAGCACGCTTCTCCAAAGAACTCACCTGGTGATTTGAATCATTCATAATCTTTGGCAACTGCGACAAAACGCGAAGCACCCAATCGGGAATCGGCTCCTTTGCACAGACGCATCTGCACACCTCTAAACCGTATCTGTCTGCAAGACGCCGGAGAGGCGCCGTAACATGCGCGTATTCGGCCGCAATTGCTCCATGCACGCGATTTTGAGCAGCTTGGGTATCATCACCTATCCCTGGCAAAGCAAGATAGCCTGCGCCGCGAAATAGACCCGCCGCCTGATTCAAGAAAACCAGAGCCGGGCCAGCGGAAGAATCAAGAGTGCGCAAAAAATCTGGATAACTCTGATCGCTGCGCCAATCCAAACCCAACGCAGCTGCCACTCGGCGCAAACGCTCCACATCGACGTCTTGAGCAGGAGGAAGAGTGCGTAAAAGTCCAATATTTGCACGCGTCATCAAAGACGCCGCTGCCATCCCCGTGAGAAGTGAGATTTGCGCATTCCAATTTTCGACCTGCGTCAACTCACGAAACACCAGCTTGAAGCCCCGATCCGTGGATTCAATCCGCTGTTCTGGAAGATCGAGCGAAATGCCACCCCGAGCAGCCTCAACAGCAATGCGAAGTTCGCCTACAGTCTTCAACAGCGAGGCCAACGACACCGGCACGCTATCGGGAAGCTCGCCACCGCCGTCGACATGCGCTTGTACCTGCATATACGAAAGCTGAGCACGCGAACGCACCTGCACCAATTCAACGTTCGTGCGCTCTAATTCACCCGTTCGATTCAAATAATGCGTCCACAAATATGCAGCGCGATCCTGATCCGGAAGAAGCGAGGCAGCACCCTCCGAAATCACTCGTGGATGTAGCGGAATTGACGCATCAGGAAGATAGATCGTCTGCCCACGCTCGCGCAGTTCACGGTCAAGAACACCATCAGGTTCAACGTAGAGGTGCAAAGCGGCAATCGCATAATAGACCACGAAACCTTGCTCGCAATCCTCGATATACACAGCCTGATCGAGATCGCGCGACCCCTCTGGATCGATCGTCACTAACGGAATATCACGCCGATCCGGAAGAAAACTAATATCAATACTGCTGTGTCGCTGAGCTTCTTCCAAAGCCTGCGGAGAAAAATCTTTCGCAATTCCAGCTTCGGCTTTCAAATGTGAAATAGCCTCTGCAACAGCGCTTTTCGTGGCTTCATTGGCTTGTAATGCAATCTTGGGCACGTCTATACCCTACCGGTTTTAAACACCAAGCACATTAGATAGTGGAAAATACTCACTCAGGTCTGCCCGTACGCCTGAATACTGAACGCGCCCGCCACCAGTGTGCCCAGTTAAAACGAGATTAAGCCACGTAACTCCGTCCATTTCAACCACATTAGGTGGAGTTCCCCTCTTGTGAGCAGGGCCTGCAATGGCCTGCACAGCGCCAATCCAAGGCACCCGAATCTCCACGCTCTTGCCCGGAAAACGCTCGGCGAACTCTTCTAACGTGTAGCGAACCGCATCACGAACACACTGCGGATCAGCCGCTTCATCGGAGCCGAAATTCTCAACATAAGCGCGCAAAGCGGCTTGTCCACACGCAATATCCATTTTGCGCTTCATATTTGCTCCCCTTTGCTCCTGGCTGAATCGTTCGTGGATGACTCATTCACGTACGGCTTGCTCCCGGAAGTCTTGTGCACGTATAGCTTACTCCCAGAAGTCTTGTTCACCGGTGACTCGCTCGCGGATAACTCCCGCAACCCACTTAAATATGCATGCCAATCATATAAAAATCCACTGAAGAACACAGGGGCGTTTGCGCCGTGCCTTGCGGCATTATGGCGCAAACGCCCCTGCTAAGCCTGCTCATGCACAATTAACATGCACACTCAAGCAAAGTTATCTCAAGATCGACTGCGGCGCACAATTCCAACCACGCCTAATCCTGAGAGCACCAACAGTACAGCGATAGCGGCAAGCGAACTATTCTTAGCACCTGTTTCGGCCAATAGTTCAGTGCCAACACCTGGAGCTTCGCCAACCACGATCCGCAGTATTGCAAAAGACCTATCGGCAGTCTGCGCCACCGCGTAATGCGTACCTAACGCAATATCTTGCGGAATCGTATAGGAAACCTTGAGAACGCCGTCGGCACCCACAGTTTGCGTCGCAATGAGCTTGGCAAGCGAGTAGAAATACACATCAGCTTGAGCATTGGCCGCTAAACCTGGGAACACCAAATCGATCTTCTGCCCCCGCACTGCAGCAACGTTGACCACTGAAACACCGGAGGCGTCAATGAAACCCTTCACTGCGGCGTCGTCCGCAAAAACCGGACCGGTAGCCTGCTCAGCCGCCTTGATCATAATCTGCTTTGTAACCTCAGAAACCATCCCGTTTGGCAGTTTGGCCGACACTTTCACCGTGTATTTTCCAGCCGGCGTATTGGCAGGAATTGCAATCACGGCTTTGCCGCGGCCCGTCTCATCAAGTTTAGCTATGATCGCGTTATCGAGCGTGACAGCTTGCGAGCCCACGCCCTCAATAGACACCTCAGCCTGTGTGGCCTTTGGTTCATTAGCGGTCATAGACAGCGAAGAAATCTCAATGTTCGCAGTTGTACCTGCAACGAGCTCGGCTGGGAGTGTCAAACCATAGGAACGCTGCGAATAGTCAACGAGGTAAGGCCCCTGCTCACCAGTCGCTTTCGTGAGAAAGTCGTTAAAAGCATCATTATCTTTCATGCCGGTATCAACGAATCCAGTACCCTCTTTGAACACGGTAAACCCATCTCCACCGCCGAGGAGGAACGTATTCGACGCCACCGTGTATACCTTTGAGGCATCATTTGGAACGAGCTGACCGTCAACGTAGATCTCCGAAACCATCTTGCCCAGCTGAGCAGCCGGATCGTATACATACTTCACGTTCTTCGACAGCCCCAGTCGCAGCAATGGATGTGAGACCTTTGGATCAGGGTTGTGCGGATCCGTCTTCCACTGCTGTTCAAGCAGCTTGTAGAGCTGTGCACCGGTCAAATCTTTCGTCCCGAAAACGTTACCGAACGGCTGTACCGTAAACGATTGACCTTTCGTGACCTGCCCCTGCTCAAAATCTGCGCGCACTCCACCAGGATTCATAATTCCGATCTGAGCCGGCTTGGAGAATTTCTTTGAGTACTGGTAGAAAACCTCTGCTAAAAGGTTACCTGCCGAAGATTCAGTGCCGCGGTTGCCGCCGATCCCGATTGCCTCAGGCTTTGTTGGATCAGCGCTTGGTGCCGCGCCGCGCCAGGCTCCATTAGCCAAAGTGCCAACAGGCTCTTTTCCAAGATTATCTGCCTTAGTTTTAGCAGCCTCGTAGAGTTTCTTGATATCGTCGCTCTCGCCGACCTTCGGATCGATATTGACCAATTCGCACGTTGCAGTCACTTTTTTGTGATCAGCACTGACCACGATATGCGCCTTGGCAAAATCCGCTCCCGCATTCACAGTTTGGCAGGTAGGAGCACCGGAGGCAGTTTTCCCTGTCTGGGAAAGATGCGAATGGCCCGCGAACGCAATGTCTACTTTTGGTCCGAGTTGATTCGCTGCCGCGATATCTTTATGAATGAGGGCGACGACGACGTCGGCCTCACCGTTCGTATCGTTGCCGTCCTTGAGTTGTTCCGCTACTTTATTGGTTGCGGCAACCGGATCGGTGAACGTCAATCCTTTGATCGCCTCTGCAGAGACGAGCGTCGGCATCTCGTCAGTAACAGTGCCGACATAAGCGACCTTGACGCCTGCGATAGTCTCAATATGGTACGGCGGCGTATTGAGATCCGCAGCTCCCACAAGATTCGCCGCGAGCACTGGTACGCCCAAACCTGGCTTAATACGATCAACGAGATCTCTGTAGCCCTTATCGAATTCGTGGTTACCCGCAGCAGTTACCGATAGCTGCATTGCTTTGAGGATCTCCAACGTTGGCGTATCGTTGTCGATCGACGACACATACGCCGAACCACCTACCGAATCACCAGCAGAAACGAACCGCGTATTGGGATTGGCGGTACGCATCGCATCAATCTGAAAATCTAGCGCTGCAGCTTTGTCTATCTGACCATGAAAGTCAGAGATAGCTGCCAAATCAATGGCAATATCGCCATCTGCAGCTGTTGCAGTAGTACCAGTTATTCCCACCAGCCCCAGCATGAGTGCCGATACCGCACCCACTGCTTTTGACGCACGGGAATGCAACAAATGAGAATTCATACTTACCCCTTTTAAGTACGTATACATGTGCTTTTTCATGGTACGTGAATTTTTGGGGCATTACAGGCAAAATGATGAAACTGTTACTAGCGATTTACAGGGAATTTACTATTGAGGCATGCCGCCACTCGCAAATTTCTCCCATGCGAGAGCAGAATTCTTCACAGCCCAATACACCCACAACCATGACACTCATTAACTAGTAGATATAATGAGCACAATAGGGGTGCTTATCGGAAGTTACCTAGCACTCCACCCTCAACACAAGCGTAGATGTAATCCTTGATCTCATCTTGGCTCAACTCCGCCACTAAACGATCCGCCTCATCGAGTTCGAAACCTGGATAATCAGCAGGCCGCTCCACAATACGCTTCGAAAAAAGCCACGTCTCCGCAACTGACCGAATCACAGAAACCAAAGCAACCGAGCCAATATGGCTACGAACCAACTTTTGCTTGCGATTGCCCTCAGTACCCTCGCCGAAATCTACTTTTCCGTCGCCCACATTCGCATCGAGCCGCGAGCCATGTACGTAATCAAGCTGGTCATCGACAGCTGTACCCACCGCCGTCGAAAGGAATACCTCATCGAAATTCAACAGCTTCGAAGTGCCCGGCTCACCCTCAAGATCGCCAATGCGCACAAAGATATAGAGGTCAAGATCTTTAAGCATGAAATCGAGATAGACGTCGATGGCGGACTTGATCATACACTCAGGTGAAGTCTCTTCCATCATAGCCGACTTAATTCGCCCAACGAGGTCCCCTACGATGTAAGAACCCACCGTATACTGCAGACTTACCTTATCCGGGAAGTAGCGGTACAAAATCGATTTCGACGTCTTTGCATAGTCAGCAATTTGATCCATCGACACCTGATAGCCATATTTACGCACCACATCGCACGTAATTTCAACGAATTTACGCGTGCGTTCCTCGCGGTGACGAACCCAGCGCAGCGCACGACCGTCCTGTTTGTTTCCATTATCCGGCATCATCGTTGGCATTAACTTCCCCATAAACACGAAATCGAGTAAATCACATAACCATATTGGCTATTATAGTCCTCAAAATAGACTTAATAAACATAGCATTCAATTACTTCGCGCAGGCGCAAAATCCAGCAAAATGAACGTGATATTTCTCCACTAAACAGCACATTTTCAGTCTGTTAAAGTGTGCACAACCGCGAGATATGCTTCTCGAGTTTTATTCACTATATCTTGCGGTAGTTGCGGTGGCGAAAGGCGCGACGACGGCGTCCACACGCTCTCCTCAGACACCAACCAGTCGCGCACTACCTGCTTATCGAAAGATGGCTGCGGTCGACCAGGGTGATATTTATCGACGTACCAAAAACGGGACGAATCCGGCGTCAGAAGCTCGTCCCCCAACACGACGTCGTCTTCCCCGTTATCGTAGGGAACCCCGTACTCAAGCTTGGTATCTGCGAGAATCAAGCCCCGCTCATACGACGTGCGATAAGCCTGGCGATACACAGTGAGCGAATAATCGCGTATCAATTCCGCATTACTCGCGCCAACAATCTCTTTAAACTGGGCGAACGTAATATTCTCGTCGTGCTCACCGCGCGCCGCTTTAATCGACGGCACAAAAATCGGTTCGGCAAGTTCTTCCGAATCGGCGATACCAGTAGGAAGTTTCTGCCCAGCTACAGCACCCGTCTGCTGATACTCCTCGTAAGCCACACCCGCCAAATATCCGCGCACCGTGCACTCCACCGGAAACATCTTCAATCGCTGTGCAACCAAAGCCCGATCTTGCACCGCCTCGGGAATCTCGCAGTCGAGCAGATGATTAGGCACAATCCCTGCCAACTCCTGAAACCACCAGCGCGAAAGGAAAGTCAGAAACTTCCCCTTGTCTGGAATCACAGAGGGCATCACGAAATCAAACGCGCTTATCCGATCAGAAGAGACCATCATGATAGTTTCCATGCCAAAATACGAATCCGCGCTGGTTGGCACATACAAATCACGAACTTTGCCGCTAGACGTATGTGACCATCCCGGAATTGATGCAATGCCCGAAGAAAAGGCGCTCATCATACCTCTCTTCCTCGTCGAAGCCACTAGTGCAAGCGTACTGGTTGCTCACCGAAAATAACACACGAACGTGCGCATATCTCACTAGAACATGAGGGCTGGAGCAAATTGCTCCAGCCCTCATGTCGCTTAAGTTCTAGCTCTTACTATTCAGCTCACTTGGCATCAGCGATGCGTGCGCGAAGCTTGTCAAGCTCAGCTGCGATAGCAGCAGGAAGCTTGTCGCCGAACTGCTCGAAGTACTTGGCCGAATCTTCAGCTTCAGCACTCCATGCCTCTGGATCAGTAGCGTAGAGCTTTGCCCAATCCTCAGCAGTGATGTCAAGGCCTTCGAGGTTGAAGTCCTCAAACTTCGGGTAACGGCCAGTCATGCCCTCAATTGCATCAACTTCGCCTGCGCAACGACGCACAACCCAGTCAAGAACGCGAGCGTTCTCGCCGTATCCTGGCCACATGAACTTACCGTTCTCATCCTTGCGGAACCAGTTAACCTGGAATACCTTCGGGAACTTCTCGCCAAGCTTCTCGCCCATCTCGAGCCAGTGACCCCAGTAGTCGGCCATGTTGTAGCCACAGAATGGGAGCATAGCGAATGGGTCGTGACGCAGGGAGCCAACGGCACCTTCTGCTGCTGCGGTCTGCTCGGAAGCAACCGTTGCGCCAACGAATACGCCGTGGGTCTGGTCGAATGCTTCTGCAACAAGTGGAACGTTGCTTGCGCGGCGTCCACCGAAGAGAATTGCGTCAACAGCAACACCCTGTGGTGCCTCCCAATCCTCACAGATAATTGGGCACTGAGCAGCAGGAGCAGTGAAGCGCGAGTTAGGGTGAGCAGCCTTCTTGCCCGCTTCGGTATCAGCCTTGGTGAAATCGTTACCTTGCCAATCAATGAGGTGTTCTGGCTGCTCGGCGTCAATGCCTTCCCACCACACGTCACCGTCGTCGGTCAATGCGACGTTGGTGAAGATTACGTTCTCCTTCATGGAGTCCATAGCCATTGGGTTGGTATCGTACGAGGTTCCTGGAGCAACACCGAAGAAGCCTGCTTCTGGGTTGATTGCGTAGAGGCGTCCGTCTGGACCTGGACGCATCCAAGCGATGTCGTCGCCAACGGTCTCAACCTTGTAGCCCTCGATGGTTGGCTGGAGCATGGCGAGGTTGGTCTTGCCACAAGCCGATGGGAATGCAGCGGTTACGTGGTACTGCTTGCCAGTCTTTTCATCGGTAAGACGCAGGATGAGCATGTGCTCTGCCATCCAACCATCGCGACGTGCCATCGTCGAAGCGATACGCAGTGCGAAGCACTTCTTGCCGAGCAGTGCGTTACCGCCGTAACCGGAACCGAAGGACCAAATCTCGTTCGTCTCTGGGAAGTGGGTGATGTACTTTTCATCGTTGCATGGCCATGCAACGTCAGCTTCACCTTCAGCGAGCGGCTTACCAACCGAGTGAACTGCTGGAACCCAAGCTCCACCTTCACCGATGAGCTTCAGTGCCTCAGCGCCCATGCGGGTCATGATACGCATGTTGACGACGACGTATGGGGAGTCGGTGAGCTCAACACCAAGCTGCGAAATTGGGCCGCCGAGTGGTCCCATTGAGAAAGGAACAACGTACATGGTACGTCCAGCCATCGAACCACGGAACACGCCGTTCTCGCCAATGAGGGTTTCCTTCATTTCCTTTGGATCTGCCCAGTTGTTGGTTGGGCCTGCATCTTCTTCCTTTTCGGAGCAGATGTAGGTGCGGGACTCAACACGTGCAACGTCAGATGGAAGGGAACGAGCCAAGAAAGAGTTCGGACGCTTTTCTGGGTTCAAGCGGGTGAACATTCCGCTATCAACCATAAGCGTGGTGAGACGATCCCATTCTTCTTGGGAGCCATCGGACCATTCGATCTGCGCTGGTTTGGTGAGGTTTGCAACCTCAGTTACCCATTCGATGAGATCAGCTGGAGCGATGGAAGGTGCACCTTCGCGTACTTCGTCAACTGTGTAGGTCTTGTCTGTCATCGCATATCCTCCTAGAGTTTGGGCGATGTTGTACCGGATTTTCTTCCAATAACTATTGTCCACTGAAGTAGCGCGGATTTGGTGGGACTATCGGCTCGCGATTTTCCTTATGATATTGCGAAATACCAGCGCGTATACTTCGTCTCCATTCTCTGTTGTTTCATGCAGTTTCTCTACTTTTAACGCCAATACGGCTAAGCGCGAAATTGAGCCAACCAAGGTAGACAGTCCTAAGTTTTCGTGTATCCATATTTTTCTGCGAAAATTTATTTTCTTCCGTTATAGTTGAAAATGAAATATCACATTCACTCTTTACCTAGGGAGAACAGCATGCAAGGTGCTACCAAAAAATCTCGGAGAAAAGTAGCAGCGTTCCTGCTTCCTTTCGCCCTGCTGCTCACTGCTTGTGAATCGCACAATAACGTCGCAGTTCACGAAGATGGATCGATGGAGATTGCTCTTCATTTCAAAGACGATTCTGGCATGTTTGCACAACAGTTTAAGTGCCAAGATCTTGAGAAAGAAATGGACATCACGACAATCGACAAGGTGCTTACCGACATCCAGATGACCGACAACTCATCAGGCAACACACTCGACTGCACTATGACTATTAAGTCAAAAGGTAGCGCGGTCAATGGCGACACGTTGATCGAAACACCTGATAGCTACATCCTGAACTTTGGCACCGACGGCGAAACGGAATTTAAAGAACAAGATCTTGAGATGTTCAAGCAGTTCAACGTGCAGTTCTCGTTCAACGTCAAGATGCCTGGCGAGATTGTCAAAGCTGATGGAGCAACGGTCAATGGCAACACGGCGACCTACAACGACATAAAGATCCTATCCAAGAAGATCACCGTCGAGGGTAAGAAGAGCGCTAAGGGTAGTGTAGCGACTACTAAAGACGACAAGAAAGACGATTCCAAGAAGGACGCAAAGAAGAGCTCCGAAGCTAAGAAAGACTCCGGCTCTGATGAGGCAAAAGAGTCAGAAAGCTCAATCCTGCCATGGGCACTGGGCGGACTTGTAGTTCTAGGATTAATCGGAGTTGGCATATTCTTCTTGGTTCGCAAGAAGTCCAATGACAATCCTGCGCAAGGCTATGGCTTTGATGGACAGTCTCCTTATGGTCAAAATCCATACGGCCAGCAACCTACACCAGGAGCTCCTTACCAATACAATCCGCAAGGTGCGCCGCAGCAAAGTTCAGGATCGCCATTCTCATATGCAGAAGCCCCGGCGCCTGTACAGCCAATGCCAGGTCAGCCACCGGTTCCACCAGCACCACCTGTCCCACCAATTGCTCAGCAACCAGGCGAGCCTGTACCACCAGTGGCACCGGCAGAACCAACCCTGCCAGTGCCGCCGGCAGCCGACGCTCCGTTGGCATCGGAAACTGCGCCAGGCACCGCGCCAGCGCCGTCAACTGACGGCACCGAGGACGACACCCCCGATTACAACAACTGGCGTAAGCAATAAATCAATGTAAATGGACGTGTGGGCGGGAGCTTGAAGCTCCCGCCCACACCACAACGAGCGATCACACACGCATACTCAACGTTGTTGCTGCTGCATAAAACGAAGAAACTAATAGTTGCCGTGGAATATACACTTTTTGTTGACGAGTCATACAATGCTGGGCATTACTACATTGCTGGTGTGCTGGCGACAGCATCCCAATTGGCTGATCTGGAAAGCCGTTTTTTGAAGATAGCTAGCTACTACCAAATCGTCAATAATCTCCCCCACCTCCCAGAATTTCACGGGCACTCCATCATGACGGGTCGTGATGACTGGGTCGCTGTTAATGGAAACTTTGGTTCATCCATTACTCTTCTTCACCGTTTAACTACAGCAATTTCTCAATCTGGAGTAGAGATTTTCATCGAGGGTGTTGACACCAAGCGGCTTAATGATCGCTATAAGTATCCTGACCCTCCGCACGAGATCTGTTTACGCCACCTGCTTGAACGGATAAATGAGCATTTATATCACACTAGTGAGGTCTGTAAAGTTATCGCGGACACTGTCCCCGATGAAGCCACTTATCAACAACGTATCGAATATTACTGTGGTGCATTAACCCTAGGATACCGTAGCCAAAAGCTTCTTCACATCGACCCTACAATCAATTTTGTCGATTCGCGAAACCATTTCGGCGTTCAAAGTGCGGATATTGTTGCTTATCTCCATCGCCGTCTCAACGAAAATACAAGTTCCTCTAAATCCACGAAGAGAGCCTGCCAGCGTGTTTACAAACCACTACAGGACAATATATCAAAACGGCTCGAAAATGGCGCCGATAAAAAGCTCGGGTCCTTTTCTTAAGGACCCGGCGACAACGTTTCCTAACGGACTCGTCGTAAAAAATCATAACCAGATCTTCATCGTTGGCGCAAGACAAATCTGATTATTGAGATAGCTCAACCCTCATGTCAGATGGCCACATGATCCGTATGAAAACTATGAAACTTGGGGAGTTTTTTGCAACATCTCGACGCATATCGAGATGTTGCAAAAAACTCCCCATTTCCGTATCTGTGTTTTAGTCAAGCAACGAAGTACGCACAATCGTCTGATCGCGGCCAGGCCCAACACCAATCGAAGAAATCCGGCAACCAGAAAGTTCTTCGAGTTTAAGCACATAATCCTGCGCTGCCTGCGGCAGCTCCTCGAAAGTCTGGCACTGCGAAATATCTTCCGTCCACCCGGGGAAGTACTCATAAATTGGCTTCACATGATGCATGGCAGTTTGAGAATCCGGCAGATCCTCAATCCGCTCACCATCCAACTCATAAGCAACACACACCGGAATCTGCTCAATGCCAGTAAGCACATCCAACTTCGTCAAAACGATATCCGTCAACGAGTTGACCTGGCTGGCGTAACGCGCCACCACGGCGTCGTACCATCCGCAACGACGCGGCCGCCCCGTCGTCGTGCCATACTCTCCACCAACTTCACGCAAGCGCTCGCCCCACTCGTCGAAAAGTTCAGTCGGGAACGGCCCCTCACCAACGCGAGTGATATACGCCTTCGCCACGCCAACGATCCGGTCAATGCGGCGCGGCCCCACACCAGAGCCCGTGCAGGCGCCGGCAGCCGAGCAAGAAGACGACGTCACAAACGGATACGTGCCATGATCGATGTCGAGCATCACAGCCTGTCCGCCCTCGAATACGAGCGTCTCACCACGATCAAGCGCATGGTTGAGCTCCGCCGTCACATTCATCAGCATCGGCTTGACGCGATCAGCATAGGAAAGCAGCTCGTTGGTGACGGCATCGACGTCGAACCCGTCCTCGCCATACACTTTTTCCAGCATGCCGTTCTTCTGCTGAAGCGCGCCCTCCACCTTTTGCCGCAGGATCGAGGGGTCGAAAAGGTCTTGAATACGCAGGCCAATGCGGTTCATCTTGTCGGCATACGTTGGGCCAATGCCGCGCCCGGTGGTACCGAGTTTGCGGCTGCCGAGCATGCGCTCATTGACGGCGTCCATCGTCTTGTTATACGAAGGAATGATGTGCGCGTTATTAGAAATGCGCAGCTTAGAGGTGTCGATCCCGCGCGAATTAAGCTCTTCAATTTCCGAGAAAAGCACTTCAAGATCAACCACTACCCCATTGCCGATCACCGGCGTACAACCTGAGGTTAGGATGCCGGCAGGCAGCAGGTGCAAAGCAAATTTTTCACCATCGACGACGACGGTGTGCCCAGCATTGTTTCCGCCATTATATTTCACTACGTAATCCACTTGGGTTCCAAGCTGATCGGAGGCCTTACCTTTTCCTTCATCGCCCCACTGAGCACCCACGATAATAACTGCTGGCATCTTGCTTCACGTCCTTTACGTTTACTGATGAGCTCTTCGCCTATTCGTAAAACGCCACGCGGACGGAAAAATTCCACAGCACGCTTTACTTAGTAATAATAGCGACCTCCAAGCCGCCATGACGACATGTTTCACATGCCGAGAGGGAAAGTCTCATATCCTGCAATTCTTCATCGCAAAAGGCGCCAAGTAGAGAATCTCCCTACAAGGCGTGTGTGAAATGAAAATACTAATTCCGTCTCTATATATACTGTTCATATGATTCTCGACGTCACCAATAAGCCCAGCGTGGAAAAATTCGATACATTCCTCGCCCACTCGCCCCATGCCACCATCCTTCAAACCCGAAATTGGGCCAAGGTCAAGGACAACTGGCAAAGCCATCATTTGTATATTGAGCGCGACGGCGAAATCCAGGCTGCCATCTCACTGCTGTCCATTTTTGACCAGCGTGCAGGCGGATATTTCTTCTACGCACCTCGCGGGCCTGTTTGCGATTTGTACGACGTCGATACCGTCACCGAGCTATTCGCTGAAGTCACCGACTACGTGCGTGAACACGAGGGTTTCGTGGCACGTATCGATCCAGAAGTTCCCTACGACGCCGAGCTGGTAGAGAAGTACGCCGCCGCCGGGTACACGTTCACCCAAGATCCAAAAAACACAACGCAGCCACTTCAAAGTCTGGTGCTCAATATTGGTGGACGCTCCGGGGAAGAAATCCTCACCGGGCTGTCTCGCGGAACTCGTAAAACCGTGCGTCGCTCCTACCGCCTTGGCATCAGCAATAAGGTAGGTACCCGCGCTGACCTCCCCGAGTTCTATCGCATTCTCGAAATCATGAACAAGCACCACGGGCTGTCTTACCGCCCTTACGAATACTTCGAAAAGCTCTATGACGCTTTCCCAAACAATACGCGACTGAGTTTCTCGATGTACGACGGCGAAGCCATCGCCACGTCGTTCCTCATCACTTTCGGCAAACGCGCTTTCTCTATTTATGGCGCTGACACGCACGAATACAACCTCGGCCAGAGCTACCAGATCAACTACGAAGAGATTTGCTACGCCGCGCAAGCTGGTTGCGACTACTACGATATGGGTGGCATTTTCTCCACAGATGAAGACGACGGTCTGTACCAGTTCAAGAAAAAGTTCACTGAGGACAACGTCGTATCCTGGATCGGGAACTTGGACATCGTGATTGATCCGGATACGTACGGGCACTTCATCAAGAAATAATACGTAAAGATTTGAGAGGGAAAAGTGCGTAGAATCCTCGCCATATCACTTGGCACCGACGAAAATTCTTACACCATCGCGCGAAGCTACCACGAAACGACGGGTGAAAAAATAACGGTCTGTGGCGCCGGCGTCCTCCTACCTTTTTATAAGACGACGATTGCCGAGATCCACACCGATCCGAACTTTTCCACTGATCTCGACGCCTTCGCAGCGCTCCTCAATTCGGTGTATCACCAGCATGCAGGCGAAGTTACCGACGTGATGATCTTTGCTCCTACCGAAGAATACTTGCACACGCTGTATAAATCCCTCGATTTACTCGACTTTAAGCCGTTTTTACCCTACCCAGAAAAAGAACTGGGGCGTGCGCTGATGGATAAGAGCTTCTTTTACGAGAAAATGGCCCAGTTCGGCGTCGAAATTCCACGCACGTATAATGCGACGCCGGAAAACTACCTGGATTTGCCGCTTCAAGGGCCGCAATTCATAAAAGCAGCTAACTATGAGCTGTTTAATTCCTACGATTTCCCTGAGAAGCACAAGGGTTTTCACGCCACGACGCCGGAGGGCGCGCGCGAGTATTTGTCGGCAGTTTATCGCTCGGGATTTACCGGTACGATGATCGTGCAGACTTATATCAACGGCGATCACACGCAAGAGTACTCGGTCAACGGGTATCGCAGCCCCCGCACCGGCAATTGCGTTTTCGCACACGCACGGTCGGTGCTCTCAGATCATCGACCGATGTGGGTGGGTAATCATCTCCTTTTGACCGACACTAATCGCCCTAACCTGCTAGAAACTTGCGAGAAAATCGTGCGTGAGCTCGGCTATGAAGGCTTTTTCAATATCGACTTCAAAGTCGATGCAGTGAGTGGTGTGCCGTACGTGCTCGAGATGAACACGCGGCTCGGGCGGAGTTTCTATTACGCCAATCTCAATGGTGTGAACTTTATTGATGTGGCAATGCGCGATTTACTTGGGCAGGAGCCACCGCAGATCGTGCGTCAGCCTTTCAACTGGATCACTGCCACCCGGGAAGCCGTAGCTGAGCAGCTCGAGGGAGCGGCTTTGGAGTATTTCACTGAAGAATCGCGCTTCGCCAATACTGGAAACGCGCTTGATTATGAGGTCGATAGGAATCCGCTGCGCACAGCGCGGATCGCTCACCATCGCAAGAATCTGGCTAAAACGTTGTGGGAGAGCTAATAGTGATCGGTTAACTTTGCCCTAAGTTAGGGCAATTGGCGGGGAGGGGAAGCGTTCATGGAGATGAACGCTTCCCCTCCCCTGTAGAAGTAAGTTTTACTGCCTAGTAAGTCTTATTGGACTGCTTACTGAGGAGTTTCACTTGAGCAGGCTTCACTTAAGCTTGGTGCCTACCGAACCAAGGCGCTCACATGCTTCGAGCACGCGGGCTGCCATGCCAGCTTCAGCAGCCTTGCCCCACGCACGTGGATCGTACTGCTTCTTATTGCCAACTTCTCCGTCGATCTTGAGCATGCCGTCGTAGTTCTTGAACATCCAATCAACTACTGGGCGGGAGAATGCGTACTGGGTGTCGGTGTCCACGTTCATCTTGATAACACCGTTGGCAACCGCCGTCGCAATCTCTTCAGCAGTCGAACCGGAGCCACCATGCATAACGAGATCGAATGGACGATCACCAGCGTTGAACTTCTCGCCAACAGCCTTCTGGATGTCGCCAAGAATTTCTGGGCGCAGCTTAACAGCACCTGGCTTGTACACACCATGAACGTTTCCGAAGGTCAGAGCAGTGATGTAGCGGCCTTTTTCGCCAAGTCCGAGAGCTTCAACAGTCTTGATGCCGTCTTCAGCGGTGGTGTAGAGCTTCTCGTTGATCTCTGCTTTCACGCCGTCTTCTTCGCCACCAACAACGCCGATCTCAATTTCAAGAATCGTACGTGCTGCCTGCGAAAGCTCAAGAAGTTCCTGAGCAATAACGAGGTTCTCGTCGAGCGGAACAGCCGAGCCATCCCACATGTGTGACTGGAAGAACGGATCGCGGCCAGCCTTAACTTCTTCAGCTTCAAGCTCCATAATTGGGCGAATCCACGAGTCAATATTCTGCTTAGCGCAATGATCAGTGTGAAGTGCAACAGTAACTGGGTAGTTCTTGGCTACCTCACGGGCATATGCAGCCATTGCGAGCGAACCAGCAACGCGATCCTTGATCGTCGAACCTGCCCAGTACTCAGCTCCACCAACGGAAACCTGAATAATGCCGTCAGACTCGGCCTCAGCAAAACCTTGCAGTGCAGCGGTGAGCGTCTGCGATGAGGTTACGTTGATTGCTGGGTAAGCAAACTTATCGCGCTTAGCGCGGTCAAGCATCTCTGCATAAACTTCTGGGGTTGCGATTGCCACGAAAAACTCCTTCGATGTGGGATGAGAACACCTTAAGTATTTCACTTAAAGTGCTTCAGTATTGGGTATATAGACCCGCACAAGTGATCCTAGCACCAACGTGCAGCTCGTATGAACGGATGGCTGAAATGACCACCACCGCGCGCATACTATGTACCGTATGCGCGCTTTGTGCCTTTTATTAGGGTTGGCAGGTCACATGTGACGTTTATGTGTTTATTTGTGTTTTGTTCCATGCGTGATGTTTTGTGCTGTGTGCGATGTTTTGTACTATGCGCGGTACTGAGCAATCCACCAATGCATAGCAATCGCAGCCGCGGCTGCGACGTTCATCGACCGTGTAGAACCAAACTGCGGGATATACACTGCTTTTTCACATTTCGACAGTAGCTCAGGCGAAATCCCATTGGATTCTTGCCCAAACACCAAAATACAGCGTTTGGGTAACTCAGTTTTCTCTAGCTGCGTCGATCCATCCATATTGTCTACTGCCACCACAGCGTAGTCATTCTCTTGTGCCCAAGTGAAAAGATCGTCTGGATCTGGATGGTGATGCACGTGCATATACCGATCAGTAACCATTGCACCACGGCGGTTCCACTTTTTACGCCCCACCACATGAACGGCACCGACGTTGAAAGCATTACCAGTGCGCACGATGGAGCCGATGTTGAGGTCGTGCTCCAGATTTTCAATCGCAATATGCAACTCAGAGCGAGTGGTATCAAGATCCGCTTTGATCGCCTCAAGCGTCCAATAGCGGTATTTATCTACCACATTGCGGCGATCACCATTTTTTAGCAGCTCAGGGTCATAGCGCGACTCGCTCGGCCACGGCCCTTCCCAAGGACCAACTCCCGGCGACTGCGTCTGATAATCCGGGTCATTTTGGTCTATACGCAACTTTTCACGCACTTCAGAGTGGTTTTCAGCATCAGAATTTACAACAGTGCCTGCACTTGCACCGTCGCTAACACTTGCAACAACGTCAGCAGGCTTGCCGTCGTCTGAATTCGAGCACGCTCCCAATTCCACATTGCTACCTGCACCAGAAACGGAACCGGGCGCCGTCGTCGTTGAAAAATCCTTCTCGGAATTCGCCGTCATCACAGCCTTCCCGACATTTTCGGACCCGCAAACTTGCGCACCAACGCACGCGGAGCAAACTTGAGCAGTCCGTACGTAAATTTGTACATCGGAGTTGGTACAACAATTACTTGCCCACGACGCGCTGCATCAAGCGCCACATTCGTTACCATCTGCGGATCCATAAACATGAATTCCTGCCACTGACCAGCGTCAACATTCACACGCTCATGGAACTCGGTGTGCATAAGACCAGGCATGACGGCTGTGATATTCACACCCGTGCCCTCAAGCTCAGTCGCCAGCCCCTCCGTGAAAACTTTCACCCAAGCCTTGTGAGCAGAATACGTGCCCTGCACAGTCATCGACGTGATCGAAGAAACGTTGATAATCGTGCCGCGCCCGCGCGCCACCATTGTGTTCACCGCAGCATGGGTGAGCACCAGCACCGCATTGACCATCACGTTCACAGCATTAAGTTCGCGCGCAATATCGCCGCCAACGAAATCTTGGCCAAGCCCCATGCCCGCATTGTTAATGAGCAGGGTGATTGGCTGGTTGACCGACTGAATACGCTGGGCAACTGCATCGACGCCCTCCGCGCTGTTGAGGTCTGCCGGGAGCACCTCCACGCCCACATTCGCCTTTTGGCGCAGCTCATTGGCAAACTCTTCGAGGCGGTCGCGATTGCGTGCCACTAGTACGAGGTCATTTCCTTCGGCGGCCAAGGTCCAGGCAAATTCGCGGCCTAAACCTGAGCTCGCTCCTGTAATCAGTGCTCTTCCCATGCAAGTAGCCTACCGCTTTTGAGCGGGCACGTTGAAATGATCGCCAAAGGAGAAACGAATTTGTCTGCGTAGCTCGGATTCTTGGTGCGATAAACGCAACTTCTGCATATATATCGAGAAGTTGCGTTTATCGCCCACAGTTATCTCTGCGGCCCACCTACCACAGCTGCCACACCCGCAGTCCGCCCGCTAGACTAAACCCATGAAACTCGCAACATGGAACATCAACTCTGCCCGCGCCCGCGCCGATCGAATCCTTGACGTGCTCCAACGCCACGACCTCGACGTACTCGCACTCCAAGAGATCAAATGCAAACCAGAACAGTTTCCCGCCGAACAGATTGAAGCCGCTGGCTACCAAGTGGCAGCCCACGGCTTCAACCAGTGGAACGGGGTGGCGCTGATTTCTCGACTCGAACTGAGCGATGTTCGCACGAGTTTCCCGAACCAGCCTGGCTTCACCAAGGGCACACCGGATACCGACGCGCTCTATCTACCTGGCGATATGCCAGAAGCGCGCGCGATCGGCGCAACGATCAACGGCATAGACGTCTGGAGTTTGTACGTGCCAAATGGCCGTGCAGTAGGCGATCCACACTACCATTACAAGCTGGACTTTCTTGCCCATCTCAACACATATGCGCAGCATATGCTTGCCGCCAACCCCGATGCACGATTTACATTTGTGGGCGACTGGAACGTGATCCCAACCAACGACGACGTGTGGGATCCGTCCGCGATGGAGGGCGGCCTCTACCTGAGCGACGCCGAACGCGCGGCGTTTTTCGCTTTCGAAGAGACGGGAATGCGCGAGGTTACTCGCAACTTCGCCACGAATTACACGTTCTGGGACTACCAGCAGCTGCGTTTCCCGAAAAATCAAGGTATGCGCATCGATTTTGTGTATGCTTCGCCAGCGCTGAGCACTCAGGCGGTCGGGGCACAAATTGACCGCGACGAACGCAAAGGCAAGGGCGCTTCAGACCACGTACCGGTCATTGTGGAGTTCTCCGCCTGAGTTTGCATCTGGGCAAGATGCTGGCAAACACCGCACAACCATAAACCACAGCAGCGATCAAGGTATAGACTCGTCATTATGCAACCCTTTGTAGCTCTTGATTTTGAGACGGCGAATTCGAACCGTGCTTCAGCTTGTTCGGTGGGTTTGGTTCGTTTTGACGACGCCGGCGCGCCAGCTGATTCGCTCTACACGTTGATTCGTCCGCACGATTCGATGAGCGAGTTCCACTGGGGTAACGTGCGAGTTCACGGCATTGAAGCGCACCACGTGGTTGATTCGCCCGAATGGGGCGACCTTTTCGCCCAGATTTCAGATTTTATTGGCGATTTACCACTAGTTGCACACAATATGGCTTTTGACGGTTATGTGCTGAGCGATTTGAACCGACTCTACGGCTATGCACCTTTTGAGAATCCGCGTTCGTGCACCTTACGCCTTTCGCGAGCGCTGCTCACACACGAGCTGCCGAAGAAGAATCTGGACGCGGTGTTCCAGCATTACTTCCCAGATGAAGACTTTTTGCATCACCGCGCGATTGACGACGCCTACGCTGCGGGCAAGATTTTTACCCGCTTCCAGCACGAATACGGCTACGATCACCTCTGTGCGGTCTGCCCGCCGATAGTCGGATATTCCGACGCCGTACGCCAGCGTAGCCGGTCACGCACGGTAGGCACGTCGGGATCTCGGCGACAGGGTACAGGCGGAGTTTCGATCCCTCCCGCGCAGCTCGAAGCATTCAAGCGCGCTTGTATTGGAAGCGGTATTCTGGCAGGTGAGCGCGTATGCGTGACGGGCGCAGTTCCCGGATTCTCGCGTGCCGAGTTCAAGGCTATCGTTCAAGCGGCAGGTGCGAGCGTGGCTGGTTCGGTAGGGCCGTCGACGACGATCGTGGTAGTAGGAGGCGACGACGCCGTTCCCTTACGTGAGCGCCCAAATCCGTCTAGCAAACTGCGCGAGGCACTGCGCTTCGAGAGTCTAGGAATCCCAATCAAGATTTTGACGGCAAAAGAATTCTTCGGATTGTTTGGGTGAGATTGCTTCCAAGTGTGAGGGCTGGAAAGAAAACCCAATACTTACTCTTTGAGTAACTCTATTTAAGTTAGATGTAATCTTCACGAAGCCCCGGCGGAGCACTACCTTCAAGGTGATCTAGAAGGTATTCTTACCAGGGTATTACTTCGGAAAATACCATGGTTTGTGTCGAGTGAACGTACTACAACCCACGCATCTCATCCGTTAGCCCTGGCCAATACTTAATATGTTCGTCACCAAAATTCTGTGCGCCTAAAAACAATCCCGCTTTATTAACCTGCGGATCCACCCAGATAAAAGATCCTGATTGCCCAAAGTGGCCGAATGTGGCCGGGGAGAAATTTCCGCCCAGCCAGTGCGGAGATTTCTCCCCGCGCAGTTCGAATCCCAAACCCCAGCAATTGTCGCCATGCCGGCCATAGCCAGGCACGATACCGGCAATACCGCCGAATTGCACCTGCACAGCTTCCGTCAACAACTCATGCGAAATCAGCTGCGGATTCATCAATTCCAACACGAACCTAGCCAAGGAATCAGCACTTGCCCGTCCCGAATGAGCAATACTGCCCGCAATCTCAGCCGTATCCATCTCCAGCGGATCCAACACTGATTCGCGAATCCACTCCTGGATAGGCATCCCAACCAACGATTCTATCGCCTGCGCTAATACGTCAAAACCATAATTTGAATAAATCCGACGCTGCCCTGGCTTTGCAATAGCTTCCCCTGCCTCTGCTGGCAAACCGGACGCATGCGCCAACAGATGCCGCACTGTGCTACCTGCGGGACCGGCGTCGGCATCCAAATCCACCAAACCACGCTCAACCGCAACCAAAACGGCATACGCCGCAATCGGCTTCGTCACCGATGCCAGCGGAAATACTTCATCAGGATCACCAACCAGCAAAGTGCACGCTACACTGCCGCCAGCCGCTCCCCGAGCACTCTCACCCGAAAAAGCCATATACACGTGATCAAAAGAAAAACCGTCTGAGTTCAAAGCCGAATCGCGCATACCTATACCCTACGCTTGTTTAACCAATGCTTTCACTTCTTTAACTTATGCTCTCACTGTGTACCAGCGCATTCGCAGTAGCTTCGTCGGTCACAAAGGTATTGATATAGCCACCTTTCAACGCAGCACGCAAGGCAGCGATCTTCTCACTCCCCCACGCCACAGCCACGACCTGTGGAATCGTACGCAATTTCTCCACGTCCATCGCAATAATCCGCCTGCACAACGGCGTCTGGATATGGTTACCCGAGCTATCAATATGATGTGCACAAATATGCCCCACCGCGCCTTGGCGGGCAATCTGCCGATCCAGATCGGCCGAATACCAGCCGTGAAAAATCTGTCCCGGCACGTCGGCTACCAGCGCTCCCACACCTACCAAAGCCAAATCGGCACGCGCAGCCAGCTCCAAAACAGCAGCAACCTGCCCATCTTGGCGCAAGAACTTCGCAGTTGCCGGCGAATCCAACACGAGCGGTGCCGGCAAAATACGATACGTACCACCGAGCTTTGCTGCCATTCTCCGGCAAATCTCCGGGGAATCCTCCAAAGGATTCGATCTTCCCAAAGATCCAAGCATCTGCACCACACACGAATTGCTGCGATGTTGCTGCGGCAATGCGTCAACCGTGGCCGAAATTGAACTTCCATTCGACACCGCAATCAAGCCATCGCGCGGCGTCTGCGAAGCCACAAATTCCGCAGCTAACTGCGGTGGCCCGATCGGCCCAGAGCGCTGCGATACAAGTGTTCGCTCCACTCCATATAGTGCACATATTCGCTCCTCTAAACGCTCCAGGCGCTCAAGCGGATGCGAAATCGTGATCTTCACAAGCCCCAAGTCTTTAGCTTCTTGCAACATTCGCGACACCGTTGGACGCGAGTATCCAATCCTATGCGAAATCTCCGCTTGAGATTCGCCATTCTCGTAATAGGCACGAGCCACATCGATGAGTAGATGTAAACGCCTACGGTCACCATCACTATTGCACATATGTTCATTCTGCCACGTTTTCCCAAAAACGGAACCCCTATTTACCTGCACATTATCCAAACATGTCCATTTTCGAAAAATATCAAAATGAACAAATGTTCAACTTTTTCCTTGGCAAGCCCGCTTTCCCGTGTGATTCTGGAGAAGAACACACCGTTGCGGCAACAAATGCTCGTACGCACCACCTGGCTCAGTACACACCTTCTGGCGCAGACGACGAAGCGAAAGCACACGTCGGACGCAACACACACCGGAAGCGCGAAAGCACACGACACAAGCCGCAGCACAAACCGAATCAAAGGAGATCACAATGAGTTTCGCACGCACAATCCTCGGCGACGTCGATCCATCCGAACTCGGCGTCGTCAACGCCCACGACCACCTCATCCGCACCGGAGCAGGCGAAGTCTACATCGACCCCGACCACCTCCTCGCCGACGTCGATAAAGCAGTCTACGAAGCTCAGCTCTTCGTAGACGCCTCAAAGAACTGGGCAAACACCGGCACAGTCGTAGATATGTGCCCAGCTAACTCCGGCCGCGATATGGACAAACTCGTGGAAGTAAACAAGCGAGTCAAAGACCTCCACATCATAGCCACCACCGGCTTCCACCGCGAGAAGGTCTACCTCGAAACCCGCTCCCACTGGGTAACGCGCTACAGCGTTGATCAAATCACCGAACTCCTCATCGCCGATATCAACGAAGGTATTGATCGCCACGATTACTCCGGCCCAATCGTTGATCGCACCGACGTCAAAGCAGGCTGCATCAAGGTAGCAACCTCCTACGGCATGATCACCGACTTCGAGCGCAAGTGCATGCAGGCCTGCGCCAACGCCTCCATCGAAACCGGCGCACCGATCAATACGCACACCACATTCGGCACCTGCGGCCTTGAGCAGGCACAAGAACTCATCGCGATGGGCGTGCCGGCCGATCAAATCGCCATCGGACACATCCAGCGCAACGCCGACGTGTACTATCTCCAGCAGATCCTCGACACCGGCGCCTACCTCGAGATCGACGGCACAAACCGCATCAAGTACCAGCCAGACTCCAACCGCATCATGGAAGTGCGCGAGCTTGGCGAAAAGGGCTACGGAAAGCGGATCCTCCTCGGAACCGATTCTGGCAAAGCTTCCTACCAGAAGGCTTATGGCTCGGTGACCGGCGTGGACTACAACCCAGCCGTGGACGGCCCACGCATGATCGCCGAAGGCTTCGATCCAGAATACGTACGTGACCTGCTTATCAACAACGCTCGTACGTTCTTCACGATGCGCAAGGAAGCCTGATATGACTCCCCGCCTGCAAATCGCCCTCGACACCCGCACGCTGGAAGACGCGCTCAGCGCATTGAGCCGCGGTGGAAGCGACGCAGAGGTGATCGAATGTGGCACGATCTTGATTCTCAACGAAGGCTTGCGCGCAGTGCGTGCTATTCGCGCAGTTTATCCCGATAAAACTATCCTCGCGGACGTGCGTATCGCCGAAGCCGGTTCCATTATCGCCCGCGATTGTTTCGCGGCCGGTGCAAACTGGGTGTCTTGTGTGGCGGGCGCGTCATTGACCACAATTCGCCAGGTGGTAGAGGTTGCACAGGAGCACGACGGCGAAGTGCAAGTTGAGCTCAGCGCCGAACACTTCTCTCTTGACCGGGCGAAGGAATGGCGAGCTATCGGCGTCGAACATGTGATCGTCAAACGCTCACGCGACCTCGAAGCTGCAGGAACGCTCACCTGGGGCGAAAAGGAATTCGAGCAGATTGACGCGCTTCACGAACTCGGCTTCACCGTGTCCGTGACCGGCGGAATCAAAGTCGATGAACTCGACACTTTCGCAGCTAAGCCGGTGGGCGTCGTAATCGCTGGACGCTCCATCGTGGGCGCTGCCGATCCGCGCAGCGCTACCGCACAAATGCACGAAGCAATGCGCAAGGTGTGGCCATGAATTCCACAGTTACCCTGGGTATTTATGAGAAAGCATTGGTCAGTCCTATTGGCAGTGCGGTCAAGCCCGACGGCGATTGGGCGCGTTTCTTCGCCGACGTTACCGAAGCTGGATTCAGCTTCTGCGACCTCTCAGTGGACGAAACACCACAGCGTGCAGCCCGCCTCGACTGGAGCGAACAAACCTGCCGTGAAGTGCGCAATGCTGCAGCCGATCAAGGCACTTTGATTGGCGGGATCTGCCTGTCTCTACATCGCAAAGTGATGCCAGGCTCCGCAGATCCCCTCATCAGGGCACAAGCTCTTGACGTTTACCGCAAAGGTATTGATCTGTGCCACAACCTCGGAGTGAGCGTTTGCCAAGTAGCAGGCTACTTTGCCTACTACGAAGCGCCCGATCCTGACGCACGGCAAAGATACCTCGACTGCCTAGAATCCGCTCTTCCCTATGCCGCACAAGCAGGCGTAATGCTAGGCATCGAGAACGTGGACGGCCACGATATTTCTTCGATTCCAGACGCGGTTGAAGTCGTAGAACACTTCAATAATCCCTGGTTACAGACCTACCCAGACATTGGCAACATTGCCGAACACGGAGGAGACGAAACCACGGAACTGCGCGCCGGCGTCGGGAAAATGCTCGCAATCCACGTCAAAGATACTCGCCCTGGTGAACCTCGCCGCGTTCCATTCGGCACCGGAAACGTCCAATGGCACGCCGCATTTACCGAGCTAGCCCGCCAAAAATGGAGCGGCAGGATCATGCTCGAAATGTGGAACGACGATTCACCAAACTCGGTCGCTATCTGTGCCGATGCCCGCCAAACGGTGAGCGGATGGCTTCAAGAGGCCGGAATTTCCGTAATTCCGGCACATACACACAACTCAGTATCTCGTACACGACGTGAACAACAAAGGAGTTAAGAATGCTGGACGATCTCAAACAAAAAGTGTGCGAAGGGAACCTTGAGCTGCAACGGCACGGGCTCGTAGCGTGGACCGGCGGCAACCTTTCCGCACTAGACCCGCAGACGGGATATATCGTCATCAAGCCCTCTGGCGTGCGCTACGAGGAAATGACGCCAGAAAAAATGGTGGTTGTTGATGCAAACGGAAAGGTGATCGAGGGAGATTTGGGACCGTCGTCGGACACCGCTTCCCACCTTGCGCTCTACGCAGCCCGCCCGGAATTGCGCTCAATCATCCATACCCACTCTCGCTACGCAACTGCTTTCGCGGCCGTAGGCAAGGATATTCCCTGCTGCCTCACCGCGATTGCCGACGAATTTGGCGGAGCCATCCCCTGTGCACGATACGCCCCTATCGGTGGACTCGATATTGCCAAAGCTATATTAGAATGTGGAGGGCGCTCACCTGCAGTGTTACTCAAACAGCACGGAGTTTTCACCATGGGTACGTCGATCACCAAGGCCCTGCAAGCTGCTGTTATGGTCGAAGACGTGGCAAGAACAGTGGCTATCGCAATGGGTCTTGGGCAGGTAGAAGAACTGCCTCAAGCTGAGATCGAAGCCAACTTCGATCGCTACTCCAACCGCTATGGAACCATCAACGCATCGTTAGGAGTGAGTAAGTGATGTTTGACTTGACGACTATTGGTGAGGGCCAGATCCGACTCACTGTTCCACGTGGAGAGCGCTTGGTGAATGCGGTTAGTTTGCGCATGTCTGCCGCCTGCTCTGAAGCGAATGTGGCGGGTCTCCTTTCGCAGCTTGGCCGTTCGACGTCGTGGTGCTCCAAGATGCCGCGCGGTGAACTCGCCACTCGCGTATTGCAAGAGTTTCGCTCCGTGGGCGTGGATATGTCCAATATGGTGCGGGTCGACGACGGTCGCGTGGCCTTGTATTTCATGGAGCCTGGCGATTACCCCATGCCTTCAAAGGTTATTTACGATCGCTTGCACACCCCTTTCCGTAGTATCCAGATTGACGACGTCAACTGGGAGTCGATGCTCGACACGCGGCTCGTATTTGTTACCGGTATTACCGCGGCTCTGTCTCCAGATACGGCGAAGATCGTTCGGTTTTTCTGCGAGCAGGCTCATGAGCGTGGGATCGATATTGCGCTCGACGTTAATTACCGCTCTTTGCTGTGGGATGCGGAGCAAGCCCGTGAGGTACTTGAACCTATCGCACGCATGTCCACCTTGGTATTCGCGTCGCGTAAAGACGCCCAAACAGTATTTGGAATGCCAGATTTGAGCGGCGTTGAAGTGTGTAAGAAGACGCGGGAGTTCTTGGAAGTTCCTACAGTTGTATCCACGGATTCAACAGAGGGCGTATACCTTTCTGACGCTCGTGGAGAGGAACAGTTCGAGGTAAAGGTTGTGCCTGTTATCGACCGTCCTGGTGCTGGTGATTCATTCGTAGCAGGAACCATTCACGGCTTCCTTGAGGGCGACGTGCGCGCAGGCGTGAAGTACGGGCAACGTGTTTCCACTTTTGCGCTCACCCATCACGGCGATCTCACTCATATCTCAGCTATGGAACTCGATCTTCCACAAACGACTGACATCATTCGATAGCGAACATTCACAAGCATTCAACTGTGTACTGCACCGTCAGCGCTGAGGGCGCAGTACACCCAAAATTAGGAAAAACAATATGTCACTCACTGCAATGGAGCAGGTAGATACCCTGCCATTAACGAGAAACCAAAAATCACTTATCGGGCTCACGATTGTGGGCAATATTTCCGAATTCTTTGATCTCTTCCTCATCGGATTCGTTATTCATCTTTTGATGACGACGCCGGGCTGGCAACTGACCGGTTTTGAGGCAGGAGTCATCGGTGCCGCTTCGGGTATTGGTACCGTGCTTGGCGCTATTTTGTGGGGCCGCTTGGCCGATATGATTGGACGGAAAAAGGCTTTCATCTGGTGCATCGGCGTGCTCGTGTTCTTCACGGCTATCACGCTCACTATTCAGCCAGGTCAATGGCAGCTTTTGAGCTTGTACCGCATCGGTGTATGTATCGGCGTTGGCGGCCTCAATATTACGTCGATTCCTTTCGTGCAGGAGTTCGTACCTGCGAAACAGCGCGGCTTGCTTTCTGGTTTGACCTCCGTGTTCATTCCACTTGGCATTTTCCTTGGTTCGCTCGCTACGAAGGTGCTCGGCGAGCCTTTCGGTTGGAAGGGTCTTATCGCATTGGGCTGCGTTCCGGTAGTACTTATTGCTTGGGCGGCGCTCGTTCCTGAATCGCCACGGTTCTTAATTGCTCAAGGCAAGATTGACGAAGCACGTAAAGCATACGCTTGGGCAATGAACATTCCTGAGAGTGAAGTAGGCGCCTTGCCTTCTGATACCGCTGAAAAAGCAACCAAGAATGCTTCATATGGATTCGTGCTGCGCAAGTATCCAAAGCAGCTGGTGATTATTTCACTCGGTTCATTCTGCTTTATTTTGGGTGCCTTTACCGTTCAGTCGTGGGGTCAGAGTATTTTGGGCGAGAGTTTCAAGTTTGATGTTTCCACTGTTGCGTACATGTTCATGGGTGTTTCTCTCGCCGATCTGCTTGGACGTCTCGGTTCGGCTTGGATTTCTGATCGGATTGGACGCCGCCGCACAATGTTCATTTGGGGTTTGATTGGCGCGGTTGGTTGCGTTATTGCAGCTATTTCAGCGAAAGTTGCATCGGGCATGTTCAGCGGTGGCGGTGCTGAGACTGCCAGCACCACGCATACGGCTGGAATTGTGTTCTTTATCGGAATCGTCATTGCTATGGCTTTTGGCGACGGCGCATTCGGTATCCTCAACGCCTTTGGTGCTGAGCAGTTCCCCAACGATGTGCGCTCCACCGGTGTTGGTTTGGGATACGGCATCGGCGCGATTGCAAAGGTAGTTGGCCCATACTTCGTTGGTGCACTCATCGGTGGCGGAAAGCCAACCCCTGACGTTGTGTTCTTACCGTTCGTGATTTTCGCAGTTTTGCTGGTTGCAGGTGGATTTATCTATCTCCAAGCTGAAGAAACTGCTGGTAAGCAACTCGAACAGATCGGGTGAATTTAGGTTGGGTTGGGGGCGGTGGTTGTCCGCCCCCAAACCACCCACCTATCTACCTCCCCCAATATACTCAGTTCTTCGCAGTCTCCACTAAACTCTCACAGTAAAAGCAACGGTATTGACTTTTCTCAGCCACCGGCCGCACAAGTGGCGTAATACTCGGTTCAGCTGCTGATATACACTGCGTATTGCCGCACTTTTCCGGCGCTTGTTCAATGTGCATGTTCGATGTCGATTCCATATCGGCCACTGGTTCCACCCCAGCCTGCGCCCATCTCCCATTGAGAAGCTCATTAATGAGCGCCATACGTATGTATTTGCCATTCAAAACCTGCTCAAAATAACAAGCTCGCGGATCGTCGTCTACATCAACCGCAATCTCATTCACACGCGGCAACGGATGCAAAATACACATATCGAGCTTCGCTTTTACGAGCTTCTCCCGTCGCAAAATGTACGAGTCCTTCAAGCGCATATACTCGTTTTGATCCTTGAACCGTTCTTGCTGAATACGGGTCATGTACAATACGTCAAGGTACGGTAGCGCTTCGTCTAAACTCTCAGTTTCCATCACTTCAACACCGCATTTTCCGAGCACATCGGCGCCAATATAGTCCGGCATCCGCAGTTCTGCGGGCGAAATGAACACCATCTTTATCCCCTCATGCCGCGCCAAAGCTCTCACCAAGG
This sequence comes from Arcanobacterium pluranimalium, assembly GCF_016907845.1. Classification (GTDB taxonomy): domain Bacteria; phylum Actinomycetota; class Actinomycetes; order Actinomycetales; family Actinomycetaceae; genus Arcanobacterium_A; species Arcanobacterium_A pluranimalium. The sequence continues at coordinate 84,288 of NZ_JAFBCS010000001.1, forward strand.
AATGAACCGTACGCCCATACTTCAAATCCCCGCAAAAGCCAATGGTCAGCCCGCTCAATCGCCCTTTTTCTCGATAAATCGTCAAAAGATCAGTGAGTGTCTGGGTTGGGTGATTATGCCCGCCGTCGCCCGCATTAATCACCGGTACGCTCGCATTCAACGCCGCTACCAGCGGCGCCCCCTCGAACGGATGCCGCATTGCCACAATATCGGCATAGCACGAGATAACCCGAGCTGTATCCGCCACACTCTCACCTTTAGCTACCGACGAGCTGCTCGCCTCAGAAAAACCAAGCACTCTGCCACCTAGCTCGTACATTGCCGCCTCGAAGCTGAGCCGCGTGCGAGTGGACGGCTCATAAAACAGTGTGGCAAGCTTCTTTCCTGCACATGCACGCGAATATTTTTCAGGATTGTCGGCAATGTCTACTGCGCGCGCGATAAGCTGCTCAATCTCCGCCACATTCAAATCGAGAATATCAATGAGGCTGCGCGCTACTTTTGCTGCGGATCTTGCCGTGAGCTTCCCCGCGGCATCGCCCGCAGGATTCCCCGCCGCGGTCAGCGTGTTCTTTTCCGCCGCCATCTCAATTCTCCTCGTCTAGCTGCGCGTTTTGCCACGATTCGTCACTCGGATTCGCGCGGAAAGCCAGCAACTTTGCCACACTTGCGACGTCGATATACCCCGTTTTCGCTGCTACACGCGCAATATCATCAAAGGTCACAAGCGAAACTTCCTCCACACCGGCGTCCGCAAAAGCTCGCTTTGCTCGTTCCATTCCGTAGGTAAAAATACTGACGACGCCGAGCACCTGCGCACCAGCCTCACGCAGCGCTTTTACCGTATCCAGCACCGATCCACCTGTAGAAATAAGATCTTCCACAACGACGACCCGCATGCCCGGCTCCAGGCGTCCCTCTATCTGATTTTGCCGCCCATGATCTTTACTTCCCGAACGCACGTATCCCATCGGTAAACCCAGCTTGTCTGCCACTATTGCGGCATGAGCGATTCCAGCTGTGGCTGTGCCCATTAAACATTCAACGGCCGGGAACTGTGATTTCACCAGTCGTGCAAAGGCCTCCTCTACCCGGTTGCGCACCGCAGGCGCCGTCAAAATCAGTCTGTTATCGCAATACACTGGACTTTTGATTCCACTTGCCCATGTGAACGGATCATCGGGGCGAAAAAACACCGCCTGAATATCAAGGAGGTCTTTCGTAATAATCTCACTGCTCGTATCGTTCATTTGCTTCTCCATCCCACGCTCCCAATCGTTTTCATCTCTCAACTCTGCATCCACCTGCATTAACGTAACTTTTCACCACAAAAGTCACGTAAGCACTGCTCATAAACAGCAACAGGATCCTTTGCCTGCGTGATCGGACGGCCAACCACGATGTAATCCGAACCCGCCTCCCGCGCAGCTCGCGGCGTCATGACGCGCCGCTGATCGGCGTCGTCATTTTCCGCAAAACGAATACCTGGGGTAACGGTGAGAAACTCTGCGCCGCAAGCTTCATGGACGCCCGCCGCTTCCAGCGGGGAACAAACGACGCCGTCAAGCCCTGCTTCCCGCGCATTCGCAGCATATGCCGCAACCACTCGCTCCAATGGTTCATTTATCAGCAGATCATCGCGCATACGCACTTCGTCGGTGCTGGTGAGTTGAGTGACGGCGATCAGTATTGGTCGCGTGCCCTCAGCGCACGCCAGCCCCTCGCGCGCCGCGTTCATCATCTCAATCGTTCCTGCTGCATGTACATTGCACATATCAACACCTAATTCACTGAGCACCGCCATCGTGCGCCGCACAGTATTGGGAATATCGTGCAATTTGAGGTCAAGGAATATCCGGTGGCCACGATCCCTTATTTGCCGCACAATCTGCGGTCCGCTAGCGTAAAACAACTCCATCCCGATTTTCACAAAGGGCTTTGTTTCTTGGCGCTCAAATAAGTCAAGAAACTCCTCTACAGCACTTTGACCCGCAAAATCACACGCCACAATCACATCTTTGGCCATCTCATTCTCCATTCCTTTTCTGTGCTATTTCTCCGATAAGTTGCTCTAAAGTGTCGATACCCAAGCGATCCATCACCGCTGGTAACTCCGAGATGATGCGCGGGCACGCGAAAGGATCAACGAGGTTTGCAGTACCCACCTGCACCGCCGTCGCTCCGGCAATCATCATTTCGATCACCTGCTCGGCGCTATGCACGCCGCCAATTCCAATAACCGGAACGTTTACTGCATTGCTCACTTGGTGAACCATCCGCAAAGCAAGCGGGAATATAGCTGCGCCTGAAAATCCGCCCACTTGGTTGGCAAGTATCGGCGCGCGAGTCTTGAGGTCAAAACGCATCCCAATCAGCGTATTTATAACGCTCAGAGCGTTGGCTCCGGCCTCCACACACGCTCGCGCAACGGCCACGACGTCGGTCACATTAGGCGATAACTTCACCACCAATGGCTTGCCGGTCACTTCACGCACTGCTGCCGTAACCTGCGCTGCCGAGTCAGGATAGCTACCGAAGTTCACGCCACCACCATGCACATTGGGGCAACTGATATTGAGCTCCAACCAGCCAATATTCGCTTCCTCGTCCAATTCGCTCGCAACGTGTTGGTACTCCTCAACCGTGAATCCCGAGATATTTGCCATCACCGGCTTAGCAAAGAACTCTTTAATCCGAGGCAATTCCACGCGCTTCACTTCTGCCACACCAGGATTTTGCAGGCCAATCGCATTGAGCATGCCCGCTTCACATTCGGCCACCCGCGGCGTGGGATTACCAAAGCGCGCCTGCCCGGTAGTGCCCTTAAATGCAAAACTGCCCAGAATATTCAGATCGTAAAGCTGCGAAAACTCATAGCCGAAACCAAAAGTTCCCGAGGCCGGAATTATCGGATTCACCAGGTCAATCCCGCATAAATTCACTCGCAGTCGCTGTTCCATGCCATCTCTTCCACTCGCACAACTGGACCTTCCACACACAGACGCCGATACCCGCCGTCGGCAGCGCGAAATGAACACCCCATACACACCCCGAAACCGCACGCCATTCGCTCCTCAAAACTCAACTCCCCAGGTGCGACGTCCAGTGCGGCAATAGCCTCAAGCAACGGGTGCGGCCCACACGCATACACGTAACTGATCGGTTCCTCCTGAGCGAGCTGCGTGAGCGCCGTCGTGACGAGACCTGTTTCGCCGGCACTTCCGTCAACAGTGCATACGCGCACGTCACACCCGAGAGCGCGGAACTCTTTTTCATAAAAGACCTCGCTGGCAGTGTTGAATCCGAGGAGAACTCTTGGCGTTACGCCGCACTCAACCAGCCGGCGCGCGAGCAAAAATAAAGGCGGCACTCCAACGCCGCCGCCTATCAATACTGGATCGCTTCCTGATCGGGAAACGTCAAAACCATTTCCCAACCCGAGGAGAACATCGAGTCTTTCACCCTCTCCTATCTGCGATAACGCTCGCGTCCCCTCGCCGAGAACTTTATATATGAGTGTGACGACGCCGCTGCGCCCGCGTTGCGCGTCAGTTACCTCTGCTATTGCGGCATTGTTTTCAGGCGCAGTTACGTCGCACACGGACAGTGGGCGCCGCGTGGAAAATCCGGGAACTTTTATATTTACAAACTGCCCTGGTTTTTTGATGGCCGATATATCCCCACGCAGCTTTATTTCAAAAATATTGCGGGCGATTTCGCGGTTGCGCATCACTGTGAGCAGGGTTTGTATCATGGTCGATTTCGCTGGTGGAATCATCATTGACCTTCCTCTGCACTAATCGCGGCAGAATCTAGATATGCAATATCCCCACCACATACTGTGAGCAGGCATTTTCCAAATAACTCTGTTCCAGCAAAGGGAGTCGCTCTCCCTTTCGAAAGGAACTCACTAGGGTCGAGCGCTTGGACGTACTCCAAGTCCCATACACTGAAGTCCTCACCCAATGGAATACCGAAACGTTTGCGCGGATTATGCACGTAGAGCTGCATTGCTCGTTCCATTGTTATCACCTCAGGCCTCACGAGGTGCGTATATATTGCTTGAAAAGAGGTCTCGATGCCCACCACGCCAAAAGCGGATCCGGCCAGTCCGCGGGATTTTTCTGCAGCCGAATGTGGTGCGTGATCTGTGGCGATCATATCCACTGTGCCATCGACGACTGCCTCAAGTAGCGCAAGACGATCTCGAGGCGAACGCAAAGGCGGGTTCATCTTAAAGCGCCCGTCCTCTTGCAACATCGAATCGTCGAAAACAAGGTAATGCGGTGCGGTTTCGCAGCTTGCGTCAATGCCATCAGCTTTAGCTTGCCGCATGAGTTCTACGCTTTCAGCACAGGAAATATGGCACGCGTGGAAAGCGACGCCGGTGTCTTTCGCAAGTTCGAGGTCTCGTTCCAGCTCACGCCATTCGCTTTCTTTCGGAATACCTACGTGATTATGGGCGCGCGCGTAATCGCCGTCGTTGATATAACCATTGCCTTTAAGCTGGGCATCCTCACAGTGCGCTGCGATCACTTTTCCCAGCTCTTTGGCTATCAACATCGCTTCGCGCATCAGTTCACGCGACTGTATTCCCATGCCGTCGTCGGAAAACGCGAGCGCATAAGGTGCCATGTTGTGCAGATCAGCGAGACGCTCTCCTCGTTCGGCAACAGTAATCGAACCATAAGGGTAAACGTTAATGGGGGCGCCGGCGTCGTCGATATATTCTTGCGCCAACGCAATATTTTTCAATGAATCTGGAACCGGATCGAGATTTGGCATAGTGCCGACGGCGGTGAAGCCACCTCGCGCCGCAGCTCTCGTGCCAGTTACCACCGTCTCTTTATAAGAAAAACCCGGCTCTCGGAAGTGCACATGCACATCGCAGAAGCCGGGAAAAACGGAAAACCTATCCGAGTTGAGAAACTCAAGGAGTGGATTTTCATCAGGGATACGCGGAGGAATTGGTATCGCTCCACTACATTGAGTGGAGTCGGGCTTAGTCAAAGCAATCATCGCTGTTATGCCAACCTCTCAAGGTTTCATCGTGGGCAGCGCGGGCGTGCGCCTGACGTTGATTCTGAACAAGAATAAGTTTCTCAGCATCCAAAGTCAATGCGATTATCAAAATTCGGAACGTTGCGCGTCACATTACGGACTTAAATAGAGCCGCCAAAAGCAAAATTAGGGAATCCAAAGTTTTCCGGTACAGTTAGCTCCATGGAGGATAAGACTCAGAAGTCTGAACGTGACAACTCTGTATTTAGCGCAGCGCCTGATCCGCTGCTTGATCTACGTGCTGACGTTGACGTCAACATCTACGAGCCAGGTTCGCTCTTTTCGCGACACAGCCCGCAGGGCATGAGTGCGTGCGCTAAAGAATCTTTCAGCAAGGTGCATCCTGATTTTATGTCCGCATGGCGAGCTCACCCCTCACAGTTCGGACGCAAACAGGTGCAGCCGCCGTCGCCGAACGTCGCCCCGACCCCATCCAGTTACAGTAGTTTTACGACGCCGCAGCGCCCACTACGTTTCGACGCTGAAAAGAAAACTCGTGGCACCGCCGTCGTCCTGGGATTGCTCTTTGGGTTTCAAGGTGCACACAATTTTTACTGGGGGCACGTCAATCGAGGAATCTTAGATGTGCTGTTGTGGGTAGCATGCCTTTTTGCGTTTTTCTACTCGGGAATCCTCCTTATGATGTTGCCCGTGGCAATATACGTGGGTGTTGAATTGATCCAGATTTGCATGGCACGCGGAATTTATCGCGAACTTCCGATGCCACAGTATTAACTGGTTGAGCCTGACGTTATTGGCGCACGGCTTTTCGCACTGGCTCCTTTTAGGCGTATGAGCAGGTAAAATGTGGATTTTACCGACGTGCGTGCCCGCAGTTTCTTCTTAAAAACTGGTTATTTGGAGACCGATTTTGGCGAGCCTGTATTAACTGAGCCGATTTAAATTTGTTAAGACAATTGATAATTTTGCTTCAACGTGGAAAGATCGAAATGTTAGGACATTTACGTCCATCCGATCTCGGCCAGACCATGGCTAAACGAGGAGAATATATGAACAAGATTCGCGTAGGTATTGTTGGCGTCGGAAACTGCGCCAGTTCCCTAGTGCAAGGCGTCCATTTCTACCGCGATGCAGACCCATCCGATACGATCCCAGGTCTTATGCACGTCAATTTTGGCGGCTACCATGTGAACGACGTCGAATTCGTGGCTGCGTTCGACGTAGACGCACAAAAAGTTGGCAAGGATCTTTCCGAAGCTATTTGGGCCAGTGAAAACAACACCTACAAGTTCACTGACGTTCCACATATGGGAGTGACCGTAAGCCGCGGCAAGACTCTTGATGGTCTCGGCGAATACTACCGGGCCACAATTGAAGAATCTGACGCTCCCGAAGTCGATGTTGTGCAAGCTCTCAAAGATGCCCAGGTAGATGTGCTCGTTTCTTACCTGCCAGTGGGTTCAGAAGAAGCCGACCGTTTCTACGCGCAATGCGCTATCGACGCCGGTGTGGCATTCGTGAACTGCTTGCCGGTGTTTATCGCTTCCAACCCTGAGTGGGCTGCAAAGTTCGAGGCTGCGGGCGTGCCGATCGTGGGTGACGATATTAAGTCGCAGTATGGCGCAACAATTTCGCACCGCGATATCGTGCGACTCATGGAAGAGCGCGGTGTGCGGATTGATCGCACTTACCAGCTCAATGTGGGTGGAAATATGGACTTCAAGAATATGTTGCAGCGCAACCGTCTTGAGTCGAAGAAGATTTCTAAGACCAATGCCGTCACTTCCAATATGACTGGTCCAGTGAACGATCATGATATTCACGTTGGCCCATCTGATTACGTACCTTGGCTCGAAGATCGCAAGTTTGCTTTCGTGCGCATTGAGGGCACGACCTTTGGTGAAGTACCAATCCAGATGGAGTACAAGCTTGAAGTTTGGGATTCGCCAAACTCAGCAGGCATCGTGATTGACGCTATCCGCGCCGCAAAGATCGCGCTTGATCGCGGCGTCGGTGGGCCAATCCTTTCGGCCTCGTCCTACCTGATGAAATCGCCACCTGAGCAGCGTCGCGATAACATCGCCCGCGAATCAGTTGAAGGATTTATCCGCGGCGACGTACAGCGCTGATCGACTTATTATCAGGCTAACTCTGCTGTGTGGGGGTGGAGATGGGTATTTTCCCATATCCACCCCCGCCGCTATACTGAGATAAAATGTTCGACTTTATATTTCTGAAATGCGAAGCTAACAGAAACAAATCGAATTATAACAGTGAGCGAGAAAGCAATGACGCACAATAATTTCAACAACGTTTACATCAGTTCACAACGGCCGGCAGCATCCGCACTTAATATAGCCAGTCGAATCATTCCCTCACTAGCTCTAGCAACGTTCGCATATTTCTACATGCTTGCAAAAAGCCCACTCCATTGGCTCACACAGCCACTAGGTATCGCCATTATCGCATTAGAAGTCCTGGCAATATGCACAGCTCTTATTTCGACTCGGCACAAGATTTATGCAATCGGAATTGTTATTGCACTTCGTGCAGCTATTATCGTCTTTGCAATTGGAGCAATCTTTGCGTTAACGAAACTCACCGCACTTCCGAGCACGGGCGGTCTACTGCGGGACTACGCTAACGAACTAACGATTCCTTTGCTCGCCGAGCTCCTCTTTCTCGCGTTTAATGTGGCCTTCCTGCGGCTCGCGCGAGGAGCGGATCCTCACCACGTAGCAGGCATTTCACCTGCGTAACCCTCAGGTATATACGCACACGATGGATCGGCAGCAAGTGGGTCGCGCGTCAGGGCGTAAGCCGTGGAGCGCGACCCGCCACAAAAGTGGTTATACTCGCACACTCCACATTTCCCACCAAAAAGCTCAGGGCTGCGCAATTGCCGCATTACCGGCGAATCGGAATATAGCTGCGCCAACGGCGTTTCTTTCACCGATCCTACATGAATCGGCAAAAATCCCGACGGATACACATCCCCAACATGGTCAATAAACACAAACCCCGAGCCAGAATTAACAGCCAACGGCGTGCGCGGAACCCGAGTCTTTTCCGGAGTAGCTCCCAATAAACGCGTCGTCTCTTGCGTCAGCCAATAATACAGCTCTCCATGCTCAGGCAAAGCATTCCCAGTCTCAGCAGCTCGCGCACGCTGGAAAGCAATACGCCGATACTGCGGCGCCTCCGTCGTCTTAATCGCAATCCGATCCGACACATCGTGTAACCACTGCAATACGTCCTCTCGCTCGAGCGGCGAAAGCATGTTCAAATTAGCACCACGCCCAGTTGGTACCAGCATGAATATGTACCACATGAAGGCTTGCAACTCGATCGCTTTTGCGAGCATAGCCGGCGCTTCCTTGATATTTCCGCGGGTCAAGGTGGAGTTGATCTGCAAGCGGAACCCCACCTCATTGATGATTTTCGTAGCTTCTACAGTTTTGTCGAAAGTGCCTTTGATGCCACGGAAAGCGTCGTGCGTTTCAGCAGTTGCGCCGTCCATCGACACTGACATCGCCTTACCGCCAGCCTCCCGCAAGGCAACTAGGCGTTCCTTGGTGAACAAAGGAGTGACGGATGGCGAAATCGACATCGAAAGCCCCAGTTCAGTTCCGTAGCGCACCAGTTCAACGAGGTCGTCACGTTCGAAGCAGTCTCCACCAGTAAGGACGACGAGCGGCAGAGGTTTCGAATAACTAGCAAGTTGACGCAGCAAGTCTTTCCCCTGCTCAGTGGTGAGCTGGCCGGGCGCAGCATGACGCTGCGCCTCGGCTCGGCAATGTGCACACACAAGCCCACACGCTCTGGTAACCTCCCAGATCGCGATAAACGGTTTCTCATTCAAATCGTGCCGGATTTCGCGCACGATTGGATGAGCTCGGCGTTCACCTGGATGCCCCTGATTCCCGCCGGGATGCTGGCGTTCGCCTAAATGCTCATGGTGCTCCATACAGCTCAACTCCTTAGATCTCTCCCATCATAATCTCACCGGAAAGAAATCCTTAGGACTTTAGCGACACACCCACTTATTCACTTCTGCACGCTGAGCTTTAACCGTTGATGAACACCGTCAATACGATTCCCACCACCTGCGACACTCTCAAAATCGCTCAGGTCAAAATCTGCGGCGTCAACTACCACGGCATCGCCGTCCTGTACTGCACCAGCCAAGAGCATGCGGGCAAGCTGGTCACCAATTTCGCGTTGAATCAACCGACGCAATGGGCGGGCACCAAAAGCTGCATCATAACCATCAACAGTGAGAATATCTTTCGCCGCCGGCAGCACGTCAAGCGAAATTCTGCGCGAGGCAAGCCGCTGCGCCACTTGCGCAACCTGCAAATCTACAATCTTCCCAAGCTGCTCAATCGTCAGCGGCTCGAACATAATCACGTCGTCCAAACGGTTGAGGAACTCGGGCTTAAAATGAGCACGCACAGCGCTCATCACCGCCGAATTCTTCTCCTGCACACCAAGTTCAGGATCAGAGAGGAACTGCGATCCAAGATTCGACGTCAAGATCAAGATCGTATTTCGGAAATCAACCGTGCGCCCCTGACCGTCCGTAAGGCGTCCGTCGTCGAGCACCTGGAGAAGTATATCGAACACTTCCGGATGCGCTTTCTCGACCTCATCTAGCAGCACCACACCATAAGGACGACGCCGCACTGCCTCCGTGAGCTGCCCACCTTCTTCGTAACCCACGTATCCCGGAGGAGCACCCACCAAGCGTGCTACGGAGTGTTTCTCACCGTACTCAGACATGTCGATACGAACCATGGCGCGCTCGTCGTCGAAAAGAAAATCTGCGAGAGCTTTTGCCAGTTCCGTTTTACCCACACCCGTCGGACCAAGGAATAAGAAAGAGCCGGTGGGGCGATTCGGATCGGACACGCCAGCGCGCGAGCGACGCACCGCGTCAGACACCGAACGCACCGCACTATCTTGACCAATGAGGCGTTTGCCGAGGTAGCTCTCCATATCGAGAAGCTTCTCCGTCTCACCTTGCAAGAGCCTACCCACTGGAATACCAGTCCAGGCAGCAATCACTTCAGCGATACCCTCTGCATCTACTCGCTCAGCAATCATTGGCACGGCGTCTGTAACCTGAGATTCTTCAGACTCACCCTCCGCGATTTGCCGCTCCACCTGTGGAATCTCTCCATTTTGGATACGTCCAGCATCTTCATAGCGCCCTTCACGGATAGCTTTTTCCAGTTCCGTACGCAATTCATCGAGCTTTACGCGCAAATCGCCCACTTTGTTACGACCAGCTTTTTCGGCCTGCCAGCGCGCGTTGAGCCCAGCCAACTCTTCAGATTTATCAGCCAACTCGGCTTCCAAGCGCTCAAGACGCTCAGCTGCACCGGCGTCGTCTTCCGAATCGGTCTCTTCCAGATAAGCTTTCTCCATCCGCAAGCGGTCTACCTGCCGTTGGAGCACGTCAATTTCCTCAGGCGAAGAGTCTAGCTCCATACGCAGCCGCGAGGCCGCCTCATCTACCAAATCGATGGCTTTATCGGGAAGTTGGCGCCCAGAGATATAGCGATCAGAGAGCGTTGCCGCAGCTACGAGCGCTCCGTCAGAAATCGTCACCTTGTGGTGCGCTTCGTATTTAGGTGCGATGCCACGCAAAATAGCGATCGTATCCTCGACCGACGGTTCACCAACGAAAATTTGCTGGAATCTACGCTCAAGCGCCGGATCTTTCTCGATATTTTCGCGGTATTCATCGAGCGTAGTGGCACCAACGAGTCGCAATTCGCCGCGGGCAAGCATCGGCTTGAGCATATTACCCGCATCCATGGCACCCTCAGCACCTCCACCTGCGCCGACCACCGTGTGGAGCTCATCGATAAAGGTGACCACTTCGCCGTCGGAATCTTTGATCTCTTGCAACACCGCCTTAAGGCGTTCCTCAAACTCGCCACGATACTTCGCTCCAGCAACCATGCCTGCGATATCGAGCGAGATCAGGCGCTTGTCACGCAAAGACTCAGGCACATCGCCGTCCACGATACGCTGCGCAAGCCCTTCAACAACCGCAGTTTTACCAACGCCCGGCTCACCGATCAGCACTGGATTGTTCTTCGTACGCCGCGAGAGTACTTGGATCACTCGGCGAATCTCGGAATCGCGGCCAATCACTGGGTCAAGTTTTCCCTCACGAGCAGCTTGAGTGAGATCTGTGCCGTATTTTTCGAGCGCCTTGAAAGTGCCCTCCGGATCAGGAGACTGCACTTTTGCAGAGCCACGCACCGAGGGCAGAGCAGCAAACAACTGATCACGGTTTGCACCGGCACTGCGCAGAATATCTCCTGCCGAGCTGTGCGAGCTAGAAATTGCCAGGAGAAGATGCTCGGTCGAAATAAACGAATCACCCAGCGCACTGGCTTCTTGACCAGCGTCGTTGAGCACTTGCGAGAGATTACGGGAAGCTTGTGGCTGTGCCACGCTAGACCCTGAAGCTCCAGGTAGCGCAGTGAGCTGCGCTTGCACACGTTCCGCGATTGCGTTTCGATCAACGCCGACGGCGTCCAGCAACGCAACTGCCACACCTCCCGTTTGCTTGAGCAAAGCTGCGAGGAGATGGAGTGGTTCGAGTTGCGGATTTCCTGCTGCGGAGGCACTCTGGATCGCTTGCGCGAGCGCCTCCTGTGATTTAGTTGTGAGTTTGTCCATGACGTTCTCCTGATTGTTGATGTAAGTCAATATTCACTCAATGTAACGCAATAATAGTTGAGTCTATTCCACTCAACTTAGCATGTCGATAGGTAAGCTGGTTTGCGTCCACAAACAGGGCAAATGGGAGGTTGTGTCAGATCGGGAGCGGAAGGGATTTGGGTATAGATGCGATGTGACGTAACCCCGTTGCTATGAAGTTCTCCATGCAGCCAACGTGACCGAACACTACACACAACACTCAACACAACACTCAACATGTGTAGTGTTATGTGCAGTGTTGTGTGTAGTGTTGCATGTTCATGTGCAGTGTTCGAGAAACAAAAGAAAGGTGGCGGCACGTGGCCAAAAAGTCCAACCCAGTAGGAACTCCCGCACTTCGAGCACTCAACAGCGCAGGCGTGAAGTATGAACTTTTCGAATACGAACACTCAGCCACGATGGAACATGGATATGCGCTCGACACATCCGCAGTGCTCGGCATTGAGCCCGCGCGTATTTTCAAAACCTTGCTTACCGAATGTGACGGGCGTGCCGTCGTCGCCGTTGTGCCGGCGTCGTCACAACTTAGCTTGAAAGCCTTGGCAAAAGCCGCCGGAGCAAAAAACGCGGCGATGATGAACCCCGCTCAAGCCGAAAAGATTACCGGTTACGTGACCGGCGGGATTTCTCCCCTTGGCCAGCGCAAACTCTACCCAACTTTCATCGACGAATCAGCGCTCATCCACGAAAGAATCCTCGTTTCCGGCGGGAAAAGAAACTTATCAGTGGCACTGCGAGCACAGGATTTGGCATCGCTCACCAACGCACAATTTTTCGCCATTGCGGCCGACACCAGCAGCAACACTAAACATTCGGCTCAGTAAAAACCCACGGCTCTTTGTTCATGTGCTCTGGCTGGAAGACCTCGAGAAACTCTTGTGCAGAGCCTACTGCTGGGAATCCCAGCGACTCAGCGAACATGCCCACTAACTGCGACGTCGATATGCCCAGTTCGTGAAGTTGTGGCAGCGTAACCGCACCGTCGCGCTTCGAGAGACGAACGGCGTCGTGATTCACGACGAGCGGCACGTGCGCGTACTGCGGAGGTTCGAATCCAAGCAATTTCTGCAGGTAAATTTGGCGAGGCGTGGACGAAAGCAGGTCATTTCCACGCACGATCTGTGTCACCTGCGGCGTTAACAAGGCTCTTGCATCTGGACGCTTCTCGTTGCCGCTACCACTCCTATCTCCAACTCCCTCGCCAGCATTGCCATTACCAGCGGAAACACTAGCTATTAACGGGCTCGGATCGGTACTCTGACCCAAGATATCGTCCACAACCGCCACGAAGTTATAGGAGTATGTTCCATCGCCACGCCGCAAAACGATGTCGTCAGAATGCCCGCTGTGTCTGCCGTAGTTTTCGTCTGTGAAAGCCACGCTCACCGCCTCGGAGCGCAGGCGAATCGCCGGAGCGCGGCCGGTGAGAGAACGTCGTTCGGCTCGTTGCTGCACGCTCAGATCACGACACGTTCCCGGATAAAATCCCAGTTCATGGTGAGGAGCGCTGGCGGCTTCGGCTAGGTCCTTGCGCGAGCAGTAACATTCAAAAGTTAAGTTTTGGGCGCTCAGTGCATCAGTAATCGACGCATAAATCGAGACGCGATCAGACTGCCGGATTGGCACACCATCCCAATCAATGCCCAATTCTGATAAATCGCGTAACTGCGCAGCCTCAAATTCCGGGCGTGAACGGCCGTCTAGATCTTCAATGCGCAGCAGAAATCCACGCTGCGAGCTGCGAGCATACGTCCACGCCAAGAGCGCCGTGCGCAGGTTTCCCACGTGTAAAATTCCCGAGGGCGAAGGTGCATATCTTCCGTCGCCGAGCATACTTACCCCATCTAACAAAGTACCGTTAGTCATCAGCGAATGAGCTCTATCAACTGCGGACAATGAGAATTGGAGGTAGTTTCACCTGTCCGTTGGAACCCGTGAGACGAAAGAATTTCTAAGACTACCGGCGAAGTTTTCTGCGGCACCGTGAATAAGGCAGGCATATCACCAAGAGCCACTTCCAGAAGGCGCATGGTCGCCACAATAACCTCGCTCGAGTCAAGATTATTATCGGTCAAGAACCAGTCAGCGCCAACTAGTCGTGGCTGATTTGGGCCGAGTGCCCGCGCCACAATGAATCCAACAATATGCACGACGCCGATCGCATCATTATCCGCCATCGCGCCGTCATCTTCTGCGAGCGCAACCCAATACGCAGAGGAATCTGGTAGCGCAAAGGAGAATTCTAGCTTATGCGCATCGAACGTAACATCGTACGGGCGTGCGAGCTGAACAATTTCCTCAGCGTCCATTGGTTGAGCGGGGCGTATCTTGATTGATCTGGTCATAAATGCCATTATGCCCGTGGGGGGAGTCACCAACAAAGCGGTGACACCCCCACGGAACGTAGCTACAACTCCTATATCGAATTGTCTAATCCTTCTTTGGTAAGAAACTCAAAGTTCGCGACGGCGAGATTTACTTAGCAGTCCTACAAACCCAGCAAAGAGGAGAGCAAGAGTGACGCCGAGCGCCGCACCTAAAGTTCCACCAGTCTTAGCCAAGGGTAACTCAGAATCAGCGAGAACTGGCGATGGAGCCTCATTGTTACCAGGAGGAATTTGTATATCGACTGGAAGTGGCACCAGATCATACACGTATGTGACTACGGTACTTCCTTGAATAACTACCCCTATTTCATTGTCAACTGGGGATGATGACAGCACATAGTCACGTCCGTTAAAAGAAATCTCCTGAACTTTATGATCTGTAACATCATAAGGAGTCCCAGCGATAGTCCCACCTGCGGTGTCCGTAACAGAAGGTGCAATCTCGTTTCCTTCTGCATCGACATATTTAACGGTTACAGAACCCGACGGGAGCTCTCGAATGACAGCATCGATGCGCACGGTTTCACTCTTGTCCACCTCAAGCGGGGTGCTTCCTCCGCTAGTTCCCTGTGAAACCACGGTGATATTGTCCCAAACATATCCTGCTGGCAAGCCATTCATATCCGGCTGGAAAGCACAGGTGTCTTGAGTCCAAATCGGCGTTGTCCACATCGACGTGGTTTCCGAACCCTTGGCTGCAGGAATTGACCAAGCAAAATCTCCCTGCGCCACGCAGTGAACCTTGCCAGTCAAAGTTAAATCTACTGGCGGGCCTGCTGTAACGGTTCCGTATTGGTCAATAGTCTTCACCACATAGGAAGCAGAGAAATTAACTTGGACATTGTCAATCCCGTAAGTTACCGACGCAGTATTGGAATCAGCATTGATTTCTTTTGCATATGCGAATATGCCATTTGAATTTGCAGTCAAACTAGCCGCGGCCGAAACAGCTTTCACAACTCCCGTATTTCCATGAATTCGGATCTTGTAAGGCTCGGCATTGATATTCCCAAATGATGCTCTAACCTGATTAGTTATCGCATCGTAGGTGAACGTAGGGCACACCCCGCCGGCGTTTGGAACACATTCAATCTTATCTACGCCATCGAAAACAAAGTTCTGAGCAGATGGCAACTGGAATACTGCATCTGCACTAATCGCTAAACCTTTTCCATTAACGATCGTTCCTTCTAACACAACCGGCGCGTTTGCTGGAAGTGAGTTAGGCGCTGGTGTTCCGTCTGCGTTGAGAATACCCAAAGTGGACACCAAATCGAAGTTTATATTTTGAAACTGCGCGGTCCCTTGAGCACTTTGCGCCATCGAATCAGCGTTAGCAGTAGAAGATATCACAAAATCCGTGAGAGATTGAGTCGAATTTGGTTGCCATGTAAACCCAAAAGTGAATGACAAAGAAGAACCTGCTGGCATATCTGGAACAGGAAGACCACCAGAATTTTCCAGACTTTGAATAATCCGGTACTGACCCAGAGGTATTCCGTCCGCAGGGAGCGATAGTTGGGATACATCCGGGCAGGTAGCACCACCTTTTGCCTGGCAGGTGATTGGACCACGCCACGACGCGACGTCAAACCAATCAAGTACTACTGCGTCAAGTGTCGGATTCGTCGCTGTAAGATTCGAGGTGTTGGTATAGGTAATTGTAGAAGTTAAGTCGGTGCCGTAGCCCAGTATAGAGTTTGGATTCAATACCACGCTTGGATCTTTTGCCATGGCTAAGGTTGTATCAATCGCGTATGTAACGCAGGCTCCCGCATCCAATTTAGCCGCATTCGGATACCACACGGATAGTGGCTGGAATGCGTCCGCACTAAAAGTAAAAGTTGGGTTGTTCAGCTTAAGATCTTGAATATTACACAACTTCGAACTGGGATTGAGCTGGAACGTCACTTTAATCGAAGAGCCAGCTGGCATTTGACCGATTTCTACAGGTTGATCACTCGGTATAGGCAACCAGTTCGAATTAACTTGAGTAGTTGGATTCGATGGCCATACCGTCGGGCAGTTGGCTCCGCCAGTAGCAACGCAGACAGGCTCAGCTCCCGTGGAGCCATCAACACCAATTGCCCAATTCCAAAGATCTCGATACTTGCTTCCCAACAATACGTTATTAGCGGTAACGCCAGAATTATTTGTAAGCGTCACGGTATAGAGAACATTTTCACCTTCTTTGATCACTTGGCCTGCAACGATTGGCGTGCTTGGATCGCTTACCAACGCAGCAGAGACGCTCATATCAATAATCCCACACGTTTGCGCTTGCACGTTACGCGGCGTTTTCACCGGCTGTTGCAACCTGTATCCATTACCTGATACATAGGATTGGATTGTCCAATTGTTTGCAGTTCCGCAGCCTAAGTTGGGAGTGACTGTATATGTGAATGTAAGAGTAGAGCCAGCGGGCATATCCACTGGAACACCATCTGTGTAATATACGTAACCAAGAACTCCTACTTGATTCGTTCCATTAGATGCCACTGGCGGAACATTTGGGCACGTAGCACCGCCAGTAGATGCACAGTTCAGATTCGTCACGGTATTAGTTGCCGGATCACCAACATATATAGCTTGGTTGGGTATAATACTGGTCGCATCAACTCCTGAATTATTCGTCAAAGTCCAAGTAACAACGTAAGGTTGTCCAGCTTGTAGCGCCGTTCCATCCGCCAGCGCAGACGTCGGATTGGAAGCAGGAGCGATTGTGGTCACACCATTAATATAAAGACAAGGCTTGTTCAACTGGGCATTTTTCCAGTAATTATTTGTCACGTACCCATCGGCAGTAACCGTCCCTCGTAAACCGACAGCAATATTGCCTAAGTCACAATACTCAGTTTTATTATGAGAGGTAAACGTCAAGGTAATTGACGATCTTGGCGTCAGTTTAGGAATTGTAAACGTCGCATCGCCATAAGAAAATGTCGATATCGTTACGGGAGGACAGACTGCCGAACCGCCGGCAATGCAGCTATAATTCTGATCAAAAGTTGCAGTAGCATATGACGGTTCTAAAGTGAAACGACCTTTAACATTCACTGCATCAAATTGTCCATTATTAGCAATGGTTACAGTCCATACAGTGCTGTCCATCCATGGAGCACTCCCAGTGGTAGTCACTGAATCTATGAACGTCGTTGCGGGGTCTGTCGTCTTTGCCGCGGTACCAATAACGCTGATATTGCCGGTAGGAATTGCCGTGTTTACGGTAGAAGTATTGGTATTAGTATCTGGATCCGTCATACCTGCCGGTACCGTAATAGTTGCCGTCATTGAAGCTGAAGATGCCGTGGGAAGGGTGTCTGAGAAAGTAAAATCAATTTTACCGTTGGTGGGCAAACTACCAATAGTGCCGGTAATCAGAGAATTTGCCGCGTCCAAAGTCCAATCGCTTGGACAAGTAGCACCACCACTAGCGACACAGTCGGTCGGAATTTTGGCGTTCGTTCCTCCTGGGAACTGAAGCTTTACAACGGCACCATCTGCAGGTGAGGACGGTCCACTAGGATTACCTACTGCCGTAACAGAAACACTATAGGTGGCAGTGTTCTGTGCCACCGATTGAGCTGGTCCTGACGCGGTAATTCGGAGATCATTAATGCCACTTGCGGCAAAAGCAGAAGAATCAATTCCGATAAATGTTCCAAAGACCAGCAAGAAAATTATTGGAACACTAATAATCCTACGAACCGTTGCCATATTTTCTCCTTTAAATACAAAGATCGCCACCAGCATACAGTTAAGAGATTAAATTTTTTGGATAATTTGATAGATATGAAGGTTATACGCGTCACTGCTTTTCTGAATATTTTCTAATTCAGCTCTCACCTAAATCCCTCCCCTACCTCAACCAAATTCGATAATTTGAAAATGATCCAAAAACGTTAGAAAGGTTATTCGAACGTTGACTAATGAGGAGGAAAAATGACAAAGAACAGCAACAACATCGGTAGCTCAACCGGTTCCCAGATGTACAACGGCGCCCCAGCAGAATCTGATAGAAATTCGCTTACTTTAGGCGATCTGGGACCACTCCTTCTTCATGACGTTCATCTTGTGGATAACCTCGCGCACTTCAACCGCGAATCCGTTCCTGAACGCCGCCCACACGCCAAAGGATCGGGAGCGTTCGGCGTCTTCCGTGTTACCCACGACGTTTCGCATTACACCAAGGCGGATCTCTTCCAGCCCGGTCGTGAGACGCGCATGCTCGCTCGATTTTCAACTGTTGCAGGTGAACTCGGATCACCAGACACCTGGCGCGACGTTCGAGGATTTGCTCTGCGGTTCTACACCAATGAAGGCAATTTTGACATTGTAGGTAACAATACGCCTGTATTCTTTGTTCGTGACCCAATGAAGTTCCCGCACTTCATTCATTCACAAAAGCGCACTGCAGACTCTGGTCTACGGTCTGAGGACATGCAGTGGGATTTTTGGACTAACAATCCTGAATCCGCACATCAGGTCACTTATCTTATGGGGCCGCGCGGTTTGCCACGGTCTTGGCGTCACATGAACGGATACGGTTCACACACCTACATGTGGATCAACGCAAGCGGAGAAAGATTCTGGGTCAAGTATCATTTCCACACCCAACAAGGAGTCGAAAATCTGTCGAACGCCGAGGCACAAGAGCTTGCTGGTGTCGACGCAGACTTCCATCGACGCGACCTCTTCGAGGCGATCGCCGAAGGGAACTTCCCGAAATGGCGATTCTCAGTCCAGATCATGCCTTATGAGGAAGCAAAAACCTACCACATCAACCCATTCGATTTGACGAAGACGTGGTCGCACCATGACTACCCGCTGATTGACGTGGGTGAATTCGAACTCAACGAGAATCCGGAAAATTATCACGCACAGATCGAACAAGCAGCATTCGCCCCTTCGAACTTCGTGCCTGGAACCGGTTTCTCGCCCGACAAGATGCTACTCGGACGCGTCTTCGCTTATGCGGATGCCCAGCGTTACCGCATCGGGCCGAACTACGATCAGCTCCCCATTAACCAACCAAAGAACGCCGCTGTCCTCACCTATAAGCAGGACGGACCAATGGCGTATCACCACAACGGTTCAGATCCTACTTACGCTCCTAATTCCTACGGAAAACCTTATTCGGACTTCGAAGGGACTGTGGAAAACTCATGGGAGGCCGACGGCGAGATGATCCGTGCTGCCTACACGCTACGTGAGGACGACGACGATTTCACACAAGCCGGAACCCTTGTACGCGAAGTCTACACCCCCGAAGAGGTCACTGATCTGGTTGAAACTGTTGCCGACATGTTGGTCAAAGCGTCGAGTGTAGTTCGTGAGCGTGCATTTACTTACTGGAAGAACATCGACGCCGCCACCGGTCAAAAAATTGAAGACGCCGTTCACGCGCGTGTATAACGAACACGCACGTACCAAAAGGTATTAGTAGGTCTATCACTAGGTCGCGCATAAATAACGGTGGCTTTGTTAACTGAGTTAGGGGAGCACTTCCTTTGAAGTGCTCCCCTAACAATTAGCGATCGCTGAAATCACCTACACTGTTACTTCTTTCTTCTGGCAAATCCGATTCCGCTCACAAGGCTTGCACCAACGAGCGCCAGCACAATGCCACTAAGTGCAATCGTCAAATTGTCGGAACCTGTGGTGGCAAGTCGATTGCCATCCCCGCTCATTGAACCTCCAACACCGGCAGTTCCGGTAGCACTAGCGTCAGCTCCACCAGCTCCTGCGGCAGTCGCTGGTTCAACGAGTACCTGCATCGCAGCTACCGACGAATCCACTTCGGAATAGGCAACCACATAGTGCAGACCTGGCTCAGCGACAGCAGGAACAGCAAAGTCAAATGCGATTTCTCCAGTTGCCGTCGTCGTTGATTCACCGATGAGCTTTGCATCCGTGTAGAAGTAGAACTTCACGGGTGAATTTGGAGTGAAACCGCAGAAATGGGTTGCAACCCCATTGTTCTTCTTCGCTTTCTTCATCCCAAATTTATTGTTTGGATGTTTCTTACCCCAGTCCTCAATTGCTTTGGTATTCGGGAACACTTTAGATACGTGCCCCATTGGCTTCACACATTGGGTTGCGTCGTCGGCATTTGGAACATCTGCTACCTTCCCAAGCTTGAGAGCAAACTTGATCGGATCATGATCGGAAGACCGGTATGGCGTAGTATCAAACAGATCGTTGACCTTGACGTTCATGTTGTAGTTTGAGTACTCAAAAGCCGCTGGCTCCATTGCATTGACGTTCCAAACATCAGCTCCTACCAGCATCTTTTCCCCAGCCGGGTTGGCGAAACCGTGGTCGAGTGAGCCAATAATACCACTGAACTGATACGAGTGGTTCTTGACGTTGTATTTCTTTGCAATGCTTACATATCCCTTGTTCTCAATGGTGCGAAGTGGATCTTCTTCCGTGTAGGAGTTCATATCACCCAAGATAAACACTGGTTTTTGCGCGAAGTTTTGCTCGACCCATGCAAGCATCGCCTTAGCTTGCTCCACCCGAAGCAGGTTGTTCTTTCCTTGTCCCTTATCGACATCGTTAGGAATCTTAGTTGCCTGCGATCCCTTTGACTTCAGGTGATTAACAACCGTCACGAAGGTCTGCCCGAATCCTTCACCACGAGCATTTACACCTTGCCATTCTTGAGCCAAAGGCTCGCGAGCAAAGCCACTGATGAATTCATTTCCAATGAGGATCTTTGATTCTCCCACTGGCTTCACGTTTTTGCTCTGGTAAATATAGGCAAGTCGAATAACGTCTTCGGACTGAGGTACTGCCGACGGCGACGCTACCCGCGTCCATTTATCGTAACCAGCAGCCTTGTTGAGTTCTCGAACTAAGTTGTCCAAGGCGGTGTCACGTGGTTTTCCATATTTCGCCGAGTTCTCGATTTCCTCAAGTCCGATGATCGTTGAATCAAGAGCATTAATCGCCGCCACGATCTTCGTCTGCTGACGCTTCATCGCAGCCTCAGTGTAGGCGCCTCGTACGCTACATTTATTCGCGGTAATAGGTTCGCCCTTACGATCAGGCCAGCCTTGGCACTTGGCTTCCTGCGCACCCAACGACACAAAATAATTCAAAACATTGAATGACGATACCGTTACGTCTCCACCAAAGTTTCCAGGAGCCGCAGGACGCTTATTGTTGCTGATTGTAATCCAATCCTTAGAATTGTCCACATACGAGTTTGGATCATCAGCACCCATCACGTTCACAGGTTCCGTTGGCTGGTAATTCCACTGATACCGGAAATCCAAAATCATTGGTTTCTTAAAAGTCACGTGAGCACCAACTCGAAGTGGATCCTTGACGTTGAGGTATGGAACCGGCACCAAATCATTCTTGTATTTGCTGCCAAAATACGACCAGCTAGATCCGTCGTCCAACGTTATTTTTCGCTTCGCATTCGCCTCGCTCATTGCTTTGAAGCCAATAGGATTTTCGCTCGGATTGAACATCTCGGTAGGTTGGATCAACGGCTCGGCACCAATCGCCAAACCCACTTGTCCATACTTGTTAGTGTCGTAGTTGTTGGTAACGGTATGAGTTCCAGTTACGGCGATCAACATGCCTTCAAGCGCCTCACGATCTGCTTCCTCAGTAGGCGCAGCATCGATGACTACCGGAACTGGATCCACAACCTCTGCAGTTTTCTCGAGTTTTTCCCAGCTCATAGCCTTTAATTGCGTGAGACTATAATATTCGTTCACCTCACCAACCACAGAAATGTAATCTCCAATTTTCACACTTTGGGCGAGAGTTTTGCTGTATACAAACAGACCGTCCGAAACGCCGTCGTCATTCTTGCCGCCAGTACCAGGCGTTTGGATATATATTCCGTCGAACCCTCCGGTAGGGTAGACTCCGGTAACAATACCTTGCGTCTTGACTTTCTGCCCTTGTAACGGACTTTGGCTTCCCGCACCCTGCACTTGGGCAATCGTGACTTCTTGAATATCAACAGGCAAGTTCGTAGAATCGGTATTTCCCGAACTAGGATCTTTTGGTTCATTGTTTCCCGATGCGCCAGTAGCATCGCCGCCACTGTACTGCGGAGTTGCTGATTTAACCGAAAAATCTACCGAGTTGTCGTTTGTGTCAATGCCACCATCGGCACGTTGATAGGAAGTTCCTCCAGCAGTTTGTGCCTTGTGTGCCTTCCCCTCAAAGGATTTCGTAGCTCCCCAACCGAAAGTATCGATTACGCCGGTGTTTGCACTCTGGTCTCCGTCAAATAACGTTTGTGCTTGCGTCCCCTGTGCAAGCACAATTGTCGCTGCACTTGCTGAAGCGTTGAGAGTAGTTTCCTGATCTGCTTTCAAAGGAGATTCAGTGCCAGAATTCCCTGCTTTTCCAACAAGAAGGAAATATCCTTTTGGAGCAATCTTGCCGTGTAAAGCGAAGGAATTACTACTGCTGAGCTTGTCTTTAGTGAAGTATTGAATCGACATTCCATCAAGCGAAATATCCTTATCTGTTGGATTGTATAGTTCAACGTAATCACGGAATCTAGCATCACTACTACCACCACGCACGTAAACTTCACTGATCACAATTGATGCCCCTGTAGAGTATGACCCTACTGGCGCGGCCTCTGAAATGCTTGTTCCGAATGGGACAACTAAACCTGCAGCGACAGTTAGCCCCGCAAGTTGCATTAGCTTCTTACGCATATTTTCCCCTTTAATGCGTCCGTATGGGAATCGTGACTGTGCATCATCGCACGTTATAAGGCTATATTCACACTGATGAAAATTAAAGCGATTACTGAAAATCTTAAAGAAATATTTCCGATCCGTTGGTCCAAAATTTTCTATGTGAGACAAAACCGTAACAATATTCGGACACAACACACGCTCTGCCTGTCAAAAGTAAAATATAAGTATGACTTCTCATGCAGCACACTTCCCGCTCACCTTACCTATCCGTATCCTCCTCCTGGGAAGCGGAGAACTCGGCAAAGAACTCACCATTTCACTTCAGCGCCTTGGTTGCCACGTTATCGCCTGCGATACCTACCGAAACGCGCCTGCTATGAGCGTTGCTGCGCAATCCGCCGTCATCGATATGACTGACGCCGACGCCGTCACCACGCTTATCAACGAGACGCAACCAGACCTCATTGTTCCCGAAGTGGAAAAATTGGCCGTCGAGGCACTTACTCAGGCTGCTCAGGACGGGATTCGGGTAGCCCCCTCGGCCACAATCGTGCAACTCACTTTCGACCGCCAAGGTATTCGCACCCTTGCTACCAACAAAGCAAGCGTCCCTACCAGCACCTTCGCTTTCGCCGATTCGCTCGAGTCACTTCGCGAAGCAGCCAAGGCAATCGGTTTTCCATGCTTCGTCAAGCCGACGATGTCCTCCTCTGGTCACGGTCAATCTCGCGTCACAACAGCAGAAGAACTAGAAGCTGCATGGGATGAAGCGTGCGCGGGCGCCCGCGCCAACACTGGCCGAGTTATTGTAGAAGGCCAGATCGATTTCGACTACGAAATAACACTGCTCACCGTGCGCCACCTCGAAAACGGCAAAATCCAAACGAGTTTCTGCGCGCCAATTGGCCACCGCCAAGAAAACGGCGATTACGTAGAGTCGTGGCAACCACAGCCTATGAGTCCACTCGCGCTCGAGCGAGCGAAAGAAATCGCAGGCAGAGTTATTGATGCCCTAGCCGAAGAATCCCAACACGAAGACTATCCGGTTTTAGGAATCTTTGGCGTTGAGCTTTTCATTAAAGGCGACGACGTATTCTTCTCCGAGCTCTCACCTCGCCCACACGACACCGGTCTCGTAACTCTAGCTTCACAATCGCAAAGCGAATTTGATCTCCACGCTCGCGCGATACTTGGGCTACCAATCGATACAACGCTACTTAGCCCAGCGGCGTCGGCACCATTAAAAGCTCAGGCTGACGTTACAAACCCACGCTACCGAGGCATCGAAGCAGCCCTGGTAGACCCTTGCGCGCTCGTGCGAATTTTTGGCAAACCACACGCTCACCCCGGCCGTCGCATGGCCGTTGCCGCAGCTCGAGCACAGGATATTACATCTGCGCGTCGAGCTGCCCAAGCAGCAATAGCGGCAATTGAAATCGAATCGGCATAATTAACCGCGATAACTCGGATAACATAAGCGCTTATTTGCTGATACACTCGTTTTATTCTGATTGCTTTGGGAATATTACGCACAGCTAAATGGGGGTCTTATGAATTCATCATCAACACCACCAAAGCATCGCCTCTTGCCTATTTATCTGATTTCAACCGCGAACTCCCACGCGGCAGGCGAGGCTTTGCATACACTTCCCACACTTCCCGGCGCTCAAGACGCCAGCCGTGACGCCTTAAATACCAGTCATATTGAACGAAATTTGCATGCCTTAGGAATTGCTAGCACGCATATTGACGCAGAGGAACTCATCAATTCCGCCCAATTGGCTCCCGAGCAATTCACTCATGCACTCGTATTCGTAGCAGATATTGAAGCACTCACCCACCTGCACCAACACTTCCCTGCCTGGCATGATTTCGTCGATACCCAGCAGGTAAAAGTCGTACTCGCTGCGCACTCGGCTTCAGAACTTGAGCAAATCAGCGCAAGAGGCGAAAATGCTGATACTCATGGCATTATTGCTGGTATTTATGGCATCGTGGTATCCCAACGCGAAGCAATCAATGCCATCACAGCAGAAAAACTCAATTCTCTGCGCACTCACGCCAGGGCCAGCTCTCTGTGGTATCTCATCCACTCCTTTGGCTCCGGCGCCGCAGCTATCGAGCCTGATCACGACGTCGCACTCATCGGCACGTTCGAATGCAATATTGCAAACACTTGCGGCGTGGACGAAGCGTTTATTGCAGGAACACTCAACGGTCTAGCCCAAGGCTGGCAATTGACGAAAGTAGCTCGCTTTGGCAGCTATGTGGCCAGCGGTGTTGCTGAGCAGCCTGGAGATTTTCTCGATATTGGCGATTGATGCGGTTGCGCCCGCGTCATCGTGGTGAACAAACGCCATCATTGCCGAGCAGATTCCCTTCCGATCATTTTGGATTTAGGCCAGTCGTAGCTCCCAAAAAGCGCGGCGGAACCGGCACGAATCGCTCGCGATCCCAGGGTAGCTCCCACCCCGCTAACTTCAAAAGTGCATCTGTGATGTCGGCCGTCAAACCCCAAATAAACAGGTCACGCACCACAAAAGCGGGTCCGCTGTGCACTAATTCTTTGCCAGTTTTGGCCTGTTCATTTGCAAAATGCCAGGTACAGCGATTGGCAGGATCAGTTAGTTCGTCCACCGAGATGAGGTGAATCTGCTCCACCTCATCCTTATTCGGCCTGCAAGACGCTATATCCGCACGCCACCGGCCAAGCACTGGCACCACGTGAAAAAGATTGCCACGCAATATCGCTTCTGGGAGTCGGCCTTGAATACTCACTTGCTCCGGGTTGATTCCCACTTCTTCGAAGCACTCTCGCACAGCTGTTTCTTCTGCCGATTCCACACCATCACGCGAACCGCCAGGGAAAGAAATTTGCCCAGCTTGAAAACGCATACTCCGGGCACGCTCGGTAAACAAAATGCTCGTCTCGCCGTCCCCACTGGACAGCAAGACGAGCACCGCAGCTTGACGCGCAGTATTGGCAGTAGCGTGTGATTCTAAGCGATTCATCTTCTCACCCAGACTCTCCTCGTGCCGTGCCCTGCTTGGCAAGTAACTCTTATCACTCCGCGATGTTATAGCGATTCATCAGGCAAAACGATCATATTACGTGGATTCCAGATCACCACATCTTGATTTTCGCTACTAGTAGCTTGCCTGCGAAGCGCGCGGCGCAAAAGGTCCATACGCTCGGCCATCGTCACATCACCAGAAGCAGTAGCTGCAAAAACGCGCCGTTCGCGCCGATTTTGCCGCTCGAGTTCATCACGCATAAACTCGCCCAATTGCCGCACTCGCTCAAGTTGTTTCTCAAGACGAATCTGCTGCTCAGTTAAGCGCTCCACATCGGCTTGTAGCTTCAAAATGCGCGATATCCCAGACAGATTGATTCCCTCATCTTGAGATAAACGCTGAATTTCAATCAGTTTATCGACGTCGTTCAAAGAGTAGCGACGACCACCACCACGGGTTCGCCCAGCTACCACAAGCCCGAGCCGATCATACTGACGCACGGTTTGCGGGTGCATTCCAGCGAGCTCAGCAGCAACCGATACCGTCAATATTGGCGCACTGCGTGAAACCTTAGCCATCGCCCCTCCTCTCAGAACTTAATCTATCCCACTTCAATATAAATTCTATCGTTTCCGATTAGATTTACACTTCAGCCTTACACTTCAGCCATTTTTTGGAATTCGGCTCGGGGATCAGCACCCTCTGAAGCATCTCTAAACGCTTCAACGGCTGCACGCGTCTCGTCCGACATCTTCTTGGGCACAACTACTTTCAAGCGGACGTACATGTCGCCTGCCTCGCCTTTTGTGGGCTGCACTCCCCGACCACGCACTCGCAGCGTTTTGTCTGAAGAAGATCCCTCAGGCACTTTGACGTGTACAGTCTCTCCGTAAAGGGTTGGCACATCAACCGTTGCTCCCAAGGCCGCTTCATCAAAAGCCACCGGCACATTGACGTACACGTCTTTGCCACGCAGCTCATAGACGGGATGAGGTTCCACCGCGACTTTGATAAGAATATCGCCCGGTTCACCGCCGTTAATTCCTGGCTGACCTTTACCTTTAATACGGATTTTTTGTCCGTCAGTCACACCTGCGGGAATGCGTGCAGTCACTTTGCCCGACGGCGTCGTCACCGAAACCGTGGTGCCGCCGATTGCGTCACGCAACGGGATAGACGCACTGGTGGTAACGTCGTCGCCACGCTCGCGACGCCGCGATCCAAAGCCGCCAAAGCCACCGAAACCACTGTGTGAATCCGCTTTTGGTGCGCCAGCGCCAAACATCGAAGAAAGGATATCTTCAAAGCCCGGATTTGGAGTGCCACCTCCGGTGTTGAATCGAACATTCCCACCGCCGAACATCGAGGAGAAAACGTCCTCAAAGCCGCCGGCACCGCCAGCACCAGGTGAAAAACGCGCACCCCCACCAGACATCGTCCGAATCGCATCGTACTGCTGGCGGTCTTGCTCATTCGAAAGCACTTGAAAAGCTTCAGAAACTTCTTTGAACTTGTTCTCAGCTACTTTATCACCCGGATTTTGGTCGGGATGATACTTGCGCGCCAGTTTGCGGTACGCCTTTTTTATTTCGTCTTGTGACGCAGATTTTTCTACGCCCAAAGTGGCATAGAAGTCCTTGTGCATCCAATCTTGACTTGCCATTAAGCTTCACCCTCCTACTGTGGCGAAACGACTCCCACGCGTGCCGGGCGCAGAATTTTTTCACCTTGCCGATATCCAGGCTGAATCAAGTGGGCAACGTGTTCAGTTTCCGCATCTTCCGAGGTCTGATGCATGAGTGCTTCGTGCACTTCTGGATCGAATGCTTCTCCGACTTCGCCGAAACGTTTGAGTCCAAAATTGCGTTCGAGGGTTGCTTCGAGTTCTGAAACGACCGCGCCTGCCGGCCCTTCAAGATCGCCGTGCTGACGTGCCAAATCGGCATTATCAAGCACTCCCATGAGCGCTTCTAATACCTTTGACACTCCAAATGCTTGCTGGTTGACCGCATCTGCCTTAGCACGCTTGACGTACCCGCTGTATTCCTGCTGCAAGTTGTACAGATCAGCCTTGCGACGTGCTACTTCATCCTCAAGTTCGGTGATGCGAAGCAAAGCTTGGTCAAGTTCAGACAGTTCAACCTGCTGCGATTCTTCCTCGGCGGAGTTTTCCTCACCTGCAGATTCCCGCTCACATTCACAGCCCAAGTTTTCCTCGTTCACCTGCGCAGATTCACCAGCTTGCGCTTCAGTTAACGGAGTTTCCTCAGCTTCGCGGTTGTCGTGTAGATTTTCCTCAGTCATCGTGGCTCCTTACCTAAATCTATCTCGATCACGTTCTGGCCATTACCTGCGAGATCTCAATACCCGTGCGATTTCAACATCTATGAGATCCCAATCTGGCTTTTCCTGGTTCTTTTCCACTTGCGGCTGGTGGCGCACCGCCCATCGGCCGTGCGCCACCACAGCGTGAAGATTTGTGTTGAGCATGGAGCATCAGCACGGGGCTTCACTCAGCCACAATCGCGTTCAAGAAGCTCAGTTCTTGCCCTTTTGATCGTTTTCGTCCACGATTTCCGCATCTACGACGTCGTCTTCGCCAGCTTTCTTAGCAGCTTGAGCTGCGTCAGTCCAGCCTTCACTTCCTGGCGTCGCACCGCCTGCAGCCTGCTCAGCTTGAGCCTGAGCGTAAAGGGCTTCGCCGATCTTTTGCGACTTGGCATTCAGCTCTTCTTGTGCCTTTTTGATTGCCTCAAGATCGTCGCCTTCAAGAGCCTTGCGCAGTGCATCGTTTGCTTCTTTGACCTCAGTGGTTATCGCATCGTCAAGCTTGTCTGCATTGTCGGCAATGAGCTTGTCGATCGAGTAGACCTGCTGTTCGGCAGTGTTGCGCACCTCGGCGTCTTCTTTGCGCTTAGCATCTTCAGCAGCGTGTTCTTCTGCTTCCTTAACCATGCGCTCGATGTCTTCTTTCGAGAGAGCCGAACCACCAGTGATGGTCACAGACTGCTCCTTGCCAGTACCGCGGTCCTTTGCAGCTACGTGCACGATACCGTTGGCATCGATATCGAACGTGACCTCAATCTGTGGCATGCCACGAGGAGCTGGAGCAATACCCGAAAGTTCAAAAGTGCCGAGCAACTTGTTATCGCGAGCAAAGGAACGCTCACCCTGGTAAACCTGAATGAGAACGCTTGGCTGGTTGTCCTCAGCGGTAGAGAACACCTCCGAGCGCTTCGTCGGGATAGCAGTGTTGCGCTCGATGAGCTTAGTCATCACTCCACCCTTGGTTTCGATTCCAAGTGAGAGTGGGGTGACGTCAATAAGCAGCACGTCGGTGCGATCGCCGGAGATAACACCTGCTTGCAAAGCTGCACCAACAGCAACTACTTCGTCTGGGTTGACGCCCTTGTTCGGCTCACGTCCACCAGTGAGTTCCTTAACAACTTCAGTAACGGCTGGCATACGGGTCGAACCGCCAACGAGTACGACGTGATCGATTTCGGAAAGCTTGATACCGGCGTCGTCGATAACCTTCTGGAATGGAATCTTGGTGCGCTCGAGGAGATCCTTCGTCATTTCCTCGAACTTTGCACGCGTGAGCTTCTCATCCAAGTGGATTGGACCGTTTTCGGACATCGACAGGTACTGTAGCGTGATATTCGTGGAGGTTGCCGAGGAGAGCTCTTTCTTTGCCTGCTCAGCGGCTTCCTTCAAACGCTGGAGTGCAATCTTGTCTTTCGAAAGGTCTGCACCGTAGTTGTTCTTGACCTGCTCAACAAGCCAGTTAACGATGCGCTGATCCCAGTCATCGCCACCGAGTTCGTTGTCGCCCGAGGTGGCGCGCACCTGGATGGTGGAGAAATCGTCGTCGGCATCCTTGCTCACTTCGAGCAGGGAGACGTCAAACGTGCCGCCACCGAGATCAAAGACGAGAATGAGTTCGTCTTCCTTGCCCTTTTCAAGGCCGTAAGCAAGCGCCGCGGCCGTCGGCTCGTTAACGATGCGCTGAACGTTCAAACCAGCAATCTGTCCAGCATCTTTAGTTGCCTGACGCTGAGCGTCGTTGAAGTATGCCGGCACAGTGATCACTGCATCGGTAACGGGCTCACCCAAGTATGCCTCAGCGTCTTTCTTGAGCTTCTGAAGAATAAAAGCTGAGATCTGCTGAGCATTGTAGGATTTATCGTCGATATCGAGTTTCCAGGAGTTATCTCCCATGTGACGCTTTACCGAGGAGATAGTGCGATCCACATTGGTGACCGCTTGACGCTTTGCGATTTCTCCCACGAGCACTTCGCCCGTTTTGGAGAAGCCGACGACGGATGGGGTGGTGCGTGCGCCTTCAGCGTTTGCAATAACGGTTGGCTCGCCACCTTCAAGAACGGTAACAACCGAGTTGGTTGTTCCAAGGTCAATGCCTACTGCACGTGCCATTGTTGTTGTCTCCTTTTATATGTGAACCCCTCGTAATATGAGGTGTTCGAAAGTTCTGTTTGTTGATACTTCTCAAGTTTTGCACCCAATTGAAGTTGTGTCCAATAGACTTATCAATTCTTGAGTCTACTTCACTCAACTTTCATATGTGCAATATTATTCCCATACCCATCCAAGAATTTCATGAGATCTGCGTTACCACAGAAACCGCCAAGGAATTACCCAATCAGACCATTTACGCAAAATAACACTTATGAATTCCTGACCTGCGAAAACATACAAAATTTTCACCAATCTAGGACTTTCGGGACCCTTTTCCTAAACGACAGGTGTCGCTTAATTTAAGCTTTAAGCAAGAGCCGCACTGTGCCCTCTTGCCTCACCTGCACAAATATCGACTGTAGGCACCAGGCAAGATCAGCCCACAAAGCACTCAAAGCTAAAAATCAATCCTTTTACGAGAAATCACGAATCGGACTTAGGACTCAATCCTGAGGACACAAGGAGAAGTAGGTAAACATGGATAACACCATTACCAGTGCCAAAACACAAGGCACCCCTACCACGCAGCGTGGACCTTCTCGCCGTACCTTCCTCAAGTGGTCAGGTGTAGCAGCAGGTGCTGTTGGACTCGTGGCCACAACCACCAACCTTGGCATGCCCACCAAAGCTAATGCCGCTCCGGTTGAAGGAATGGAAGACGTCGATAAAACCGTATGGTCTGCCTGTACCGTTAACTGTGGCTCACGTTGCCCACTGCGCTTGCAGGTAAAAGATGGCACGGTTGTACGCGTTCTTCCAGATAACACTGGCGACGACACCCTCGGTAACCAGCAAGTTCGCGCTTGTGTGCGCGGCCGCTCGATGCGTCACCGCATCTACAACCCAGACCGTCTCAAGAAGCCGATGAAGCGCAAGCCTGGTACCAAGCGTGGCGAAGAAAAATGGGAAGAGATCTCCTGGGATCAAGCCCTCACTGAAATCGCCGATAAGATGAAGGAAATCAAATCCAAATACGGAAACGAAGCCTTCTACATTCAGTATGGAACCGGCGTCCTCGGCTCAATCATGGCCTGCTCCTGGCCACCAGAGGCCTCGCCAACCGCGCGCCTCCTCAAAGCTTTCGGTGGATACCTCGATCACTACTCGGATTACTCCACCACAAATATCACCCAGGCTTACCCATATTTTTATGGCAGCTGGGTTAGCTCGAATTCTTTCGACGACGCTCGCAACGCCAAACTTCAGGTCATGTTTGGCAATAACCCGCTCGAAACCCGTATGTCGGGCGGCGGCCACACGTTCGTCACCCAGGAAATCAAACGAAACGCTGGTGTACGCACCATCGTCGTTGATCCACGCTACTCCGAAACCTCGGTAGCTCTCGGTGACGATTGGGTAGCGTTGCGTCCAGGCACCGACGCCGCGCTCATCGCTGGCATGATCCACGTGATGCTCAAAGAAAACCTGCACGACCAAGCTTTCTTGGACAAGTACACGGTTGGTTTTGATGAGCACACCCTCCCAGCTGGAGCTAAACCTCATACCTCATACCGTTCCTACATTGATGGCACCGGTTACGACAAGGTAGAAAAAACGCCAGAATGGGCAGCGGACATCACCGGCGTTCCAGCCAACCGCATTCGCCAACTCGCTCGCGAAATCGCAACAGCAAAACCATGCGCTATCACCCAGGGCTGGGGACCACAGCGCCACGCGAATGGCGAAAACACTTCCCGCGCAATCTTCTTGCTTGCCTGCGTCACTGGAAATATCGGTATCAGCGGTGGCGGTACCGGAGCACGCGAAGCAGCAGCTGGTTTCGGCATTAAGCGCCCGTTCGTCTCTGGACTCAAGAACTCGTCCAAGAAGATCATCTCCTGCTTTAGCTGGCTTGACGCTGTGGATCACGGCCCGAAGATGGACACATTCAATGCAGGTGTTGGTGTGAAGCCAGAAGATGGCTCCCGCGAACTGAAAGTTCCGGTTGATGCGAATATGCAGCCGGAAAACACCAAGCTTGAAGTTCCTATCAAGGCAGTGTTCCAGTACGGCTCCAACTCCCTCGTCAATCAGACAGGAGACAACAACACCTCAGTTGAAATCCTCCAAGACGAGTCAAAGGCTGAGCTCATCGTCACCTGCGACATCATGTACACCGTTTCGGCTCGCTACTCGGATTACATTCTTCCAGGGACATCGACCGCCGAAGAATTTGATTACCACGGTGGCGAAAACGGCGGCCCCATGGCCTACGGAATCGTGTCCGAGCAGGCAATCGAACCGCTCTACGAGTGCAAGTCGATGTTTGACATCTGCACTGAACTCGCAGACAAGCTCGGCGTCAAAGACGTCTACACCGGCGGAAAGAGCCGTGAAGAATGGCTTCGAGCCACTATCGAAGCTTCCCGCGAGAAGACCCCGTCACTTCCTACTTACGATGAGTGGAAGAAGATGGGAATCTACCGCGAAAACAAAGGCTCAACCATCCCACTTAAGGATTTCCGAGCCGATCCGAGCGCGCATCCACTCGATACGCCGTCGGGCAAGATCGAAATCTACTCCCAGCGTTTGGCGAACCTCGCCGAGAAGTGGGAATACGGCGTCTTCCGCCCGAAGATGCGTGGCGAACACATCGCACCTATCCCAGAGTTCACCGACACGTGGGAAAGCGCACTCGAAGCACGCGAGAACAAGAAGTATCCGCTGCAGGTGATCGGTCACCACTTCAAGGGTCGCACCCATTCCAGCTACGGAAATGTGGACTGGCTCAAAGAGGCACACATCCAGACTGCATGGATCAACCCAATCGACGCTCGCGAGCGCGGCATCGAGAACGACGACGTCGTCTTCGTCTACAACGAACGCGGCACCGTGCAGCTCCAGGCCAAGGTGACCGAACGTATTGCACCAGGAGTTATGTCGATTCCACAAGGCGCTTGGTACAAGCCATTGCCAAGCTCGGAATTCGATCTTCCAGAGGGTGCGAATCCAAAGAAACCAGTCGATACCGCAGGCTCGGTAAATACGCTGACGTCCCTCCACCCGACGCCGCTCGCGCGCGGACTCGTCAGCCACACAGTATTGGCAAACGTTGCAAAGGCAGGTAAGTAAACATGGTTGAGAAAGCAACTGTTGCTGGCGCCGACTACGGATTCTTCTTCAATCAGGAGATTTGTACCGGATGTAAGGCGTGCCAGATTGCATGTAAAGACAAGCATGATCTGCCTGTGGGCGTGAACTGGCGCCGCGTCGTCGAATACACTGGCGGCTCATGGCAGCGTTCGGGTAACACGTTCGCGCCGAATGTGTTCACCTACTACACGTCCGTCTCATGCAACCACTGTGAAAACCCGGTGTGTATGCAGGTGTGCCCAACCACCGCGATGACCCAACGCGAAGACGGCACCGTCTACGTTGACCAGGATAAATGCGTGGGATGCCGCTACTGCGAATGGGCTTGCCCTTACTCGGCTCCACAGTTCAATGCGGAAACTGGGCATATGTCTAAGTGCGATCTGTGCTACGACTACCGCTCTACCGGCCAAGATCCAGCCTGTGTGGAGGCTTGCCCATCACGCGCTCTGGACTGGGGTCCAATCAAGGAACTGCGTAAGAAGTACGGCGAGACCGACGCCGTTGCGCCACTTCCAGATCCGTCGATCACGAATCCACACTTGGTTATCAAACCCCACCGTGACGCACAAGCATGGGATGCTGCCAGCGGAAACATCGTTAATCCGAAGGAGATCTGAGAATGAACGTACACGAATTACCGATGATCCTCTTCACCGTGATCGCGCAGATGTGCGTGGGCGCATTCATCATTCTCGGTGTGATGCAGCTGCGCCTTGCCGCCAAGCACGGCAACGAGACTGTGGAGCGGCTTACGCTTCCGGTGCTCTACGCGATCGGCCCGATCATGATTGCTGGACTCATCGTCTCGATGTTCCACATGAACGATCCGTTCCATGTGCTTAACGTGCTACGACACTGGGATTCTTCCTGGTTGACGCGCGAAATCTTGTTTGGCACGGGATTTGCTGGGCTTGGATTCCTTTTCGCTTTCATGCAGTGGTTCCAGATTGGTTCTACGCGCATTCGTATGGTGCTGGGTATCGTCACTGGTCTCGTTGGTATTGGACTGATTATCTCCATGACGATGATCTACATGGTACTC
The DNA here is from genome assembly GCF_016907845.1 of Arcanobacterium pluranimalium. GTDB lineage: Bacteria > Actinomycetota > Actinomycetes > Actinomycetales > Actinomycetaceae > Arcanobacterium_A > Arcanobacterium_A pluranimalium. Next base: position 118,754 of record NZ_JAFBCS010000001.1, read on the forward strand.
AAGGCGGTTCCGGCCTGGAGCACTCCTGCTACGCTGGTATTTTTCTTCGCGACGACGCTGCTCCTCGGTGCATTGATCGTGGCTGCTGCGTTGATGGTGACCACCATGGTTCGTTTCAAGAAAGAAAAGACGACGGCGCCCGTGGAAGTTCCTGAGCGAGCTGCAGTTCCAGCCAAGAAAGATACCTTTGGTTGGCACCGCAATGCGCAGGCAATCAATGCACCTACCACTGAAAAAGAGTGGGGCATTATCGCCAATGTTGTGCGTGCGCTAACCGTGACCGCAGCTGTTGTTGCGACCGTCATCTTGATTACCTACATCATTCACATTGCGAATTTGGCAACGGGCAATCCAACGGCTCAAGCAGCTGCTGGTATTTTCGCTAGTGGTTTCTTCTATATCCGACTCCTGCTCCTTGCCGGCGCAGGAATCGTGATGGCAATCTACACCTACAAGATTGCTGGTCAAACCCTTGCAACCAAGCCTGCTCCGCTTGCTTGGCTAGTAATCGGCGTATTCGCAATCGTGCTCATTAGTGAGCTGATGGGACGCTCTCTCCACTACGATTCGCTAGTACAGGTAGGAATCTAAGAGCGAGCACCTTGAAGCAAGCGATGTAACAAGCATCGACTACAGCAAGTAGAACATCCCCCAGAAGATTAGCTGGTTAAACTGGGGCTATAGGACAAATCGTGTTGGTTTTTGGGTGTGTTTTTGTTGGTGTGGTAAGCAATAGTCGGGTTTGAAGTCGGTTTGGCTCGAGTTTTTGGTTGGACATTTCGTGTTGGTTTTGGCCTGGTTTTTTGTTGGTATTGCGGGTGAAAGTAGGGTTTGAACTCGGTTGACTTGAGGGTATGGGAAATCCTCGTTGTTCATTGTGTGGTTCAGTTACCCAAAAGTGGGGCAAGAGTGGTTCTGGTCGGCCCCGATTCCGTTGTCTGTCGTGCCGGGCGAGTCAAAGTCGTTCTAATGATGTCACTGCTCGTTATTTCGCAGCTTTTCTCAATTTCGTGACCTCGGATCTGCGTTATCGGGATCTGCCTGGTCAGGGGCGAAATGCTCGGCGTCGATTCCACCAGTTTTGGCAGTTATGGCCAGTGAGTCCAGTTGTTGAGGAGGTTCATCACGTGGTTTTTGTGGATGGGATATATCTGTCACGCAAACTTGTTGTGCTGATCGCTTGTACGAAAACACATGTTCTTGGCTGGTATGTAGCACGTCGTGAGACAACGGCTGCGTGGCAAGCATTGTTTTCACGTATTGCACCACCAGATGTTGTTGTATGTGATGGTGGTCCAGGAATTGCTTCGGCTGTGAAAATTTCATGGCCCACTACCCGTATTCAACGCTGTGTCTTTCACGCTTTTAGCACTGTCAAGCGCTATACCACGAGCCGGCCACGTACTCGTGCTGGTGTTGAGCTTTATGGTCTTGCGAAAGACTTATTACACATCCACACGCGTGAGGAAGCGCTTGCATGGATGGGTCAGTTAGCGGTGTGGAATACGGCATGGAAGGCGTTCCTTGCTGAGAAAACTCGCCTTGCGAACGGTCAGATTGTTCCCACTCATGCACGGCTTATTCGTGCTAAAAATTCGCTTAATACTCTGGTACGTCATGGAACGTTATTTACCTATCTTGATCCGAGTCTGAGTATTGATGATGACCCGATTCCTGCAACGTCTAACCTGATTGAATCCCTGAACTCGCGTTTACGACATGTGTTGAGATCGCATCGTGGAATGCCGATCGATCACCAGGTCAAGACGATTTTATGGTGGTGTTATCAACACACGGAGTTTCCTAACACGCCAGCGCAGTTACTGGAAACTACCTACACGGATAGCCAAATCGAAGCCATGTTCACCCGAGCCAGTCACCACCATGCCCAAGAAGAAATCCAGCGATGGGGAACAGCAGTGAACTGGACCGATTTCCACCACAACGGCCAATGGCAAGGACCGGTATAAAAAACCAACACGATTTGTCCTATAACCCTTAAACTGGCAGTTTCTTCTGGGGGATGTTTCTATCTAAGCGTGCGGCATACGGGATACGAGACTGCGAGGTTTGCAGGATATGAGGCACATTACGCGGGCTCTTGCAGGAAACGCAAGGACCGCCCCAACGACGTCTTCCCATGCGCATCAAATCGCGCCAACTGCCACGGCGGCGCGAGGGAAAGGTAGGTGTTCACCACGGCAACCGGATCGTCGACGCAATCTTGCCGGCACCACGCTCCAATAACCGCCAAAAAATTGTGAACCTGCTGGCTAACAGCCATTTCTTTCCACAGCATTGTGAGGTCATTTTCTACGTGCTGTTCAAAGAGCTGCACGTACCCCTCATAGAAATCAGCCAGATAGCTAATCACATATCCGAGCACACCAGATGAATTGGCCCGTGAAAACATCGGCACATAGATTTCTTTTCTGGCCTTGATACCCCGCAAAATATCGGCGTAAACATCGCGCCATTGCACTAGGTAATTGTCGGTAGGTTCGTCGATAATCGCGCTCATCTTATTGAGATGCGGTTCAAGTTCTTCAATAATGAGATCTGCGATGAACTGAGCTGGACTCACACCGTGCTTATAGAATGTGGTGCGAGAAATGCCCGCAGCGCGCGTCAGCTCAGCCACCGATATTTCTTCTACTGGTTTATGAGCAGCCAATTCAAATACCGCAGCGCGCAGATTCTCGCGCACACGAACAAATCGCGGATCAGTATTGTGTTGCATCATCCCTCATTCCTACTTCACTTAGGATAACTGCCCTTGCTTTATTCGTGAAGAATCTTTGCAAAATTAAGGAAAAATTCGCACTTTCGTCCTATTTAACACCGCAACTCAAGATGCGTTTGCGCACCTAAATTTACTAAGATGAGATGTGCGAGAGCAGTGTTGCCACGTGCAGCGTTTCTATTTTTGCTCTGCTTCGCTCTTCGCCCACCTTTGAAATGAGAGATACGTGAATCCCACTCAACTAGCAGCACTTGCTACGTCTTTTTCCACTCTTGCGCGCCTACACCTCCAGGCTCCAGGTTCTGCAACCCTCGAGCAACTGCGCGAGCTCTATCCTGAGTGGCCTCTTCAAGAATCCTTTACTGGCACCCCCACCTGCACTGATACAACGCACGGCTTAGCGCTGTGGGCAGCGTCTTTCGATACAGGAGAGAGCGACGACGCCATCGCCAACGATCTCAATCTGCTCTACGGGCGCACCGCAACTGCGAAGATCGCCCCTTATGAATCAGTCCATCGCGGTCAAGATCGGCTAGTTTTTGATACGCAAACTCTTGAAGTGCGCAGTTTCTACCGCGAGCTCAATCTTGAAGCACCGAACCTCAACCGTGAGCCAGATGACCACATCGGTCTTGAGTTTGATTTCATCGCCCAAGCACTATCGTTGTGGCTTACGGCCCTCGAACACAACGCTCCTAACGACGCCGAACGCTACCGTAACGCCGTCGTCGCCTTTCATAACGAGCACCTCGCGCAATGGGTACCGGAATTTTTGGAGAACGCTGAAAAACTAGCGGACACAAAGTTCTTGCAAGGAGTGATCGCTTTGTCGCGAGGAGCCATGAATGAACTTTATTCAGGACTTATGGAATCCTGATTTTCCAATATTTCGTGTAAGAATATCATCATGACATTAACAATAGGAGTTGATGTTGGCGGTACAAAGATCGCAGCAGGAGTAGTCAACGAAGACGGCGAAATTCTTGCGATCTCACGGAAGCCAACTCCCGCGCAGAACGCCCAGCTTTCAGTTCAGACGATTATCGACGTCATTAACGATCTTAAAAAATCGTACGATGTTGAAGCAGTGGGGATTGGAGCGCCGGGCTTCATCGACAATTCTCGTTCATCAGTGATTTTGGCACCTAATATGTGCTGGCAGAACGAACCGCTCGCGATGAAAGTTGCGCAGGCAGTGAGCCTACCTGTGTTCTTAGAAAACGATGCAAATGCAGCAGCTTGGGGCGAATATCGCTTTGGTGCAGCCAAAGGACGCAGCTCGGCAATCACGGTTACAGTCGGCACCGGTATTGGTGGCGGAGTGATCATGGAGGGAAATCTTCTCCGCGGCTCCTACGGCTTTGCCGCTGAAATCGGGCATATGAATATGGTGCCTGAGGGACTACTGTGCGGATGCGGAGAAAATGGCTGCTGGGAAATGTACGCCTCTGGAAATGCGCTTGTGCGCCTTGCAAAGGAGCGTGCTACAAAATCGCCTGCATTAGCACAGCGAATGCTTGAATTAGCTGAGGGAAATATCGATGCGATTAACGGCTATACCGTTACACAAGCAGCGCAAGATGGCGATGTAGCTTCGCGCGATTGTTTCCAGGATCTCGGCCGCTGGCTTGGCCAAGGGATTGCTGATCTGGCAGCAATTTTCGATCCGGAAGTTTTCGTGCTTTCTGGTGGCGTTTCAGAGGCTGGTGATTTGCTTCTGGCTCCGGTGCGCAATGCTTTCGAAATGCGGCTCACTGCTCGCACGCTACGTCCCCTACCGTCAATGGTGATCGCGAAATTAGGCAATCAAGCAGGACTGATCGGCGCCGCGAATCTCGCGTTGCAGTAGTTTTGTGCAGTAATTTGGTTCAGTAACATAGTGCCAGAACGCGGTGTAGCAACTCGTCGGGAGAACGCGACGTAGCAACTCGTTGCGGCAGCGTTCGCCAATGGTATTTGCGGCCACTTTCGCCAATATGTTCGCGACTACCGGCCAATACTTTTGTGGCTCCCACCGAATAAGCGGGAGCCACAAACAATATCTACTTAGCATAAAACAATGCTAATTTTCAGTCCTCATTTGGATCGTTTTCGGCGTCTTGTGCAGTTTTATGAACCGTTCCTGGCACATGATCCGGGCCAGCGTAGATTGTGTAGAGTTTGAGCGGTTCATCGCCAATATTCGTCACGTTATGCCAGGTGTCGGCTGGAACGAAGATCGCGTCGTCGTCTGAAACCTCGGCTTCGAAATCGAGGTTATCTTCGCTTGGCCCCATCTGGGTCAAGCCTTTTCCTTGCTCAATGCGCAAGAACTGATCAATGCCATGATGCACTTCCAAACCGATTTCTCCACCAACCGGAATCGTCATCACGGTGAGCTGCAACTTCTCGCCGGTCCACATAGTCGTACGGAAGTTCTCGTTGTTCAGTGTCTCTTTTTCAATATCAATAACCCAAGGCTTCTTGCCCTGATCGTCATACTGGTGATCGTAAGCCATGTGCGATTCCTCTTTCTTTGTTCCTCATCACGTCACCAAAAACAACCAACTTATTGGCCATTTTCAGCTCTTTAACTTGTCACATTTTCCATACTACTTCACTTGCGGTTTGATTTCTTTGACTAGAAAAAGCCATATCAATGCCGCCACCAGCAAAATCGTTCCGGCCACTGCGTATGCCGCACCAAATCCCCAAAAATCGATGATCATTCCAGAAACAATTGGTCCGATAATCTGCCCTAAATCAGCTGACTGCTGAAAGAACGAAACTACTCGCCCACCTGAACGGTTGCCGATCACGTCTGCCACAGCGCCCTGTTGTGCAGGCTGCACAAAACCAGAGCCAAGACCAGCAACCACGCTCATCACCAGCAACAGCACCGGACTGTCAAAAATTCCCATCCCATAGGTAAACACACCAGATACCGTCAGACCAGCAATTACGATCGGACGTCGACCGTAAATATCGGACCACCGCCCGGTTCGCAATAGCGCAATACCGTTGCCCACTGCAAATCCACCGAGCAAAGCTCCCGGTAGCCAAGTCGGGGCTGCTACCAACGAAGCCGCAAGCAATGGCACAACCGACATTCTCACTCCAAGATTCGTCCACCCCTGGGCGAACGCCGTCAGCAGCACCACTCGAAATTGCGGAACCTTAAGCGCTTCTGTAACCGTCATGACGTCACGTACAGTGCGACGCCGTGCCCGACGTCGTGCTCTCCGTTCAGATCTGCTGTGTTCGGTACGTTGGTCCTGCTGATATGCCTCGCTCTGCGTTTGCGGAGAAATAGCATCAGAAATGCTGCCCGTACCCGAATCGGCGGCGAGCGCATCGGGGATACCCGACTCCGCATCGGCTGGAAGCGCAGTAGCTGGTGAAGTCTGCGATGCGATAGAATCTGCCACAACTGGCCTGCGCTGCCCGTCTGATGCAACCGGCTTGCGCTGCTGATCAGTAGCCCCTGCCGGAATCGCAATAGTGACGATAATTGCGGCAGTTACCAGCATGATTGCGTAGATGATAAACGGTCCACGATACCCGAGTGTGCTGAGCAAGGCGCCTATCACTGGGCCAATAATATTTCCAAGCAAGAATCCCGAACCATACGCTGCCGAAGCGCGTCCACGCGCCTGCGCAGGAGCAAGCCGAAATACAAGCGACATCGCTGCCACGGAAAATGTAACCGAGCCAATTCCACCGAGGGCCCGGAACAGAAGCAACTGCCAATAGCTGTGTGCAAACGCCGAGATGAACGAAGAAAGCGCCACAATATATATGCCGATAAGGTACATTCGCCGCTCGCCGAAGGCTCCCGAAAGCCAGCCCGATGCCGGAGCGAACGTCAACCGCATCAGCGCAAATGCAGATACCACGAACGTCGCCATCGTATTCGTTACATCAAAACTCTTGGCAAACTGTGGCAAAACTGGCGCAACGATACCAAAGCCTAAGGCAATACAGACGGCGGCAACAACCAGTACCCAAATTTCGCGCGGCAGTTTTACTTTTTCATTCACATATACGTGTCTATCAACATTTCCCACAGTTTTCGACCCGACCGTCGCTATTTTCGATGTCCGGATAATCACGTCTGAGATATTGTACGTACCATCTCAAAGATGCGAGCTTTTCAACGCCTGGGGCATTAAAGTGGGAGATATGGGAAATGCATTTAGACCACCGTTGACGAAGATGGCGGACGGAACGATCAAGCAGATCAATCCATTTTCAGAAACAGAAGTATGGACGATTCCGGGCCGGGCACATCGCCCACTCGACATCACGGTTCCTGAACCAAAGCCGATTAATCCTGACGCTATCGGCCATCATTGTGCATTTTGTACCCAGCGCGTTCTCGAAACCCCTCCAGAGAAAGCGCGTCTTGTGCGCAAACGGGAGGACGCCGTCGTCTACCGTTCTACTGGAGTCGATATGCTCACGCGCGAATGGGATTTTCGCCGTATCCCGAACCTTTTTGAAATCGTGTCGTTTATGTACTGGGAGAAGAATTACGGGCATAAACTCTCTCGCGAAGCTGAGCAGCGCATGGAGGCTTATCTCGCCGATCCTGCTGGCCGTGCGCACGTGATGGGTGTGCTCGATACCAAGTTGCGCGCGTTTATGGATGCAGACGACGTCGCAGCGATGCCAGACGTCGAGAAGCTCGAGTACGCGAAGTCATTTTTCGGTTCAGGTCACGATCTCATTGTGGCTCGCCGTCATTTCGTGGACGACGCCGTGGACGATACTCAGCTTGCCGGCTCAGGTACGCTTTCACCCCAGGAGCACGAGTGGTATATCCGGCTCACCGTTGACGCTATGGAGGACATCTACAATTCGAACCGCTATGCGAAGTATGTGCAGGTGTTCCAGAACTGGCTGAAACCGGCTGGCGCCTCTTTCGATCATCTTCACAAGCAGCTTGTGGCTATCGATCAGCGCTCAGTCAATGGGCAGATGGAAGTTGAAAAAGCCCGCGAGAATCCCAATATTTACAATGAAGCCGCCGTCGATTATGCCAGCTTCCACAATCTGATTTTGGCTGAAAACAAGTATGCGGTAGCAATTGCCGGATTCGGCCACCGGTATCCGACGCTGGAGATTTGGTCAAAATCCGAGCATTGCCAGCCGTGGGAGCACAGCCGTGAAGAGCTGCAAGGAATGTCTGATTTGATCCACGCTATGCATGCGGCAACCGGAACGCACGTGCCCACCAATGAGGAGTGGCATTGCAAGCCGATTGATGCTGATGTGGCGATCCCGTGGAAAGTGCTGATCAAATGGCGTGTGTCTACGCTGGCGGGCTTCGAGGGCGGCACCAAGATTTACGTTAACACCATCGACCCGTGGGCTTTGCGTGACCGTGTAGTGCCGAAATTGCTCGAGCTTCGCGCCGAAGGAAAAATTGCGAACAATATCAATATTGCGAGTGAGTGTAGTTGCCGGGTAAATTCACTCAAGTACAACCCTGCTCTTCAGTAATCACGGAGGACGACACACATCGTTATGGAGCAAGCACGTTTGCCGCAGGTAATAGGGACTTCAAAGAAATTTGAAGGCCCGCTTCCTCCTCGTTTCGATTCGCATTTCCGCGAGCGCGTTATTGCACACCGCGGTTCGAGTGGGCTCTACCCTGAGAATACGATGATGGCATTTCGCCATGCCTGGGATGGCGGATGTCGAGTTTTAGAAACGGATATTCAAGTTACTTCCGACGGCGTTGTGGTCTGTTTTCACGACGCAACCTTAGATCGCATCACGAATCTCAACGGTCCGATTATCGGATACACGTGGGAAATACTGGCGACGACGGCGGTGGTGCACGGACCAAATGGTTGGCGCGATCGAATCCTCAAGCTCGATGATTTGCTGGTGGCATTTCCGTATGCACAATTCATTATCGACATCAAAAATCCAGCGGCGATCGAGCCGCTCATCGAAGTAATCAACCGTACTCGAAGCGCGGGAAGAATCTGCGTTTCACACTCCTGGTCTGCATATTTAGAGGACGTACGCGCCCGCACCTCTCCGATCTTGCAGCGCACTTTAGGCTGGGAGAATCTTGCCGAGCTTATCCGCTGCGCCCGTTTGGGGTTGAAACCTGATCCGCAATTGCGGGTGGCGAATTGGGTTCACATTCCTTACGACGGCGTTGTTTCACCTTTGATGCGAAATCCAGTTTTCGCCGAGCGGTTTATGTCTATGGCACACGATCTGGGTATTGGCGTGCGCGTATGGTCTGTGAATTCTTTTACGGCTATGAATCAGTTTTGGAATATGGGCATCGACGCGGTTACCACTGACTATCCCGAACGCGCAATCGAGATGATGGTCAACAGGGAGGCCCAAAATAAGCGCGGAGAGCTGCTAGTATGCCCGGTGGCGCCAACTCCATCTGCATCGGCGACTCATTCTTCGCAATCGGCAGGGCGCGCATCCGCGCAAAAGCACACGACTCGTGCCAATTCTGTAGAGATGAAGCGCCCGAGCCGGCGCGAGCTGCGTCTTGCAGGGCATTATCGTCAATCGTGATTGTGTCTCAACCCAAAATGTTCTAACCCAAAGTGGTTTATCCCAAAGTAGTTTGAGCCAAAGCAGGTTAGCCCGAAATTCTTCCAGCTTCCATAACGAGCACCCGATCCGCCACCTTCTGTGCTTCGTGCTCGTCGTGTGTGACGAAAATACTGGTGGTCGCCGTCGTCGTCAATATGTTGCGCAATTGCACCGCAAGCGTCTGACGCAGCTTTTGGTCAAGCGCTGAGAGTGGCTCATCGAGCAGCAATAACGATGGCTTCGGGGCGAGTGAGCGTGCTAATGCGACGCGCTGAGCTTGTCCGCCAGAAAGCGTATTTACTGGCCGCTGAGCAAAATCTTCCAAATCCACGAGTTTGAGCAGCTCACGAACTCGTTCCTCGCGTTCGTTTCGTGGCATACGGCGCATTTCGAGTCCGTAGGAAATATTCCGAAATACGTTTCGGTGAGGAAAAAGCTGACCATCTTGGAACACCATGCCAGTATTTCGCTCGTGAACTGGAACGTCACACACGTTCCTTCCATCGAGAAATATCGATCCCGCGCTAACGCGCTCTAGTCCGGCGATTGCCCGTAGCAACGTTGATTTTCCCGAGCCAGAAGCGCCCAGGAGCGCCACAATTTCGCCGTGCGCTACCGTCAAATCGACGCCGGTGACTGCAGTAAAACCATTTGGGTACGTAACATTCACTGAGCGCAGTTCCAGCGCAGGAGTTGTTTGCGCAGGTGAAGCTATATTTTGAACTGCCATATTACGCTTTCCTTTCCACGAGCGGAACTGGTTGGCGGCGCATACTCAACATTTCTGCTGCAATCATGGCCGACGCCGTCGCCACAGCGAGAATCACAGCCCCGGCTAGCGCCATCCCATAGTTGTATTCACCTGGGCGCGAGAGCAGTTTGACGATCACCACAGGTAGCGTTTGATAGGCCGGATCTGCCAAGAACGAGGTGGCGCCAAATTCGCCCAGGGACACGGCAAAAGAAAATCCCGTAGCCAAGCCTAAACCACGCAAGAGAAATGGCATATCGATCGTTCGCAGTATTTGCGCTGGCGAAGCACCGAGCGTGGCGGCTGCTTCTCGCAGTCGTGGATCGATTGCCCGCAGTACTGGAAGCAGCACGCGCACAGCTAACGGCAAAGCAACCACTGCCTGCGCCACCGGTACCAACAGTGGGGAGCGCCCAAAGGCTGTGGGGCCGAAGGTGATAAGGAAACCAAAGCCCACGGTCACTGTTGAGATTCCGAGCGGCAAAAGTACGAAACCATCAAGCAGCTGTTGAAAACGAGCTGCGAGTTCATTCACTCGCCGCGATAGCACAAGAGCTAAGGGAATAGCGACGACGAGTGCGATTAGAGTTGCGTCGGTAGCTATTTTTACCGAGTGGGATATACCTTCAAATACGGTGGTTCCACCCGTGAAGCCGGTGCCTGGCGTTTGTAGTCGCCGGTAGTTTTCTAGTGAGAATTCGCCGTTAACTCGGAGCGAACGAATAGCTAGAGTTGCTAACGGAGTTGCTATAAACGCAACTGATGCGAATGTTGCTACCAGAGCACCGGCGTCGGCCTTTTTAACTGGACGCGAAGAATCTTTACTCACCCGCAAGGCAACCTCGGTTTTCTTCGTCAAAGTTGTGGTAACTAGCAGTGCAAATACCACTATGACGAATTGCAGAATGCTGAGGATGGCGGCTCGGTCGAGGTTGAAAAAAGTGACCGTTTGAAGATATATCTCCATTTCAATCGTGCCGTATCCGGGATTACCGAGCGTGGTCACGATTCCGTACGCAGTTGAACAGTAGAGGAATACGAGGCCAGCTCCGGCAGCTATAGCGGGTGCGAGCTGAGGGAGAGTCACGCTGAGGAAAGCGCGCATTGGCGAGGCGCCAAGCGTGCGGGCAGCTTCGGCTGTGCGGCGGTCGATACCAGACCACATTGTGCCGACTGTGCGCACGATGACCGAAAAATTGAAGAATACCATCGCCATGACCACTGCTGATGTGGAATTGGCGAGTCCGAGAAAGCTGAGTGGACCTTCGAGAAGTGAACGGAATGCAATACCCACGACCACTGTGGGCAGCACGAACGGTATCGCAATGATGCCGCGCAGTAGGCGCCGGCCAGGGAAATCTAGGCAGTACAGGGTGTAAGCGCTCGGAATACCCAGGATGACCGATAGCACTGTGCCCGCGAACGCCATCCAGAGGGTCTGCCAAATGATTTTCCAGGTGTGCGAATCGGCAAATACCGCGAAGAAACCCGACCATACTCCTGTTTGACCAGCTGAAGTTACATCTGTTCCGGCTACTGCATCTAGTCCAAGGAATCCTCGGGCCAACATAGCACCTACTGGCCAGATGAAGAATATAAGAATGAACACTAGGGGCAGCGCTATCGCGCTGCCCCAGCCAAGTTTGCTCAATACTTTCACGTGTTCTTGAGATCTTCTTGTGTTAGGCCTTTACCGCACAAATAGACTAGTTGAGCCTATTTGGCAGGGTTAGACTTCTGATAGAGTTCCGACCATTCTTTGAGCCAAGATTCGCGATTCTTCGCTACTTTCTTCAGATCAACTTCGATAGGATTTTTCGGCATCTGGGCGTATTTCTGCCAGTCCTCAGGGAGCTTAACCGAATCGAGCACCGGATACATGTACATGTTCTCCGGGATCGTCTTTTGTACTTTCTCGGAGACTAAGAAAGAAATGAATGTCTGTGCGCCATCGGGATTTTTCGCACCTTCGGTTACTCCGGCGTATTCGACCTGCTCAATGCAGGTAGCGTCTACCGATCCAGTTTTCCCCTGCGAATATGCGGGCGACGACGAATAGCTCAGCACGATTGGGTACGCACCTTTTCCATCACCACCGGAGAAATCTGTGTAGTACGCGCTCGACCACCCGTCGTCGATCTTGGCACCATTAGCAAGTAGGTTCGTCCAGTAGGTTTTCCAGTCGTCACCGTACTTGGTGATAGTTGCGGTGAGGAAGGCGAACCCTGGGGTGGACGTGAGCGGGTCAGTGAGCACCGTGAGCTTCTTGAATTCTGGTTTGAGGAGATCGTCGAAGCTCGCCGGCGCGGCTTGGTTGCGGGCTTTGAACCATTCGTTGTCCACATTGAGGCAAACGTGACCACGATCAATCGGGGTCAATTTATAGTCCACGATATAAGGTGACGAGAAGTCTTTTGGTACAAAATCGGCTGCGAGACCGGCGTCAACGACAGCTTGCGCATTGAATGAGTCAATGCCGAAGAAACCGTCCACTGTGGGCTTATCTTTGTTGAGTTTCAGCTGGTTAAGCACCGTGCCATCGCCTGTCGATACAGTTTTGAGCTTGTATCCTGATTCTTTTTCAAAGGCTGCGATATCTTCTTTGCTCAGATTGAACGAATCATGGGTCAGGATTGTGACGGTTGAGCCTTTGCCCGAATCTGCCTTTTTTTGATCGGCCGCTGAGCAACCTGCTAGTGCAAGAGCTGCCACGGCGACTGTAGCAGCAACTTTACGAAGAGAAAACATTTTTCCTCCAAATAGAGTATTGGAGGGCGATTTCGCGCGCTATTGCACGAAACGGAGAGAACTCGACTTCCTTCGCCGGCATGATCCGGAATCAGGTTCGAGGGTCTGCATCAATTGCACTCTCAGCGCCTTGTGGCGCTCCCCTGTCGGTGTTTTCATTATATTTCGATATGCGCTTTAACGCTACTCAACCTAAGGCGATGGGTAAATGAAGGCATAGTCGCGAGGAGTTAAATCCTATCACCGAATTAGCTGCATTCCATATTATTAGAAAGCGGAGTTCGTTGAAGGCACAATCTGCTTGCCAAACGGGAAGCACGTCACCGGAATAAGTTTAAGATTTGCCCAGGCCATCGGGATGCCAATGATCGTCACGGCCAGTGCGAAAGTCGTTATTACATGCGCAACTGCAAGCCACAAGCCAGCAACAAAAAACCACACCACGTTCATGAGATCTGATCCCAAGCCCGCATTCGGACTAGGAACAACGGTGCGACCAAACGGCCAAAGCACATAGAACGCGATCCTAAAACAGGCAACTCCTGCTGGAATAGTCACGATAAATAGACATGCAATGACGCCGAAAAATACATACGACCAGAACAGCCAAAACCCGCTGAGTACGAGCCAAATGACGTTAAGTATAAACCTCATATTGTGTGCTCCTCTCGCACGCCCAGTTTGTTTGTGTGTGTTTGTTTTGGGTGTTTTTTGGCCCTGGAAACATTGTGTTTCCAGGGCCAGTGGTTTGGGTGACGGCGGTGTCCTACTCTCCCACGCCCTCGCGGGTGCAGTACCATCGGCGCTGGCAGGCTTAGCTTCCGGGTTCGGAATGGGACCGGGCGTTTCCCTGCCGCTATGACCACCGTCAAAACGGTTGGACAATCAACACCATGCATTACTCTGATGGTTTGGTGGTCGGGAATTGTATAGAGGACGCGAAACAGTCTTTGAAACTTGTTTTGTTGTAAGTGATCGGCCATTAGTACCAGTCAGCTTCACCCGTTACCGGGCTTCCACGTCTGGCCTATCAACCCCATGGTCTATAGGGGGCCTCACACAACCCAAAGGTTGTATGGAAACCTTATCTTAAAGCAGGCTTCCCACTTAGATGCTTTCAGCGGTTATCCTTTCCGAACGTAGCTAACCAGCCATGCACCTGGCGGTACAACTGGCACACCAGAGGTTCGTCCGTCCCGGTCCTCTCGTACTAGGGACAGCCCTTTTCAAGTTTCCAACGCGCGCAGAGGATAGGGACCGAACTGTCTCACGACGTTCTGAACCCAGCTCGCGTGCCGCTTTAATGGGCGAACAGCCCAACCCTTGGGACCTACTCCAGCCCCAGGATGCGACGAGCCGACATCGAGGTGCCAAACCATGCCGTCGATATGAACTCTTGGGCAGGATCAGCCTGTTATCCCCGGGGTACCTTTTATCCGTTGAGCGACGGCGCTTCCACAAGCCACCGCCGGATCACTAGTTCCTGCTTTCGCACCTGCTCGACCTGTCAGTCTCACAGTCAAGCTCCCTTGTACACTTGCACTCGCCACCTGATTACCAACCAGGCTGAGGGAACCTTTGAGCGCCTCCGTTACTTTTTAGGAGGCAACCGCCCCAGTTAAACTACCCACCAGGCACTGTCCCTGAACCAGATCATGGTCCAAGGTTAGACATCCAGCACGATCAGAGTGGTATTTCAACAATGACTCCACACACACTGGCGTGCATGCTTCACAGTCTCCCACCTATCCTACACAAACCGTACCAAACACCAATACCAAGCTATAGTAAAGGTCCCGGGGTCTTTCCGTCCTTCTGCGCGTAACGAGCATCTTTACTCGTAATGCAATTTCACCGAGTTCGCGGTTGAGACAGTGGAGAAGTCGTTACGCCATTCGTGCAGGTCGGAACTTACCCGACAAGGAATTTCGCTACCTTAGGATGGTTATAGTTACCACCGCCGTTTACTGGGGCTTAAATTCACAGCTTCAAACCCACAAAGGGTTTTAACCGTTCCTCTTAACCTTCCAGCACCGGGCAGGCGTCAGTCCGTATACATCCACTTACGTGTTCGCACGGACCTATGTTTTTGATAAACAGTCGCTTCTCCCTGGTTTCTGCGGCCATCACCCCTAGACCGTAAAGATCTTCAAGGATCAGGCCCCCCTTCTTCCAAAGTTACGGGGGCATTTTGCCGAGTTCCTTAACCACGATTCACTCGAACGCCTTAGTATACTCTACTCGACCACCTGTGTCGGTTTAGGGTACGGGCGGCTCAGACCTCGCGTCGAGGTTTTTCTAGGCACCACAGGATCACCCTACTTCCCCAAAAAATTGGGTCATCATCCAGCCTCACCCTCCATGTCCCCCGGATTTACCTAAGGAACGGGCTGCGCTGTTAAACGTGGCAAGCCATTAGCCACGCGGAAGCTACCACTGTGCGTCACCCCTGTTAACACGCTTGCCTACACACAAGTTCAGATCCCACGCCATCAACCACACAACCCCCGAAAGGATCACACAGCATCAAGGATGGTTAGTATCACAAGCTTCAACATTGATCGGTCTTTCACCGGTACCAGAATAACAACTGGTTGCCCATCGACTACGCCTGTCGGCCTCGCCTTAGGACCCGACTAACCCAGGGCGGAAGAACCTGGCCCTGGAACCCTTAGTCATTCGGCGGACGGGATTCTCACCCATCATTCGTTACTCATGCCTGCATTCTCACTCGTACGAAATCCACAGCAATTCACACGGCTGCTTCACCTCACGCACGACGCTCCCCTACCCAACAAAAAATATTCTTGCTGCCACGGTTTCGGCGGTGTACTTAGCCCCGCTACATTGTCGGCGCAGAATCACTTGACCAGTGAGCTATTACGCACTCTTTCAAGGATGGCTGCTTCTAAGCCAACCTCCTGGTTGTCACAGCAACTCCACATCCTTTCCCACTTAGCACACGCTTAGGGGCCTTAACCGATGGTCTGGGCTGTTTCCCTCTCGACTACGGAGCTTATCCCCCGCAGTCTCACTGCCACGCTCAACTTTATGGCATTCGGAGTTTGGCTGACGTCAGTACCCCGGTCAGGGCCATCGGCCATCCAGTCGCTCTACCTCCACAAAGCACACGCAACGCTGCACCTAAATGCATTTCGGGGAGAACCAGCTATCACGGAGTTTGATTGGCCTTTCACCCCTACCCACAGGTCATCCCCTCCATTTTCAACTGAAGTGGGTTCGCGCCTCCACACGCTCTTACACGTGCTTCACACTGCCCATGGGTAGATCACCCCGCTTCGGGTCTAGAACATGCAACTACAACGCATTTTAAAACTCGCTTTCGCTACGGCTACCCCACACAGGTTAACCTCGCTACATGCCACTAACTCGCAGGCTCATTCTTCAAAAGGCACGCCATCACCCCCACCAAGAAGGCTCTGACGGATTGTAAGCGTCCGGTTTCAGGAACTATTTCACTCCCCTCCCGGGGTACTTTTCACCATTCCCTCACGGTACTATCCACTATCGGTCACGCAGAGTATTTAGGCTTACACAGTGGTCTGTGCAGATTCACACGAAATTTCACGAGTCCCGTGCTACTCGGGAACACACTCTAGGGAGGCTGCAATGTTTCACCTACGGGACTATCACCCTCTACGGTCAGGCTTCCCAACCTATTCACCTACACCACAACTTTCTCACTCCCCGGGCCCCTATCAGAAGACCCACAAACGCATCCCACAACCCCGGACATGCAACAGCTGATACCTATCACACACACCCGGTTTAGCCTCATCCGCTTTCGCTCGCCACTACTCACAGAATATCTTTTCCTGCCGGTACTAAGATGTTTCACTTCCCGACGTTACCCCCACACGCCCTATACATTCAGACGCAGGTAACCAGACATAACTCTGGCCAGGTTTCCCCATTCGGACACCCTCGGATCACAGCTCGTTTGCCAACTCCCCGAGGCTTATCGCAGGCTACAACGTCCTTCATCGGCTCTACATGCCAAGGCATCCACCGAACGCTCTTAAACACTTACAAAAAACCAAAGATGCTCGCGTCCACTATACAATTCTCAACCACCACACCAACACCACACCCAAACACCACACAACAGCGATATCCAGACA
The DNA here is from genome assembly GCF_016907845.1 of Arcanobacterium pluranimalium. Lineage (GTDB taxonomy): Bacteria > Actinomycetota > Actinomycetes > Actinomycetales > Actinomycetaceae > Arcanobacterium_A > Arcanobacterium_A pluranimalium. The sequence continues at coordinate 135,693 of NZ_JAFBCS010000001.1, forward strand.
CAGGCAGCACGGAACCAATTATCCCGAACCCCAACAGCATGCCAACTTCCCACAACAACCCACAGAAAACCCCAAAACAAAAAGCAACCACCACAACAACAGTGGCCACCACAAAAACAGGGCTCCCTAGAAAGGAGGTGATCCAGCCGCACCTTCCGGTACGGCTACCTTGTTACGACTTCGTCCCAATCGCTAATCCCACCTTCGACCACTCCCCCCACAAACGCGGTTAGGCCATGAGCTTCGGGTGTTACCAACTTTCGTGACGTGACGGGCGGTGTGTACAAGGCCCGAGAACGTATTCACCGCAGCGTTGCTGATCTGCGATTACTAGCGACTCCGACTTCATGGGGTCGAGTTGCAGACCCCAATCCGAACTGAGACTGGCTTTAAGGGATTCGCTCCACCTCACAGTATCGCAACCCTCTGTACCAGCCATTGTAGCATGCGTGAAGCCCAAGACATAAGGGGCATGATGATTTGACGTCATCCCCACCTTCCTCCGAGTTAACCCCGGCAGTCTCTCGTGAGTCCCCACCATAACGTGCTGGCAACACAAGACAAGGGTTGCGCTCGTTGCGGGACTTAACCCAACATCTCACGACACGAGCTGACGACAACCATGCACCACCTGTACACCACCCCGAAGGCTGCCCTATCTCTAGAACATCGCAGTGCATGTCAAGCCTTGGTAAGGTTCTTCGCGTTGCATCGAATTAATCCGCATGCTCCGCCGCTTGTGCGGGCCCCCGTCAATTCCTTTGAGTTTTAACCTTGCGGCCGTACTCCCCAGGCGGGGCACTTAATGCGTTAGCTACGGCACAGAACCTGTGGATAAGGCCCCACACCTAGTGCCCAACGTTTACGGCATGGACTACCAGGGTATCTAATCCTGTTCGCTCCCCATGCTTTCGCTCCTCAGCGTCAGTAACAGCCCAGTAACCTGCCTTCGCCATCGGTGTTCCTCCTGATATCTGCGCATTCCACCGCTACACCAGGAATTCCAGTTACCCCTACCGCACTCTAGTCTGCCCGTACCCACTGCAGCCCCGGAGTTAAGCCCCGGTCTTTCACAGCAGACGCAACAAACCGCCTACGAGCTCTTTACGCCCAATAATTCCGGACAACGCTCGCGCCCTACGTATTACCGCGGCTGCTGGCACGTAGTTAGCCGGCGCTTATTCAACACCTACCCTCAACCCAAAAGAGCCTTGTTCAGTGCTAAAAGGAGTTTACAACCCGAAAGCCTTCATCCCCCACGCGGCGTCGCTGCATCAGACTTGCGTCCATTGTGCAATATTCCCCACTGCTGCCTCCCGTAGGAGTCTGGGCCGTATCTCAGTCCCAATGTGGCCGGTCACCCTCTCAGGCCGGCTACCCGTCGAAGCCTTGGTAGGCCATCACCCCACCAACAAGCTGATAGGCCGTGAGCCCATCCCCATCCAAAAAATCTTTCCAACCATCCCCATGCGAGAACAGCAGAATATCCAGTATTAGACCCCGTTTCCAAGGCTTATCCCAAAGACAGGGGCAGGTTACTCACGTATTACTCACCCGTTCGCCACTAATCCACCCCCCGCAAGCGAGAAGCTTCATCGTTCGACTTGCATGTGTTAAGCACGCCGCCAGCGTTCGTCCTGAGCCAGGATCAAACTCTCCACAAAAAACCAAACACCCCCACCACCACAACAGCAGCAGAAGCATCCAATCCATACATGAAAAGCCCAAAACAGACTCAACAAAAAACAAAAAAGCCAACCAAACACCCCCACCACCACAAACAAGCAGCAGCAAAAGCACCCAGCCAGCCAAAAAACATCACCCAACCAGCCAAAACCACCAAACAGCAGCCCCAACCAGCCAGACAACAAAACATATCATAAAAAGCTGACACACTATTGAGATCCCAAACAACAAACCCACACCCAACAAACAACCCCACAAAAAGAGGAGCCATCCACCAGGGAAGCAACTTCTCCATCTTAGTACATGCTCGATTAGTTTTCAAATCTGAGTCATGCTCATTTTTGGAGATCTATGCCACTCGCAAAGGAAATTCGGCGTTTCGCCGGCTTTCCGTTCGCTTGGCGACAGGAAAATACTTTATGCGGACACGCAGGTCAGGGTCAAATCTGGACGCCGTGTCACTACTCACATAAAAAATTTTGAAGCAATTTGCTTTACAAATTTACTTTACATTTGGGTCTTTGCCATAAGCTTTTGTGGCTTTACGACGCAATACTTCCGTTACAGCAGCATTGACTGCAGCGGTCACAGCGGTGAACACAATAACTTGTACCGCTGGTAGCTCACTATCCGTCTCATCTCCTTGTGGAATGGTATTACCGAGACCCTTCTCCCACACCGTCTCCACAATCTTTTGCGCAACGAAACCAGATCCAGCTGAGATTCCGAGCGTTACAAGCTTCCATCCGAGATTCATGTTTCCACCTTTCGATATGAACTCATTATCTCAACATTTCGGAGAAACCGCAGGTTTTCACTCGCATTCCACTGTGCGCGCAAATGTTTTCTATAGTATTGTTCTAAAAAATGCACGAATGAGTTGGCCTCGCAAAACGAAGACCTGCCGACGCTAGTCTCCTATTTCACGCGTCGTTCATGCTTCGCGTCCAGTTGAAGCTCCCATATCTTCTCCGAGTTCGTCTACCACAAGTTCCTCCTTAGCCACATGACCAGCACGATAGCCTGCTCGCGACATCATGTGCGCTGAAATTGGCGAGGATATTAGTTGAAACGCAATCACAATTAGAAGAGTCCATGTAATCGAGTTTTCCCGCACAAGCAGGATCACTCCCAGTAAAAACATGATCACTGAAAACACCTGCGGTTTCGTAGCAATATGTTGGCGTGACAACAGATCCGGATAGCGCAGCATACCAAGAGCTGCAATGACGGTGAACACCGTGCCAATACATATAAGGAAAAGCCCCACCGCGTCTGCTATGCCAGCCCAATTTACATATGTAAGATTCATGGTTTTCACTCACCCTCGCTCATTTTCCGCGTTTCCTGAGATCCAATTTCCCAAGATTCATTGGACGACGCCGATCCATCGGCACCCAGCGATTGTTCCGTCTGCTCGTGCCGCGTTTTTCGCTCACCTAATTCCCCTGGTCTGCGTCGGTTGTTGCCGCGCACTGAGAAGCGCGCGAGCGTCGTCGATCCAAGAAAACCGACTATCGAGAGCACGATAAACACCGGCAAGAGATCCAAACGCCTCGTGTGAGCTGCGAGAAGCGCACACGCGCCGACGAAAATTGCCGTCATCATATCCACGGCCACCATTCGATCGAGCGTCGTCGGCCCTTTCGCTACCCGCACCAGAACGAAGACGGCGGATACCACCAACATTCCAGCACATACGCCAAGCACAAGATTAACCATGATCTCGTCCATCCTCTTTTCGTACATCTCGTAGATCGCGTACATCAGCTCCAGTTTGCGCAGTTTGTGTCGTTTTCCGAGGCAGACGACGTTCGCCGCGCACCGAGCGTTTCTGGTGCGTACGGCGTCGGCATTTTCCCTGCCGACGGCGACGAGCCTGGAACGTAACCAGCCGCCACGAGTTCGTCGTGGGAAGCGAATGCACGCAATACCCGTTCTTCTTGCTCTAATAGCGTCTGATGGACGCCAGCGATCCCACCAGCAAGTTCAGTATCAAAAACATGCACATAAAGCGTGCCTGTAGCCTGATGAGAATCGACAACGACCGAGCCGGGAACCAAGCCCGTCATCCCCGCCACCATCGCACGATATACATCCGAATGCGAACGCAATTGCACGCGAATGATCGCTCCGCGAGGCCGCCGTCGTCTTAAGATAAACGCAGCTTGAATCCACGAAGCGCGCACAATATCCCACAGAAAAATCGCAACCAACCGCACAACTCCCCACGGGCGGAAACGGCCATCAAACGGAGCTGTGGGAAAAGGGGCAACCGTCGTCACCAGCAGCGCAACCAAAAAACCAGCGAGGAAATTTCCTGTCGTGAAATCTCCCCACAGCATCACCCAGGCGATCGTGAGCCACACCAGCATCCCCATAGACGCGTGGGGAAACCGCCCTGGACGCCGGGTGGCACGCTTGATCGTCTCAGCAGCTTTCGTCATCAGTTGTCACCTCGCTCACCGGAGGTCACTTTCTCGGAAATTCCCGAACCGCGCAGTCCATCTGGGAGTACAGCCGAGACGTAACTTGTGCGTTTATACAGATCAGAAGCAGTATAAGCTGTATAGGTGCTGATAGGGCCGGCAAGTAACGAGATGCCGATAGTTATTGAGAGCAAGGCGGCAGTAGCGCCCACCATTCCCGACGGAGTCGGTTTTGACGGCAGAACTTCTGGCGCATCTTGCCAGAACGCCATATTCCATGCGCGCATCACGGCATACAGAGTGAGCAGGGAAGAAATAATTCCTGCAGCCACGAGCATCCCGTCGATATGCGTTCCACGCTGCACCGCGGCTTGCATTAGACCGATTTTCCCGAAAAATCCCGAAAATGGTGGTACGCCAGCTAAATTAAGAGCAGGCAAAAGATACAAAACAGCAATCACCGGAGCCGTTTTCGCTAAAGAGCCGAGTTTAACGAGCGACGTCGATCCGCCACGCCTTTCGATCAAGCCGACGACGAGGAACAACACCGTCTGAACGGTAATATGGTGCACCGCGTAAAAAATACCAGAGCTCAGACCTGTGACCGACGCAGTCGAAATACCCCAGATCATATAGCCAATATGCGACACCAGCGTGAAGGATAGTAAGCGTTTAATATCCACCTGAGCCACAGCGCCAAGGATGCCGATTATCATGGTGAGAGCTGCGAACACTCCCAGCACTTCATTAACGGCTGCCCCATTGGGCTGGTCTGGCGGGAAAAGCAAAGTTTGCGTGCGAATAATGCCATACACTCCCACTTTAGTGAGCAGGCCAGCAAAAACCGCCGTCACGGGCGCCGGAGCAATCGGATAAGAATCAGGCAGCCATGCAGATAACGGAAATATCGCCGCTTTGATCCCAAATCCTACAAGCAACAACACCTGAATCGAGAGCCGCACGTTGGCATCTACTTCTGGCAGTCGAAGCGAAAGCTGAGCCAAGTTCACAGTGCCGGTAGCTGCATAAATCATCACAATAGCGAGCAAAAATACCGCAGATGAGACGAGCGAGACGACCACATACACGGTGCCAGACCGGATTCTTTCCCGCGTTCCACCAAGCGTGATCAGCACAAACGAAGCGAGCAGCAGCATCTCGAAGCCAACGTAAATATTGAACAAATCGCCGGAGAGAAATGCATTAGAAACCCCAGCTGAAAGTATCAAAAATGCCGGATGATAAACCGCTAAAGGAGCCGCGTCCGCGCCGTCTGAAACACCTTGGGAAATCGAATAGAGTAGCACCAAAAACGTCACACATACCGACGTAAGCAGCATAATCGACGATAGTTGATCAGCTACGAGTGTGATGCCAAGCGGAGCGGCCCAGTTCCCGATATCGAGTACCACAGGCTGTGAGCGAGCCATCCATAGCAATACTGCCGCCACTACCAGCACTAATGCCAAAACGGCCACCGAGACAATTAACTGCAATCGACGCCACGAGGCGCATGCTAAAGAAACCCCTGCCCCGAATAGTGGCAATACGATAGGAAGGGCAATGATATAGTTTCCCATCATTGACGATCACCCCGCTGCTCACCAGCAAAGCTTCTATCCACTGGCGCATCCTCAGTCTCATCATGCGTATCAAGCGCATCCTCTTCGAGTGGGAGCGGCACATCTGCTCGAGCTGCCAGCCGATCTTTCTCAAAGCGACGAGCGATACGCGTGTCTTCGGCGTCGTCTTGAACTTCGTCATTACCTTCGAGCTGCCACGACCGATACGCCATCGCCAGCAAAAATCCTGTGGTCGATAAACCGATAACAATCGCGGTGAGCATCATTGCCTGCACGAGCGGATCTGCCATCTCATGTGCAGGCGCAGTTCCCACAATTGGCGGCGCACCTGCTTTACCTCCTGCAACGAGGAAAAGCACGTTAATTCCATTGGTGAGATTGGCAAGTCCGAGCACGATACGCGCCAGCGAACGCTCCAAAATCAAATAAACTCCAACGCCGATGAGGATCGCGCCCAATAGGAGAAGTGCGAATGACACATTCATCAGTGACCTCCCAAGCTGCGCAAAGATGCACCGTTTGCGTCGTGGTAGCGGCGTCCAGGATCGTCGTCGTGCTGATGGGCTGCCTCCCACGCGTCCCTTTCCTCACGACGACGGTCGAGCGCGGGCGTGATCTGGGCAGTATCGTGGTGCGCATGTGCGTCGAGATCTCCGTGCCGATCAATTTCGGCGCCGAGCGAGCGCAAAATCTCTAAAACCAATCCGGTCACGATCAAGTAAACTCCCACGTCAAAGAACAGTGCAGTGGCCAGTTTTATCGGACCAAAAGCGGGCAACACCGCTTCCAATTTCACCGTTTGCATGATCGTACCGCCAAAGAGCAGCGGGAACAGAGCATAGATCGCGGCAAGCAACAGGCCACTACCCATAACGTGCCCAGGGTGAAGAGGTAAAGCTGCTCCCAGTTCATATCGGCCACCAGCCACATAACGCAAAACCAGCGCCACACCTGCCATAATTCCGGCAGCGAAGCCGCCACCTGGATGATTATGCCCAGAGAAGAGCAAAAACAAGGAAACGATCACCATCGTGTGGAAGATGATGCGAGTGCCTACTTCGAAAATTTCCGAACGCCGCACCTCAGGTAAAGTGCTCGAACCTGCCAGCCAGACTCGTTTCTTTTCACTCGTTCGACTGCGGATCTGCGCTTCATCCTCAGAAATAGCTGCGGCGTGCTCGCACTGAATGTAATTCTTAGATTGCATGAAGTAGGAGGTATGAGCATTCATGCCGGCGCGATCCACCTGTGGCAAATTCCGAAAACGGTCGATGCGCCCGCTGCGATCTCGAATAAATAGGAGTGAGGAGATACCCACGGCCGCCGCGATCACCACAGAGATTTCGCCGAAAGTATCCCAAGCACGCACGTCTACGAGGGTTACATTCACGATGTTCTTTCCGTATCCGTAGTGCTGAGCTTCGTCGTGGAAAGTTTGCGTCATTGATGCGGCCATGCGCGCATTCGCAGCAAACCATGCCAAAACCGCTGCTCCTGCCCCTACTCCAGACGCCAACGCAATTCGAACCCAACGATTCCAACGAATCGGTCGAGTAGAGAAATATGCAGGCAAGCACCGCAATACCAGAATAAAGACGACGAGCGTCATAGTTTCCGCCAAGGTCTGCGTCAATGCAAGATCTGGCGCTCCGTGCAACTGATATATCAGCGCAACCGCGTAACCAGAGACTCCAATAAGCAAAACCGCTTTCATGCGGTGGCGCGCACGCGCCCCAAGTAAGGCAGCGAGTGCGGCAATAATGGCGACGACGAGTTGCGTCGGGGCGTCGTAGGCTCGCAGAGAAATATCAGAATTTCCACCAGCAAAGAGGTAGGCGAAACCGCCAGTTACCAGCATAAAGAAGAAGATCGTTGACAGATACACGGGTAAGGAGCCGCGTTGCACGAGCGATGTAATAAGACGCGAAAAAGCTTCAAGTGTTTCGATACCAATGTGAAAAGCGCGCTCTGCTCGAAGTGGGAATTCGATATTTTGCAAAGTTTCAAACCAGCGAAGATTGACAGCAAAAATAACCAAGCCCAGCACCAAAATACTGACCGTGATCGCTAAGGCAGTATTAACGCCACCCCACAGCACAAGTTCACCTGGACTGCCAGAAAGTTGCTCCACGTAGGGAGAGAACATGCGGTCAAACCCCGCATACGAGAATCCACACGCAATGCCCCCTCCGACCAGCACTGCGATTGGAGTGAGCATGAGTAGAGAGTTCTTGTGCGGTTCTAGGCTTGCTGCTGACGAGTTATTGGCAGTTAGCTGCTGATTGGCAACGGCTGGCTTGCTGGAACCTGCTGGTTTATTAGCATACGCAGGTTCGTTGGAGCCTGTCGGTTCGTTGGCGCCTGCCGACTTATCAGCAAAAGCACCCCACCAAAATCTCAGTCCATAAGCAACTGTGAAAAGCGATCCTACCGTTACTGCGAGGAGTAAAACGTACGCTACCGCATTATTTTCAACAAGCAGAGAATGAAGAGCTGCTTCTTTTGCTACAAAGCCCAAGAAAGGTGGCAGGCCGATCATTGATGCGGTTGCTATGGCAGCCATAGCACTCAAAATCGGCATTTTACGCCACAGCCCATTCAGCTCGCGCAAATCTCGGGTACCGGTAGCCCAATCGACCACTCCAACACACAAAAATAACGCAGATTTGAACAGTGCATGAGCCACCAACATAGTGAGTCCAGCCAACATCATCGAAGCAGTTCCGTAGCCGACGAACATGCTAAGTAGGCCTAGCTGGGAGACCGTACCGAACGCCAATAACAATTTCAGATCCGTCTGCTTCAACGCACGATAACCACCCAATATCAGCGTTATCGTTCCAGCGAAGAGAATCGCTATTCGCCACACGTCAGACGACGCCAAGCCTGGGGCAAAACGCGCAATTAGATAGATTCCGGCTTTAACCATCGCAGCCGAATGTAAATAAGCCGATACTGGCGTCGGTGCAGCCATAGCTGCAGGCAGCCAAAAGTGGAATGGCACGATGGCGGACTTAGTGAAAGCACCAATCAGAATAAGCACTATCGCTGTGGTGATAAGCGCAGCCGACGTACCAGCATGGTTGCCATGACTTACGCCGATCATTCCTGCCTGCGCATGATCTACTAATTCAGCTATATCAAAGGAACCACCAGGAATCGTGCCAAGAATGATCAAACCGGTGAGCATCGAAAGCCCACCCGTCACGGTCACGATAAGAGCCTGCATTGCCGCACGACGCGAAAAACTCCGGCTATAGCTATGACCGATGAGCAGGAACGAAAGCACCGTTGTGAGCTCCCAAAACATATAAAGCGAGAGCGTGTTATTGGTAGTGACTAATCCGAGCATGGCTCCGGTAAAGCCAATAAAAACTGCAGCAAATCGGCCGAGTCCCTGCGCTGATTGGGAAAAATATCGGCTCGAATAAACTAATACGAGTGCGCCAATTCCGGTGACGATCAGCGCCAAAACGTACGATAAATGATCAAGTCGGAAGTTCAAGGTGAAACCGAGCTGTGGCGCCCACGCCAAGCTGCTCGTTGGGAACGCACCGCGCACGACGTCGTCGTAACAGCTTGCGACGTAAGCGAAAGATACCGCGGGAACCGCTGCAAGAATTAAGAAACCAAGCCGACCACGACGCATAACAATGGGCGCAAAAAGAGCGGATACCACGTACAGCGTCATTAGTGCGAGCATTGTCCTCCAAGATAGCAACAGTTCATACTCGCAAGTGCCATTGCATCATTTGCATTATTCGCGAACCACCATTTGCAACATCACAACAGCAAAAGGGCACCTACGAGGTGTGAGTCCTGGAAAACACTGCGATTAATCAGCGCAATTCCGAGGATTCAGCACAAGGCGTCGCTAACATCTTATCGAAGCAATGGTATATAGGCCGAGAGTGTCAGCTATCAGCTCAAAGCAAACGGCAACGTCGCAGTGAGATAGAGTCACAATGCAGTAAAATCACAGAAATCAGAGCTCGCGCGAGACGTCGATACGGTGAAAATTCAGATGCGAACGCGAAGCAGTTGGCCCCCGCTGACCTTGATAACGCGATCCCGTAGCGCCCTGACCGTACGGACGCTCAGCAGCCGAAGAAAGCTGGAAGAAGCACAGCTGCCCCACTTTCATGCCTGGATAGAGCTTGATCGGCATAGTTGCGGTATTCGAGAGCTCTAGGGTCACGTGTCCAGAAAAACCAGGGTCAATGAATCCAGCCGTCGAGTGCGTGAGCAATCCAAGGCGGCCAAGTGAGGACTTTCCTTCGAGCCGGGCGGCGATGTCGTCAGCTAACGTGACCTGCTCAAAGGTTGCACCAAGCACAAACTCACCCGGGTGCAGAACGAACGAACCGTCGGCGGGAACTTCCACGCGCGTCGTCAGATCGGACTGATCAGCCGCTGGATCAATCACTTCATACCGGTGATTGTTGAACAGGAGAAAGTATCGATCCAGATGTACATCAACCGAAGATGGTTGAATCATCTGCGGATCCCACGGATCTAGCGCAATGCGCTCATCGGTAACAGCTGTACGAATATCACGATCTGAAAGTAACACCCTTAAATTGTGTCATGAATACCCACGAATCGACAATAATCATCCGCCACCCTCCTCCTTAGAAAATGTAAGTCACCACACATTCCCATTTAAGGAAGCCCTTATTTTCAGCACCCATCGACGCTATGAGCACAGTATTCACCTTTTAAAATCACTGTGCGACACACCCAATTCCCAATAAGAAAATCACATCCAGTCAACTCCCAGAAAACTCCTAGGGTTACAAGAGTCTCCGGCACTCTAATTAATCTCATGAAAACGAAACGTGACACCCAGCGACTCGAACGTCGCGCACTACTCGCCCTGTGCGGCGTCGGCCTCATCGGCGGAATATTACTGGGTCTGACCCTCCTCAATCTCGCGAGCGCAAGTGGCACGTGGATTTATAACCTCTCCGTTCTTGCAGCAGTTATTGGCACGTACGACATTCTCATTATGCTGCTACTCATTTCGCGCCTTCCGATCATTGAGCGCGCATACGGCCAAGACCGCCTGGTGGTATGGCATAAACGCTATACCCCGTGGGCGCTGTGGCTGATCATCGCACACGTCTTTCTCGTCGTACTGGACGCTGCGGGCGGTTTTTCCGCGATGAGCAACTGGTTTAACGCCCTGTGGAACGATGTGCTCACCATGGAATGGGTATTTGCAGCGCTCATCGGTCTGATTCTGTTTTTCGTCGCGGGGATCACGTCGTGGAATCGTGCACGTAAACATCTCAAGCACGAAACCTGGTGGACCATCCATCTTTATATGTATTTGGCGGTGCTTTTTGCGTTCCTCCACCAAGTCGAAATTGGCGGACCGTTCGCACAAGGTTTCGGAAAGGCTTTGTGGGTGGCGTGCTACGGCGTCGTCTTTGGAATGATCGCCTGGTATCGCGTTGCAGTGCCCTACCTGCGCTCACGCAGGCACAAGCTCGTGGTGGAGAAAGTTATTCGAGAGAGCGACGACGTCGTATCCATCGTCGTGCGTGGCTCCCAGTTGCGTAAGCTCAAAGTTGCGCCCGGACAGTTCTTCAACTGGCGATTCGATGCTCCAGGCTTGGCTTACGAGTCCCATCCATATTCGGTGTCGGGAACGCCTGTTAATGACCGGATGAGAATCAGCGTGAAGAATTTGGGCAATGCCTCGGGAGCGCTTGCAACTATAAAGCCTGGTACGCGCGCCTATATTGAGGGGCCTTATGGAGCTTCCACCGATGCACACGCGCTTGGCACGAACCGCACGGTGCTGATTGCTGGCGGAATCGGGATTTCTCCGATTATCTCCTTGGCGAGGGCTATTGCTGGCACACAGCCGGTTGACCTGGTGTATCGCGTATCAAATAACGCCGAAGTGGCATTGAGAGCCGATCTCAGAGCTTTGGAAGAAACTCCACAGACGCGTGTGCATATTTTGCCTGGTTCGCGTGCGATCTACCCCATGGATGCGCAGATGCTGGGCACATTGCTTGGCGACGTGCGTGGCGCAGCCATCTATATTTGCGGCCCAAATGCTTTTAACGAGACGGTGCAAGCGGCAGTAACCGAGCTCGGCGTGCCCGCCCAGAACGTACACGTTGAACATTTCGACTGGTAAATACGCCAAGTCCGTTTGTTATCCAGATTGCTATCCAGACAATCAACCAGATTGTCAACCAGATTCAATCGGCTATTTTGAAGCAGACTCAACAGGCTATTTTGACAGATTATTTTGACCCGAACTCAACAGATAGAAACATCATGAAAACAACTCGAAAAGGCATCGCTATTGGAAGTGCAACCTTGCTGGGCACGCTCGGCGTGCTCGCCTCTAACCCGGTTCTGCAGCTGGTGCAAAATTCTCAAGGTCCCGATCAGGGGTCAGATGTTTTTGCACAGGCAGAGCAAGATTCCGGTTTTGGAATGAACAGCAATACTGGCACGTCGACGAACGGACCAGCGAGCCAGGCAAGCAGCGGTGCTAATGGGGCGTCGTCATCCGGCAAGGCACCGTCCGGCACGTCGTCTGGCACGTCGTCGTCAACAACTTCGGCACAAGGCACCGCTTACGACGGTACCGCGCGGAATAGATATGGAACTACGCAGGTGCGGGCGTGGGTGAGCGACGGAAAAATCACCGACATCAAAGTGTTGAAAGTCCCCGGTGACCACGAATCTCAGCAGATCAACAGCCGGGCGATGCCAACTCTCGTGGAAGAAGCCTTGCAGAAGCAGTCGGCGCAAGTGTCGGGCATTTCCGGTGCTACATACAGCGTGAAAGCGTTCAAGCAGTCACTGCAGGCAGCCTTGGATCAGGCTGGCATTAAGTAGCTGGAATTACGCAATAGGAAACGCGAGATAGTAATAGGAATTGTGCGATGAATGTTGAACTTTTGCGAGCGAACACGCGAGCGCGTCGGCACAGCGAAGATATCTGGGGTACCGTGGTTACGATTGACGTGCGCGAGTTGCCCGGTAGCGTTTTACCAGCAGATTCACAGATTGACCAAGCGTTTGCCGAGTGCGTTACTTTTATGCACGACGTCGATGCCACGCTATCTACTTTCCGCTACGATTCCGCTGTTACCGCGTATCGCAGCGGTTGGCGCAAGCGCTACGAACTCGATCGGCACAATCGCGCCGACGCCATGCTGCTTGAGGTGATCGAAGCCTGCGAATGGGGAAAGGCGGTCACTCAGGGCGCTTTCGATCCATGGGCAGTACCAGGAGGTTTTGACCCGTCGGGTTACGTCAAAGGATGGGCTGCCGAGAAAATGGCGCTCATTTTGGGCGAACATGGAATAGATAATTTCAGTGTTAATGCAGGTGGCGACGTGGTTAACCGCGGACACGCGGGAGTGGCTGGCGACAGTGTGGCTGAGGCGGCTGGTACTGGTGAGCTGGTCGGTGAGGCAGGGCTGTACAACGTTGGCACGGAATCGAAGGCAGAAAGCACGCCCGTTCCGTGGCGAATCGGCGTGCGGCATCCCGACGACGCCAGCGCGATCGCGGCAAGTTTCGAGGTCACGAACGCGGCGATTACGACGTCAGGCACTTACGAGCGCGGAATGCATATCGTGAATCCGTTTGGCGCAAACGGATTGCGCGCACGCTCTGCCACAGTGATCGGGCCCGACGCCGGAGTGGCAGAGATAGCTTCAACAGCCCTAGTGGTTTGTGGACGCGAGGGAGCCCAATGGTTTGGTGAGCTTGGCGGATACAGCGCCTTCGGCGTCGACACTGGGGACACCGAGCATGCTTGGCGAATAGGTGCGTGGGAATGACGGCGGATTTTGGAGGCTAGGCTAAGGAATGCCTCGAGCATGCAGAATTGAATATTGGGGCGCGAATAGCTTAAGATTTACTGGCACGCAAACGCGTTCGCGGGTGTAGTTCATCGGTAGAACGGCAGCTTCCCAAGCTGCAGAGGCGGGTTCGACTCCCGTCACCCGCTCCACTATGACATGGACACTAACAAACTCCATCACATATTTAACGAGTGTACTTTAGTAGCACGTCAGATTTGGCAGTATGCCAGGTCGAGTAGAGAACATATTGTTATCAGAAAATATATCCTCGATAGAAATGCAGAACGCACACCTGCACACTCCAGTACACGCACGCGCCAGACTAACCGGCCACCACAACCAGCCGACGAGTCTTTACCTGAAAATCAACGATCCTTGACCCGACTCAGCACGCCCAGTCCTGCCACAAACAAACAGCCAGCTAAGGCAAGCAAAATTCCCGCTTTCACCGAGCCGGTCGTTGCAAGTTCCTGCCCCTGGACGGAATGGGGTGCCGGCGTCGTCGTCAATTGTGAGGACGAAGCTCCCGCTACGCTACTGGACGCAACGGAAGGCGTCGTCGAGCCGTTCACCGAACCGGTGAGCGTCGCAATTCCAGTAGAAACGTCAGGATTCCCCGTAGTAGGCACAGGCCCAGTTATCGGATTTTCTGGCAGGTTTTCAGGCAACGGGTTGTCAGGAACACTTCTCGGAACGATGGCATGGAACTCTGATCGCCCAACAATATCCTTATTTGTCCAGACACCAACCGCATCGACCGTCAATTCACTAATGTGTTCCGTGGTAGAAATATCGTTGATTTGTGATGTACACGTGAAGCTATCACCGACGGGTAAAATACCCACATAATCGCTACTATCAGCCTCACCCAACGCACTGAAGTCACAATTCAGATTTTTCCCGATCACTCCCGAAGTATTAGCAAGCACCTGGTATGACGGATTCTTAACGAGTAGCTCATCTTTACCCGTGTTCGTCACCTTGTGCACGAGATCCACGGATGGGGCACTTGCGTCAACTTCCACCGTCATGGACGACGACGGCGCAGCACGTCCAGTTGCGTCAGTCGTAGTTACATCCATCTTTACTTCTGGGATAAAACCCGCATCGATGGAATTATCCTCATACTTCGCAAAAGTGAGACTATTGACCAAAGCATCAGAACCATTTGAGTCCAACATTGGGTCGCCACTGTTCACCGTAGTTGGCACATACCCGTCAGGCGGCCTGAAATGAACGATAAACTGCGTCGCCTCAGGACTAGTGTTGGCTGGATCAGAAGCATCAAAAGGAATAACAATCGAGTACATTCCAAAGTCGTCCGTGACCACAGGATCAATCGGAGTGTTCGTAATAGGATTGATAACTGGAGATCCGTCTAGGTGAGTTACCGAAACAGTAACGCCAATAAATCCAGGTTCACCCATTTCTTGAACGCCGTTACCGTTCAAATCTCCCCACACCAAGTCACCTATGATAAACACCGGCATCTCAGCATGGGCTTTTGGTGCCACACAAATTGCGCCGTACAGAAGCGTCACGATAGCAAATAAAAGCGCAGATACGCTCGATGCAAGTTTACGACTCACTATGAACACCTCAACAATAATAAATAAAAGAAATTTCAACTACATTATATTTATTTTGCCCATAAAAACCACTTAGAAAAAGTGAGATTATGCGGCATTGTGCCCGTCAATAATTCGAATCGTCTTGCGCACAGTTTCGCTACCAAGACTCTCATAGAGCGATTTGTTACCAATGATGTAGAAGTTCTGCTTTGCTCGAGTCGCAGCCACATTCATCATATTCGGTTCTCGCACTGCCCAAGCTGCTGCTCCTTTACTATTCTCATCTGCACCAAGCACGAGAAACACTATAGGAGCCTCTTTACCTTGGAATGTATGGATCGTCCCGATGTTCGTTGGTTTTCCTGCAACTCTGCGAGTAAATCCAATCTTGTCGAGCTCTTTAGCTAAACAATCGGCAACATTCTTGAAAGGAGAAATAACGTAGACGACGTCTTTTGCGCGCGCGTCATTGATACTCGGATCTTGCAAGATCATGGCCTGGAGCTGCTGACGAAGAAACTCACCTTGTTCTTTCACATACTTATTATTCGCTCGCCCACCAATATCTATCCACTGCGCTTCCCCAGCACAATCGTCACTTTGCACCATCTGCCCGTGATAGGAAAGCTCATTCGAAATAGTAAACATTGGACACTGGCAACGTCGGTGTACCCACAACGGGATCCCAATCCACGACTCAGGATCGTTAACCTTGGGATAACAGCCATACTGACTGGCCATGTCTACCAGAGTTTGAACCGATGCTGCTTCCGACAGGTACCGCTCGCTCGTCTGGTAATAGTTGCCAAGCATAGTCAAGACATTAGACTGCAACGTCAAAACTGGTTTGATCTGAGATGGATCACCAACCGCCGTCACATCACGCGCTCGGTATATTGCTCCTACTGCCGCTTGCGGCAAGGCTTGACCCGCTTCATCAATGAAAACATGGCCCAGCTCCCGTGGTCCAATATTGCGCAACATCCGCGAAACGCTTGCAAACGTAGAGCTAATAACTGGAATAGCCATACTAATCCAGTTCCACGCAGCCTTGATTGCACGTTTATTGTCGGCGTAAGCATCCTGCCTAGACCAAATATTAATAGCGGCTTGAAGGTTCTTAACATTCTCGTACAGAAACTCTTTTCGCACCGCCAATGCCAAAGCAAATAATTGCGACTGCGCGTTTCTATACTTTGAATCAAACCAAGGGCTCGAACGTTGCAGCTCGTCATAAGATAACGAAAGATCTAGCGGTTTTCCACTCAGTTCACTCTCCCTTGCACGCAAGGAATTAATTCGTTTGCCGAGCTCTGCCATTTGGGACTGTATATTCCGATCCCATTTTTCAAATTTCTCTTGAATATCGACACGTTCTAGCTCAGCTTGCGCGCATACTGTATGAACCTGCAGCACGCGGCGTTCTATCGTGCTCTCTTCCTCTGCCAGCTTCTTATCTTTATGAAGTAATACCCGATAGTCACGACGCATCTCGCCCATGTCTTCGCGGTGTTTCTTCCGCGCTTTCCTCCCTGCGAAGAAACCAGGTTTCTCTTTCTCTTTGTGGTATAACTTCGCTTCATGATCAATAATTCGATCACTTAGCTCCAAACGCGCCACACGAATACGAGCGCCACTTTCCTCCCAATCCGCAACCTGTTGAGCGCTTTGAGCAATAAGTCCTTTTACCTTTTGAACTACAGTCTCTACTTCCTGCGTCTTGACCACTTTTTGTTTCGGGTATTCGCTCTGGAGATGCTTCAGTTGTTTCTCAACTTCCATTCGCTCCTCAATCGCCCGTTTTATATCGGAAGCTCTAGCGCGCATGTCCTTAACGCGCCGATATTGCCCCTCAAATATCTCGTAAATAGCCGGGTTAGGCTGATACGTTTGTGTGAGATAATCGCGCATTAATTCGATACGGTCAAGCATATTGTTAATATTTGCGGTTTTGCCACCCTCAAGTGAGAACATGCCCCAGTTTTTCTGTTGCTGTGGTTTCGACACGACTACGTGTTTCATCTTCCCATTTTCGGCCTTTTTCCACATGGATTGAACATCCGCATTAGCGATATCCGTAAAATAATCCACATACAGAAGATCATCTAGGAGTCGCGCATCTAGTCCTTTGGATAGAGGCAGTTCTTTGACGATGTTTTGAACGGCACCATTGTTAGAGCTCAAGACGACGATGCTATCCTTTGCGATGGAATCGGGCACTTCTCCGATACTCGCTTTATCCCAATATACTGTTGCCGCAGTTCCTTTAATCATACGGTTATCGAGACGACAGATATTGTGCGCTTGTTTCACCACGAGTTCAGCAAAAATGTCCTTAAGCAAAGTAGTCTTTCCAGTTCCAGGCGGGCCATTAACACTGCGGATATCTTGATAGTCAAAACCAATGCACAGATTGACTGCAACCTGTTGCATCAAAGAAAGACCGTAGTCCGTATTGCTTGGAAATCTTCCGAGTGGATAGTTCTCGGGATCCAAAATCGCTTCAAGAGCTGCACCATTAAACTTAGAGGAATCCTTGTTGCTATCGAGATTGATCCGTTTAACGGGATTGCCGCCATATAGATATGCGTCCAAGTTTTTCGCCGAAATATCCTTTGCAGATTCAAGGTCTGCAATGAAAAATGAATGAAGATTTGCGATGTCACTATCGAGGTTTTTCACTACTTCAAATGCGCAATTCTTTAATGAGATACCCGCTTGATCCAAAATATTTTCTAATGTTTTGTTAAATAGATCGGCATCACCTTCAAGATCCTGAAAAGCCTGCGCAATTCTGTTACCGAAATCTACTTCAAACCGTTTAAATTCAGATTGTGACGGAAGCTTTGATCGCTTTTTGATGTATCCACTTTCAGTAAAAAAGAATTTCGATCCATCATAGGTGAGATTCGAACCAAAACACAGAACGAAACTGAATTTATTTCCATATTTCAAGTCTTCTTCTAATTTTGGAAGCCTAAACTCGTGGCGTAGAAAATCTACTACATCCCCAAAATCAAAAATATCGGCGTAAAACACCAAACCAGCATGCGGATTATTGGCCAGCTTCTTCTTTTCTATCGCCGTGCGAAAAAGACGGAAAAAATCTCGGTCGTCAATATTATCAAACTTGACGAGGTTGGCATGATGAGGATTTATATCACCTTCGGAAAGATGCTCAACCATGATCCATGCGTCGAGAATATCAGTTTTGTTCATGAGCATGCCTTTTCAGTGCGAGTATCTGATTTATTTAGTTTATCTACCACTGGTAAATATTTTTAGTTAGGCATGCCCGACTCAAGGCTTGTAAATATGCTAAAGAATGAACTTCTTAAAGTATTTCTCTAGAAAAGGGATCACCGCATCCGCGCGCGGATCATCGACCCGGCCGGGATCGCGTCGTCGCATGGAATCGAAAACTCATGCGCTGGGTGATTAATTTCCGCTACCGCGTGCCCACGTTCGTCTTGCAACCCCTGTTCAGGTACTACGTAGACGACGGGCGCGTGGTTCGGGAACAAAAATTCAATTTCCATACCGGGCGCGATCTTGTTTTTCGCATAGATACGCAGACGACGTTCAGTTGCGTCGTAACCAACCACGTTTCCAAGCCAACGCCACGTGTTGATATACCCACCGGACACAATGTTCTCACTAGCAGGGCTTTCGGGGTAATAGAAACCCGTGCAGTATTCACGGTGCGTAACTTTTTCCGGTTCCTCAAGCAACCACTGTGGGAATTCGACCTTTGGCAAGGCACTTTGCAAAGAAACTGCACCTTGTGGACGCAACGTGGCTCCGGCGTCGTCTACCGCATCCGCGCCACCGATACTATCTGTGCCACCCATGCTATCCGTCTCAAGCGCTCGTTCCGCGCGCGCCGCTAAGGAAGCCTCGAGAACTTCGCGGCTATCAAAAGGCTTCAGCACATTGCCGTCACTATCCTCGTAACCACGCTGCACCATATACTCATTAACAGCGCATTTATACGCATTGGCCATCGCTGCAACATAATAGGCACCTTTAGCACGACCCTCAATCTTTAAGCTGGTCACGCCAGCGTCAAGCACGTCGTCCACATGCGCGAGCAGATTCATGTCTTGGGAATTGAACAAGAACGTGCCCTGATCGGTGATTTCAACCGGGATGAATTGCCCTGGTCGCTTCTCCTCAACCACGTGATATTTCCAGCGGCAAGACTGCGCGCAGTCGCCATGATTCGCATCGCGCCCGGTTGTGTGCTGCGAAATCAAACAGCGTCCAGAGAACGCCATACACATTGAACCGTGCACAAACGCTTCAATTTCCAGCTCAGGTGAAACGTTGGCACGAATATCGCGGATAGCAGCCAAATCGAGTTCACGCGCCAAAACCACACGTGAAGCTCCAAGCTGCGCGAGTGCATTGGCTGCTTGAAAGTTCGTTACGCCGGCTTGCGTGGAAATATGAATTTCGGTGTTCGGCGCCACCTGTCGCGCCGCCATGAGCACGCCGATGTCTGAGACGATGAGGGCGTCGACGCCGATTTCGCCGAGTTGCGCCATATAGGCATTCATATCCGCAACTTCGCTGCTAGTTGGCAAAATGTTGCAGGTCACGAAAAGGCGCGCCCCACGTTCATGTGCATATTTCACGCCTTCGTCAAAGTCCTCGAGCGTGAGGTTTTTCGGCGCCGTGCGCATACCAAAGGCTTGGCCACCGCAATAGACGGCATCGGCACCGTAATCAATAGCGGTCTTCAAAGTGTCGAGATTACCCGCAGGAGCAAGTACTTCGGGTTTTTGACGTCGAGTTATCGGTGGAAAATTCATGAACACGTAGTCCAGTCTAAGGGGTGTGCGGTGGATACCTCGAAGTAAGAATAGCTACTCTCGTCACAGCGACCATGCTGACTTTACAGTGGTCACACTTTCCGCTTTTAACCGTTCCTAACCATTCCTAACCGCTTTTAACCGTTCCTAACCGTTCCTAACCACTTTTAACCACTTTTAACCAAACATGTGCGATACTTACAGTAAGAGGCAAGACATTTTATAGAACAACATCTACAACGATTAGGAGCTTTAGCTGTGGAAGAATTTCCCAACCCGTTCACACCAAGTTTTGGGCAGACTCCTGATCACCTAGCTGGCCGCACCTACCTGATGCAACAAATTGACCGGGCGTTTAGTTCAAACTCCCGTCACCCAGAACTTACTGCAATATATTCGGGCGCTCGCGGCACTGGAAAAACTACTCTCTTATCGGAAACAGCCCGAATTGCTACTGAACACGGATGGATAACAGCAAGCACGACCGCCTTGCCCGGAATGCTTGACGATATCGAATTAATTGCAAAACGCCAAGCAAATGACCTAATTTCCGACACTAAAACTACAGCACGCATCAAAAAGCTCGGTATCCCCAAACTCGTCGAAGTCGAATTCGATAACGAGCAAACGCCGCTTTCAAACTGGCGAAGCAGGATGACTCAGTTACTCGATGCTCTCGAACAGTTTAGCTCCGGGCTGCTCATCACTGTTGACGAAATCGATCCAACTCTCGACGAGATGATCGAGCTCGCGGCAGTGTATCAACATTTCGTGCGCGAGAATCGGCAAGTAGCACTGATCATGGCAGGTCTACCACAAGCAGTTTCCCAGCTACTTAGCAGTAAATCAGCCTCATTCGTACGCCGTGCCAATATCCATAAATTAGGAAACATCGCAGACTTCGATGTGCGTTTAACTCTTCTCAAAACAATTAACGACGGCGGACGTACCATATCCGACGAAGCTCTCACCTGCGCTGTTTCTAATATCGGCGGCTTCGCCTACCTCCTCCAACTAGTCGGTTTTCGGGCGTGGGATATCGCCCCCACCCAAGTAGAAATTACCTTGGAAGATGTTCAGCAAGGCGTGAGAATTGCTCAAATAGAAATGGAAGACCGGATTCTACGCACTACATACAACGAACTCTCACCAAGCGATATTAAGTTCCTCGAAGCGATGTTGCCTGATGCCAACGAAAGCGCAATTTCCGACATAACCACACGGCTAAACTGGTCAAGCGCCCAAGTGGGAAAGTATCGTCGGCGCCTTATCGACGCAGGCATTATCGGCGAACGACGTCGCGGTGTCGTTGGTTGGGATCTACCATTCTTCCAAAACTTTATTGAATCAATGACACAAGGAATCTCATGAACAACCAAAAGCTCACGCAGCACTCCTCCCCAATCCGAGTTTCGTCTATCGACGCATTGCTGCTCAATATTCGCAGGTCAGTGATTGGCGACGGCGAACCAATCGAAAGCCCCTACGGCGTGCGTCCGCTTATCTACGCCGACTACACAGCCTCTGGCCGCAGCCTCACGTTCATTGAAGATTTCATCAAGGATCACGTACTCCCCTGGTACGCCAATACGCACACAGAAACCTCCAGCACAGGCGCACAAACCATGCAGTTCCGTGAGGACTCGCGCAACATCATTGCTGCCGCGCTAGGTGCCGGCTCCGACGTCAACGTTATTTTCACCGGCGCAGGCGCCACCGCCGCAATCGACAAACTCATTGGCATTCTGGGGCTGCGTATCCCCAGCGTATTGGAGGACCGATACCAGCTTTCGCAACATATTCCCGACGCCGATCGCCCGGTTGTGTTTGTTGGTCCTTACGAACACCATTCCAACGAACTGCCCTGGCGCGAATCGATCGCCGACGTCGTCGCCATTCGTGAAGATTGTGCTGGGCGAATCGATCTTGACCATCTGCGCGAAGAACTCGAACGATACGCAGATAGGGAGCTGAAAATCGGCTCGTTCTCGGCGGCGTCGAACGTTTCTGGAATACTCAGCGACGTACACGCAATCGCTGAGCTGCTCCACGAACACGAAGCGCTCGCATTTTTTGATTATGCTGCTTGTGCGCCTTATATCAGCTTGGATATGAACGCCTCACCGCAGCGCCCGCTTGCCTATGCTGATGCGATTTTCTTTAGCCCGCACAAATTCGTGGGTGGACCAGGTACGCCTGGTGTGCTGGCAGTTCGAAGTGCGCTCGTCAAAAATCGCGTACCCGTTGTGCCTGGTGGCGGCACGGTAGCCTATGTTGGTCCGGATGATCACGATTACCTCACCAATATTATCCACCGCGAGGAGGCGGGGACTCCTGCGATCGTCGAATCGATCCGGGCAGGACTCGTCATGCAGCTCAAGCAGGCAGTAGGTGTGGCCAAAATCCACCAGCGAGAACAGGGCTTTCTCCAGCGCGCTTTAGAAGTGTGGAACAAGGAACCCGGCATTTGTATCCTTGGCCCGCTCGACGTGCCGCGTCTGCCTATTATTTCATTCGTAGCTCGCGATCCTCAGGGCAATGCGCTTCACCACGGCTTCACAGTTGCGCTGCTCAACGACCTATTCGGCATTCAAGCACGAGGTGGTTGCTCGTGTGCCGGGCCGTATGGCCACCGACTCCTCGGGATTGACGCTTCACTCACGCCTCGCTTTGAAGAACTTATTACGGCTGGGTTTGAGGGCATCAAACCGGGCTGGGCTCGCCTTGGTTTCAACTATTTTATTGACGAGGCGACGGCCGATTTCATTATTGAAGCGGTGCGTATGGTGGGCGAGCACGGCTGGCGACTACTGCCCGAGTATCGTTTCGATCCTACAACGGGTATCTGGCGCCATCGCCGCATTAGTGAAGATCATTCGCTTCACCTGAATCAGCTCGCTTACGATCGCAATGGCGATTTAGTGTTTCCGCAGCGTCCGCGTCCAGTCACGCCTACTATGGATCAGATTCTTAACGACGCGCAGCACGTGTTCGCCAATGGCGTCACGAGTATTTCCGACGACGGCGTCGTCAACGAAGCTTTCGATGCTTTGCGTACGTTTGTGCTTCCGTCTGCCTGTTTGGACTAATCGACTTTACCAGAGATAACTTTCAAACTGATTCAAATACTTGGATAAGCTTGCAGCACATCCAGCAAATATTCAGGAACGTCGATAATGATGGATACGTCCGATTCGATATATATGAACCTTATCGGCGTATATAATACATGTTCCATACAGAATTAAGACGACGAAGAAAGGATTAAGTGTTTTTATGAAACTCTATCTTGATAAAACTTTTCCACAGATTTACGAAGCATTAAACAACGTTTCTGAGATATCAAAACAGGTGAGCAATGAGGTAGGCCTAGATCCGACTACAGTCGAATTGGCATTGATTCGGTCAAGCCAGCTCAATCAGTGCGCCACTTGCTTATCTGTGCATATTCCACGGGCACTTCAAGCCGGTCTACCTCAACAGAAAATCGATCTTCTTCCTGCGTGGCGTGAAGCTCGAGACACTTACTCCGAGGAGGAGCGCGCCGCTATCGAACTGGCTGAAACCATCACCTTACTTCCAGCCGGAGAAAAGAATAGCAAGGCAGCAAAGCGAGCAGCTGAAGTGTTTTCCCGCGAACAAGTAGCCGCTTTGGAATGGTCGATTATCCTGATCAACACCTATAACCGGGTGTCGATTATGTCTGAGCATCCTGTGCGCAAAGCCAGATAATCAAAAACCAACACAGTAACGACTCATGCGCGTGTTTAACGGCGATAGCTGTTAAACACGCGCATGCCGATTCTAAGCTGCCAAAGTCGGCGTCTTTACCACTCGCTTATTCAGCCACACAAGCAGGCCTGCAGCTATTGCACCAACTGCGCTCACTGCGGCCATCAGCATAAATATCTGAGTGAACGCTTTTGCCGGTTCAGTTTCATGAGCGTCAAGTATCCACCCATTGATAGTCATCGCCCATAAAATGCACGCAAAACCGAGGAACGAGTTGACGGCCATTGCCGATCCCACTTGGTAAGTGGGAAGATGAAGCTCTGCCACAGGAGCTTGCTGGATTCCGGCGCCCATAATCACCACAAATGTGAGTGCCACGATTCCGATTACTGCACCACCCAGCCAGGCAGAGTTTTTAGGCAAGACCGCCAAATAAATCATGATCACTGTGGCAGAAAGCGAAACGATGAGCAACGTCTTTGCTGCAGATTTTACGATCTTATCCGAGATCAAGCCGCCAATAATTCCACCAGCTACGCCGAACACGATTGTGCTAACTACTGAGAACCACGAAGCTTCCTCCTCACTCATCCCGTACACCCGCGTGAGATACGGCTCAGTGTAGAAAAGCGTCATATATGCCCAGTACACGCACATGCCGCAGATTCCGGCACTCCATACTCGCGCAATTTTGAGCGTATCCACTAACGCGAGAAAAGCTTGTTTCGCACCCACGTGCACGGCGTCGTAATCATCTGGCACGTGACCCTCAACGCGTGGATCGCCTGGAACGAATCGATAAATGAACACAATCATTGGGATCGTGAGCAGCGCATACACAATCATTCCGGCTTTAAATACGAGCATCGACCCACCGGCAAGCGTCAAAACTCCGATGAGAATACCATTGAGCACGGCTTCTCCTCCGGCACGAAGCGCAGCGAGGGTGCCAAGCCCTACGCCCTTGTTGGCTCGTCCCGAGTAGAGTGCCACTCCTTTGACTACGGCCGGCCAAAAAATAGCATCGAGCATTCCCCACGTGAACGTCACGAACATCAAAACGCCAAAAGATGGGCGCACCAGAATAATAAATAGCGAACTGAACAGGCGATACACCAAACCACCGATCAGCACCACGCGCACATTGAATCGGTTATTTACCCAGCCCCCAGGAATGTAGAAAAAC
Organism: Arcanobacterium pluranimalium; assembly: GCF_016907845.1. Taxonomy (GTDB): domain Bacteria; phylum Actinomycetota; class Actinomycetes; order Actinomycetales; family Actinomycetaceae; genus Arcanobacterium_A; species Arcanobacterium_A pluranimalium. The sequence continues at coordinate 160,538 of NZ_JAFBCS010000001.1, forward strand.
ATTGCCACGCCGAGCATAGTGAAGAGCAGGCCAAATTGCGTATCACTTAAACCGTAATAGGAAATGAGCTTGTCGTAGAACGGGATTTTGAGCGATTCGAACGCCGAATACACTAGTTGACCTGAGAAAACGATGGTGAAGAATGCCGAAACTTGCTCTCTAGTTTCGAAACCGTTCTTCTGTAGGATACTCACGTAGCCACCTCTTGCTGTGTTTTGACGCAAGGAGTTTCCCCTGCGTCTTGTATGGAACGACGCCGATGGGTGCGTCTTTCCGTCGTGGCGGCCGGATTTCGACGCCGGTCACCACAGGCGAGACTACCGCGTTGCGGAACGGAATGTTAGGACAAAACTCCGCTATATCAACTTTGAGTGGCGATGCATTTCACGGCTATCTGGCAATAATTCTGCCCTGCTGGTTTTTTTCTGTGAGCAAATCATCTCACCAGAATTTCGCAAGCTATTCCTTGCATAATTCGGTGCGCTGCGGATTTATACACACCTTTCCACTTGAGCCCGCGTTTCAACATTGATACCTTAGGTAAGCCTTACCTTAAGCCAGGTAGGTATTTGTACGTCAAAGCATTCCGGAAAGGACCCTTATGCGGCCCCTCACAAAGCTCATAGCGCTGTGCGCCACTGCCGCCATCTCGTTGGCAGCATGCTCAGGAGCTTCACAATCGTCAGACTCCCAGAAACAAGACTCTGCTAGCCTCGTACTCAACGACGCCGCCGGACGCACAGTTAAGCTCGACAAACAACCTCAACGCATCATCCTCGGCGAATCGCGCCAAGCCTATTCTCTTTTGTTCCTCAATAAAGACAACCCCACCCAAAAAGTCGTGGCATGGGGTACCGACATGAAGCGAGCCGCACCCGATGTGTGGGACAAGCTCCTCGAAAAATTCCCGAAGGCGAAAGACATTCCTACCATTGGTAGCGTATACACGAACGACCTATCTATCGAAGGCCTCGTCGCCCACAATCCCGATATTTTCCTTATCACGCTCGACGCCTACGAAGCCGCCCAAAAGTCTGGCCTAACCGAAAAGCTTGACTCTTCAGGAATCAAATATGCTGTAACCGATTTCCGATACAAGCCACTGGAAAACACCACCCGCACAGTCACCCTGCTCGGCAAAATCTTTGGATACGAAGAAAAAGCCGAAGAATTCAACAAATATTACCAAGAGCAGGTAGAACCTGTGCTCAAAAAGGGCTCGGAACTCAAAAATAAGCCAACGTCATTCCTCTGGCGCGCACCGAGCATTTCCCCATGCTGCAACACATACTCCACCTCCAACTTCGGTGCTATGCTCACCGCCGTCGGAACCAAAAACATCTCCGACGATCTTCTCCCAGGTCAAGAGGGTGCACTCACCGCAGAGCAAATCATCACCTCCCAACCAAACATGATCGTTGCAACGGGCGGCGAATGGGGTCACCAAAAGCCAAAAGACGACAAGGTCAAATTCCTACATCTTGGCTACAACGCCGATCCTGACTCAGCTCGCAATTCGCTCCTCGCTTTGCGATCACAGCCAGGTTTCGATCATCTCAAAGCCTACGACGACGGTCGCGTTCACGGCGTCTACCACCAGTTCTACGATGCTCCCTACAATTTCGTGGCAATCCAGGCATTTGCAAAATGGGCACATCCACAAGAATTTGCAGACCTAGATCCAGAAGCCAATTGGAAATCATTCCATGACCGCTTCATGCCTTGGCCAGTATCAGGAACTTTCATCACCTCAATCAAATGACCAAAAATATCGCCAGTACATCTGAAAGCCGCCACGCCCTGTTGGCGTGGCGGCGCCGGCGCCAACGCCGCATCATAATCATTGCAATTCTTGCAACAATTGCCCTCATATCATTCTTTATCTCGCTCATGCTCGGCCCACTTAATCTCAGCGTGAGCGAAGTTTTCCGTGCCCTCACAGATCCCAATGCCCCAGCCGAACATCGCACAGTAGTGGTCAACCTCCGGCTTCCATCTGCCCTCTTAGCATTTTTAGTTGGAGCAGCACTGAGCATTGCCGGACTCGAAATGCAAACAATTCTAGACAACCCTCTCGCCGAACCTTTCACACTTGGCGTATCTGCCGCAGCCGCATTCGGCGCCGCCCTAGCAATTGTGGGAAACCTCAGCTTCGCAGGCCAGTGGACTATCACCGCCAGCGCCGGCCTTATGGCTCTACTGGCTGCTTGTATCATTGCGGCAGTGTCGGCGGGCCGCGGCGGATCTGCCGAAACCATGGTTCTACTTGGTATCGCACTCGTCTTTGGATTCCAGGCTCTCCTAGCACTCATGCAATATCGAGCAAGCTCTGAATCTCTCACCCAGATCGTATTCTGGACGCTCGGTTCGCTCACCCGCGCAACCTGGGCCTCCGTCGTCGTCATGGGAATTTTACTGGTGATCTCGATACCGATCTTCCGCGTGCTCGGCTGGAGCCTCACAGCTCTTCGCCTCGGCGAAAGCCAAGCTCAGGCCTTTGGAGTGAAAGTGGGGAACCTGCGCATCGGCGTACTTATGATCTCGTCGATCCTCGCTGCCGCAGCAGTATCTTTCGTTGGAATTATCGGATTCATCGGACTAGTGGGACCACACGTTGCCCGCATCTTAGTAGGCGACGATCAGCGCTTCGTGCTTCCTGCGTCTGTTCTATCTGGCGCAGCACTACTTTCCAGCGCACATGCACTAAGCCAAATCCTCGTTCCAGGCGTATCACTACCGGTCGGAATCGTAACTGCCCTGGTTGGAGTGCCAGTATTCCTCACGATCATTCTCGGTAAGAAACGTACAGCTTTTGGGGGAATCCGATGAATAAATCTATTTCCATCTCCAATCTGTGCAGCTCATACCGCAAGCAGCAAGTGTTAAATGGGATCGATCTGCCAGAGCTGAAATCGATGGTGGGACTGATCGGCCCAAACGGCTCTGGAAAGTCCACGCTCGTCAAGGCAATTGCTGGAATACAGCCGCACACTGGCATGATCACATTCCACGGCGAGAAAACGGACGCATCGCAGCTAAGCGCGCCGCGGCGTCTGGGGTATCTCCCGCAAGGCATTCCCAACGGCGTATCACTCACTGTGCTCGAATCGGTGATGGTGGCGGCGCGACGAACCGGCGGGTTGCGTTTGAATGCTGGAGATATTGACGACGCCGTTCGCGTACTTTCCGATGTAGGTATCGCTCATCTCGCAGATCGTTACCTCGGTGAGTTATCCGGCGGCCAACGTCAGCTCGTGGGTCTTGCCCAACTGCTCGTCCGAGAACCAGACATCATGCTGCTTGACGAGCCAACTTCGGCTTTGGATCTTCAACATCAATTAGACGTATTGCGAATCGTTAAACGCAACGTGCAAAAGCAATCCGGTACGGCGCTCGTCATCTTGCACGATCTCAACCTCGCCGCAGCTTTCTGCGATGAAATCGTGCTCTTAGAAAATGGGCGCGTTGCAGGGCGCGGAACGCCAGAAGAGGTTCTCAACCCCCAATTGCTTGCCAAGGTTTACCACGTTGAGACGACGATTATCCGGCAAAACGACCATGTGGTGGTATGCCCGGTGATCGCTTGAGTTTGCGTCCACTGCGTGATGCCGTCGCTTATCAAATAACCCCAAAATTCATTAACTAAACTGAAGGAAAAGTATGAAGAAATTCAATCGATTGACAGCTGCCGCATGTGCAGCTCTCGCATCTGTGCTGCTGATCAGTGGTTGCGGAACCTCGACACCCGCTAGCAAAAACACCACGAGTTCATCGGAATCTCCAGTCGAAATCAAACACGAATACGGCACTACTACAATAAAGAATGTTCCCCAGCGTATCGCAACGGTATCGTGGATTAATACCGATACCGTCCTGGCATTCGACACCGTGCCCGTCGGTGTTCCCGCAGTCGACTGGGGTGGAAATAAGAACAAATCTACCGATTGGATCGATGCAAAGCTCAAAGAACTGAATGCGCAATGGGGTAGCGATAAAGCACCCAAACAGTATTCGGAAGTAGATGGAGTCAATTATGAGGCCATCGCGCAGGTCAAGCCAGATCTGATTGTTGCAGCGTACTCAGGCATTTCCAAGGAGCAGTACGATAAGCTGGCACAAATTGCCCCAGTCATTGGCCCAATCGCGCCCAATTACACCACCACATGGCAAGAGGCGACTAAAGCCGTAGGTAAAGCCCTGCGCCAGGACGAAAAAGCCGAAAAAATGATCGCTAGCCTAGAAACGCAGCTGAAAGATGTTGGTAAGAAAAACAATTTCCAAGGCGTTAGCTTTATAGCGGGAAACCTCAATCCAGCTACCAATAACATCAGCGTATACACCGGCGCAGATACGCGCGGTCATTTCTTTGCCTCGATTGGACTCACTGAAGCACCGATCGTCGCTAACAACACCGTAAAAGGTAAATTCTTCTTCGAATGGTCGCCCGAACGATCCGATGAACTCAAATCAGATATCTTCTACTCCTGGATCTCAAAAGACACCAAAATTTCAGATATCGAAGCTCACCCACTTTTTGGCCAGATTCCAGCTGTTAAGAATCATCAACTCGTAGTCACTAACGATGATCACACCACACTTTCGATCTCAGCTGCTTCGATTCTCAGCCTGCCGTGGGCGATCGATAATTTCGTGCCAAATGTAGTGAAAGCAGTCAAGAACGTTCGCAATTAACGAGTAGGCATTCGGCATATGCGTTGGCATATTATCACCTGCACCACACTGCTTCTTGGTGCATGTATCCTTTCAGTGGCTGTTGGTGCACGCCCTATTTCCATAGAAACACTATGGCATTCTTGGATTGACCCCTCGCAGGTTCCTGGCCCAGATCTGGCTGTTATTCACTCGCGCTTAGCGCGTACTTTAACAGGTCTCTTGGTAGGAATCGCATTAGCGTTATCTGGTGCCGTAATGCAAGGAATGACTCGTAATCCACTAGCCGATCCAGGTCTGCTTGGTCTTAATGCAGGTGCTGCCAGTGCGGTGGTGCTGAGCATTTACCTTTTCGGAACCGGATCTGTACTTGGTTACGCAAGCTGCGCCTTCATTGGCGCAGCTTGCGCCGCTGCTCTCGTATATACCATTGCCTCACTTGGAAAGACTGGAGCTACGCCGGTTCGCTTAGCACTTGCTGGAGCAGCTCTCACCGCCGGGCTAAGTTCTATAACCAGCGCTATTTTACTGATCGATCAACAGGCAGTAAATCAGTTTCGGATGTGGCAGATGGGCGTATTAGGTGCTCGCACCGTATATGAAACGCTCATCATTGCACCTTTTATCGGATTAGGTGCACTCGTCGTCATAGCGTTTGCAGCAAGATTGCTTAATATTCTCGTTTTAGGAGATGCTACTGCTACTAGCCTTGGAATTAATGTGAATAAGGCTAGGATGTTCTTGGCGATAACTGTTGTGCTCCTTGCTGGAGCTGCCACTGCACTCGCTGGACCGATAGGTTTCTTAGGGCTCATTGTGCCACACACCGCACGCCTGCTTATTGGCGGCGACTATAAACAGATCCTCGCTTTAAGCCTCATCCTCGGACCACTAATCCTCATCGGCGCTGATGTCATTGGCAGAATTATCCTACCGCCTACTGAGATACAAGCGGGCGTCATGACGGCTTTCCTTGGAGCGCCGGTGTTTATTGCGCTAGTGCGCACCAGAAAGCAGGTGCAACTATGAGCTCAGAAAATGCGAATACTATTCACCGCAAGTCTTTGCTTCATTCACAGAAACTACGCATCGCACTCGTATTATGTGCGATCAGCACATCAGTTATTCTCGTTTTCGCACTGCGAGTAATGCTTGGTGATCCCTTGGTACGCACTGGCGATCTTGCTCTGCTCTTGCAGGGCGAGGACGTACCTCACCTCCACTTCATCGTGTTCAACCATCGCCTTCCAGCAGCAACCGTTGGTGTTCTTGCCGGCATTTCATTCGGTATTTCGGGTGCAATATTTCAGACTCTATTGCGCAATCCTTTGGCATCTCCCGACGTCATCGGCGTAAGTTTTGGCGCATCAGCCGCAACAGTACTCGCCATGACGATATTCGCAATTCAAGGATTAGCTCTTTTCGGCATTTCGATCGCTGGGGCGCTGATAACAACCACACTTGTTTTGGGTATTTCACGTGGTCAAGGTGGGCGTTTCATACTCATAGGTATTGGTGTTGCAGCGGCGTTACAGGCCACCATCACCTTTGTGTTGAGTCGGGCTGACGTCCGCATCGCCCAAGACGCTCTTCACTGGATGGTTGGTTCGCTAAATACTTCCACGTGGGAACGGGCAGTTATTCTCAGCAGTTGCCTGATATTCTTGCTGTGCCTCGTGGCTCTTTTCGCTTCACGTCTGAGCATTTTAGAGCTGGGAGACGACGTCGCCACCTCACTTGGCGTACGCGCGGTGAAGTCTCGTATTGTTTTGATTGTGCTGGCAGTTGTTATCAACGCAGTAGCAGTTGCGGTGACTGGACCTATTTCATTCATCGCGTTCCTCAGCGGTCCGATTGCACGTTTTTTGCTCTCAAGAGCGTTCCGTAAACGTTGCCCTCTTGGTGCTTTCTTATGGGCTAGCAGCGCTATCGGTGCATTATTGGTGCTCTGCGCAGATTTAGCTGCGCATACTTTAATACCTGTGTCAGTTCCAGCAGGTATTGTGACTGGATTTATTGGGGCACCTTTCCTGCTTGTTCTCCTAGTTAAAAGCCCACAACTTCGCAATGAATAATAATGAGGTATTTTCGTGAATCTACTCCAAAGCATTCGCAACAATTGGTCTATACCAGCACATTCACGCTCCGACGTTTCTCGGAGCGCAGGAACATCACATTCTCCCGTGACGCTCGAAGCTCACAATCTTGAGCTTGGATACACCGACACCCCAATTATCCAAGACGTCAGTTTTACTGTACCTCCTGGAAAAATCACGATTATCGTGGGTGCGAACGGATCTGGAAAATCCACTCTTTTACGTGGACTTTCGCGACTACTCATCCCCCGTCGTGGCGAAGTACTGCTCAATGGCAAAAACATTCACCGGGAAAGTCCTAAATCCGTGGCACGAAAAATCGCATTGTTGCCCCAACACCCCATTGCACCAGATGGTATATCTGTTCGCGATCTCGTAACGCGAGGACGCTTCCCTCACCAAGGCATATTCGCTATCTCAAACCAAGAGGATCGAAACGCCGTCGACCACGCGATGTCCGCTACCGGCATCTTTGATTTAGCTGATCGTGATGTGCAAGAACTCTCAGGCGGGCAGCGTCAACGCGCTTGGATTGCTATGGCTCTCGCACAGGAAAGCGAAGTTCTGCTGCTTGATGAACCAACCACGTATCTCGATCTCACACATCAACTGGACGTGCTCGACGTCGTCACGAAACTCAACCGCGAGCGCGGTACGACTGTGGTGATCGTACTTCACGATCTCAATTTAGCCGCGAGGTATGCCGATCACTTAGTGGCAATCAAAAATGGGCAAATTCATGCACAAGGCGCACCCCAAACGGTGGTGAATTCAGAACTGATGCGTGAGGTTTTCGATCTCGATGCCACAATAATTCCCGATCCACATACCGCAACGCCGCTCGTGGTTCCTCAACCTAAACGGTTGGCACTCGACGTGGCACCAACTTTAGCTTTCTCAGTCAAGGTTGCCAAGAAAACTCAACTTTCGCCCAATTTTATGCGTATCACCTTCGAGGGTGAAGAATTAGTAAATTTTGGCACTAACTCACATCCACTTGACCTACGCATCAAAATCGTTGTTCCAGGCGCAGTCGATCATCTACAGCTATTGCGCCCAACGGCATCGCTCAGCTCCACTAATCTACAATCGTGGTATAAGGATTGGCTAAAAATTCCCCAATCTGAGCGTGGGGTGCTTCGCACGTATACCGTGCGCGATTTTCGTTCCTCTCAAAATGACGAGGTTGATGGTTCTTGTGGCACACATTCGCATGCGCGCGTTCCTGAATTAGATATAGATTTTGTGGTGCATGAGGGCGGTCAAGCAGCCCAGTGGGCTAGAGATGCACAACTTGGAGATTCAGTAGTGATTTTAGGCCCCAATAATAAACTCACTACTGACGATTATGGCGGAATTGAATTTCGCCCAGGTTTAGCTCGCCATATCTTCCTTGCAGGAGATTCAACTGCACTACCTGCGATATCATCGATTTTAGAGTCGCTTGACTCAAGTTACTTCGGCCATGCTTTCATCAAAGTTGGGCACGAACGTGATGCACTTGCAATACATTCAGAATCAAATGTGCAGATAAAGTGGCTCGTTGGCGAGGATCCCAACCTACTTCTCAATGCAATTCGCGATGTTAGTCACGAGGTCTTGCCCGATATTCACACTGCCACATCGTGCAAATCCAATTTTCAAGAACTAACAGACGTAGATGTAGATACAACTATTCTCTGGGAGACCGTTCCGGCTGGGGAAACGCCGTTCTATGCGTGGCTCGCTGGTGAAGCCGGTGAGATTAAAGAGCTGCGCCGTTATTTAGTACAAGAAAGAGGAATAGACCGAAAGAATATTGCATTTATGGGCTATTGGCGGCGCGGCCGCGCTGAAGCCTCCTAAACCTTGGAACGCTGCTACATACGCCAGCACCTATATGAGCTGCAGTTTTAGGCTCACAAGACAAATCGATACCCAATCCCAGCCTCGGTAATAAAATATTGGGGCTGGGATGGATCTTTTTCAGTGCGCGCCCGAATTTGGGAGAGAAAGACGCGCAGATAATTCGTCTCTTTCTCGTAAGCATCTCCCCACACGGCCTTCAATAATTCTAATTGCGGCACTAGGCGGTCGTGGCGATGAGCGAGATAGGAGACGATTTTCCATTGCGTGGGAGTCAGTTTCACCAGTTTTCCATCAACACGCAATGTAGCTGCCGGAATATTGATTTCTATCCATCCGTCGCGCGTCACAATAACCGGCGTCTCCTCACCGGCCGGATGTACGCGCCGCAATGCAGCTCGAATGCGAGCAAGCAGCTCGCCGGCATCAAATGGTTTGGTCACGAAATCGTCTGCGCCCTCGTCGAGTGCATTAATTCTCGCTTCAATTTCATGGCGTGCCGAAACCACCACAACAGGCATTTCACTCCATGTACGCACAGTGCGCAGCACGTCTAAACCGCTAATATCAGGCAAACCCAAATCCAGTAGCACCAATTGCGGACTCGCCGCCGAGGCCAACTTGATCGCCTCAGCTCCCTGCCGCGCATACACCACCTCATAACCGTGCGAATGTAAAATCACGCCCAGCGTCGAGGCGAGCTGCACGTCGTCTTCAACAACCAATATTTTTACCATGCTCATTTTCCTTAGCTGCCTTGAATCCCGTATCTTTCGCCACCCTGAGACTCAACACAAAAGTGGCGCCACCACACGGCGTCTCCTCAATTGTGAGGTCGCCGCCCATCTCCTGCGCAAAACCGTGGGCAACAGCTAATCCCAGCCCGAGTCCAGCTTGCCGGTCAGAAATATTATGGAACGGAGTGAAAAGGTCATCCCATTTCTCCCGCGGTATTCCTGGCCCGTGATCCACGATCCGCACTTCCACGGTATCCCAGACAGCACCAGCCACTATACGAATTCGCGAATCTGGCGCGTGACGCCGGCAGTTATTTACCAGATTCGCCAAAACTCGCTGTATCAGACCCGGATCCCCTTCCACCAAAGGGAGGTCTTCAGGGAGGTCGACGTCGATCCAGGCAGCAGCGTCGTTAAGCTCGCGTAGCATTGCGTCAACGACGTCGCCAACGTCGATGGCCACCCGATGTATCCGCACCGCATTTGAATTTAGCCTGCTCATATCAAGCAAATTTCCAACAACAATATCGAGGTTATCGGTCGATGCGCACAGGCTCTCGATCAATTCGCGCTGATCTTCATTCGACAACTGAATATCGTCCAGTGCCAATGTTGATGCGGCGGCTTTAATAGCAGCTAGCGGTGTGCGCAAATCGTGTGAAACTGCCGCTAATACAGCACTTCCCACCCGGTTACCTGCCTCAAGGGCAGCTGTTGCTCTGCGCATTGCATCAATTTCTTGCCGGTCGAGAATAATCACAATGCGCGGCCCGTGAGCTTCAATAATTTCGATGTCCTCAGCGGTAAGTGCTCTGCCCTGCGTCACAAATCGCATCGTATCGTCGATGGTAATTTTTGTTTGAGATGCCGATGCTTCAGACACTATTGGCTTCTCGAGAGCCGTCTCCTGCTCTGGATTGGACGAAGAATCTACCCCACAGTTTTGGCTGCCAATTCGAGCACGATTACTCGACGCAACGGTTATCCAGCGGTTATAGCGCTTGTCATAGCGTTGTAGATCAACCGCTTCAAGGGTGAACGTTTCCCGCAAGCGTTCCAATAAGCCACGCAGATCATCACCACCCGAGATAACACCTGAGGCGAGGTCTGCTAGCAAAGTGGCGCGACGCTGCGCTCGCGCCGCGAGCGCAGCGCGCCGATCTGCAATATCAACAACCCACGCCACCGCCGAAGCAATCACGAAAAAGAGCACAATCTGAGCAATATTCACCGGTTCAGTGATAGTTAGGGTGTGTACAGGCGGGGTATAAAACCAGTTCACGAGAAAGGAAACCAGCAGCACAGACACTATCCCTGGCCATAAACCACCCAGCAGTGTTGTAAAAACAACCACGGTCAAATTACTGAGTAATATCGTGCTCAAGTATTCTTCTGAGGGGTTCCACAGTGAAACAAGTCCCGCTAGCACTACTGGTCCCACTACTGCTACCAGCCAACTCATCGCTCGGCGCAATGTTGACCTCGTGTAACGCTGCTCAATGAGCTTTTCCCTTGTTGATCGATGCGCAGGTTCTGCCGAAACGATGTGCACATCGATGCCTTTTGCGGCTTTGATCAGCCTTTTTGAGGTCAAACCGCCAACGAAGCCCACCGCGCGTCGCGAAAGACCAACCACGAGTTGTGAGGCATTAACGCTGCGTGCGAAATCAACGAGAGTTGCGGCGACGTCGTCTCCCACGATCAGCCGCCACTGCGCTCCTAAAGACTCCGTAAGCTCTTGCAGCCTTTCCAAATGGTCGCTATTCGCAAGGCGAATCCCGTCTCCGCTGGCCACATGCACCACGATCATCTCCCCTTCAGGAATACGACCAATAATGCGCGCCCCACGGCGAATGAGTGTCTCATCTCCTGGCAATCCACGAACGGCCACGATGAGACGCTCGCGAGCAGGCCAATTGTCGGTGATCTCTTTTGCCGCCCGATATTTGGCAAGCCCTTCATCGACGCGATCTGCCAGCCACAGTAACGCAAGTTCGCGCAGTGCAGAGAGGTTTCCGAGCCGAAAATAATTTGAAAGCGCTGCTTCGATTTGCTCCGCGCGATAGATATCGCCTTTTGAAAGACGAATCCGCAGCGCATCCGGGGTGAGGTCAATCAATTCGATCTCGTCTGCATTGCGTAACACGTGGTCAGGCACGGTCTCGCGTTGGCGGGTACCAGTTACGGCAGCGACGACGTCGTTCAGCGATTCGATGTGCTGCACGTTCAGCGTGGAGACGACGTCGATACCGGCATCGAGCAGGCGTTCGACGTCGTGCCACCGCTTTGTTTGAGTAGCTTCTGTGGCGGGACTTGGCGCGCTCGCCGTCGTCGTGGGATCTGGCGCAACCGCGCTCGCCGTCGTCGCGCTCGTGCTCTTACTCATGCTCGTGTTCGTGACCGCAGCCGTCGTCGTCTTTGGTGCCTTTGGCGAAACTACTACCGTATGCGCCAGCTCGTCGACCAAAACCACTTCGGGAGCAGCTGCTATACACGCATCGACGTCTAGCTCACCGAAGGTGGATTGCCCAATGCGTATTTCTTTGCGGGGCATCACCGTTAGGCCGTCGATGAGCGCTTTCGTATGGGGGCGGCCATGATCTTCGACGACGCCCACAATCACTTTCGTGCCGCGAGCCGATACTTCGTGTGCTTCGCGAAGCATGGTGTACGTCTTTCCAACTCCCGGAGCGAATCCGAGATAGACCTTGAGCCGCCCGCGTTCTACCATGCGCTACTTCTTTCGCATAAAAATGCATACTCCAGACAAATCGCTCGTACAACGACCACGGTTTTACCCTACTCCTTGCCACTTCCAGCCACCATATCCAAGGCGTAATTCAAAGTCGTCACATTGACGATCTGCCCGTCTGCGTACCCATTAAATACCCGCTCTACCTGGCTATTTACAATCTGTTCGAGTTTTTCGCGAGTCATTTTGCGCTCAAGCGCCACCCGAGCTACCTGTAAGCGCGCATAGTTGAGCGAAATATGCGGGTCGAGACCAGAGCCCGACGCCGTCACCGCATCTACCGGAACGCTTTCTTCTCGAACCTGCTCACGTTGCGCAATATCTCGACGCCGTTGCGCCAGCATATCGCGCAGCTCGGTACTCCCCGGGGAAAGATTCGAGGACCCCGATTGCATCGGATCCCATCCATCACCGGCATGCGACGGGCGATAGTAGAAGTACCCAGGCTTCGACACCGGCTGAGCGAGCAATGTCGATCCAACGACCTGCGCGTCTGCATTGCGCGTCAAGAGCGAACCTTGCGCCTTATCTGCAAAAACCTGCGCCACCCCCACAAATACCAGTGGATATATCACACCCAGCAACACTGTAAAGGCGATAAACATTTTCGTGGCAGTGAGCGCCACACGCTTCATTCTACTGAGCGACATCACGCCCTCCTTCACTAATCACAGATCCGCGGCCACGGATCACTAAACCCCAATGCACGAACTCGTCCATCGCTAAATCCCAAGCCCAACGCCGACCACCAGATCGATAATTTTGATTCCAATAAACGGAGCCACAAGGCCACCCAATCCAAATATGGCCAAATTACGAGCTAAAAGATTTGCAGCCGAACCGGGACGATACTTCACACCGCGCAAAGAAAGCGGTATCAACGCCACAATAATCAGCGCATTAAATATCACGGCAGAAAGAATTGCCGATTCTGAGCTGTGCAAATGCATCACATTCAGAATCTCCAGACCCGGAAAAGCAGCCACAAACATCGCCGGAATAATCGCAAAATATTTGGCAACGTCATTCGCGATAGAGAAAGTGGTGAGCGCTCCACGCGTAATGAGGAGCTGCTTTCCAATATGAACAATATCGATCAGTTTGGTGGGATCAGAGTCAAGATCAACCATATTCCCAGCTTCTTTCGCGGCCGACGTGCCGGTATTCATCGCCACTCCCACATCTGCTTGGGCAAGCGCAGGAGCGTCGTTGGTTCCGTCGCCAGTCATCGCAACCATGTGCCCACCAGCTTGTTCGCGCTTAATGAGAGCCATTTTGTCGTCCGGAGTAGCCTCGGCGAGCACGTCGTCGACGCCGGCCTCACGAGCTATCGCCCGCGCCGTCAGTTCGTTATCGCCCGTGATCATCACAGTACGAATACCCATTGTGCGCAGCTGCGCGAAACGCTCAGCAACGCCGTCTTTGACGATGTCTTTCAAATGCACAATCCCCAGCATTCGGGCGACGACGATATCAGGCAATTCGCCAGAGCCACACGTTTCGCTATTGGGCTGTTTCGTTTCAATCTCTGCTACGCCTAGTGCAGTTCCGCCGCTACGACTTATGCTCTCAACTAATTCTTCGCACTGCTCAGGCACAGCGTTACCACTGCGGGCAACAAGAGCGAGAATCTCTTTTGCTGCGCCTTTAACTATGCCCGTTGCTGTGTCTTGCTTGCCTGCACCTACAGTAGCGTCGCTGTTGTTGGTGTTCTCTTGATTAGTGCCAACATGAGCGCCGAGACTTGCATCGCCACTTGCATCGAAACTTGCGCAAAAACCGGAACTCGTATCGAAGAGTACGCCACTCATCCTCGTCTTTGCAGTAAACGGGATAAATCGAGCAAAACGGTAGTCTCTATCATGCAGTTCAGGTGCTCCCAATTCTCGGGCTAACTTCATAATTGAACGCCCCTCAGGAGTTTCATCAGCTGCCGAAGCAAGCTGGCAAGCGCGTGCCAAATCTGCTTGCACAATGCCAGGAGCAGGCTCAAAAGCTACCGCCTGCCTGTCGCCAACAGTGATAGTGCCCGTTTTATCCAGCAGCAATGTGGAGACGTCGCCCGCCGCTTCAACGGCGCGTCCAGACATTGCCAACACATTATGCTGCACCAAACGATCCATACCAGCGATACCGATGGCCGAAAGTAACGCGCCAATCGTCGTCGGAATCAAACAGATCAACAGCGCAACGTAGACGATCGGCGTCAAACGCACCCCGGCGAACGCCGCAGCTGGCCCTAAACCAATAACTACCACCAGAAATATCAACGAAAGCACGATCAGCAAAATCGACAACGCCATTTCGTTGGGTGTTTTCTTCCGAGAAGCACCCTCAACTAAAGCAATCATTCGATCAATGAAGCTCTCACCTGGTTTGCTGCTCACACGCACGGCTATTTGATCCGAGAGCACGCGAGTTCCACCAGTGACGGCGCAACGGTCACCGCCCGCTTCCCGGATAACCGGCGCAGATTCCCCAGTAACCGCAGATTCATCTACACTCGCAGCCCCGAAAATGACGTCGCCATCAGCAGGAATTTGCTCGCCGGCGCTCACGAGCACGACGTCGCCCACCCGCAAATCTTCGGAGGGGAAAGGCTCGGTGCAAAAATTTTCCACATCCGTCGTTGCTTGCGCATTCACCACACGGTTGGCAATAAGGCTGGTGCGCGTCGCCCGCAAGGAAGCAGCCTGCGCTTTTCCACGACCTTCCGCAATAGCTTCGGCCAAAGTAGCGAAAAACGCTGTAAACCACAGCCACGCCGTAATCGACCACGAGAACACCGAGGGATGCAATATCGCTAATACCAGCGTAAATGCTGCTCCTACTTCCACTAAAAACATGACCGGGGTGTAGATAAGCGCACGCGGATCAAGTTTGCGCACTGCCATAGGAATCGCTTCCCACGCCTGCCTGGCAAGTGCGGATTTTTTGCCGTTTTTCTGGTTCGTCGAATTTGAATTGTTCATAGTACAGCCTCCGCAATTGGGCCGAGCACAAGGGTGGGGAGGAAAGTTAATGCGCCAACTATCAGACAAATTCCTACCACTACCGCAATGAATAAAGGTCGATGAGTTGGCAGTGTGCCAGCAGTTTCGGGAATTGCGTTGGCGCGTGAAAATCTTCCGGCCAGCGCAAGCGCGAAGACGATTGGCAAAAAACGCCCCAAAAACATCGCCACTGCCAGCGAAATCGTGAGCCAAGGAGCGTCGGCATGGATGCCAGCAAAAGCTGAACCGTTATTATTCGAGGCGCTCGTAAAGGCATAGACGAGTTCCGTGAAACCGTGCGGGCCGCCAGTAGACAGCGCTTGGCGTATCCCAGGAATTACCGTCGATACACCCACCCCGGCGATCACCAAAACTGGCATAACCAGGATAAATAGCGACACCAAGGTGATCTCCGGAACTTGAATCCGCTTGCCCAAAAATTCTGGCGTTCGCCCAACCATCAGACCCGCAATAAACACTGATAACACGAACATGATCAGCATCGTGTAGATGCCCGTACCCACGCCACCAGGCGAAAGCTCGCCCAGCATCATATTCAACGTGAGCATTGCTCCCCCGATGGGCGAATAACTCGAGTGGGCAGAGTCGATCGCGCCTGTAGAAGTGCTGGTTGTGGCCACGGCAAAGAGCGACGACGGTGCCACACCGAAACGCAGTTCCTTCCCTTCAAGTCCACCACCAGCGGATATACCGATATGAGCTTCGGCGTAATTCACCACCGCAAGCGAAATCGCAAAAATGCTGGCCATTACTCCTAAGACGGCGGTACCCTGCGCTTTGTGTTTCACCATCACTCCGAAAGTGCGCGTGAGGCATACCGGTATCACCAGAATCAGGAATATCTCCATAATATTGGTGTACTCAGTGGGGTTTTCAAAAGGATGCGCTGAGTTGGCATTGAAAAATCCTCCACCATTAGTGCCCAGCTCTTTAATTGCCTCTTGGCTGGCTACCGGGCCACCCGGCAACAACTGCGAAGTTCCACTTGAGAAAGAGTGATACGACGCTGGCGCATGCAGGTTTTGCACCACACCTTGGCTGATCAAGAACACAGTGGCGAGAGCTGCCAGTGGAAGCAACACACGAATCACGCACCGGGTGAGATCTACCCAAAAGTTGCCGATATGGCCACTCCCGCGGGTATCAGCCAAGGCACGAATCAGGGAAACCGCAACGCAAATGCCCACTCCAGCCGAGAGAAAGTTTTGTACTGCCAAGCCGAACATTTGCGAGAAGAGGGTCATCGCCGTCTCCCCGGAATAAGTTTGCCAGTTCGTATTGGTCACAAACGACACAGCCGTGTTCCACGCTTGGTCTGGTCGCATTGGTGGGACGTCAAAATGCCAGGGTAAGAATATTTGAAGCCGAATTATGAGGTATAAAGCGACGATGCAAACTATTGAAAATGCCACGACCGACTGGGCATAGCTGCGCCATCCCACGCTTTGCTGCGCGTTTATTCCGATAAGCCGGTAGAACACTTGCTCGATTCGCCAGTGTTTTTCGCTGGTGAACACACGCGCCATGTAATTTCCCAAGGGCACGTATACGGCAGCGAGCATTGCAAATACGATCACGTAAGGTATGTATCCGCTCATGAGAATCGCTCCGGATCAAATAGTGCGACCAAGAGGTAGATGACTGCGCCAACTCCAAGCACGAGCGCTGCTATTGATTCCCACATCAGCGCCTCCCCGAGTTCGTTCCGGTTGGTTTTTCACCGGGCTGAGTAGGCTGGGTAGGCTGTGCGGGTAATGCAGATCGTGCAGGTGAAGCAGATTGCGTGCACTGCACGGGTGAAGCCGATTGTGCGGATTGTGCAGAGTGCACCGCCTGTGTGGGCGATTCCGTATATAGCGAATAAATAATGGGCATGAGCACGCCACCGAGGGCGAGCGTCACGATCAACAAAAGTACATCGTAGATCATGATTTCATTACAACGCCGCTGCTAGCAGTACGAAATCAATCTTGACGCACTCTTAACGCGGTGTCTGACAGATCTCATTGCGGCAGGCACACATCTTTACCGTGATCCACAGGTGCATATTTTTACGGTGATTCAACCGATTTACTGTGATTTAGCCAAATCTTCACTGCAGCGTGAGCACTACTAACCACAAGTTGAGCGCCACGATCAGCAGCGAAACGACCACCATCAGTGAGCCGATCACACCGCCGTCGCGCCACTTTCCCATCACTTTCTCACTGCGCGTGAGCAGCGTGAGCGGAATGATCGCCATCGGTATTCCAAACGAGAGCACTACCTGTGAGATCACGAGCGCCCAAGTAGGTTCGGCGCCCATAGCGAGAATAATAATGGCTGGAATGATCGTCACTATTCTGCGCACATAGAGCGGCACTTGGAATTTGAGAAGCCCGCGCATAATTTCCGAGCCTGCATAAGCACCTACTGATGTGGAAGCGAGACTAGAAGCGAGGAGACCAAGTGCGAAAAGGAAGCCAATTCCTGTGCCGAAAGTTGATGAAACCGCAGCATGCGCACCCTCGATAGTGTCGGTTCCGTCCGCTCCGCGCAGTGCCGACGCAGCCAGCAGTAGCAACCCGATATTCACTACGCCTGCGAGCGCGAGGGCGCCTACTACGTCCACTTTGGAAGCGTGCAACAGCCGCCGAATTCTCGATTCGCTGTGTTCATTTCCGTAACGGTCGCCCACGAGCGAGGAATGGAGGTAGATCGCGTGCGGCATAACGGTTGCACCAAGCATCGAGGCCGCTACCAGCACCGATTCTTGGCCTTGAAAATTGGGGATAAGCCCACGAGCCACGTCATGTGCAGCCGGCGGGCTTACAAATAGCCCTGAAAGGAAGCCGACGGCGATGATTGTAAGAAACACAATCACTGCGTTTTCGAAGATTTTTTGACCGCGGCGATCTTTGAGTACGAGAAACAGCATTGACGCAGCGCCTACGATCACGCCTCCCCACACGAGTGGGAGGTCAAATAGCAGATGAAGAGCTATCGCGCCGCCGATTACTTCTGCCAAATCGGTTGCGCCAGCCACGATTTCTGCCTGCAACCAGTACAGACGACGCGCGGTCGGGCGCAAGGTATCGCCTAAGTATTCCGGTATCGATTTTCCGGTTACGATTCCGAGCTTCGCCGATTGATACTGGATCAGTACCGCCATTGCCGACGCCGCTACCAACACCCACGTCAGGAGGTATCCGTACGTTGATCCCGCAGTGATATTAGCAGCTACGTTACCTGGGTCAACGTAGGCAACTGCTGCCACAAATGCTGGACCAAGCAATCCGATGATTCGGTTGGACTTCTGCTTCGTAGCGGGAGGTAGAGGCGTTTCACAAGGAGGGGTCGAGACCGGCATATTCACCTATTTTCGGTTGCATGAACTTTTATTTTCGTATGCCCGAAATTTTATACCTACCAGAAGAGTCTTGTATATTAATGCAGGTTACATTGCATGGCTGACCAAAAATCTGCTCTGCGACTCCCCGTTATTTGAATCGACATTTTCTTCGAATTTCCGGACTCGTCCGTAGCAGTTACGACGACGTTGCGCACACCTTTCCAATTTGGAGTACCAAAAATTGTTCCTGTTTTTTCGTCAAAGACCAGAGTTTTTCTTGCAGCCCTCTGTGCGCAATGAGTGGAAAGTTTCGGAACAGGCATGCTCAATCTTCCCACATGCTGTGGGTCTTCTACTGTTACAGACACTTTGACTGTGCCAATATTGTCTCGCGTGGTGATCTGGATCGGCACTATTTCTCTGCCCGGCAGAACTACCTGTGCGTTCCATGGCGTTCCCCAAACTTCCGGAGCAGCCTGATCTACAATTTTTAGCCCTTGTCCAGTAGGAACGAGTTCCACAGGTTGCGAAACATTACCCGCATAATCGGTGAGCGTATAGGAAATGCTATTAACCACCGATCGATCCACGGTCAAACGCCCGTTTTCATCATTATTTCCCCAACGAGAATTATTATTCTTACCACGAGTTGCAACCCATGTTTCATCGCCATGCGAGGTTATTTTTTGCCAATCAGTGGACGTTGGATTCTGCAGGTGGAAATTTCGTTCAGAGAGGAGTTTTATGTCATTTATCAGCATTGGAGCGGCATAACTATCGTGATACCTTCCTCTTTGGCAGGATTCTTTAACCGAGCCGCTTTCAATTCCAAGCGGCTTCACACAGATAAGGAATCGTTCACCCTCCAAAGGTGCAGGAATAGTCACATCGGTTTGGGATGCATCAACTCTAACTTTAGCTTCTCCATGATAGGGGTTAGCAGAATCAACATAAAGGGTTTTTAGACGAATCTCGTATCCACGCACATTCGATACAGGATCCCACGAAACACTCACAGCACCAGCATTTTTTGCCTGCACAAAATTTCCCTGCTCATCAAGTGCAGTGTCGATAGTGAGATTCTGCGGCAACATTGACTGCTTTACAAGCACTTTTGCAGGTGCAGATGATTGTCCATCTTTACCAATTGCACGCACCTGAAGTACAAAATCGTCTTTTGTACCCACATTCTTCACATACCGCGAGCGCCCATATCCACGGCCCAGTTCGCGCACAGCTCCATCTTGATCCACCGCTTCCACTACATATGAATCTACCGAGTCAAATGACGCAGCTTCCCAAGAGATATTCATCTGGCCGTCTGCGTAATACTCATCTACTCGCAGCCCTCGTGGCGCTTTTGGCGCAGGTAAGCCGTCACTGATGGCAAGCTTCCCTATATTCACTTGTGTCGATTGTTTATCTTGAGCTGCGTTTTCTACTTGAATTCCTAAAGTTACAACCTTTTGCCCCGAATACTTTCCCAGCTCAACAACGGATTCTTGCCAATTCCTTGACGAATCTCCTAATGGGAAGGTAACGACTTCAGTTGGAGCATCAGCGAATACCACGGCTAGCTGCACATTTGCATAAGCTTGCGTATTTTTCCACACCACAGCCGCTTTTGAATTCAGATCTAAACTCAAATCCGTCTTGAACAGTCGAATTGTTTGCGGTTGTGAGGCAGCACCATAAAGAACGAGCGAACTTCCTCCATCATATCCGCCAATCGGCACGAAAGGAGCTTGGATAGTTTTACCCCACACATCGGTTCGCAGTTCTTTGCCATAATCAAAGTCTGCTTTCAGTGTGGGTTTGTCATTCGAAGTTATCCACCATTGCCACGAGGGAAGAATCGACTGCGCGCCCATATTGGAGAACTTTTGTTCAGAGCTAATTCGCCCATTTTGGTAAGTGCGCATTCCTTTACCTGTGTTAAACACCGAATAAAAGTTTTTCCCGGAGATCACCGATCTGGCCGGCACAAAATCTGCCACTCCGATCCACCCAGTCTTGGTAATTCCCACATCTTCTCTGGTAACGAGATTTTCTGCGCCCGTGGATGTCACATCCTGTTTCGGACCCGAAAAATACATACGTTCGCGTTCAGAAATCATCCATTGATAGGAATCTTGCTGCATAAACGGCAAATCTTTATCTTTTCTGCCTGTTATTTGCTCAATTTGATCATCTAATCCGCGCTGATAGTAGTCCGACGGCGTAAATAACGCTATCGATGTGAGAGGAGAATGATTGGCTTGCGAGATAAAACCTTTATCCACACCTCCCGTTCCGGAAAAACCGGTCTGATTGGCTTCTACTCCCGCAAAAACTTCCCGATATGGGTCAAAGCCGTTAGCTGTAGCCCATGCATTCATCGCTTTACCGTCATTGCCATAGTTAACGAATACTGAATTGTGGATTCTTCCATGTTTAGGATCTCGTAACCACTGAGCTTTATCTGCGTTGAACTGCGAGTTTGTATCGTACCACTGTGTGTAAAGTCCTTGACGCGTCAGAAAAGCCATGAAATCTTTGAACTCGCTCGGATCAGTCCCACGCTCTTCTTGATTTAAAAAGTACCCGTCAAATCCATAATATTTCGCCATTTCCACAAGCTTTTGAGCGATGACGTACCCGTGAGATTTTGGATCTTTGTCAAACATTTCACCGAAAGTAAGACCCGGCCGGAAATAGGGATCGAAATAGATGACGGCAATAGATTTTACTCCATTACGGTGCGCCGCATTTGTATATTCAGGTGTGGGTATGCTCAGAATTCCAAACTCGAATCCCCGATCCTGCCAATTCGACGATGCCGGATCGTAAATTGATTGCGGAACGCCGTGCGAAGCCGCACCATGCCACGGAGACCAGTAATCGGCGTACTGCCAAAAATTGAATGTGTGATCAGAAAAAGTGTTGTTGTACGGAGTGGATCCGAAAAAGGAGTTTCCATAGTCCCCTTGCATCAACATAATTTCTGATTTACCGTCAAGCATTGGTTTTACTTGAGTGTGCGCATTGGCGGGAATTCTCTTTTGAAGAGGTATAGTTGCTCGTAATTGCTGGGCAAAGGGATCTGAGTCAGGACTCCAATCTCGGATGCTTTGAACTCTATATCCTGAGACGACGGGTTGTGCAGTACCCACTGCAGCTTCACCTAACGGCGGATAGGAATCTGCAGCATATGCCGGCACAACCGCAGCAATAGTGAGGAAAAATGTGGAAATAACTGCTATTCGACGACGCACGGAACGCATGCCAAGCCCCTTCGCTTTGGTCAACTTCAGTTCAACATCAACCGATCAATCCAGAAACTAAATCGGTTTAGTGAACTCTAGCCTAATCAATAGCAAGAGACATTGACAAGGATTTTTCGCAAATCGCCCAAACTACCCCAAAGCAGAGAATTTTCTTCCCATCAGTTCGCAAATCAAATCAACTCAGCGAGTCGAGTTAGCGACGAACGCTAATCACCATACCCATGCTTGAGGCGCGCTCAATCAAACGTGCACGCTCTTCGCGAATGGGGTAATACTCGCCATCGTCAAAGAAACGAGCAAGCACACTACCAGCGTGTTCACCAAGTGAACGTGCAGATTTGCTCACTGCAGAAATAGGCGGATTGAGCACTCTACATACATCCGAATCCTCACAGGACACCACGAGCACATCCACACCGACTTTCAACCCACAGTTTTGGATTGCTTGAACACCACCTAATGCCAAAATCTCATTGTCAAATACCAGCGCATCTGGTGGCACTGACGCAGCCAGCAAGCTTTCCACCACACTGTAGCTGGAAGCCTCTGTGACGTCCACGTCCTGCGCAATCACAGCGTCCATACTAAATTTTTGCGCTCCTGTTCGAAGTGCCTTAAACCGTTTTTGTGTGTGCAAAAGCGCGCCATTTCCAGCTACATAACCAATTCTTTGCACACCTTTTTCGTCCAGATGCTCAACAATAGCCCTGATCATCGCCGCATCATCAGCAATCACAGCACCAAATCCCGGAAACTGTTCACCAACAATCACTCCAGGTAATCCTAACTCTTGCAGAAGCGCCAAGCGAGGATCGTCAGCTCGAGGATCAATCAGCACAACGCCATCGACTTTGCGCTGTGCCACCCAACGTCGATACATAGACAGTTCTTCAGCAAGGTTTTCAGCTGTATGGAACACCAGATCAAGACCCGCTTCACGCAATGAACGCTGCAATCCCACGATGAATTCAAAAAAGAATCGCTCATTGGAGTACGCAGATTCAGGTCGAGCAATCACCAGCCCAACAGCACCAGCTCGCGAACCAGAGAGCGCAATTGCCGCAGCATTTGGCACCCAACCAATATTTTTAGCCGTTTCAAGAATCCGCTGCCGGGTCGCATCAGACACTCCCGCACGTCCGTTAAGCGCGAAAGAGACAGCAGCAGGGCTGACCCCAGCCAATTTGGCAATATCCTTGATCGTTGGTCGCGACACTCGCACCCCTATTTGCTTAATCGTTTAATTTCCTAGAAACACTTTCGCACAAATTTCACGCAAAGTCTTGCACTAAAACGGTTTAGTTCATATGCTACAGAATAAGAGATTTCAATGAGGCACTCTCATGAGGAGGATCCGTGCACGATAACCGTCAGATTCTTACGCAGCGCGTGGAACGCACTCTGCGCGAGAAGGTCCTGCCTGCACAGCACACCGTCGTCGCCCCACTTGATATTAAGTACTGGCGCGTCCCCCGCGAAACGCACACTACACAGGGCGTATATACAACGCCCGAAAAGCAGGATACACACGCAGCACAAGGAATCCATACACAAAATCGCATCGTTATTGGTGAGCCAATTGACTTCACCAAGATTCCTTGGAGCGAATTTGAGCATATAAATGCAGGCCAGTCATGGGGTGCGCCGTGGGAAACAGTCTGGTTTACAGTAAAAACCACGATCCCTGATCTCAGTGCCTCTGAATCAGCTCCTAACAACCCCTCTAAATTCACCCTAAACAGCACAGACGTATTCGAAGCAGTGATAGACCTCGGCTGGGCCGATCATTCTGCAGGCTTTCAATGCGAGGGGCTAGTACGTAACCAAGCCGGTCAAGCGATTAAAGCCCTCAATCCTAAGAACCGTTGGATACCGCTACCCCAAAATCCAGGCGAAACAGTCGAGTTCAACATCGAAGCCGCCGCGAATCCGCTACTACTAGCAGTTCCGCCATTCCAACCATCCTACGACGGCGATAAGCTCACGTCGTCGCTCACAGACCTCTACACTCTGGCACAAGCCGATTTAACAATCCGCCACAGCGATGTTTATGCATTAGCGCTCGATATTTCTGTGCTCATTGAGCTAATCAACGCTCAGCCACATTTCGGTGACCGCGAGTGGAACATCTTGCACTGCCTGAACCGAGCGCTCGACGCTCTCGATCTCAACGATATTCCCGGAACTGCTCACCACGCACGTGAAATTCTTGCTCCTGAGCTGGCCAAACCGGCGCTTCCAAACGCGCACAGGCTCAGCGCCGTCGGGCACGCCCACATCGATTCGGCATGGCTGTGGCCAATTCGAGAAACAAAACGCAAGGTAGTGCGAACGCTAGCGAACGTCGTCCGCCTGATCGAAGATGGCACTGGATTAGTTTTTGCACTCCCCGCCGCACAACACGTCGCATGGGTTAAGGAACTTGATCCTGAATTATTTGAAAGGATTCGCGAGTGCGTGCGAACAGGTTCGATCGTGCCAGTTGGCGGAATGTGGGTAGAGCCTGATGCCGTTCTCCCTGGTGGCGAAGCCATGTGCCGACAGTTAGTGGAGGGATTGAATTTCTTCCAGCAAGAGCTGGGTGTGCGATGCAAAGAAATCTGGTTGCCAGATTCGTTCGGCTATTCGGGCGCGCTTCCACAGCTTGCAAAAGAAGCAGGGATTGAACGTTTCCTCACCCAGAAGATTTCATGGAACCAGGTAGATGTGTTCCCTCATCACACGCTCGCTTGGGAAGGAATCGACGGAACTCGCATCTTCACCCACTTTCCACCTGCCGATACATATGGATCAGAAGTAACGGGCGCCCAGCTCATCCATGCTGTTGAGAATTTTAAAGACAAGGGCAAAGCTACATGCTCTTTGCTTCCTTTCGGTTATGGCGACGGCGGTGGCGGCCCTACCCGTGAGATGATGGAGCGACTCGCTCGTGTTGAGAATCTGGAAGGTGCACCGCGCACGGTTGTGGAATCTCCACATAAGTTCTTCGAGCGTGCCGAAAGCGACTACACAGACCTCCCTGTTTGGGTTGGTGAACTATATCTTGAGCTCCATCGTGGAACGTTCACATCTCAGATCAGCGTTAAGCAGGGAAATCGTCGGAGTGAAGCGCTCTTGCGTGAAGCTGAACTCTGGTGTGCTACGGCTGCTGCTCGCAAATTGATGGATTACCCCTACGAGGAATTGCAACTCGCATGGCGCGATCTGTTGTTGTGCCAATTCCACGATATTCTTCCTGGGACTTCTGTTGCATGGGCATATCGAGAGGTACGCGAGTTGCACGCTAAGCTCGCGGCGGTATGTGAGTGGTTGATTGGGCAAGCGCTCAGCGTACTTGCAGAAAATACACTTGGCCAAAACACTTTCGATCGTGACGCAGCCTGCGTGCCTACGGGCGGCGGCGTCGGAAATTATCAGCCTGCCATTATCGCCAATGCTTCGTCGTTCACGTGCCGGGGCGTGCAGCCAATGAGCATAGGAATTGCTGTAGGTGAACCTGCGCAACTCCATGTGGATAATGAGTCGCGCACTGTCTCCACCAAGTCGCTAACGCTCGTATTCGATGAGTCCGGCTGCTGCACAAGCATGCGCGACCACGCCGGAACCGAATACATCCCCGCAGGTGAACGAGCTGGCGAACTTCATCTTCACCAAGATTTCCCCAATATGTGGGACGCGTGGGATATCGATCCTTTCTATCGCGGTTCACGCACGGTAGTGAGCGATATGACTCTCGATTCGATTGAGGAAGACGCCGGTGAAGTGCGCGTTCACGCCAGCGCCCGCTTCGATTCGTCAGAAGTTCGGCTCACGTGGCGGATCACCGACGACGCGCTTAATCTTCACGTGGAAGCCAACTGGCATGAGCAGGAAAAACTCCTCAAGATCGCCTTCCCCACGAATATCCACACAGATCGCGCGCAATACGAAACCCAGATGGGTTATATCGAACGCCCGACGCACGAAAACACCTCATGGGATGCTTACCGATTTGAAGTTTCTGCACATCGTTGGCTGCGTTTAGCTAATTCTACACAGAGCCTGGCGATTGCGAACGACTCCACATACGGCTGGGATGTCACGCGACATGCCAATGCACAGCGTGGCACGTGGAGTTTGGTACGAGCAACGCTGGTGAAGTCGGCAAAGTTCCCTGATCCTGAGCAAGACCAAGGCCGACATTCGTGGAATTTCCGCATTGTTCCGGGGGCTTCGGTGCTGCGTGCCACGCAAGAGGGACAGACTCTAAATCTTGGTGAGCGTTATGCACGGCTCACAGGGGATTTAGCAGATGAACTCGCAGAGAATTTCGCAAGTAACTTTGAAGGCAACGTCGCAAGTACCTTCGTATGTGAACCGCTTATCGCAGTTGATGGTGCCATTGTTGAATCCGTCGCGCTCGCGCCGGATCGTTCGGGCGACGTCGTCGTGCGTATTTACGAAGCCGAAGGTGGACCGCGAGCGGCGAAATTGCGCATCAACCACGCTCACAACGTGCGTTGTACGAACTTGCTGTACGAAGACGTCGATAGCGCACCTCACATCGAACGCGACGGCGAAAACTACACACTTGAGCTGGGAGCATTCCAGGTCGCAACGTTGCGGTTCAGCTTGGAGGAGCAATGAAATTCGGAGTTAATTACACGCCACGTCAAGGCTGGTTCTATTCTTGGCTCGATTTTGACGCTGGTGCAGTGGCCGCCGATTTTGCACAGATTAAGAGCATCGGCGCAGATCACGTGCGAATTTTCCCGCTTTGGCCGCTCTTGCAACCCAATCGTAATCTCATTCGCACTGCGGCAGTGGATGCAGTGGTCACAACTGCACAGTTAGCGCATGAAGCAGGATTAGAGTCAAGTATCGACGTGCTACAAGGGCATCTTTCGTCTTTCGATTTCCTCCCCTCGTGGGTTTCCACCTGGCATGATCGCAATATTTTCACCGATCCGCAGGTTGTGGCTGCTCAGCAGGATCTCGTGCGCGTGCTCGGTGAAGCCCTACGAGATATTCCAGGCACCACGGGCTTGACGCTGGGCAACGAGTTCATGCAGTTTGCTGCTCAACGCCATCCGCACCGCCACAAGACTTCTCCCCAAGAGGCTTTGACCTGGCTTGATTCACTGTTGGGCGAAGCGAAACGAGTCTGGCCGCACGGGCGTCACGTGCAATCGCATGACGACGATCTATGGTTCGAACCATCGCAACCATTTGGCCCGCAAGCAGCAGTAACACGTGGCGATTCCACTACTGTACACTCGTGGGTATTCGGCGCACTTGGTCCGCGCTACGGCGTTGACTCTCCCCTACTTCCGTGGTTTGCTCGTTATTTATGCGAACTAGCTGCGGCGTGGAGCAACGATCCACACCGGCCAATCTGGCTGCAAGAGGTGGGTGCTCCCGAAAACTACGTGTCGGTTGGGAAAGCTCCTGAATTCCTTATTGATACGGTTGATGCCCTCATGGGTGCTCGTGGCGGGGGCGTCAGCCCTAACCTTGAAGCCATTACCTGGTGGTGCTCACACGACGTCAGCTCTGAGCTAGTCGATTTCCCCTATTTTGAGCATTCGCTGGGTCTCATTGACGAACACGGAAATATTAAACCGATTGGCGAAGCTTTCAAAGTCTCGGCTAAGAAATGGGCTTTTGTTGACGACGCCGAGGCAAGTAATGTCGTGCGCCGCAACGCCGCACAGAACGAGGCCGGAGTTAAACGCGAATCGTTGACCGTCGTCGTCGATGAAAACACTCGAAACCTCAGCAACCCCTATGGTCAAATCTTCGACACATGGATTGACCTTGCTTTAGACGGCGATGTACGGGCGCTGCGGTTAGCTGATCGAGGAGGTGAGGATTAGTTTCTTTGCCGTCAAGACCAGACATCTTCAACAACACTCTTCAAAGGAGAAGACATGCGATTCAAAAAGTTTGCTGCTATTTCAGCAGTATGTGCTCTCGCATTGACCGCTTGTACGGGCGGTAGCTCAGACAGCAAGTCCGATTCGGCTTCCGGTAAGGGAGAAGTTGCGGGCGATATCACGTTCCAGTCGTGGAGCTTGAAGAATGACCGCTTCACGCCATATTTTGAGAAGATCATCGCCGACTTTGAAAAAGCAAACCCAAAGGTCAAGGTCAAGTGGATCGATCAGCCTGGCGATGGTTATGAGGACAAAATCCTCCAGCAAGCTAACTCCAATGAGCTGCCGGACGTAATCAATCTCCCGCCTGAGTTTGCATATAAGTTGGCGCAGGCAGATATGCTAACCGATCTTGAAAAGGCAGATGCAAAATCGCTTGACGCTTACGTTAAGCAAGCAACTGATGCGTACCGCTACCCAGGTATGAAGGGTCAGTACGCCTACGCTTGGTACTTAGGTACCGATCTGAACTGGTACAACACCGACCTGATCAAGAAAGCCGGCATTGATATCAACAAGCTGCCAACCGATCTAGATTCTCTCTTCGCTATGGCCAATCAGGTTGCAAAGGCAACTAATGGCCAGGTGAAGATGATTTCGGACGTGCCGCGAACCGGCACGCTGTCATCCGCCGGCGTGGAGATCATCAAGGATGGCAAGTTCGTGTTTAACTCGCCAGAAGCCGTCAAAGTAGTGCAGCGTTACAAGGACGCATACGCAGCAGGTGCAATGCCTGCTGAGGCGTTAAACGCGGATTACCAAGGAAACTCGCACCTCTACAAAGCAAGTAAGACGGCGTGGACCACCGCTTCGGCAGGTTTCGCTTCCGAGCTGGAGAAAGAAGCTCCATCGCTGCTAGCGACGACGGTAGCGACGCCGCGTATCGGTCACCCGCCGTTGTTTATTCAGGGAATTTCGGTTGCGAAGAACTCGAAGTCTCCTGAAGCCGCTCTTGCCTTTGCCAAGTTCTTGACCAGTAATGAAAACCAAATTGAGTTCGTGAAGATCGCGCAGGGCTTCTTCCCTGGTACCAACGAAGCGAATGCAAAGCCAGAATCCTTCACTGGTGTAGTGAAGAATGAATTGCAAAAGAAAGCAACTACCGCTGCCGCTGAAGCTTTGAGCAAGGCAACCCCTGAGTACCCGATCCAGTTCACCTATGACATGGACAAGTACCTTAAGCAGCAAATGGCACTTGCAGTCAAGGGCGAGATTGGTATTCAAGAAGCTCTTGACAAGGCTATGGACTACGCCAACAAGAACCTGCAAAAGTAGGCACAGTTCGCTTATGTAGGCACGCCTGCTGGAATAGCCACAGTTTGCTTACGTAGGCACAGTTCGCCAAACCTGGCAAAACTGGGCAGGGAATCGATTTAGCTGAATGGATTCCCTGCCCAACCAGCCAGCTCACAGGTTCGCTGTCGTCCCATTTTTCCCCTTCCTTTTCTCCTCCCCTCTCCGCTCTCACCTATATCTCAAATCCAAACCGCAAGGAAAAACTATGAAGTTTCAACGCTGGTATACGCCTTATTTATTACTCGCGCCAGCCCTGATCTGGGTGGCAGTTTTTGCGATTTGGCCGTTCTTGAATACGGTATATCTCGCTTTCACTGATGCGCGCCCGCTTCGCACACCACACTTCATTGGATTTGATAACTTCACACAGTTGTTTTCCGACGAACGATTCATATATGCACTGGTGACGAGCCTACTTTACGTTGTTTTATGCGTTCCACTGCTGACTTTTCTCCCTTTGCTTTTGGCGCTGCTTGTTGAGAAGAAGGTTCCCGGAATTTCTCTATTTCGCACCACGTATTATTTCCCGGTCATTGCGTCAGTTGTAGTGGTGGGAATCATTTGGAGTTGGCTTTTTGATTCTCGCGGAATTATCAACGAATCTTTGCAGTTTATTGGTATCACAGATGCTCCAATCGACTTTTTGATTGACCGGTGGCTCATTATTATTTCCGCTGCATCACTGACCATCTGGAAAGGCTTGGGCTATTACATGGTGGTTTATCTTGCAGCTTTGGGAAACGTGTCGAAAGAATTGTATGAAGCTGCTGCTCTTGATGGTGCCGGCTGGTGGCGCCGCTTTTGGAGCGTGACCGTTCCTGGGGTACGTGGCGCTATGATGCTGGTATCGGCACTGATCACCGTGGCAGCTATGCGCGTATTCTCAGAGATTTACGTACTCACGAATGGTTCGGGTGGGCCCGGTGGTAAATCTCAATCGATGGTAATGCTTATTCAGCAAACTGGCAAAGGCCTGAACGGAAATCTTGGCTACGCTTCGGCTATCTCTGTTGTGCTCTTCGCGTTAACAATCATTCCTTTGCTTTTCGTCTTGTATATCAATCAAGGCGAGGAAATCCGCGAAACGCTCAGAATTCGTAAGACGGCGAAGCTCGCACGTCGCACCGCAAAAGCTCGCGTGGCTAGTGGTCGCGTAGCAAGTGGTCACGTTACTACAGATGCGGCTCCCACAACCGTTGGCACCGACGTCGCCCCTGAAGAAAGGGAGAATCTGCAATGAAACAGTCGCGTTTTGAAATACTTCGCGGTAACGGGATTGAACGCTCGAGCACGCTGGGGATCATTGGACGCTATGCACTTTTAATTCTGATGCTAGTGATCGCAGTTGGACCTTTCTTGTGGCAACTGTCCACGTCACTAAAAGGGCCTTGGGAAGACATCTACTCCTTTCCTCCCAATTTGATACCACAAGATCCTACATTGGCGAATTATGGTGAAGTAACGCGCGCAATTCCAGTTGTGCAGTATGCGTGGAACTCACTGTTCGTCTCGGTCACGATGGTTATTACGAATATCGTATTTTCCACGTGTGCCGGTTATGCCCTCGCCAATCTTCGCTTCCGCGGGCGTGGCTTCGCACTCGCTTTTATCCTCTCCACGCTTTTGCTGCCTGGCGAAGTGACTCTCACCTCGCAGTACTTGACCATTAAGTCGATGGGCTTGGCAAATACGCTCGTTGGAGTATTTTTACCAACCGCCATCACCGCGATCAACGTGCTCCTCATGGCTACTGCCTGCCGCTCTATCCCATCCGCCGTAATAGATGCGGCCACGATTGACGGCGCAAATACTTTGCAACGGCTACGCTACGTGGTGTGGCCAAATGTGCGCGGAATGGCTTCCGTAGTGGCATTAATGTCGTTTATTCAAGCATGGGATGACTTCTTGTGGCCGCTCGTAGTTCTCTCCGATCCAGCGAAGTACACACTCACTGTGGGCATGCAGTACCTCAATTCTGCTTTTGCAGCTAACCCACGCGTTGTAGCAGCTGGAACCATGCTTGCTCTCCTGCCGATTATTGTGCTTTTCGCATTCACACAAAAGTTCTTTTTCCGTGGCGTTGCCGATGGTGCCGTGAAAGGATAATTCGAAAAACACATCATTTCGGGAAGAAATCTGCAAACAATACCGCCGTTTCTATATATGTGCTACAATCGGTTGCACGCAATAAATTATTGTGCTTTTTGCTACGTTTGGAGTAAATATCCAAATTATGCAAACATCAACGACGATGTAGTAGAACGGCAAGAATATGACAAATTCCCACACCATACACAAACCGCGCACTCGGCGCAAAATACGCAAAATATTAGCGGTAGCAGTCTCGCTACCGTTGCTTTCGGTCGCGACGCTATCGAACGCCGTCGCCACCGAATCAGAGCAAGATAAGGACACACTTTCGTTAATGACGGCGGACAACGCTAAACCAGCCACCGTGACGAGCTACAATTCGATGCAACTTGGCGCTGGACTAACGGAATCGATGCCGAAAGCCACCCTTACGCCTTACGTTTCCCTCGACAATCGTTGTTTCACGATGCGTATTAATACTCCAGATGCAGCCAACGATCCGAGCAGCCGCAAGTTCGTGAGCACTGCGGATATCGGCTATCCAACGAATGCTGAGGAAGGGCAGGCCACCCCAATCGCTTTCGAAGCCACCACTTTGGGCCGCTACCGTCTCGTTGATCAGCAAGGACGCCCACTTTTTGCTTCTATTTTCGACGAAGTATGGGCAGGAAAGAACTATGGTGATCGTGCAGATTGGACCATCACGCCCAAAGGTGATGCCTTCACGATTGTTGCCACCAAGACCGGGCAGCAGCTAGGTACCCGCTTCGGAAAACTTGCCGTGGGCGGTGGAGATTCTTATAAAAACACCACATTTACACTGATTCCCGCCAGCGGCTGCGCACAAATTCCGCATGGGCAAATCAACATGATATCCGAGCCGACCGAGCCTACGGTGAACCCTGATGGAACGTTGAATGGAATCATCGACGCACACCAACATTTGCTCTCGGTATGGGGTTTTGGCGGGCATCTGTTCTGCGGAAAGCCTTTCCACCCAGGTGGGATTCAAGAGGCTTTGGCGCCGTGTGAGTCGCATCGAACCGGTGCAGGTACATTCTTTGAGATGCTATTAGCAGGCACAAAGATGTATGGAAATGTTGATGGCTGGCCTACGTTCACCAACCGCCCAACGCCTACTGCGCTCCTTCACCAAACTGGGTATTACACCGGGCTGGAGCGCGCATGGAAAGCAGGCGTGCGTGCGCTCAATGTTATATATGTGGGCAACCGAGTGATTTGCGATATTTACCCGATTAAGGGCACAAGCTGCAACGAGATGGAGCAGGTGCGTGCGCAAGCAGCTCAAATGCAACAGCTTATTGATTATGTGGACGCACAAAACGGCGGCCCTGGAAAGGGATTCTTGCAGATCGCCCGCACTCCGGCAGATATGCGCCGTATTGTGGCGAGCGGAAAGATGGCAGTATCAATCGGCATTGAGGTGTCGGAATTATTTGGTTGCACTGGCATCACCAGCTGCTCAAAGGAAGACATCGATAAAGGTCTTGATGAATTGGAGAAGATGGGAGTTTCCAACGTCTTCCCTATTCACAAGTTCGATAATGCTTTTGGTGGCACGCGATTCGATAATGGAACCACCGGCACGATTATGACCTTTGGAAACGTCGTCTCCAATGGCACGTTCTTCCAGGTAGAAAAGTGTGAGGGTGAGGGGCCAGCCGACCTTCCACTCGTTATGAATAACGACAAGCTGCTCGACGTCTACAAGAAAGTTTTCGGCAAGGATTACGACGGCGCGCTGCCAATTTATCCTTCAGGCAAGATTTGCAACCGCAAAGGGCTTACCGAGCTTGGTGAATACTTGATTCGCCAGCTCATGGATCGGGGCATGGTGATTAACGTTGATCATATGAGCGTGAAGACGATCAAGCGCACTCTCGAGATCACAAAAGAAGCCGGCTACCCTGGCGTGATGTCTAATCACACCTGGTCTGATCCGCTGTTCTATGAAGAGATCATTAAGCAGGGAGGATTCTACGCGTCTTACTTGTCTCCTACTGATAAACAGGTGAACGATTGGCGCTCGGATCATAGCGTGACGCCGTCGTTGAACCATTTTGGTCTCGGCACTGATATTAACGGTATGGGACCTTTGCCTGTGGCTCGCAAGGATGCCGCAACGAATCCTTTGAAGTACCCGATCACCGCGCCGTCGGGAGCAGTGTTTGACCGCAACGTGACTGGTGAACGCACGTGGGATTTCAACAAGGATGGCATGTCTCATTACGGCTTACTGGCAGATTACCTCACTGACCTGCTACAACAAGCAGGAAAGGACGCACCACAGATGAAGAAAGAGCTCATGAGCTCAACGGAAGCATACGTGCGCACCTGGGAAGGTGCAGTTGCTTATGGAAATAAGCATTAAGCACCACGTATGCGTACCGCTAATGTTGCTGTGATTTTGCGGTGACAAAACCACAGCGGCGTTGCGGTGGCAATCTGCGGTGATGCTGCAGTTTTGCGATGGTGAATCTACCGTGGTGTTGCGGTGACACGCCTACTGTGGGTTCGAGTAGTGAATCTACACAAAATCGCAGCAGCAAATCGGCACAGGGTGTGGGGTATGATGGCACGCGCGCTAAAGCGCAGTGTACGTCATACCCCACACTTCTTTTTGTTGGTGGAGCGCTGAGCGCGTGGTTTGGTGGGTTTGCGGCGTGTTGGGTATGTGGTTTTGCGGGGTTGCGGTTTGCTGTGCTTGCGGTTTGGCGGGTGTGCGGCGTGCCTAGTGCGCTGTTTACCGCGTATGCAGCTGTTTTGATTGAAATATAGACTCGCTCAGCTGAATCTATATTTGTTGCAATCAGGAACTGTTATAATCAACAACGACTTAGTATTTCAGACTTTATATTTCAGAAATGACACTTTCCCCGCAACGAAGCAGGAGCGCTCAAGGCGCTACTAAGAACGTGAAAGCTAGGATTATGAAAACAAGTAAACTATTTGTGGCATCACTTGCACTGTGCGCCATGCTCGTGGGCGCATGTCAAAGCAACACCGCAAAGGACGAAACTAGCGCCGTTGAGAAAACCCAGGAGTCCAGCGAATCAGCTACATCGGGCTTAAATCTGAAAGCCGACGTCGATTTCAAAACGGGCCGAGTGACGCTACCTCTCGATAGGTTCGGTCCCTCTAATGAAGAGCAGAATCTGATCACTGCAGCAAGTACGGGTGGGATGGCGAAATGTGCCCATGAAAAACTCGGAATTCCATGGAAGGCGTCATTGAGCAAGGGCGACCCCAACGATGTTGTATGGAACGGAATTGGCCCATGGATCAAAGAGCGCACAGAACGGCTCGGCTACGCAACCAGACCCATCACTAAGCCTTATGTTGGGCCAAAAATGACGTCTCCAGAAGAAGCAGCAAAAGAAGCTCAGTATTTGAAAGAGCATCCAGTGATTGATCCCGATAATCCAAATTCACAAATTTCGGAGCAGGATTTTGAAAAGATGCAAGAAGAATGCTCATCAAACCCTGAAACCGATAAATATCCACTTTCTGCAATGTACGTACCCGAATTTGGTAAGGTCGCGAGCTATTCATCTAACTTCGAGCAAAGTGCCAAAGCGAAAACTGTTCTTGAAGAACTCAAGCAGTGTTACATAGCGGCAGGCTACAAACCTAGTGAAGATTTCAGAGGATCGATTGAAGGTGCACGGGTTGAAATCATTGATGCTGAGCAGATAAAGATGGCACTGGTAGAAGTTGATTGCAAAACGAAGATCAATGCAGTTCCACGCTTTGCTGAAGCCCTCGCTGAGCTGCAAGCTCCAATGATCGAAAAATATGCTAACGAACTTGTTGAGAATCGCCGTCGGATAGACGAGATGGTGCAACAAGCACGCGAATTCGTTACGAAGAATCCTCAATACTTCTACGAGTGGAAACGCACTAATACAAGTGTTGGACCGTAATGAACACACACAAGAAAATGGCAATCTGCAAGGTGCGCACGGTCAGTCTTATTCTTTTGGCATGCTTGGGTTTATGTTCCTGCTCAGGATCGGTGGAGGAAAAATCCATTCCCTCCACCGAGCTTGACATTAAAGCGGATATTGACAAGGAACACTATTCGATCACGCTCCCGAGTGATCGTTATGCAAATATCCAAATGTTAAGTAGCGACGAAATAATACTCCAATCCGCTGAATCCGCAGTCATTGCAGAATGCGCAAGAAATAAGCTAAATATCCCGATTATGGGCGTCCCCACTTGGAGACTCAGCGACGGTCAACCATTTGCTTTCACCGAATTTGGACCGTGGAATGTAAAAATTGCAGAAAAGTATGGTTTCTCGAATCCTTCTATGTTCAATGCCTTAATACCTGAAACACGAATCAAAATTCCAGCAGGAGAAACAGACCCACTCGAATACAACAGCCAATTCACCGAGCAACAACGACAAACCGTCAACGACCAGTGCGCTAAAGAAGAAACATTAAATCATTTCAACACTCGCAAACTGGCTCCTAACGGCCC
Source organism: Arcanobacterium pluranimalium (assembly GCF_016907845.1). Classification (GTDB taxonomy): domain Bacteria; phylum Actinomycetota; class Actinomycetes; order Actinomycetales; family Actinomycetaceae; genus Arcanobacterium_A; species Arcanobacterium_A pluranimalium. Next base: position 196,061 of record NZ_JAFBCS010000001.1, read on the forward strand.
ATGGACCGAAGAGCTGAACAACACGCGTAGCCAGCTATTAAAAGACAAACGAGCACAAAATGTAATCCGTGAATTGGATCAATGTTTTACCCAAGCAGGACTTAAGATGAGTTCGGAAGTTCCTGGCTACGTTGAGGGAGTCATTCCAGATGAAATCACTCCAAGAAATCTTACAATGGCAGTCAAGGCAGCGCAGTGCCAAGAAAAACTCAACGCCACTCCACGTCTGGTAGAAATCTGGGCTGAACTCCAAGCACCAATCATCACCAAATACGCCGACGAACTCATCGCCCAACGTCAAAAAATCGATAAGGCAGTAGCAGACGCAAAAGAATACATCAACGCCCACCCAGAACTCTTCGAACTGCCGAAATAATTAAACATTAAATTAATGGAAATATTTATCAAAATCGCTTCCATTAAGATCGAGTGTGCGCTACCATAATTGATAATTAAGCAAACCGCTTAATTATCAACGAAGAAAACGTCCTTATCATAGGAGATAAAGATCAACAAAAAGACAAGAAGCCTTAAGGCTTCCATCGCAGCCCTAGCACTCGCTGCAACCAGCCTAGTCGTGGTAGCACCAATCGCAAGCGCAGGAACGGGAAACTGCAAAGCTGGTGCCTCTTGTTTATGGACACAAAATGACTACAATGGCGGATTTGCCTACAACGAAGATCATTCATCACCTGTATACTCAGGGATAAATAATCGAGCAAATTCAGTTGTAGCAAATGGCGCTAGCTGTCCCGTAACAGCATTTTACGACTATCGAGACGGCAATTCTGGCAGCTATTTTATGTTATATAGCAGAACACGCATTGGTAGTAATTATCAAGATCCTAATTTAAGCAATGGTGCTGGGGTAGGACCAGAAGAATATCCTGAATGGGCTAGCGAGAATTGGTCTAATCGGATTAGTCGTGTCACCTACATGCACTGCTATTAACTAGTAAAAGCAAACAAAAGCGAAGAAATAAAGCCAACCGATAGGAAAGATTGGAATATGTCATGATACCCCGAAGAATTGCCACGCTTGCTCTATCGGTGGCTCTTTGCTTGTGTGCTTCAAGTTGTTCGGTTGATGAGGAAGAGCCACAAGAACATTCCTCATCAACCGACCTTAATCTTAAAGCAGACATTGATCGAGAAGCTCTGACCGTTACGCTTCCAGCTTCTCGTTATATTCTCAATAACGTTGATCGACAATTCCTTGAATCTGCACAAAGTGCTGCCGTGGCTAAATGTGCACGAGAAGAACTTAATATCCCCTGGGTGGGATGGAGTTTAGACCACGTAGGCGGTGGAAAAAGAACAGTTTTTTCTGAGTTTGGCCCATGGACAAAAGCTATGGCCGAGCATAATGCATTCGGCAACCCAGACATCCTATCAGCTCCTCCTACAAATGTTTCACCCAACCACCCAGGAATACTTAACGGCAAAATTCCAGATAATCAAATGGACAAGATGGTCGAAACTTGCCACCCTAAACCAGAAGTAAGTCAGTTTGACCCTATAAAATTACGACCCAAGAGTCCGTGGACGGTTGAACTCACTGAAGCAGGTGAGAAGCTATTAAAGGACGATCGTGCTAAGCAGGTTTTTTCTGAGGTTGCTTCATGCTACGAGTCCAAAGGAATGAAAATGAATCCAGAAGCGCCTGGTTATGTGAAAGGCTTCACCTCGGATGACCGCACTCCTCAAGCTTTCGCAGCCGCAATAAAAGCAGCAGAGTGCCAAGAAAAACTCAACGCCACTCCACGTCTGGTAGAAATCTGGGCTGAACTCCAAGCACCAATCATCACCAAATACGCCGACGAACTCATCGCCCAACGCCAAAAAATCGATAAGGCAGTAGCAGACGCAAAAGAATACATCAACGCCCACCCAGAACTCTTCGAACCACCAAAATAATTAAACATTAAATTAATGGAAATATTTATCAAAATTGCTTCCATTGAGATTGTGTGTGCGCTACCATAATTGATAATTAAGCAAACCGCTTAATTATCAATGCTGAAAACGTCCTTATCATAGGAGATAAAGATGAACAAAAAGACAAGAAGCCTTAAGGCTTCCATCGCAGCCCTAGCACTCGCTGCAACCAGCCTAGTCGTGGCAGCACCAATCGCAAACGCAGGAACAGGAGCATGCCCACTCGGCGCGTCGTGTATGTGGTCAGAATCTAACTACAATGGACGGTATGGATACAATACAGATCATTCCTCGCCAGTAATTGCCTACATGAACAACCAAGCTTCATCGATCGCAGCAAATGGGAGATCTTGCCACTTTACACAGTTTTTTGATTGGCGAGACGGGAATGACGGCAGTTATATACTTCTACGTAGCCAGTATTTGGAAGGTTTCAATTTTCGTGACCCATTGTTGAGCAATGGAGCAGGCGAAGGACCTTTTAGAGACCAAAACTGGGACAATCGCATCAGCCGCGTCACCTACGCAGACTGTAGATAACAACAAGCGCAAGGGCAATGCTGACAATTTAGGACAATCATGAAAATTCGCAAAATCACATCTGGAATTATAGGCATTGCCCTTGCAATATCTTTAATGTCCTGTTCACATAACAGTCAGATAGGACAATCCAGGGACAATAACCTTGACATTAAAGCGGATATTGACAAGGAACATTATTCGATCACGCTCCCGAGTGAACGATTTGCATACGTCAAGCCTTTCAGCCAAGAGTTCTACACATTCGAAGCAGCACGAACCGCGGCAGTAGCTTATTGTGCTCGCACCGAATTAGGAATACCTTGGATTGGCGCAGCTCCAGGAACATTTTCTGGAAAACCTCCAGCGTTTACTGAATTTGGTCCTTGGACAGTGCAGATGGCATCGATTTACGCTTTCGAAAATCCGTCGATCTACCATCCAGCTACCAAACATTTGAACAAACCTTCAGACCCTAATGCCAAAGACCCACTCATATACAACTCAAGAATTCCTGAAAAAGACATCGAAAAAATGGGACCCTACTGCCACGAAAAAGAATACGTCAAACAATTCGACCCTGAATTCCTCGCACCACATGGTCCATGGATCGCAGAACTTAACGATACGCGCAACCAACTCTTCAAAGACGAAAGAGCAAAAGCAATTATCGATGAACTAAAACAATGCTTTAGCGAGGCCGGACTCAAAATGTATCCAGGCCACCCTGGTTACGTAGAGGGAGCCGACGTTGACCGTATAGATGCCAACACCATCCAACTAGCCATAAAAGCCGCTGAATGCCAAGAAAAACTCAACGCCACTCCACGTCTGGTAGAAATCTGGGCTGAACTCCAAGCACCAATCATCACCAAATACGCCGACGAACTCATAGCCCAACGCCAAAAAATCGATAAGGCAGTAGCAGACGCAAAAGAATACATCAACGCCCACCCAGAACTCTTCGAACCACCAAAATAAGCATCAAACAAGCCGGCGGTATCAGTATCGAGAGGATCATGGTGACTTATGCCTAATAGTGTTGCAAACATCAGCAAATATCGGAGTTGTGTACTTTTGTTTTCGAAAATTCATACCAGGGTATGACAGCGGCTAAAGCGCAATAACTTAAACTGGAGGTAGCAAGAAAATCAGTGACAATACTGCAAGCGATTGCTTGATACCTGAATCGTGGTCATCCGAATTCGAAGACGAATCCTAATGGCCACAAGCTCTAGCAGTGTTACCTACACATAAAGGGACAGGAAAGCTGACATGAAAACAAGAATCCATAAACTGATTGCTTTGTCCGTTTCGCTAACGCTATGCGCTTGTGCCTCAAGCTGCTCAGCGGGCACTGAAGAAAAAGAAACCTCTTCAGCGCCCGCCGGGCTCAACCTCAAAGCAGACATCGACAAAACAAACTTCATGGTCACACTCCCATCAGACCGATACACCCTCACCGAATCCGACCGCCAAACACTCCTCTCGGCAGGAAGCGCAGCAACAGCAAAATGCGCTCGAGAAAAACTCGGAATCCCCTGGGTAGGCTGGCGCATCACAGATATGGCTGATGGAAAAAACATCGCCTTCACCGAATTCGGCCCCTGGACAAAAGCACTCGCCACCCAAAACGCATTCGGAAATCCCTCACTAACCACCACCCCTACGCAAAAACCAGCAAACCACCCTGGCAATCTCAACAGCACTGTTCCCGACGACCAAATTGAGAAAATGCACGAAACGTGCAGCGACCAACCAGACGTTTCCAAATTCGAATTTGAAAATATAGCACCCAGCGGCCCATGGACCACTCCTCTTGCAAATACCAGATATGAGCTGATGAAGGATCAGCGAGCACAAGCAGTTTTCAAAGAAATTGAGCAATGCTACGCAGAAAAAGGACTTCAGTCTAAAAAAGAAGTGCCTGGATACGTTGAAGGTTTCACCGCTGAAGATCGCACTCCTCAAGCTTTCGCAGCCGCAATAAAAGCAGCAGAGTGCCAAGAAAAACTCAACGCCACTCCACGTCTGGTAGAGATCTGGGCAGACCTCCAAGCGCCAATCATCACCAAATACGCCGATGAACTCATCGCCCAACGCCAAAAAATAGACAAGGCACTTTCAGATGCAAAAGAATACATCAACGCCCACCCAGAACTCTTTGAACTGCCGAAATAATATCGGCCATCAAATTTAGCGGGAACCAAAAGATAGGATATTTCCAACACACATAATCACCAATCTCTATGGTGTGGGGTGGCGTTGAGCCACCCCACACTAAGCCAGATCAACGCCTATAACAGTCACCTAAATCGTTTTGCACCACAGCAAAACTCGAATCAACAATTGGAAAAACCATGAGTCACGAAGAAGTAACTACCAGCACAAGTGAAAATAAGAAGAAAAAATTCATGTGGATATTCCTCACGGTATTCATATCCTTGCTTGTGGTGGCAGGAGCATTCTTCGCGGGCACATTTGTTCACTCCAAAAACGAAGAAGCCATCGAGAACTCTCAGTACAAGCCAGAAATCACCGCAAAAGTTGAAAAACGCAACTTCCCAGCAGTCATGGTTGAAGCTAAAGGCAAGGCATCTCTAGGAGCTTCACGAGCCGTCGTCGTTACTGCTTCCGAGGGTAACCAGGCCGTCGTTACACGCGTTACCCGCAACGCTGGAGAAACGCTCAACTCAGGGCAAACACTCGCTTTTGTGTCGGGTCGGCCAGTAATTGCGCTTGACCTGCCATTCGATCTCTACCGCGACATCAACGAAGGCAACGACGGGGCGGACGTCAAAGAAATCCAGCGCGCACTTGCTCGCCTTGGACTCTACAAAGGGAAAATCACCGGCGTTTACGACGCTCGTACTGCGAACGCAATGAAAGCACTATACAAACGAGTAGGATCCACCCCGCCGTCCACGGGAGTATCACCGGCGGGTGCCGCGCCATCATCAGGAGCCACCGCAACTCCAGCTCCTGCCAGCGCACCAGCGTCTAGCCGCGGCGAAGGAAGCGTGAGTACAGAGACAGCACCTGCACCAGCACCGACGCTACCTGCGGCTCCACCGTTGCCGCCGATCCGGGCAGCAGAATTCATTTCGCTTACCGCTGGCCCAGCAACTATAGTTTCAATCGCGGGAGTAAATCAGCACATCACCCCAGAAGCCCCACTTGCCACACTGCGCTCAGGTCAAGCCGTTGCCGTTGCGCGCGTGAGCGTTGCAGATATTGCTTCATTCGGCGTGGGCGCGAGTGTAGATATCGCCCAATCGGGTTCCACGAGCACTGGTCAGAAAGTGAGCGTTATAGGCGTTAGCGAATTCCGTCAAGCCTCCGAAGGCGAGCACTCGCAAGTACCTGGCTACGACATTACCGTGGCCATACCTGGCGAGCAGTTCCAAGACGGGCAAGAAGTTGTGCTTACCGCTGCTAGCACCGCAAACGCAACAGAAGGAAACGCAATTCCAATCACCGCGCTGCGAGAAGAAGCAGGAAAAACCTACGTAATCCTTAAGCGAGGTAGCGAAAGCAAGAAAGTCGAAATAAAAGTGGCGCGTATTTCGGAGGGATTCGCACTACTGGAGGGCGATACGCTCAAAACAGACGACGTTGTGGTTGTAGCAAAATGAGCGTGCTTCACCTGCGAGACATTCGCAAAACCTACAACGTAACACCACCTGTGCCAGTCCTCCACGGCGTCGATCTCGACGTTGATGCTGGTGAAAAGGTTGCAATCCTCGGCTACTCTGGTGCCGGAAAATCGACGCTACTCAACATCATGGGCCTACTCGACGTTCCGACGTCGGGAACCTACGAACTTGCAGGCCACGAGACGCAATCGTTGAGCGGACGACGCCGGGATCACCTCCGATCCGACGTGCTCGGATTCGTTTTCCAAGACTACCACGTGCTCGGACACCGCACTGTAGCGGAAAATCTCGACCTAAAACTCTCCATAACCGGCGTTCCGCATGCGGAACGCGAATCCGCAATTAACGACGCGCTGAGCAATGTGGGTCTACTCGAACGTAAACACTCACTATCACGCCTACTGTCCGGCGGAGAAAAACAACGACTCGCCATTGCGCGTGCCATCATTACTCACCCGCAAGTGCTTCTTGCCGACGAACCCACTGGAAACTTGGACTCGCTCAACGCAAAAATCGTACTTGACCTGTTCGATCAACAGGCAGCCAAAGGCGTGGCCATCGTCGTCATCACTCACGATGACCGGCTCGCACGCTGGGCAGACCGCGTAGTGCACCTGCGTGACGGCAAGATCGATTCGATGGAGAGCGGCCAATGAGTAAAAAACGTAAACACCACCTATCGTTCGTCGATCTGCTCGTTGACGTAGCTATTGAGCTGCGAGCACGCATGGCTCGCACCGTGTTAATGATCAGCGCAGTGGCACTGAGCACCGGCGCGCTATTAGCATCAGTTGGAATCGCCCAAAATGCGGCATACCAAGTAGATGCGGACATCGCAGCGTCGACGATCAATCAGGTGCTGGTCACTCCCGCCGAAAAAGCCGTGCCCGACCGCACTCCCGAAGAGATAAAAGCCGGTACGATCCAGCAGTTCTTCCCACCGGACACTGAAGAACGACTCAAGAAAATATCCACAATTGATGCCGTGGGTCGGAAAATCAATTTTCAGTCCATAATGAGCGTAGAAATAACCCGGCCAATTGCAGCTATTGACCATGTAGCTCTTGAGCTATCTGGAATCACCGAAAGCTACTTTGATGCAGCTGAAATCACCAAGCCGCCTACCTCATGGATGCTCAACAGCTCATATCCAGTTGCCTTTCTTGGAAAAGACGCAGCTGAAAAGCTTGAAATCCCGGACACCACAGATTTCGAGGGACTTTCCATATTGATCAACAATACGGAATTTTCTATAGCGGGAGTTATCGACACGAAGAACGGTCTCAACAATGACGTTATGATCCCCTACCAAACCGCATTGAACATGACGAAAACTGATCGCGGTTCAGAAATTCTCATTCGCACCAAAATCGGCGCTGGCGTGCAAGTGTCGAATGCGGCGCGTGTAGCCATCATGCCGCAAGCTACTGAAAAGCTATTAGCTTCCCAAGTGGCCTCTGTGCAAAAAATTAGAGACAACGTATCAGGCCAGCTCGCAAGGCAAGCTGCTTGGGTCGGCGCATTTCTGATTGTGCTTACGATATTGCTCATTGCAAACTCAATGATCGTATCGGTAACAGCGCGCACCACCGAAATTGGCGTGCGGCGCGCACTCGGAAGCTCCCGCAGCCGAGTTGCCTCAGTGTTCTGGGTCGAAGGTGCACTCACTGGCGTGCTTGGCGGTCTGATCGGTAGCGCTGTGTCCGCTTGTATCATGGTGGTCGTTGCAATAATCAGCGACTGGACTGCGCACCTCAATCTCGGCTGGATCGCACTTGGCCCTGTGCTCGGCGCAGTAGTTGGGATTGTGGCATCGGCGTATCCCGCGATTCGCGCGTCGGCCATTCATCCAGCTATTGCAGTGCGCTCTGATTAAGGTGTGCCCTAACTTAAGCGATTCCTTACACATCGGCGCTATGGGAAGTGTTAGATGACGAAGTAAGCCAGCGCCTGAGTTAGGGCAAAAGGAAACAGCAAAAGCAGAATTCCGTAACCACGCGCCAGCCCGAAACTTCACATAAGCTAAGTACATGACCAATCACTTCACATTCCGCGCAGCAACTGAACAGGATCGCACCTACATCCACCGGCTCTTTTACCTCACCGACGTCTATGGCGACGAATCCAAACCCGTGAGCTCCCTTTTTGGCAAACTTTCCCAAGGATACGTCTCCGATTGGAGTCCCGAGAACGACGGCGGGGTCATCGCTCTTGAGCCAGAGGGCGTACCAGCAGGCGGCGTCTGGCTCCGCCACTGGGCAAACAAAGATGCCGTAGGTTTTGCAAATCTTGACCCAAACATTCCAGAGCTAGCAATCGCCGTTGAGCCGCGTAATATTCACCGCGGACTGGGAGTAAAACTCCTCATTGCGGCATGCGAACTGGCCAAAACTCAAGGGTGTGAATTTATTGCGCTGCACGTGGACCACGAAAACCTGCGGGCGGTGAAAATCTACAAACGTTTTGGATTTACGGTCGTGGGCACCGATCCGGCGGACACCGGCGTCATTATGACGCTTCGGCTCAACTAGCGGCCACCCTCGCAGAGCCACACCTAACCGCACCTAGCACCCAAAACCCCGCGGGCCCGCCACAAGCCCGCGGAACCATACCCAACCCCACAGACCAGCCATTAATCCCACCACTTACCTAGAACCCGGTGACACATTTACGCTGCTGAGGATTGTAGCCCACATCACTCCTTCCTGTTATAATGTTGAATTAACCGATTTCGTATCCATGCGCAATCGTCAACACTTCCAGCACATGCCATTTTGCGTGGTTTGCCCTGGATACTTATTCAACGAGGAGTAACAATGGCACGTAAGCTCACACGGCGTCTGGCTGCAGGAATTGCAGCTTTCACGCTTTCGGCAGCCATTTTCACAGCAGCTCCCATCGCCCACAATGCCTTTGCCGACACCGAATCGGCAGATGCGTCAACATATTTGGTTGGCACAGGCATTTATGACGTGACCGGTGCTGTTGTAGAAACAGGCTCATTTGGATATGCCTCCGGCCAAGAAATGACTGGACTTCATGAACGCCTTTATTCGCACACGTTTATAGTCGGCGATCCTGAAACCAAGGATCGCGTGGTGCTAGTGAGCGTCGATACAGGCGCAATCTTCCCTAATATTCGGCTTGGCGTGCTTGAAAAACTCAAGCAAAAGTACGGCGATCTGTACAACAGCAATAACGTGCTCATCAGCGCCACCCACACGCATGTCGGCAATGGCGGCATGGCAGTTGACGAGCTGTATCGCATCGCGAGCAACGACGGCGCTGGCTACAATTACGACCAGCGCATTGTAGACACGATGATCGCCGGGATCGTCGCATCAATCGAGCGTGCACACAATAATCTTCAACCGGGCACCATTCAGCTCCAGCAGGGCGAGCTGAAGGGCGCTACGAAGAATCGTTCTTTGCCTGGCTATAATGCCAATCCCGACGCCGGAAACTATGCGGACAACGTATCCACCGGCATGACGCAGCTGGCGTTTAAGTCCGAGTCTGGCAAGCCGCTCGGCGTGCTGAACTGGTTCTCCACACACCCTACCTCGTTCAATATTCACTGGACGCTCATCTCGGGCGATAACAAGGGCTACGCCCAGTACATGTTCGAGAAGAAGATGGGATCCGATCCTGCCGATCCCCACGCTTTCGTTGCAGCTTTCGCTAACTCTGCAACGGGTGATGTGGTGGCAGCTCAAGGAAATTCTGTGTCGGCACCAGGCTTTGAGGGTCTACCCGACGACTATCAGAATGCCGAAATCGCAGGTCAACAGCAACTCGACAAAGCTGTTGAGCTATTTAACGCCGGCGGCAAGCCACTTCATGGACGCATTGATTCGCGCACCCGCTATGTGAAAATGCCTGGTTATGCGGTGCATGCCCCGTATACGAGCGGTGAGGGCGAACAGAAATTGTGCGTTTCTGCGCGCGGTTTCTCATTCGCTCCTGGTGGTGAAAATGGACCGTCGAATATTCCAGGTGTTTATGAGGGCATGACTAAGGGTACGTTCAATGTTTTCGACACGATTAATAAGATCGATCAGTCCTTTGCTGGCACGATAGTTCGCCTGGTTGGAAAGACTATCTCCTTGGGCGATGATCCATGCCAGGCGGAGAAGCCAATTTTGGTTCCGGACGGCAAGATTGGCTGGACGCCTACTGTGCTGCCGGTCCAGATTGTCCGTATTGGCAATCTAGCAGTTTTGGGTCTTCCGATTGAGGCCACCACGATGTCTGCCCGGCACATGAAAGAAAGCGTGGCGAAGATTCTTGCCGACGACGGCGTGGATACCGTTGAATTGTCCGGTCCGGCTAACGGTTATGCCGGCTATCTAACCACGCGCGCCGAGTATGCAACCCAGCAATACGAAGGTGCATCGACAGAGTTTGGACCACATGAGCTTGGTGCGTTTATGCAGGAGTTGGATGGTCTTTCACACGCGATGATCGAGAATAAGCCGGTGGTAGACGACGCGCTCCCAACGCTTCCTAATACGAAACTGTGGGTGCAGCGTCCAGGAGTTGTGCTTGATGATAAGCCAGCTAAGGAAGAATTTGGCCAAGTACTTGTGCAACCACATGCTAGCTATACTGCAGGTGACACCGCCCGTGCCGAATTCCGTGGCGCACACCCGAAGAACAACTTCCGCACACTCGGCACATTCTTGCGAGTACAGCGTCTCGAGAACGGCGTGTGGGTTGATTATCTCACCGACCGTGACTGGGATACGTCGTTTATCTGGAAGCGTGAAGGCGTGTCATACTCGCGTACTACGGTTGAATGGCGTATCCGCAACGACACGCCAGCTGGCACCTATCGCCTTGTTCAAGAGGGAGATTGGAAGAATGGCTGGAATGGCGTGATCAGCCCCTACTCAGGAGCCTCACAACCGTTTGAAGTTCGCTGATTTCCTCGGTTTTTCGCTGACTTCCGCTGAATTTGCAGCGCTTTAGAGTGCAGCACCTTAAAGTACTGCACCTTAAGGTACTAGGCCTTAGGCTACTGCGCCTTAGGGTTTCGGCAATTCTTCCGGGTTGTGCAGCGCTAACTTAGCTGGTGCAACGTGCCAATCGGTGAAGCTTTGCTTCACGTGAAACATTGGCACGTTGCACCAGCTGTTGGTATTTGCAAGGATTCTTTTATGGATCAGATCCCTTCCGAGGAGTGGCCAGAACTGCCACGCTATCACGAGTTGTTTAATGAACTGCGCCGCCAACATGAGCGCTATACGCCAACGCCTTTTTTCGTTGCCGTAGATGGCCGCAGCGGTTCCGGAAAGACCACGCTAGCACACACACTAGCGGCGGATTTTCACACAATTGGCATATCTACCGCGATTTTTGAAGTCGAAGAATGGGCCGCCGGTTGGTTTGATCTGGCTGGTGCAGTGGATCGAGTGCGCGCACTTATTCACGAGTTACGCGATACGAGCGGCGTCACAACTTCCCGTTGGGATTGGGAAGCGAACGTGTGGCGCGCAGCGGAACTGGTGGCACCGGCGTCGTTATACCTTGTAACTGGTTGCGGATCAGGAGCTACCGGTTGCGATTTCACCGTATGGGTTGAGGCCGACGCGCGGGTGCGCAAGCAGCGCGTACAGGCGCGCGATTCCTATGACTGGTCGGAGTATTGGCAGGTTTGGGCGGATCAGGAGACTGCCATTTACGAACACTTCAACGTTACGCAGATCGCTGATATTCGACTCTCAACCGACCAAAGCTAAGCGACTCTTACCCCAAAAACGAGACATTCAACAGAAGCGAAGTAAAACTTCCTGTAATAGATATATACCACCTTTGAGCTGCAGGTTTACTCGATTCCACCAAAGCTCTAACGCTACTATAAAGTACTCTAACATTTTGCTTTATAGTACTTTACAGTAGACGCAAAAACACTGGTCAGAGCCTCAATACACCCCCAAATAAGCTATAACACTCAAAAGGATGTAACAATTCATCACCCATCGAAAGCCATATCCACGCAAGACCCTCACCAACCTGTACTACTGAATCAAAATCCACACCGCACGCGGATCTTGAGGCGATTCGCCTTCCCACCGAATCAATTCGGCCTCACGCAATCGATTTAAGTTGCGGATCACCGTAGGACGCGCTTTTCCAACAAGGTCAACGATTTGCCCAGTTCCAAGTGGACGTTGCGCCAACCGTAATTTATCGAGAATTTCCATACTGGTCGGGCCTAGTTCATTTGCAAGAATTGGAGACACCGCTTGCGTGGCAGGCAAAGTCAGCCGCACCGCTTCTGCAGATTGCACATACAGAGGATCCAATAGCCCAACTCTACGCATTTCAGAAAAAATACGTCGAATACCCTCACCAAGTTCTTGTGTTATTCCCAAATCTGCACACACACGAGCAATCCTCGGATTTCTTGCATATCGTACAATCATTTCAGCATTTGAGGGATCTACTTGCCCTGGAAACCTGCCTGGACTTGTAACTTCGATTCTATTTGGAAATATTTCCACCCGGCAATAATCACCAGCCATGCTATACGAACGATGCACGACGGCGTTGATCAAGGCTTCGAGCCAAGCGTCTCGTGGAATAATTGGTATGTTTTCAAAAACTCCCGCCTCGGTCAACGCACGCTTTTTCGGAATAAAGTTTTCAATAGCCGCAACAGCCTCGTGAATTTGCTGCGGGATAGAACCTTCACAACGCACATCTGCGCCAACTTCCAAATTTTGATAGCGCCCCACACCACGCTCATTCTCGGTATATTTCAACACTCGCACACACGCGTTCGGATAGAGCACTTGCGGTTGTTTCGCAAATAACAGATAACCTGCTACAGTCACCTTTCCATCAACAGTAAGAAGATTTCGAGCTTGAAGCGCCCTTTTAATATCCGTAGCCCCTAAAGCGGCACGATATTGATCAATTTGCTCAAAATCTAAGTCATCAAAGTCAATATTTGGTGCAGCTACTCCATCAAATATCTGCGGCCCGCGATCCCACTCCAGTTGCTGTCTCTGAGAATAAGTTAGTTTTCTCGACTCGTCACCAACACGTTGAAAACACTCACCTTTGTTTGTCTCATAAACATACTCTCCGGGAGATACACGAAAAATAAGAATTCTCCCCTCGTCCAGCATAAGCTCTTGAACTTGAACTCGAACGGTAGGAGTGGTGTAGTCTAAGGCAACCTGACGAAAGTCGTTGCTACTTTTATCGGACACCGGAACGACTTTTCCACCATGCAGTCCAACAACGATAATTCCACCCTCTGAGTTAGCCATCGCAACAATTGGAATCGCTAACTGAGGCGGCTGAATAGCTCCTGTTTTTCGTTCAAACCATTGATTTTCAGGAATTTCGTTAAGCGCTTGAGCGATTTGATTTTTCGGGAGACTCAAAGCCCTATCTACATCAGATGGCAACATGCTATAACTATAACATTTTTATAGTACTTTAGAGCTAACTTTAAGTACCACCTTTGAGCTGCAGGTTTACTCGATTTCACCAAAGCTCTAACGCTACTATAAAGTGCTCTAACATTTTGCTTTATAGTACTTTATAGTAGACGCAAAAACACTGGTCAGAGCCTTAATACATCCCCAAATAAGCTATAACAATCACATTCGCCAACGGGAACTAACAACAACCAAGCCATGAACAACAGCTAACGCCCCAACCAACGCCACCAACAGCCGCTCTCCCCAACCGTCAACCAACCGTCAACTAACAGCGACGCTCCCCAGGTAACAAACAAAACACTACTTTTGCATGCCAAAGGAGGATTGCTGATCGTCTCAGCAATCCTCCTCGGCTTAGTATCTACCAGCTCAGATTAACGTCCAAGCCGGTGTCTGGCATGAGGCCCAGCGCGGCGCTATCCCTAGCGCCCAGCGCCTACTATCACACCTCGGTTTCTTTACGACGGCGGGCAGCCAGCACCATACCAGCGCTAACCATCATCATCGCGCCGAGCACCGAACCGAGTACTTGCGAACCAGTGCGGGCAAGACCCTTTGCAGGAGCCTCAGCTGCCGGCTGCTCTGGTTCCAGAACTGGCGTCGGAGCCACAGGCACCGGCACAGGCGCTGGATTTACCGGGGTCGGCGTCGGATCAACCGGAGCTGGTGGCACTGGTACTGGCTTGAATCCGGCGTCTACGTTCACAAACTTCGCACCGGAGATCACGCTCAGCCCAGCCAACGGGCCGTCTGAGTCAATCGCAGTATCGGTTCCAGCATGAACAGGCACGCTCATCCATCCGTCAGGAGTCTTGAACTCCAGCGTGTAATCGCCTGGGCGCGGAATAGTGAGCGTGTAGCTACCATCTGCACCGCTGATTACGCTCACTGGATTACCGGAAGCGTCGAGTACCGGCTTTCCAGTGCCGTCGAGCAGGGTGATCGTTACGCCCGCGAAAATTTCTTCGCTTGCGTCACGGATACCGTCGCCGTTCGCATCTTTCCAGACGACGCCGCTCACGTTACCAGGCTTGTACATGCCCGTATCGAATGAGCTTTCTACCTGGCCATTAGCCACAGTCACATCGAATGTGATTCCGTCCGAGTCGAGCGCCTTATCGGTACCCTTACCCGTATCGGTGAGCGTCACGCCAGCAGGTTGCACAACTGCCACATGGTAAGTACCTGCAAGCAGATCAGCGAAGCGGTAGTTACCGTCCGCATCTGTAACAGCCGTCAACACAGGGTTGCCGTTCACGTCCGTAACGGCCTGGCCGTCCTTGGTGAGCTGAACTTCCACGCCAGCCAAACCAGGCTCGCCTGCATCTTGGATGCCGTTGCCGTTCAGATCATCCCAGATCGTGTTGGCGATCGTGGCGCCGCGCAGGAGTTCGAACTTCGCCTGTGCCACAACTGCTGTTGTGACGAGGTTCGACATTGCCTGAACGTCGTTGGTCCAGTTCACTACATCGATGCCGGTGGTGGTCAGCGCACTGATTGTACCCGTCACCGTGAACTCTACCTGGCTACCAGCCGGCAAGGAAGCAATATCCCAGGTGAGGACTTCGCGTCCGTCTGCACCGGCGGTTACCGTTGCAGGAGCTGGAGTGCTTGCCCCACCCGCAGCCACGACGGCCACGTTCTTCATGGTCACATTGCCCACGCCAGTCTTACCTGGGAGGGTATCAACCACGTGCACGTTGGTCTGATCCACAGACGAGGTGTTAGAAACAACGACCTTCCACACAACGTCCGCACCAGCAGCGCCAGTGAATCCACGCGAGATCATCGCAGGCGTCTTTACTACGCCCAGATCGGTGCCTACCAGCGTGTATGCGGTCGGTTGCGAGTCGGAAATATTCAATCCCGACGGCGTGCTCGCAGTTACGGAGGTAACCATCGTGCCTTGTGCCTCAGCGTTCGTCGATGGCGTTGCATCGAATACGAAGCGCAACGAGGAACCAGCTGGCATGGACGCGAGCTGTGGGAACGTGAGCGTCTGCGTAGCCGCATCATAGACCGGCGTCACCGGAGTGAGCGTTGGTGTGTCACCTGGGTTCATTACCTGCGAAACCATGTAGGATCCCGCAACCGGAGTCCAGCCGGACGGCAATTTCACTGTAGGCACCACATTATTCAGTGCCGACTGTGGCGAAACCGTGATGGTTGAGCACCAGTGCATGGTCTGGTTTGGCGCACCGATCGCTACCGGGTTGTCGCACTGAGCACCGGTGTTGGTTGCAATAGCCACGCCTGGTGCAGCGATCTTCACCGTGGTGGTTTGGGTGCCAACGGTCGAGCCTGGGTAAATCCGGGTACCGGTTGGGTACGGGGCAGGCTGTGAGGCGAAGTCCCCTAGCTGCACTGTGTTCGTCAGGTGATCCACAATCGAGACCGACTGATCAATCGCGGTGGACACCGTACCGTGGTACGTCACGGTAAGCGTCTGACCCGGATCAATGACTGGCGCCCGCAGTTCCATCCACGGAGCGGCTGCCGTCCAGCCCTTGCGCAGCACCATGCCGCCAAGATCGTCTACCCATACGTTGACGAGGTTCTGATCGGCCTTGTCGGTCAACGCAATACCGTATGCAGGTGCGGTGCCATTGTTGGTCACTGTGACTACATAGTCGATGCGTCCGCCGAGCGCTACCGGTTGTGGAGTCGGAGTGGACTTTGTGATTGCCAACTTCGGTTCGCCAACTACAGTCACGCCATTCGAAACGGCTGGCGGGAAGTAGGTGGACGACGGCGGTGCGGTAGGTATCGTCGTAGGTGGCGTTACCGTGGCCTTAGTTGTGATAGGCGCTGGCGTATTTGCACCGAAGCCTGATGGCAGGAGTCCTCCACCTGTGGTGAGCGAACCGAGCAGGTTTGCCGCAACTTCTGCGGTGCCCGTGCCGGTGGCAGCGTCCGTGTCGGAATAGACGGTGGCTTTCACAGGGAGTTGATCTCCTGCTACCACGGATGGGGTGCCATCTGGATTCGTGGTGTGGAGCTTGAACGTATTGCTCAAGGTGCGCACGTCACCAGATGCACCGATATCACCGAGCCAGTAACCGTAGGTGGTGGTGCCATCTGCGTTCTTCACCGGATCCCACAGTTTGACCTGCTTAGCGAGATCGGTGCAGTAGTTGGCGCCTGATTCACACACATCAATCTTCGCATCGGTTACTTCCACGCGGGCAGGTACCGTGAAGAGCACGTAGGCGCTTGACCAGGCCAGGTTCGCTGGCAGAGCCAATGGGCCTGACACCGTGTAGGTACCACCTGGTGCCACCGTTGGATCAACTTTCATAGTGATCACTGGAGGTGCCGATGGGTTGCGCACAATAAGTGAGCCAACGTCAGTCTTAGTGATCTCCCGGAATGGCATCATTGAATAGGTGTAGTACTGTTCTGGTTGATCATTAAGCATTAACGCATACCAAGGCACCATATAATTGAGCGCGCCTAGAGGAGAGGTGAATTCATGTGAAGTTACTTGAGCAGTATTGGTCACTTTGGTGCCTTCAGGCGTGGAAGTCGGAATCTCCACTGGGATTCTGATCTTCACTGATGAAGGAACTAACGTCACTACAGGCGCAGGATTGCCACTAAGTGCGTTCTCTCCACCAGTACCTTGATAGGTGCGTTTATTCTGATCCGTGGTTCCTTTAATAGTCCATTTCACTACCGTTTGGGTGGCAGTTTGGGAGATAATTTCTTCGGTCAGTGCCACCACCGTGCCTTTAGCATCGATAGCTGTCGCCGTACCTGGCTTGTAATTAGCAGCACCGTCTATCGTATCGATAATCGTCAAATCTGGAGAGATATTACCAGCTGAATAAGAGGCAGTGACTTCAAAGGCAGCAGCAGCTGAGCCAGCTTTCACTGGGGCATCATCTGGGCCAGAATTCACATTGAGTGGATCAGAAATCGTCACATTATCCGTATCTGAGGCGAGCATTGGGTCGCCAGGGCGATCCAGCAACTCCATGGAGCCATTTGCTTCTGTAGTGAAAGCAGTCACCCGCAATTTGATCTGGGAATAATCAATGCCGCTTGGATCAGCGCCCCCCTGAGTGAGAAAATCTTTGAAGGTGCTCCAATGATCCCACACGTAGGAGTTATTATTCACACAATCAGCTAAAGACGGTGCCGGCATCACATCGTAAATAAGAATCTTATGAGAGATATCTGCGGCAAACTGGTTGTAATATGGATCCATAAGCAGATCAGCTGGAGTAAGCTGCCAGCTCAACGCTTCTCCGCCTGTATTCACCGATGCCAGATCGCTTGGATCAGTATGATCGCTCGTACAGGTAGTCTTTACCGCCGCACCGACTGTTGGATCTTTGAATGCAGGCACGACATTGCCGGAACGCAACTCGATATACTGCCCCGCCGAGTTTTTCCCAAGACCATATGAACCTGAATAACTGTCTATTGGGTCAATTAGATGAGCTGAACCTGGAACGTACGTAAATCCAGCCGGTAACTTGGCAGTAATCTGCATCGAATTCATCAACGAAGCGCCAGCTACATCGATAGCTGTGGCCATTGTAAAGGCTTTACCCGGCGTCACCATCATCGCTTCTGGTTCAACAGCAGGTCGGTAGGAAGAGTTTCCATTCTCATTTCCGGGATACATTTCAGGGTAACGTGATAATTCTGTATACAGATCCTGGAAATGATGCTCTCGTCTATCGATTTCAAAGCCATACGGATTGCGCTCTGAATCATTTGGGCGCGAAATATCCCGACTCAAAGGCATAATTGCGCCTTGCTGGATACTTAAGCTTGGCACCGCAAAGTTGATCACCGGATTCACATTATTCGCCGATTGATCCCAGGTGCGGCTGATCGCATATTGCCCGAGTAAGGAACCGGGGGAATACAGCACCCAATCGGTCACTCGCACATCTACTGTAGCCGGCTGATATACCTTATTTCCATAGTAATCAACGGGTTGCGCTTGAGAAATACCATCAACGATGTATTTCACCGTGTAGCTGCGCGACTCTCCTGGTTTGAGTGGAGTCACATCATTCCAGCGCACAGTAGCATCCGATCCTGCCGTGCCGGTGCCAGCGTCCACAACTTTCCAGCCGATGGTGGACTGAGCACCTGGGTACTGTTGCACGCTTTGCTCACGTGGATCCGCAACCAAGGTATACGAGTTAATGGTTGCTTTAATAGATGGGTTCGTCACCGTATAGGTACAGGTGACGTTTGGAGCGCCACCAGCCTGTACCGGCCCAACCACTGACGGGCTACACTGCGCACCGACCACAGGTTCAGCGGCTTCTGAGATGATATATGCGAATTTAGTCGACTGAGAGTTCAACGCGCCAGCAACGTAATGAGCCGCCCACGAATTGAAACTTCCATCATGTGGGGTCCAACCATTTGCCACTGAATTAGGATCGCGTGAAACATAATCGTAACTCAATTTGAATACGCGTTCCGTAGCAGTGATTGGAATATTGTTGAATTTAATGCTTGTGTAAAGCATTCCAGTAGATCCGGGGGCTTTTACCACGTTGTAATTTGTATCGGTGTACCATGAGAGGCTTCGCGGCAGGTTCGGAATATCGCTACAGTTACTTACACACTCCAGGGTGGGTGTTCCTGCCTGGAAATAGTCACCTTCAGTACTTACATTCCAAGCTACGTCCGTGAGCTTGTCCATTGCGGGTACGGTGAGGATCAGTTCTGCTTTGGCAGGTTGACCAGCGATCACCTCATTTGGCGTGATATTTCCGTCGAGCTTAATACTCTTCGGATCGAGAATATACAGCGCACTTTGCCCACGCAATGTGCCATCGCTCCAGAATTGCTTCATGGAATCGTAGTACACACTCATATTGTTATAAACAGTGTTTGCCACTTTCGCATCTGCATCAACAACAGCGTTTACAGCTATTGTGATAGCGGATTTCTCTGGAAGATCAGGCAGAATTTTCCACGTTACAACCTGGTACGCATCAACGCCGGTGCCAACAGTAGTGATCGTTTCTGTTACGTCGGTGCCGATCACTAAGGTCTTTCCGGTGCTCGTATCCACCAAGTTTGCAGAACCTGGCACATAGGTAACATCGGCAGGGAAAGTGTCAACAAACGTACCGTTACCAGACACATTAAACATATTGCTCATGAAAGTGCCGTTGAATGTAACAGTAGCTCCTGGCTTCGCAGTCTGTGGGCCATACGTAGTATTGAGGTTTGGCATGGACTTGTAGCACGACGACCACCCGTCCATTACATATGCCACGGGAGTTCCTACGTTTGCACCATAGTTGACGGAACCTAGAGAATCTTTCCAGGTGAGGTGGAAGCTCGCCTGCTCAAAACCATAAGCAGTAATATCCTTCGCTGCAACACCAGCAACCTGGATACTTACATTGGCATTTGTAGGCACATCACCTAATGGAATCTTCAAGGTCTGCTTAGTAGTGGAACCATCACCAGATACCAGCACATCTGCCACCTGGAACGTCTTATTCAATGGCGACCCAACGTATACCGAGGTAACGGAAATACCGATCGGGATTTGTAAAGTCATCACCGAATCATAGGCTGTACCCTGCTGAGGTGACATCGATGCACCAAAGTTGTGATTTCCTATCGTTGCAGTGAAACTCAAGCCTGCAGCTTGACCCTTGGTAAGCCCCGATTGGCACTGTTCAATGTTCACATCGTAGGTCCAATAATACGGTGCGCGCACGTAGGTGGTTACGCTCGCGGTGATTGGGTTCGTCCACGCCAGTGCCATATTTGGAGCGGTGAACGAATCGATCGTCACCTGGTTCACTACCTTGGCATGGACTGGAGTACCATTGATATAAGTTGCCTTGAGGTCACCCGATACCGGCATTTTCGCCGTGTACACCAGCGTCAGCGTTCCACCGGCAGGAATCGAATCAGCAGCAATAGAGATCTTTCCGTTTGCCACCGTAGCGGTACCACCAGTGACCGACGCAACTGCTACGTCAGTGAGCTTGTAACCTGTGCCTGAGCTGCTACCGAGATCATCGTGAGCAAGCACATTCGTTGCCGCCAGATCACCCTTATTTGTGATCTTCACAGTGAACGTAGCAGTATCACCTGGATCCCATACCTGCGCATCAACCGTCTTAGTTACAGTCAAATCAGGAGAATCAACATTCACTTTTGCAACCGCAAACTCACTGCGCCCAGTGTAACCAGCAAGGTTAGCCACTTCTGGTGCAGCAGCTGGCGCTGTGAATGCCGAATCGCTCGACCACCACATACCAGCAGAGTTCACAAGATTTCCACCGAGTTTATCGAGGGACAGCTCCGTGACGATCGTTCCCGTTGGTGGCGTTAGCAGTTCTGAGCTGCCCGTGTAATACTTATCTACCTGAACGGTATACGTGCCACGCAAGACCGTGCTCACCGGAGCATTAGCCTGCCAGGTGCCGAGATTCCAACCGATAGTGCTGATGCCATTCACAGCATTATCGGTTGTGGTCATCTTCTGCGCCACAACTTGCGCACCAGCTACCACAGAGAGATCACTTTGAGATACGAGCTTCACTCCACGTGGCAGCTTATCGATCAGCGATAACCCATACTGCGTTTCAGTTTGCCCAGCAGGCAAAGTTATATCCACTGTATAAGTGATGGTATCGCCTGGGATCACATGCGTTTTATCAGCAGTTTTCACCACCGACGGGCGGATTACAAACGGCAACACATCCAGATAGCCAGTTACGGTCTGTGCCGGATCATAAGCAGATTCCACAACCGAATTAGATGCCGCCACCTCATTGGCTACTGGAGTAGAACCATCATGTTGAACCGGGATCGTCAACGTGACCGAAGTTCCCGCAGGAATAGAGGAAATCAGCCATTTCTTAGCAGTAGTTGAACCGCTCACCAAGGAGACAGTCGGCACGGCAGACGTGCCGCGCACGTTCACCTGCGGCACTCCGCCCGTCATGAGGCTTTCCGCATACGTCAAATGTGCCGGCAAAGAATCAGAAATGCTCACATTCGTTGCATCTACTGTGCCGGAATTTCGAATAGTCAACGCATATTCGGAGGTCTTACCAGACACAATCGTGCCATGATTAGTATCAGTAGGGAGCTTGGACGCTACCAGCGTGACCTTACCAATCGTGCCCGACAGCGAGTCTTGACCCGTGAGCCAATACTGGTTTGTGCTCCCAATGTAACGGGCTCCGAAGCTATCAGCGGCGTTCACGTCGGCATCGAGGGTCCAGCCACCTGGAACGAAAGTATTAGTGCCAACAAGATCCGTTACAGTGAGCGTCTCGCCTGGACCAATCCTTACTCCATTAAATTTGACCGTCGTCGGATTGCCGGCGCCGTTATACGTGATAGCTCCCGCTACGGTGGTGCCATTAGGTAACTTTGCAGTAATAGAGTGGTTTTGACCCCAGTCACCAGCCGTTCCAGACCATTTAAGGTTAATCACCGGATCATACATCGGCGCATCGCCAGGGTTCGTCACCAAATAGGTGAACGTGGGGTGGTCGATGGTGGCAAAGGTGGAGCTACCCTCAATTTGAGCATCAAATGTGAGCTTTGGATAGCTAATTGTTACTGCTTCTTTTGAGAAAATCCGCTGGTACGGCAAATTATCTTGAAGAGAAACAGCTCCATTACCATATGGCCCGTACCACTGCGGTTCAAGCCAGAAATTGACCAGATTCTTATCCTCGTGCCCAATATAAGTATTGTTGATCGGCGCATCAAGATTACGCTCGATCGTAACCGTCTCACCTGGAGCTAGGGAATCGATTATATAGAACCAGGCAGAATGCCCAGTAACATAGGTTTCTTTCACCCGAGGGTTTGGAACAAGCGTTGCATCTGTGGTGCGATCACTTGTAAATCTAATAAACGGTTCAGCATCAGCACTTCGCCGTAAAGCCAATTCTGTGGCCGGCAAGTTGCCCTTATTAGTTACCTTAAAAGCAATCTTCTTCGGCGTGGCACTATTTCGCTCCGGAACCCACGTAGTAGCAGGTTCTACCGGCACCGACTCAATAATAATCGAACCGATCGTCACCGGATCGCTCGCCTTTGCATTGTAGGTGTAGTCTGGCCACGCACGCGGATCCGGCTTAGCTTGACCCAAAATAGGAGCAGGGTTAGCACCCAACGCTACCGGAAGCACCACTTGATCGCCCGCATTACCGAAAACGTCGAAGGTGACCTTGATCTGGATATGGCGATCCGTAGCAGCCGGCGCAATAGGAGCAGCAAAATACCAGCCCATATTCCTTACAGAGCCCAAGTCAACAGCACTCAACTGCTCATAGCTCAACGGAGTTTGAGTAGTGCCATCACCAATGGTCACCGAGCGCGTCCAAAGATGCCATTTACCAATAGCTTGCGTGCCCTGCGGCAATGCGGCCATCACAGTAGTTTCATTCAGAGTAGTACCAGCAGGCACAAGAACGTCAATCATATAATCGACGTCTCCACCATTGCGCACCAGATCAGAAGCAGACGAAACCGAAATACTTGGCTGCTTACCAGTAACCGACACACTCGCCGTCGCACTCACGCTCTTCAACGCAACCCGAGACACACCCGCAACCTCAGGAGCAGCGTAACCAGACGCCGTGGCCGTATTCGCTAAAACACCAGAAGCGCTATCGCCAACCTTGACCGAATAGGTAACCTGACGCGAACCACCAGAAGCCAAATCACCCATAGCAAAAGTAAGCGTATTCGCAGCAGCATCAAACTTGCCGCCGCCAGCGTTCACGACCGTGACACCAGCAGGAAGAGTGTCAACGACCTGCACGCCAAAAGCAGAACCACCAGAAGTGGAGACGTTCACGTTGTAAGTCACAGTAGAGCCGGGAGCCACAGAGTCAGCAGGGGTAGCTGACTTCGAGACAGCAAGCTTCGGATCAGCCACGCCGACCTTGCCCACCTCAGGAGAAGCCACAAAAGTCTCCGTGCCAGAAGCATAACCAGCCACAATGGAGGAGACATCAATAACGCTACCTGGCTTCGCGGTGGTTGGAACCACGCCAGAAACAGCGAACTTCACCGTGCCGCCAGCTTCAAGACCAGCCACAGCACCGAGTGGCGCGTAAGCTACATAATCGGGATCGGTGGCAGTGCCAAGATTTTGAATGACCCAGCTCGAAGCATTCCACGGGTGCACCGTTGACCCCGGCGCTGTGGAAGCAGCCGGATCAGCCATCACCGCAGCAACAGGCTTATCGTTGACGAAAAGCTGTAGATTCTGCCAGTTCTCGAGGCCAGAGACGTTAAGGTGCACGAAAGTAGTGGCGTCGAACGAGCCATCCGGACGCACATATTCACGCTGCTCAACGGCTTTAGGGAACGATGCGGTGGCCGAAACTTCGACCAGTTCGCCTAGGCCAGCCGCTTGCGCTCCACCCACAACTTCTTTCGTTGAGGTTCCTGCAGGCTTCACGCCGGCAAGGAGGTCAATAGCACCATTCGTGCCAACGCCCTGCGCCATGCCAACGGGAAACAATAATAACAATGACACAATCAGGGCTAAAAACTTGGCAGAGATCTGCCCGGTGATTCGCTTTAACATCCAATCCCTCTCACAGGATCACGGTGCAATACTTGACACCCTCAAGCTTGCATCTGCGTGGTTAGCGTATTTACCCTTCCTCGTCAGTAACAATCAATCAAACCAATAAAACTAGGGCAAATACATATATCAAGACTCAGGGTATCAAGAAAATGGCTGAATGTTCAACAATAATTGTATTAATAAAAATTTTGGTGCGGGGGTCACATTTTAGGGGTTGGTTGGGTGTGGGTGGGGCGAGGATGAGGGGTTGTGGGGGCGTTGGTTGGGTGTGTGGGTGCTGGGCGACGTGTTGGGTGGGTGCTTGGATATGGGGTATTGGTGCGTCGGCGGAGGCATTGCGCGTTGGGGGATGCCGGCGTGGCATAAGGTAACACGGCATGAGGTCACGCGGAGGATCGTTACTTTTGGGGCGCTTTTGTAAACATCTCGATATATGTAGAGATGTTTACAAAAGCGCCCCAAAACGTGTGGACGTCCAAGGTTTGTTGACGTCTAGGGTTTGTGGATCTTTAAGGTTTGTGGAGTTCTACGGCTTAACGCTTATCGATGATCGCGCAGGTGTGATTTCCTGACGCAGAGAGCTTCCCGTCATGGCGGAAGAAAAGAAAATTGTAAGTGATGAATGATGACGTCTGGCTTACTTTCGTCGCCACGCAATAGGCGCGCCCCTCTTTTGCAGGAAGATGGTGGTTTACCGTGATAGAGATACCCACCGCCGTCTTCCCCTCTGGGGACGCAAGCACGGCAGCGGACGAACCTGTTGTTTCACCAAGTAAAGCAGTCGACCCGCCGTTCATCAAGCCCATGAACTGGCGGTTTCCGTCTACAGGCAAAGAGCAGACCATCAGGTCAGCGCCAACGAGATGCGCGCGCAGGCCTTGAGAGACCACGTCCGAACCGCACATTTCACCCAATTCGGCCGTGACGTCAGGAAGCGCAGCAAAAAACGCGGCTCTTTCCTGCGGATTTGCGGTGGTGGCCAAAATATCTTCAAGGTTCATTTCCTACCTCTGCCTGAAATATTTTCGATGATCCTAATACAGCATACGTCCACACCGGGTAGTTGCGCGCATGGAGGATGGGGCGTGGCATGGGGAATCGCGGAGGTGCTCGAGGTAGTGGGTGTATGGAATAAGTGGAACACCTGCTTGGTTATGTGGCGATGCACAGTTAGCGCGCACTTTACGAACGCCAACGCCCGATTCTTGGGGCTGTTTTCGCAACTACTGTATATATGTTGAAATGTTGCCTAAAACGCACCAATTCTCTTCGTCTTTTCTTCGTTGCTATTCTCCAACACGAGAAATCGCTAGCTTAAGATTGCCCCAACGTAAGCAACCATCGCCACCACAACAGACACCACCAAGCCCAATACCAGCGGTTTCACCCCTACTTTGCGAAGTTCAACAATTTTCACTCCGCAGCCAAGGCCAAACATTGCTGCGGCAAGTAGGAATGTTTGCACAACCTTTATTGCAGCCAAGCCTTGAGCTGGCACAATGCCAGACGTCGCGATTACCGCAGCGCCGATAAAACCGAGCACGAAAAGCGGCACTAATGGAGGACGCTTCGTGAGCATGGCGGTCGGGCAATTCAAGCGTGCGGTCGAGAACGCTCTGTCAGCTACGGGCGGTTCAACTACACGTGGTTCGACTATGGTGCGGGCAGGCGACGCCGCAGGGTGCACACCCAGTAGCGTTGCGAAAAGCGTAACGAGCGTGATCACCGGAGCCAGCATAAGCACCCGCGCCAACTTGACCACCACCGCCGTCTTCACAATTCCACCACCGGTGATGCCGGCAGCCGCAACTACTTGTGCTACCTCGTGAATCGCGGCGCCTTCCCAGACTCCGGCAGTGCGTGCGTCCATGCCCACGCCAAGCACCAGCGCCGGTGCAACGAAAATCATGGCAGTGCCAAACAGAACAACAAGCGCAACGGCAGTGGCGACGTCACGCTCGTCAGCGTCAATCGATCCATCCATGCCCGCTACTGCCGCCGCTCCACAAATCGAGAATCCGCAGCCTATCAATAAAGCCAGCGTGGGCGAAACACCCATCATCCGCCCAAGCAGCACAGACGTGACTATGCCCAGTGCAACCACGCACACTACCGTTCCGAGCACGCCCCAACCAAGCTTGGCTATGTCGGTCAAGACCAATTGAAATCCGAGAAGCACGATGCCGATCCGCAGCCAGCGTTTCGAGACAACCGCCAGACCTGCTTCCATACCTGACCGGAGAAGGTTCGTATTGCGAGCGATCACTCCAAAAATGATGGCTAAGAGCAGGGCACTCAACGTGGGAACCGCACTGTTGATCGCTACCGCCGCGATAGCGGCAGCCGTGGAAACAGCGAAACCTGGGACATATTGGCGAAAATGTTCAGTTGTATGGCGAAGTCTGGTAGTCACTGTGCCAGTATATACGGCGAAAGCGTACCATAAACTGAGGAAGTTCATTGAGGCGTGCTGCTCCTAGTTGTCCACAACGGCGCGAAAATACAGGTTTATCAACAACTGCATTCAACGCGAAGCGGACAGTCTTGCAACTTCGCTGTAATGATTAAATGCACATAAGTCCTTACGTTCACGGCGTTTTACGACGCGCCGACCTACCAGATATGGGAATTGCTACTGAATCACAACTCCATAAAGCCATCCGAAATGGCACCCTGACTCGGATCGGCTATAACTGGTATGCAGTGGACAATGCAGATCCTGCTGTTGTCACAGCTATTCGGCTAGGAGCGCGCATTGGATGTTTGAGCGCCTGTAAATACTACCGAATATGGGTGGAACGAGACGCGGGGTTGCATTTGGAGATATCAAAGTCACGGACGCAGCCTATTCTTTTCGACAAATTCGTCGAATCTCGGCATATTTCGGCAGCTTATGGAAAAGTCTACACGCATCGTGTACAGCGTTTATCTCCATATCCTATATGCAGTTTCGACGAGGCGATGGGTCACGCTTTGCGATGTCACGATCGAGAAACTTGCTTCATCGCGCTCAAATCCGCCATAAATCAAGGAATCATGTCGCTAAGCGATGCGCGCGCCGCATTGACCCACCGCGGAATAAAGAAAGCGGCACTAAGCAGGTATCTTAGCGCGAGTTCTGAATCAGGAAGCGAATCACGAGTTCGACTGTTTTTCCTGCTGAGGAAAGTGAAAGTTGAGGCGCAGGTACATATCGAGGACGTCGGGCGCGTAGATCTTCTCGTGGGAAATTCGCTTATTGTTGAGTGTGATAGCGCTGCTCACCACAGCCAATATGATCGCTATCGTAACGATCGTCGTCGCGATCTGGCTGCTCTGGCGCTTGGTTATCACGTTATTCGGCTCAGTTATGAGCAGATTTGGGACACATGGGACGAGACGCAAAAAGTGCTCTCGAATACTTTGAAAGCACGTATTCATCACCGACTAACCCGAGTACCTGCAGCCTCACGGCGTTGACATTGGAAAGACGGCAAACGAAACGAAAAGCTGGGGCTGTTTTCGCAACATCTCGATATATATGCAGATGTTGCGAAAACAGCCCCAACAATTTGAAAAGCAAGACTCGGCTTACCCAAGCCACACTCAGCCCTGACGGCCTTTCATACGTGGATTTTGCTTGTTAATCACGTAAATGCGGCCTCGGCGACGCACAACCTGTGCGCCTGGCTGATTGACCAGCGACTTTAACGATGCACGTACTTTCATCAGTTCACTTTCTTACCGTAACGGCGCTGGAACTTCTCAACGCGTCCAGCGGTGTCAACAATGCGACCCTTGCCCGTCCAGAATGGGTGGGATTGCGAAGAAACTTCCACGTCAATCACAGGATAGGTGTTGCCATCTTCCCACTCAATCGTGCGGTCAGACGTAGCCGTTGATCGGGTCAAAAACGCGAAATCTGCACTGCGATCACGGAAAACTACCGGATGGTAATCCGGATGA
Source organism: Arcanobacterium pluranimalium (assembly GCF_016907845.1). Lineage (GTDB taxonomy): Bacteria > Actinomycetota > Actinomycetes > Actinomycetales > Actinomycetaceae > Arcanobacterium_A > Arcanobacterium_A pluranimalium. The sequence goes on from NZ_JAFBCS010000001.1 coordinate 224,140, forward strand.
ATATTTGGTTTCATATTTTTTTCTTTCTACACCGACAATTATTATCAACGTGGCCTAAAGGTAGATGCTAATAATTAGGCAAGTGCACGCACCGGCTCACGTGTAGCCTCACGCACCGGCTCACGTGTAACCTCACGCACCGGCTCACGCACAGGCAATCAACAGGTGCGCACGCAAGCCCACACCCATCACCAAGACGACTTGCGAATTCCCGGAAGTTCTCCACGCGAAGCCATCTCACGGAAGCGCACGCGCGAAATGCCAGCTTTGCGCAGGTACCCACGCGGACGCCCGTCCACAACATCGCGGTTACGCACACGCGTCGGCGAAGCATCACGTGGCAAGCGGTGCAGCGCAAACATCGCAGCCTCCCGCTCTTCTTCACTGAGGTGCGGATTCACACTCGCAGCCTTGAGAGCCGCACGCTTTTCGGCGTAACGCTCAACAATGGCGATTCGCTGCTTGTTCTTCTCAATCTTTGAGCGTTTTGCCATTAGCGCGACTCCTTGAATTCAACGTGCTTACGCACCATCGGATCATACTTGCGCAGCACCATACGCTCAGGGTTATTGCGGCGATTCTTGCGCGTCACATAGGTGTAACCGGTGCCAGCTGTGGAAATTAGCTTGATAATCGGGCGAACGTCCTTTGCTTTTGCAGCCATCAGATTTTCTCTCCTCGTGCGATCATTTCAGCCACCACGGAATCGATTCCACGCTTGTCGATGGTCTTGATGCCGGTGGCGGATACGGTGAGCTTGATCGTGCGTCCAAGGGAAGGCACGAAATACCGCTTCGTCTGCAGGTTCGGATCCCAACGACGTCGGGTTTTACGGTGGGAATGTGATACAGCGTTCCCGAAGGACGGCTTCTTCCCGGTAACTTGGCAATATGTAGTCATACATGGCACTATATAGAACGACTCTCATTATTCGCAATCTGGAGTGACCAAAATGACTCAGCATTCTCTCGGAATCATTTCAACACTTGACGAAAGTATTCGCGACCTCACCGCGCTCATTTTTTCTGCCGACGGCGCTTCCATCTTCACCAGCGCATTCACCGACGACGGCGCCGTACGTTTCTCGAGTCTCTCACCTTTCGAAACGAGCGAAGTTCACGAGTTTCCTATCGACGGCGATTGCGCAACGTGCGCACTACGCTCGGCCATCATCGAGTTCACACTTCGCCGCGCGACATCAAGCCCCGAAACACTTCTCCTCCTCCCACCGGGCGTTGAACTCATCCATCTTGTTCCTGGTCTGAGCACCGAACTCGAACTAATCCCCGGCGCACCCATCAAACTCCTTGGAGTCACGCATATTATCGACTCCGCGACCGCGTCGGACGACCTCCTTGGCCACCGTGAGCTGCGCGAAGTGAATGCCAATCTTTTCGACGGCGACGAGCGCTGCCTTGCCGAGGTGCACATGATGAACCTGGGCTACGCAGACATTATCCTCACCGTCGGCCCTGATAACGGGCTTGGGCAGGAACTCATCGAACATCTGCGCCCCCACGACGTACTCCTCCTCAACGGCATTGACAAGCCACTCCTCGACGAAATTCGCAAAATCGAGCACGACCCGGCCGACGGCGTCGACCGCATCCACCCTGCCACCACGCAGGCCTGGGGCGGACCAGATTCACACGGAACCTGGACTCTCGATCTCTACTCTGAGAACCCTTTTCACCCCGAGCGACTTCGCGACATGGTCGCTGACCTGGCCGGAGAGAACGTGTGCGCACGCGGCTGTTTTTGGCTTCCGTCACGTCCCGACCGCATCTGCTCTTGGGAAGCTATCGGCGGTGTCGTGAGCGTAGGCGACGCCGGCAGATGGTCTGAGCTGTACGTTTCCGAAGATTCCGCGCCACTGTCACCACGTTGCCACTTGATCGTCACTGGCGTCGGAAACCCCGAGACCTGCGAAAAGATCGAAAAGGCATTTCACGCAATCCTTATTGATAATCACGACGACGCATACGCGTGGGTCGGTGCCGACGACGGTTTGGGCGAGTGGTTTGGCGAGGGACGCGAACAAGACTAAATGCGCACGCCGCATCCACTTGCTACTTCTTCGCCTCTACCGACGGCGCCAGTTTTGAGCCTTCGTTGAGTGCTTTCTCAACTTCTGCTACAAAAAGCGGATTTCCATCCGGGTTGGGATGCGTGCGATCACGATAGACGGCTTCAGGATTCTGCTCCACAATCGTGTACCAGTCGGCTATCACCACTTGATCAGGGTGACGTTCCTTTGCGCGCGCAATCGCAGCATTTGACTCTGGAATCCACGTAGTGCGAGCCGTGCCATGCCCAGTGATCAGCACCATCACACGATCTGGACCAATTTCTTGAAGCCAGCGGTCGATATCCGCATCGCGCACGGCGCCGTTATTCGCCACTCCAATCACCACGTAATGGCGTAGCGTATTATCGCCTAAATGCTGCTGAATCAGCGGGGAGATCGAGTGCTGGGAGCGGTTCTTTTGCCCATCAACCACGATACCTGGCCATTTATTGGCCATGACCGGGTCGACCATAGCGATCACGGAGTCACCCAAAACTGTGATATTTTCTCCTGCTACCTTGGCATTTGCTTTCGTGACTAAGTCTTTGTTGGATTGCGCGCCACCTCCAGGCTGCGCAGCGGAGCCATTCGGGTGCCCTGGTTGAGCACCTCCAGGATTAGGTTGCGTGCCGTTACCCTGCTGCGCTCCTCCGTTTGGCTGAGCGCCGGCCTGCGCACCCTGCTGAGCAGCCACTTCTTCACTTTTTTGGAATCCCGCCTCAACCTCGGACTCGACTGGCGCAGCTACCAGCGCATATATAAACAGCGAGGAGCATAGAACCATTGCAAAAAGCCGTGTGGCAGCAAACCATTTTTTCGAGAGAACTGCGGAATCGCCGTCGTTAGCTTGACGCATCGACGAAACTTGCGTGCGCAAGGCCCCAAACCAAAGCCGCAACGTGGCATTAATCCCGTTGTAACGCATCGGATTCTCAACAAATCTGAAGCTCAAAGCGGCAGCAACAACAGAAATTGCGGCGATCACAAGGGTGGCTATAGCAGGATGCGCATCGGGGAATACGGTCTGCCAGATCACCACCAATGGCCAATGCCAAAGGTAAATGCCATAAGAGCGCTCACCAATCCACGTAAAAGCACGCAAATCTAGAAAACTGCGCAAACGATACGCAACCGTACCTGCTTGCTGGTAGGGCGCCGTCATCCCCATCACAACGAACAACGAGCACAACACCACCGCGAGCATCACCCACGGATAGGTGACCATTTGATGCTCATCAGCAAAAACGAAGCTGGCAAACACGCCCAGCAGACCGAGCACGCCCAGTGCGCCCATGACGTTCGGCGAAATAAGAGCGCGCCGATCGTCCGGTTTTTCGGCCGGGTCAAGCACAGAACCACAGAAAATAGCTGCAGCGGCGCCTATCATCAGGCCAAACGCATGCGAGTCGGTGCCCATGTAGGCGCGCGTGACGTCCCCACCATCGGCGACTGCATACGCCATCAGCCCCACCGACACTGCCGCTAAGAGCAGCGGAGATGCAATTCGTAAAGTGCGATTGAGCCACCACAATCCCACCATAATTAGCGGCCATAAAATGTAGAACTGCTGCTCAACAGCGAGTGTCCACATATTAGTCAACAGGTTAGGCGATCCCTGCTCGAAGTATGTAGAACCAGTTGCGATGGCCACCCAGTTGTATGTGAAAGTGAAAGCTCCAGCCACCTGGCTGCGCAGTTTCACCAAAATATCCGTGTTGATCAGAGCCGCGATTGGCACCGTCACAAACACTGAGGTGAAAACGGCAGGAAACAACCGGCGCCAACGCCGCATCCAGAATCGACCGATCCTGATCGTGCCATAATTTTCGAGGTCTTTGACCAAAAGCGAGGTGATAAGAAAGCCAGAAAGAACAAAAAAGACGTCCACGCCAAGAAAGCCGCCGGGCAAAACTACTGCCCACGTATGGTAAATCAAGACCGCGATACAAGCTATTGCTCGCAGCCCATCAAGACCACCTAAGCGAAAAGTTTGCGACGGTGAGATTGTGTTATTTTCAGGCTTGTGGATTTGCATGCTGTTCGTTCGTCCTCCCACCATCTCAGTCTAAAACAAGGAAATATTTTCTCGTCATTCCCTAAATTGATTCTTGAGCGAAATGGGTCATACCTGGGTATGACCACCAAGATTTTTCGGTATATATCCGTGATTATCACTCGGATATTGCAACCGAATTGTTACAATTATTTTTTGGCGTGCGTGTCGCGTCGGGCGATGCCGGTGCGCCGGGTGGTGCAGCGCGGTAACGTGGTGCCGGTGCGTGGTGCGACCAGTGCTGCACGGTAGTGACGGAGCACCGGTGCTGCATGGCGTAGTATCAGACGCAGTGTCGGTGTTGCATAGCGTGGTAGTGCTAAGTGACACAGCATTTCACAGGCTTAACCACCAGCATTAAGCGCCTCGCGCAACTCTGCAACACTTGGCTGTCCCGGAGCCGACCCCTCGCCAACCGCAGCAAAAGTGGCAATCGAACCAAACTTCCACCCCTCTAGTCGCGAGCGCTTACCCAGCTCACCCATCGAAAGTGCGATGATTGGGCGACGGCGCTCACGCGAAACCTTGCGTGCAGTGGCAAGCAGCGCATCGACGTCGGACTCCTCACGCGGCGTCACAGCGAGCTTAGCTACTGCACCTTTGAGCTCGAGCATCTCGTCAAACAGAAGATACATGACTTCAAGATCAGGTGTTTCGTTCCAATCGTGATGAGATAACACCACCGTGTAGCCCAACTTCTGGGCGCGCACGCACAGAGCCGGCGTACCCTCAAAGCGGAATTCCAGATCAATGCCGATTCGTTCCGCGGGAACTTGCAGGTAATTCAAGGTGTCTAGCATTTCGGCCAGTAAAATCCGATACCGCCCGTCGGAGAGCTTCACTTGCCCGCCTTGTTCCATCGTACGGATTGTGAGCAGCAAGGGAACCGTAGTATTTTCAAGGATTGGCTCAATAATCTCGCGACCGAGCGAGGTGAACGAAAGGTTTTGATGGGCGCCGATCATGAAATCGATCCGCCACTCGATGACGTCCGCACCGGCGGCTTCGGCAGCGCATGCCTGCTCGATCAGCATCTGCGTAGTGGTGCCGGTCAAAGGCACAATGACCGACGGCTTCTTCGATTCATCGAAAATCATGCACCCTCCTGCTTTCCGACATTCGTGTCTTTTGGGACGTTTTTAGATATTCGCAGCGTCCTTTCGGACCTTCCTTCGAACCTTCACGCCAATCTTCCAGACGCCCTTTCGGACATTCACGCCTTTTCGGACGTTTTTCAGGCGTTTTTCAGACGTTCCTTCGGACCTTCGTGTCGTTCTCATCATTTTTTGGGGCGATTTCGGCAACATCTCGATATATTTCGACTACTTGCCGAAATCGCACCAAAATATTGCGTGACCGCTCGTTCCATCCTAACAACCACTATCGATAGTGTCTGCCTATTTCAGCTCTTGGAAATCAAACATACGTTTTGAGCACGCATTTTCCTACAAGGCCGCCCACTTACCTTCCATAAAGCCGCAAACTTCCTTACACAAGGCCGCCCACTTACCTGCAAATCAGTATGCTTCGGCGAACACAAAGCCACAGGCGAGAATAACCAAGCACACTCAACACCTGGGCAGAACAGACAATAAAAACAACCAAGCAGAGCTCAGTACTTCTCAAATCCTCCGAAAAGCACTGTACGCACGAATCAGGCGCAGGGAGCCCTCTGGCTCAGCGATCGTCACCCGAGTACCCTCACCTGCAAAAGTGCGCACAGTAATCCCCTCATCCTCACAGAGCAGGGTAAACCTCTGCGTCTCATCAACACCATCACGCAAATCAAACCACACAAAATTCCCTTGCGGCTTGGCACTGCGCCACCCCAATGCACACAATGCGTTGACGACGTTCGCGCGCTCCTGCTTCGTAATCTCAACACGACGCCACACTTCCGCTACCGAATCAAGCGCAGCCACTGCCGCTACCTGCGCCAATGTATTAACGCCGAACGGAGTGAGACACGCAAGCAAATGACGGCTCACCTCGGCACCCGCCACCGCATACCCACAACGCAAACCTGCCAAACCATAGGCTTTTGAAAACGTGCGCAAAGAAATCACATTGCCTAATTCTTTCACCAGCTCAATGCCCCGCACAGGATCGTCCATCTCCACATAATCCACATAAGCCTCATCGAGAAGCACGGGAATATGCGGGGGAACCTGAATCAAGAAATCTCGCAACTCGGTATGATTCAATGCCGACGACGTTGGGTTATTTGGCGTACACACAATAATTGCTCGCGTGCGAGCGTTAATCGCTCCAAGCATCGCAGCAAGATCTGCGTTTCCGTCGTTGCGCAATGGCACTTTCACCGCCTGAGCACCGGCCATGCTAATAGCTATCGGATAAGCCTCAAAAGATCGCCAAGGCACAACTACCTGGGAATTGGAAGTGCACACCGCGCTGAGAATTTTTTCGATCAGCGCCACAGAACCATTAGATATAATGACGCATGATTCATCGACGTCGTGGAGCTGAGCAATCTTGCTGGTGAGCAGAGCATTTGCCATATCAGGATAGCGACTCAATCCGCCAAGATGGGCTTCAATTGCGGCCTGTACTGCCGGTAATGTTGGAAACGGCGATTCATTCGACGCCAATTTAATAACACCCGGATCATGAGCTCTCTTCCCAGCCACATAAGCAGGGAGATTTAAGATTTCTGGGCGGAAAAAAGACTCATGAGGAAATTCCATAATCTAATAATGCCCACTTTGTACGGATTTCAAAAGGGGAAAGCGAAATTGCCCAAAACCACAGCCCACACGGCACACCACCACCGCACCGTCATGCCAATACCACGAGCCATCCCCGCCTCCACGCCACCCACACAACACCCCAACCTCCCCTGCTCACGTTTTGAGATGAAAGCGTCCACCAATCGCAATCGATAAAGATCATCCCGAGCCTCATGAAAGAATAGAATCATGGAAGATTTTGCACAGATAGAACCGTCAATCGCTCTCGGACCACTCGACGGACGCTACCGGTCATCAGTAGCTCCACTCACCAACCATCTCTCCGAAGCGGCGCTGAATCGGGCGCGCGTATACGTCGAAGTCGAATGGCTAATTTTCCTCACTAACAACGGCGTGCTTCCCGGCGCTCCCAAGCTCACCGCCAATGAAATCGAATATTTACGAGCGATCGTGCGGCACTTCGGTGCCGCCGACATCGCCGAGCTCAAAGAGATCGAAAACGAGACGAAACACGATGTCAAAGCCGTAGAGTACTACCTCAAGCGCCGTCTCGATAACGCCGAGCACTCCCTTGGCGAAACCTCGCTGGGCAAGCTGCACGAAATCGTGCACATCTTCTGCACCTCGGAGGACATCAACAACCTCGCCTACGCGGTGACCGTTCGCGACGCCGTCCACCAGGTTTGGCTTCCCAAGGCACGAGACTTCGTGGCACAGTTGTCACAACTTGCCCATGACCAGGCACAACAGCCCATGCTTTCCCGCACGCATGGGCAGACGGCCACTCCGAGCACGCTGGGCAAGGAAGTCGCCGTACTCGCTTACCGCTTGAGTCGCCAGCTGCGCCGCATCGAAAAAACGGAGTTTCTTGGCAAGATCAACGGCGCTACCGGCACTTTTGGTGCGCACGTCGCCGCAATTCCCGACGCCGATTGGCCGGCTTTGTCCGAAGCTTTCGTCACTGGTTTAGGGCTCACGTGGAATCCACTTACCACCCAGATTGAATCTCATGACTGGATGGCTGAGCTTTTTGCAGATGTGGCTCGTTTCAACCGCATCGCGCACAACCTTGCCACCGATTTTTGGACTTATATCTCGCTGGGATACTTCAAACAGAATCTTGCAGCACAAGGCTCTACCGGCTCATCAACAATGCCACACAAGGTGAATCCGATCCGCTTCGAAAACGCAGAGGCGAATATGGAAATCTCATGCGCATTATTCGATTCGCTATCTGCCACTTTAGTAACGTCACGTATGCAACGCGACCTCACCGACTCCACCACCCAGCGCAATATTGGCGTGGCCTTTGGTCATTCCTTGCTTGCTCTGGAAAACCTCCAACGCGGAGTTGCCGGGCTTGACGTCGATCCCGCCAGACTCGAAGCCGATCTCAACAACTCTTGGGAAGTACTCGGCGAACCAATTCAGCAGGCCATGCGCGCAGCCGCAATCGCCGGCGCAACTGGTATGGGAAACCCCTACGAGCGCCTTAAGGATCTCACTCGTGGACGTCACGTCACCGAGCAAGACATGCACGAATTCATCAAAGAATTGTCCATGCCTCAAGAAGTTGAAGAGCGTTTACTCAAGCTCACACCGAGTAACTACACCGGACTCGCAACGCAACTGGTAGATTTTTTGAGTAACGGCTGAGCCATCGCGCAGCCGAACTCAATCTTTTCCTGAGCTGTTAGGCGCGCTATGTATCCTGCTTTTCTCAACGCTTTCATGCAGATCAATCCGGTTTTGACCAATCCGGTTCTGACTCAGTCGAGCACCTCCACCCAAGACCTTTCCGGCATCGCTGCCTGGACGGTTACGATCATGGAATCGCTCGGCGGAGTCGGAATCGCCCTGCTCATTGCCGCGGAAAATCTTTTTCCACCGATTCCGTCGGAAGTAATTTTGCCACTGGCTGGATTCACCGCTTCACAAGGCACTCAATTCGGCATTCTAGCTGCGATTATTTGGGCAACCGTAGGATCAGTTATCGGCGCGATTTTGCTCTACGGAGCCGCGCGCTGGATTGGCCGCGAGCGCACCCGCGCAATCATGGGGAAACTCCCCCTCTTCGACACCGCCGACATTGATAAAACTGAGGCATTTTTCCATAAACACGACCGGTCAACCGTCTTTTTTGGCCGAATGCTTCCAATTTTCCGCTCATTGATTTCACTGCCAGCCGGTGTGGTGAAGATGAATTTACCGCTCTTTTTGCTGTTCACAACCGTAGGTTCAGCGATTTGGAACACCGCACTGATCTACGCCGGATATGCGCTTGGCGAAAACTGGAATCTCGTCGAAGATTACATCGGAATTCTCACTAAGATCGTTGCTGGAATCGTTGTTGTTGCGATCATCGTGTGGATAGTGCTGAAAGTTCGCCGCAATAAGGCCAAAAAGAACTCTCTTAACGAGAATACCGACGACGATTCCCTCAGTCGCGTTAGCTGACTCGGTACCTGGTCAGCACGTTCTTAGTAACCGATCAGCACGTTCGGTACCAGCCGATCCAGTGCCACTGAAAGGGAAAAATATGCCATCCAATATCGAACTTAAAGTATCTGGAATGACGTGCGGTCACTGCGCCCAACACGTAACAGACGAACTCACCGAACTTAACGGCGTGTCCAACGTAATGGTTGAACTTGAAGCTCAAGGAATCTCCACAGTGACCGTTATTACCGATTCCGACCTTTCTGATGTAGAACTTCGCGAAGCTGTGGCCGAAGCGGGCAACTACACCGTGGAAGAAATTCTTCGATAACCATGCACGATACCGACTTGCCAGATTCTGCGCAGGCGCACACCTCTGAGATGCAACCCGAGGAGCAACCTCACGCGCCAGCTCACGAGTCATCCCGCAAGTCACCTCGCACACAGCCTCACGTGCCACCTCACGGGCTGCCCAATGAGTCAACGGATGGGTCACCTGAGGAGCTATACGCCGAGGTTGATCTGGCAATTTCTGGTATGACCTGCGCCTCGTGCGTGGCGCGAGTAGAAAAGAAACTCAACAAACTCGCAGGTGTGAACGCCGTCGTCAATCTCGCTACCGAAAAAGCGCACGTGAGCATCGCTGAAAGCGCGCGCAGCGTGAGTGATAGCGATCTCGTGGCAGTGGTCGAAAAAGCCGGATATAACGCGCAAGTCCTGCAAAGAACCCTGCTCAGCGAGTTAGGCGCACAGAATTCTGCTCCAAGTAGCGATATTGCAGCATACGAAGAAGCTACCCAGCGCGCCCACGCAGCCCGAATCGCCGATCTGCGGCTGCGTATGATCGTATCCATGCTGCTCACTGTGCCAATCGTGGCGTTATCGATGATCACCAGCGCGCAATTTCCCGCCTGGCAATGGCTAGTTTTTGCGCTGAGCGTGCCCGTAGCTTTCTGGGGTGGATATCCTTTCCATCGAGCGGCATTCCGGGCAGCTCGCCACGGCTCGTCGACGATGGATACGCTCGTCTCGCTCGGCGTGATTGCCTCGATGGGCTGGTCTATCTGGGCACTCATTCTCGGCGGTGCTGGCGAACTGGGATACACCATGCACATGAGCGGAATTCACGGTCTTATGCATGCTGACCAGCCACATTTGTACTTCGAGTCAGCTGCGATGATTGTGAGTTTCCTTCTGCTCGGGCGTTGGCTCGAAGCACGCTCTCGCCGCACTGCCCGCGACGCACTCCATTCCCTGCTTGAGCTGGGCGCAAAGCGTGTACATATTCTACGCAGGGCATCTGGCAAAGCTGTGGACGCAGTTCTTTCAATCGAGGAATTGCAGGTGGGAGACGTTTTTCTCGTCAAGCCGGGCGAGAAAATTGCCACCGACGGGATCGTCGTGGAAGGCCATTCGGGCGTCGACGCTTCGCTTCTCACCGGCGAATCGGTTCCTATCGAGGTCAAAGAGGGCGACGCCGTCACTGGCGCTACGCTCAACACGTCCGGTTCGCTCACTATACGTGCCACGCGCGTAGGTGCGGAAACGACCTTGCAGCAGATGGGACGCCTGCTCACACAGGCACAAACCGGCAAAGCCCAAATTCAAAATCTCGCCGACCGCATATCGGCCGTATTTGTGCCAAGTGTTTTGGTGATTGCGCTGCTCACCCTACTTGTGCGTGTTTTTGTCTTCGACAACCCTATGGGGATGGCTTTGGCCGCAGCGATCACTGTGCTGGTGGTGGCCTGCCCTTGCGCACTCGGTTTGGCTACGCCTACTGCTCTTTTGGTGGGGTCGGGAGCGGCGTCGCAGCGTGGCATTTTGATTCGGGGAGCGGAGATTCTAGAAACGGCACACTCAGTAGATACCGTTGTGCTCGATAAAACTGGCACGCTCACTACCGGCGTCATGACGGTTACGAGCGTGCAGGCTTGTGCTGATGTATTTGACGAACGCGCCGTGTTGGCTATTGCCCAAGCGGTAGAAAAACATTCTGAGCACCCGCTGGCGCAAGCAATCGTGCGTTATCAGCTGCCAGACGACGTTCCCACGACGCCGTCAGGACCGAGCGTATCGCTGCAAGCAGGTACGTTCCTTGCTCACGCAGGTAGCGGAGTTAGCGCCCGCCTCATGCTTGACGGCCTACCTGGCATACGTGACGTACCCGGCGCACCGAACAGCGCAACCGGCGGCACTCCCAACACAACGCCTCACAGCACAGCGCCTCACAGCACAGCGCCTAGCGACATAACACCCAGCAGCACAACATCGAGCACAGCGCCTAGCACCGCGACTCCAGCCCAAATAGTTCGTGCTGGAAGCCTCGCTTGGCTCCATGAGCAGGGCGTCAATATTGAACCAGCTCAGCAAGCCGTAGAAAACGCAAACTCACGCGGCGAAACGAGTATCGTCGTCGCCATAAATTCGCTGGCCATAGGAATCATCAACATCAGCGACGTGCTGCGCCCTGAAGCGCGTGCAGCTATTCAAGACCTGCGCAACCTTGGCATTAGCGCGCTGATTGCCAGCGGAGATTCTACCCAAGTTGTTGAGGCAATCGCCGCTGACCTCAATATCGCTGCACGTGGAAACGTCCTACCTCACCACAAGCTGCAAATCATTAAGGAACTCCAAGGTGAGGGCAAACATGTGGCGATGGTTGGAGACGGAGTTAACGACGCCGCAGCTCTAGCGGCCGCCGATCTTTCCATCGCGCTCGGATCCGGAGCAGACGTGGCACAAGACGCTGCAAGCATCACGATCGTTCATTCCGATATTCGCGCAGTTCCGGCGGCAATCAACATCTCAAAACGCACGCTCAGAATCATTAAACAAAATCTTGCGTGGGCATTTGGTTATAACCTCATCGCCATTCCAGCCGCTGTGGCGGGGGTTATTCTCCCTGGTCTCGCGGCCGCAGCGATGGCGTCGTCGTCGGTCATTGTAGTGCTCAACTCACTGCGTTTGCGCTCCGCTGCTCGCTAACCTAGCTACCTGCACCACAAGAAGCAAACAATACAGAATTTTTGCGTATCTCCAAGTAAAATAAGCTGTGTGAATGATGAAATCAGCAATCAAATGCCACTAGGGCCACGCCGAACTGTGGTTTTAGTGGACGCTCCACAGCAGTGGGTACGCCATCCGGCCGACCTCGTTGGAGCAATATTTGCGCTGCTCTTCACAATCTTTTCCGGATTTTTGGCCGTCTACGCTCAAACCACCACGCTCGCCGTCACATCGGACGTGCGTACAGCGACGTCGTCGGTAATCCAAACCGTGCTTCTCGTACCCGTCAATGTGCTCGAAGGCCTCGTCTCGTTCGTTCTACCAGCGTTTCTCTTCGCTTACGCCGTCGTACGACGCCGCTGGCGCACGATTGGCACGGCGCTTCTCGCTGCAACCATAGCCGTAGGAATCGCCCAACTTATTTCGATGGTGGCCGAACGGTGGTGGCCACAATCGACGTTTACCAGCCAATATGTGGAGGCACTGACGATTCAGTCGTTCATTTCGTTGCTGCCATATGTGTCGGTGATCTGCGCATTCCTCACAGTGATGGGTTCAAGTAAACGCTCACAAATTGTGCGAATCGGCTGGTGGCTACTCGGCGCCGTCGTGATATTTTCGGTGCTACAAGGGCAACAAACAATCACCGGAGCGCTGATCACCGTTTCGCTCGGTATTGCAGCCGGTATGTTTGCGCGCTGGTTGATTGGCTCCGAGCCGGATCGAGCGACCGGAAAAGACCTGGTAGACCTCGTTCGCCGTGCACAAATCGACGTCGCTGAGCTGATTCGAGTGGACGCCCTGCGCGACGACGAAGAAATCAGAGCATGGAACGTTATCACAACAGCCCCCATTGGGTATTCTGACCTGCAAGGACTCGTGCAACTGCGCAAATTCCTCACCGGATCTGGCGCACAGTCCCAATCCAGCGATGCTGACGATGCCTTAAGCGACAAAGCCGCCAGCGGCACAACAACCGGCGCCAGCGGCACAACAACCGGCGCCAGCGCCGCAACTTCTGCAACCAGCACAACCAGCACAACCGTAGGAGTCGAAACGCCAGGCACCGCAACCAGCGGCAGCGACGCAACCAGCGCAACCGCCCACGAATCCTCCGAGTACAAAACCGAGATCGACGCGCGGCATCTCGTATCTGCCGCCGAAAATCTCCAGGCCGCCGATAGTATCTCCGATGCACCACACATCGACGTTCGCTCGCTGCGGGAGACTGCCTGCCAGAAGTTCACGTTTACTTCGTCAAGCGAAGTCTCGCGCAACTACATAGCCACCGATGTTCATGGCGAACACTTTCACGTCTTTGTGCTCGATGAAGATCGTAAAATCCTCGGTCTGCTTGAGGGTGCGTGGGAAAAGATAAGGCTTAAGCTGGCATTCCGTCGTCGCCCTCAAACCTTGGCGGAAGCCGCCGAACAAATGACTCTCATGATGCTCAGCACTGAGCATGCAGGGATTGCGCCCGTGCGTTTTCATTCAACCAGCGGAAATGAATCCTCAATCTTGGTCATTAACCGGGCGATTTCAGATCCGGTGCTTTCAGAACACAGCACGGCACACATTACAGATGCCCAGCTCGATGCCTTTTGGGGCGAATTATTGCTCGCTCACCAGCACGGTTTATGCCACGGAAGTATCACGCGTAATCACGTGACCGTCACCGAAAAAGGCTTGCAACTGCGAGCCTGGCAAGCTGGTTCAATCAATGCACCCGACACCGCCCGACGCATTGATCTTGCGCAAACCGTCTCGATGTTTGCTAGCGTTTTCGGAGTTCAGCGCGCCGTCGCTTCACTGAAACGCTCAATTCCACTCGACCAAATCGTGTCTCTTGCACCATTCTTGCAGCGCACGATCATGCCAAGCCAAACGCGCGAAGCCTTCAAAGGCAATAAAAAATTCCAAGAGCTGCGCGATTCCCTGCAAATCGAAGTTCCTGAAACGAGCTCCGCCGAACCAGTTACCTTGCGCCGTTTCTCGATCAAGACGATCGTGACCGTAACTATCGGCGTGGTAGCAATATATTTGCTGCTTGGCTCGATGAATTTTCAAGACGTTTCCGAAGCGATTCAAGAGGCCTCGGTATTCTGGATGGTTTCTTCCTTTATCGCAGGCCTAGTGACGTACATCGGCGCTGGTATCACGCTCAAAGCCTACACTCCCGAACGCTTACCGCTGCGCGATTCGGTTTTGGTGCAGGTAGCAGCCTCAGTGGTTACTTTGGTGGCGCCAGCAGGTATTGGCCCTGCTGCATTGAACTTGCGTTTTCTTCAAAAACGAGGGGTGGCGACGACGGCGGCGCTCGCTACGGTTTCGTTAGTGCAGCTAGCGCAGTTGGTCACTACCTTATTGCTACTTTTTGTGCTCACACTCGTCTCTGGCCAAATCACCTCTTTCTCCGCGCCATCAGCACCGACGCTAACGGTGATCGGAATTGTATTATCAGTGATCGGGGTGCTTTTCTTGATCCCGAAGCTGCGCACGTGGATTTGGGCCAAAGTGAAGCCCTCGCTAATCCAAGTTTGGCCGCGAATGCTATGGCTTGGTACTCACCCGCAGCGCATTTTACTCGGACTCGCTGGCTCGGTGATTATGAGCGCAGCCTTTGTGTTGTGTTTTGGTTTCGCCCTCAAATCCTTTGGGTATGAACTTCCTATCGTTACCTTGGCCGTTACTTATCTTGTGGCGAACTCAGTTGGATCGGCTGTGCCATCGCCGGGCGGTATCGGACCAGTTGAGGCAGCGTTGACGGGTGGCTTAGCCATCGCCGGCGTTCCATATTCGGTGGCATTTTCCACTGCTGTGCTCTACCGCCTGTTCACATTCTGGGGTCGCGTGCCGATCGGTTGGTTGGCCTTGAGAATCGCTGATCGGCGAAATATCATCTGATATTCGCAGCAAAACACTGCGAATTTCATGGGCTTACCCCTGAAATCTTTCGCGTAGTCGTTTTCAATGAGACAATAAGCATATGAACCAACGCGCTGGCAAACCTGCTCAATCAGAAGATCTTATCGACGTTGATGCACTCGTTAGTGCATATTACGATTGCGAACCTGATGTAAATAGCCCTGATCAAGCGGTTGTTTTTGGCACTTCAGGGCATCGCGGAAGCGCTTTTGATGGCGCTTTCAACGAAGCTCATATCGTTGCCACAACTCAGGCAATCGTTGAATATCGCAATAGTCAAGGTATCGACGGCCCGCTCTATATCGGGCGCGATACCCATGCGCTTTCTGAGCCAGCTGAACGCACAGCCCTTGAAGTATTGGCAGCTAACGGAGTTGAAGTGCGCATCGACGCGCGCAATTCCTGGACTCCGACGCCCGCGGTGTCGCTCGCGATCCTCACTGCTAATGGCGCAGGTAAGAGCGACGGCGTGCGCACATACGGCCCTGGGTTGGCTGATGGGATCGTCATTACTCCTTCACACAACCCACCTCGAGACGGCGGATTCAAATACAATCCCCCACATGGCGGGCCGGCCGACTCTGATGCAACCAGCGTGATCGCCGCTCGCGCCAACGAGATTTTGCGCGAAGGTTGGAAGAGCGTCAAGCGTATTCCGTTTGAGCAGGCAGTAGCGGCGGAGACGACGCGTGGTCACGACTACCTTTCCTCTTACGTTGAGGATCTTGCGTCCGTCGTCGACTTTGATGTTATTCGCGACGCCGGTGTGCGCATTGGCGCTGATCCGATGGGTGGCGCTTCCGCACAGTACTGGGGAGCGATCGCTGAACGCTACGGAATCGACTTGACCGTCGTCAACCCTGAGGTGGATCCTACCTGGCGTTTTATGACGCTTGACTGGGATGGAAAAATCCGCATGGACTGCTCCTCACCTCATGCGATGGCATCTTTGCTTGAGCGTATGACCACAGACGCGCAGGGAAATACGGCGTTTGATATTGCTACCGGCAACGACGCCGATTCGGATCGACACGGAATCGTCACCCCAGATGCTGGGCTAATGAATCCGAACCACTACCTCGCCGTCGCTATCCAATACCTCTTCACCCACCGTGAGCAGTGGAATACCGACGCTGTGGGCAAAACGCTCGTTTCGTCGTCGTTGATCGACCGGGTTGTGGCAGGCATGGGTAAGAAGCTGGTAGAAGTGCCGGTTGGATTTAAGTGGTTTGTGCCGGGGCTGATTTCGGGCACGACCGGTTTTGGTGGCGAGGAGTCGGCAGGTGCTTCGTTCTTGCGTAAGAACGGCACAGTGTGGACCACCGATAAAGATGGCCTGGTAATGAACCTGCTAGCAGCAGAAATTCTCGCCGTGACTGGTAAGACGCCCTCGATTCTGCACCGCGAACTCACCGATCAATACGGCAAATCGGCCTACGCGCGCATCGATGCTGCGGCCACCAAGGAGCAGAAAGCCAAACTTGGCGCGCTATCTCCTGACGATGTTACCGCTACTGAACTCGCAGGTGAACCGATCACTGCCCGCTTGGTGCGAGCGCCAGGAAATGATGCACCAATTGGCGGTTTGAAAGTGACCACTGAAAATGCTTGGTTTGCTGCGCGTCCATCCGGAACTGAGGACGTCTATAAGATTTATGCCGAGTCTTTCAAAGGCGCCGAACATCTCGCTCAGGTGCAAGAAGAGGCTAAGAAAGTGGTGAGCGCCGCGCTGGGCGCGTGATCCTCGTTCGATCAGCTCGGCTCGATCAGCTCGGCTCGATCAGCCTGAGCAGGTCAGGTGGGAGCGTGTGGCAACTTTTGGCAATCCAACCACATAATCTGGGATTTCTGCCTAGATTAGAAAAATAAGGCAGAAATCCTTGCAAGGATGCACAAAAGGAGTTCACATGACCCGTCCTTGGGAAAATACCTCACTCGAACCGGCTGAACGCGCCCGTCTCCTCGTTGAGCATATGACGCTCGAGCAAAAAGTTGATCAGCTTGGCGGTGCTATGCAAACCATCAACCCCTACAAGCTCGACATTGACGATCCAGAAATCAACCAGCTGCGCATTTGGCGTCACGCCGATCCAGTTGAAGAGCTAGGTATTCCGCGTTTCAATATCACGAATGGACCTGTAGGCGTGGGAATGGGCGACGGCACGCCGTCTCCACCTGCAACAGCGCTCCCAGCTACACTCGGACTGGCTGCCACATTCGACCCTGAACTCGCCTATCGCTACGGCGAACTGGCTGGCACTGAAACCAGGGCACTTGGCCAGCACCTGCTGGAAGGTCCTGGAATGTGCCTTGCCCGAATCATCACCGGCGGGCGAAATTTTGAGTATTTCTCCGAAGATCCATATCTCTCAGGCGTCATGGGCGTGAACGTAACCCGCGGAATCCAAGACCAGGGAATCATCGCCGAAGCGAAGCATTTTGCCTTGAACGACGAAGAAGAACAGCGCTTCCGCTACGATGTGCAGTGCGACGAGAATGTGATGCGCGAACTCTACCTGCTTCCCTTTGAAATGACCGTTAAGGATGGCGAAGTTGGCTGCCTCATGGGCTCCTACCAGCGTCTCAACGGAACCTATGGCTGTGAAAACTATTGGTTGCTCACGAAAGTTTTGCGCGAAGATTGGGGCTTCACTGGTTACGTCCAGTCCGATTTTTGGGCTGTGCGCTCAACGGCGCAGTCGCTCAACGCGGGCTTGGATCACGAAATGCCTGATCACAATTGGATGAACATGGACAATATCCAACATGCTCTCGACCAGTGCATTTTGGAAGAGAAAACCATTAATCGCGCCCTCATTCGCCGTTACACCCAAATGTTTAAGTTTGGGCAGTTTGATAATGTTTACGAAGTTACGCCGATCGACGTCGAAGCCGGAGGAGCTTTCGCCCGCGAAGCCGCAGCTCGCGTGATTGTTCTGTTGAAGAACGACGCCGTTGCCGAACTTGGAGACGAGCCATTACTCCCGCTCGACCCAGCTACCGCCGGAAATATTCTCATTGTGGGAATCGACGATTTTGCGAATAATATTGCCAACTGTGGCGGCGGCTCCTCGCAGGTGATTCCACTTTATGAAGTGCCGCCGCGCGAAGGCATGATTGACGTTCTCGAAGAGCTCGGAGCTTCCAACAGCGTCGAGGTATTTACCGTCGCTGACGATATGAGCAACCTCGACGAAGCACGAAGCGCTGTTGCCGCTGCCGACACAGTCGTTGTGATGGCTGGTCTGATCACAACTGAGGGCAAAGACCAGCCGGATGCGAATCTGCCAAAGCGTCAGAACGAAATGCTCAACGCTTTGTTGGGCATCAACCCACGCACCGTGCTCGTGCTCAAAGACGGCGATCCGATCATGATGCCGTGGCGCGATAAAGTGAGCTCCATTCTTGAATGTTTCAACCAGGGCGAAGAGGACGGTCACGCAGTTTCGGACGTGCTCTTCGGCGTCGTCAATCCCTCAGCTAAACTCCCCATTAGCTACCCTGCCTCGGAAAACGACACGTGTGTAGCGAATGACCCGTCACGCTATCCTGGCGTTGATGAAGGTGCTGGTTATCCAGTTATGCGATACTCCGAAGGCCTCAATATGGGCTACCGCTGGCATCAATCCCAGCAGATCAAACCGATGTTTGAGTTTGGATTCGGCCTGTCTTATACCACGTTCGATATCTCGCACCTCGAGGTCACTACCGACGACGTTCACACCGGAGCCGGTGCTCATGGCAAGGTACGCGTCGCCGCAAACGTCACTAATACAGGACGACGCGCGGGTGCCGAGGTTGTGCAGGTCTACCTCGGGATTCCGGTTGCAGGGCAGCCACCAAAACGACTCGTCGGTTTCCAGCGCGTCTATCTGCCCGCAGGTGAGACGCAACGCGTGACCGTGACGCTTGATCTCGCGGCGTCGTCGCACCCATTCGGCGTCTGGGATCGCAACGTGGACGACTTCGTCACGATGCCAGGCGAATACACGATTTACGTGGGCAATTCTTCCGAAAACACCCCACTCACGGCCACAATAGACCTCTAAAGGAACGCGAGTTTCTTCACGTCTTTTTCAAAGGTCAGCGTCTCACTCACGTCTTTTTCAAAGGTCAGCGTCTCACTGGGATTAGATATTTGTTTACAGCGCAATCTCCGCTATTTCTGAAGCTTATTGATAGTATCTAGGTAAGGAAATACCGGAGATTGCGCGTAATGAACGCCGATACAAAGTCGAATCCAAGGTGGTGGGAAGTGTGCCGAAGCCGAAGCGAGTCACAATTTATGATGTTGCCCGGGAAGCTAAGGTTTCTCCATCAACCGTTTCGCGCGCGTTTTCCAATCCGGGACGAGTGAGCGCTGATACTTCGGCACATATTTTCGATGTGGCTCGTAAATTGGGCTTCCACGCAGTGGGTGCTTCCTATTCTGATCAGCGCGAAGAGAACCATACGCTCGCATTTGTGCTCGCGGATCTCTCGAATCCCGTTTATGCTTCGATGCTCGCAGGTTTTCAGGCCACCGCAACGAAGAATAATTATTCGGTGATCATTCTCAACTCTCAGGAAAATGAAGCTCTTGAGCGGCGATCTGTGATGCATATTCTCGATACCGTAGATGGGATAGCTCTGGCAGCTTCACGCTTATCACCTGCTTCAATCCTGAAAATTGAAAAGACGCGGCCTCTCGTATTATTGCATCGATACTCGGAGGGTCACACCTGCGTGGTGCCTGATACGTCGCACGGAATCGGGCAAATATGTGAACATTTGGCACGTCTTGGCCATTGCAAATTGACGTATGTGTGCGGCCCAGAACTCTCGTGGGCGAATGCCATGCGGTGGCGCGCAGCCCAAGCCAAAGCTGCAGAAACAGGCATATCACTTATCCGTACCCAAAACTACACGCCTGATTTTGAAGGCGGCCAACGAGCAGCCGACGAATGGTGCACGAACCCTACCTCCGCCGTCTTAGCATATAACGACCTCATGGCCTGTGGTTTCATGAAAGCAGCGGCGAAGAAAGGTTTTAACGTCCCTCGCGACGTCTCCGTTATCGGAATCGACGATTCGATCACCTGCACTATCGCCGAACCTGAGCTATCATCGCTCTCATCGGGAAGTTACGAAATCGGAGAGCAAGCTGCCCTTTCACTAATCTGGCAGGCCGATAACCGTTCACGGCGCGACCGGCGCGTTATCACAGTGCCGACGACGTTCGTGGAACGTCAAAGCACCGGACCGCGAGCGCAGATTCCCCTCGAATCGCGTATGCTGTAAGAACGCGAGTTGAGAACGAAAAACAAACGGAGCACGAAAAATGGCACAAGTGTGGAAACCACAAATTTCGCTTGATCGTAGCCTTGACGTTCCCCTCCACGAGCAAATTTCCTATCCAATACAGCAGGCAATCATCGCCGGCGATATCGCACCGGGGACTTTGATTGAAAACGAACTTTCACTTGCTTCACGGCTGCGAGTCTCGCGGCCTACCACCCGGCACGCTTTACAAACTCTCGTTGATCAGGGTCTGCTCTTACGACGCCGGGGTTTCGGTACCGTCGTCGCCCCTAAACCGCGACACAGACTCCAGGAGCCGTCGTCGTTATTCAACGACATACGGCGTTCCGGTGGCGTCTCCAATACCCAAATCCTGCGATACCAAAAATGGCAGGCAGATGAAACTATCGCGCGGCGCTTGGAGTGCCCGATTGGCTCTGATGTGCTTGAACTGGAGCGTTTAAGATCGAAAGACGGCGTTCCGGTTGCGATTCTTTACAACTGGCTTCCGTTCCACTACGCACCGAACCCTGAACAGCTGCTCACCGTGGGGTTATATCAGCATTTGCAGCAGCTCGGAATTACCATCGCTTCAACACGGCAAAGCGTTGGCGCGCAGCGCCCAAAGCGCCCGGTTGCGCGGCTTTTGGGCATCACCACTCGCGATCCGATACTCACCATTGAGCGCACGGCTTTTGACGCCGAGGGAAAGATCGTCGAATGGGGGTACCACTCTTATCGGGGTGACCGGTACCGCTATGACTCCACAGTTTTTTCACAAGTTCCTGCGTCGTAGCAGCTGTGGCTTAGCGGGAGTTGTGACAAGTCATGTCGTTTGCGCAAGCTGGACCCTTTCGCAAGTCGTAACAAGTATAAAAATACTGTTCTAGCCCACTTTTTCCAACTACCTGCCCATTCCTCAAACCAAGTAGGATGATGCTATGGCTCTTGCAGACATCGCTCGCTCAATTGAGGAAAATTTTAACCGGCGCGGAATTGTTCGACGACGCCGGGAGGGCTGGCTGCCACAAATCGTCCCGTTCAGTGGCTATGGCTCAACCTCAGCTGTAAAAATCCTGGCACGCGCGCTGATGGCAGATCCAAAGGAAGGCTCTTCCTTATTTGATCTAGACAAATTACGCAATTCAGTACACAAAAATCCTGCTATTAATGCCGTTCGCGATATAGCTGAGCTGGCAATTGAAACAGGAGCCGAAGCGCAGCGCGGTTGGCGGCAATTCTTCACCACTCAGGTGGGTTTCCTGCCAGTCACAGTTGTTGTGGGCGACAAACGTATTAAGACTCGTACTGACCGCAATGGTTACATTGACTTACTTGTTGAAAATCATGGCCTCACACCCGGCTGGCACGAAGTAGAACTCATTCCCGCTGCTGGTGAAGCCGTCAAAGCACCTGTGATGATCGTTTCTCCAACGGCAACGAAAGGTCTGGTTTCGGATATTGACGATACGATTATGGTCACGTGGCTTCCGCGTGCTGCTCTTGCCGCGTGGAATTCCTTTGTGGTGCACACAAACTCACGTAAGACTGTCTCGGGTATGGCTAATTTCTACCGAAATATTTTGCAAGAGCACCCCGATGCACCGGTGTTTTATCTTTCGACGGGCGCTTGGAATACTTTCTCCACTCTGGAAATATTCCTTTCCACATTCCGTTTCCCGGTAGGTCCGCTGCTTATGACGGATTGGGGGCCAACTCCCACCGGACTTTTCCGCTCAGGCCAGGAGCACAAAAAGACGCAGCTGCGAAATCTTTTGATTATGTTCCCCAATATCGAGTGGACTTTGGTGGGCGACGACGGCCAACACGATCCTCTCATCTACGACGAACTTGCCCGCGAACACCCATCACGAGTCGATCTCATCGCATTGCGAGAGCTCAACCCGGTAGAACAAGTTCTTTCTCACGGTACTCCCGATCCTAAGGAAAGCGCCCGCGAAGATTCCGATATTGAGCGCCACGGTGTGCCAGTTATCCGCGGAAAAGACGGCCACGAGCTTCTCACGAAATTTCGCGAAATTCGCCCGTGACCGCCTCCATATTTTTCAAGCTAGTGCACGCTTGTGATTAATTAACGCTAGTGATTAATTAATCGGCTCAACTTTAATCTCTGGCTGAAAATCCGAATCTGTGGATCGTTCTTTCAGCTCAGCAGTCTTTTCCTTGACCATTTCCGAAGCAAATTGAACTGCACCTTTAGCCTTGGCTGCCGCAGCTTCGGAAGCCTGATGGAAAGTCTGCGATGCCGTTTCCTTTGCCTTTTCACGCCCAGACTGTACGCTCGCCGAATTCCAGACCTTGGATGCCTGCGTCTTAATCTGCTCGTAGCGCTCGCGTCCCGCACGTGCACCGAGCACATATCCAATACCGGCTACAGTCAAGGTTCTCAAAAATCCCATAATCACTCCTTCAACGGGTTTCTTCAATCCTACGTAAACTTGGAAAATAACTCATTTACTGTTGCCCTAAGCGAACAAGAATGCCGCGGTGATCGGAGTTTCCGATACGCACCGTCGTCGCCTTTTGCCCTCGGTAGGTAGCGCCGTCGTGAAGAACTCGATCAATCGGGGCGCTCAACAACGCTGGCATACTTGCTGGCCAGGTACCCAGACCTGCCGATCCTGCTTCCGCGACGGCGTCCGCACAATTGGCGCCGAGTGCGTTCTGGTGATCCACAGTTGAGTTGAAATCCCCTGCTAGTATGTAATTTTTCTGCGATTCACAAAGTCCGTAGACGGCCGAAATTTCCCGTTTCCATAGGTCTATGTTGCGATGCGTCGGAGCGATTGGATGTGCGGCGATGATTTTCGGTCCATTTCCCGACGCCGGTTCAGCACTGACGATTGAAAGTTCCGGTACGTCCTGCATCGGTAGTGAAACCTTTTTGTACTTTCCGAGCGATTCCGAGACAAGGAGGATAGTAGAGCTAAATTCTGGGTTCCACTTCGGTGTTTCTGTGGTGAATATCTGGAATTTCATTCCGTGTTTTTGCAGTTCAGCGAGTAGTTCTTGGCCACGTTTGGTGGAGGTTTCTGGAAGCGACACCACGTCTACCCCGTTGTTGACGATCACATCGGCCAACTGATCGGTGTTTGTAGCCCCACCCAAAGTGTTATAAGAAAGCACTGTGAGCGAGCCATCGCCATGCTGCGCGCCCGAGATACCTTGATCTTTGGGTAAGCGGTCAGGATTATTAATGCCGCGGTCGCACACCACGCCGGCGTGAATAAGACCCGCAATAATCAAAACCACTGCCGAAATTCGCGTGAGCCAAAATCTGCGAAGGAACCCACGCAAAATAACGCTGATCAACAGCAGTAAGACGCCGAGTCCCACAAAAACTACCGCCAGCACGCCTCGCATCGCTAAGAGTTGCGCAAACGGTTCAGTCAAGACGGGATTTGGAAGAAAAGGAACAAAATCTGGTTTTACTGTGATCGCCGCAAACAGCGCGCATAGAAGCGAAGCAATTCCCAAAATGATGCCCATATACTTCCTAATTCCTCCGAGACTCAAATATTCATACAGCTCTTGACCGCAAGTTTGATCCTACCGATTTTCGCTGGGAGTTTCCTTATGCTGGCTGAACGCTTCCTGAGCGTACTAGAGAATTACTTGGCGCGCAGGTGAATTATGCGCTGATTTTTCGATCCGCGAAACGCCAAATCGTGGTGATAGAGAGACTGTATAAAAGGTCCATCAACCAGCACATCGCATAAATCGAGCAGTTCGCGCTTGTCGGGCGTATCGGCTAAGAGCTGCTCATGAGTGTATCCTGACCACACCCAAATGGTTTTGTCCGCGCCGAAAGTATCGCGCACACGCTTCGCCAGCGGGATAAGTATGGGCGTGTTGAGAAAAGGCTCGCCGCCAAGTAGCGAGAGTCCTGCCACATAAGGCTGAGCTAAATCGGTAAGAATTTTCTCTTCGAGTTCTTGAGTGTAGAGAGTGCCGTATTTGAAGCTCTGAGCTGCACGGTTGTAACAGCCAGGACAGCGAAATGGGCAACCTGATACGTAAAGCGAGCAGCGCACGCCTTCGCCGTCCACAAAATTAAACGGCTTGTAATCCGCTATATATCCCTGTGACAGTGCAGCCCCGCTCCATTCACAGGGGCTGGGCTGCACAATTCCGTGTTCGTCCTTTTCAGGCAATTCTCACCTCGGGGACACCGTACCGTTCGAACATCATTGCAGCGGCCCGTCCATATGTTTCACACGCGAAGAAATTTCCACATGCCGGCCATGCACCATCGGGCGCTTTTGAGGATTTCCCAAGTAACCACAGGTACGCTTCACAACATCACAGGTAGCAGGGTCTTCATTGCCACAATCAGGGCATTTGAAGCCCTCAGCTGTGGGATTGAATTCACCTTGGAAACCGCAGTTATAGCAGTGATCAATCGGGGTGTTTGTGCCCAAATATGCCACTTTATCGTATGCGTAGTCCCACACCGCCTCGAGCGCTGCCACATTGTGTGTTAGCTTCGGATACTCACAGTAATGGATGAATCCACCCTTGGTGTACTGTGCATAGTCCTTTTCGAAGTCGATCTTTTCAAAAGGCGTGATCTTCTTGCGCACGTCGTAATGGAAGGAATTTGTGTAGTAGTCTTTGTCGGTAATATCGGCAATCTTGCCAAATTTTGCCTGATCAAGGCGGCAGAATCGATCAGTTAGCGACTCCGACGGCGTCGAATAAACGGAGAACCAGTACGGATACTCTCTCTTCCACTCAGCTGCATAATCATTGAGCCGGCGCACAATATCGAGCGTGAATTCCTTTGCCTGTGGATTCGACTCCCAGTCTGGACCATAAAAGCAGGTAGCAGCCTCATACAGGCCAATATATCCGATCGACACGGTGGCACGATGATTCTGGAAGAACTCGGAAACGCTCGTTTCGGCGTCATCCACCCGCTTCCCGAACGCGCCGTACTTGTACAGAATTGGCGCGTTAGCAGGGGTAGCGTCCTCGCAACGATTGATACGGAAGAGTAGCGCCTGCTTGACCACTTCCATTCGTTCATCGAAGATTCTCCAGAAGCGCTCCTGCTCACCGTGAGCTTCAATAGCGATACGCGGAATATTGAGGGTGACGACGCCAAGGTTGTTACGTCCCGCGTTCACCGCCTCGCCGGTTTCTGGATCAACCCACTTTGGCAGGAATGAACGGCAGCCCATCGGAGCTTTATAATCGCCCTCTAGTTCGGTGATTTTGTCATACGAGAGCACGTCAGGATACATACGTTTCGTGGAGCATTCCAGCGCGAGCTGTTTGATGTCGTAATTAGGATCGGCTGCGTCAAGGTTAACGCCGCGGCGCAAACCGAATACCAGCTTGGGGAAAATCGCTGTATGGCGGTCGCGACCAATTCCTTTAATGCGCACCTGCAAGATTGCCCGCTGGATCTCGCGTTCAAACTCGCTGGTACCAAGCCCAAACCCAAGAGTGACGAAAGGTGTTTGACCGTTCGACGAATAGAGCGTGTTGATCTCGTATTCGAGCGATTGCATGGCATCGTAGATGTCTTTGCGGGTTTTCGTCCATGCGTAGTCTTGGCGTAGATCGGGAGCCACCCACTGCTCGGCGTCGTGCATATGCTTGGCAAAGTTCATCTCGGCATAGGGAGCGAGCACTTCGTCGGTACGATCAACCGAAGCCCCTCCATACTGCGAGGACGCCACATTTGCGATGATCTGAGCGATTTGTGCCGTGGCGGTGTTAATTGAGCGCGGCGATTCGACTCGCGCATTGCCGATCTGGAAACCGTCTTTGAGCATGCCTTCAATGTCGATCAGGCAGCAATTGGTCATCGGCTGGAAAGGGTTGTAGTCGAGGTCGTGGAAATGAATCTCGCCTTTGATGTGGGCATTTGCCACTGCGCGCGGAAGCATCGAGCGCAAGGCATAAGCTTTTGCCACGGAACCTGCGGTGAGGTCACGCTGTGTATTAAACACAGTGGAATCCTTGTTAGCGTTTTCGTTAACCACAGTTTTGTCGCGTTTGAGGAGTTTTCCAACCGAGTGTGTGACATCCATATTCTCTTCGCGTGCAATGTCGCGATCATGACGATATTCGATGTAAGCACGCGCTACGTCTGGATACTTGGACGACATCAGGAAGTTTTCAATCGCCGTCTGGATCGTGGCGATGTCCAGTTCACCCTCAGGAAGTGCAGCGATGACGCCGCGAACTGCTTGCATCACGAAAGGATGGTCGTCGATTCCTTGGTTGTTCAATGCAAGGTAGACGGCGCGATAGATCTTCGAAGGGTCAAAACGTACTTTTCGCCCGTCTCGCTTCACGACCATTGTGCCGGCAGAGGTTATCGAATCAACCAACATCTTGTGCTTCCTTTCATTATCAACCACTAGATGTTGAGTTTAGAGCTCGCGAGGTGCGCTTATCTAGTTCCAACACACCCGTTTTATTTGCTGCGAATTTTTCCAAATTTCCCATTGCTGGAGAAATGCCCACACATAGCCCTTAAGTCCCAAATCGGGCGTGATCTAAGAGTCATTTTTGCGGCAAATATTGCTGCGAAGCGATGGTCATTTTTTGAAAGATCGTAGCCACTTAGCGACACGCAAACACCGATAGAACACCTGCCGAAGCGGGATATCGGCGTCGGGCGCTACCGAAACTACATCTTGACTAAACTTCGTCTTGAACGGATTGAGTCCGAGAAGAGATTCGTTAAACGAACTACCAATTCCCATCAGGTCATAATCGATCACGCCACGCTTTGGAAGCTCACAAAGTTCGTAGAAAACGAGCAGATCACTCACAAAATCTCGCATTGCCGACGTACACATCGCGGCATAATAGCGGGTGGCGCGAGTATGCTGAATCGTCACAATCGACCACGCCACCAATTGTCCATCAACGCGTGCCGCATACACACGGCAATGCTCAGGCCCGAGGAACGCCAACATACGCTCAAAATCGCCCTGTGGTGCCGGTACGAAGCCGTCACGCTGTGCCGTATCTTCCATGACCGAATAATATTCGACGAATGACGCCGCGGCCTGCTCTGTTTCGTCCGCGCACACTGCCGGCGACTCCCTTAGCGCCTTGTTCACATCGCGCCGTCCGCGCCGTTTCATACGGGAGAGAACGTCGTCTGTAGTGCCGCGAAGATCGATAATCACCGTCGAATCATAAGGTCGGGTAGAAAGCACTGGATAACATAACGACGCACACTCCGCAGAAAAGTAGTGCTGCACTGCAAGGCGCATAAACACCACTTTAGGATGGGTTTTCTTCACAAAAGCACTGATAGCAGCAAGAATCTCACGCTCCCAGGCGGGATTAACAAGACTATGTGGCGAGGAGACTGCGGGACTGAGCGACGTTGAGGAATTAGGCGAAGTTGAAGGATTGAGAGAATGCGTGGCATCAGCGGAATTTTGCGCACGCTCAGCCTCTACGCAAGCCACACCCACATAAATCGGACCGTGAACTGCTCGTAGATAGCGATAGCCGTGGGTTTCGTACTCAATGAAACTCACCAATGCACAGGTAGACTTAGCAGCGTCAGAGCTCTTGACCACTAGATTCTTCCAAGGGGTTCGCCCTGGCACGTCACCTTGGAACTTCGCCCAGATCTCGGTTTGCTCGAGGGGCAGTTCGACGCCGTTTTCTTCGGCTTCTCGCTCAAAAGTAGCGAAATCTACATCCTGCACTGTAAACATTGTCCACCTTCTCTACGTAAACCAGTATTTCACGCAAGGTTCCTCGGGTGATTGATCTTATTCGCAAACACGTCACAAATCACCCACAAAATTCCAAAAGTCATTGAATAGGACTTTAGACTCGGATAGACTCGCAGCTCTGAGGATGTTTATCGCATACTACATCAACCAACGGAGGTTATGATGGCAATTCATGAAAACGATCCCGTAATCGTTGAGCCGAAAAAGCCACGGCGCGACCGTACACACTGGCTCTACATCATGGTGATAGTGGCAGTTATCGCAGGTATTGCACTTGGTCTAACTGCTCCAAGCTTTGCAACAAGCCTCGCATGGCTGGGCACGTCGTTCGTAGGTCTCATTAAGATGATGATCTCGCCAGTAATTTTCTGCACGATTGTGCTGGGAATCGGCTCGGTACGTTCGGCGGCGTCGGTAGGAAAAACGGGATTGTTGGCGCTCGTTTACTTCCTCGTAATGTCTACCTTCGCGCTAGCTATCGGTCTGATAGTTGGCAACTTCATTCACCCAGGAGACGGCCTCAAAATCGAGCCAGGCGCCGGAGCTGAATTCGCACAGAAAGCGGAAGGTGCAGGCGGCACTATTGCGTTCATCCAAAGCATCATTCCCAATACGATCTTTAGCTCGCTCACTTCTGGCTCGGTGCTACAAACACTGTTTATATCCCTTTTGGTGGGATTTGCGGTACAACGCCTGGGAAAGCAGGGCGAGCCAATTTTGCGTGCCATCGGTCTCCTCCAAAAACTTGTTTTCCGAATCCTTATCATGATTCTTTGGATCGCCCCAATCGGCGCATTTGGTGCAATAGCCGCAGTGGTAGGCAAAACTGGCGCTAAGGCTATCGCACAGCTCGGTCTGGTTATGGTGGCGTTCTATATCACCTGCTTCTTGTTTATCGTGGTGATTTTGGGATCGATCCTCTATGCCACCACGAGGATCAACGTATTCCTCCTGATGAAGTACCTCGCGCGTGAATACCTGCTGATCGTGGCAACGTCGTCGTCAGAATCTGCGCTCCCGAACCTGATGGCGAAAATGGAGCACGCGGGCGTGGCGAAACCTACCGTGGGCATCGTGGTGCCGACGGGCTATTCCTTCAATCTCGACGGAACCGCGATCTATTTGACGATGTCGGCGGTGTTTATTTCACACGCGATGGGCAAGCCGATGTCGATGAGCGAGCAAATCGGCATGCTCGTGTTTATGATTATTGCCTCGAAGGGTGCGGCGGGCGTCACCGGCGCAGGACTAGCCACGCTAGCAGGAGGTTTGCAAGCATACCGCCCCGACATGCTCGACGGCGTTGGTGTGATTGTGGGAATCGACCGATTTATGTCTGAAGCGCGTGCGCTCACCAACTTCTCAGGAAATGCCATCGCAACCTTTGTGATTGGGCAATGGACGAACGCGCTCGACCTTGAGCGTGCGCAGGCAGTGTTGCACGGTGAGCACCCATTCGACTATTCGGCAATTGGCGTGGATGAACACGATACTGAGTACAACCTCAAGCGTCCGCCAAAACCGATTAACCCAGCCGACCGTATGCTTCCAACGCCGCAGCCAGTGCTTCCCGACGAAGTCAAGAACCACGCAGCGTACTAGGTGGTATTGGGTATGGGCGCACTGGGCTGCGGTGTTGAAGTGCGATTGCGTTAGATGCCGTACGCTCAGTTCCCCAGCAAGGAGACCACAACCACACACCAAAGCGAGCTTCCTGACCATCTGCACCACCGGCGTCCTACACACCCTCAGCGCCCACACCCAACGCAACATCCACCCCTTGTATATTCCGTAAATTTCCCGACGCCACAGAACATGGCAGAATTACCCCGTGAAAGAAAAAGCCGTTCCCACTATCACATACCCCGCTGAACTCCCTGTATCTGCGCGCAAAGACGATATTGCTGAAGCGATCCGCAACAATCAGGTAGTAATCATCTCGGGCGAAACTGGTTCGGGAAAAACCACCCAGCTTCCGAAAATTTGCTTGGAAATTGGGCGCGGAATCAAGGGAATGATCGGGCATACTCAACCACGACGCATCGCAGCGCGCTCAGTGGCTGAGCGTATTTGCTCTGAGTTGGGCGTGAAACTGGGCGGGGCAATCGGTTTCCAAGTGCGCTTCACTGAGGAAGTTTCCGATTCCACTCTGGTGAAGTTGATGACCGACGGCATTTTACTTGCAGAAATCCAATCTGATCCTGAGCTGCGCAAATACGATACGATCATTATCGACGAGGCTCATGAGCGCTCGCTCAATATTGATTTCTTACTCGGCTACCTCGCGCAGCTACTGCCAAAACGCCCTGATCTCAAGCTCATTATTACGTCGGCGACCATCGATTCGCAGCGCTTTGCCGAGCATTTTGGCACGTATATGTACGGCGGCGGGGCTGGAAAAGTAGCGCCGATCATCGAGGTTTCAGGGCGAACCTATCCAGTTGAAATCCGTTACCGACCGCTCGATACCGACGCCGAGTTGGGTGCGCACGAAGGTCACTCACGTCACGCAGGAGAGCATACCGTCGTCGGGCAAGACGCGGGGCGAGATACCACGCAACACACCAATACGCAGGCACAATACGTGGACGCACCAGCCGATCCGCGCGATCAGATTACGGGGATTATCGACGCCGCCGAGGAACTTTTCGCCGAAGGCCCTGGCGATATTCTGGTGTTTCTCTCCGGTGAGGGCGAGATTCACGAAACACAGAAAGCATTCCGTGATGATCTGGGCGTGCGCTATATCGAACCTGGTGGGAGCTCCAATATTCCAGGAGCGGTGGAAGTGCTGCCCCTTTTCGCTCGGCTTTCAGCTGGCGAGCAGCACCGCATTTTTGCACCTCACCAGCATCGGCGAATCATTCTCGCCACCAATATTGCCGAAACGTCTATCACTGTGCCTGGTATTCGCTATGTGATCGACCCAGGCACAGCCCGCATCTCGCGCTTTTCCAATAAAACCAAAGTGCAACGCCTCCCGATTGAGGCGATTTCGCAAGCCTCAGCCAATCAGCGCGCCGGGCGATGCGGGCGTGTGGCAGACGGTATCGCCATTCGCCTTTACTCTGAGGACGATTTTGCAAGCCGCGAGCAATTTACCGAGCCAGAAATTCAACGCACTTCTTTAGCTGCGGTAATCCTACAAATGACCTCATTGGGCTTGGGTGCCGTGGAAGACTTCCCATTTATTGATCCACCCGATATGCGCGCCATTCGAGCCGGATTACAGTTACTCGAAGAAATCGGTGCGGTTGAATTAGGTATCGGCGCCCGCAAGCCACGACTCACAAAAATTGGCCGCCAACTCGCACGTCTGCCTATCGATCCTCGCCTAGGAAGAATTTTGCTTGCCGGAGCCGATAACGGCTGCGCTGCAGAAATATTGGTGTTGGTAGCTGCGATGTCTGTGCAGGACGTGCGCGAAAGACCTGCGGAATTTCAGGCGCAAGCAGACCAACTCCACGCACGCTTTACCGATCCACGCTCAGACTTCCTCGCCTATCTCAATTTGTGGCGTTACCTGCGCACCCAACAACGCGATCTTTCTGGATCCGCGTTTCGCCGCTTATGCCGCAGCGAATACCTCAACTGGCTGCGTTTCCGTGAGTGGCAAGACGTAGTAACGCAGCTTCGGCAACTTGCCAAGCCGCTCGGTTTAGCTCTCAAACAGATCACCATACCCACAGTTCGGCAGATCGAAGAAGCAGTTCAAACAGGTGCGGACGTTACCCAAAACCGCAACGTGACCGACGCGGTGAAAGCTGTGGCGGCGTCGTCGGACGCTCCCGCTGCGGACGCAATCCACCGGGCGCTACTGGTCGGACTCCTCTCCAACCTGGGAAATTGGGACGAACGCAAGCGTGACTACGCTGGCGCGCGCGGCACTCATTTCGTAATCTGGCCAGGATCAGGCTTGCACCGACGCACTCCAGCGTGGGTTATGGCCTCTGAGCTGGTAGAAACCTCGCGACTCTTCGCCCGCACGGTGGGCCAGATTGATCCAGCGTGGATCGAGCGCGCCGCGAAACACCTGGTCAAGACGCAATATTCCGAGCCGTTCTGGGCAAACCGCCAGGGTGCGGCGATGGTACACGAGAAAGTTACGCTTTATGGCATGACCATCGTGGCGGATCGGCAGAGTCTGCTGGCGAAGGTAGGTACGCCTGAAGCGCGCGAGCTCGCCCGCGAGATGTTTATCCGGCATGGTCTGGTGGAGAATCAGTGGCGCACGCACCACGCTTTCGCCAAGCACAATAAACAAGCGCTTGAGCAGGCGCTCGAGGTGGAGGCACGCACTCGCCAGCACGGTTTAGTGGCAGACGACGCCGCGCAATTCACGTTCTTCGACGAGCGGCTACCCGGTTCCATCGTTTCGGGCAGGCATTTCGACTCGTGGTGGAAGAAAGCACAGCATAAACGCCCTGATCTGCTGAATTTCACGCAAGAGTTCTTACTTGGCAAAACGAGTGTGGATGATGCTGATTTCCCCAAGGAATGGGTACAAGGCGACGTAACACTCCCGATTACTTATAGCTTTAGCCCAGGTAGCCATACCGATGGCCTGCGGATTGACGTGCCAGTTACTCTCCTGCCGCAATTGGAGGATGCGGGCTTTGACTGGCTCGTGCCGGGCATGATTGAGGAGCTCACGGTCGCAACGATTCGCGCGCTGCCGAAGCGGGTGCGGCGCAATCTGGTGCCAGCACCGGACGTGGCCAGCAAGATCGTGGCGCTGTTACCGCCTTGGGATTCTGTTGCGCACGGGCAGGTGGGTGCGCCAAGTTTCGCGCAGGCGTTCACACAGGCTGTGCGCACGTTGCGTGGTTTCGATATCGACGACGACGCTTGGGCTGAGGTGGAGTTGCCGCCTCACCTTGTGATCACGTTCTGTGTGCGCTCTGAGCGCGGCGCCGTGCTTGACGAGGGCACGTCACTTACGGCACTACAACGAGCCTTAGCTCCGCAGACGCGCTCCGCGGTGGAATCAGTGGTCAAGGGAGCGGTGGCTCGCGCTCTCGACGAAGCGCGAGACGCTATTTTGGCTGATCAGGAGGCAAGTGCGCGCAAGGATCAACGCCAGCGGGAAGTGGAATCCCGCAAGGCGCAGATCGCTGCTGAAGCGAAATCTCGCGCAGGAATCCTCAGCGATTCGGTGGACGATATCCACGATTGGGCTCAAATAAAAGAGGGCGAATTGCCTGCGGTAATCGAAACAGAGGGCCCGCATGCCATGGTTGTGCGCGGGTATCCGGCGTTCGTTGTAACGGGTGGTTCTGTGCAGCTACGAGTGTTGGCTGAACCCGCTGAGCAGGTACGCGAGCACCGCAACGGCGTCATCCACCTCGTGTACAGGCAGACGGCGCTTCCCGAGGGGCGCATTACCTCACGTTGGACCGGGGCAGAGTCGCTCACGCTCGCGGCGTCGCCTTATAAAAATACCGCAGCTCTTGTGGCAGATTTGCAACTTACAGCGGCACGGAACGTTGCGCAGAAATGGGCGAAACAAGAAAAAACTCCGCTGGGTAGAGTTCGACGTGCGGCAGAGTTCGAGCAGCTACGCGCTTATGTGCGCGACCGTATTGAAGACGAGACGTACCGGCTGGCACAGATTGTGGTGCGCGTATTGCAGGCCTGGGGAGATGTTGAGGCTTTGATCCGGGAGAATACGTCGGTGGCGCTGATCAATACGGTGCATGACGTGCGTGAACAGATTACCGCGCTCATTTTTGATGGCTTCATTTTTGCCACTCCCGAGGAGTATTTGCCCGATTTGCCGCGTTTCTTGAAGGCCGCAGGCCTGCGCATCACGAAAGCGGCTAATAATCCGGCGGCTGACGATGCGCTCGCATGGCAGGTGGCGGATATTGAAGAGCTGGTAAACCGCGAGCGCGAAGAGTTTGAGCAGGTGGAGTACGACGCCGCGCGCGCAGCCGTATTGGTGCAAGCACGATGGCTGGTGGAAGAATTGCGGGTTTCGCTATTTGCTCAGCAGCTAGGCACGCGCGTGAAAGTCTCACCTCAGAGGATTAAGAAGCTACTCGGGAGGTAGCTAGCGGATCAGTGCAAAGCTTGAGGAAGTCACGGTAGCTAGTCGCACCGTTGCTCATCACGCTGTTGCTGCCATGCGGCATCTAAAGCGCGAATTTCTTGCATATCAACATGTCGTCCCGTTTGAATCAAACACGGAATCAGTTTGTTGAGTTCTCCGCGTAAGAAAATCATTTCCTCAAAATCTTCATCGTCACACTCGGCACAACCCGAGCGAACGCCTCCTCGATACTGACCTAGAACAGAGTTATACCAGCTCACATATGCATCGAATCGTTTCAGTTTCGCCATAACCTTTGGTTGCGCCCACTGCGCCACTGGTCGCTCAACTGTTGCTGGGATACTCCCTTTCCAGCGATAAACATCAAAATTTTCCCAATTCCGCATATAAAACGCTCGTTAATATTGATCGTGAGCAAACCACAGTTACCAGCGTGCCACAAATAAGCGTCCTTACCGGTCACAACAGCTTCGGTGAGTTCGCGTATCTGCGCGTCCGTGAGCCGTTTACCAAGCCACAGCTGCGGAAACACGAAACCATCCACACCAAACCCAGTCAAAGACCCATCCACAACACCAAGACGAACCACACACCAACCAGCACGAACCACAATCCTTTGCCAACGACGACGCACCCCCACACCATCAACACCATCGGCAACGTCCTCAACAACCACCTCACAGCCACGATCACGCAAACAATCAAGCCAAGTCTCTAAACCTAAACACACACCCAGATCATCACAACGAAACGCAACCACACCGCCGTCATCATCGCCTTCTTCAAC
The DNA here is from genome assembly GCF_016907845.1 of Arcanobacterium pluranimalium. Taxonomy (GTDB): domain Bacteria; phylum Actinomycetota; class Actinomycetes; order Actinomycetales; family Actinomycetaceae; genus Arcanobacterium_A; species Arcanobacterium_A pluranimalium. The sequence goes on from NZ_JAFBCS010000001.1 coordinate 259,200, forward strand.
AAAAACCGTCGCCAAATCAGAACCAGACAGCGAATCAAACTTCGCTAAATGACACCACCACTTCACAGCCGGCTCATCCGAGAACGGAACCTCACCCACAAACGAACCACCCCGCGCATAAAACTCCCCCAACTGCCCCTGCCACAGCTCGTCGCATTTGCGGAGAACACGTAGATCAACGTGCATATCGCGCTGGTGCATATCTGATAGGGCTCGGCTAATGAGGGATCTAAACTCCACAACTTCACGAATATCGCTTTCGTAAGATGGGCCAATACCCATGTCGAACTCTAGATCGTACCGGTAAAAGTTAATGAGCGACGCAAGCAAATCACGATAAAAATCGATCTTTACTAAGTGTGCAAATACCTGCTCTGCCGTCCATTGCTCACAATGTCCGTGACTGGTTTTGTGTGAAAGATCGGAAAAATATACGTCATAACTATCTGGCTGCCACATTGAAGGAATCGCTACGCAGGCATTCTTTTTATTGATGCGCTGCGTATAGATATTTCCCGAAAGCAGCGAATCTAGCACCCAGCATGCGCCTTGGAATATGCTCGACCATTTACCGTTGAGCTCTTGAAACTCATAACCGGGCACAGATCCAAGACCTACCGACGCACCTACATCGGCAAAATGAAATACAAATCCTTCATCGCACGAAGCCGAATGTGTAAAATTCACCTTCCAAAATACACCGTCAAAGTGTTCAATACGCTGCAATGAATCATGGAAAAGCGGCAAATCACTGCAAAGCTTGAGAAAGTCAAGGTCGTTCAATTTCAGTCACCACGATTTACTTACTTAACTTGAATAGGAACAAGCATTTCTACCACTTGGTCACGGGTCCACTTGGTTGTATTCGTCATCGTCAATGTTTGACGACGGCGCTTTAGTTCTCCTTCACAAACGATATACAAATCGTCCTCACCAGCGGGAACTGCAAGATAGCTTTTCCCGGCAACCGCTCCGCTGTAAATCTCACCATTAAACAGCGCGTCTACAACGATTTTTGCAGCATCCACGAACATCAAGGTTCGCCATGCTTCGTCAGCTTCGAAAAGCGGATAGGCATCCGTATCCTCGTTAACCCAAAGTCCAACACTCTTGTCGCCTTCTTGAACGTGAACCATAAGTTCATAACCGACAATCGAATCATTCCTGAGGGATAGCCACCAATTATCTTGGGAGAATCGAACTACGTCATCGACAAAACGGCAGTTACAGTCCGTCTCGCTCATGCGTGAAATCAAAGCCCGCATTTCGCTACGCACATATCGCTCTACTTGTTGTTGAGAAACTAGTAGACCACTGACATCGCGCTTATCGTTAAGAATACTTAAAGCGGTGTCGTCTGACGCAAAAATTAGATTAATAATTTCAACAGGTCCGCGAACTCCTTCCCTGAGTGAGCGAAGAAAATATGGTTCTCTCTCCAGGTAAGAAATTAAACGCTCATCAGTGGTGATAGTTCCTAAGTAACCGCGTATTTTTCGAGGAGAAACCCAGTTTGGTTGCGCAGGATCCAGCACCCTCACTTGCCTTTGCGGCACGCGAGAACCATAAGGAACGAGGCGAGCGTCGTCGGAATAGCTTGCGAGATAAAAATAGGTATTCTTCCAGGTCTTTTGGATCAGTACGACGTCGTATTCCACACTTGTCGATATGAGCTGAACTTTCATTCTTTACCGTCCTGAGCATAGGTGTCTAAGGCAATGTCGTCGCAGGTGAAGGAAAACTCTTTACTTCCAATAACAAGCTTTACATCGCAGGGAAAAGCACACGAAACCAAGTCGGAATTTTCAATGGTGGAAGTAGCATCCAACCCAGAAATTTCGAGCGCATTGAGCAAAAACATTGAATCAGAGGGAGAAGTTTGACGATCAAGGGGATCTGATTTCACCGCTGAACTGTGGTGCAGAGTATTTTTCGATTGGTAATTCTGCTGGTAATGCTGCACACCCGAAAAGGTAAGCGTAAAAACAAGGAACTGTTCTCCGTCAAGCGCATGGGCAGGAAAAGGCTTCGTAAAAACAACTACGAGTGATTTACCATGATGCAAAACGCGCAGCACCGTACACGTTTTGCTGTGAAGCTCTTTTAGCCATTCATCGGTGAGATTCATCTACACACCGTTCCCTTCACTTCATCGCTTCAGAAAGAATTTCCTTAAAACTACATACTGAAGAACAATACGTTGAGCCCAAAATACAACTTTCTTTTCAGGCAAAAATACCTCAAGTCGTGCTACGAACTTTCCTTTATGTAGCCCAGACATCCCAATCAAGATAGCGATCAGTATTTGTCGAAGCTCCGATGCTTCCAGATCGCGCACAGCTTGATGTCTTTGAGGATGAAAATGAGGAACTTCAAATGTAGAAAATTTTCCATCTTGATCAAATCCGAGAACAATATCAAGAACAGAATATTGAGCTTTCACACGCCTGAGATTCCCAGTTTCATCATCGTATATTTTTTCTATAAACGTTGCAATATTGAGCTTTTCGACTGATTCAAGCCATTCACGATCTGAATATTCAAAAGGATCAGAACTGTACCGATGCACCATCACATCACGATCTTGTAGGTCTGAGTTTGGTTCTTTAGAGGTACCATCACCAGCTTCCACATACAACGTCAGCAAATCAGCTTTCGAAAGTAGTGAAATTTCGGCAAGCTTGAACCACCATTTATAAGCCGGCTCATGTTCATGCGCGGCAAGAAAATCAAGTATGGAACGTTCTATTTCATAAGTCGTCAACGCATGTTGTAAGAGTTGGTCAAGGACACGGACATAGTTGACCCATGCGCCTAAACCGAACCGAACCATCTTTGGGATCGAGTTATTTAGTTGTTCTCGCGCATACACACATTCTGAGAAAATTTCTTGCCAATCTTTAGAATTGTGAAACTCATCATCTGCATGAATCGGATAATCCGTTTCAATAGTCCAAACCAATTGGCAATAACGATCAAGCATGTATTCAATCCACATTGTGTCAACGTTAAGCGCCACCAAGGATTTTCTAACTTTGTCGAGTTTCCAAGACCGCGAACGCCTTTTCACATCAACAAGAGAAGGCTTTAAGAAAAACACGTCAAAGTTCCCTGACTTCGTTCGCGAGGGAATGGCGAGATAACGATATGGAAGCCAGTCAACACGGAAATAACCAACACCGGACGAGGTGTAGATCATACCATCAAACAGCGAATCCACAAGATGATTGAAGAAATCCACGGCGCTCTCTACAGTGTTCCCAAGCAAATATAGCACCCGAGGAATCCCGATCCCCGCACCCACAGATATTTCTTGAAACTCAGCGCAAATACCAAACTTTTCATCCAAACACAGAATTTTGAAAGAACACTTCGAGCCAAAAAGATACTCAACAACACCGTCGTCGTGCTCTAGCGTTTCGTGAGGGATACTCAGTAAGCGTTCTAGCTTTAGGGCGATTTCTTGCTTAAACCGCTGTCCACGTGGAATTTCATTCATAAGTGTCCCTAGAAATTCTTCGGCACGATACCGCATCCGATGACGCGCGAAATTCCGTAATGGATCGTGAGCACCGCGCACCTGGTAAATTGAATCCAAACGCTCAGTTTCGCCGTCGTCTCATTTACATGCATGAAGCCTGGGTAACGGCTATTACATTCATTAATCAAATCAATCAGACTGTCGTTGATTGACGATAAGTCGTTCATTTTCACTCACTCCATTACAAATGATCATCACGCCAAGTTTTTATCCATCTGCGTGTATGAACATTTCCTTTGTAGTACCAAAATAATAATCAGTTGATTAAAGATACCCCATGCGCACGGTTTCAAGAGTCACTTCCGTCTAATGAAGCTCTTAAAGCCACTGGCAGTTTCCAAGGTTGATCGCCGTCGTGACTTAGAAACTATGGTGTATTCTCCCGTGACGAGTTCTTTTGCAAGGCGAATGAAATCGGCACTAGTGTACCCGTCAATCCGAGCGAGATTCTCAAAGCTGGTTTGCATGACGTTCACATAGATTAACTCACCAAGAAAATCAAAACCCAAGCCAACTTGGATTCCATCGCTAAGCTCAAACTCAGCTTCTACATAGGAGTAAAAATTGTCCATTTGTTTGAACACTAGCTGATAACCGCGCTGCTCGATGAATTCCAGCAACTCGATACTATTGATATTTGTGATGGCTGCACGCCCTACCAGTTCATCAATTGAAGCGTATCGGGAGGAAAACTCGGGTTCTAATTCTGGGAAAAGCTCGAAATAGTTTGCCATACTAACGAACTCACCCTCGTAGAACAGTTCTTGCTCTCCACGTGGCCAACCAAACCACTCGATAAAACTAGGTGTGCCTCTAAGTCCTTCCCCGAACGGTGAACCATTCAATATTCGCATCACAAAATTACGCCGTTTGTATGGGAATTCGATCCACCCGTCTTCCGAATCGTCCGTAACAGCAAATAACTTTGAATCATAGATATTGAATTCGTATGAAAAGCTACTTCCTCTTTCTGGCATGAGCCAATATTTAGGTGATTTTCCGCCGTCGTCACGAGCATAGACCACGTACTCCTTTGTGCTGTGGAGCTCAGTTAACTCGCCATTAGCCGAGGAACGACGGACGTCATTCAAAGGTCGAACTTTCATAGCAAACTCCTTTATAAAAGCAGGCCATGTTTAGTATCTCAATAAGTCAAAATGGAATCGACTAATTATACGTTCGCTTCTACCCGATTGAATCGGTACTCTATGCCCTTTCCAACTCGAACGACTGAAAAAGTTGCTTCTTGGGTCAACTGGGACGTACTGGATTCTATCCGCATCATTTCAACAACACCGAAACTTTCACGAGCCGCTTCATCGTAGCGTCAATGGGTGATAATCAAGCAGTTAGCACAACACTTGGAAGCTTGGGCAAAGATTACTCACGTGACTGGCCAAATCAAATCAAAGATCAACCGAACCAATAACGACCACAGTGTACAAAGAACCAAGATCAAGAAGAATGTTTTCCCCGAAATTTTATGAGGCCATATATTTCTGTGCACCCATCGACGGCCACTCAATGTCGATGGAGGCGAAACAAAATCACTTATCGCGAGTTCGCGCTCAACTGGATTTAACTCCTGCCGAACTCGGTCATATCGCCAGATTTCAGTTCGCGGTTTCTTCAAGAACAAATTCAAGAACCAAGGTTGTTTGAATGTCTGAAGTGCACAGAGTTTTGTTTCAGAGTTACACCAAGCAATCCGAATATTTTCATCATCTCGTCCAATAAACGCGTACTTTTCAAACTCTTCACGAGTGTACGATTTCGGGAACTCGAGACCACATCTAGATGCAATCGTCTTCGAATCATCACAACTATGCAATCAAGGGAAATAAGTATAATTACTCAACCGAATTCGTTGACCATGGTAGAAACCAGTTAAGTGAAAACCGGATCGCAATACCGAATTCTCAAACTTGAATTTTCGAACAACAAGATTTGTTTGCTTTTCTTTATCTGATAGAAGCACGTTCAGCTTATTTATTCGACGACGATTACGTCGCTCATCGTATCTACCCATAGATACCGTCCCTAAGGCTAATTTTCATTCGATAAGCACCCATGCCCTCATTTTAGTTGAAGCGCACTGGATTCTATCCGCATCATTTCAACAACATCGAAACTTTCACAAGCCGCTCCATCGCAGCATCGAAGCATTAAGTATTCCATATTCCATCTCTATATAGCTAGAAAACACCATATAATTCAAAGTTAGATTATGGATAGGACACCGGAAATGAATCATCGGGGATTGAAGCAATTTCATCGAGATGGAACCACCAATGATCCGAATCAATTCCCTGTGAATAGCCATAAAACACAGGATCACCCGTATCCACATAGTTCTTGATCGAACTTCGCCACAAAGAATCGATACGAGCCAAACGCGGTGTATCGACGTCGTCTCCCTTCGTATGAAGGATACTCAAGCAATCGTTGATCTGTTCACGAATGGAGACATCGACCCACAAGTCTTCAATCTCCTCAGGATGTAAGGTCCACACAGGCTCATCAAGCACGTGCGAAAATTTCTCAACCAAGAAATCGAACTCTTCACGCTTAAAGTCAAACACATCAAGCTTACGCTGAACCTGATCACTCGACCACGATTCAATGGTTACGCGCTGCGGCGTCATTCCCAAAGGGTGAACGCAAATATAGACGTCATAAACTTCGCACGCTAAATTCTTTGGAAACGCCACCACGGTTTGGACATCAGTAACCGAAAGGAAGAACTTTCCGATTTTCAATAAGTAAATAAAATCCGTAAGACGTCGGTATTCGAGACGCTCATTCCTATGAATAGTCGGCCACTTTTACACGTAAGCACAGCTCTCACCACCTCGAATATCACGCCCACGGAACCTCTGAATAGAAAACTCAAAACCCCGACGTGTCAGGCCATGAAAGATCGTCAACTGCCACGAAGTGGTGCAATATTGAGTGCGGTTGAATCTATAACAACTCGGCAATTTACGTCATGCAACGGCGAAGCGTATTTTTTGAACGGCAAAGAACCATCTTTGTTCTGGGCGTACATAACAAAGACCTATTCAATCTTTATACTTGTACTGGCGAGAATTATTTGATTTTATCTTGAGATCAGCCAGTTTTTGAGCGATTCTACATCTGCATCATATTGAGAAAGCTGTTCTGGATCGTAACTTGCCGGAAATTCAACCGAGCCTTCAAGCTGCCCGATTTCGCGTCGCAGTCGCGAGAGAGTATCTAACCGTTCAGTAGGATCTCCGTTGTAACTCCACGATTCATCAACAAGCTTTTTATACTCATCAAAAAGCAAAGCGAACTTCTCATATCCAACTTCTCCTCCCTCAAACCACGTCTCGGGCGGGAATTTTTCGTAAAGAGCGGCGAAGTATTCAGGTGCACCATCAGTGATGTTGTCGAAAAATGCCGGCATGTCGAGCAATTCAAAGAATTTACTATCAGCTGAGATAACTCTTTCTACACGCCCTTTCCGATCTTTGTATTCGCGCGTCTCCCACGTGAGACAATCTCCATCTGTTACCTCGAAGAGTCTCACTGGAAAGAACATCGGATACGAACCCCTACGAGAAAGATACGGATCAAAATCGCAATCCTCGTGTAAAATGTAAAACTGTTCATCTACCAAAGGGTCACGAAACCAGCGATACTGGATGTTGGTATACCTCGCCAGAACCAGGTAGTTTCTGTTTGCTCTAAAACGAGGATAATCGAACCCTCCTCCATAAAATTCAGGATCTAAAACATCAAGAGCTTTCACACGCATGAGAGGACCTCCCTCTTAATCTCTTAAATTTTTGCCTACAAGGGGGACTTTGCACATCTCCCAATAAATCCACTTCATCGTGGGGTTCTATATTAATTCACAAAACGGCAGCTATATCTTCCCAAACATTCGATTAATCGAAGATCAATCAGCGAACCACGCTTTATTTAAGTTTCTAGAAATATTCTTGCTTCTATGAAGAAAAATGGTCAAACACCCAAATGGCAATGAACATACCGGCAATAAACCAAATATAGTCCCGCTTAGTAATCGCAACGTTCCAAAATGATCCTAGAATCATTCCTTTTTCGGTGTAATTGGAGTCAAAGCCGTTCGTGAATTGCTGCGGTACATCATTCGATTCTTCCAACTCTGTGATAAATCCAGAAACACCGCCAACCTGGCCTGGTTGCGGTTTGAACAACAGAAGCCGCTCAAAGCCGCCAATCACGTTATCGCGACTACGAATCTCGAACGAATCTTCATAAAAATCAACATGCATACTTCGCCACGTGCGCGTGTGCACATAAAACTTTTCACTACCAGGCGCTACGGGAAATGCTAAAGAAAATTTCTTACCCTCACCATGAACATAAATACGCTCATGAGCCATGCACGAAACAATATAAACAAGTTCATTCAACAAACTCTGACACTCGTCCGAAAAATCTCGACTCTCATTTTGTTGCGAAATTTTCACCACGTGAGAGTAGCCGGCTCCATGAACACGATAACGACACCTTATTGAGAAACCGATTTTCGATGAGGAGTGAAATATCTTCAGCTGTAACCAATAAACTTGCCCACAGAAAGGGCGAATCCGAAAGGTACTCTTATGCTTAGAAATTTTCGTATCTTGAGGAAAATATTCCTTGATTAACAGACCCACCTAGGCAAACGAGGCCCTGTAACCAGAGTTCTTATACTCTAATGTTTTCCGAAAGCTATACATATTTATCCCCGCCTCCATATCCTGTTGCATATTTTACTGGGGCTACGTCGTCGTCATACAACTAAATCAACCCTGAATTTTCTCGTAACTCGCAGGCGGGAGCAGGAACTTGCCGGAAATTCAACAAGGGTACACTCCGGCACACCCATCGTCGAAATTAAAACACGCAGAGAACGATAACACATATGCGTGAATAGTTAATGAGAATATTTACGTTTCATTAACCATGACACAGCAACCTTTTAGAATGTAACTGCGATCACAAAAGCGTGGATGGATGTGAAAGGAATCTGCCACGCTGATTCACTCAGACATGCTAACTCACTCGCACGTCTGGGCTTAACACTATTAGGTTGCGCAGGATATTAGCGAGAGAAAGAAAAATCATGGACGATATAAAAGCCGCTCTTTTTCAAAGCTTTTCAATCATATTCTTATGGGCACTCCCATTCTTCTTTGGAGGAATCCATACGCAAACGAAAATCATCATTACCGTACTTGCCGTGGCAACATTAATCTGGATTATCGGGTGCTATATCTATCTCCAACGCAAAAAACAAAACAAATAACCGTCCAACTTTCAGGGATCAGTGCAATCTAGAAACTCTTCGTCAGAACAATATCGCCATCAAAGCCTTGTTTTCTGAAGTAAGCCACGTCCGACGTGTCATTGGCAGGAAGCAAAAGCGTGCGCACACCCAAATCTGCAAAAAGCTTGTGGTTAGTGTAAATGAATTTGCCTGGAGTAAAATTTCGAAAACGCTCTGTTACATAGTCAACAACGACGTTAGCTTTCGCGTCCTCACCGAGCCGTACCGCAAATAGTCCGATTATTTCCTCGTCGTGCATTATTAAGAAAGATCGTGTTCCGATCAGCGCATCTTTGGTGAACTGTGGATAAGCAGCGGATATAGAGGCACCGTTGCGTGAGAGAAAACGCTGCACTATTGAATTATCATCATTCACCGCCACCACGGAATATCCGCGTTCTTCACTTTCACCTTGTTGACTCAATCGCCATAACCAGTAAATGTTGATGAGCACGATTGCACCATTCATCGCCGCATACGGCCAGATCTCAAAGAACACGTTATAAATCGTTGCGATCAACGAGCCTGTGAGATTAAGAATGCGGAATCTACGCACGCTGGGAACCATCAAGCTTACGACGACGAGCACGGAACCAGTCCATCCAACTATTTCCCACCAAGACATGCGAAACCCACTTTCCATCACACAGTGCGAATATTTATCGCTATAGATTGCTTTATCCTACACAGCGGTGTCAGATTTTGTCGCGTATTTGGCTTCGCACCAAAGTAAACCAAAGCAACTAGCGCAACTTACAACGCTACTGAGAGGCTCCGTCGTCTTTCTGAAACCAGGTCTTGGGCGGAAACGCTTCGCACAACACTCTCATATATTTAGGGCACACTGCCAGCGAGATTTTCGTAGAAAGACGGCATTTCTTGCAACTCAAAATACTTACTTTCAGCAAGAAAAACTACCTCGTCATAGCCCAAATGGTTTTGATAAATCACTTTCTTCCAGCTGGAGCAGTCGTTGTTAGTCACCTCGACTATCTCGCACTACGCCTGTTTTCTCAAAGTGACAATCTGCAAGAGTCACAAGTTAACGAGCGGCTGAAAGTAGTGACCGACGACTTCGCCACCCTTAGGCGCTACCTTATCGATGCCGGACTTCTGGAAAGGCTCAACGATGGCACTTCCTATCGGCTCAGTCACTCAATCGCTGCTGCCCAAACTCTATAAATGTTTATAAAACTAGATTCGATAGGCGACAACAACCACACAAAACTGCTGAACAAGCGTGCCAATAATGCTGTCGCATTAGAACAAGCACTAGCCCTACAAAGCTTGTTCCCCCTCTTGATTTTAGAACTTACAAGTTCTAAAATATATTTATGTGGGATCTGGATGTCGAGCTCATCACTGAATGGATTATTTCGCTAGATAAAAAGTCGCAACAACAAGTCATTGCGGCGTTAGAACTTTTACAAGAACACGGCCCCACCTTAGGTCGTCCATTAGTTGATAGCGTGACGGCATCACGTCACAAAAATATGAAAGAGTTAAGACCAGGATCTTCAGGAAGAACAGAACTACGAATCTTATTCGCATTTGATCCTAAGCGCAGGGCAATTATGTTGATTGGTGGGGACAAATCTAACCAATGGAACAGATGGTATAGAAAGAACATTCCTATTGCAGATAAGCTTTACGATCAATACCTCGCAAAACAAGAAGGATAGCACCATGGCAATGACACTCGAACAATTCCTCGAAGCCCACCCAGTCGACCGAACCGAAGTGGATAAATACAAAGAACAAATGCTCACAGAAGTCCGCGCATATCGACTTCGTGAATTACGCAAGAGCTTAGGCATTACCCAACAACAACTCGCACAACGAATCGGCGTATCTCAACGCCAAGTTTCCAAAATCGAACAGGGCGATATTGAAAACGCAAAACTTAGTACAATTCGTGGATATCTCAACGCAATCGGCGGCACTTTATCACTCGAATTTGAGCGAGGAGATGCTCGAATCCGCATTGCTTGATAACTTCTGAGTTATCAAGCCCCTAGCTCCCACTCTCCGATAACTCCTGCGCAATCTCTCGCACAGCCACGCGCGCATCGCGACGCGCCCCAATAGTCGAAGCACTTGGCCCGTATCCCAACAGGTGCACCCGCTCGTCGCACACTGCCCGCGTGCCGCGCATCTGCACACCACCACGCTCAGAACGCAACTTCAACGGCGCCAAATGCCGCAACTCAGCCCGAAAACCAGTTGCCCAAATAATCGCGTCAAGCTGCACAAACTTCTCGCCCCACCACGCACCGTGTTTATCGAGCCGATCGAACATCTCGCGCCTTTTCAGCACGCCGCGCGCACGCATGTCGCGCACCATGTCATTCTCCGGCAGCCCGGTTTCCGCAACCACCGGCAAAGGCATCAACCCAACCTCCACCCGTTCACGTACGCGCTGCTCAACTGCCCGACCCGCCTCAATGCTCAACGAGTTCATCGGTGAAAAATCGTCCTCACGCCAACGCGGCGGAGTGCGAGTAACCCAAATCGTCTTTTTCGCTTCCCGCGACACCTCATCTAGGTGCGTCAACGCCGAAATTCCACCACCAACAATCATCACCCGTTTACCCCAGAACCGATCTGCCCTTGGGTAATTCTGGGTGTGAAATTGCTGGCCACGAAACAGTTCCGCGCCTTCATAATGCGGCACGAAGGGCCGCGTCCACGTGCCCGTGCAGTTAATGACGCGCCGCGCATACCACGTGCCCGACGTCGTCCTCACCCGTAGCAGCCCAGTTTCCGGCACGTCCTCCACGGCTACAACCCTCACCAGATGTAAAATCGGCAGGTCAAACTCGTGTTCATAGTCCGCAAAATATTGCGACACAAAGAGCGACGACGGCGCTGCCGGATCAATTTCACCCACCGGCATTCCAGGCAAATCGGCAATATGGTTGATAGTTGACATCGTCAAGCTGCGCCACCGGTGCCGCCACGCGCCGCCAGGTCCAACTTCACCGTCAAGCACCACAAAAGTACCTGCTCCTGGCCCATTTTTACCCGCAAGATTCTTCTCGCGAGCTTCAAGATTCTCCGAGTCACCTTGATCGCCGCACACATAAGCAGCTCCATTATCAGCATTTTCAGGGCGACGCCGGTCGCCCGCGTAGCCCACAAAGCCACGTCGCAACAGTTCATAGGCGGAGCATAGACCCGCTTGCCCAGCACCAATCACTACCACGTCAGCGTAGTGTTCGTTTTTGTGTGCTGAGGGCGTAAAGTCGTGATAATTCGCGCTATCGTGCATATCTCAACGGTACATCACAACGAGCATTTGCCCACATTGAAGAACATGCTCGGTTGGCAACGGAAATTAGCGGGAAGTTACGTTTATTCTTAACTTATGGATCTGACGAGCGTAGAAACTCTGGCACGTGGCTTGATGCATCGCCACGGGCTAGGTTCTTGGGCGCTCGTTTTTGATGGTGCGAAACGGCGAGCTGGGATGGCGAATTTTACGAAAAAGCAGATTTCTCTTTCGTCAGCGCTAATGGAGCTTTATTCCGAGCAGGAAGTGCGGAGTGTTATCTTGCACGAGATCGCTCACGTGCTTGCCGGGCCTGGTCATGGGCATGATGCACACTGGGCACGTATCTGCACTCAAATCGGCGGAGTGCCGCGAGCGCGTATTCGCAACGCTCCTGCTGTTGAACCGCTCTGGATTGGTGTGTGTCCCCACGGGCACACGGTGGAACGTCACCGGCGCCCTCGCTCTGTGCAGTCATGTGCACGCTGCTCACGATCATTTTCACCTCATTTCGCTCTAGTATGGACGAATCAGCGAAACGGGGAGGTGCTACGCCCTCATGGCAAAATACTTCTCACGTACTAAACCGGCACATACGTCACCTGGTCAAGCTTCCACTTGGCACGTTCATTCACTTAATGGCACACCACAGGACGCCAGCGATTCGCCTGCTTCTGTTCCTGCTTCTGCTCAGAATCGCTCCCGCACAAGTGCAAGAAAAGCGGAAATCCGCACCGCTTATACAATGCTTCTGCCAAGTTTTATTGGCGTGGGATTATTTCTCATCGTGCCAGTATTTGCCGTGCTTGTGCTGTCTTTTACCGAATGGAACCTGATCTCGCCTCCACACTGGGTGGGTTTTGATAACTACATCTCCATCTCTAGTGACCCAGAATTTTGGCGTTCAATTTTTACGACGGCGGTGTTCTCAGTTCTCGCTATCCCCGGCGCGATAGTATGTGGCCTGCTCATTGCCCTTGGTTTGAATAGGAGACTTCCTGGATCGCGCTTTTTGCAATTGTGCTTCGTACTACCGTGGATTGCTGCGCCGCTTTCTCTTGGCATTGTGTGGTCGTGGCTTCTCGCCCCTCGCACCGGATTGATAAACAACGTTTTAGGCACTACAACTGCATGGATGAGCAATGAATCTACTGCTTTACCAGTAGTTGCGTTTGTGTACATTTGGCAAAATGTGGGCTATATTTCCCTGTTTTTCCTTGCTGCCCTGCAAGCGATCCCGGCGTCCATCTACGAAGCTGCCGTATTAGACGGTGCTGGTGCGGTGCGCCGACTTTTCTCCATCACGCTGCCCCTCATTCGCCCAACCACTTTTTTCGTGCTGGTCACGTCGCTTATTGGGTCTTTTCAGGTTTATGACCTCGTATTTGGTCTCACTGGCGGAAACCCTGGCTATCCAGGCGGCACAACCGACGTCATCGCAGCACGCATATATTCTGCTGCTTTCACCTCTCCGCAAATCGGACAAGCAGCAACTATGGCGGTACTGCTCACGATCGTCGTCGTGCTGATTACGGTGGCTCAACAGCGCTATTTCCGCACGCGAATCACGTATGAAATGAGTGATGAGCGATGAAACAGTCCCGAACAGAGCTTTCACAGCAGACGACGGTGCGGCAGTCACCTCGCACACCACAGTCTCGCATGCCGCGGCGATTTTTCAGTTATGTAGTGACGTATCTGCTGCTCATCGGTGGTGCTTTGCTCACTCTTATTCCTTTTGTATTTTCTATTCTCACTTCTTTCAAAACCGAGAAACAGCTAGTTAACGACGGCGCATTAGCACTTCCCACGCCAGTCACTTTTGATAACTACACCAGCCTTTTTACCGATCACTCTTTTATCGTGCCACTCGCTATCACAATTCAAGTGGTATTGGTGATGGTTATTGGGCAAATGACGTCCTCCGTTTTGGCAGCTTATGCTTTTGCACGACTGCGCTTTCCGGGACGCGATACTATTTTTTGGGCGTACGTGTGTACGCTCATGATTCCTGCGGTTGTTACTATGATCCCGCTCTTTGGCGCAATAAGTGCTGCAGGTTTGCGCAATACTTTTGCCGGAATTGTAGTGCCTTTTATGCTCGGATCGCCTTACGCCATTTTCCTACTCCGTGAAAATTTCCGCTCTGTTCCGCAAGAACTTCTTGACGCCGCTACCTTGGACGGCGCCGGATTTTGGCGGCAGTTGTGGAGTATCGTGCTGCCAACCAATAAGCCAATTTTGGCAACCTTGCTGCTCATCACGGTTGTTTCACAATGGAACAACTTCATGTGGCCCAATATTATCGCCCAAGATCCCCAGTGGCATGTGCTCACGGTGGCAACCGCAGCTCTCCAAACTCAGTATTCTGCCAACTGGACGCTCGTTATGGCAGCAACGACGCTCTGCGTGCTCCCACTTCTGGTGCTCTTCTTGTTATTCAACAAGCAAATTATCCGCTCCATTGGCATTACCAGAGTATAGACTTTCTATAAAACCATCATTGTCTGATTCAAAGAGGTAATCGTGATCCGATCACTCAAAAAGTCCTTTGCCCTAGCAGCAGTAGCTGCGCTAAGTTTAGCGGCCTGCTCGCCCGCTACCGATTCGAAGTCCTCGAAAGACGACGGCGAAAAAACCACCGTCACGTTCCGTTTATGGGACGATTCCGCAGCTCCTGCATATAAAAAATCCTTTGCAGAATTTGAGAAAAAGAATCCGAATATTTCTGTAAAAGTAGACGTGGTGCCATGGGACTCGTACTGGAAACAGCTTCCACTTGATATTTCCTCAGGTCAAGCAGCGGACGTTTACTGGGTGAACTCCTCAAACTTCGCACAACTTGCCGAAGCCGGAAACATTATGGATATTTCCCAAGCTATCGGGGATAAACACGACGCTTGGCAAGAATCGATCGTCGATCTCTACACGCGGGGCGGCAAACTTTGGGGAATCCCCCAGCTGTGGGACTCTATCGCACTGTTCTACAACAAAGACCTCGTGGCAAAAGCAGGTGTAGATCCGAGCAAACTCACCTGGGCACCGAACGCAAGCGGTAATGATACTCTCCTAGCTGCAGCTAAGAAGCTTACCGTTGATGCTCAAGGTCATAACGCTACCGCGCCGCAGTTCAATCCAGCCGCAACGAAAGTTTTTGGCTTCAATGCGCAAGCTGATCTACAAGGCATCTGGCTCGATTTTCTCGCCCAAAATGGTGGCAAACTGCAAAACGACGACGATACCTTCGCTTTCGCATCACCTGCAGGAGAAGCAGCGTTCCAGTACGTCGTCGACATGATTAACAAATATCATGTAGCACCGCCAGCAAGTGAAACCAATACAAAAGGTGATCTCACCCGCGATATGTTTGCACGTGGCGAATTGGCACTGTTCCAGTCTGGTCCTTATTCATTAAAGAAGATCTCAGAGTCTGCCAATATTAACTGGGGTGTTGCGCCAATGGTTGCAGGTCCGCAAGGACGTGTGGGGGTAGTTCACGGTGTGGCTGCCGTTGGAAATGCCAAGACGAAGAATCCTGAAGCTACAAAGAAGGTGCTCGCTTGGCTTGGAAGTGCTGATGGGCAACGCCCACTTGCAGCAGAAGGAGTTGCTTTCCCTGGAGCGAAAGATGCTCAGCGAGCATTTGTTGATTACTGGGCAAAAAAGAACGTGGATGTGTCCGTGTTTGTTGATGCCGCCGCTGGTAAAACGACACCCGCTCCACGCGGCATGAAAGTCAATGCTGGCCTTGAAAAGGCAATGCCAAAGCTCATGGATCTGTTCTTGGGTTCAGTGCCAGTCAAACAAGGCTTAACCGATGCCCAAAATGCCGGCAACTCTGCAATGAAATAGTTTCTAAATAGCTAAGATTCAGAAGGGGTTTACTGATAAGGAAATATCCCATATTGGATGCATATATAGGAAAACATCCTCGAATTTTTCCACAGGCAAAAGGTCAGTTCATATGTTGGTAAATCATTAAAAAATGATTCTCAAATTGATTGCACGAGGCTTGAGACACTATTAATATGTTTCTATCAGGCAAAGACGTCTGATTAAAAACTCTTTTATACGAAGGGAAAACCAATGAGTAAAAAACTCGGAGCATTAAGGCAACCCTCGCGGCCGTAACACTCGCAACAACTAGTCTACTCGCAACCGCACCAATCGCTAACGCTGGCAATGCAAACTGCCAACTAGGTGCGTCCTGCCTTTGGACATATAACGACTACAACGGCGGATTCGCATACAACGAGGATCATTCCTCACCTGTTTACTCAGGAATTGACAATCGCGCAAACTCGGTAGTAGCCAACGGTGCAAGTTGCAGTATAACCCTCTTCTATGATTCTCGGTTTGTGAATGAGGGACCATACTTCTATCTGTTTAGCAGAACACTAATGGGATACAACTATCAGGATCCCAATCTGAGCAACGGTGCTGGTTATGGCGATTACGCAGGACAAAACTGGAGTAACCGAATTAGTCGCATCACCTACGGCGGTTGCTAAAAATCTGTTGAAAGCAAAACAAGCATTCAAAACCGACAGAAAGAATACGATTCTAAATGAAATCACCGAAAACAATTAGTCTCGCTTTGTCAGTAATTCTTTGCTTTTTTGCTTCCAGTTGTTCGTTAGGTGGTGAAGAAAATAAAAGCTCTTCACCACCTAACGAACTAAATCTTAAACCAGACATTAATCATGACACGTTAACCATTACTCTCCCCAGCGACCGTTACACATTCAACTTGGCAGACCAGCAAATTTTACTCTCGGCAGGAAGCGCAGCAATGGCGAAATGCGCTCGAGAAAAACTGGGTATCCCATGGGTAGGATGGACCCCCGATCGTGTGGGTAATGGAAAATTATTAGCCTTTTCTCAATTTGGCCCATGGACGAAAGCTATGGCCGAGAAAAATGCTTTCGGCAATCCAGATTTAAAATCAACTCCGCCGAAGCAAATGCCCACCAATCATCCAGCAGCTATTAATAGTCAAGTTCCAGACAATCAAAAGGACAAGATGGTGGAAACGTGTCGGCCAGAACCGGAAGTTAGCCAATTCGATCTTGACACTGTCGCACAAAAAGGACCCTGGATAGATGAAATCTCAAACACATATAGCGAGGTGAAGAAGGACGAGCGCGCACAGCAAGTTTTTTCGGAGATTGCTTCCTGTTATGAGTCAAAAGGGTTAAAAATGAGTCAAGATTCCCCTGGCTATGTTGAAGGATTCACCTCAGATGATCGCACTCCCGAAGCGTTCACTGCCGCTATCAAAGCAGCGCAGTGTCAAGAAGAACTCAACGCTACTCCACGGCTCGTAGAAATCTGGGCCAACCTTCAAGCACCCATCATCACCAAATACGCTGATGAACTCATCGCACAACGCAAACACATTGACGATGCAGTCACCAACGCCAAAGAATACATCAATACTCACCCAGAACTTTTCAAACCAATGAAATAACACAGCTGGCAATAGCTGAACTAGGCGGGGTGGCTGCCACTTCCTTTCACATGGTGAAAGTTCAAAGTGGCAGCCACCCCGCCTTTTCGCGTCACCAATATCGAATTCAGATCATGTCGAAACCCGATATCGCTCAGCTCAGAAATCCCTCATCAGAAAATGCCGTTATGTGCAGCACCACCGTCAGTGGTAGTAATTTCCGGAGAGTTCATACGAATGTCGTTGTAGGTAGAGGTGTCTCCGTCAACGCGCTTAATCTGCGACACTTCAATGGTGTTAGTCAAACGGCCAAGCTTGGTGTTGCCATCACCGAAGTTCAAGTTAGCAATCAGCTTCTCCTCACCTGGCTCAATTGGATTCGAGAGTGTCACAAGGAAGCTACGAGTTGACGTCTTACGATCAAATCCAAGATCCTCGGTGTAAGCACCGTTGAAGTATCCAGGCGTAATCAAGCGATCCACACCCTTTGGCCCGTCAGCCGTCTTGACCTTCACCAAGAACTGCACTGCTGGATATTCACCGTAGTACTGTTCGGTGCCCACGTTCTTCACGCGAAGCGCCACCAGCCCAGCGAATCCTGGGACTTTACCAGCAGCGGCGGTGAGCCGTACCGAGAGATCCTTGGCGAGCGGAGCCGCTGGAGCTTCACCCTTTGGAGTAGTCACTTCTGGCTCAATAACCTGCTGATACTCTGCAGAGGTAGCCTGAACACCGATATTCGACGTCTCGCTCATCGATCCAGATGCCAGATCGTAGAGCTTGACTCGTACTTCATTCTTCACAGGCGCACTCGAAATCCAAGGCAGCGCATCGGACCACGTACCGTTCGCCTTACAGAACTGCTGAGTTCCCGTCATGGTGATAGCGCGGAAACCATAGGTTGCTTCACCGGTGTGGTTAGCTGGCACCTTGTATGGGCCGATCTGCTGGCCTACCTGCCACGAGAGCGAATAGGAGATGTTGAAGCCAAGGTTTTGTGCCAGGCTGTAGGAAATTCCGAAGCTTCCCTTTCCACCTTTCCCAGACACATCTCCACCAATGTTCGCACCTGCTGTTTCAGTACGATCACCCTTGATGGTGATGCTGATGGATTGCGTCTTGGAAAGGTTCTGGGTGAGCGGGATGTCTGCTTGGGTTTGGTTGGTAGTTGAAATCGTACCGACCGGTAAGAAGTGGTCATTCACCTTGTAAACGATGGTGCGGTAATCTTCACCTGCGTTACAAACCGGCCGTGGATTCAAGATATTAGCCTTGAGATGATCCGACCCACGCAGGGTGTGAACCATCGGCAGTTGGCTATCAATGCGTGCAGTTTCCGGCGTGCTGTTAATGAACGTCGCTGAAAATGCTGGAATTGCTGTGATACCCGAGGCCAGCAAAGCAACGCTTGCCACCCCAGTAATCTTCTTCGCAATTTTCATGCTGTTCCTCCTGGAGAACTATCCAATAAAATAGTTGAGTAATAAACCATTTGGTCGAATTGCTCAATTTGGGATATTAGTCCCAATACCAGAAGTACCACTTACTTATTTAAGAAATCAACATTCTCAACAATTTGCTTGCGATACGAGACGTATCCGATCACATCATGAAATGTTCACAAAAAGTTTACTTTTCGCTTGTTGTTTACAGCTATCAGCCGCAAGTTCCACACCTTAGTTCGAACCGCAAGTTAGCAACCACATGTAACGCACGACGACGCCGTCGTCACCTCACTTACGCAAAGCGAGTTCCGCACTACCTCGCAACCACTGTACGATGCCGTCCGCACCCTGCTCAACAGTATCAAGCGTGGCGTAGAACCCATCTTTTCCGCCGTACCATGGGTCGGCCACGTCAAGCCTACCGTCCGAAGAATAAAAATCACTGTAACGCGATCTCTTCCCGCTTCCATTAACACCGGAAACCTCAGAGCGTGTCCCCAGCGCACCGGCGTCGGAAAACACACCTCCCTGAGCAAAAGGAACCGTGCCGTCAAACTCGCGCCACAAATGGATACGGCTAATATCGCCACCTGCAGATTCCACCATCCGCCGCAACGAGCGAGCGTGACCAACCGTCATAGCCAAGATCAAATCAGAAGTTCGCAGCTCGTCGTCGGTGGCACGATGTGCCCGGTGAGATTTGGATGTATCGTAACCATGTTCGGCCAGCACTGCGCACGCCCGCGAATCCACTGGATTTCCAGATTCTTCAGTGGAAACGCCGGCCGATCGCACCTCAACCTCATCGATTCCAGCGTCGCGCAGCCGCTGCCGCAAAACGATTTCACCCATAGGCGAGCGGCAGATATTACCTGTACAGACGACGAGCACACGAAAAGTCATCATGAACCTGACTAAAAATCCCAATCGTCGTCGGTGGTGGCTTCGGCTGTGCCGATCACATACGACGAACCTGACCCAGAGAAGAAGTCGTGATTCTCGTCCGCACTTGGGGAAAGAGCAGCCAAAATAGCTGGATTTACTGCAGTCTGATCTGGACCAAACAAGGCTTCATATCCGAGATTCATCAGAGCCTTGTTCGCGTTGTAGCGCAAGAACATCTTGACATCTTCGGTCAGACCCATTTCGTCATACAGCGATTCGGTGTAGCCCTCTTCGTTATCGTACAGATCAAGGAGGAGCTCAAAAGTGTAATCCTTGAGCTCTTGCTGGCGCTCCGGCGAGGACTTCTTCACTGCCTGCTGGTACTTGTAGCCAATATAGTAGCCATGCACAGCTTCGTCACGAATAATCAGGCGGATCAAATCAGCAGTATTCGTAAGCTTCGCATGAGCCGACCAGTACATTGGTGCATAGAAACCCGAGTAGAAGAGGAATGACTCAAGCATGGTTGAAGCAACCTTGCGCTTCTCCGGATCGTCGCCACGATAGTAATCGAGCACAATCTTCGCCTTCTTCTGAAGGTACTCATTCTCCTCTGACCAGCGGAAAGTCTCTTCAATCTCCTCAGAGGAAATAAGCGTAGAGAAAATCGACGAATACGACTTCGCGTGCACCGACTCCATAAACGCAATATTGGTGTAAACAGCCTCTTCGTGCGGCGTGATCGCATCGGGGATGAGAGACACAGCACCAACCGTGCCCTGTACCGTGTCGAGCAGCGTAAGACCAGTGAAAACACGCGTCGTCATCATCTGCTCGTGTGGCTTAAGAGTGTTCCACGATTGAATGTCGTTCGAGAGTGGAATCTTCTCAGGCAACCAGAAGTTACCAGTGAGACGATCCCACACTTCTTGGTCTTTTTCGTCGGTAATCTTGTTCCAGTTAATAGCTTGAACGCTATCTACCAGCTTCAACTTTGGCGGATTCATCGATACCTTCTTTGCAGTCGTTGGCTCACGTGCTTATCTCACGTAACCATATTAGGAAAAGCTACAGATCTTTTCGAGACTCATAAATCTCTACAGAACCTTTAGAGCATGCACGAAACACAACCCTCGACTTCGGTTCCATCCAAAGCAGCCTGGCGAATTCGCATGTAATAGAGCGTCTTGATGCCTTTACGCCACGCATAGATGTAATTCTTGTTCACATCGCGGGTGGTTACTGTGTCTGGGTAGAACAGCGTGAGCGATAGGCCTTGATCCACGTGCTGCGTTGCCACAGCATACGTATCAATGATCGCCTCTGGGCCAATCTCATAGGCATCTTTGTAGTATTCGAGATTGTCGTTGGTCATATAGGCTGCCGGGTAGTAGACGCGCCCGATCTTGCCTTCTTTTCGAATCTCGATTCGCGCCACAATCGGGTGGATCGACGACGTTGAGTTGTTGATGTATGAAATCGAACCAGTCGGTGGCACCGCCTGCAGATTCTGGTTGTACATGCCGTACTTTTGCACGTCAGCCTTTAGCTCACGCCAATCTTCTTGAGTTGGAATGTGAATCTCTTTGAACAGCTCTACAACGCGCGGCGTCTGTGGAACCCATTCTTGATCAGTGTATTTATCAAAGAAAGTTCCCTTGGCATAATCAGAGTTCTCAAAGTTATCGAAACGTTCACCACGCTCTTTAGCAATTTCCATTGAGCTCTTCACCGCATGGTATACCACCGTGTAGAAATACATATTGGTGAAGTCAAGCGCTTCTTCGGATCCGTAATGAATCCGCTCGCGCCCCAAATATCCATGGAGGTTCATCTGCCCTAAACCAATCGCATGCGACATCCGGTTTCCACGCTCAATGGACGGAACCGAGGAAATATCCGATTGATCGGAGACGGCGGTCAGCGCGCGAATCGCCGTACGAATCGTCTTGCCGAAGTCCGGCGAATCCATCGTGCGCGCAATATTGAGCGATCCAAGATTGCAGGAAATATCCTTTCCTACCTTGGCATACGACAAATCCGCATTAAACTCAGAAGGCTGTGAAACCTGGAGAATTTCCGAGCACAGGTTAGACATCGTGATCCGACCCTCAATTGGGTTCAACCTGTTCACGGTGTCTTCAAAAAGAATGTACGGATACCCAGACTCAAACTGGATCTCTGCCAGCGTTTGGAAGAAGTGGCGAGCGTTGATCTTCGATTTACGAATACGCTTGTCGTTCACCATTTCTTCATACTTTTCGGTCACCGAAATCTCGGTGAACGGCACTCCGTAGACGCGCTCGACGTCGTACGGAGAGAAGAGATACATATCAGCGTTACGTTTCGCCAGATCAAACGTAATATCAGGAATGACGACGCCGAGTGAGAGCGTTTTAATTCGGATCTTTTCGTCCGCATTTTCACGTTTGGTATCCAAGAAACGCAAAATATCTGGGTGATGAGCGTGCAGGTAAACAGCTCCTGCTCCTTGGCGAGCACCAAGCTGATTCGCATAAGAGAATGCGTCTTCGAGCAGTTTCATAACTGGATTCACGCCCGAAGACTGGTTTTGAATCTTCTTGATCGGAGCACCAAGCTCGCGAAGGTTCGAGAGGTTAAGCGCCACTCCGCCACCACGCTTTGAAAGCTGCAACGAGGAATTAACTGCACGTGCAATTGATTCCATGTTGTCCTCCACGCGCAGCAAGAAACAAGAAACAAGCTCACCACGTGCTGCTTTACCCGCATTGAGGAATGTGGGGGTTGCCGGTTGGAAGCGTCCCTCAATAATTTCTTCCATGAGCTCCATCGCGAGCTGCTCATTTCCCTCAGCGAGAGTGAGTGCAACCATGCATACGCGATCTTCGAACCGCTCAAGATAACGAGTGCCGTCAAAAGTCTTTAACGTATAGGACGTGTAGTACTTAAAAGCACCCAAAAATGTTGGGAAACGGAATTTGTGGGCATAGCAGGCTTTATAAAGACTCTTGATGAAATCAAAATCGTACTGGTCAAGCACACGCTTTTCGTAATACCCTTCTTCAACCAAGTACTCCATCTTCTCTTCCAGGTCGTGGAAGTAAACGGTGTTCTTGTTGACGTGCTGAAGGAAGTATTGACGCGCAGCTTGCCGATCGGCGTCGAACTGAATCTTGCCATCGGCGTCGTAAAGATTTAACTGGGCATTGAGCGCATGGTAGTCAAGCGCTGGATCAGTAATTTCTTCACCAGTGTCTGTTAAAGTTGTGTCCAAAATTCTTCCAATCCTTTACGAACTTTTTGCACGTCCAATGGCGTGCCCAGTAGCTCAAATTTGTACATATGAGGCACATGAGTTTTTGCTGAGATTATGTCTCCAGCTAAACAGTATGCCTCACCAAAATTAGTATTCCCACCCGAAATCACACCGCGAATAAGGGAACGATTTTTTTCGTTGTTGAGGAATTTAATAACCTGTTTCGGCACAGCTCCTCGCTCGTTTCCTCCGCCATACGTAGGAACAATAAGCACATATTCCTCGTCCACCTCAAGAAAATCTTCGTAGGGGTAGAGAGGAATACGTTGAGCAGGAAAACCTAATTTCTCAACAAAGCGCCGAGTGTTGTTTGTTGCCGATGAGAAATACACGATGTTAACCATCGATTTTGCCTTCCCTGCCTGAAGCTGCGCTGTTTTAATTGCCTTTTTGCTTCTCAATGCTTCTCTAGTTGCTGCTGTTGTTGCTCAGTTTTATTGGCTTAGCACTACTAGAGAGTTGCCCTAGTGCCGTTGCCGAAAGAAAATAGCTCTTCGGCAACGGCACTAAGAAATTTAAGCTGTTGCAACCTTTTCGGAGACCGTAATCAACGCTTTGATTTTGTCTGGACGGAAACCTGCCCAGTGATCACCGTCAGCAAATACAACCGGAGCCTGCTGGTAGCCAAGTGCTTTGACTGTAGCCAGGGCTTCTTCGTCCTGCGTCAGATCAACTTCAACATATTCCAAACCGCCCTTATCAAGAGCGCGTTTGGTTGCATTGCACTGAACGCAGGAGGGCTTTGTATAAACGGTGATGCTCATTGGCTCTCCTTCCACTATTTGCTATAAATCAACTTTCATATTCACAAATAGCTCGCCACAGGCCATCTATCAGCCCGCCGCACACTATCTGCGAGGTACGAATATAGACACTACACCTAGTGGTGGAAGTTTTTCGAGACCACTAGATGGCGTGCCGCCGCGTTCTATCTCACTGTTTTTCGAGGTGCAAAAGTGAGTAGAATGTGGATTCCTTGCGAGCACTTTCTCTCACCCCTAACCCCGCCCCAAACTAATCCACTATTAACTCGCAACAATATCCACGACCGCTCCAAGAAAACATAGTTTGGCACTGAATTAGAACTGGACGTTTCTATTGTGCAATCCGGTTCCTGCCAAAAATGCGTGCCGAATGTTCATGAGCCAAAGATTTTTACGACCCAAAATATCCACATATCCACAAGATGTGGACAAATATTTAGCCACTTTCCCCACTATGTGCACAAAAATATCCACAATTGTGGACAGTTCTCCCTAAAAAACTCTCCACTGCGAGAAAATTTCCAAAATTTTTGTCTCCACAAATCGGCGTGTCGCGCCGATGGGAGTGTCGCGCAAAAGCTACCAACAGATCACCCGTACGCCACCGGCACGCCAATAGCAGACCACCAACAAAGAACGCACTCACCACCGAGAAGCAGCGGTATAAGACCGACATTTAACCACGGTTACAAAGATCATGAAATGTTGAAGCCTCGAGCAAAACTAGGAACAATAGAGCCTATGAATTCAAAGTTTTCGGAAGCTCTACGCGAAGCAGGTTTGCGCGTCACTAGACCACGCATCTCTGTGCTTGAAGAAGTTTCCCGAAAACCACACACCAACGCGGAAAAAATCAAAAACGGCGTGGTCTCCAAATTAGGTTCAGTATCCACCCAGGCAATCTACGACGTACTACACACACTCACGGCAAAAGGCTTGTTACGAAAGATCGAGCCTGCCGGTTCTGTGCCGCTTTACGAAATCGCCACCCACGATAACCACCACCACCTGGTGTGCCACACATGCTTCACGGTTATCGATATACCCTGCGCAGTAGGCTCAGCACCGTGCCTAGAACCCTCAGACTCCCACGGATTCCTCATCGACGAGGCAGAAGTGACGTTCTGGGGCTACTGCCCGCGCTGCGTTAAGAAGTTGGAAAAATAGGGAATTATACCCTAAACAAGCAAGTAATATAGAAGACATGAGTCTTTCGTTTGCAGAACAGTATTAACTACACGCTACAATGGGTGTGAAGAGCTTATAAAAAGTGGACAGTCCGTTCTCTTATGTCAATTTAGAGCAGCTTTGTTCTGGGCGAGATACAAAGAACAACGGATGAACGGATCACTTCGTACAGCACCTCACCAATCCCATCAATATATTTGGAGAATACATACATATGAACGGCGTAAACGCCCTAATAGTTGCGGCAATGCCAGAGGAGATGGCCACTTTCCGGTCACTCCTTGACGGTTACACAATCACCACTATCCCTTCCCCAGGTGGAGACTGCTATCTCGTAAAACGGGGTTCAATTTCCCTCCTCTTGTTGGTAAGCCGCATCGGAATGGTTTCAGCAGCGTCTAAGCTCACGTGGGCTCTCACCCATTACCTGCCACGAGCCATTATCAACATAGGTTCAGCAGGCGGCCTCAGTCCAGACGCGCGTGTAGGGCAAGTCGTCATTGGAAGTCAGTACGTCAATGGTGGCGCGGACGGAACCGCGTTCGGATACGCACGTGGTCAAGTTCCGGGCCAGCCCGCCGTCTTCCCTGGATCCGAAATTCTTCTCTCCTCGGCGCGAGATCTCATCAACGATATTCACGACGGCGTGATGCCAACCGATTCCGCAGACCTCATTACAGCTGAAACCACTGTACGTATTGGTCAAATGCTCTCGTCAGACTTCTTCGTTACTGATTCCAATGTGGGAGATATACGCGAGGCGTTCCCCGAAGCAATCACAGCAGATATGGAATCTCAGGCATTTGCGCAGGTAGCGAACGTGTGGGGTATTCCTTTTATTTCGGTGCGGGGAATCTCTGATTTGTGTGGCGAGCCAGATGAACAATCAGTCACATTCCATGCCGAACTTTCCGAAGTGGCCGAGGCAGCAGCATGCACAACTCTCTCAATTCTGCGCCGAGCAGCACAACTGGCCATCGATTTCGAGACGAGCAATGTGCAACAGTTCTTCGATAACACTGCACTTAAGGCCGCGCTTTACCTCATGTTTGGCGTAAAAAATAAGCTCACAGAAGCCGATTTAACTAAACTGCCAGTCGACTACGTGGAAGTTGTACGCCAACATCTTCACTTCGCTACTTCTGAGCAGCTAGACACCGTTTTGACCTACATCGCTGCAGCTCGCGAAAAGATCAAGGAATGCAATGGCACGCAATGTGCCCTTTCAGCCAAAGATTACGACTCCACCCGCGCACTCATTCAAGAGAAGTTGGGGATGTCGAGTAGCCGCGGTCAGTACAGTTGGCCACCTACATCACAGACCCTCATTAAGCGTTTCAACGGATACTGGAATGATGCCCTACAGTCGATCGGGCTCAAACCACAGCGTGGCCGAGCGCGCGGCGGACTCAAGTTCACAGAAACTGACTACACGAACGCGCTCATCAAATACCGCGTCTATGCACAAGAAAACGATAAAACCACTTCATTTGCTGGATATTCTGAATGGCTCAAATCGCTACCAGGAAACCGCAAATACCCCTCAGGAGCTGCAATTCGCCAGCGTTACGGATCGTGGCGCTCAGCATTGGCTACCGTGGCTGACCAGCAATAACTTAGCTTAGCCGGCAATGGTGAACTGAACTGGCGGAAAGTAGCGCCGTGCTACTTTCCGCCAGTATTTTAGTTGCTACCTGCAGAATCACTCAGTAATGCCGAGTTGATCAAACATAAAAGCCAGCTGGTGAGCGCGGTCTTCCCAGCGCTTATACCTGCCAGAACCACCACCATGACCTGCAACAAGCTCAGTTCTTTGCAAAATCGGCCGCGCACCAAAATCATTGGTAACCGTTGCGCGCAATTTAGCGACCCACTTTGTAGGCTCAACGAAACTCACTCGAATATCGTTGATTGATGTAGAGGCCAAAATCGCAGGGTATTCCACCGCTTGAATATTTTCATACGGCGAATATGACTTCATATACTCATACACTTCTTGGGATTCAATCGGATTTCCCCACTCTTCCCACTCGCCAACGGTCAGGGGAAGCTCTGGTTTCAAAATTGTGGTCAAGGCATCCACAAATGGTACAGCCGCATGAATAACTCGGAATCGCCACGGTGCTAAATTCGCAACAGCGCCCATCAGCAGGCCGCCAGCAGAACCACCTTCAGCCGCGATCCTTTCACCATCGACGAGCCCAGAATCGACCACGTGCTGCGCGGCGTCGATAAAATCGGTGAAAGTATTGCGTTTATGCAGCATTTTTCCTTGCTCATACCACTTTCGCCCCATCTCTCCGCCACCGCGAATATGTGCAACCACATACACGACGCCACGGTCAAGAATTGGCAGGTGAGCAGTGCTAAACCACGGTTCCATCGAAATCTCGTAGGAACCATATCCATAAATCAATCCTGGGTTATGCCCGGCGCGATCAAGATCAGCGCGATGAGCGATAGTCAGCGGGATTTTCGTACCGTCTTGCGCCGTAGCCCATTCCCGGTACTCAACGTACGCCCCGGCGTCGTAACCAGGAACGTTAGTGACTTTCACGATGCTTATCTCGCCAGAAACCACATCGTAATTTTGATAGGTGACCGGGCGAATAAGTGACTCCACGGAGAACAGAATCGACGTCGTCTCCCAATTCGCATCTGCGCTCAGTTCGATTGAAGCGAGTTCGGCACCAGGGATAACCTGCGGTTTTTGCCAATCATCACCTAAGCGTTTCATCAGCCGAAGCTGCTGCGAACCACCAGATCGCATCTGAATTACTGCAAAATCTCGATAAGCACTCACGCTATTAATATGCTCGCCATCGGCGGCACTAAAAACGGATTCCCACTGCTCCGGGGTGGTGGTCGCAATCGGCGCTCGAGAAATTTCAAAGTCTGGATTATTTGAATTATGGGTAATGAGCAGGTGATCTCCTGCTGGTTCAGCCGCGTACTCTAAATTCTCAGTACGCGGGCAGACCACGATCATTTCCGCATCGACGTCGTGCAAAGACAGTAAACGCTGTTCGGACTGCGTCGTGGAGCCAGCCAACACCGAAAGCCAACACCCATCGTTAGAACGCGCAATACCGACGTTGAATTTTTCGTCGTCTTCCTGGTAAATAAGCTGGTCAAGGGTGGGATCCGCACCGAGTTCATGTCGCCACACTTGGAAACTGCGCCAGGCTTCATCAGTACGCATATAGAAAATATGGCGCGAATCGGCGCTCCACACTAAGCCGTAGGCGACGTCCTTGAGAGAGTCATCAACCACTGCACCTGTGTCAATATCGTGGATACGCAGCGTAAATGTTTCATCGCCAGAATCGTCAATCGCGAGCGCAGCCAACTTTCCGTCAGGCGCAATCGCCGTTGATCCGATTGAGAAAAATTCCTTCCCGGCAGCCAAAATATTGCCATCGTATACAACGGTTGTATCCGTGATTTCTTGCGGATTGGGTCGCATATTTGGATCGACGACGCGCGTGCGGAAGAGTCCCGGATAGCTCTTTCCTTCCCAAGTGCGCGTCCAGTACCAGTAGTCGCCTTGCAGAACTGCTGGAGAAACGTCGTCTTCTTGGGTGCGGCGAGCAATCTCGTCAACGATAGTTTTACGCAAACCCGCTAGGTGCTTCGTGCACTCTTCGTAATGGGCATTTTCTTGCGAAATATGCTCCATGACCTTGGGGTTTTCTTCGTCACGGAGCCACTCGTAGTCGTCAATAAATTCGTCGCCATGAAAGACGCGCCGCTGGGGCTGGCGATCCGGCACTGGATAAGCTGGATAAGCTGGATAAGCTGGATAGGTTTGTACTTCACTCATGTACCCAGTCTACAAAACCGAGTCAAATTAGATATTGATAATCAACTATATGGGAGTATGAGCATCTACTTCACACGAATCAGACGATCTACTTCGAATGCGCCTGCGTCTGTGCAACCGCGGCCCGATCAACAAACTCATTCGCTTCATCACCGCTGTGCCCACGCACCCACTCCACCTCTGTGTAGCCTGTGCGCGATTCATACAAGTTGAGAAGCCGTTCGATCAGCTCCTGATTGAGCACCGGTTTACCGTCCGACTTGCGCCAACCTTTGGCGCGCCAACCTTTGGCCCACTTCGTCATCGAATTAATCACATACGACGAATCCGCCCGAATCAGCAGGCTCCCCTCCGGGCCAACGTATTCAAGCGCCTTAATCATCGCCGTGAGTTCCATAATATTATTAGTGGTTTGTACCGAACCGCCCGATTCGGATTTGCCCGAGATTTGCTCAACCCAAGCCCAACCACCTGGGCCAGGATTTCCAGAACACGAGCCATCGGTGGCAATCACAAAATCAAATCCGGGGCGTGGTTTCCCAATAGGCTTCTGAACTGGCATTTTTCTTTATCTCGTTTCTCATTGACGCACACCGCTCAAACGCAACGCTCGCGTGCTATCTCATTCACGAGCACACAACTCATTTACGAGCATCCATCTCGTTCACAAGCATTCAAGCAGCGCTTTCGCTCCGTGCACAACATCTCTATACCGATTGTTTACGACGACGGCTGCTATTTTATCGCGAAAAGCACGTTCCCTGTATTTCAGATGTGCGCATTCTTCGCTAATCTAGTAAGTAGAACTGAGAAAGGGCAACAATGCTGAAGCTTTCCGAATATCGCGACCTTATCAACCTCGATTGCGACTTCCCGGATCCCAAAAAAGACAAACGGTCAAACTACGATCTTCTCATGACGGCGCTCGGCGGGCTGCGCAACAAGCATTTCACTGGCACGTCGTCCATGGCACATCTTTCCACCGACGACGGTCTGTTCCGTTGGCTTCAAGCCGAGCTCTCGTTGCGTGAGCCAGCAGCTATCGACCCAATCACCTCCCGCGCCATCAACACGCTTCTCTACCGTGAGACAGGCAAGCGCGGACGCGTTGAGGCCTCTCACCTGCGGCGCGTCTCAGAAATCCTGCCCGAATGCGATTATCTCGACGCAAACCAGGTAGTGCTCTACCGTGGCGATATTCGCCAACTCGTGGTGGACGCCGTCGTCAATCCTGCACTTCCTGAACTCACTGGCTGCCCGATTCCTCTGCACGGCTGCTTGGATTCTGAAATCCACGCACAAGCGGGTCCATGGCTGCGCAACGATTGCGCAAAAATCATCGAATTGCAGGGCGAGAATGAAAAACCGGGCGACGTCGCCATGACGCGCGGATATCGCATGCCTACCAAGTACATTATTCACGCTCTCGGTCCGGACGTGAAAAACCGCGAAGCTACCGACGCCGATCGTCTCGCCTTGCGTAACTGCTATTGGAACGCCCTCGATCTCGCCGTAGAAAAAGGCGATATCCACTCCATCGCATTCCCAGCCATTTCAACGGGATGGAACGGATTCCCTGTTCTTGAAGCCGCCGAGATCGCTTTGGGCACTGTGGAAGACTGGATGAAGAACCGGACTTCTGAGATGGATCTTGTGGTGTTCTCAGTGCACTCTGACGAAGATGCTGAAGTCTATATGGACGTATTAGCTCGTTGGATAGCTGATTAGGAGTCTCGTGAATCCAGAAGATCTGTTCCGTCTTGTTGACGTTACTGGCGTAATCGCCAACGGTTTGATTGGTGCTACCCTCGCACGTAAACACGGATTTGATCTGATTGGATTTTTAGTTCTCGGTGCGGCCTCCGCCCTTGGCGGAGGTTTGCTGCGCGATATGATGCTCGGAATCGGATTTCCAGTCGCATTGACCGATCCTTGGTACTTGGGCGGCGCATTTGGTGCTGCCACATTTGCTTATTTTGTGCCTTTGGAGAGTAAGTGGTCGCAGCGTGCACTCAATTTTGGGGACGTTCTCGCCTTAGGGTGTTGGTCTGCCACAGGTGCCTCTAAAGGACTTTCTGCTGGTCTTGGCGTTGTATCGTCAATATTTTTGGGTGTTGTGACCGCGATTTGTGGCGGAATGATACGCGACGTGCTCGTGAACCAAATCCCCGCCGTCTTCGGTGGAAACCCACTGTATGCCACGTTCTCCGTTTTTGCGGCAGCTCAAATGGTATTTTTCCAAAGCCGACACCAATATGCCGTCGGCATGGGATCGGCGATCATCTTGTGCTCTATTTTTGGAATACTTGCACGCCGCTACCAGTGGATTTTCCCGAAAGCTTACGATATTCGCACAGCTACCAGCAGAATGCGTAAACGGCGACTCCAGCAACCCTCAGCGAAAGCTGGACGCCGAAACTTGCGTTTTTTGCGGCGTCAACATGAGGAACAGCAACAAAATAATCACCCTATCGGGTAAACTCGGCCAACCTGCCCTGTAAAGCAGACGCAATCAACCTGTTAGGCAAACGCAACCAGCCAGCCCCACCCTACAAGGTAAGCGCAACCAACAAATACGCAAATACATAACTGCAGCTAGAAGCGCACTATCTCCACATTGTGGACACATATTCCTCAATGTGATACACCCGTGTAGCTTGTAAATCCGGAAAATAATTCACGGAGGAATCATGTCTGCTGCAGCAAAGCATCACTCAAAACATCACGGTCATCGTGAAGAATGGTCTGGCCAATTCGGATTCATCATGTCTGCCATCGGCTCAGCCATCGGACTTGGCAATATTTGGCGCTTCCCCGGTGTGGCATACACCAATGGTGGAGGCGCATTTCTTGTTCCGTATATCGTAGCTCTTCTCACCGCTGGTATTCCGATTCTCCTCCTTGACTACGCACTCGGGCATCGCTACCACGGCTCGTCGCCCACAGTATTCCGACGCCTTGGGAAAGCCTGGGAGTCAATCGGCTGGTTCCACGTGATGATCTGCGTGGTTATCACCTCCTATTATGCGGTGATTCTCGCCTGGGCAGTTCGATATGTCATGTTCTCCACCAACCTCGCCTGGGGAGAGGACACCACTTCGTTCTTCCTCAAAGACTTCCTCAAAGTGGGAGAACCTGGCGTAAATGCCGATATCGTGGTGGGAATCTTCATTCCGCTCGCGCTCGTATGGATCGCCGCATTCATCGTGATGGCACTGGGAGTGACGCGCGGAATCGAACGGATCAACCGATTCTTTATCCCGTTCCTAGTGGTTATTTTCGCAGCTCTTGT
Source organism: Arcanobacterium pluranimalium (assembly GCF_016907845.1). Taxonomy (GTDB): domain Bacteria; phylum Actinomycetota; class Actinomycetes; order Actinomycetales; family Actinomycetaceae; genus Arcanobacterium_A; species Arcanobacterium_A pluranimalium. The sequence goes on from NZ_JAFBCS010000001.1 coordinate 291,479, forward strand.
TATTCGTGCCCTCTTCTTGCAAGGTGCCCTTGACGGACTCAACGCTTTCTTCACGCCAAACTGGTCGGCGCTTTCCGACCCCGGTGTGTGGATCGCTGCCTACTCTCAAATTTTCTTCTCACTGTCGGTTGGTTTTGGAATCATGCTCACCTACTCGAGCTATCTCAAAGCAAAATCTAATATCGTGCCAACCGCGCTCGTTACCGGCTTTGCCAACTCCTCTTTCGAAATCCTCGCTGGTATCGGCGTTTTTGCCACACTCGGATTTATGGCCGCTCAGCAGGGTATTCCAGTAAATGAGCTGCAAGGTTTGAGCGGACCAATCCTTTCTTTCGTAACTTTCCCGGCAGTTATTTCGATGATGCCAGGCGGTCCACTTTTCGGAATCGTCTTCTTCCTTTCGCTCACAATTGCTGGATTTACCTCGCTCGTTTCCTTGCTACAAGTCACCTCCGCGGCCTTCCAAGAGAAGTTCGGCATCTCTCGTCGCGCCGCAACCATGTGGATCACAGGCGTTTCCGGCGTCGCCTCGGTATTTATCTTCTCCACAACCGATGGCCTCAACGCCCTCGACGTCGTGGACAAGTACATCAACGAACTAGGAATTATAGGTGCAGCTATTTTGGCCTGTATCCTCGTCTCTTTCGTGCTGCGCCGCCTGCCGCTGCTGCGCGCGCACCTGAACTACAACTCAATGATGAAACTCGGTCCGTGGTGGTACGCCATGGTTGCCGTGCTCGTCCCAGCTGTACTAACGGTTATTCTCGCAGCTACGGTGATTGAACTGATCAAAGAGCCGTACGGCGGTTATCCGGTATGGTTCAACGCCACATTCGGTTGGGCCATGATCGCAAGCACGATCCTCGCTTCGATTATTTTCAGCCTGCTGCGGTGGAAAACTCCGGTCGATGATTTCAATCCGATGACTTTTCATGGCATTGAAGCTTCAGGTGGTTACGACGACGCTCCGGCCAGTTGCGCTACTGCGGCTAGTCACGCTACCAGCACGGATATTGACTCGGATTTGTTGACGTCCGAATCTGCAGTCACAGCCCGATAACCGAAAGCACCTCAAGCACAAGCGTTTCAAACGCAAAGCTCTCAAGCACAAAAGGATAACTATTATGGGAACTTCCGCAATCGTCATGATGATTGTTGCCACAGGTACGGTGTGGGGTGGCCTGATCGCCTCTATCGTCTACCTCACCACTCATCCAATGGATGATTCTGAATAGAAAACTATTTGGAAAACCTCCGAGATTCAATCGAGTTGAACCTAGTACACTGGATTCAGCACTGCCGTTTTGGCACGATTTTTCTCGGAGGTTTTCTTTATGGCTGGTGGTCTGGCTGCTCTTCTCGACGACGTCGCGGCAATCGCTAAACTCGCTGCAGCAAGTGTGGACGACGTCGCTGCTGCCGCCGGCAAAGCTTCCGTCAAAGCCGTTGGGGTAGTTGTAGACGATGCCGCAGTAACTCCGCAATATGTGCGCGGTTTATCACCAAAACGCGAGCTTCCCATTATTTGGAGAATCGCACAAGGATCAATCGTCAACAAGCTGATTATTATTTGCCTAGCACTGGCCATGAATCAGTGGACGCCTTGGCTACTCACTCCACTGCTCATGCTCGGTGGCACGTACCTGTGCTTCGAGGGCAGTGAAAAAGTGATCGAACATTTCACGTCTCATGATCAAGAGCAGGAAAAACCTGCCGTAGACCAGGGTAAAGACGCCGAGAAGGCGGTGATTCGAGGAGCCATCCGCACCGATTTCATTCTTTCGGCAGAGATCATCGTGATTGCTCTTAACGAAGTCAAAGATGAAACTTTTGGGCTGCTTTTAGGAGCATTGATCATCACCGCAATCCTCATCACTGCTGGGGTCTATGGTGCCGTGGCCGTGCTCGTCAAAATGGACGATCTCGGCGTGGGACTCATGAGCAGAAAACGCGCAAGCGACGTCGGAAAACGCATCGGAGCAGGACTCGTAAATGCGATGCCAAAAGTTATGGCATTCATTTCGGTGGTGGGAACACTGGCCATGATGTGGGTCGGTGGTCACCTGTTCATTCAAGGCCTGGCGGATTTGGGGTGGAGTCCCATATACGACGCCGTACACAGCGCCTCGCACTCCCTTGAAAGTCTGCCCGGAATCGGTAGATTCCTGAGCTGGACTGCCAATACCGTTCTTTCTATGATCTTTGGTTTTATCTGGGGATCAGTTTTCGCAGTTCCGGTGATGGCAGTTCACAAGCGGCACTCGAGCTAATCTCGGCAATCACCGTGGCGATTTATTCCTTTTCCTTTGCAGAATTCGCTACTATTTCCACCACATATCCGATGGAGTTACTGGCATCGTGCGCTTATGACGAGTGCGGATAAACATCGACTCAATCTTTTGAGCTGCCGATTCGTCAATATCTTGCCCTTCAAGGTAGTCGTCGATATCGGAATAACGAAGACCAAGCTCGTCCTCATCGGCTCTACCTGGGTTCTTATCGAGCAAATCGGCGGTGGGAACTTTCATCGCAACCGATTCTTCTCCGCCAAGGTAGGAAACTAGCGCCCTTACCTGGCGTTTGTTCAAACCGGAGAGCGGGGTGACGTCCGCACCGCCGTCTCCATATTTTGTATAGAACCCTGTAACGGCCTCAGCGGCATGATCGGTGCCAATCACAAGCAAGTGTTCATCTCCAGCAATCGCGTACTGCGCCACCATGCGCAGGCGTGCCTTAGTGTTTCCCTTGGTAAAATCGGTCATCGGCACAACAACGGAGCGATCGTATTCTTGTTCAAAAGCATCAACGGCATCTGCAATATTAAACGTGACCACGCGATCAGGTTGGATGAAACGCAAAGCGGCCTGGGCGTCGTCTTCGTCTGCTTGAACCCGATAGGGCAGACGAACGGCAACAAACGTCGCCTCGTGACCTTGTTCACGCAGACGTTCTACAGCCAGCTGGGCGAGACGCCCTCCCAGACTCGAATCCACACCACCAGAAATGCCCAACACAAAACCCTTTGTTTTAGTGTGGTGGCAATATTCGACTAGAAAATCTACTCGTTTTTCCACTTCAGAGGCAGGATCTATACTCGGGAGCACGCCGAGTTCGTCAATAATTTCTCGCTGTAGTTCTCGCATAGAACGTAGCCTACTCTGGCTGTGCCACAACAAAAAGTCCAAAACGAGTAGCGGATCACATACAACCAGCGGTTTTGGGTAATTATGTTCACAGCAAATTGATCATTTTTCTATAGACGGCTTATTGAGAATGTGCAAGACTGAGTGCAATATCAATAGTATTTGGGTATTAAAAGTAGCACCATACACAGACGGATTAAAGCAAACTGAACTGTTTCGCTTACATTTCGCTACCTACAATGCTTTAACTTTTAACTATTTTTTTGGGGGGTTATATGCGTTCCCGTCTATATCTATACACAGCCACATTCTTAGGTGGACTGTTAGTTTTCAGCGGACAAAGTTCTGTCTTAGCTACCACTGCATCCGCAACTCCAGCAACCGCAATCCAACAACAAGTTGCCAATCCACCACAGCCAACGCCACCATCACTCAAAGATTTAGGTGGAGTTGACAATCTCAACAGCGACTCCGTGAAAGTGATGGTAATCCTCAAGCAACAGCCGGGCACACCGTCGTCTACAACCGAACAAAGCAATCTCGCTAACCAAAGCACACTCCTCAACGACTGGCAGCAAAAATATGGCCTCACCGTTGACCGCCAATTCGGCTACCTCATTAACGGCTTCTCGGCAACGATGCCATCGGCCAATATCGCACGACTCGCAACCGATTCTCGCGTGGAATCAGTAAAAATTGAACGAGTTTACTACCCTACCGAAACCAATGCTCGTGAGCTGCACGGAACGTCCGCTGCTTTCCAGGCTGCAGGTGTGGACGGCACCGGCATGGTGGTATCGGTGATCGACACCGGAATCGACGCCACTCATCAAGATATTCGTCTTGACGACGGAAAATGTGCCGTATCAAAGATCCAGACCTTCGACTCTGCCAAAGGTTTCACCTGCAAAGTTCCTGCTGGTTACAACTACGCAGACGAAAACTACACCATCATCGACACCACCGGCTCGCAACATGGCCAGCATGTGGCCGGAATTATTGGAGCCAATGGCGGCGTTGGCGATTCGCCGGCACCTCCAGGGCGCATTGATGGAATCGCTCCAAATGCTCAGCTCCTTGCGATGAAAGTGTTCTCGAACAAGGGTGGAGGTGCGAGCGATTCCGATATTATTGCTGCAATTGAGGACTCAGTGAAACTCAAAGCAGACGTTATTAATATGTCGCTCGGCACGCCAAACGGTGCCAACAACACCTCCGATGGCACTTTCCGAGCTATCGCCGCAGCTAGAAACGCGGGAGTTATCACGCTGGTGGCTGCTGGAAACGAGGGACTCAACTTCTCTCCTGTTGGTCAAACTAACGACACGATCGGATACTTCGACGACGCCACCATCGGTACTCCTGCCGTATTCACTGACGCTTTCGCTATAGGTTCCATCGATAACGCATCGGTTATTTCGTTCACGGGTTATTGGAACGACGGCGTTTCCGCTGATACTTCCATGCCATACATTCAAGCCACCGGAACGCCTGATGGAACTAATCACGAATTAGTTGACGTTGGTTTAGGGCGCACAGAAGACTACACGACTCTCGGGATTACAGACCTGACCGGAAAATACGCACTCATTGAGCGCGGCACCACAACTTTCGCCGAAAAATACCAAGCAGCTATTGATCACAAAGCTCAAGGCGTGGTGATCTTCAATTCGGCAACATTTGGTAAAGACTTCGTGAATATGTCCGGGATTGAAAGTTTCAAAATTCCTGGCACCTCGATCCATCGCAGCGATGCCTTGCTTATGCGCACAGCCCTCCAAGCAGGTAAAAAGGTAAATATTCGCTTCACATCAGAATCCACCAAAACGATTCCAACAACGCTACAACCGTCGTCGTTCAGCTCGTGGGGTCCTACCCCAAATCTGGACTTCGCACCGCAAATCTCTGGAATCGGTGGCGGTGTGAACTCAACGCTCAACGCCAACCAGTACGGCTACAAATCGGGCACCTCAATGGCGACGCCAAACGTCGCTGGTACTAGCGCGCTATTGCTGCAAAGCTTCGCCAAGCGCTTTCCAACTCTCGCGGGCACCCAAAAAGTTGACGACATCAAAACAGCCTTGATGAACACCGCACAAATCCCGGTTAATGCACAAGGCAAGCCCTTTGCACCACGCCAAGTTGGCGCTGGTCTAGCGCGAATCGATCTTGCACTACAAAATAATGTGTTCGCAACGGTAAATGGCAAGCCCTACGCCTCGCTTCGCGAAGTTAATGCGCCAACTTCGTTTACCGTAACCCTCAACAACCGTGGAACTAGTGCAGTTTCATACACTGTGCCTGCACAAAAGGTACTTAATGAGACTAACGCTGCTCAGCAAGATACCACTACCTCCATTTCTTCCGAGAGCCTGAACGCGAGCGCGCAAACCATCACGGTACAACCCGGTGCCAGCGCGCAAGTGACGTTCACGCTCACACCAAACACCAGCTCATCGCACTATATTGAGGGTTGGGCTCAGCTGACTTCCGCCACTAATGGAGAACCGAGTATCGCTATTCCATATCTTGGTTTCGTTGGAAATTGGAACGCCGAAAAAATTATCGACGACGGTAGCAAGTTCGGCTACGAAAGTTTCCTCGGCTTGCAGTACCAGGGAAGCTACGTGCCCGTATCGACGTCGTCACGATCGTACGAAATGTGGCTCTCACCCAACGGTGACGGAAATCTTGACTACGCCACCCCTGTACTTTCGCTGCTACGAAACGCAACCGAAGCACGCTACGAAATTTGGAACTCAACCGGAACGCAATTCATCACCACGCTGGGTGAAGAAGTCTCAATACGGCGCCAAATCGCCGGTATGGTCACGAGACTTGGCGGCTCGTCCCGATACGCAGCGTCTTCAGGAAACTTCGACGGAAACACGTGGGATCCTCAAGCAGTTGCATACAAGAATCTTCCAGATGGACGCTACACCTATCGGGTAAAAGCCAAGGTAGGAGCCGATTTTGACTGGCAGACCAAAGATTTTTCGTTCGGAATCGACACCACCAAACCGACTCTTTACTTCGGATCTGTGGCCAATGGGCAAGTTGGAGTAACAGTCGCCGATACCGGTTCAGGAATTCTACAGGCTCCAACTGCGAAGTCCTCCAACGGAGCCAATCTCGCAGTTACGCCAACAGGATCCAACACTTATTCCATCGCGCTCCCCACTGATGGCTCGACTCAAATTTTTGCTTACGTCTATGACCGTGGACTGAACTCTACGGTCAGCTCAAAGCTGGTTTCGGGAACGTCAGTGCTGGTAGCAAACACGGATCTATTAACGTCTTCGGTGATTGGTCCGTCAAGCCCACTCGTGCACGATGGGAACATCGATATCCGGGGCGTTGTGAATGACGACATCTCGAAAATTCTTGTAAACAATCAAGAAGTCACTCCTGAAAATGGCACATTCTCCATCACTGTTCCACTAGAAGAAGGGAAAAACACCTTCACAATCCGTGCTTTCGTTGGCGAAGATCAAACTGGTGAGGAGATCGTTCTTTCTCCGACCTACGATTCATCTGCGCCGAAAGTTAAATTCGATCCCGCGTCGCTCACCTCTGATGGGAAGCTTTTGATTGGCGACGACGGTTCGGCTACTGTTTCAGGAACAGTCACCGATTCTCGGGCAGGTGCTGAGCTGACGCTCAATATCAACGGCCAGAATGTTTCGGTTGCCGACGACGGAACGTTCCGTTTCACGATCAAGGATGCGGCATCGCTCAATTCCTTGACCGTCAGCGCCTCTGATCAGGCGAATAACACACTCGCGACCCTCGCTGTGCCGACGAATAACCCCACAGCCACATTCGTTGAGCCTGCAGTGACGAATGCGAACTGCAACGGCCTCGTGACCTGCGTGGTTGATCCAGCTTCGCCTGATGCCACGCCACGAGGATTTACCGTGCGAGGCACTTTAGGTGACGCTAAGCGGATCAGTTTCCAGCCTGGAGATCGTGCGCTCAGCACCGGCGCTTACACGTCTAACACTCCGATTGATGCCAATATGCCAGGAGATGGCACGTTTAATATCACGCTGAATTTAACGACCGGCTTCAACGATTTCCGCGTGCAGGTGTACGACTCAACTGGTGCGGTACACAGCGACTTTGCTTCGTCGTTCCTGTTTGATGTGACTCCACCAACCGTGAAGTTCAGCGATCCGAAGCTCTATGGTGGAACGCTGATCACAAACCAAGACTCGGTTACTTTCCGCGGTTCAGCTTCAGACGACGGTTGGGGCTACAAGCTGCTGTTGAACGATATTTCCGCCAAGGAAGTGTTCGAATACGGCGGCATTGGTCCTGCGTCCAATCTTCGCACCTTTGAACAGAAAATACCTGTTCAGCAGGGTGATCAATTGCTGATTGCCTTTGCGGATCAGATCGGAAATGCACTTTCTGGATTGATCCCGGTGGTGGTAGATAAAACCGCCCCAACAGCAGATCTCACCGGTTTAACGGCCGGATCGCAGATCAATGCTGATACTCCAGTAACTGCTACGGTCAACGACTCCTATCTATCGAATATTAAAGTTTACCTCGATGGAGTTGAAGCGGGAACGCGATCGACACAATTCTCGCAAACCCCAGGAGCGGTTGAATCAGTTTTGATTCCTGGCACGAACGCTCCAGTCAAGGCTGCGGCAACGTCGTCGGAAACAACTTTGCAACAGGCAATCGTTGCTTCTGCTAAGGTGCCGGGCTACCACAAGATTACGGTGGCGGGCACCGACGTCGCAGGAAATACTGTCTCGCGGGATTACCCATACGCAGTCAATCTCGGATACACCCTGCTTGGCCCTGACACTCTGACGATGAATATCACCAGCGACCAACTCGTTGACCAGGCAAAGCTGTATTCAAGTATCGCCGCGAATTACAAGGCATCACTGACGTCCGACGCAGCAGGCATTGATCCGAATGCAGTTGTGACGGCGACGTCGCTCTCCCCGCTCGTCAACGGGCAGCAAACCGTGGTGATCACAACCAAAAACCAGTTCGGTGTACAAACGACTAAATCTATAACACTGACGTTGAATGTGGGTGAGCCGGTGCTCGCTAATACGTCGCTGTCCCTGTTGTGGGTGGAACGCACCTACGATATGGCTGTGGGTGTATCGCCGTCGCCAAGCACTGACCAGCTCGAATACCGCTTCCTCGCCTACGACGTGCAAAATAGCAAGTGGACCGTTTTCCAAGACTGGAACACGTCCAACTGGGCAGGGTGGGCAACAGCTCCGGGAACTTACTGGCTTCGAGTAGAAGCACGCCATAAGGTTACAAAGACCTATATTGGCGATAAGACCATCGCATTCGCCTACCCGAAACTCAAGGGTGATCTTTCCGGTACCACGTTCTCCCTCCTGTGGATTCAGCGTGAAGAGGATATGGCCGTTGGTGCCGCTCCGTCGGTGAACACCGATCAGATCGAGTATCGATTCTTGGCATACAACGTTCAGAAGAACGAGTGGAGACTAATACAAGACTGGAACACAGGAAACTGGGCAAGCTGGAGAGCAGCAAGCGGTTCCTACTGGCTCCGAGTTGAAGCACGAAATAAGGTAACGAAAGCCTATATAGGTGATTCCACCATTACTTTCCAATACCCCCATCTGCTCGACATTAGCGGCACGTATATTGGAAAAGATGGATTGATGATGTTATCCGGTGTTGCGTCATATAATCCTAAAGCGCGCTTTAGAACAGTCATCTACGATCACTCCAAAGGTCAGTGGATCTCACAATCTACCGACGCATGGAAACGGTGGTCTTTGAGCCCAGGCAACTACACCGCATTGTTCGAAGTGTTCACTTCCAGTGGGGAACTCATTGAGCAAAGGTACTATGCTTTCCAAGTTTAGGAGTGAGCTTTCGAGGTGCTTGGCTTAGGTCTTGCACTTAGCTTGCTTGATCTAGTAACAACTGACTATTGAGACACAAACAAGGGTTTGGGCGGGAATGATTCCATTCCCGCCCAAACCTATTAGCATTCCAATGAAAATACAGTACTCTGACACGATTTCGTATAGTGTAAGCCGTATCTAATTCACATTATACCGACTTTTTGTCTTTCAGCTTAGAATATTTGAGCCGATACACAGCATTCATCAAAATTCGATCAAAGAACGAAATTGGTTTCGCTGCAAAACTACGACCCATCGTCGCCGCGAGCGCATTTTTATGCACAACCATGCGCACTGCCTCGGCATCAGACGCATCCTTGCCCAAGTAGTACACAGTCTCAGCACCAAATACAGCATTCGCAAATGGAGTATCGGTCATGCGTAGTCCCACCAGCTGTGCAAAATCGTCCAAATATGGCACGAGCTTATCCTTGAAATTGAGCACTACTGGATCGTCGTCGGCATAAATGACCTCAACATCGTCACGCTTGGCAAAAATATGCGCCGCTTCACTCGGAATATTGGCATCACTACGCTTCCACATCTTCGGCGTGATCGACTCATCGGGAACCAACGAGGTGCGCTTAGCGAACTCCGCCCGGCAGAACTCTTCCACGTCCAACGCAAGCTGGAGAGCGTCGTCTGCACTCGGAGCAAACACAATCATGCCATGCGCTTTCATCAAAATCGCATGGGCACCGGTATTGCGCAGCACTTCCATAATGGCGTTATGAAGCTTCTTCTGCCCCGGCAAACCATAGTTAGCAATCGGCAAAGAGTCACTTCCGATCTTCTGAGCCAAATCTGCCGGAAGCGGATACGGCTTATTACCCAGCGACATCGCCGACGCATACGGCTGATGCGTGTGGATAATAAACTGGGCATCGGGCCGCTCCGAATAGATCAGCGCATGAAGCGAGCGTTCAGTGGTAGGTTTGAGATCGCCGTCGTAACTACCATCCAAACGCACCTTGATCATCTCCTCCGGAACGAGATCGTTATAATCCCTTCCTGACGGAGTGCAATAGAACGTCTCCCCATCGATACGCTGCGATAAATTTCCCCAGGTACGCGCAACGAGGTGCTTCTCAAGAAGCTTTTGCGACGTGGCAATGATGTTGTTCTGAATCTCGAAACTCATGGCAAAACCTCAACATGGGCAAAGACGCGGTCGAAACGACGCAGAGCCTCGTCGATCATTTCTTCTGTGTAGGCCGCTGATGTGTACAGGCGCGATCCAGCGAGCGTGACCAAACCCTCGGCCATATAAGCAGCGCCCATATGCTCCATCTCTTTCTTGCGCTTCGAGGTTTCTTTCAACACGTTCGGAATCGTCCATGGCTTCTTCCAATTGATAGCAAAGTGCATGGTTCCAACCGTTTCAAGGTGGCACACCGACTCTTGGTTGAATGCTACGAACGGCAGGTGATGCTTGCGAATCAACTCTTGCAAACCCAACGTGAGTCGATCGCCCATGTCAGCGGCCTTTTGGCAAGCTCCAGTTTCAGCGATCTCTTTCAAGGTGTAGTAGCCCGCCAGCGAAGAGAGCGGAGTGGCAGCCATAGTTCCGCCAATCAGCGCTTTCTTAACCTTGTCGCCGGTTTGAATGCCCGCAGCGAGGTACTTCATGTACTCTTTCTTACCGCCAAGACCGCCAGCGCCGGGGTATCCACCGGCGATGACCTTGCCAAATACAGTGAGGTCAGGTTCAACACCGAAGTATCCTTGGGCGCCGTGCTCAGAAATGCGGAATGCCGTCACAACCTCGTCGAAAATCAACAAAGCGCCGTAGCGGTGGGCGAGTTCTTGGGCGCCGAGCAGGAATTCTTTATCGATTGGGCGTGTGCCTGATTCTGGACCAATTGGCTCAATGAGCACTGCTGCCGTGCCGCCCCGGAACTTCTTAGCCTTCAGCTTGCGTTCCAAATCTTCAAGTGAACCGGGGAAGAATTCATCCGTATAACGGAAGTAGGTGAGTGGGACGCCGTGTGCCTGCGTGAATTTCGATCCAGGGATACGGATTCCATAGGCGAGCGAATCTGACCATCCATGATAGGCACCGCCCATCTTCAAAACATGCTTATTGCCAGTGGCCAGGCGCGCCACGCGGATTGCTGCCATATCTGCTTCAGTACCCGAGCCAAGCATGCGGAACATGTCGACGTTCGGGATGAGTTCACAGATCAATCCAGCGAGCTTCGCTTCATATTCGTGGAAAAGTCCTGTTGAGGGGCCACAAGTGTTGAGCAGATCGATTACTTTCGAGCGGATACTCTCTGGGTTAGATCCCAAAACCGTTGGGCCACCTGCCTGCAGAAAATCGAAGTACTCGTTGCCGTCGACGTCACGCAAAATCGCTCCCTCGGCTTTATCAAATGCCAGCGGGAATGGATGGTTGAACGCGAGGTTATGCTGCACACCGCCTGGAATAACTTCGCGTGCAGATTCAATCATCGCTTTGCTCTTGGCGCATTTTTTGTTGAAGTACTCTTCTTCATAGTTTTTTAATGCTGTTGGGTTGATCGAATAGATTGGCTGCTGAATAAGGTTGTCGAGTTGTTGCACAATGCTGCGCACGCTTGGCTGATTCATCGACATGGTGACTCCTCATCGAGTTGTTTTGAAACATTTTCAATTTAATGTTATCGCGAACACACTTTTAACGATACCCTAAGTCATAGATAGATTTAGAAATATATCTATCCTTTAACAACGATGTTGAGGAGAATTATGCACCTACTATCGTATGACATCGGCACCAGTGGCGTTAAAACGTGCCTTTACCAGCTAGAAGATCAGAAACTCACCACAGTTGGAAGCTCACTACGCGAATACGATCTGCGCATCTATCCCGACGGCGGAGCCGAGCAAGATCCCAACCAATGGTGGGAAGCCCTCTGTGACTCCACAAAAGAACTTCGCGAGCGATTCCCTGAAGAAATCGACCAAGTAGAAGGGATCAGCTTCTGCTCCCAAATGCAGTCGGTGGTTCTGGTAGATAAAGAGGGAAATGCGTTGCGCCCATCAATGAGCTACATGGATCAGCGAGCCGAAAAACAGCGCCGAGAAGGAATAGCACACGGCATACGCATCTCCGGACTCAACGCCCGGAAAGTATTGGTGAGTCTGCGCCACACCGGAGCAGTGTCCGCATCCGTGAAAGACCCAGTATGGAAATACCTGTGGGTGCGCGATAACGAACTGGAAGTCTTTGCCAAAATTCACCGCTGGCTAGACGTGAAAGAGTACTTGATTGGCCGCATGACCGGGCGTTTCATCATGAGCGAAGATTCGGCTTTCGCTGCTTTGCTCCTTGATGTTCACTCCAAGACTCCACAGTGGTCGAAGCCAGTGTGCAAACTGTTCGACATAAACATGGATCACTTGCCCGAAATCGTAACTTCCACGACCGTCGTCGGCCCTCTACGAGCGAAACAAGCTGAAGAACTCGGCCTACGCGAAGGCGTCAAAGTGATTGCTGGTGGTGGGGACTCTTCGCTGATTCCGGTTGGCGCAGGCGCAACCAAGCTCAACGACACCCATATTTACTGGGGAACCTCGGGGTGGGTAGGTACAGTGACCAACAAACAAAAAGTCGACCTCGGTGCAATGATCGCCTCAGTTACCGGCGCTCAGCACGGCTTTTACAACTATTTTGCAGAGATGGAGACCGCGGGAAAGTGCTTCCAGTGGGTTCGCGATCACCTCGCCCTGGACGAAATCAACATATACCTGGAGAAAAAGGACGCCACAGCCAATCCAGAAGCGCAAAACACATCGCTATACGAGTACATGTCCCAGGTGATTGAGACGTCGCCACCGGGGAGCAACGGCGTCATTTTCACGCCGTGGTTGCACGGGAATCGCTGCCCATTCGAGGATCCAAATGCGCGCGCAATGTTTTTCAACCTCGGTATCGAGACAGGCAAACGCGATATGCTCCGCGCTGTTATTGAGGGAGTTTGCTTCCATTTGCGCTGGTTCTTGGAGACGCAGGAGAGGAAAGTGAAAACCTCAGAGACAGTACGTTTCGTTGGAGGTGGAGCACTTTCGCCAACCACGTGTCAGATTTTGGCGGATATTCTTGGGCGCACCGTTGAGATCGTTGAAGACCCACAAAACGTGGGGTCGGTGGGGGCTGCGATCGTAACTGCCTGCGGTTTAGGGGTATTTAGCAGTGTAAATAGTGGGGCACAACTCATCAAACCAAGCCATCGCTACGTCCCTAACCCAGATAACCGCGCCGTCTACGATCACACTTTCGCCGCATTTATCTCGCTGTATAAGAACAATAAAAAGACGTTCGCAATGCTCAATGGAGGCAGAAAATGAACTCAACAGCAAAACAAGCCGTACTCTTTACGCTGCTCTCACTTAGTGCCGGATTGGTTGAGGCAGGCAGCTTCGCATTGCTCGACTGGCTCACTCCGCTGACGCCAGCATGGCTACAAGCAATCTCGCTCACTCTCTCTGTGATTTACAACTTCACTGTGAACCGCAAATTCACATTCAAATCAGCAAATAATATTCCGATCGCGATGTTGAAAGTCGCCGCTTTCTATGCGGTATTTATTCCAGCTTCGTCGTGGTGGACTGCGGTGCTCACCGACGCTGGCTGGAATGACTACTTAGTAAAAGGCGTGACGATGCTTATCAACTTCGTTGGTGAGTTCATCTGGTGGAAGTATGTCGTGTTTCGCAATTCGGAGGGAACGGCAGTCAAGGACGCTTAGGGTGTTTAGCGTTTTGGGTGCCTGACCGGGGGCACTTAGGGCGTTTGGGAGTTTGACCAAGGATGTTTGGCGTTTTGGGGCGCTTTTAGCAACTAGTCGATATATATATCGAGATGTTGCTAAAAGCGCCCCAAAACTTTACGTTGCTATGCGTCGCTATACGTTGATTGCTATGCTCCCCGCATTGCTATGCGATACGTAACGACGCACGTTACATTGCTATGCCCGTGACTAGGACTGCTTCTTTGGCTTGATTGCAATTCCGCCAATGAGAAGCACTGCACCCAGCACGATCAAGGCGATTCCTGCATAGAGGGCAATCGTGCCAACCAAGTACCATCCATAAGCATTGAGCAGCATTCCACGCAGGGAGTTTCCATTGAGGAAAGTGCTGGTGCGAAGATCATTGAGCTTTGCGATCTTCTGTGCGGTTTCGTTGGTTGTTGCCTTATTAGCAATTTCCTTGGCTACAGCGCCATCGACGGCTTTGTCGTCGAGAGCTGGATTAGCAGCCTTGAGCTCTTTGCCAAGCTTAGCTTTTTCTTCGTTGACGATCTCACCGATTCCCTCGAAAGTTGCCTTTTCGTCTGGAATCTTGGCAGCCTTTGCCGAAGCTTTCATGTGTGCCGCGATGTAGTGATCAGAGAACGCGCGCGCCTGTGGGCCCGTCGTCATCATTTCACCGGCGAAAGGATAGAGAGCATCGGCGTCTTCTTGCGCAATGCGTCCGCCCTTAACTTGTCCGTCAAGGGCGTCCTTTTGCGGCATTTCAATTTTTTGTGCGCCAAGCTGATCGGCCACAAAAGAATGTGCGAACTTTCCGCCATATGCTGCACCTGATCCGATCATTATAAGGGCAATTCCGAGTATTGTTGCGAGCGTTTTATAAATCTTTGCCACCATTACAATTCCTAACCTAGTTATAGATTTTGTGGTTATGAAGAGGCTTTAGCTTCCCCATAAAACGCCTAGCCATCTACTAGGCGTTTATCAACTATCTAAAGTGATTGAAATATCAACTTTATAGTGAACATATTATTGAGCGAAAACTTTGGCACCCAACAGCACAAACAATCTCGCTTTATGAAATCCACTCTTAACAAGAACATATTCCCATTTAATCTAACATGTAAGCATATACATACTTTGTTGGTTATTTATATTCTAGGACTTTCGACTCAATGTTGACCTGTGCCGCACCACACTCTTACCACTTTATAGTGAGACCTTGCTCAAACTTTTACATCAATGCCTAGCTCAGCTCTAACAACAGCATCACCCTTGACTTCCGCGTCGAGAACCAACCGAAAGTTTTACCAAGAGACCCGGCCTAAAACTTTACCAAGAGACCCAACCCAAAGTTTTACATCAAGAACCAGCACAAATTGGGGCGCTTTTGGCAACATCTCAAAATATGTTGAGATGTTGCCAAAAGCGCCCCAAAAAACTCGTTCCACGCCCCGTCCAACACCCACGTCATACCCAATGCCCACATTTTTCGATGTCACAAAGGAGACATATATGTACAAGAATGTACGAAATACATGTCAGAACTTAAGAATGCCTAGTAAACACCCGGCTTTCAGGGTTATAGGACAAATCGTGTTGGTTTTTTATACCGGTCCTTGCCATTGGCCGTTGTGGTGGAAATCGGTCCAGTTCGCTGCTGTTCCCCATCGCTGGATTTCTTCTTGGGCATGGTGGTGACTGGCTCGGGTGAACATGGCTTCGATTTGGCTATCCGTGTAGGTAGTTTCCAGTAACTGCGCTGGCGTGTTAGGAAACTCCGTGTGTTGATAACACCACCATAAAATCGTCTTGACCTGGTGATCGATCGGCATTCCACGATGCGATCTCAACACATGTCGTAAACGCGAGTTCAGGGATTCAATCAGGTTAGACGTTGCAGGAATCGGGTCATCATCAATACTCAGACTCGGATCAAGATAGGTAAATAACGTTCCATGACGTACCAGAGTATTAAGCGAATTTTTAGCACGAATAAGCCGTGCATGAGTGGGAACAATCTGACCGTTCGCAAGGCGAGTTTTCTCAGCAAGGAACGCCTTCCATGCCGTATTCCACACCGCTAACTGACCCATCCATGCAAGCGCTTCCTCACGCGTGTGGATGTGTAATAAGTCTTTCGCAAGACCATAAAGCTCAACACCAGCACGAGTACGTGGCCGGCTCGTGGTATAGCGCTTGACAGTGCTAAAAGCGTGAAAGACACAGCGTTGAATACGGGTAGTGGGCCATGAAATTTTCACAGCCGAAGCAATTCCTGGACCACCATCACATACAACAACATCTGGTGGTGCAATACGTGAAAACAATGCTTGCCACGCAGCCGTTGTCTCACGACGTGCTACATACCAGCCAAGAACATGTGTTTTCGTACAAGCGATCAGCACAACAAGTTTGCGTGACAGATATATCCCATCCACAAAAACCACGTGATGAACCTCCTCAACAACTGGACTCACTGGCCATAACTGCCAAAACTGGTGGAATCGACGCCGAGCATTTCGCCCCTGACCAGGCAGATCCCGATAACGCAGATCCGAGGTCACGAAATTGAGAAAAGCTGCGAAATAACGAGCAGTGACATCATTAGAACGACTTTGACTCGCCCGGCACGACAGACAACGGAATCGGGGCCGACCAGAACCACTCTTGCCCCACTTTTGGGTAACTGAACCACACAATGAACAACGAGGATTTCCCATACCCTCAAGTCAACCGAGTTCAAACCCTACTTTCACCCGCAATACCAACAAAAAACCAGGCCAAAACCAACACGAAATGTCCAACCAAAAACTCGAGCCAAACCGACTTCAAACCCGACTATTGCTTACCACACCAACAAAAACACACCCAAAAACCAACACGATTTGTCCTATAGCCCGGCTTTCACGCACCACAAAGTAAAAACCCCTGCATACAGCCTCAACTGCAATACAGGAGTTCCTTAACCTTTAGTGCTCAAGGGGGGAGTTGAACCCCCACGCCCTTGCGGGCACACGGACCTGAACCGTGCGCGTCTGCCTATTCCGCCACTTGAGCAAGTACTCAACAGATTTCCTGTAATCAAGCAAGAACCTGAACCACATGCCAGCCCACCATCAGTGGTCCGCCGCTCCAGTGACCCACCACCCGAGTGACCCACATCCAGTAGTTCCAACAATCCGGTCTTGCACAACAAGCAATCCGTAGCAACGATCAGCTTACACGCCTACTAAACCGATGTCCAAGTAGACAAATAGAACATACAAGGTGATTCTCCACACCAGAATGCATGGCAGGCCGCCAATTAGGTACCACACAGCAGAAAAACAAAGTAATCTTTGAGTGACTATGCTTTTATGTATTGCAAACCATATTGCTACACCAAAGCGCTAAAACAGATTGGAGCCACGGATGGGTGCTTTCGATAAAATCGAACGCAGCGTCGAGAACGCAGTTGATAACATGTTCTCGCGCGCCTTTCACTCAGACCTCAAGCCAGTTGAACTCGCTTCGGGAATCAAGAAGTCGATGGACGATCGCGCCGCATCAATTACCCGCGACCGCACCGTCGTCCCCAACGACTTCCTAATTAGTCTTTCACCAGGAGATTTCTCGAAACTTGCCGAATGGGGCGAAGATGAGCTCGTCGGTGAGCTGATTGACGTCGCCAAACAACACGCCCAAGAGCAGCGCTACACTTTCCTCGGTCCAATCGCCATCCGCTTCAATAAAGACTCAAATCTCACTCGGGGCAAGATTTCCGTGCGCGGCACGTCAAAACGCGGCGCCGTAGCCCCTGCCACCACCTCCGACGCCTCGGCGCAAAACCCAATCCTCGAAATCGGCAACGACCGCTACGTCCTCACCGGCGCGCTCACCACTATTGGCCGTGGATCGAGCTGCGATATTACAGTCGATGATTCCGGGGTGTCGCGCAAACACCTTGAACTGCGCATCACGCCTGGTGGAGTTATTGCTAAAGACCTCGACACCACCAATGGCTCTTTCGTCGAAGGGCATCGAATCAGCGCAGCAACCCTCGTCGATGGCAACACGATCACAATCGGGCGCACAAAAATCATGTTCTGGACCTCGCCGGAGGGTCAATGAGCACATTATTCATCACGCTTTTGCGTTTCGGTTTCCTCCTGCTACTGTGGCTTTTCATTCTATTTATGCTTATCACTATACGTAACGACGTATTCGGCAACACGGTCACAGATCGTCGTCAGACGCGGAAGAAAAACCAACGCGCGCAAGCGGCGTCTGCAGCGCATGGCAAGAACGCCACGCTCTCAGAAAAAGCAGCCGCACCGCAGCTCAAACTGGTAGTCACTCAAGGCCCCCTCACTGGAACGGCTCTTCCGTTAGGAACCCAAGCCCTCCTTATTGGCAGGTCGCCCGATTCTGCCCTAGTTCTCGACGACGGTTACGCATCGTCGCGTCATGCGCGCGTGTATTACGACGCCGGGTACTATTACGTTGAAGACCTCAACTCCACTAACGGCACATGGGTTGGTCAAGAGCGCATCCACCACCCAATTCCGCTGAATATTGGCACACCGATCACAATCGGTAAAACTGTGATGGAGCTTCGTTCATGACGATTCAGCTACGCTACTGCGCTTTTTCCGATACGGGTCTGGTTCGTAAAAACAATCAAGACTCCGGTTACGCGTCGCCAAATCTGTTGGTGCTCGCCGACGGAATGGGCGGAGCTGCTGCCGGAGACATCGCATCTTCGGTAACAGTGGCACATCTCTCCCAGATCGACGACGTTCACCCCGTTGACGATCTTCTACCAACCTTGCGTCGTGCGCTCTCTGACGCCCATGACGAGCTCATTCAACGTGCAACAGACGATCCGCAACTCGCCGGACTCGGCACTACCTGCATCAGCTTGCTGCGCTCGAATAACAAACTCGCAATGGTACATATTGGTGATTCGCGCGCGTATCTTCTCCGGGACGGCGTTCTCACCCAAGTAACTCGTGATCACACTCTAGTGCAATACCTTGTGGATCACGGAGAAATCACTCCTGAGCAGGCAGAAAATCACCCAAAACGCAATGTTATTATGCGCGCTCTGGGTGATAATCCAGGTGATCTGGAGTTCGACGAATCGGTGCGCGAAGCTGTACCGGGTGATCGCTGGCTTCTGTGCTCGGACGGGCTTTTCGGCGTCGTCTCCAAGGAAACAATCACCCAAACACTCATCAGCTGCACAGATATTGACGAATGTGGTCAGCAGCTTGTAGAGCTTGCCCTTGCCGGAGGCGCGCCAGACAACGTCACGGTAGTTATCGCTGATGTTTACGCAACTGCCGACGTGCAAGACCTGCGCGAATGCGATCGCGGCGCAATCGTCGTCGGCGCTGCTGCCAACAAACCTCTCACGCATTCAATACGAACTGATGGCAAGCCTTCCGCAGCCGAACAGGCAGCGCAGCTAATACCGCCCGTGGAGTCACCAGAAGAAGTGCTCGAAGAAACTCCTCGCCGACGCAAACCTTTAGCTCGACTTGCAGCAATTTTGGGTGTTTTCGCAGTGCTAGGAATCGGCTTAACGGCCGCTTATGCTTGGACGCAGAGCCAATATTTTGTGGCGCCCGCTGGTGAAAACATCGGGATCTACAAGGGGATTCCTCAAAATATCGGCCCTATTACTCTGCATTCGCTGGAGGAGCGCACCGACGTCCGAATCAAGGATCTCACCAAGGTTGTGCAGCAGCGTTTGGAGACGCCGATTACGCGCTCATCGTTGAGTGAGGCACGTGATGTGGTTGCCACGCTCAGCGAGCAACGAGCAACAACCACCGATCTCAATCCGGCAAATCCGTCTAATCCGGGTTCGGGTACGCCTTCTAATCCGGCACCTGGCACCCCTGGTTCCACGACGCCGGGCGCAGGAACGACGACGCCAGGCACCGGCACCTCGACGCCAGGCACGACGCCCAATACCACCTCACCCAATACCACGCAGCCGGGCGTGACCTCCCCGAACACCACGAATCCTCCAGCTTCATCCTCAGGTGGAAACTGATGAGCGTAATTAGCCAACACCCTGCAAGAACAGGCAGAATCCAAGAATTTGGCCTCCTTGTTATCGCATTCGCGCTGGGCCTCATATCGTGGATTCTGGTGTCAATCGGGGTGTCGCCGTCGGCAAATATCCAGGTCATTCCCAACAATTTTGCCTTGGTTGCCGGAATTTTGGCAGTGGTTGTTTTTGGCGCACATGTGCTGATCAGAAAGCTCGCGCCATGGGCCGATCCAGTGCTGTTTCCCATTGCCGTTGCTCTCAATGGACTCGGTCTGGTGATGATTCAC
This sequence comes from Arcanobacterium pluranimalium, assembly GCF_016907845.1. Taxonomy (GTDB): domain Bacteria; phylum Actinomycetota; class Actinomycetes; order Actinomycetales; family Actinomycetaceae; genus Arcanobacterium_A; species Arcanobacterium_A pluranimalium. The sequence continues at coordinate 311,612 of NZ_JAFBCS010000001.1, forward strand.
CGGATCGACACCACGCTAGTGAAAACGAGCGGGAAAACGGAAGTTGGCAGCCAGCTGGTGTTGAGCGTGGTGGGCGTAGTGCTGATGCTAGGTGCGATTCTGCTCATTCGCGACCACCGCAAATTGCGAAAATATACCTATATTTCCTTGCTAGCAGGTATTGCGTTGCTACTGTTGCCGATGCTCCCGGTGATTGGCAAGCAGATCAACGGTGCGCGCCTGTGGATTCGTGTGGCCGGTTTTTCGTTCCAGCCGGCGGAACTTGCCAAAATCGCATTCGTTATTTTCTTCGCCGGATATTTGATTTCACAGCGCGATAATCTCGCTCTTGCCGGCAAAAAAATTCTCGGTATCCAACTGCCACAATTGCGGCATTTTGCCCCAATTTTGGTGGCATGGGCTGCGAGTTTGGCAATCCTTGCCCTTGAGAAAGATTTCGGAACGGCACTGCTGTTTTTTGGCCTGTTCGTGGCTGTGCTCTACGTGGCTACTGAACGAGTGTCGTGGCTGATCATTGGCGGCATACTATCTACCGTCGGAATTTATGTAATCGTGCAGCTTATGCCGCATATTCAGGCGCGTTTTACGGTGTGGCTGCACGCTCTTGATGGCGATGTTTACGACCAGGCCTACGGCTCTTACCAGCTCGTACAGGGTCTGTTCGGCATGGCTTCTGGTGGACTCTTCGGCACTGGCTGGGGTAACGGTTATCCGACCAAATCCTATGCGTCGAACTCCGATTTTATTATTCCGTCTTTTGGCGAAGAGCTGGGCATGATCGGTCTGCTCGCCATCCTTGGCCTTTACCTGATCCTCGTGTTCCGCGCTTTTAGCACTGGCATTCATTTGCGTGATGGTTTTGGCAAGCTCCTGGCTGCAGGTTTCGGCTTTGCGATTGCCCTGCAGTGCTTCGTGGTTGTTGGTGGCGTGACGCGCGTGATTCCATTGACCGGCTTAGCGATGCCATTTTTGGCACTCGGTGGCTCGGCACTGCTCGCGAACTGGATTATTATCGGCGTGCTTATCCGCATGTCCGACGACGCGCGCCGCCCAGTTACGCCCGTCTCCACACCGCTTTCTGCCATCGACACAGCTAATTTGCGTGAGCTTATTGGCGACGACGCTGTCTCAACTGATGCCGCATCTGACGCGAGCCTTTCAGAACGGGGTGCGACGGCGTCGTCTTCCGTTAATCATGACTCAAGCTCGCATATCAACAACGAGCATATCGACGAAGACGACGGAAACTCCCAGCTTACCGAGGTGGTACGCCTATGAATCCGCCATTGAGAAAACTTTCTACCGTTGTTGCCCTCATGTTTATTACGCTCATGCTGGCAGTGACGTATATCCAGTTCTTCGCGGCGCCCTCGCTGAACGCTGATTCGCGCAATGTGCGCACGCTTTACCGCGAGTATGGCACAAATCGAGGGCCGATTGTTGTGGCTGGTCAGCCAATTGCCCAGTCTGAGCCAATCGACGACGCCTACCAATTTTTACGCAAATACCCCGGCGGAGAATATTACAGCCATATCACTGGTTTCTTTTCGATTGCCCATAACTCGATGACGGGCATTGAGCGCACCGAAAACTCCGTGCTCGGCGGCTCTGATTCTTCGCTGGTAGCCTCCCGAATTCAAGATCTTTTTACTGGTCAGGCTCCACAGGGTGGCGGAATTGCTTTAACGATCAACCCAGCTGCTCAGAAGGCCGCATTCGACGGATTAGGGGATCGCCGTGGCGCGGTGGTGGCAATTGAACCGACCACCGGAAAAGTTTTGGCGCTCGTATCTAAGCCCTCGTTCGATCCGAACCTCATTGCAACACACGACCATAACCAGGCAAAGGCCGCATGGACGGCTCTCAATGAGGCTCAAGACAAACCTTTCCTCAACCGCGCCTTGGGTGGCGATCTTTACCCGCCAGGCTCAGTATTTAAAGTGGTTACCGCAGCCGCGATGCTGGAAAGCGGGATGACGCCGGATTCCACTGTTGATTCTCCAACGGTTTGGTCACCGCCAGGCACCACGGCCAAGATCGGTAATGATGAGGGTAAATGTGGAGATGGAAGCGGTAAAAGTTCGCTTCGCACCGCATTTGTGGAATCGTGTAACACGACTTTTGCCATTGCTGGCGTCAATTTAGGCTCAGATAAGATGGTAAAGATGGCGCAGGCGTTCGGATTCCACAAAGAACTGTCGATTCCACTTTTCGTTCGCCCCTCGGTATTCCCTGCTGCGAAAGACAAACCTACGCTAGCAATGGATTCTTTTGGTCAGCGTGATGTGCTCACCAGCCCAATCCAGATGGCGATGATCGCTGCGACTGTGGCTAATCATGGCGTGGAAATGAAGCCTTATTTGGTCGATCAGGTGCTCTCACCGGATTTGGAAACCATTTCTGAAACGAAACCGGAGGAATTCGGGCAGCCGATCTCCAAAGAGACGGCGGCACACCTGAGCTCAATGATGGTTGACGTAGTCGAGAAAGGCACAGGTACGTCTGCGCGACTCACTGGTGTCCCTGTTGCGGGAAAAACAGGAACAGCCCAAGTTGGCGGCGGCCGTGATGCCCACTCGTGGTTTGTGGGATTCGAAGCTGCCAGCACATCGCGTGTGGCAGTTGCCGTTTTTGTGGAAAACGGTGGTTATGGAAACGACGCCGCTGCGCCGATCGCGCGCAACGTCATCAGGGCGGTGATAGGAAAATGATCAGCATAAACGCATTTTGTAATGGAATTGCAACCATTCCTAGCTACACTTTTTCGTTTTCAACGAGCAGTATTAACAAAGATAGTTATCTAGACGCATACAGGAGCGCGAAACAATGACGGACATTCCACGCATCCTCGGTGGACGATACGAAGTTGGCGACCTCATCGGTCGCGGTGGTATGGCGCAGGTGCATATCGGATATGACACTCGCCTTTCCCGTACCGTTGCAATCAAGGTGCTACGCGCCGATCTTGCAGCTGATCCAACATTCCTCGCACGTTTCCGCCGTGAAGCACAGTCGGCTGCGGCTCTCAACCACCCTGCGATCGTGGCTGTATATGACACGTCTGAGGAGCATGTGACGACTGCTGCTGGCCGCACGCTCGCGCTACCGTATATCGTGATGGAGTATGTGCGAGGTAGCACTGTTTCCAAGCTGCTCTCTAATGGTCAAGCTCTGCCGATTGATGAAGCGGTGCAGGTAGTGGCCGGTGTGCTTTCCGCTCTTGAGTATTCCCACCAAGAGGGGATCATTCACCGCGATATTAAACCGGGCAATATCATGATGACCCAAGATGGCAAGGTCAAAGTGATGGACTTTGGAATTGCGCGGGCTATCGCCGATTCAGCAGCTACCATGACGTCTACCAACTCGGTTGTTGGTACTGCGCAGTATCTTTCCCCAGAGCAAGCACGCGGTGAAGTAGTTGACACTCGCTCGGATTTGTATTCTACTGGCTGCTTGCTTTACGAACTTTTGACTGGTAAACCGCCGTTCCAAGGCGATTCGGCCGTCGCTGTGGCATATCAGCATGTGTCTGAGACGCCGAAGCCCGCCTCTCAGATCGCTCCAGATATTCCTGATGCGATTGATCGCGTGGTGATGAAATCGCTCGCGAAAAAGCGCGAAGACCGCTATCAGAACGCTGCTGAAATGCGACTTGAGTTATTGCGTGCCGCACGTGGCGGAGCAGTATTGGCACCCGACGTCGATACGTGGCAGACGCGCGTCGTCCCCACTCCTCCGCGACCTTCTGACGCGACGACGGTGGCACCAGCTTACGTTCCCACAGGAGCAGCAGCGATGACGCATACGCAAACGGGTATGACGCCGGTGGCAGAGGAAGAGAAGCCGAAAAAGAAGAAGGGGTGGATTATCACTCTGATCGTTTTCCTGCTTTTGCTTGCTGCCGCTGGTATTACCTATGCTCTCACCCGCGATAATACTGAAACTCCTAGCACTCCTGCCGTAGTGAAAGTTGATGTGCCAGATTTGGCAAATGCAGATCAGGCCGGGGCGCGCAAGACGCTGGAAAGTGCTGGATTGAAATTCGTGCTGGGTGACCCGGTTAATGACGATAAGATCCCAGTTGGGCGCTTTGTTTCTTCTGATCCGGCGACGGGAACTTCGGTTGATAAGGGCACAAAAGTCACTGTGCATTTCTCGGCAGGTCCAGGATCAGTGACGGTACCAACGTTGAATACGGGTCGAATCACAGAAGAGCAGGCGCGCGCTGAGCTTGAGAAATTAGGTTTGGTGGTAGGCAGTGTGGAGACCACGAACCAGGCAGGTACCCAAAAAGGTATCGTGATCGACACTGAGCCAAGTGCAGGCAGCAGCGTTTCCAAGGGAACGGCGATCCACCTGTATGTGGCCTCAGGAAAAATTGAGCTGCCAAATCTGGTAGGAAAGACGCAAGAGGATGCGATTAACAGCTTGTCGGCGCTGCATCTGACGTATAACACCGAGCGTGTTGCGAGCGATCAGCCGAAGAACACTGTGATCAAGCAAGATCCTTTGGCTGGTCCTGTTGATGTGACGGCGCGCATCACCTTACAAATCTCTGATGGGCCAGCTCCGACGCCGGCACCTACGCCAACGCCTACTCCTCCTACGCCTAAACCTCCAGCTCCTGGCGATAATACGAATAACGGAACTGGCAAATAGCAGGTAGATTAGTTGCCGCTTCGGCTAGTTGAGGCTGGAGGGCTCTGGCCGGCCAGTTTGACGCTTGCCAATCTGTTTGACGGTTGCAGGCCTAGTTAAGGCTGGCCGGCCTGTTTCAGGCTCATGAGCAGCATAGGTACTTTGGATGCTCGTAGGTGTTACCAACGCAGCGTAGCCGCGTAACGCCGCGTAAGACCACACCGTAACGCCACGTAAGGCTGCGTATGGCCACGCGCGTATAGCCACATAAGGCCCACAGTTATCACCTACGAGCACTCACACATTATCCGACTGTGTTGTCGATGATATTGGTGTGCTCTACAATCCAGGGAAATCCATAGGTGAACAGAAACGCTACCACCGCAAAAATGATGATGAACGCTTCAATAATTTTGAGCCAGGTGGGTCCGGGAAGTTTTCGCCAAATCGCTGAATACATTTATTTTCCTTTTAGGGCTTGTTGTTAGCTATTGTGTGCTTTCGCTACTTATTTGCTTGTTCGTCTGGATCTACGAGCTCTTGTGGCATTCCATCTGAACGCTTAACCCAGTGATCGAATTCAGCGTGCACAATCCAGCGTTTATTAGACACCATCGGTGGATGGCAGGTTGTGATAGTGAGCAGACGCCGGGTGGGCTTGGTATCAGGTATGTTGCGCCCGTTTTTCACAGCTTCTCCAGCAACGAAAGGATCAGGCAAGATGACGTGGCCATCGGATGGGTCAACGATCTCATATCCGACCATCTTGTATACGAGCCAAGCGTCTGGGGTTTCGACGACGATCGGGGTGCCAGTTTCGAGCGTGTCTACGTGCAACATGCGGGCTCCGTAAACTTCGCGATGCACGGCAGTGGAAAAGTTTCCGACTTCACCTGGTAATGCAGTCTTGGGATAGTGCCCAAAGGCGCCGCTGTCAAGCACTTTCTTCGATACGCCCTCCTTGATTGGGGTGGCGTGATCATATCCGAACGCAGGAATGTGCATAACTGCTAGTGGCGCACCTTCGGTTTTATTTGGCGAAATGATTGGCGGCTCGCCGCTTTGAGGCTGGCCAATCTTTTGTGGCACTTCGCCGAAATCGTCGTGCAATTTGCTCACTTCGGAATTAATTGAGGCGGTTGCTTCTACATTCGTCCACCACAGCTGCCAGACGATGAATAATCCGATGAGCAGACCTGCAGTGATGAGTAGTTCGCCAAAGACGCCGAGGATCCGGCTGAACCAACCGGCGCCTTTCTTTTTCTTTTTTTCCTCATCAGTCGTTTGTGAAGACGACGGAGACGACGGTGACGACGACAAGTCCTGCGGCTCTGCGTAATCGATCCGAGCGTCGTCGACACTGTGATTCTGAGGGTCTGAGAGGAGATCCTCTAGCCGATCTTGCTGCTGGTCTGAATGTCTGCCCACGGAGCCTCTTTCTTTACTTGATTTCTAAAAATATTCTAATCTGCTAGTTCTTTATCATGGCAACTGCCCAAGTAATTCTGTGCTTTAAACGTGAAATATTTCGTGTTTTGCGGGCATGTAGAATAGTCTTAGTGTGGAAAACATTGTTGTAGATAAGGATTGCTATGCCTGAATCAAAAAAGCGTCGCAAGGTGGTTGATCGCGAAACTGCTAAGGCACGTGCTACCAGCAAGAAAGTTGAGAAGATCGATAAGCATTCCCCTCGTTGGTATGCGCCATTGATGGTGACTCTTGCTATTCTTGGCCTTATTGTTGTGGTTACGGCCTATGTAACGAATGGTAGCTATCCATTCCCATTCTTTAGCAATGGCAATTACAACCTCTTTGTTGGAATCGGTCTGATGTTGGTTGGATTCCTCATGACGATGGGCTGGAAGTAGCCATATCGCCGTTGATTGGCAGCAAGCAGCTCATTGCTATACCAATACCTTGCTTGTCTACATCGTTATGGCGATTTTGAGATAGAGACTCTATTTGGGGGAGGGCTAATGCCCTCTCCCAAATTTTTATCTCGTTATGCCGTGTGCTTCTACTGTTTATGTTGCTCGCTTCAGTTGTTGATGCAGCTTGCTTCAGATGTTGATGTCATGAGCTTCCACTCTACATGTCGCCTACTTCCGCTGTTTATACCGTGTGCTTCTAGTTTTCATCCCGTGTACTTCTAGAAGGCAGTCGCAATATTCTATCCGAATTACATCGATGTAATTATCCACAAGTTACACACAGCTGTGGAGAATTACATGGATGTATTTCCACAGGTTGTGACCATTTTGTGGGTAATGTCCACAGCGATTTGCTTGATCGTTCTTCACACAATGTGTGGTGAAATGTGGATAGTAAGGCACTAGCCGCTAGTACCTCGAGCTAGTACCTCGAACGATACTTTCTTCCACAAAAGAGCGCAGTAAACACCAAGCCGCCCATTAAGCCACCTACGTGCGATTCCCACGAAATTTGTGGAATCATAAAGCTCATCATCAAATTCACCACCAGCAACACGAAAATGCCCCGGAAATTCGACGAGCCACGGGCAAGCAACAGCATTGCGCCAAAGAGCCCAAACACAGCACCAGAGGCGCCAACAGCAGCAACAGCCCAATTTCCACTCAACCACGAGTAGGCATACACAGCCAAGTTTCCACAGATAGCACTCACAACAAGCAAGCCAATATAACGCCAGCGCCCAAGCCTTTGCTCCAAGGCCATACCAAGCATCCACAGCGCATACATATTGAGCAGCAAATGCATGATTCCGCCATGCAAAAATGCCGAAGTGACGAATCGGTACGGTTCGTCAAAAGCGAGCGGTGGGAAAAAGAGTAAATCTATCCCCACCTGCGGAAATAGGAATTCAATCACCGCTACTGCCACACAGATTCCGATAAACGCCGTCGTCACCGGAATCGACGACGAACGCCACATCTGGCGTGTCCGATCCCAACCATTATTGCGGTGAGGTGGAAAACTACCTGATGTGGCGTCCGAATAGTACGTCATAGAGTGCGTTACTCCGTTACGGTAATGCTATTGATGACGACGTCGTCCAGCGGACGATCCATCGCGCCCGTTGGAGTGGTGGCAATCTTGTCTACCACTGCTTGGGATTCGGCGTCTACAACCTTGCCAAAGATCGTGTGCTTACCATGCAGCCAGGTGGTAGGCGCAACGGTGATGAAGAATTGCGAACCATTCGTACCGCGACCCATGCGCGTGCCAGCGTTGGCCATTGCGAGCATGTATGGCTCGTTGAAATTCACTTCTGGCGAGATTTCGTCGTCGAAAGTGTAGCCTGGACCGCCGGTACCAGTTCCGAGCGGATCGCCACCTTGAATCATGAACCCATCAATCACGCGATGGAAGATAACTCCATCGTAGAGAGGGCGCGAGACGCGCTCACCTGTGCGAGGATCTGCCCATTCACGCTTTCCGGTAGCAAGCTCGGTAAAGTTTGCCACCGTTTCCGGTGCGTATTGTGGGTAAAGTTCAACGGCGATATCGCCCATACTTGTATGTAGTGTTGCTTTCATAACCCTATTTTCACACACTCGCAAGGCTAGGTAAGAATTCCCATCACTTTCTGTGGAAAGTGCTTGCTATCAGCTTAATTTATCCACAATTTGCACGGTTTGCTGAAAGAATGGCTATTAAAATGTAATGATTGACTATATCGATCACTGATTTCGATTTGATCGTTGGCTCGATCTCATCATTTCTGATCATTGGTTCGATCTTTCGACGCGACGTCTCCCTCCCGGAGTCGTCCAAGACGCCTGGAGGTGGCACTATGTCGATTATCCATTGCAAGAATAAGAAGAAGGCTAAGGCAGAGGTTCTTGAAGTCAAGGAGGCAACTCAGGAAGTTGTTTCCGATCTCCTTGATGAAGCAAAGGAAGCTGGCCGTAAGTTGCGCGCTTGGGCTGGTCCACGCTTAGAGGATGCCGGAAAGCGTATTGCTCCAGTTGCTCAAGAAACGGCACAGCGAGTGAATGAAGCAGCTCACGACGCCGCGAACAAGGCTCGTCCATTTGTGGAAGACGCCGCAGAAAAGATTCGTCCGTACGTTGAGGATGCCTCGGAGAAAGTTCGTTCAGACTATATCCCTATGGTTGTGGGGGCAGCTACAGCTACGATCGACGACGTTAAGTCTGGTTCGAAAGAGTTCACGAAAAAGGCAAAAGCTGCAGCTGATGCAGCCAAGAAAGAAGCTCTCAAGAAGCAAAAGGAAATCATGAAGGCTCAGAAGAAAGAAAAGCGTAAGGCACGCCGCAAGAAATGCTTTGTCTCTACGCTGATCGTTGGCTCAGTTGCATCTGTTGGCTACTATTTCTGGAAGCGTAGCCAACCGGTTGAAGATCCGTGGGCAGAGGCATATTGGGAAGATGTGGCTGTGTCGAGCGATGAACCGACGTTGCGCGATTCAGTTGCAGAGGCTGCAGAGGATTTGAAACAAAAGGCATCTGAGGCCGGCACGAAGGCTAAGCATGCAGCTCGTGACGCAGCTGATGCTGTTAAGGATGCTGCTAGCAAATTGGGTTCGGATGACGCCGTGAAGGAAGAGTCTGAAGCTGTAGCTGAGAAAAACGACTGAAAACTGACTAAAAAGTGACTAAAAACTGCCAGAGTTTAGCAAGGCTAACCTAACTAGGCTACTACTTATCAAAACTCTCTGGCAAGAACTAATTAAGGTTGTGGATTCGAATTAAATTTCGAATCCACAACCTTTTCCTTTTATAGCGCGAAATAGTCACTACAAGGCAAGGTCAGAACTGTCTTATAGTTGAAATGTAAATTGTATCACATTTTGGACATCTAAAATTATTCTTCCAAATTTGGACATATGCGTCATAAACTCAAAATTGTTAGAACACCCCGTTCTAGCAAATAATCGAATATTCGAGGAGACTAAGATGAAGAATCCAATCGTTTCGATGGCCTTGGCCGCCACGCTGGTTGTACCAGGCGCAAGCGTAAGCTTGGCACAGCAGGATTCCAATCCGGAAGCAGCTGCCACCTCAGCTGTCTCCACCTACAGCAACGCTGATCAAGAAAAAGCCAAGAAGGCCTTGGCTGATATTGATGCAGCCATGAACAAGATCAAGAAAGCGAATGAGGGAGTTCCTCAGCCTAACTGGGGCAAGGAATTCATGGAGCTTTTCCAGACTGCTGCTGAACTCCGCAAGGAGATTGAGGCAATCATCGCTGGTGACGTCATTGCTTTCGATCCAAGCACCATCTTTGCTCGCGCTGAGTTGGTAACCCAGGTGGGCATCACCATCGACACTGCCGTACACACCCTTCAGAACAAGGTTCAGGCTGCACACGTTGAAATCGGATTCTCCGTAACCAAGGCGATTCTCCGAATCATCAACTTCACCGCAACCGAAGACCAGTTGAAGGCTTCCAAGCAAGATCTGATCGATACTCTCGCTCGCGTAAGCACCTACCCAGATCTCACCCCTGGTGACATCGCTACCGTTTACGTAAAGCACGAACTGCGCAAGGATATTTGGGAAACCCGCATTAACCGCGATAAGAACATCCTCGGTAAGAAGGATTTCGCGGTTTACAACGAGCTGAACAAAGCTATCACTCATGCAGTTGGCGTATCGCTCGATCCAGGTGCAACAGTTCAGAAAGTGCACGATGAAGTAACTGCTCTCAACGCAGCTTACGCAAAGGCAATCAGCGCTCCAGACAAGAAGTGATTTTTGCCCTTAGTTGCGAGTGAGTGCTGCAAGTTGCTAGTGCACACCGCAACTAGAAACTAGAAATTAGTGCAAAACAAAAGTGGTGGTGTGGGACTGACCCACACCACCACTTTTATCACCAACACACCACCTCAGTCCTTTTATCTCTCATTGGGAGTCTGAGCAAGCGCTTCATTCGGCGATGTTGCAAGTATCTTCACAGGTGTCTTTGTAGTCTTTGTAGCCTTTGTCGGCTCGGTAGCGATCATGGCTTCGCGATTACCGTGCCCATATACCTCACTGACAAAAGGATTGCGCCGTGTACGAGCAATCTTATTGACGTGGTAAACAAAAACACCCACATTGATCAGTAACGATAACAATGAAACGGTGAAGAGCGCCGTCGGGTTATGAGCGGAGCGATGAGCGAACATCGAATCGTGCATAAAATGCGGGAACGTTAGCACAATTGCCGACCAAAACGTGAGGGTATACGCGCGGTATTGAATCCAGGCTCCTCTTCCGACCGTCATAAATGCTGGAATTGTGCACGCCAGTAACAGCGCCACTCCGGAATACCACGCACGATCTGCCAGGCAGTTATAAACGTAGGCAAAATTCCAAATATCGTAGGCGATGATCCACCCGAGGGTTAGATCACCCCAGATGATGCGTTTGTCCTTGCCTTGAGATACGTAGATGCCTGCCCATCCTGAAATCATTGCGAAATTCAAAATTCCAGCAATTCCATTCATAATATTCCACGGTCCACCCCATGTGACCATATGATTTGATGGATCGACGCCGTGAATGAAGTAGCACTGGAAGTCGCGTATCACCGCCTCAATAATGTTGACAGACAAAATGAGGGGTGGGATGCACAAATACCAGTATTTTGTGCGCAGCTTGGGGAAATACTGCAGTGCAACGAGGGAAAGTGATCCAAGCAAAGCGGAGTACTGTTTCACAATCGGGAACCAGCCTGCAGAACTTGTGCCAGCAGTGGAATATGGCCACCAGAAGATCGTCAGCGCAACGGGAATCACGATAAACACCGCAATCGCTACCCATTTACTACGAATAGCCAGCCAGGCAGTTACCGCGAGCGCACCGATCACTGCCACGAGCATCACATAATCCCACCATTGCCCCACTTCGAAGAAGAACAGCGTTGGATAATCGGGAGTCATTACCTCTCACCTGCCGATGTCGCGGGATGAGAATCGTTTGGCGTGGTAGTTTTCTTCCCCCAATTCTTGAGATACGTCTTTTCTTGTTTCTGGCGAATTTGCTCGTCCCAAGAGAACTCTGGCTCTTCCCAGCCGTCGAAATAGTGTTCGTCTACAATATGCTCCCACGGAGTTCCTGGCCCAGTTGGTGGCCATTGTTCGTTTTGCGTAACCGGCGGTCGAACCTCATTGCACGCAGGATCGAGACGCCCATAGCGCAACCAGGTATTGTATGTGTCTTCGTAAAGCTCAGTGCCATCGTATCGTCCAGCAGGCGTGCCAAAGCCGAAGACTTTTCCGCCCAGCACAGCCCGTTTAATGCGCGCCTGGATCTGAGGTTTCTTACGGAACTCTGCAACCCGTTTGATATATAGGTTTTGGAGATGTGCCATACATCCGCCAATAAGCTCGATATTTATCCAGTTGATTGCCGCAGCTACACCATTATCTGGCTCAAAGCCGATCCGCCAATGATTGATGAGTCGGCACCGCTCCCCTTTAAGTGGCACTACGTAAAAGCACCACGCAGCGGCGTAATGTTTCATGCCGGGATAACGGAATGCAAATGATCCGGGTGCTTTAGGTGGATGTTTGGTATCGACCCATTGGGAGATGTATTTACCGGGCACAATATCCGTCCATTCCATCGACATTCCTGTGAAGTCGAATCCGGCTGTGTCTCCCGGTTTCAGAGCGTCCTCGCCTTGCCATTGTTCTTGAATCTCATAGGAATTGTAGAAAGGAAGACGCGCGAAAGTTCGCTCTAAAAATTCCGAAGAATATGATCCCGCTTTATCGCAGCCGATTTGTTTAAGGTGCCGATATACCGCGTAGGCAGGAGCGTCAATGTCGATCGCATACGTTGAGGACCGTCCATTGTTGTAGCAGCGGTCGATCAGATCGTCCGATGGATATACCCACTCATTCTCTTCTTTAGTAGCTTTTCCAGAAAGCTGGCTAAACGAAAACATACCTACAAGTCCGAGCGCGCCACCCGTCGTCGCCACTTTGGCTAATGTGCGGAGCTTATTGCGTTTGCGTGTACGAGACATGTTCTTCCCCGATCTTAAGATATTTGTCCGTTTGCCACGCATATGCGTGGTTTCGTTCTATTCATCCTTGAACTAGAATGGGTTCATTGTATCTCAGATTTCTATTCGTTTTACAGGACTTTTAGAAAATGAGGCACGCATTTTATACACAAAAATGGGGTTTAGTTTAATAGCTAATACCCTGTAGATATCGGAGGAAGAACGATGGGGTTCTTATGGGAAGTTGGCTCTAGTTGGGTTTACCTGTGCTGGATCGCAGTATTCCTATTGCAAATACTCGTTGCTGAAATCAATCGACGCTGGGTATGGACGGCGTTTGCGCTTTGGACAGCTGGAGGAATACTCGTCACACCTTATGTCATTGCCCACGGCGTACCAATGGTGGGATGGTTTCCGTTCGGAAAGTTCGTCATTATGGTGGCCACCGCAACGATGACGGCGTTTTTGCTCGCCTGGGGAAAGCGCAATCCGATGAAGGCACATAGATACGCCTTTTGGCTGGGCGTTGCCTTGTGGATCGGTTTGGCAGTGAATATCACCGAGGCAAATATTCGAGATATAACGATCTTTTTTGAAGCCAAGGATTATCAAGCGTGCGCAGCTAGCGCTCAGTGTTTGAAAGAGATCGACGCCGCACGATCCGTTTCGATGATCGCCGGACTACCTGAGACGCGTGCAGTTGCAGCCCCCGTCCTTTCGGACGAGTGGTACGACGCCGTCGCCCACAACTTTGCTGCGAAAGGTATCGGTATCGATCCGGCAACCGGTTTCCGCACAATGGGTGGTTACTGGAATCTTTTGACTGCGGCAGCTGGTTTCTTGAATATCATTACGATCACTGGATTGGGCAAAATTTTCATTACATCACCTGGTAAAGCTAAGGTGCGCGGCCTTATTTGGGTAGATATGGCTTGGCCGTGGATTATCGCCTACGACCTGTGGAATCACGCATTCTTGTACAATGCCCTTGCAGATTACACCTGGTACTGCACGCTTGCATTGCTCTTGGCTTGTACAGTTCCTGCGTTTACCTGGGCGAAGGGTCAATGGATCTGGTTCCGTTGCTTTACGTTAATGTTCTGGATTGCGGCAAATAATATTTTCCCACAGCTGTTAGTGCAGCCCAGTGCAATGACTAATTACGCCACAATGAATCCTATGGCGAATATTGTGTGCGCCTGGGCGGCATTCTTGTTTAACGTGTGGCTATTTGTGTATTGGCTAATGAAAATGAAGAAGTTCCAGCGCAATCCACTGACGAACTGTCTGTTCTTCGAATTGGGGGCATTCAAGCGAGTGGTTAAGGAACATGCCGATGACCGCGACAAGTACTTCTTAACCGATATGGTCAAGCAGACGCCGCTTGAGCTCGGTTTTGAGCCCGATAGTCACGTTCCGCCGCGCGAGGGCTACGTGGGATGGATGCCGTGGTGGAAAGAAGATAAGCGGTATCCAAAACTGCGCACTCCTCTCGCGGCAGACCCAAAGCTGATCGAAAAAGGTGTGTTGGCCGATCCACGATGGGATGTGACGCTCTCTCACGAAAGTAGGGAAAAGTAGCGAAGCTGAAAAGGTGCGAGAACAAGCCTGCCAAAAACTGAGGAAAAATTGGCTCAGGCTTTGCACACAATCTGGCCTTAAACCCGGCCTTGCCCTTTACCCCTCACTTTTGGGGCGATTTCGCACACATCTCCACATATATCGAGATCATGCAAAATCCACACCAAATCTCGGCGGCCACGCAGCGAAAAGCTGCCAGCGCAAATAAAGAAGCGAGCGACGAAAGTCGCTCGCTTCTTTATTTGTGGAGCTTACGGGACTCGAACCCGTAACCCCCTGCTTGCAAAGCAGGTGCGCTACCAATTGCGCCAAAGCCCCTTTGATACCTGAGGCATCTTGCTTCTAGGACTCTACCCTATTTGCTGCCTGATGCCAAGTTCCTTGACGTTGAGCAGCTTCCGAGCCTTTGAGGAAGAGAACGTATCCAGCAACTCCAAGAGCAATCCAGACGATCGCTTTCTTCATCGCATCTCCTCTACCATCGATTCCCGAAGCAGTGGGCCTAGATGGACTCGAACCATCGACCTCCACATTATCAGTGTGGCGCTCTAACCGACTGAGCTATAGGCCCTCTTTGAGGTGCTGCACCATTAACGGTGCCGAATAAGATTAACTCACTTCGGGGTCAATATCCAAATCTGAACACCCACTTAGCAATGCACCTCACATTTTGACTGCTAACAGCTTCACCTTGGCGTTCCCCTGGCTTTCTTGTAGCAGCCGATCAGTTGAATTTCACATCATTAACTCGCCTGAGCTGAGCAAATATCAACTGATCGGTCTGCCACTCGTTTTAAACGATTATTCGTCAGTGACCGTGATATGCAATCCGCCCACGAGCACCGCAATCACATTAAAAATCAAAGCCATCAAGGTGCCAAGCGCTGTGAGAAGCACAACTTCAACAACTGCCACAACCACCGAGAACGGGATTAATCGCCCAAATTGCAGGAACTGCCCAAGCTTCATCAGCTGTTCGGAGTTGAGCGTCTTGAGAAGATCATCAATTCCCGCCCACACGTGCATCGCATCAAAAACCAGCCATAGCACGATCGACGCTACGATCATCATGATCCCAATCGCAACCGATACTAAGAAAGAAATCTTCAATGCGGACCATGGGTCAACGTGCGAGATCGTCATATGTACCTTGCGGATACCGACGGTCTTCTTAGCCTTTTTCTCTGCCCCGTCTGGTTTTACCGCAGGTTTCTTGGGATTCTCGGTAGTCGAAGCTGTCATAATATTTCTCCGTCACGCCTAGTAATGAGCAGCGCTCGTTACGTCAGCTCTGGTTGATAAGTTGTTCTACTCGCTAATACTATCGCTCGTTTGCGCATTTTCAGCGTCATTTTGTACGTCTGTAGTATTTTCTTCGACGACGCCGTCCGCCGAGGCTTCGATTTCCTCCTCGCCCGCACTTTCAAGGTTGAGTGCCACCGCAATAATCGAATCGTTCTTGTCTGGACGTGCGAACTTCACGCCTTGCGTATTACGTCCCGTCAAATTCACCTCGTCGACTGATGACCGCACGACCTTGCCTGACTGCATAATAACCATGACTTCGTCGCCAGGCTGTGTAATCAACGCACCCACCAACTCGCCACGCGCCTCAACAAGGTTAGCCACCTTAATACCGATTCCCGACCTACTCTGCGTACGATATTCATCAACGCTGGTCCGCTTAGCAAATCCGCCTTCGGTAACGATAAATACTTCGGCGTCGTCGCGCACGACGTCCATCGTGAGCAGCTTGTCGCCGGTGCGGAACTTCATTCCCGTTACGCCCGACGTCGATCTGCCAGTTGGTCGCAACGCCTCGTCTGTCGCCGTGAAACGCAAGGACTGGCCGTTGCGTGACACAAGCAGAAGGTCATCGCCTTCGTTGATCAGTCGCGCAGAAACTACCTGATCCGTAGTTCCATCCTCGTGTTCGCGCAGCTTGATAGCGATCAATCCACCAGTACGCGTCGAGTCATAGTCGGTGAGCTTTGTTTTCTTAACCAAGCCATCTTCGGTGGCGAGAATCAAGTAATCTGCTTGATCGTAGTTGCGCAGCGTAATTGCCGAGGCAATAGTTTCACCTGGTTGGAACGCCAAAAGGTTGGCAATATGCTGACCTTTGGACTCGCGTGAGCCTTCGGGCAGCTCATATCCTTTAATGCGGTATACGCGCCCCATATTTGTGAAGAACAGGTGCCAGTCGTGAGTCGAGGCGATACCGAAATGTTCGACGACGTCGTCGCCACGGAGCGTCGTGCCCTTGATACCTTTACCGCCACGATGCTGAGCTCGGTATTCACTAACTTTCGTGCGCTTGACGAAGCCTGATCGGGTGATCGTGACCACCACGTCTTCTTCTGGAATAAGATCCTCAACGGTCATTTCGCCGTCGAACGGAAGAATCGTCGTACGGCGATCGTCGCCATAGCGATCCACGATTTCTTGCAATTCACTCGACACGATCTGACGCTGGCGCTCAGGCTTGGCGAGAATATCTCGGTACTCTTCACACAAAGCTTCTTTCTCGGCTTTTTCGTCAAGAATCTTTTGACGTTCCAGAGCTGCCAAGCGGCGCAACTGCATCGAAAGAATGTGATCGGCTTGAATTTCGTTGATATCGAGTAACTCCATCAAGCCTTGACGTGCCTCATCAGGTGTCTGAGATGCGCGAATCAAAGCGATAACAGCATCGAGCTGGTCGAGAGCCTTTGCCAGACCCTCCAAAATCATCAAACGTTCTTCGGCTTTCTTCAAACGGAAAGCGGTGCGGCGCTGGATGTTTTCCATCTGGTGCTGTACCCAATGGAACACGAAGCCATCAAGCGAAAGCGTACGCGGCACGCCGTCTACCAGCGCAAGCATATTGGCTGGGAAGTTGTTTTGGAGCTGGGTGTGCTTGTACAGGTTGTTCAACACAACTTTGGCAACGGCGTCGCGCTTGAGCACAATCACGATACGTTGGCCAGCACGTCCTGAGGACTCGTCACGGATATCTGCAATACCAGGCAAACGGCCATCTTTGATGCCTTCAACCATCTTGTCGAGCAAGCGATCTGGATTGACCTGGTAAGGAAGATCGGTCACCACTAAGCACTGGCGACCGTTGATTTCATCAACTTCTACCACTGCACGCTGGGTAATCGAACCGTGGCCAGTGCGGTACATTTCTTCAATACCGCGAGTGCCAAGGATCATCGCACCTGTTGGGAAATCAGGACCTTTAATACGAAGCAGAAGCTGAGCTAGAAGTTCGTCACGTGAAGCCTCGGGATTCTCCAAGTACCACTGCACACCTGCCGCAACTTCGCGTAGATTGTGCGGCGGAATGCGCGTTGCCATACCAACCGCAATACCTTCAGAACCATTAACCAACAGGTTTGGAAAACGCGAGGTGAGCACAACTGGCTCTTGCACCGAACCGTCGAAGTTAGGCTCAAAATTCACGGTATCTTCGTGAATATCGCGCACCATTTCTACTGCTAGCGGAGCCATGCGCGCCTCGGTGTATCGAGGAGCTGCTGCGCCAAGATCACCTGCTGTTCCGAAGTTTCCCTGTCCGGCAACGAGTGGGTAGCGCAAGTTCCACGGCTGGACCATGCGTACCATCGTGTCGTAAATTGCGGCGTCGCCATGTGGGTGGAAATGACCCATTACGTCGCCAACGATCTTCACCGACTTGGAGAATGACGAATCAGGGCGGTATCCGCCGTCCCACATCGCGTAGATAACGCGACGGTGTACTGGCTTCATACCATCGCGAACATCTGGGAGCGCTCGACCCACGATAACCGACATCGCGTAGTCGAGGTAAGAAGTCTCCATCTCTTTTTGGAGATCAACCTCTTTAATCGTTCCGTGGTTGTACACTTCTTCGTTAGTTTCGTTTTCTTTGCTCACGGTAACCCTTAGATGTCGAGGAAGCGAACGTCGTGTGCGTTGCGCTGGATAAAGCTTCTACGTGATACAACATCTTCACCCATGAGGATGGAGAATGTTTCATCGGTGGCTGCAGCTTCGCCAATGGAAACTTGCTTGAGTGTGCGCGTTTGCGGATCCATTGTGGTCTCCCACAATTCTGAATCGTTCATTTCGCCCAAACCTTTGTAGCGCTGGATTCCCTGGCCTTCTGCTTTCGGCAACTTCTTACCAGCAGCAAAACCGGCAGCAAGCACTTCGTCACGCTCTTTATCAGAGAACACATAATCGTGTGGAGCGTTCGTCCACTTGATTCGATACAACGGCGGCATCGCCAGGTAAACGAATCCGCCCTCAATGAGTGGCCGCATATAGCGATAAACCAAAGTCAGCAACAAGGTGGCAATATGCTGACCGTCCACATCGGCGTCGGCCATGAAAACAATCTTGTGGTAACGCAACTTCGCAATATCGAATTCATCGCCCACACCAGTGCCAAATGCAGTGATAAGGCTTTGAATCGAGTCGGACGAAAGCGCTCGATCAAGCCGAGCCTTTTCCACATTCAGGATTTTTCCACGGATCGGCATAATTGCTTGATGCTTCGGATCACGACCATTCACAGCCGAACCACCAGCGGAATCACCCTCGACGATAAAGATTTCGCACTCTTCAGGGTTGCGTGATGTGCAATCTTTGAGTTTTCCTGGCATCGCTGCCGATTCGAGCACCGACTTACGGCGAGTGGCTTCACGAGCTTTTCGAGCAGCCAAGCGTGCCGAGTAGGCCTGGGAAGCCTTGCGAATAATTTCGCGTCCCTCCGACGGATGCATATCCAGCCAATCGGCCAAATAGGCGTAAGTTTGCTGCTGCACGAAAGTACGCGCTTCGGTATTGCCAAGCTTGGTTTTCGTTTGGCCCTCAAACTGTGGTTCGCCGAGTTTTACCGAGATGACGGCGGTAAGTCCTTCTCGAATATCCTCGCCTGAGAGGTTTGGATCCTTTTCCTTCAAGAGGTTTTTATCACGCGCATACTTATTGATGATCGAGGTCAAAGCCGTGCGGAAGCCTTCTTCGTGCGTGCCGCCCTCGGTGGTATTAATCGTATTTGCAAACGTATGCAAAGCTTCGGAGTAAGCACTCGTCCACTGCATCGCAATCTCCACCGAAATCTTCTTTTCTTTGTCTTCGGCTTCGAAGTAGATCGGCTCGGCGTGGACGCGTTCTACTTTCTTTGTTTGCACAAGGTAGTTTACGTAATCATGCAGGCCGCCGTCGTACTTGTACGAAATCTTGCGATAACCGGAGGCGGGAAGATCCTCCACGCTCTGCGAATCTCCCGTAACTTCGTCGCCCTCTTGCACTGCTTGTGGACGCTCGTCAATGAGCGTGATACGCAAGCCTTTGTTGAGGAAACACATTTGGTGGAAACGCTTGCGCAGGGTTTCGTAGTCAAATTCTGTGGTTTCGAAAATGTCGCCATTTGGCCAGAAGGTTTGGGTGGTTCCTGTTGCGTCCGTCGCTTCGCCTTTTTCAAGCGGAGCAACAGGGACGCCGTTTTCGTACGAAATTCTCCACACGTATCCGTCGCGGCGAACTTCTGTATCCATCCGAGTCGATAGGGCGTTGACGACGGAAATACCCACGCCGTGCAGACCACCAGAGACGGCGTAAGAACCATTGCCGAATTTTCCACCGGCATGAAGTACCGTCATAACAACTTGAACTGCGGAAACACCCTCAGTTGGGTGAATATCAACAGGGATACCGCGCCCGTTATCAACGACTTTGACTCCACCATTTGCCAGCAGCGTTACAGTGATTTCATTAGCGTAACCAGCCAAAGCTTCATCGACTGAGTTGTCGACCACTTCGTATACCAGATGGTGAAGTCCGCGCTCTCCAGTGGAGCCGATGTACATTCCTGGGCGCTTGCGTACAGCTTCTAGGCCTTCGAGAACTGTAATATCTGAAGCTCCATAAGAGGATTTTTCCGCTTGGGTGGAACTTGTTTGCGCCTCATTTTTGGGCTGCTCTTCTTCGTTGGACACGCTTAGAGATCTCCTCGTTGCATAATTTGCGCGAACCACACCAATAAATGTGGCCCATATCTCAAAATAAAACTAGAATCGCTTTCTAATCCATTTTAGCCCCGATGAGGTAGGGACCTACATTCCACAAGGGCAAATTAAGTATAGCGCGTCTAGTGGCGATTTTCGAGCGCATCGCATCTTCGTGCTCACAGTGTTTGAAATGAACCAGCTCGCATAATCACAAATCTTTACCCACATCTTCGGCCAAGCTTGAGCATCATTGATAACTCTTGCAATTAGTCGTAAGTATCGCGAGGACCGCGCCCTTTGACCGACAACCGCCCATGCTTCCAACTGCGCACGTGCGGGCCGTTAATAATAATTTCTTTAACCACGCCTTCTCCAAGTTCCTGGGCAAGGCGCATATCAAGAGTGGCTGCTAATGCTCGCATTTGTGTTTCCCACGAGACGGTTCTCGCACGCAAAATTAAAACTCCATTGTGATCAAAAGATTCGACGACGCAGTTCGCAGCCACCGTCTCACCAACAAGTTGTGGCCACCGGGCTGCAACGGAGGCAACGTCAAGCTGGCTACCCCAACCACGCTCCTTGACTGTGGCCTGCAATAATATGCTCAAAGGCTTTGGATCTCGCCATGAAGAGCGCGCTCCCGATCCAACCTCTTGACCAGGGGAGGGAATAAAAACTTCTGCGCCAATTTTCTTATCCGACTGGCGAAATAAATCTACACCCTGGGAGGACTCCATTTTTACGCGCACCCAACCGCGCTCATAGGCCAATCGACGCATAGCTTCAAGGCGTTGAAGTGGAAGTTTATCGCCATATTTTTCTGCGGCAGCGCTTTTGGCAACCGCAATTTTGCTCGGTGCCAAATTCGTATCAGATCCTCGATCCACCGATTTATCAGCTGTTTTATCAGCTACAGCGGGCGTCATACGAGAATTTTTCCGCTCTGAGTTTTCAGTCATTCCTGATCACCCAGCAATTTTACGCTACCGGATTCAACCCAAAAGCGATCTCCCACGAGTTCGGAGGGAACGTCGTCGCCAACTGCTGCGGTAATAAATACTTGCTGTGCTTGGGAAATAATCTTCGCCAAACGCTCGCGACGGCGCGAATCCAACTCGGCGAAAACGTCGTCGAGAATCAAAATAGGCTCAGCATCGTGCTCCATCCAAATATCGTTGTTCTGCTCGCGCATCACGACCCACGAAGCAAGGCGCAAAGCCAGCGCATACGACCACGATTCCCCATGCGAAGCAAAACCTTTCGCAGGTAAAGAACCCAAAGTGAGCCGCAGGTCATCGCGGTGAGGGCCAACGAGATTGACGCCGCGTTCAATTTCGATTGCTCGCCAATTTTTCAAAAGGTCAAGTAATTTTTTTTCGTTATTGACGACGTCGAGCAGCTCGTTTTCGCGCGCCGCAATATCGGCGAGCGCCTGATCCGTATGTGTATGCTCTGGGCTGGGCAATTGCCATTCAAGACGCTTAAGGAGATTCGCTTCGTAGTCGATACGCGCAATCCCTTTTCCACCCGAAACTTCTTGATAAAAATCTTGCACTGGCTGGCGCAACAGTTGAATAATTGCAACGCGTTGGGCGATAAGTTGAGCGCCTAAACGAGCAAATTGTGCATCCCAAATATCCAAGCTGGTCTCATCGAAAATTCCGCCACGGCGTTTGATCTTTGCAGCAGTTTTGAGCAGAGCAGCTCGTTGTTTTAAAACTTTTTCGTATTCACTTTTGATTCCCGCCAAACTCGGCTTGAACTGAATCATCAGTGAATCCAAAAAGTTTCTGCGCGCGCTAGGATCGCCACGCACAAGTTCTAAATCTTCTGGAGCAAACAGAACTGTTCGGACGATTCCTAGCAAATCACGTGTTTTGACGTTCCCACGATTGATCCGGGCACGGTTCGCTTTACCTGATAAAATCTCTAACTCAACGACGGTTGGAGAATCGTCGTGCACTACCTTCGCCCGTATTACTGCAGCTGATGCACCTTGACGAACTAAGGCAACATCGGCAGCAACCCGGTGGGAAGAGAACGTCGCCAAATAGCCAATCGCTTCAATAAGATTGGTTTTCCCTTGGCCATTTTCCCCAATAAAAGTCGTCACTCCAGGCTGTAATTGTAAAACTACCTCCTGGTAGGAACGAAAATCATTGAGAGCGAGATCCGAGATGTACACGCCTAGCCAACACTAGTTGGATCCAAACGTGCGGATCGGCATCAAAAGCATGCGAAAACTTTCGTCTGCCTCTCCTTCGTCGTTTTCTGGCGTGATGACGGCCGGTTTCGTTGGATGCGTGTAAGAAAGGCGGATATTTTGCTCATTCATCACGCTAATTCCCTCTTGGAGGAAAATCGGATTAAATGCCAAAGAAATATCTTCGCCATGAAGATTAGCTTCCAAGGCTTCTGATGCCTGAGCTGCATCGCCATGACCTGCCTCAACAACAAGTTCGCCCTCTGTAAAAGACAGTCGCACAGCCGAATTTTTCTCCACAACCAAACGTGAACGCTTAATTGCATCAAGCATATTAACGCGATTGATGGTCGCATATCCGGAAACATCAGCAGGGAAAAGGGAGCGCACCTGTGGATAATCACCCTCAATAAGCTGCACAGTATTTTGACGTCCACCTGCAGAGAAGCCGATCAACGATGAAGATCCTGACTCTTCGAGAGAAATTTCCACTGATCCAGCTGTGCCCAAAGATTTTGCAATATCGAGTAAGCGCGAGCCACGCACCAAAATTCGCTTATTGATCGTTGAATCGACCGGCTCCCACGTAATATCTCGCACAGCTAGGCGATAGCGGTCAGTTGCCATGAGGGAAATTGATTCGCCATCAATCTCAATACATACCGAAACAAGCATTGGGAGAGTGTCGTCATTCGACGCAGCCACAGTGACCTGCGAAACTGCTTCTTGCCATTGATCTCCATCAACAGTTCCGACGACGGGTGGCATCGCTGGAAGTTCAGAATAGTCATCCATTGCCATCGTTTTCATGGAAAAACGAGCTGACCCGCACTCAATTTCGAGTTTTGTACCTTCGAGCGAGAAAAGAATTGGTTTGGCAGGCAGTGATCGACAAATATCTGCAAGAAGCTTTCCATTGACGAGGATTTCGCCTGGAATTTGAATGTCACCCTCAATATCGATGTGCGAAGTAATATCTGAATCGCGCGAGCCAAGCGAAATTTTACCTTCCTCGGAGGCAACAATTTTCAATCCGGCCAACACTGGAATAGCTGGTCGGTTGGGAATTGTTCGAGCCACCCAAGTTACAGCTTCTGTGAAAGTCTCGCGTTCGACTTGAAATTTCACTGCTTACCTACTTTCTTCAGTACTACTGTGTAACTCTACTTGAGTTTGCGCTTTCTTCAATATCAGCTTCCACAATTGTTAATAACTCATCTCTGGAATAAAAATATTTCAAAATTTTTCGCATCGCCAACATTCTCGAGCAGTCGGCTGACGTCCGAATTTTGTCATTTAGTTATTTGTAGTAGTTGTAGTAGCTACTGTGAATATTGTGGATATCTGGACTTTTCATTGAAATTTCGCGCTTTTCACAGTGAGTAATTCTGCTAAGAACTTTATGATTTTTGCTTCACATATGTGGATGAACCATTTTCATGTGGAAAATATTCACAGGAAGATTAAAGTTATCCACAAAATTTTGTCACTTCTCACGGAGATGTTCGCATCATTTGTGGATAACTAGTCTTTTCGGTGTTGTGCCTGCTCTTTCGCTGATTGTTTGACTCGTGCGGTCAACTCCGAGACTTGATTAAAGATGTGTTGCTTTTCTGCCATCAATTTTTCGATCTTTCGCAGTGCATTAAGAACGGTCGTATGATCTCGACGGTCAAAACTTTCTGCAATTTTTGGAAGAGAAAGATCGGTCATTTCACGGCACAAATACATGGCAATATGCCGAGGAGTGGTCAGTGAGCGAGTGCGAGTTTGAGATTTGAGCTCATCTAGGCTGATATCAAAATATGCAGCGGTTTGTGCCATGACCAATCCTGCTGTAATTTGCACAGATTCTGGATCGGAGATCATATCTTTAAGCACGAGTTCAGCCATATCCAAAGTGATTGGATTGTGTGCAAGATCGGCATAAGCTGTGATTCTACGCAGTGCACCTTCCATTTCTCGCACGTTCGTAGTCATTTTCGAAGCGATAAATTCCAATACAGGACGTGGCACATGTAGCTGCTCGGCCGTGGCTTTCTTTTCCAAAATAGCGATTCGCGTTTCGAGGTTTGGCAAATCAATGCTGGCTGTAATACCTGAGGCAAAGCGAGAAATCATTCGATCTTCAAATCCGGTCAGTAGCTTTGGAGCCACATCGGACGTAATAACGATTTGTTTATTTGCATTCGAGAGTGCATTGAACGTGTGGAAGAACTCTTCCAAAGTGGAGTCTCGGTTTGAGATGAATTGGATATCGTCGATCAGCAAAATATCAACATTGCGGAATTGATCTTTAAAAGCATGGATTTTTTGGTCACGCAAGGCATTGATGAAAGCATTCGTAAATTCTTCCGAAGAAATGTAGAGCACTTTCTTTTGTGGATAGAGCTTTACTGTGTAATTTCCGATTGCGTGAAGCAGATGGGTTTTTCCCATTCCGGAATCCGAATAAAGAAAAAGTGGATTGTAGGTTGAGCCGGGGGCTTCGGACACTGCCAGCGCAGTTGCATGTGCAAATCGGTTCGATTCGCCAGTCACAAAAGTCTCGAATGTGTACCGCGGGTTTAGCCGTGCTTGTGTTTGTACTGAATTCGAGTTTGGAATATGTGGAAGATTCTTTGCTAGTCGCGATTGATATTCGGGGCGATGATCAACGTACGACGTCGTGTGGGCATGAGAATTTTGGTGTGACGAATAATCTTCGTGATTTGAGTAATCAGGTTGTTGAAAATCCGATACATAATCTGAAACGGGATAATCCTGATGAGCATATTCTTGATGGGAAAACTCTTGATGAGAGAACTCAGACATCTGTTGATAATCACTATGTGTGAAATGCTCTGATTCGGGTACATGGCGTTCATCAACTTGATTGGGTGTCCAATTAGGATGAGCGGGGTTTGACGTTGTGGGTGCTTGTTGTTCACTCAAAGATGGATCAACTGAAATCATGAGTTTTACTTCGCGGCCCAATATTGCGCTAAGCTGCTCGGTCATGGCGGCCGAGACGTGTTGAATGATCCATTCCTTAACAAAATCAGAGCCAACACCAATAACAAAAACTTCATCGACAGCTGCAAGTGGGCGTGCCATACGCACAAATGCAGTTTGAGAATCTGAGAGTTTTCCTGCTGATCTCAGTAATTCCGTTGCTGCTGTCCAAGCATCACGAGCAGCAAAGTTTTCAGTCATAATTGCCCCACAATTTCAGGTAAAAGTTCATCCCCATAACAGATAACTCGTTAATAATAAAACAGAAACTGTGGAAACGTCCACAGTTATCCACAGCGATATTCACAGCTGTGGATATTACATCTTTGTAATTTAACCAGGTTCTTGGCTCAAAATCACCAAAAAGTCATTTTCGAAAAAATAACCACAGGTGTGGAAAGCAAAATAAAATGGAATTGTTCAGATTTTCGGCTTGAGATATCAGTCACGGCACACTAGTTATTTATTGACCTGACGGCGAAAACTCGCGTAGAGTCGTAAGGTCATGTGTGCACAGAAGGTACACACATCAAAATATGCTGAGAAAGTCAATATTCTTAGAATATTTTGATGAAGTAAGTTCAATAAGTGGGAGTTAACCCATGTCTACCAAGCGTACGTTCCAGCCGAACAACCGTCGTCGTGCGAAGGTTCACGGCTTCCGTAAGCGTATGAGCACCCGCGCAGGTCGTGCAGTTCTTGCTGCACGCCGTCGTAAGGGTCGCGCTAAGCTATCCGCCTGATGTCATAATGCTGCCTGCAGCAAACCGGATGCGAAAATCGGGCGAGTTTTCACAAGTTTTTCGTCACGGTAAGCGCAGCGGAAATCAGTTTCTAGTTGTCCACACATTATGTGATGGGCAAGTCAACGAAGCCGGCCTCGATGAGGTCGGCTTCGTTGTGGATAAAAAAATAGGTTTTGTGGTTGGCAAGGCTGTGGGCAATTCAGTGGTACGCCATCGCGTTACTCGTAAACTGCGCCATATCCTCAGGAATTACATCGAAGATCTAGAGTGTAGTGCGCTCGTTGTTAGAGCTCTTAGCCCTGCTGCTGAAGCAGATTCGCACACACTCGAGCAAGCTCTGCTTCGGGAGTTTCGCCGCCTTCATATATTGAGGAATCGTGATGAGTAGCGAAGAAAATTCCTGTCATGGCGGCTCACAATCTGTGAATGAATCGAACGATACTCCGCCGCTGAGCCGACATCGGTATTCGCGAAATCCGTTCTCTCGCGTATTCATCGCATGTATTAGATGGTATCAACGCAATATTTCTGCAGCTACTCCCCGTCGTTGCCGATATCAACCTACCTGCTCTCAATATGCTATTGAATCAATTCAGATTCACGGGCCAATCAAGGGTACACTTTTGACTAGTTGGAGAATTCTCCGCTGCAATCCGTGGAGCAAAGGCGGTGTTGATTGGGTTCCTGAACCTGGTCAATGGCCAAAAAAGCCACTCGGCTATGCAGAACTAATCGAATATAGGCAAAAACAAGCTTTAGATTCCAGTGCTACGTCTAATCAACAGGATTAAAAGCGGCGTAACGAACAAATCGTTCGAATGGGATTTACAGACCAATATCTAAACCGAAAGTAGAACAGTGGATACAATTCTTTATCCGATCATGTGGATTATTGCCTGGATTATGTCCGGCGTTCACTCGCTTCTTACCACGATAGGTATGAGTGATGGCGCTGGCGCTGCCTGGGTACTTTCCATCGTCGGCCTCACCATCGTGGTTCGTGCCCTGATGATTCCGCTTTTTAATAAGCAGACGAAAGCAGCACGACTCGGGCAGCAGCTCAATCCTGAAATCCAGAAGATTCAAAAGAAGTACAAAGGTCGCAAAGATCCTCTTTCTCAGCAGCGCCAACAAGAAGAAATGATGGCACTATACCGCGAACATGGCACTTCCCCATTTGCTTCGTGTATGCCCATGCTCATTCAGATGCCTATTTTCTTCTCACTGTTTAGGCTTCTTTACGCAGTTTTGCCACTGTCTGAGGGTAAATACATGCGCCCTTCACTTGGTCCAATCAATGAGGAAGTAGCAAAGCATATCGCTGAATCGAAGCTATTTGGCGCACCTTTGGCTAGTTCGATTGGAACATCAGGAAACTTCAGCTCTCCACGTTCGGTGATCGTCGTGGCCGTTGTACTCATTGCGTTGATGATTGCAACACTGTTCTTCACTCAGAAACAGCTCATGACGAAGAACATGCCTGAAAGCGCACTCGATCCGTCGAACCCTGCATACAAGATGCAAAAATACATGCTCTATGGCATGCCAATGATCTACATTTTCACTGGTACCACATTCCAGATTGGCGTATTGGTTTACTGGCTTACCGGAAATATTTGGAATATTGGCCAGCAGACGTGGATGCTCAACAACAATCCAACTCCAGGTTCGGAGGCATATCGCAAGCGCCAGGAGAAGATCCGTCAAAAGCGCATCGCAAAAGGTCTTCCTCCGGAAGAAAATGACAATGGGCTCGAAGGCCCAAGTGGCCAGCGAGTTCAGCCATTGGGCAAAGCTCGCTCAAAGAAAGCTGTAGCAAAAAATATTCCTGTGGAAACGGCGTCGTCTGAAGAAAAGAACGAGACGACCGAAGTACGCGGGCTAGATGGACTTACCGACGCCGAACGCGCACAGAAGCGCTACGAGCGTCGCCTTGCTGAACGCCAGCGTGCACAAGAGAAGAAGAACGCACGCAAAAAGAAGCAGCAAAACACTAAAAAGGATCGAAATTTCTGATTTTGCCACCAAGGCAATGACGTGAAGGAAAACAATGACTGAAGAAGAACTTGAAATGGACGACGTCGTAGTTCCTAACCTCGATGAAGAAGGCGATTTTGCGGCCGATTATCTTGAGGAATTGCTAGATATTGCAGATCTAGATGGGGATATTGAAATTTCGGTGGAAGCGGATCGTGCAGCCGTGGCGATCGTTGCCGATGATGGCGGTGACCGCCGGCTCAAGCGTTTGATTGGCAAGCGTGGCGAATCGCTTGACGCACTTCAAGAGCTTACGCGTTTGGCTGTGCAGAGCCAGACTGGTATGCGTTCGCGCTTGATGCTCGACGTTCTCGGTTACCGCGAGGGTCATCGCAAGGAAATCCAGGAGATTGCACGAGAAGCTGTTGCGAAAGTATTGGCTTCCGGTGAGGATGTTTCGCTTAAGCCGATGAATCCTTTCGAGCGCAAAGTCGTTCACGACGTCGTCGCTGCCGCCGGCTTATTCTCGGATTCCTCCGGTTTTGGAGTTGGCAGGCACGTAGTTATTTCTCTTCGTGATGATGAAGAAATCGAGGATCACGACGACGATCAAGACTCTTTTGCCGATGATGAGGATGTAGATAGCGCTGAGTGAATTTGAAATTCAGCTAGCTATTTATCAGCTTAAAGCTCATTATTAGGCAAATATTTAGGAAAACTCTTCGGCTTTCGCCGGAGAGTTTTCCTTTTCGAAGAATCATGGTGAACTTATATTATGACGAATCAA
Source organism: Arcanobacterium pluranimalium (assembly GCF_016907845.1). GTDB lineage: Bacteria > Actinomycetota > Actinomycetes > Actinomycetales > Actinomycetaceae > Arcanobacterium_A > Arcanobacterium_A pluranimalium. The sequence continues at coordinate 340,457 of NZ_JAFBCS010000001.1, forward strand.
AATGAAGATGTTGCGGTACAGTGTGCGCCTGCAGGCGGTGCTGAACATTTTGGGGCTGATGTTTGGGCCAAATTATTGCTTTTTGCAAAGCTCCTTGAGGACGAGGGGCAGTTACGAGGATTAGTTGGACCACGTGAAATGGCACGTTTATGGGATCGCCATATCCTCAATTCCTTGCCAATTTGCGAATATTTAGATAAGAATTCTTCACTATCCGATGTGGGTTCTGGAGCTGGTTTTCCAGGTGTTGTGATAGCAGTTGTGCGCCCAGACGTCAAAGTTTACTTGATTGAGACGATGGAGCGACGTGTCGATTGGCTGCGTTATGTGGTGGAGAAGTTGGAGCTGCGAAACGTTGAAATTATTCATTCGCGCGCTGAGGAATTGGTAGGAAAACATGCCACCGACTACGTGACGGCACGTGCTGTGGCTGCATTAAAGAAACTAATTCCGTGGACGTTACCATTAACGAAACCGGGTGGTTCATTGCTGGCTTTGAAAGGTGGAAAGGCCGAACAAGAAATTGATGATGCTATTCCATATTTGAAAAAGTACAAGGTGAAATGGGCCGACGTTCATGATGTGCCGGTATGGGGCTGTGATGAAGGAACGCGAGTAGTTGAACTGCGCAAGCATGCTTCGTGAATTCGTATGAGTGATGATTGGTGGTCAGCAGTTAAATCCTAAAACGTGTTAGTGTTTGCAGTGATGGTTAGCAAACCAATAGCAATGTTTCACGTGAAACATTTGCGTATCGCAGTGTTTTGGCTTTGACATCGATGATGTATCACTGTTTTCGTGGCCGATGCTGAGGCGTATAAATTTTTATTTGACGATGTATCGACGGTTTATACGACGTAATTCCCAGTGGGTATATTGTGAGCGTGTGAAATAATACTTCTGTATTTCTTGGCCTCGGTATTGAATATTTGCGAATCACGGTAGACTACATGTTGTATCAAGAACAAGGAGTGATTGTGGTAGATCCAAGAAAAATGGTCGATGCCGATTCAGGCAGCGCTAATAATCAGTTCACCGAAAAGCGATCACAAGCGCAGTCATCTTCTTTTGTTTCGTCATTTTCAGAGGACTCACCCCTTGGTGCTCAATTGGCACAAGACCGAGAACTACTGCGAAAAGTAAAATCCTCAAAGTTCAAAAAGCCACTTAAGGCCCGTGTGATCACCGTGGCGAATCAAAAAGGCGGCGTTGGAAAGACCACGTCCGCTGTGAATATGGCTGCAGCTTTAGCAGATGGCGGATTGAACGTTGTCGTGATTGATTTTGATCCGCAAGGAAACGCATCCACCGCACTTGGCGTTGACCATCAATCCGGTATCCCGTCGATCTACGACGTTATTACAAATAAAAGATCGCTTTCTGAAATATTGATTAAGTGCCCGGACTTAGACCGTCTATATCTCGCTCCCGCTACGGTGGATCTCTCATCTGCGGAAATTGAACTAGTAACGGAGCAAGAGCGTGAATATCGGTTGAAGCGAGCCGTAGACGAACTCGTCAATGTTTCACGTGAAACATTTGATGTCGATTACGTGATCATTGATTGCCCGCCGTCGTTGGGACTGCTCACGTTGAATGCCTTGGTCGCCGCACAAGAAATCATGATTCCAATTCAAACGGAATACTACGCGCTTGAAGGTTTGACTCAGCTCATGAAAACGATCGATTACGTACAAAAATCGCTCAATCCTCAGCTTGTTATTTCCACGATATTGCTCACGATGTACGACAAGCGAACAAATCTTTCACAAGACGTGGCTCAAGAAGTTCGAAATTACTTTCCACAACAGACGCTCAGCGTGGAGATTCCTCGAAATATTCGTATTTCAGAAGCTCCGAGTTTCCAGCAAACCGTGATTACTTATGATCCACGGTCTACAGGCGCAGTTGCTTATTTGGCAGCAGCAAAAGAACTGGCATCGCGGGCATGAAAGATTTCGTTACCGCGCGTTACGATCGATGTGAAGAGTTTCCAATGAAACGTTTTCGAGGTAATTCACGATGAAGAGAAGCGGATACGTGGAGTTATTTGCATTGTGAGGGACGTATTGATGTATATAACGAAGCTGCACCAGATCAATATGGCGCCCTTGTAATTTAAGCGGCTCCTTTATAATTTAGGCAAGCGTTAGTGTTCTGGCGGTTCTGAGTTGCCAGAAATGACTTACTAAAGATTATCGAAACTAGTGTTTCCAATGAAAAGTGAAAGATGAGGATAAGTAGATATGGCTGAGAAACGTAGAGGTCTTGGGCGAGGCATTGGTGCACTCATTCCAGAGAGCCAGACTGAAAATAGATACAGTCCTATCGACGTATTCTTCAACAATCCACACGAAGATAAAAAACCGAATGCGATTTCCGATGTTTCACGTGAAACATTAGCAAGTGATACAGCTGGAAATTCGCGCAAATCTAAGAACGCTACTGAAAAAACGGAACGCAGTAAATCCGTGCGCACACGCGGTGACTCAGACGCCGCTGGAAGTTTCGTAGCAACAAAATCTGCGACCATGCCCGATATAGAGCAGGCTGGTCCGCATGGCAAGGGCGGAAATTCACAGCCTGTGGCTAAATCGAAGAAGAGCGTTTCTCGTAAGAAAGAGTCTACAGCGAAAGACGCTACTCGGAGCAAGTCTGACAACATTACTGAGAATTCCGTTCGCGTGAATATGAACGGTGATGTTTCACGTGAAACATCCGAAGAACTGCTACCTGTGCCAGGAGCAACATTCGGTGAGATTCCAGTGGAACAGATCGTTCCAAACACGAAGCAGCCACGGCAAGTTTTCGATGAAGAGGATTTACAGGAGCTTGCAGATTCCATTAAAGAAGTTGGCGTGCTCCAGCCTATCGTAGTGCGGCCGTTAGTCGCTCCGATAAGCGAATATCCTGATGCTCGATACGAGCTTATTATGGGTGAACGCCGCTGGCGAGCATCACAACTAGCAGGAAATAAAGTTGTGCCAGCGGTGGTGCGCCGAACCGAAGATGGCGATCTTCTTCGCGACGCCTTGCTGGAAAACTTACATCGAGCACAACTCAACGCCTTGGAAGAAGCTGCTGCATATCAACAGCTACTGGACGATTTTGGGTGCACACAAGAAGAACTTTCGCGTCGTATCGCGCGTTCGCGCCCACAGATTTCCAACACCTTACGTTTGCTTAAACTGCCGCCATTAGTGCAACGCCGAGTGGCTGCCGGAGTTATTTCTGCTGGTCATGCCCGCGCTTTGCTTGGATTGCCAGATCCAGCAGCAATGGAAAGAGTGGCGCAGAAGATCGTAGCGGAAGGACTGTCTGTACGCGCAGTCGAAGAACTCGTTGCGATGGGCGACGATACCCAGCCAAAGATCAAACGCGCTACAGGCGCACGTGCACAGGTACCTGAACTTGCAGATATTGCAGCTCAACTTGGCGACACCTTTGATACTCGGGTGAAAATTACGATGGGTCAGCGTAAAGGTAAGATCACGATTGACTTCGCTTCGATGGATGATCTCGAAAGAATCCTTAACGTTATCAAGCGTGATTGATAGAAGAAATTGAATCTCGGCCTGGCGGTGCTGTAACAACGGAAGACGACCGTTGTTACAGCACCGCCAGCATAGTCGTATTGCCGGATAGTAGTCGTATTGCGAGCCTAGATATATCGCCAAGCCCAATTGTCTTGCCGGCCTAGATATATCGCCGGCAAAGTTACGCTCGCAATATTAATAGCGCCGTCATTACACAGTTAGGCCGAGTCGGTATCCGGCACTAACAGCTTCCCAGATACGTCCGCCCTTGAAAGAGTCACCAATATTGTGTACCTCTGCGTGCTCGCCAGCGTGAACTAAATCGAAATAGAGTGAGTCATTCGCGTAGCCGCCAGCAGCAAATACCACAAGATCAGCACTAATGGTGCGCCGCTCAATCTCGATACCTACTTTAGGTGCCAGCGGATTCTCGATATTCTCTGGCAAAATTGGTGTCCATGTATTGTAAGGATTCGGTACGTTCTTATGCACATTTCGTGCAATCTGAACGTTATCGCCTGCGATCCGCTCAACTTTCGCAGCGTTAATTAACTCTACGCCAGCTGCTTCGAGAGCGTGGATGAGATGGCCACGGTTGGCTGTGCACGTACCGTCCATGAAATGGTTACGCATTTCAACCACTTTTACATCCCGATGATGTTCGTAAGTTAGCCAATGCGCCAACTCGCAACCTACCGATCCACCACCGATGACGGTCACCGATTTTACACCCTCAAGCAAAGCCGGATTTTCAAACAAATCCACAGCTTGTGCGCACTTTACCGTATCGATTCCGTCAATTGGCGGAAGTGCATTATTGGTACCAACCGCAACTACAACGGCGTCGTAATCCTTCAGATCGGAACGGGTAACTGCGGTGTTCTTTTTGAAAACCAAACCCTTGGCGACGTCGTCGTCAAGCCGCCGCTGTAAGAAACGAAGGTAGTTTCCGACGTCGAACTTCGTGCGTGGCACGCTACCTGCGTTAATACGTCCGCCGATGCGATCGCTAGCCTCAAAAAGATGTACCTCGTGACCTCGGGCAAAAGCAGTGTGGGCGAAGGTTAAGCCGGCCGGACCGGCACCGATCACCGCGATTTTCTTTGGCTTGTCCGTACGTGGCGGCACCGGAGGGAACTTGAACTCGAATGACGTGCGTGGATTGACGGCGCACTGAGGGTGGCCACCTTCAACGAATTCGTTCACGCAGCCCTCTTGGCAACCGATACATGGAATAATGTCTTTTACCGCTCCTGCCTGCGCTTTCGCGGGCCACTGTGGGTCGGCGAGCAATGGACGCCCAAGCATCACCATATCGCACATATTCTCCCGCAGTGCTCGCTCAGCAAGATCAGGATAACCAAGTTTACCAACGGCAACGATCGGCACAGGCACGCCAGCGTTGGAGAGGATATTATGGCGCTCGAAATGTTCCTTCGCGATTTTGGAAACATCAAGGAAACAACCGGCAGGCATGGAAGCGGGAGGATGAGGAAGCCACCAGTTGTCGTAACAGCCGAGATCAACGTCGAAAATATCGACGCCGGCACGCACTAGGCTTTCCATATAATTCAAGGTATCGGCCACCGTGCGACCACCACGGAATTTGCCGAGGTAAGTAGAATCGAGCACCTTATCGGAATACGTTTCTTCCAGCGCTAAGGACAAATCGATTCGATACATGATGGGATAATCTGGCCCAACACGACGCCTAATTTCCTTGACAGTATCAACACCAAAGCGCTGCCAGTCGGTATATTTTCCGAGCTTACGGCGGTTGAATGCCGGGCTGGTCATTTGGTCGAGCAAATATCCCTCATGCCCATGGAGATAAACGCCGTCTATTTCCATAGCTTTCGCTGTAGCCGCAGCTTGACCAGTGTTTTTGATGATCTTTCCAAGTTTCACATCAGACATTGGGAGGGAAGGAATGGAAGGAATGTAGAAGTTTGGATTGAGCGACGCCGATTGGGGGAACTTCTTTTGGTGCACGAGGCATTCTGGGTTACCAACACGTCCTAAACCGGAGGTGAGCTGGATAAATACCCGCGATCCATGAGCGTGAATACCTTTGGCGAGGTCGCGCCAACCAGCCAATACAGTGCGGCTTCGATCAATGCGAGGGAAGTAGCTCAACTTACCAAGTTCAGTAACAGAAGCATCGAGTCCGTGGCTCACCGGCACAAGGCCGGTAGTGATGAGTCCAGCACCGCCACGTGCTCGCTCAAAGAAATATTCAAGCATCATGGGGGCAGGGCGGCCGTTCTCTTCGGCCATATTGATATTGCCCATCGGAGCCATCACGATACGGTTTTTGATCGTGAGCTTGTTGATCTTGATCGGTGAAAACAACTCAGTATAAGGGTGGAGATCGTTGGTCATGCTCGCCTCGCGGCCATACCAATTCTCGCTCGATTCTGGCGTTTCACCAGCCCAAGCATCGTAATGTTCAATGAGGTTTGTGATGGTGCGTTCTCTAGCCATGGCTCACTCCCTTGTGAAATATGTATTTTGTGCTGTTTATTGAACAAACCTGCTACAGCTTCGCCGAAATTTCGGAAAACGAGGTTTCTGATAGTTTCGTTGATACTTAGAGTATCGGGAATATTATGCAAAGTCTGGCTAAAAATGAATATTTTTGAGTTGTGGTGGCGCGAGCATAATGAAACTGCGGCAATGCTCGCGCCACCACGGACCAAGTGCCTAAATCTCAAAGATCGCCGGCAATTTTACCGTGGTAATAACAGGTATCTATAAATAGCTGCCCATCACAGCGCAGCGCGCAAAATATCGACGTAAACGTCGTCAACGCTACGGTCAGTCGTTTGCGCATACGCTGCTGCTGCCTGCGGGAATATCGACGTTTCCGTCATTCCTGGGGTGGTATTCACATCGATAAACCACGCCTTGCCAACTTCGTCCAAGATGACGTCGGTGCGAGAGTAGTGCCGCAGGTCAAGTACCTTGTGCACAGTCAATGCAAGATCGGTAATCGCCTGTAATTCTGCCTCGTTTACCCGTGCCGGCACGAAATACTCAACTCTGCCTGGGTAGTAGCGGGCGTCAAAGTCATACGGACCGCTAGCCTGTACTTCTACCGGTGGAAGCACACGCGGGCCATCGCCGTCGCCCAAATCAATAACCGCAACCCCAAACTCACGTCCGCGCACAAAAGACTGCACCAAGGCGACGTCGTCGTACGCGAAACAATCCACCATTGCGCCGGGAAGCTGTGCCTTGTTTTCCACAATCGTTAATCCAAGCGATGAACCGCCCTTAGCTGGCTTTATTACCACAGGGAAGCCATATTGGGACTCGATGAGGTCAAGAACAGGGGTTACGCCAACTTCACGGAAAAGTGGTTGAGGGAGCGCCGTGGCGGTGGGAACGGCAACACCTGCACGTTCAAGCACGGACGACACCACGGCTTTGTCGGATGCGAGCCGGCAACCAGCAGGCTCAGTGCCAACATAAGGGTAACCAGCGAGCTGCAAAAGATCTTGTAAAGCGCCGTCTTCACCTGTGGATCCATGAACGAGTGGCCAGACGACATCGGGATCAAGCGCGTCCAAACGCTGTAGTAGCTGCGCATCGACGTCCAGAACCTTGACCTGAACTCCGCGGTTCCTTAGAGCGCCGGCAACGCGACGTCCTGAATGCATAGAAATATCGCGCTCATGAGTGAGTCCTCCAGCAAGGATGGCTACAGTTAGCGGACGATCCATGGCTACCTACTTTCTTTTCCGTTGAAAACGAATCCAGTGAACAGCGACTTTATTGAAAACAAAAGATTAAAGGGATGTGACGTTGGGAGCGGCGTCGGAATGAACGCCACCTTGAGTGGCGTGGAATCGATTTTGTACTCCAAACATATCCACAAGTTCAGCTTCGGCCTTGACAACCTCAGAAAGACGCCGAATTCCTTCGGTGATGTTCTCAGGTGTGGGGTAACAAAACGACAGTCGCATATGGTCTTCGCCCTGGTTATCAGCATAGAATGCCGTACCTGACACATATGCAACCAAGTTTCTGGTTGCACGTGGAAGCATTGCCTTGGCATCGAGCCCGTCAGGAAGCTTAACCCAGGTGTAGAAGCCGCCATTAGGCACGTTCCATGAGCACTGAGGCATATAGGTATCCAGAGCAGCGAGCATGGCATCGCGACGCTCACGATACATTGATCGATACTCGCCGATCTGCGCCATCCAGTCATAGGTGCGCAGATATTCGGAGATCGAAAGCTGACCCATCTTTGTAGGGGAAAGCACCGCAGCTTCGTTAGCAAGAGTGAGGCGCTGGATGACGGCGTGAGGCGCGAGCGTCCATCCTACCCGGTAACCAGGTGCGAAAGTTTTCGAGAAAGATCCCAGGTAGAGCACAGTTTCAGGATCAAGGCTCTGGAGACACGTCATGGTTTCACCGTCAAAGCCGAGCATTCCATAAGGGTTATCTTCGAGCACAAGAACGTGGTGGCGCCGGCAGATTTCTACCACCTGCGGGCGGCGCTCGTCAGACATACACACACCACCAGGGTTATGAAAATTCGGGACGGTGTAGAGGAACTTAACTGGGCGGCCCTCCGCCTCAAGCTGGTTCAGAGTTTCTTCGAGACTCTCAGGGATCAGACCGTTTTCATCGATCGGTACATGAACAACGTTTGCCTGGTAGGAGCGGAAGACGCCGAGTGCGCCCACGTACGAAGGAGCCTCCGCAACGATGACGTCGCCGGGGTTGATAAAGATCTTGCAGATGTTATCGAGCGCCTGCTGGGAACCGGTGGTGATCATGATGTCGTCCGGATGGGCGTTGATACCTTCAGGCTTCATGACCTCGACGATCATCTCACGCAGCTCTTCTTCGCCCTGTCCACCGCCGTACTGTAGGACGGCAGCTCCGCGCTCGCGGATGAGCTTGGCGGTCATGTCTGCAAGGAAATCGAGTGGGAGGCCTTGAATAAAAGGCATGCCACCAGCTAGTGAAACCACTTCTGGGCGGTTGGCGACGGCGAATAATGAGCGAGTTTCTGACTGCTTCATTCCAAGTGCGCGGTCGGCATAATGATCGAACCACGGATCAAGGCGAGTTCCTTTGGCGGCAGAAAAGGCCTGTGAAATCCTACCTTCGGTGTGATCATTCATAATGGCTCCTTTCTGACGTGCTTTATATTTGACTAGCGCGTTTGGGTGGTTAGGTGTTTTGCTACCGCCCCTTAGATTACTCCTTATTTGTGCTGGGTAGAAAACCGTTGCAGTTGATAAGACGGGGTGGGTTGGGACCAGTATTCGGGTAGTTTGTCTCTGGAAGGGATGGAAATATCTCGAAAATTAGGAAAATAGTCCTGAGCAAAATGAGATGAATTAGGTTGCTGCTATTCTGCTTTTGGCTTGATTCTGAGGAAAACGTGTTTTTCTATATATTTTTTGTCGTTTTGTTTTGGTTGGGTATTTTTTGTTGTTTTGGTGCTTTTGGTGTGTGCTGTGTTGTATTTTGAATTATCTGATTATTTTTTTCGGCACTACGGAGTTTTCTTATACGTGAGTCAGTGTGGACTTTGGGGCGTTTTTCATGGGCGAAATCTTTTGTTTTTATGGTTTCGTTTGTTCTTGGTTTGTTGCTTGTTGTTGATTGTTTGATGCCTGTTCCTGTGGTTGCTCAGGAGTCTAAGGTTGATGCTTCTCGTGATGTTGATTATGGGCGGGTTAAACCGTTGGATAGTGTGAAAGTCGCTGATCCTGTGTTGTTTAATGATGCTTCGGGTGCCACGGATTACTCGGTTGGTAATTCTCCGGACCGTGAGCGTGTCCGTGAAGATGTTTCGAAACGTACTGAGAACACGTCGACGTTTGTGAATGCTGATGGTTCGAAAACGATGGAGTTTTCTCCTGATCAAGTGAATTATCGTGATGGTTCGAAGTGGAAAAAGATTGATAATTCACTTGATCCAGTTGAAGAAGATCAGGGCGTTTTAGGATGGTTTTCATCTTGGTTTACTTCTAATGATCCCCAGGCTTTCCAAGGGGATGCGGGTTTGATTAGTGTGGATCTTAAACCATTTAGTGATGGTGTTTCTTTTAACGTTGATGGTAAGCGTTTTAGTGTCAAGCCAGTTGGTGGGCGTGATGTTCTACCTGAGCGTGATGGTGATAATGCGGTTGTTTATCGTGATGCGTGGCCTTTTGTTGATGTGAAGTATGAACTCCGTGGTGAAGCGGTTAAAGAGACTATCGTTGTAAAGAATAAGAAGGCTGCTAAGTCTTTTGTATTCGATGTTGATGGTGGAAAGGTTGTAAATCACCCTACTAAGAGCGGGGAGTTGACAATTGAGGGGATTGATCCTGCTTTTAGCTTTGGTGTCTTGACGTTAGATGTTCATGATCGTGGTGTTCAGTCTGAACCTCGTGTTGGTCAGCGTGTTGATGGTGATGGTAGTGGTATTCGTGTGTGGCTTGATGAGGCTTGGGTTAATGGCCTACCTAGTGATGCTTTCCCGATAATTATTGATCCAAGTTTTGGCCGTGGAGCATCGAGTATCTATATGTATAAGTCGGATGGATATTCGTGTAATTCTTCGAACTGTACGGCTCATGTTGGAACGTTGAATGATGGTTCTGGTTGGAAGTCGTGGCGGTCGTATTTCAATTTCCCATATAACGAACTGGCTGGTAAAAAGGTTTTGAATGCGACGGTTCATGGCGCGTTTGTTCCGAACTATAACGGTGTGACGGATCTTCGGTGGATTGCTTTCGGTCATGCCAATTGTTTGGGGTATGCCTGTACGGGCCAGTTTTTGACGAATGGTCAAGTAAGTACCGATTTTAATTTTGATTTCACTGCTGGTTTGCAAGCTGCTGTTGATCGTAATGATTTTGGTGCGTGGTGGAGTGTATGGGGAGAAGAAGGCGCATACAAGTCGTATAAACCTTACTCGATTTTTGGGGTTTCGGTGACGTATGATTCCTCTACTCCGGTAGCTTCTCCTGAAATACCTGCACATAATCAAGTTGTTGTTGATTCACAGCCAGTATTACGTGTAACTCCGGTTACTGATGGTGATGGTGAGGCGGTTCAATATTATTTCCGTCTCTCAACGAATCCTGATGCGGAAACAGGAGCAATTGTTAATTCGGGGTGGATTGACTCCACGAGTTTTACTGTTCCGGATGGTGTGTTACAAGACGGCAGTGTTTATTACTGGCATGTTTATACAAAAGGTGGCCAGGTCACGAGTCCTAATTGGGTTCGTAGTTTTAAGGTGGACTACAGGCTAGGTAAAGATAGTACTCAAACGTATGACACGCTTGGCCCTGTTGGTGTTAGTTTAGCAACCGGTATTGTTGATACGTCTGTTGATTCACATTCTATGGAATCACTTGGCGGAAATCTTGGTATTGGTTTGCATTACCTTTCCCCTTCGACGCCTCGGCATGGGCTTATCGCGAAATATTGGAACGTTGGAAACGATTATGATTTCTCCCGTGGTGTGCCAACAACGAATCCTGTTTTAACTAAACGTGAATCGATGATTGATATGGATTGGGGAATGGGAAGCCCGAATCCTGGTGTTAATAGCGATGGTGTTTTTGTTCAGTGGAATGGCTATTTTGTTGCGCCTAATAGTGGGGATTACTATTTCGGATCTGTTCTTGATGACCGGATGACTGTTCGTGTGAACAATAACGTTGTCTACTCAAAAGGATGTTGTAATCTTAATGATTTCACTGGTTCACAAAAAGTCACTCTCAAAGCAGGTGAGGTTGTACCTATCTCGGTTGACTATTTCGAATACACGGGACGTGCCTATGCGAAACTCCTTGTTAAAGGAGCGGTTTCTGAACAGGTAGTTCCACGTGAATGGTTGTTTACTGAGGTTGTTAAAGAAGAGCAAAAGCATGGTTTGACGGGGCATTATTATACGAATCCGGGTGTGGCTGATATTGATGCGGCTGCGAAAGATCCCTCGCGTTTATTAATGGTTCGGCGTGATCCGGCGATGTATTTGAATTTTGGCACTGGTGGTATAGCTCAGGGCATGCCGGTTGATAATTTTATGGCGCGTTGGACAGGCTATTTAACGGTTCCCACTAGTGGGGAATACACACTTGGTGCTTATGCTGATGATGGTATTCGTATCAAGCTTGGGCTTAATCCTAATAGCGAGCCTGTCACATTAGTTGATTCGTGGCGTGATCAGGCTGGTGAGTTTTGGTCTAACACGGTTCGTCTTGAGGCAGGTAAGCCGATACCAATCACAGTTGACTGGTATGAGCGTTCTGGCTATGCGGCGTTGAATCTGTTAATCAAGAGCGCGACGATGCCATTCCAAACTATTCCTTCATCGTGGCTCACTCCTGATGCTTTTGTGTTGCCTGAGCAATGGACGATGAATGTTGATGCTGATGGTGATGTGGCTTATGAACGACTCCGTGTAAGCGGTAACAATGTTATTTTGGAAGATTCAACACGCGGAACACATCTATATACAGGCACTGGGCAGGGATATAAGCCACCGGTTAATGAAGATGGTCAACTGTTTAAAAACACTGATAACACTTATACGCTGATTGATGGCGATGGTCGTACCTATATTTTTAACGCTGAAGGAGTGCTTGCGTCTGTTACGCAACCGACCGATGATCGCCAACCGGCAGCATTAAAATACGAATATGCCGGTAGCCCATCGAAACTCGTATCCATTACGGATGGGGCAAGTAACGAACGAAAAGCAACATTGACGTATAACGACACTACACAAAGTGCCGACCAGTGTGTTGCGGGTTCTGGTTTTGACCCTGTACCTGTCGGCATGCTGTGTTCCCTAGTCACCAGCGATGGAGACAAGACGACGTTCCATTATAAGAATGGTCAACTCGCCAGGATCGAAAAACCAGGTAATGACTTTACCGATTACGGTTATGACACGCTGGGGCGTCTGACCTCGGTTCGTGGAACGCTTGAAAATGATGTGATAGCAGCCGGTATACGTCCTGATGATGATTCAACGAAAGTATCGATCACGTATGACGTGATTGGGCGAGCATCAACAGTGACTGGACCAGCACCTACTCAAGAGGCTAAACAGATTGTTCATCGCCTCGAATATGTTCCAGGCTCAACACTGATGCACATTGATGGTACTTCAGAGCCGCAAGGGTTTTCTAAGAAGATAGACTATGACTCACTGTTACGTACAGTTAAAGAAACTGATCTAACAGGTAAAACTAGTGAGCAGGAATGGGATCCGGTCAAAGACCTTATTCTTTCCACGACTGACCCAACGGGACTGAAATCAACCACGATCTATGACCTTGATGATCGGAAGATTGAAGCATACGGCCCGGCACCGAAAGAATGGTTTACCACTAGCCGCGTTCCGTTGCCTGACAAAACAAACCTTACCCCACATACATCGACTCGTTATGATGAAGGAATTGATGGACTAGCCGCCTCGTATTACACGGTTAAAGACAGGCCAATGAGCGTGCTTTCCCCATGGCAAGAACTCCATCCAGGAGACAGTATCACCTCCACCGATGGTCGATTCCGTTTCGTGTATCAAACAGATGGTAATTTAGGAGTTTATGGTCCTAATGGTGCCATGTGGGCTAGTAACACAGCAGGACGCCCATCAAACCGCCTCTTGTTGCAAAGTGATGGCAACATGGCGCTATTTAACGGAACCTCTGTTGCTTGGATGACGGGATCAGTTAACCCCTATGGTGGAGACGTACGCCTTGAAATTCAAAATGACGGTAACCTAGTGATCCGATCCCAAGCAGGAGCATTCTGGCACACCAACACCGCTCGTTTCACAGCAAATGGTGCGAACACGTCACTTATCGGACAGCCAAAAGTCAACACCACAAACATTGGTACTAATGCGGCTCAAGAATCCCATACCTGGACTGGGTCCCCTCTACCAGATAAAGCAATGACCTGGGGACTACGGTTGAGTGGAAAACTCTATCTACCCACGGTAGGAACCTGGAAACTACGTATCGTATCAGACTCTGGTACCCGAGTCAGCGTTGACGATGTGAACGTGATTGATGATTGGGTTGACGGCACGAATAGAAGCCACCCGATCGCATCGATTAATAACACTCAAGCCAACATGCCACACCGGATATCGATTGACTACTATCACCTAGCAGCACAAGGAAACGCATCTTTCACCCTCTACCTCACTAACCCCAGCGGGGTAGAAACAGCAGATGTGCGCCAATACCTCAAACCAGGCTATTCACTGACAACATCAACAAAAGCACACGACAGTGAACAAAGGCAACCTTGAAACCAAAACATTCTACAAAGACCCCGCCTATGGGCAGATAGATCATACCGTGCTTGATCCGGGTGGAATGAATTTCGAAGGAAAAACAACCACCGAAGCACCAGGTCAAGGGTTCCTTCGTACGCTCAGCACCAGCCTGCCAGGCGGGGCAACAACCACCTACCAACATTACGGTGCAAACGAAAAACGCACCAACCCGTGTGCTAGTGGTGATACAACAACCTACAATCAAGGAGGACGCCCGAAAGGTAAAACAGAACCAGACCCGGACGGAGACGGACCCCTCCAGGGACGGAGAACCGAAACTGTCTACAACACCAGTGGTGACGTTATCGCTACCCGATACAACGATGACCCGTGGACATGTTCAACATACGATAAACGCGGACGTATTACCGAGACCGTTGTTCCATCAATTGATGGCAAACAAGGATACCGAGTAACAAATAACTACGCGGTTAACGGAAACCCGCTCATCACCTCGATAACTGATGATACTGGCACGATCACTATCGAAAACGATCTACTAGGCCGGACAATCAAATACACCGATGCTAGTGGTGAAGTAACAACATCAACCTATGATGATTACGGAAAACTCCTTAAACGCCAATCCAAACTCGGACAAGAAGAAAACACCTACGATCAATATGATCGCCTGACTACTTACAAGCTTGACGGAACCGTGTTAGCCGCAGTATTCTATGACGAATATTCGCGTATTGATCACGTCGACTATGCTAACGGTATCCACCTATCAAAAATTACCCGTGATACTCTGGGGCGAGAAAACTCCCTGACCTACACGTTAGCTAACGGGCAAACAATCACCGATAGTATCGAACGCTTCACCAGTGGAGATATTAAATCCGGGATCGAAAATGGTGTCAATAAACAATACACCTATGATCGTGTGGGGCGTCTTATTAAAGCCGTGATCGGAAACAACACATTCGACTACGGTTTCGGCCCGCAAGATCCATCCTGTAACCCTACCCCGGGATATGACGCTGGAAAAGATGGCAACCGTACCAGTATGAGCATTAACGGTGTCACCACCACTTACTGTTACAACATGGCTGACCAGCTGATAGCATCATCAGACCCCACCCTGACCAATGCTGCCTATGACGAGCATGGAAACACGATCAGCCTTGGCGATAACGACCATCAAACACGTATCGAATACGATGTGAAAGACCGTGCCACCAAAATAACGGCAGGGAACAAAGAAACCCTGTTCACGAAAGACACGCTCGGACGTTTAACCCAACGACATGTCAAAGAAGCAGGACAAACCAGCAGTATCGTGAACTATCACTACAATGGTGCCGGAGACGCTGCAGACTACACCACCGACGCTAACGGCAATATTATTGATAAATACCTTGCACTACCAGGAAATGTCCTTCTCACGATGCGTCCTGACAAGCCTGACACAACCACATACAGTCTGTCCAACATGCACGGGGATATCTTCGCAACCACAAACACTCAAGGAATACTCAATGGCACTTTCATGACCGGACCATTCGGTGAAACCCTGCCAACACCAACCAACACGCCCACGCCACTACCAGCCAACACGGTAGTAGGAACCACGTTCGGGTATGTTGGACAACACCAGAAAATCACCGAAACAACCACCCCCATACCAGGGGGCATCATCCACATGGGAGCCAGGCTCTACATCCCCGCACTAGGACGCTTCCTCCAAGTCGACCCCGTCCAAGGCGGAACAGACAACAACTACGCCTACGTCAACGACCCCATCAACGACTTCGACCTCAACGGACAATGGAGCTGGGCAGCGTTTGTAGCCGGTGTTGGTGCGGGAGCGTTTTGTGCGGCGACAGCAGGTTTAGGATGTGCTGTAGCTTTGGGTCTCGGCGTTGGTGCAGGAGTCGGTTTCGCTGAGTATGCAATAGGAAACTATGGCAGTATGACCTGGTCTGGTGCTTGGAGAGCGACATGGCAAGGAGCTGTATTAGGTGGATTTGGTAGCGTGATGGGGTATAGTGCAGTTTATTTTCATGAACCGTCATACAAATATTTTGGAACACGAATCCGTAGGTATGAGGACTTTCCAACACCGAGGAAATTGGTTAATTTTCGCAAAGCAAGAAAAAACGGAATAAGAATTATGAAAAATAAAAGGCTTGGCGACGGCCGACTGAATGCGGACGTGTGGGGAAAATATGCTTACAACTTGGGACCTAAAACGAGAGGATATAAGAGAGGATATAAACAGGTTCATTATCTGAAACATAATAATCTTCCAATATATCGACAATTTAAGTACACGCGATAACGAGTCAGATTTTATGAGAGTGAAAATCAAAGAAAATATTCCGATTTTTGACGAGGAATTTAAAACTGGTGCGAGCTTCACCCCAGGTAAAAGCTATCTAGTATTGGCAGAGGTATTTCTTGGCACCGACGAAGCTCTGTGGGAGTCGGATACTAGGTATCATCACTACGAAATCATGGACGACGTTGATGGCGACCCTAACGATACGTTTGCATTTCCTACGGCAGTATCTCCGAACCTCTTTGAGATTGTGGACGATTCCAGACCTAATTGGGTAACTAAAACTTTTGACTATGGCACTGGCGAACCGTGGACGTATTCAGGTGACGCACGCTATGTGAAAGCGAATGAAAACTGGGGATTTCTTGAGCGTATGGTTGACGGTGAATTACCCGATCTGGCATTGCTCCGGATGATTTATCCGCCTTCTACTTGGCATAGCGATTGTGAAGATATTGACGATTCAATCAAAACTTGGATAGAAACGTACCTGAGAGAATCGGCGTCGGTTTTCAAACCATACGTTCGATGAAACTTTTGCGGTGGCGGAATAGAGATAGGTAAATCATGCGGGTGAAGATGAAGACTGGAGCCTCGCTGGTCAGGTGGGGTAAGGATTATAGTGGCTATTTAACTCCAGGTCGGGACTATTTGGTGCTTGCAGAAGTGCGCGAATATCACTGCGGTTGGCTTCGGTTCCTTTGTAAGCCACGTCGGTACTACGAAATTATGGATGATCTACGTGGTGATCCAACCGATCCTAACGCTGCACCATACCGTTTTCCTGCAAAATGGTTCGAAATTGTTGATGACGACTGCTCGGCGTGGGTGAGTCAGTTCTATTATTTTTCTGCAGAAAAAATATCTGGTAAGCCTGCGTATGTGCGTTCGTATCGAGCCCATGACTTCTACGAACGTATGCACACCGGTGAACTGTCGTATCTGGCAATACTTCGACTAACTTATCCGCCTTCTACTTGGCATTACGATCGTACAGGAATAGACGATTCCATCGAACGCTGGATGAGTGAATTTACCGAAGAATGATCTCCAGTTAGTTGCACCAAAACGAGCTATCTAGCTACTCAATCAATAAGCAGGGGCTCATGCGTACAATGCGTTACGCATGAGCCCCCAAGCAAAAACCTGCTTCAGCTTTACTCGAATTTAGACAGGTAATTCTGTGCATCAAGTGCGGCAACACAACCACTGCCAGCTGCAGTAATTGCCTGGCGGTATTCATGATCCACAACGTCACCACAAGCAAAAACACCTGGGATATTGGTGCGCGACGAAGGGCTATCAACAACGATGTAACCACCGTCGTCCACCGTGACCTGCTCCGAAACAGCAGCGGAACGTGGTTCGTGACCGATCGCCACGAATAGGCCGCCAACAGGAAGCTCCGACTTCTCACCGGTAATTGTATCTTCCAAGGTCAGAGCCTCGAGCTTATTCTCGCCCTGGATGTCGGTTACGCGGGAATTCCAGTGCATTTGCACGTTTTCGTCGGCAAGTAGGCGATCAGCCATAACTTTGGAAGCGCGCAGCTCATCGCGGCGATGAATCACGTGCACTTTGGACGCAAAGCGCGAAAGGAACAATGCCTCAGTGACTGCGGAATCTCCCCCGCCAACCACGGCGATTTCCCGGCCTTTGAAGAAGAAACCATCGCAGGTAGCGCAGTAGGAAACACCTTTTCCAGAAAATGCCGCTTCGGCGTCCAATCCAAGCTTTTTGTATGCCGATCCAAGTGCCAAAATTACCGCTTTGGCCTCGTAAGTTTCTGAATCGGTCTTGATAATCTTGGTATCACCGGCCAAATCAAATTCGATTGCATCTTCGTATTCAACCTGCGCACCGAATCGCTCAGCCTGTGCCTGCATCTTTTCCATGAGTTCAGGGCCGAGAATGCCTTCTGGCCAGCCAGGGAAGTTCTCCACTTCCGTGGTGGTCATTAACGCGCCGCCCGCATCGAGTGTGCCGGCGAGCACCAGCGGGTTCAATCCCGCTCGCGCAGTGTAGATAGCTGCAGTCCAACCTGCAGGTCCGGAACCAACGATGATGACGTCGTACTGTGTAGACATTCTTAACCTTCCTGAACGGATCAACACCTGAGCTATTTGGGCGACTCGCTGATGCACACAACCATGCTCGTAGCAGCAGCTAAATCATGCTCCGATGTATATTCAACAATATCAAAAGCCTATTTAATTGAAATTTCGTTGACTACTACGCGCAGCTTACCTTCTTTATCGACCGGCAGCGCATCGAACCAAATGACGAGCTCTTTGGTGGTCACTGGAGCGCTTGCTTTGAGTGTAGTTTGGGCGTTCATCGCGCTGTTAGCAACAGCGTCGCCTTGGGTAGGGTTCGCGGCTGTGGCCTTGATCCACCGCACGTCGCCGCCCTCACCTGCGATATTGAGGTTAATCTCGCTCACTGCGGTTTCTTTTTCAAGCTCAATATGCAAGCCGAGTTTATTTTTGTTGTAGGTGGCTGCATTCTTGAACCACCAGGATTGCCAAGCAGTTGCCGGATTTCCATCAAATGCGAGATTTGTGGTGCTTACCAGGCGTTTCGTGGAATCGTCTTGATCTGCGAGGAAACTTGGGTTCTGTGCCACTGTGGTCACTTTGACGATTTTCGGGGCGACGGCGGTGGCTTCGGCGTCTTTGTTGGCAGAATCCTTTTCAGAAGAATCACCGGAGTTGCCGTCCTTACTCGAATCCTTTTGTGAAGTTTGCTTTTCTGAATCTGGTTTCGTTACCGAAACAGGATCCAGTGGCTTAAAGAGCTGGGAGAATGCAAAGATCAAACCGATTGCGGCCAAAATTCCAAAAATGATAAACACGGCTTTTGGCGCGTTGAATTTCTTATCAAGCACTACTCCTGCGCCGTCACGTTTTTCAGAAGTCGTCGGCGCGCTGGATGAACTGGCCGCTGAACCCTTTGTTGAGCTATTTGGTGAGCTACCAAGTGAGCTGGAGGCGGCGGCTACTCCTGCGCTCGCTTTAGCATCTGCGTCGAGCGTGGTCCGCGATGCTGCGTTACGGTCAGATTTGCGCTGCTCGTAGGCGTAAGACGACGGTGCCATCGTTTCGCGCAGAGATTCAAGTATGCTTGTGCGTTCTGGAACCTCTACTGGAGTGCTGTTTTCGAATAAAGCACTAGCTTGTGACTCAGTCGTTTCTGGCAGCTTAGGCCATGCAAGCTTAGGCAGAGCGCTCGTCTTTTGTGAAAGCGCCTTGATGAACTCTGGCTTTTCGGAGGAAGATTCTGCGGACTTCTGTTCAGAGAGCTTCTGCTCCGCGGACTGAGATTCGGCGGGTGGTTCTACGCCCTCTTGTTCCGCACTAGTAGGCTCCACACTGGTAGATTCCCCAGCGGCTAACATCGCAGTGGCAGGCTCCTCAGCTGTAGATTCGGAGACGAGTGAGTCCTTAACCGGCTCAATATCTGTTGCGGTAGCTGCAGTATCTGTGCTTTCCGCGTCTGTGCTTTCCACAGGCCAAGCTGCATCTACCGGATCAGATACAGGCGGTTGTTCAGGCGTAGGTGCCTGTACAGGGCGCGCAAGCGTTGGCCACACAGGCTGGGAACTCAACTGTGGTTGTTCGACTAAATCGTTATCCTCAGCAAATTGAGCAGCGAAAATCGAGGTGTCGGTGAGTTCATTATCCGAAAGCTCAGAATCATCGGCCAGCTGCGGCAATGCCGGATCGTCTGAACTGCGCGGCGTGGGAAGTTTGGAAAAATCAATCTCTTCCCAAGGCATAATCATGCGCATAAAATCGCCCGCAGCCCGGATCGGTTTGTCAGAATTTTCTTTTGCAAACAGATCAGCCAATTCTTGTGGCAGCTCAGGAATATCGCGTGCCGAAGCGATCAGAGAATCGTGAGTGCTCGGATCACTAGGAAAATCTTGACCGTGCAAAAGGGCAGCTAACATCACAACGAGACCACGCGCTTCGTCGCGATCTAACTCTGCGCTGAGCCGATTCGTATCAACACCGGCAAGAGCGGCGCTAACACCGAGTCCATCAATGAGAATATCGCCTGAATCGGTGAGATAAATCTTATTCGCTGCCAACTGTAGATGGCGCACCCCTCGCTGGCTGGCATTATGAATAGTCGAAGCGAGCTGACCCATGATCGACGAGACGAGCTGGGGATCGAGCGGATCGCCGTTGAGATAAGCGCTCAGTGGAGTTCCGAGTGGCAATTCGGTGAGGATCACGGCGTCGGTGGCGTTGTCTACTACTGAGACGACGGCGATCGTGTGCGTATCGTCAATGAGCGAGGAACGACGCGCCGCGTCAATGACAGCTTCTCGATGAGGGTGGTGAATGTCGACGGCGATTGCTCGCACCTGGCGTGAAAGCACTGTGTCATTTGCGAACCAGGTGGCGGTATGCTCCGCACCGAAAGAATATGGTGTGGGCGCCGTAAGTTCGAACCGATCCGCTATTCTTTTCCCAGCGAAAGCAAGTTCCTCAGACAATTGATCCCCCAAACGCAAATGTGTATATATCTGACACAAGTTTACTCCGTTGCGTGGCTTTTAGATATTCGCACGCTTGCGAAACAGAAATTGTGCACATTTTAGAATAATTAGCCTAATTTGGGAAGATCGTCGACAGCTTTCAACGACTCTTCCTCAGCATGCTCCACGGCTTCGAGTTTCGACGTGAACTCTTCAGGATCGACTGGAGCTGAACGGCGTCCCTTTCGAATTGCTTTGACTAATCCGAACACCAAAACACTGGCCACGAGCGCTGCCATAATCAGCGTGCCGGTGGACTCCCACGTCGCACGCACACGCATATTGACTTCCAGCGGCATTCCGACGCTGGTACCGGCATCGTTCGTGATAGACAAAGCGACTTTCAAATTACCGGAACCACGCGCTTCAACTGGCACCGAAACATTCGTCGTAGATTTTGCTGGAATCACAACCTTAACAGGTTGCGGAGCAAAAATACGCGAATCAGGGGCTTTGAGATGCACAGTTACTTGAATCGGAGACGAAAAAGGATTCGTGATACGTGCAGGAATCGCAGCCGATTCGGAGATCATATTGATCGTCGATAGCGGTTGAAAATGAATTTCTTGGAAGATACCCGAGTTTTCGGACATCGCTGC
Organism: Arcanobacterium pluranimalium; assembly: GCF_016907845.1. Taxonomy (GTDB): domain Bacteria; phylum Actinomycetota; class Actinomycetes; order Actinomycetales; family Actinomycetaceae; genus Arcanobacterium_A; species Arcanobacterium_A pluranimalium. The sequence goes on from NZ_JAFBCS010000001.1 coordinate 361,740, forward strand.
GAGATATTGCGAACGCAATGCCGGGTTGGAACGGAAATTCACGGCAAATAGACGCGTTGAATGTTTATCGACGAGGTCGTTAAATGGCTTTTTATCAATAAGAACGGAAGATAACTGCTCGAGTTGATCCTTAAACTCATCGAGATGGGAGAGATCCTGTTTGGAAAATTCTCCCGAGTTCGGCAAATTTTCTGCAAGCGCGCGATAGCGAACTTTATTGAGGTCTGAATGCTGCAAGGCCGAAAAAGGAACTGGCGTTAACCAAGGAGATTTCAGCACAGCCTGCACATTGGCCAATGTTTGAGCCGATTCCACTGCATTTCTCGGCACCGAAATGAGGATTGGACGTGGAAAATTGGGTGCTTGAAATGTGTGAATAGCGGTGAGGGCAAGGGCAGCTTGGCGCGAATCAACAGGGTCGAGATCGAGAGTTTTTTCGTCGTCGGCGGAGATGAGTTTTCCAGAAATAGCTGCGTTGATAGCCGAATCAGTCACGAGCACGTCCAGCTCAGATTCCAACGTAGGAAGTTTCGTATGCGGCGAGGGTGTGTAATAGGAGTTCTTGCGTTGGCTCAGCGCATCGCTAGGCACAATCGCACCTGGAACTCCTGAAACTTGAATGAGGTTGAGAATATTTTGATCAACATTCCCCTCCAAGTATGCAAAACCGATTCGTGGCTGGTTAATAGCGTTCTGACCAGCGTTGATGCTGGCAGCAACTATTTTGCGGGCGATTTCGTACTGTTGCACATGCGCGAGCGCAGCATAGTCAGCGTCAAACATTGGCAATAGATCAGCCGTGGCGTGCTGTTTAGTGGCAAGAGCTGTGCGAATTTGGGGAGATTCCAAAGCGCTCGGATCGACGAGCATGTGCACGCCGTCTGCATCGTATTTCTGAATGGTTTGAACGAGTGGCGACTGGTCACGATCCACATCGTTCAATTCTGAGTTTAGGTTTGTGCCCGATCCGGAGTTTGGCTGGTCTTTTGCCTCTTTACCAGGAGCATTGTTGATGCCTTGATCGGTCTTATCAGCACTCGCGTCGCCCGGCTGTAATGTGAGTTCATCGTACAGATTTGGCGTCTGAGCAAGCGCTTTCAACGACGCGGTTACCGGTACCACCACATTGACCGGCATCGGTGAAGCTAAACGCCCATTCGATGTGACCACCAAAGAGCGGTCAGAAATATTCACCTCGCGATTATTGAGCGTGGCAACTGCATGAACTTCAATTCCGTGCACACCCCAGGTATCTTGGCTGCTCCAAGGCAGGTTAGCTGCGGGAACGTTAAAAGACAGACGTCGTTCAGAGCCGGCTGGCACAGTGGCGTCACTAGTGCTTGCCACCGCTTTCGTTTTGGATGATTCGCCGTTGAGCCATCCGTATATTTGCGCAGACTGGGAGCTGTTTCGTGTTTGAGCATTAAGTTCAATTCCAGTGATAGTTGCGTCGTTTTGCGTGGTGTTTGTGACGACGGCGGTCACGCGCAAGTCTTTACCTGCGATCAAGACTGGGTCGGCAATATCAAGTATGTGCATGCCCACAGTTCCATCTTGTTTAGCTGCAGATTTACTCTTGCTCACGGCACTTCCAGGAGTGGATGTCAGCGAATCCGCTAGGAGACTTGCTTTACTCAGGCCGTCTTTGTTCAGGCTGTTGCCGATCGTAGGTGAGTCTGTTGCGTGATCGGCGAAAGCGTCGTCGGCAAAAGAGGGGGACGAACCCGCAAACGAAACGAAAACGGCACTAGATAGGAGAAAAGACGCGACTTTTGCAATACGAGAACGCTTGCTCACCGGCGTCCTCCTTCAAGTAATTCACGCGCCGCGGCAACAATTCGGCGCTCGTTCGGGTAGGCCAAGCGCGACGCGACCTTATCTATCTGCACCCATTCTACTTTTTCTGCCTCATGATCAGGGTCATTCTCGGTGGTGAGTGTTCCTGAAAGGGCTTCGAGCAAGAAGTGATGCACCACCTTATGGACTCGCCGATCCGTGCCTGAGAACCAGTAATCAATGGACGCGAGGTGGCGCAAAACGCGGCCATAAATTCCGGTCTCTTCATATATTTCGCGCACAGCGGCCTGCTCGGCCGTTTCCGTTCCTTCGAGATGGCCTTTGGGAAGGCACCACTCTAACCGACCACCTCGATTGCGCCGCGCGATAACTGCCACGTAGGCAGTGTGATTTTGAACCGAAACGATGATCCCACCTGCGGAAGTTTCGTGCACGATTGGCAGGGTATTTCGGCGCGTCGAAGAGTATGAAGCGGCAGCAATACGCTTCATACGGCGTGGTCCACCTGTTGGGTTAGGTGTAGCCTGCGGATTATTCGACATACCTTCTACTGTAATAAGTTAAGTTCCTCAATATATGACCCAGAGGTACAATTCGTGGCACTCTTGAAGAGTGACGAAACATAATCCAGATTCATTTATTTCAGAGACGGACGTAAACACCGGCGTTAACCAGCGCGCCCGGATGCTTACTCAAGGTCACCAAACCCTGAGTTCGCTTCCGATGGCGATTCTTGAACTAGGATATATTTTCTCACGTAATGGCATGGAATTGGCACTTGTAGGTGGGCCGGTTCGCGATGCGTTTTTGGGCATGCCTATTCATGACTTCGATTTCACTACGTCTGCAAAGCCTGAGGAAACCTTGTGCTTGCTTACTGAATGGGGCGGAAGTACTTGGGAGATTGGTCGTGAATTTGGAACTATTGGCGCCGCAAAAGATGGATTAGTGGTAGAAGTCACAACCTATCGAACTGAGGAGTATGACTCCGCTTCTCGCAAACCAGAAGTGCAATATGGAGATTCGCTTGAAGGTGATCTCACCCGCCGCGATTTTACCGTCAATGCAATGGCTGTGCGTTTGCCGAACCTGGAACTCGTCGATCCGTGTGGCGGTCTCGAAGACCTCGTAGCAGGTGTTTTACGCACTCCGGCTCCCGCAACTCAATCTTTCGACGACGATCCCTTGCGTATCATGCGAGCCGCACGTTTTTCAGCTCAGCTTGGATTCGACGTCGCCGAAGACGTGATGAAAGCGATGATCGAACTCGCGCCGCGGCTCGATATTGTGTCGGTTGAACGCATCCAATCCGAACTGACGCGCCTCATTATTTCCCCATATCCTCGCCGCGGTATCGAACTGATGGTACACACCGATGTGGCACAGCGAGTGCTTCCCGAACTGGCAAATCTGCGCGAGACCGTCGATGAGCATGGCCGTCATAAGGACGTCTACGAGCACACACTCACGGTGTTAGAACAAGCGATGGAACTTGAAACTGAGGCAGACGGCGCGGTGCCAAGCCCAGACTTCGTCTTGCGAATGGCGGCCTTGATGCACGACGTCGGCAAGCCCGCTACCCGCAGATTTGAGGCAGATGGCAGCGTTTCATTCCACGCTCATGACGTGATTGGTGCGCGAATGACCACCAAACGAATGAAACAGCTTCGGTTTGATAAACAGACCACGAAAGATGTGGCGCGACTCGTTGAGCTGCATCTGCGTTTTCATGGCTACGGCGAGCAGGCGTGGTCTGATTCGGCTGTGCGCCGCTACGTCACCGATGCGGGGCATCTGCTTTCCCGGCTCAATCGTCTTACTCGTGCTGACTGCACCACCCGCAATCGTCGCAAAGCGCGCTGGCTGCAAGCGGGTATGGATGACCTTGAAAATCGTATCCAGCAGCTCAAAGAACAAGAAGAAATCGACGCGATCCGTCCTGATCTGGATGGCCAGCAGATTATGGAGCTGCTGAATCTCAAGCCTGGCCGCGAAGTGGGTATGGCTCGCAATTTCTTGCTCGAGCTGCGCATGGAAGAAGGACCACTTGGCGAGGACGAAGCGCGGCGTCGTCTGCTTGAATGGTGGAATACGCGCCCGTAACGAAACGACGTAACGAGGCGAAACGTGTGGTGAAAGCGGAAATGAAGCTAGCAAAGGATTTCTGTGCCTGTTTCAAGTACAGAGAATTACGCAAACTTCTAGTTGTGCGCCTTACTTCGCAAATCGGTGATGGGCTATTCCAAGCTGGGCTCGCGAGTCTTTTCTTCTTTAACCCGCAAAAACTCGCCACAGCTGCCGATATTGCCATTGCACTTGCGGTGCTTTTGCTACCCTTTACTCTCGTTGGGCCTTTTGCTGGCGTGCTCATCGACAGATGGTATCGCCGCACCGTGCTGGTAGTGGCCAATGCGCTAAGAGCAGTCTTAACCCTGGTCATAGCATTGTTGGTGGTGGTTTTTCCTGGATCGTGGAGCGTTTATGTGGGAGCACTGATCGTGTTGGGGATCAACAGATTTCTTCTCTCAGCACTTTCTGCCGCACTACCTCACACTTTGCCCGCGCAACTTCTACTCATGGCGAATTCAATTATTCCAACTTTAGGAGGATTTGCCGCAGCCTTTGGTGCCGTGGCGGGTTTCGTCGTCGCCATCACGACGCCGGAGGGCGAGTTGCGTAACGCGCTTTCGCTGGTAACGGCGTCGTTTCTGTTTGTGGGTGCCTCGATACTTGCGTGCCGTTTTTCACGCCAGGCACTTGGGCCAGACCGCCTTGGGCTAGATAGCACTGGGGTAGATAGCACTGGATCAGACCGCACTGAGATCACAAAACACCCACTAGGAAATGACATTTTCTCAGTGGTGAGGAATCTTGTGGATGCGGGCAAGTATCTGCTTCGCGAGCGCACACCAGCGCATGCGCTCGCGATTATGGCCGGACACAGATTTATTTACGGAATGAATTTCATCGCCCTGATCCTGATTTCACGCAATACGCTGGCCGATCCGCACGATTATGCTGCGGGCTTAGGCGTGTTTGCAGCGATCGCTTCAGTGTCGATTGTGGGAAACGTGTTAGCAATTGTGGTGATTCCGGCGCTTAACTCCCAGCTCAATGCGCTGATTAATACCCAGCTCAACTCCCGATTCATTGCTCGACTCAAAGCCCGATTCAACTCCTGCAACACGCCGGCAAAACTCATTATTTATTGCCTGTATGCCTCGGCGTTATCGCAGGTGATAATGGTTTTTGGAGCCGGTCGGATCGGGGTGTCGGTGAGTGCGATATTGCTCGGTTTTGGAGTGCAGGGCGCGAAGATTTCGGTGGATACGATCGTGCAGCGTGATACCACTGATACCGTTCGTGGCAGGGTATTTTCGCTGTATGACATGCTTTTCAATTCGGCGTTTGTGGGGGCTGGTGCAATTGCGGCAGTTGTGATTCCTGATTCTGGCTGGTCGGCAACGATATTTGGGCTATTGGCGGTATCTAATGTGGTGATGATCTGGTGGTATCAGGGGAAAATCAGGGAAATTTACAACTGTGGTATGACACAACTTTAAGCAACCTCCTAATAGACTGGGAACGAACTGTATTCTGAGCTTAAAGAGCAACCGTGCTGGTAAAGCAGTTTCTCGAGAAGGGTAAGCCTGTGAGTAATATAAAAAATTTTGATAGTGAGTTCACTGAAACTGACCTATCGGCAGCTAATGCTACCCAAAACGAGGGTTCGGAGAAACTTGGAAGTTCTGCGGCGGCAAGTGCTGAAAAAGCGGTAGACGACGGCAGCGCAGCGGCTAGCGGCGACATGGCTGGTGGCGGTGGCACTGCGGCAAATAGACGCAAAGCGGCAGGAACCGATGCCAAAAATAACGATTTAACAGGCGATTCGAAAGATTCTGATCTGGATCGTCCCCACGCTGATATTGATGAGATCAGCGGCCGACCAGTGACGGGATTAATGATCCTCGGAGCAGGTGCGCTTTTCACGATCACAATGGCTGGACTGAATTACATCAATTCAGTATTCACCCCAATATTTTTGGCCCTCACATTAGTTTTGGCATTCCGCCCTATCGGGCGCGCGCTTATTCAGCGTGGATTGCCAAGTTGGTTTGCTATTCTCACCACGTTTATTACCTTGATCGTGGTTTTTACTGGAACAGTTACAGTCACGATCTGGTCGCTCAGGCCAGTTCCAGAAACGCTTATGCGCTATACAGGTAATTTCGAGAATATGATGAAGCAGATCACCGCATTTCTCGAGAGCTACCACATTCAAACCAACGATTTGAGCAAATACCTCAAAGATTTGAATTTCAATTCACTCATCAGCTGGGTATTGAGCCTGCTTGATTCCTTGAGTTCGATCAGTGGTTTGATCACGATTGCAATCATTGCGCTGTTCTTTATCACGTTAGATACGACGACGACGGCGGCACGTTCGCACGTCATCAGGAAATCTCACAAGAATCTGGCCAACGCACTTTCAGGTTTTGAAAAACGTGTTCGCCACTACTGGATTATTTCCACAGTGTTTGGCCTGATTGTGGCAGTAATTGACGTATTTGCCCTTGAATACATGGGAATTCCGCTCGCTTGGACGTGGGGAATGTGGGCATTTATCACAAATTACATCCCTAACGTTGGTTTTGTGCTCGGCGTCTTGCCTCCTATGCTCATGGCTGCACTCGATCAAGGCTGGGAAGCAATGCTGATCGTGATGGTGGCGTATTCGGTGATTAACGTGGTGATTCAGACGTTCTTGCAGCCGAAGTTCGTCGGTGATTTAGTGGGACTCTCACCAACAGTCACGTTCTTCTCGCTGATCCTGTGGACGTCGATCGTGGGCGTTCTCGGTTCAATTCTTGCAGTTCCACTCACATTGTTTTTCAAGGCGATACTGGTAGATTCAGATCCACGAACGCAATGGTTGGATGTTTTCTTAATTTCAGAGGGGGATACGAAAAAGCGAAATGCTTTTGGGCTCTACGACGTGGATCAGACAGTAGAAGATCCATTGACTGAGCTGCGTAATCCGCTCGCTGAGCACGGCATCCTTCCACTAGCGTCCGGAAAACTTAAACTTTCTAGTTTATCGCGTCAATTAAAACGCGAAGTTCGCGCTTCGCAACCGTCTTCTGATTCTGGAAGTGAAACACGTCCAGAAAGAGACACGAAGTAATCGAGGTGAACCTTTATGACCAAGCACATCACTCCGCAAGAGGAGAAAGTGGCTGGTAAAAAAGGCGTAAAGAAACGTCGGTGGAATTATCCACGTGCAGGCAAAGGCCCAGTTCGACGCTGGATTCCGTCTTGGAGATTCGTGGTAGGAAGTTTTCTCACCGCAATGGCTGTAGGCGTGGGATTGTTTGTAGGACTCTACGTCACTACAGCCGTGCCAGATCCAGATGATTTTGCGCTCGCGCAGTCAACTACGGTGTATTACTCAGATGGTCAGACGCAACTAGGGCGATTTGAGCAGGTCAATCGCACCACAGTGAAAATGAAAGACATCCCGAAAACGATGCAGAACGCCGTCGTCGCTTCTGAGGATCGGACGTTCTACGAGAATAACGGGGTGTCACCAAAGGCTATTTTGCGCGCGCTGATCAATAACTTGCGTGGGGGAGCTACGCAGGGCGGCTCGACGCTGACGCAACAGTATGTGGAGCGCTATTACACTGGCACGACGACGTCGCTCTTTGGAAAAGCGAAGGAAGCGATCTTGGCTATCAAGATCGATCGTTCGCAGACCAAAGAACAGATTTTGGAAAATTACCTCAATACCATCTATTTCGGACGAGGCGCCTACGGCGTTGAAGCAGCTTCGCAGGCATATTTTGGTATCCCCGCTTCTCAGATGACTCTTTCGCAGTCGGCTATGCTGGTTGGAATCATTCCTGCGCCATCCGCTTGGGATCCTGCCAAGAATCCGCAGCGCGCTAAAGAGCGCTTTGATCGCGTTATCAAGCTGATGGTCGAAGATGAATGGATCACGCCCGAAGAGGCGAAGACGGCGGCATTCCCAGCAACTCTCGATCCCTCAACTCGCAATAGTTACAACGGTACGAATGGATATTTGCTTGCTGAAGTGCGTAAAGAACTGGTGGCTAAAGGCGGTTTCAAGGAAGATGAAATCGAGACTAACGGCTATAAGATCGTGACGACGATTAACAAAGATATGCAGCAAGGTGCGGTGGACGCCGTCGGCAAACTCCCGAAAGATAGGCCAGCAAATAACTACGTTGGCTTGTATTCAATGGATCCCAACAACGGCGAAGTGCTTGCTATGTACGGTGGAGCCGATTACTTGAAACGTCAACGCAATACGGCTACCCAAGACCGCGCACAAGCAGGCTCTACGTTTAAGTACTTTGGCTTGCTTGCCGCTATCGAAAAGAAGATTCCACTCACGGAAACTTTCCCTGCGCCAGCTAAACAGTGGATTCCGAAGCTGCAAATCAACATTACGAACTCGGGAAATGTTGGTTATGGCTATCTGGATATCATTGAAATGACTAAGTATTCTTCAAACACTGGTTATGTGAATCTCAATGAACGAGTGGGTGCGGAGAACACGCTCAAGATGGCCCACAAACTTGGTCTTGCCGAAGATACACCTGGTCTTGATGCCAATTTTGCCAATGTGCTCGGCTCGGCATCGGTGACGGCGAAAGAGATGGCACGTGCTTATGGAGTATCTGCCAGCGGTGGAAAACTGGTTGATCCTCACGTTGTGCGCGAAGTGACGAACCGTAACGGTGAAGTGTTGTATCGCGGCATCACAGATGGAATGCAAGTTATTACCACTGATCAGGCAACCCTTGCCACCTATGCGCTGCAATCTGTGTTCTCCCCGGCTGGAACCGCTGAGGATGTTAGCCTCGGAAAACGGCCAATTGCAGGCAAGACTGGTACTTCGACCGGACCGGTATCTGCGTGGTTCGTTGGTTATACGCCGCAGGTGGTGACCGCCGTCGACATGTTCCAATCGGGAGCCAATGGTGCTGAAGAAGTATTGACGCCGTTTGGGAAAGTAAAAACGCTCTTTGGTTCAACTTTTCCAGCTCAGATCTGGGAAGACTATATGAAAGTGGCAGTAGATGGGATGGAGATTCAGGATTTCCCAGACGCTACGAAGCTCATGCAAGCTCAGCGTCCTAAGGTAAAGAAGAAAGATCCTACCCCTGCTCCTACTGAACCGACTCAGCCTGCGCCTACAGTGGATCCGAATCAGCAACCGAATAATGCTCCTGCTCCCGCTCCAGCACCAGCGCCCACACCTACTGCGCCGGTACAGCCTGGTAACGGGAATGGTAACGGTGCGAATGGAAATGGAGCTGGCACGGGTAACGGTGGGCAACCTGGTCAGGGCAATGGAAATAAGTGATGCTAACAACTCGCTCGCATGATACTTGGTGAGAAATCGGACTTCGCCGTTAAATGTGGTGCAGTCCGCAGGAATTTTTGATCGTTTTTCATGTAGAGTTGATAGTTGCGTATAGTTTTGGCGAACCCTCGCGAAAACAGCGCATATGCATGACCCTCCTGTCACGGAAAGACCGTGACCGTAAAGACCAAAGGAGGTGGGTAAATTGCGTAAGTATGAGATGATGATCATTCTCGACCCAGAGGTAGATGAGCGTAATCTACAGCCATACCTAGACAAGCTACTCGCAGTCGTCCCGGCCGAAGGTGGAATCCTTGACCAGGTTGACGTAATGGGTAAGCGTCGTCTGGCCTATGAAATCAAGAAGAAGTCCGAAGGTATCTACGTTGTTGTCTACATGACTGCAACGCCAGCAACCGCTCAGGAACTCGATCGCCAGCTCGGCCTCAATGAAGCCGTTTTGCGCACCAAGCTGCTCCGTTACGAGCCAGCTCCAGTAGAAGACTGAGTATAAAGTAACCAAGGGAGATTACTCATGGCAGGCGAACCGATTATCACCGTAGTTGGCAATCTTACGGCTGATCCAGATTTGAAATATGTTGGATCAGGGACGCCAGTGGCTTCGTTTACAGTGGCATCGACTCCACGTACTTTGAATCGCCAGACCAACGAATGGGAAGACGGCGAAGCGATGTTTATTCGCTGCACCGTGTGGCGAGAGTACGCGGAAAACGTAACGGAATCTCTTTCTAAGGGAATGCGTGTGGTTGTGACGGGCAAACTTCAAGTCCGCAATTACCAGCGTAACGATGGTTCACAAGGCACCTCTATTGAGATGCAAGTTGACGAAGTTGGTCCATCCCTTCGTTATGCCACGGCAAAAGTCACTCGTGCTCAAGGCATGGGTGGCGGTGCTCCCCGTAGTGACTTTAACCAGGGAGGCGGCCAACCGGCACGCGCTTCCTACGATGCTCCAGCTGGTGGGTCGGCGTACGATCCATGGATGAAAGCTCCGCAAGGATCGTCGTTTGACGACGCCCCACCGTTCTAAGCATCATCAGACTTTTTGATACGTGAAAGATTTTCGCTAATACCTGGAAGTTTGTGTTGCATAAAAGAGTTTGACTACCGCAATTTGGCAAACTCGGGCGCATCTCACGCTTACAGATGTTTTAGCAGTGTGTTTCACGGATCGTGATTGAAAGAGGATTCAAAATGGCAAAGCCAGTATTGCGCAAGCCAAAGAAGAAGGCCAACCCATTAAAGTCGGCCAAGGTCGAGTTGATCGACTACAAAGATACCGCAACTTTGCGTAAGTTCATTTCCGATCGTGGCAAGATTCGTGCTCGCCGCGTAACCGGTGTTTCTGTGCAGGAACAGCGTCAGATTGCACGTGCAGTTAAGAATGCACGTGAGATGGCTCTTCTGCCCTACTCGAGCTCTGCTCGCTGATAAGAGAGGAAGATAGATATGAAGATCATCCTCACTCATGAAGTAAAGGGTCTCGGATCAGCAGGCGATGTTGTAACCGTTAAAGATGGTTACGCTCGTAACTTCCTCGTTCCACGTGGTTACGCTACCGTGTGGACCAAGGGTGCACAGAAGCAGATCGATCAGATCGCTGAATCGCGCCGCAAGCGCGCAACGGAAGACATCGAAGCAGCACGCGCACTGCGCGATGCTCTTGAGGCAGATACCGTTGTTATCACCAAGAAGGCTGGCGAAAACGGTCGTCTCTTCGGTGCAGTAACCACTGCGGATGTGGCTGTGGCAGCATCTGAGCTCACCGGTAAGTCGGTAGATCGCCGCTCGGTAAACCTCCACACCACTGTCAAGTCGGTTGGAGACTACACCGGTGTTGTGAAGATTCACGATGATATCGTGGCAAACATCAAGGTAAAGGTTGTTGCAGCCTGAGTTAATTCTCAAGCTCTGCACGGCTTCATGATGGCAATAAAGTTATTGTGAAAGTACCTACTTATGCGGGGTGGTGGCGAGAATCGAAAGATTCTCACCACCACCCCGTTTTATTAACCACCGGTAAAGCTAGGTTAATTAGTGGGCAACCACCTGCGGCGGCAGTTGATCAGCAATCGCATTAGCCGCAATATGGCCAAATACAATAGCCGCTCCAATCGAGGTGCCACCAGCGGTGTAGGTGTGGCCAATAATCGACTTCGTCGTGTTTCCAGCGGCATACAAGCCTTCAATGATCGATCCATCTTCACGAGTAACCCGTGCCTTGGTATCGATCACCAAACCGCCTGAGGTGCCAATATCGCCTGGATAGACCCGAGTCGCATAAAAAGGCCCTTTCTTCACTTCGCCTAGCGATGGATTCGGCTTGTGATAGCGGTTGCCGTAGAAGCGGTCGTGTTCATCCTCGCCGCGATGGAAATCTTCATCGATACCGGTGCGAGCAAATCCATTGAATCGCTCAATAGTTTCGGTTAGCTCCTGAGCTGGCACGTCAATTGCCTGCGCGAGTTCTTCGAGTGTGTCTCGGCGCACTACCGCGCCTGAATCGTAGAATTCCTTGGGAAGATCAATCACCGGCATATATCCGTAAGCGAACATGTATTTATTGCGGAATTGCTGATCGAAAATGAGCCAAGCCGGAAGATTTTCCGCTTCACCCTCGCCTTTGCCAAACTTTCCGCCGTAAAGTCCCTGGCCGGCAGTGCAATAAGGAAGTGCCTCGTTCATGAAGCGTTTGCCTTGCCCGTTCACAATCAGGGTGTGTGGAAGCGAGCGGTCGGGAACGATGAAGCGCTCGACGTCGTCGATCACAATCGGAGCAAAAGACTTCACCTTTGGCAATTGAATCACCGGCGACCAAATCGCATCGGCCATATTGTCGATCGCAGCGCCATGCTCAACGCCAATCTCGATCCCATCGCCAGTATTTCCTTCCACGCCCACGGTCCATTCGCCATTAATTGGGTGCCGTTGATACTTTTCGCGCATTTGCGCGTTGCGTTCAAAGCCGCCGCAGGCAAGTACGACGCCGTGTTTAGCTTTGACTTCGATCTCACGTCCGCGCTGGCCGAGTACGACTCCCGTAACGCGATCTTCATCAAACATGAGATCGATAATTGCTGTCTCGAGTTTGACTTCCACGCCACATTTGAGCACGTTGTACATGATTGCGCCGGTAAGAGCTGCACCCATCGTGACTATCTTCTCTCCGCGCAGCTTTTGCTTAATATTGCGGGCAGTGAGTTTAGCCCCGCGAATCAGTGGCTTAGGATTTGTGGCAAAAAGGAGCAGATCTGCAGAATCGAATGAGCTGAGGTCAACATTGATTGGCGTGCGGAAATACGATTTAACGTGCGTGCTTTCCCATTCGCCGAGCAGGCGAGTATCAAAAGCACCTGCTTCCACACCGCGGCCAGTTTTAGCTGCGCCCGGCGCGTTGAGCCAGTAGTCTGGGTAGCCCTCCATATTGCGCCATTCCAGCTCAGGGCAGGAAGCGGAGAGGAAGTCCATCGCTTTTTGCCCCTCGATGAGGAATGTATCGATCATCTCGTCGGACGTGCAATCGCCAACTGTGGCTTTCAAATATTGCCGGCCAAGCTCAATCGAATCGTTCTTTCCTACTTGAGCGAGAATATTATTTCCTGGCACCCACACCATACCTGCGGATTTAGAGGTGGATCCTCCCCATTGTGAGGATTTTTCCACGAGGAGCACGCTCAGGCCACGGCGAGCGGCGGTGAGCGCGGTGGTGAGTCCGGCAGCGCCGGAACCTACCACTACAACATCGTAAGCATCTTTGCTTGGAGCGGTATATGCGTTCATAGCACTATGCTAGCGTGTTTTAGACCACTCTTGGGCAAAAAGCTGATAATCAAAGTATCATGTATTTATTTCTCACGCGTTGACCTGGTGTTTTGCTGTGAAGCTTAGAAAAATTGTGGCCGCAAGACCTAGTCCAAGAAACACCAGTGAAGCTATGAGGGAGTGCACGGTGCCGTCTGTGAACAGTGTGGCAGTGGCTCGAGTGAAGTCCACACCGATCGAATGTGCCAGGATCGAGCCGGCCAAGGCGCTTCCGATGGCGCTTCCGATTTGGCGCACTGTGCTTTGAGTTGCCGACGCCGATCCAGAATGTGCGCTCGGAACGTCACCTAGCACAGTGGATGTGAGTTGCGCAGATGCCAGGCCAAGCCCCAGGCCATAAATTGCCAAAGTGGTCGCGATGCCCTTCGCAGACGGCGAGTTTTCCAAAAACATCACCGTTAAACCAACCCCTACCAGCTCGAGCACCAAACCTAAGATGACGACGTTCAGCGCGCTGATTTTCGCGGCGAGTTGGCGTGCCATTGCACCCGCCAAAAATGCACCGCCAGCCATTGCTGCCAGCACCCACCCGGATTCGAGCGCGTCAAGGTGTAGCACCGACACCAAGAACAGCGGAATCACAAAAACCAGCACAAATTCCCCGATCGAAATCATCGCTGCGGCTGTGTTGCCAGCATTAAAACTTGTAAATCTAAACAGCGAGATATTGAGTAAGGCGCTGCGTGAGTTTCGAGTGCGTTGCGCTTCCCACCAGAGGAAGACGACGATAAACAGCGTGCCAATTATGAGCGCCAGTGGAGCCGGTGAAATGCTCCACGACCAGGTGTATGACCCAATTTTGAACACTTGCTTGATACCCCACCAACCGAGGGAATTTCCTTCAATCAGGCCAAATATCACAAGGCCAAAGCCCAATGCGCTGGTGACAAAACCGACTATATCGAAACCGTCATTCACTTCCCCACGAGTATTGCGAATCGTGAACATACCAAGCGTGACAACCACTACGCTGATGGGAATATTGACGATGAAGATCCAACGCCATGAGTACGATGTGGTGAGCCATCCGCCAAGAAGTGGTCCGATAGCTGCCGCGCCAGACATCACTGCACCCCAAATACCAAATGCAGCGGCTCGATCTTTGCCCCGGAAAATCGCATTGACGGTGGAAAGCGAGCTAGGAAGCACCATCGCGCCGCCGATACCTTGAAGTGCGCGAGCCGCAATAAGAGTTCCAGTGCCTTGTGCTAACGCCGCCATGAGGGAGCTAGCTGCGAAGACGACGGTGCCGAGGAGAAAAACTCGCTGGCGGCCACCGGCGTCGGCAATTCTTCCGACGGCGAGGAGGAAAGCGGCGAATACGACGGAGTAAAGGGAATTTACCCACTGCGCGTCGGTGAGGTTGAGATGGAGGTCTTTAATGATCGAGGGGAGGGCGACGCCGACGATCGTTCCATCCAGGACGATCATGCCGAGCCCAATGGCAAGTATGGCCAGGCCAAACCAGTCTTTACGGGTGGCTGATGTAGAAATCTTTTCGTTCATAAAAGTAACTTTCACAGTTCATATATCTTTTTGCGACACCGTGTCGCTTACAAGAAAATACTGCGCCACAAGTAGTGGTTTGTCAAGATAGAGACACAGTGTCTCTAAAATGTGCTGAGAATCCTAAATTTCTAAAATAACCCAGCTAGAACCGCATCCACGCGTCACTGTGCACGCGATAAAGCATCGTCAATCCACGCACAGCCATGAAAAGTAGCGCATAGCCACTCCAGAGAATCAGCATGCCCACAGTGCCCCACTGTGCACCCCACACCACGATAACCAGCGGAATCGGAGCGAAAGCGACGAGAGCCATCAGCATATACTTCGCCAGTTTGCGGGTATCACCTGCACCAATAAGCACCCCGTCGAGCATATAGGCTAGCGCCGCCACTGGAAGTGACGCAGAAGTCAACCATAGGGTTTGAGTAGAAAGCTGGCGCACGGCGTCGTCGTGAGAAATAACCTGGGCGATCAGCGAGGAAACCACTGCAAGGGCAATACCAAGGCCTACGCCAACTCGCACGCCCCACACCAAACATCGACGCAACACGGCGTCGACGCGCTCGCGATCTTTCGAACCGAGACTCTGACCCACCAAAATCTGGGCCGCAGTAGCCAAAGAATCAAGTCCGTAAGCAGCAAAATTCCATACCGTCATGACGATTTGGTTCGAGGCCAAGGCCACAGTTCCGAGCGTCGTGGCACCCGCGATTTGCAACAGTATCGCCCCACGCAAAGACGCCGTTCGCACGATTAATGGCAGTGCTTCGCGTAAGGAGCGTAAGACGCCGGTGCCAGTGGGTTTAAGGCCGACGTGAAGCGCCATTGTGCGTCGATACAAGACGAAGCACAGATAAAAGGCCATCAAAGATTGGGCGATGGCTGTACCAAGACCAGCCCCTCCCACACCGAGTTGGAAAACGTAGATGAACAGGTAATTTAAGGGAATGTTTAGGATTGCACCGACTGTAGTGGCATACAGGGGAGTTTTTGCGTCTGCAAAGCCGCGTAATGTGCCAGTGGCTGCCAAAACGAGCAACATTCCCGGCAAGCCGAGTGCGCTAAAGCGAGTGTAACGGACAGCTTCGCCGAGCACGTCTGCGCTCGGGTGGAAAAGTGCCAAGATTGAGGACGCACCACAAAATAGCAGTACTCCAAGCAGAAATCCCAAACCGGCGGCCAGCCACAGACTGTCGATACCCAAACGTAAACCTTCTGCCGGTTTATCGGCTCCCACCATGCGTGCGGTTGCAGCAGTAGTGGCGTAGGCGAGGAAAACACACAGGCCAACTAGCGCGGTAAGTACCGTAGAGGCAAGTGAAAGACCAGCTAGTGGGTTAGTTCCAAGTCTGCCAACCATGGTGGAATCGGCCGCGATCAAAAGTGGCTCGGCAAGTAGCGTGGCAAGAGATGGTAGAGCCAGCTTGAAGATGGTCGAATCGATGTTTTTGTAAGGTTTGGGCATTGAGAACTTAAGTAGACGTGTGCTTGGGTTCAAAGCAGGTATGGATAAACGGGCTTATAAGAACTTGTAGTAAGCAAAAACTATACAAACGATGATCCAGAAAAAGACGCTAAAGCCGCCGCCGCCTTCCTCTTTTTTACCTTTTTTTGAATTTTGGCCGGGCTTTTTCTTGGGATTCTTTCCGGCGTTTTGTTGCCTTTTCTCATCGGCGTCTTGAATAGCACCGATAAGGCCGCCGGAGAAATAGCTTCCTTTGCTGAGCTGGGCACGGATATCGGCAACCGAAACTTTCTGGGATTCGCTCTGGGTGGTGTGAGATTCTTGCTGTGCAAAGCGTGAGTCTTGAGCATGAGAGCTTTGGCCATGTGAACGAGGATTAGATTTGGCCGACTTGCGAGCATACTTATTCTTTTGCTTGTTCAATTCACCAGCTAAAAAAGGAGAGCTGAGATCTTCGGTGCGGCGCGCAGCGCTGCGGTAACGTTGAGTTCCCAACCATGCTGACCCTGATGTGTTGTCAGAATAGAATGCTGGACTCATGGAATGCTCCTTGGGTGAGAAGTTCTACCTCGTACGTTATCAAAGAATGACGAAAAGAATCGTAATCCGATGCCAATATTATATAGGTGAAAGTGCAATAGGAAACGATTTTTTGGTGAATTTTGGGCGGGAAAGTTTGGGAAGAAAAGTGACGAAAATGATTTGTAGATTTTGTTGTTCACTGTTCTTTTGTGGCACAGCTATGAAGTAGTTACTTTAAGTTTTCTTGCAGTTTCAAAATTGATGTGAAGAGAAATTTTCAAAAAGATATCCACTGCTGTGGAGAAAATTGGGGACGAAAACAAGCCGTTTTCCATAAACAATCCACAAGTGTGAAAAGAAAATTAGAACTTGTGGAGAAAAGGGGTGTGTCCTCCACGGTTTATCCACGATTTCCACGGCGTGTATCCACAAAATTTCTTAAAGAATCCACAGGTGGATAAAAAGTTGATTTGACAAATGTGGATTCAATCCACCTTTTCCACTAGCTGCTGTATCGATAAATATGCGTCATTATGCAATGAGGTTGAGATGTGACGTTGGGGTTTTGCGCAAAAATTGCCGTAAATAAACCGTGTCTACATTATGTGTTATTCAACTGCTACTGAACATGGAAAATTGCCGATGGTGTGGTCTAGGCACGGTGCGATTCCTCAATAAGTAGGGCATACTTGATACGTTGAGGAGGAATATATGTCTAACGTTTCTACGCATGGTTTTGATCGTGTGCCACCCCAAAATATTGCTGCTGAAGAATCTGTGCTGGGTGGCATGCTGCTCAGCAAGGACGCGATCGCAGACGTCGTGGAAATCCTCAACGTTCAAGATTTTTATAAGCCGCAGCACGCCCGCATTTATGAGGTAATTCTTGATCTTTTTGCGCGTGGTGAGCCAGCCGATGCAATTACAGTTGGAAATGAACTGCAGCGTTCCGGTGATCTAGACCGAATCGGCGGATTCTCTTTCCTGCACACGCTGGTACTTTCGGTTCCAACCGCCGCAAATGCTGCCTACTACGCCAATATAGTCAAAGATCAAGCTAAACTGCGTGCGTTGGTAGAGGCGGGCACGCGCATTGTGCAGCTTGGTTACAATACCGACGGCGGAGACGTGCAGGGTCTGCTCGATATGGCACAGGCAGAAATGTTTGCCATAACGGAATCACACGTCAAAAATGATTATGCCGATTTGCATGAAATTGTGCCCTCGGTTTTAGAAGAAATCGAAAAGAATGCGGCACGCGATGGTCAGTTAGCTGGCCTTGAGACTGGATTTACTGATCTGGACAATGTTTTATCAGGTTTGCGACCTGGGCAGATGATTATTGTGGCTGCCCGACCAGGTATGGGTAAATCCACCTTGGCGATGGATTTTTGCCGTACTGCCGCAATTAAGAATGGGCGTCCAGTCGCTTTCTTCTCGTTGGAAATGAACCGCACCGAATTGGTGATGCGTGCTTTAGCGGCAGAATCAGATATTTTTCTCAACAACCTCATCAAAGGCGATCTCAAGCAAGACCAGTGGCAGCGGATTCTTGAAACGTGTGAGCGGCTCGATAAAGCCCCACTCATCGTTGACGACTCGCCAAATCTGACCATGACGGAGATTCGAGCCAAAGCGCGCCGTCTGCGTCAACAAAATCAGATCGAACTGATCGTTATCGACTATCTTCAGCTGCTGACCTCAGGTGGGCGTACGCCTGAATCGCGTCAACAGGAAGTTTCGGAGTTTTCACGCTCTATCAAGCTGCTCGCCAAGGAACTCGATATTCCTATCATTGCGGTTGCGCAGCTCAACCGAAACCCGGAGCAGCGTGCCGATAAGAAACCGCAAGTGGCCGACTTGCGTGAGTCTGGTTCGCTTGAGCAGGACGCCGACGTCATCCTGCTCATCCATAGGAAAGACGACGACGGCTCACCGGACATGCCGCCGTCGGAAATTATCATCGGCAAGCATCGTGCTGGACCTACAGGCTCGGTGGAACTTATGTTTCAAGGTAACCGCGCCCGGTTCTCCAACTTTGGTGGCAGCGGAGATTATTAAAATATCAACTAAAAAATCATACCTGAGTATGATGCCCGAACTTAGGTTCACCATACATAATAGAAGTATCTACTTATTCGATAACGCCTAACGAATAATCGTTTACTACAGGTTCCCTAAGCCTGTGGGAGTAGATTTATTTGCCCAGTGTGCTGTTTTCCTTCCAGCACACTGGGCAAATTCAGTTCTTGTGTTAACGCAGAAGATATATCGCTTCTGGAACCCAGTTCGAAAGCCAGGCAGTGCAGATATCCCTAAACACCAATTTCTTTCATAAGCCGCTTGAAGAACATCGCCTGATAGTTGAGGTTCTCGATCCACATTTTCTGAGCCATTTCCGTAGCGCATTTTTGGTCACGGCAGGTGTGCAGCGTGTCTACATAATTCATAATCCACTCACGCTGCGAATCCTTGTCCATGCCCAAGAAATCGACGTAATGCAACGTATCGCAAATGCGATATGTGGAATAGCGGTCGATATTATCGCAATCCCCGATAGACTGCGCGAGCACACTCGGCTCGTGCGCAAACACGAGATAGGGCTTTCCAGCAGCGTTCGTGCCAGTGCCTTCGGCGTCAGTGCGGGCATTCCAGTAGTTATCAGTGTGCATGGCAATACCCTGGGCGAGATCCGCGCAAATCTCACTCGGCAACTCAGCCTCACAAAGCAGATCAAAAGCAAGCAAAGCCCCGGCTCTACCGTGGTCGACCGGATCCTCAGCATCCCACTTGCCAATGTCGTGAATAAGGCAGCCCAGCTCTAAAAGCTCAGCATCCATACCCTCAACTTCAGCAACTAAACGTCCAATTTTCGCAACGCGTTCACAGTGCTCAATGCGGTATCTTTTGGCTCGCTCAGTAGGGAGTTTTGCCTGAAGAAGATGCGAAACTAGCGCTTCGTGCAAAAACGCACGCAGCTCAGCGAAAGTATCAAATTTTCCGTAAGTATCCATCAGGCGGAATAGGCTCCTTGCCATACAGTGTCGAATGGAGTATGTGCGCTCACACGTGCATCAATACCTTTCGTCACCATTTCTTTTGCAATGCGAACTGCATCGTGAATATTTGTGCCTTTGGCGAGTTCAGCAGTAATTGCAGCTGCGAGTGTGCAACCCGCTCCAGAAACTCGCTCATTGCCGATCTTTGGCGTGCGGTAAGCAGTTGCTTGCTCACCGTCCCACAGAACGTCAACGGCGTCGTCGCCTGGGAAATCAATACCGCCCTTAACCACAACGTAACGTGGGCCAAGTGCGGAAATACGACGTGCGGCTTCTTCAAGATCCTCAACAGTGTTAAGAGAATCCATGCCGGCAAGTGTGCATGCCTCAAAATAGTTAGGAGTTGCCACAGTGGCAAGCGGAAGAATGAGCTCGCGCAGGGCGTTGTCGGTGTCCAGTGCGTGACCCGGTTCCTGACCCTTGCAAATCAACACTGGATCGAGCACAATATTACGCCATTCTTGCTGGCGCAAACTCTCGGCAACAGCCTTGATCGTCTCAGGATGCCCCAACATGCCGATCTTTACCGTATCGAGATCCTGTGCCTTAGTAGCGGCTTCGATCTGATCACGAATCACCTGCGGATCGACAGGCACAAAACGGTGCGCCCAATTATTCTTCGGATCGAAGGAAACGATGCAGGTTAGAGCACCCATTCCGTAGGTTCCGAGCTCGTGGAAGGTCTTGAGGTCAACCTGAAAACCGGCACCGCCGGTAGCTTCAGAGCCCGCGATTGTGTATGCGAACGTGACCATAATTCCGCCACTCCTCTCTCAGTTAGGAATCAGGTTCATCTCGTCGGGGTGTTTACCCGTTCGGCCAGCTTCACCTTTATCTAACGCGTCGATAGCTTCCATATCGGCTTCGCTCAGTGAAATGTTCGCAGATTCGAAGTTCTCGCGCTGGCGTTCCACTGAACTTGCCTTCGGAATCGCTATATTACCGTGTTGGAGGTGCCAAGCGAGAATTACCTGCGCAGGCGAGGCGCCGATGCGGGTGGCGATCTCCGCGATTGTAGGATCTTCGAATTGGCGTCCGCGACCAAGCGGAGACCACGCCGTGATAGCAATTCCTTGGTTGCGGCAAAACTCTGCTGTTGCCTTGTTCAAAAGATAAGGATGCAGCTCAATCTGGTTGGTGGCAGGCACGATCGTCGCCTCACGCAAGATCGGCACCAAGTGATGCGGCTCGAAATTGGATACGCCAATAGCGCGAGCGCGCTTGTCGATTGCGAACTCTTCCATCACCTTGTATGTTGTGACGAAATCGCCATCGTAGAGCTTCGGCAATGGCCAGTGCATGAGGAACATATCTACGTAATCTGTGCCGAGCTTCTCAAGCGACTCATCAAAGGTGCGCCGAGCGTCGTCGGGAAGATGATTTCCATTGTTGAGCTTGGTGGTCAGGAAGATTTCCTCGCGCGGAATTCCTGATTCTTTGATCGCCAAACCGACTTCACGCTCGTTGCCGTACATCTGAGCAGTGTCGATATGGCGATAGCCGATTTTCAGCGCCTCAAGCACCACTTCAGTGGCAATATCTGGGGTGAGCTTATAAGTGCCAAAGCCGAGCTGTGGCATGAATTTTCCGGTATTGAGCTTCGTTGCTGTAATTTGCGTCATGAAACTATTGTGCCCAATTTTTCTACTAAGGTGTTAGGCGTGAACGAAAATTGGAATAACCCTATTTATGACCTGCCAGGTCCAGTTCGGAGCGTGCCTTTCACCACGGGGCACGAATACCTCGATTCCTTTTGTTTCGTATACGTTATTGACGACGCCGGAGCCATTAGTCACGCATGGATCGCTCCTGCCGAACGCGTGCCACAGGTTGCGACGACGGGTGGACACGTGCAGGTTACGGCGGCAAATGCGCAACTCAACACGACGGCAACCGGAACGCAACTAAACGTTCCTGCGGGGGATGCGCAAGCGCCCGTCGTCGCCGACGCTGTGCAGCGCATTGAGACTGCTATCGCTGCTTGGGGACGACGCGATGCAACAGCTTTCGATCACATCAAGCTCGCTCCTGCCCATACCGCATTTGCGGCGCGCGCTCGGGAAGCAATGTGCGCTATTCCGTTTGGAAAAATGGCAACATACGGTGATTTAGCTGCTGAGATAGGTAATCCGCGCGCAAGCCGTGCCGTGGGGACTGCGTGTGCACAGAATCCGATTCCGCTTATCGTGCCGTGCCACAGAGTAATTCCGCAGCGCACAGCCCAAGCTATGCAAGCACGAGCGAAACTGCGGGCAAAAAGTGCCATTAGCACAGATACTAGCCGTCTAGACGTGGGAAATTACGCCATCGGTGCGGAGTTGAAATACGCGTTGTTGGAATTCGAAGGTGCCCTATATTAAGCCCGGTAGTCAGGTATTAAGCCCACTATCTGCGAATTGCTTCTAGCAATCCCTCAACGATCTGATCGGACGACGTACGCAGAGCGTCATGGTGGAATTCCTCGGAGATGATCGGGATCAGCCCCTTGATTGCCTGCGCAGTTTCCATAGAAATATCAAAAGGCACAAACATATCCGGGCGGTAAATCCACGCAGCAGCTTTAACAGTATTGCGGGCAAGCACGTCCGCATCGTGCAGAGGTGGGAAATCTTCGCGCTGGGCGAGGAGTTCGACGGCGGGTGCGAGCGCTCGTAATGCAGGATCTTCGCGTCCTTGCCACGCGAACACATGTTCCCCTGAAAAACGGAAGCCAAAACCGGCAGCGCGCATGCGTTCTTCCAGTTCACGCTCGCCTTGTGAGCCTTCCGAGAGCTGAGGAATGCTGAACTGTGGAAGAGTCTGGCGTACTCGATCGGCGGCCCAAGCTGTAGCACCTGAACTTTCTTGCGCGTAAATCGACTCATGCAAAGCCCAGTACAAGGGCATACCCGTATAGCTGAGCTGGGAACTCATTGCCGCCAAGAAGCGCTCACTGAGCCTTTGTACGCCGTCGATCTCCACAAAAGGATCTTCGAGAAGGAAGTGGATCGTTTCAAGACCATCTGATACGCCAAGCGAAATTCCCAGCATCCTAAACCGTGCTGGGGTTAGCCGCTCACCTGTGGGCAAGTACTCGTCCACATCGGCCAAGTGCCGCACGATTCGCCAACACATTTCTTCATCTTGTGGATAACGCTCGAAAAACTCGCGATTGCGCTCCTCAGTGCGTTGCCACGTGCGCTCATAAACATCGGTTGCGGGCCGTGAGAGCGAGGGCAAACCAGCCGTAATCATGGCTTCGCGCAAACCGTGCGGTGCTCGCGAAAGATACGTTGTGACGCAAAATCCGCCAAATGATTGCCCCAGCGCACTCCATGGCTCCTCGCCTTGCAACGCGATACGCAGGGCTTCGGCGTCGTCCACGATCGAATCGGCTCGGAAGCACGAAAGATACGCTGCTTGCAGTGAAGCATCACCGACGGCGGTAACGCGAGTTGCGTCAAGCGCATGAGACAGCCCGTTGCCACGATCGTCCAAGAGTACGATGCGGTAATCCTTGAGTAGCTTCTCCATCCAGCCATTCACTGAGGTAGGACGCGGCGCGGCAAAGCCTGGTCCACCTTGGAAGTAGACGAGTCGTGGAAGCTCCTCGCCGCCAGCGCGCACAAATTCTCGAGCGAAAATCTCAATCGTTTTCGGAAGATTTTCCTGTTCAACACCGGTGAGTAGGTGGCCACTGTGGTCGAGTGGCACCTGCAAACGGTGTTCGAACGTGCGGTATCCAGGATAAAAAACTTCGCGAGTGTTGAGCATATTGACCGCGGTAGTGACCAAGGCAGGCTCCTGTTCAGGTGCTCGTAGTTTCGGACTCGGTTGCTTGTTGTTTTGGACTCAGTTGTTCACTGCTTCGGGTTCGGCAGGCGTATCTTCCATGCGCAGGCGCGGAGTGCTCTTCCACTGCGGGTTAATTCCCTCTTTATCAGCATAAAATGCGCGGATCGCTTCCATATCTGCATGAACATCACCTGTAAGATCTAATGCGTGTGCCCATCCGTAGGTTTTGGTGGTTTTGTCGATATAGCCGAGCACTACAGGGATATTGGCTTGGCGGGCAATGTGGTAGAAACCAGACTTCCAAAATTCGCGCGGTGAGCGCGTGCCTTTTGGTGCGATAACCAGCAAAAATTCATCTGACTCCACCGCTTGCTGTGCAATTTGTTCCACTAGGCCATGAGCGGAGCTGCGGTCTACTGAAATTCCGCCCACTTTGCGAATGATAGGGCCAAATGGCGATTTCATTGCCGAATCTTTGACGAGGAACTTAAATGCGCGCTTGGCGTCCCAAAAGGCCACAGCCATGAGAATGCCGTCCCAGTACGAAGTGTGTGGGGCGCCGATTACGATAGCTTTCTTCGGAAGTGGCTGGTAGTCGAGCTTGAGACGGGAGAATTTTTGGAAGGTATGAGAGATGAATGTAGTAACTGACATGGGGTTACGCAGCCTTTTCACGTTTGAGTTCTGAATTTACAATTTGGTTGAAGGTTTCAAAAGGAATGCCGCCTGGCACGTATTGGTAGCCAATGAGGAAGGCCGGAGTGCCGTTGATCCCCAGTTGGCGGCCGTTTTCTAGCTCTTTGCGCACTGCTTCAACTGTTTGCGGCGAGGTCAGATCAGCCCGGAACTTCTCGACGTCTTTGATCCCCACGGTTTTTGCGAGGTCAGTAAGACCATCGGCAGTGTACGTGACGGATTTCGTGGCAAGACCTTCATAAAGAGCATCGTGGTACTGCCAAAACATTCCTTGGTTTGCTGCTGCTTGTGCTGCCTGAGCTGCTAACACAGATTCTTCGCCGAGAACAGGGAGGCTGTTAAATTCGTACCGAATTGTGCCGTCGTCAATCATCTTCTTTAACTTCGGTTCCACGTTCAACGAGAAGTTTGCGCAGTGTCCGCAGCGGAAATCCGCGTAAATCTCGACTACTAGCCGTGCGTTGACCTTGCCTTTCGCGCGTGGATCGTCAGGGTTCAGGCGGTGTTGAGAATCGATAATTTTGCGAATGTTATCCGGCACTTCTTTCGGTGCTGCATTAGCTGCCTCGCCGTTGCCAGCGCTTCCGTGCTCAGACTGCGCAGAACCTTGCCGATCTGGGCGGGTAGAATCCGGTGCCTGTGCGGACTTGCTGGTCTGAGACGAACTCTTCGCGGCGTCGTCGGACGTGTGGCGGGTGACGAGCAGCGCCACGAGCACTCCGATCATGGCGAGGAGTGCGACGACGGCGATCACCAGCGCCTTATTAACGCCCTGCTTGCGTGGAACTTGCGTTACGCCCAGTTCTTTCGGCTGTTCATAGCCGATTGAATCAGCGTTGTGTGGCCTATTTAGATCGTCAAGATTACTCATAACATCCTCATTGAGAAACAGAAACTGCGGCTAAAGCTACCTCTAGCCTAAAGCAGGAAACCGAAACTTGGGGAGTTCGGCTCGAGTTTTTCGGTGTGAATTGCCGAAGCATCCATGCGTTTTAGCAGGGAATCTAGGTTATTTGGATCGTCAATTTCGATTCCCACGAGCGCCGGCCCTGTTTCCCGATTGTTCTTTTTGGTGTATTCAAACAAGATGATGTCTTCGCCGTCGGAGAGAACTTCGTCGAGGAAGAGACGCAAAGCTCCTGGCTGTTGGGGGAAAGTGACCAAAAAGTAGTGGCGTAAGCCCTCGTGGATCATCGAGCGTTCCACGATATCGTCGTAGCGAAGTACGTCGTTATTCCCGCCGGAAATCACGAAAGCGATTGGGCCAGGTGGAAGCTGCTCCAAATCCAAGTAGCCACGCAGTGCCGCTACAGAGAGCGCCCCAGACGGCTCGGTAATAATTCCCTCAACCTGGTATAAATCAAGCATTTCGGAACTGATAGCTCCTTCGGGAACTGTTACAACAGCGTCGCAAAACTGGCGCGCCATCTCAAACGTGATATTTCCGGCGCGAGCTACCGCTGTGCCGTCCGCAAAGGAGTCAACCTCAGTGAGAGTGACCGGCTCACCTGCTTCGATAGCCGCTTTCATCGACGCTGCGCCACTTGGCTCCACGCCAATTACCTTCACATCAGGATGAAACTGTTTGACCCAGGCGAGCGTGCCGGCAAGCAGGCCGCCGCCACCGATTGGTACCACGACGCTCGTGGGAGTTTCCGATGCCTGCTCAAAGATTTCTTTCACGACCGTGCCCTGACCTGCGATTGTGCGCACGTCGTCGAAAGGATGAACGTACACGCCACCGTGTTCAACAGCGAATTCGGTAGCGTGGCGAGCACACTCATCAAACGTAGTTCCGTATTCGATGAGGTCAATCCACTCGCCGCCAATGTCGCGAATCCGGTGACGCTTCTGGCGAGGGGTGGTGGTGGGGATGAAAATTGTGCCCTTGATATGGAGAGTATTGCAGGCAAACGCTACGCCTTGCGCGTGATTACCTGCCGATGCGCACACAACTCCGCGTGCGGCGTCGGCCTTATCTAGCGAGGAAATGAAATTGAAAGCGCCACGCACTTTATACGAGCGCCCGACTTGGATGTCTTCGCGCTTGAGGTAAACCGTGCGCTGGGCGAGCGTGCTCAGGCGCGGCGAGACTTCCAGCGGGGTGTGACGGATGGTGTTTCCCAGCGTTTGAGCTGCGAGGACGACGTCGGTGCCGGTGGGAAGTCGGGGCGTATCTGTCGCGTTTGGGGCAGGGTTGCGATACGTGGGCAGGTTACTCATACATGTAATGCTAGCTTTCATCTATTATTTGAGCATGAGTATTCCATTTTCGCAGGCCGATGACCGTGACTTCCCTTTTGAATTTGAGAGGAAGTTTTTTGTTGATGAGATTCCGGTCGACGCGCTGGAACACGGTTCAGAGCAGATTATTGTGCAAGCTTATGCGTTTGCGGAGGCAGGCTATGCCATTCGAGTGCGAATCACGTTCCGTGGCGTCGAGATTGAGTTTCCGAAATTTGACGATCGTACCGATCATGTTGGCACCTATGAGCGGCGGGTACTAGCTGCTCTGATGAAGCAAGACGATATTGAAGCCCACGCTGCGGCGACGATGGGCGTCAAGTCGCCGTCGGTCAATGGTGAGAGGTATGAACTCGAAACGGAAATTGCGCTGGACGTGGCAGTGCAAATCCTGCAGCACTCGGCAAATCTGATCCTCAAACGACGCTACTCCATCTGGTATGGCGAAGATGGGTGGGAATTTGATTGCTTCGCTGGTCAAAACCAAGGGCTGATCGTGGCTGAATGTGAGCGGCTTACGCCGGTTGTTGACCTGGAGATTCCAAAATTTTGCGTCACTGAGGTGACCGGCGACCCGCGGTTTACGAATGACTCGCTATCGAAAGAGCCGTGGACGCAGTGGGATACGATATATAGAACGGAGCTTGCAGCGAGGGGGCCATACTTCTTGAATCTGCGAAGTGAAAAATAGGTGCAAATTGAGGTATTTCTCCTGAAAACGTGAGAAATTCCGAAATGTAAGAAAATCTAGGCATTTGGGAAATTTTCATGATAGCGTTGTGCTATAGAAAGCTTTGCGCCGCAGTGATGTGAGCGCAGGCGAAGGAGATTCTCTTTCCAACTGAGGTGAGCGGGAGGTCTGCAGAATCCTTCGTTATTATCTGGCTGGTGCAGAATTTTGCTGTGTTCTGCACCAGCCAGTTTCTTTTGCCTTGATGGCGGTGTGCTTGTGTGCTTATAGGTGTTTGTGTGGCGGCAGGGGCTTGTGTGGAGTGTTTGCTTGCTCCGTGGCGAGTGCTTGCTCAGGAGTGGGGCGCCTTATTGGACTTATTGGATCCCACCGAGTTTTGGGGTGCTTTTGGCAACATCTCGATATATGTGGAGATGTTGCCAAAAGCACCCCAATTTTCGTCGTATTTCGATGTAAGAACCCCTAAAACACTCAATTCTGGGCGGTGTTTCACGCCTTGTGCCCTACCATGTTTCATCTTATCTCTCAAAATTTGTGATATAAATCCTCAATTTTGAGTAAGAAGTTGTTAAGGAAACGTCTTTTTAAAAGAATGGCACTATGGACAATATCGATAGTGATAGACAGACAGATACCAAGGTAGTTCAAGAATCAGCATCGGCAATGGAAGCGCTGATGTCGGTTGAACGAGAAATTAGGGAAGCTGATCTTGCCGAAAAACCAATCGAGCTTGCCTCTGAAAACGACGATGCGCGAATTACATGGTCAGTAGTGATTCCCGCCGTCATCCTCGCGCTCGCGGTCGTAGCCTGGGGACTCGGAGCCCCGACGAGCTTCGGCAATGTAGCATCGGGCGCATTTAGCTGGGTGCTTGAAAATCTCGGGTGGGCATTCGTGCTCGCATCCACCATATTCGTCATCTTCGTTTTGGTAATCGCCGGAAGCAAATTTGGCACGATTCGTCTTGGCGCAGCCGATGAACAGCCAGAATTCTCCAATGGATCGTGGATAGCCATGATGTTTGCCGCCGGCATGGGAATCGGCTTGATGTTCTACGGCGCGTCCGAGCCGCTTGCTTTTTATCGCGACGGCGTGCCTGGTCACCAACCGAACGAGGTAGGAACGGCGATGGCCACCGCTATGTTCCATTGGACGCTCCATCCGTGGGCAATGTACGCGATTGTTGGCTTAGCTATTGGCTATTCGACGTATCGCCTCGGCCGTAAACAGCTCATTTCCTCAGCTTTCACTCCGCTCATCGGGGAGAAGAACGCCGATGGTGTGTTGGGAAAATCCATTGATGCTTTGGCTATTTTTGCAACAGTCTTCGGTACCGCATGTTCGCTCGGTCTAGGTGCCCTGCAAATTAAAGCTGGATTAGAGGCAGCAGGCTTTGTAGAAAAAGCTGGTACCGGGCTGGTGGTGAGTATTGTGGCCGTGCTGACCTTAGCTTTTCTTCTCTCGGCAATGTCCGGCGTTGGCGCTGGTATTCGCATTCTTTCGAACATCAACATGGTGTTGGCTGCGATCCTCGCGATATTCGTGTTCATTCTCGGTCCAACGATTGTGCAGCTCAATCTACTTCCCGGCTCAATCGGAGCGTATATTTCCAACTTCTTCGAAATGGCTGGAAGAACAGCTGCGGCCGCTGATGGTACCGCCGGTGGCTGGCTTTCGTCGTGGACTATCTTTTACTGGGCTTGGTGGATTTCATGGTCGCCATTTGTAGGAATGTTTATTGCCCGCATTTCGCGTGGACGCACGATTCGTGAATTCTGCATGGGTGTATTGCTTGTACCAACCGGGCTGTCGACGATTTGGTTCGCAATTTTTGGTGGCAGTGCTATCTATATGGAGCAGACAGGTCAGTCGATATATGGTGATGGAAATGCACAGGGTCAGCTCTTCAATTTGCTGCACAGTCTCCCGGGAGGCTTTTTCTTCGGAATTGTGGCAGTGTTGCTGCTCAGCACGTTCTTTATTACCTCTGCTGATTCCGCTTCGACCGTGATGGGATCGCTTTCGCAAGGTGGGCGTGTGAACGCATCACCGTGGCTATCGGGAATATGGGGATTGGTGACGGCGCTTATTGGTCTTACTCTGCTTATCTCTGGTGGTGACTCGGCATTGAACAATATTCAGAGCGTCACTATTGTTGCCGCTACACCATTCCTTTTTATTGTGTTTGCTCTGATGTTTGCGCTCGTCAAAGATTTGCGAAATGACGTTATCTATCTTGATCAACGTGAGCAGGAACGATTTAGCAGGGATCTTGCTATTGCCCGCAGAATTCACCGGGAGAAAGAAGAGTTAGCAAAGCTCAAACGCCATGCCCGACCTCGTCGGTCTCGCAAAAGCACGCAGGGACGCTCACATAAATAAGCATAAATAAGACCTGCGTTAAATAATTTTGGGGCGTTTTTGGCAACATCTCGATATATATCGACTAGTTGCCAAAAACGCCCCAAAATCTCTATACATCAGATTGATGTTGAGATGCGCCCAAGCATATGCAACCGCTCCTCATTGCTCGGACCAGGAAGAATAGTGATCTTCGCACCGAGGTAAGCCACATTGCTTGCCATCGCCTTATGCGCTGTTTCAGCCACGATTTGCGGCGTGAGCAGCGACTGTGGAACGAATTCTTGCAAACCAACATGGGCATCTTCCCAAGCCGGCCCCCATGCATTTTCGCTATTGTGTGCGCCTGAGAAGATCACACCTTCCAAAACCCCAGCTCGTCCAGCCATATCGACGTGCTCAAGCGGAAGATCAGCTCCTTGACCCTCAATCGCAGATCGTCCCCAGTTGATCGAAACGCCGACTTTACCGTCGAACTTTCGTGCTGCAGCGATTTCGTCGCACAATTCCAAGAAACCCTTGCTAATCACCCGATCAGTGGAGAAAGAATCACAATGCTCAATTGTGAGTTTTGCGCTGTCTATATCCCATTCGAGCAGCTCTTCAAGGGATCGAATCAGGCTATGCACATCACCACGACCGCGTGGCGCAGTGTGTAGGGCAAGGTGGGTGAAGAACTGCCGACCAAGCCGATCGTTGATGTCTTTCATCGCATCTGTAGCGTTCTTGAGGAATGAAAGCGCCGCAGCTCTACCGGCGTCATCCATCGAAGAAATGCCCCACGACGAATCGTTGACAAAGCTCATCGTGCCTGGAATGGGCGTAAGGACGTTCGTTGTGAACGACGAGCCGAGCTGCTGGGCGAACCATTGCGGATCGTCCTGTAACCCGGTTGCCATGTAAGGGATTTCGAGACCCGATACCCAAGGGGCGTCGTTGAGTAACCGATAAAAATCTTCTTGCGCTGCGCGTTCCTGCGGCTTAGAGGCGTAAGCGCCGATAATAAAAGGTACGTTCATTTTTCCAAGGCTACACCCAAATTTTTCGGTAACCTGTCTGAAAAGTCCCAGTAACCTGCGATAAGCTACATTCATGGAGAATCTTGGAGTATCAGCAATTCACCCCCCGGCACCAGAAGTGCTATCTGCAGTGGCGCTTTTTTCAGCGCCAATCGACATCGACGCTGCGCTGGCGCGGCTCAAAGAGTTGTGGTCAATGGAGATTGAGCCGCAGTGGCAGCATGTTGACGCTGATCCAAGTAATCCAAAATTGGTGCCAGGAGATCTCGTGCACTTCACTGACCAAGGGGTTCAGGTGATGCTCTCGCCGTTGAACTATCCATTGGATTTCGACGGCGGGGCGCTTCCGCAGCATGTGTTCCACGTTCCGGTTACGCTGTATGCTCCGGCAGAAGATGCCGCTCATGGAGTTCTCGCAGGTGAGCGCACCAATTCTCTGGAGGCTCCTGAGCTCAAGCGCCGCAAACGTATGGTCTCGGCGCATATTTTGCTCACTCAGGTGATGGATGCTTTGATGCGGGAAGACGCCGCGGTGGGAGTTTTCCGCGCAGAGCTGGGTATCGTGCAGCCGCCGCAGATGGTGGTGACGATGGCTGAGCAGCTCACGCGTGGTGAGGCGCCGCTGCCGTTGTGGGTTAATATTCGTACTGTGAAGCCAGATTTGACGGTGGGGCGCACGTTGGGTTTGCCGCTTTTTGGGCACCTTGACCTCGAGATTCGCGAGTCGGTGAAAGCGGAAGATGACGTCTACTCGATGCTCGCCAGCATTGCTAACTACATCATTACCGGTGATACTTACTTGCTTCCTGGGCAGACTTTGGGCAGCTCAGATGGGGAGAAGCTGGCAATCACCCAAGATCTTTCTCCTTTTGATAAGAGTCCGGTTATCAGGGTGATGTACAGCTGATATAAGAGTTAAGGTTGCGCAGCGTCGCTGCTAATTCACGTAATATGTGTGCGTCCCTAGTCAAAATCAATAATTTTTGTTAGATATTGTTGAAGTTTTGATACGATTACGTTCGGAGTTCGAGCGATTGGCTCCACAAAAGCGCAAGACGACGGCGATGTTCCTGGTAGCGAGAGTGCTCACGGGAGCTTTGTTGTAGCGTTAGTGTGCTTTTGCGCCTTGGTGGTGGCAGTGCCAGGCGAACCAGTTGAATATCCGCGTGGCGGCGCGTGCCTGCGCTTGCTGGCTAAAGCGAAGATTCGTGTGGACTTTTCCCATAATTTCGCTCAGCTCGCTCAGATTGCTTACTTGCCGAGTTCCGCTCGTTCATGCTCGTGACGTGGATAAGTCTTTGTTCACCTTGCTTAGGCATAGCTTCCACGGAGGGATTGTTGTGGTAAATACAGATTCACACGCAAGTAATGGCGTGGTAAAAAAGCGCGCGATGTTCGATATTTTTGCAGTCTGTTTTGTTGCGTTTTTGCTGTTGTCGAATATTGGCGCTACTAAATTGATCGAAGCTGGACCGTTGATTTTCGACGGCGGTGCTATTCTGTTCCCGCTCACATACGTGATTGGCGATGTGCTTTCGGAAGTTTATGGTTTCCGGTTGGCGCGCCGCGCGATTGTGATGGGTTTTGTGCTCTCGATTGTGGCGTCTGTGGTGTTTTGGCTGATTATTTTGGCACCACCTGCTGCCGATTATCAAGATCAGCAGGCTTTCCAAACGGTGCTCGGCGTGGTGCCGCGCTTCGTTATTGCTTCTTTGGCTGGTTATTTGGTTGGACAGTTGCTGAACTCGTGGGTGTTGGTGAGGATTAAAGAGCGCTGGGGCGAAAATAATCTGTGGTTCCGTCTGATTGGTTCGACGGTGGTGGGTGAGTTCGCCGATACCGCGATTTTCTGCGTGATTGCCTGGATTGACGTGATGAACTGGGGTGTTATTTTGAACCTGATGTTCGTTGGCTATATTTATAAGGTTGGGGTTGAAGTGGTGCTTCTACCGGTCACTTACACGGTGGTTGGTTGGGTGAAGCGCCACGAGGTCACGTACCACTGAGATTTTCTGCCACGTTTACAAGAAAAGATTGATTTATGACCTTCGAGATTCAGCAGCGTCTAGAGACTTCCGCAGGTAAAGCGTTTGGCCGCACCGGCGTCATTCACACTCCGCATGGAGACATCCAAACTCCTGCATTTATTCCGGTTGGTACGAAAGCTACTGTGAAGGCTGTTTTGCCGGATTTGATAAAGGCGGTGGGTGCGCAAGCTGTGCTCGCTAATGCCTATCATCTGTATCTGCAGCCAGGATCTGACGTGCTCGATGAGGCGGGTGGCCTCGCAGCTTTCATGAATTGGGGCGGGCCTACCTATACGGATTCGGGCGGTTTCCAGGTGATGAGCTTGGGTTCTGGTTTCAAGAAAGTGCTTTCGCAGGAGTTTTCAGGTAAGACGGTTGCCGACGACGCTGTGGCGGGTAATCGTGAGCGTTTGGCTAATGTGGACGACGACGGCGTATGGTTTCGTTCGCATCTGAACGGCACGAAGCACCGATTTACGCCCGAGATTTCGATGCGTATTCAGCATGAATTGGGTGCAGATATTATTTTTGCATTTGATGAGCTTACGACTTTGTTGAACTCGCGTGACTACCAGGAAGAGTCGTTGGAGCGCACGCGTTTGTGGGCACAACGCTGTTTGCGTGCCCACAAGCAGCTCACTCAGGAGCGAGAAGGAAAACCTTATCAGCAGCTCTTTGGAGTAATTCAAGGCGCACAGTACGAGGATTTGCGCCGAAAAGCTGCGCGCGATCTTGGTTCGATGGATGTCGATGGGCAGCGTTTTGATGGTTTTGGTATTGGTGGCGCCTTGGAGAAAGAAAATCTCGGCACGATTGTCGGTTGGGTGTGCGAGGAGCTGCCAGAGGATCGTGCCCGCCACCTTTTGGGTATTTCTGAACCAGATGATTTCTTCCGTGCGATTGAAAACGGTGCGGATACGTTCGATTGCGTGAATCCCTCGCGAGTGGCTCGAAATGCGGCGATTTACTCACCTGATGGACGTTTTAATATCACTCGTGCGCAGTTCAAGCGTGATTTTTCGCCAGTCGTGGAGGGATGTGAGTGCTATACGTGTACTCATTATTCAAAAGCATATCTACACCATACGTTTAAGGCGAAAGAAATGATTTCTTCTACTTTGGCCACAATTCATAATGAATATTTCACGGTGAAGCTCGTTGATGATATTCGCAAGTCTATTAACGAAGGCTATTACGAGGATTTCAAGGAGCAGACGCTTGGTCGGTTCTACTCAAAGCCCTAGTGGTGGATATTTATACAGTCAAGTAAATATCTGGCCAAAGGATATGCTTATCACCTAATACTTGGTTGTGGCGGTGGTTACTTTTGCTGGTGGGGGCGTCCATAAAATGGACGCCCCCACCAGTTTGGTCACTCCTCTCATACGGTAGGTATGTATTCATGCATCACCACACATAGATATTAGGAGTTCTCCTATGAATGCAGCTGCCTCACCGGAACCAAGCATTTTCAAGCGAATGATAAGGACCCTGCTCTTTTGGGTCGTCTTAGCCATCGTTGTTGGCGCATTGCTCGGCCAATTTTTGCCTGCATGGTCAATCGTTCCTTTCGCAACATTCAACGATTTATTCGGAAAGTTCCTCGCTTTCGTTGTTCCACTGATCATCGTAGGACTCGTGACTCCAGCAATTTTCGAGCTGGGAAAATCAGGCGGGAAATGGCTGCTGGTCACGGTAGGCATCGCCTATGGTTCAACGATGGTCGCAGGATTTGGCACGTGGGGACTCGCTGCGCTTATTTTCCCAAGCCTGCTCGCTAATCAAGCAGTGCCAGACCTCGCCGAGCCAAAGAACGCCGTCGAATCGCTAATGGATCCATCATTCACACTACCTCCGGTTTTTGGTGTGATGACGGCGCTCATCCTCGCCTTTATTTTAGGTATTGGCATGGTCTCAACTCGCGCTCATCGCATGATGGAGATTTTTGTGGAATTCCGCAGCTTGATGATGCGCCTTATTTTGAAAGCCATCGTTCCACTGCTACCTTTACATATTTTTGGAATCTTCTTAAATATGTCGAAATCAGGGCAATTCGTGCACGTCATCGTGGCTATGGCGAAAGTTATCGTTTTCGCTTTTGTGCTCACAGTGGTGATAATGCTACTCCAGTACGCGGTGGCTGGAGCTGTTGCGAAACGCAATCCGCTCAAAGCCTTGTGGGGCATGCGTGACGCTTACTTCACGGCGTTGGGTACGGCGTCGTCGGCTGCAACTATTCCCGTAACGGTGCGATGCACCCGCGCAAATGGGGTGAGCCACGAAATTTCCGACTTCGTCATTCCACTGTGCGCCACGATTCATTTGGCTGGGTCCACCATTAAAATCACTGCGTTTGCGCTGGCTTTGCAGTACATGATGGGCATGACGCCCAATCCATCAAGTATGGCGGGATTCATCTTGATGCTCGGCGTGATTATGGTGGCGGCACCAGGCGTGCCTGGAGGTGCTATTACAGCAGCTCAGGGTGTATTGCAAGGTATGCTTGCTTTCACTGATCCGATGTATGCCATTATGGTTGCGATGTATGTTGCTGTTGATTCTTTCGGCACGGCTACGAATGTGACGGGAGACGGCGCAATTGCGATTATCGTCGATAAGCTCGCAACTGGAACGCTGGGCGCTGAAAAAGAGAGCGCACTTGACGCAGCAGAGGAAATCACTGCTGGGCGTGCTTAGAATTCACGGTCGGCAGATTCGCGCAATTTATCGAGCTGTTCGGCTGAGGGGAAACCTTTGACGAACCAGCGTGGCGGCCAGGCGTTTTCGTCTCGTTCAAAGCCCTCGGGCCATACCTCGCGGGCGATATGCGCCCTGATCGGCAGATTTACACCCTGATCCGTTTCCCACGGGTGCGGCGAGGGTGCCCGCTTGAAAATGATGTAATCAGTGTTAGGAATAGAACCATAGCGGTCGATGTCAGACCATTCAGTGGTGGAAACGCGCTCGTTATTGCGCAGACGGCGAGAAGAAAAGTCTTTCAGCGCGCCAAACTCTCCCCACGTGCTCATCTCTTTTACTTGTGCCGCATAGATAGATTCGCGGAATTGGTTCCGTAGTGTGCCAAGCACTTCGGCTAATTCTGACCCAGGAAATGGCACCCACTCGCGCCAACCGTCGGCAGCTACAGTATGGGGGAGCGGATAGACGGCTTCGTTGGAATCGCGTTGAGCAAGAAGAACTTTGAAAAAATCCGCCAAATGAGGGTCTTCAGAAAACACCACGAATAATTTTGTGCGCGAAGCTGGCACAAACAAAGGAATATCATCGGAAAACTGAGCAGAAACCTGCTCGGCTACCTGCTGCATCATGTCAAGATCGCAAAACCACGAGAGTTCGTAATTTGCTGGCTGCAAGAATGTGAGAACCCGAGCGCCCATGATATCAAGCATGCCGATTTCGACGGTGTGCTGCACCGATCCAGTCATGCGACGCAAAGTGAACACTGACTCGGCGAGAATTTCACCAACTTCGCGCGCGTCGTCTTCAATTTGTGAGTAGTAAACCGGTTGGATAGTTTGCGGTAAATCGTAGGCGATACCTGCGGCAATAAAGTCTGTGAGTGGTAGGTACACCATCGAATCCGCTTCTTGGTGAGAGCGTAAATAATAATCAGCGGCGCGCACAATAGGCACGATAGGTGCGTCAATGTCTCCAGTAGTGAAATCGGGCAGTTCAGTGCCGTGGGCAGGATCAAGACCAAGATCGCGAATTTCTGAATTTTGGATTGGTGCAGACGGTGGCTGTGATGCTAAATCTGCCTCTAAGTCTTTCTCCGCTGTAGGGTGTTCGGCCTGCGCAATACCGATAGAGATGAGTTTGTTGAGGATTTCGGTGCGGTGATCTTCTGGAGCGTTCTCGTTGAGCAACGCACCAGGGCGAAAACGAAAAGCGCGGCCGTCCGGCAAAAGGATATCGAGCGAAGCGTCATCCGAGGTGACGAGTGCGTCCTTGAGTTCTGGGTGTGCAATAGCTGTTTGGAGAGCCCACGTCATAAAATCCATGATCTTATTTTTGCAGGTTTTTCGAAGAATGGGGAGTCGGTTTATGTGCAGAATTTATGTGTGAAAATATCTTTTCAAAAACATGTAGTACCACGGTCAAATTTATGATTTATTGAATATGATGTGCTGCGCGTGAAATATCAAGTATGAGTTAGGTATGAGATTGACCCAGCGGTTATTTCTCTAGGTAAATCTCAAGTAGAATAAAAAGAGCTATATTGCGTTCACAAAATCGCGAGATTGAGAGGAGAGAACAGGCACATGCCCTCAATTTCTGCACCCACGGTCAAAGAGCATCATCGAATTATGTTCGACAAGCTCGTGGATGCGGCTGAAGAAATCTTGCGCAAGCGTGGACCGGAGGAACTCACTGCTGGAGCCGTGGCTAAAGCAGCAGGAATTGCCCGAAACTCAATTTATCGTTACGTCTCTTCAGTTGATGACTTGCGCATTTTAGTGCTCGAACGCTACTTGCCGCAGTGGCAAAAAGCAGTGGATAACGCTATTGATCGCAACGCCGCTCCCCAGCAGCAAATCCTCGCACTCGCCGTCGTTAGCTTGGAGCTCGCACAGAGCACCGGGCACTCGTGGCTCATCTCGGTAATGAAATCAGCTCGCTCAGCTCGCCCGGCGAATGAGCAGGATATCCCAGAAAAACACTCTGAATATCACTCGGATAGTGTGGCGGATTTCCACATCGAATTTGCGCGGCGGGTCACTTTATTGTGGACGAAAGTTGATCCGCAGACCGCGTCTCTCCATTCGCGAATCAACCGAGCCTTAATTGATGTGGGAATGAAATCTCTGGACGCAGGAGAGTCCTTTGAAAAAGTTAAACGTTCTGTTTTAGCAGGCATTTCAGGATTATTTACCGCCGTATCAAATACGGATGCGAGCACCAACCCAAATGCCGTGCCAGATGAGGACGCTAGCGCCACGTCATAAGCGATACTGGCACCCCGCCACGATGCAAGCGCCGCGCTGGACGCAAGATGTGATCCCGGCGTCTTCCTTGGCGCATTCTAACGTCTCGTTCGCACTCGTACAGTGATATCCGTAGAATTTCTCCTATGACCCTTCCTCAGAAAACTTTACTCTTTGACCTGTATGGCCTCTTCATGCGCACCCAGAGCGAGGCCGATAAACAGGCCATTGAACGCGCAGCTCAACTCGAGCAATTGGCGGTAGAACCAGCAAAATTTTGGCAAGCATACCGCGATCAACGCGATCCACTCGACGCTGGTCGGATGAACTTTGCACAGTACGTGGCTGCCATCGGCGAACGCCTAGGAGTGGATTTTCCGAGCTGGGAAGCAATTTTTGAGGCTGACTGCCAATCGTGGAGTTTTCACGACGACGCTATGGTTCAGTGGCTCTACGCCCTGAAAGAGGGAGTGAAAACGGGTGAGCACAATCTACGAATCGCACTCCTATCTAATATTCCCGCAGCTCTGCTGGCAAAAATTCGGGAAGAAAAACCGTGGTTGCGCGAATTTGACCCGGCATTTTTCTCCTGTGGTTTGGGAATTGCCAAGCCGCAAGAGAAAATATTTACCTACGCGGTGAAAGTTCTTGAAACCACACCTGAGCGCGTGCTTTTCCTTGACGACACCAAAGTAAATATCGATGCTGCCCGGAGAATCGGTTTAAACACTCACCATTTCACAGATATTAGCGGTGCTCAGAGCGCAGTTGCTGAATTTATGAAAGTGTGAAGATAGGTGACTCATGGCTGAGCCAATCATTGATTGTGAATACTTCGCTAAGGATCTGTGCCGTTCGTGCGCCCGTCTAGATATGCCTTATGACGAACAGCTCGCTACAAAATTTGAAGGCGTGCGTGCGCTGATTGATGCGAAGACCTGGCTCCCAAGCCTCGCCTCTAAACCAGAATCGTTTCGAAACAAAGTAAAGCTCGTGGTCAGCGGAACTATTGACAGGCCACAGCTCGGAATTACTGATGTGGATTTGCGCGATTGCCCGCTGCCGACCACAGGGATCAGGATCGCTACTGCGCAGCTCGCTGAGTTCATTCGCGAGTGTGCAATCCAGCCTTATAATCCGGCAACCGATCGCGGCGTGCTGAAGTACGTGATTGTTACTGAGTCAACAACTGGCCAGCTCATGGTGCGATTCGTGGCACGGCGGCGAGGTGTGCAGGGGATTTTGTTCAAGAAATACGAGCGTCTGTGCGAGCTTGTGCCAATGCTCGCCGTCTGTACCCTTAATGTGCAGCCCGAACGCAAAGCGATCATCGAAGGGGAAGAAGAAATCCTCATCAGTGAGCAGCGTTCGCTTCCCATGCCGA
Source organism: Arcanobacterium pluranimalium (assembly GCF_016907845.1). Classification (GTDB taxonomy): domain Bacteria; phylum Actinomycetota; class Actinomycetes; order Actinomycetales; family Actinomycetaceae; genus Arcanobacterium_A; species Arcanobacterium_A pluranimalium. The sequence goes on from NZ_JAFBCS010000001.1 coordinate 400,470, forward strand.
TCGTCGTCTCCGATCCTGCGCAGGAAATGAGTGCTGGCGTGCAGCGACTGCACCTGGAGTTGCGTCCGCAGTCCTTTTTCCAAACCAACACTGAAATGGCAGAAGCTCTCTACGCACGTGCTGCTCACTGGGCACAAGGAGCAGAGAGCGCCTGGGATCTTTACTGCGGTGTGGGAGGTTTTGCGCTGGCACTCGCCCAAGCTGGGGTGAAAAATGTGGTAGGTGTGGAAGTTTCTCCCGACGCCGTTGCCGCAGGTAACGAGCAGGCCGCAAAGTATTTTCCCGACGTCGTTTCATTCGTTGCCGGTGACGCCACAGCTTGGGTGCGCGAACAGACGACGACGCCGCAGGTGGTCGTTGTGAACCCACCCCGACGGGGAATCGGTGCAGAATTAGCGCAGTGGTTAGAACAATCTGAGGTGCCTACCGTGATCTATTCTTCGTGCAATGCGCGTAGTCTAGCTGCTGATCTTGAAAAAATGCCGAGTTATTCGGTGGAGCAAGCGCAGATGCTCGACATGTTCCCGCACACTGATCACAGCGAAACTATTGCGCTACTCAAGAGATGAGCGGTGAGTCCACGAACTGGGCACAGCAAGATTATTGACGAAATTCCTGCAAGAATTGCACTAATACATAGTGGACTCAAAGGAACTGTGATGGCTATTGACTTCATAAAACTACATGGACTTGGAAATGATTTCGTGGTCATCGACGGCATGAAAAGCGCGGTCGATCTCAGTGCTGAGCAGGTTCGTTTTCTGTGTGATCGGCATTTTGGCGTGGGAGCAGACGGCGTGATCGTGGTGCAGCCGCCCAAAAACACTGGATCAGCTGGTTATATGCACTATATTAACGCTGATGGTTCACTCGCCCAGATGTGCGGTAACGGTGTGCGCTGCACAGCGAAATTCCTTGTAGATCAGGGTTATGTGGATGCTACCTGCGAGAACTTGACCGTTGATACTCTCGCTGGGCCACGGCCCCTGAGTTTCACGGCCGAATCCGGAAAATTGACCACAGCCACGGTGAATATGGGGCAGCCAATCTTTGAACCTGCGCAAATACCTGTTCGTGCGCCACGCGAGAGCTTAGCGAAAAATTCGGAAACCGGCGTCGAATTTGTGCGAAATCTTCAGGTACAAACCCCGTGGGGAGATGTGACTTTCACCTGTATATCCATGGGAAATCCACACGCCATCTGGTTTATTGACTCTTTCGACGATCTGCCCGATACGCTCTTTGATAGTGGCAACCATGAATCGGGCAAGAATTTGACCACGATGGATATTGATAAGATCGGTGCTTTTCTTGAGGCGCATCCGATTTTCCCGGAGAAGTCCAATATCGAATTCGTTAGTGTGCACGACGGCGCACTCCACACACGCGTCTTTGAACGCGGAGTTGGGGAGACTCTCGCGTGCGGCACGGGAGCTTGCGCCACCGGCGTCGCCGGATATTTGACCGGACGCACCGGACGTCGCGTGGACGTGGTTCTACCAGGTGGAACGTTAGAAATTGAATGGAAAATAGACGGCGCGGTGAATATGACCGGGCCGGCCACAGAGTCTTTCAGAGGAACAATTTAAGGAGAAGTTGTGCAGACCGCTCAATGCCTGAACCAGATTAAACCCTACCTGTTTGCAGAAATTGACCGAAAGCGTGATGCTTTGCGGGCACAGGGAATTGACGTTATTTCCTTGGGGATCGGCGATCCAGATCTTCCGACGCCGCAGCATGTGATTGATGCGATGGCTCAGGCGATTCAAAAGCCGCAAAACCATCAGTACCCTGATTATGCTGGGTCGATTGAGTTCCGCACGGCAGCTTCTACGTATATGAAAAAACGTTTCGGCGTGGACGTGGATCCGAAAACCGAAGTGCTCGCGCTGATAGGCTCGAAAGAAGGAATCGCGCACCTGCACACGGCATTCGTCAACCCAGACGAGTACGTGCTTGCGCCCTCGATCGGCTATCCGGTGTATTCGATTGGTGCCACGCTTCAAAATGCCAACACTTACTTCATGCCGATGAAGGCAGAGAATGGCTTCTTGGCAGATTTCGATAACGTGCCTGCTGAGGTGCTTGCCAAGGCGAAAATCATGTTCTTGGGATACCCCAATAATCCCACGGGGGCTATTGCGCCGGTGGAGTATTTTGATAAAGCGATCGCGTTCTGTAAAGAGCATGACATTTTATTAGCTCACGATAACGCCTATGCTGACCTCTCCTTTGACGGTTACATTGCGCCGTCGATCTTGGAGCGGCCAGGAGCGAAAGACGTGTGTATCGAATTTTTCAGCTTGTCGAAGCCGTACAACATGACTGGTTGGCGCATTGCTTTCGCATGTGGCAATGAGCAGGCCGTGAAAGCCTTGGGTACGGTGAAGAATAATCTTGATTCGGGGCAGTTCACCGCGATTCAAGAGGCTGGATGCGTGGCATTGCTCGAATCTGACGAGTTTGTAGCGCAGATGAATGCCATCTACCAGCGCCGCCGCGATCTTGTTGTGGAGGCTTTGCGGGCGATAGGTATGCAGGTAGAAGCGCCGAAAGCGACGATTTACGTGTGGGCACGGGTGCCGCAAGGGGAGACGTCGGAATCCTTCGCCACGAAGTTGCTGGAGAAGGCGCATGTGATCGTGACGCCGGGCAGCGGATATGGCCCGGACGGTGAGGGGTATATCCGGATTTCTCTAACTACTCCTGATGATCGGCTCCTTGAAGCAGTAGAGCGAATACGCAGCGCAATGGCTTAGTTTTTAGGGGGCGATTCTCAGCGAGAATCGCCCCCTAGTTTAGGCATTAGTACAGACTATGTGCTTGTTCTATGAGCTTGTTTGATCTGCGCTCACGCTCACATAATTCCTTGATCGAGCATGGCCTGGGCAACTTTCTTGAAGCCGGCAATATTTGCACCAACTTGGTAGTCGCCAGGTTTGCCAACTTCTTCAGCAGCTTCCAAACACGTGTTGTGAATATCGGCCATGATTGCTTCAAGTTTTTCTTCAACGACCTCAAACGGCCATTGAGCCATTCCGGCATTTTGTTGCATTTCAAGAGCTGAGGTGGCGACGCCTCCGGCGTTTGCGGCTTTACCAGGCGCATAGAGCACATGGGAGTCTTTTGCTGCCGCTATCGCATCATGAGTGAGTGGCATATTTGCACCCTCGGCGATAAGCTCCACACCGCCGTCGAGCATCTGTGAGAAATCGTCGAGTTCCACTTCATTTTGCGTCGCGCATGGCAATGCAATCTGCGCCGGAACACCCCACGGTTTGACGCCCTCGCGATACTCAGCGCTCCGACGTCGTCTCGCGTATTCGCTGATACGAGCTCGCTCGACCTCTTTAACCTGCTGTAAGAGGGCGACGTCGATCCCTTCCGGATCGTAGATGCTTCCGCTTGAATCGGAGACGGTCACGACCTTAGCTCCGAGACTTTGCGCTTTCTGAGCTGCGTAAATTGCCACGTTGCCGGAGCCAGAAATGGCCACCGTTTTGCCGTCGAAAGTCTTATTTTGGGTGTTGAGCATGTTCTGGGCGAAAAGTACCGTTCCGTAGCCGGTCGCTTCGGTGCGGGCGAGTGAACCTCCCCAGTTTGCGCCTTTGCCGGTGAGCACTCCGGCGTCGAAACGGTTTGTGATCCGTTTGTATTGGCCGTAAAGGTAACCAATTTCGCGACTGCCGACGCCGATGTCACCTGCGGGCACATCGGTATGTGGGCCGATGTGGCGATAAAGCTCGGTCATAAAGGCCTGGCAAAAACGCATAATTTCGCCGTCCGATTTTCCGTGCGGATCAAAATCAGACCCGCCCTTGGCGCCGCCAATCTGCTGGCCGGTTAGAGCATTCTTGAAAATCTGTTCAAACCCGAGAAATTTGATTACGGAGAGATTTACCGTTGGGTGGAAACGCAAACCGCCTTTATAAGAGCCAAGTGCGGAGTTGAATTCGATGCGGTAACCGCGATTGACGTGCACTTTTCCGGCGTCGTCTTGCCAGGCCACTCGGAACATGATCTGACGTTCTGGTTCGATGATGCGCTCGAGGATCGCGGCATCGCCATACTCGGGTTTTGATGTGAGCAGCGGTTCAATGCTGGTTATGACTTCGGAAACTGCTTGTTGGAATTCTGGTTGAGAGCCGTTGCGGCGAAGTGACTCTTGGTAGATTTTTTCCAGCAATGCGTCCATGTGTACTCCTTAATTGTCCTGCTCAGCATAGTTGTGCCTAGTGAAAGGATAAAGGAATTTAGGGGTAGGGAGTATTGTTATCCAATGGGTGAAATGTCCGGCCTTTGCTCCTTTAACCCTCACTTTTTGGGGCGATTTTTGCAACATCTCCACATATATCGAGATCATGCAAAATCCACACCAAAAAACCAACACGATCTGACTATAGGCATGTTTTCGGGCTAAGCGCCAAAAAGCGTTGCTTAAGATCCGACTTTTCACTGGCATGGTAATGGAAAGTCGGTGTTATTGAGGTATAGGAGCTCTATACGGTAGGTTCCTTGACATGGCTTGGGTTATGTACTTTGGGTGAGAAAACGTAGTATTCGAGCCCGACGGTGTCCTTTATGTCAAAGCATGATGAAGAAAAACGGGAAGAACAAGTCCGGTACTCAACGCTGGTATTGCCCTGATTGTCGCTACAGTTCAACATCGCGCGATTACCGTCAACAACGTCAGCGTCAGTTTCGCCAGTTCCTTGCCTATGTCACGGACACCGCGCCCAGGCGCGTCCAAGGATCCTCGTTACGCACCTGGGACCGTACGCATGCCTGGTGCTGGCACACCAGACCCGCATGGCAGGTGACAGGCGAGGTATATGACCAGGTCTTTATTGACGGGACCTATATTCCCTATGGTTGGTGCATCTTGATCGCATCCACCACTAAGGGCGTGATCACTTATCAGGTATGCCAACGTGAAAACAAAGCCTCCTATACGGCTCTACTTTCACGTATCCCCGCTCCAATCGTGGTAGTCACTGATGGGGATAAAGGAGCACTAGGGGCGATTAGACAATGCTGGCCAGAAGCACGTATTCAACGCTGCCTTGTCCATATCCAACGCAATATTCGACGCGTGACAACCATCAACCCGAAAACCGATCAACACAAGGCTCTACACCAACTCGGACGCGACCTGACCCGCATAAACACAGCAGAGCACGCTATCACTTGGGTCAAAGCGTTAGCAGCGTTCCACCAGCTCTACGATGACTGGTTGGAAGAGAAAACATACCGCACCGATGTGTCCATCAGTGATATTCCCACTTTCGCAAGAAATAATAAGAAATGGTGGTACACACACTACCAGACCAGACGCATCATAAAATCTCTCGACCGATACGTCAAAGACCAGGTCTTGTTTACCTACCTCAGAGACGACCTAGACACAACCACTGTCCTTGCCTCGACGACTAATAAGCTTGAAGGTGGGATCAACTCGCCCCTGAAAGCTTTCCTTCACGCTCACCGAGGCTGGTCAGAAGAACACATGCTCACCGCAATCAATTACTGGCTATACACCAACAGTATCGACCCCAAACCCTTAGAAAGCTTCATCGACAACATCACGCAACCCCCAAAGCAACCAGTCCAAGAAGAACAACCCGGACCCGTCGAAATCGACACCACCATCAACCACGAACAACCATGGGAAGACAGCCTCCACATCCGAAAAAGCTGGGCCGGACGCTAACAACACGCCGTCAAAAGCAACGCATTTTGGCGCTTAACCCGCATTTTGGCACTTAACCCCATGTTTTCAAAGCAATTTGAGCATAAAAAATCGGCTCGACAGGGCTTAAAGTCAACCATCGAGCCGGAGCGCGCCGAAAGGGACTCGAACCCCCAACCTCCTGATCCGTAGTCAGGTGCTCTATCCATTGAGCTATCGGCGCATGTTCATTTGGGAACGACGTTTAGTCTACATCGAATCAACAGGCAAACACCAATTTGATCAACGTGGTGGTGCGCACACTGTACTGAATCGTGCTGTGCTGAAACACCGTACCGAAGCATATCGGGCTGAAGTGCGCCGTGCTGAATACGAAACTTTGCGGAGAGATATGGAGAAGGAGTGGAGGGCAAAGTGTGTGCATTTAAGTGTTGATAGGATTTTGCAGCTCTTTTTTGTATGCACTGCAATTAATAAGAGAAATTCTTTCGGCGCGACTATTACATATCGGATGTGCAACGATTAAGTACAGATAAGTTCAATTGACTGCATGAGAATTTGAGCTGCTGGATATGGTGGCGATAATGATGAATACACTTGTGGGGAATTGAATTTGAGAGCAGTGAAAGGAGTGTGTAGTGGTGGCTAACTTTGCACTGCCTTTGGATCCTCAAACTTTTCTGCACTCCATTCCAGATCTTCAAGTGCGTCGAGATTGTTGTGAACTTGCGCAGATCATGATGCGTATTACTGGGCAAAGTCCGGTGATGTGGGGCCCGTCAATCGTGGGTTTTGGTCGCCTCGATCGGAAAGAGAACCCACACTGCATGTGTGACGGACTCGAGGTTGGATTCGCACCTCGTAGTGGAAAAATATTCTTGTATTTGCGCAGGTACTCGCATCATTATGAAGATTTGATTGCGCAAATGGGCGACGTTCGCAAAGGGCGAGCTTCTATTGCTTTTGATTCTTTGAGCGAATTAGACCGGGATGTGCTCGAAGATTTGATTACCTACGCTTGGGAAGATTGCTCGATTTCTGAGGAGTAATTTCCTGCGTTGCGAATAAAAATATCGGCGGCAACGATTTTTGGCAGGAACCTCAAATTAGTCTTTTCTTGTAAGACAGTTTCTTTACAAGAAAAGGAAAACCACGCATGGAAAAGATCAAAAATCTCTCCACGGTTAAGAAAATCATGCTCGGAATTGTTATCGCGATCCTCGTCTTAGGGGTAATTGGTTCTTTTGGCAAAGAATCAGGGAAAACCGCGAGTCGATCAGATAAAACGGTATCCCAATCACAGGTGGAAAAAGACAAGCAGAACAAAGCTGACAACGAATCTACTAAAAAAGAAAGTGTGGCGTCGGCACAACAGAAACAGAATACAGCCCAAGCACAACCTGCACAGCCGGCACAACCCACCCAACCAGCACAACCCGCTCAGCCGGCACAACAACCAGCAAAACCGGAAGTTCCCGCAGAGCATAGGAATGCTCTGCGCACAGCTCAGCATTATGTTGAATTTATGCCGATGTCAAAGCAAGGGCTGTTTGATCAGTTAACTTCGCAATATGGCGAAAAATTCACTCCTGAAGCGGCGCAATACGCTATTGAAAATGTGAAAGTTGACTGGAATCAGCAAGCGCTGAAGGCTGCCCAGAATTATCAAAAGCATATGGCGATGTCACCGAAAGCTATTTACGACCAATTGACGTCGCAATATGGCGAAAAATTCACTGCGCAGGAAGCGCAATTTGCCATCGATAACCTCAATAAATAAATTTCCCGCATCCGAATCTTAGAGATGCTAGCTGTGCTTATAGTGCACAGTAAACCAGAGGTGCGCCATATGCTCGAGAAGTCTAGGGTTTTGCTCGAGAAGCCTCGGGTTAAAGGCGCGGTGGGATTCAAGGCTTAAAGAGGTCTTAAAGACCAGAATGCGTCTCTGGAATTGGGACTTCTAAGAAAAAAAAGGGGGGGCTAAGCGTCAAAAAGCGCTCCGCCAAATCAAAAAGTGGACTAAGCCTCAAAAGTGCCCCACTAAAACAAAAGAAAACCCCGCCAAATCAACGATTTGGCGGGGCACTTGCGGAGACGGCGGGATTTGAACCCGCGAGCCGCTTTTCGGCGACTACTCCCTTAGCAGGGGAGCGCTTTCGGCCACTCAGCCACGTCTCCATTACAAATAGCAATGATAGCGGATAGGTGCCACACTCACCAATTTAGAAATTTCGTTTCAACGAGAGGTAAACCACGATGATACGGTATATGTATGACGAATCAATATAGAGATTTTACTCGTGACCCACGCATCGTAGCGCAGGCCGACGCAAGTGTGGCTGCGGCGTCGTCGCCTCGAAAAATAATTCTTGACTGCGATCCGGGGCATGACGACGCAATCGCGCTGCTCCTCGCCCACGGTTCGCCGATGATTGAGCTGCTTGCGGTTACTACGGTAGGAGGAAATCAGACTCTTGAAAAAGTAACCCGTAATGCGGCATCGCTTGCCAAGGTCTATGGAATTGAGGGTGTGCCGTTTGCTGCGGGTTGCTCGCGTCCACTAGTTCGTGAACCTGAGAATGCGCCGAGTATTCACGGAGAGACAGGTCTTGACGGTGTCGTGCTGCCAGAACCGATTGAACTCGATTCGCGTCATGGCGTGGATTTAATTATCGATACGATCATGGGTCACGACGCCGGTGAGGTCACCTTGGTGCCTACCGGGCCGCTGACTAATATTGCGATGGCTGCCCGAAAGGAACCACGGATCGTTGAGCGAGTGCGTGAAGTTGTGCTGATGGGCGGCAGTGCCGGGACTGGCAACTGGTCGGCTGCTGCTGAATTTAATATTTGGGCTGATCCTGAAGCTGCTCATGTTGTGTTTAACGAAAAGTGGCCAGTTGTGATGGTTGGCTTGGATCTGACGCATCAGGCGGTAGTGAACGACGCAGTGCTCGATAAAATCGCAGCTATTGGCTCGCAAACGAGTCAGTTTGTGCTCGATCTTTTCACTTTCTTCAAGCAGTCGCATCAAGGTACGTTTGGAATGGATGAACCGCCTGTACATGATCCGTGCGCGGTGGCTTATTGTATCGATCCGCGAATTGTGAAAACGGTTCAGGCTCCGGTGCAAATTGAGCTTCACGGCAGCATGACTGCAGGTAGAACGGTGGTAGATTTCCGTGAGCCAGCACCGGAAAGCTGCCATACTAAAGTTGCGCTTGAGCTGGACTTTGACGCATTTTGGGATTTGGTTGTTGGAGCGATTCGCGATATTTCCTAGCAGGAGGCATGATATTTCCTAACGGGATGCGCGAAACTCCCCGACGGTAAAATTCATGCCAGGATTTGTAAAACTACCGACCGTGAAACTTATCGACGTTAAGACTTCCAGGCGGTAACACTTCCCGACGGTAAAACCTACCTGCAGTAAAACCTACGTGTGGTAAAACCTATTGACGGATTGTGATTATGCTGCTCACGTGCGGCGCCGATCGCAATCCGTCAATATTTCCACATCTTGAACAAAAACGTCTCATTTATTGCTCAAAGAACAGCCTAAACCGTGTGCCGATCTACCATTTTGCAGGTGATCAAAAATAATTCCCCGGAGCAATCTCCCACCGTCGCCGACCCAATTAACGCAGTTCCCGCAGCTCCTAAGCTCGCTCTGCTCTCAATTCAACACGTACTCGCGTTCTATCCGGTGCAGTGATCGTCCCGTTGCTCATCGCTTCGTCGCTGAAGCTCGATGCGGCAACCACTATTCACCTCATCAATGCAGACCTCTTCACCTGCGGTCTTGCTACGTTAATCCAGTCGGTTGGCATTGGGCGCAAAATGTTGGACTCGTGCGTATTACCGGGATTCGCTCGCGGTGGGTTGCTGCTGGTTCAGGCGCGCTCATGATCGTGATTGGCCTGATTCCCAAGGCAGGAGCGGTGGTGAACTCGATATCGTCGCCTGTGCTCGGTGGCGCATCACTCGCCTAGTTTGCGAACGTCGCATGGGTGGGCATGCAGACGATTTCCAAAGCGAATATGCGCGATAACCGCAATGCCGTGATCGTCACGACGGCGTTGGGCCTGGCTATGCTTGTGACGTTCCGCCCTACGATGGCACAGGTGTTCCCAGATTGGGCGCAAGTGTTCTTCTCTTCGGGCATGTCGATCGGCGCGATCACCGCGATCTTGCTCAACTTGCTCTTCTTCCACGTTGGCAAGAACGATACGGAACAGACCGCCGTCACCCGCGAAGACGGACGCCACGATGGTAGAGCAGTGAGTCTCGACGAGGTGAACAATATGGACGAAGCTGCGTTTGTGGAAGCGTTCCGCGTGCTTTTCAACAATGAGTTGTGGCCGTTGCGCCAGGCTTGGCAGCAACGACCTTTTGCTGATGTGAACGATCTGCGCAACGCTATTCAGGCGGCTGTGCTCCGAGCCGAAAGTGCAGATCAGCAGCGTTTAATCGCAGACTACCCGGCATGTACCAGCTTGTTTCTGCCGACGACGCCGAGGCCGCTCGCATTTCGAAAGATACCGGTTCGTTTGCGCTCGCCTCTGCTACAGAGACTGATTTGGCGCAGTTGAGGGATGTGTCGGAGCGTTATCTAGCAAAATTTGGCGTGCCATATGTGGCGCGTTTGGAGCGTGAAGACACTGTGGCGAGCATTATTGATAATGGTGTGCGCAGGTTGTCTAATTCTGTAGAACATGAGCGGATTGTGGCGCTTTTGGAAGTTGTGGAGATTGTGAATGATCGTCTCGATATTCTGATCCGTGATGCTAATCCGATTTGTCGCGAATGGCAGGCTACGCACTGATTGTAGCTTAAATACCAGAATGGGTATTGCACGAGTAGAAGAATGATCTAGCGAGGTTTAGCGTAATCGCTTTTCGGTTTTGGTCGAAAGGTATTTCGCTATCATTGGTGTGGTTGGTGAGACGATAAACGATCTGCTCGTGAACATCTTCTAGTGTTTGCGGACGTCCAGATTCGATTCAGGTTTTATCGTTGATTTTCCGCGCGATCCTTTCGATCACTCTACTGGGTGAGTGATCGAGTGCTTCTTCAGTATGCATTGGTGAAACGTCATATATGCGGTTGTCTAGGTGGGATAGTCCATCGATGGGCGGTTGGAGCATGTACTTGAATAGCGGTTCAAACGCTGTACCGTTAGCGTCATTAAATGATCGTATTGAAGCGAGCATATAGTCATGTGTAGAAACGTTTCGCCACGATATTGAGCGATGTGAGACTCGTGCAATATCGTCGATAAAAGCTCGTTGTGTTCGCCCGCCCATGGGTAGACCTCACCAAACAAACGTCGATGCAAAGCACGTAAATGATCCATATCGAAAGTTTGTTTTACAGGATGCGACTCTAGCAGTTCACGTTGCACCCACGTATAGCGACGTTCAGCTTGTGCTAGATCTTAGCATTATGAATGTTGAAGTTGTTGATGAGAATATCTGTACCAGGATACAGAGATGGGTCAACGAAGGACGGCACGTTTTTCTCCGAAGAACAGTTGCTGTACCTCGTCTATATCGATTTCACCCTCAACGTATCGTGAGATGATGTTCAGTTCTTCGTCAGTGAATTGATATCCTTCGAGTTCTATCGAGAAAATACCTTCAGCAGCGCTGTTATAACGCTGCTCTCTCGTCCTTACATCCATATGTATGCCCCCTTGCTTCAAAAACTTCGTTATTAGGCATAAATCTTGCCACAAATATGTTCTTTCACGCTCTTAATGTATTGATCGATAGTGATCTCGTACTTTGCGAGCTTCAGCAATTGTGAGCGAACACGGGGTGACGGATGACAACATGAGGCAAGACGTTCAGCGCTCACCACTTCAGCTACGAGCTTCTCTGGGGTGCGTTTGTGAGTGTCCATATGTCCTCCTCAAATTTGTTTTAAGTCTACACAGCACCCATTATGACCAAGACTTTTGCGTTAGAATACAGCATTTCCAGTGTCTTTATTCCGTGGGTTCCGGATGGGTCGCAAGTGGTATGATCGCAGATTTAACGTAAGTGCTTAAGCGCCTAGATTATTTCACGTTTCGCTACGAGAAAGCTCTTCTTAGGTGAAACCTGCTTACCAACTTTGATGAGTTCATCCAAACATGGAACTTAATCAATGAAGAAGAGTTCCACATATTTCTCGATGATCCCAAGTTCGACACCGATGAATCATTTGCCCACGTATTGAAATTTGTATTATTGGGAATCGTGGAAACAACGGGGTTCATCGTCTTCAACCAAGACCCATCAACAGGTGAAGTCTGGGGATATGTTGCATATGACAACTGACGAACCATTTCTACTCACCTGTATCAAACAATGGAAGAGTCTCAACAGGAGATCCAGACGACGCAGGCTTCGGTTTCAGAGCCACCTGTGGGAATCGAACCCACGACCTATTCATTACGAGTGAATCGCTCTGCCGACTGAGCTAAGGTGGCGTGCTGTAGGCAGCGTCCTAAATTTACCTAATTTCTTCGACCAATTTCAAATGCAGCTGCTCCTAGGATAGAGATATCACATTTGAGGAGCAGCTTAGTCTCTCTGATAAAACAAGTGAAGAACAGCGATGACGCTTGCTGAAAAGCTATTCGTGTGTGCTTTTGAGCTGGTAATTAGCTTGGTTCGGCTTAGTTTGGCTTGCTTAGCTTGGTTTGGCTCGGTTCGGCTTGTTTCGACTTGGTTGGGGCGCTTCGCGTTCAGCCGCGAAGCGCCCCAACCAAGCCCTATATAAGTCACATGATCTTACTTAGCAGGGCAAGAAAGCCCATCTTTTGGCACTGTGCCATTGAGAAGGTATTTGTCGATTGGTTCACTCACACAGGTTGTTGAGCGGCCATATGCAGTATGCCCCTCACCCTCATAAGTCACCAATACGCTGTTGTCGAGCGCTTTCGAAAAATCTACGGCCCACTGGTACGGCGTAGCAGGATCGCCCTTGGTACCAACCACCACAATAGGTGCTGATCCCTCAGCCTTATAAGCCTTATGCTTCTCTTTTGGCTGGAAAGGCCACGCAGCACACATGTACTCGTCATAGCCATATGTTGGGCCAAAAACAGGCGCCATCTGAGCTATCTTCTTCGCATCTTCCTGCCACTCAGCTTCGTTACCCATCGCAGGCTGGTCTGCACAGTTAATTGCCCAGTTAGACTCAACAGAGTTATTGGTGAACTTATCACCTTTGCGCCCGCTGTAGGAATCAAAGAAAATCTGGAACAGGGTGCCATCATTCTTGGTTAACAGTTGATCGAATGCTTGGGAGAGCATCGGCCACGCTGAATCATCGTAGAGCGGCGTAATCAGGCCAAGCATAAATGCAGCTTGTGTGAGTGGTCGCTCTGGATTCTTGGTAGAAATCGGAGTTTTGAGTGAAGCCGCGAGCAGATCTGTAATTTGCTTGCGAGCCTCATCAACCGAACCTTTAAACGGACACTTTTCGCCTGCTAAGCAGTTCTTAAGATAAGCCGTGAGAGCGTCGTCGAAACCTTTTACTTGAGCTGCTGTCTGGTCGAAATTCGTGGCATTACTTGACACTGCTCCGTCAAGTACGAGTCGCCCTACGTTATTCGGGAACAAATCCGCATACATCCCACCGAGAGACGTGCCGTAGGAATAACCCACGTAGTAGAGTTTCGGATCGCCCAATACGTGTCTCATCACATCGATATCACGCGCTGCGCTCTCGGTACCCACGAATTTGAGCAAATCTCCAGATTTCTGCCCACATGCAGCAGCAACATTACTCATTGCCTGCTTGTACTGGGCTTGCCCCTCTGGGGTCTTATCAAAGGATGCCTCTAGCTGCGCCCCTAGCTGTGCGTCGTCAAGGCAATCGACCGGAGTGGATTCTCCAACGCCACGCGGATCAAAACCAATCACATCAAAATTCTTCAAGATGTCCTCAGAAAAATATTGAGGTGCCGATTCGGCCATTTCTTGGCCGCCACCGCCCGGACCGCCCGGATTCACAAAGAGAGAGCCGATAGCTTTACCCTCTGCTTTACGCTTTTTAGCAGCGATGGTGATCGTTTTCGCTCCAGGATCTTCGTAGTTCAAAGGCACCTTAAAGGTAGTGCATTCGAACCCAGTTTCGCAGTTATTCCACGAGACCTTTTGGTTGTAGAAATCTTCTAAACCAGCGGGGATCGCAGGCATTTTTGCTTCAATCGGGGCGACGGCGTCGGCGGACGCTTTCTTAGAATCGTCAGAATTACCCGAGCTACATGCCGAAAGGCCAAGCCCGAGTGCTAATAATGCGGCAGTTACACGTTTCTTATTCACATAACTACCGTATGCTATTTATGCCAATGACCGCAGCAAAGAAATCAAAATTGTGGAAAACTTTCGCACTTTTTGGCACTGTGGCAAAGTTCAGCCTTGCGCGAATCTTTACGCTGCTCAGCGAACCGAAATAAGGGCTGCTTCCATTGTGAGAAGAGCAGCTACATTGCCTTTTAGCCGTTCGCGTGCCAAGTTCAATGTGTCAATTTTCGCGATAGTTTGGTTGACGTCGCTATCGGCAGCGCGTTGCCGAACCTGCTTTTCATAGTCCGAATTGACCAGATCTATCTCTGATCCCAACTGAACAACGAGCACATCGCGGAAAAACGACTGCATGTAGATCAATTCGCGATCGAGCATATCCCTTTCGCGTCTAGTCTGCCGACGCTTGGCGTTGTCCTTATCGGCAGCCAATTGGCTTCGCACGGAGGCCGGTATCCGCCCGCCAGAATCCAAACCAAGTGCGTCCATGAGCTTTTCTCTTTCCGCACTTTCCTGTTCCGCCGACGCCGTTTTGCCAGCCTTTTTCTTCCCATTCGCCGAGTCTCGCCCGTGCATCGCATCGACATCCAGCAAGCGTCCCGCCGCAACAACAGCATCGCCGACGCCGCGCACCGACAGCAGCGCATCAAGCGTATTCTTTCGCAACATTCCAGCTTCTGGATCAGTCGCTAAAGCCCGCGCCACCCCAATATGCGACTGTGCCGCCTTGGCTGCCACCAAAGCCGCATCAGGATCGATCCCATCACGGCTGCTCAGCAAACGGGCGACGTCATGAGCGTCCGGAGTCACGAGATTGACGTTCCGGCACCTGGATCGAATTGTTGGCAGCACATCCGCCACTGCCGCAGTGCACAACATCCATACTGTGCGCGGCGCCGGCTCTTCGATCGCTTTAAGCAAGACGTTCGTCGTGCGAGAAATCATCCGATCGGCGTCTTCAATAATAAAAATCCGCCATTTTCCCGACGACGGTGCCAAGTAGGAATTCGTTACATAACCTCGTACTTCATCGGCGCTAATCGTCACTAAATCGGTACTGACGATTTCGACATCGGGGTGATTGTTCGCAAGAACGGCCCGGCACCCAGCGCAAACGCCGCATCCAGGTTCTGGCGCGCTACACAACAACGCCGCTGCAAAAGTTCGAGCAGCATAAGAGCGCCCAGACCCCGGTGGGCCAGTGAAAAGCCAGGCGTGACTCATGGCTGAGGAATGTACGAGCGCCGAGTCTGTAGCGCCAGCTACAGCGTCGTCGTGGGCAATAACCGAACGTGCAGCAGCCGCAGCGCGTTTAATCTCTGCAATCGCCTCATTTTGCCCAACGAGTTCGTCAAACACGGTCATAATAAAGGCTCCACTACCGCCTGAATTTGCAGGGCAATTGCATCGATAGATTGCGTGCCGTCAATAACCACGAAGCGCTGCGGTTCTTGCTTTGCGAGCTGCAAAAACTCATCCCGAACTCGCTCGTGGAACTCTGCGCCTGCCTGTTCCATGCGGTCGAGTTCGCCCTCAATCCGCGCAGCACCTCGCTGAGCTGGCACGTCAAGCAAAATCGTCACATGTGGTAGCAAGCCCTCTACAGCCCAGATCGACAAGTCTCGCACTTGCTGCGCGTTCAATGCCCGTGCGGCACCTTGATAGGCGACTGATGAGTCGAAATACCGGTCGGTAATCACCACGGCACCCCGATTCAAAGCGGGGCGAATCTTCGATTCGACGTGGTGAGCTCGATCGGCAGCAAACAGCAAGGCCTCGGCGCGCGGTGCCACATGATCGCCGTGTAAAAGCAGCTCTCGAATCTTGGCGCCAAGCTCAGTGCCTCCGGGTTCGCGCGTGGAAACCACTTCGCGACCTCGTTCTTCGAGCCAAGACACCAAACGATTCACTTGGGTGGACTTTCCTGCCCCGTCGCCACCTTCAAAAGAAATAAACAGCCCGCTCATGCTATCTATTTCCCTTTCTTAGCGGCAGATTTTTCTGCCGCCTTGGTGGTTGTTTTCTTGCTCGTGGTTTTCGCTGCGGTCTTTTTTGTCGTCGTCTTTTTGGCGGTCTTGCGCGTTCCTGCTTTCACGGTGCGCTTGGTGGCGTTGCGTTTCTTTGGGCCACCATTTTCAGCGATTTTCAGACGTCGAGCCACGAGTAGCTCTTGGGCGCGTTCGGCTGTGAGCTGGTTGATGTCGTTTGAACGTGGTACTGAAGCATTGGTCTCACCATCAGTTACGTACGGTCCGAATCGCCCGTCTTTGAGCACAATCGTGCCTCCCGAAACGGGATCTTTACCAAATTCTGCCAAAGGCGGTTTAGCAGCAGCGCGTCCACGCACCTTAGGCTGCTTGAACACCTCTTCTGCTTCTTCTAGCGTGATGGAAAATATCTGCTCTTCTGATTCGAGAGAGCGGGAGTCACTTCCGCGCTTAAGATATGGGCCATAACGTCCGTTTTGCGCAGTAATGACATCACCCTCTGATTCCCCGATTTCACGTGGAAGTGCAAGTAATTGAACTGCCTGCTCAAGCGTAACGGTATCGGGTTGCATCGAACGGAACAGGGACGCCGTCTTTGGCTTCGGCTTCGTTTTCGAAACTTTTCCGGTCGGCGTGAGCTGCACGGCGTCGTCGGGAAGCACTTCGGACACGTATGGCCCGAACCGTCCGTCTTTAACAACGAGCTCATAACCGGTATCAGGATGCTTACCGAGCACACGATCGCCCTGCAAGGATTGCTCCAAAATATCTTTGGCGCGATCAACCGTTAGCTCATCAGGGGCGACGCCGGGTGGCACAGATGCGCGGCGACCCTCGGTGCCGTCGTCGTTCGTCTCTTCCAAATAAGGACCGAAACGCCCCACTCGAACTGCGATTCCCTCACCAATTTCGATTGTGTTGACGGCGCGAGCATCAATATCGCCCAGGCTTCCTACTTGGTCACGCAGTCCCGAAGAATCTTTCGTGCCCCGATAGAATTTTGCCAGGTACTGGATATGGTCTTGCTCGCCTGCTGCGATCCGGTCAAGATCGTGTTCCATATCTGCGGTGAAATCATAATCAACCAGTTCAGGTAGGTTGTCTTCGAGTAAACGCACCACTGAAAAAGCGAGCCACGTTGGCACAAGTGCCTGCCCTTTGCGCTCGACGTATCCGCGATCAGTAATCGTTGAAATTGTGGAAGCGTAGGTAGACGGACGCCCGATACCTTTTTCTTCGAGTGTCTTGACCAGCGAAGCTTCTGTGTATCGTGGAGGTGGAGCGGTGTCGTGACCCTCTGCTTGTGCTCCGGCGCTCGCAACTTGTTCACCTTCGATGAGGTCCGGGAGTCGAGATTCTGCCTTTTCTTCGTAGCGTTTTGTGTCCTGACTCTCCTCATAGGCGGCCATAAATCCGCGGAAAGTGATGATCGTTCCAGCGGTGGACATCGTCGCTTCAGCAGGAAGCGCTTCTTCGCCACCAGCAGTTTTGCTGCCAAGATCGGCCACAATTTTGACCGAAGCCGTCAGACCGGTTGCATCAGCCATCTGTGAGGCTACGGTGCGTTTCCAGATGAGTTCATAAAGTGCGTATTCGCGCGACTGTAACTGCCCTTGCACCTCTTGTGGCGTGCGGAAATGATCGCCGGCGGGGCGGATTGCTTCGTGAGCTTCCTGTGCGCCTTTCGACTTCGTCGCATAGTGGCGTGGAGAATTTGGCAAGGAATCGGCGCCATAGAGTTCTTTGATCTGTGCACGGGCCGCGGAAATAGCCTGCTCAGAGAGGTTTACAGAATCTGTACGCATATAAGTGATATAACCATTTTCGTACAGAGACTGCGCCAAACGCATGGTGTCACGCGAGCTCAATCGAAGTTTACGGGACGCTTCCTGTTGTAGCGTTGACGTGGTGAAAGGAGCTGCCGGACGACGTCGGTATGGTTTCGTTTCCACCGACGCAACGGTTGCTTCACCAGTGCTTAGAGCGTTGGCAAGCGCCTGTGCAAACTTTTCGTCAAGTGTGCGAACGCCTGCTGTAGCTGCTTTTTTGGTGAGTTCGCCGTGATCGTCAAAATCTTTTCCGGTGGCGATTCGGGCGCCATCGATAGAGGTGAGCTTGGCTTCGAACTCTTCACCGTCTTTGACGAGTGCAACGGTGACGTCCCAGTAATTTGCTGGCTTGAAAGCCATGCGCTCGCGTTCGCGTTCGACGATAATTCTTGTGGTTACCGACTGTACTCGGCCAGCTGAGAGGCTGGGGGCAACTTTTCGCCACAGCAGTGGTGAGACTTCATAGCCTACAAGGCGGTCGAGGATTCGGCGCGATTCTTGGGCATCGACGAGTTTAGTGTCGAGTTCGCGCGTATTCTCTAGTGCACGCCCAATTGCTTCTTTGGTGATTTCATGAAAGACCATGCGTTTTACGGGCACTTTAGGCTTGAGAGCCTCCAATAAATGCCAGGCGATAGCTTCTCCCTCGCGGTCCTCATCAGTTGCGAGATAGAGTTCGTCAGCTTGTTTCAGCAGAGAGCGAAGCTCGGTGACTTTTTTCTTCTTATCGGGTGTGACCACATAATATGGCTCAAAATTACCGTCAACGTTGACGGCGAATTTGCCGTATGGCCCTTTCTTCATGTCTGCTGGCAAGTCTGACGGCTTTGGCAGATCGCGAATATGCCCAATACTAGCCTCAACTTCATAGTCCGCACCTAAATAGTTGCCTATGGTGCGTGCTTTTGCCGGAGACTCGACGATTACCAGTTTGGTCACAATGACTTCCTTAAGTTAGGTTGCCGTTTATAAATAAGAACGTTCTAACGATTGCTAAGATACCCGCATTTTGCCACGAAATGAAAAAGGTGTTCACAAAAGCAAGAATAGTAGACGTTAGTTTATCGAGTTGGAGGTACATACAAATGCCTAATTTACCTGAGGTAATTGCTCGTAACCTCGACTCACAAATTACAGGTTCACTCACCGTGCCCGCGCGTCTTCCAAGAATGTCCGCTTGGCCTGAATGGGTGGATCAATCGGTTATTACGGCTTTATCTGAAATGGGTGTTTCACGCCCTTGGGTTCATCAAATAGCTGCCGCAGAACTCATTCATGCAGGTAAACATACTGTTGTAGCAACTGGCACTGGTTCTGGAAAGTCGCTCGCTGCATGGATTCCCGTGCTATCCGAACTGAGTGGATTTGAGAAAACCGGCACGTCACGGCTCACGTCACTGCGCAATATCCAACGCCGACCCTGCACTCTTTATCTTTCACCCACGAAAGCGCTCGCAGTAGATCAAGAACACAGTTTGACCACGCTGGCCAACCGCATTGACCCACGCCTTGCACTCACAAGTTTAGATGGAGATTCTGATGCGCAGACGCGCACTTGGGCACGCGATTACGCCGATATCATCTTCACTAATCCCGACTTTGTTCACCACGCCATATTGCAACGCCAAGAGCTATGGGCGCGAATGTGGCGCGGACTATCCACTATCGTGGTAGACGAATTTCATTCTTATCGTGGCTCCTTTGGTTCAAATGTAGCTTTGGTGCTGCGTCGCGTTTTGCGGCTTGCGCGCAAATACGGCAGCTCGCCGACCGTCGTCTTCCTCTCTGCTACCTCGCCGCATCCAGAAGAAACGGCGCAACGTTTCATTGGCACTGCCTTTGGAAGCGTTTACCCAGTTACGGAGGACGGCTCTCCCAGCGGTGAACGTCATATATTTACGGTGCGTTGCAAAGAAATTCCGGTGGAAGACGACGACGCACCCGAGTTCCGTCTGATGCCTGAGGATGCGCTTGAGACTGAGTCTGAGGACGTACTTGCGGTTGAGTTTGACGCGGTACCCAGCGTGGCGCATAGCGCGGTGCGTAGCGGAATATCTAACACCGCCCATGACGCGGCGACTAACGAAACATCAAGCACAGCGCATGACGCAACGCCGAGAAAGCGTCGCTCAGCCAATACCGAAGCGGCGGACCTCACGGCACTGCTCGTATCCCATTCGGCTCAAACACTGACTTTCGTGCGCTCTCGTCCCGGCACGGAACGAGTGGCAGAACTAGCCAATGACTACCTTGACGAACACTCTCCACACTTGAGCGGGAGTGTATTTGCCTATCGAGGTGGCTATCTTCCCGAAGAACGGCGCGAGCTTGAGCAGGGACTTCGCAACGGAGATATTCGGGCGCTCGCGAGCACATCAGCACTGGAACTTGGCATTGATATCTCGGGCTTAGACGCTGTGGTGGTCACAGGCTGGCCTGGCACTCATGCTTCATTTCAGCAGCAGATTGGGCGTGCTGGACGTGCGGGCGAAAATGGCTTGGCGGTGTTCATCGGCCGAGATAACCCTCTCGATCAATTCATTCTTGACCACCCAACCATGCTCACTGATACACCTGCCGAGATGAATGTATTCGACCCCACCAATCCGTGGATTCTTCCTGGTCATCTTTGCTCTGCTGCTGCGGAATCTCCGCTCACAGAAGCTGATTTAGAGGTGTTTTCGCTGCCAGATACCCAAGCGTTTGCTTCGCTTGTGGATCAAGAGCTACTCAAGCGCCGTCCGAACGGATGGTATTGGAATACGTCTCTTCGCGTTAGCGCACATACTTTGGTTGATTTGCGCGGAGAAGGCACAACGGTGTCGATCATCGATTCAGAAAGCGGAGCTCTGCTTGGCACAGTGGATAACGCACGTGCAGATACAACCGTGTATCCAGGGGCAATATATTTACATCAGGGTGTTCCTTTCAAAGTTGAGGGGCGTGACGGTGATGTTGCGCTGGTGCATCGTCACCGCGAAGAAGATATCCGCACATATCCACGTGAGGAAACCAGCGTTGAAATCGTGGATACGTACGAGGAGATTTCTCTTGGTATTGGCACGTGGTGCAAGGGGCAAGTTGTGGTGCGATCACGCGTGATTGGCTACGACGTGCGCCGCACAAAGGACGGAATGTACCTTGGCTTAGTCGATCTCTCGATGCCCACTCACGAACTGATAACGGCTGGTACGTGGTTTACACTCAACGAATCTGCACTGCGCGAGGCGGGAGTTGGGACTGCCGATCTGCCAGGTGCTTTGCATGGTGCAGAGCATACGATGATCGCTTTGCTGCCGCTGTTTGCCACGTGCGACCGCTGGGATATCGGAGGGCTGTCTACCGCAGTGCACCCTCAAACGGGGTGTCCTACAGTGATTATTCACGACGCCGTTGCGGGAGGTTCAGGAGCAGCTCACCGTGGTTTTGACAAGCGGGGTGATTGGGCGCTCGCCACTCTTGATGCGCTAGAGAACTGTTCGTGCTTGAGCGGCTGCCCGAGCTGTGTGCAGTCGCCGAAGTGTGGAAATAACAATTCTCCTCTCTCTAAAGATGGGGCAAAAATCTTGATGAATGCGCTCTTTCATGCTCTTAAACAGGAACGGCGATTGTGAAGATACTGGTAGATCGCTATGCGCATTCTTTTGGTTGAGAGGTGAGCGTTTAGTTGTTGATTGATCGCCGCACTGGCCCCGCAGTGGCACGAGCGTTGATTGTATGGCTTAACCAGGAAAAAGGATTCTTCGCCTCAACGGCGAGTGTCACATTTTGCCCTTGTACGGTGCAATCCACGGTGTAGTCGCGCAACAGTTCTTGAACTTGTGCGCAAGCGGCGCTTTCGGAGTGTCCGTTGAGAAGCAGTTGAGCTCCAGAAATGGCTGCGAGATCAGTTCGATTACGAACTTCGATCACCTTGCTAGTTGCTACAGAAAATTCGAATATCAATATCGTTACAATAACCACCGCAAGTATTGTGATGGCCACAAAGGTGGTTGCCATGCCTGATTCACTGCGCAGTCGTTTAACAGTCTGATTGTTAAAATAGCTGCTCATTACGGCTCTCCGTGAACTAATCGCGGTTCGATCACAATTTTCGTTTTTGTGGAAAAATTGATGTTTATTAGCTTGAATACGCCTTCACCTGGCTTAGTAACTTCAATTGAGGCAATTTCTCCATCACGTTCAATTCGCAGTTGCGCATCATCGCCGGCATTGGAATGTACGAGTTCGCGAACATCGCTTTCACTCATTCCGAGCGAATAGGAACGCGCTGCTTCATGAGCTGCATTATTGACCTTTGGCAACGTAGTGAGTTGAAAAATCCCGCTCACGCAAAAGACTGCCAAAGCCAAAAATGTGGGAACCGTTAGCGCCCATTCCACGCTGACCATGCCAGCTTCATTTTTTGACTTCATAGATCGTCCTCTTTCATGGCTATTGTTCACCGCCCAAGTGTGGACTGACTGTGGTGGCGGGCAGGTCCTGCTGCTGCCCGCCACCACAGTCCGCTCAATTAGCTCATGCCAAGTACATTGCGGAACAAGGTTGCGATGAGTTCGCGGAACCAATCTTGCTTGATCAGCCAAAGTAGAATTCCTGCCATTCCTGCAGATGCCACGGTACCGATAGCGTATTCAGCCGTGACCATTCCTGCTTCGGCGCGAGTGAGCATCTTATTTGCTTTGTTTTTGAACATTTTGATCGTCATTGTTTTTCCTTTAGGTTGGGGCTTCTCGATGTGAGGGAAAGCCGGTTTTGATTGTTTTCGTCTAGACGTTTTAAGCATGCCGAATTTGTAAATCTGATGAAGCGGCTAGAAAAAATCTGTGGATTTCCCTCGCGTTTAAGTAACCTGTGGAGAAATCTTCACTTGCCTGAGCTGCGCAAACATTCCCCGCCAACTCGTGCCAATCATCTCTAAAACACGTAATCATCTCTAAAACACGTTTTGAGCCGCCAACACAATAATTGGAAATACTCCGATCAGCATGAAAGCGGGTAAGAAGCACAACGCGAGCGGCACCACTAAGCGAGAGCCGAGCCGAGCAGCTGCTTCTTTGGCTTGCCGCTGCCGAGTGAGCCGAAGTGTGAGCGCACTCCTTTCCAAAAGTGGCACAGGAGCTGCACCATCACTCCACGCTGGCTCCATCGCTTCCGCAAGCAATCGAAATCGAGGATCCGTATCTTGCCAAGACTCCGCCCAATCAGCGCCCATGAGCAGGGAATTTGCCACTTCTTGTAAGCTGCGCTGTGAAAAAATTTTCGTTTTTCGAAACGTCAAAGGATGGTGAAACTTTAGTGAGTTTTTGCTGCGACGCAACTGTTCGTCGTCGTCACCCAAAGCGATATGCAGTGCTTCTAGTGTGCGCGGAATCGAGATGCCGGCGTTCAGCGCAGCTGCTGCCAGATCCAAAATGATCGCTTGATCCACGTGCAAGATAAGCGCCCGCCTGTGCAAGCGGCGTCGTTTGATCTCGTACCTCGGCGCCCACACAGCAAAAGCAAAGGCCACAGCCGCAAGAACGATCACCGTTCACCTCCGAAAGAAATCGCAATTTTTACCATGCGGCGCACCAACACAATTCCCGCTATCTCGGCGCAAATCCCGAGCACAAGCGCAATATTTCCGAGCGTGCTGTGCAGTAGAAAATCGATCGGATCAACTCCTAACGCATAGCCGATGAGCACTCCGAATGCTGGTAGGGCCGCCAACATTCGCGCTGAGGTGAGCGGGCCGGCCATTGCGATTTTGCGGGCCGACATTGCTTCGCTCGCTTCTGTTATTCCTGCTGCGCAGGCATCCAAAATATCGGCCATGGGCGCGCCCGTTGCTTGCCCCATGCGGCACACGGCGAAAGTTCCGGCTAAGGAGTTAATTGTGGTCGGTGAAATCCGCCGTCGACGTCTTTTCCACCAGCTCAGAAGTGTGAGTTCGCGTAAAGCAACAGGAATACCTTCGGCGTCGAGCACAGAATCGAGCGCAGGTGCATCCCGGCCACTCAAAGTTGGGGAAAGATCGTGGTGATTTAATGTGCGACGCCATGCGTATTCCACAGTGGATCCGCAGCGTAGTCGGGTAGCGACTTCCGTTACTAGCAGTCCCATATCCACCGACGCCGATCGGCGCGCTTTCTTTCGCGCGTCCCGTTTGCGTAGTTTCGGGAATATTTTGCTGATTTTTCCAGCAAAAGGTACTTGCATGACGAGTATATAAAGGACGAAACACACCAAAAACGCAACCATAATCTTCACCGTCAGCTCGCACTTGCAGTTATCTGGCTCTGAGCGTCCACCCCAAGCCGTTCTTCCAATTTTTGAGCGGCAGGAAATCTTTGGACTTGCGCGTCTGGGCTGGCCAAACTCAATGCTTCATAACACTTCAGCTCTCCGCCAACTCGCTCTAACACCGAAATTTGCGCAATGTAGCGGCGTCGTCCCTCTCTTTTAACGTGCACAACTGCATCGAGTGCCGACGAGGCTTGGGCGGCTACCGTCGTCTCGCTCATTCCCGCGAGCGCACCCAACGCAACTAATCGTGCAGGTACGTCCGCTGCAGAATTCGCATGAATGGTGGCCCATCCGCCCTCATGGCCGGTATTTAATGCGCTGAGCACGTCAAGCACTTCTGCTCCTCGACATTCGCCCAGCACAATTCGATCAGGACGCATTCGCATAGCAGCTCTTACCAGCTCACTCATCGAAACTTCGCCTACGCCTTGCACATTTGCGTGTCGAACTTGCAGGTGAACCACGTGCGGGTGCACTGGGGCTAATTCGGCAGACTCCTCGATAATCAAAATCCGTTGGTTGGTTGGAACTAACGAGAGGGCTGCATTGAGAAATGTGGTTTTTCCTGCTCCAGTGGCCCCAGAGATAATCACATTCGCACGCTTGTCCACCATCGCGCGAATCGTTGACTCTAATCGCAAGTGGATCGAACCCGATGCAACGAGTTCGTCAATTGTGAGAACTTTTGATCTGTGGGTACGCAAAGAAATCAACGTTCCTTGTGCCGAGAGAGGAGGTAGCACAGCATGTAACCTGATACCACTAGGGAAAGTTCCATCCACAATTGGGCTGGCGTCGTCTAGCCGCTGCCCACAGCTCGCCGCCAGCCGAACCGCTAACGCGCGCACGCCCGCTTCGGTTTTCAGCTGTGGGTCTGACACCTCGATTGGAACCATTCCATTGCCTTGATCTGCCCAAACACTGTGTGAACCGTTCACGAGCACATCTGTTGTGGCGGGATTTTCAAGTAGGGGCGCTAATGTCTGGCCAGCACCGATCAGCTCGTGACGCACTTGGGTGTGTAACTGTGCTAGTTCTTCAGTGAACATCACTGGCACGTGTTCGAGCGCATTCGCCATAGATCTGCCTGCTGCCAGGCGCTTGCGAACTTCTTGAATTTGCCGACTCGTGTATTTCATGCCGCGTCCGATTCTAGGAGGAATCTGTCACACAGCATTTTCACGTCCTCAACCATGCCAGAACGAGACCTGTCTCCAGGGGCTAGGCCGTGCTCTAAATCTCCTGCAAAATTGCGTTGTTTGCGCAGGTTATAGACTCGAGCTGAGCCGATTGTCTGTGCGATATGAGCGAGGTGATTCTTAGAGCGCGCTTCGCTCACCACTACGGCTACCGGGCAACCTTTACCCACTTGTTCGAGCTTGATTCGCGTCTGTTCAACTGCGAGGTCTGAGGATTTCGTGACCAGCACAATGTAATCGCACCATTCAAGCCACGTCGCTTCTGGGCTGGTAGGAGCGATAACAGAGCTTGGCAGGTCGAGAACAGTCCAGGAGTGCACTTGAGCGAGCGCCGAAATGACTTTAATTCCTTGGTCGCTATCTAAGGGCACTCCGCCGCGATGGTCTGCCGAGAGCACGCTCACTCCATGCCAGGGAATGAGGCAGTCGCGCAGTCTCCCCGCGAGCACTGCGCCCCGGCCACGAATATCCGCCCAGCGTTTGCCTGGTGAACCAACTTGTGAAAGGAGCATATCGATACCAACAGAAGCGCAGTCCATGTCCACGAGCGCGATGTCGTTTTCGCGCCGGGCGAGTGTGCGAGCAATCAGCGCACTGAGAGTCGAAGCGCCGCTTCCACCTTGCATGCCGATCACGCCTACGACGCGCCCACGCACGGTGGAACCCACGGCCACCATAAGCTCGAGCAGGTCAGCGGCGTCGTCGCGGCAATTGAGTCGAACGGTACCTTTTGCGAAATAGGGCGCAAATAGCTCGTGGAAGCTCGCTTCGACGTAACCGTCGTCGCAACCCAATGAGGAAAACCGCAGCACACCTTGCCCAAAATCGGATCGTGACACGTGTACAACGTCCACGCCCACAAGATCGGCAAGTTTTCGCAGTTCTTCGTACGTTTGTGTGTCATTTCCAATGTACACAACAGAAAAGAGGTCAATATGTGTTTGTGAAGAGTTAGAAGAATTATCAGTCATGTGCCAAGTGTTACGCGAATGTCGAAACGGCGCGGCTAAAAAATTTTTTCTGTGGAAAGTCCGAAGTTATCCACAAATTTGCGGCACGCCGTGCCATTTTCTCCTGCAAGCGGCCGAAAACAAGTAGCGTTCGAATAAGAAGTATTCACAAGGAGATGACCGTGACAACACCTACCGATCCATACAACTCCGCATCGCGCCGCCCTTTTGACGACGACGAAGTGCTTGCCCCGCTCGATCATGACGATGTTCAAGCGGCCGAGAAGTCCGGACTTTCCTATGGTGATTCGGATCTATTCGCTTGGGATCAGGCATTTTCAGCGCAGAGCGCCGCGGTAGCCGAGGATATTTCCGAAGAGCCTGGCAGCGATAATGAATCTGTTCAACTGCCAGCAGATCATGCGCAACCTGCTGATTCTCTCAACGATCTTGGTGCTTCTTTCGATTCCGCACAGGGTGGAGCACAGGGTGGAGCACACAGTGCGCCGCAGGATTCTGCACAAGACTTCGCGCATGGAGAGCCTGCGTTAAGCGCAGAGCAAGGACGTGAAGGCTACAACGCTCTTCCAGATGAGGAACGCAAGAACGCTACGTTGGTGGACGTCGTCTCCGCACATTCTGCCGACGACGCCGACGACACCGCGCGTCCGAGCCGCACGCGAGCACTGTCTCAGGACGAGACGTTCACTAGTGGCTTGGCTGTAGATGATGCTGAAGCGAGCGTGTATTCGGTAGGTACTGAATTTGCCGCTGGTGGCATGGCTATTGCAGCCGCAGCGGGAAGCGCTAATGCAGCTGAGGGTGCGCAATCGAACCTTGTTGATCCTGAGACTGGCCGCAGTGACGAAGCTCGTGAGGGCTTTGTGCAGGCAGCAAGTCCAGCACAAGATGACGAGCGTCGCGCGCGCTGGTCTGCCGATCCAGGCGACGATGCTTACCTCGAGATTCCTGATGAGCCGCAGTCGCGAACGGGTGCACATATCGGCATATTTTTTGCAACGCTCCTGCTCATCCCACTAGCTTGGTATTTGATTTCCGATGCCGGCGTGCGTCTTGGCATGGTGAAAGGAAATCCTTGGGATACCGGTTCCTTGAATTTCTTGGCATTGGGTGAGCTCCTTGGCGGGGTCGTGGTTATGCTTGTGATCTTCCTCTTCGCACGCGCTTCCTCGCTCGGTGCGCAAGTGCTGGGCACCTTGATCGCCGTTGCGGGTAGTATTGCGATTCTTTTGCCAGCTCAGGGTGCACATTTTGCCGCCCGTGTTGAGGATTCTATCGGTTCGTATAACGCTTTCACTGGTAACGTTGCGCACCATCTCAATTTGGATTTAGCTACGGGACGTATCGCCATTCTTGGGTTTGTGCTGCTGTTTCTTGGTGTTGTGGCGCATGGAGCGCGACGCCGGGGTGCAGTTCGCGCTGCTGCGATTGCGCGCCGTGAATTGTTGCTCAAGGAACCAATGCAGTGACCTCGCCAGCAGATAATTCCTGCGTCACGATTCCTGGTCCGTGGGAGCATCGGCTCATTCAAGCCAACGGGGCACAGTTTCACATCGTTCACGCTGGTGAACACACCAGTGAAAAACCCCTTGTGATTTTGGTGCATGGATTTCCGCAGTACTGGTGGGCGTGGCGCAATCAAATCGCAGCGATTGCTGCCGCCGGTTTTGAGGTAATTGCGATTGACCGGCGTGGCTTCGGTGGATCGGATAAAACTCCGCATTCGGAAGATTCGCTCCTTTTGAGCCAGGATCTTATTGCGATTGTGCGATCGATGGGTGCCTCACGAGCAGTATTAGTTGGGCACGGACGTGGCGGCGGCCTCGCTTGGTCGGCGGTGAGTATGGCGCCGCAGCTGTTCAGCGGCCTAGTTACGGTATCGTCTCCGCATCCGCGCACTTTGCACCGCTTTGGCGCACACATCACGCTCAAGGCCTGGCGCCATGCGCTGACCTCGTTTATTACTCCGCTATCGCAGCGAGGTTTGACGAGCGTTGTTGCTATCGAGCGGCTGCTTCAAGAGTGGTCTGCGCCGAAAAATCGGGGCGCATCAGGGCAAGCTGAGCTTTACGCCCAAGCGATGCGTCTGCCTAGGGCTGCGAGCGTGGCTTTGGCACAACTGCGCTGGACTATGCTCGCGCAACAGTCCCTCACAGGCCGCCGGTATCTGCGTGAATCAGCGAATCCTGTGCACGTGCCGATTCTTGCAGTGCGTGGGGATCTCGACCCGCTTCTTCCTAAGCGTGCCTGGAATAAGGATGGCGAGTTTGCGCACGGTCGCTATGAGCGCGCTACGATTCCCGACGCCGGGCACTTCGTTCCCGAAGAGCAGCCGGAAGCATTTACCCGTCGTCTTTTGGATTTTCTTAACTCATTGCCCGCCATTGAGGAGTGAGAACGACGGGCAGATTTGCGCAAGTTCGCAGCTGTAGCAGGCGGGCTTGCGGGAGTGGCACACTTGCCGGCCGTGGTCGATAATGCGATGGCAGATGAGCGTCCAATTTTCGCCCGGCAACACCTTAGCAATATCCATTTCTGCAGCTACCGGATCTTTTTCACGCGTCCATCCCCAGCGGCGTGCGAGCCTGCCCACGTGCGTGTCAACCGTAATTCCCGGTATGCCAAAGGCATTTCCGAGCACCACATTGGCGGTTTTCCGGCCCACTCCACGCAAGGTAACGAGACTGTCTAGGTCTGCCGGCACCTCGCCGTCGTACGTCTCTACCAGGGAAATTGAAAGTTCGCGTAAAGATTTCGCTTTCGCTCGGAAGAATCCAAGCGGGTGCAAGATGCGTTCGAGATCTTCTAGCGAGGCGCCGGCCATGGCGACGGCGTTGGGGTACGTTTCGAATAATTCGGGAGTTACGCTGTTGACGCGTGCGTCTGTGGTCTGTGCTGATAGAACTGTGGCGCAGAGCAGTTCGAATGCGTTGCGGTGGATGAGTGCGCACTGTGAGTTAGGATAAAGCTCAGCCAAGCATTGGGTAATTTCTTTTGCAGCTTCTTGACGTGCTGCGAGTGCTCTGGGGCGTGGTGGAAATATCTCTTTTGCTGACTTTTTCGCCATTATGCTCCCCTTTTCGGAAATTGCTTTGCGCGTGGTATTAGCTTCACCAAGCAATACTAATCCACTCAAAATTGCTTAATTTTCACAGAACGTATGCTAAAACATCGAATACGTGGCAGAATTTAATTTGATATGACATCTCCCACAAGTGCACACTGTTAGTGTACAGATTTTCAATAACCGCAAAGTAAAGGAAGGAATTCGGATGGATTCCAACGTTCTTAGTAACGTCGAGCTCTTCAAAGGCCTCACCGACGAAGACCGCCAGGCCTTAGCCGCCCTCATGTCAGAGACCTCCCTGAAGCGTGGAGAATCGCTTTTCCAAGAAGGCGACTCCGGAGACCGGCTTTACTTGGTCGCAGACGGAAAAGTAAAGCTTTCCCACACAGCTGATGACGGTCGCGAGAACCTCATCGCGGTGCTCGGGCCAGGCGAAATCATCGGCGAACTCTCGCTTTTTGATCTCGAACCACGTTCATCAACTGTTACCGCTATTGCTCCAACCCGCTTGCTTGTGCTTTCACATGCAGATATGCGTCAGTACATCGAGGAGCATCCAAAGCTTGCAATCTCCATGTTGCGCCAGCTCGCTTTGCGTCTGCGCAATACGAACCAGCAGATGGCAGACTTGGTATTTTCCGATGTTCCTGGCCGTGTTGCTAAGGCGCTCCTCGATCTTGCAGAGCGCTTTGGTGAGCGCACTCCAGAGGGAATCTACGTGGCACACGACCTCACTCAGGAAGAACTTGCACATCTCGTGGGCGCTTCGCGCGAAACTGTTAATAAGTCGCTTGCTGACTTCACCTCACGTGGCTGGATTCGCCTTGAGGGACGTGCAGTTTTGCTGATTCAAGTTGCCCGACTTCAGCGTCGCGCACACTGATCAATAACTCGACTCTGTTCGAGCCTGACTTTCTTTGTGGTGGGTGGGAACGAATGTTCCCACCCACCACTGTGTTTACTTAGTTTTTGACGAGCACGGTGAGCTCGATCTCCACTGGTGCATCCAGTGGTAATACACTCACGCCTACTGCGGAACGGGTGTGGACGCCGTCGTCACCAAAAAGCTCGCCGAGCAATTCGGAAGCGCCGTTGACGACGCCGGGTTGCCCGGTAAAATCTGGCGCCGATGCCACGAAACCGGTCACGTGAACGATTTTCTCGATGCCGTCTATCCCGCCAGCTACCGAGGCCGCTGCTGCTAAAGCATTGAGAATCGCGGTTCGCGCTAAGTCTTTTGCCTGCTCGGGTGAAACTTCTGCCCCAACCTTTCCTGTCAGAGGCAATTTCCCCGCAACCATCGGCAGTTGGCCCGAGGTTCGCACGGTATTTCCAATTTTCTGCGCAGGAGTATAAGCAGCTAAAGGTGCAACAACTTCCGGCAGAGTGATTCCCAGGCGTTGAAGTTTATCGCTAATCATTTTTTGGTCTCTTCATATATGCGACCGGATTTGCTCCGTCTGGACCAGGCAAAACGCTGACGAGTTCCCACCCGTCCATGCCCCAATTGTCAAGGATTGCTTTCGTATTGTGAACCAATAGTGGCACAGTTACATATTCCCAAGTAGTCATAATTTAAGGCTATGGCGTTTGGCGTATTTTAGGCAACTGCATATCGGGCAACTGGGTGACTTCTCTTATACCGCTTTGGTTTTATCAACTCAGCTGTTTGCAAAGCGTGGAATATGCCCGGTGCGCAATTCGACGGCTAACTTATCGTTTGACGTTGTGATCCGGTGTAGCCAATTTTGCTCGTCAGGGCAGTGGCGCAAAATAGCACGGCGCTCGCGTTCGGTGAGTCCTCCCCATACGCCAAAAAGCATATTTGAGTTGAGTGCATCAGCGAGGCACTCGATTCTAACTGGGCAGTCAAAGCAGAGTTGGCGCACTTGGCGCTGAGCTGATCCGCGCACGAAAAGAGCGTCTGGATCAGTTTTAGCGCAAGCCCCTTGAGCTGCCCATGTTTGGTCTTGATCTACCAACGTCATTGTTGATCTCTTCCTTTCGAACCAACCTTTAGCGTGGATTGCGTGATTGGCGTCACTGTTAAGTGTACTAAGATATTTTTTAAAACGCACATTCGCATTTTTCTGTTTTTGTACATAACTGCATTACACACCCTTAAACTCTGCCGGAGAGTCATCCTGAAGTATGAGCTTTTCTGCCAGATTGGGAACATTTCACTAATAATGAGCTAGGACACGCGAAAAAGCTTCACAAAGGCAGTATTCTGAAATACATGGCAAGAAGTTCTCGTGATCAAAGCATGAATGCGGTGCAGCTACTCGTTGTAGTGGGCTCGTTTATCGCATTGTGTATTACCGGCGGTTTGCTCGTAGCAGCCACAGCAATTCCGATGGTTGCATCGGCAGGAACCGCGACCAACGCCGGGCTGGCGCTCTTTGACGATCTCCCCACCAAGATCGACTTCACGCGCCCATCAGAGCAGTCGGTTATTCGTGCTGCAGACGGCACCGAAATCGCGCGTTTCTACGCAGAAAACCGTATTGTTGTGAACTCGGAGAACATCTCGCCACTCATCAAAAACGCCGTCATTTCCATTGAGGACGAGCGTTTCATGCAGCATAACGGTATCGACGCACAGGGTATTATTGGTGCTGCTCTCAACAACTTCACTGGTGGAAACCTTGCCGGCGGATCGTCTATCACTCAGCAGTATGTGAAGAACGCGCTGATTGAAGAGGGACGTATCGCTAATGATCCCGAACAGATCAACCAGGCCACGGCCACCACGATTACTCGCAAGCTCAACGAGGCACGCTATGCGATTGCCATTGAGCGTCTGCGCACTAAAGACGAAATCCTCACTGGCTACCTCAATATTGCTCAATTTGGCCCTTCACAGTGGGGTGTTGAGGCCGCTTCTCGTTACTTCTTCTCCGTGCCGGCAAGCCAGGTGACCTTGGAGCAGGCTGCAATGTTGGCTGGTATCACGCAGGCTCCAAACCGCTGGAATCCTATCAAAAACCCCGAGGAAGCCAAGCGTCGGCGCGATATTGTGCTCAGCCAAATGACGCGTTTGGGTTATATTACGAAAGAGCAGCGTGACGCCGCTATCGCCGTCCCGATCGACAAAATGCTCCACGTAACGCCGACGCCGAATGGTTGTGCTGCTGCAGGTAATGCCGCGTATTTCTGTGAGACGGTGGTGAACGACGTCCTCAATTCTTCAAGCTTTGGCGAGTCGCGCGACGAACGTGTGCGCTTGCTGTACCGCGGCGGTTTGGAAATTACAACTACGCTTGATCCAAAGGCGCAGGCCAACGCCTATCAGTCGCTCACAGCGAACTTGCCGGTGAATGACCCGTCCTCGATCCAAGGCTCTTTGAGCGCTATCGAACCTGGTACGGGAAAAATTCTCGCAATGGTACAAAACACCAATTATGGCGATGCTTCTAAAGAAGAGCCACATGCCACTAAGCTCAATCTGAATGTTGGGCGTCTACGCGGCGGCGGTGGCGGCTTCCAGGCTGGGTCAACGTTCAAGATTTTCACTCTTGCTCAGTGGTTTAATGCTGGAAAGAGCGCATCGGATCAAGTGAATACGAGCGAAACTACGTATCCGGCGTCGGCATGGAAGATTTCCTGTATGCCAAGTGCGACTGGCTCGTATGGCCCTAAGAACAACGAGGGTGAGGGTGGCGGCATGCGCAGCGTTGCTGAAACTACCGCTCGTTCACTTAACGCTGGTTTCGCCTCGATGGCCACCCAGCTTGACCTGTGCGATATCACGAAGATCGCTAAGGATATGGGCGTTGAGCGCGGTTCGCTTGCCACTGCGAAAGACGCTACTGAGCTGGCGCAACTCGGCGCTAAAGAGGGGCAACCTCTCCCACTCGTACCTAATCCGAGTATGATTCTTGGTACGAATCCGGTCACGCCACTTTCGATGGCAAATGCAGTGGCGACGCTCGCTGCTGACGGCAAGATGTGCACGCCGATTTCTTTCACCGAGATCAAGGATCGTTCGGGTAAGACGATCGCTAAACAGGATCCGAGTTGCCGCCAAACTATCGAGGCTGAAGTGGCTCGACGCACCACTGCTGTGCTCCAACAAGTTATTTCTGCTCGTTATGGAAGTGGTACCAGTGCTCGTTTGGCTGGCGGACGTCAAGTAGCAGGTAAGACGGGTACGGCAAATAACGCTTACCATGCCTGGTTCGTCGGTTACACTCCTCAGCTTGCTACCGCGGTATGGACCGGGCATATGTCTGGAAATGAGCCGATGCTGAACGTCGTCGTTAATGGCCGCCGCTATAGCGTGCTGTATGGTGGAACGATTGCTGCTTCCACATTTGCTGATTTCAACAATGCGTTCTTAGCAGGAAAACCTTTCGAATCCTTCAAGTCTCCATCAGCTCCGGTGACCACGAGTGTTGAAGAAGATCCGCAAAAGAAAGCGGAAGAAAAGGCTCCTGATCAGCAGAATCAGACTCAACCGGGGGCCGTTCCTAATGTGGTCGGCCAGGAGATGAACCAGGCTGCCAAAGTTTTGCGTGGCGCTGGCTTCCATGTGACGGCTTCTGGTGCGTGGTCAGATAAACCGAAGAACACGGTCGTGGCTATGACTCCTGCGCCAGGAACTGCTATTTCCCCAGGTGGATCGATTGATATCGTCGTCTCGCAAGGTCCTAAACCGTGAAATTAAAACCGTTCATATGGGCTGCGCCTTTTGTTGTGGGCGCGGGAGTGTGTGTGGGTTCGATCCTTAACGCCCACGCTTATCGGTTGCGACGTCGTAGCGTGCTACTTCCGGACGGTTCGGCGCAGTTCGATCACAGTGACGACGCCGGTATTGACGTCTCCGATGTGCGCACGGCTTCTCATACATTGCGTATTCTTCACATTTCTGATGTGCATTTGATGGTTCGCCAGGCGAAACGAGTTGCTTTTTTGCGTGACTTGGATGTGCAAGCGCCGGATCTTATCGTGATTACTGGCGATCTTATTGCGCAAGGTAGTGCGATTGAGCCGCTCGTTGAGGCGCTGTCGATTTTCAAGGGTGTGCCTGGCGTTTTTGTTTTCGGTTCAAACGATTATTATGCTCCGCAGTTGAAGAATCCGCTGCGATATTTATGGCGTGATTCTGCGCAGGATGCGGCGTCGAAGAATGGGCCAGTTCCGCTGCCTACTGCCAAATTAACTGCGCGTTTAGAAGACTTGGGATGGGTCGATCTCAACAATGCGCGCACTCATATGCGCATTGGGTCTTGGGATATTGACCTGGTTGGTGTGGATGATCCGCATATTGGGCGCGATTCGTTCCCAGCGTCGTCGTCTGTTGTGAGCAGTGGCAAGCGTTCAATTCGTATCGGTGTGACGCACGCGCCCTATACTCGCATTTTGAATACGATGCACGACGCCGGGTGCCACCTTATTTTTGCAGGTCACACACATGGTGGGCAGGTATGTTTGCCGGGTCATCACGCATTGGTGACTAATTGTGATCTTCCGAAGCGCTATGCCTCTGGGCTTTTCCGTTGGCCATTGGGCGATTCGGCGCCGATAAAGGGTGATGGTGCAATTATTGGTTGGAATTCTGATGAGGAGCCGCAAAGCTCTTTGGTGCAGGTTTCTGCCGGACTTGGGACGTCTCCGTTCACGCCGTTTCGCACTTTCTGTGCGCCGGAAGTTATCCAGATGGATGTTATTAGTCTCTAATTTCCACTATCTGGATGTTTTCGGATATTATAGAGAAGTTGCATGGCTTGGCATGTAATTCATTTCGGGGTGTGGCGCAGCTTGGTAGCGCGCTTCGTTCGGGACGAAGAGGCCGTGGGTTCAAATCCCGCCACCCCGACTCGGACTGGCTAAGATTTCTTTGATAGAAGTTTTTAGGTGGTTGGTGGAGACGTTTCGCAGTTTGTGATTCGTCTCCATTTTCTTATGTACATTCCATTTATTGCCACTGTATTAGACAATGATATAGCGCGAATGAGAGGGCAAATAGATGAAAATTGTGGTTGCTTATAAATGGGCATCGAACCCACAAGACGCTTCCGTCTCCGATGAAGGCGTTGTGAACTGGGGAAATAAGCGTGCTATTTCGGAATATGATCCGGTGGCGATGCGGGTTGGTCGCATTTTGGCTGATGCTACTGGCGCTGAGCTTATTGGTATTACCGCAGGTGATGTGAGTGCAGCGACGCCGAAAGCCACACAAGCTGCAGCTGCTCGCGGTCTGGATAAGCTCGTTGTGGTTGCGGACGAGACTTTGGCGGCGGCGTCGGCAGATACTTACGCCCGCGTTTTGGCTGGTGTTGTGCGCCGTATTGGTGGTGTTGATTTGATTATCGCTGGTGATTCTTCGGCGGATGTGGGCGGTCGAGCCGTTCCGGCACTTCTCGCGGCTCACCTTGGAATTCCCGCTTTTGCTGATGTGAGTGAGATTTCTGCGCTTGACGGCGGTGTGAAAGTTACACGCCATTTCCAAGGTGCACACCAAGTGTTGAAGCTTGAGGGTCCAGCAGTTCTTTCGGTGACGACCGATGCTTCGTCTATCCCGTTGATTGGTATGAAAGATATTATGGCTGCTCGTAAGAAGCCTGTTGAGAAACTGGAGTTGGCAGAGCTTGGAATTGAGGCATCTGCTGGTGTTGCTGAACTAACGGGCACTGAGAAACCGGCTACTCGTGAGCGTAAGCACGTTATTTTTGACTCTGCTGATGCTGCCAGCGAGTTGGTGGCTGCGCTGCGCGGCGAAGGGGTGTTGTAAACATGAGTGTTTGGGTTATTGCTAGTAGTTCGGCAAGTATTTCTTCAGTGCTGGAAGCGGCGGGGTCAGATGTAAATCTCTTGGTTGTGGGCGACGACGCGCTCGCTGCAGCGCTCGCACAAGCTCCAGTTGCGAAAATCGTTCACGTTCCCACCAATACGGTGGCGGAGATGTATGCTCCTGCGGTGGGTGCTTGGCTCGCTGAGCAGGGGGCGCAGACTGTTTTGGCTCCTGATTTTGCTCCAGAGCGGGCTTTGGCGGCAGCTGCTACGGTGGCTTTGAATGGCACGTGGATTTCTTCGGCAATCGCGTGGGATAATGCTTCTCGCTGTGCCACTGTGTTAGTGGCCGGTTTGGCTCATGAGACGCTTTCGGTGCGAGGGCCAGTGGCTTTGACTCTTCCGGCTGGTGAGATTCCTGACGGCGGCAGCGCACCATGCGAGGTGCTTGAGCTCGTTGCGGGTGGGGGAGTTTCGGTGTTGGAAACGCAACCGATCGTGGCGTCGTCGGCAGATCTTTCGCGCGCAGAACGTGTGATAGGTGTGGGGCGTGGCGTCGCTGAGGAAAAAGACTTGGCGATGGTCAATGAGCTTGCGGAAATGGTCGGTGCGCAGGTGGGTGCTACTCGTCCGCTTGCGGAGGGTCATGGTTGGTTTGACTCATATATTGGTTTGACTGGTCAAACTATTGCGCCGGAGCTTTATCTCGCGATTGGCGTCTCGGGGCAGATTCATCATGCGGGTGGAATCCGTGATTCGAAGATTATTGTGGCGATAAATGAGGATCCGCAAGCACCTATTTTCCAAGAAGCGGACTACGGCATTATTGGTGATTTGTATGAGGTTATTCCCGCTTTGAAAGCTGCACTGTAGTCGAATATTGGAAACTTATCTACTTGCTTAGCCCTTAATTGGGTAGCAAGGATGCTCTGAATATGGGACTCTAGCTGGGAGGTTTGGGCTATTCGCCCAAACCTCCCATTTCTCACTCACAGCTGAATGTTTAGGTCTTTAGTACCAGATGGATTTAGGGTGTTAGTAAAGCGCTCCATGCAGTGACGCTGCAAAATACGTGGTAGTTCGTGTGGAGAGCGTGCCAGAGAAGTCCTCTGGCCCCAAACACCCTTCGGGATGTGCGGAAAACGAAGGAAGAAAATATGCTAGGTAACATCATTGGTACTCTCATCTTTGGACTCGTTATTGGCGCCTTGGCCCGCCTATTCATGAAGGGCAATCAGAATATTTCAATTCTGGCCACCATGCTTCTCGGTGCAGCAGGTGTAGCTGTGGCTAATCTTGTGCTTCAGCTTTTCCATTACTCGGCCAATACGCCAGGAATCGACTGGATTCGCTGGATTGTTTCCACGATCTTCGCAATCATTGCGATCTCGATTTACCTTGGGGTACGTTCGGGTTCAAAGCGATAATCTAGAAAAATCTAGTAAATCATCTGTTCGATAGTTTCGATTTTCTCGCAAGGGGCGGCTATCGAGCCAAAAATTAATACAAATGAGAAAGAGGGGCAGCCACCCACGCAATCGGCTGCCCCTCTTTAGCGGGAGCGGCGATTGCCAGACTGTTTGGGGCACTACTTCCAAAAGCTGGACTAATCGCCGGTGCTCACTTTTGCACTCATACACGCAACAGCGAGAGAAAACCCTCGGAGCAAGATTCGTAACTCTCTCGCTGTCAATATCTAGTATGAGTACCTAGTCTAGGATTACCCACAAGTCTTTCTGTAAAAATGCTGGGAATCCGTTTTTCTTGGTCATACATCCTGATTTTTTGGCTCTAGTCCAACAAAATCAGGGTGTATGTTACGTGCGCCACATTTGTTTGGTGATGTTTATTCTTGTACGTAATTCTTCTTACCCACAAGATGCCACAGCACTTCCACGCAGATAGCGCCAATGAATCCGATGCCCAAGCCTGTGAGCATCATAGTTTCATTAGAAGAGTCAAGAACGAACAAGCGCTGTGTAAATTCGCAGGTGAAAATGATCGAATAGGCAACGAGTGGCAAGGTGAGAAGGAGAATCTTCCACCAGTTCCACGGGCGAGCAATGAGCGCCACCACCCACGTTGCTGGCACGATAAGGGCAGCTAAGGCAGCTGTGGATTCCTGCACGTGTCGGGCAGGAACATGCCCGCCGGAGACCACCATATACGCCGTGAAAGCACACAGACCCACAATCACGCCCGCCGGAGCAGCGAAACTTAATACACGCCGTACAAAGCCATCACGCGCTCGCTGGTTATTCGGCGGCAGTGCCAAGAAGAATGCCGGAATACCAATTGTGAACCAGCCAGTGATCGATACGTGGATCGGCTGGAATGGGAACGGAATATTCGACAGCAGCACCAGGGTGGCAATCAACACGGAGTAGATCGTCTTAGTTAAGAAAAGGTTGGCAACTCGCTCGATATTTCCGATCACGCGCCTACCCTCGCCGACCACATAAGGCAAGGTAGCAAACTTATTGTCGAGCAGTACGATTTTTGCCACCGAGCGAGCCGCGGAGGAACCTGTGCCCATGGCGACGCCAATATCGGCGTCTTTCAAGGCCAAGACGTCGTTAACGCCGTCGCCCGTCATCGCTACAGTGTGTCCACGCTCCTGGAGTGCGTGCACCATTTCTTTCTTTTGTGCGGGAGTTACGCGTCCAAATACCTGCGCGTCTTCAATCGTTTGCCCAAACGACGCCGGATCGGTCAGAGTGCGCGCATCAACTGTTTCGCCTACGTCAACTCCAAGTCGGCGCGTTACCGCTGCTACCGATTTGGCATTATCGCCAGAGATGATTTTGAGATTGACTTCCTGCTCAGCAAAATATGCCAAAGTGTCAGGTACGTCGTCGCGCAATTTCTGGTCGAAGAGCACCAAAGCTAGTGGGGTGACGTCTCGAGCGATGTCAACATCCGCAAAAGGCTTGTTTACCTTGCCAAATAGCAATACACGCAAACCTTGATTTCCGTATTCTTCGGCCTGATTTCCCGCTTGTGCGTCCGGATCGAGCACGTCCGGTGCGCCGAAAACGAAACCGTGCACGGCGTCGTCGTGCTGGAAAGAAATACCGGCCCATTTATCGGTCGAGCTAAACGGCTTGCGCTCGCGAACTTCCCAGCTGTTAGCGGGTTTTTCGAAAGCGTCACACAGAGCTTGTGTGGTCGCATTAGGGTCTGGATCAGCCCAGACTAGCTGCGCTAATGCCTCGCGATAAGTCTCGGTGTCGCTACCGTTCAGAGCCACAAGCTGCGAAAATTCGAGTGTGTTTTCGGTAAGAGTTCCAGTTTTATCGGCGCATACCACGTCAACACGAGCAAGCCCTTCAATGGCCGGCAGTTCTTGCACCAAGCATTTGCGTTTACCCAGTCGAATCACGCCCAAAGCAAAGGCGGTGGACGTGATAAGGATCAGTCCCTCAGGCACCATCGGCACGAGCGCTCCGGTAATCGCAAGAATCACTTCGCGCCAATCAGCTGAGCCATCTTGGCGCACTTGCGCAATAATCGTCAAGATTCCAACCGGCACGAGGATCATCGTGATGTATTTCAGGATCGAGTCAATGCCTGCTTGCAGCTGAGATTTGTGAAGTGTGAACTTCGACGCCTGCGCGGCAATCTGCGCAGCATACGACTGCGCTCCAACCTTCGATACTCGGAACTTTCCAGTTCCTACCACCACAAACGAGCCTGAGACGATAGGATCGCCCGGCTCTTTGACCACCGGGTCAGATTCGCCGGTGAGCATCGATTCATCCACGGCGAGGTAGTCTGCCGCCAAAACTTCGCCGTCAACCACGATTTGGTTGCCGGCTTTGATTACGACGACGTCGTCAAGCACCAGCTCTTCTTGCGTCACTTGGCGTTCTTCGCCGTCGCGCACAACGGTTGGGTGCTCTTCGCCGATTAAGCTCAGTGACTCTAGCGTGGACTTAGCGCGCAGTTCTTGCACTATTCCAATGAGCGAGTTCACGACGATGAGCATGCCAAATGCGCTGTTAATCCAAGATCCGGTGACAATGACCATGACGAAAAGCACGCTTAGGATCGCGTTGATGCGCGTGCAGACGTTGTCGCGGACGATGTCTTTAACAGTTTTTCCGCTGCGGGGAGGGAGCTTATTTACCTGCCCGTTCGCAAAGCGGGATTTAACTTCTTTAGTACTTAGGCCATTTTGTGCATAATGTGGGTCATGCACTGCTTGAACAGGGCTAGTCATGATGTATCTGTTCCCTTTCTAGCTGCGCTAGCATTGTATATTCAAAGAATATCAGTCCAGATACATCATAAAACTAGAAGTTGATAATCATTAAGAATTTGTACTTGTTTCTAGTTCAAACTCACAAATTCCAGGACGCGTTAGCGGTGCGAGCTGCAGTTGCTTGCGTCCACCTGAAATGACGTGCGCAAGTTTCTCAAGTTGACCGCGGTGCATCTCGCACATGATTGGATCAATGCTGCCGTCAATATCGACGAACGGGCATGCTCGCATCTGAATAGTTGAGGATGAATGCTGCTTCACGACGGCGTCATGCCCAGCTGCAGAGACGAGGAGGCGAATGATGCTGAGCAGCTTTTCTTCGTTGAAAGTCTTGAGCTCGTCGAAGTCGATACCCACATCTTCTAAGAAATTTTCGGTGTGTGGGCGCAGTTCATCTGCCCAATTGATGCCCATCTCATAAGCTTTTTTCTCAGGGTCATCGGCGTAATTCTTGAGCATCTCACACATTCCACGGATGAATTTCGTGAGATAAGCGTCGGTGATGACTTCGTTTTCGGGTGCGGTCGAATAGTAAGCCCAGGCTGGACGTCCGCGTCCACTTGTTTCGATCTTGCTGCGTTCAACTAGACCAGCAGCGGTGAGGGCGTCGATGCTCTCACGTACAGAGTTTTGATGCAGGCCTTGGAGTTCGGCTATTTCTGCAATTGATAATGGTTCAAGAAACGTTGAAAGATACTTCAACATGGCTTGGTGTGCGGGTGATAGATTCGCAATGGCGTTGTAAAGGACGCCCGATCCCTTTGGTGGAGACACTCTCATCATTTATGCCATTTCTGTATAAACCGACAAACCTTACAAATTGAACATACCAAACTATTTACCAAGAATTCATATTCAGTTATAAGCCCAGAATTTATTACGATATTTACAATGCACACTTACGATCGAACACTATGTGTCTCTGCATAAGTATGCAAGCGCACAGAGAGTGGTTTAATGTCCAGATTTGCCGTTTTTATGCCGATCTATTTTCTGGAATTTCTTGTATATTGCCAAAAATAACCTCATTTACTTATATACGAAACAATTTCCTTTTCTAATAAAAGAGCCACCTAATAATTGATAATGAGTTATAATTATGTTGGGTATACACAATATGCTGCAAATCTTCCTTATATACTTTTTCATCAAAACGTGATCAAAGCCGTAAATATCGATTATGTTTCAATTAATTTCCTCGCTAGGCTAAAGAGCGCTTGACTTGAGCGCTACTATGGAATCAAATGCATGGTCGCGGAACTCTTACGTCCAGACACTCACGGTTTTCACCCGTCACCGAAAGGAAGCTTGTGTGCGGATTTGCGTCGTCGCCCGTTTATGAATTGCGTGATTCATGGGAGAGAACTGCACATGATCTGCGAGTTTCTCTCACGGATCGCTGTAATCTGCGCTGCTCATACTGCATGCCGCCCGAGGGTTTAGCGTGGCTGCCCACCGAAGAAACGCTTACCGACGACGAAGTAAAACGACTCCTGAAAATCGCCGTTGAGCTGCTTGGAATCACCAAAATACGCTTTACTGGTGGCGAACCATTATTGCGCAAAGGTTTGACCAGCATCATTGCGTTCGCGCACAGGCTAGAAACATACCGCGGCACCTCGCCAGATTTAGCACTAACGACGAATGCGCTCAGCTTGGATAAATACGCACACTCCCTAGCTGCTGCGGGACTAAATCGCGTCAATATTTCGCTCGATTCTGTGGAGCCGCAAACCTATGCGCATATTGCTCATAGGGATCGCCTTGCCGACGTTTTTCGCGGTATTGATGCAGCTCTTGAAGCTGGTCTAACTCCGGTCAAACTCAATGCAGTGGCATTGCGTGGAGCGAATGAAGATGGTCTTAACGACCTCCTTCTCTTTGCCCTGCGCCGAGGACTGCAACTGCGCATTATTGAACAAATGCCGCTCGGTCCACGTGAGACATGGTCACGCAGCAATATGGTGCCAGAAGAAGAAATTCTCGAGATATTTTCGCGCAATTTCACGCTAAGCCCTGCAGATTATGATACTCATTCACCTGCCAGACTTTGGAATGTCGCAGCGGGAGCGGATCACCCCTCAGGCCAGGTGGGAATTATTGCGTCTGTGACGCACCCTTTCTGTGGCACGTGTGATCGTACCCGGCTCACCGCTGATGGTCAGATGCGCACGTGTCTCTTTGGGAACGTGGAAACGGATCTGCGCACGCCGCTGCGCACAGGCGCCACCGACGACGAAATCGCCCGGCTTTGGCGCGACGCAATGGCGCTCAAAAAACCTGGTCACGGTATTGACGATCCCTCATTTGTGCAACCAGATCGCTATATGTCTGAAATCGGTGGATAGTCAAGG
The DNA here is from genome assembly GCF_016907845.1 of Arcanobacterium pluranimalium. Taxonomy (GTDB): domain Bacteria; phylum Actinomycetota; class Actinomycetes; order Actinomycetales; family Actinomycetaceae; genus Arcanobacterium_A; species Arcanobacterium_A pluranimalium. Next base: position 443,154 of record NZ_JAFBCS010000001.1, read on the forward strand.
ACAGCCAAAGGTGGCCAGCGGTCAAGAAAGACCAAGGAACGCCAGGGTGGCAAAGGAGATAGCCGAACCAAAAATCAGGCCGAACCAACCCACTCATCGGTGCCGTCGGTGAAGACTTGGCGCTTCCACACGGGCAACTTTTCTTTGATGGTGTCTACAATATCGACGATTGCTGCGAAAGATTCCTGCCGATGAGCACTTGAAACCGCCGCAACCATTGCCAAATCGCCAATATCGAGCACGCCTACGCGATGATAGAGCGCTATATGCACTTGCGGATGACGCTCCACGATCTCGTGCGCCACCTGCGCAATCACCTGCTCGGCTGTTGGATGGCAACTGTACTCAATGCCGGTGACGCCACGACCGTCGTCGTGATTACGAACTTTGCCTTCAAAGACGACGCACGCCCCCGCCGCGTCGCTATCTACCAGAGCCGCAATAGCGGCGGTGTCGAGAGCAACTTCTGAAATTCCAGTGCCGCGAACCTGCGAAGTGGCGCTTACCATGATCTCCTACCGTGTTGAGAGTTCTTCAAAATCTTCAAGACACACTAGCATGGATCAAGGAGGAACTATGAACGATATTAAACTCACGCACCTCGATTCAGCAGGTCAAGTCTGGATGGTTGATGTGACTGAGAAGCAACCCACGGTACGCACAGCACGCGCACAAGCCAAAGTGCGGTGCTCTGAAACTGTGCTTGAAGCACTGCGCAACGGGACTGTGCCGAAAGGTGACGTGCTCGCCGTCGCCCGTATTGCTGGTATTTCAGCTGCTAAAAAGGTGCCCGAACTCCTACCTCTCGCGCACACTATTGGAGTGCACGGCGCTGAGGTTGATGTGACCTTGCATAACGATTACGTACTCATCACTACCTGCGTGCGTACAGCTGATCGAACTGGTGTAGAAATGGAAGCACTCACAGCTGCCACCGTTGCTGCGCTCGCGGTCATTGATATGGTCAAAGGCGTGGATCGCTCTGCGGTGATCAGTGAATGCGTGATCACCCATAAATCAGGTGGGCGTTCAGGCGATTGGGTTCGCCCTGGTTACGAAGATTAGATTCGCCGCGCCCCACAAAGTCGCAGTATCCCACAGATTCTAGGAAGTATATCGCCTATGCTCAGTCCTGAAGAATATCTCCAGCTCGTGATCGAGAATCTCCAGCCACATAGGCTGAGCTGCGAGGTAGTCGATTTCGATCAGGCTCTTGACCGCACTTTGGCTCAAGACGTTACGGCTCAGCTCAACGTGCCGCCATTTAATAATTCGGCGATGGACGGCTTTGCAGTGCGCACAGCTGATTTTTCCGGCGAGCCGCCGTATGTATTGCCGGTTGTGTGCGATATTGCCGCAGGTACGCACGATATTAGCAGCGATTGTAGCGGTTCTGTGGCTGCCCGGATTATGACCGGTGCGCCTGTGCCTAGCTGGGCGGACGCCGTCGTAAAAATTGAAGATACGGACGCGCCGCGCGGAGCCTCGAAAGCGCCAGTGCAAGTGACGATCAGTGTTAAGCCTACTGCCGGGCAAAATATTCGCTGTGCTGGCGAAGATGTGCGCATTGGCGACGTCGTTATGCAGGCCGGTACCACGCCGAGTGCGTTGGCGATTTCTACTCTCGTGTCGATCGGGCAGACGCAGGTGCAGGTGGCGCGCCGGCCGCGAGTTGCCGTTATTTCCACTGGTTCTGAGCTTGTTGATCCGGGGGTGACTCCAGAATTTGGGCAGATTCCGGATTCTAACGCGTCTCTGATCGCACATTTGGCGCAAGCCGCCGGCGCGCAGGTCGTGGGCGTATATCGTTCGGGAGATACTGCTGATACCTTTGCAAAGACGCTCGATGTAGCTGCTCAAGACGCCGATCTGATAGTTACGTCTGGCGGCGTTTCGATGGGAGCATTTGATCCGGTCAAGGAATTTGGTTTAGCGCACGGATTTAGTTTCGAAAAAGTCGCCATGCAGCCTGGTAAGCCACAAGGTCACGGGACGTATCGGCGCGATTCGGGGCACGACGTCGGAGTGCTGTGTTTGCCCGGAAACCCGGTGTCAGTGGCAGTTTCGTTCACGCTCTTTGTGGCGCCGGTGATCGCTGTGCTGTTGGGTAAAGACATGGCCGCACAGCCTGGGTGTATCTCGGCTCTGGCAGGTGCCTCGTGGAAATCCCCAGCAGGAAGACGCCAATATCTGCCAGGTAAACTGACGTTTTCTCGTGGCGAGCTAGAGATAACGCCGATCCACGCGCTCGGATCGGGATCGCATTTGGTGGCGTCCTTGGCGCAAGCGGATGCGCTCGCGGTCGTGGAGGCGGATATTAGCCATGTGGCGCAAGGGGACAGGGTGAACCTACAGCTCATGGGTGTGAAGCGCTGGTAGCGGCATCGGCAATTGCCTTCGTGCAGGCGCGATAATCGGATCCGTCAACGGACTTGAAAGTTACAACGATCAGGCGAGGGATTGTTTCCGTGACCAGGCTCGATGTCTGCAGTGATCCGGCTCAGTGATCGTCACCGTGCATCTGAGAAACGGTGTGCTCAAGCATTGGTAGAAGCACGTTAAGGGCGTCTTTAACGCCATTTGGTGAGCCAGGAGCATTCACTACTAATACGCGATGCAGGCCTGTGACCAGCACTCCTGCTCGTCCACGGGAAAGAGCTGCGCCGTATACGCCACGTTTCCAGCCTTCGTAGCGGATAGCTTCGGCAATTCCAGGAATATCGAAGCGTAGGAGGGTGTCCATGGCGCGCGCTGTGAAGTCTTGCGGCGCAATGCCTGTTCCGCCAGTTGTAAATACTAGGTCGACCTCGTGGATTGCGGCCGTTTGTACTTCTTCGGCAATGGAGCGCACATCGTCGCGAGTCACTCCGGTGTAGAGAACGTCCACACCGGCGTCTTTCAGGAGTTTTACTGCAAGTGGGCCAGAAACGTCTTCACGCAAGCCAGCAGCAGAACGGTCAGAAATTGTGATTACTGCGGCGGTAATATTCTTGGCGCTCATTACTTCCTCTTTACTATTTCAATATGATTTGCTGATAATATCCTAACTCACATCTTGCTTTGTGGCGAAAAAATCTAATTGGCATTTCACGATTATGCTCATAAGCTGGAAGATAGCTGGAGGATAGCCGGAGTTTGCAAGGCGAAGCTACATGCGAATTCCGCTCACCGCGCTGAAAGATTAGCCTCACTGAAAGATATGCACGTCATGACTCAACACTCCCGCCCACATTCGAAGCGAACGCGCACATTTGTGATCGGATTCTCCCTGGTAGCGAGCGTGGTATTTGGAGCTTGCTCAACGCAGCACACCAACGGCAAAGCTGAGGAAGCCAATGGGGACGGCGCGGAAATCACGGTCTTTGCTGCCGCATCGCTCAGCGCGGCTTTTCCAGAAATTGCTGAGAAAGTGCTTGCCAACGAGTCTGCGCATACGAAAGTGACCTTTTCTTTTGAGGGTTCTTCTTCGCTAGCCGAACAGATCAAAAATGGCGCTCCGGTAGACGTATTTGCCTCGGCCGATGAAGGAAATATGAAGAAAGTATCCGATTTCGTGAATTCTCCCGAGAAATTTGCGAGCAATACGTTGAGCCTGATCGTGCCTGCCAGCAATCCGGCGCGAGTGGATTCGGTAGCCGATCTTCACAACACGAAACTCGTGGTATGTGCGGAGCAAGTGCCGTGTGGAAAAGCCACTAAGCAGCTCGAAAAACGGCTCGGCATCACGTTAGAACCAGTTTCGCAAGAACAGAACGTGACGAGCGTGCGCACGAAAGTTGAATCCGCAGAGGCCGACGCCGGGTTCGTCTATCGTACGGACGCCCAGCTTGCGGGTGATAAAGTCAAGATTGTGGACGTGCCTCAAGCTGCAGAAGTTTCGACCACCTACGTGATTGCCAGCTTGAAGAACGGCTCGGATTCTGCGGCTGCGCAAGCTTTCATCAATGCGGTAAAATCCCCAGCAGGTCAAGAAATTCTTCGCAAACACGGCTTTGATCTGGCACGTTAGTTACGAGGTAAAATGCGCTTTATCCCCCGATGGCTACTGGCGCCGGCGCTCGTCGCCGTCGTCTTCCTCAGCCTGCCACTCTTCGCAATAGCCGTGCGAATTCCGTGGAGCAATTTCTTCACTGTGCTCAATAGCGCTGCTGCTCACGACGCAATTATCCTCTCGCTTGCCACCTGTGGTGCCTCCACATTAGCGAGTGTTTGTTTCGGGTTTCCGCTCGCGCTCATTTTTGGAAGAATCGGCGAACGTGGAAAATTTCCGTGGTGGCTAGCTGCTTTGCGTGCCCTCGTGACCGTTCCTTTAGTGATGCCGCCGGTAGTGGCAGGAATTGCCCTCCTTATGGCTTTTGGTCGTAACGGATTGCTTGGCGGTTCGCTCTCCGCTTTTGGTGTTTCGATTCCCTACACCACTTGTGCAGTAGTTTTGGCTCAGACGTTTGTTTCGATGCCCTTTTTGATCGTCACAGTAGAGACGGCCGTTAAAACTTTGGGATCGACGTATGAGCGCAGTGCGCATCACCTTGGGGCGAGCCGGTGGCGGCAATTTTCGCGCATCACTCTTCCGTTGCTCTTGCCATCTTTGCTGGCAGGCGCGGCCTTATCGGCGGCGAGAAGCCTCGGAGAATTTGGCGCAACGATCACATTCGCTGGTTCGATGCAAGGAATCACCCGCACATTGCCGCTGGAAGTTTACCTTCAGCGCGAAGTGAATACCGATACTGCGCTTGCATTATCGATGGTTCTCATCAGTATTGCTCTGCTGCTCACTCTGGCAACGAATGCTCTTGAATCCTATAGTTCGCGCCGTTTCCGCAAGTCTGCAGGTGGAGTTGCGCGAGTTTTGGACGACGACGCCGCTGCGCCCACCGCGCGTACTGAGCCAACTGAACCTGCTGCGTCAACCGAGTATGCTGCGCCGCCGCAACGACAAGCCTCTGGCGACGCACCATCTGCGCACCAAAGAAATGCCGAACACCAGGTAGTGCCCGCACAGCCCTGGAAAATTCGCGTCGACGTACCCGGCTGGAATATTGATATTGAGCTCGCATCGAATACGCGGAAAGTGTTAGCGCTGATCGGCTCCAACGGTGCAGGAAAATCGACCACGGCTCGCTTTTTAGCGAATGATTTACCAGCTGAAAAGCTTGGTAGCAAGGCCTATTCGCAAGTTCCATCAAAAATTGCTTTTCTTCAACAAAAGCCGGCACTTTTCCCGCATATGTCGGTTTTGAGCAATGTGGCTTTTGGGCCGCGCTGCCAAGGAGTGCCGCGAGAGCAGGCAGAAGCTCTAGCACGTGCCGAGTTGGTCGCAGTGGGAATGGAGAATTTCGCTGATTTTGCGCCGCATGAACTCTCTGGTGGTCAAGCACAGCGGGTTGCGCTCGCTCGTGCCTTGGCAGTTCGACCTGATTTTCTCGTGCTTGACGAGCCGTTTGCCGGAATCGATTTTCAAGCGCAATCAATTTTGAGAAAAGTTATCCACCAGCGCACGCGCCAAGGCCTTGGCGCGGTTTTGATCACCCATGAATTGCTCGACGTCGTTTCGCTTGCTGATGATATTGCAGTGCTTGAGGATGGTAGGCTCCGTGCCTGCGGAAACATCGATGCCATCATCAATAATCCGCCCAATGATTTTGTTGCTTCTTTTTTGGGTGTAAATATGCTGGTAGGAGAGTATTCCGACGACGCCGTGCATGTGACGTCCCAGCTTGCGGTGCACGCTTCGCGCCATGATGAGACGGTGACCCAAGGTTGCTTAGCAGCGGCGATTTTTGATCCCGCCGCAGTGGCACTTCATGCGCACGAAACAGGAGGTTCACCACGCAACTCGTGGAACGGCGTCGTCTCGCAAATTCAAATGCAACACACGACGGCGCTTGTGTCGGTGCTCCTCAACGGCACGCACACCATAAAATCGTTGGTTACAGCGTCGGCCATTGTGGAACTAGATCTGCACGAAGGCAAACGCGTGACTGCGGAGGTCAAGGCCACGCAGGTGCGCATTACTGGGCGGGACTGATCGGGATTTCGACGTCGGTGGCATGGAGGAGGTCGATAAATTTGATTCGGCCCACGAGTGGCGTGCCAATGCCAGTGATGATTTTGATCGCTTCGACAGCCTCGATCACACCTGTTTGACCTGGTAGTGCGCCAAGTAGACCGATTTCTACTCCGCTGGGGATGGCATTGGCTGGCGCTTCGTGGGGAAATACGTCGCGCAAGGTGATGCCGTTGCTGCCTGGCATTCCGTGTTCGACGGCGCGCTTTCCACTCCAAAACACCGAAACTTGAGCCTGCCACCGCTGTACGGACGCCCAGACCATTGGTTTTTGGGCGCGTGCGGCGGCATCTGAAATAACGAACCGCACTTTTTGATTGTCGGTTCCCTCAACGACGATGTCGTAATCAGCCAAGATTTCGTCCACGTTGGATTCATCAAGACGCAGCTGGTAGGTGTTGATTGTGAGGTCTGGATCGAGTTCGAGCAGGCGCCGCTTGGCACTTTCCACTTTCGGCTCGCCGATCGCTGCGTTGGAATGGATAACTTGACGCTGCAGATTGGACAGCGAGACGACGTCGTCGTCCACAATACCGATCGTCCCGATACCTGCTGCGGCCAGGTAGAGTAGGGCGGGCGAACCCAAACCGCCAGCTCCGACCATCAGTACCCGCGCATTACTCAGACGACGCTGCCCCTCGTCGCCCAGTTCAGTGAGTACGAGATGGCGAGCGAACCGCTCTTTTTGGGCAGGTGTTAGTTCTGGACCAATGTCAACCAGAGGTTTCACGATCAGCCTCCGGCGAAAGGTGGTAGGACGTCGATAGAGACGTCACCGGCGGGAATAGGCGTATTGTGATCGGCGTGGCGCCCATTGAGAAGAAAAGAACTAAAACTGAGGATTCGTGCGAGATCGCCGCCGTTGGGTGACGAAGCGTGCTTGGTGGTGATTTCGTCAATCAGGGTAGCGATTGTGGAGTTTTCAGCCAAAGTGTACGAATCTTCAGTTAAACCAGCCGCGGCGGCGGCAGAAGCAAAATACCTAATATTAATGTTCATAAGTTCCTCACAGGAAGAATAATCGGTAGTTAAGAATACCGGCTAGCTGCTGTGATTGGAAATTATTTTAAGAGCCTTGTGGAGTATCGCTCGAGCGCAGCACATTGGGCATATGGGAGGCAAAAGCTTCTTGAACTTCGTCGACCAAATCGCGCATGGCTTCGACAGCAGCCTCGGCGTCGCCTTTATAGATGGCGTGCGCAATTTGCTCATGATTGCGAAGCGCGCGTGGTTCAGGCACCGGGGGCATGAGATTGAGCTGAGTGCGCCAGGTGAGCACCGATTCGATAACCGTGGAGAGCGCGGCAAACATTTCATTTCCGCAGGCTTGGAGGATCAAGCGGTGAAAACGAATATCCCATTCCATGAATTCAGGACCTGAGCTCTGCGCTCCGAGTTCCACCACTTTCATGCCGGCTTTGAGGATTTCGGTGCGTTCATCACGCGAAGCGTACTTTGCGGCGAGTGCAACTGCGCGAGTTTCGATTGCCATACGTAAATCGGTGAGGGATTCCATCTGGCGTTCGCGCCCTTCGCCGGAGAGTCGCCATCGAATTACGTCGGGGTGGAAAACGTTCCAGTACTGCATCGGCTGGACGATAAGGCCGCGACGTCGCTGAGCAACGGTGAGTCCGCACTCTTCTAGGGATCGCTGTACATCTCGTGCCACGGTGCGTGAGCACTCAAATTCGGCTTCTAAGTCAGCTAAAGTCATAACCGATCCGGCTGGGAGAATCCCATTGGCGATACGGGGGCCAACAATTTCCAGTATGCCTCTGTGCCGTGAGCGAGATGTATCCATAATGCATAAACACTAGCACATCATCGCTACGCTCTGACTAGTACTTTTGACGATAAATGTGGGGATTTTGAATAGAAGACGGAATTAAATATTCTAATTGCTTGCCAAAGGTAATACCTTTCAGGTAGATTCGTCCTATCTAATCACAAAGCTGTGGTTAGTTAGGTACCTTTGCTTAGCGAGGTTATTGTGTGGGTATTTAACGCAATTACTACGTTTGGCAAGCTTTCCTGAACGGACAGGAAGATTCACAGGCGCCTAAAAATCGACTCACTTATGGAGATACGTATGAACCCGATTCTTCTTGCGGCTGAGCCTTGGAAACAAACGATGAGCGCAGGACCGCTGCTACTAATCGCCGTCGCAGCAATTGCACTGATCTTGCTCTCTGTGATTGTTCTACGCCTTCACGCATTCCTCACGCTTATCGTGGTAAGCCTGCTCACTGCGGTTGCGGCAGGCATCCCAGCCTCGCAACTTCTTAAAACACTCACCGATGGTTTTTCGTCCACCTTGGGATCTGTGGCGCTTCTCGTTGGTATAGGCGCGATGCTCGGAAAATTAGTTGAAGCATCAGGTGGCGCGAAAGTGCTGGCCGATTCGATGGTTCGTATTTTTGGTGAAGACCGTGCCCCGCTCGCACTTGGGGTAGCTTCGCTCATCTTGGGCTTCCCGATTTTCTTCGACGCCGGATTCATCGTGATGTTGCCGGTGATTTTCGCCGTGGCGCACCGTCTCGGAGGAAATATCCTGCTGTACGCAATTCCATCTGCAGCAGCATTCTCCGTGATGCACGTATTCCTTCCGCCTCACCCAGGCCCGGTTGGTGCTGGAACGATCGTCCAGGCCAATATGGGACTCGTTATGGTTCTTGGAATTGTGATTGCGATTCCTTCGTTCTACGTTTCCGGTGTGCTATGGGGTCGTTACTGCGCCAAACACACCAATTTTAAGTTCCCGAACTTGTTTGGAACTATCGATGAAGCTGATCTTCCAAAGAAACTTCCATCAGTGGGAACTGTGATCTTCACGCTCGTGCTTCCTGCACTACTTATTTCACTCAACACAGGAGTTAATGCTTTGGTGCAGTCAGGAGTGATCGACGGTGTTGTGACCAAAGCGGAAACAAATACCAAGGCTCCTACCTCGGCTTTTGTTGAAGTTCTTCTGCAAATCGGGCAAACTCCTATCGCCTTGCTGATCTCCACTTTTGTAGCGATCATTCTGCTTGGCCGTTATGTTGGTGCCGACCGCGCGGGTCTGGAAAAGGTTATGGACTCGGCACTCGGTCCGGTATGTTCGGTTATTCTCGTGACCGGCGCAGGTGGAATGTTTGGTGGCGTGCTGCGCACGTCTGGCATCGGTAGTGCATTATCGGATACGATGAACAACCTCGGAATTCCACTTCTGCTGGCTACCTACCTCGTTTCAGTGGCGTTGCGCCTGGCACAAGGTTCAGCGACGGTTGCTCTGATCACCTCGATTTCGCTCATGGCACCAGCTGTTTCCGCTGCGGGACTATCCGATCTTGGAGTGGCATGTATCGTGCTCGCTGCTTCGGCAGGTTCTGTCTTTGCGTCGCACGTCAACGACTCGGGTTTCTGGCTCGTGGGTCGTTTGCTTGGAATGGACGTAAAGACGACGCTGCGCACGTGGACGGTTCAGCAGACGCTCGAATCTATTGTTGGATTCGCGCTTGTGTGCGTACTGTACATATTCGCCTGACGCATATGCCTCAACGTTATGAACACTATCTAATGATTGAAGAATGAACATGAATACAACTCGCGAACCAATCCACGTGGTAATTATGGGTGTTAGTGGATGCGGCAAAACTACCGTTGCTGGCATTCTCGGTGATCGCCTGGGCTGGGCTGTTGCCGAAGCGGACGATTTTCATCCACAGGCTAATATCAAAAAGATGGCATCAGGTATTCCCCTTACTGATGAAGATCGCTGGCCGTGGCTCGAATCTCTGCGCACGTGGATGCAAGAGAAGGAATTACGTGGTGAAAGCACTATCGTAACCTGCTCTGCGTTGAAGAAAACCTATCGTGATGTGCTTCGACGCGGTGGTTCGCGAGTTGTGTTCATGCATCTCGACGGCGATCGCGAACTGTTGGCACGGCGTCTTGCGGCGCGTACCGATCACTTTATGCCCGTTGGTCTGCTCGCTTCTCAGTTCGCCACCTTAGAGCCGCTTGAGGCAGATGAAGTGGGGAAAGTGTGTGATATTTCCGCAACTCCACAGGCCATTGCCTCCGAGGTTGAGGAGTTTTTGTGGAAAGTTCCATCGGTACTGACCGCGGCTACAGAAAAACTTGCGCAGCCGTCGTCTGTGGCAGCTGATGTGGCATCTTCGGCGCGTGCGGACATCGGCGTCTATGGATTAGGCGTGATGGGCGCGGCGCTGGCTCGTAACCTCGCACGCAGGGGATATGTGGTTGCGGTGACCAATATCGACCCTGCGGTCACAAAGCAGTTTCTGGCCGATTATGGAGATGAAGGCGAGTTTATCGAAACTGCTGCGGTGGAAGAATTTGCCGCAGCGCTGAAGACTCCGCGTGTGGCTATGCTGATGGTTACTGCTGGTCAGGCGGTCGATTCGGTGTCAGAAAATCTGGCAAGGCAGTTCAATTCCGGCGATATTATCGTCGATATGGGCAATTCTCACTTTGGCGACACGTGCCGGAGAGAAGAACATTTCGCTCATAGTGGTATCAACTTCGTCGGTTGTGGTACGTCGGGCGGGCAGCAGGGTGCATTGCATGGCCCGGCTCTCATGGTGGGTGGATCGGTGCAGGCTTATGAGCGGCTCGGTGGCATGTTTGAAAGTATTGCTGCAAAAGCCCAAGACGGTGCCCCTTGCTGTGCGCATATTGGAGAAAATGGGGCAGGACATTTCGTCAAGACCCTTCATAACGGTATTGAATACGCCGATATGCAGCTTATTTCTGAAGCATATGCGCTGATGCGTTCGGGAATGCAGCTTTCGCCTGCGCAGATCGCTGAGGTTTTTACGCGGTGGAATGAGGGCGAGCTGAGTTCCTATTTGACGGAAATTACTGCTGATATTCTTAAACGCGAAGATTCTCCTGGTGTGCCGCTTATCGACGTGATTGATGATGCTGCTGGTCAAAAGGGTACCGGGCTGTGGACTGCGCAGATTGCGCTGGAGTTGGGCGTTCCGGCAAGTATTCTCATTGAGGCCGTGCAGGCGCGTGTTCTCTCGGGCGCTCCGTACCGTGGGCGCGGAGTTTTCGGTCAGGGGACAGATGCCGATGTGATGCCTGCTTGGCATGAGAGCTGTGGTGAGGGCGTCGTCGCTGACCTCGACGAAATGACGGAACACGTGCGTAGGGCGCTCTACCTTGGAAAGCTTGCCTCCTATTCGCAAGGATTCTCGATCATTGACGCTGGTTCGCTGGAGTACAGCTGGGAAATTGACAAGGCTCAGGTGGCGCTCAATTGGCGTGCTGGCTGCATTATTCGAGCTGAACTTCTTGAAACTATTAGCGATGCGTTTTCGCGAGAGCCTGAACTCGATCTGGTGTTGGCCTCGCCGCTATTTAGTGAGGTGCTTGATGAATATCTTGCTTCTTTGCGGATCGTTGTGGGATTGGCGGCATCGGCTGGTGTTCCGACGCCTGCGCTGTATGCGACGCTAAGTTACATCGACTCCTTGCGAAGTGATAGGCTGCCGACGGCTCTTATCCAAGCTCAGCGGGACTGTTTTGGATCACATGGCTTCAAGCGGGTAGATAAAGACGGGGTTTTCCACGCCGATTGGTGATTGTTGTGCACTGATCAGTGCTGAATTTTGGGGCGGTTTCGCGCACATCTCCACATATGGTGAGATGTGCGCGAAACCGCCCCAATTCTTAGTTTGCAAAACACGCTAGTGCGTGCATTGCGGGATAACTGTTAATGCATAGTTAAATTTGTGAAAGCAAGGTCGCCTTTTTCGCATTAAACTCTTCGTCGGTGAGTATGCCCAGGTCCTTTAGTTCAGCTAACTTTCGTAGTTTCTCGAGTGTGTCGTCGCCGCTATTTGTGGGTGGAACCTGCGGAGAAACAATTTGAGGTGCTGGCTGTTGACGAGCTTTCTGCACCAAGGACAGTAACATTTCCCGAACTTCCTCGGCTTCTGAACGGGAGATCCGGAACGTTACGTCACCACCCGAGGTCGACACTTTGACTGCCCTATACACCAATCCGTCTTTATGGCTAGATATGGCGGTTATGTCGCGCATCCATACAATTTCATATCCGTCATCGCCACCGCGAATTCCGGTGACGAGAAGGCTAACTCCAGTGGTTAAGCCTGCCGCAAGTTTTACCATTGATATTCCGCGATTACGACGCCATTCAATACGGTCTTCAAATACGCGGACTTTGGCGTTTTTCGCACCTTCAATATGAGATTCGAATACACGCAAGGGGATATCTGTTTCGGTATCTTCAAATGCTACTTCTTTACGTTCTTCATTGATGCTAGTCATGGCATGCTTAGCAGTTGCTTTAGCGTCATTCCAAGATTGTTCAGCACCACGCTTCATTCCCTGTGCTGTTTGTTGCATTTCCTGTTTTACTTTATCCATAAAACCCATAATTGCCGTCATACCTCTTCGTCGATCTGCAATTTTACGTGATAATTTTAGCACTTAACATAGAATAAAACATTCGTTGTGAATTGGATATGTGGTTTGTTGATAGGGTCTACCGATGAGATTGCTTAAAGAGTTAATTCCCGAAGCGTGTTGGGTCGTGTGGATCGTCGTCATTGCCGATAATATCAACCGACAATCATGGCATGATCCGATTGTTCTGGCGGAGATAACCCTGCTCAGCGTCATAGGGCTGTGGGCATTGAGAAAGCGGTGGAAAGAATCGATACGCTCCACTCTCTACGCTGCTTTGTATCTTCTGTCTACTAGCGTGCTGGTGATAATTCAAAACTCGTCGTGGACGCGCATCGCAGTTCTGATTATTTTTGTTTCCTATTTATGGGGACGGACTTATCGGCATCAGCAGCAAAAAACTATGTGATGCTGCAACCAAATGTGCTGAGCAAAAACGCGAGTAAGCTCACCCGTACCCTGTGCGCATGCCTTGCGAAGTGATAGGCTGCCGACGGCTCTTATCCAAGCTCAGCGGGACTGTTTTGGATCACATGGCTTCAAGCGGGTAGATAAAGACGGGGTTTTCCACGCCGATTGGTGATTGTTGTGCACTGATCAGTGTTGATTTTTGGGGCGGTTTCGCGCACATCTCGATATATGGTGAGATGTGCGCGAAACTGCCCCAATTTTTGGTCTATGATGTCGATTACTTTGCCAAGTATCCTGTTGTTCGAAGTTCTTTGTATTTGTACAGAATGATGCCCATGGCGATCAGCTCAATGAGTGGCATTGCTAATACCAGCATTGACCACGGAGATTCAGGTTTGATTGCGCCAGAAATGAGGATGTAATCCCACCACCAGTGTAGAAAAATCATCACCGTAATATTCTTCGTGTACATATAGAATACGCCGTATACGAGTCCGGCAAGGAACGTCATCAATAGTTGGGTGAAAGTGCTTTTTAGTGTCTGGCCCGCGATGAGGTTAAACGCGTGAAGTGCTGAAAATATTACAGCACTTACAAGGATTGTGCGAGCAGGCGAAATGTCTTTCAGTAACGACGTCATCACGATCTTACGAAAAGTCAGTTCTTCTGAAATGCCCACGGCAAGCATCGCCATAAAAGGAACGATGAACGCCTTGGTAGCAGACGCCTGAGATGTAATCACGTATCCGCCAACAACCACTGTAGGAACTAAAGAAAGCAAAATAAGTTTCCATCCGAGTGGCTGCGATGGATTAGGAAGCTGGTAACTGTCACGGCTGAAGTAGCAGTAAGCTATTAAAACAACTGCCATGATTGCATGTGGTACAAAGATTGCATGAATAAACTCTTTGCTTCCATAAGTCGCACCTACGCCATATTTTGCATATGCCAATACTGAGATTTCGAAAAGTGCGTAAAGGGCGAGCACTACAACATACGGTCGTGATGAAATCTTATCCATAATGAACCTTTCGTCTGAAAACGCCTATACATAGAGTTATTAGAACTCATCGTAGATGTCAAGAAACTGTTATAATGAACTTGTTCGTATACTCATGTTTTATGGCGAGCTAGATGCTGCATTGATGAGGGGTGGCCAGCTCCACATAAGGGCTAATGCCTATCGGTACTTCATTTACATGTCAGGCTCACTAAGTATGGTCGCCCACATCGATAACCGCAATAGTGTGCGTCAATGAAATACAGAATCTTGGCAGCACAAGCTGAGTAACCATTAAAGAGAATAATGCCGAACTCGCTCGAGTCAGAACTTTCTGCATCTAACCCCGAGTCCTTACTCGACAGCCTGCCCCTAGTCCATGAGTGTAGGGCTTACAGAAATACAAAAATTCCCTCAGAACACCTAAGTATTCTGAGGGAAAATGGCGGTGACGGTGGGATTTGAACCCACGGTAGCTATTAACTACACAGCATTTCGAGTGCTGCACCTTCGGCCGCTCGGACACGTCACCTCGGCTTGTAATCCTATCGGTAATTTCCCATAATCTACAACTCTGGCGCCTCAGATGCTATTGACTTCACACGCAACTCCTGTTTGAACCATTCTTTTAGCTGGTCGCTGGTCTGCGTCTCACATACTCCACCAATCACTTCAGCCCTGTGTGGCAAGCGGGCATCCCGCAACACATCACGCACGCTACCTGCCGCGCCAGCCTTCGCGTCCCAAGCGCCAAAAACCACACGTGAAATGCGCGAATTGACGATCGCACCGGCACACATCGTACACGGCTCCAAGGTGACCACAAGCGTACAGCCACTCAAATTCCACGTTCCGAGCGACGTCGCCGCAGCTCGTAACGCATTGACTTCAGCGTGACCTACCGGATCGGCGTCGGCCTCACGCGTATTGAATCCCTCACCGACGATCGTTCCATTGGTATCGACGACGACGGCGCCCACCGGCACGTCGCCAAGCTGCGCGGCGCGTTCGGCGAGTGTCATAGCGTATGCCATGAGCTTGGATTCATTTTCAAACATATCTCTATGGTATTACCCTTAGCGGCCTAGAACACGGTACATTTAAGGTATGAAACTTCAGGTGATTGACCATCCTCTCGTAACCCATAAACTGACTGTGCTTCGTGACGAAAATACGCCGTCGCCAGTGTTTCGCCAGCTCGTTGAAGAGCTGATTATGCTGCTCGCATACGAATCCACGCGCAACGTATCGATCACGCCCAAAGCTATCAACACCCCGGTAGCGCCGATGACGGCCGCTAAGCTCTCGAAACCACGCCCGATCGTGGTTCCGATTCTGCGCGCAGGTCTCGGCATGCTTGAGGGTATGACGCGTCTGATGCCGACGGCGGAAGTCGGCTTCCTCGGATTAAAGCGTGACGAAGAGACTCTCGAAGCGATCACATATGCCAACCGTTTGCCTGATGACCTCACCGATCGTCAGTGTTTCGTGCTCGATCCGATGCTTGCCACTGGTCATACGCTCATTGCAGCTATCGATTATCTCATTGAACGTGGCGCGAAAGACGTGACGGCAATCTGTATTCTTGCTGCTCCTGAGGGTCTTAAGACGCTCGAAGAGCATATCGGGGATCGGGGAGATGTGAAGATCATCGTTGCTGCAGTAGATGATCATCTCAACGAAAAGGGCTTCATTGTGCCAGGATTGGGAGACGCCGGCGATCGTCTTTACGGCGTGGTGGACTGATAGCGGACTGGTAACGGAAGTTTGGCAGGGCGCGCACTCGCAGCACTGTGGATCAGCAGCGTCGCCGACTAGGTGCGCAATGGACTAATCGTTTTTAATTTAACTATTTATGGAGTAGATATGGGTAAGAAGAGCCGTCGTATTAAGGAAAACAAGCCAAAGCGCGCTCGCGTGCAGTTTGTTGATCGGCCGTTTGAGGGGCTGCCGTTCGAAGCTGAGCTTGTTGCAATGAGTGAGATTATTCCGGCAGCTACATTGCCTGTGCGCACGACCGAAGAGCATGGTGCAGAAGAAATTTTGCTGGTGACCATGCTTCCACAGATGGTTGGAGCTATTCGCCGCTCGGACGGAAAACTGTTGGTTGCGGCGCAGACGGTTATGAGCTCTGGTGACGCATCGACCGATATCGCTGATCGGATTTTGTGGGGTCTTGAGCTGGAGAACGGCGAGACTTTCAACCAGACCGAGCAGCCTGAGCCGGGTTCGCGTCTGCAAGATATTTTGGATCTGAGCTTCGAATCCAAGCTTCAGCTCGAGGAAGATTTTGGTTTCTGGATTGGTGAAGATGAGGCCTCAAAGCCAGATGTGGCCGAGGCGATCAGCCAAACTAAGGAACAGATCATTCCAACAGTGCTGGTAGATGGCGTAGACGGCGCATACTGGACTCGTATGCAGCGCGAATTTGTGCGTTGGGTGCGTAAAGAGGATGAAGATTCGATCCTGAATGCTCTGGCACGTCTACAAACTCGACGTGAACTCACTTTTGACGGCGCACGTTTTGTTGGGGCGTTCCGTGCGCAAGGATTGTTGATTCCAGTGTTTGAGCTTGAGCCAGGTACTGAAGCAAGCGAACTCTCACAGCCAATGGCTGAGTTTGACAAGGTCTTGACTGCTGAGATTGAGTCGAGTGCAGCGTTGACGCCGGAAGAGCGCCGGGCTAAGGCCGGTATCGTTTCTCGTCAAGTAACTCTTCGTTAATCGATCACATAGATAAACAATAACAATGGCAGGTACACGTTAGTCGCGTCGCCTGCCATTGTTATTGGGCAATTGCTCGTAGCGATAATATGTGAGTTTCCATTCTCCAATTGCGAAACCTTGCACATTTTGGGGAAACTCTTTACAAAATCCGTATAATTTATTCTGTGAACGTACAAGAAAACCAGCGCATCGCCGTCGTCATCCCTGCAAAAGACGAGTCCGAAAGAATAGGTGCAACTATTCGCGCTGCTTGGGCGCTTCCACGAGTTGATTTGGTGATCGTCGTCGACGACGGTTCCGAGGACGATACGCAAAAGGTTGCGCGTGCTGCCGGTGCCACGGTGGTTCGTCATTCTCACAACCGCGGTAAGGCTTCGGCAATGGGAACTGGCGCATCGGTGGCAGGAATGCGCGATGCTAAAGGTGCTCCTCCGCGCGCGCTACTGTTTTTAGATGCCGATTTGGGTGACTCCGCCGCTGAGTGTGCGCCGTTGATTGATCCTATTCTTGCTGGAAACGTGGATTGTACAATTGCATATTTGCCACCGCAGGCAGGCGCGGGAGGCCATGGATTTGTGACGAGTCTTGGGCGCAAGGCGATTGAAAAACTTACTGGATGGTCGCCACAACAGCCGCTATCTGGCCAGCGCTGCATCACTCGTGTCGCGTTTGATGCCGTTCAGCCACTAGCAACCGGCTGGGGTGTGGAAGTTGGCATGACGATTGACCTTTTGACTGCTGGTTTTACCGTGCAAGAGGTGCCATGCAATCTGAAACATCGTGCGACGGCGAACGATCTCTCTGGGCAGATTCACCGCGCTATGCAGTATAAAGACGTCTTACTTGCCGTCAATAGCCGCAAGCTTCGCAGAGTTGGGGTAAGCAAAGCGCAACGCAATTCCAATCCAAGCATTGCGGGCGAGCCGTACAACGCCTACCAGGAAAAATAGTTAGAGATTACCTATCGGCGATTACCTAGTTGAGCTCGTGATTCGCTAATTTTTCTCATGATTCGCATGGTCATGCGCTTGATTCGCTCCGTGAAATGCAACTGCGGGCGCTAGCCACAGTGATCCTCCAAAGAGGATGCCCATCATGGGCAGAACCAGTCCTGAATCGTTAATCAGTAGCCCAACAAATACCATCGCAATCATAGCGATGAAAGCTATCCACAGATCGGCAGAGATTGCATTCTTCGAGCTGCTCACAGTGGGTGTAATGAGGTCAGCGATCGTGGCACGACGACGGAAAGCCAACCAAGTCCCACCCAAAGCCAACGGAATCACGATGAACCACACGAACACTGGGGCGGACGTCGTCATCCATTCAAATTTTCGGGCAATAACTGCAAAAACGTCACCAGAAACAACTGAATCAAAGAACCGGCCAAAGTGCGACCAGTCCTCTTCCGGCTGGCGCCAATCAAGATAAGAAATACCGAACATTCCTGCCATTGCAATAGTGCCGATGAGCAGCAGCGATGTCCAACTCATCCGCCGTTGCGCATGCAAGAAACCGATGAGCACAAACGCAACCACCAAGGCAGGAGGACCGCCAAAATCTGCGCCAATATTAGGTGCTCCATCAATCACAATGGCGAAAAATGCGAAAGCCAGCAACACCACAACGCGCATCCACAGCGGTGCCAAACGCTTGCGCATTTGATCCAGCAGATACCCAACCATAAACAATATCGAAGTAGCAAAAAGCACGAAAGGCGCATTACTTATGCCATAGAAACGTCCGCCAGACTGTGGCTGGTCACCCATAATCGAAGAAAAATGTAAAGGTGATCCAAGTGCAGCATCAACTCCCAAAACGGTAGCTGTAATCGTGGCGATAACGAAAGCACCAGCGCAAACATCCATCTTCATAGAAACCGATGCGATCAACCCGAGCAACGCAGCCAAAAGCATCACAAATAAAATCAAAAACAGGTGCGCGTGGGGGAGTCGCCACCACGGGACGAGGTTAAGAAGAAATGTAGAGATTGGCAACGCCGCTACCGACAACAGCCCGTACGCCATCGCCAAACTGTGGCTGCGGCGTCGCGCTGAGTGGCCACGTACTAATATGAGCGCCCAACTCAACAAAAGCACTGCCAGAGCAGAAAAGATGATATAAAAAGGCCCAACAGCTGGGCGAACAGCGGTTGCCCGCTCCTCAACATCAACGAGATGCGTCAACCGCTCTTGCGCAGAACGTTCGTCAACGGAGTAGCGGATCGGACTGCCCGTAAGACTCGACGTATGAGGGAGCGCCAATAATTGCCCCAGCGTAGGCAAGACGTCGGTGAGCTGTACAATCCCTGCTTGGCGGGTAGAACTGGCATGCGCTAGTGCGCCGGTGCCGATCTGCTCTGTCTGCGGGGAACGCGTGGCAAAATACTGCATTCGCGCTGTGATCTGATCTGAATCGGCAACCGAGGCGATCAACACCGTTGCGGCGGGGTCAATCTTGGAAAGCACAGTGCCCAGTGCTTGATCGATCTGTTTAACTTGGTTCAATAATTCAGCCGGAGCCGGCGCAGGCTGCGAAAACGCTGCTTTCAATTCGGAGACCGAACCTGCGTGATTTTGCTGGCCGAGTGGCCAATTGGGATGGCGAGCTGCGCCAAGGTCAATCACCACAACGTCATATTGCGAAAGCGAACCCTTCATATCTGCAATATGAGCATAATAATCACCCACCACATTGCCAGATTTATCTGCAATAGCGAGCGCGGCTCCGCCACCTACAGCCGCCACTTTTTTACCAGCGGTGCGAAGTTCTTCGCCAAATAATCCGAGTTTGGGGTTGTAAGCATTGGATTCATTTACGCCAACGTAATCAGCCCAGTTGCTAATCGCCAGTGTACGCCCTAATTGACCAGTGGCTTTAGGCTCAGGAAGAAGCGCACACGAATCGCCATTCGCACGCGCCGAGGTAGTGCGCATACCAGTATTAACGGTGAGCCAGCCGTCGTCTGGGCAGGTCGTGGTATCGAGCGTGCGCACTACGTTGTTTGCGGTAGCTGCTTTACCAGCAAAATCAGCTAAGTGTGGAGTATTTTGTGGGTTGACATAAGACCATTGCACGCCCGAAAAACCGATGAAAACAACTGGCGTTTTGTGCGGAGTTTGCGAAGGCTTTGCATCTTTTGTGCCCGTTCCTGACGTGCCTGCTCCCGGCGTTCCATTTCCCGCCGTACCCGTTCCCGACGCCCCTTTGCCCGCCGTGTCTTGACCTGTCTGCTCCGCCGTCGAAACTGCGCTATTTGCTGCAGTGAAAGCTTGCGTTTCCCCAGCAGGATGCAATAAATGTGCACTAAAAACAGCGCAAATCCCCACGATGACCGAAATAAGAATCACCACCGGTGACTTCGGGTTGAATATTTGACTCACGTGCAGGAATCTACTTTCTTAGCGGAACACAGACATCAATGGAAAACATCATACGCGAGCTGCGGCATTGCCAACCACAAGCCGGCGCTGCAGCTAAAGCAGTCAAATAGGCACGCTCGGATAATATTCCCCAATCCAATCCTACGATACTCAACTACAGTTTCCCGATATCTCTCACTTTCCGCATAGTATTCATCGCAAGCGTGCCGTTTCTAAAAGCATTACAGTAGTAAAAGCTAAGCACTGTGAGGAGAATATATGGATGGCGTAACCAAACATACGGCAGGCGCACGAGCATCTGCGGGAGCCACCCCAGCAGTAAGCACGCCCGCGCAGGTTGAGCCAACCACAACTGCGCGCACTGCTCCAACTGGACATGCGCCCGGCACGGAGGCTACCAGCCCAACACGTTTTGCATTTCTCGGCCCGCGTGGCACTTTCTGCCAACAAGCTCTCAATGTAATCGCGCCAGAAGACTCCAATACCACGCATATTCCCGCAATCGACGCTCCGCGCGCAATAAAAATGGTGCGTGAGGGTGAAGCTGATTTCGCCGTCGTCCCTATTGAAAATTCGGTCGAAGGTGGCATCAACGCAACTCTCGACACCCTCGCACAAAGCGCCGACCTGATTATCGGCGCCGAAGTCTTGCAAAAAATTTCGTTTGTGCTTGCTGTTCGTCCTGGTACGAAGCTCGCCGACGTCAAGCGAATCTCCACTCACAACGCCGCCTGGACGCAGTGCCGCAACTGGCTCCTCACCCACCTGCCCGACGTCGTCCATCTTCCGGCGACGTCAACCGCAGCAGGTGCCAAAGGCCTCACGCTTCCTTACGACGACGCCGCATACGACGCCACGCTCGTCTCACCTCTCGCAGCGCAACAGTATGGTCTCGAGGTGTTGAGTGCGGATGTGGCCGATAATCCCGACGCCGTCACTCGCTTCGTGATGATAGGCGCGGCTGGCGCAGTGCCGCCGCGTACCGGATCTGATAAAACGACTTTGATGGTGCAGCTACCTACAGATGAAGCTGGTGCTTTGCTTACGCTGCTCGAACAGTTCGCAGCTCATGGGGTGAATCTCACCCGGATTGAGTCGCGTCCGATCGGAGATTCTTTGGGTCGATACGCGTTTTCTATCGACGCCGAGGGGCATATTTTCGACGAGCGGATTCAGTCCACGCTGGTTGCTTTGCATCGCGTGAGCCCCAAGGTGACTTTCCTTGGCTCGTATCCCTCGGCAGCTGGCGTGAAAACAAAACTCTTGGCAGGTACCGCAGATAGCGATTTCCATGCGGCACGAGCTTGGGTGAAAAGCCTGGTCAGCCGATCAATGTCGAGTGCGGATGTAGAGTGACTGTGGCAAAACTTCCACGGTGAAGTCCTGGACGACGCCGAGCACATCGCCGTCGAGCTGTAGCTGCTGAGGTCTTTCCAGGGCTACGCGGCACTCGCGAATGCGCCGTGTGGTGATGTGACCAGCTACGACGTTTTGTTTGATGAGGTCGTGCGCTTGGAAGCCGATTCCTTTGAGGATCACGCGGCGCGCTAGATCGAACCAGCCAAGGATTCCTCCGCGCACGTCAAGAACTGCCAAGTCGAGCCATTGATCAGCTGGATCGGCATGAGGTTCGAGCACGATTCCGCCGGTGAGTTCGCCGCAGTTGAGGAACATCACCGAGCGGGCCTCCACGTCTACCGGCTGCCGATTAGCCGAGAGCTGCAATTGCGCTTTGAGCTTGGAAGAAAAAAGATGTGTGCTTGCAGCCTGCACATATGCGAGCCAGCCGATCCGATCTTTGAGTTCTGACTTGGTAGAGTCCATCAAATCGGCATCGAATCCCACACCGCCCATCACCATAAAGGCATGATGACCAGCTGGTGCGGCCGAGCCGTCGTCTGTCTGGTTCTCTGATTGACTCTCTATTTGGCTTTCGCTCAACGTTTCCTCAATATTGATGCGTCCCACATCGAAACACTTATTGATGCCAGTGAGAGCGATTTGCGCAAGATCTTTGATGGATTGGATTGGGAAATCTAGATTTCGGGCCAAAAGATTGCCAGTGCCAACAGGCATAATGCCGAGCGGTGTGCTGGTGCCAGCGAGTACTTGCGCAACGGCACGAACCGTTCCATCGCCACCAGCAGCAATAACAACGCATGCGCGACTCGCTAGCGCGCGGTGAGCCTGACCGAAACCAGGGTCCTCCTCAGTCGTCTTAATCCATACCGGTTCGGGCAAACCGGCGGCGTCGGCCGCACGCACCAGCTCTTCGCGGATTTTGCGCCAATCGGCAGTTTTGCTGGGATTGTAGATAACGTGGGGCGGGCCGTCGAGAATCTCGCCGACGGAAGCTTCGGCCTCTAGTAGCGCAGTCGCGCTCGCTGGCTCGGAGGTGGGCATATTCGCTGGCTGAGCGGCATGTGGCTTTCGCAGCATACAGTACGCAGCAGCGGTGGTGCCCAGGGCAATCACAGCGAGAACTAAGGCGATGATAGAGATGATGAGTTCAGGTCTCATGTTACTAAGCGTACGCTAAAGGTGTGTGTTGACGCAGTGGTAATGCGGGTTTTGATGGTTGGGCTGTGGGTTTGAACTGTGACGCGGCACCTTGGCACGGTGCACGCATGTTGCATACGCGCTGGTACGGTACCCATGCGCTGACACGACACTTTCGCACAATGTGCACGCGCTGGCGCGGCGCATACGCGCAGGCGCGAAACACTGGCGCAACACCGACTCTTACGCGGACTCTTAGGCGAGCTACCGTCTGATTGCAGTGCAATTGTGAACAGTTTGGCGTGCAAATTAGCCGAGAAAGCTTCGAGAGCATATCCTTGATATATGATCGATATCCGCATTATTCGTGAAAATCCTGAGGCAGTTCGCGCCTCCCAACGTGCACGTGGCGCTGATGAGTCCGTTGCAGACCTCATTTTGGCTGCCGATGAAACACGCCGCAAGGCGCTTCAAGCTTTCGAAGATCTGCGTTCGGAACAGAAGTCGCTCTCACGAACGATCGGTAAGGCTTCCGCTGAGGAACGTCCAGCGATTTTGGCTAAAGCTAAAGAGCTCTCGGATCAGGTCAAGGCGTTAGAGGCCGAGTCCAACGCCGCCGATCAAGCCTTCACGGAGGCGATGTTCAAGCTTCCAAATCTTATTGAAGACGGCGTTCCCGCAGGTGGCGAAGATGATTACGTGGTGCTCAAACACGTTGGTGAGCCGCGTGATTTCGCAACGGAAGGTTTCGAACCAAAGGATCACCTCGACGTCGCCGAAGGTATCGACGCCGTAGACATGGTTCGCGGCACCAAGGTTGCTGGCTCTCGTTTCTATTATCTGAAAGGCGTGGGTGCGCGTCTGGAGCTTGCTTTGCTCACGGCCGCAGCAGATCAGGCAGAGAAGTACGGCTTTACCCTGCTCACCACGCCAACGCTCGTAAACCCAGACATTATGGGTGGCACTGGCTTCCTCGGCGCGCATGCCGATGAAATTTACTATCTTCCAGCCGACGATCTTTACCTCACCGGCACCTCAGAGGTGGCGCTCGCGGGTTATCACAAAGACGAGATCATCGATCTGAGCAATGGGCCGATCCGCTATGCTGGATGGTCTACCTGCTACCGCCGCGAGGCCGGGTCTTATGGCAAAGATACGCGCGGAATTATTCGCGTACACCAGTTCAATAAGGTGGAGATGTTCTCCTACTGCGATCCTGCCGACGCGCGCGAAGAGCACGAACGCTTCTTGGCTTGGGAAGAAGAAATGATTGCCAAGGCTGAGCTTCCTTATCGCGTGATCAATACTGCCGCTGGCGATCTTGGCTCTTCAGCTGCGCAGAAATTCGATTGTGAAGCTTGGCTTCCTACGCAGAATCGCTACATGGAAGTCACCTCTACCTCGAACTGCACGACTTTCCAGGCGCGTCGTCTCAACACGCGTTTCCGTGGTGAAAACGGCACGAACGCCGTCGCCACTCTCAACGGAACTTTGGCCACCACGCGCTGGCTGGTGGCGATGCTTGAAAACCATCAGCAGGCCGACGGCTCGCTCTATATCCCTGCAGCTTTGCGACCATACATGGGTGGTCGCGAGGTTATTGAACCGGTTAAGAAGTGACAGCACCACGGTCTGATTCTTCTGGCGGACTGCCGCCACGCACTGCTCCAAACACTGCGTGGCGGGAGGCAATTTTGGCTGCTGAACTGCCAAGCGCAGGGCCGCAGCTGATGGTTGCTCTCGATATTGACGGCACGATTCTGCACCACGACACTTCCCTTTCTCCGCGCGTCAAAGAGGCCATTGCGGCGCATCTAGCTGCTGGAACGAATTTGGTGATCGCTACCGGGCGCGGCATTTCCGGGGCGCAAGTGGCGATGCAGCAATTCGATTTTTGCCGTGGATACGCGGTGTGTTCCAACGGGTCAATCGTGTTGAGTGTTGGGGGAATCGCGCCGCAAGAGAGGACGACGCCGGTGGCCGACGTCGTGAAAGAAGCTACGCCCGAGGTGGCGATAGTTGCGTCCAATACTTTTGATCCGCAGCGGGAAATTGAGATTATTTCCAAGGCGTTACCTGATGCTGTTATGGCAGTTGAGACGCTTGATCAGGCGCGAAAGATCACCGGGGAATTTCCGCCCGGTGAGCTCACGGGGCAGTCGGTGATTGTGCCTCTTGCGCAGTTAAGCGATCCGCACGCAACGCGTTTGACGGTGCGTGCCCCGCATTTGACTGCCTTAGAATTGCTCGACGTTATGGATGACCTGGGCTTACATGGCATGGAATACGCTGTGGGTTGGTCGGCGTGGATGGATATTGCGCCGGTGGGGATTTCGAAAGCTACGAGCCTGGAGTATGTGCGAAATATTCTCGGCGTCGATCCGCGCCATACCGTGGCTGTGGGCGATTCAGGTAATGACTGTGAGATGCTCACTTGGGCAGGTCTTGGCGTCGCTATGGGTAATGCGCCAGAATATGTTGCGGCATACGCCGATACCATCACTGCGGACGTATATGCGGATGGCTGTGCGCTCGTACTAGAAGAATTGCTGGGCTAAATATGAGGCGCAACTGCAGGAAATCTCGAAAGCCGTTTGAGCATGCAGTAGTGCGACTGCTGTTAGGGGTAGCTGTATTTTTCCTGCTTATTACGCAATTTTGGCTTGGTGCTCTGGTAAAGGCGCAGGCGGTTGGTGGTGCGTTGCCGATGGTTGGTGATGCGACGCTGGCGGCTGATAGTAGGATACCGAGGGTTGATAGTACGGTGCCGCTGGCTGGTCGCACAGCGTCGGCGGTTAATAGTACGACTCCGGCCACAGGGCGCAACGCTGAGAACGTGAGCCCTAAGCCCGTCGTCGTGATTCTCACTGACTCGTTGAACTGGGATTACATCAATACCCAGAACACTCCGGCGCTCGCACAGTGGGCCGCAGCGGGCACGATGTTTAACGTGATTCCGCCGTCGTTATCTGACTGGACGTGCCCTATCGATGTCGCAGTAGCTATGGGCGCAGGTGGGCAGGTGGCGAAGACCTCTGTTTCTCGCCGGCCGACGTGCATTGAGCCGAGCGTATTTTACGGTTCTGAGTTCCTCAATTGGGGGTCAATCGCCATTCGGGCAGCCGAGGAATCACCTCACCTCACCTTGGGAAGTTTTGGCGAAATTCTCGAGCAGCACCAGGTCGATTTCGCGGCCATAGGAAACCAAGCGGCATATATCGCAGCCAACCGGCACGGTAAGGCCCCCAATAATTACCACGAAGCGGCATTGGGAAATGAATTATTTGCCAAGCAAGTTCGCGATTCTTCGTTAACAAAGCAGCTCACCATCGTTGACGCTTCGATAAGTAATTTTGCGCTTGATCCGGATCGTCAAAGCGCTGCCAACGAAAAATCACTATTCATCACGCGCTTGCCTCTGAACGATCCCGAAACACGCGCGGGAGCAGACTTTTTACCGGCGTTGATCTACCGTGACATCCAGGCAAAGAATAACGCGCAACGAGTTGAAGCGCTGATGAAACAACTAGATCCAGGTACATTGGTGGTTTTCGCTTCGCTGCAGGGTCTTGGCTCGACGGAATCCATGCAAGCTGGATTTATTTCCGCTGGAAATAGCAAAGTGGCACGTAACACTGTTGCCTGGAGTGCACAAGTGCGCCAAACCGGAAATATTACTTACGCTTCGCTTCTGCCGACTGTGCTAGAACACCTCAAAAATGCAGGGGTTATTGCAGGAGGGGGTACAAGGGAGACCACAGGGGGAACTACGGAGGATAGCGCAGGAGGAATTGGCGCATCGTCGTCTGCCCCGCAACTTCCCGGAACAGCAATCCAAAACGTGCCATTGGGTGACCTCAGCTCGTGCGCTGCCGATTCGTGCTTCGAAATGCGCCGCAGTTCTTTAGCGGATATGGCCTTGCAGGCTGCCGAAATTCGCAAGGTTCGGGGCGGATTCTATGTTCAAATGACGTGGTCGGCGATTGTTTTCATTGCGGCTTCGTGCGGACTACTTTTTGGGGTCTTTCGCGGCGCGGGTGCGGGTGCTGGCGCTGGTGCTGGCAACGCGAGCACTGGTGTTGGCAACGCGAGCGCTGGCGCTGGTGAGAGGCGCAAAATCTACAGCTCAAATTTCGCACGAGTACTGCGGAAAACCTCGTATTCGCTGAGCGCACGTTTAAGGAAACCGTGGGTTGCCACAATTCTTGGCGTGATGGGCTTGACGATTTCGAGTGTGCCGGTGGCCTCGCATTTCGTTACCATGACGTACGGTTGGTGGCGTGCGAGCGATCCGCAATTTGCGATTATCACCTCGACGTGGCTGCTTGCGCTCGTCATTGCCACTGGCACATTTTTCTTGTTCCGATTCCATATACTTCTTCCGCTTGTCGTGATTGGATCGACGACCGGAATTGCGCTGGTCATTGATACGGCAACCGGGGCGAAAGTGATGTCGGATGCCCCGATGGGCTTCAATACGTTACTAGGTGCCCGTTTTTATGGGTTGGGCAATGAACCATTTGCCCTGCTATCGACGGGAATATTGATTTTCGCCGGATTCTTGGCGCACTGCTTGATCAGACGCGGGTGGAAACGAATCTTCGCTGCACTCGCCAGCGCAGTGGTGCCGCTTGTAGCAGCAGCTATTGGCGTGTGGCCGACTATGGGTGCTGATTTTGGTGGAGCGCTTGCTTTCGTTCCAGCGATTGCCTTATTTGTGCTGCTAGTGGGCAGGATAATTCCGTCGTGGAAGAAGATTGGACTGTTGAGCCTGGCTGCCATTGTGGTCGCTTTTGGCACTGCTACCATCGACTGGCTGCGTCCAGTTCAATCCCGCACGCATCTGGGAAATTTCGTGCAATCCATACTAGATGGCGAGGCAAGTGAAATAATCGCGCGGAAAATCGCGGTTAACCTCCGACTTCTCGTTACATCCTCGCACCGATGGGTGGCGCTCGCCGGAGTGGTGCTGATCGTCGTCGTCATTATTCCTGCCGCGCGCAAACTGTACGGAAAGCTGATGGAATCGGTGGAAGTGTGCACGCTGATAGCTGTCGGCACGTGCCTGACCATTGCTTTCTTGGTAAATGACTCGGGAATAGTTATTCCCGGAATGGGCTTCATTCTGCTTCTGCCGGCGCTTGCAGCAGGACTTTTCCAAATACCTCGCCACGAACAAGCGCGTCATGAGCATCCTGAACCTGTTCAAAAGGGTAAATCCGCTCAATCACTGGCTTGATTTTGCCCTCTGTGACGAGTGGGATAACGTCACGTGACACGCGTTGCTGCACGTCAATGCGTTCATGCAGACGTCGTGAGCGCAGGGTAGTGCCAATGATTGAGCCGCGTTTGACCATGAGTCGCGTCAGATTGAACTGAGGGCGTGTGCCACCTTGCGTGCCGATCACAACGATTTTTCCGCCGTCGGCAAGGGTGCGTATGTTCGCGTCAAGCCCGTTACCTCCCATAACGTCGAGCACGACGTCGATACCTGCGTCGTCGGTATGCTCACGGGTCCACTGCGCCAGTTGCGTTTCCTCAGTTAGCTCGTGGTAGTCGATAGCGTGATCTGCGCCAAGATCGAGTAGGCGCTGGACGCGAGATGCGCTGCCCGCCGTCGTGAACACCTGCGCGCCAAGGGCTTTGGCGAGTTGGATGGCGTGCGTGCCTACCCCTCCCGAGCCGCCGTGAATGAGTACGCGACTCCCGGCGCGCATACCGCCTGCTAGAACGAGGTTTGAATAAGCCGTAGCGAGTGCTTCGGGTAGTGCGGCAGCGTCGGTGAGGTCGAGGTGTGAGGGGACGGGATAGGCGAGGCGGAGATCGACGGTGACGTATTGCGCGTATCCGCCGCCTTGTAGTAAGGCCATGACCTGCGTGCCTGGGATGGCGCAGGGGTGAGAGTGCAGCTCGGGATCGAGCGTGCCGATTGCGTCGACGACGCCGGAGACCTCCAAGCCGAGTATGTCTGTTACGTCTGGTGGTGGGGGATATTTCCCTTGCGTTTGCAGGAGGTCTGCTCGGTTGATGCCCGCGCCGGCAACTTTGATCCGGATTTCGTTGCGTCCGGGTTTAGGAATAGGGACGACGCTGAGGGTGGGCTTTTCATCTACGGTGCGGATAGCTTTCATGTTTACATCTTGCCAAAGGTTGGGTGAGTATGGGAGTGCTGTTGAGGGAATTTGAGGGGTGTGTAGCTAGTGTGATTTCTGGCGGGAAACTGAGATCGGTGCACGCGAAGTTTTAAGTTGAGCAATTTTCGTTTAGAATCGTAAGGCACGTTATTGTGGCTGTGCGTTGATCAGAGCTAACTTTTCGAAGCGAGAAGAAAAGTGAGCAGATCAGCGGCTTGGTGACGTGCAAGGAGAGTTGTCAGAGCGGCCGAATGAGACGGTCTTGAAAACCGTTATGCGGCGATCCCGCATCGGGGGTTCGAATCCCCCACTCTCCGCAAGTGCCCCGCCAAATCGTTGATTTGGCGGGGATTTTCTTTTGTTTTCGCGGGAAAATGGGCGGTGGATTAAAGGCCTAAAAAGCGCCAACTTGCAATGGGGTGCGGGGTTTGTACCCCCTGTTTAAGCGCATATATGCCCACACGCATCTGTGACCTGCGGTCTTATGTCCAGTCCGTACATGCGTACGTCCGCAACCTCCGGCCTCGCGCATCGGCCACTACACTTCGCGCCGGCGTATCACTCAGGCATCAAGGTCTTATTTCGAGGTGACAACAGCTGCGATCCCTAGCCAACATCCCGCAGCGAGCGTGAGCGTCGCGGTAGGAGTTTGAGTGACGTTGAGCATCGTCGCGCACTGAATCCCCACAATTCCTCCTATTGCCCCAAAAGTGTATGACCAACTCATAATGCGCCGGAACTTTTCACCTTTGAATGTCGTTTGTCGATGCGTTGTGAGTAGGCTCAGTCGTGCTCGTGAGAGAGTTGCCATGACGATCACGAATCCGACGGCGATGCCGTAAGTCACGTCCCATATGCTCGTTAATACCGCAAAACTGCCCGTGAAAAGTGCGCCGGCAAGGCCAATTACTTGCAGTAATCGTTGTGTAGACGTACCTTTTGCTGCAACTCTTGCTAACTGTGGTCCTACCGTAGCACCCAGACCGAAACAGACGAGCGCGATCGCCATTCCACGAGCAGGGTTTTCGGTTAGTCGAGATACCCACACAAGAAAAAGAGAACCTGTACACGCTGTCGCCACGCCAATAATTGCAGATAGAAGCGGTGAAGCCGCTCCAGATGTAAAGAGCTCGGCGAAAAACTGCCGCAGCGGAAGCCGCACTCCAGTGGCAGCGTAATCGCCGGCGTCGACGCTCTCGCGGGGAGCTGGAATCGGGCATATGAAGCGTGAACGCCACCGCATTGCGGCTCCTATCAGCGATAATACGATATTGCACGCAAACACAACCGCAATATCGACATCGGCGAGCAACGCTCCGAGCGGGCTGAACACGACGAAGCCTGTAAAAGCAAGTAGCGAATCGACCGAGGTATTGAATGCCAAGGTCTCGGATACGTCTGCTGCCGCAAGCGATTCGGCGTAAAACTCGTCGGCGAGATCGGGTATAGGGCTGAGCAGGAGGTCGAACCACACATATCCAAGCACAAGCCAGCTTGCAGCATCGGGGAAAATAAGAATTCCGGCGATCACCGCACACGAGAGGGTCGCTTCAGTGAGATCGGTGGTTATCAGCGCTAAGTCAGGACTGAATCGGCGTAAAATGCGCGCATAAGCAGGGAAAAGAAAGACGATGAGCTTTCCAAGCTGTTCTGTGAGAGCAAGAAGAGCGACGGGTATAACTCCTAAGGCAGTTAACGAATCGAAGGATCCATCAATGACGCGATTGCCCATCACGCTAATGACCAGGCCGGCGGTCATAAAGCGACGACTTAGTCGCAAAATACGTGGGTTTTGTTGGTGCGGCATGTGAAAACAATATCGTTATCGGCAGTGCTTTGACCAATGGCATACTTTTTGCATACGTCCGCAGCCTCCCGCCTCGCATGTACGCGACCCGCGGCCTTGCGCATCAACCGCCACAACTCGCGCCTCGATCGCCACCTTGCGAATTATGACTGCGCCGCAAACCCTTTCAGATTTCTGCCCAGCCACTCATACGCCGGAATCGAACTCTGCCGATAAATCTCCCACCGATGCGTGCTTCCCGAAATCTCGTATTCAGTGAGCTCAGTCGGGGATTGAACATTCTGCCGAAACTCTTCGTAACTGTCCCTAAACAATTCGTCTTGCTCACCTGTGACGACGAAAAGTTTCACGGCAGGTTTATTCTTCACAACCTCACTGAGCTGATAGCGTGGATCGTCCGGATTATTCCATTCGTCCCCCTCTTCGTAGAGGGGTGCAAAATATCCAGCCTTAATAATTCCAGCTCCAAACAGATCTGGATGACGTATCGCCAACATCGCACTGCACCAGCCACCTGCGGAATAACCTTCAACTGCCCAGTAGTTGCGATCGTGGATGGTGCGCAGATTTTGGTTCAGCCATGCGGGCAAAATCGACGTCAGCCAGGTTTCCATCGCCACACCGGGCACGTCCATGCATTCGGTATCGAGATTCTGCGGGAACGGTTCCGGTACCACGATAATCGCCTCGGCGTTAGTGCCGTTACGTACCGTTTTGCCGTAGTAATGATCGACGTCGAGCGCGTCGCGGTACTCCAAAATGGAACCGGGTATCCCATGCAGTGCAATGAGCACTGGATATGCCTTATTTGTTTCGGTGAGATACGACGCCGGCAGGTAGATTAGCGTACGTCCGTCGCCTTCTTCGCCTTGTCCGTCAATTTTTGCCCGAATCCAAACGCCGCGTTTTTCTTTTTGATACTTCGCAAATGCGGGGTTGTTGAGAGGGTCTTTTTGCAGCTCACTGAAGTCGATCGGTACCGAGTCGAGCACGTACGACGCCGATGCCACGCCTTTCGCTAGGGTTATCACGTTGCTTCCTGGGTCCATGAATGACGACGATGGTGTTTCCGACGGCGGGGTCTTAGGCGCAGGAGAATCGCTCGTATCGGCGTGGGGAAGTATCGAATTGCCAGTTACGACGCGGATTGTGGGAGTTGAATCTGTTTTGTTAAAGATGTCGTTCCACGTGCCGTACCATACCGAAGCTCGGTTGATGATGAGAAATAGCGCAACCACTGCTGAGAACGCGCATAGGATCACGAAGAAGCCTTGTTCGACAAAATACCGCGCACTCAATTTATAAGATTCTTGTGTCGGAGTTGTGTTACGCAGCCGCTTTTTCCAGCGGATCGGAATGCCAATAATCACCCAAAGAGCAGCGAAAATGAATATGCATATTGCGACGACGAGCGGCGCTGTGTCACGTAGACCAAAGTCGAGCATTGCTGTTCCTCATGAATTGTGGTTTTGGGTGATGTGGAAGTGAAGAGAATTTCACCTTAGATGATTCCGAGTTGATAGAAGAGTGCACGCCATGTGGGAAACATGAGAGTGTGGTGGTTTGCGAGGATTGCTGCTAAAGCAATGGCGCTAATGCAGCATAAGGTGAGGCAAAAGAATTGGCTGAGGTGGTGAGTCAATGTGAATGCCCAGTTGGGGAAGCGAGGAGATTCTCCTTGCTGAATGAGTAGGTCGCGGCGTTTGGTATTGCGCATCCACAAATAAGGCAGGGCGAAAATCGTCCAACCAAATATGGCTGCGGTGACCACGATAGTTGCGACTATTGTGGATATGTCTACTATCCCAAACATATGCATAGGGGAATTCTATGGCAATCTGTGGGATTCGGGCTGGTCGAGAGAGTTCTGTTAACGATCTGTTATCAAAAATTATTAGGACTTTTGTGTGACTGGGCGACACACATAAATTGTGAATAAATAATTAACTATGTCTCATTTGTACGATCTATAACATAATTTCGGAAATGTTATGATTAGGTATAATTGAATTCTTTCATACGTCTCCAGTAAGGGCTGCGAAAAGTTGCTGAACCCCTACAGGCGTGCGGACGTGTTCGGAAACAGATGATCGATACGGTCATGTGTTTCGGCGATTAATGACGGAAAAGTCCAAGTAATAGAGCAAATAGGTGGACTTTAGCTACAACGCCCTGCATTATATAAATCTTTTCATTCGGAATAATTCGGAGTTCTTATGTATCAGCGCCCAAAAAGTGGTGAGCCTGAAAGCTTGGCCTCGCCATTTTATTCAGTTTCTCAGCGTGCACTAGCGTTTCTCAGTGCGCTTATAGTATTTTTCACGACGATCATCACAGCGTTGGTTGTTGATTCCACACATTCAGCGCAAGCCGCTCAAGAGCAGCCGGGTGCGGATGTGCTCAGAATTGGTGACGTATATGGCCAGATGGGTCAAATTTCCGTGAATGACGAATCGACACAGAAATCCCCTGATTATTCAGCAGATGACTGTGTTCACTATGGATATGGTTCGAGTTATTACGCCGATACGACTTCTGCACCGCTATGGCAGATCGCCACAAAACAGGATTTATGGTCGTATGTATCGCGTGGCTATAGCGCCTCGTGTTCGTACTATATCTCTGTGGGTGATACTTCGGCTCTCGGTTTCCGAGCCAATAATCCGGGAGATGTCAAGGCTGGTTCGCAGTTCTTAGTGGGTACGATGCGCCACAATAACTTCCCAATTCAAACCAAACACCGTTTCGTGCACGGCTCAATTGATTTAAACATCAATGGACATATCGAAAGCTTCCCTTTTGATCAGGAAGAAACTCCGAATAATGAAGTTCCTTCGGCAATAGACCACACCGGAGGTGCATATATTTACATAGCACCCCCAATTGGTATTCCAGGATCGTACTACTGCTATGACGGTAGTGTTATGGCTCAGAATGAAAATGGAGATTGGGGCTGCTACAAGTACATGGGTGAGGGGTACGGCACCTTTGACATGTATGCAGATACTGACACAAATGGGTGGTACGGGATAGATTCAAAGTACTACTATTACCCAGGTCTCAAAGGCGCCGCTAACAAAAATCCTGCTTCCGACGATATTTTGCGCATTAACAAAACGACCGCAACGAAGATCGTTATTGATTCCAACGGTGTACCTTACCGCCTAGTGTTGTGGGGGTTTGTGCCAGATGCTGATGGCACCTGCCCTGATACGCCACCGGCTAACTCTGCGCCGGTTAATACATTCGTCACTAAAGAGGACCAGGTTTCCTATGGCTGCCTCTACGGTTCCTTTAACCAAGAGCGCATTCTTACAATCAAAAAGACGGCCACTGCCGATGCAAACTCGCAGAATGTGACGATTCCAGAGTTCTCGTTCTCCGAAACTCTTGGCGTGAAATCTGCCGAAGTTGCTGGTTCGCCATCCACTCTCTCATCGAGCAAAACCTTCTTAAAGAACGGTTCAATCCCAAATCTTAAACCGACGGCGCTGGGCGATTCAGGCACCGCGAAGTCGGAATCGTATTCTTTCCTCGTTGGTCGCAGCGATTTCACAATCACTGAAGATGCGCCAAATCCACTCGGCGGCAAGGATTCTACTGGCTGGCGACTCGATTCCATGAAGTGCGTCAATTCCGCAGGTAGTGACGTCCCGGTGGACTACGACGTCACTCGTCGTAGTATCAATTTCGAGCGCGTAGGTCTGGCACCCGATACGCAGAGTAACGAGATCACTTGTACGTTCCACAACGTGTATGAGGCAAAAACCAAGCTTACTTTAAAGAAAGAGCTTTCGGGTAACTACCCAAACACAGTGACAGGTAAGGAATGGACGCTCTATGCCACCGGCGTCTCCGAAGATCAGGTTACAAAGAACACTACGCTCTCTGGCGTGACCGGCACGAGCGAGTGGGTTCCGTCTGGCACCTACGCGCTTTCGGAATCTCCGAACGACAAGGTCGTTGGATTCAAGCAAAAATCTCTGGTTTGCAAGGACGCAAAGGGTGCTGACGTTGCCGTAAACGATGGCAAAGTTATACTTGCCGACGGCGCGGACGTCACCTGTACCTGGAACAACGAGTACCAAACTGGCTCGATTAAGCTCACGAAGGTCCTCAACGACCCTGAAAGCGGATTCACCGGCGGCTCGGAAAAAGTCTTTAATGTGAACTACCAGTGTGGAACGTTCAACGGCACCACTTATGGTGGCACCGTGAAACTCGCAGCAGGTGAATCGCAGGTGGTAAACAATCTACCTGCAGGAGCGCGATGCAAAATTTCTGAGGATCAGCCGAGCGGAAACGTCAAAGACACCTCCTACACCTGGGCGCAACCTGCGTATGATGTGTTGTGGCTTCAACCGGACCCAACCAATATTCCAGAAGCGCGCATTACCAATACCCTAACGCGCAATATGGGCACGCTAAGCATTCATAAAGAGGTTGCGCCTGCCGATTCTTCGGTTCCGTCTAGTTATGTGGGCACAACCAAGTTCGCTGTTAAATATTCGTGTACGACGTCGGGCGCACCATTTGAGGGTACCGTCAATATTCTCGCAGGTAGTAGCGAAACCATTCCGGTTCCCGCTGGCTCTTCCTGCACCGTTACCGAAGATAAGCCACAAGTGCAAAACGGCGAGTTCTCTGCCCCCTACTTCGTGTGGAAAGACCCAATTATTGCACCGTTGACTGATGCGAATGGCCAGGCTACCAACCAGGTAACCCACAACGGTACGCTGAAAACCACGGTGAAGAACACTTACGAAGTGGACAAACGCAATCTCACGATCAAGAAGAAAGTTGTTGGTCCTGGTGGCACGGGCGATAGTGGCTACACCGGCACCAGCACCAACACTTTCGCAGTTGATGTGAAGTGTGGAGACTCCTTCTCGTACACCGTTAATGTTCCTGCTGATGGGGAGCAAGTAATCAGCGCTCCGCGTGGTGCTAGTTGCACAGTCACTGAAGCCAAGACGGATGCGAACTTCAACGAAAGCCTGCTCAAGGCAGATTTCGACTGGAACCGCGAAGCCATCAAGTATTTCGATGGCTCTAACCAACCGTTGACGAATAACACGGTGACGGTCGCAGACGACGGTTCGAGCGCCGTCGTCGTGCAAAACGAAACGATGAAATCGTATGGCGGTATTGCGATTGCCAAGGTCGTAGCGCCAGATATGAAACCGTTGAACTCGAATGCGAAGTTCACTTTTGAGGTGAGCTGTAACGCCCCTGCTCAGGGTGAGACTCAGAATTACAAGGAAACTGTCTCGCTCGGCGCGGGTGAAGTGTGGCGCAATACGAATAAGCAAGTTCCGGCTGGTACAGACTGTACCGTCACCGAAACGGATCTTAGGGGTAAATCGGACGGCCTTGTGGATGAGTCTTATCGATGGGCAAGCACAGGCTGGAAGATCGAGTACGGCCAGGAACATAATGGCACGTCAGGCGCCACCAATAGTACCGTGGTCACCGCGCATGCGCAGTCCACAGACGCCGAACACCCATTCCCACGCGTGACGTTCACGAATACCTATGAGCGCGTTTATGGCACGTTCTCTATAAATAAAGAGCTCACCGTGCCAGATTCGAATCCGAATGCTGGAGCTGATCTCACCTATTCGGGAACGTGGCAGTGCAGCTACGCTGAGGGAACTGAAGTAGTTTCCGGTACGTGGTCGCGCGTCGGCAAGGGGCTCGCCACCTTGACGGTGACTTCTGGCAACGCCGCGCTTTCCAGTGATGCCACTGCGGTAAACGTGCTGCTCGGCTCGCGTTGCTCTGCTACCGAATCGACTCCGCCTGCTCCGGTAGCCGATAATCCATCGTTCTACTGGTTGCATACGACGCCAGAAAGTACGGTTACAGTTTCAAGCGAGGACGCAAAACAGCTGCTCACGGTCGACAACCATATTGAGAAATACACCGCTGGTATCACTTTGAGCAAGCAGGTTGAAGGTGGCGAAGCGGGCGTGGCATACGATGCCCAAGCCCAGTTCAGCTTCGATTTCACTTGTAAGTCGATCAGCGGAATCGTCTATGAAAACAAGGATCAGAAGCTTACCGCGGGCGGCTCGATGACGCTCAAAGCGTCGTCTGGCCAAGATATCGCCGCTGGCTCTACCTGTACGATTAGTGAATCGGCC
This sequence comes from Arcanobacterium pluranimalium, assembly GCF_016907845.1. Taxonomy (GTDB): domain Bacteria; phylum Actinomycetota; class Actinomycetes; order Actinomycetales; family Actinomycetaceae; genus Arcanobacterium_A; species Arcanobacterium_A pluranimalium. The sequence goes on from NZ_JAFBCS010000001.1 coordinate 479,769, forward strand.
ACTATGCCGCCGAGCAAAGATCCGTATCGCTGGGATCAGGTGAAGTTCGCCGTTTCCGGCACGGGCGTGACGAATGTGAGCAATGCTGATCGCAGCGTGACGTTCACTTTGCCTGCTGATAAGGCTGTTGAGGCTGCAGTTTCGGTGACCAATGTGATGTCTGAGCACCGTGGCAAGGTTGCGGTCAAAAAGACCGTAGATAGCCAAAACAAAGCTCAGGGCTTTGTGGGTGCTGGGCAAGCAATGTTCACGGTGAACTTGCAGTGTAGTTTGCCTGGTGAAACGGCTACGACGTTCCAACCAGCCACGATTGCCGACGACGGTACCGCCACGTTCGACGTGCTGCTGGGTTCCTCGTGTTCAGTAGTGGAGACGACGCCGTCGGGCGGCTTGAAGGATGCCTCCTACGTGTGGGGTGACTACACGTCGTCGCACGATGGAACGCCAACGTCTGGTACCGATAACCGTTTGCTCGTCAATCGCGACGGAGATAACGGCACCTTCACCGTGACGAACAAGATCGAGCGCGCATACGGAACAATGCAGCTCAGCAAGGAAATTGTGGGAGTTGATCTGGCGAGCAACTACGGCCGCGATGTTACGTACTCGGGAACTTTCCAATGTACGCATGAGGGCGACGAGCCGGTAAACGGCAATTGGACGATCGTCGGACCAGGCACGGTGGCTCTTACCGCACAGGATTCGGCAGGTAAAACCGTTGATTTGACCAAAGCCAATACGCTCTTGCCGTTGAACTCAACGTGTGTGCCAACTGAGGTGGCACCGAGCGCTACCGCGACGAATCCAAAGGCTGCACCCGTCGTCGGCAATCCTTCCTACGTGTGGGGCAAGTCTGGCGCGACGGCCGAGGTAGCTTCCGCAATCGTGGAAGCAGATCGCACGAATGCGATGGTCGTCAAGAACGAAATCATTCAACAAGAATCCACAGTCAATATTTCGAAAGCTGTGGAGGGTGAGGTTGCTGGCATGCTCGACCCGCAACAGAAGTTCACCATTAACGCGTCGTGTGTTGACGAGGCAAAAGATTTCTTTGATCCTCGCACGATTGACGTGACGAATGGCGCTACTGCGGCATTTAAACGGGCAGTGCCGCGCGGTTGGACCTGCACGCTCTCCGAGAGCGCGCTCGGCCAAGACACGCTGAAAGATATTTCGTATCGGTGGGCGACGCCGTCGTATCGCGTGAGCGCAAATGGGCAAGATATTGCTTTGACCGATGGTCACACATTCGTTGTGCCGATGGATGCGCAGAGTATCGACGTGAAAGTTACAAACCGCGTTGAACGCGTGACCGGCAAGCTCGACATCGCTACAGCATATGGGCCTGCTGCGCAGACTGCTGGTGAGAAAGCCGTGAAGGCGACGGCGGAGTTCTCCGGCACGTACCAGTGTGTTTATGCTGGTCAAGAGATAGCAAAGGGCACGTGGACGAGCGTGGGAGCAAGTTCAGCAACGCTCACGAGTGTCAGTGGCATTGCGCCGGACGCATTGCCGTTGACGACGTCGTGTACCGTCACCGAAGATACGCCGGCAGCAGATGGCCTGGTAGACAGCTCATGGGCGTGGACGACGCCGTCGGTGACGTATCCGATCACCGATGGAAATGCCACTGCGGCAACGGTTGGTTCTGCCACTGATCCGGCTAAGGCAGTGGTGACCAACGACGTGCAGCGCGTGTATACACCCGTGGAAATTTCGACTGAATTCGAGGGAAATCCAGGCGTATTGACGGCCGGGCAGGAGCTCACAGTGGCATGGCGTTGTACCTCGCCCAATGATCCGAAGGATCTTTTGGAGGGGGCGGTGGTATTGCCAGTGGTTGATGGGCATATCCGTTTGACCGATGCGGCGGGTGCGAACATTATTCCTGCTGGTTGGAACTGTAGGGTTCGAACTGAATCGCCAACTGCCGACGCGTTCAAGGACTCCTCGTGGTCGTGGATTGAGCCGGGGTATAAGGCTGCTTATGCTGCGCTAGGCACAAATCCGGACTTCGAAGTGAAGTCGGGACTGTGGTCGGTGCCAACGAGCACCTCTGGTACTGCATATTTGCGAGTTGTGACCAAGGCAGTTCGGGAATACGGTTCGATCAACGTTTTGAAAAACGTGACTGGTGACGTGCAAAAATCCCTTCAAGCTACCACTGATGCGCTCAAGAATGAGTATGTGGGGCGTTGGATGTGTACGGCCGAGGACGGAACTGTTAAGGCAGGTTCTTGGTATGTGCTAGGAACTGGCAACGCGCAGATTCTCTCTGATGAGGGCGATACCCAAATCTTGGCTGGTTCTACCTGTACCGTGACTGAAAATAGCAGGCCGGAGCAGCCCGTGAGTGTGGACGCGTCCTATGAGTGGACGGTTCCGATTACGAGTGTGCCGGTCGAAGCAAAGCAGGCTGTGGTGCGTGTGGATGCGCTCGCTGATTTTGCGGTTACCAACGAGACTAAGCGCATGTTCAGTGAACTAGCGCTGGCCAAAGCACCGATCGCAAATGCTGCGGAGGGTGCAAAACCAGATGGGATTTACAAGGTTGGATTCATCTGCCGCGCCGGTGACGGCACCGTAATTCACGATACGGTTGATGTAACTGCTGGTGGTGAGCGCGTTACTACTGGAAGTATTATTCCGCGTGGCGCTGCATGTAGCGTGGCTGAGATTCCGCCGGGTTCGGATATTACCAGCTTGGGTGGGGTGGCTATTGACCGCACCGTAACCGATCTGAACATTGTGGATCCGAACAAATATCAGTGGGATCCGAAAGTGCGGTACATGATTGATGGTGGCGCTATTGGTGATGAAAAGCGCGATGGTCTCGACAATACGTTCACTTTTGATTTGCTTGGCGATCGCACTGATATTGACGTTGTGAATACGCTCAATCCGGCTGCACAAGTGGAGAAAACCTACGTTGGTACGAGCCAGAATATGGTCAACGGCGTATGGGATGGCACCTGGAATGTGGAGTATTCGATCAAGGTAACGAACCCATCGGTCAATGGTGCGACGAAGTATTCGCTTATCGACCGCCCGCAGGTGCCAGCTGGTGTGATGCTCAAATACTTGAAGGTTACGTATCCGGATGCGAACCCTGCGGATTCGACGCCGGGTGTGACGAAGATTTTCCGAGCAAATGCGAATGTAGCTGCTGGTGAAGAGAATCTCGTGGATCATGGCGGGAAGCTGGATGCGGTTATTGTGCCGGAGCCGGTGACTTTGCCTGATGGTAGCGTGCAAGACGGCAGGCGTGAATTGGGCGCAAGTGACCCGGCGTCGTCTGAAACGTTCACTGTGGTGATGAATATTTCGAATCCGAGTGGCGACGGCGTGCTGCGGCCGGACCAATTGCCGCAGGTGAAAGAGAAGTGTACGGAGCGAAATGCGAATGAAATTGTGGATCTACACAATATTGCCTTCGTGACTTCTGCTGGCATCACGGTGAATGACGGGGATTGTGGCGCAGTGCCGAGCAACTTCTCTGTGGAGAAGAAGAATATCGGTGCTGGTGGTCAAGGCGCAGGTGATAAAGGTGCTGGTGGTCAAGGTGCTGGCGTGGTTGCGAAGAATGACGACGGCACGTTCACCGCGCGTTACGAGGTGAGGGTGACGAATCGTTCGACGTCGGTGACGTCTGGAATTTTGAAGGACGTTACGGACACTATGACGATTCCTGATGCGGCGGCGATTCGTGGCGTGCTCGTGACAGAGCAGCGGCCGGACGGGCAAGGTGGCATGGTGGCGTTGGAGCCTGTGAAGCGCGACGACGTTGTGGCTGGTCAAGCCTGGACGCTCGCCAAGGTTGATCCGCTCAGTGAAATACCTTTGGCGCCTGGGCAGTCTCGTGTATTTGAGGTGGCCGTGACGTTTGCGGTCGATCAGCAGAGCAACCTATACGACTGGAAGAAGTTCCAGTGCGGATCGACTGATGCGTATGGGAAACCGCTGGGTATCCATAACGTGGTGAATATGGAGTTTGACTCCGATGGATCGGCTAATAATGTGGCGTGTCAGAATGTTGATTTGCCGCGCCCTGCTGCTGCGGATCCGGTGCCACCGACGCCGCAACTTGATTGGCTAGCACGTACCGGTTCGGCAGTGCTGATTCTCGGGCTGGTGGCCTTGGCCTTGCTAGCAGGCGGATTGGTGCTTTCGCGCAGGTCACGAGCTGGGCAGTAGTGCCTAATGCAGTGAGACTATAACTTGCTGTGAGTTAATTGGCCGGGGTGGGGCGGCAACATCGAAGAATGATGTTGCCGCCCCACCCCATGGTTGTATTTTTACCCTTTAGCGTGGTTTAGTAGATATCCATACCCCGCATTTGGCAATATTTGAGACCTCGTTGGCAACAAAGTGTGCCAATAACGTGCTGAACGCTCCGGTGCATACTTGCTGGTCGATACTACGCCGTTTCTTGTAACGGGCGTCTGATGTCCAGCAGTGAGCTGATTATTTCTAGTCGCTCATCTTGGGTTGCCACGACGCTGAACTGAGCTCGACTTCTCGCTTCTTGAGGAGGGAGTCCGTTTCCTGCATCGTAGTATTGGCGAACTTCCAAGGTGCGAGCCTCGGGTTGGGGTGCATGTTCTGATTCTGGAAGAGTCGGAATCTGTGTGAAAGCTTCACTGCTTCCTCTACCCAAATAGAAAGGAAAACTTGGTGGAAAGGCCTTCCTTCCTAAATAGGTCACGAATTTTGGAGATGCGAGCGCATCTTCAATTTCATCGAGGTGATCGTTACACACGATTCGCACCAAAAACTCGCCATCGGCCAGATAGGTACGTTGAACAATAGACGTTCCACCTTGTGCGTCGGGGGTGAAAGTAATTGCCTTCTTGCTTGATGCAGACTTTCGCTGGACGAGGAGCATCCTTCGGCGGAAGGTGGTGGACTCGGGACGCGGGTTAATAGTCTGGAAATCGTCAACGATATGTGGCCTTCTGTCTTGTCGAATAGAAAACTCTATATCATTGAGCCAATCTGGAAATTCCCCGCGTCTCGCACCTATTGCTCCGGCTATGAGTCCGCGCAAGGCCGTAACGGTTGGAAATCGTTCGGTGCGAACGATATTTCCTGTTACGGCGGGCCCAGCCCAAGACTGGAGCGAGCCTGCTAGACGGATATAGAGGGCATCGGTCATTGTAAAATCCAATCCACAACGGATGATGTGAGCTCATCAAGATTCGCGTACTTAACATCGCCAAAGAGTGCAGGGTCGAGCTGATCAGCATCGGTACCAGAGATCAACTGCAACTCGCCAAAGTTCTTCGGATCAAAAGCACGTGCTTGTTTAAACTTGCGAGCCAGCTCGGCAATGCTTTGTTCCATATATCCACCTGTACGGCCAGCTGATACCGGCTTCTCGAAATCGTAGGAGGTGCGATATTGCTGTTCTTCAACGATTACAAGAGCTGGGAGAATGTATGGTGCGGTCGAATTCTCTTTACCGCGTGGCATGCCGTAAATGCAGGAGCGAACAAATTCTTCGAGGTTAGACCTGCTATCTTCGAGTCCGTAGGCTGTCCAGCTTTCTTTGAGTTGTTTCTTGTCGATGCTGATTGTGCGGTAGAAAGTGCCGGTTACGTATTGGGAGATGCCGAGGAAGGTAGCACCTGATTCGTGGTTGCGGTCTTTGATATCGTCACCGGTCGAGAAGTAATCAGTTTCGATCGCAACTGGATGGGTAGTTACACCAGGTGAAACTGCGATTGCTGCCTCGGTTCCTTTGGTGGGAGCGTTGGCGAACATTCGACCAAATGCCGCGATAGCGAGGGAACCAGTTTTTCCATCTTTGATAAAGGCTGCGTCTTTGCTGTCCATGAAACTGTCAATGTCGTTAAGGATCGCTTGCGCGGCAGTGGTAATTTCTTCCATGCTCATCCAAATTGAACGCTCAGACTCTTTATCTGATGATTTGTCTGCTCCTTTAGTAAGCAATCCAACGGCTTTTGTGGCCGCTTTCTTAATGGCGTTTTCATCAGCATCGGGTTGCATCTCGAGCGCAACCTTGACAATTTCGCTCACGAGATTACCGGAACGAACCGAAATGTCCATGCTTGCATTTTCATATTTGGTGCGCACGCCACGTTTAATACTTTGTGAAGAGTGAAGTGCGCGCAGTGCACCGCCTTGCATAACTCGCTTGGGCGTTCCGGCGTCATCACGGTTGAGATTGGAATATGGAACGGCGGTAAGCAGGTGAATTGTAAGATTTTGGTACATTATTTGCTCCTATTTTTGAAAGTTTTGAGGTTAGTTGTTTTCGGAAGAATTATCGGAAGTGCTAAACGATCCGTAATAGTTGCGCAAGATCTGCAGTCTATGCGTGCGTGATTCTTCACTGACACCATTTCCCCAGTATTTTAAGGTGTAGTAGAGATTCACATAGTCGAGCTGTGGAGAACTTCCCCCTAAACCATCTGCAATCTGCAGAAGGCGGCGAATGCTCCTTGTTGCTTCTTCGAATGACTGCGTGTGTAGGTAAAGTAGCCGCTGCCCAATTGGGTCGGGGCGATCTGGATCGATGTTCACAGATTCGGTTCCGCTATTCTTTTTTGCATATGCCAGTGAAAGCTCGTAACACCACCGCCCAAAGGGCTTTTTCTTGTTCTGATCTGGGGTTTCTTGTGCTGAGAAAGGCTTAATAGACGTGTAGATAGCGGCGAGCGCAGCGGCTCGCGTCAATGCTGCTACCTCTGCTTTTGAAGCATCTTCTGGTAGGAAACGATAGACATAGGGTATAGCGTAATGCTCAGTGGAAGCTTCAATTCCCCTACTCAAATTCGCGCGCTCTTTTCGGAAAGTTTTTTCGTCCCGATTTTTGATTATTCGAGCGAGAAGCGCGAATTCAGAATTGGTTGATTGCGGCATTTTTCCTCCTAACTTAATTCTCTAGTAATCCACGGTTGGCTTTATCGTCGTTGATTAATTTGCGAACATATCGACCCACTGCACCTCGCACATGGAAGATGTCGTTTGGATATTGTCCAAGATAAGCTTTCGTCACGTCGTCGAACGATCTTAAAGCCTCGTAATATACGTTCTCATACAGCTCCTGATAATTTTCGTTGCCGGAGGCTACATCAGTGATGAAACGCTCGTACGTATAAGTGATATTGCGCCAAAATGCATGGGAAACATCGTTTGCACGATCCGCTAAAGCGTCAAGAACATTGTTAGCGTTTCCCGTCTTTCTGCGGAATGGTCGAACAACTGTGTTACGAACGTCTTGAAGGAGCCGGGCGAAGTTGGAGACGTCATTTTGAACGTATTTATCTAGGTTAAATGCCCACAATGATTTGTCTGCCTCGAATACTTCCGAAGCTCGGATTGAAGGTGACGACGCCGTTCCTTCAATTTGATGTCGGAAGAACAGCGGCGTTGCGTCTCCTATTTCGAGATTGAGCACGTGCTTACTAGTTGTCGCAAATAGGTGTTCGGTTTTATTTTGCGCAGCCCATTCGACCGCTAGATCAGTTGCGTCTCTGCCTAAGTCAATTCGCTGAGCTTTGAGTTCGTTCTGATCATTGCGAATGTATAGGTACATTGGATCCGCAGTGTTACGGGTATCCCACCAGTTCTTGTTTAACTCGTCTGAATTACCCATGACCTCTTTGAGTATCCAATTTTGGGGTACTCCGCCGATGCGTACACCAGTAAGTTCGTCGTTCTCCCAAAATCCAACGGCAACGTTAGAGCTCCACGACGCTGCCCATAACGGGTGGCACAATCCAGAATCTGCTATGGCACTCGTTCCTTCACGATCAGCCCACGCAGGTAAAGCATCACCAGCAACCCAATCCTTTGGAAGCGAAGCTAACAAGGAGTGAAGTAAGGAGCCACCGTCGATCTGCCAAATAAACTCAGTTGCGGCGTTTCCTTTTCCAAGAAAACGCATTCCAGGCGTTCCCATTCTTGCTTTATCACCGTCGTAGACGTTATTTCCGGCAGGTGAGAAGAAATTGTATGCGGTTAATTTGAGGATAGCTTGGGGGTAGGGGAGAGATTTGGGGAAATCGACCAGCAAATTCCAAAAATCTTCGCCCTCATCAGACGGCATAGCTGGTGAAAGCTTCTTAACTTCTTGGTCGCTGGGTCCCAGTTTTCGAGAGGTATCTTTCGGACCTTTCGGTGGGAGTGGTGGACGCTGCATGAAAGGCATGACGCCGTCGTGAAGCATTGCTCCCGGAGCTAATTTTTCGAGACCTGAGTCGATTGCTTTATTGCTAAGACCGTTCTTGAGTAGGTTCTCGGTGGTAGATCGTGAGATTTTTCCATCGGTATATTCATGTCTCAACACAACGGCAATGGTGTGGAGCAAGAACCGAAATTGAGTGGAAACCTCAAATGCGGGTCGGGCAAAGTTGAGCGAAATGCCGGCGGTATGTGCTTGTTTGAGCAGTTCTCGCGGGCTCAAATATCCTCGGTTGGTATCAATCCAAGGAATATCAAAGATATTTTGGTCCTCCATTTTTCTCCATTTCACAGAATTGTTATGGATAATGTAAGAGTAGACACAATAAAGTTTGATTGTCAATCAATATTCACAAATATGTTGCGAAATTTTATTAGAGCTTTTATTCTGTAACTATCCACAATCCCCCCGCGTGCGCGGGGAACTCAATATTCACGAATATAGAAATACCCCCAAACGCTTGGGGAATCACCAGTTATTCTATGTGATAGAAGACAAAAATGCGAGGACGCATACGGAAGGACAACAATGAACAAGCCGCTGTATTTGACCAAGTTTCCCATGCATGTAGCCTTGGCTCGTGATGATGTTGCGAAGCCGGGGCGTGGTTGGAATCCCGCTGATCCTGTCTTTCGGCATCGAGCAGTGATGGGATTGTTCGGCGATTTGTTCACTGACTCCCCTCGTGCAGAGACTGACGCGCTGTTCCGGCTCGACTTGATCCCCGGCGAACCCGCATTTTTCCTCGTACAGTCTACTGCCCGCCCTGATTTTGAGCATCCAGCGATTGAAACAGTCGAATATACACTTCCGAGCTATGCTGAAGGAACACCGGTACGTTTCCGAATTGCAGTAAACGCGGTACGTCGTCAAAACAAAGAAAAGGCCGTACCCAGCCAGGATAGTAGAGGCGTTATTCCAGTTCCGTTCGACGGAGAGGAAAATGACGACGACGTATCACCGATGTCGCTATGGTTGCAACGAAAACTTCATCCTGCTCTCAAAGAATTGCAAATTATTAATCATCAACGTGAAGTGCTTGGGGTCGACAGAGATGGTCGGCGATTCAGTGATCGTGTGGTGCAAGTCGATACGGTAGACGGCGTAGCACAAATCGGTGACGTTGAAGTTCTGCATACTATGATGGCGCATGGTGTGGGACGGGCAAAGAATTACGGATGTGGTCTGCTTTCTGTGCAGGCAATTTGACCGGTCGTGAGGTGCCAATAGTGAATACCCGATCTGAATTGTGGGCTAAGCGCACCGGATTCGATGTTCCGTATCCTTTGCTTGCTCATATGCTCGACACTGCTTGTGTTGCTGGAGCTCTCTATGATCACTGGTTGCGGTCGGAACTTCGCGAGCTGATACAACATGCTTTCGGGGATAAAGCTAGAAACATCGTGCAGTTCGTTTTAGGCGCTCACGATGTAGGAAAGGCGACACCGCGATTTCAGTTGCAGCTGGGTGCTGCTGATTCCCAATGGAATGAAATTCGTTCAGCGATTAATGCTTCGGGGCATTATCAAGATCTGCACCCACGCACTGTGCTGCGTAACGGTACGAAACGGTTTATCCGACGTCATGAACAGAACTCTGCCTATTATTTCGCTGATAATTTCCTGCGCGGCGATAATCGCATCGAAGATATTTGGAAATCTGTAATTTCTGGTGGGCATCATGGTCGATTTGAGGTTCCAGATCTAAGTTCCGTCGAACGAGAGGACTATCAGGAACAGATACGGGCGACTGGTTGGCGTGAATCGCACGAGGATCTGCTGTCACTGCTTGCGTTAGGTTGCGACGTGGATCAGAACGAGTTACCCGAGACGGTTTTTCCAGTGGTCACTGTGTTGCTTTCAGGTCTTGTGATTTTGGCCGATAGGATCGCATCTGGTGAACGATGGGTTCAAGGTGGTCAAAACCTTATGAACGCGGGCGAAATTTCTTTGGAAAATCCGCGTCAATGGATCGAATACAGATATGGCGCCGCCGTAAGCAGGGTTGATGCAACAGTTGGTTTGTATCACCCGTGGGAGAACGACGACGCTGCCTACAAAGCTATTCTTCAAGGCTATCAGCCACGTCCTGCTCAACAGGCGGCCTTAGAAACTGGCGATGGTCTGTGGTCGCTCATGGCCACCACAGGTGTGGGGAAGACCGAAGCTGCGTTACTGCGGCATTCGCTTCGATCGGAGCGGCTCATATTTCTGCTTCCAACTCAAGCTACTTCGAATGCAATCATGAATCGTGTTCGCAAGGCATTTGCAGAGACTTCCAATGTTGCATCGTTGGCGCATTTGCTTGCTTCGCTCGAAGATTTCTATGAGCAGCCACTCTCGATTTTCGATGATTCACATGACGATCCGAATAGTATTAACACAGCTAAGGAATGCGGCGACCTAAATCCGCATCAGGATCCTACCGGTTTATATCCCTCAAGTTTCGTGAAGTCTGGTTCAGCACGCCTGTTAGCGCCAGTGTGTGTAGGCACGATTGATCAGGCGCTGATTGGAGGATTGCCGGGAAAATGGATTCACCTTACGCTTCTCGCCTTAGCCAATTCGCATATTGTGATTGATGAGGTGCATACGCTTGATCAATACCAGACGAAGTTGCTTGAAGGATTGATGCCGTGGCTGGCAGCAACGAACACCCGAGTAACGTTCTTGACTGCCACCTTGCCTAGCTGGCAACGTGAAGTGCTCACCCGCGCATACGGTGGCAAAAGCATCACGATGGCGCCGGCGTCGTTCCCTTCGGCAGAGAGTGTTACTCAGGGTCAGCAAGAAATCGTGTGCAAAAAATTGGAAACGGACAGGTACGTTATCGGTATTGATCTGCGTAAGGTGACGCATCAGAATCTCGTCGAATCGCATATTAAATGGTTTGCTGAGCAACGGCGTGAATATCCAAATTCACGCATCGGCATTATTTGTAACACTGTGCAACGTGCGCGAGACATTGCGAAAGCTATCGAGGAAACTGGTGAGAGCGTCGTCGTACTTCACTCGAACATGACTGCGAAACATCGACAAGAAGCTGCAGATAAAATGCTCAACGAGATCGGACCGGGCGGAACAGCAAAGAAAATAACAATTGTGGGCACGCAAGCAATCGAGGCTTCGTTAGATATTGATTTGGACTTGCTAAACACCGAGTTGTGCCCAGCGCCTTCGCTAATCCAGCGCGCGGGCCGTTTGTGGAGACGAGCTGACGACGGTCGAAGTGCTCGCGTGCCGAGGATGCAACACAAGGTGCTTACGGTAACGTATTTTGACGACGACGAGTCTGGAAAGTACTTGCCGTATCTTGCTGCGGAGATTAAACGATCGGCGTCGTGGCTCGAAAAACATGGTGCGATCAACGTTCCGGGTGACTGCCAAGACTTTATCGATGCCTCGACCGTTAGTTTTGATGATGCGCGTACTGATCAGGATATTGAAGCTTTGGCTGATCAGGCTTTGAAAACTATGAAGGGTGAGAACAACCGAGTTGATTTGAGGAAACTTCTTGGTGAAGAGGCCGAATATGGCGAGCTTCAGTCGATGACCGGGGCGGTTACTCCTGATGAGAGAGCAACACGACTCATCGATCAGGGGCATCAGTATTCATTGATTCTCGGTGGTGATCCAGATGTGGTTCCTGGCGCTCAACAGTGGAACGTCGATCAGCTCTTAAAAATACGTGCCTCAGACAAAGAACGGGTGCGTAAGGTGATGAAGGCTTCGATGAATGTGCGCTTGTCGTTCGACAAGGATAAGGCTGCCAATTACGGACTCGTGGCGTTAAGTGATGCCAACTCTCTTCTGCGTGGGTACTGGTATTTGCCAGATTCTCAGCGATTTTACGACGCGGTTACTGGATTCGATCGCTCGCAAATATCGGCATCTGCACAATATTCGGAAAACTGAAATAGGGAGGGCTGCAAGCATGGGGTATTCTGAGGAAGCTTTGGCATTCAGTACGATCCCGCCTGGACATCAGATTAGAGCCGAAGATCGAATCTCATATTTGTATCTTGAGTATTGCTTAGTGCGTCAAGACCGCACTGGCGTGGTTGCAATTCGTGACGTTGGTGGAGATGAAGCCCAAGTTGACCGAATTCAGCTGCCAGTTTCTGGTGTTGGCGTTCTTTGTTTAGGGCCAGGAACGAGTATTTCGCATGCTGCAATGACGTCGTGTACCAGATCTGGATGCACGGTTGTTTTTACTGGTGGTGGGGGAGTGAATGCGTATTCGTACGCAACTCCTTTGACGGCGTCGTCGAAATGGGCCATTGCCCAGGCGAGGTTGATTTCGAACCAAAAATTTCAGCGGGTTGCTGCTCTGGAACTTTATAAACGGCAGTTCGGACTTGAGCATATGCCTGGTGGGACGATTGCAGCGATGCGTGGCATGGAGGGGAGAATTATGCGCGACACGTATCGTGATCAGGCAAAAAAGATGCGTATCTCGGGATTTAAGCGTGATACCAAAGCTGAAGACGCCGTGAACACAGGACTCAATATTGCGAATTCCATCATGTATGGGGTGGCGGCCACTGCCTGTGCTGCGATCGGCGTGAATCCGTCGCTGGGGATTATTCACCGAGGCGATGCGAGGTCGCTACTCTTTGACCTGGCGGACTTGTACAAGGCACGCATTGTTTTGCCTTTGGTATTCTCGCATGCACATGACGAAGACCCAGTTGAAGCAATCCGCCGTGATTTGCGCCAGCAGATTCATAAAAGAAAAATTATTGCCGACATGATTGACGCGTTGATGGTTGTTTTGACGCCCCACCTGCCAAATCGTGATGACGATCGTTTGATTGACGACGGCGGCGAGGAAGTTGATGGGCATGTTCAGTATGGGAAGGATGACTGATGTTTGTGGTCGTGTCTACTTCGAACGTGCCGGCGCATATGCATGGGTATTTGTCCCGATTCTTAGCTGAGGCCAATGTGGGACTGTATGTGGGGACGATGTCACGAGTTGTAGTTGAGCGCTTGTGGGAGCGTATTAGTACTGCGGTGGGTGAGGGAAGTATTACAATGGTGATGAGTGATTCTCAACGTGAGCAAGGTTTTTCGGTGTTGACCGCCGGGCCACAGTCTCGCCAAGTTTCAGATTGTGATGGGGTGACTTTGATTTGTGGTAGCCGATTGCAAGTGGCAGAAAAGCGGGATTTTGTGAAATAATTCCGCAGGTGGTTTAGTCTATTCCCCGCGCATGCGGGGGTATTTCCACCATCTATAACAGCGCGCACATGCCGGCGTTCTATTCCCCGCGCATGCGGGGGTATTTCCAACACGGAAGTGGAAGAATCTCCACAAGGTGACTATTCCCCGCGCATGCGGGGGTATTTCCCAAATTGATAACCGTCTCGTCAGGGCGATCATCTATTCCCCGCGCATGCGGGGGTATTTCCGATTTAGATGAAATTGCGGAATACCAAGAGCGCTATTCCCCGCGCATGCGGGGGTATTTCCATTGGCATTACCCTTTAATTGAGGGGGTAGGTCTATTCCCCGCGCATGCGGGGGTATTTCCGTTAGAATTGCCTCATTCATTTTAGCTACCCTCTATTCCCCGCGCATGCGGGGGTATTTCCCGCTGGAGAGGTCTGGAACTGAGTACCCTGTACTATTCCCCGCGCATGCGGGGGTATTTCCATGGCGTTTGCGCTTGGAATTCTATTTGAAATCCTATTCCCCGCGCATGCGGGGGTATTTCCAATGCCGAGATTGCTGAAGCAATTTCGAGTGGACTATTCCCCGCGCATGCGGGGGTATTTCCGTCGATCGGTTGAGGATAACCGGCAGTGTAATCTATTCCCCGCGCATGCGGGGGTATTTCCAAAAATTTGGATCGAAGATGGAAAGACGTACTCTATTCCCCGCGCATGCGGGGGTATTTCCCTGATCGAAGCTAAAGAATCCGCTAACTAAACCTATTCCCCGCGCATGCGGGGGTATTTCCAGAGACCTATGCACGCGAACTCGAACCAAAAGCTATTCCCCGCGCATGCGGGGGTATTTCCCTGGTGGTAGACGGAACCGACACCTACAAGGACTATTCCCCGCGCATGCGGGGGTATTTCCGGCTGAGCAGGGGTTTAGGCTACCGAAACACTCTATTCCCCGCGCATGCGGGGGTATTTCCCTCAAACGCCCCGCGAAAGAGCTTGTTAATGCCTATTCCCCGCGCATGCGGGGGTATTTCCGCGGATAGTAGAACGCATCAACCGCTCAGCAGCTATTCCCCGCGCATGCGGGGGTATTTCCAGGCTTTTTCAGTGGATGCGTGATCGTGGCTACTATTCCCCGCGCATGCGGGGGTATTTCCTCTGAAGCCGTCTTAATATTCGGTGGAATCAGCTATTCCCCGCGCATGCGGGGGTATTTCTATTCCTATCGGTAAGGCTGTGCTTCATGTTGGCTATTCCCCGCGCATGCGGGGGTATTTCCGCCAGCCTTCGCCAGTTCCTCAATCGCCGACGCTATTCCCCGCGCATGCGGGGGTATTTCCGGACGAGCCAACTTCTTCGCCATCATGCAAGACTATTCCCCGCGCATGCGGGGGTATTTCCGCTATTTAAAAGATAACGAGGGTAAGGATTCTCTATTCCCCGCGCATGCGGGGGTATTTCCAGACTTCACAAGGCGAGATTAGGCTTAAGCAACTATTCCCCGCGCATGCGGGGGTATTTCCGGCACCCACGTATCAGTAGTAACCCACGAACCCTATTCCCCGCGCATGCGGGGGTATTTCCTGGTTTTGGTGTTGTTGGCATGGCTTTATTTTCTATTCCCCGCGCATGCGGGGGTATTTCCAGTATGAGCTTGGCTCACGTCTCATGGACGCACTATTCCCCGCGCATGCGGGGGTATTTCCAATAAAGAAATCTTTAGTAGTCAAAACACCCTCTATTCCCCGCGCATGCGGGGGTATTTCTGCTGAGATTGGCCGTATTCGCGCGCGTATGTTCTATTCCCCGCGCATGCGGGGGTATTTCCAATGGAATTTAAGTTACCAGAAGAGCCACCTACTATTCCCCGCGCATGCGGGGGTATTTCCATGAGGGCAAGTATTAGCCGTCGTAAAGCTGACTATTCCCCGCGCATGCGGGGGTATTTCCTCCAATCACGAGCGCTGCCATAACAATGCGTGCTATTCCCCGCGCATGCGGGGGTATTTCCCGAGCATACCGCCCACAAGTCCAGCGCCCAAGCTATTCCCCGCGCATGCGGGGGTATTTCCATGGATTGATACGTGGTCTCAGCGCGTAACTACTATTCCCCGCGCATGCGGGGGTATTTCCTTCAAACCAGCCATCGAGATCAGAATCCATACCTATTCCCCGCGCATGCGGGGGTATTTCCGTGCAACACCTTGGAAGCCCTTATCAGACGAACTATTCCCCGCGCATGCGGGGGTATTTCCCTGCGTAAGCGTGCGAAAGAGAAAGAGGAGCACTATTCCCCGCGCATGCGGGGGTATTTCCGGTGGTTCAGGCTCTGGTAAATCACGGTACTGCTATTCCCCGCGCATGCGGGGGTATTTCCCACCGCAGGAAGTGCGGGAAGCAATCAAAAAAATATTCCCCGCGCATGCGGGGGTATTTCCGACGCATCCATTTTCGCGCGTTGTGCGTTAGCCTATTCCCCGCGCATGCGGGGGTATTTCCTGTTCACGGCTGGCTGCTGGTTGATTTGAAATCTATTCCCCGCGCATGCGGGGGTATTTCCAAGAATTAGCGATACTCAGGCAAGAGGTGCGCCTATTCCCCGCGCATGCGGGGGTATTTCCATCTCCTACCTTAAAAACCTTTGGAAAAGGGTCTATTCCCCGCGCATGCGGGGGTATTTCCAAGTGGATTAGTTACGCGCTGAGACCACGTATCTATTCCCCGCGCATGCGGGGGTATTTCTACGCCAGCCGAGCCAGCACCGCTGGCAGTGCCCTATTCCCCGCGCATGCGGGGGTATCTCTAAATTTTAGATCGATCTATTGATTCGCAAAAAGTTTTGTACTGAGTTAGTGAGAAAACTGAAAGACTCTTGTTGGGGGCGGAGCTAGAATTGCGCCGGTCATACAAGAGCCTTAATGAAATTATAGGCAGGCATAAGGAAGAAAACGCAAGCGCAAGCCGCCCGGCATAAAATCGCAGTACGTGTAGCAGTTGTACTTGCGGCTCGAAAAAACACACCTTTTGCTCGGATCTTGTTGGAACGTAAGGTAGTGAGAAAATGTTGGCAATCTCAGTGTGCACGTTGTGCACAGGTCAATTCCGGCGTATGTGGGAGTTTTCCAAACAGCACGCACAATCAAACAGAATGATAGTGAACCAAAGTACGCAAATTCTGATTCCTCACCCCATACGCTTAGCAACCTGATAAACAGTCGCCCCTCTCATCAAGCAGCGCATTCACAGCCTCCACACGCTCCCGCGCCTCAAAACAGCCCCAACACTCGTTGACTTCGCCACAATAAACACCTTTTCCTAATCCTGCGGAGGATTCCCAGAAGCAACCCAATGTTCACGAAATAAATCCTCAAGAGTCTTACCTTGAGAAAGCAGAAAATAATACCCGTCCTCACCATAATGAGAATATTTAGCAGCGATCATGTCACCAGCTACATACTCACGCCACTAATCATCACGATAATCACCCATTGACCAGGGAACACCATTGTGGAGTTGATTGAGGTCTGGTTACCGTCTTGCTTGGTCGAGCCCACGATGTCCTTGTGTGGGTCAGGGTTCCAAACATAGACCGGCGGCTCATTGGTCGGTACGGTCTTGTCGTTGTATTTCTCCCAGCCCTTGTTGGTCAGCTGCACCGTTTGACCGTGAGTGTCGGTCTCGTCGGTGACGGGCTTAAACGCACCAGCAATGTAGAGCTTCATCACCGCTGGCTGGGACAAGCCCGCAGTGGTGGCCAAAAACTCTGGTTTCGCACTCGCAATCGTGGTGGTGCCACTGAGCGTGATCGTGAACTGGCTCGTTACGTCTACTCCGTCCCTGAATACGCGCGCGGCTCCCGTGTTGGTGAAGTCGACGTATTTGGCAGCTCCTGACCAGTCATCGGCAATCTGGTAGTCGGTCAAGGGGCGGGTGATGCCGTTTGGGATAGAGCCGGTGACGACGGAGCCTACCTTATCGCCGTGGAGGAAGAGTTTTTGGTCTGCTCCCACAGCGTTGGTCTTGTTCGGATCCGAGGTGACCAGAGCGCCTGCGCTGTCGAGTACCCAGGCTTTGTTGGGGTTCGGGTCAGGCAACGGATTACCTAGTGGCTCGTTGTTGTTACGGGCGATACACACTGCTGAGAGAGTACCTGAGCCCATCGCGTCGATCTTGGACCGACCAAGAGCACGCAGGCTATTCACGTCATTGAGGTTGTTAGCTGACTGAATGAAGTAGTCCGTCCACGATCCGACGATCTGATCCCATGACGCATTGTATTGGGTAATGCCATCATCGTTAGCTCGCGCATACCCACCACCAAACAGTGTTGGTGCTGAGGCGAGGGTGTAGTCATACATTCCTAGGTAGACGACGCGCGCCTGAGTTGCAGGCACAGGATCGCTCGCGCCACGGGCAATAGCTTCGTTAATAGCGTCGGTACATGCTGCTTGGTAGTAGCCTACCGCGCTGGTGCCAAACGAGGACTTACCTGAGCCAGCAAGGACCTTGGTGGCGAAGTAGTCAATCGAGGTCTGCCCCCAGCCCTGCGTAGGCACAGTGTTTCCGCTTTCGTAATCATCTTGTGCGTGCCAAACGTATGATTGGTCTGCGCCGTAATGGCTGACGGCTCCGCCACCGGCGGTGCCTGCCCCATCGCCAGCAAAGGCGAGAGGGCTCGTGAGAAGGGTTGCGCTACATAGCGCTGCGAGAGTGCCGATAATTCGGCGCTTCATTGGCTTCATTAGCTTTTCCTTTAATGAGAGAGGATGTAATGTCGGAAAACAGATATTCACTGTTTCCTGACATCCCTAGTAGTGTGCGTTACTGCCTGGAAAGATTTTTGGGATACTGACCAAGCAGTGATTGAGCCTTTACCCAATCGCTCATTTAGTGTGCGGCACTGATTTTTTCTCACGCGCAGATAATACAAACTAGAGGAGTAAACAACCTCTATAGCTCGAAGCGTCTAAACTGATATGCTACAAACAAGAAAGGAGGAACAGTGCCTTATAGTTCAACAATGATTGCTAACAATGTTTTAAGCCGCTCTTTTGCAGAAAAGATATACATTAGCTCGATGAAATTGCAAAAAATCATGTACTTCGTTGCTAGTGAATATCAGAAAGTAATGAAGAGTGATCTTTTAGAAGAATCATTTTCTACCTGGGCGTATGGTCCTGTTGTGTATTCTGTTTACGACGAATTTCGTAGTTACGGCAAGAACGGGATTAAGCGTTATGCTAGAGACGCTAGAGGTAAGACGCTCATTATTGATGAGGCACAGGACATCGAGCTTAAGGTAGCCCTTGATAGAGTCTGGGACAAAGCTAAACACAAGACGGGTATCGAACTATCGAAAATTACCCACATAAAAGACTCTGCTTGGGATAAGGCTTTTCAACGAGACTGGCCTGTTCTTAATCCTGCTGATATTGGTTCGGATACAACCTACCGCGAGCCACTAGGTTTAAGGTGAATGTTCGATGGAGAAACCTCATTCGCATAAGGTTGCGCTTGAAATAGATGAAGAAACTGACCGTCGGGGTTCGGGTGTGGAGCCGGAAGTTCCGGCTCCTACTGAGCATCAAACAGATAGTAAGGTTTCTAGCACCTCCCAACAAGAGCCGCATCCTTTCCACGAAATAGTTGACTACTCTAAGTTACAGTACGGACAGAGACTTATTTGCTGCTGTATATGCTTGGTTGTCATTCTTAGTGTTATCGGCTACGCCTGGGGCGGAGATGACCCTAGTAGAAGTGAGCTTCACTCTGCTATTGAATTACTTAAGCTCGTCACCACCACTGCGCTAGGCTTTGTTTTTGCGAAGACGCACACGGAAAGTCAACACATCAAAACAAGCCGTAGCGCAGAGTGAGCCTGTTGCTGCGAATCAGTAGACCGGGCATTATTTGAGCCTTGTGGGTTGTAAAAAGTGTCGTTAGACTATGAGTCGCGGTGAAATATTTCCTACAACTATTGATGCTGTTGTGGATTTTTACGCTCACAGAGACGCTCATTGGTTGAGCGAACTCACTCATGCAGAAGCTCCGTGGCGAGATGTTAGAGACGGTATTCCTTTTGGTCAGCGGTGCAACCACGAAATCACTCATAGCGCAATGGCTGAATATTACGATTCCTTACTGTGAAACAGTCACGTCTACTATGTCCCATGAGTAAAAAATATAAGACACCAAAAGTGTCAACGAATCCGCACAGATCACGAAAGCGCGCGGATTTAGGTACTGTGTTGCCGTGTTCTTCTAAGAAAAGTGCAACCTTTAGCTCTACTGTTTTTGAACGGGAGAACTCGGACTACCTGCGGTTTTGTTTCGGTATAGCCGATCTGGACGGTCCTTGGTCTCCCCGTTTACTTACCCAAGATCAGTCTAAAATGCTGTGGAAGAAACTTTCCGAACTTGAGCAACACAGATGTGGTGAGGCTTTCAAGCCAGGCAGGCTTTATAGCTCTTATGGGGATATGTCCGGTTGCCCAAACAAAGAAGCACTTCAGCGTCTATCGGATAACTATGAGACATTAGATTCGATGGGTAGATTTCGGCTTGGTGGTAAAGAGCGTATTATCGGATGTCGTTTCGGCAATGAGTTCCATATTATTGGGGTCGATTTTGACCATCAGGTATGGCCGTCGAAGAAGAAAAACACCTAACCACGTAAGAATCGCATGAGAGAGCAACTCCCCGTCTGGACACGTTTTTTGGCAGGAGGGGAGCGCTAAGCTGAACGTGTGAGGCAAACATGCTGGCAGAAGTGTCGCAAAGATTAAAAACACTGGTGGGAGCCGGTGTTACGAAACAATTTTTTGCACACACTCTTTAGGTGTAAGGCAACAGACCACGATTGCGAGGAGTGGGAACAATGACCAAAACACAAGCAGCCAACAACGATGTTGAGAGCATAAAGAAAGGAGCGTCAGCTACCAAAGTAGCCAACGCTCCTTGAAAGGGAAAGAACCGAGTTATAGGTTAGTTGTTATAGACAGGGATCCACTTTCCACCTCGACACTCGATATACCCCTTGATAGAGGTATCTGGAGGGAGTCGCCTTTGTCCGTCGGTACACGTAGGCGGAATGGGGGCGCCTGGAGGAGCAATGGTCTTATTGCGGCTGGTGCTTGGCGCGCTTGGTGCTGGTGCTGAGCCTCCAGTCGACCCCGATCCAGAGGTAGCCCCACCAGAACCCGAGCCCGAGCCCGAGCCTGAGCCCGCGCGCGCGGTGCGCTTCGTAGCTGGTGTTGATGTGCGCTGTTGTGCAGCTGCTTGTGCTGCCTGAGCCTCGGCTTGAGCCTGTGCCCCGGCCCATGCTTGGTGGGTTGCGTAGACTGCTGCCGCGTTTTGATCCATGTAGGCACGCGAAGTATCAAGATCGGATGCCGCCTTAAGCAGGGCATCGCGCCCCTCAGGCTTAACCTCACGCAGATGGGTGGCGTTATCGCGTGCGCTCGTGGCGTTATTGTAGGCGTTAGCATCGGCAACCTTACCGGCAGTAGCAGACAACACCCCATTGAGAGCGTTCAACGATTGTTCGTGAGCTGCCCACGCAGCAGTAAAAGTATTGTATGCCTTACGGTCAATCGAGGCATTCACGCGCGCGGTCAGATCACCGAGCGTCTTAGCGGTCTTATCAAGAGTCGCAGCATTATCAGTAATCAGGGGAGTGTTTTTAATAAACGAGTCATAGCCGGCCTTGTCGTTGAGCACACCCACCCCGGTGAGCTTGGTACCCAGAGCCTGAGTGAGCTCATCACACACGTGGGTGTCATCTACCTGGGTGGCACAATCTTTAGCGAGAGCCGCAGCGTCCTCGTAGGCCTTAGTGTAGGAGGCGAGAGCCTTGTCCTGGGCCTCGATAGCGCTGTTGTAGGCGGTGCGAGCAGTGCGGGTATCAGCATTGGCATGATAGATACCGACCCCACCGAGCCCTATGAGCGCGAGCACACCTGCAACAATGAGCGCGAGCGCCTTACGAGACACACCCCGCTTAGGGGTAGAGGTATTCGATTCTTGGCTCACGGTTGCTCCCTGTAAGGGCGCATGTTCTCCACCAGGCATAATTATTCCCCTTTCATCTAGTAATAATCATCCTAGCGGATGGAGAGTCGGATATTCCTGCTTCGTTCACTTTCATTGCATCTTACTTACTTCGATAATTCGCTGGTTCACAAACCGTTCGAACAGCGGGTATAAGAGCCGCAATTGCCACCAAGCCAAACAGCACCGCGATAACCATCGCATAGGCGAGAACGATGTATAAAAGACGTATATGAAACAGTAAAGAAGTATTGATATGTTCCCGCAATGATATTCAGGACGTTTTGAAGTTTTTTGAACCTACAGAACCTAGCCGCCTACGCAACCATACATAGCCCGCAACCATAACCGCCGACGAAACCTTACCGCCTACTGCACCTTATCAATCTTGATCTGGTAGATCTTATCCCAGCGCTTGCCCGTCACCCACATTGTGGAAGTCTTGGAGTCCCACGCGATTCCATTCAGCACGTCGTCGTCGGTGAAGGCTCGCCCCTCGGCGTCAATCCTCGCCCGCGCACTCACGAAACTCAAATCTACAACTCCACGAACGTCGCCCGTCTGCGGATCAATGGCCACCAGCTGCGACGTCTTCCAAACATTGGCCCATACCAAACCGTCAACGCACTCTAACTCATTGAGTTTCTCGAGCGGCGCACCGTCCCGACTCACTCTCAGGCTCTTTTGCGTCTTCATCGTCCTTGGGTCACGCCCGGCAAGAGTGCTGGTACCGTCGGAGGTCCATACGGTGTCAGTGGCTTCGTCGTAACACGCGCCCCAACCTTCCTTCGTCTGCAAGCGTTGCGGCGCACTTGGGGTGAGCGTAGTGGCGTCCCAACGATAGAAACGTCCATCTTTCCAGGTCAGCGTCACGAGCTCGTCGTCAACTTTAGTAAGCCCTTCTCCGAACTCATCATCAGGGTAAGCGGCCTTTTTCAGTACCTTGCCACTCCCTACCTCAACGAGCTGCACGAAAGACTTTCCAGACAATCCCGAAGATTCCGCCATCACTCCGGACGTAACGATTTCGAGTCCCTCGGTGAAGCTTTGCGGGTCGTGCGGCATGGTTCCCACGATTTGCGCGCCCAGCACCTGTGCTACCTGCCCAGACCCGGATTGTTGCGTCGCGGAGTCCGATGCGCCCGTGCACGCGGTCAAAACCAAGGCAAGGCTCGTAACAATCGCAACGAGCGCAACGAGCCTAATGAGCGCGACGACGGTGGCAAGCTTGCGATGCAACACGATGCAGCTCCTTATCCTCTTGGCGAGATTCTTTCACTCACGAAAGCATTGAACAGCAAAAACTACTTCTTCGGCGCGAAACCTGCCAGCGTCTTTCCCAGCCAGGTGTACGACGGCGGCTGGCTATCCACCCACACGTCCCAACGGTGGGAGCTGCCGCCCACCTCGAACTCGGTGACCGTCGTCGGCGCCTTCACAGATTTCTTGAACGTATCGTAACTTGCGCGTTTATCGCCGTCTTTCTTGCCTACCACCACGAATAGCTTGCTATCTGGGCCGCCTTTCGCAACCTCGCTCAGCGTATACGCTGGGTTATTAGGATCGTCCCAAACCACGCCTTTAGTATATTGAGGAGCAAAGTACCCGGAGCGCACAATTCCGCCGCCGAATATGTCCGTGTGTCGCATGGCGAACATCGCCGCACACCATCCACCAGCGGAATAACCATCGGTGACCCATGCATCGCGCGAATCTACGGTACGTAAGTTTGTCTGAATCCAGGTGCGCAGCGTCGTCGTCACCCATGTCTCGATCGACGCACCGGGGACGTCGCGGCACTCCGTATCCAAATTGCGTGGGAATACCGTGGGCGCCACGATGATCGCCTCGCCCATCTCACCCTTGTCCACTACCTGCTGATACTTCTCAGCGGTGTGCATAATCTCGGTGAACCCGGCAGGGGAGCCAGGCACGCCCTGAAACGCCACGATCACCGGGTATACACGGTCGGACGATTTGGTATAAGACGCCGGAAGGTGAATGTACGTGGTGCCGTCGCCACCTTGACCTTGCCCGTCGATATTGACTTTGATCCATTGACCTTGGGTAGCGTCCTGGATTCCCGTCAGTGCAGGGTTGCTCAGCGGGTTGCGTTGTAAATCGCTGAACTGTGGTTTGGCAGGTTTCGTTTTCTCGCTGTTTTTGGACGACGACGCCGATCCGTCACCTTTCGAGTCGGCCTTTGTGTCGCCTGTGGTATCGCCGCCAATATCTTGAACTTGTACTTGCTGATCCAACTGGCCGAAGAGGTCATCCCAGGTGGCATACCACAGGGTGGAACGGTTGAAGCCAACAAATGCAGACCACACTGCCAGCACACAACACAAAATCACGCTCAGCAGGTGGGGCACAAACTTGATGCCGATCCAACGCAGTAAAGAGATGAGATCCTTGCGGCGTTCTTCTTGGGGAGCGAGGCGCTTCTTCCATAGGAGTGGTAGGCCGATCGTCGTCCACAGTAGCGCGACGATAAATAGGATGATTGAAACTGCCAAAGTGGAGTTGTCAACAAGTTCAAAGAAATGCATGAATTAATCATATTTCACAGTTTTGTTTTGACATGTACTACTGGAGGATGAATTTTCTATTAGACGCAGCGCACATTTTCGGACAGAGAGAGCGGGTGGGTTCTGTGACGCACGACAGTCCACGTTGTGCATATCTATTTAAGTAAGTGCAATAATATTAGTTGTTGTGTGTGTGAAGAGCCGGTGTGTTCCCAATCGCACAGTGGAAAAGTGTGGCATTGTGCCCCGAAAGTTGTACAGTCTGAACTATAAAATATGCAATTTCATGAATTCTTAGACAAGGACCTGCTATGACCAGCAATCCCGATACGGCAGCACCTGCGGAAAATCTTCGCCGTGGCTTGCGCGCCCGTCACCTCAATATGATCGCCATCGGCGGCGCGATTGGAACAGGCCTGTTCCTGGCCTCGGGCGGATCCATTGTGAAAGCTGGCCCTGGTGGGGCTCTGCTCGCCTATGTGCTCATAGGTTTCATGGTGTTCCTGCTCATGCAATCACTTGGCGAAATGTCTACCTATCTTCCGGTGGCAGGCGCTTTCGAAGAGTATTCAACTCGCTTCATTTCCCCTTCATTTGGTTTTGCCACTGGTTGGAATTACTGGTTTAACTGGGCAATTACTGTAGCCGCTGAGTTGGTGGCCGCGTCAATCGTCATGAAGTATTGGCTTCCTGACGTTCCAGCTTGGGTCTGGTCGGCGCTCTTCCTTGCCATTTTGTTCCTGATCAACGCGCTCACCGTATCATCTTTCGGCGAATCAGAATTTTGGTTCGCCTCGATTAAGGTCGTGACCGTCATCATCTTCCTCGGCATCGGAATTCTGATGATCCTCGGCATTCTCGGTGGTAAATCGCCAGGTTTTGAAAACTGGACGGTAGGCGAAGCGCCATTCGTGGGCGGTGCACTCGGCGTACTCAACATCTTCATGATTGCAGGCTTCTCTTTCCAGGGCACCGAACTTATCGGTGTTGCTGCAGGCGAAGCGGAGCAGCCAGAAAAGACCATTCCAAAAGCGATCCGCGGAGTTTTCTTCCGTATCCTGCTCTTCTACATCGGCGCAATCGCCGTCATCGGTTTCCTACTTCCATACACCGACGAACGCCTCCTCGCCTCGGAAGTCGATCAGATTTCCGTTTCCCCATTCACCTTAATCTTTGACAACGCAGGCGTACTCGCTGCGGCGGCCGTGATGAACGCCGTCATTCTCACCTCGATCCTTTCAGCTGGAAACTCTGGCATGTACGCCTCAACGCGCATGTTGTGGGCGCTCGCTCGTAGCGGTAAAGCACCGAAGATATTTGGCAAGCTCAACAAGCGTGACATCCCGATGAACGCTCTCATTGCCACCACGATCATCGGCGCTTTGTGCTTCCTCACCTCCCTTATTGGCGACGGCGAAGCGTATGTTTGGCTCGTGAACGCTTCCGGTCTCGCGGGGTTCATTACCTGGATGGCTATCGCGTGGTCGCATTACAATTTCCGCCGCGCCTACGTCAAGCAGGGTAACGATGTGAAAGATCTTCCGTATAAAGCTGCGCTTTTCCCATTGGGACCGATCGTGGCGATGGTGATGTGTGCATTCGTGATTCTGGGCCAGAACTACGAGGCAATTTTGACTAACGCTGATATGAAAGCGCTGCTCTCGTCATACATCGGTTTGCCGCTCTTCTTAGCTCTGTGGGGTGGGCATAAGCTGGTTACCAAATCGAAGAAAGTCAATTTGCTCGAAGCTAACCTCAAGCGCAATGCTCACGGTTTGAACGACTAAATCGGCTACGATGTAATACTGACGGCTCTCGGATCAATATCCGAGAGCCGTCAGTATTACGGATGCTCCTGCCACGCTAAATAGCAAAAGTGCAAACGCCAGCGTGAGAGTGGAATTGCGAGCATTGCGCGTAATTTTGCTGCCCACGACGCTGCCAAGCATTGATCCAGCCGTAAAAAACAGCACGATACCCGCATCGATATGAATGCCAGTTCCAAGGCGAGCCAATAGCCCAACCAGCGCAGTAATCGCCATGATCAGCAGCGACGTTGCAGTTGCCAGCGGCATCATGAATCCCAAGGCGAACACCAAAATCGGCACGATCACGATCCCGCCGCCGATACCGAAAAATCCGGTGAGCAGCCCAGTTGCAGTTGCTGCAAGGGCAAGAAACCACAGTGGACGACGCCGGCCTGCTTGCGTTGCGAGGTGACCGTGCGTCGTCGTGCTCTCGCTGTGCGCAGCACGCTCCCGCATTGCCTTGATGAGCATTGCAATGGCAATGACCACCAGTAGCGCGCAGAAGGAATACATCAAATAATGCGGTGCTACCAAAACGTTAAGCCGTGCGCCAGCAACGGCACCCACCATGCTGAGCACAGCGAAAAGGAAACCTTGGTGCCACTGCACTTGCCGGCGTCGTAATACAAGCGAAACGAGCGAACTGAAACCTACAATGACGAGCGAGGCGGCTGCGGCGTCGTGTGGAGATTGATTGAGCACAAACACTAAAAAGGGAATAGCGAGAATGCCGCCGCCAGCGCCAAGAGCACCCACAACGGAACCTACACAGATTCCCATCAGGCATGCGATCAATAACTCCATATTTGCACGTTATACCTTGGTTGATAGTCCTGCATGATTGAGAGCAAAATTCGATAGAATAGTCGTGGTGCGCATAGCGCATAAACAAACCACTTCAATACTAGGAAGTTTAATATGACTTACAAACTGGTACTTGTACGCCACGGCGAGAGTGAATGGAACGCAAAGAACCTGTTCACCGGCTGGGTAGACGTTCCGTTGTCTGACAAGGGTACGCAGGAAGCTCGCCGCGCTGGTCAGCTGCTCATTGATGCCGAAGTGCTGCCAGACGTGCTGCATACATCAATGCTTCGCCGCGCGATCATGACGGCGAACCTCGCACTCGATGCCGCTGACCGTCACTGGATCCCAGTCAAGCGCAACTGGCGCTTGAACGAGCGTCACTATGGTGCGCTGCAGGGCAAGAACAAGAAGGAAATTCGCGACGAATACGGCGAAGAGCTCTTCATGGAATGGCGTCGTTCCTACGACGTGCCACCACCAGCAATTGAGCTTGGCTCGGAGTTTTCGCAGGATACGGATCCACGCTATGCAGGTGAGCCGATTCCAGCAACCGAGTGCTTGAAGGATGTGCTCGAGCGCATGCTCCCATACTGGGAAGAGCAGATCGTTCCTGATCTCAAGACTGGCAAGACGGTTATGATTGCAGCTCACGGAAACTCGCTGCGTGCAATTGTGAAGCACCTCGACGGTATTTCTGACGACGAAATCGCTGGCCTGAACATCCCAACTGGCATTCCGCTCTACTACGAGCTTGACGAAGAAACACTCAAGCCAGTAGTTAAAGGCGGTACTTACCTCGATCCTGAAGCAGCAAAGGCAGCTATTGAAGCTGTGGCTAACCAGGGCAAGTAAGGCTAACCAGGGCAAGTTAAGCGAGTTCACACGGAGAATGTGAATAAAACACAAGCTTGCTAAAACGGTGGGGGCATGATTCTTTCGAATCATGCCCCCACCAGCATATTTACCCTCAGTATTTTGCAGTATTTCGCCATAGCTGAAATCTCAGAGTTTTCACCCTGATCCAGACGTCACTGTTTCAGTGCAGCTGAAATCTCAACATTTCAGTGTGGCGAAAGCTCAGTATCTCGATGCCGTTCAGTTTCTCGCCGCAGCTCAGACCTCAGTTAAATCAACTTCAGCAAACGGATCGTTACCATCATTGCCCAGGCCTTTGACCAAGAAATTCATTCTGCGTGCTACCGAGACGGCGTGGTCTCCATAGCGCTCGAGGTAACGGCCGAGCAGCACGATGTCTACGATCTCCTGGCGAGTCAATTCTTTTGAATCATCTAAAACGATTTGGAACGACTGTGCGTGCAAATCGTCGAGCACGTCGTCTTCTGCAACGATCTGAGCTGCAAGGGAAAGATCGCGAGTCTCAACGAGCACCGCCACATTTTGCCCTACAGCTGCTGCATGCTCTGCCATTTTGACGAGCAATTCGTGAACTTCACCTGGGACGGCCATGTCAGGATAGCGTCCACGTGCAATATAGGCTACGTGACGTGCAAGATCGCCCATACGCTCAAGAGTGGCGGAGAGGCGGAGTGCTGATACTACCGTGCGCAAATCCGATGCCACAGGCGCTTGCCGAGCCAGCAAAGAAACGCCCATTTCATCGACTGTGCGTTCGAGCAGGTCAATTTTACGATCGGCGTCAATAACTTTCTCAGCCTTAGTGAGGTTTGCATCGCGCAGTGCTTCGGCTGCACCGCGCATCGCCTTTGCTGCTGCTTTTGCTTCAACAACCAGCGTTTCGGCAAGTTGGTTCATCTGCTGATGGAACTGTTCACGCACGTGAGCTCCTTAGGATTTATAGATACGCAATAAATACATATGAGTGAGCGCGCACTGCACCCATACTCTTCTACATAAGCTAACCAGATAATTTTGAACATTACCTGTCGTTTAGGTAAACAGCAGGTTGCTAGTTTTTCGTTCGCCTGCGTATCGTGACGCGGAAAGCGCTACGCTGAATCTATGCACGATGCGTTGATTTTCGTTCTGGGGATTGCCCTTGGAGCCGGTACCGTTGCAGTAGTTTGGCTCGCTGAAACACGTATTTTGAAAAAGCGTACCCAGAAGAAGCTCGTTGAGGATACTGACCTCGCCGAACGCCGCGTAATGTCGATGCTCGACGCATTGCCGCAGGGCGTTATTGTGGTTAACCCTGATTTAACAATTCGGCATTCCACTCAACTCGCCACTGCTTTTGGCCTGATTCAAGAGGGCGCTTTGCGGCGCAATATCGCGTCAATTGTGACGAGCGTATTAGAGACGGGCGTGGCGCGTGACGTCGAGTTCGACATGCGCAAAACCACCAAAGATTCCCCCTCGCGCCGCATTTGGGTGCGGATTGCGCCGGTGATGGACTCCCATGCCATCGTGCTCTTTGAAGATCAGACGGAAAAACGGCGTCTTGACCAGACGCGCCGCGATTTCGTGGCCAACGTTTCGCACGAATTGAAGACGCCGGTTGGCGCGATCAAGCTCCTTTCAGAAACGTTGCAGCAGGTGTCGAATGAGCCGGAGCTTGTGGAGAATTTTGCTAGCAAGCTTGAGCAAGAATCGGCGCGACTGGGCGAACTCGTGCAAGAAATCATTCAGCTTTCGCGGTTGCAAGAGGGAGACGCACTTGCGGATCCGCAGGTGATTTCGGTGGATGACGTCGTCGCCGAAGCGATCGAACGCACGCAACTGGACGCGCAGTTGCACGGAATTACCTTGCGTTGCGGCGGTTCCAAAGGCTTGCGAGTAGTGGGCGATTATTCGTTATTGACGACGGCGGTGCGCAACTTGCTTGACAACGCCGTGCGGTATTCTCCCTCCCAGTCAACAGTTTCAGTGGGCCTTTCTGCCGATGGCAGGAACGTGAAAATTGCGGTGATTGACGAGGGTGTGGGCATTCCGCGCGAGATTCAAGATCGGGTTTTCGAACGCTTTTATCGAGCAGACGAAGCTCGTTCGCGTGACACCGGTGGTACTGGGCTTGGCTTGAGCATTGTGAAGCATGTTGTGGCTGATCATGGTGGAAGTATCGGCCTGTGGAGTGAGGTTGGGCGCGGCTCAACGTTCACGATTTCTCTACCGCGATATGAAGAACCGCTGGTGGTGGTGCCGGCTACCGAGTCGGAAGCGGACAAGAGCGTGGGTAAGAGTGATGATGAGATTTAGGCCTTAGCAGCAATTTTAGGTCTTTAGCAGTGAAGTAGGTAAGGAATAATAATGACGACGATTCTTTTGGTGGAAGACGAGCCAACATATCGAGAAACGCTCGCTTTCAACCTCGGCCGAGACGGCTATGACGTGATTCAAGCTGAAAATGGTCTGCTTGCTTTGGAGCGTTTTGCAGCTGCAGAGGTTGATCTTGTGATTCTTGATCTGATGCTTCCCAAGCTCTCGGGCACGGAAGTATGCCGGAAAATCCGCCAAGATTCGCAGGTGCCGATCATTATGCTCACTGCCAAGGATGCGGAGATCGACAAGGTCGTGGGTCTGGAACT
This sequence comes from Arcanobacterium pluranimalium, assembly GCF_016907845.1. GTDB lineage: Bacteria > Actinomycetota > Actinomycetes > Actinomycetales > Actinomycetaceae > Arcanobacterium_A > Arcanobacterium_A pluranimalium. The sequence continues at coordinate 509,846 of NZ_JAFBCS010000001.1, forward strand.
CGGCGCTGATGATTACGTTACAAAGCCCTATTCTTACCGTGAGCTACTCGCCCGCGTGCGTGCGCTACTGCGGCGTACGGCGTCAACTGGGGATGCGTCGTCGGCCGGTGAACAAAATGACGTGCTTTGCGTCGGCGGAATCGAAATGAATATTGAGGCTCATGAGGTGCGTATCGCAGGTGAGCTGGTATCGATGCCGCTGCGTGAATTTGAGCTGCTGGAATACCTTATGGAGAATCCAGATCGCGTGCTCACTCGCAGCCAGATTCTCGATCGAATTTGGGGCATTGATTACATCGGCGATACGAAAACTCTAGATGTTCACGTTAAGCGGATTAGAACCAAAATTGAAGAAGACCCTGCACAGCCGAAGATTTTAGTCACGGTTCGTGGTCTGGGCTACAAACTGGTGAGCGGTCAATAGAACTGTCAAGAAATCTCACATTACTCTTTCGTGCACCTTTGGTAGAATAGAGGTTAGAAAGCAGAAAGAATTGAGATCGCAATGACTTTTAAAGTTGGTGAAACCGTCGTTTATCCCCACCACGGTGCAGCGTACATCGAGGATATTTCGGAGAAGACGATCCGAGGTGAGAAGCGCATGTACCTCACCTTGCGGATTATTCAAGGTGATATGACGATTCAGGTGCCTGCCGATTCAATCGAGCAGGTGGGCGTGCGCGATGTTTCTAATGACGAACAGCTCGAGCGTGTGTTCTCAGTTCTTCGTGAAGAGAACGTGGAAGAGCCGTCGAACTGGTCACGCCGTTATAAAGCGAATGGCGAGAAGCTGACCTCTGGCGATGTTAATAAAGTTGCCGAAGTGGTTCGTGACCTTTCGCGCCGAAATAATGATCGTGGTCTTTCGGCTGGCGAAAAGCGTATGCTTTCCCAGGCTCGCGGCATTCTCGGCTCTGAAGTCGCACTTGCGCGCGATATTTCTGAAGACGAAGCGGGCGAGCTGCTGAATGAAATTTTGGGCGAGTTTTCTGCTGGATCGGCTGATTCGGCCGATGAAATCGTCACTCCTGCCAGTGCATCGAGCGCCGATAGCGCCGGCTCGGCAGCGAGCGCTACTTCGGCTACCAGTGCACAAAGCGCTGATTCCGCTGCTCCTAACGCTGCTCAGTAGAACGCTTCGCAATGAAAATTGCTGCTTTGATCGTTGCTGCTGGGTCGGGGTCGCGTTTAGGTGCGCCGATTCCAAAGGCTTTGGTGGAGTTAGCGGGTGAAGCCTTAATTGTTCACGCTCTGCGAGGCATGAACAACGCCGACGTTACAGACGTCGTCGTTACTATTCCTACTGGTTGTGAGAGTGAATTTGCGGCGGTATTAGAAAAAGCTGGCCTGGATGCGCGACTCGTCGTTGGGGGAGCTACCCGCCAAGAATCGGTGGCGCGCGGACTCGCCCAGGTTGATGCTGACGTCGTTTTGGTTCACGACGCCGCTCGTGCACTCACGCCGTCGGCAGTGATTCGTTCAGTGGTTGCGGCGCTTGAAAACGGACATCGTGCAGTGATTCCAGTTCTTGCGGTGACCGATACGATCAAGAAAACTGATGCGAACGACGTCGTGACAGAAACGCTTGATCGTGCAAGCCTGAGAGCTGTGCAAACACCGCAGGGCTTCGATACTGCTTTGCTTCGGCAGGCTCACGAGCAGGGAAAACGAATGTCTGAAAGTGAACAGAGTGCCGCTCCAGACGACGCCGCGCTGGTGGAGTTGCTCGGTGAGGCTGTGTTTTGCGTGCGAGGCGATGCGCAGTCGCTGAAAGTCACCACACCATTTGATCTTGCGGTTGCTGAGCTAATCCTTGACCAGCGCGAAGCATATAGCTGCGAAAGCGGGAGGTGAGAGGTCTCGTGAATCCACACAATATGCGAGTTGGAATTGGTGTAGATGTGCACGCGTTTTCCAAAACGCCAGGGCGCACAATGATGCTTGCGTGTTTGGAGTGGCCGGGAGTGCGTGGCCTTGAAGGGCATTCCGATGCGGACGTAGCAGCTCATGCGGTATGTGACGCGATTTTGATTGCTGCAGGCGTGGGAGATTTAGGTACCGTTTTTGGCACCGACCAACCCCAATGGGCGGGCGCAAGCGGAGCGCAACTATTGGAAGAATCGGCTCGGCAAATTCGCAGTGAGGGCTGGGAAATTGCAAATGTTTCGGTGCAAATTATCGGGCAGAGGCCACGATTTTTACCTCGCAAAGTTGAAGCGGAGCAGGCGATGAGCTTGATCCTTGGTGCATCGGTGGCTATTTCTGCAACAACCACCGACCACCTTGGATTTACTGGCCGCAATGAGGGGTTAGCGGCTATCGCTACCGCGCTCGTTTATCGTGCTTAATTGAGCGGAAAACCCACTCCACGTCTCGACGAAGCCATCAAACTATTCGAAGCCTACCAGCCTAATCCTTGATCTGCGCTTTCACCGGAATGAACGTTAGCAAGCCAACCAGAAGCACAAGTGCGATTCCTAAAATCCCAAAGTACGCGGCGTCGTCCAAAGAAAGCCCAGTAAGAGCTGCGCCGATACTGATCGCTGTCGAATACATGAACGGCGCGAGGAACGAAACTGCGCGCCCCGTCGTCGCGTAAAGACCAAATAGCTCGCCTTCCTCACCTTTAGGCGCAATGCGTGCCAAATACGTGCGTGAAGCTGACTGCGTTGGCCCCACAAATACGCATAGACCCACGCCAAACACCCAAAAGACGCCTTTTGCGTCAAGCGGGCCAACGCCGTCGTGGAAAAGGAAAACGATGAGCGAAAATACCGTCATGGACGCAACGGACATAATGACGACGGCGCGCGAGCCGAGCTTGTCGTCAAGGAAGCCGAAGCCAATGGTGGCGATACCTGCCACAACGTTTGAAATCACGCCGAAAATAATCACTTCGCCGCCACTGAAACCGAAAGCGGTGGACGCCAAAATCGCACCAAAAGTGAATACTCCAGCCAGGCCATCGCGGTAAATCGCAGAGGAAATCAGGAACCACACCACGGAGCGATCTACTGCCCACAGATGGCGAATAGATGCAAAGAGCTGCTTGTATGCGTCGATAATGCCGGCGCTCGAGGTGCCTTCGCGGCGGGGCTTGTCTTTCGCAGTGATGAGCAGAGGGGCGGAGAAAATCAGCGCCCAAGCAGCGGCGATAAGCATTGCCACGCGGATATTGAGACCGTTGTCTTTGGTGACGCCAAACCAGCCAACCTCAGGACTGATGAACCCGACGAACAGCGTCAAGAGCAGCACAATTCCGCCCACATAGCCCAGGCCCCAGCCGAAACCTGAAATACGCCCAACAGTTTTTGGCGTGGAGATGTCCGAGATCATCGCGTTGTAGATAACCGAGCCAGTCTCAAAAGCGATATTTCCGGCGGCTAGTAGGAACAAGCCCAGCCAGAGGCGATTTTCGTTGGGCGATACGAAGAAGAGTCCGGCGATGATGACGACGACGCTCAACGTTGCGATACGCAGCATGGTTGCGGATTTTCCGCTGCGGTCAACACTTTGACCAAGTGCCGGTGCCACGATGGCAATGATGATGCCGGCGATGGACAGCGCATAGCCGAGCAGGGTATTTGCAGAGGAGCCAAAAAGTTTTGCATTCGTGAGGTACACGGAGAAAACAAAAGTGGTGACCACGGCGTTAAAAGCTGCAGAAGCCCAGTCCCACGATCCCCATGCCCAGACTTCTTTTGTGAAGATTTTGGTGTTTGCGCTACCCAAGTCGCCGTTGACGGAATCGGAAGCGATGTCTTTGATGGCGTCAACCTGTGGAAGCACTGGTTGCGCGGTATTCAATTCAGTCATAGTTACAAAATACTTCGAAATTGCAACAAAAGGTAAAACCAGACGTGAATTAAGTGTGAATAATTACCTCTTCCAGGTGTGATAGTGGCCGCACTGGCAAGCGTGATCGCACTCATGAAGCGAGTCAATTAAGGCCTGTTTTGGCGTGAATTTGTACCAACAAGGTAGGCTAGAGGTGTGACTCTAAGAATCCATGACTCTGCAACCCACACCACACGCGATTTCGAACCGATCCAACCTGGCAAGGTTGGAATTTACTTGTGTGGTGCCACGGTTCAAGGCTCTCCACACATCGGCCATATTCGATCGGCACTTGCCTTTGACGTGCTCGTTCGCTGGTTGCGGCGCTGTGGTTACGACGTCACCCTCATTCGCAACGTCACTGACATTGACGATAAAATCCTCAACAAATCGGCCGAAGCTGGTTGGCCGTGGTGGGCGTGGGCCTACCGTTTCGAAAACGAATTCACGGCAGCCTACGACGCGCTGGGTGTGTTGCGCCCTACGTATGAGCCACGCGCAACTGCACACGTGCCAGAAATGATTGAGCTGATCCAACGGATTATTGACCGAGGTCATGCCTACGTGGGCGAGGAAGGAAATGTGTATTTCGACGTCGCTTCCTTGCCAGATTATGGCTCGTTGACGCGCCAATCGCTCGCCGATTTGCACGCTGATGAAAACGATTCTGAACCCGATAAACGTTCCCCGCACGACTTCGCACTGTGGAAAGCAGCCAAACCACACGAGCCGCTCACCGCTTCGTGGATGACGCCGTGGGGACGTGGGCGCCCGGGCTGGCATCTTGAGTGCTCAGCGATGTCTGGAAAGTACTTGGGAGAGAGCTTCGATATTCATGGCGGCGGAATCGATTTGCGTTTCCCGCATCACGAAAATGAGCAGGCACAATCCCATGCTGCAGGATACGGTTTTGCGCGGTATTGGATGCACAACGCGTGGGTAACCATCGACGGCGAAAAGATGAGTAAGTCTTTGGGGAACTCGCTCACCGTGGAAAATATTCTCAAAGATCATCCGGCCGTGCTGGTGCGTTTAGCTCTAGGAACAGTGCATTATCGCTCAACCGTAGCCTATTCGGATCGCACGCTTGAAGAAGCGGCGGCGGTGTGGGAGCGACTATCGGGATTCGTATCACGCGCGGTGGAGTTGGTTGGTGAAGTTCCAGCTGAGGAACTTGCTCAACTCAGTTGCGAGGATCTGCCGCCTGATTTCGTGCGGGCGATGGACGACGATCTCAACGTTTCGGCAGCGCTCGCGGTCATTCATGAACACGTGAAACAGGGAAATGCAGCCCTCGCCGCTAAAGATCATGAGAAGGTGCGCCGCGCGCAATCTTTGGTGCGCTCAATGCTTGATGTGCTGGGACTCGATCCTTGCGCAGCTCCGTGGCGTGGCGGCGATTTGCAGGATGCGAAACTGCATTCAGCTTTGGATTCTTTGGTACAGGGAATTTTGAAAGATCGAGCTACGGCTCGAGAGAATAAAGACTGGGCCACCGCTGATGCTCTTCGCGATGCTTTGACTAATGCAGGCATTGTGGTGGAGGATTCCAGCGATGGTGCTCGATGGAAGATGAGCGAGTAATTTATGGCAAATCATTTTGGACGTCCTGGCGCTATTCGTAAGGGCGCAAAGAAAGGCTCAAAAGTCGGTTCCGGTGGGCAGCGCCGAGCAGCTCTCGAGGGTAAAGGCCCTACTCCGAAGGCCGAAGATCGCACTTACCATCCTGCCTATAAGCGTAAAAAGGCTGCCGAAGCAGCTGCCGCCAAAGCAGCTGGCCCGAAGTTGCGCGGCATCTTGCGTCTGCCTGCTGGGCATGAGCTGATTGCTGGACGCAATCCGGTGGTGGAAGCGGTAGCTTCGGGGATTCCATTCACCCGCGTATTTGTGGTGGGAGCTTTGGCCAATGACGATCGAGTTGCCGAAATTATGCGAGCTGCTACCCGCGCTGGTGCACCGTTGCTCGAAGTGACGCGTTCTGAGTTGGATCGTATGACTGATGGCGCCGTGCATCAGGGCGTGGCTTTAGAGGTGCCGCCGCATGAATATGCAGAGCTAGATGAGCTGGTTGAGGCATCTTATGATTCGGCTCGCCCGGGGCTTATCGTTGCGCTTGATTCCGTCACTGATCCGCATAATTTAGGTGCGGTATTGCGTTCGGCTTCCGCTTTTCGGGCCGACGGCGTGCTGATTCCGGAGCGTCGATCGGCTTCGGTGAATGTGACTGTGTGGAAAGTTTCCGCAGGTGCGGTGGCTCGAGTGCCGATTGCGCGCGAGAAGAATTTGGTGCGTGCGCTTGAGCAGCTCAAGGAGAATGGTTACTTTGTCGTGGGTTTGGCGGGCGACGGCGATCAGTCGGTTGCCTCACTGAGCCTTGCTGACGTTCCATTGGTGCTGGTGACTGGATCAGAGGGCAAGGGGCTTTCCCGACTCGTGCGCGAGACCTGCGACGTCGTGGCTTCGATCCCAATCGCTTCAGATATGGAGTCCCTCAACGCTGCGGTTGCCACCGGAATTGCACTGTATCAGGTTGATCAACTGCGTCAGCAGTGAGATTGCCGGAGCGATGTCTTTTGCGGTGACGCTTTTTCGCTCACGCTTAGCGAAAAATTCTTCTCCCAGAGGGTAGTTTTCTGGGTTAAGCTAGAGGAAACAGAAAGGCGTTCCTCATGGTATCTTGGCGACCAGTCCGTGGCCGTATTGAGCGGCTCGATTCTCGATTGACGAGCACGAGCGATATTCTCGATTTTTTTGCTGAGTATCGTATTCTCGGGCGAGGTACGGACGACGGCGATGGCGGCTTTGACTTCGAGCTTGCGGTAGGAGGACGCCGTCGTCGGGTAGCAACGTTAGACGATGAGGGGCAAGTTTTCCTCGGGTACTCGGTTAATGATCTCATGCAGGAAATGACGCAGCGTTTGCGCAAAGTTGCGGTGGAGATCGGCGATAACGTCGTCTATGGTCCGATTGATTTGGGCGCGGTAGATATTGACGACGCCGATTTGGCCGCGGCGGTTGGTGAGGATCCGTTGCCGCGTAACTTTGCTGGCGCTGGTAGTGGCGAAGATGAAGCCGACGGAATTATTGGTGACGGTCTCCCTGAGTTGGGCACCGGCCCGATGTTGTTGCTTGCGGATCTGGCGATGTCAGAAATGCCAGCAATGGCGAATGCCGAAAATACCGATCTAGCTGTGCTTAAGATGGGCGATGTGCGCCTGGTGATATCAGAGCACTCACTTGATCTTTCTCGTAAGATTTTCCCGCGCCCTGATTTTGTGGTGGCGCTTTCCGCTGGTGGTGCGCAAGGGAAGAGTCCGTTACTGATCGTGCGTCGCAATAATACCCGGCTGACGTGGGATTGGTCCGGTGAGCAGCCGATGTTCCCGTGGGTGGAGGGCGACGTCGTCGCCACGGCTTTTATTGACGATGAGCTTGGTGCGGGGGCTGTTGCGCGCCGAGCAGTTGCCGACGTCGTGGACGTTACTTTCGCTGATATTCGCCGTGCTCTGCTTGTTCCGCCTAGTGAGGGTGCTCAGAATTTGGTGCGTGCTTTGGGGCTGCCAGCTGAAGTGATGGACGTATTGCGAGGAGTAGGGAAGCTGAGCAGTATTCCGCACGCGCGTATTTTCAAAGCTCAGCAGCGGAGATCTGAGGTTATTTCAGAAACTCTGGCTTGGGAGATCGCGGGTGAGGGCCTGGTGGAGCCAGATGTTGCGCGTGCTTATCGCGCCGTCTATTTGAATCGTCCGTGGATTGTGTCGCTGGTTGGAGCTATTCAAGCTGGCATTGGTGGAGTGGTGCTTTCACAAGGTCTGCGGGGTGGTGCGAAAACCAAGCATCCGAAGCTGAAAATTGGCATTGGCGCAGCTTTGATCGTTAATGCGCTATCGCGGGTGCTTACCACGCATTGGGTGCAAACGATTTTCCAGCAGACTGATACGAATGTGCAGGCCTGGCAGGGGGCTGGCTTGGATGACAAGCAGGCAGGGAACGCGGCAGCGTCGACCAGTGTGGAAAGCGGGGATCATGAGTGACTTACAGGAGATCGTAGAGCCACGCGCTATTGATCTGGAAGCTTTTTGGATTCATGCAATTAATGCGGCGAAGTTGAATCTTTCGGAGGGGTTCAACGCTCAGGATGATCTGACGTCGTTGCGACCGTCGTCTTTCGCTTTTGGTGCGGATCGGGCGCAGGCGAATCGCCTATGCGAGCTGGTGCTACGTGGGGAAAAGCGGGCTACGTCGTCGTACCTGCCTTCGTATAGAAGAGCTGGGGTGCCTGTTCCGACCGTTGGCGATTTGGGTATTTTATGCGATGGCGACGGCGTTCCACGCGCTTTGTTGCGTACGAGCACCGTGGAAATTACTGCTTTTGGTGATGTCGATGCCCATATTGCGCAGGCGGAGGGCGAGGGGACTCATGAGGATTGGGTGCGCGAACATCGTGCATTTTTTGAACGTGAGATTTCTGACCTTGGCGGCGAATTTGATGAACAGGGCGGCGTGGTCACAGAGTTCTTTGAGGTTCTCTACTCTTACGTGGACTGAGTGAGTGCTGGTAGATCAAGGATTTACAGCTTCGTACAGTGATCGTGCTGGTAAAATGCGGCGCAGAAAAGGCCGTAGAAAAAACACCACGATAAGTCTGCCATGAATCGCTCAAGAATTCCGCATTTTGAACCGTGAATACTACAACATCTGGACAGTGCGCGGAATTGGGCCTTGAGCCACTACCATAACTGAGAATCCACTTGTAGAGGAGGAAGTATGGCAGCGAAGCTGGGTTGGAAATTACACGGAGACGGACAACATATGCCCCCAGGGGATGTGGTTCTTCCCAATGAACGAATGAACTGGCCGATAATGTTCGGCATTGGAGCTCAACACGTGGTGGCAATGTTTGGAGCCACGTTCTTGGTTCCGTTACTCACTGGTTTCGATCCGGCAACGACGTTATTTTTTACCGGATTCGGAACCATTCTTTTTATCTTGGTTACATCGGGGCGACTTCCATCATATTTGGGGTCGTCTTTCGCTTTATTAGCCCCAATTGGAGCGGTCACAGGTTATGTGGCTGGCGGGGGAGCGCCGCTCGATGAGGCCAAGGCGGCCTTGGCACAAGGTGGAATCATCGCAGTAGGCGCAACTTTGGCGCTGGTCGGTGTGATTGTGCATTTCGCGGGTGCGCGGTGGATCGACAAGCTCATGCCGCCAGTGGTCACAGGTGCGATTGTTTCGTTGATTGGTTTTAATCTCGCACCTGCAGCATGGAATAACGTTAAGACGGCGCCCGTGACGGCTATCGTCACAATTCTTACGATTCTCCTGGTGACGGTTTTGTTCCGGGGGATTTTGGGCAGGCTTTCGATTCTGGTTGGCGTGCTTGTGGGCTATTTGGTTGCGGTTGTGCGCGGTGAGGTTGATTTTGCGGCGATTTCAGATGCGTCTTGGTTGGGTGTGCCGCATTTTCGGACGCCAGCCTTTGATGTGTCGCTCTTAGGATTATTCGTGCCGGTGGTGCTGGTGCTTATCGCTGAAAATGTGGGGCACGTGAAGTCGGTATCGGCAATGACAGGTAAAGATCTCGACGACGTAACCGGACGAGCGCTGTTCGCCGACGGTCTTTCTACCATGTTTGCAGGTGCCGGTGGCGGTTCAGGAACTACCACATACGCCGAGAATATTGGTGTAATGGCAGCTACCAGGGTGTATTCAACGGCGGCGTATATTATTGCGGCAACTATAGCTTTGGTGCTCTCAATGTTTCCCAAGTTTGGCCAGCTCATTGCCACAATCCCACCTGGGGTGCTCGGTGGGGCTGCAACTGTGTTGTATGGAATGATCGGTATGCTGGGAGTTCGTATTTGGGTGCAGAATCGGGTGGATTTCTCTGATCCGGTGAATCTCAATACGGCAGCTGTTGCTATGGTGGTGGCGATTGCGAACTACAGTTTCCAACTGGGCGGTATGGTCTTTGAGGGAATTGCGATTGGCTCGTTCTGCGCTATCTTGATCTACCATCTGATGCGCTCGATCTCGCGCTGGCGTGGCACTTCGCAAGAAGCTGCCTCTCCGGCGTCGGCACCTGCTGGAGCTGAACTGGAGCCGGGAATGCTTATCCGCTAATTTTAATAGGCTTAGTTAGACGGTTGGGGGAGTATCGCAACAGCGATACTCCCCCAACCCAAATGTGCACATCGCAATGTGCACATCAATAGCTTGAGTGCGCTGCGTTAAATGCGCAGCGCCAGCGAGATTACAGGTCTTTTGTGCACTTTTCCTGAGATTTCATTGCGTCAAGAAAATCTTGTTGAGATGGTTGAGCATGCATTTCCTGCCAGCCCTCGCCGATCACAACGTCTACAATCTCAGACTTTAAGGTGCTATCAAAAACGATCTTCGACTCTGGGAAGAAAGCCCGCAGCGTATAAGCATTATTGATACCGTCAACACCTGTGAGAATGCGCGTCGGCTCTGAAATCTTTGCCTCGCCATCCCAGTTCGCAGTAGCAGAAACCTGTACTCCTTGAGCTTTGAGAGCATCAGTGACGGTCTTAGCAACACCGGCCTTTCCGCTCGCGTTGAAAACACGCGCCGGAATCGCTTTCAGATCAGCTGGTTTTGCGTCGTCGTTCGCACATGGATAGACGACGGTAGCAGCCTCTTTACGCGAAAACTCGTGCTTGAACGGGAATGGAAGCACACCAGTCCAAAACAGTGTGTTCAGAAGCAGGAGAAATACCATTACTGCGCCAATGGATCCAAAGAGAAGCACTTGGCGCTCGTGGATTTTCCTCCGGTATTCAGATCGTATATTGCTTTCAGAAAGTCTTTCGTTCACGAAATAAATCTAGCTCAGTCAAGCTCGTTGTGGGGAGAGCATTCACGCCGACATTTTTGTTTCGCGCACAGAAAGGCGGCATTCGCCGTCGACGCGTACTGGGCTGAGTAGTACGGTTCCGCGCTTACCAACTGCTTGCTGAATAATCATGCGATGCATTCTGCAGGTGAAACCGGGGATATCGTCGTCCATATTGCGAAGCGGGCACGAAGAGACGTAAACCTTGCCGTCCTCTTCGTAGCACTCGATGTCGATGCGCTCGAGGAATTCCATAATCGCAGACATCAGGTCTTCTTCGTTTTCAAGAATACCTTCATACTTTCCGCTGATTAATGCCTCCACAATGGCTTTTTCCTGCTCAGTGGAGTGCTCGATTGTGGCAATCGCTTCGCGAAGCACAGGGAAACGGCCCGTGCGTGCACGGAACACGAACGTGGGGCGCCCTTTCTTGCCGTCGCGGTGTTGGCTGCGTTCTAGCATGCCGCCGTTGGTAAGTTTTGTGACCGCACTGCGGGCTGAATTGGGATGAACTTGTAGAGTCTCCGCGATCTCGAGGATGGTTACCCAGTCCTCTTTTTTCTGCAGGTAGCTCAGGATTGATTTTTGGATTTCAGATAGTTTCATAAAAGTATTCCATACGCGCTCGCTCGGTTTTCGTTGTTATTAAATGTACCAGAACAGAGAGCAACGTGTCACTCATAAACAAGTTGATTTGCTTGGGTTTTATCCAAAAAAATGTGGAGTGTCTTATAAAATAGGGCAGGTGTGGGATCTATTTCGTGATTTATTCATGCTTGTAGATGAGCGCCTAAGCCGGTCAGAGAGCAGTTTGACGCGTACGTGAAACGTGTTGCTCAGTGGGGTCTATGGATTGAACGTCTGGGCACACATTGTATTTTTGTGTCATATATTGAGCTAATTCACATAATATTCGGAACCGATCATGCGAGAATGTGCCAAGATGTGCACCGGATCGCTCTGCCACGTGTGTCCGCTAACGAAACGATTTTGAACAAAGCCGAAGCGGCTAGTGGACCATATCTTTGCGCCCGCACCAATAGCTTTGTGAATAAACGCGGTGTCCTCACCGCGGTTTCGTGTATCAAATCCAAGTTCTTGGGCAAGACTCGCTGTCATCACCATCGTTGGGCCAGGCACAAAGGAAACAAATTGGTGTTCAGCACCGTCAAATGCTACGGCATCTCGGTACGGTAGAGCATCGACGCCTGGAAGCGAATTCGCTTCGTCAGCTTCGTTCATAACGCCGCCATGAAAGCGCACTATATGCGACTTCTTACCAACGAGGTCGGCGTTCATAGTACGTAACGCGGTTACTTGCTCGAGAAGATAGTATGCGCCATAGATATCGTCGTCGTCGATTTTTGCCACCACTGGGAAACGAGCGTGACGTAGTAAGAGATTGTAGTAATCACCGAGAGTATCTTCGTGCTGAGGTTTGATCCAACGGGGTGAAAGCTCAAATTTTTCGGCCAACGCGTAATGTTCGGCAGTAACATCAAAACCATTTGCGCAAACGAGTAGCTCAGTTTCCACTCCACGTTGGCGCGCACACTGTTCGAATGCGTGGCGCAACTGATGCGGGCGGTTGGTAGCTAAGAGCACAGACACACCCGGCATGCCGACCGTATGTTCGGTGAGTCCCAAATCGTTCAAGATATCATCAACACGATGTGAATACGTATGTGCGGAGAGTACTTTCATCTGGCCATAATATCCGTATTCTTCGCGCAAATTGGCAGAATAGGAGAACGCTCTGATCCAATGAGCTGCTGATTCTGCGGATTCAACCTGTACAACTGCGTCGCCGAGCGTGGCTCGTATTCCGAGCGACGGTGTCGAAATTACTGGTGTAGCGCAGGCGAGTAGTTCGAATACTCGGCGCGAAAACATAGATGGACTTCCTACGATTGAATTAACGTTCAAAAACGAGGCATAAGAACGATAGGCGTTGAGCATTTGCTCGTAAGAAAGTTCTCCGCGCACATAACGCTGGTATTGCTGCGGGAAGTTGTAATTTGGGTCGCGTTTGTGAAAGCGTGCGTATATATCAATTCCGTTGCTGAGCTTGGGTTCTGCGAGATTCGCTCCGGCTAACAAGAGATCCATCTGGGCTTGTCGCTCGGGAAATTTGTGGTGAAAGTATGTTCCGGCAAAACAGGTATCGCGCAAGATATGCGGTTTAGGACGTCCACTCGGATTATGGATAGCGGGTTGCGCGGCAAATTGCAGCACACCAATGCGTGAATGGCCAAGTTCTTGCTGATAGGAACTGAGGAGATCGGCGTCGGTAGTATACACCCAATCGAAAAGCCTGGCAGTGCGAAGGAAATCTGCAAAATGGAATGGATCTTCTTTGTTCCAAAATACTGTGGGAATCCCTTGAGCTTTGCAGTCATTGACGAGATTAATGAGTGCAGTAGACGGTGCTGTTGAGCCAGTTAGCTGATATTGCCACTGGTCATCGTTACCATGCCATGCCGATTCAACAAAGAGCAAGTCGAGTTGTTCGAGATCTTCACCAGTGTATGCCGGGGAAATCTTCACTTGCTGCCATTCGAATGAAAATGCCAGCTCTGTAAACGCATCAGCAATAATTCCCACTCTCAGATGACGTTGTGGAGTGAGATGCGGAATCGGGAAGGGGCTTATGTTGTGTGGGTCGATTTTTTGCGGCACATTGTTTGGCTTATTCGCTTTGGCACGTGCCCAGTACGTTTTTACTTGTGTAAGACCACCATGGCGAACATGCCAGAGAGATTTCCGAACATAGTCAAAAAGGCCCACAACAAGTCTCCTTAGAATCCGTGTAATTTGTGTACTAGCGACTCAAGTAGTTCTTAATAGAGTCAATATAATAATGAGCTCAATCTACCATGATAAGATAGTATTCACTTTAACTCTCACGGATCACTTTGAAAGATTGGGTATTTTAATCACGTGGTAACCGCTAAAAATTATATAGAAAGCTGTTCTTCATAAATGTCCGATAAAATGACGGAGCATATATTCAAAGAAGAGCCTTGGGTTCGTGTGTTGCTCGAAACCTCTTGGCAAAATGATCTCGTTTCAGTTGACCTTGGCTCAATGAGACGTGTGGGGAATTTTCATAATTTTTGGTTCTATGTTCGTGGGCTTTGGAAACGTCGGCAGTTCATAATCGCTCAATCGCGTGCTAAGGCGCATGTTTCCGTTAAAGGTACATTTCTTGGACGTTTGTGGCTTATCCTTGAACCATTTATCAGTTCGGCCATCTACTATTTCATCTTTGCTTTGTTATTAGGATTTGACCGTGGCATGGATAATTTTGTTGGCTACCTTGTTATCGGTGTGACGTTTTTTAACTATCTCAATCAACAACTCGGAGCAGCGGGTAGTATTATCCCAGCGGGAATGAATCTGATCCGAGCATTCCCTTTTCCACGTGCCGCGCTAGTCTTTGCTTTTTCGGTACGTAATGTTATCGACTTTTTTCCGACGGCGATTGCTACTTTCCTTTTTGTGCTTGTCTTTCCTCCACATACTTTTCCGACTTGGACCTGGTTGCTAGCGGTTCCGGTATTTTTCATTGCAGTGATTTTTGGAACAGGGCTTTCGTTTTTCGCTTCTGCTCTCACTGTTCTACTTCCCGACTTGAAATTTATTTGGCCGGTGCTCACTCGTTTTTGGTTTTATGGCTCGGGCGTTTTTTGGTCGATCGATATGTTTGCTGATAAGCCGCAATACCAAGCGATTATGACGGCGAATCCAGGGTGGACCTATCTTGAGATGATGCGCGAAACGATTCTCTATGGCCAAGTACCTGGGGTTAATTTGTGGCTCTACTTAGGCACATGGGCTGTTTTCACTTTTCTGACGGGATTCTTGTTCTTCTGGCGTTGTGAGGGGTATTTAGGAAAGAAAAATGACTGATCTTGTAGTGCCTCGGGTAGGTGTTGGATTCCCTTCGGTTGTGGTAGAAAACGTGTCCATGGTTTATCGGACTCCGACTGTGAACAGAGAAGTGCGAAAGAACACTCCATTTCTCAAACAAATATTGGGGAGTGCTATCGGTCGCGCCCCGCGTGAAAATGTCGTCGCAGTTGATGATTTGAGCTTTGTGGCGAGAACGGGTGAATTTATTGGTTTGTTGGGTGCTAATGGCGCTGGTAAGTCAACAATTATGCGGATCATTGCGGGTGTAGAAACGCCGACATCGGGCAACGTGTACGTCAACCGCCAACCTGCTTTGCTTGGAGTTTCAGCTGCACTCATCCCAGAGCTTTCTGGAATTGAAAACGCACGGATTGGTTGTTTGGCGCTTGGTATGACCAAAGAGGAAGCCGATGCTAAGCTTCCCGACATTATCGACTTTGCTGGAATTGGTGACGCTATTTACCGCCCGATGAAAACATATTCCTCGGGAATGGGAGCACGCCTGCGTTTTGCGATTTCAACCGCGAACCGACCTGAGATCTTGTTAATTGATGAAGCGCTGTCAACCGGCGATGCTAGCTTCCAAGAGAAAAGCCAGGCGCGCATGCAAGAAATGCTTAATACCACAGGAACAATTTTCTTAGTTAGTCACAATTCGATTCTGATTGAAGAGATGTGCAACCGGGCACTTTGGTTGCACCAGGGTCGGATTATTTCAGACGGTGACGCTCGGGAAGTTGCTCGAGCCTATCGTTGGTGGGCGTGGTGCG
Source organism: Arcanobacterium pluranimalium (assembly GCF_016907845.1). Lineage (GTDB taxonomy): Bacteria > Actinomycetota > Actinomycetes > Actinomycetales > Actinomycetaceae > Arcanobacterium_A > Arcanobacterium_A pluranimalium. The sequence continues at coordinate 525,227 of NZ_JAFBCS010000001.1, forward strand.
TAGCAAACGGTGATCTTGACAAGGCAGAGCGAGCAATCAAGTCATACCGAGATGAATTCGTTCCGCAGAGTATAAAAGTGATTGGTTCGCCAGGACAATTAAAATACACTGGCCCGCGGCATCGAGTGCGTTAGGCCAGTGCAAGGTAGAGTAATAGATAAACGAGTCTAGTTCACAGGAGTGGACTCAAGTGTTTTGAGCTTTCCAGCATTCTGATGAATATACATTAAAGCTTTATCTTCTGCGAAGGCTTTCACCATTTCGTCAAAGTTCGCTCGATCAAGGTTTACGATGGACTGACCATCCGCAGATCGACCTGTTCCTGCGTGTGGGGCAGTTATGAAGTGGACGTCGTTCGAACGGAGATTTCTCAACTCTGCTGCTAATGAAGCTAATGTAGTGAAGTTCAGATTTTCGTCAATAGCTACATAAGGGCTGAGCGAATTAAACAATTCTAGCAGTTTAGTTGGACTTGATAAGGTTTCTTTAGTCAGAGTTTGCGAGATAACGGCTTTCATCCATGTCTGTTGTCTACGCACACGGTCAAAATCGCCACCAGGAAGATGCTTGCGCTCTCGTACAAATGCGAGCGCTTGTTTGCCATTGTAGTGTTTCTTGCCTTCAGTTACTGAATTAAGTTCGACACCGCCAACAGCATCGGTTAACGAGACGAAAGAGTTGAAATCCATAATTGCTGCATGCTGGATTCGTATACCAGTAAGCTGTTCAACTGTAGCGATAGTGAGTGGTAATCCACCAATCGAAAATGCTGCATTAATCTTTGCTTCACCATGACCGGGGATCGATACCCAAGCGTCTCTAGGGATTGAAAGCACATTAATGCTACTTCTACTGCCGTCGATTTGTGCAATCATGATCGCGTCAGTGCGTTGTGCTCCGGCTTTCCATTGCGCTGGATTGCCGGCTGAAATACGCGAATCAGTACCAAGAATCAGAAAGTTAACTGGTTGCTTATTTTCAGTTGTTGTATTATCTGGTCGCTGTATTCCCTCAATCTTCGATACTTCTTGGAATGGATCTTTGAATGTTTCGATTTGTGAGAACTTATGCCGCAACCATAAACCTGCCCCTATGGCCGTTGTTATAAGAAGCACAATAATTATGGCCAGTGCAACGAGCGCCCGTCGAACGTTCTTTCGCTGCTTTGTAGTTCGCTCATCGGGTGTCGAGTCTAACTCTGAATCTGAGTTGATTGTCATCTCATCTTCTTTCTGTTTCGTCAGAAGTGTAGCGGACTATTCGCACTCTTCATCTTGGTCACGCCATATTCCGATCGTGTCGAGTATTTTCTGGTCGGGACTGAAAGTTTTGTTGAGATCTGTAAATTGGGAATGGGCTACTAACGCTACCATAATGTGTGCACGTGCAACTGCGTCGTGCGTTGAAACGAGTTCAACGTTCGGAATTTCTTGTAGCTGTTTCGGAAGATCCGAAATATAAGGCTCAACGAGAAGGATGCGGTGGTTGGGATATCGTTGAGCTACATCGTGTGCTATTTTCACTGCCGGAGACTCTCGGAGATCGTCAATGTTTGCCTTAAAAGCTAGACCGAAGAGGGCAATTGCTTGTTGTGCCTGCTCACTGATTGACGCGTGGGTAACTTCGTTATCACTAACCAAATTCGCTAATTTCGAGAGCACCCAGTGAGGTTTGGCGTCGTTAACAAGTCTTGCTGTTTTGATCAGCTTTGCGTTCTTTGGTGATGACGAGACCATAAACCATGGGTCTACGGCTATGCAATGACCACCAACTCCTGGACCTGGATTCAAGATATTGACTCGTGGATGCCGATTGGCCAGCGCGATCAACTCCCACACATCGATATCTTGCTCGTCTGCGAGGATGGAGAGTTCATTGGCGAATGCGATGTTGACATCTCGAAAGGCATTCTCAGTTAGTTTAGCCATTTCTGCGGTACGAGCATTGGTGGTGAGAACTTCTCCTTCCGTGAAAGTGCGATACACTTTGGCGGCATATTCAGTCGCGGCAGGAGTAATTCCGCCAATAATACGATCGTTTGAACGCATTTCTATCATGATTCGTCCTGGAAGCACTCGTTCTGGTGCATGGGCGAAGTGGACAATTGAGGTTTCCTTTTTTCCATCAATTGAAAGATCTGGACGTGCAGCGAAGATACGATTCGCTACATATTCAGTAGTTCCTGGTGGTGAAGTGGATTCTAAAATGACGAGTTCGTCGCCACGAAGTTGCGGGATTATGGCATCAACAGCTGAATCAATAAATGAGCTGTCAAGCTCGTGGTCTCCTTTGAATGGTGTAGGTACTGCGATGATGTAAATTTCTGCGGGTGGTGTGTGTTTTTGAACACGCAGTGATCCATCGTTGACAACACTAGCTAAAGCGGACGCTAGTCCGTCTTCGACAAACGGTAATTCGCCTCGCGACACGAAATCGATAGTTCGATCGCTGACATCTACCCCTGTGACGATCCAGCCGCTTTGTGCCAGTGTGACGGCAGTGGGTAGTCCTATATATCCAAGACCAACCACAACTATGTTGTTGTTCATCGAGATCCTACTCGTACAAGATAGAAAAAGTTTCAATTACAGTCAAATATGCACTAATATAGCATGCATAGATGTACGCGTATTATTGCACATAGTCGATTCAAGGATGAAATTCGTCCTCAAAAGTATAGGACATGTTGAGGGAGCCCATGAATAATATAATGGTTGTGTACGGTACGCGCCCGGAAGGAATCAAGGTTGCTTCCTTGATTAAAGAAATGGAGCGGTCCGAACACCTTCAGCCAATCATTGTTTCCACCGGGCAGCATCGTGAAATGTTGGATCAAGTTAATCGACTTTTTGACATTCGCCCTGATGTTGATCTTGATATTTTTGAGCACGGGCAAACTCTCAATCGTATTGCCATGAAGATTTTTGATCGTCTGGATCCCGTGCTTGAGGAATATCAGCCAGACGCGCTTTTGGTTCAAGGAGATACCTCCACCGTGGCGATGGCTGCGATTGCTGCGTTCTATCGTGAGATTCCGGTTATTCACCTTGAGGCGGGATTGAGGTCTGGAAATATCCACTCACCTTTCCCTGAGGAAGCGAACCGGAAACTCACCTCACAAATTGCATCGCTTCATTTAGCTCCTACTGCGGAGGCAAAAACGAATCTTCTGCGGGAGGCGATTGATCCGAGTGACGTCGTCGTCACTGGAAATACGGTGATTGATGCGCTTTTTTACACGCTGGGAGAAGATATTTCTTTTGACGACGTTCGCCTTAACGATGCCGTCAACTCTGGAAAGCGGATTCTGCTGGTAACTTCCCATAGGCGTGAGAATATTGGTGAGCCTATGATGAACATCGGCCGGGCCGTGCAGCGGCTGGCGGATATGTATCCAGATGATCTGGTGGTTTTTCCGATCCACCGTAATCCTAAAGTGCGGGAGCTCATTCTGCCTGCTCTTGAGGGTAAAGAGAACGTTATTGTGATTGACCCATTGGATTACCCACAGTTTACGAAGATGCTCAGCGCTTCCCATATCGTTCTTACAGATTCTGGTGGTGTACAAGAAGAGGCCCCTTCACTCGGCAAGCCGGTGTTGGTGTTGCGTGAAAATACGGAGCGTCCGGAAGCCGTCACAGCAGGAACCGTAAAACTTATTGGCACGATGGAAGATTCCATTGTGCACGAGGTACAGATACTGAAAGAATCGGCTGAGATCTACGGTGCCATGGCAAATGCCGTCAACCCATACGGTGATGGACACGCGGCCGAGCGGTGTGTGGCGGCAATTTCTGCCCTACTTGGGGAAGGGGAGCGACTTCCTGATTTTGAGCCAGTGAATTAGATACTTTGGATAAATAAGCTAGATAGACGCGGATGAAGATATTAATTATTGCGCAACAGTGGCGGCCAGAAACTGGTGTTCCACAAAGGCGTGGACAATGGATGGCGGAGCATTTGCATGAGGCCGGGCACGATATCCAGATCATCACCTCAGCTCCGCATTATCCAGAAGGTCTCCTCAATTCTGATCTTCCTGAACATCAGCCCGGATCAGTCGAGACGGTGCGAGGCAATGTGAAAGTTCATCGAACTGGCTTCATTCCTCATTCGCAATCGATTGTTTCTCGTGCCATAGACCAAGGTGTTATTGCTTTCCATGCCATAAGAGTGGCGCGTAAAGTTGTTCATAATTTCAAACCAGATCTTATCTTCGCAACTGCACCACCATTGCCTGCAGTTTTTTCTGCTGCCGTAATCAGCAAGCTATCGGGCGTTCCTTATGTTGTGGATCTTCGCGACGCGTGGCCTGATCTGGTTCCTTATATTGTTGATTCAGATCCTTACGCAAGCGTTCGCACGATGCGTAGAAGAAAGGCGATCCAACCGGCTTTTACTATTGCCGGCAGGGTATTTGAGAAGCTCCTTCGTGGTAGCGCCGGGATAATTGTGACGTCGGATGGTCATGCCTCTATTATTGCGCAACGATACCACAAGAAAACCACTGTGGTAACGAATCTCCCGCTCGCGAACCTAGACCCGGAACCGTGTGAGGTAACGCGTGACAGTAACGAAGTCTTAGAGATTCTCTACACGGGAACGGTGGGTCGAGCTCAGGGACTGGAAACCGCCGTCGTCGCTGCGAAAAAAGCGAAGGATATGGGAGCGAATGTTCATTTGACGATCGTCGGCACGGGTGCTCACGTGGACTTTGTTCATGCGCTTGCTAATAAAATAGACGCACCAGTAACAATTGTGGGAAGAATTCTGCGTGAAGAAATGAACGCGTACTATGCGAAATCTGACACATCGCTAGTGATTCTCAAAGCTTGGGAGCCTTTCGAATCGACGATTCCTTCCAAACTATTTGAAGGAATCGCGCACAACATTCACATTACTGGGTCGCTTAACGGAGAAGGAGCTAGACTCATTCAGGAGTCGAAGTCTGGACATGTTGTTAATGCGGAAGATTCGGACGCACTTGCGCAACTGTGGGTGGAATTAGCCCAAAACCGAGAGCTGCTGAAGAAAAATGAGCATGGCAGGGAGTGGCTTGTACGTCGGCTAGAAGAAACTAATCCGCAGGCAACCTTCGTGGAGTTCATGGAAGGTATTGTGCGTGGGAAGGAAGAATAAGAGTCGTCAGACGGTGTGCAGCGACGCGTTGCGCTCAGTGACGCTCCTCGCGTCCACAGTGGTGCGCATGCTTCGTGAGGATCCCATGTTCTTCGCGGTCCAAGTTTCTCGAAAGATGCCGACGCCGGTGCGCACCGGCTTAGCACAAGTTGCTGGAGTTTTCCCTGATGGTTCTGTTCGAGCGGCGCTTCGTGAGCTTGCTGATTTGCCGGCACAAGAGGGCGCCTATTCGAGCACTTTTGTGCGTGCTTTGCAGGCGCTACGTGGTATTGATCCGGGTGACGGTGCTTCTCCCAATATTCGCGCCCGTTTCTTGTGGAATCGGGGAGATCTAGACGAGGCGATCAATGTTTTGCCGGAAAAGTCCCAGTTGAAGCGTCGCTATCGTGATGAACTGAGTGTCCTCGAAGGCAAGCGGATGATCGTTCTTAATAAACAATGCGGTGTGGATTCTTATCAGCGGGCGTCCAACGTTACTGAACTAAAAGCTCTGTCCGACGATTTACGTGTTTTACATGTTTTAGTAAATTCGTCTCCGCACACAGCCTCAGGTTATACTGTGCGGACGAACGCGATTATGCGTGGTCAACGTGACTCTCGGATAGATGCTTTTGGTGCAACACGGCTAGCTTATCCCGTTACAATCGGGAAGCTGTTTTCTCAATCGGTCGATACTGTAGATGGTCTTGTTTTCCATCGGCTCTTACCTTTAACTCTTCCGGCGTTACTCAGCCAAAGACTAGAGTTGCACGCAACGATGTTGGCGGATCTAGTAGAAGAAACTAGGCCCGCTATTATCCACGCGACTACCAACTACGCCAACGGGCTAGTTGCCCAAGCGGTGGCAAATCACTACGGTATCCCGTGGGTTTATGAAATGCGAGGTCAACTAGAGAAAACCTGGGTTTCTAGGTTTCCTCAATCAGATCAAAAGCGGGCAGCTATCTCTCAGCGGTACAGGCTAATGCATGCACAAGAAACTGCACTCGCTAAGGCGGCGTCCGCGGTTGTTGTGCTGTCTGAAGTGCAACGCCAGGATCTTATTGAACGTGGTGTATCGGAATCGAAAATCTTCGTCGTGCCTAATGCTTATACTCCGTTAGCTCCGCGTGCCACTGCGGACGCAACTGAAGCACGCCGGCGTCTTCGAATTAAGGAAGCGTTCACGATTGGGACGGTGACGTCGGTTGTGGACTACGAGGGACTAGATACGCTCATTCGCGCTATTAAGATCGCGCGTGATAGCGGCGCAGATTTGCGTGGAGTTATTGTCGGCGACGGAGTAGCGAAGCCAAGTTTGTGTATGCTTGCAGAGGATTTAGGCGTGGCGGATGCGATTGATTTTGTGGGTCGCGTGAGTGTGGACGAATCACACCAGTGGTATGAATCTTTTGATTTGTTCGCGCTTCCGCGCAAGAACACACTGGTGACGGCGATGGTGACGCCGATTAAGCCAATCGAGGCAATGGCTAATGGAACACCGGTGGTTGCGTCTGATTTGCCGCCACTGCGTGAACTAGTGACAGATTGCGGTGCAGGAGTAACGTTCGCGCCGGATGATGCACAGGCGATGGCACACGCGATTCGGTGTTTGATGGACGATGCTGAAGCGTATGCAACTGCGAGCGAAGCCGCAGTTCGTCAAGCTGAACAGCTTACGTGGGATGCGAATATTCGTAGGTATCGCATGATTTACCAGGGGCTACTTGGCCGTTAGCTTGGGTTGCTTTGCGATGTGGCTAGCAACCCACAAATAAAATGCATCAATGTAATGGAATGGGGCAAGTCCCCATAGATGATTTTTAGTTGCTAGGCAAAGCTCAGAGGGTACATCCAGGATAGTCATCCCGAGTTGGGAAAGGTGCTCATAATAGGGCTGATAAATATCGGCCCATTCTTCTGCAGAGCGCCCTAAAACATATGGTACAGACTCGTCGAGATCAGTTTTTGAAGCAAAGTCAGACTTGATTAATAGCGTCTTAGCGCCGTTTAAATGCGTTAGTAAATCCAAACTAGCTTTTTTGAAGAGTTCGAAATGAGTTCGTGTTCCAAATTGGATCAAATCTCCGTGGTACATGTGCTTTAACCATTGCGAGTTGTATAGTTCCGTCGACGAAGTTATGTATCCATTTGGGGAAACAAAAACGCCGTAACGTTCGTCAATAAGATCAAGCAGAACAATGTCTGAAGAGGTCATCGGAGTTTCATCGAACTTGATGCTTTGAAAATCGTTGTTCACCATTCGTTGTTGAAAAGGAGAAGTGAGTGCTGAAGCCACATTTGGTAACTGAGTCGGTGGCGAAAATTTTGAAACCCAAGATGATCTCGCGTGGTAGTCGGTAGCCACAAGGTTATGTTTCTCTGCTGCGACGCGGACTACATCGCGGGACACGCAAGAGCCGTATATAAAAACATTTGTCATGACACATTCCATCTCAAAAATATTTTACATCCTGTAGTTATATAGAGAAGACTAGCTTTCACGGAAGATGGAAGTGTTCTCAATCCATGAGCTGATCGAGCGTGACGGTACCAATGCTTCTGAAATTAATTCGTCTAGGAGTTCTCTATCGGGTGGTAGATGTTCTGTTTCCCCGTATCGCTTTACGATCCCATATACATCATTATCGCCTGAAAACCATACTTTGCGATTATCTTCGACTGCGTTCAAAGCTTGAAATAGTGGTATGAAGTGAGATTGAAGGTGCCAGTCATTTTCTTGTTGCAGACAAATGAGGTGGTGAAGAGAATGGCGATTAGCATAGCGGACAAGGTTTGTGCGTATTTTCCTTGAGCGTTGAAGTCGGGATAATTTTTCAGTAAATGAAAGATTGGCTGACTCGAAGAAAAAACTAGGGAAGGCAGTTGCAAGAAGCTCGTTAACAACATTTTCACCATAATGAGCGAGATCTGTTTGAGGGTTCCAGACCAATCCGTAGGCGCTACCTTCTGGAAGTCGAATGAGCTGGTCGATAACAGCAAACCCGCCGCCACTACCTCCAACCAGAAGCAACTCTCGACCTGTTTCCTTGTGCAGTCTTAGAAGAAAGCGGGATATTGTGTCTTGAAGATTTATTCCCTCGTTACCCACATACCAAGCGAGCGGAATTTGAGGTTTTAATTCTAATGTTGGATCCGCAATTGAAATCAGTGAGGCGGAAGCAGTCTGCGCTAAATCGCGACCAGAGTAAACCGGTCCATGGATTAAATTCCGGTTTGATACAGCACCTGAGAAAACTACCAGCAGGCGGGAATCACTTGAACGCCCATCAACATTTATTAGGACAGAAAAGCCTCCTGCTCCTCCCTCTATGACACACTCCTGATTATTTCGTAGGAGAGCTTCGATAGATGTGAATCGGGGTGTTTGTTTCCTCGATAACCTCTTGTCGTGGTATCTGACGATGTCAGTGCTTATTTGTTCGAGCGTTGATTCAGAAAAATGAAAAGGACTGTCGCCCCAAGGATGATTCTTTTCAGCAGTAGTATTTGCCCAAGCGAAGACTTTAAGGTTACAGATATCGGCTAAATATTTCCAATAGCGCGCGAATGAATTATCTAATGAACTGGCGGAATAGCGAGTGTTGTTGAGCGGACTTCCGTCTTCGTAACTATCAGCGAAGGTTGGCGCGAGTACCACGACTCTGTCTTTGATTCCTACAGCCTCAAAAAGTGTGGTAAGCCGTGATGCGTAGAATTGAAACAGTTGAAAATGTAGATCCGATCCAAAAGGAATGGGAGTCTCTGCGGAAGGGTTCCAATTTGGGTCTTCTAGCCCTGTATAGTCACCGGAAAGCGTTCGGAAGGCGTTGTCGTTTAGACTGGCTACTCCAAATCGTTCATCGATAATGTCCCAGAGAACAAGATCGGATTTAGGAGCGTGAATACGAATGGCATCCGCAAGAACTGATCTCATATCTGCTTGGGCACGATTTCCTGAATCGCTCTTTGCCCATTCTTGTGCCGAGGTGATATCCCACGGCCGACTCATACCTGAAATGACAGACTGAAGATTTACGTGTCCAACAACTTCAATTGGGCCGAGATATTTCCGTAAATGTGTAAAAAGGGAACTGCCATAGTAAAATATCTTTAAATTACTCATAAAGTATCCAGATCGGTAAATTCAACTGAAAACGAACGCATTTGACCATCGGTAGGGATAGATCTGTCTATACGAATCTGATTATCGCCGATTTCGTCGCGAAATACATCTAAATCCTTAAGAGAAATTGGAGATTCGAAACGAATCGAGACTTCGAATGTTTCGAAAGTTAGTATTAAATTTCCTCGAGTACAATGGATTTGAGCTTTGTTGCTCACTCGGAAACGTTGTACCGCAGTTTGGGTGAAGATGCTTTTGCAATGATCTACAACGATAAATTTACGTTCATTATAGAATTCTATCTCGCGTTCGGCAACGAATTTGTCATCGATGGAATAACTTGCTTTCAATAGTTGGGTTTGTCCGTCAATCGATAAGTCTCTAGTTAAACCTGCCGTAATCCGTGACGCGCCATGAATCGGATACAAAGCTGCCTGGGGTATTGCGTCAAAGCAAGGGAAAAATAATCCGCTATGACCTAGCTGTCCGCGTGTGAGTACGGATTTTTTGTCGAAGGAATCGTATGACAACAACCCGGCATCGCAGAGCACGTCTATCCCTTTGACATGGAGATAAATGCTTGTGTCATCAAGCTGCTTATGCACGGGTGAGCGTGAACCGCACTTGAACGAGAATAGGGCGTCTTCTGACGATGAACTAAAGAATCCACACTGAGGTGACCAGACAGTTCCAGGAAGTGGGAAATATTCTGGTTCAGGAGCTTTGCGTGAGTCGCCTAATGGTGGAATCAATCGCTCAGGCAAAATAAGATGACGGAAAGTCTGCTCGATACGATGTACTGCTTCTTTTACTATTTTTAGAGAGTTTCCATCAGCGTTATTTTTTTCAAGTAAATAGGCAGATTGTCGTAACAGACCTATCCAAAGTTGCTGGTAGCCTGGAGTATTTTCTATTGTGAGACCCGTTTCATCGAAGCACTCTTCTAAGGTATTGATTAGCCATGAAATATCATCAGACAGATTGACTGTTCGGTCAACTTCAGAAAATACCAAACGGGATGCCAGAAGGGCATTCAAAATAAACATTCCGTGGTTATTTTGGAGCATAAACCCTGGTTGACGTAGCCATTTTTCGAGTTGATATGCGAAGTTCCGTTGTTCTGACTCGTTAAAGTACTGTGCTAGTTCGTTAGTTTTGTTATGTCTATCGCATAAAAGACGGATTTTGCAAAGAACTAGTAAGTTAAGCGCCAGTTGGTGGTCAAGAGAGTTAGTTTTTAAAAACCAGTGGTCTTCCATTTTTGCAGTGATGTACGTGCAATAAGATTCAAGGAGTTTTCCTGTTGCAGCCTTACCTGAACTGAGAAAAATATCAGGAAGATAGTAGAGCGAACGTAGCCATAGCCGAGTCGAGGCAACATCTGTTTCTGAAGATAAATCCCAGTCAAGATTGGGTGAATTTCGAGATATCTCCAATTGTGTCGACCCTGGGAGTTGAACAACCCAAGCGTTCTGATTTGTTGAAAACGAGCTCGAATTTGGTATGAAGAATTTCAGTTCTCTATCGAATTCGGAAAAGTCGTTCATAAGTTTGGTTTCCTACTTACGGAGCAAAAGCTCATTTACAAGGTCGATTACTGCTGAAGCGAATACAGATACATCTTGATTTTTCTGAATAAATTCCTTTGTATCGAGAATCTTTTTCTCCACTATTTCCGTATTTGCGTGTGAACTATGGATATAAGAAACAATGCTATCGATGTCGGAGAAGATGAAATCACTTGGATATACGAATTCCACGCCTCGCCAAGCAAGAAAAATACCAGTATTTTCAGCGCAAAAAGCTTCCCCAGGGGAAACATGGGATCCTTCGAAGTCGCTTACTGAGAGCACGAAGCCGTATTCGCCGAGACGGTCTTTGGTGTTTACCCAGCCTTCATATGTTATGGCTGAGTTGAGGTTATTTTCGTGGGCGAATACTTCGCATGCGTGAAAATATGCCCGTTCTTTTGGATCACCAGCAATCCAGCCGAAATCTTTCGGTTGCTTGCCGAAAATAGTCAAGGTATATCTTGCATCTAGTTGACGAAGCCGAGCGAGAATATCATAGGCGCGGGCGAGTCCCTTCCGAGCAGGTACTGAACCAACTAATGCAAGTCGGAACTTCTTATTTTGATCAGGTTCTACTCGATATTGAGTTGTGTCGTAGAAGTTCGGGATAAGTCGGACTAGTTCTCTGGAGAACTTGAAACGTTCAATCAAGTCTTCGTAGGTGTGGAGCGCAATTGCGATGATCGCATCGACTTTTGATCGATCGAGTTCGAAGCCAGAGTTCCGAGTAATTTCGTAGAAATGAGCACGGACGATTAGTGTTTGACTCTTAGATACGCGTTGTGAAAACCAAACCGATGCTGCGGTCATCCATTCGACCCAAATGACTTCCGCCCACTTTAATTCATCCAGAGACTTTTCTGAGTTGTGTTCGCGTTCGTTGATCCATTCATCGTAATGAATGTTGAAATGTTTTTCGAGATATGGTTGTGCACCACGGATGAATTTGAGATCGTGTCCAGCAATGAGCAGACGTGGATGTAATACGCTACGGAAAGCGTCTTCTTCGCGCGAGTGAGCAGCTGTGAGAATTTCAGACACTCTTTCATCGAACGATAATGTGGAAAGAATACTCCAGTATTTGTCTACGAAATCTGCAAATATCAAAAAATCGTTGGTGTTAAAGGTGACGAACCTCTTGATCATTTGTTTCACGCCGTAGCTTACGGTACCGACGCCGTGGAGTCGTAAAAAGCTAACACCGGCACGCAAGTAATTTTCATGACTGTAAGTCCATGATTGAGCGAATTCTCGCATTTCGCGGCCGGTCATAACCGATGTTGCAGAGAGCCGGTCGGGCTGCCCCTGGACGTACGTAAACACTGGTTCGTCGAAATACGAAATATTCTTCGCAGCAACCATGATATCTGACATGAAGCGTAGATCTTCGCCCATTCGACAAGATTCATCAAAAACAATTTTATGGGTTTCGATTAAACCTCGCCGTATAAGAGCCATACTTCCCATTGATTGATAGGTAACAAAAGCACTGAGTAAGTCGATTTTATTGTCAACATTGTGAAACTGCACTGGGAGACGATCGACTATTTGTGCTGGCTCCCGGTATTTTTCAATTCGCAGAGGAGAGCGTACGACATCTGACTGAGAATAACGTGCCTGTTCGGCAACTTCTGACAACGATGATAAATCGATCTTGTCGTCGCCGTCGAGAAGGTATATATAAGTGCCTTTAGCTTTGGAGATGCCAAAATTGCGTGGTGCTGACGGTGAGCCAGTGTTAACCGGCATTGAATATATGTGCCAATTCGGTATGTTACGTGCGTAGTTATTAATCGTTGTGAATGTCTGGTCAGTTGAACAATCATCAACATAAATTATTTCGAAACGTGGATCGTGGGCTGAATCGGCAATCGAAAGCAGGTTTCCATGGATTGCTTCACCAATATTGAAAGTTGGAATAATTATGGAAACGAGTGGAGTAGAAAAGTCCATGTCACACCTCTAAAAATTCATAAAAATCGGAGCCATTAAGAATTACTTCACGTAAATGACCGGCGGGGAAGAGCGCATCTTCTCGGCATCTTCCTATTCGAGTTCGAGGTTCTTCTAGAGACATTGATGCTTTTATAGGTTGTGAGCAATACTGGTGGTGAGCGAGGGCTTTTTCTAACTGGTCACGGGAGAAAGTGCTATTGGGGTCAATGAGAAGCCATGCTGGAGTTGTCAAGATGCTTGACTCCTGAATATCTCGTTTACGCCAATATCCTTGGGAGACAACAACACAGTTATGTTTTCCAAATTTCCTGAAATATTCTTGAATGCGATGCTCTGGAACAGAATCGCTAACGAACAAAATAATGCGCGAGCATAAAGTGCCGTAAGTGCGGGCACGCTCTAATACACGATTACATTCGGCATCGTTTTCGACAATAGCAACCACATTTGTTGTCATATGTGAAGAAAAGTACGGAATCTTTAATAAGTCAAGGACAGATTCCGCTCGTGCGTGATAAGTGTGGCCTTTTAATACGATGTTCGATGCGGTTAATGCTCGCTGGCGATTTTCTTTTAGAGCATCAGGGTCATGCAAATCCCTCGTGAATGTAACTGTACTACCAAAGATTCTCTCGATTCCAGGAGAGTCATTAGTGATGATATGTGAACCGCATGCGGCTGCCTCGAAAATTCGGCGAGCAAACATCGTCCGCGAATCTACGACGGTGTTGATGTTCAACGTGTAGTTGCTAGACCGATATAAATCTGCGGTTCGCTCATGTGTGACAGATGGCCTGACAATGGAAAAGAAATCATCTGGTACTTTGAAATTTTCAATATTTTTTCCATAGTATCGATCGTACATTTCGAGAGTTAGCCCGAGATTTCTGATGGTGTTAAAAATAGAACGCATCTCTTCTGAGCGATTTTTATGGATTCGATACCAACTTCCGGGGAAAACAACTTTATTTTCTCGGGGAGCTTGATTTCCAAGAGGGTTAAAAATGGAAGGAGATGCGGCGAACTGTAAAATTCCGACATTTTCGCGCGGATGGAACTGTTGGTAATTGCTGAGACACTCCTCGGCCGTTGTAAAAATGTAATCGAAATACGACGCTGTATCTACAAAACCTGTTATGTGGTCGTTAAAATGGGTGGGATCTTCTTTGTTCCAGAAAATAGTTGGAATATTGCGTTTCTTGCAGTATGCAAGGATAGCGAATAGCTCGGTGCGATTCTCATAATGAAAACGAATTGAGCTGTAGATTTTTGCTTTCCATGGACGCGTTGTTGCTGGGACACCACTCCAAGCCGACTCTACGAAAAGTATGTCTGGTTGAAAGCTTTCAAATTGTTGTCTCCAAGCGGTTGGTGAAATCGCAATTGACGTAAATACATCTTTAAAAGAATTGAACGTAAATTGATCGCAAATCAACGCAGCTTTGACATCTTTAATGGGTTTATGATCTGGAGTGGCATAGTATAGCGATTGAGGCAGGTCAGCAGATGATCGCAACATTAGCTCATGATCAACAATCCACTTCTTTGTCATAATATCTGGGGTATAAAGTGCCGTTTTTTCGTAGCTTGGAGGAGCGGGAGCGAGAAGTTTATCGGCAGTTACTGTATCTTGTGTTTTGCTAGACGCTGTAGGAGTTGTACTTGCAGTGGTATTACTAGCTGGTGTTTGGGTGGTTGTGGTGGTTGCCGGTGGAGCGTAAAAATTTTCAAGGTGATCTAGTTTTTTTACTCGGGTAAAAATAGAGTTGCTAAAGTCAAGTAACTTTTTGTGTGCCCACCGGTTTGAACTCAAGCTGTTCGTAAGCGTGGTGTTGGTGTGACGGAGCTGATTCTGAATGCGACGTGTCTGGTCGATGAGCAACAAGAGAAGTCCAACAATGCAACCGGCGATCATTAATAATCCAACCGTAGGCATCCATAAAGATGTTAATATGCCGGTCGAAAATAAGAAAATAGCAAAAAATAGTGCAATTTTTCGCTTAGTCATCGTCATTGGCTCCTAGCTTTAAATTTAGCATGTAGGCTATAATAATAGCCTATTTGTTCCACTTAACGATACAAAAACTATATGTGCAACAAGTAGAACTCTTACATGTCAAACATTCTACATGGCGAGTGTGACGAGGTGAGAAACGTGTGATCTAGTGGTTAAGCGAGTTTACCGTAACCGATATGTGGATATAATGACGGAGATTTATAGTGTTGTGAGACTACTATAGCCACTTTGAGTCGTTAAACCGAAACGAGATAAGACGATGCATGTCGTTTTATGGAGCGATAAAGAAAAATGCCCGAAGCTCCTAACGGTGTGACGAGCAAGATGGCGGAGGTAGGGGGATTCGAACCCCCGAGGGCTTGCACCCAACACGCTTTCCAAGCGTGCGCCATAGGCCACTAGGCGATACCTCCGTGTAGCTCACAAGAGCATACCCGAATAGTGTACTTGTTCGGTGCCTGTTTTTGAAAATTAATTTCTGGATGACGGCGGTGTTTTGTGTCTCATATCGCCGCTTGTGTTAGGTTTGCGCCCAGCATTTCGCCAATTTTGCAGGTTTGGCTAAATCTTCATGACTCAGATAGGATAGTCACGACTCCCCACGTGGCGTCATCTTTCGGAATCCCCCAGGGTAGGAATGCAGCAAGGGCACGGGAGCTCTGGCGGGTGCGTGGGGCGTCCTGTATCTGCGTTACTGTTCTGGGAGTTCGGTTTCTTCCAGGCGTTTTTGGTTAATGCGTTGAATTTCCTGCTCAATGATTTCGCCTGCAGAAGCGTTGCTGATTTGAATTTCTTCCATTTGTTTGTCGCCGGCTACTGATTGATTGGCAAAGGCATTAAAAGATTGCCTTTTTTCTTCAAGTATTTCCATTACGCGAATATCCACGGTTTCTTCCGCAAGTAGCCGATATACGAGAACGTTTCGTCCTTGACCCATTCGGTGTGCTCGTGCAATAGCTTGTTCTTCAATGGAAGGTTTAAGTTGC
This sequence comes from Arcanobacterium pluranimalium, assembly GCF_016907845.1. Taxonomy (GTDB): domain Bacteria; phylum Actinomycetota; class Actinomycetes; order Actinomycetales; family Actinomycetaceae; genus Arcanobacterium_A; species Arcanobacterium_A pluranimalium. The sequence continues at coordinate 541,001 of NZ_JAFBCS010000001.1, forward strand.
GGTTCGCAAATCACCACCACGCTCGCACTTTGTATATTTAGCCCAGTGCCAGCGGATTGGATTTGAGCTGGTAAAACTGTGCCTGCTGGCGCGTGTGCAAAACTATCTACGATTTCCTGTCGTCTCTGGGGAGGGATTGATCCGCTGATCGTTGGCATTGCATTTTCGTTAAATATTCGACGAACTGCATCGATTGTGTTCAAGAAGTAGGAAAACACGATAACTTTCCGATTGTCCAGGCGAGCTTCATCCACAATTTCTTTTAATCGGTTTGCCTTTGAAGATTGCGTAATGTCGGAAATGTTCCACGAAACACGCCGCATATCAGCAAACTTTTTAGCGTAAACACTGTTCTCGTATATAGAGAGCTCGTGGGAAGATAAAGCTAGCCACTCTTCGTTAGAGATTATTTCGGGCAGTTCTTGTAACACGTGTTCTTTTTTGCGCCGTAAATAGACGGGCGCTACAGCTTCTCGAAAAACTTGAGCTAAATGTATGTGAGCAATGTTCTCTAATGTAACTGCTATGGAAGGTTGAAGCATTGATATGAGTGAGATCATTTCTTTGACTTTGTTTTCCAGAGGTGTTCCCGTCATAAACAATTTTCGAGGTGCTTTTGCTGCTAGTGCAGTAAAATTTCTGGTGCGATTCGCTTCTTTGTTTTTAAGGTAGTGAGCTTCATCAGCAATGATAAATGACAGAGGGAAATCCAGATCGCAATCAAATATGTGAGTAGTTTCGTATGTTGTAACGGCAACTCCGCCTGTTTGTATCCAAGACCGAAATGCTGACATTTTATCAGCGCCGTGTACTCGCGTAACTCGTAATTTGCTTTTGTTGGCAATTTCCTTTACCCAGTTCACTAAGACGCTTGCGGGACAAACTACAACAAAATGGGTAGCACCCGTATTTTTTAGTGAAACCATTGTTGCAATTGCTTGTATCGTCTTTCCTAGTCCCATTTCGTCACCAAGAAGTGCACATTTTTGGTGCAGAATGTACTTCACTCCCCATTCTTGATATGGGCGCAGTTCGCATAGTAATCCGTCTGGGAAAAATGCTTCGTCTTGGATTTTGCGAATAAGTTCGTCGGAGAGGTAGGTATCTCCCAGTGAATTTCCCAGTATTCCAGGGCAGATTTCTTCAAGTAAATTGAAGTAGAGAATATTATTCGCATTAAAATCCTCCCAGATCTCATCAATAGATATGTCACTGAGAAAATCCTCGATTTCGTCGATTTTGGCACTCAGATCATCTAACCAAGGAATAGCCTTATTAAGGAGATACTTTTTCTTCTTTCCATACTTAATCTGATCCTTAGGGGCGAGTAGAAGCCACGACCACGGATCTAGTTTTTTGAGCTGTGAGTGGTATCTGGATGCCTTTGTTAATCGCGATTCGTTATTGTTTTGTATAGGTTTGAGAACGTTGAGTGTGTGAAGAATTGTGACGATTTCGTTTTTTACTGGGGTTCTATCATCTGATGAAAGTCTTAGGGTCGTCCCGTTGGCTGTTTCGTAAAGACAGTCCTTTGCTACTGAAACTATTTCTTCAGCGGTCGAGAAGGAGATCCCTGAAATTGAAGAAATGTAGGACGTAGTGGTGTATAGTACGTCAGAAATCGTATTAATATTGTGGTTCTTCAGAGATTTTATGCGTAGCCGTTCAATTCGTGAGCGCATCGTTTCAATGGGAAAGTCTTGCAGGGTTTCGAGGGCTTTTTGCGCTCTGTATTCGTCAATTTTTGATTCGATTATTTTGCGTTTATAGGCACTTTGGTGTGAGTACTTGTTCAGTTTGGATGTGACGAAGCTGCTTAATGCGTCAAAGTCTTCGAGGCCGCGTAATGCAAACGGTGGATGTGTTGATGTTCGACCTTCTAAATCCTGTTTGTGGTGGAGCATAGTGTTGGTATAGTTCGCTGGGTTTGAGTGAAAGTTGGCGAGAGCCGTTTGCGTGTCGATATTTTCGATATTTTCTTTCTCGGATACGAAATACTCGCTCCAAGCTTTATAAGAGGATTCGAGAAGTTGAGATAAATAGTGAAATCCTGTTTCGATTTTTTGCTTCGTTTTTGAACGCGTTAGTGCCCAGCGGAGGCTATTTTGCGTTTTTTTGAGTAGCGCAATGTTTGCTTCAATTGCCCCTTGATAAGTCTTGGTGAAATCGGCAATTTGTGCACTTAGTTCCTGATCTTTTTTCTCGAGATGAAGCGAGTGAACGAATGTTGCATACTGTTCGGAATGGATAAAGTCGGTTGGCTGTACGTCGTCTAATGAACGTTGAATTGATGATATCAACTGATCTTCAAATGTTCGTCCAGCCATAAGCCTTGCTAAAGACAGTCTTTTGTTAGGAATTTGATTTTGCGTTAATACTTTAAGAATGTTTTCGTGCTCAACAATGACTGCTTTCGCATTTTCACGGGAAAATGATTTTCCCATATTAGGCTCCTAGATCAGATCGTGGGTTCGAGATGGTTGCAAATTCTATGAACTTATTATGTATCAACGCGTCCAATCGATGAAACGAAATATGTGGATAATGTGATAACTAGTGCGGGTATTGGTATTGGGGAATGTCAAGTGGCTAGTGCGTGTGTGGGGCAGATCTTAACTCGCGTCACCCCCGCGCCGGTGGCTACAAATCTCGGGCGGCACTATGATAGACACCGTGAATGAACTTATTTTAGGTATTGAGACGTCCTGTGATGAAACTGGCGTGGCGCTGGTGCGCGATGGTGAACTTCTCGCCGACGTCACAGCTACGTCGATGGACGAATACGCGCGTTATGGTGGAATTATCCCGGAGATTGCTTCGCGCGCTCACCTAGAATCTTTTGTTCCAACTCTCGATGCAGCACTGGAAAAAGCAGGCGTCACCTTGGCTGACGTCGATGCCGTTGCTGCAACTGCAGGTCCAGGCTTGGTTGGCCCGCTGACCGTCGGTGTCTCTGCTGCTAAAGCGCTTGCGCTGGCTCTCGGAAAGCCTTTTTACGGCGTCAATCATATTATCGGACACATCGCGGTGGACGAACTCGTTCATGGTGATTTCCCTGAGAAATTCGTGGGTCTGGTGGTTTCCGGTGGGCACTCGCACCTGCTGCTCATTAAGAATATTGTGTCCGACGTCGTCGAACTTGGCGGAACTTTGGACGACGCCGCTGGTGAGGCTTTCGACAAGGTGGGTCGTCTCCTTGGGCTTCCGTATCCAGGTGGTCCGCACGTTGATCGGCTCTCGAAAGAGGGCGACCCAACCGCGATCCGTTTCCCGCGCGGTCTCACGTCCGGCAAGAACCAAGCTCTCCACCAGTACGATTACTCTTTCTCGGGATTAAAGACGGCGGTTGCACGCCATATCGAAGGCTTACAGCAGCGCGGTGAGGAGATTCCGAAAGCAGATATTGCTGCGGGTTTCTCAGAAGCTGTGGCTGATTCGCTCATTGGCAAAGCAATAAAAGCCTGTGAAACCAATGATTGCGATACTTTAGTGATCGGCGGCGGCTTCTCTGCCAATTCTCGCTTGCGTGCACTTGCTGAAGAACGCGCAGCTAAACGCGGTATTACGGTGCGTATCCCGCCGATTCGCTACTGTACCGATAATGGTGCGATGATCGCAGCGCTTGGCTGGGAGATGGTTCGTAATGGGATTGAGCCATCGCCGCTCGACATCACCGTCGATACTGGTCTTGAGCGTGAAGTGACGATTCTGCGCTAAAAATATTGCGCCCGGCGTCGGCTTTGACTCATTTCGTGTGCAAGTACGGCGCCTTCGCTGCTGGTTCGCACGGAGGAAATATTCTCCACAGAAGTTCGCGGTGGCTAACGGCGTCGCTCTATTTGAAGTAGACTTGAGGGCGTGAGTATTGCCCTGTATCGCCGTTATCGACCACAGACATTCCAAGAAGTTATTGGTCAGGAACACGTAACTGAACCGCTGATGGCAGCCCTGGAAGCAGGGCGAACAACTCATGCCTACCTATTTTCTGGCCCGCGCGGTTGTGGTAAAACTACCTCGGCTCGCATTCTTGCTCGTGCTTTGAACTGTGCAGAATACCCAACCGATACCCCTTGTGGCGTGTGCGAATCATGCCGGGAACTGTCCCGTGATGGTTCAGGTTCGCTAGACGTCGTCGAGCTGGATGCCGCCTCGCACGGAGGCGTGGACGATGCTCGTGAGCTGCGTGAACAGGCAGGCTTCGCTCCGGTTCGTGATCGATTCAAGATTTTTATTATCGACGAAGCTCATATGGTCTCCAACCAGGGGTTTAATGCGCTCTTGAAACTTGTGGAAGAGCCACCACCTCATGTGAAATTCATTTTCGCAACCACCGAGCCAGAAAAAGTGATCGGCACGATTCGTTCGCGCACGCACCACTATCCATTCCGGCTCGTGCCGCCGCCGGTTTTGGAGAATTATCTGGCGCAGCTGTGTGCGCAAGAGAATATTTCTGCTGGCCATGACCTACTTTCGCTCGTTGTTCGCGCGGGAACTGGTTCAGTGCGAGACACCCTTTCGGTGCTTGACCAAATTATTGGTGGTTCCGACGGCGTCACCCTCGACTACGATTCTGCTGTTGCGCTGCTTGGTTATACCTCGGCGTCATTGCTTGACGACACAATTCAAGCGATTTCTGCCCAAGATGGTGCGGCGCTGTTCGGCGTGGTGGACGCCGTGGTGCGTTCGGGTCACGATCCTCGCCGCTTCGTGGAAGATTTGCTGCAGCGTCTGCGCGATTTGGTGATTATTGCGCTCGCGGGTGAGTCTGTGCACGATGTTTTCGTGTCCGTGCCGGACGACCAATACGCTTTGATGGTGCAACAGGCTCAAGAGCTGGGAGCACGCCGCGCTTCGCGCTCCGCCGATCTCGTCAATGAGGCGCTTTCTACAATGGCGGGGGCGACCGCGCCACGTTTGCAGCTTGAGTTGCTCTGTGCGCGTTTGATCGTCGCCCAGGCCGACGCCGTTGTGCCAGCTGTTCCAGCAACTCCAGTCTCGAGTGGGAACGTTTCGGGCGGCACAGTCTCGGGTGGTGCTCCTGTTGCAGCTGCTAAACTGGCCGTTTCTCAGCCATTTGCTCAAAAAGAGCCATCTTATGGGCAGGGTTCTTCTGTATCGCAGACACCAGCGGAATCGGCACACAAACCTGTGGTTGACCCGCGCCGCCAGCCAATGCCATCATTTGCTGCTGTTGAAGTACCAGCAGCTTCGGCGGGAGTTAAGCCAGATGCAGAACCCAGCTCTGCTCCAACTCCGAATCCAGCAGTTAGGCCAGCGCCGGCGCCGGATAATTCAGTTACCGCGCCGCCGCGCGAGCTAACGGATCTGGAACGCATTGAAGAAAAGTGGAACGCGATCATCGCTAAAACTTCAGAAAATCCAGAGGCGGCTAAGGTGCTTGCTACCTCGACCGGCGTCGTGAGCTTTGAAAACAATATTATTGTTATTGGATTTGTGGACGATGAAAGCGCTCGGGTGTTCAATTTCAGCCACCCAACTATTTTTGCGTTGGCGCACGCCGTCTACGATGAAACTGGTTTGAAAACGCGCTGTGAGGGGTGCTTTGTGCCGCCAGAAAAGCTCACTAGCGATGCTGAGTCGGCAAGCGGCGAATTGGGCAGATCTGAATCGGGTGAGCATCCCCCAAAAGATGAAGCTCCGCAGGCTAGCGAAGCAGGCGGAGCGGCAATAACGCCATATGAGCCATATGAGCCAGATGAGCTTGAAGAATATGACGAGCCTGAGCAAGATCCTGCCTATGATTCTTTCCAAGCAGATGCTCCAGATGAGGTTAATGCTGATCCAGCGGGCGTATTAGCGCCGCTTGTTGATGGGATCACGATTCCTGAGGTGAGAGTTGGTGTTGACCCTGAATTAGGCGACACGCAGGCTCAAGAAGAGCCGGCGTTAGCTCTGAATGGCGTCGATACTGTAGATAGTGCTGATTCGACGCCGCAAGCAAGTACGCAACCAGCGCCGCCACCACAGGCAATGCCGCCAGCGAACCCGAATGTGCCATTCTACGCGCAAAACATGCCGGCTCCACCGCCATTGACGCCAAGCTTTGCTCGTGACAGCGAACCGGAAAAGCCTGCATTCCACAGCTCTCACTATGGGAATGACGCGTCAGTGCGTACCGAAGCGCGCACACAAGCACATACAGGAAAGTCCGCACAGGACACTCCCGCCCATATGCCAGTGAAACCTGAATCAGAATGGGACGAAGTCTCTTTGGACGATCCAGAGATTTCGCAGTCTAATTTGGTGGGAATCAATGTAGTGTTAGACAAGTTCGATGCAAAAGTAATTGAAGAGATTTCACATGAGGCAGGTGCTTAATGGCTGGAGTTTACGATGGTGCAGTCCAGGAACTCATCGACGAACTCGGCCGACTTCCCGGAGTTGGCCCAAAAGGCGCCCAGCGGATTGCGTTTCACCTGCTAGAAGTAGATGAATCAGAGGTTCAGGCGCTGGTTGATGCTCTCCAGGCGGTCAAGCTCAAGGTCAAGTTTTGTGCAGTATGTGGAAATGTTACTGAAACCGATATTTGCCGGATTTGTTCCGATCCGCGCCGGCTCGATTCGGTGATCTGCGTGGTCGAAGAATCGCGCGATATTGTGGCAATTGAGCGCACTCGTGAGTTTCGCGGTAGGTATCACGTCTTGGGTGGGGCAATCGACCCTATCGGAGGAATTGGCCCCGATAAGCTGCGGATTCGTGAACTTTATGCGCGGCTCGCATCTGGTGAGGTCAAAGAAGTAATTTTGGCAATGGATCCGAATGTTGAAGGCGAAGCCACGGCCACGTATCTTTCGCTGAATCTTTCGCATATGGGCGTGGTTGTGTCGCGGTTGGCCTCTGGCTTGCCCGTCGGTGGCGACCTCGAATACGCAGATGAGATCACTATTTCGCGCGCTTTGGAGGGACGCCAGCGTCTCCACACGCCGATGAGCGAAGTCGACTCCTAAACGCGTTGCCGCTGGGTGCTCACAAGATGTGTCCACAAACTGGATAATACAGCTGATGTTCACTGAGCAGATTTAGTATTATCTCCAACACGGAGGAGGTACTCGTGACTCTAGTAGTTCAAAAATTTGGCGGTTCGTCGGTTGCCGATGCGGAATCGATACGCCGCGTGGCCAAGCGCATTGTTGATACTCACAACGAGGGAAAACAAGTTGTGGTGATCGTATCGGCAATGGGTGATACTACCGATGATCTTATTGATCTTGCGAATTCGGTGTCCACTAAACCTCCTGCCCGTGAAATGGACGTGCTGCTCACGGCAGGTGAACGTATCTCTATGGCGCTTTTGGCGATGGCAGTGAACGAACTCGGTGTGCCTGCATTTGCATACACGGGTCAGCAGGCAGGCCTGCACACTGATTCGAAGTACGGTAAGGCTTCGATCGTCGGGGTTGTTCCTGAGCGTATCGCTCGTACGGTCAACGACGGCGGGGTGGCCATTATCGCTGGATTCCAAGGCGTCAATCGGCACGACGACGTCACCACACTTGGTCGCGGCGGTTCCGATACCACCGCCGTCGCCTTTGCCGCTGCCCTCAACGCGGACGTGTGCGAGATATATTCGGATGTGGACGGCGTATTCACCGCCGATCCGCGTATCGTGCCCAGCGCCCATAAACTTGCAGCGCTCACGTTTGAAGAGACTCTCGAAATGGCAGCTCACGGAGCAAAAATTCTCCATTTGCGCGCTGTGGAATACGCGCGTCGTTTTGATGTGCCGCTGCATGTGCGTTCATCATTTTCCAACAAGGAAGGAACCTGGATCGTGGACGAAAACTCACGCCGCTACCTCGACGGCAACAACGAAGCACCTATTATTTCGGGCGTGAGCCACGATAAATCGCAGGCGAAAATCACTGTGAAAGGCGTGCCGGATCAGCCGGGTGCTGCGGCGCGACTTTTCGCTGTGGTAGCTAAGGCGGGCGTCAATATCGACATGATCGTGCAAAATACGCCCACGAATCTCGAGGGCGTGGCGAATATTTCGTTCACGCTGCCGATTGCGGACGTCGATACGGCCGTTGCGGCGTTGGAAGGCGCGAGAGAAGAAATCGGTTTCGAGAAGATTGTGCGCGACGACGGCGTCGGCATCCTTTCGCTGGTAGGCGCAGGTATGCGTTCGCATCCGGGTGTTTCGGTGAAGCTCTTTGAGGCGCTGCAGGAAGTTGGCGTGAATATCGATATGATTTCGACGTCGGAGATTCGTATTTCGGTGGTTATGGAGCAAAAGCTGCTTGACGACGCCGTTCGCGCAGTACACACGGCGTTCGATCTCGACGCCGAAGGTGAAGCAATCGTTTATGGAGGTACGGGACGATGAGCATGACTCTCGCTGTAGTTGGAGCAACGGGGCAGGTAGGGCGCGTAATGCGCACGCTGCTTGAAGAGCGGAATGTAGACGTCGATGCGGTGCGTTTCTTTGCGACGGCGCGTTCGGCAGGCACTACCTTGCCGTTCCGTGGTCAAGACGTGGTGGTAGAAGATATCGCCACTGCTGATTTTGCTGGTATTGACGTCGCTGTGTTCTCCGCTGGGGCGAGTGCTTCGCTGGAGTACGCTCCAAAATTTGTGAAAGCCGGCGCTGTGGTGGTGGACAATTCTTCGGCTTGGCGCAAGGATCCGCAGTGCCCACTGGTGGTTTCTGAGGTGAATCCGCAGGATTTGAAGAATCGGCCCAAGGGAATTATTGCCAACCCCAACTGCACTACGATGGCGATTATGCCAGTGTTGAAAGTATTGCACGATGAGGCGGGGCTTGAGCGTCTTACGGTTTCGTCTTACCAGGCAGTTTCTGGTTCTGGCGTGAAGGGCGTGCGGGCTTTGGCGGATCAGACCCGGGCGGGTGCTGGGCAGGAGAATCTGGAAGGCTTGGCACTGGACGGGCATGCGATTGACTGGCCTGCCGATACGGCACCTTATGTTGCTCCAATTGCGTTTAATGCGGTTCCTTTTGCTGGCAATTTGGTTGACGATGGCTCTTATGAGACTGATGAGGAGCAGAAGCTGCGCAACGAGTCGCGCAAGATTTTAGGGATCCCGCAGTTGCTCGTGAGTGGAACGTGTGTGCGTATTCCGGTGTTTACTGGCCACTCGATGAGCGTAAATGCGCAGTTCAATAATGCTATTTCGGCTGATCGGGCTATCGAATTACTCAAAGATGCACCGGGCGTTCAGTATGTTGATGTGCCTACACCGCTTGCTGGCGCAGGTACTGATGACTGCTTGGTTGGGCGTGTGCGCCAAGATCAGTCGATTGCTGATGGAAAAGGATTGGCGTTGTTTGTAGTGGGAGACAACCTTCGCAAAGGGGCTGCTCTCAACACTATTCAGCTCGCTGAACTGCTCATTGAGGAACTGCGCGGCTGATTCGCTCGTTTCTTAGAATATATTTAGCTGAACTAGTGCCCTCTTAGCCAAAGTTTGTAGCGTGCGATGAAGATGGATCATAGTTCTTACTGAATATGTAACTCAACCTATGCCATGTAACCGGACCAGTCGTCGTCGAAATCCTCATCAAAACCTTTGTGATCGAGAAGAACCACTTCATCTGGGCGATCTTTGAGAACGTGATCGATATAAGACTGCACCACTTCATGCATAGGCACGTCGTGTCCTGCATTTTCGGCGATGTACCAGCGGTGATCTAGGATTTCGTGAAAGATCTGGGCTGGTTCGAGCTTGCCGCGCAGCTCGCGGGGAATAGCGCGCACGGTCGGTTCAAACACGGTAGTCATCCACTCATGAGCCACGATAGACAGTGGCATTTGCGAGTTGCCGGTCAGTGCACGGTAGGATTCGATATCGTTCATCATGCGCCGAGCCTGCATTTCTTCAACGTCAAGCCCGGTGAGCCGCATAATCTTGCGTGAATAATGCCCGGCATCTACCACTTTCGGTTTGATCGACAGCGACGTGCCATAAATGTCGGCAGTCATTGCCAACTCAGCAACATCAAATCCCAGCTCATTGAGCCTACGGATTCGGTTGTCTACGCGCCAGCGTTCGTCGATATTGAACGACTCCTCCGAAGTGAGTTCATTCCACAGCGAACTGTAGCGGTCAGCGAAGCGAGTGCCCACGGCAATGGAATCAAAATCCTCATCGAGCACACCACCTGCTTGAAGATCGAGTAGCTCGCCGATGATATTTGTGCGTGCCACGTCCACGTCGTATTCGCGCTTTTTGGTGGACAAATGCTCACGCAACTCGCCCGTCTCGGCGTCGACCAAATACGCAGCGAACTCACCGGCGTCGCGCCTGAAAAGCGTATTGGACAGCGAAACGTCACCCCAATAGAAACCGATGAGGTGCAAGCGCACCATCAACACAGCTAGCGCATCAATCAGGCGTTTCACAGTTTCGGGGCGCATCACCGACTGCCCAAACACTGCGCGATACGGGAGAGAAAAGGCAAGATGCCGAGTCACAAGTGCGGCGTTGAGCGCTTCACCAGCATCGTCGTAGCGGTGGGTGACTACCGCCACCGGCTCGACGCAGGGTGTTTCTAGTCGGTTGAGATCGCGCAGAGTCTCGTATTCGTGATGGGCGACGCTTTCGCCGATCTCTTTGACGGCAAGAATTTGGCCGTCAAGTTTCACGAACCGCACCACGTGGCGCGAAATTCCGCGGGGGAGAGCTGCGATAATATCATCTGGCCATTCGCGCAGTGGCAGATTCCACGGCAAATCGAGCAGAGCCGGCTGCACCTCTGCGGAGGTGATTTCAAGCGCTTTGCGCTGTGGTAAAGGTTCGTTCGTCATCGCATTTCCTTGCTGTGCTGCTTGTTTGCGTAGCGTGCTTGCGGTGTATTTGGGTGGTGAGTCGCTAGCGTGTGGGGCGCGGAAGTGCACAGTGCCGTGCTTCCGCGCCCCTTGAGCTTCAGATTAGTAAACTAATCGTCTAATTCTCTCAGTTGCCGATGCGCTTGCCGCTCACAGCCGAGAAGTAGTGCACGTAGTTCTCGCGTGGAGCAAGGTAAATTACATCGCCAGCTGCAGGAACAGTTTCGGGAGACACGCGTACCGTCATCGATTCGGAGTCATCACCTGAACCGAAACGCGTGGATTCGGCGTCGGCTCCCACAACGCTTCCATAGATGTAGGCATCGGAGCCGAGGTGCTCAACGAAAGTCACTTTCAGTGGAATCGAATCTTCGGTAGCGGCCGGTACCACGTCGAAGGCCTCTGGACGCATACCAATTGTTACATGAGTAGCGTTTTCGCTTGTGAGAGCTGCGCGCACTGGTGCTGGAAGTGGAAGTTTTGCTTCCCCAAAGACGGCGTTCGTGCCGTCGACGCGCCAGTCGCCAAGGTTCATGGCAGGCGAGCCGATGAAGCCTGCCACGAAAGAGTTGGCAGGGCGGGCAAACATCTCATCTGGGCTTGCTACCTGCTGTAATACGCCGTCTTTGAGCACGGCGATACGATCACCCATGGTGAGCGCTTCGGTTTGGTCGTGCGTAACATATACGGTGGTTACACCCAGTTCACGCTGCAAAGATGCGATTTGCGTGCGGGTTTGTACACGCAGCTTAGCGTCAAGGTTCGAGAGTGGTTCGTCCATGAGGAACACTTGTGGCTTGCGCACGATAGCGCGTCCCATGGCCACACGCTGACGCTGACCACCGGAAAGAGCCTTTGGCTTGCGGTCAAGATATTCGGTCAAGTCGAGAATCTTCGCTGCTTCCTCAACTCGGGAACGAATCGTTTCTTTATCTACACCAGCGATTTTGAGCGCAAATCCCATATTGTCTGCAACGGTCATGTGCGGGTAGAGCGCGTAGTTCTGGAAAACCATCGCAATATCGCGATCTTTTGGAGTTACGTCGGTAACGTCGCGGTCACCAATGTAGATGCGGCCGGAATTGACGTCTTCGAGGCCAGCAAGCATGCGCAGCGTCGTGGATTTTCCGCAACCGGAGGGTCCAACGAGAACGAGGAATTCGCCGTCTTTAATTTCAAGATTGAATGAATCAACTGCAGGTTTATCTGAACCTGGATAAATGCGGGTGGCATTTTCGAATGTAACTGTAGCCATTACATGTCCCTTCACCGGCAGGTACGTGCCGGACGATCCGAGTGAAAGGTGCGAGGCGGTTGCCTAACACAGTGAGTTATTTCGCGAGCCTACAGCTGGCAAAACTCACTAGCATCATTGTTTCATACGCTGCACAAATTGTCTGGAAAACTGTTTAAGGGTGAATGAGAACACGTTATTTGCTCCCGAGACGTTTGCGGTATGATCGTCGCAAGATGTCCGATCCAACGGCGTCCAATTTTAATGGCACTGAGGAGGGTAATGCGCCAGCGCACGGAAATCGGTGGTTACCGCATCGTAAAGCGAATTGGTTTTGGCGGGATGTCGTCTGTATACGAAGCTATCGATGCTGGTGGTGCGCGTGTTGCTCTCAAGTTGATGCATCCGGCTATCGCGGCCGATCCTGCTTCGCGTGATCGTTTGCGCCGGGAAGTAGCCATGTTGCGGCGGGTGCGTGGGCCGTACGTGGCACAGGTAGTGGACGCTGAGATTGACGACGACGAAGTTTTCATCGTCACCGAGTTGATCGACGGCCCTACGTTAGAAGCTGACGTGCGTGAGCAGGGGCGATACGAAAATGACGATTTGCTCGCGCTCGGTGAAGAACTGGCCGATGCCCTCGATTCCATTCACGAAGCAGGTGTATTGCATCGTGACCTCAAGCCCTCGAATGTGATGATTGGCCCGCAAGGCCCGGTGTTAATTGACTTTGGCATCGCCCAAAGTGGCGACGACACTCGCCTTACCCAAACTGGTTCTTTGGCGCACACCCCTGGGTATTGCGATCCGCGTGTATTGCGCGGTGGAGATCCTGATGCGCAAGCCGATTGGTGGGCGCTAGCTGCTGTTTTGGCATATGCAGCTACTGGCCGACCGCCTTTTGGTAAGGGACAGGCTGCGGTGGTGATGCATCGAGTTTTGACGATGCCGCCCGATTTAGATGGTGTTGACGCGCCGTTGAGCTTTGCTTTTGCGGCGGCTCTGGATCCTGATCCGCAGCGGCGCATCAGTTTTGATGAGTTGCTTTCGGTGGTGCGCGATCCTGCGAACGCCTCTTTGCTTGGGCTCCACGGTGGTTTCGCTGTGGCGGGCGCTGCCAGTGCGCTCGGTGACGACGACGGTGGGCTCGGTGACGACGATGCGTCGACCGTTGTTGCTGGTAGCGAAACTGAGATGGTGGCGTACGAGTCGGGTGAAGAAGCCGACGACGACGGCACTGTCGTTTTCGACGACGACGCGGCTACCGTCGTCTCTCCCTACGTGGCTGATGACGACGGCGTCTGCGATGGTAGCGGGGCAGGCGATGAGTTTCCGTGTCGAGAGGATGATCGAGCAGGCGAGACCGCAATTTTGACCGAGATTGCGAGTGAGAATGACTTGCCTGGTACCACTCCGGCAACCATGATCGCCAACGTCACGCCCGGTGTGGATTCGCCGATGCCGACAGAAGTATTGGCACAGGTAGAGCCGGAATATGTGCCGCCAACTGAGATGCCGCCGTCGATCCCGCCTGTGGCACCAACGGCGGTGCTACCGGCAGCGACCTTTAATGCGTATGGTGCGCAAGAAAGGATGATGCCAAGTCCGCAGGCTGGGATGGTGCCGAATCCTTATGTTGCGCAAGCTGGCGCAGTAGCTGGTGCGCCAAGTGTGCAAGCTGATGCTTCGCCGAATGTCCAACAAATGCAGGCGGCAATCCTTGGTGCGAAGCCGCTCCCAACATTCCGGATATTTCTGGGGATTATGTGGGTGGCGGCGTCGTTACTTGCGGTGAAAGCTCCTCTCATGGGGATAGCCGTAGCGGTGGCACTATTTTCAGTGCTTGACGTGGTAGGTGCCGTGCGGCAAAAGATACTTTGGCGCAGATTACGGCGTGGAGGGCCGTCCGGGAGCGACCTTTCTATCGCAATGCTGAGCTTGCCATTTACCGTGGTGGGAAGCGTATTGCGCACCATAGTGACATTTGCGCTACCGGCAGGGGTGGCATTCGCGTACTTCCGATTTGCGCAGCATATATACATGCAAGATGTTCCGCGTTCAATCTTATTGGGCGTTCTTGCCGGAATATTCTTGGTGGCGTGGCTGCGACCTTTTGGTAGCCAGGTGCGTGAGGGGGCGCGAGTGGTGCTCAACGGCATGACCCCTAGTGTGGGGTATCGCGTTTTTTGGATAGTATTTGCTCTTATTTTCGCTGTTTGTGGTGCGTTCATCTATAACACAGCGCAAAGTGTATCGTGGTGGCCCGTACCACATTTGCATTTCTGAATTTCTTCTGGGTGCTGACGCAAAAAATGCTGATAAACGAACTGAAAAATGGAATGCGAGATTTTTTATAGCTTATAATCGAATGTGTTATCGAGCGTTGTTGTTCGAGGATTCTTAAACGTTGTGCTTGCCAGCGAATACGCGTTTGTGGGATTGGTAGAATCGACGATTTAGGTATACATATCGACTCCATTATTAAAGGAACAAGATGGCACCGAAGCAAACTCCGGGCATGAGCACCGAAAAAAAGACCAAAGAAGAACGTCGGGCGGAGGCTCGGAACAAAGCGCGCATGTTGCGTGAGCAGGAAGAAAAGCGTGCGAAGCGGAACCGCATCCTCACGATCGTCAGTATTCTCGTGGCGTTGGCGCTCGTCGTCTTCGCTGTGGTGAAAATCGTGACCAATAAGAGTTCCGATCACGGTAGTTACGACGGCGAAAAGCGTGCGGTGAAATTGGTCAACGTCACTGATGACTACGGTATTTACGTCGGGGCTAAAGGTCAGGCTGTTGACAAAGGCAACGGGGCTCCGACTGTTGGAGTTTATTCGGATTTCATTTGTACGCATTGTAATGACCTTGAGAAAGCCTCCAGCGAGGCTTATGCAAAGCATCTGGCAGCGGGTGATGTGCAGGTGCAGTATTTCCCAGTGTCGATTTTGGGTGGGTCGATGTCGCAGCTAGGCGCGGCGGCGGCGTTCTATGTGGCCACTTATTCGCCGGATAATTACGTGCAGTTCCAAGAGAAGCTATTTGTGCGCACAGATGAGATTCTCAAACGTGCTAAGCCGCAGCCTACGGCGGCAGAGATTGCTGATATTGCCAAGGCTGCTGGGGTGCCAGATGACGTTTTGGCTAATATGCCGGCTTCGATTGAATCTGAGGAATGGCAGGCAGTGGTGCAGAAGGCTACCGACAAGTTCCGCGAAAAGGGTTACAAGGGCACGCCAACGGTGACTCTCGACGGAAAGGAAACCGAGGAATGGGCTAAGGGTGGCATGCCGGCGTTCCTTGATTCGATTGCAAAGCCGACGAAGTAGCTGAGAGCCGGTCAAGTGGCTACGCGTGCTAAATAGCGCAGGCTATGTGACCTAAATAATTCCACTTGGGATGGGTGGGACGCCAATCAGATTGGCGTCCCACCCATCTTTCTGGCAATATTAAAACGCTGGTGTTTTTGGCAAAGTTTCCTGCTTGCCGAATCCCGAAGCAAAGCCTCCTTAGCTCAGTTGGTAGAGCACCGCTCTTGTAAAGCGGATGTCGTCGGTTCGAGTCCGACAGGGGGCTCTTTTGCTGCCTAAAATCTGGTAAGGCTTGATGTTTTGGTGTGTTTTTGCAAACATCTCGAGATGTTTGCAAAAACACACCAAAAAACGTGAGCACCCTTCTCCGTGCCTGCCTACGCCACTCACAACCCCTGAAAAAATGTTCATTTTCCCTTGCCTTATGTTGGAAAGTTTCCCATTGTAACAAAAACGGGATTTCAGTTAATTCTCATGGTGTATCTTAATTCAGCAAGATACTTAACTGGGCTGCCCTATGAAAACCTAAAGGTTTTCGGGTTAAAAACGAAAAGCTATTAAATAAGATCGACGATGATGGTAGGAATAATGGCGCATACAATGCTAGAACGCGAAGTGATCGCACATCGTGGGCTCAACACCCTCGCTCCTGAAAACACGCTTTCTGCTTTCAAGCTCGCTGCCGAGCATGGACTTTCGTGGATTGAAACTGATGTGGATATCCTCGGTGACGGCACACCCGTGGTAGTCCATGACACTCTCCTCGACCGCACCACGAACCGTTCCGGCTATTTCTATGACCTCACCGAGGCTGATCTTCCTTCGATCGACGCCGGGGCCTGGTTTTCCAAGCAATACGCAGGCGAGCCTCTTCCCACCTTGCGTCAGCTTGTCGATCTGATGAACGAAACTGGTCTCAATGCCAATATCGAATTGAAATCCAATGAGCGTGGCAAAGATGCCTCTCTCAAACTCATCGAAAACACCCTTGCTGAGCTGGATCGACTTGATCCAGAGCGCGAAATTATCATTTCCAGCTTTAACCATCTTCTTCTTCATCACGTCCATGAAGCGCGTCCTGACCTCGCTATCGGAGCGCTCTTTGTGAAAGAAAACCTCTGGCCCGATTGGCGTTCAATTCTTGAACTCGTCGGTGCCACCTATATTCACCCTGAAGATGCAAGCCTTACGCCAGAGCGTGTGGCAGCTTTCCGCGATGCCGGTTTCGGCGTCAACGTGTGGACTGTCAATAGTAAGGCTCGTGCAAATGAACTCTTCAATTGGGGTGTAACGGGCGTATTCACGGATATCGCCCACGAATTTATGGCATAACCCATCCCGCCATAGTGAGGATTCGCCGGCGCCGACGCCGGTGTGGCACAGTGCGCCCAAAAACGCACCGTGCTGATTATTCCTGCGCGGGTGACGTAGGTACGCGGTGACCAGCCGATGGCCATAGGCAACGGCTGCACAGAATAACCGCGGGCGTGGTGTTGCCTGTGCGGGATCCGTCATGGCAATGCGGTCCTGGCCGCGCTGCATCTTTAACTGAAAGTTACGCAACATGAATGAAATTAGTGCTGCTTCGACGTCGCGCATTCCGCACTTCCTCAAGCGCGGAAAGATCGGAGCATTCCTCACGGTGGTACTCACCGGTCAGCTAGTTTACGTGTCCTTTGAAGCATTCAAAGGGGCGTTAATGCTCCCACTGACCCAGTCTCTGGGTATCGGCATGGATCAATTCGGCATCCTGATGGGGTGGATCGGCATTGCGATGTTCTTCTATGTGCCTGCAGGCTGGGTGAACAACCGCTTCACGATTCGCTCCATCCTCATCGCATTCGCAGGGTGGCGCCTCGTCACATTCCTTGTGCTGTT
The DNA here is from genome assembly GCF_016907845.1 of Arcanobacterium pluranimalium. GTDB lineage: Bacteria > Actinomycetota > Actinomycetes > Actinomycetales > Actinomycetaceae > Arcanobacterium_A > Arcanobacterium_A pluranimalium. The sequence goes on from NZ_JAFBCS010000001.1 coordinate 558,228, forward strand.
CCTTATTCCGAATCTGCCGTTCAACGTGATGGTTATTATCGCAGCTAGCTGGGGTATTTGGGATGCTATTGGTTGGCCGGCGGTGGTCAACGGCGTCGTATTTGTGGCCAAAGACGAGGACACCAAGGGTCGCGGACTGGCTATGGGTCTGCTGGAAACCGTTCGCCGCGGACTCGAAGTTGTCATGAACCTGATTGTGATCGGCGTTATTGGTCTATTCCCAGATCAGGCAGCCGGTGTGCTCAAGATTTTTGCTATCGGTTACGCCTTGCTCCTCATTCCGATTGTGTTTGCACTGCTACGCTTCGTGCCAAAGAACGCGGTTGCTGAGAGCGTGCAGATTGGTGAAAAGAAAGCGGGCAAGAACGTCGCCGCACTGGCAGGTCTAGTGAACGTGTTGCTCAAGCCACGTGTTTGGCTCGCCGGCTTGGCTGCAATGTGCATTTACTGGACGTACGTGAACCTCATTTACCTGTCGGCACCATACATCAAGCTCGTCTTCCATGCTTCGGATTCTGTGGCGGGAATGTTCGGTATCTTCAACACCGGCCTAGTTGGTGTTTTTGCTGGTCTTGTGTCTGGCTTCATCGCCGACTACGTCTTTAAGTCCTCCACGGTGATGCTCGGCTTCGCACTGTCGATCACCACGGCCGGTGCATTCTGCGTTTACTTGCTTCCGTCGGGTTCGAACCTAATGTGGCTTGCGATGGTGCTGCTCATGGTGATGGCAGTGGGTGTGTTCATGGGTAAGGCGGTCATTTTGGCGCCTATTGCTGAGCTGCACCTGCCAGAACACATTAGCGGTTCGGCCATGTCGGTTGGCTCGTTCTTGGCTTATGCTTCGGTGTTCTGGGCACACCCGATGACGGCCGGCATTGTGGAAGCCAACAAGGACAATCCGTACGTCGGCTACCAGAAAGTTCTCCTGATCACGATCACCGTTGCGGCTATTGGTGCTGCTTGTGCGATTGTTTTGGCGATAATTAACAAGCGTCTCGAAAAGAAGGGGAAGCTGGACGACGACGGTGCGTCCGATCTACTTGCCGTCACGGCTGGCGAGGTGGATGAGTCGGAGGGTATTTCCGACGCCGGTGTGGCAGCTGGCGATGCCGGTTCCGCAGCTAGTGGCCTTGCTGGAGAGTCTACATCCCGGTTGTAGGGCTAGCTTTATTCGCCGTTTTATTGCTGGGTACATGCCTGATTAACGGCCTCATTTCGGCTTTTGCTGGGGGAGGGTGTGTGTTCGTGCGAAAATTGTTGCGCACGAACACACACCCTCCTTTTTGTTTAACACTACTTTGATTGCTAAATTGTGTACTTCACCTCAGACATGATAAAGAGTTTCACTTTCTAGCTGCTCATTAATACTATTAAGAATAGCTCTCAGTCTAGAATGGGGTAACTCGTGTCAAATCTTTACACTCATCGCGCGCAAAATATCACCGCTCCGCGCGTCGATTTAACACCTAACAGCATGCGCAACAGCAGCTCCAGGAGCAAGCGCAACAACGGCGTCGTCGCCATTATTTGTACAACTCTAGCACTTGTTTTCGCATCACTATCAGCGCTCCCTGCTCACGCAGCGACGCAATACACAGTTCTCACCACTGGTCACACCGACGCCATAACGGTAGTTCCCAACGGCGGAACAATCACCATGGTGTCAAAAGAGGACATCACAACACCAGGCACATCCACCTACCACAGCCCAGACGAAGTGATATTTGGAGTAGTTGACGCCGCATACAGCGATCAAACCAAACAAATCCCACAGATAGGCGTGGCTGGATACGCCCTGCCGCAAGTCCAAGACCAGCGCATGCTCTGGCCAGGCTTCGACAGCCTGAAAGTGGCACAAATCGATCCAGCAAAAATCGAATTCGAATTTGTCTCTGCTAAAGGCCCAGGCAGTGTGTACATGTGGCAGCAAGGCACTTTTGGATCAGTCGAATCAGTTCTCTCAGGCGGAGCTTTCCAAATCTCTGATGGCGTGAAGCTCACCCACCAAATTCCCACCCATCAGCACGTAAACTGGCTGTTCACGCAGCCGGGAGCTTATGACCTCACTGTGCGTGCACACGTGACCTACAAAGACGGCACAGTCGTAGTGGCACAACCAGCCACCTATCACTGGGTCGTCGGCGATAAAGCCATCGCGGATGCGAAAGCAGGAAACTACGTGCCGCCAACGCAACCCGTTAATGGTGGCGCTACCCCAAGCAGCATCAACCCTGCTGCTAACACGACGTCGGCTCCTAGCGCCGCGCCGAGCAGCGCACCAGTCGCAGATGCTCCACAAGCTGAACAGTGCATTCCAACTGAGGTAAAGACGCCGATCGCGGCGCCGAGCGCAGGGGGAACCCGCACCGGCGGAAGCTACACAATCCCCGCAAATACGCATGTGCACCCCAACTGGGTATTCACGGCACCTGGCACGTATAAGGTCTCGATCACCCAGTCGACCACTTCGAAGGCTGGTCAAACGCTCACCACCTCAGGCACTCTCACCTTCAACGTCGGCGGATCAGGAAATGCCAACTCGGGTCACTTCGACGTGGGCACCACCTTCAACGGTGGCGGCATCGCCATGAGCATCAAAGACGACCGCAGCCAACCTGCGAACTGGGTGGCTCCTAACTCGCTCGTCTTTGGCGTTGCAGACACCGCAAAAACCAATGCGCCAGCCGGAATTGAATTCGTGGCAGCTGCCGGCAGCCCAATCTGGCTCATCTCATCTTCGCAAGTACAAGGAGTGCCGTGGGTTGGAGCGAATACCATGCACCCCTCGCTGCTCCAGAATACCTCTGGCAACGTGACCTGGACCCTCAACTCGGTGTCCGGCCCAGGCTCGCTCGCGGTCTTTGAATCGGGCAACTTCGGCAAAATCGTGGGCAGGTACTGGTTCGGTGGTTCTTCCAGCTCAAACCAGATGCCAAGCGGCATTGTGCAAGAAAACGGCCAATACTACCGAATCGAGTATGTAGGTAAAACAGCCTCCGGTGCGGACTGCCAGCTCTCCCCAGAGCAGATCGCAGCTTTGCTCGCTGAGGGCAAGAACGTTGCTGAGTCCGCAATGCCAGGCAATCTCTCGAAAACAGGTTCAACATTAGTAACAACGGCAATAACCTGCGCTATTGTGCTCTTCGCCGGTGTCGCGCTGGTGGTCTACCGCCGTCGTAAAAATAATGCAGGCGCAAGGTTGGCGTACACGACCCCGGCATCAGTAACGACGCCGTCTCCGTCGTCGTCATCACGAACGGAAGCGAAGTGACGCGGAAGAACTGGAAGCGCCTCGCGGCGCTAGGCCTGATAGCAGCGGTAGGTGCGTGTTCCTCCGCTGCTGCTGCGCCTACTCAGAATTCGGATAAAAGGCTCACCGTTGTGGCGAGCACGCCGATTGTCGCCGACTTAGTGCGTAATGTTGCACCACAAGCCAATGTGGTGAGCCTAGTTCCCGCAGGAGCCGATCCGCACACCTACGAACCCTCGCTTGCCACTTTGCGCGACGTCACGCACGCTCAGATCGCATTTTCAAATCAGCTCATGCTCGAAGAAGCCTCGCTGATCAAAACGATAGATGCGAATTTGCCCGACGGCGCTCCCCACGTTGCGTTAGGACAAGCGGCTGTTCCCTACGGTGCGCGGCATATTCGTCTTATTGAAGACGCCTCGCTATCGACGATTTGGCTAGGATTTCGCGTCGATGGGCAAGGTGGAAGCAACGATCAAGTGCGCATGAGCGCTGTAAAAGCCTCCGGTCCGGGAGACTTATCGGCGTTCACCACAGGAACCTTCGGCAACCCAACACCGTGGATTACCAGCTACGACGGCATCGACGAAAAAGACGTCGTTTCCCTGCCGACGAACGCCCATACGCATATGTCGTGGGGATTCTCGCAGCCAGGAAAATACGAGCTCACGATCAAAGCGGAGCTTGTGCATGACGGTTCGAGCACTCCACTGGGCAACACCACCATCACCTTTATGGTGGGCAACGACCCGCACGGAGTAGCGCCAACGATCCTCGACTCTGGGCATGTGGACATCACTGCTCATCTGGCCGGCGGAATCACGCTCGATGGAACTGGTGAGACAGGATCTGCCGCCACATACGAAGCCAAAGACGTGGTGGTAGCGGTGCCACACGCCGTCGCCACTACTGTGCCCTCAAACGAATGGAAGTTTTTAGGCGCGCCAGGTAGCGAAGCGTGGGTACTTGCCCAGGCAGTATTGGGTAAACACGTGCATGGTGAAATCGATCCGCACCTGTGGCACGACGTCAAAAACACCATCGCTTACGTGGAAGTTATTCGCGACCAGCTCTCCTCGGTTGATCCACAACATGCTCCTGACTATCAGAAAGCCGCGGCAAAATACATAGATAACCTGCGTGATCTTGACGAATGGATGCGTTCAGTTTTGGGTTCAATCCCTAAACCGCAACGAAAACTCGTCACCGCTCACGACAGTTTCGGATATTTAGCCAAAGCATACGGCCTGGACGTTGCCGGATTCATCGCGCCAAACCCGAGCCTAGAACCCTCGGTGCAGACTCTTGCGAATCTCACCCGAACTTTGCGTGACACGAAAGCTCACGCAGTATTTATCGAGCCAACAAACCGCACTCACGCAGCTGAACTGATCAACTTAGCTCATCAAGCCAAAGTCCGGCTCTGTGAAGTGCAATCAGATACCTTCACCGAAGGAATCGACTCTTACGTTGGTCTTATGGAATTTAATGCACGATCCCTTAAATCCTGCTTGGATCCACAATCCCTTCCAGCATGGGATCGCGCATGGCACTCAAAGAAAGATGAACAGAAATGAAGTTATCCCGGGCATGTGCGCGTTTAGCGCTCGTTTGTGCAGCTCTTTTTGCACTTCCCACAGCTGCCGTTGCTGAGGACGCACCAAAGCCGGTACCTGCTGATCCTGCACTCACCCAAGTTGTAGACGCCAACGAAACTGTGGCGCCACGCGGCACTCCTGTAGAAATCTCTGCAGGTCACGTAGACATGGGGCCGAAATTCATCGATGGCACATGGACTTTGATGGCTCGCGACGACGTTTCCAAGCCGCCGACGTGGCGTCACCTCGACGACGTCGTCTTCCGCGTTCGCGACAAGGGCAAGATCGCTGTTCCCAAAGGAAACGAATACTCCTTCATCAAGTCTGACAAGGAAGTATGGGTGGTTCCGCAGCAAGAAATCGCCAATGTGGTGTGGCTCGGTTGGAATACCCAAGACCCTAATGTGGTATCGAAAGTCAATGGCGGAGTTTCGCTGATTTTTGGTGGACATCAAGGACCGGGCAACTTCAACGTATTCTTGCAGGCAGGAAACTTTGCCGGCCCACAGCAGCTGTGGAAAGGGGATTCGGAAGAATCGCAGCCGATTCACGTCGATCTCAACACCCACACGCATGCTAACTGGGTATTTACCGAGCCAGGTATTCACTTGGTGCGGATCACCGCGCAAGCTCAGCTCAAAGATGGCACAACCGTAGAAAACACGCAGCTCTTGCGCTTTGCGGTGGGAGATGCCGCCAATGCACAGAAAGCCTTGAGCGCCAAATGGGAAAAAGAGACTGCGCCAGCAGCTCCAGCGAAAGTTGATGAGCCAAGCGCTGTAGACAAATCAACCTCACTTCCGCTGATCATTGGTCTCGGATTGCTGGCAGTTGCCGCAGTCGTGGTACTCGGTATTACCCTTGGACGCCGCGCCACAAAGAAACGTCAAGCTGAAGCAGCTGCCGCAGTCGGAAACACCGTGCCAGCTGCACCTGCACAAGACGTAAGTGGTAAAGAATCGCCTGCTACGCACACTGTGGAACAAGAAGCACCACAGAAATTCACGCAGTCCCCAGAAACCCCTGGTGATAATCAGTGAAGCCAGTTGTTCATATCGACGGGCTCAATGTGAGCCTGGGCGGGCGCCATGTGCTTCGCGATATTAACCTCGACGTGTATCCGGGAGAACTGCTAGGCCTGATTGGTCCTAACGGTGCAGGTAAAACCACGTTGATGCGCTCAATCATGGGTTTGATTCCGCTCGATTCTGGAAAGATCGAGAGCGAAGAGTCCTCGGCGAAAATCGGATACGTTCCGCAGCGTCAAGACATTGACTGGACGTACCCGATCTCCATTGAATCGATGGTCATGACGTCGTACCTTGGAGAACTGGGGATTTTTAGGCGCCCACGCAAAGAGCACTGGGCAGGCGTTTACGCTGCATTGCGCAAAGTTGGATTGTATGAGCTGCGCTCGCGCACGATCGCTGAGCTTTCGGGCGGGCAAAAACAGCGCGTTCTTATTGCGCGGGCTTTGGCTACCAATCCGGTCATGCTACTTCTTGATGAGCCATTTTCTGGTTTGGATCATCCGAATCAAGATGCGCTCTCGGATCTGTTTGTTGAACTTGCACGCAATGGGGTGTCGATCGTGATGTCGACCCACGATTTGAGTCAAGCAGTGGATATTTCTGATCGTCTGGCCATGATTAATCGAACGCTTCGCGCCATTGGAAAACCGCAAGATCTGCTCATTCCAGATTTGTGGATGGAGACGTACCAAGTGCGTGCGGACTCTGCCTTGCTGCGTTCGCTAGGAATGGGAGTGCGATGAGTTTTATCGATTTCTTAAACGACCTAACTAATCCCGTGCTGGCATTTTTGCCGCGCGCACTCCTCATCGCGATTATGAGTTCAGTGGTGTGCGGGGTTGTGGGTGTGCACGTAGTTTTACGTGGGCTTTCGTTCGTCGGTGATGCGCTCTCGCATGCTGTATTCCCTGGTGTGGCGATCGCTTTTGCTCTGCAAGGTTCCATTTTGCTCGGAGGCGCGGTGGCCGGCGTCGTCGTGGCTATTCTCATCACCACATTTTCCCAAAACCGCAGGCTGCGTGAGGACTCGATTATCGGAATCTTCTTCGCGGCAGCTTTCGCGCTCGGTTTGGTGATTATGTCGAGAATTCCTGGATACACCGGATCGCTGGAGTCGTTCCTATTCGGTTCGCTCTCGGGCGTGACGAATACTGATCTGATCGTCGTGGCCGCATCGGGATTCTTTATCCTGGCGATATTGGCGCTGCTCCACCCTTACCTCGTATTGGTGAGCATCGACCGCGATCATGCGCGGGCGCTCGGTATCAAGTCGGTGCTGGTGGATCTTGTTCTCTACCTGGCGATTGCTGCCACAGTGGTTATTTCTGTGCAGTCAATCGGCAATATTTTAATTCTTGCGCTGCTCATCGCTCCGGCGGCGAGCGCGCGCATGCTCACAGATCGCGTTGTGACCATGATGGTGATTGGCCCGGTGCTGGGATCCATCGCTGCATTTATTGGCGTGTGGGCATCATGGCAGTGGAATCTGCCCACGGGTGCCGCCATTGTGCTCTGTTCATCAACACTGTTTGTGCTTATTTGGATTTTCGCTCCACGTAGAGGTATCGCTGCTGGAGTTCTATCAAAACTGGTACGCCCTAGAAAGGTCGCCACGTGAAAATTAATAAAATGATTGCTGCGCCAATCTTCGCTGGTGGGTTGTTGCTCGGTACTTTGCCAGGAATGAGCGGTTCGTCGTCTGCTTTTGCGGCCGACGCCGGTTCCACTGGCGTCGTGGATACCGAACACAAGCCTGGTGAGCCAGGATATGGTGATATGGTTCCAGCCGATCTCAAGGTTCCTGCTGGTAGCGCAGCTGCGTTGCCAGGAGCGACGCCGGATGCTCAAAACCAAGTGCCACACGTCTGTGCTGGAAAAAAGTTGCTCCATCACGCGCATGTTGACGCGGGCTATGTGACTCGCGTAAACGGAAAGTTCACCGTGACCGTGGTTGATGGGCAGGCGGTTGTTAAGGATCCGTCGAAGATATGTGTGCGCTTAGCTCCAGATGCGCGCACTTCGGATGGTCTGGAAGTCTCGCGAATGATCGTTCCCGACGACGCTAACTATTCGTTCCTGGGATCGCCAAAGTCTATCGTGTGGCATGCGCCGCAAGAGGATATTGACCGTTGGCGGCCTGTGTGGGCTGGGCTGGGATCCTTTGATGCACATCATGAGGTGAACGTGCCAACAAACTTCTACCTCAACGAAGTCGAATTGAAATTCTCGAAGGTGGATGGTCCAGGCAAGGTTGACGTTTGGCGCACGGTTGGATTTGGTGCTCCAAACCGTGGCCTTTCTTCGGATAACACGCTACCTCCAACAATTCTCAATGTTGGAGCTCATGGGCATTGGAGCTGGACGTTCTCCAAGGCTGGTGTGTACCACCTCGGCTTCGAAGCCTCTTATAGGACGAGCAGCACTGAGAAGGTAGTTTCAGAACCGTCGACCATTACATGGCTGGTTGGAAGCGATAAAGACGTACAGCTTCCGGACGGTACTACTAAGCTTCTCAACCCAATCAAGATCTCAATGGAAGATGTGCTTGCTGGTAAAGCGCCTGCTCCACAACCTGGTGGTACTACCGGTGGAACGACGCCAGGCGGAACGAATGGCGGAACCACGCCAGCGCCGTCGCCGGGTCAAGCTCCAAGTGATGCCGAACAAGCCATTCGTAAACAGATTATCGATGCTACAGATAGCCAAAAATTCATTCCAAAAATGATGGTTTCTGCAGGTAAATATGTGATTCGTTCGGCCTATCCCGAACCGGGAACGAGCGAAAACAACTTCCTTGAAACCCAACTTGTTGACGCCACCTCGGCAAATGCAAAGAAAGTGATCGATGACGACGTCAAGGTCGGAATCGAAGTTCCAGATAGTTTACGTCAAACCGTGAAACCAGAAGCAACGAATCTGTATTCGTCGTCAGATAATGGCACAGTTTGGCAACTCCCGGAGACAGCTTCGGATAAGAATGCTGCACTCGGATTTGATTTTTCTGCGATCACCAAGGAAAAAATTACTCCACCGATCGTTTATGACATCTCCTATAAGGTGCTGCCAAAAGATGGACGGTATCTGAGCGGAAATATGGAAAATAATATTTTCAAGATTCGCCTTGATTCCTCCGTAAAACCAGCACGTGATGTATTGGATGAGGGCAAAGAACTCAGCCAGTCGCACATTTTTACTCGCCCAGGTATGTACCTCATCGATTACGATGTGAATGCTAAAGATGCCCAAGGTAAATTTTCCTACGATGCGCGCAAGGTGTACTTTGCCGTTGGAAACGACACCATCAATGTGCTTCGTAAGATGCAGTATGAAAACCTCGTGGCGGCCGCTCAATCAGCCGGTAAAGATCCAGCAACCGTTCCAGTCCCAACCATGCTTCCAAGCACGGGAACTGGTGTGACGCCTCCTGCTCCAAAGCCGGGAGACGTCGTAGTGCCAGGTAGCGGCACTACCGGACCTGTCACTGGCCCAGCTAAGCTCAGTATCGACGACGCGCGGGCGCAGCTGCTCGCTTCACTGTCTGGCAAGCTTGGTGCAGTGATCACTAAGGGACACATGGATCAAGCCCTCGCTTATGACAAAGACATTGAGGCTAAGGCTTTTGTAGACGACACCGCGGTGCCATCAAAGCCAGTTCTGCACGAATCAGGCACTTTTGCTTACGCGGTTCCAGATTCAGCTTGGGCGATTGTGCCGGACAAGCAAGAATTTGCCGAGTTGAAGTCCGCAGCACCTAAGGGTACGTGGATTCTTCCAGAAGCACAGCTAGAAGGCTTGCCTTGGGTTGGATTCTCCACCATGCGAGTCAATTACGATCTGCTCGGCAAAGAGGGAGTAAAGGTTTCGCTGCGTAATGTGCGCGGTCCAGGACGTATGCTCACCGGTCAGTACTCACTGGGAACCGGCTTCGTCAAGCGCCTTGACACCGCTGATCTCAACAAAGTGATCTCCTACCCATACCGGTCGCATGACCATCAAGCATTCTATTTCACTGCTCCTGGTACCTACACCATGGATTTTGTGTACACGATGCAGCTCCTCGATGGTAAAAAGGTTGAGAAAGTGCTCACGGCACGCTTCCTCGTTGGTGATACGTCCATCACCGCAGGTAAGGAGCGCTTGCCAGGTGGAACTACTCCAACCGATTCTGCGGCACCGGTGACTGATGGTACAGGTCGCCAGCCTTTGGCAATGAGCGAGCTTGTATCGCGTCTGAACAAGGGCGAAGCAATTCCCGTGTGGCGCGATTCGAAGCAAGGATCGGCAACGCCAGCCCCAGTTCCTACGTCAGGAAATCAGGCTCCGTCGTCGTCTGCTGGTGCGCCCGCAACTAATGCGTCTGCATATTCTGCCTCTGCAGGTAATGCGAGCGGGTCAGGCGCAACGGCGGGTGCAAGATCGGTACGTCGCGGCGGTGCTACTCCAAATATTGCGCAGCCCGCTTCGGCTGGTTCTGCTGGTGGCGAGGTAGCGAATGCCTTAGCGGCAACTCCAACTCCTGCCGATCCAAATGCCGATCCGAATGCTAACTCCAATGATCCAAACGCGATCGCTGGCACTGAGAATGCAGTGCAATCGCTAGAAGCACCGGAAGAGCATGTTGCATCGCTCATGAATCCGGAAAATGGCTCCAAAGCAATGGGCAATGGCGGCACGCCATTGTGGCAGTGGGGACTCCTCGGAACTGGCGTGTTGGCAATGATTGGCGCTGGTGCGTATATCTTTGCAATTCGCAAGTGATTAGGTAAATAACCAGACGTAACTTAGGCGATTTTTGATGTATCGTGCGATATATGCGCGATTACTCAAAAATCGCCTAAGTTATGCCCATTTTTTCTTGATAACTTAGACTGGTGTTGCCCAACGCTGTAGTGTGAGCGGCGCAGGAAGCGCAGTTTGCACTCATTTCACTAATTGCACGATCTACCCCGCGAGTTGCACGAGTAACCCCGCCCGGCTTTCGTGCGGATCTCATTCAAGCTAGCGCTTGACTCACCCAAACTAACTCGAATAAGGGATATGAACGTTTTTGTTGCTACCGGACTCGGTTTAATACTGATGCTCGGATTGATTGTATTTTTACAGCTAAGTGCTGGTGTGCGAGCTGGTTTTGCGCCGGTTTGGGCTGTGGTACGAGCAATTGTGCAGCTTGCGGCGATTGCTGCTGTATTGCACGGCATTTTCCAAAAACCTGCCACGGCGGCCATTTTCTTAGCGGTGATGGTGGCGATTGCGGTGTTCACCGCGTCCAAACGTTTGCAAGGTCTCCCTTTCGGCACCCGCGCTGCCAGCGTTTCTATAGTTATTGCGGCAGTTGTTTGTGTGGCAATTATTTTTTCTTGTCAAATGATGGAACCTACCGTATCGAATCTCATTGCAGTTGGCGGCATCATTATCGGGAACTCAATGAGTGCGGCAACCCTTGCAGGCCGCAATTTCCTGCGCACATCTCGCGCTCAACGGGGCGAAATTGAGGGATGGTTTGCGCTGGGTGCGCGACCAAAACAGGCTTTTGCCGAGGTGTCGCGCACCTCGATTCATGAAATGCTCATTCCTAATCTCGATCAGACTAAGAATACTGGGCTTGTTACTCTGCCGGGAGCTTTCGTAGGTGCGCTGGTAGGCGGTGCTTCTCCTATCCAGGCCGCGCGTTTCCAAGTGGTCGTACTTGTGGGAATTATGCTTGCGCAGACAATCGTGGGTGTGGTTTCTACGCGAATTCTTTCGCGCGCAACCGTGATTGTGGCAGATGCAGAATCGACGAAATAGCAGCGAAACACCAGCGAAGTACCAGTGAAACCCGCAAGGCAAAGTTATGACGAAAAAGATTCACGTACCCGATTTTTGGAGTGTAAGCCAGCAGATCGTATGGGAAAAACAGGAGGAGATTCGCACTAGTCTCAATCTCCCGCGCGAGACCTTGGCCGAAATCCGCTACGGCTATGCGAAAAAACGCGAGTATTGGAACTTCGGTGGCCCCGACGTCGTCTGCCGCGAATTTTGCGTAGGCACGCCGTATGGCTCGGTGAACGTGCGACTCTATGAGCCGGAGGTGATCGTCGCCCAGCGCGTGATCGTCTACGCTCACGGCGGTGGGTGGATCGTTGGGGACCTCAATACTCATGATCGGCTGTGCCGTGAGCTGGCGGTGGCGAGTGAGACGGCGGTTCTCGCTGTTGATTACACGCTGTCTCCAGAGGCGAAGTATCCGCAGGCTTTGATCGAATTTCTCGCGTGTGTCGGCTGGGCGCAGGCGCACTTTGATCAGGTGTGGTGTGCGGGCGATTCGGCGGGTGCTACGTTGAGTCTCGGCGCGGCACTGTGGATGAGAGACGCCGATGGCAGGATCGGTGAACTCGCATTGCGGCCGCTCCAGGGCTTGTTATTGTTTTACGGCGGGTATGGATTGCGCGATTCGCAATCTCGCCGCACGTTGGGCGGCTATTGGGATGGCATGGACGACGCCGATTGCGCAGCTTATGAAGCCGCGTACCGTGTGCCTGGTGAACCAGCTCCGTACCACGATCTCCTCGATGTAGACCTGAGCTTCGGAATTCCTCCTACTTTTATACTCGGTGCGGAGTTTGATCCCTTGCGTGACGATTCGCGTGCTTTGTATGCGCGGCTTCAGGTGGGTAAAAGCCGGGTTGAGTACCACGAGGTACCCGGAGTACTGCATGCGTTTTTGCAGTATGGGAGGCTTTTGCCTGAAGCCGCGCACAGCATCGCGCAAGCGGCGAATTTTTTGCGCGCTTAATAGCGTTTCCCCAGGTGGGGAGCTTCTTAGTGCTGGTTAGTTCTTCAAAGTGCCGACGCCGCTCGGCTCAGTTGCGTTCGCAGCTGCCGTTTGCACTGGTGTTTCGTCTGCTGGTTCGCCAGTGCTAGTGGCGTCGTCGGCGTCGTCGGTATCGGAGCCAGTGCCAGTGCCGTTGCCAGAGCCAGCGTTTGCGCCGTTGGTAGCAGCGTCAGCATCGTCGTCAAATAAATCGGAAGAGCTTGCGGACTCGTATTTCGCCATATCGATAATGCCTTCGCGCTTTGCTACAACCGCAGCCACCACGATTTGCCCTGCAACATTTACTGCCGTGCGTCCCATGTCAAGAATTGGGTCGATTGCAAGCAAAAGTCCAACGCCTTCAAGTGGCAGCCCTAAGGTGGAGAGCATAAGGGTGAGCATCACAGTTGCGCCGGTGAGACCAGCCGTTGCTGCTGAACCGACCACCGATACGAAGATGATGAGCAGGTAATCAACTGGCCCGAGTGGCAGATTGAAAAATTGCGATACGAAAATTGCTGAAATAGCTGGGTAGATTGATGCGCAGCCGTCCATCTTGGTCGTTGAAGCCAACGGCACGGCAAAGGAGGCGTAACTTGATGGGACGCCGAGGTTTTTCTCGGTCACGGCTTGGGTGACCGGTAGCGTGCCGATTGAGGAACGGGATACGAATGCGAGTTGGATTGCTGGCCATGCGCCGCGGAAGAACTGGCGAATTCCCAGGCCGTTTGCCCGTAAAATGATCGGATACACGCCAAAAAGCACGATCGCTAAGCCGAGGTAAATAGCCGCTGCAAACACGCTGAGCTGGGCAATTGACGTCCAGCCGTAGGTTGCCACTGCCCGCCCAACTAGACCAATTGTGCCAATCGGTGCGAGCCGGATAATCCACCATAAAATACGCTGAACCACTGATAGTAGTGAAGCGTTAAAGGTGAGGAAAGCTTCTGCTTTGTGCCCTTGCCGAAGCGCCGCAGCACCAACGACGAGCGCAATCACGATGATCTGCAAAACGTTGAAGTTGATTGTAGTGCTAATTGCGTTGGTTGCGGAGTCAGCAGTACTTGAGGCTTGGATACCAAGGAAATTCGACGGCACAAGGCCGATGAGGAAGTCGAGCCAATTTCCAGTATGAGCTGGCTTCGAGCTATTCGAATTAGCAGCAGAGATTGTTGCGTTCATGCCGGGATTCGTGACGAGACCGATGATAATGCCAATCGACACGGAAATGAATGCAGTTATCGCGAACCAAAGTAGCGTTTTTACAGCTAGTCGCGTTCCGTTGGCGACGCCGCGCAGATTGGCAATCGACGCCACGATAGCGGTGAATACCAACACTGGCACGACGGCTTTAAGCAGGGTAATGAATGAGGATCCGATTGTGCTCAGCGTAAAAGTGAGCCAATTGGGCTGGTCGGGTGCGGGCGAGCCCATTCGAAGTGCTACCCAGCCGAGTAGGCCGCCGATAATGAGGCTGAGCAGGATTTGCGTTCCGAATGAGGGAAGAATTTTCCGTTTTTTAGTTTGCGTAGTTTGCATACGATGATCCTTTCTGGGGGATGGGCGATTTGTGGCAACGACGTCGCGCTGTTGTGTCCGCGAAATGGAGCTTTGCGTCCGACGCACGGTGGGTAGCGGCGTCGTGCCTGATGTGCGAGGTCGCGTGAGAAATATCGAGCTGAAAAGTTAGTGGGACAACCAGTAAGGAGCTTGTACGCAACTGATGCGGCGTCGTCGACAGTGAATTGCTGATATTTGGTGTTATTCGCGTGCCGTAAACATGAACGCAACTTGTGGTTCTAACAGGGCTATAGCTCGCTATCGCAGCGAAATGTAATCGCTGCTGTGCAAGGTGGGCAAGACTTTGCGCGCTTGCAAGCGCTCAATGTTATGCCATACAACAACAGGGTTCACTGCAGGACGATACACAGCTGCAGCCGCGCATAAGGCGGTGAGCAGGTACGTTGAGAGCAGTGATGCGTTGCATGGAATCTCCTAGAGTCGGTGTATATCCGATTTAAGAAGCATAAACAACGGCGCGTCGTAGTTCAAGAGCACGGAGGTGATCGTCGTCTCCTCATGTATGTTTTAGCTGGTAAAAGGCGTAAACATTAGTTGTGAGCTGGATATTTGTGATGCTTATAGATGTTTTGCGCTACTTCCAACGCAGCCGCCGTTGAAACACGCGCACGCGAGCGCCGTCGTCATACGCACGCGAGCGCCGTCGTAAATAAAAACTCAGAAAATATATCTATATAAACGAGTTTCAGAAAACGCTCATATTCGCAAGAAATTAATGCTACGCTACTTAACCAAGAGCTATTTTCGCAGTACTTGGCGGGAATTGTTCATTTGCACGCACGCATGAATGTACGCACGTACGCATGCACATGCTTCCTCGATGAAGAGGAAGATATCTCAAAATATTCGAAAAAGATGCAAAGGCGTATCTATATCTATATCTATGAGAGGTAACTTGATGTCGGAGAGTAACATCAATAAGACTTCTTGGCGGACCGTCATAGCGATGGTTTTGCTCCCACTGATGGTGTTCGGAGTATTTCTTGGTCTCGCTACGTCGAAGTCTGCCCCGAAAGGCGCAATAGTAAATAATGATAAGTCAGCAATGGTAGCTGGCGAATCCATGAAACTTGGCGATGAGGTTGCCAAGGGTATGATCGACGATCCCAATATTGCATGGGAAGTTGTGGACGCCGATACAGCTGAACGCGGCCTTAAAGACGGCACTTATGCTGCGTCGGTCACGATTCCTAAAGATTTCACTGCCAATGCCAGCTCGTTTACCAGCAACAAAGCGAATCAGGTGCACAATGCAAAGCTTATGATCGACGTCAGCGAAAACACGACGTTGGCCGACGGCCTGATCGCGCAAATAGTCAATAGTGTTGCAACTGATTCGGTAAATGAAGCGCTGACCACGGGTTATGTGGATGGTGTGATGGACGGATTCAACCAAGTTGGCGATTCTTTTGTGCAGATTGTGGACGGCGCGCGCCAAATCGAGTTGGGGAGTGCCGAGCTTGCTGCGGGCGCGTATGAGGCCAGCAGTGGCGCTGGTGAGTTAGTTGATGGCATGCGGCAGCTTTCCGACGGCGGTCACGAGCTTTACTCTGGTACGAACGAGTTGTCGTTTGGTGCGAAGCAGCTTTCCGACGGCGCTGGGCAGCTTTCTGCTGGTACCGGCGAATTATCTGCGGGTGCGAACGAACTTGGTGCAGGAGCATCGCAGGTCAATAGCGGTGCAAATGATCTCGCTGCAGGTGCCTCGAGTCTCGACGCCGGGGCGCAGCAAGTTGCAGGCGGTGCTGGTGAATTGGCAGCTGGAACGACTGAGCTCAAGGCGGGATCGGCTGGTCTTGCTGTTGGCGCTGCGCAGCTCGCATCCGGTATTCCTGATCTCTATGCGGGTGCGACGACGCTCAAGGATGGCATCGCGCAATATACCGCAGGTGTTTCTCAAGCACAGCCGGGTGCAGATCAGCTTGCAGCGGGATTATCACAGCTGTCTAGCACCATGACTGTATTGGCAGATCCCAAAACTGATCCTGCTACTGCACCGATGAGCGATTTTGTGGCAGGGTTCCAGGCTTCTGGAATCGATCAACAAGTAGCTGCGGTGTGTACACAGCTCGGAAACCCAGCAGGTTGTGAGCAGGCAGTGATGCAAATCGCTACTGGGTCATTTGTGGGCGGCGTGCAGGCGGTGGCGGGAGCCACGGCGCCTGATATTCAAAAAATGAGTTCTGGGATGACGCAATTGCAGGCTGGCTTGCAGCAGCTCGTTGCAAATAATGACGCATTGAATACCGGAGCTACGCAGCTTGAACAAGGCGTCGTGCAAGTGCAGGGGTATGCGAATGAGCTTGCTGCGGGCGCTGGTCAGCTCGACGCGGGCGTGCAGCAAGTGGATGCGGGTGCTCAGTCCTTAGCTGCCGGAGCTAGTGAATTGGCTGGTGGTACTGCACAGGTGAGTTCCGGAGCTGTTGAGCTGGCTGCGGGCACATCGCAACTAGCGGGCGGTGCTGGCCAGTTGCTATCGGGAGTATCGCAGCTCAATTCTGGTGCGCAGGAGGTTACAGCAGGTGCTAGTGAGCTAGCAACTGGAGCGCGGCAGCTGAACGCGGGTGCTGGCGAATTGAGCGCTGGAATCGACGAGGCTCGTTCCGGTGCAGGTGAACTGAACGATGGATTGAAGCAGATCAACGACGGCACTGTTCAGCTAAATGAGGGGTCAAAGACTTTCACATCGGAGCTTGTTAAAGGTCAAGGAGATTTGCCTAAATTCACGAAGAGTGATCGGGCAGTGCTCTCTAAAGCAGCTGCTGTTCCGGTTGTGAAGATGGACGTCGTGCAACCAGGAACCTTTGCCATGATTGGCATTTTGATTGCAGGCCTCATCTGGGGTATTGCATTCTTGGCGTTTGCCGGGCGATCTGTTGCTGGTGCTGGGGCTGCTGCGAGTGCGGGTGCCGAAACTGGCGCTGGAACTACATCGGGCGGTTCTTGGGCGGCCGGCCTTAGCAGGTTTGGAGCAGTATCAGTGCTGATGGGAGCAGTGCTAGGTGGTATCGGAGCATTTGCTGCCGAGGCCGGTGGCGCAACTGTCGTGTGGCTGATTCTCCTTGGGGCCATGCTTGGAGCGAGCTTCTTGTTCATTATGCATGCGCTGGTAGGGTGGCTTGGAAATATTGGTCGGGCAATTGCATTTGGCCTGCTTGCCCTCACGCTGGTTATTGGAATCACCGAGGGCACGTCGCCGTGGCTGCGAGCACTCGGGAAGATTTCCCCATTAGAGAATGGATCTGACCTGATCCGCGCTGTTCTCTCCGGCGGCTCTATTGGTGGATTGGCACTCGGCGCAGCCGTATTCTTGCTGATTGGCTTGGGTGGATCATTTGCTCTCTCCTGGAAAGGAAAGGCACTTGCTTCTCCAGCAACTGCATAATATGCGTGCTTAGTGCACAGCCAGGGGGCGGTAGAGCATTTCACATGACTCTACCGCCCCCTTATGCAGCTATTTTTTCTTTGGCGTTTTCATTTGTGTCTTCGCTGGCGTATCTGTAGGCGCATCCGTTGATATAGCACCTAAATATGAGAATCATTGGATTCGTCCCAAAATAAGAACTGATTTGGGAATAGTGCGCCAGAGCAAGGTAGGCTTCAAGCAATGTCATAAGACATTCACAAAATGTTGTGTCACAAGTTATAACTCAAAGGGAGGAATTGTGGACGAACTCGCCAAGCAGATCGAACAAGTAGCCAATGCCATCACCGTTTATGGAACGATGTGGATTCTCATTGGAACGGGCTTGTTTCTCACTTGGCGTACTCGCGCAGTTCAAATCCGTCTTTTCTGGCATATGGTGAAGGTGGTACTCGGTTCTCGCGGCGGTTCGAAAGATGGAATTTCATCCTTCCAAGCTTTCACGATCTCCTTAGCTGCCCGCGTGGGAATTGGGAACGTCTTTGGCGTGGCGGCGGCTCTGCTGATGGGCGGCCCGGGCGCCGTCTTCTGGATGTGGATCGTCGCGCTGGTCGGTATGGCCACCGCGTTCTTTGAAGCTGTGCTCGCGCAGATTTTTAAGATCGACGCCGGAGACGGAACATTCCGTGGCGGTCCAGCGTACTACATGCGTTATGGCATGAACTCGAAAATCATGGGTGCGGTATTCGCGATAATCACAGTGATTACCTGCGGTGTTGTGATTACTTCGGTGCAGTCTAACGCAATTGCATCGACGCTCTCGGCCACTGCTAGTACGAGCGCTCCGGTCACTGCCTTGATCCTCTTTGTCCTGGGAGCACCGATCATTTTTGGTGGTATTCGCTCGGTTGCTCGGGTGAGTGAAATCATGGCGCCGGTGATGGCATTGGTCTATATCGTGATGGTTTTCGCGATTGTGCTGATCAATATTAAGCAGTTCCCGCACATCATCGGTATGATCGTCAATTCGGCTTTTGCACCAGAACCGCTCGTTGGCGGGCTTGGCGGCGGAATTTTGGCCGCTGTTATCAACGGAACGAAGCGAGGCCTGTTCTCCAATGAGGCAGGTCAGGGAACCGCGCCAAACGCTGCAGCCACCGCAACCGTGGCGCATCCGGTTTCACAAGGTCTGATTCAGTCGCTCGGAGTTTTTGTAGACACCGTTTTAGTGTGTACTGGCACCGCTTTTATTATCTTGGACGCAGGTCCAGAGGTCTGGTCTGCCGATGGCGTGAACCCGGCAAACCTCACCACTTTAGCGGTTGCGCATCAGCTTGGAAATTGGACGATCATTCCGATGGCGGTCATGATTTTTGTGCTGGCATTTTCTTCGATTATCGGCGCCTACGTGTACTCAGAAGTGAATATGTACTTTGTAACGAATTCCAAGGTGGGCATGTGGATTGTGCGGATAGCCTCGGTGTCGTCAATCGTCGTAGGCGCTCTCATGAGCCTAAATATCGTGTGGGCCACGGTAGATATTGCAATGGCGATCATGACGATCACTAATTTGGTGGCACTGATTATGCTGTCAAAGTGGGGAATTGCTGCATTGCGTGACTATGAGAAGCAGCGCAAAGCGGGAGTCGTTGAGCCGCATTTTGTTGCAGCAAACTGTGAGGACTTGCCTCCAATGCCTGCTGAACACGTGTGGAAAGACTGAGAATTTGTGTGTGTTGAGTCGGTGTGAGCCGACTCAACACACAGTTTCTCTGTTTCTCTACGCAGTCTCTCGATACAGATAAATCCTAAACTGCCCAGTTGACTGGTTCGGCACCTTGGGCGATGAGCAGTTCGTTTGCTCTTGAAAATGGTCGGGATCCAAAGAACCCACGCGAAGCTGATAGTGGTGATGGGTGTGCCGACTCAATAGTTGGAGTATTTCCCAACAGTGGTTTGAGTTCTTGCGCTTGCCGTCCCCATAGGATCGCTACAAGCGGTTTATTGCGTGCAACGAGCTGCTTGATGGCGTGGTCGGTGATTGCTTCCCAGCCTTTCGCACGGTGCGACGCCGGTTTGCCAGGTTCTACAGTAAGTGCCCTGTTCAAAAGCATGACGCCGTTCTCGCACCAAGCGCTGAGGTCGCCGTGTTGCGCAGGGGTGACGCCGACGTCGTCGTGAAGCTCCCGATAGATATTGGAAAGTGAGCGCGGGAGCGGACGCACGTTGGGGTGAACGGAAAAAGACAGTCCCATGGGATGCCCAGGCGTCGGATAAGGATCTTGACCCACAATGAGAACTTTCACATTCTGCAATGGATAGGTGAAAGCCCGAAATACGCTGTTTCCATGAGGTAGATAGCCGCGTCCAGCTTGGATTTCGGCGCGCAAAAAATCGCCCATAGCGCGTATTTCGCGCTCTACAGGAGCCATCGCCTGTGCCCAGTCTGGCGCCATTAACTCGTTGAGAGGAAGTGTGCTCATAGTACAAGACTAACGCCACATCGACTCAGGCATATAGAGGGTTAAGGCGTTAGGCTGTACACATGCGAGAGATACCGGAGAAGAATGTAGACGCCGCCGCTGTTCTAGACGACGACGTTGTGGCAGTTTCGGATGACGCTACGGTTGCTGACGACGTCGTCCGTGGTGACGCCGTCTCCGACGACGCTGCTCGTGACGACGCGCGCCTGCAACTTTATCGAGACGTCTTGCGGATCGAAAAAGGCTGGTGGACCATCGCTCGAACCCGCGAGGATGCGATTAATACCGTTTTGGGTATTAGTCCGATGCGGTATTACCTGCTGTTGTCGCAGTTGCTCGATAATAGAAAGTTTTGGGAACTGGATCCGGTGCTTGTGGATCGTTTGCGCAGCTTGAGGGATCGTCGTCTGGAGGAACGTGGAATGCTTGCGCAGCGCCAGAACAGCGAGGAGGAATCGAAGCTGGGCGCGAGTGAGTTAAGGCGCGATATACGCGAAACGCAAATCGATGCTGATGATTTCTTGACTGAGGGGGTAGACTGACCTCGTGGCTGAAAATTATCCAGAAGATGAATTTGACCGTTTAGCTCAAGAGCGTCAGACGCATGGTGCGCATCGTGTGCCGCGAAATAATCGCGGTTGGTGGATTGCGCTAGTTGCGGTGCTGGTGTTTGCGCCTTTGATCGGCATTGGTGCCGGTCAGTTGTATGCCTCGACGCGTTCGAGCAGCTCGGAGACGTCGTCTGAGACTACGTCTGCGGATAGCAGCGCAGCAAAATCCGATTCGACTAAGTCTGACTCTGGAACAGACGCGCAGAAAGACGCCACAAAATCTCAAGATTCGGGTGCAAATACTGATGGAAGTTCGGCTAATGCACCAGCTCAGCAGGCTGCTCCAGTGGCTCCGGCTGCTCCGGCAACGCCACAGCCTAATTTAACTGCGAAGATCCAAGTGCTCAACGGTAAGGGCGTGAAGGGATACGCGGCTGAGCAGGCAAAAATTCTCACGAACGGCGGATATTCTTCAGTTGGTGCGGACAACTACACCAAGTCAGCTCCGCGCGCAGCCACAGTGTATTTTGCAGATGATGTGCTTGAGGTGACTGCTAAAGACGTGGCGTCGAAGCTTGGAATTTCGCAGGTTTTCAAAGCTCCGGAGGCTGTTAAAGCTCCGAATCAGATCGTCGTCATCTTGCGATAGATTTATTTGTCAGGTTTGTTTATTCGTGCGCCTGGCGATGGCATTTGGTGTTGCGCTGCGAAGGTGCGTTGCCAAGGTCCGTTGCGCTGCGCTCTGGTGTTGTGCCGCATGAAAACTAATGGGAACTGCATGGGAATTTGCCTGTGGTGAACATGTCCACTTCTTGGGGTATCCATCTTGCACTCGGTGAGTGAGAGTGCCAGAATCGTATTAGCACTCGAATATTGAGAGTGACAGTTTCACAGCCGATGAGGTGCGCAAGCCAACGGGAAATGAACGTTGGTGCGCGAATCGTCCGTCGCGGGCATTGGCTGAACAAAAACCCATTATTGGGAGGAATTAACTACCAATGGCAAAGATTATTGCATTCGACGAAGAAGCCCGTCGTGGCATGGAGCGTGGACTCGATATCCTCGCAAATACTGTAAAGGTCACGCTTGGACCTAAAGGCCGCAACGTTGTGCTGGAGAAGAAGTGGGGCGCCCCAACTATCACCAACGACGGCGTTTCCATCGCAAAAGAAATCGATCTTGAAGAGCCATTCGAGAAGATCGGTGCTGAGCTCGTTAAAGAAGTTGCCAAGAAGACGGACGACGTCGCAGGCGACGGCACCACCACAGCTACCGTTCTCGCTCAGGCACTTGTTAAGGAAGGCTTGCGCAATGTTGTAGCAGGTGCGAACCCAATCGCACTTCGCAAGGGTATCGATATTGCAGTAGACGCAGTTGTTAAGCAGCTGCTCAAGAATGCTAAGGAAATCGAGACCAAGGACGAAATTGCTGCTACCGCTGCTATTTCGGCAGGCGATCGTGAGATCGGTGAACTTATCGCTGAGGCTCTGGACAAGGTTGGCAAGGAAGGTGTTGTGACCGTTGAAGAGTCCAATACTTTCGGCACCGAACTCGAACTCACTGAGGGTATGTCGTTTGACAAGGGCTACCTCTCGCCATACTTCGTGACCGATCCAGAGCGTCAGGAAGCTGTGCTTGAAGACGCTTACGTTCTCTTGGTTGAGTCCAAGATTTCGAACGTCAAGGACATGCTGCCAATCCTCGAGAAGGTTATGCAGACTGGCAAGCCACTCGTGATTATTGCTGAGGACATCGAGGGTGAAGCACTTGCAACGCTCGTTGTGAACAAGATTCGCGGTACTTTCAAGTCCGCTGCTGTTAAGGCTCCTGGCTTCGGCGATCGTCGCAAGGAAACCTTGCAGGATATGGCTATCCTCACTGGTGGACAGGTTATCTCCGAGACTGTTGGTCTCAAGCTTGAGACGGCGGACATCGACTTGCTTGGTCAGGCTCGCAAGATCGTGCTCACCAAGGATTCGACCACTATCGTTGAGGGTGCAGGCGCTGCTGAGGATATCGCTGCTCGCGTGGCAACGATCAAGTCGCAGATCGAGAAGTCCACATCGGATTACGACCGTGAGAAGCTGCAAGAGCGTTTGGCAAAGCTCGCTGGCGGTGTTGCAGTGATCAAGTCTGGTGCAGCAACTGAAGTTGAGCTTAAAGAGCGCAAGCACCGCATTGAGGACGCCGTTCGCAATGCAAAGGCTGCAGTTGAAGAAGGTATCGTAGCAGGTGGTGGCGTGGCTTTGATTCAGGCGGCTGATGAAGCACTTGCTGGTCTGAACCTCGAGGGCGACGAAGCTACTGGCGCAAACATCGTTCATGTTGCAGTTTCTGCTCCTCTCAAGCAGATTGCTATCAACGCTGGTCTTGAGGGCGGAGTTGTGGCTGAAAAGGTTCGCTCGCTGCCAGTTGGTCAGGGTTTGAACGCGGCAACCGGCGAATACGAAGATCTGCTCGCTGCTGGCGTTAACGACCCAGTTAAGGTGACCCGTTCGGCTCTCCAGAACGCTGCTTCGATTGCCGGTCTCTTCCTCACCACCGAGGCCATCGTGGCAGACAAGCCTGAGCCACCAGCCCCAGCTGCTGGACATGCAGGCGAAGACATGGGCGGAATGTACTAATTCTGCGATTTCTTCATTGTGAGGGGCCGGCTGCTTGAGTAGCCGGCCCCTTGCTTATTAACTCTTATTCGTCCTGCTTATACTCTGCTTTTACCATGGTTTTGCTCTAGTTTTGTCCTGGTTTTGCCTTAATTTTTCCCTGCTGAAACGGCTAAAGTTTGTTGCCGGGCTGCGTAAGCTATGCCATTTAGAAATTTCACAGGGCTAAATCTTCGTGTTATGCGCAGAAATGTTCTAAGTTAGATATGTGCATACGAATCTTTCACATAAAAGCGGTGCAGACGAACAGCTCTTGACGGGGCGGGCGCTCATTACCGGAGGTACTTCTGGAATGGGATTGGCTTTCGCCAAAGCACTTGCAAGCAAGGGTGTTGATATCGTCTTGGTGGCGCGAGATGCGGCTCGTCTTGAAAACACTGCTCAAGAACTTGCCCAATCTTTTGGCGTGAAAACCCAGACGATTGTTGCGGATTTAGCACAAGCCGAGGGTGTGGCCCGCGTGAAAGAGCGCCTTATGAGCGAGGTTGATCCAGTCAATATCCTCATTAATAATGCTGGCTCAGGTTTGTATTCCAAGCTGGCAAGCACGGATTATTCCGATATTTTGCGTGGCGCCCAAGTAATGGGACTGGCTCCGATGGAAATCGGTGGTGCCGCAGCCGCCACGATGAAAGAGCGCGGCAGCGGACTCATTCTCACCACGGTGTCGGTATCTGCGCTAGTGCCGATGGGAGCGTATTCGGCAATAAAAGCCTTGGTTAAGACGTGGTCCGACTCTCTCGCAGTGGAATTGCAAGGCAGTGGCGTGCGAGTAGTGACGTTTATGCCGGGATGGGTGCACACCGAGTTTCACCAGCGTACGGGCGTGTCCAACAAGTCCTTGCCGAACTGGGTGTGGATGGAGGCAGACGCCGTCGTGGAAGAAGCGCTCCAAGCTGCGGTTGCAGGAAAAACGACTGCAACGCCGTCGAAACGCTTCAAAGTAATTTCTTTTCTTGCGAAGCACGCTCCACAAGCAGCTGTTCGTAAAGCGGTGAAGAAGCTGAATAAGGGTCGGCGATGACTGAATCTAACCTGCATCCGCTGGACGATTATCATGACGACGGAAAGCGGAAAATGCGCAATTTTGTGCGCAAAGCTGTGACTCGCCCGGTGGTGAAAGCATTCGTGAAGCCTCGTGTGGAGGGCTTCGATCATGTCGAGAATCTGTCTGGCGCCTATATCGTGGTGGGCAATCATTCATCGCACCTCGATGCGCCGATGGTTTTTTCGCTCTTGCCAAAACATATGACCGAGAATTTGGCTACGGGTGCTGCAGCCGATTATTTCTATCGACGACGGATGATCTCTAAACTCACGTCGCTGTTCTTTAATACGTATCCGATTGAACGCAAAGGCAAAGTCAGTGGTCCGCACACTGGCGCAGCAGCTGGAATGACGGGCAGATTGCTGCGAGACGGCATCCCGATTTTAATATTCCCCGAGGGTACGCGCGCTCGTGATGGCCAACTGGGGGAGTTCAAGCCTGGAGCAGCTGCGCTGTCGATCAAGACGGATGTGCCTATCGTTCCCTTGGCGCTTGAAGGCGGCCACGAGGCAATGCCGGTTGGCAATGTGCTGCCGCATCTTGGGCATCCTGATGTGGCTTTGTATATTGGTGAACCAATGAAAGCAAAGCCGCAGGAGAGTGCACAAGATTTTATCGCGCGAGTACGCAGCTATATTGCGGCTATGCTCGAGCAACACACTGCTTATCCAGAATTTTCCGACGAGGTTTGAGCGCAGTATTTGGCTAGTCAGCTCATGCTTGGGTAGTGAATTCTTACGTGGCTCGTCAGCTCGTGTTGGGAAGATAGCTCGGATGTAACTAATCAGCTGCTCAGGCGCGCTCTGGCCGTCGCGTCGTCGTCCACATGTGGAAGAGTGATCCGCACGGTAAGCCCGCCACCAGGTGTTTCGTGTACGCTCGCAGTGCCGCCGTGAGCTTGAGTGATCGCAGAAACGATGGCGAGGCCAAGCCCGGAACCACCCGAATCGCGGCAGCGCGAATCGTCGATTCGGAAGAACCGCTCGAAGATGCGTTCACGATTTTCCTCGTCGATGCCATTGCCATGATCGCGAACTTCGATGATAGCGTGTGAGGTTTCTTCGGAGATTCCCACAGCCACTTCAACCGGCGTTCCCTCAGGGGTGTGAGTGAGCGCATTGTTGAGCAGATTCGCAATCACTTGGGTGATGCGGTTTTGATCGGCAAGCACAACCACGGGTTCAACATCGGCTCCGTTGAGTGCCACGACTTTAGCAGCACGTTCCGGTGCGCGTGCATGGAAGTCGCTAATTGCATTTTCAGCGATGCTTGCGAGCTCGATTTTTGTGAGGTTCAGCGGTCGGCCCTCATCAAGCCGCGCGAGCTGTAGGAGGTCTTCGACGAGGTCACCCATGCGACTTGCTTCAGATTCGACTCGTTCAAATGCGCGGCTTACTTCGTTTTCTGGCACGCCGCCGAGTCGGTAGAGTTCAGCGTAGCCGCGGACTGTGGCTAGCGGGGTGCGCAGCTCATGTGAAGCATCGGAGACGAAGCGCCGCATATTTTGTTCAGATTTTTGTTGTATTTTGAAAGCGCGTTCGATTTTACCCAGCATGTCATTGATGGAATCGCCCAAAAGGCCGATTTCAGTGCCTTCAGCTGCTGGTGGTATACGGGTAGAGAGATCGCCAGCAGCAACGGCGTGAGTAGCCTGTTCAATGGTGCGTAAGTGGCGCAGTGAGCGTTGGACGAGCAGGTAAGACAGCAGCGCACCAAGTAAGATGATCGCGAGCGACATCAGCGTCATCATGTGAATGAGATTGTCGACCGCCATGTGGACCGAGGTGAGCGGATGGGCAATCACAACAGTGCCCGCTGATTGCGCCGTGAGTTGTGATCGTAGTTCTACAGTGATGGTGCGCCATTCGATGTCGTGGCGCGTTCCATGTACTGTTTGTGGCTGGCTACTCGCCGTTTTGGCGAGCTGTTCAGGGTGTTCTGGGACTCCAGAATCTTCACGAACCTGGGAGTGGATCACTTCTACCGGATTCGTGCCATTGAGGTGCACGTAGAAATAAAAATTTGATGGCAGAACCTGCGTTTGTGAACCATTGACGAGCTGTTCAACGGTTTGGCTTGCAATCAGTTTTCCCGACGACGTCAGGGATTTATCGACTTCGTCAATGAGGTAGGTGCGCAAAGTCATCGCCACAAGAAACAGAACTGCTGCTAAAACGGCGCTAATGAGCGCCACTGTGATGATGACGAGTCGCCAAGACAGCGTCTTGTAGAATCTGAGTTTTAGCTCACCGCGCACTTGATACCACTGTTTCTTAGGGTTGGGTTATTTCCCGCTACGAAGCACATATCCGATTCCACGCTTCGTGTGAATGAGTGGAACGAGTTTTTCTGCTTCATCGGGATCGGTGATACCTAGTGATTCTGCTGAGTCGATCTTGCGTCGCAAATATGAGATGTAGGATTCAACGATGGAGACTTCGCCTTGCCAATCGTATTCCCACACGTGGTCGAGAATTTGAATTTTGGACACGACGCGTTCCTTGTTGATCATAAGGTAGCGCAGGAGTTTGAACTCTGTTGGCGATAGTTCGATTTCGCGCCCTGCTCGCTTCACCTCATAGGAATCTTCGTTGAGTTCGAGGTCAAGGTAACGAATAATTGACTCGCCCATATCCGTTGGGTGGGTGCGGCGAAGAACGGCGCGGATACGTGCCACGACTTCCTCGAGGGAGAACGGCTTGGTGATGTAGTCGTCTCCACCTACTGTTAAGCCTTGGATTTTGTCTTGTACGTCGTCTTTTGCAGTGAGGAAGAGGACGGGTAGTTCTGGTTCGCGCTCTCTTAGCCGACGCAAGACTTCGAAACCGTCCATATCTGGCAGCATGATGTCGAGAACGACGAGATCTGCTCCAAATGAGGATTCAACTGTTAAGGCCTCGTGTCCGTTTTGTGCTACTTCAACTGCGAATCCAGCAAAACGTAAGGAGACCGAAAGGAGCTCGCGAATATTGCGCTCGTCGTCGACAACGAGGATACGTGCTTCAGGTTCTTTATTTCCGGTCATGTTACCAGTATCCTTTCTATTCCTGAGAGCTTGCTGGGAGTTTCACGGAAAAGAGCTTGGGCTGGGTTGGGTGTGCCGGCGTCGTTTGGCCGGCACACCCAACCGCCGGGTTAGATGAACTGGTAAGGATCGAATTCGTCGATTTCGATTGGCGATACTCGTGAAAGTGGAACATTGAATGCCTGAACATCATATTCAAGATCAACGATTTCTAGGCCGCGATCTTCGAGTTCTGCCAGCGAAGTTGCCAGGTACTCTCGGAAACAGATGATTGCTACACGATGCCCAAGGTCGAGAAGCTTTTCAATCTGTGGCAGGTAGTCCACGTCGTGTGAAGCAAGGACGACGTCGGCGCCTGGGCGATCTTTCGCAATCGCCTCGAGTGTGCGCTGGATTCCCATATCGACGATTTTGAGCTCGGGGTTTTCGGAGGTGAGCAGTACTGGATTCCAGCCGATAGCAAGTAGCGCTTGCACGAAGGTCATCGCTGTGCGCTGTGAAGCGTTGAGGAAGAATAGACCGTTTGGTCGTGGAGTTTGCTCTTCATTTTGGGAAGCATCGTTAACGCGAGCAGCTGATGCATTGGTGTGGCCAAACTGTGCATTTTCACTGCTCGTGCTTGTGGCACTAAAAGTTCCAGGGTGGGGAACAGGCCGGTTTACCTGTTGTGAGCTGCTTGAGCAAGTATTTTCTCCTGAATTGGACTCAGCAACAGGCTCTGACGTGGAGTTTTCTTCGTCTGGATCAGTGAACGCTGGGCACTGAGAAAGTGCGGGACAACGCTGAGCAGACCAAGGATGGAATCGCAACACGCGATCCCAACGAGGGCGCTCATCGGCTCGTGGAAAATGCTTGAGAATATTTACGCCAAGTGTGGCATCAATGTTTTCACCATCAATAAGAAAATAAATTGGATTCATAGCTTCTATTGTAGTGGTAAATAGATTTGTGGGAGTGCCGATCTCATCGGCACTCCCACAAAAGGCTAAGAATTGCTCAAATTCTAGTATGCGGTGAATTCTTTACCTTCTAGCTGTGGCTTGCTCTCGCCTGCCTGCAATGCGGCAAGACGAGCTTCAATCTCGGCATTGTGTGAAGAATCTTCGAGCTCAGCGAACTGATCTTCGAGAGAGGATGCCGATACTTCTGCGCGGCCAGCTGCGAGAGCTTCTTCGCGTCGGATCTTGTCTTCAAAGCGGCCTAGCTCAGATGTTGGATCGAGAACATTAATTGATCCAAGCGCGTCGTGAACTTGGTTCTGCGCATCAACCGTCTTTTGCCGAGCAACGAGTTGATCTCGCTTCGACTTGAGCTGGTCAAGTTTCGAACGCATCACATTCAAGCCATCTTTGAGCTTGGCCACGACTTCTTCTTGGGAAGCGATCATTGGTTCAGCAGAGCGAGCTTCCTGCTCGGATTGGATCTGACGTTCGAGTGCGATCTTTGCAAGGTTGTTGAATTTCTCGGCGCCCTCAGTGTTGCCCGCAGCAGTCATTTCTTTTGCCTTGGCTACTGCTGCTGCAGCTTTCTGCCCCCACTCGCGCGCGGATTCTACGTCCTCGTTGTAATCTGCTTGCGCTAGGCGGAGATTACCAACGGTAACTGCCACGGCGTCTTCTGCTTCGGAGATGGAATTGGTGTAATCACGAACCATTTGGTCGAGCATCTTTTGGGGATCTTCGGCGCGATCAAGCAATGCGTTAATATTTGCTTTCGCGAGTTGGCTGATTCGGCCTAGGATCGACTGTTTTTCCGCCATAGGATGTGCCTTTCTGTGCGTACGTTTGAGTACTAATACCTATAGTAATTGCTTGTCTGTGCGTGGGCTGGCCAAATATGCTCCTAGCTTGACCCACCGCGATTGCATAGCTCGTGCTTTAGAAACCTTCTCGGAATCCACCTCCGTCACCTCCGAAGTCGAAGCCGCCACCGCCAAAGCTGATGTCGCTATCGCCTCCGAAATCAATATTTCCTCCATTGATTGAGCCAAAGCCACCGTTATTGGAATGCCCGTTGAGAATGGAACCGAGGATGACTCCGGCGAGGAAATTGCCTCCACCCATTGAGTTTCCTCTACCAAATACAGGCGATCCCATTCCGCCGCCATTGAAAGCCTCTACGCTTTGCTGAGCTACTCGTAGTGCGCGACTTGCTAAATCGCGGGCTTGCTCCAATTCAGAAAGCTGCTGTTCTAACGGGGCATTGCTCCCTTGATTTCGGATCATGATCTCTTTCGCACGAGCTAGATGCGTGCGTGCAGTATGATCTACTCCGCTGCGGTAGGTATTGATGAAATCCTCCGCTTCATCAATTGCTGCTTGAGCTTGTGCGCGCAGCGAATCTGCATGCGCGGCTAAACGATTGCGATTTTCTTCTGCTTCGCGCACGTGCATGAGGGCTAGATCGATTTCCGCTTCGGCGCTTTGAAGCTCCTCATTGATGGCAAGCACGTCAATATCTGCGCTGCTTTGAGCTTTTGCTAATACTGCTTGTGCTCTATCTTTAGCGGCGGCAATGCGCGCATCTCCTGCTCCAAGCCGCTGTGCGTCAGAAACATCGGAGCTGAGGGATTCAATATTGGCATGCAAGCGCTCTTGAGCTTGCCCGAGTAGCGTCGGTGCGTCGTCAATACGCTTTATCATTGCTGCCGCTTGATTAACAGTAGCTTCAGCGAGCTGTAGATAAGGCACAGCCGAGGTTTTCTTGCCAGCGTTTATTTGATTTTGGACTTGCTCAGCAGTTTTGGAAACACTTGTGAGCAGCGTCGTGATTTGCTCGGGGTAAGTGCGCAATGAGCTGAGCAAAGATGCGTTGAAGCTCAGCGCCAAGTGCTCTAATTTTGCGTTGACAAGTGGAAGTTGCTCAGATATTTCTTGAGCGCGAGTGGTAATCTCACTCAGTTTTTCTTCAACTCGTGAAGCGAGGTTTCGCAATTCGGAAAAACTTTGTTTTTGGCTGTCCAGATTTGCTTGCGCCTGTTCAACAAGCTGCAAGATTTCATTGTTCATCGCATATTGTTCGGCGGGAGTTTCCGGATCCGGATCATCGAGCGTGGTACGAATTGCAAACGCCTTTTGCATGGCGGTTTGCGCCTGGGCGAGTACGGCTTCAAAGTCTTTGGTGGCTTCGGTACCAAACTCAGCCCGAGCAAATTCCAACTCGGCGACAGCTGAACGAACGTCGTCGTCGGTCTTAATGAGCTCAGACGAAGCGTGTTGCGATAATTTTGCAAGATCCTGGGCTTGAGCCGCTGCACTTTGCTTGCGCTTCTTTCGCGACCAAGCGTAAATACCGCCGCCCACTACCGCGGCGCCACCAATGAGGACGCCTGCGCCGATCATGCCGCCGTTTCCAAGTGATTGCCCATTTGCTAATTTGAGTCCATTGTCTGCTAACTCTTGCAGGCCATCATCCCATTTGCCCTCGTGAAAACTCGCCAACACCGATTTTGTGGTTGCCTCCTTGAGCTGTGTTTTAGTTAGACCCGCACCTCCAGAAAAAGCTCCTAGCTCAGATGTATTGACTGAGATCGCGATCAAGGAATCGTACTTCTGCAACTTGGATTTAATGAACGTCTGGTGAGCCCAATCTTGTGCATCTAATCCAGAAAAATCCTTCACAACGACTATCCACAAGTCTTTACCAGGAACTTTGTTCAAAGTGCTGAGTATTGCAGCGTCGTCTTTAGCCACATCAGCTAAATCTTGGAAATTTGAATCCAATGCCACGGGATCTTCGGCGTACGCCAAACCGGGAACCGAAAGGATTCCCAAACATAGGCCTGTAGCTGCGGTAATTTTTTGTAATAGCTTCAAAGAAGTCACATCCTTGCGGAAAAGTAGCGGAGTGTTGAACTCATTTCACATTCTACCAATCGCTCCCGCCAAAAATGCTTGCCAATGCATCAAAATGATTCCCATTGTGTTAATAGCGAAGAATCGAAGCCGCAGTCTGCACGTCTGCTGTTTATTACTCCGCTTATCTTTTTGGCACAGATGCTGTACATTAGTGAGACTGGTCTGATAGCTAGGGTCTTGCTTCGAAAGATGTCATAATGGGAATAGTTCAGACCATATACGTGAATGAAATATAGATTCCGCAGCCAAGCTGCAAGGAAATGGAGAATTACTGTGCCTACTGGAAAAGTGAAGTTCTTTGACGAGAATAAGGGCTTTGGTTTCATTATGGGCGACGACGGAAACGAAGTTTACCTACCTGGAACCTCTGTTCCTTTGGGAACACGGTTGCGTCCGGGGATGCGCGTTGAGTACGGCGTCGGCGAAACACGCCGGGGAGCTGCGGCGTTGCAGGTATCAGTGATTCGCAAGGAAGCTTCCTTGGCCGAAAAGAATCGGCGCTCTCCAGAAGAGATCGTGCCATTGATTGAGGACCTCATCAAGATTCTCGATCACGCATCGACGCAGCTACATCGCGGACGCTACCCAGAAGGTGGTCCGCGCATTGCGCAGGCGCTGCGGGCTTTAGCAGAGGATTTCGATGTCTGATAACCGTATCCATCCACGTCAGAAGCTTACGAAAGAGAAAGTTCTCGCTCAGGCGATCGACGCCGCCCGCGAGGCTCTTTTTGACATCACACAAGAAAAGCACATTGGTGAACATGCTGGTCTTGTGCAAGAGGGAGAACGAGTCATTACTCATGCTTTCGTGTGTTTAATGCCTGGTTATCGTGGATGGTTCTGGACGGTGACGCTCTCGCGTGCGCCACGCAAGCACGACATTACGGTTAGTGAGGTTTCGCTTCGGCCAGGAGAAGATGCACTTTTGGCTCCGGAGTGGATACCGTGGGCGGATCGCCTCTCACCTGCTGATATTGGGCCGTCCGATCGACTTCCTTACAAGCCTGATGACGCTCGTTTGCAAGCTTATGACCACGATCTTATGCAAGGTTACGAGGAGACGGGCGTAGATGCGGATGCCGCTGTTCAGTGGGAACTTGGGCTGGGTCGCGCGCGCGTGCTTTCCGACGCCGGGCGGGCTGCGGCTTTCCGCCGTTGGTACCGTTCTGATTCTGGGCCGCGCAATCAGGGCACTCGCGATGCGCAGGCGCAGTGTTCTTCGTGTGGTTTCTTTATGAAGATGGACGGATCGGCTCGCCAGCTTTTCGGCGTTTGTGCTAATGAGTGGTCGCCTTTTGACGGGCGGGTAGTATCGCTCGATCACGGTTGCGGCGCGCACTCTGAAACCGATACCAAAAAGACTCATTCGCTTTGGGATCAGGCAAAACCTGTTATTGACGAACTTGAGATTGAGGTAAAATCACAGCAGTGAGCAGGTAATATTCTTGCCTGTATGCCTCGATATAACTGGAAATTTCGGCTCAGTTGGAACGGATGGAATAGTGGAGCGTTTACAAGGTCGAATCCGAGACTACTCATGGGGTTCCGAACGCACGATTCCGGAGTTTTTTGGTTTTGAGCCGGCGGGCAAGCCGATTGCTGAGCTGTGGTTGGGTGCGCACGTCGGTGCTCCGGCGGTGATTACCGCAGACGCGAGCGCGCCCGGCGTCGTCGTGGAAGAAATCCGCACGTATGCCAAGCAAATAGATACTGAGCGTGGCAAGCCAATAGATACTGAGCGGTCGGATCTTTTT
The DNA here is from genome assembly GCF_016907845.1 of Arcanobacterium pluranimalium. Classification (GTDB taxonomy): domain Bacteria; phylum Actinomycetota; class Actinomycetes; order Actinomycetales; family Actinomycetaceae; genus Arcanobacterium_A; species Arcanobacterium_A pluranimalium. The sequence continues at coordinate 591,226 of NZ_JAFBCS010000001.1, forward strand.
CTCAATACTTATATAGGGCGTGATCCGCACGGATTTTTGGGCGACGACGTCGTGCAGCAGCTTGGTGCGCGCCTGCCGTTTTTGTTGAAACTGATTGCGCCCGCGCAGCCGTTGTCTTTGCAAGTCCATCCCTCACGAGTGCAGGCGATCGCCGGTTTTGACCGGGAAAATACAGCAGGCATCGACAGGTTTGCGGCGAATCGAAGCTATCGGGATCGTCGTCATAAACCTGAACTTGTGTATGCTTTGACGGATTTTGACGCTCTCGTAGGATTTCGTGCACCTCGGCGGATCATGGGTGTTTTGAGTGGTTTGGGAACGTCCGTTACGCGGCATATGTTCACTCTCATTTCAGATAATCCCAATTCTGTGGGTGTGCGGCAGGCGTTTTCCTACCTGCTCAATGAGGAAACTCGACCCGATCCGGATGAAGTAGCTGCGGTTGTTGAAGCCTGTGCCCGCCGTCGTCCGGAAGAATCTCCATCGGCTCGCGCAGACGCAATCGTGGCGCGACTCGCGCGCAGCTATCCGCAAGATCCAGGCGTGGTGGCGTCTTTGCTGCTCAACCCGGTTAATCTACATCCTGGTGAGGCGTTGTTTATCCCGGTTGGTACAGTTCATGCTTATTTGTCGGGTTTCGGAGTTGAAGTGATGGCGAACTCGGACAATGTGCTGCGCGCCGGATTAACCTCGAAGCATATCGACACGGCTGAGCTGCTCAATGTGATGGATACCGTGGCCGCACCCCCAATTCGTATTGCCCCAGAGCGAGTTAATGCAGTTCAGTCCACATTTTATGCGCCAGTTGACGATTTTGAGCTGTCGATTATCGAAGCGCGGGCAGACCAAGGGATGCATCAGCTACATGGGATAGGGCCGCGGATTATGTTGTGCCTGGAGGGGGAAGTTACCTTGTGGACGCCCGCAGCAAGCTGTGATCTCCGCGCTGGTCAGGCGGTTTTTATTGGGGCCGACGACGGTCGTGTTTCGGTTCGCGGTGGCGGTCGGTTGATTATGGCGGACGTTCCCTAGGATTGGCCAAGAGGCTAGGTTCAACCAACCGGCTCGGCCTACTGGCTCGGCTCGGCCGGCAGCATCGATTTCGTGTGGCGCGCAGCGCAACTTTGCTGATTATATCGCTATGTGAACGAAATAGTTCCGTATTTTGGAATCGCCTTTGGGATTGACGGTTTTGCCCTGAGAATTATTTAGTGAATAAGACTCAAGGGGCTGCTCCCACAAAGCAGAATAACGGTTCATGGCTAGACTCATACTTTAGTATTTCCGCACGTAATTCCTCTGTGCGGAGCGAAATCCGCGGCGGTTTCGTCACGTTCCTTTCGATGGTCTATATCCTCGTTCTGAATCCCATTATTCTCTCTGGGCCGGATTCAACGGGTGGGTTCCTCGGTGGAGGCACACAGGCGAATGTGCCTGCAATTGCGGCCGCAACCGCGCTGGTTGCAGGCTTGATGACGATCTTGATGGGCTCAGTTGCCAACTTCCCTATGGCATTGGCGGCCGGTCTCGGACTCAACTCCGTCGTCGCGTTCTCGCTGGTGCAATTGCCGGGAATGACGTGGGCCGACGGTATGGGAATTATCGTCATCGAGGGTATCGTCATTATTTTGCTCGTGCTCACCGGCTTGCGTGAAGCTATCTTCCGTGCGATTCCTAAGTTCTTACGAGTCGCTATTTCGGTTGGCATCGGAATGTTTATTGCCCTGATCGGTTTTTCGAATGCTGGCCTGGTCAAAGGTAATAAGACCGGACCAACCCTGTTGAACTTCGGAAACTTTGGTTCGATCGATACTTGGCCACTCGTCGTCTTCATCTTGGGCCTGTTCATCACGTTTATTTTGATGGTGCGCCGCATTCCAGGTGCGATTTTGGTAGGAATTTTGGTTTCTACAATTCTCGCTTTCGTGGTGGAAGCTATCGCACACCTTGGGCCAATGATGAGCGCAGACGGAAAAGTTGCCAACCCAGGCGGCTGGAGCGGATCAGTTCCTACCTTTGGTGGATCGCTTGTACAAATTCCTGAATTCTCGACGCTCGGGCAGTTCTCAATTACCGGTCCATTCCAAAAGCTCGGTGTTATTGCGGTAGTAGTACTTGCTTTCACCGTTATGCTTGCAGACTTTTTCGACACGATGGGCACGATGGTGGCCGTGGGATCGGAAGCGAAACTGCTCGATGCCGATGGTAACCCGCCACGCACTCGCTCTATCCTGCTCATTGACTCCATCGCCGCTGTTGCTGGTGGTATGGGTGGCGTTTCGTCTAATACTTCCTTTGTGGAATCGACGTCGGGTGTTGCCGACGGCGCTCGCACCGGTTTCGCATCGGTTGTCACCGGTGTGCTGTTTATTCTTTCGACGCTGCTCGCACCGCTAGTTTCGCTTGTGCCGAGTGAAGCCGCTGCTCCTGCCTTGGTTGCGGTGGGCGTCTTGATGATGCAGCAGGTAGCTGAGATTGAGTGGAAAGATTTGGGAATTGCAGTTCCTGCATTCTTGACGATCGCTTTCATGCCATTCGGTTACTCAATCACTGTTGGAATCGGCGTTGGCTTTATCGCCTACATCGTGATGGAAGCTGTGACCGGGCGGGCGCGTAAAGTTCATCCACTCATGTATGTTGTGGGCTTGCTTTTCGTGCTCTACTTCGTCATGGGACCGATCCAGCATTGGCTCGGTATCGCATAAATTAGACCTAATTGGGCGCTGCTGCGGCTTTTATCCCCTTAACCGCAGCACGGGGGTGGCAGTCAAAGACTGCCACCCCTCATTAATTCCAGTATGTTCAGCAGGCGTGCTGTTCCAGCGTGCGTATGGTTTCAGCACCGTTTTGTTGAGTACTGCATGTTGTTGAGTACTGTGTTGTCGTGTTAATCAGGCCTTCTGTGCGAATCGCTATTTAGACCTTTCGCGCTAGTCCCTATTTAGACCTTTCACACTAATTGTTAATCAGGAGTTCCAGGCAAGCCACAAGCGCTTCAATATCGGATTTTTCGACTGATGGGAATGTGGCAATTCGGAATTGATTCCTGCCCAATGAACGGTAGGGGTCGATGTCGACTATTCCGTGTTCGCGCAGCTTGGCCGAGATTTTTTTGGTATCTACCGAGTCGTCAAAATCGATCGTCACGACCACAGGCGAACGATATTTTTCTTCTCTTATATAAGGGTTAGCAAGCGGATTTTCCTCAGCCCACTTATATAGGTATCCCGATGAGTTGCGGCAACGCTGAGCCATTGCCGCAATGCCGCCTTGATCCAACATCCACGCCAACTGATTCTGCATCAGGGCAAGCGTTGAGATTGCAGGCGTGTTGAGTGTTTGATCTTTTCGAGAATTGTCTAAAGCCATGCTCAAGTTGAGAAAATCTGGCACCCACCGTTCAGTGCAGTGGCGTTCAATGCGCTCAATCGCAGCTGGAGAGGCGAAAGCGAACCACAGACCGCCGTCGGCTCCAAAACATTTTTGCGGCGAGAAATAGTAAAAGTCCACGGCAGCGGCGTCGAATAGTGCTCCACCTGCGATCGAAGTGCCGTCGACGATCGTCAGCGCATTCTCGTTCCCGTAACGAGCCAAGGGGCTCATCGCGCCGGTGGAGGTTTCGTTGTGCGCATAGAGATACGAGTCGATATGCTCAGCTTCTTGATTGACGACGACGCTTCCAGGCGCCGTCTCCAACACATCCGTTTCTTTGAGCCAGGGTGCGCGTTGGAGAGCGCGGGCAGCTTTTCCAGAAAATTCACCAATAACTGCAGCGTGGGCGTGTGAATTGACGAGGTTGAATGGAATTGCGTCCCACAGAGCGCTTGCGCCGCCATTGCCAAGAAGTACTTCGTAGCCATCGGGTAGAGCGAAGAGTTCGCTCAGGGCACTGCGGATTTCGCCCACTAACATTTTCACTGGTTGCTGCCGATGTGACGTGCCAAATGGAGCAGTTTTCAAAGACTCAACTTGGGCGATACGCACTTTGGAAGGTCCGGAACCAAAGCGCCCGTCGTCGGGAAGTAAATCTGCGCGAATCTCAACCATAAGTTAATCATTGCACCAAAATGAGGTGATGCGTGCGCGTGGTCAGAGTGTGGAAGCAATTGGGTGTAGAAATTTGGCCTATCTTCGGTAGGAAATATGGCGCACCTTAGCATTAGAATGGAGACGTTCAATTTTAGAAATTCTGTGCATGGCACGAAAAGTCGAAGGTGATGGTCTTTTGAAGCGCAAGTCGCTGCTGAAAGTCCATAAAGACAGCTAAGAGCCATAAAACAACAAGGAGCGGTACGTGAGCGATCTTATCGATACCACAGAGATGTACCTCAAAACAGTCTATGAACTGGAAGAAGAAGGTATTCCTGCGCTGCGCGCACGTATTGTTGAACGCTTGGGTCAGTCTGGGCCGACGGTTTCGGAAACGGTTGCACGCATGGAGCGTGATGGTCTGGTGACTGTGGGGGAGGATCGTCGCGTACGTTTTACCGAGGCGGGATTACGACGCGCGGCTAAGGTGATGCGTCGTCACCGTCTCGTTGAGCGCTTGTTGCGTGACGTTATTAAGCAGCCGTGGGAACAGATTCATGACGAAGCGTGCCGTTGGGAGCATGTGGTCTCCGACGACGTCGCTAACCGAATCGAGGACATGCTCAATTCTCCTGAAACGGATCCGTTTGGCAATCCGATACCAACGAGGTTCGCTTTTGATCCGGTGAAGAATTCCGCTACTAACCAGGGATTGCGGCGGCTATCTGACGTAGTGCCGCCGGAGGGGGAGCATGCTGCTTTTACTGTGAAGCGAATTGCGGAAAATGTGCAAACCGATTTTGATGAGTTGGCTGCGCTGATTGAATCGGGGCTGACGCCGGGCGTGGCGATTGATGTTGAGGCTTCTGGTAGTGCGATGATCGTCGTGCATATTGGCGATGACGTGCTTGAACTTTCGAGGTTGGTAGCCCAGTCTATTTTTGTGGCATAGGTGAGTGTCTCTTAAGTTAACAAAACGTAACAAAAAGATGTAATCTGCGTTACATTTTGTTGTGAAGCGATGCGGGGTCGATTTTTGCGTGAAATTGTCGCTTTTGCGAAACCGCAGCTTAAGGTTGTAAAAGTCCCAACATTTTGAGTAGAAATTGAATGTTACAAAAACGTTATAGAATCGTGACCTAATCCACTGTTACATAATTGTGACAATCCGTTGCGAAGTCGTTATGCTAAAACCTGTTGAAGAAGTTATGTATTCGTTAGGGCATAACCCAAATCAAAAAACATTGGAGACAGTTAATGGCTGGACGTCACTTAATGGTGGAGGCAACTCCTGGCTTTTTAGGGAAGCAGGGGGTGAAAGGTTTTATTACCGCCTCCGCGGCAGGAACTCTTCTTGGAATTGGAGCTCCTGCGGCATTCGCTGCACCACAGCAGACACAGGCTGCTACTACAACCCAGACTGCGGTAGCCGCAACTGTCTCGCTAAGTTCTGAGCAGCCACGTTTCGATATCCCAGACGTTGAAGTGCAAACCACCGCAAACGGAACGCCAGCAGGTGATTGGTCGATTTCGGATGTGCAGGTGGATGTGAAAGCTCCTGCAGCTCAGGCTGAGCAGACTGATCGTACAACGACTCGTACTGCTGCGCGCACCGCTCGCACTGAAGAAGCTAAAACTGCACAGGATGCTCCGGTCTTTGATGAAAACGTTCCAAATGTAGGTTCGCGCGGCGCATCTGTGGTTGCTTTTGCTCGTCAGTTTGCCGGCGCTCCTTACCGCGCAGGTGGTTCAACGCCAGCTGGTTGGGACTGCTCTGGATTTACTTCTTATGTTTACGCACACTTCGGCGTATCTTTGCCACACCAGTCAGGTGCACAGGCAAGCTTCGGAGTTCGCGTTTCGCGCGCTGAAGCTCAGCCAGGCGATATTGTGTACTGGCCGGGTCACGTAGCGATCTACACTGGCAATGGTATGCATATCGGTGCTGAGAATACTCGTATGGACACCGTTGAGCGTCCAATCTACGGTAATCCGATCTTCATCCGTATTCCGTGATTTTATAAACTTCGAAAATGACCGCCGTTTATCGGCGGTCATTTTGTTTTGTGGAGGGTTGTGTGCTTGATAGCTTCTCTGTCTTTAGTGGAACTTGAGGCTACAGGTGTGAACACCATTGTGAAACAACAGGGTGCGCCAACGCTGTGTGACGTGCGATAATAGAGTCACCTACTAAGGAGGCTATTATGGCTCATGACAATGTGGTTGTGGTTGGTGTTGATGGTTCGGAACCGTCAGTTTCGGCTCTCAAATGGGCGCTTGAGCAGGCTCGCAAGCGTGATGCTGAGCTTCGGTTAGTGTGTGTATATGAGCTGCCGTCATATGCGGCGCATACGGTAGCTACCGGACATATCGCTGAAGAGGGTCAGCATCTGTATGCCGCTGCCGAGAAGATGATTACCTCGATGGCGAAGTCCGTTGAGGGGCAGGGCGTCAAGGTGAGTTGGGAGCTGGTAGACGGCGATCCATCCGAGGTTCTCGTCGAAATGTCAAAGACGGTTGCGCTGATCGTCGTTGGCGGTACAGCATCGCGTTCGGGGCGTATCGCAGATCGTTTGCTGCGCACAGTGTCGACGGCGGTGCCTGCGTACGCGTGCTGCCCGACCGTCGTTGTCCCTCACGAAGCCGTCAATGACTCGCTGCCAATAAAGCACGTGGTAGTAGGTGTGGACGGGTCTGAACATGCGAAGAAAGCGCTGCAGCGTGCGGTGTGGGAGACGGACCGCTGGGGTGGAAAGCTGTCGATTATTTGTTCGGTCAATGTGGATGCTGTGAGCTGGGTGCCGCAGTTTTCGCTTGACGACGATTTCTACGAAGAAGTTGCGGCAAATGTGGAAGAGCAGCTCGCGGAAGTCGACGAAGGTAGGGATATCGACGTCGAAGTGCATGTGATGCAAGGAAATCCGGTGGTGCTGCTGAGCGAATTTTCGAAAGAAGCGGATCTGCTGGTGCTCGGCACGCGTGGACGCGGCGGATTTAAGGGACTGCTGTTGGGTTCGACGTCGCAAGCGATTTTGGAGTATTCTGCCTGCCCAACGATGGTGGTGCCGCGGCGAGTTCGGGAGGGCGACGACGCCGGCCCGGTTCAGGTCGATGATGTTGCGTAACTTTGAACAGTGCTTTTCGAGTTGAGTGTGGGCGCGAGCCGTAAATTGGGGTGAGTGCCCACATTCAGCTAGAATGGGGAAGTCCGCCTTCGTAGCTCAGTGGATAGAGCACCGCTCTCCTAAAGCGGGTGTCGGCAGTTCGATTCTGCCCGGGGGCACTGAATCTGTGCGAGCTTTGCGCGCTGGCTGGAGCATGTTCCATGCTGGATTTTTGTGGCGGAACTGTCTGAATTGATTCGTTTACTACGGTTGTGGGCTTTATGGCGCCACAAAAATTCTGCATTTATGTATGTAGGGTGTCTGCATTTATGTATGTAGGGTGTCTGCATTTATGTATGTAGGGTGTCTGCATTTATGTATGTAGGGTGTCTGCATTTATGTATGTAGGGTGTCTGCATTTATGTATGTAGGGTGTCTGCATTTATGTATGTAGGGTGTCTGCATTTATGTATGTAGGGTGTCTGCATTTATGTATGTAGGGTGTCTGCATTTATGTATGTAGGGTGTCTGCATTTATGTATGTAGGGTGTCTGCATTTATGTATGTAGGCTGTCTGCATTTATGTATGTATGTGTTATTCTGAAGTTGTGGATACTGCAGATTTGCTGGGAAAGCCCTACTCTCCGAGAATCATTGATTCTTTAGTTGACGATGTTTTGCAAATGAGTGGAGCTGTGCTCATTGAGGGGCCACGTGGGTGTGGCAAGACGATGACTGCTGCGCACCATGCAAAATCGGCCGTGTTCTTAGATGATCAAGACACGCAGCAGCTCATCGATGTAGATCCGGGTTATCCGCTGGTAGGTGAACGCCCGCATCTCATCGATGAGTGGCAGTTGTACGAGCCAATATGGAATGAAGTGCGTAGAAGTGTTGACCGAAAAGAAGGCTTCGGTCACTATATTTTGACTGGTTCTTCAGTGCCGCGCGATGACGTTACACGACACAGTGGTGCTGGACGTTTTATACGTATCTCCCAGCGAACCATGACATGGGCAGAAAAAGGACATTCGACCGAGAAAGTTGCTTTAACATCGCTTTTTGATGGTGAGAACGTAGCTATTGACCGGCAGAAACATAGTCTCGATGAAAATTTACACGCATTATTGACCTCGGGTTTTCCCGCGCAAGTCGAGCTGCCACCCGAGCAAGCGCAGCGGGTACTGCGAGCTTATTTGGACGAGGTCACCAGAACGGATGTTCCCCGTATTGCCGATGTGCGATACGGCCCAGAAGTGCTGGACCAGCTCGTTAAGGCTTTAGCGAGATCAACTGCCTCAGAGGTAACTTTTAAGACTTTGCGTCAAGATCTGCAATCAGTCGCTCCAAATATTTCTGAAGTAACAGTAGCGAATTTGGTGGAGATTCTTGAAAGATTATTTATTGTTGAGACTGTCCCAGCTTGGGTGCCTAAACTTCGTTCAAAAGCGCGATTGCGCTTGCGTAAAAAGTATCATCTTGCAGATGCGGCATTGGCTGCTGCTGCGCTACAGGCAGGAACTGTTCAACTAAGCAAAGATTTGGAAACTACCGGTTTTCTTTTTGAGTCGGCGGCAATCCACGATTTACGAGTAATCGCGCAATCGCTGGGTGGAAATCTTTACCATTATCGGGATTCGAATGGGTATGAAATCGATGCAGTCATACATTTGAACGACGGCCGATGGGGAGCTATAGAAGTGAAATTAGGATCAGGGCAAATTGAATCTGGTGCTGAGCGTCTCCTTAAGACCGTGGAACAAATTGATGCTGATCAAGCACCGAGTTTTATGGCAGTGGTATCGGGAACAGGTATGACCTACACCCTGCCCAACGGTGTACAAACTTTCCCGCTGTTGGCACTTGGACGGCGATAAGCGTTTTCTCTACTCAGACGGTCACCGCACAGCTCGTGTGCTAAGTTCCCTCATAGTGAATATTTCACTAAACTTTACGGCGCGCGTTTCCCGAATTCACTGGAAACAAAGTACGGTAAAAGTGTGAGTCCTTTCTTTCGTCGTAAGTCTAAAAAGCAAGATTCTGCACGTGAACGCGAAGTTGAGCCGAAAAATGCTCACGGAGCGCAAACCACAGCAGAGTCTGGAGCCGTTTTGCCTGATGGTGCAGCAGATGCACGCCAAGCAACTGACTCTGCCACCGCAGCTACTAAAACCACTGGCGACGCCGGCGTCGCCCGCAATTCTATCGCCTCTGAACGCGGGGCGAATGAAACTATATCTGGAAGAAATCAATCGCGCGACGAACTGATGAATATTGCTTGCACAACGTGGCGCGATGAACTTATCGCCAAAGTTCGCCAAGCGGACGAAGAGGTGGCAGGCGCTCGCGATACGGGTCAGATTAACATTACCCACGCTCATCCAACTGGATCGGCGAATTTGTACTCCAATATGGAAACGCGTCTTTCCAGTTTGATTCGTGAACCGCATGCGCTTGAGCGCGCAAAGAAAAGACTCGCACAGTTGCGGTTGATCTGCGCGAAAATAGAAGAAGAACATGGCTATGCGCCGATTTCTCTGAGCGTTGGCCGTGTGTCGTGGACGGAATTGCCCGAACCGGAAGAGACGCCCTCTGAGTGGACTGACGTTTACGAATTAACCGGAGAATTGCGTCTCGCACCGGGAGATATGCAGCGTGTGCTCGGTGAAAGCCACGCCGGCGCAGATGAAAAGGCAAATACCGAGACTCCTGAACCAACTGAGCCGCGAGTTGCTACGGAACGAAATTCTTCCGCATTGTTGCGGCGTATGCGGGTGCAGTTCTTGGCTGACGGCGATGCCAAGCTGCAGTTATCATCGCAAGTGCGTATCGATCCGGTGTTGGAAAAAGCCCTGCGTTCCAATGGAATACCTGCTGAGGATGTGGCGCAACTGCGGCAAATGGCCACCCACTCGCGCAATATCGATGAGATCATTGCTCGTCTGATTGAGCTTGGCCGGATTTACCTGCCAGGATTTTCCTACGAGGATCAGGCAGTAATTGGCTTTTTCACGAGTCCGGCGCAGACGATGCTTGCAGATTTTGAGGCTATGACTCCTTATCTTCGCAGCTCAGGCGTGATGGCTGCTGTGGCAGGGGACGCTGAGCGCCGTCGTCGTTCTTCGATACCGCTGCCTGCGGGGCTCGCAAGTGACCGTCTTCCGGAAGCTGAGCGTGGCGCTGGCGATCACGATGTGGCTGAGTTGGACGTTGTGGAAGCGGTGGCATCTGGGCGTTCATTAGTTATTGACGCTGCTCCTGGCACTGAACGCACTGGAATTATCGCTTCTATTGCTGCGGACGCGGCCGCTTCGGGCAAATCGCTCATTTATATTCCATCGCGGGCTTCTGCGGGGAAGAATCTGCGGGCTGAGCTGGAAAAAATTGGTTTGGGCGAGCTCGTCTTGGACTTTACAAATATTGAATCGGCACCGCTGCGATTGCGCACTGGTCTGCGGTTGAGCAAGCCCGAAATCGATGCGGACGCTCTGCTTGAACTGCGCGAAGAGCTTGTGGACGTGCGTGCGAAGCTGAGCGCGTTCGTCAACGATTTGCACGATGTGGACGCCGAATGGGGCGTTTCAGTTCACGATATGCTCGAAAAGCTCGCGCGGCTCACTGCTGGACCTGACGCTCCAAAAACGCGCGTGCGCTTGGGTGCCGAAGCGATCGAAGCTCTCAAAGGTGAGGGTTATGAAATGGTTGAGCGCGATTTGAATCGCGGCGCTGAGCTGGGGATTTTCGACGCCGTGATGGCTTCTTCGGCGTGGGCGAAGTCGCCGATTTCCGACGACGTCGAAGGTGCGCAAGCTCTCGAACGCGCCCGGCGTTTGTCCACGATCACAGTGCCTGCGACGATTTCGCAAGCGGCGCGTGCAGCAGGGGAGACTGGTCTGCGGCAGGCGAACAATTTGGCCGAGTGGTTTGAGCAAATTGGCGTGCTTGAGGGGATTTCGGAGAGTCTTGATACGTTCAAACCGCACGTATTTGAGACTTCGCCAATGGATATGGCTATTGCTACGGCTACGAAAGAGTGGCGTGAACGGCATGGTCATTCGATGAAAGCTGGGGAGCGGCGCGCTCTTAAGCGTGAAGCCGAGGCTTTAGTGCGTCCGGGCGTCACGCCACGCGATCTGCATTCGGCGCTGATGCTGGTGCAAGAGCGCCGCGAGATTTGGCGTAGGTATACGCACGACGGCGGTTGGCCAACTCTACCAGACGGTTTAACTCAGATCCGCAATACGCGGGATGAGGTGTGTGCTGAGCTTGAACTGCTATCTGACCAGGTGGGAGGACTAGATTTCTTCACTTTGCCATTTAGTGACCTGGAAGCACGGCTAAAAGAGCTGGTAGCAGACGCGCCGCATATGGATTCCTTGCCGGAGCGCAATGCGGTGACGCAAAGACTTATCGAACAAGGCTTTGCGCGCTTCCTTGAGGATTTGCGCAATCGCAGTGTGTCACCCGAGATGATCCATGCGGAGCTTGATCTTGCAAATACTTCTTCGATTTTCGAACGTTTGATTACGAAATCCGAAGTTCTGGCGGCTTTTGGCCCGCGAGATATTTCTAATCTCCTCGTGCGGCTGCGCGAGTTAGATTCGCAGCATGTGGCAGCTTTGGCTGGGCCGGTGCAGCTTGCCGCGATCAATGTGATGCGCGAAGTGGCACGTGCTCATCGCGACGACACGCTCAAACTCGACGCTGTGCTGGGTCAATACGATATTGGCGCACTTCGCGATGCGATTGCCACTTATGCGCGGCTCGTGCAGGTGGCGCGACCAGTGTGGATTGTGCCGCCGGTGTTGGTCGCCGATTATATTCCGCCGATGCCGTGGGCAGATGTGGTTATTGCCGATACGAATGATTCCGCCAGCGTGGCTAGCGTGGCATCTACAGTTTTGCGTGGTCGCCAGGCCGTTATCGTGGGCGATACGCGTCGTTCCTCGCTGTTGAATGGTTATGACGACGACGGCGTGCGGCTCGATGAGTCTCCAAGCGCGCGTGAGTCTTTGCTTCACGCAAGTGCTATTGATGCTTTTGCCCAGGTTTTGCCGGTCATTGAGCTACCGACGTGCCGAGTTCGGCAAGATGAGCTGTCCACACGCGCCTTGATGAGCCACGGATATGCGGATTTGTACCATCCAATCCCGGTTCGACCCAGTGCACGTGCGTCACGTCTGATTGTGGTTGATGGGCGTGGCGTGCCAAGTGCCGCAGGTGAGGGCGCAATTGAGGGAACGAAACTTGAGGTTGAGGCGGTGGTGGACGCCGTCGTCGAATACGCTTTGGATCAGAACCCGGATTCGATGGCAGTGATTACCGTTTCACCTGTTCATGCGCAGCGGATTCGGGACTCTTTGCAGGAGATGCGCACTTCGTCGATCGCGCTTGATCGTTTTATGAATCGTGGCGATACTGAACCGTTTAGTGTTGTTGATATTTCTCAAGCTAGCGGTATGCGTCGCGATCACATTATTTTCTCTCCTGGTTTTGGAAAGACTGTGCACGGGCGAGTTTTGCATTCGTTTGGCCAGCTCGCACAGCCGCAGGGGCTGATTGGCTTGGTGGATGCGATTGAGGCTCCTCGCTCGAGTATGACTGTGGTCAGTTCACTCGGGGCGGGCGATATTGATGTGTCGCGCGTTTCTACGCCGGGGCCGTTGCTGCTTGCTGACCTGCTCGAATATGCCAATGGCGACGTCGTCTCACAGGCGAGTGGCGAAGATGCTACGGATTCGCCGCTACTGGATGATCTCGCTGAGCGTTTGCGCGCTGCCGGGTGGGAAGCGCAGTTTAATTACGGTTTCGAGGGGTCTGTGCGGATTCCTCTGGTTGCTGGACACCATGATTTCCCTGGTACGTGGGCTGTTGCTGTTTTGCTCGACGACGACGATTACGTTGCGCAAGCCTCTTTGCGGCGTCGTGATCGCTACCGGATTGAGGCTTTTGAGAAACGGGGCTGGGATGTGTTCCAGACGTTCTCGACGTCGTTATTTATTGATCCAGTTGGGCAGGCTGATGCGATTATTGCCAAGTTGGAGAAGTTGCGTGGGAAGCCTGCTGATTCTCCTGTGAGTGTGCCGAATTTGCAAGAGACTTCGAACAGTCAGTGGATTGAGGTCTCTAGCGATGCTTCGGTGCAGGCAGATTTTGGTGCTGGTACGGGTGAGCTTGGCACGTTAGCTGGCGATACGCAATCGATCAAGAAGATTGTGGCTCCTGTGCCGCGCGGCCCAAGGCCGAGTGTGATTCCAGGATTGCAGCTCGCTGCCTATACCGATGATCAGCTTGATGAGATGGTTGAGTGGATCGCTTCAGACGGTCTGCCACGAACTGCGGATCAGCTGGTCAAAGCGATGCGTGATGAGTTGGCCTTGGCACGCCGAGGCGGCCAATACGATGCGGTGCTGCATAATGTAGTGCGGCGTTCTGGTTTGGCGGTCGCTGTTGTGGAGCAGACTGGTGCTGTGGAACAGGCCGATACTGTAGAGCACGTTGAAGACTCTAGCGTGCACAATGCTGATGAGAGCCGTTCAAACGTGGATGATTCGCACCGTGATGATTCGCATGGTGATGTCGAGTCTGAAACGCAAACTCAAGCTGTTGTGGGCGAATCCTCTGCTCAGCAAGCTGTTGACCATCTCGAAATTTCAGACGAACCGGATTATGAGCAAAACGAGCAAGCCTAAGCCTAAGCGCGTTGTGAGATTATCGCGCGTGGATCAAGAGCGCCTTTTGCGTGGAGAAATTTCCACTCCGGAAGAAGCTGTGCATATTCATGATGCTCCTCCGGTGCGTCCGGCGATGTCCACTCAACAGAATGGGAACCAAAATAGGGGCACACATGGCGGTGCGGGCCAAGCGAATACTTCGCTTAGCCCGCACGAGCGTGAGTTGCTAGAGAATCTTCCACCTCATTTCGGGAAGATTTAGCAGCTTAAAGAGTGTGTAACTAACCCTGTGCTCAGAGGTTGGTATTTGGACGATTGGCATTTTGTGCCAACAGATCGCGAATCTCAGTGAGCAGCGCTACGTCGTCAGCTGGGACGTCTTCCACAGCTGCTGGCTCTTCATCGCGCTTGCGGTTGAGTTTGTTCATTGGCGTAACCACGAAGAAGTAAATAGCAGCTGCAACGATGAGGAAGTTGATCAGAGCTGTAATCACGGTACCAGGCATAATCTGTGCACCATTGAGTGTGAAAGCACCAACTTGATCGAAGTTTGGTTTGCCGAAGATAGCAGCGATAAGTGGCATGAGCACCTTGTCGGTGAGTGCAACAACGATTGGGCTGAATGCTCCACCGATGATGACGCCTACTGCAAGATCAACGACGTTTCCGCGGCTAATAAATTCTTTGAAACCTTTGAGCATGAATGATCCTTTTCTTGTGTTGGGGAGAGAGCATCCTCCGAAAATTTTCGTGCTTAGTTAGTCCGAAATAGGGATGTTTTGCGATTGTGTTGATGCAAAAGATTATTTCGAGATGACTGCGCGAAGGGGTGTCTTTGCTCCTATTCCAATTACCAGCCTAGCTGCATCGTTCGGGATGGCGACCATGATGGTTGATTTGTTACTAAAGTCATTAAATAAACCTCCTGCGGATTTCGATTCATTCACGGTAGAGAGCACAACAGCATTTTTTACCAGCAATTCGGCGTCTAGATCTTTCGTGGTCTCCCGTGCAGGGGCGTATAGATCGATTCGGTTTCCGGCGCGCAGCATACCCAATGTGGCATCGTCGGCCAAAGTTACGGTAGTTACCACTGTGTTTGGTGGCGCATGCGTGGAAAATGACGAGTTCAGGAGTTGTTCTTTAATAATTGGCATGCCGCGAGGTAGTGGAGCCGCGATGACTTCATCATTAATTTCCGTCAGGTCTGATACTGCGTGCTCAGGCAGGAGTTTTTCAGGTAAATTCACTACTTCGACGTTGCTCGAACTGAGTGTATCGCCGGTGCTAAGGTCTGATTTTGCCACGGCAACGTGTGCCATCGCGACCGACGTTGATTCCAAAATCGACACCACGCTTTGAGATATAGCGGCAATGAGCAGGGCAAATGACACCCATCTCCAGCGCCATAACAGGGCGCGAATCGGCGATGCGCGCCCGATATTTCGCTCTTGCGATGATGCTCGCGCTGTGCGAGATCGAGATGAACGCAGCGTGCTGGATCGGGAAGTGAGAGCGCCAAAATTATCGTGTTTATGTCCAGTTCTTCTCTTCATAAAGTCACTATCGCAAAATAGCAAGAACGCTACGCGTGCTCGACGAAAACTGTGGATAACGGCGTCGTCGCAAGGAAATGTGGACAACTACTCCTGAGGAAGCATCCGAAACATTGAGCGCGCGTCCGAGACGCTTAGCCTAAGGCTAGGTGGGCATCATCGAATACCGCGGCAGACGATTGCTGCGCGATAAGTTACTGCTGCAAGATACTGTTACGACTGCGCGATACCGTTACAGCTCTGCGATGCGTTACCGCTGCAAGATACTGTTACGACTGTGCGATACCGTTACAGCTTTGCGATGCGTTACTGCTGCGCGGCCGCCGTCGCTACGATTTCCGCTGGTCGGAGCACATAAGGAATCGGTACATCGAGTTCCGTCTGCGGAATATGAGAATCGACCAGTTCCTCGGGGAAAACCATTGCGCCGACGAGCGTATGCTCGCCCTTTTCTTTGAGCGCGCGATCATACCAACCGCCGCCCTGGCCCAACCGTTCACCGGCACGAGACATCAACAATGCTGGTAAAACGATTGCGTCAACCTCGAGGAGGATGTCGTTATCAAATGCGGGCCCAGATGGCTCGGGAGGTCTGCCTGGCGCCATCTGCACCAGATCGTCCACACCCTTAAAATACCCCCAAGCGCGCGTTAAACCAGGCCCTAGCTTTGGAAGTAAAAGCGTTTTACCGGCGTCGGCAATCACTTTACACAACTCAAGCGTGGGCGGCTCGAAATGCGTCGAAACGAAGCCTGCCACAATTTTTCGATCGCCAATAAAGTCCAGTACTGTATCTTTCCAAAGGTCAGCAAGTTGTGCGCGCGCCTGATCTGAGCGCTGTTGACGGTGCTCGCGCACACAAGAACGCAGGAGGTCTTTGGCCTCTTCGTCCTCAAGATTTGAGATATCAGGAAGATCCAGAACTAAATTAGGCATGCGTCAATTATCCCACTTGTTGCCTCAGATAGGTACTATTACGCTGGAAGAGAGATGTAAGCTAAGTGTATTGGCGGGCTAAATCCAAAGGAGCATTATGAAAACGGTTGCTGAGCATCTAACTGAGTGTTTGGCGGTATCGAGCCCGCTACCTCCCTTCAATGTTGCCATCGACGGCGCAGTGGGGTGTATGCTCGCCCAGGATGTGCGCTCTTTAGTGGATGTTCCGCAAGCTGATTTGGCTGGTAGAGACGGTTATGCCGTGCGCGTCGAAGACGTTTACGGCGCTGGAGAAACTTCTCCGATTGTGTTGCCAGTGATTGAGGAAGTGCGTGCGGATTCTT
The DNA here is from genome assembly GCF_016907845.1 of Arcanobacterium pluranimalium. GTDB lineage: Bacteria > Actinomycetota > Actinomycetes > Actinomycetales > Actinomycetaceae > Arcanobacterium_A > Arcanobacterium_A pluranimalium. Next base: position 607,869 of record NZ_JAFBCS010000001.1, read on the forward strand.
TGGAAGCGTCCACGCTGGTAGCGGGAACAGCGGTGAAGATTTCTTCAGGTGCTCCCATGCCGCGAGAGGCGAACGCTGTGGTTCCTATTGAGGCTACCGACGGCGGTCGAGCTGAGGTCACGTTAAAAATATCCGTTGAGCACGGAGCTAATGTGCGCCCGCGCGCCGAAGATTTGGCTGCTGGTGAGGTTATTTTGAAAGAGGGCGTGCGTATTGGTTCACGCCAAGTGGCACTACTCGCTTCGGCAGGTCACGCAACGGTGCTGGTGAATCCGAAACCGCGCGTCGTCATCATGTCTATTGGCGATGAGCTGCAAGAACCGGGGCGTCCGGCGCGTCAAGGAAAAATTTATGACGCGAATTCGCATGCGCTCGCGATGGCAGTTTCCGACGCCGGTGGGGAAGTTTACCGAGTCGGGCAAGTTTCGGACGACAAGCGCGAGCTGCGCGAAATGATTGAGGATCAGCTTGTGCGTGCCGACATCATCATCACTACGGGAGGTCTTTCCTATGGTGGTGGCGACACGTTGAAAGAGGTGCTTTCGCCGCTTGGCTCGGTGCGTTTCGACAATATTGCGATGGCGCCAGGGCGTCAATTGGGCGTGGGGCGCCTGGGGGAGACGACGATTTTCTGCCTGCCGGGTTCGCCGGTTGCGGCGTTGACGAATTTCGAGGTGTTCATTCGCCCGGCTTTGCGTCAAATGGCTGGTCATACGCATATTCATCGGCGCTCAATCAAGGCGAGCGTGATTCGTGGTTGGGAGTCGCCGCTCGGTGTGGAGGAATTTGTGCGGGCGAAAGTGCTTGGCAACCCTACCCGTGGCTACCAGGTAGAGCCTACGGCTGAGCCAGGAAAGCCGCTGCTCACGGGATTGTCGGAAGCTAACTGCTTGGCGGTGGTACCGGCCTCGCAGCGCTCAGTGGCGGTTGGCGATACGCTTGACTGTATTGTGCTTGATCGGTGAATTGCGCTGACGCGCATTATGCCGGGTAGTTGGTGCATACTCAGTGTGTATGGGCACAGTGCGCATGAGACGTGGTGTGTTGGGATCGGACGTGAGTGTGCGTCGTCGGCCTTGTTGCTAGAAACGAACCGCGGTGTGTGGCGTCGTCGGCAAAGCTGCAAACGGCGTGACAGGTGTTAACGATGTTACTCATGTGACTGTGACCTGTCATTTCACATAAATTGACACACAACACACCCAGCTCAATGAACCACTGTTGTGGTTGAATTTAATACCGTAAGAGTGTGGGTGGAGATGGTATTGCAATTGCTTTAGTGATACTGCTCTTGCTGCTGTACGTATTGCCTGCTTTGTTCCGACGCCGAACGGTTTTGAACGAAGCGCCAATTGACGAAAAGTACGCACAAGAGCTACGTATCATCGAAGCTCGCACCCATAAAACTACAAGAACACACACCGAACGCGGAACAATTTTTACGACGGAGCGCAATATGGAACCTATTACGAGAGCAAAGGCGGCACGGCGGCCCAAGACTCTTGACGTGCGCGCCGTCGCCCGCAAGCGTGCGCAGGCAAAAGCGCGGATCGCCAAGCGCTATTCCTATCATGTTCGCGGCATGGTTGCCGGTACCGCTTTGGTAGGTTTGTCGGTTCTTTTCTGGATTTTGGTTGCAGCGGTTTCACTCTCGAGCGTTGTTGCAGGTATTTCGACGGCGGTGGGCGCGGTTTATCTTGGCGCATTGACGATGATGATCAATGTGTGGCAAAAGTACGACGCCGCAGACCGCGCCAAGGTTGCACATTACGATGCGATTTTGGCTGGTGCTGGAAGCGGCGAATTTGTTGCTCGGCAGGATCGTGCGGAGTTAGCCGACGCTGAGGTAGCTCGTGGCGACGCTGGTAAGCATGGTGACGTAGCTCGTGGCGAGGCTATGCTTAGTGGCGCGGCCGGTAAGCAGGCAAAAGGTATGTCTGTTGACCATGTTGTGCGCGTGGCAAATAAGCAGGCCATGCGGCGTGGAAATGCGGCGTCGAAGAATAATGACGCTGATGGCGTGGCATCTGAGGCGGGCGTGGTCGCGGACTCTGGATCGAACGTTGCGAAGGCTGGGGCTGGAAAGTCTGGGGTCGGAAAATCTGCAGCTGCGCGTGAACGTGCTGGCAGTGTGGTAGAAAATACGCAAAATGTCGAGGTTGGCGGCGAGGTGCGCAAGCAGGTAAGTGGCGCGTCAACGCCGGGTTACACCTTGAAACCGCGTATTCAAAAGCGGAAAGTTAAGCCGTTCGTTGCTCCGGAAAGTGCGGTAGCCGCTGTGCCATATCGCCCTGCAACTCTCGGCGAGCGACTTGGAGATGGTGCTGTTGAGGCCGCTCACGAGGCTCCGCAGATGACTGGTAACGAGGAATTGCGTCAAGACTTGCTCGGAAGCGGTGCGACGCTCGATAAATTGCTCGACCGTCGTCGTGCGTGAGGACTGTGAGCGCGCATCGGGTATGTATTGGTTGCTTGGCCGTCGTCGTGCGCAGACTCGCGTAGAGTAGGTGCGCGTACGTGCGTAGACTCGTCTAGAGTAGGTGCGTCCCGCTATTGTTTGTATTGGACGCAGGGCAGTGCTAATATCTTTACGTCCGGGGCATTGGCGCAGTTGGTAGCGCGTTTCGTTCGCAATGAAAAGGTCAGGGGTTCGAATCCCCTATGCTCCACCATTAGGACGCTCATTTTGATACAAAGTGAGCGTCCTTTTTGTTGGCTAGGTACGCAATGTTTCCCCTTGTGAGAGAGGTATTAAGGGCTCTCTTTAGGTTCAAGAAAGTCTGGGTCGTCCAGCCGGAGACTTACAAATTCTCGCGTTGGTATCTTGTCCTCTGCGAATCTTGTGATGCTGCTAAATAGTGTGCTTTCCGTTAAAAGGTTATTTAGCGCTGAAAAGTTCAAACTTGTGTTTCTCCAATCTGGTTTGTTGGTCTATTGGTTTCCTGAGCGAGTAGTTCTTTGTGGGTATCCCATAGGTATTGAACAAGTGCTAGAGATGTGCCCGCTGCTAGCCGGGCTTCTCGTTCATCTAAGCCAACGTAAGAAGCGGTTTTCCCATGGTCAGTGCCGTAATGGTTTCTAAGCTCTGCTAGCGATTTAGCTGCTGCAGCAAGACTTCCCAGCAACGATTTGAGAGTTCTAGCTGCCGGAGCGGTTTCTGGAACTTGGGATGGGTTCAGGTGAAGAAGTTCTGTTGCCCGCTTTACTAGTTTGGGTAAGTCGTCGTTTCGATTTAGCTCTTCTCCGTGTTGTTCAAGAATCGTGTTGCAGCAGGATTCGATGAGCTCTTTGGCTGTCCCGATTACCAGCGTCGGATTCGTGGTGATATTGCTCGTCAGGATTTGCTGTTGCTGAGACAGGTATTCGCTGGTGAAGCCGACCTTTTTAGGGTCAACTACCTGAAATCCTGCTGGCACAGGAGAAGCTTTCAACTCCTCGAGTTGACGTTTGCATCTAGAAGCTAATTCAAGATCGGCTTCACTAGCGTCATGCGCGGCTACTCGATCCCATTCTCTCATCAAGGCATTGAGCAGCATGATCGAATCCCGTCGAGGTGCCTTTTCAAGGTAGCTCGTCAGTGACTTTCCCTTCGAGGCGCATATTTCTCTGTCTCGGCGGTGATGAGAGTCCGGTTGGTATAGCGATTGACTGCCTCTGACAGAAGTTTGGAGAACTTTCGTGATTGAACGAGGTTGGTTCTGTTCAGTGTCTTGATCTGATCGTTGAGTAAACGGCGCAGCAAACCCATCTGTAGGTTCGGCTTGTCCGTGTCTTTAAGCGAGTCCAGAAAATCGTCTGACAGCAGGGAAAGCTCTGGCGTGTCCATTCCTGCTGTCTGATAAACATCGATAACTTGGTCAGCAGTCACCGCTTCGTTGACTAGTTGACCCAGCACCGAGTCAATATTGCTGCCGCCTTGCTGTGAAGTACCCGAATCCCTGTCGTTGAAGTACTCCACGGCATTGGCGCAATCTGGGATCCGACCGAGTGTGGGAACAGTTGGCGATTCTTATGACAACGCTCTGGCTGAAACCGTCAACGGGCCCTACAAGGCCGAACTCATCCACGCGCAAGGCCCGTGGACATCAGTAGGAGAAGTTGAACTGGCCACCTTGCGGTGGGTTCACTGGTGGAATACTGAAGCGTCTTCATCAAGCATTGGACTACGCCACCCCACAAGAAGTAGAAACCGAGTACTATCTCACCGAGCCCATCAACACAGGGTCGTAAAAGACGCGGAACTAAACCCAGGACGCTTCACATCGTGGCCCTAGAACCCCTCCTACACATCCTCAATCGACCCATTATGCCGAAATACAACAGCGAATTCTTGCGTAATGACCAACAGTTTTATTTGATTGCCCACGCGGAAACGAGTAAATTCTTGAACTAACTGAAGCACGTCTAGTAGCAGATGCATGGAGATATTTGCCATTCTGATGTGGGCGTTGATTATTCAATAGTTGAGCGCTAAAACAACGAAGGAGTTGATACTATGCGCGTGGTATCCGATGACAAATTCGGGCGAGCAATTCGCTCTGTCCGGCTAGCCTTGGTGGCTTCGTTAACTTTGGGATTAGCTTCAATCGTCTGGTTCGTCGTGCCACAAATGAAGCCAGCCGGATCGGCGAACCGACTTGACGTGCAGAAGGAGCAGTAAAGGTGAGCGCGCACATTCCAGGCTTGGTTCGTTGGGGTAAGTCCGTCGTAGCCACAGCAATGCACGGCATCGCAGCATGGCCGACTTCAGCTGCAGAAAGCATCGTGCGTGGCGCATTGCGTCTAGTACCTGAATCCGAAGCAAATTCTTTCGACGCGAAAAACCGTGAACCTTACTTGGACAGCAGGCCCACAACCAAACAAGCCCTGGCTGCCCCCCAGTCTCGCTTCGTCGACGCCGAAGAAATATCGTGGCTCGAATCGAACCGCCACGAACTTCCGTACCGACGAGACAAGCTTTGGGCTGTCCCGCAGATGTGGTGGGAAATGACCTTCGGCGAAGTTGGCTCGGGAACCTATTTAGCTGGAGCAGCCGTAGGCAACACGGCCTCAATGGCTACCGGTTGGGCAGTATCAACCATTTGTAAAGGCATCTTGCTGTGGGCTGACTTGGGCAGGCCGGACCGAGTCTTCCGCGTCTTCGCTAAGCCGAATAGCTCGTGGATCTCACGAGGAGCTCTCGCGTACGTTGGATTTACGGTCGCTGGCGGACTCTCTCTCCTCCCAGTAGCTAAGCCCGTCCGGACCAGCGCGAAAGTTATCGCTAGTGTCTGCGCTACCGTGCTTGGCACATACGATGGTCTTTTCTTGCAGCGCGCAAAGGGTGTGGCGTCCTGGACAGACTCCTCGATTCCTGCACTTTTCGCTGTCAACGGTATGGCAGCGGGCGTCCACGTTGCCAACGCTTTGGTAACTGACAAACGAGTCAACGTGGCTAGTTCGATCGCAACGGTGGCCGGAACCGGTCTAGGTGTTCTCTACGCACGCCGCCTTACTGAAGGCTCGACCGCTCAACGCTTATCTGCGCGTGACCTCCTTGAAGGCATCCAACAAGATCGGTTTGTCGGACTTGGTCTGGGCCTGGGTGGCGTAGGTGCCGCTGCGATGGCTCTGATCCCATCGCGCTGGTCACGTTCAGTTGCAAGCGGTTTCGCCGTCCTGGGCGTCGCAGGTATTCGTCGCGCAATTCTCGAAGCAGGCATCCACGCACCAGTTATTGATCCGCCTCGCGGCAACATAAATCCGATTGACCACGTGGAAGTTTCGAAGGGAGTGTCGTCCAATGAGTGAGCGGAGTTTCCTCACTGGAGAGCGACCAAATAAATTCACCGTCAAGACAATCGCTCACGAAGGCGAAACAACACACTACTGCGTGTGTCAGCCAAACTGTTTTTCATACTGCCCTCATACGGTGACTGTTCGCGATGGGCGCGTTGTACAGACGACCCTCGCCCCCATGCCAGATGAAAGGTATAACCGAATTTGTCTGCGTGGCCTGTCCAGCCTGCAGCGAATTTACGATCCACGACGTATTCATTATCCGATGAAGCGAGTCGGTAAACGTGGTGGAGGAAAGTGGCAGCGAATCAGCTGGGACGAAGCCATCACGATGATTACCGATAATTGGAAAGAAAACATCGCCAAGTACGGTCCCGATTCGATCGTATTCCATGTCGGTTCAGGCCGACTGACCAGCTACCACGGAGCTGCTCACGGAGCCATGCGCCGCCTCGGCAATCTGCTAGGTGTTACGGAAGTGCCGATTGCTGTTGATATGGCCGTCTCTGAGGGCATGAAAGAAGTCATCGGGTGGAATGGCCCATGGCCAGGAAACGGACCGGAAGACCTTCTCAACGCTAATACAATCATCGTTTTGGGTCTGAACTCCACGGAATCACAGATCAACTATCACCACTGGTTCTTAGATGCTAAAGAAAAAGGCGCTAAGCTCATCGTCATCGATCCTGTGTTCACGCACATTGCAGCTCAAGCGGATCAATACATCCCTATCCGCCCTGCGTCTGACGCAGCACTGATGCTTGGCCTTATGCATTGCATCTTGCGCGACAACAAGCAGAACGATGAGTTTATGCGTACCAAGACGGTCGCTCCGTACCTCGTGCGTGATGATACAGGCTTGTTCTTGCGAATGTCTGACCTTGGTCACGACGACGACAATCGTGCAGTGGTGATGGATGAAGACGGTAACTTTGGAACTGTCGACGACATCGAAAAGCCTGTCTTGGAAGGACGCTTTGAGGTCGAAGGTATTTCATGCGCCGTAGCGGGGCAGCTCATTCGGGATCGCGCTGCAGAGTACACGCCTGAGCGTGTTGAAGAACTCACCGATATTCCAACCGATGTGCTCGAAGAACTAGCTGCACGCATGATGGAAGGTCCAACAACTATTCGATGCGGCTGGGGCGGGCAAGCATACAACAACGGACACATGGTCGGTAAAGCCATGATGGGCCTGGCGGGTATCACCGGCTACATCGGAGCACCGGGCGCGGATATGGGCGCAGCAAGTGTCAACTTCACCGGATTCAATTGGGCTTACGAAGCACCAACCGGGCGAAACATGCGCATGATTCCATCGCTCATGTTCCCCGAGGCGATGCGCACCGGTAAATACAACGGTGAGGAAAGAACGTTCAAGTCAATGTACGTTCTTCAAACCAATACGGCGAGTCAGCATCAGGACCGCAACGCCTTCGTGCGCGATGTCTTTGACAAAATGGAGTTCATCGTCACCGCTGACCTCGAAATGACGGACACAGCGCGACTCTCAGATTTGGTTCTTCCAGCCGCGCACTTCTACGAGGTCGACGAGTTCATCCAGGCTTCTGCCTCGCATCCGTTCATTCAGTTCGCTGAAAAAGCAATCGATCCAGTTTTCGAAGCTAAGGGCGACGCACATATTGCTCGACTCCTCGGAAATGCGATGGGTCTGGGCGAGTACTTTAACAAGTCTGACGACGAGTACTTTGAGGAGATTCTCGATACTGACACGTGTCGCAAACTCGGTGTAACTCTTGAGACTCTCAAGCAAAAGCACGCAATTAGAGTATTCCCCGAACCATGGCTTGACTATGGCGGAAAACAAGCATTCCCAACGCCTGACAAGCGCATGCAAACGTATACCGAAAAGCCGCAACCTCTCTATAACTACGGCCAAGATATTCCAGTTGAACGTGAGCATCTGCCGATGTTCTACGAGCCTACTGAGGCATGGCCAGGCACGGAAGCACAAAAGAAGTATCCGCTGATTCTGCTGTCGGAACGTCCACGCTACCGCGTACATTCTCAGTGGGCCGAGGTAAAGTGGCTGCGCGAACTGGATCCTGAGCCCATTATCAAGGTGAATGCTAAGGACGCTGAGGAGAGAGGACTACAAAATCGCGATCTGGTAGAGCTCTACAACGATCGTGGTCACGCTGTAGCTCGTCTTATTATTGATAATTCGCTTATGCCAGGCGTAATCAAATATCCGAAGGGCTGGCAGAAGCATCAGCACGTAGCTGGCGTCTTCTCAGAGCTAAATTCGATGGCGTCCGACCCGATGGGCGTCAATCAGAGTTTCTTTGATGCAACCTGCGAGATGCGCAAATGGGAGGAGAACTAAAATGCGCTTAGGTATGCTCATCGATACGACTAGGTGCATCGGCTGTGACACCTGCGCCCTAGCCTGCAAGACGGAAAACAATCTCCCTGACGGCGTCTGGTGGAATCGTGTCTGGACTGTCGGAGGAGCCGAAAGAGATACTCCAGGTGGCGAGTTCCCGAATAATTTCCTCACCTTTTTGACGGTCGCTTGCCAGCACTGCGATAATCCGCCATGCGTACCCGTGTGCCCAACCGGCGCTACGTATAAGCGAGACGAAGACGGCGTCGTTCTTGTTGACTACGATAAGTGCATCGGTTGCGGCGCGTGCGTCGAGGCATGCCCTTACGACGGCGTACGCAAGCGTAACGACGACGATCTCGAGTACTCCACCGGATTCCAAGTTGGTCATATCAACGTCCAACAGGCAGAACCCGCAACGGTTTCGAAGTGCACATTCTGTACACAGCGCTTGGACGAGGGCCGGTTGCCAGCTTGCATCGAAGTTTGTCCTACACGCGCCCGCTTCTTCGGTGATCTAGACGATCCGGAATCCGAGGTCTCTCGGATTCTTCAGGAGCGTGATTCCTTCACGCTCCACCCTGAGGCAGGCACCAAGCCATCAGTTCATTTCTTGAAGTGATTGAGAGTAAGAATAAGACATTTCTATGATTGCGCACGCTACAACTGACAAGAATCTGAACGCTATTGAAGATCTGTCAACGTTGCTGTCAATCGGCTGGGATATCCCCACTGAGAAGCTCGCTTCGGGCATCATCAGTGGGGACTTCACGGCCGACTTGGTGGCATGTTTCAAAGAGCTCTCAGCGCCGGCATCTTTGAAAAAGCATATCGACGCTTTGGTGAAAGCCCGCCGAGAGAGTACCCAATCTCTGCAGGAACTATACGATTGTCTTCGTACCGACCATACGATGATGTTTGATTTTCCGCAGAATAACGGAACATGGCCATATGAGTCGCAACAGCGCGATCAAGATAGCAATCGTCGTTCAGTTCCGTTCTTCATCAGTCGTTCAGCGGTCGCTGTCAAAGACCTATTCGATGAAGCTGGTGTGACTCTGCCAGCTCACGAGCCGCCAGACCATATTGCCCGTGAGTTTGAATTCATCGCATTTTGTGCTCATCACGAGCGCAGTGGCTCAGATAAGCAGAGCACGTGGTCTAGCCTTCGCAAATCAATGGGTGCTGAGCATTTGCGGAAGTGGGTTGATCAGTGGAGCCAGAAAGTAGTTGCGAACGCTGATACGGATTACTATCGAATTTTCGCAGGTCTCACTTCAGAAATCGTCGAGTCGAATATTCTGTGGAAAGACGCGCAAACATCCTTATTGGCTCGAAAGCTACCCATCTTTCCGCTGTAAAAGCTTTCGGAGCCGACTCACCATCGGCTCCGAAAGCACGAGATAAGTGGTGTTTTTGAGTGACCAGAATTGAGTTTTGATTCTCATGAGCTCCTCTTTGAGATTTAGGCGTTGCGCTGCTGTGCTCCTCGGAACCGCAGCAGCGCTAACGTCATGCAGTTCTTCGTCGCCTGCCACCCCTCCCGGCACCACGGACCGCGATAAAGAGCAAATCATCGTTTATGAAGCGTCCTGAGTTTAGTTCCTACCTCATCTAAGGAAGGATTGAACATTATGCCCAAGAAGTATTCTGTCGAGTTCAAGGAGAAGGCGGTCCATCAGATCGTTGAAATGGTTCGCCTGGAATCGTGCTCGTTGCAACACGCATATAAGGAAGTCGGAGAACTCCTCGGGGTATCCCACCACACGTTGCGCGCCTGGTACCACGATAGCGTCTTAACTCGTGATGCAGCCGAGCCAGCAGGCGGCGAATCAATGGAAGAAGAACTCAAGCGGCTACATCGGGAAAACCGCGAGCTGAAGCGAGCCAATGGAATTCTTAAGACCGCATCGGCTTTTTTCGCGGCGGAACCGGGTCGACCCACGACCAGATGATCTCCTACATCGACGCTTACAAGGAGCAGTTTGGGGTCGAGGCCATCTGCCGCGTTTTTTCACGGACAGATCGTGGTGAATACGGCAACGGAGACGAACGCAAACGCCGCCTCGGAGCCAACTATGCGGCCGTCCAAGCACGAGTCAACCAAAAACTCGGTGCCACACCCCGCACACCAGCACCAGCACCTGCTGTCAATATTGACGCTTTGGCTGATGCGGTGATCCGTGGCGAGTACGGCAACGGTGAAGCACGACAGGTTCTGGTTGCCGTCCTCGATAAGACTCAGGCGGTAACAGGGGCATTGTTGCTGCGGGTTCGACTTGATAAACACCGGGTTTAGAGCGTGTATGGATACAACACAAAACCGCGAGAAAAGCGACAAAAGGAGGCCCAGTTGGAAGAAAAGAATCTTCGTGTCATTCCTGCCAAACCTGTGCGCCCGGCAAAGCGAAAAGTCGCGGCCTACGCGCGCGTGTCCACCGAGCAGGAACGCCAGCTTTCGTCTATCGCCGCGCAGGTGTCGCATTATTCAAGACTGATTCAAACAACACCCGGCTGGGACTATGCGGGTGTATTCATTGATGAAGGCATTACCGGCACTTCCACTAAAAACCGTGACGGGTTCAATAACCTCATGACAGCCGCCCGTGAAGGCCACATCGATCTCATCCTTACCAAATCGATCTCCCGGTTTGCTCGCAACACCCTCGATCTACTTGAAGCCGTACGTGAACTGAAATCCCTAGGTGTAGCCGTCAGATTCGAACGGGAAAACATCGACACCGCCACAGCTGACGGTGAACTGCTTTTAACCTTACTGGCGTCTTTTGCGCAAGAAGAATCTCGATCCACGTCGATAAACGTGAAATGGGGAATCAGGAAGAAATACGCCCACGGTGGTCTACACTCGCGCCAACCCTACGGATACCGCTATCACAACGGTGAACTACACATCGTGGAGCACGAAGCTGCCGTGGTCAAACGCGTATTCGATGGTTACCTGGCAGGTGTGTCACCAGAGGCCATCGCCACTCAACTTAATGCTGAAGGTGTCCAATCCCGGCGAGGTGAAAAATTCCATAGCGGGTGGTTACGGGCAATGCTGGAAAACGAAACCTATACGGGCTCGGTGATACTGCAAAAACAATACCGGGCAACGATTGCAGATGCGTACTGTCAAACCAACACAGGCCAGTTACCTCGCTATCTAGTTACCGATTCACACCCTGCGATAATCGATCCTGGCACAACCTGCAGCTCAGCAGTATGTATGGTCGGCCTCGGGAGCCGTGGTACGGCGTAGAGCGTTGGCCTTAGCGATGATTCAGTGTGCTTTTTGGGGCATCTACGCAAACATCTCCACATATATCGAGATGTTGCAAAAATCGCCCCAAAATTCGACGCTCCATCTCCAAAGCACACGCACATCGGTGCAAACTCCCCGGAAAAATGTCGGGATTATTCCTATTTGCCCCGCTTCCTCCTAAGCTGAATGTTTAGTATTCGGTACTCAAATTCAGGTACTTGTGCGCAAAGCTCACCTGCGCGCACAATTCCCCCTAACTTTTACCTATGCGTCGTGGAGGTTCTTAGTGTTTTTATTGCTGTGCGAGATTACGGTGATGATCGGCTTAATTATCATCGGCTTAAAATTTGGTGGCGCTATCGGAGTTGGCCTATTTAGCCTGTTAGGCACGGTCATTATGGTGGTCGCCTTTCGTTTACCGCCGGGGAATATTCCCGTCGTTCCCATCATGATTATTTTCTCCATAGCTATCAGCGCCGGTATCCTCGAAGCCGCCGGCGGTCTTGACCTGCTTGTTCACTGGGCGTCGCAGGCTATCAAAAAGTATCCCGCCGCGATCACGTTCGTAGCGCCCCTCATCACTTTCTTATTCGTCTTTGGCGTAGGCACGAGCAATATTGTGATGTCACTTGAACCAGTTATTGCCCGAACGGCGTTACGTGCGCGGGTGCGCCCCGAGCGACCGCTTGTTGCATCGGTATTGGCCTCGAATACTGCCTTAGTTGCCAGCCCAGCGGCATCGAGCGCGCTCACCGCCGTCGGCTTTCTTTCCGGTCACGGCTTCTCGATGGCTTCCTATATGGCGATAGTGATTCCAGCTGCTTTGCTGTCCACCCTGCTCACCTCGTTATTTTTGAATTTCTGGGGAAAGCCTCTCGATCGCGATCCGGTGTATCTGGAACGCGTACGCACCGGCGTCGTCAAAGAAACGCGTGATGACGATGCGGCGCAACGTTTCTCGCGTACCCAATACGCTGCAGTAATTGGCTTCGTATCGGCGATTGTCTGCGTGATGATTGTGGGGCTCAACTATGACACGTTGGGGCACGCGCTTATTCCGGGGGCGATGCGGGACGTGATTGTGGATCATGCGGTTACGTCCAAGGTTACGTGGATGCCTGCGACGATGATGGTGCAGCTCATGTTGTATATGTCAGCTGTGTTTACGCTGGTTGTTACCCGAATTCCGGTGCGTAGTATTTTCGAGGCGAAAGTGTTTACGTCCTGCGTGACGGCGATGATGTCGGTGCTGGGGCCGGGCCTGCTGGGTTCCACTATTTTTGGCGACGCCGGAAATATGCGTGCGCTCAAAACAAACCTTGCGCCGATGGTTGAGAATGCGCCGTGGCTGGTGGCGCTGCTGATTGCGGTGTTGGGGATGATTGTGATGTCGCAAACCGCAACGATCTCGATCATGTTCCCGCTTGCGCTCAGTGTTGGTGTGCCGGCCGGTCTGTTGGCAGCGCTTGTGCAGGCAGTGAATGTGCAGTACGTGATTCCGGCGCTCCCGACCTTACTTTTCGCTGAAGAAATTGACATTACCGGTACGACGAATAAATATCGCGCTTGGCCAGCAGGTTTAGTTTCCACAATAAGTGTGTGTGCAATTGGCGTGGCACTGTGGCGCTTAATCGGCTAGTGCGTCAAGAAAACAACAGCAAACTGAAAGGATTGTTATGTATCAGATCGATTACAACGCATACCGTTCGGTCAAGGGTTACGGTAAGCGCGTTCGTTTCTTAATTCTCCACTACACGGCAGAAAATTTCGTGACATCTGCGAAGTTGCTTGCTGGTGACGGGAAAGTGAGTGCACATTATCTTGTGCCTGATCCAACTGAGCAGACCTATATCGACGCTGGATATAAGGATATGCGCATATTTAATCTTGTTGATGAAAACGACCGGGCTTGGCATGCGGGTGTAAGTTTCTGGGCGGGCCGTACCAATATTAACGACTCCTCAATCGGTGTGGAGATAGTCAATCTTGCGAGCGAAAAAGACGGAAAGCTCGTGTTTCCGCCGTACAACTCCACACAGATTGACGCAGTTAAAGAATTGGCGCACAACGTCATGCAGCGTTACCCAGATATTGAGCCAGTGCACGTGCTGGGGCATTCGGATGTGGCACCGGGGCGCAAAAAGGATCCTGGTGCAGCTTTCCCATGGAAGTTGCTGTATGACGAGGGGATAGGTGCGTGGTACGACGACGCTACCAAGGTCGCGTATTTGAGCCAGTTCGAGCAGAGCGGGCTGCCAGAGCGCAGTGATTTGCTGGCTCATTTCGCAACCTACGGCTACGGTGTTCAAGCGGCGTCCACCGACGTCGGATACCGCGATCTCGTGCAAGCGTTTCAGTTACATTTCCGCCAGGAGAAGTACGACGGCGTGATGGATTGTGAAACTGCCGCTATTTTATATGCGCTGGTAGAGAAGTATTTTCCGAGCGTATCGTGAGGTTGTAACATATTAAAGATCGCTACAGGTCACTACAGGTTACTACAGGTCGCAGCTCGCCAATCGCCATAAAGCGTTCGCACTGTGCAATAAGCGCAATGCGGCTTTGAAATGCTGTGCACAAAGCGCTCCCCAGAAAACTAAACGGAGGGAGCGTTTTCTGGGGAGCGGCACTCAGGGGATTGACAAATTGAGTCGTTGCTTGAGCTAAGCTAAGGCTTTGAGCGCTTCGAATGATTTACGAGCATTGTCAATCGGGCCACCGCCTGCAGGCGGTTCTTCGTTGATCATTATGTCTTGTTCGAGCACGTAGTAGCCATCAAAGCCGGCTTCGTTCAGGAGCGTGACGATGGCTTTGAAATCGATGTCACCTTCACCAATCGGTGCAAACATCCCTGCTTTTACGCCCTCTCCCCAGACTATTTCTCCTGGTAGGAGCTTGTCGGTGAGGTCTTTGTGGATGTCTTTTGCGTGCACGATGTCCACCCGGTGGGCGTATTTCTTTACGAGGGCGACGACGTCGGCGCCGCCGCAGGCCAGATGCCCGGTATCGAGGCATAGTCCAACGTTGGAATTATCAAGCACGCGCTCAACTTCGTCGAGATTTTGAATCATCGTTCCCCAATGAGGGTGCACGCATGCTGTGACGCCATTTTCGGCGCATACGGCCGTGATTCGATCTAGGTTTGTGAAGAGTGTATGCCAACCAGTTTCGTCCAAAACTGGGCGCGCATCGTAGCCCTCACGCCCCGAATCTGCAGCTAAAATGAGGTAGCTGCCCCCTGCTGCTGCGAAAGCTTCGAGTTCCTTTTCCACTGCTGGAATGGGGTCGATATTCGGATCGTGCATCACGGCGAGGAAGAATGATCCCACTGGCTCAAGGCCATATTTTGCCACGGCTTGTGCTCGCTCTTGAGCCTCAATTGGCAGCCAGCCTTGTGGACCGAATTCGGTGGCCGTGAGACCAATTTCTTTCATTTCTTTGAGTACTCGATCGGGCGACATCTGATAACCCCATCCTGGCACTTCGCATACTCCCCACGAGATTGGGGCTCCGGCTATCTTCATTGATGTGGTGTCCTTTCAATTTCAATTCTGTGGTAATTTTCGGTGGTCAGGCAGGTAAAATTCCTTTGCTGGCGTTACCTGCATAGCGTTATACCATTTACCGAACTTTGTACCGTTTACCTGTGTAACTTCGTCGTGTGTATTTGTACTGCTCACAGACGTACTTGCTGTCCTGTGCGTGCAGATTCGGCAGCTGCCTCGGCGATTTTAAGAGCTTCGACGGCGTCGTCGATCGACGGCGAGGGCAGCGTAGCAGTGTTAATGGCCTGCAAAAACGCATCGAGTTCTTCGGCATAGGCTTCTGTGTAGCGCGTGAGGAAGAAATCGAGGTAAGGATCCTGTGCGTCCGTCGTCGTACCATTGGATACGCGCACTGTGGTAGGACGAATATTTTCGGCGTTCAAGGTGGCTTTGTTACCAAAGACTTCGAGTCGCTGATCGTATCCGGAGGCGCAGTGGCGCGAATTTGTAATAGTGGCCGTTTTCCCGGCCGAGTTTGTCAACACAATGACGACGCCGTCATAGTCTCCAGTATCGGCCAGGTTCGGGTCGAGGTGCTGACCCACCGCAAATACTGATGTCACATCGCCGAGGAAGTAACGAGCGGTGTCGAAGTCATGAATCGTCATATCTTTGAAGATTCCACCTGATTGCGCGATATATTCGCGCGGTGGTGCAGCGGGATCGCGCGAGATTATGGTCACTTGCTCTAGGTCGCCGACGATCCCATCTTCAACCATGCGATGCATTTTGTTAAACGATGGGTCAAATCTGCGGTTGAATCCCATCATGACCATTGGTTTTTCTTCAGCAAGTTCTGCTTTGAGTCGCTCAACTTCGGCCATATCCATAGCGATTGGTTTCTCACAAAGGGCTGGCTTCCCAGCTTTGTGTGCAGCCAAAATATGATCTACATGGAAAGGCGTGGGCGAGCAGATGATCACGGCATCGACGTCGCTGGAGGCAAATACGTCTTGTGGCTCGGTTGACCACGCGAGGCCGTATTCGCCTGCCAATTGCGCTGCTGAGTCTGCATAAGGATCAGCAACCATTACTAGCTTGGCATTTGTATGAGCTGCAACTGCTTTGGCGTGAACATGGGCGATTCGCCCCGCGCCAATGATTCCAATATTAACCATGAGAAGGTCTCGTTTCTAGTAGGTTTGTGTGGGGTGACGCAGGGTGTTTAGGGAGCTGGGACGAGGATGTCGCGAACGAGCACATCGAGATCGTTGTCTGCCGCCAAGAACTGTCGCAGTGTTTTTGCAGTGGGACCAAAGGCATCGAATTCGTCAATGGTCATCCCATCTTCGTTGTATGCGCGGTTGAAGTCTGGGATTCTTTGCAGCTCACGAAGGTAGTGTTCGTCAACCGGCTCACTCATGCGCTCGGTAACCTCGTAATCCGAGTTGTTGATAATTTGCTGCCACTTGAATGGTGGGGATACCACCATATCGGCGCCTTGGAACTCCGACCACTGATAGCAGTTACGGAATGCCGCGATGAGCAGGCGTGAAGTAAATCCGCGCTCTTGGAAAATCGCGTAAGCCTTTTTCACAGTTGCGATTCCGGCCCACTCGAGTGCTGATGCGTCGAGGAAGATTTTGTCGCGGGCGACGACGTATTTGAGCCAGTCGTCCAGTCGGCCAACCATAATTGTGACGACGGGGCCCATCGTAGAGACGTCGTGACCAGCAGCTTTACGCCTTTCGAGTCCGCGTTCGATAGCTTCCGCAGCTTTGAGAGCTTGTGGCACGGAGAAAGATACGGTGACGTTTACTGATACGCCTCGGGCAGTGGCCTCTTCGATGGCTTCTATTCCCGTTTTGGTGGCCGGAATCTTAACGACGATATTCTTTGCTAAGTTGTGGAATTCTTCGGCTTGATCAGCTAGAGCTTGTGGATCGCGGTGGAGCCGTGGATCGGTTTGTACTGAAAGCCTGCCGTTGCGCCCCTTGCTTTCTTCGAACATTGGCTCAAGTAATTTAGCAGCTTCAACGGACATATCTTTGACAGCTTGCCAGCCGATTGTGGATTCGGCCCATGTGGGGTGTTCACGCGCGATGGTGCGGATACGATCTTCCCAAACGTCGCGATTCTTGGAGATAGTGGTGTAGGCAATCACAGGATTGCATGTGGCGCCTACGGCGCCGAAAGAAATAGACTGCCGCAGCTCATTGAGATCGGACGAGTCGTTCCATAACACTGTGTGGAAAGCCCGTGTTGCGTCGAGCAATGGGCCATCTGTGTACTGAATATCAGCCATTGATGCTCCTGTACTTCGAATCTCACGCGAATTCCATCCTTGGATTCCGCGTTATGTATACACGATCGTACATACAAAGGTTAGGAGTGTCAATGCTTTGTATTTACAAAAGGATTTAATCGGCTACTAGAGGCATGACGACGTTGTATTGAGCGGCATTGTAGGCGTGCGAACCAAACTCAATCACCTCGCCACTACTGGAATATGCCGTGCGCTGCATGGTGAGCAGTGCGGCACCTGGCTCGAGATTGAGCAGTTTGGCTTCGGCGTCGTTCGCTACTTTTGCGCCAATCGTTTGGGTGGCCGAAGCAAGACTAATGCCCTTGCGGCTGAAACATTCGTAGAGTCCGTAGGTGGATAGATCGGTGAGCGACGGAGCGTTAGCTGAGGAAATAGTATTGCGCATGATGGCTAAGGGAGTGTCGTTGACGCTGCGCAGACGCTCGATCGTCACAAGTTCACTGCCCTCATCACACTCGAGTCGAGCTGCATTTTCTGCGTCGGCAAAATGGACGGTGTAGCTGAGAACTTTTGTTTGCGTTTTATAACCGGCCTGCATAAGGTCGTCATTAAGCGAGGTTAGGCCGATTTGGCGGTGGACGTGATTGGGTGTTACCCGTGTGCCGGTGCCGCGTCGGCGAATGAGTAGGCCATCATTTACTAGCTCTTGTAAAGCTCGGCGGGCGGTAGGGCGTGAAATCTTGAGTCGGTTAGACATCGTAACTTCATCTTCGATGAGTCTGCCTGGCTCAACCGCTCCTGACATGACCAACTCGGACAGCGGCTTAGAAATTTGCTGATAAAGCGGGGTATCAGAAGACCTATCAAGTTCAATATCCACTATGTAGGGTATGTCTAACGAGGTAGAGTTGTTGACTGGAGAATTCATAACAAGATTCCTAGCTGCACTAACGTTGGCCTAATATAAAAAATATCAACGAATACCACAATTGTACCTGACATTACATTTAATCGGTACAGATATTCTGCATTGTGAACGTTTGTATGCTGAAACGTGGCAAATGTTATTACAAAGCTTGACACTCTTTGGGTTATGCATTGATAATTAATTTTGTTGATGCCTCAAAGACGTGGAAGGCCTAGTAATGTCCGTCAACAATTTTCTAGACGTAATCACAATTGGTCGCTCAGGTGTAGATATATATCCTCTCCAAACCGGATTAGGCTTAGAAGAAGTCAAAACATTTGGAAAGTATTTAGGCGGTTCACCGACGAACGTCGCCGTGGCCGCCGCACGATACGGCCACACATGCGCCACTATCACTGGTGTTGGAGACGATCCTTTTGGCAGATTCGTGCGCAAAGAAATGATCCGACTCGGCGTAGATGATTGTTTCGTAAAAACTCATCCAAAATTCAACACTCCAGTAACCTTTTGTGAAGTGTTTCCACCCGATGACTTTCCACTCTATTTCTACCGTCAGCCCTCGGCGCCAGATTTAGAAATCACTGTTGAAGATATACCGATAGAAGCAGTGACAACAGCAAAAGTCTTTTTGTTTTCAGGAACTGGTTTGACAGTGCAGCCAAGCAGATCAGCACATCATGCCGCCCTTGACGCTCGCGCGAAAAAAGCCTGGACGGTGGCGGATTTAGACTACCGGCCTATGTTTTGGGAGTCAGAAGAAAAAGCCGTTCAGGAAATATCAGCGGTTCTTGGCAAGGTGAACGTGGCTGTGGGCAATATCGAAGAGTGCCGGATCGCCGTCGGAGAAACGGAACCAGACCGGGCAGCAGACGCGCTGCTAGAACGCGGCGTCGAGATCGCCGTCGTCAAACAAGGACCGCGCGGAACCTTGGCGAAAACGCGAAGTGAGCGCATCGAAGTTCCAGTTACCAAAGTCGATATTTGCAATGGTCTGGGGGCTGGTGACGCCTTTGGGGGAGCACTGTGCCACGCCTTGATTTCGGGCTGGGACTTGCCCAAAACGATTCAATTTGCCTCAACAGCTGGTGCAATCGTTGCTTCGCGGCTGGAGTGCTCCACTGCGATGCCTGATAGTGATGAAGTCTTACAGCTCATGAACGAGCATCCGCACACGCAACCACGCGTAGAAAAGAACCAATGATGGAGAATGTGGAGGAAACTCAATGTCGGTGAGTATTGCGGAGATTGCACAGATTCGCGCAGATTCTCCCGAAAAAATCGCGCAGGCTTTGGCTTCGCGCGTACCTGCGCAAACATTAGCGCCGGAGCAAAAACACTTGATTATTGCCCTTGACCACCCGGCGCGGGGAGCACTCGGAGCTGGGTCGCGATCCTTGGCGATGGCAAATAGACAAGATGCGCTGGAGCGGTGTGCCGCGGCACTCGCTAGACCCGGAGTAACAGGTTTTCTCGGCACAGCAGATTTCATCGAAGATCTTGCCTTATTAGGGGCACTAGACGGAAAGCACGTGTTTGGCTCGATGAACCGCGGAGGTTTGCAAGGTTCCGTATTCGAAATCGACGATAAATTTACCTGTTACGACGCCGAAAGCATCGTTGCGCACGGCCTCGATGGTGGGAAAACGCTCACGCGCATTGACCTGAGTGATCGGGCAACCGTCGATACCCTCGAAGCGACGGCGCGAGCTATTAATTCGATGGCCGAGGTGAAAAAGACGATTATGGTGGAGCCATTTATATCGCGACGGGTCAACGGGCGTGTGCAAAATGATCTGAGTCCAGAAGCAGTGATGAAATCGATTGCGATTGCTTCAGGGCTGGGCGTCACGTCGGCGTATACCTGGCTCAAACTTCCATGTGTGGAGCATATGGAGCAAGTGATGGCGGCAACCACGCTTCCGTCGTTGATTTTGGGTGGCGAAGTGGCGAAAGATTCACAAGCTGCGTTGGCGCGCTGGGCGAAAGCGCTCAATCTGCCCAATGTGTATGGCCTGGTTATTGGTCGATCCCTTTTATATCCGATTGGGGATGACGTCGAACAAGCAGTCGATCAAGCAGTGGAGCTCTTATGAATGACAACGAAAAATACGTAATTCCTGCTCACAGTACCGCTACTGGAGTCTTTGATACATGTATCACGCAAGACGCGGTGGGCTGGGAGTTTTCTTCGCTCAAAATTGCGGCGCTCGCGGAAAATGAAAGCGTAGAGATTTCAACAGGCACCGATGAAGTTTTGGTGCTTCCGCTCAGCGGAAGTGCGCAGGTGATAGTGGATGAGGAGGAATATAGCCTCACTGGACGGAATTCCGTTTTTAGCGATGTGACTGATTACCTCTACGTGCCGCGCGGCGTCACTTTCACCGTGACGGCTCGTTCAGCTGGGCGATTCGCAATTCCGGGTGCTAAAGCGACCAAAGATTTACCGGTGCGCTATTGCCCGCGCTCAGAAGTGAAGTCGGGAATTCGTGGTGCAGGAGTGTGTTCGCGACAGGTCACCAATTACGCGCTTGGCAATGAGGTGGAAACATCGCATTTATTGGTGTGCGAAGTGATTACTCCTGGTGGTAATTGGTCTAGCTATCCTCCTCATAAACACGATGCACACAGCGAAAACGAAAGAATTCTCGAAGAGATTTACTACTTTGAGATCGCCGCAGGGGGTCCGGATAAGGCGACGCCAGGTTTTGGGTTGCAACGAGTGTATTCCTCACCCGGAAAACTCATTGACGTCTGCGCTGAGGTACGCTCGGGCGATACCGTCGCGGTGCCTTTCGGGTATCACGGCCCCTCGGTGGCAGCGCCTGGGCATGACATGTATTACCTCAACGTAATGGCAGGTCCTGCCGAAGATTCGGTATGGATGATGACCGACGATCCGGTGCACACCTGGCAGCGTCAGGCTTGGGAGGGCGACGACGTCGATCCTCGGCTTCCCTTTTTCGACCTTCCGAATCCTGAGTCCACTTCTTGCAAATTTTCAACTTCTGATGAGGAGAAATAATATGAACGCTCACGAGACGATCCGGCTCACGGTTGGGCAGGCTATTATCAGGTTCCTCGTCAATCAGTATGTGGAGCGCGACGGCGTAGAAAAACGTTTCGTTACAGGCGCTTTCGGTATTTTTGGGCATGGGAACGTTGCGGGAATCGGTCAGGCGCTGTTGCAAAATGAGCTTGATCCAGACGCCGACGGCGGTGCGATGCCATACCGTATGCCACGCAATGAGCAGGGGATGGTGAATGCGGCAGCGGCCTATGCTAAGGCAACTAATCGCATGCAGACGATGATGTGCACGTCGTCGATCGGTCCAGGAGCTCTTAATATGGTTACGGGTGCAGCATTAGCCACCACAAACCGCCTACCGGTGCTCCTTTTTCCAGCAGATCAGTTTGCCACACGCACACCAGATCCGGTGTTGCAACAGATTGAGAATGCGCAGACGTTAGATACGTCAGTTAATGACGCATTCCGGCCGGTGTCAGTGTTTTTTGATCGAATCAACCGGCCTGAGCAGTTGCTTCCGTCGCTCATGCAAGCGATGCGCGCACTGACAGATCCTGCTGAAACAGGGGCTGTAACTATTGCGCTGCCGCAGGACGTACAAGCGGAGGCATTCGATTTTCCGGTTACTGCCTTTGCGAAACGTGTGTGGCATATCCGGCGTCCACCATTGGAAAAGGCAGCATTGCAACGCGCAGTGGATTCTATTAGGGCAGCGAAACGTCCTCTGCTGATCGCAGGGGGAGGGGTGATTTATTCGCAAGCTTCCGAAGAACTGCGCAAATTTGCTGAGATGACTGGCATCCCGGTTGCAGATACGCAGGCTGGAAAGGGTGCGATCAATTTTGATCATCCGCAGTCGGTGGGCGGCGTCGGCTCTACCGGGGCAAATGCGGCTAATCATCTCGCTGATGAAGCAGACGTGGTTATCGGCGTAGGAACTCGTTATTCAGATTTCACTACTGCATCGCGTACGCAGTTCAAAAATCCTGATGTGAAGTTTGTGAATGTGAACGTTAAAGCTTTTGATGCGGTCAAAAACGGTGGCGAAATGCTTGTTGCAGACGCGTGCGAGGCTTTAGCGGATCTGAGGGATGCGCTCGCTGATTATCGGGTGAGCGAAGAATATGCTCAAGTTATTGCGCGAGAAAAAGCCGCTTGGGAGGAAGAAATCCAGCGCTGCTACCATCGCGGGCATAGCCCACTGCCTGCCCAAACAGAAGTATTTGGGGCACTCAACGAGCTGATGGCCGATACGGATGTGCTCATCAATGCTGCAGGGTCGATGCCTGGTGATTTGCAAGCACTTTGGCAGGCGCGCACGCCCGAGCAATATCACGTGGAGTATGCGTTTTCCACGATGGGATATGAGATTCCTGCTGCTCTAGGTGTTAAGTTGGCAATGCCCGAGGCAGAAGTGGTAGCGATCGTTGGGGATGGCACCTATCAAATGCTTCCGATGGAACTTGCGACGATTGTGCAAGAAAACATCAAAGTGATATTCGTGCTTTTGCAAAATTACGGTTTTGCTTCGATCGGGGCACTATCTGAGTCTCGTGGTTCGCAGCGATTTGGTACGCGGTATCGGATGGGAGATGGTCATGCCCATAACGAAGATGGGGAAATTCTGCCGGTAGATATTGCAATGAATGCGCAATCGTGGGGGATTAACGTTTTGCGAGTAGCAACGATTGACGAGTTCAAAGCTGCATATAAAGAAGCTACACAATCCTCACGCGCGAGCATGATTTATATCGAAACAGATTTGCTCGGACCTAATCCGTCTAATTGTTCGTGGTGGGACGTGCCCGTTTCGCAGGTATCTCGCCTGGATTCGACGCAAAAGGCCTATGAGGAATACGTCGAAGCCAAGACTGTACAGCGGCATTATTTTTAGGTGCGTTGGAAGGTGCACGCCCAATGCGGAACTAACATTGCACCCAATATGCAGAGCGAGCAGAGCGCGCCCAGCGCGGAATTAAATATTAAGAATCTTCTGGAGGCACCCAACACGTGCCACTGGGAGTGCAACGATGCACATAACAAGGAGTTACATATGAAAACGATACAGCAGTGGATCAACGGCGCCATGTACGCTGGGAATCCTGATTCGATTGCGCCAGTGGAGAATCCCGCGACGGGAAAAGTCGAATCGCAGGTGCACTTGGCTTCTCGAGAAGATCTTGACTATGCGGTTGATATAGCCCGGAAAGCCCAGCGTGCGTGGGCAAAAGTCTCCCTTGCCAAGCGCACTGAAATCATGTTTAAGATGCGTCAGCTGGTGCTTGATCATCAAGACGAGATCGCAAAAGCCATCGTTGCTGAGCATGGAAAAGATTATTCTGACGCCTTGGGAGAGATCCAACGTGGCCGCGAGACTCTAGATTTTGCCTGCGGAATCAGCACGGCTTTGAAAGGGGAGTACTCTTTTGACGTTTCGCGCGGTGTGGACGTACATTCTTTGCGTCAGCCGGTAGGTGTGGTGGCAGGAATTTGCCCATTCAACTTCCCGGTGATGGTGCCGATGTGGATGCATCCGATCGCTATTGCCGCTGGAAATGCGTTTATTTTGAAACCTGCTACTGCAACGCCGTCGGCATCGTTGATTATTGCGCGCCTGTACCAGGAGGCTGGCTTGCCCGACGGAGTATTTAACGTGGTGGCAGGCTCACGTGATCGCGTGAGTGACATTTTGAAGCATCCGGGAATTGACGCGATTTCTTTCGTGGGTTCAACTCCGGTTGCTCATATTGTGCAAGATACGGCCACTGCGCATGGCAAACGCGTTCACGCATTGGGCGGTGCGAACAATCACGCGATTGTGCTTCCGGATGCGGATCTCGATTTTGCGGCTAAGCATATCGCTGCTGCTGCCTTTGGCGCCGCAGGTGAACGGTGTATGGCGTTGCCCGCCGTCGTCACTGTTGGTGATATTGCGGATGAACTCGCGCAGAAAGTAGCTGCGGCAGGACGTCAGATTAAGGTCGGCTATGGCTTGGACGAGGGCGTTCAGATGGGGCCGGTGATTACCGCGCGTGCTAAGGAGCGTATTATTTCGTTGATTGACGACGCGCAGGCGGGTGGTGCGCAGGTGGTTCTTGACGGTCGTAATATTGTTGTGCCTGGTTATGAGGATGGATTCTTTGTTGGTCCGACGGTTGTTACGAATGTTGGGCTCGATACTGATTTGTATCGGGAGGAGATTTTTGGTCCGGTTTTGACTATCACGCAGGTTTCGAGTTACGAGGAAGCGATTGCTTTAGTTAATGCCCAACCTTTCGGTAACGGTTCCGCTATTTTTACGAACGACGGCGGTATGGCGCGTCGTTTCCAGTTGGACGTTGAGGCGGGCATGGTTGGGGTCAATGTTCCTATCCCGACGCCGGTGGCTTACTATTCGTTTGGCGGATGGAAAGATTCGTTGTTGGGCGATACCCATATTCACGGGCCGGAGGGCGTGCGCTTTTATACTCGGGCGAAAGTGGTGACCTCTCGTTGGCCGTCTGAAGAGTCGTATGAGGCGAGTATGTCTTTCCAGCGCGAGGAATAGGCTCTAAACGCGATTCGTGTTAAACAAATAGTCGCACATTCGTGCATTAGTAACGTCATTTTATAAAAATGCTTGTCAAATGTATGCACATATGAAACTATAGTTTCATTCAATCGAGCGTAATGGAGCGTACGTTTGAAAGGAGCATGATATGTCGAAATCCAGATCGAGACCTCGGCGATAAAACAACAGTATTAACGCAATGAGACGTCAATTAGTGGAACAATGATGTTCAGTTCATGAGAAAGATTCGATTATGAGTGAAAATAAATTTCCTAGTAAGGAAGAAATTCGCGTTTTAACAGAAGAAACGCCACTATCTGGAAAGCATCGATCAATCGGTTGGGTGGCCGGAATCGCAACCTTAGGTTCGTTCCTTTTTGGATACGACACCGGTGTTATCTCTGGCGCTTTGCCCTACATGTACATTGCGCAGCAAGGAGGGGGCTTTCATCTTACGGCCTCGGAAGAGGGCTTAATTGGTGCATGTTTGCTGATTGGTGCCGCTTTTGGTGCACTTTTTGGAGGTAGACTCTCTGATCGGTATGGCCGGCGCCATAACATATTATTGCTGGCCACCATTTTTATCCTTGGTGCGGTGGCTTGTTCGGTGGCTCCCAATCTGCCGATCATGTACGTATCGCGCTTCGTACTTGGATTGGCAGTCGGCGGAGCTTCAGCAACAGTGCCTGTTTATTTAGCTGAGACGGCACCAAAGCGTATTCGCGGTACGATTGTTGCGATTGACCAGCTCATGATCGTGGTAGGGCAGTTGGCAGCATTTACATTTAACGCCATAATCAACGGTGCTGCGGGTGGTCCGAAAGTAACTATTGACGCCGATCCTGCAGGGTTGATCGCGCCTGGTTCGCATATGTGGTCTGAGGTGGTAGCCAAAGCTTCACATCTGAGCGAGGCACAATATCAGACGTGGTTTAACCAGCTAGTGATTTCTGATGGAAATGGAAGTGCCTGGCGCTGGATGCTGGTGCTGTGCACTATTCCTGCGATTTTGTTGTGGTTTGGCATGCGGCTTATGCCAGAATCTCCGCGCTGGTATGGCTCTAATCAGCGCTACGTTGAAGCGATTGGTGCACTCAAACGCGTTCGTGATAATCGTGACGAGCCTGTTGAAAACGAAATTTTTGAGATGGTGGAGCGGGCACGTGGCAGTCAAAATGAGGAGAAAGGAACACTCAAGGACGTGTTCCGCACGCCTTGGCTGCGCAAACTGTTCTTGGTTGGATTGTTGCTCGCTGCATCTAACCAGCTCACGGGTGTTAATACGGTGATGTATTACGCTCCGAAAGTGCTTGAATATGCAGGTATGACCACATCTGCATCGATCACAGCTCAGGTTGCCAATGGTGTGATGTCTGTTCTGGGTGCTGCTGGCGGTCTTTACTTGGTGTTTAAATTCCGACGTCGTTCCATTCTGTTGTTTTGTATCGCAGGTGTTGCAGTGTGTATGTTTGCGATTTCGGCGTTGTTTGGGGCGTTGATTCAGCCCCATATTGCGGCTGGAACAACGCCTGAAGCCTGGGCATCTTTCGCGATTTTGGCAATTATGGGAGTGTTCATGCTGATTGTGCAATCCTCAAATGGGCCGGTGGTGTGGACCATGTTGGGTGAAATTTTCCCATCGTATGTGCGTGGCGTAGCCAATGGCTCGGCAGTGTTCTTCCTTTGGGTGGTCAATGCTTTGGTTACATGGACTTTCCCGGTGATGATGGACGGCTTAGGTGGCACAGTCACTTATGGCGTCTATGGCGTGATTAACGTTATTATGTTCATCGCTTTGTGGAGGTGGATGCCTGAAACAGCTGGTCTTTCAATGGAAGAGATCGAGATTGAGATGGAGAAGAAATTCTCCTAAGTGCTGCTGCAGGCTGTCTATGGCTCGGTTGTGCTGTTTAGTGTGCATATAAAACTGGGCTGGTCGGTGTTGGTGGGGGTGAGTGCCATACGTATGGCACTCACCCCCACCAACAGTATCGTCACCATAACCAAGCCACACACTAGCCAACACCAACCAAGCTGCACTGCCACTCGCTACACGTGCCGACACTGTCCGGCCGCCATGCGTGCCAACGCCGCCACCATCATCAACCGCAATCTAACCAGACAGTGTGCGCCGCGTTTGCGCAAGCCGCGCTGCTTTGCCTCGCAGGTGCACGTCGTCGTGAATACGCACTTGCCGCTAAATCTGTTTGTAAGTACAAAAGACCTATTGTTTCGGGTGTTTGTTAGCTATACTAGATATGTGCTTGGGCACGGTTTTAATCGAGCAATGATGCTGGACTTTGGAGGAAAATCGATATGAATATCCCACCCACAATGCGCGCGGCCGTCTTAAGGGATGTTACAAAAGGTCTTGAAATTGAAGAGATAAAAACGCCTCATCCCAAAGATAATGAGGTTCTCGTCAAAGTTATCGCCTGCGGACTGTGTCATTCTGATTTGCATGTGATTCACGGGAAAATAGCTTTTCCGTTACCGTGTGTGCTCGGGCATGAAGTCACCGGTGAAATTGTTGAACTCGGACCCAATATTGGCCGGCGCGACTTGTGTGTTGGGCAGAGGGTATCGGGGGCGTTCCTCATGCCATGTGGTCAATGTGAAGCCTGCTCAGAGGGGCGCGACGACTTGTGTGCCCCATTCTTTGACCTTAACCGGCTCAAAGGGCAGCTCTATGACGGCTCGACGCGTTTGGAATCGCTAGATGGTGAAGCGATAGCGATGTATTCCATGGGTGCGTTGGCGGAGTACACGGTTATTCCGGCCACGTCAGTAGCGCCACTTCCTGCGCAAATAGATCCCGTTCCTGCCGCGATCTTGGGATGTGCGGCGCTCACTGCTTATGGCGCAGTGCGCCGAGGTGCGGATTTGCGTTACGGAGAAAGCGTTGCGGTTGTGGCTACCGGCGGTGTGGGCTCGAATATTATCCAAATCGCCAAAGAGTTTGGGGCAAAGAAAATCATCGCGATCGACGTCTCGGATAGCAAACTGGAAGCGGCTCAGCGTCTGGGGGCGACCGGCGTCGTCAACTCCATGCGTGACGACGTGCGTGAACGCGTGCTCGCACTCACCGACGGGCGTGGTGTGGACGTTGCTTTCGAGGCGCTTGGGCGACCCGAAACGTGGCGCAGCGCGCTCAACTCTCTCAAAGACGGCGGACGCATGGTACCTATTGGGCTTGGCGCTGGGGTTCAAGAAGCGGCCGTCGAAATTAACCGAACCGTGCGTCGCTCGCAGTCAATTCTCGGCTCCTATGGTGCGCGCACCCGCCAAGATCTGCCCGCCGTGGTGGATATGGCTGCTCACGGAAGAATTAGTTATCAAGAGATTGTGAGCAGGCGCTTCTCTCTTGAGCAAGTGAGCAGCGGATATTCGCTGCTTGAAGCGGGGGAGATCCAGGGGCGCGCGGTCGTGGATATGTCGCTATGAACCCAAGGGTGTCGCGATACCTTGAGATGTGAAGCCTGAGCTTGGGATATGAAGCCCTGACCTTGAGATGTGAAGCCTGGGTGTCGGCTGCTATGCAGCGCGGGATAGTTGTTTATTGGTTTTGTGTCACTTATGAGTGTTGGTGTAGTGGGTTACTGTGGTAAACATCCAGGCTGGAATGGTGACGACGGAGGTGAGGCCGGCAGCGATCGTGAGAGTTGGGATCGCTGCGGCAACGCCTACAAGTGCGAATGCTGCCATGAATGCGATGAATGTGAATGGAATAGTTGGAAGCTTGGGGTCTTGCTCAGGGTCTGCTGCGATAAATACTGGTGTGAGTTCGTAAGTGTCGATTTTCTGCATTTTCATTCCTTGTGTGATTTCAAGGTGCAGTCCACAGTAGTGGAGCCGCACCACTGTGTACTTCGTCCCGCTGCGGTAGTCACATAGCGGAACAGTCTATATGTTAGCTACAAAGATGTTTTTACGCCAGTGTGGGGTGCTATTTTTGGCGTGCGATTTGGAAAATATGCCCTTGTGAACAGGTAATATGTAAGAAATGTAATTGTTAATACATACTGATGTTACGAGGGTGGGTGTGTGGGGCTGCGGTGTGATATTTGGGTCTAGAAATTGCCCAAATGAACCTCTAAGATAAAAGAGAATTGTTATCAATAGAGAGGGTGGAGAATGAGTATTTCTCGGCAAGTACGTAGTTCAGCACTGTTTTTGATGGTTCTCGTCTTAGGGTTCTTTGCAGTGCTACCTATGTCGCAGGCGATCAACTTGGGTGAAGAAGTGAAAGCTTCGGAGGTGGTGCAGGTCAAAATCTGGGACAAACCTGACGGTACAGCACATAAATGTACAGGAACGGCAATTTCTGAGCAATGGATCCTAACTGCAGGTCATTGTTTGGAAGGGGAAAAGCATACTGATCCCAATGTGCCCGCCCACGTGGTAAAAGTGCACTTTTCGAATAGCAAAGTAAATCCTGGTCCGGCGTATTCAATCGACAGTTACCAGATCTCTCCATCAGCCGACATGGCATTGTTGCGTCTCTCGAAGCCGCACAAGCTTAGTAAATATGGGGTGCTTTCAGATTCTCATCAATTCAGAGTTGGCGAATTCGTTACCTTGTATGGGTATGGAAAAGGTCTGCACGATGCGGAGGTGAAGAGCTTGCGCCGCGCGCAACTGAAAGTTGTTGGCCAAGACTTCTCCTACATTGCTGGCGAAACTCTTAAAATGAAGGGCATAACCGGCGCATCTAACCATGGTGACTCGGGTGGCCCAGTAGTAAATGCTGCTGGGGAAATTATTGGGGTTAATGTGCTTGGCTCTCACGCGGCTTGGTATGATCCGTATGCTCCCTCAGAGGCGGTTGACCTTTCTCATTACCGCCAATGGGTTAAGGACGTAGCTGGGGTCTAATGCTTCCTGATCTGCTGTGTTGAATGATTAGAACATTAGTGTTTTGCAGTGGGGTGTTGCTGTACGAGCAGTTTTGGATTGATATACCTTGGAGATGTGGAAAGTAAAAAACCTACTAGTTTGCACCTCGAAGGTGGAGGCTCTCGTTGTTTTTTCACCTTGGGAGTGCTGTCTGTTTTTGAAGATAACGGTTTAGTTTTCCCGACGGCGTATGGAGTTTCGGCTGGAGCGGTCTGTGCTTGTCTTTATCAAGCATGGCAAATACGGCGAACCATTGAGCGGATTGAGGATATTCCGCAGGAAATTTCACGGTGTATATCCACAGGTTTAGACATTTCTGATCTCACTGTATTTTTCCCTTGGATAGCCAATGCTTTGCATATTGACATGGCGTTTGGTGGTGACAGTGACTCCAGAGCCGGTGCACCAAGTAAAATATACTCGGGCTTGACCAGTGAATATGGCGAATATGTGTGGGTAGGACTGAACCAGAACCAAACGTGGGCGGAATATGTACCTGTGGTGGCGGCGTCGTGCTCGATGCCGGGCACGAGTGATGCGATCGAGATCAACGGCGTTCGTTACATGGATGGCGCAGTTTATGAAGGATTTGGCTTGGGTATAGCTGAAACTCATCAGTATTCGAAGCATGTAGCGATCTTTACGAGGCCTCGGGATGTATGGCTCACTGAAGGGGATATTCCGCGCGAATGGACAAATGGAGTACAAGCTCTTCCGCAGGTAGCTAAGGCATTACGTGGACGTGTTGAACGATATAACGCCACTAAACGTCGGTATCTACGATTAGAAGAACGTGGGGAAGCAGTATTGATCTTTCCACCAGAACCATTGCAAGTTGGGGTGCTTGAATACCGTTCAGATAGGTTGCGAGAACTAGTAGAAAGGGGTATTGAGCAGGGCAAGCAAGCTCTAAAGCATATACAGAAGGATAGTTTTTCCTGTGCTTAACGAGTGAATTTTGATGGCGGAATGTGATTGAGCGGCGCGGTGAGCAGTTAGTCTGAGACGGTACAAAGCAACGACCTGCCAAAACCGGCTAAAAGATCACATATAGCTATATGTCGGATTTGTCGTGATATATCAGATGTATCGTTGTCGTGTGAAAATACAACAAACAGCAAAAGACCGCCGCGAGTACGGCGTAGCAGTAATCGTAGGAATTATCGCTGGAATTGTTTCAGCAATCATCAAGTTTGGCTGGGAAGTTCCACTTCCACCACGCACTCCCGAGCGTAATGCCACCAACCCACCGCAAGCTTTCCTTGAACAATTAGGATTCTCAGATCACACTACTCACCTAAGCTACACGTTTAATGGAAATGCAGGCTTACCTTGGGTCTCGTTCTTGATTCATTTTGGGTTCGCGATCTTCTTTGCGGTTTTATATTGCGTTTTAGCTGAGCGTTTCCCGCAAATAAAACTCTGGCAAGGGGTCGCTTTTGGTGTGGGAATCTGGGTTGTGTTCCATGTTGTGCTGATGCCTTTGATGGGTACCGTTCCCGCACCTTGGAATCAGCCATGGCAGGAGCATTTCTCAGAAATTCTCGGACACGCAATTTGGCTCTGGGTTATTGAAATCTTTAGGCGTGATATGCGTAATCGTATTACTGGTCGTCCTGATCCTGAGGTCGAGTTATCTGTAGCTTGACCGTGCTTTGATAGGTGACCGAATGTGTGCATCACTGTTGCGGGCTGGTTTTGAGTGCGCACAGTTGAGCGAGACTAGGAACTAAAGGGTGGAGCTTGAATGAGCTCCACCCTTTTTGTTTGGCTATTTTATGGTTGTGTGCTGTTCTTTTGTTCTCGAAGCTTGCCCTAATTTAGGCGAATCTTTAGGTATCGCGCGTATACAGCGCGATGAGCAAGCCAGCGCCTAAGTTAGGGCACGCATTCCGTTGTAGGATAGTGTGCGATCATGCATTTTCGCGCGTTGGATAGTGTGCGATCACGCATTCGCGAGCTGGGTTTATCGTGATCTCGCCACCATAAGGCAAGATGAGCTGGGGTTTTGTGTGCCCGAACGGAAGATTGATCCCCACCAAAAGATCGTTGCGATAGTGGGCGATATTTGCCAAGAGGTAGTCGGTGTATGCTTCGCGGCGCGCGTGGAGCACTTCGGGTGCGGCGGGAGCATCACGATTGGCGACGACGGGACGGGCGAAGAGCAGGGCTTTTGCCGATTCTAAATAGCCACGCTCGCCAAGGGCGCGAATCCACCTACCCACATAATCGGGTGGCGGAATAATTTCTGACGTTTCAAGAATGAGGATCGTGCCCGCAAGATCCTCGGGTTGTGGTAAACGCCCAGCCCAGGCGAGCTGGTCAAGGGCTTCTAGGCAGCCGCCCCAGGTAATACCGCGCACCGGATTGTCGCTCGTGCCGTAAAACTCTAGCCCAAGTGCTGGTTCATAAGTGGATTGTGCAGTGAGCGCTCGCGGATCAGACCAGTCCAAGCCGAAGTCTTGACTGATGGTGGGCAGTGGTAGCTCGATAGGCCCCTCGCCAAAAAGTGCCGCGCGCAATGTGGTGAGATGTTCAGGTGCAGGATCGCCAGCAGCACCCCAGTGCACCATCGTAGCGCCGCCGTGGTATGAACCGACGCCGTTGCACCACAGCCAGTTCAGTAGGTTGGTATTGTCGCTGTAGCCAAACACGGGCTTCGGGTCGGTTTGGATTGCGGCGGGGTCGAGGTGGGGAATTACCTGAATTTCGTCGTCGCCACCGACGGACGTGAAAATCGCACGAATTTCCGGATCGCTCATCGCAGATTGGAGGTCTGCGGCGCGCTCCTCGGGGCTCGCATTGAGCTTGCGGGTGGTGGGGTATTCGACGATCGTAATGCCAAGGTGTTCTTCAA
This sequence comes from Arcanobacterium pluranimalium, assembly GCF_016907845.1. GTDB lineage: Bacteria > Actinomycetota > Actinomycetes > Actinomycetales > Actinomycetaceae > Arcanobacterium_A > Arcanobacterium_A pluranimalium. Next base: position 640,266 of record NZ_JAFBCS010000001.1, read on the forward strand.
GACGGCGTATTGCCTGCTCGTGAATGTGTGGAAAGTAGCCTGGCGCTGCCCATGCGGGCGAAAGGAGGGCGACGGCGTCGCCCGGCTTGGCGGGGACGGGAGCGATAGGCGTGTGCGCACCAACGGGCGGCGTGGTAACTACGGGCGTAGTGCGCTCAGGCGTGATGGGTGCCGGAGTAGCTGGAGAAGCTGTGTTGTTGAACGGTATCGCGGGCGTGGAGCTGGTAGATGTTCGCGCGTCTGGGTGACCGTGAGAATTGCGGTGGTCGTGGGAAAAGTCTGGGGCCATACCAAGAATTCTAATGGATAACGCAGCCGGGAAACGGCATCTCTAATGAGAACGGAACTCAATAAGCAAGATGTGTCACACCCTTTGCTCTTGAGAAAGATTCTTAACAAAGTAGAATTGTCGATACCTATAGTAGTGATAGCCATTATCGCTGAATAAGTACAGGAAATACTAGGAAGATTCAGATGAGCATCTCAAACCCGCAGGCACACGAGCCACGGCTACACCGAAATGGTCTCGGAGTAAAGATCATTTTTGCGCTTGTAGCAGCATTTGGGCTCGTATTTTCCCCGCTAACCACAAAAGCGTTCGGACAAACGGTTATCGACCGAAATCATACCGACGCATTTTATATTGATATCACGCGAGATAAGCCCACCGTGATGATCCGCAATGGTATCAATAATGACCTGCATAATATGGACAGTTCGGAAATCCAGATTGCCGATTATTCATACAAGAATACTGAGAAGTGCTCTGAAATATTTGAGCTTTTTGACGGTGGATACTATCCGCAGCTTGGTGAGGCAAGTAAGGACGGATATTACAGCGCCTGCGGTGCACCTGGTGCTGAGCCAGGCATGAGTGCTCCTGGGCAAGACAACCTCGGCGCAAAAGTGAAAATTAAGTTCACTAAGGTCACTGGTCCAGGAAAAATTAGCTTCTATAACAATAATGAGCTTTCGGTGGCCGACGACGGTGCGGACGCCATCGTCCCTTTCATGGAAAGCGGAAATTTCTTCATCCAAGCAGGTGATGTGTTGAATGTGCCAGGTCATCAACATGGACACTGGTACTTTGAGCATGCTGGAGTGTACACGCTCACTGGCCGTGCGATCGTCGTCAAGAAAGATGGTTCGCAAGTAGCGTCGGATCCTTTTACGCTCACGCTACACGTGTTGAAAAACGATCAGGACAAGCGCCCTGATTACACGCCGAAAGTTCTTTCTGAGATTCCAGACTCCGCTGAGCTGCCCGCTAAGCCGTCCGAGCCAGGCCAAGGCGATTCTGGCAGCGAGAAGCCAGGCGTAAATCCTGGAAATGATGATGCAAAAGAAAAACCGGGTGATCCCAGCCCAGTTCAGCCAACGCCCGCGACGCCTGGCACAGAGCAACCTGATACAAACGCCCCTGGTGCTGCTGGCGGAACTGATGCGCCAGCGGCGTCGTCTTCACCCCGTCTCGTGCTTAGCAAAGGGCATGTCGATCTCTTTCACGTGGTTGCGAAAGATGGACAGCTCATCCTGAATGCCAAAGACGATACGGGTGGAAGCCCAGTTCAGCGCAAGGCCGAGGATATTATTGTGCACGTGGGGGAGGCGGCCATTACGAAGTTTCCCGCGCAGTTCGCAAGCAAATTTGGAGTGCCGGCAGGTTACTTCCTTGGCCAAAGTGGTGATAAACAGGGAGTGCTACCATTCCCCGGTTGGGATACCAGTGCGGTGCGTCCCGATTTTGACGCGATTGATTTAGAGTTCCTCGAGGTTAAGGGGCCAGGAAAAGTATTTACTTATCAAATTGGTGGTTTCAACGGTCCCGCATCACCCCTGGCCTCGGGTCAGTTTGAGTTACAAACGGGCGACAAGATTCATCAAGCATATCCGGCACACGTGCACACCAACTGGGTTTTCACAAAGCCCGGCGTCTACACGATGAAGATGCGGGCGAAGGATGCGCGCGCGGGTGGCTCCGTCGTCTCTAATGAGGCGACTTACACGTGGTACGTGGGCAAAGACGTGCCAAAAGGGCTGATTGATGGCACGTACACGGGCGATCCGAGCGAGATGCAGCCATCGCCAGGTGACGTGCAGCCGACGCCGGGTGCAAGCGATGGACTGCCAAACGACGACTTGCCGGGCGGATCGGGTACAGATACAGGAAACGCGCAGCCGCAGCCTGGTTCGCAACCTGCCCCCGGCCCGCAGCCTGGTTCGCAACTAAGCCCGCAACCGGCGTCGCCAACGTATCCGACGCCTGCGAGCGGCGTCGTTACTGCAACTCCGGCGGTGAACCAACCGAAATACGTCGACGCAATCTTGCCGATGGTTAAGGATGACCGCACCCAGCCTGCGAAGTGGGTGAATCCGAGTTCGCTCGCCTTTGCAATTGGGAATGCGGGGCGTGCCACGACGTCTGAGAATATTGGACGTATTCCGGCTGGTAGCGCGGTGTGGATGATCTCGAGTAGCCAGGTGGCGGGTGTGCCGTGGCTCGGTATCAACTCTCAGCATCCGACGCTTCTTGCCAAGACGACGGGGCATTTGAAGCTGGCGCTTACCTCGTTCTCGGGCCCGGGCGCGATGGAAGTGTTTTATTCGAATAACTTCGGGGGTGCGGGCCAGCGGATTTTCTCGGGTGTGAACGGGTCGGTAGGCGGCTCGATCGTGCTCAATCCGAACGTGCACGCCCATCCGAACTGGGTGTTTTCTAAGCCTGGTACGTACCGGGTGGGGATCACGACGACGGCGACGCTTAAGAGTGGCAAAACGGTGTCGAATCAGGGCGTTTTGACGTTTAACGTTGGTTCTGGCAGTGGGGTGACCAGCGGGCATTTTGATTTTGGTGCGAGTATTGGGCAGGCGCTCGACGGGTCTGCTGGTACTGGCGCTGGGCGCGGTTTTGGCGGGCGCGGTTTCGGTGCGGGCGGATTTGGTGCTGGCGGTGGCACGAACGTGGCCGCGAACCTTTTGAAGTCGGTGGAAACTGGGCTGGCAGACGGCGCCGATGCCTTGGGTAACGGCGACGAAGTGGCGATGAGCGAAAATGGCAGTGTGAAGTCGTTAAGTGGCGCCGACTTGGGCGATGCGACGGTGAGTGCTAATGGCGATGCTGGTGCTGGGTCTGGTGCGGGCGGATGGTCTACGACCAATACGTTGCTTGCTTCGGGTGTAGTGTTGCTGCTGGCAAATGCGGTGCTACAGGCGATGCGACTGGTTCAGATGCGCCGGGTTGTTTAGGGGCTGGGTCGCCCTCGGGTGCCTGGTTGCGCAGCTGATTCGTAAATAAATCTGGACGACGACGGACGCGTGGTTACATTGCAAGGTGTGGCACGCGTCCGTCGTCGTTTTGATTAGTATCAAGTGCAAAGGCAAGTTTAACTTGTGAGGATCGAACGTCGGGATGAGTGAAACTTTTTAAAGAGTGTAAATCTAGACGTAGAGTGTAAAAATATTTGCACTCTAGAGTGAAAGTTTTTACACTCTAAATATGACGTGGACTAAAGAAGCGATACTTCAACGCCTCGCTGATTTTCGCGAGATTGGCCGTGACGCAACTGATATTGAGGTGAAACGCGCATCGCATTTGCCGAAAAATCTGCCGGAAACCGTGTGTGCTTTCGCGAATATGCCTGAAGGCGGAACGATCATTCTGGGTGTGGCAGAAGAGAACGACTTTGCGGTTATAGGTATTGATGATCCCGATAATATGTTTCACGAGGTGGTGAATCAGACTCGAAATGCTGTGGCTCCGGCTCCGCAGCTTACGCATGAGATTTTCGATATTGATGGTAAACGTTTGCTCGTTATTGACGTAATTCCGCTGCCATTGTCACAACGTCCGGCGCGCTACGGTGGGAAAGCGTATCTGCGACAATCGGATGGCGATTATGTGATGAATGATTCTGACTATGCGCTTATTGAAATTCAGAAAGCATCGCATACAGAACAATATAGATTTGACGTTGTGCCGGTGACGAATTCGGCAGTAGCTGACCTCGACCAGGGACTTGTCGATAGGTATCTCAAAGACGTGCGTGCGAAGAGTAAGCGCCTAGCGCAAATAGAGGATGACGACGTATTGCTCCGCACGTGCAACGTTCAAACTGAAGATGGGCAGTTAACGTTGGCGGGTCTATATGCCCTTGGTTACTATCCGCAGGCGAAAGCTCCACAATTGCGAATTACAGCCGCAGTGGAGAATCCTGACAACGCTCAAGGCGTTCGGACTAAAAATAGGCAAGATTTTGATGGGCCGTTGCCTGACCTGTTGGAAGACGTACTCGCATGGGTAAAGGAGAACACCCCTCGCCAGAATCGCTATTTAAGCGATGGAAATATGCGAGAAGAGAGTGTGTATCCATTGCCTGCAGTGCGGGAACTTTTAGCTAACGCATTGGTACATCGAGATTTGAGCCCAAACACTGAAGGCAAATGGGTTGAGGTACGTGTGCGTGCTGATCGCTTGGTGATTGTAAATCCAGGTGGATTGCGCGGCGTGTCTACTGAACAGTTGAAGAGTGCAACTTTGACGAAAAACGCAGTCAATCCACGTTTATACGATATAGCTAAACATGTAATTTCAGACTCGGGTAACAATGTTATTGAGGGTGAAGGTGCCGGAGTTCGAGAAGTATTCAAACAGGTACGCGATGCGGGATTACCTGAACCCTCATTTCAAGATACAGGTGTGCAATTTACAGCGATTTTATACGCGTCAAAATCAGACTTTAAGCGTGGTTCCGAATCGGGTGTTGAAGCCTTAGAACGTGAGGAAATATCGAAACTTACTTCGGAAAGCGCCACCTTGCCGTCTGGTGAGAGAGTATCGGAAGTTGTATTACTAGAAAATTTTGGGCGTGCAATTAGAAAGAATGCATACACGTTGCTTGCAGCATTCCGAAATGCACCTGACGGCATGTCGGTTTCTGAGCTTGTTGAATCTTCGGGATTGTCCGTTGGACAAGTGCGGTATGTATTGAACAAACTGCTTGATGTGGGAATAGTGCAACGTGACGGAGGGTGGGGAGTCAAAACAACCAAGTACAGCGTGGAACCCTGGGTGCGCGAGGGGCTTTGGAATAGGTAGATTCCTAAATCGAGAGTGAAAAAGTGACGCAGGGAGTTGCTCTCTTTGGTGCAAAACTGCACTTCGGAGCGAAGAGTGTAAATATCGACTCGAGAGTGTAATTTTTGTTTCAGAGTGTAAAAATAGTTGCACTGTAGGTGTGATTTTTCAACTGTGAAAGTCTTGTTGCGGGGATGGGAATCTTGTCGCGAAGATGGAAGTGGGCAGGATGCTGGATCCTCCGTTTGACCTCACCGGCTGGCAATGGGTTGAGGCATGGCGGGACGATGTGCAGGTGCTGGTGAATTTGCAGTCGCTTGACAAGGATCCGAATTCTGGGGATGTGCACGCGCTGGTAGATCGGGTAAGCGTAGAGATAAATCCAGGTGGCAAGCGTACGACGCCGCGTGATCCATTGGTGGAACAGGCGCCGACAGTGTTTGAGCTTCTGTTGAATGAAGAGGATCTTGCGAAGCTAATGCGGGTGGTTCTGGATGAGTGCAAGGCAGTGTTCTCAAGGGGAAGTGGCAGACGGTACGAATCTACTTTTACATAAGCCGATTACGGAAGTTGAGAGCCAGAGACCGAGGGGATAACTTGGTTGTAAAGTATCGAGAAGAGCGTGAGTAACACTATTCTTCCCGCCTCTCAAGTTCCGCAAGCGTGACGTCGTCTTCCGTTTTCCACGCCGCCATACCGCTAACCGAAGCGCCGACGACGAATGCCGCCGCTCCCGAGGGGCTGGCGAGTAGTACATCTTTGACTAGGGTAGAAGAGGCATCAATAGCGTCGCGGTAGCGCTCGCGTTGTTTGAGCGCAGAACCAGGAACCGTGTTGGTGAATTCCGTTTCTGGGCGGAGTTTTGAGCCGGCGAGCACGGCGAATCCGTCCGAGGTCTGCCGGCCAGTGGCCTGAGCGCTTCCCCAGGTGAGTTTTAGTAACGGTTCGACGGTGGCAGTGGCTTCGGCATCGGCGTCGGTGAGCTCGTGGGGAGCCTCTGGCGTGACGCTACGTGCCTCGTTGATCGGATCGAAGACGCGATAACCAAGCACTCCGATTAGTAGCTTGGCGTTGGTGATGAATTCGTCCAGCTCAGCGCGCTTTTCTTCTGTCACTTTGCCGATTGAAGGATCGTTCCCGTTGGCGACGTCGTAGCGTCCCGCATCGCGTGCCATCTGTGTGAAACGGTGTTCGAGGTAGCTGATCTCGGTGGGGCCGAACGAATCATTGGAAGTGATCAGAGCGATCGCGTGGGTCCAGTAGTCAAGTTTTTCCTCGCGATGTTCGATGATCCTGGTATAGATCATCCAAAATATCAATCGGTATCTGGGGCATAGTAGTAGAAAGCGGTCGTCAGTGTCTGTGCGTAACCATGGAGTATTGCTATGAGCACGATCAATCATTGAGCCGCGTTCAAGTCCGTTCTATTATTTGTTCATAGGGGTGCTGTCTCAATCCCAGTGAATACTCGCTGCGATTTCTGCAACGCTTTCTCGGTGTTTCGCTACTTGTTGCTCCCGCCTTTGCTTTTCCGCATTCTCACGCGCAACACAAGCTCGTTCATCCTTATTCGCATCCTCTACGCAGATAAGGAGAGTTTCACGATGATAATCACGAACTTCGTCTAGAGTGGTTCCATCGAGAATTATTCTGTCACCATTAACTGAAGCAATTCCTTGCCTGTGCATCGTGGAAAAACTCCTTGGAAATTCCCAATACCTATGAAAGAAATTAGCCCAGCGTGCGCTCGGCCACCTCGACAACTTAAATGGCACTCTGTAGAGAGCCGAACCGCGAGTTCCGTCCAATTTTGGCAAGGTAACTTCGTCAATCACAATTCCCATAATCTTTACATCTTGATCCAATAACGGAGTTTCAGGTTTTCTAGACTCTGGTGGTGTAGTCAAACCTGAAGGCTGATCCCGATTTATCGATTTCTTTCTTTGTGCCTTTTTCTTTTTTAAGGTGGTAATCAGATCGTTATACCCACGCTCTATATCGGAGTCTGGCCTCATGTCTACGCCCATCTTCCCCGCTAAAAAGGTGGGCATAGAACTCTCAAAAGTACCATCAAGCAATATCGGAATAAATTTTCGTTCATTGTTTTTGGCATACAGTTCGGCAGAAATAATATTGCTTTCGTAACCGACACCTTTTGCACGATTATCTGCTTTCTGTTTGTAATCTGGCGAACAAATAATCAGCACATACTGTGCATTGGTTATTTCATCGTCCATAAAATGTGGGAGTCTATCGCCAAGTTGCAGAACTTTCTGATCCCATCGGACATTAACGCCGTCATTTTCGAGTTTGTCCGCCAGAAAGTGAACAAATCTCTGACTCTCAGCACTTTGTGAGTAGGAAAGGAAAACTCTAGGCTGTTTACTTGCGTCGATTTCTTGCATTATTCTTCCTCGATCACTAACTCTGGCAGGCTTCTAATCAAGCTCTGCGTGCGCATGGATACCGTCACCAGGCGCGGCACCAGGTTCGCGATGTAGGCAGGGTCTTCAACCTCGCGGCAGTAATCGTTCGGATCATTCACAATTCCTGATCCTTTTCTCGTGTCTTTCGTAAACTGATAACGGTCAATCAGCCACTCAAGTGGACTATTCCCCCCGATTTTGTAATCGTTCGCTTCTACGGGAATCCCCGTGAACTTCAAGAAACCGTTGTAGACGAGCGTACTGTAATCCTTTGTATCCTTGTGCCGCCCAGTAGTAGCCGAACGTGCCCGCTTACCCCACGCGAGTTTCTCCACGTGATATTTGGCCCATTCATCGTCTGGGAGAACCATTGCCCACTGTGGAATGACGCCAGGATATGCCTCCACGCTCTCATAATTCACGTGAAGATCAGCCAGCTCGCGCCCGATGTTAGCATAGCTCCAGAAATCGGCGGCCTTCGGGATGCGTGGCAACATCTTCTTCAGATCCGCCTCATACTTCTCGCGATACTCCGGGTGATGCAGTAGTGCGTAGACGTAGAAGAAAATGTCTTCCTTACTGATCCGTTCTCCTTTAGGGTTTTGAGCGTCCTTGTAGTGTGCTCGGTAGGAAGCAAGCGTTGCATCCGTAATATTTTCCCGACGCCGGTACTCACCGATTTCCAGCGGCACCTGCGAGCCGATCGTACGGCTGAAATCAAAGGAGCCAGTGAACTGTTCCGGAGCATCGGAAGTTTGAGCAAGACTTTCCAGATCGAAACCGTCGTTATCCTTGGTGATGGGGTGCCACGTGTAGAGGGGGAAGCACTGATTTGTACCGACCATATGCAGATCAGGTAACCTATCAGCCATTAAACCTGCACCGGCTTTCACTGTATCCGAATCAATGCAGATACCAAGATTTGGCTGTTGTGGTGTAGGGAAAATCTTTGGGAGCTGATTCACATACTCATTCATGGATCGCTCAAAGTAAACAGACTGTTTGCAGAATGGCCGGTAGAAGCTGAGGTTGATGGCTGTTTCTGTGAAATCGTGCCGCTTCTTTTGATCAAGCTCCTTCTTGAGCTTTCTCGTCCACGCAACAGACCGTCCTGACATATTCGAATCTTTGCTGGTATGCGCTGTTGCTACTTCGGCGTTGTAGTTTCCGATCATGCGTTGCATGTTTTCTGCTACGGCTTCGCGGGAGAAGTTGTAGCACCAGGCATCGCGCGAGGTTTCTAACCCACGAGAGTACTGCTCAAAAATCGCTGGCGTATTAGCTTTTCCTTTCGTTGCTTTGTCACCAATCTCTTGATATTCGAGATACTTTTCATCACGTTGATTGAGCCAATCGCCCTGTTCGTTCGGCGTGATTTTATTGAATCCTGTGCCAAGCACATCATGCTCAGCTTTCAACACATCCAGTTTTTCCTGGCGTGAAAGGTAATCTGCTACTTCGGCGTACATCACATTGGTATGATGGCGTTCCCGGCTTATCTTCACGAGCAGGGTAATAGCGACGCCGGTACGTGAACCGCTACCGAAGATCTTTCCGCCTTCTTGACGGGAGCGTTCGCCCTGTGTGCGCTGGTTGCCTTTGAGGTTGTACACATAGATATCCGAGAATTCGTCGTGCCAGGTAAGGCGTACTCCATCAGCAGTGTTGCCGTCAATGAAGCTGGAATTCGAGACGAACGCGATTACTCCTTCGTCGCCGATTCGATCGGTTGCCCAGCGTAACGCGCGGAAATACGAGTCGTAGAGCGAATTCTTATTTGTGCCAGTTGAGCGTTTCGCATACGTGGCTTCGATGCGTGCGTCGAGCTTTGGGTATTTGAGGTTCTGGTTGTTGTCATTAGCCGAACTCTGTCCAGCCGAATAAGGAGGGTTCATCACAACTACGCGAATAGGAGCCTTGCGCTGGCGTTCGATGCGTTCGCTGTTTTATTTGAAGATTCCGGCAATATCGCTAGTCGAGGCTTGGTCTCCTTCGTGAACTTCTTCCTCGCGCATCTGGAATGTATCCGTGAGTGTGATACCAGGGAACTCTACGTATTCGTCCGCGAATCCCTGTTCCTTGCGGATCTCGTGGTACACCTGCTCGATATTAATGCTGGCAATGTAGTAGCTGAGAAGCACGATCTCGTTCGCAAAAATTTCGTCCAAGTACTTATGCTCAAGTTTCTCAGGCGGAATGATTCCGCTCTGAAGCAGGCGGGTCACGAATGTGCCCGTACCGAGGAAAGGCTCGCACAACCGGTCACGATGGATACAAGACCCCAGTGCGGAGCGGTGCCATCGGATAGCGTCGATACCGGCTATGAACTGGGAATTCGTGCCGGTGCCGTCGATTGGAGAATAGACTGCTGAACCGCTGAGTGCTCGGCAAATCGCTACCGCGGCTGACTACCCTAGAGGAGTGAACCAGTCGGGATTTCGCGCGCAGTAATGGTCTTTACTCTTCCTGAAACTTCGCTTTCAAGGCGTCGAAGATGTCGTCGGAGAAAGCCTGGATGAGCTCCTTTCGGGCTTCTTCCTGGTTGAGTAGGAACTTGTGCCACTCGGTGTTCTGGGAGTATCCAGCGATGAGGGCACCTTGGGTTTGTTCCTCAACAGTGTGCCGGAAGCTGTTCTTGCTGTTGACTCTCGCGCTCTGCTGCACCTTCGGGTCTTTCGCCAAGGTTGCTTGGAGTGCGACCAGGGAGCCAGCGGCGATATCGGTATCGAAGGCAGTGCCGTAGCGGGCGTTCCATTCTTGGATGATTCTTGACAACTTCTCTAGCTGTGTCTCGGTGAGCCCACTACCGGTGCCTTTTGCGATCTTGACCTCGGGCTCTGCCACGAGTGCCTCGTTCTTGTGCTTACCGCTCTTCTTTACTGCGAAGTCCTCGATGGTGACTTTGTCGCTGAGGTCGAAGTCGAGGCCTCCGCCGTGCCCAGCATCGATGGCTCGAATGAGGCTGGTACAGAAGTTGTAGTCCATGTGCATGGCCTTGTCTTCAAAGGGCATCACCTGGAGCAGGAAGGTGTATTGCTTGATGAAGTTGCGAACCACGCGCCGTGCCTCGTCAGCTTCTTCCTCTTCCATGTCTCCCACTATGCGGGCCGCCGCGTCGATCAACGACCACATCCGTTGCTTGTCTCGGTGCGTTAATAGCTCTTTAGCGAGCAGCTCGTTGTATTCCTCGGCATCATCGATGTCGAGAATCTGCAGTTCCATCAGCCGCCGATGAGTTTCCCGCACGTCGCTGATCGTCAACGGATCAGTGAGCGTCGTCGTTTCATAGTAGGGAGCAAACGCGCTCTGAATGTCCTCGAAGTCGTTCGTAAAGTCCAGGATGAAGGTGCGCTTATCGTAGACGATGCGATTGAGCCGGGAGAGCGTTTGAACCGCTGTGACACCCCGCAGTGTCTTGTCAACGTACATCGCACACAGCTTGGGTTGATCAAATCCGGTCTGATACTTATCCGCAACGATAAGCAGTCGGTAGTTACCGGTGTCGAATTCTTCGGCAGTGAGATCGTCGCTGAAGCCGTTTAGCCCTGCCTCGCTCCACGTTTTCCCATCGACGTCCACTTCGCCGGTGAAAGCCACCAGCGCTTGATGCTTGCCGAGACGGGGCATGTCAGCGGCTCTCATCTTCTGGTAGGCAAGGAAGTACCTCGCCGCCTGCTCACGTCCGGCAGTGACGATCATTGCTTTAGCTTGACCGCGAAGTGTTGGGGTGACGACGGAGGTGAAGTGTTCGATCATCAGCTGCAGCTTGTTGGTGATGTTCTCCTCCGAAGTGGAGATCATGTGTGCGAGCTTGCGCTTGGCTGCTTTGCTTTCCAGCTCCGGATCATCGTCGACGGCTTTCACGATCTTGCAAAACGCGTCGTACGTGGTGTAGTTCGCTGTGACGTCAAGGATGAATCCTTCATCAATAGCTTGGCGCATGCAATACAGGTCGAAGGCTTCGTAGTTGCCCTCTTCGTTAAGCCTGCCAAACTGCTGTAGTGTCCGACCGGTGGGAGTTGCTGTGAAACCAACCATGGAAATGTTAGCCTGCCGAGACGACGAACGCATCCCTTGCGCCACAAACTGAGCTAGTTCATCAAGAGAAGAGTCTGGCTCGTCCCCACTGGCTAGAGCAGCGTTGATGGAGGCCATGTTCTTGCCGCTGGTCGATCCGTGCGCCTCGTCGATAATCACCACGAAGCGCTTGCCGGAACCAGCCAGCTCACCAGCGGACAGGTAGAGGAACTTTTGCAATGTGGTCGCAACGATCCGGTAGCTGCTCTTGCGCCTCGTCGGATCAAGCCCGAGTGCCTTCCCGAGATCAGCCGAGGTCTTGTTCTTGTCCATGACACGGATGACGCCGGAGTCTTTAGCCATATCAACGACCGCGTCTTGGAGTTGCTTGTCCACGACTTTTCGATCGGTGGCGATAATGACCTTGTCATATAGCAGCTCATCGGTTCCCGGCTTGTACAGGCCCGCGAGCTTGTGGGCCAGCCACGAGATAGTCTTTGTTTTGCCTGATCCCGCCGAATGTTCAACCAAATAGTTGAGAAGGAGTGGGCTTCGAAGCATGTCGGCCGAGACTGCTCGGACCGCGCGCAGCTGCTGGTAGCGCGGAAAAATGGGGCGCTCGCCGACTTTTCGTCCGTGCTTGTCACGTTTCGTCTCAATATAGATGAAGTCGTACAGCAGGTCGAAGATGGTTGCTTTCGTCCAGATCTGCTCCCACATGTAAGACGTGTTGACGCCCTGCGGATTGTGCGGGTTGCCGCCGGTCACGTTATGCGGGTCTTCGCCAGCAGGCTGGCCCTGGTTGAACGGGAGGAAGAACGACTCGCGGCCTTTGAGTTCTGCGCACACGTAGACCTCGTTCGTGTCCATTGCAAAATGCGCAAGTGCCCCGATTGTCGGAGAGAGCAGCCGAGTCGTGGCGTCGCGCTCTGTTTGGTACTGGGCGATAGCGTTCCGATAGTCGCCCGAGGCTGAGGTGTTGCACTTGAGCTCGACGGTGAATAACGCTAGGCCGTTCAAGAAGATCACAAGGTCGATGCGCTCACCGTCCTTGTGGTAGACCTCTTCCATGATCGACAGTTGGTTCGCATCGAATAGCTCTCGGGACTTCGCGTCAAACCCGGCTGACGGGCGTGGGTACACCAGGTCAAGCTGGATGCCGCCATCGAAGTCCACGCCGTTCCAGATCGAACGGATTAGCCCATCGGCAGCGATCTTGTGCATGATCGTGTTGCGAATGGTGGCATCGGCCCCACCATTATAGGCAGCCCGCAACAGGTCTAGCTTTTCTCTCTGCGTGCGCTCGAGGAACGCAAAGAGCAGTTCCTCATCGAGTGCCCACACCGGATCAAACACGTCACGGGAACGCTCCACATAACCAGCGTTTTCCACCAATTCATCGATAATCAAGCGTTGAAACGCCTTTTCATTTATTGGATTGCCCACGACCATCATGCCACCTCATTCACTCGTCGTTTGCCCGTCACATACTCAAAAATCAAGGATTTTCTTTGTTTCGCGAGAATGTCCATTTGGTTTTGTTTCAATTTCGCTGCGCGATCAAGCGAAGAACATTTCGTGCGCAAGTATCGAATAATCTCACCTTGTTCGCTTATTGGCGGGATGGGTATGACTTGATTCTTTAAAACAATTTGACTGATATTGGGCTGGGTTCCACCTTGAGCCTTGCTTATCAAATCTGATCTCGCTGAGCTTATCGCATAGAATGAATACTCGTTTCTCATGCGGTGATTGCCGCGAATATAGCAGCAAGCTTGATTCAAGCAGGCGTCAATTTCAGATAGGGACGTATTTCCGACAGATGCACCGTACATCGCTACGACCACGAACGGTGCTCGATAAACTGTTAGTGCGGACAATTCGCGAATCGCTTTAGCTGTGACGTTTTTTCGGTCCTAGTGATCCTCGGTTTTCTATAGAGGTCACCGGACTGAATCCACGGGATCTCCCCGTCATCGTAGTAAGAGTAACCGCCCGAGTCAGGAGTTGTGCCGCTTCCAAAGCTCGCAATGAACTTGAGCTTTTTCGCCTCCCAGTGTTCTGGGATGTCGCCGATCCACTCCACGCCGCTGGGCTTCATAAGCACCGTGCGGTCTAGCCCCTTTGTCACTGCCTCATGGATCATCGACTTCTTGAGTTGCTCGAGCGTGTCCAATTCTCGCTGTAAGAAGTCAATCGCCTGGTCGATCTTTGTCCGCTCTTCATTAAGGCGTTTGACGATAGCGTGCTGTTCGTCGAGGGTGGGGAGTGCTATAACATTAGAAGCTAGTAGCTCGGTGGTGTTCAAATTCTGAATACCAGTTGTTTGATTATAGAAAGGTATAAAGGATCCAGATTGGTATCCGGCCGTCCACCAATATGCAAAAAAATCAGGAATGCATCGATCGCGACGAACGATTATTCGCTCTAGGAAATTGGAAAAAGTCGCTTCTAAGGGCTCGGTAACCAGAATAGCTCTTCCTACGGGGGTCTTATCGCCGCCTCCTGATTTTTCAACTAATAGATCTCCGGGATGAACCTTGATACGTTCGAAATCGAAATCATTGTATAATCTGCGGGTGAAGCTGTCTTGTGGCTTGAACCGAAGACGGTCGTAATCAAAATCAGCAGCTCGCAGACAGAATATGCCCTCGTCTTCATTTAGTGGCGTTTGACCCCAATTGCCATTGTGGCGGGATTCTACACAATACCGTGCAGGCAGAACTTGCCATGCGGCTGGGACTTCCTGCATCCAGGGAGAATCCGTTGTTTTCATTTCAGAGTTCATCGCAGAGCTCCGAGGACGTCAGCAAGTTGTTCTTCAAGTTCGAAAAATCGATCCATGAGTATTTCTGAGGATTCGGGCTGCTGGTATTTGTAGAAGTATCGCTTGAAAGGGATTTCTGCCCCGATTTTTATTGCTTTATCGGTTTCTTCGTCAACCCATACCGCGTCTGGTATGTAGGGCAGGACTTCTCGTTCCATATAGTCTTCGATGTTTTCGGTCAAGGTAACGATTTCGGTGTCTTTGGTGGCCGGATCAAGTACGACGTTGCGCTTGCGGTCGTATTGGACGGGTGCGTTCTTGTCGATTTCGGAGAGCCGGTCTGCGACCTTTTCCAGTACCGCTTTCGTCTGGGCGGCGGTCTGCTTGACGCGATGATCGGGCAAGTCTGTGAGAACTACGCGGAGGTGTTTGATAAATTCCTTGGAATCTTGCCAGACCTGATCGCTGATGTTCTCTCGCAATATGGCAAGCATTTGTTCAAACACAGGCTCAGCCATTTCGAGGGCGGCCAGGGTCTTGTTTTGTTTCGCATCCCGGTCTGCAGGGTCGATCAAGCGTAGTTCTTCGAGTTTGGCGGGGTTGTGCATGGTGTCATAGAACTTGCCTTCAGCAAGCCTTGCGATGCGTTCCTCAGTGATGCAGTAGTTGCGTTGTAGCGGCTGGTAGACGGCGTACTCGTGGTAGATGAATTCGTCTGCCTCCACAATCTTGCAGTTCTCGGTCTCTACGAAGTTCGTGTAGATCGAGACGATGTCCTTAATCTGTTCGTCGGAGATGTATCGCCGTTTCTTACCTAGCGAGCGTCGCATCGGGGTCCACATTTCGGTGGCGTCGATGAGTTGTACTTTGCCTCGCCGGTCGGGCCGCTTGTTGTTCGACAGCACCCACACGTAGATCGAGATGTCAGTGTTGTAGAACAGTGAGCCGGGTAGGCCGATGATGGCCTCAATGAGATCGCTTTCGAGTAGCCATCTGCGTACTTGTGACTCACCTGATGCGGTTCCGCCGGAGAACAGCGGGCTGCCGTTGGAGATGACGCAGGCCCTGCCCGCGTCTTTTTCCATTTTGTACACGATGTGCTGCATGAACAGCAGCTGCATATCGCCCGAGGTGGGGAGCCCAGCGGGGAACCTGCTCAGCGAGGTGGGTTTGGCGTGCTCGGCTTTCACTGCTTTCTCCACACCGGTAGCGGCATCTTTACCGCCCCACGGTTGCCCAAAGGGTGGGTTCACGAACTGCAACCGCATGTACTCGCCAGGGAAGCAATCCTCTTTCATGGTGTCAGCGAGCCGGATACTGTTCGCTCCCTGGTTCTTGATCAGCATGTCAGCTAGGCAGATGGCGTGAGATTCCGGGTTGACCTCTTGCCCGTACAGGTACACCGAGGCTTGAGGAGCCATGTCGGCGAGTTCTTCCTTAGCCACAGAAAGCATGCCACCTGTCCCACACGCCACGTCAGCGACGTTGATGTTTTTGCCTGGTTCGAACAGATCTTGACTGCCTTCCGCTAGCCCGAGACGGACGAGGAGACGGACGACTTCGCGTGGCGTGTAGTGGTCACCGGCTTCCGCATTTTCAGAAAACCGGCGGATGAGCTCTTCGAACATGTAGCCCATGGCCACGTTATTGATACGTTCTGGGGCAAGGTCAAGCTCAGCGAATTTCCTGACGACACCGGTCAGGCGCGAGCCTTTGTGCATTTTGTCGATTTGGCTGAAGAAGTCGAGTCCTTCGTCCTTGTCGAGGATCATACGAATATTTGGCGAGAACGCCTCCAGATAAGTTTTCAAGTTACGGTGAAGATGCGCAGGTTCTGCGAGCAGCTTCTCGAGCGTGTAGCGGCTTGTGTTGTAGAACGGGTAGCCACTGACCTGCTTCAAGATCGCATCAGGAGTGGTGTCATCTTGCTCGAAAACCACGCACACCGCATCCTTGGTCTCTTCCAGAGCACACTCGAGCCTTCTGATGATTGTCATCGGAATGATGACGTCCTTGTACTTATCCGCCTGGTATGTGCCACGAAGGGAATTCGCGATGCTGAAAACGTGGTCGACTTGCTTCTTAACATCAATCTGAGACATGGGTGGGTTCCTTTAAGCTTCTTCTACGGGGATGACTTCGACGATGTCGCCGATCTGGCAACCCAGGACCTGGCAGATCCGCAGGAGCACATCGGTGGTGACGTTGTCGCCGTTGTTGAGCCTGGCCATCGTGGTGGATGAAAGATTGGCTTCCTCACGCAGGTCCTGCTTGAGCTTGTCTTTATCCACGAGCAGCTTCCACAGGGGCTTGTAGGAGGCTTTGACCTGGAGGTCGAATTCGATTCTCTTACTCACCGCTATTTCGCGTCCTCTTCTTTTTGCTCCATGACCGGCCAAAGAGTTCCCTTCCAGGCTCAAGGTGGATGAATGCTGTTTCAGTCAAGATCTGTTGGGTTTCCTTCGAGTAGCGGCTGATTTTGTCGATCGCGAGGAAGACCTGCTTTTCCTGGCGCGCATAGACCTGTGCGATGCCGTCGAAGGCTTGGTCTTCGATGGGCTGGACGAGCATCGAGTCGTGTGCGACTGCTGGCAGGAGCGTTGTTTCCAGCATTGCCAGATCGAAGGAGATCAGTCCGCGTTGGGTAGAGCCCGTTCCTGAGTCGTTCTCAATCTCGTAGGAGTATTTGTCGACCGATGGAATCTGGATGCTTGGTGGGGTTCGTTCCTCACGGGTGATTTCCCCATCTATACGCTGCATCGCGCCGTTGAGCTTGTGTTCGATGTCCTTCAGGATCGATGCGGATGCTTCGTCGAGTGCCTCGGAAGCTTGCTTCTTGGCAGCCGCGAGTCGCTGCTCGTCATGGAAAGCCTTGTTGGCGTTGCGCAGTGATCGGATCTGGCGATCGAGTTCGCTGTAGGCACGGATATCGGCCTGCGTTGCCGTGGGCGCGACGGAAAGTTCCTCGAGCCGGGAGTTGAGTTGTCCAAGACGCTGCTGAATTCGCCCACGTTCTTCTTCCAACTGCTTAGTTTCTGCTTTGAACTCGGCGTCCAGAACCTGACGGATACTGCGGTGGAAGTGTTCGATGCTCTCGATGTGTTCGATATTTGCCTCTGGGAAGAAATCGCGCAAGGAATCGAATTTCTTAGTCAGGCTGACGTCGGTTGAGATGCCCTTTGCCTGTCGCATGGCATTGATTTGTCGACCGAGCTGGTTGAAGCGCCGCAGCAAGGGCTCGCGTTCTACCTGCACCTCGTTGATGGCTGCCTGTTGAGCTGAGGTGTAGTCCTTAGCAGTCAATCCTGCGCGGAGTCCTGCTTGGTCGCGTTCGGTCTCGAGATCTTCGATTCGCTGAGTGTTGTTTTTGACCTCGGTGATGCTCCTTGCTCGGGGGAAGTCGTAGTACCGCCCGGCTGCATTGAACAGATCCAGCTCTCGAACAGCCTCATCCTTGGCAGCCATGAAGCCTTGAAGCTTGGTGTACTCATCAACCAGCATCAGGAGACGCTTGACGCCGTCAGCTTGGGTATCTCGGGGGTGCGCAAGAAGTGGGTGGTCGACATCGGAGTTTTTCCGTTGCCAGATGCGGAAGAAGTTACTGACTGCTTGGCGGAGCGTGATGCCAGCATCTTGAAGTCCATACTGGGTGCCGACAAAGCCCTTGAAGTCCTCGAGTGTCATGGTGCGCAGTGCTCGGTATTCCTTGTCGCACAAGGTAACCGTGTTGGGGGTGTCAGTAGCTCGCCGGAAGTAGTGGGCCTCACCTCCGAGGAGGAACGCGAAGCGGATCTCGTGGTGACCGATGTTCTTGACGACATCCTTGGCTTTGTCGATGTAGTCAGAGCCGCCAAAGCAAAAATCGAGGGCCAGCAGCGTGGTGGACTTACCGATGGAGTTCTCGGTGTTTTCCGTACCGAGCACCGTGTTAAGCCCCTCGCTCAAGCGCAATGGGCCTGGGCGTTGTTCATCGTGATAGAACGCGTCACTGTCAAACTCGACCAACATAGTGGAGCACCTCCTCCGGATAGAGCAGCTCGATCTGGCCGAGTGCGAATAAACAGTCCAACGTGTCGACGAACTCGTCCACGTCGGCAAACTTCGATCTGACCTTCTTGTATAAAGTGGCGGGGCTGAGATCTCGATCGGACAGATGTTTCAGGATCGGCGGTAACTGGCTCAGCGTGGACTGCGAGTAGGGGGTGACTTTGCTAGGCAATCGCATCGAACACCTCACAGTTTTGAACGAAGAAGCACGTCACTATGACCGACGCGCTGAGGTTCACCGAGTCGGAGTTGGTGTGGATCCAATCAGCAACTTGATCGAACATCGCCTGCTGGTCATCGGTGTGCTGGGACGCCTGGTCGTAAAAGTCGGCGACTTGCCCGGCGATCGCGTCGAATCTGCTGCGACCTCTGGCGCCTTCGAGAGCGCGGAACTCTTGCTCGATGATGCGGTACCACTGCAAGACATGGATCTTGATCCGCTCGGCGAGCTCAAAGTACTCGGGCCTGACCTTTTCAGCGACTCGCACCGCGTCCAACGTCAGCTCCGGGATGACTCCGGTGACGATGCGTTCCCCAAGAGTTTCGATGACAGAGGTGATCGCTGGGTGGAGTTGCGAATCGAGCGCAGTGTCCTGAAGGGCCGTTGCAGCGATCCTACGATTTCGAATGCTTCGGAGCTTGTTTACGACATCAGACACTTCAAGCAACGTGTCATTGGTGGACACAAGTTTGGCACACTTGACACACACCGCTTCCCGGTCGATCTCAGCAGTGTAGTCGTCAATGGTGAAAGAGACAATCTCGAAGAATGGTCGCCGTTCGCCTTTAATGGTCTTCACAAGTCGTTCTTTGCGGCATAGCGGACACAAGTCTCCATTGCGGGCTGCAAGCACGACATCCGTAGCGGTCAAGGAGCCGTTATCAGTTCGCTTCTTGTTGGGCCTTGAGATAGCCGATAGAAACGTATCAGCGTAGAACGACACGTCATCGTTGTCTGCGGCGTAGAGCAGGTCTTCGGCGGCGTCGACACTGATGTCGGGATCGTCTTTGATCAGTTCGATCAGCTCAGTTTTGAAGTCAACTTCGCGCATGGGAGCAATATCTTGGGTGATCTTTCCGAACGCTTCACGTGCAGCCCCACGCAATCCAGGTTGGTTCAAAATAGGCCCGAATCCGGTGTGCAACTCGATTTTCTGGCTGAGTAGGCCGTTAACCGTTTTCGGGCTGCGCCAAACGTCCCAGCCGTCTTTGTCCGCAACGGGAGCGAAGTCCTGAATCCAGCGTAAGAGCACCTCCACGACGTAGGCATCGGTTGAGGTCATCTTTGGTCGCGCTGTCGACGGCTTCTTGGCTCCCTGCCTGGTCGGAGTGGTGTAACTCGCTGCTGGCTGGATGAGCACCTTTTGCAGTGCGCGCGCGAAGGTCGCGAAGCACAGCTGGCTCATCAAAAACCTCCCTTGGGAAAAGAGGACCAAAACAGCACCAAAACCGGGGCAAGGACTTTTTCTCGCCCGATTTTTAGTCTCGAAGTACTTCCGGAGGCGTCCGCTGAGTACCTAAAGATAGTGATCTTAAGTCTACCGCTGATGTCCTTCGAAGGAGTCTAGGACACTCTGTGAGTGAACTAGACGGCTGCGGGACCTGAGTGGCCACGACGGTTCCGTGACCTACAAGTGCCGCGTGCTGATCACACAAGGCCGTCGACCACCAGGGAGACGCGTAAGAGAAGCAAGTGGCAGGTACCCGACATTCGGGTGCTTGCCTTCTCGTTTCTCTGCCCATCTCTTCTGAACCGTCGACACCGAGCTTGCTTACTTAAGCGGGTCTCCCTCCTCAGGAGGGATTCCCTTGACAACACAACCAAATAGAAACATCAGCGAGCCGTACTGCGTGCGGACCAAGAAGGTCGGCGACAAGGTCTACACCCAGATCTATGTGCCTTCGACCATCTCGAAGGACGGCGCTCAGAACTATGCGTGGATCGAACTCGTCGACCCGCCGACCGGAGATGACGACCTCGGGCTGAACGCCGAGGATATGCTTGCCTTGCTCTACGACCCGACATATGTGCCGGAGTGGAAAATCGCATATCTGCGAAACGCCTACCACAGTTTTCGTGCCGCTGAGAACGCTCGAAACCGTGGCGACCTCTCCTATAGCGACTGGGAAGTCGAGGTCCATGACGGACCGCAATACGTGAACGTCTCGGTTCACGAAGACCAGATCGACAGTGAGCTGGTTGTCGATTGGCTGCTTTCCCAGGTCAGCGACGTGCAGGCCGAGCAGATCCGTCTGCATGTGTTCGAGCGGCTCTCGTTCGTCGAGATCGCTCGTAAGGAGCTGCCTAGTGCTGATGATGCCGAGATCGCGCGGCGCGCGAACAGCATTGGGCGTTCGGTTAAGCGGGCCTTGAAAAAGCTTCGGGAATTCATCGAGCAGGAGTGTCCGGATCTGTGTCCTGTCACGGGCATATGAGTGCCCGGCCCACACGAAGGCCAGCACAAACCGACGCTCATCTGATTCATAAAGGAGGAAACGATGGCCAAACATCGTCTCAAGGTCACGTTAACTGACCATCCCGAACCTGACGCTGCGGTCTCTACCCGCAAGGTCAGCATCCGAAGCAAGATCGCCCGCAAGCTGCTCGGCAACCCCCGGCAGCTCACCGTTCTCGTGCCGGGCAACCAGGTCCGATCAGTAGAAATCATCCGCCCAGACGACGATCTCATGGCCTTGGCCCGTGCCGTCGGCGTTACCCGGAGCGGTGGTGATGCCGCGTGAACGTCACCGAAGCGAACCGCTACATCAGCGCGCTGAACCGGATCGCAGAAGGGGTCATGATGTTGGCATCTGCGATCGAAGAGGCCGCGTGGGAATCGTTCGAGGACCACCCGGGCATGTCGGGGGCTCGCCCGATCACCGCAGCCCAGCTCGCCCAGCCAGCGCTGGAAGCTGCAGCCGAAGAGTACGAAGCGACCCACCAGCCGCCCGCCCCGGCACCTGCTCCGGAGGTTGTGCCGGTGTCGTTGGAGCAGATCCGCACGGTGTTGGCGCGCCTGTCGCAGGCAGGTCACACCGCGCAGGTGCGTGAGCTGATCCAGGCCGCTGGTGCGAACAAGCTCTCCGAGGTTGACCCCTCCAAGTTCGGGCAGCTGTTGGAGCAGGCGGAGGCTATCACCGATGCCTGACCAGCACGCACTTTTGAGCGCGTCCGGTGCTCACCGGTGGCTTTCCTGCCCGCCGTCGGCGACGCTGGAGGCCAGGTTACCCGAGTCCTCCTCGTCCGCTGCCGAGCAAGGAACCGCTGCTCATTCCTTGGCGGAATGGAAACTGCGCCGCGCCCTGCATGATTCCCCGACTACGAAGCCGGTCTCGGGCTGGATCGATGCCGAAATGGATGCGCTCACGGACGACTATGCGGCCTTCGTTCAGGAGCGGCTGCGCGATGTGCACCAGGAGTGTGCTGATCCGCAGGTGCTCATCGAGCAGCGCCTGGACTTCTCCCACGTGGTGCCGGGTGGCTTCGGCACCGGCAACTGCGTGATCATCGCTGAGCTCAGGCTTCAGATCATCGATTTGAAGTACGGCCAGGGTGTCATGGTCGAAGCCGAGCACAATCCGCAGCTCATGCTGTATGCGCTCGGAGCGTTGAACGCGTTCGGGTCGCTGTACGACATAAGCGAAGTGGCGGTGACGATCTTCCAGCCCAGGCGCTCGAACGTCTCGACGTGGACGATCCCGGTGGCCAAGCTGGAGGCGTGGACAGAACAGGTGGTGAAGCCTCGTGCCGCGTTAGCAGCTCGTGGGGATGGCGAGTTCGCACCCGGTGAGTGGTGCCGGTTCTGCAAACTCGTACCCACCTGCCGCACGCGCGCTGAGACGAACCTAGTGCTTGCCCAGCATGAGTTAGCGCCACCTGCCGAGCTCACCGATGCCGAGATCGCACAGGTGCTGGCCCAGCTGCCGGACCTGAAAGCGTGGGCTGCCGATGTGGAAGCACACGCGCTGTCGCTGGCGGTGAACCAGGGCAAGACCTGGCCCAGGTTCAAGCTCGTCGAAGGCCGCTCGGTCCGCAATACTCCGACGAGTCCGCTGTCGTCCAGGCGGCTGAGGCAGCCGGTGTCGACGTGTGGGATCGCAAGCTCAAGACCATCACCGCGCTGGAGAAGCAGCTGGGTAAGAAACGGTTCGCCGAACTGCTCGGGGATCTGGTGGCCAAACCTGCCGGTAAGCCCACCCTCGTTCCTGAATCAGACAAACGGCCAGCACTGGAAATCCAGTAAGCGGCAGGCGAATTCACTCCAATTTCAACGAAGTAACCAATAGAAAGAAGGTAAGACAAGCATGTCTAGCATCAACAATCCGACCCGTGTGGTCACCGGCGAGGTCCGCCTGTCGTATGCCAACATTTTCGAGGCGAAGTCCATCCAGGGCGGCAAACCCAAATACTCGGTCTCCTTGATTATCCCGAAGTCCGACACCGAGATCCTGGCCACGATCGAACGCGCCATCGACGCAGCGATCGACGCTGGTATTGGGAAGTTTGGTGGCAAGCGCCCGAACAAGGCTGCGCTCAAGCTGCCGCTGCGTGACGGCGATATTGATCGTGACGATGCGGCGTATGCGAACGCGATGTTCGTCAACGCCAACTCCACCACGCCACCCCAGGTCGTCGGTACTGATCTGCAGCCGATTCTCGACACCACCGAGGTGTATTCGGGCTGCTACGCCCGAGTGAGCGTGTCGTTTTATGCGTTCAACACGAACGGGAACAAGGGGATCGCCTGTGGGCTGGGCAACATCCAAAAGCTCCGCGACGGCGAACCGCTTGGCGGTAACCGCATCAGCGCTGAGGACGACTTCGGAGCCTTCACCGCCACCACAGACGGCTTCCTCAACTAACAGAAAGGAAAACCATCATGAACGAGTGTTATGCGGCAGCACTGTCGGCAAACACCACCACGCTCGTGTCACTGTTCGTGGGCACTGTCCTCGGACTCATTGTCATGAAGGTCACCTCTGTGATTGCCGAACGGCGGGCGATCCGCAGGGATCGCAAGCGCATCGACAAGCTCATGGCTGACGCCGAAGTGCAGCGCGAGCAGTACCGCACGCGCACCAACCCGTAATCATCAACCCTTGGCCGGGAGAGCATCCACCACGGTGGGTGTTTTCCCGGTCCTTACCTCTCGTGGAGCCGACACTGTGCATGAGCTTTTCGTCGATCTTGAAACATTTTCGCCCGTCAATCTCAGCAAATCTGGAGTCTACCCCTACGCCGAACATCCAGACTTCGACGTTCTGCTGTTTGGCTACTCGATCGAAGGCAACCCGGTTCGGGTGGTTGACCTGGCTTCAGGCGAGTCGCTGCCGGGCGAGGTTATGGAGGATCTGGTGGATCCGGGCGTGACAAAGTGGGCGTTCGACGCGGCCTTTGAGCGCGTCTGTCTCTCAGCCTGGCTCCACCGTCACCACCCAGAATTGATGTCGGCCCGTCGGTTTCTTGACCCTGCCCAGTGGCGTTGCACCATGGTGTGGTCGGCTTACTTGGGGCTGCCGATGAGCCTCGAACAAGTCGCGACCGTGCTGAACCTTCCCGTGCAGAAGAACTCCAGCGGTAAGAAGCTCATCACCCAATTCTGCACCCCAGCCAAACCCACCGTCCTCAACCACGGGACGACACGGAACCCGCCATCATCGGATCCTGCCGGGTGGGAAGCATTCACCGCCTATAACCGCCGCGACGTCGAAGTGGAGCTCGCGATCCATGACCGGCTAGCCGCATTCCCGGTCCCAGTGTCCGAGTGGGACACCTACGCCCTCGACCAGAACATCAACGACACCGGCATCCGGCTCGGCCGGGTGCTCGTGGATCACGCGGTGGCATGCGACCGGCAGCACCGCGCTGCCACGCTGGCACGGGCTCAAGAACTCACGGGACTAGAGAACCCGAACTCGCCGATCCAGCTGAAAGAGTGGCTCTCCGCTCACGGCACGCCCCTGCAGTCACTCACAAAAGCCGAGGTCGCCGCCGCGCTCGACACCACCACAGGTGAGGGCGCGAGGTCCTCCAGCTGCGCTGTGAGCTCGCGAAGTCGTCGGTGAAGAAGTACGAGGCGATGCAGCATGTGGCAGGTCGTGATGGGCGCGGGCGCGGGTTCCTCCAGTTCTGCAGGGCAGGGCGCACCGGGCGTTTCGCTGGCCGCCTCGTCCAAGTCCAGAACTTGACCCGCAACTACCTACCAGACCTCCGTGAAGCCAGAGACCTCGTGTGGACCGGAAACTTCGAGGCCCTCGATCTGCTCTACGACTCCGTACCCGACACGCTCAGCCAACTCATCCGTACCGCTTTCATTCCCGCCGATGGGCACCGGTTCGTGGTGGCCGATTTCTCCGCGATCGAGGCGCGGGTCATCGCCTGGCTTGCAGGCGA
Organism: Arcanobacterium pluranimalium; assembly: GCF_016907845.1. Taxonomy (GTDB): domain Bacteria; phylum Actinomycetota; class Actinomycetes; order Actinomycetales; family Actinomycetaceae; genus Arcanobacterium_A; species Arcanobacterium_A pluranimalium. The sequence goes on from NZ_JAFBCS010000001.1 coordinate 664,991, forward strand.
GACCACAACGCTTGAGGCCTTCCGAGACGGGAAGGGATTGTACTGCGAGACCGCAAGCCGCATGTTCGGCGTCCCCGTCGACAAGCACGGAGCCAACGCCGAGCTGCGCCAGAAAGGCAAGATCGCGGTGCTCGCCTGTGGCTATCAAGGCGGCGTCGGTGCCCTGAAAGCTATGGGAGCACTCCGCATGGGACTGGTTGAGTCTGAACTCCAACCGCTGGTCGATACGTGGCGTGCGGCGAACCCGAATGTCGTCCAGCTGTGGGCTGACATCAACGCCGCTGCCATCGAAACGATCTCAACCCGCCAGCCGACCCGTGTCGGTCCTCTGACTTTCTCCGTAGAGTCCGGGATCATGTTCATCGCCCTTCCCTCCGGGCGTCGCCTGGCTTATGTCAAACCCAAGCTGGGTGAGAACAGGTTCGGTGGCACCAGCATCACCCACGAGGGCATCACGACGGGACGCAAGTGGGGCCAGTTGGAAACCTACGGTGGGAAACTCACCGAGAACATCGTCCAAGCCGTCGCCCGAGATCTGCTCACGTTCGGCATGCACCAGGTCGCTGAGGCTGCGCATCGCATCGTCCTGCATGTCCATGACGAGATCGTCGTGGAAACCACGACGGCCACTGTGGATGAGATCTGTGAGCTGATGGCTACCGCGCCCGACTGGGCTGAGGGGCTGCCGCTCGATACTGACGGCTACGAGTGCGCCTTTTACATGAAGGACTGAGCGTTAGCTGTCACGATCTTGATCAACTGCGCTGTCCGCTCGGGATCAGGCCTGGAAGCAGAGGCATGGTTGATCTTCGCGATCCGTGGCACTTCTGAGCCGAACACGCTCGCCACCGCATCCATGAGGGGGCGACTACCGGGCTTCTCCCCAGTTAACCAGTCGTAGGCGTGACCACCGAGAGCAACAAGCAGCGGAGGCGTCCCGTTATTGCCTCGCGTGCAGATCTCGAGCTCGACCCTCAGCAGGGCCGCGCAGCGCGCCACATGGTCGTGCATGGGCTTGTCTGCTTTGATCTGCTTTTGGAGCGCGGCGCCGTCACGGGTGCGGACGAGTTTGAACACGTCCGTCATATACGGAGCCGGAGCCAACGAACCCGTCTCGTGCGGGATGGCCTCGAGCGCAGGCGGCAGGGACTTCGACAACCGGAGGTCGCCAGCGTGGCCTTTGGTGTGAAAGTTCCGCCAATCCTCAATATCGCTGGCTGCTTCGCTACCGCCCCAGTTCACCCCGAACAAGACAACAGCTGTCGTGAGCGGTGCAAGCTCACAGAACTCCGCCTCGGTGTTTGCCGTAATCGGCGTGAGGTCATTGCGGGTGGCGCCCCAGCGAGCCCATGAGACTGCCTGTCCCAGGCGGAATGTCCGCCCCGCAATGTCGGCGTCGGGAATCGAGGAGTCGCTGATATCAAGGCTCCGTAGCTCCTTGTAGATATCCCAGGTCACAGTCGTTGCTGGCATGCTTCACCTCCCATGTTGAATGTCGCCATCCAAAGATGCTGCGCAATGGCGCGTCAATAGCACTCATTACGAATATTACCCGCGCCTTCACGGGCTACAAACTCGGCGCCAATATGCGCAACGGACATCAGCGAAAAAGTTCGATTGACAGTGACCGGTTTCGCGGGTGCTCATCGGCGGATGTCTGAGAGCACGAAACCAGCCACACTCGGTGGCTGGCGGGTCACGCGTCGATTTGGCTCTCAGACAGGAGCCAGCAATGGCCACCACCGATTTGCAGGCATTCACGAATGATGCCTTTGGAACTATCCGAACCGTCGAGTATGAGGACAAGGTGTATTTCTGCGCTCGTGATGTGGCCACGGCGCTTGGGTACACCAATACCAGCAAGGCGATTCAGGATCATTGCCGTGGGGTTCCGATTCGTTACCCCATCACCGATTCGCTCGGGCGCACTCAAGAAGCCCGGTTCATCACCGAAGGTGACCTGTACCGTCTTATCTTCTCCTCCAAGCTCCCCGCAGTCCAACAGTTCGAAGCCTGGGTGGTCGACGAGGTTCTCCCCACCATCCGCCGCCACGGTGTCTACGCCATCGACGAGCTCTTGGGCAATGATGAGTTCCTCGAGCATGCCATCATTCAGCTTCGCTCCGAGCGAGTCAAGCGACTGGCAGCCGAGCAAGCTTTATTGGAAGCGGCACCGAAGGTGTCGTACTATGACGTGGTGCTCCAGTCGGAATCGCTGCTGACCATCACGGAAATTGCCAAGGACTACGGGCTGTCGGCAAAGAAGCTGAACTTGCTGTTGCACAACGCGGGGGTGCAGTTCAGGCAGTCCGGCCGCTGGTTCCTCTACGCCCGGTTCGCCGAGCAGGGCTACACGCAGTCCAAGACCCATGAGTACGACGAGGGCAAGACCCGCACGCACATGTACTGGACCCAGAAAGGTCGGCTCTTTGTCTATGACCTGTTGAAGAACCAGTTCGGCCTGCTGCCGGTCATCGAGCAGGACGGCGGTGCGGCATGACGACGACCGCTCCCGGCATCGACCTGGGTTTCTCGCCCCACAACACGGAAGGCTACCCGGACCCCACAGCGTTCACAGCGCTAAAGAATCTCCAGCGCGCCGAGTACGGCTACCGGCCCTTGGTCTACATCTGCTCCCCGTACTCCGGAGACATTGACAGCAACGTCGAGTTGGCTCGCGCTTTGTGTGCTCACGCGGTGGCACGTCACAAGATCCCGCTCGCACCACACTTGCTGTTTCCGCAGTTCATGGACGATAACGACGCGAGCGAGCGTGAGCTGGCGATGTTTTTCAACCGAATTCTTCTTAGCAAGTGCGAGGCGATCTGGGTCTACACGGCCCGCGTCTCGGCAGGGATGCGCGCCGAGATTGAATGGGCCCATCACCTCGAGCTGCCGATCACCTATTTCGACGCTGACTTTGAGGAGGTCACCCTATGAAGGCGATGACGATGTTCACCGCGCAGGTGGCGGGCCAGCAAAACAACGCCCACTACCCGAACCCGCACGCCGTGACCACGGCAGCCGACCTGGAGGCGGTTGCCAGGTTTGATCATGTGGTTGCCGAGTACGTGGGTGGCAGGCGCTCGGCTGGCAGTTTCGTGACCTCGAACTGCCTGGTCATGGATGTCGACAACTCCCACACCGAAGAAACGGCCGAATGGGTCACCCCAGAAAGCCTCGCCGAGCAGCTACCAGACGTAGCGTTTATGACCGCTACCTCCCGCAACCACCAAAAGGCCAAAGGTGCCCAGCCGGCAAGGCCCCGTTTCCACGTCTACTTCCCAATTGACCCCGTGGCTGATGCTGAGGCCTACGCGGGGCTGAAGAAGCAGCTTGCTTCCAGGTTTGAGTTTTTCGACCCGAACGCGATCGACGCAGGACGCTTCATTTACGGCCACAATGCTCCGCAGATCACGGTGGTCGAGGGTGAGCGTACCATCGACGCTTGGCTTGCCGACGCGGTCGATGAAGACGTGTTCGCCCAGTGGGATGACGCCACCCAGTCCATCGAGGAAGGCTCCCGTAGTGCGACCTTGTCGAGGTTTGCTGGCAGGCTGCTGATTCGCCTCGGCACGACCGATGAGGCACGCGCCTTGTTCGACCGCAAAGCCGCCCGCTGCAACCCGCCGCTGCCCGAGGCTGAGGTGGAGTCGATCTGGCGGTCGGCCACCCGGTTCGCCAAGACGGTCGAGAACCAGCCTGGGTATGTGCCACCATCGGATTTCGAGGCGAGCCTGGATTCGGTACGCCCCGCCGATTACAGCGACGTCGGCCAAGCCCACATACCTGTCAAGGCCTATCCGGACTCACTGCGCTACTCGGAGGTCACCGACTGGCTCGTCTATTACGACGGTGTCTGGTACGAATCCGCCCCTGTGGCCCAAGCCGTCGCCCAGGAGCTCACCGAGCGCCAACTGGCCGAGGCCCACGAGCTGCTCGGAGACGCCAAAGACCAGCTCGCCGCCACGGGGGCTGCCATGTTGTTGGCGTCGATGTCGAAGGCGAAAGCCCAGGTCATGTTCAACGCCGCCCAACAGGAGGCGTTCGCCGCGTTCCAGGACGCGAAAACCTATGCGGTCTACGCGCTCAAACGCCGAGAATCACACGGGATCACCAACTGCCTGAAAGAAGCCCGCCCCATACTGCTGACCACACCTGAGCAGCTCGATGCCGACCCGTATCTGCTCAACACCCCATCAGGTACTTACGATCTGCGCCACGGAGTCATGTCTCGCCGTGACCATGACCCGGCGGATCTGGTGACCAAGCAGACCAGCCTCGACCCGGGCACCGACGGCGCGCACCTGTGGCAGGAAGCCCTCGAGGTGTTCTTCCAGGGCGACACTGAGCTCATCTCCTACGTGCAGCACATCGTCGGCCTGGCTGCGATAGGGCAGGTCTTCGTCGAGGCCCTCGTTATCGCCTATGGGGATGGTCGCAACGGAAAATCGACGTTCTGGAACACCATCGCCCGAGTGCTGGGCACCTACGCGGGCAACATGAGCGCTGATGTGCTCACGATCGGTGGGATGCGCAACGTCAAGCCTGAGCTGGCGGAGGCCAAAGGCAAACGCCTCATCATTTCCGTCGAGTCCGAAGATGGCGTGCGCATGTCCACCTCGGTGGTCAAGCAGCTGGCCTCCACCGACCAGATCTACGCGGAGAAGAAGTACAAGGCACCGTTTGCTTTCACTCCGTCGCACACGCTCATCCTCTACACGAATCACCTGCCGAGGGTGGGTGCGATGGATACGGGTATCTGGCGCAGGCTCATCGTCATCCCCTTCGAAGCGAAGATCGAAGGCGACAGCGACATCAAAAACTACACCGACTTCCTCTACACGCAGGCAGGAGGGGCGATCCTGGCCTGGATTATGGAGGGTGTGCGCCTCATCCACGCCGAGGACTACCACCTCAAGGCCCCGGCCCGAGTTGTGGAGGCATCAGCGGCGTATCGGGACGAGAACAACTGGTTCGCCCAGTTCCTTGACGCCAACTGCGACGTCGACCCTGGGCTGTCGGAACGGGCCAGGGATTTGTATCAGGCCTATCGGGCGTGGGCGATGTCGACCTCTGGGTGGGCGCGTCCCATGGTCGATTTCAACGCGACTGTTGAACATCACGGCTTCACACGTAAAAGGACGATGCACGGCATGTTCGTCCACGGTTTGGCCTTGAAGAACGAGTTCGACAACTAAGCCAGACGGGCCTTATGACGACCTATGACGACCCATATGTGAGTTTGCTATAGGGCAGAAAATATAGCCCTTAGGAAACCTTGGATCCATTCGAAAGTTTCAGACGACTTAACACGGTTCGTAATTCCGATACAACGCCCGTCTGAGTCAGTGTGAATCTCCTCAGTGACGGTTGACAATCCGGTCCAATGGTGGAGACCATCAATGTTACTGCGCAAGGATTGCACTCTGAGTGTCGGTTGTAATCCATCATCGACTTCGCTAAAGAGTGCATCTTCGGGGCGTAAAATACCCAATGGAATACGCCCTCCTCCGCCGGATATGCGGGATCCGCTCCATTTAACGCCACACAAAGTCACAGTTCCCTGATTGGTTAATAACTGCATCGACGGAGGCGGTGTTTGGTCATGAAACCATGGGTGCACATGTTTGAACTGCTCGTTATCATTAAAAATCAAATATGGAACTTCAACAATAATTCCACGTTCACGTGTAAGCTTGAGTGTTGCTCCGACGTATGGAGTTTCGGTGACTCCGTCTACGAGAAGACCACTTATTGAGTCACCAAAATCAAGTGTCCAATTAGCCATACTGCAATTATTGCAATGAATTCAAAGCGTTTAGTGATTATTTCCGTCGTGGCGCGTTGGAGTAGACCACGACGAGCTTCATGTCAACATAAGCATTTAATATACGTGTGCCCGTCGTGTGAGATGATTTGAAACAAACTTTAAGCAACGGGGAGAATTTTGGAAATGGTGAATCAATACAATGATGCCTTGACACAGCTACAGGAATCATATCTGATGCAAGAGATCGATTCCGCGAAGCGCTTAGTGCAGTATGGTATACACACGCTCGGATCGGCTGTATTTATTGACACTACGCGTGAGCCTGTACTGACGTTGCTCTCGATAGGTGTTGAAAAATTATTGAAGTTGGCGCTTGGTTATGTCTATCTGGATAAGAATCGTGAATGGATACCTGCCAAAATTCTCAAAAAAGATTATGGTCATGATCTAAAAAAGATGGATGCCGCACTACGACGAGTAATTGAGGAAGGGATAAACAAAGCAACGCATCCTCAGTACGTTAAAGATGCCTTACACGAGCTCGAAAGGGATCCTTTGTGGCCCTTGATTCTCGACACGCTTGACCGTTATGGGAAATCTGGACGTTTTTATTATCTTGATGCGCTTGGTGACAACCCTCAAACACAGGAAAGTCCGAAAGACTATTGGGAGAAGGTTGAGAATAAGGTGATAGAAATGGATCCAAGTTTGCAGGATCTCTTACATCGGTACATCTCGCGTGAGTGTCGTCGTGAGGAGTATATCCAAACTCTGACCGCCAAAATAGCTGAAAGTTTGGAGACTTGGCGCGAGTTGATTGCAGTTGCGGCAAAACAAGGAGTATTGGGAGATCGTGCAAAAACCTTGGGCTGTGATCTCAAATTAGCAGAGCGTCAAGTTGAGGGAGATGCTACCAATTGATTTAGGCTTGCCTAGCTTGAGTGGGGCTAACTAAAATTAGGATTTTTCCTCAATATAGAGGATTCTTCTTCTTGCGCGGTAGCATCAGAAATTGGCTAACGTTCCCTGGCGAAGGGCTCCTTCGCCGGGTCATAAACCGCAAAACATATTCCCCAGCTTCTGAACCCTCGCACATATACTGGAGTTGGCAGCTTTGCTCCAACGTCCTGGCGCAACTAGTCCACTGAAAGCAGGTTCTCATGGGTATAAACACAACCAGCGCGTCCGGCGGCGGACCACTCACTGCTTCCCAGATAACGTCCGCCCTGCTCGGTGCGGCAGTCGGTGATGCCTTTGGCGTTCCGTTCGAGTTTCTAAACGCGGATCAAGTCGCCCAACACCCACTCGACGCCATGTATGCTGCGAGTGACGTTGATTCAGCCAATTCTCGGCCGAGCCGTGCGATACCTGCTGGCGCCTGGAGTGACGACACTTCCATGGCCGTCGCCACAATGGAATCGATTATTTCCCACCAAGGCCGCCTCGACCTCACCGATGTCATGCATCAATTCTTAGCCTGGTGGGAGGAAAGAAAATACTGCTCCATCGAGCGCCCATTCGGATTGGGAATGACGGTGATGATGGCACTCGGTCGCTTCCAGGGAGGCACGCCCGCCCTTGAATCCGGTGCAACCCGTGTGCGCGACAACGGCAACGGCGCCCTCATGCGCATTTTCCCGATCCCTCTTCACCTAGCAGCCGGTGGGCATGCATCTGCCGGTGGCTACGAGGCAAGCTGTGGGCACACAGCAACAGGTGAACATGTGCCAACGAGCGTGCGCACCGAAGTCACCGCGTCCAACCCCTCTCGCGAACAAATCCATTCCCATGAACCGCCTCATTCCCGCGAACACAGATGGAACGTCGTCTCCCAAGCTTCGCAAATTACGCACGGACACGCGATCTCCCAACTCTCGTGCATAATATTCTGCGAATTTCTCTGGGGACTACTCGCTGGTCTTGACGTCACACGGGCATATCAGCACGCCGTCGCCCTCCCATACAGCGACTGGCGCCCAGACGATCCACAATGGCAGGAGGCGCTCGCGGCACATTCAAAAATCTTCAGTCCCGAGTTTGTTTCGCTCACTCCTGCGGACTTCACGGCGTCGGCGTACGTGGTCGATACCCTCGAAATCGCGTTATACTCGCTGTTGCATACGACGTTGTACCCCGAAGCGATCCGCACCGCCGTCCGCTTCGGTGGCGACACCGATACTTACGCGGCGATCGTGGGCGCGGCCGCGGGCATTGCGTATGGCACCGAATCGATTCCACGCAAATGGCTTGACGCCGTCAAACGCCGTCCCTACCTAGAAGACCTGGCGAAGCGCTTTGCCGCTGCGGAAGGATTCGGAACTTCCACTTTCGTTTGAATATCGCTCGATTCCTTGTTAAATTGATGGTAATAGTTCAGCCCGCCTCATCTCCGTTTCGGGGTAGAGAGTGGGCTGGATCTCTACTTATTAGCAAAAGTAGTGCACAATGAAAACACTCAAACCTGTAACTACCATTCCTGAACAGATCAGTATTCTTCGGGAACGTGGAATGGATGTTGACCCACAACTTGCCCAACAGTGGTTGTCTCACGTCGGTTATTACCGCCTTAGCGCGTACTGGTATCCAGCTCGTCAAATAACAAAGAACAATGAACGTTCCGACCAATTTGTTCCCGAAACTTCTTTTGCCGATGTCGTTGCGCTTTACGAAGCAGATCGAAAGCTACGTACCCTGATATATGACGGTATCGAGCGGATTGAGATTGCGTGTCGCTCGCACGTAACGAACCTGATCTGTATTAATAATTCTTTAGATCCTCTCGCGTATACAAATTCCGAAATATTCCGCCCAAATTTCGATTACCTTGACTGGATTGAAACTGCCTACCGACGTTTAAATCGGGCACGCAAACGAAGCGAGTCTGTGAAACACTATCTGGGAGAATATAGTGGACAGTTTCCCTTATGGGTAATCGCAGAAACGATGGATTTCTCAGATATCTCAAAGTTATACGCGGGTCTCAAAAGCACAGATCAACGAGAGATCGCCGAGCATTGGGGCATTCGGATAGACCTAAATAAACTTAGCAATAATCAACAATCGAAAGTTAAGAAATCACACCCTCTGGCGAGTTGGCTTGAACAAATAACAATCATTCGAAATACATGTGCTCATCATGGGCGCGTGTGGAACAGGTCTTTCGTTCCCGCAAGTACCACTGCGATGCTAACCAACGAATCGCTTGCTCTTTTACCTAATTCTCAAAGTGAGAGAGTCTTTGGAGCGTTAGTGTTTATGGCATATTTGCTTCAGACTATTTCTCCGGGAACCACTTGGCCCGAAAAAGCAATTTCTTTACTTGTAGAGTGTTTTCTCCCTAATCCTTTCGTAACTCTGGAAGCAATGGGAATCCCGGAAGAGTGGAACCGGTTGACCTTATAGATACCGGAAGGATGCCAGGTATGAGATGGAGTGGGCGATTGCAATGGGTATAGGGAAAACGAGAATGCTCACATTCCAACGTTTCGTTCTGCCTAGCAGCCCGAGTGATTTCTTAACCCGAGACAGTCGTAAACTGGCAGTCAATCACCGCTTTGCGCCGATTTTTCGTGAGCACGCAAGCGGTATCTATGTGCTCGAGTTTGCTGATGGAACACAGTATGTAGGACAAGCACTCAATCTTGGACGACGATTCGCGCAGCACGTTCATGGCGGCAAACACCATCTTCCTTGGAAAGATATTGTCGCTGTCCAGATTCTCGACCTTCCCGCAGACGAACTGAATTTCTACGAACAAACAACGATTCAGGAGCTCAAATCCGCAGGAATAAAGCTCAGAAACAAAACTTACAACTTCGCGTTTACTGGGCCAAGTGTATTTGACGGCGTCATGGCACCCATCGACCAGTCGCATTGGGCAACTGGCCAGGCTGAATATCGCATTGACCCTATCGTACGCGCCATGCAACGAATCGAAACCGCGTCGTCGTCGAAACTTTCGCAAGTGAAGAAAATAGATCGGTTGATCGAGGTGTACCACGAAGATCGGCAGCTCAGTCTTTATGAAGGACTCCTCCATGATATCGCCGCTTACCTTGTGCACGTCATCCCCAATACCGTTGAGCTTGAGACGATCTACTGGTCGATCACCGATATGCCCTCAACTTCCGGTGGTCGGTACTACACGCTGAACGTCGGTAAGCTTGAAGTCCTTTACACGCCCCGTCAAGAGGACGTGTATTTGTTTGTCGACGACGGCAGCGGGCGAGACGATGGTGACGACGATTGCTACGTGACGCCGTCAACATGCATTAACTTTCCGCCCAATTCAATCATCTTGAAGAATGGCAGAGGTCTGTATAAGAAATTTGAACATGCGCTAGAAGAGATTCCATATGATTATTACACTGCAAATTATGCTTTGACCTCCGCAGACGTGCTCATTATTCCGGCTGGCTGTGCGAATATGGTGCTTGAAAACCCGATTTTCCGAGAGCCACTTCGGCAGTTCGTTATTGATCTGATGCGCGACGGGCAAGTGTCCATGTTTCGGAGATTTCACTCCTCGATCTTGGCAAAAGAGGCCTATGCACAAGCAGTTGACCAGTATCGTTAACAAGCTGATGACGACGACATGACGATCTGCGTTTTTCGCTTCGATTGTTGTTATATAGGTTTATTGGTCAGTGAGATTCCCGAACCAGTAGAACAGGTAGGGGAGTGCTTTAGCTATGGAGTAGCTATCACTTCTTGAAAATGATTGAGTCTTATGCCGGAAGTGGCTAGGATGTGGAGCATAAATACCGAACCCGCTATCTAGTATCGGCTGTGTGCCAGCGCTAGATATGGTTCGGTTTTCCATATCTTTCATCTGAAATCGAGGTGTCCAATGGGAAAAATTCCATACGATAAACCTCATCGTTATTATGACCAACAGCTTTCTCTTATGGAAAGTCGAGGGCTTCTGGTCAATAATCGAAAGGAAGCCATCCAAGCCCTTAAAGGTATTGGGTATTATCGGTTTTCTGCATACACATACGTGTTCAGAAAACATGATCCAACCACGTCGGAACTTTCTATTGGTCGACGTCTCGATGAATTTGTTGACGGATCTTGCTTTAGTGACGCACTCTTGTTATATCGATTCGATGAAAAGCTTCGGTCAAAAATATTTGAAGGACTCCTCGCTCTTGAAATCGGACTTCGTGTTCGGATCGGCTATCAATTAGGGAAGACGAATCCGTGGGCGCATCTTAATGTTGAGTTTCTTGATGACCACCGGGCGAATGAGGTCATCCAAAGAAGCGACGACAAATGTGAGAAAACGAAGTTTGACTTATGGAAGGAAACTTGTGAGAAATCAATTTCCGATGCAAGACATGAGGATTTTGTAAAGCATTTTAACCACAGATACTTGGATCCACTTCCAATTTGGGTAGTCACTGAAGTACTCAGTTTTGGTGCCTTGGTAAGGCTATTTGAACTTTTAAGACGTAACGACGCTCAGAAAATTGCCAAGGAGTTCGCAATCCCCAATTCACGTCTACTATGGAAATATCTCCATCCGTTAACAGTATTGCGCAATCATTGTGCTCATGGTGGAAGAATTTGGAATCGCAAAACTGTATTTGCTCCGCCCATTGTCAAGGATGCAGGTCAAATTCCCGATACGTTGCTACATCTCAAATCGGTTTCCAATGAGCGGCTCTATTTTTTGTGTGCCTTGATTGTACACTGCGTAACTGTTGTGGATCCAGCTACGAACTGGCCAAGATCGTTCGCTACGCTCGTTAAAAAGGCAAAACTGCCAAGCTCAATTGATGTCCTCGCCGCGATGGGATTCCCGCCAAATTGGGATCAAGAAGCTTTGTGGAAGTACGACCCCCAAAAGAGTTAGTTTGGAAGTGCCGAGAGCGCATCATCTCCGCAATCGTTGTGGAGGACGCCGTCGTCGAAACGGAGTAGGAGCGCGCGTAATTAACTCCCAAACCCTGCCTAGGGTGTAAATTGCTTACGACGCACCTACCCGCCCATGGCCAAATTCACCTCTGCTGCCAGCTCCGCCTCAACGAACACCCCAACTCGCCCACGCCACAACTTTTCAACCTACGCCCCCAGCTCCGACTCATAGAGCCTTGCCAAGTGTAGCCCCAAATATCCCACTTCTTCGCGGGACAGTTCATCCCCCAGGGCTTTCCCGATAAGCTCGGCTACCTGCTGCGCGGTAGTGGCAGCGCCAGGGGTAGAACGCTGCACGGCGTCGTAAACATCCACGCCATGCGGGGTGCGACTGTGCCGCACCGTCCGCACAATCAAATACCGCAAATGCGTCACAAAACGCGAAGCATTCACCGACTCCTGATCAATCTTCACGTCCCATTTCTCCTCAAGCAGCGCAAACACGTCCTTTATGACGCTGGTCATCGCAACTGTTTTCAGCAAATTCCCGTTCGCCCACCGGAAATTCACATAATGCAGCGCAAACGCCACCCACTCGTCTTCTTGGAACCGCACACCCAGTTCAGTTTCTGCCAGCCTCTGCGCTTCTTTTCCTAAGCCCGCTTCGCTCGGAAACAGCGCCATGACCTCCCATTTCAGAGCAAAATCTACGGTTATGCCCTGCTCTGCTCGCCGCACGGCGGCCGCCAAGTGATCCAAGAGCGCCATAAACAATATTTGTTTGCCGGGGCGGGATGCGTCCGCGCCAGTATTTCCCGACGACGACGCCGCAGCACCGCGCGCTGCACCTCGCGTCCTTTCTGACGACGCCGCAGCACCTCCCGACGCCGCCGCCGCCCGAGTCTCAGCCGCAGCCTCAGTCGCACCTCGCGCCCCAGCTCGCGCCGCACCCGATGCCACCACACCTGCAGCCCCAGCCGAACCAACAACGCCCGTACCAGCACCGACGCCGCTGCCACCCGCCGCCGGACCATCCACAACCGGACCATCAGCCGCTGCACCTCGCGCCGTACCACCCACACCCTCCGGCGTCGCCAACTCCACCATCCGACGCGTGACCTCAACCTGCTCAAGCGTGGCCTCGCTCAACAATCCGGCCACCTGCGCGGCTTTGTGAAGCGAGTCGGGCACAAAAGTGCGCGCCCCTCGGGAGTCGATCAAATCCCCAGCCTTGCGCTGAAAACCGATTCCCCTCCCGAGGAGCACCACTTGATCGCCTTCACGTTCGGCCAGCACCACATTGTTGTTATAAATGCGCACAATCCGAACGTACATGGAACTCACGCCCCCAACGCACGCAAAATTGCCACAGGCTCACCGGGCTTGGCGGCCAGGTTGAGCTGTGCGATTTCAAATTTTGCTTTCGACGTGTTCACTACAGGCGATACCATTGACGGTACTTTTTGAGCGACGTTGTCCGCCACCCGCACCACTGGATCGCCGGCCTCAACGACGTCGCCCATCTGCGCAAGCGCTTCGAAACCTTCGCCTTTGAGCGCAACGGTGTCGATGCCGATGTGAACTAAAATTTCAGCTCCCTCGGGGGAACGCACTCCGAATGCGTGCAGGGTCGGTGCGAGCATCGTTATTTCGCCCGCGATTGGTGAAGCAAAGACGCATCCTGTGGGCGCCACAGCGAAGCCTTTACCCAGGATTTCACCAGCGAACACCGGATCGGGAACCTCAGAAAGCTCGAGCAAATCCCCAGGTACGGGCGCGAAAACCTCGACCTCCGCCGTCTTTTTCATCCAATCAAACAGTCCCACGTTCTAGCCTTTCAGTCGTCGATACCCAGCGATTCGTTAATCACGTTCTTGTACAATATCGCCTTTGCACCATACACCGCTTGCACGCCGCCCCGGACCTCGAACACGTCCGCCGCGCCAAGTCGTTTGAGCTCGGCTTTGTCTACCTTCGAGCCATCTTTAACGGCAACGCGCAGTCGGGTGATGCATGCGTCCACGTCCTCGAGGTTTTCCGGGCCGCCAAGCGCCTTGACGATCATCTCGGATTCGGCTTTGAGCTGGGCGTTCTTGTCGTTTGCGCCACCTGTTGCGGCCTCCGCTGCACTTCCAGCACCTGCAACACCTTCAGTTGCGTCGATGGCTGTTGGGTCGGACGACGCCGGTGCCTCAGCGTCGTCGAAACGGCCAGGAGTAGGCACGTTGAAACGGGTGATCAGGAATCGGAACACCACGTAGTACAGGCCAAACCATAGCAAACCGACTGGAATCACGTAAAGCCAGTGGGTCTTAGATTCGCCTTGGAGCACGCCGAACAGGAGGAAGTCGATCACGCCGCCCGAGAAAGTGTTTCCGATCGAAATGTTCAAGATATCAGCGATAAAGAACGATACGCCGTCGAGGAAAGCGTGAATGACGTACAACCACGGTGCCACGAAGAGGAACATGAACTCAATCGGTTCGGTGATGCCGGTGATGAACGAGGTGAGCGCTACCGAAGCGAACAGACCGGTGTACTTCGCGCGGCGATCCTTAGGGAGCACATGCCACATCGCCAAGCAGGCGCCGGGGAGACCGAACATCATGGTAGCGAAACGACCAGCGAAAAAGCGAGTTCCTTCGGTGAACAAACCCACGTGGCTTGGGTCGGCGAGTTGGGCGAAGAAGATCTTCTGAGCACCTTCGATGGTCTGACCAGCAACAACTTCGGTTCCGCCGAGTGGTGTGTACCAGAACATCGGATAAATCATGTGGTGCAAACCTACCGCACCCGAGAGGCGCATGAGGAAGCCGTAGAAGAATGTGCCGATCGCACCCCAGCCAGCGATTGCCTCACCGGCGGAAACCATAGCGCTCTGGATTGGTGGCCAGATCAGGAAGAACATGCATCCCACGAGCATACCTGCCAGAGTAGACGCGATTGGCACGAAGCGTGAGCCGCCGAAGAATCCAAGGAACGGCGGGAGCTGAATATTGTGGTAGCGATTGTGAAGCCAGACGGCGATGGCACCGATTGCGAGCGAGCCTACGACGCCGGTGTCGATTTTTCCTTCGGGGTCGCGAAGAAGCATCAGGGCGTTCATCGTCCCTACCATCACCAAGTATCCGGCGATACCGGCAAGTGCGGCGGTGCCCTTGTCTCGCTTGGCCAGGCCAATACACAGACCGATCGAGAGTAGGAGAGCGAGGTTCGCAAAGATCGTGTTACCGGCGGCGCTCATGACTGAGAAAATCGCCTGCAAAAATGCGTTATCGAGCACCGGGTATGCCTTGACGGTGTTGGCATTAGACAGCGCTCCACCGATACCGAGCAGCAAACCAGCTGCTGGAAGAATAGCAATCGGCAACATGAACGACTTGCCGAGTTTTTGAAGAGTTTTGAACATTTTTCCGCTTTTCACTCAACGTCGCGACGATGCAACGTATTACGTGGACATGCGGCGCTGCTCGCCGTCGTCGTCAGTAATGCAACTCGGAATGATGATGGCGGTAGTGAGAGTGAGAATCTGCCACTGGCAAATCTTCGAGTCGCCAAATCAGAGAGGAACGAGCGGAAAACAGGAGACGAAAGCGCACAACACCCATGCGTGGACACTGAGACCCGTGCGTGAACAGCAGGAATTCACGTGGGAATCTCGGGTGATCAGGTCTTGCCTTTCGTCACAATCCTGAAACTCGTGAGTCAAGAGTAACACGCAGGTTTGTAAACGGCAAAGGGTGGCGACGACGGGTGTGGTTGCATTTGCGCTCGGAATTTGCAGGCGAAAAATATAGAATAAATGCGCGCGCTGATTGTTGAGGTGTGCGCGTTAAATGTGCAGATTTTGACCGTGACGCACGTATAGCGAACATTGCTCGATTTGCCCTGCCCGCGCGCTCCACACGAGGCGCAGCTATTGCGGCAGGTAAGGTTGTGTTCTCCACTGCTCATATGGAAGGGAAAGCCATGAATTTCGATGACCTCAAAAACAAAGCTGCCCAAGCCTTCGACGACATCAAGGACGACGAAGAGAAAACGGATCAGGCGCTCGACGCGATTCACGACGCCGCAGATAAGCTCACTGGCGGCAAATTTACCGACAAACTTGATTCGGCACGCGACGCAGCTGACGACAAGCTCGGCTCAGAATAGATATGCACTAAGTATTCGCTTCTCAGCAGGTAACTTACTGGGTGAGTTGCTGCGCTGTACGCTGCGTTGCCTGCCGTGCTGAATGGTTCGCTAAATGGTCTGCTGGGTACTGCGCTGCGTGCCGTGTTGCTTGCGGTGTTGCTCGCGGGCAAGTTTTTGTGCGCCAGTTAATTGATTGCTAACTGCGCCACCTGCAGTGCGGCGTACTCTGCCGTGTGCTGCGCCGCCTATCGAGCGCCTTATGCGGCTTAAGCGGCTTATTTCGTGATGGCGTTATTGATCAGAGCGACGCTCTCGTTCGGGTGATCCACACTTACGATGAGCTGGTTGAAATGCTCGCCCGGCGCTAGCTGAATCACGATTGCGTTCTCGTATCCGCTCACATTCCAAAAGTTGCGAGTGCCATCCACGTGGAATGTGCCTGCAAGTTTATTGCCGCAGCGCAAACCAGGTGCGCGCATCCCTTTTGGCTCATGGCGCATACCTGGATCGTGCGTGGCTCCGCGTACGTTACGCAGTGGCACTCGCACTTCTTTTTTCAAGCTCCACAATTTGTTGATTCCGCACGGGCGTACGACCAGCTCGGTAGGGGTGATGAAGATTTTGGTGGTAGTCATTTTTTCTCATTTCTAGGTGTTAGTGAAAGCCCGTTCGTGGTTGCGCCAAGCGGGTTTGCTTTGAGCTGTGTGAGTGGGGCTGTTTTTGTGCTGTGCAAGTTTTCGCTATACAGGTTTGCGCTGTGCAAGCGGGACTGTTTTGCGCGGCGTAAGTTTGCCGCTGTACAAGGGACTGTTTTGTGCGGCGTAGGCCGGCGCTTTTGCTGGGTAAACCAACTCGCTACGTGCTGCGCAGACCGGCTCGCTGTAAAAGTGCGCGCCCGAGTGCTGCGTCAATGCCTTTTTCGCCGCTCATCGCTTTGGCGATAAGTTCTTGAACTGCCTGGTTTTCCGGGGCGATATCAAATAGTGCAACGAGCAGTATTTCCAGGTTCTCGGCTTTGGTGAGATCCGATAGGGCTTGTTCTAGCACTTTCAAAAACAGCCCGTGTTTGCTGCCGAACGTGTTGTACAAGCTGCCGCGGTGTATGCCGGTTGCTGCGACGACGTCGTCTATCGACGCCGCCTCGAAGCCTTTTGTGCGAAACAAACGTGCGCTCGCGGCAAGCGCATCGTCTGTGTTGAATGATCTATTTCTGCCCATGTTTTAAGAATATCCATTCAAGAACGACTAGTCAAGAATGGTCTTGGTAAAATTTTGGGGCGATTCTCGCAACATCTGAAAATATTTCGAGATGTTGCGAGAATCGCCCCAAAAAGCGGTGCTACGCCCAGCTAGCCTGCGCTAGATCACTGCCTAATCAAGTAATCAAACGCTCCGAGCGAGGCGTTCGCCCCAGCGCCAAGCGAAATCACTACCTGCTTGTATGGGATGTCGGTAACGTCGCCAGCAGCGAAAACGCCCGGTATCGACGTTGCGTTATGCTCGTCAACCACCACGGCGCCGCGCTTGAGCTCAAGCGTGCCATCGAGCCACTCGGCATTCGGAATTAGACCGATCTGTACAAAGATACCGTTAACGGGCACTTCGTGTAGCTCGCCATCGGCGTCCTTGTAGGTAATGCCGGTAACGCCGGATTCGTCCCCCTCAACGCTTTGCAACGCAGCGGACGTAATCACGCTGGTATTGCTCAGCGAATCGAGCTTCTTCAGCAGCACATCGTCTGCCTTGAGCTCGGGCATTAGCTCCACAACGGTCACGTGCTCGGCAATCCCAGCCAAGTCGATCGCTGCCTCAATCGCGGAGTTGCCTCCACCAATTACAGCGAGCGGCTTGCCCTTGAACAGCGGTCCGTCGCAATGCGGGCAGAAACTTACGCCGTTATTGCGGTACTCGCTTTCGCCCGGTACGCCTGTAGTGCGGAAACGCGCGCCCGTCGTCACGATCACGCTCTTGCCGCGCAGCGTAACGCCGCCGGAAAAATCGATCGCGAACAACCCAGCGTCGTCCTTGTTGTGCAGCTTCTCGGCGAGCAGGCCGGTCATGATCTCTACGCCGTAGCTGCGCATCGACTGTTCAAGCTCGCTGCCGAGCGCTGTGCCGCCGATCTTGTCGATCACCGTGAGGTTTTCAATCGAGGCCGTATCGAGTACCTGACCACCCACATTTTCTGTGGCCACGCCAACACGCAGGCCTTTTCGGGCAGCGTAGACGGCCGCCGTCGCACCCGCCGGTCCGCCACCTACGATGAGCACGTCGAACGGTTCGGAAGCGTTGAGCTTCTCGGCGCGCTTGGCGTTCGATCCGGTATCGAGCTTTGCCAAGATTTCCTGGAAGCCCATGCGTCCCTGGCCAAACGGCTCTCCGTCCATGAAGACGGCGGGCACCGCTTTGATGCCGCGCGCGTTCACTTCGTCTTGGAAAGCGCCGCCCTCAACTGCGGTGTGCTTGATCAGCGGATTGAGGATCGAAATCGAGTTGAGCGACTGCACCACGGTCGGGCAGTTTTGGCAGGTGAGAGACATGTATGTGACGAACTCATGAGGCTCGTCGATGGCTTTGATCGCCTCGATAACGTCCTCATCCGCACGCACGGGGTGTCCGCCTACCTGAACCATCGCCAATACAAAGCTCGAAAACTCTTCGCCCATCGGCAGGCCGGCGATTCGCACCGACACGTCCGAGTCCACGCGTGAAATAGCGAACGACGGCGTGCGCTCGTGAGCTACCTCAGTAAACTCGATGAGATCCGAGAGTTGCGCAACCTGTTCGAGCATCTCACGCATCTGCGCAGAGCGCTTTGTATCGTCAAGCGAAGCCTCGAAACGAATCGGCAGCTTAATATTGGTAACTAAGCTTTTGAGCTGGTTGATTGTGTTGTCGTCGAGAAACATCAGAGCTTTCCGGAAAGATCGAATGAAGGAGCGAGCGTTTCTTCGCCCTCTTCCCACTTAGCTGGGCAAACTTCGCCTGGGTGGTTGTAGATGTACTGAGCTGCCTTAACCTTGCGCAGAAGTTCGGCGGCATTGCGGCCGACGCCCTCGGAGGTGGTCTCAACGTACTGGATCACGCCGTCTGGGTCGATCACGATAGTGGAGCGATCCGCAGCGCCTTCGCCTGGGCGAAGCGTCTCGAAATCTTCAGCGATCTTGCAGGTAGGATCGCCAACCATTGGGAAAGTGATCTTGCCGATACGCTCGGAGGAATCGTGCCATGCCTTGTGGGAGAAGTGCTTGTCGGTTGAGAATGCGTACACCTTGACGCCCATCTTCTCGAATTCTGCGTAGTGGTCGGCCATGTCCTCGAGCTCGGTTGGGCACACGAAAGTGAAATCAGCTGGGTAGAAGAAAAGAATTGCCCATGAGCCTTTGTGGTCCTCGCTAGAAAGGTCAACGAAATCACCGTTGTGGTAAGCGGTTCCTGCCCATTCGGCTGCTTTGGTGTTGATAAGCGACATCTTTTTCTCCTTATTTGAGTATCGTGATTGGGTTGCTATTGGGCTGGGGAGATGTTTGTGCAGCGCTTACCACGCGTTGGTGAGTGTTTGCTCGCGTAGGCTTGTCCAGTTTTGCCGGTGTTTTATACCGACGACGCCGGATCCGCCTTACGTGCGCACTCGCCTTGTGTTGTTTCTGCGTTGCGTAACCCCCCCAGCTCTTCCAAACTGGAATGATTCCAAATAGCATGTATTACTCTACCGTGGCGTGCGGAAATTGCCAAGGTGTGCAGTGCTATTGTTTGTTCGCGGTCCGTGAATCGTGGAGTGCATCGGGAGATTTCTTGGATTCGAGCACCTTTGTCTTGGGTGATTACGTCTCTACTGTTGACCGATAATCCAAAGCCGCAACTGGCTTCTCGAAAACTCAAATAGGCGACTTCACAAGCTCCGCGCGTCAATGAGAATCTGCGGAGGAATCAAAAACCTGCCGAGAAACGCACTGTGCGAATTGCCTGCAAAATCGCCTATTTGGAGTACGGGTATTGAGCTAAACTCAGTGCTCGTCGTAATGCTCGCCGTGTGCTGCGTGGCGGTGTCCATCGTGAATGTAGTCCACGTGATCGCCGTGCTCAACAGCTTCATGCCCGCAGTTTTCGCCGTGCTCATGCTCGGCAACGGTGTGCTCTGCAACCGCTTCGTGCTCGTCGTAGTGGTCGCCATGAAGAGCGTGATGGTGCGTGCCGTGTACGTAGTCGATGTGATCGCCGTGCTGTACTGCTTCGTGTCCGCAGTTTTCGCCGTGCTCGTGCTCGGCAACGGTGTGCTCTGCGTGAATGTCGAGGTTAGTCATGATTCTCTCCTTCGGTAACGTGAATGAACGCATCCTCCACGATGTGTGCAACGTGGTGGTCGGCAAGGGAGTAAATAACTTCTTTGCCTTGGCGGGTGCCGTTCACGAGTTTCACCTGTTTTAGTGACCGCAAGTGTTGCGAGACGAGCGGTTGGGATAGTTCCGTAATCGCTGCTAACTCGCTAACTGTGCAGTCTTTTTGACTGAGAGCCCATAGTACGACCAGTCGCCCTTCGTTTCCGAGCGCCTTGAAGATTCTCGCAACCTCGGCTTGGCCGTCCAATGTTCTCATGAATCCATCCAATCACACATATAAGAATATTGCAATATGTTTATGTAACGACATATGTTCTCAATAAGAGTTTAGAGCCAACCGTTGTCTTGAGCTAATAATGCAGCTTGCATCCGTGTTTCGGTGTGAGTCTTGGCCATCGCCGCGCTTAAATGATTGCGAACGGTGCCCTCCGAGAGGAAAACTCGCCGCGCAATATCTGAAATCCGATCCCCGCTTAGCGTCAATCGCAACAGCTCGCTTTCGCGCTCGCTCAGGGGATTGGCACCCTCGACCAGTGCCGCCGCAGCCAGGCTTGGATCAATAACGCGTTCTCCTTGATTGAGACGACGGATCGCGGTGGCGAGCTCGCGCGCAGGAGTCTCTTTGACCATAAATCCGAGCGCGCCCGCATCGAGTGCACGTCGCATATAGCCAGGCCGCCCAAATGTGGTCAAGACGAGGCATTTCACCTGCGGATACTTTTCGTGTACGAGTTTCGCAGCTTCAATTCCGGAGCAGCCCGGCATTTCAATATCCAAAATAGCGACGTCGACGCCGGTTCCACGAGTGCTCTCGTGCGCACCAGTACTTTCGTAGGGACTAGCACTTTCGTTCGCACCAGCACCATCGTGCCCATCAGCGCCATCGCATCCTCCAAAGGCTCGATCCAGGGCGGGAATCACCGCATCACCAGTGCCTACCTCTGCCACGACGTCAATATCGCCTTCTAGTGAAAGTAGTGCCGAGAGCGCGCCGCGGATCATCGCTTGGTCGTCTGCGAGTAACACCTTAATCATGCTCTGATCACTCGATTCATAGCTCAATTTTAACCTCAGTACCTGGATCGGGGCTCGAAACGCTCAGCTTGGCGCCGGCGTCTTCCACCCGATGCCGCAAACCAGACAAACCATTACCGAAACTGCGCGAACCCATCCCAACGCCGTCGTCGCGAATCGAAATGGCGTCCTCACGAAGCGTAACCCAAATATGCTGCGCTTTTGCATGTCTTACCGTATTGGTGACGGCTTCGCGCAACGCCCAAGCAAACAGGATGCGTGCACTGGGCGTAACCTCATCTGGGCTTCCTACCAGCGAAAATTCGATTCCGGCGTCGTGTACGATAGCGCGCACCGCGTCCAGTTCGTGCACAAGCTGACGCACGCGCAAACCTGAGACAGTGGCGCGAACTTCTGCAATAGCTCCGCGAGACAACTCATAAATCGCGTCGATCTCCGCGCGCGCCTGCTGCGGATCGCGCTCTACCAGCTCACGAGCCAGCTCCGATTTAAGGGCAATAGCGGTGAGTGAGTGACCGAGCACATCGTGCACGTCTCGTGCCACTCGCTCGCGTTCTTCGAGAGTCGCCATTTGCGTGACGAGCGCCGTCTTTTTATTCCCCAGGACCTGGAAGAATACTGAGGCAGTCACCGCGATATACGTTCCGATTGAGCCAATTGCAATCGATAAAATCTCAAAGTTCCTCGTAAATGCCAAGATAAAGGTGTAGATCACCGGCAAACCGGAAATATAGAAATTCCACGGCATAGGTAACAAAAATATACAAATTGGCACTAAGTACACGACGTACGTCACGGCAATATCGCCTAGCAGGAAAAACTCTATCGCTGTGATGCTGATCGCCGTAAAGATCAACGCAATCACGCGCGGCATGAACTGCCCGCGAAGAAAAATTTCATTCTTGAACGCCACGGCCAGCGAGCCAATATACGTGAGAATAAACAGACCTGTGAAGCCTAGAGCTGTGTATTTGATCAGCGGATCGCGATGTAAAGCAGCATAGATCGGGTAGAACAGGAAGCCGAGCCACACGAGACCGCTGACGTATCCAGCAAGCGTGCCGCGTCGCTCAATATTGTTGGCGTCAATGGCCTGCGTTTTTGCGCCGCTCACTCGGTTTGCGCGCTCACCGCGGTTTGAAAATCGACCGGAGTGCATGACTCTATTTTAACGCGACCGCGAACGCTTGAACGCCCAGAGCGACGCCGCAGCTAACACGAGCGTCCAGACGCTCAAGTTTGCAATGGCGAGAGTGAGCGACTCTTGGACGGCTTTTCCGTCCATGCCCACATTCGCGCCCTCAGCCAGCGGCCAGCGGGCAATAACGCCCAAGCCATAGAGTGGCGTGAACTTCGAGATCGTGAGCATCGTGCCAGAGAGTGGCACGAAAAGATTGCCGAGGAAGCTTAAGACGACGAGCGTGCCGGTTGCGATCGTCGTGCCGCTGTCCGATTTTAATGCCAGACCGAAAAACAGACCATATAAAGCCATCACCAGCGCGCCCGCCAGGATGAGTGCGAAGCTGAGCGCCCAAACTCGCGCGGGAGCCTCGGAGGTGGTAACGAATCCAGTGAAGTAGATTGCGAGCATCGGCAGCAGTGCGAACGCTCCCGCTACCACCACTTTCACTAAAATATATTGCGAATCGCGCAGGGGAGTGAGCGCGATTTGCCGACCCCAGCCTTGCATGCGCTCGACCGCCGCGTTAGAAGCGAGTGCCACCGTCACCGATGTTGCACCATACAAGGCCATATTGATCATGGTCATCATCGCCACGTTTCCGTTTCCAAACGGGTATTCGGCATACGACGTCGTGGTACCAAAAATAATGAACATGAGCAGCGGAATTCCTAGCACGAACACCGTGCCGGAATCGCGCAGCGCGCGTTTGAAGTCAATTGTGATCAAAGTGGATAGTTTCATGATGCGTTCTCCGAGGTGAGTGAAACGAATGCGTCGTCAAGCGAAGGAGCTGCAATTTCGAGACTGTGCACGCCTGGCGTTGCGAGTAGTTCGCGCGCGAAGGCATCTGAATCGGGACTCAGCGCCGTGTGGCTCTCGCCGTCTTGAATCCAAGTGACGCGCCTTTGACCAGTGATATTACGGATTTCGCTCACCGATCCGTCCGAAATTATTTTGCCGTGATTCATGAGCACGATGCGATCGGCAAAGTCTTGTGCTTCTTCTAGGTAGTGGGTGGCGAATACGACCGTGCGGCCAGCGGTGGCTTCTTCTCGCATACTTGCCCAAAACTCGCGACGTCCGGTGATGTCCATGCCGGTAGTAGGCTCGTCGAGAATGAGTAGTTCAGGGTTGGGGAGCAGGGCGAGGGCGAATTTGAGGCGTTGTTGCTCACCGCCAGAGCATTTGGCAATTTTGCGCTGTGCGAGGTGAGAGATGCCGGCGCGCTCGAGCGCAGCACGGCTCAGAGTTTCCTTGTGGTAGGTTGCGGCGATGTAGTCTACGGCTTCCCCAACGCGCATGTCACGCAGGAGGCCACCAGTTTGGAGCAGGGCACTTATTTTTCCATCGACGACGGCGCTGCGCGGACTCGCACCCAAAACCTCGATTTTTCCCTCGGTCGGTTCGGTTAGGCCGAGAATCATATCGATAGTGGTAGTTTTGCCGGCGCCGTTCGGGCCAAGGAGTGCAACTACTTCTCCAGGCTGGATATTAAGGTTGATCCCATTTACTGCCTTGACTTTTCCACCAAGTCCAAAAGACTTGACCACATTGGATAATTTAATGCTCATGTATTTATTGTGGCTGAATAATAGTTTTGGCAAAAGTGTTAGGTGTAAGGAGGTGGGCATGACAGATGTCATGCCCACCTCCTGAGTCGCTTTTGCACATGTCACATAGATCTACCGATCAGTGAACTAGCCGATTCCAAAGAATTTGCTTAGGAAAATAGGCGCGTCATGAGCTCAGTTGCTTTAGCTTCTAGACCAATTGAGCGAAGATAAGTTACATATTCGTCAATCGTCTTTTCGAAGAGCTTTGAGTTACGAGTAGTAGTAAATGCTTCGAGTGCCGATTCATAAGCGCGTTGAGCTGCATCGTGCTGCTGTGCTTCTGCTTCGAGCTTTCCGATCAACGCATAGGAAGAACCTGCAGAGTTGAGGTCTCCCGCATCTGTAAATGCCTGAGCTGCCTCATGCGCCAATTCAACTGCTCGCCTGCGCTGTTCATCTCCAGAGATTTCAAAAATGCGTGAGGTGTGGTGCGAAGAATCAGTATCACCTTCTCCATTTGCACTCTTGCGCTGCGCATGTTCAGCTTCCACAGCTGATGCTGCACCGATCCGCGCCTGCATATCGACAAGGCGAGCCTTGTTCCATGCGTATTCTTTTACACGGCGTTCTGCATACTCTCCAAGCATTTCGGTAGTGTCTGGTTCTTGTAGATGCTGCTCAACGGCTGTAGCAGCGTCTGCAAGCTGGTGAACAGTACCAATTTTCTCAGCACACCCACACCAAGCAGCCAAAATGTCAAGCAGTGCAGATGCGTGAATACCGCCAACTGCAAGCAGCTTCCACGCCGCATAGAAGAGTTCAAAAGACTGTGAATACTCCTGCATAATGGAATAACACTGTGCTGCGTCCGCCAAAGCAGTGCCGGCAGCGCCTAATTCTCCTGCCTCTTCGCGAAGCTGCGCGGCACGCCGATACTCCTGTGCCGCTCGCGCGAAATCTTTGCGTGCTGCTAGTTGATCTGCGCGTGCGTAACTAGCTTCGGGCGTTTCGGGAGCCTTTTCAGACTCCTCATCAGCGACGTCCTGCGTCTGCACTGCTGGTGGCTCATTGCCCGCAGAGTCGTCGCTAGTAGTCGCCTGCGCAGCTGCCTGTTCGAGTCGTTCAGTAGAAAAGTCCAACTCAGCAGCTTGCTTCGCTGTCTGTGCTCGTTCGAGAATTTCAGTAAAACGAGTGTTCTGCGCGCGTCGATCGAAAGCCTGTGCGAGCGGCGTCGCCTGGTCAACCGCCCATGCGAGCAGCTCAGCCACGGTTTCTCCCTCGCGAATGAAAGTGGGAGTTTGCCCCTGATCTGTATTTGCTGCCAAACCCTTGATCAGCGAAATGAGCCAGTCAAAACGAGTGCCAGGATCTACCTGCTGCGTGAAAGCTGGCTGGCTGCGATCGCGCAGGAGCCGTAGCCCCCGCTCAAGTGCGCCACCGCGCGCAAGAATCTCGAATTCAATGCCAACATCACTTGCGTCAAATAAACTAGGATCGCGCGTGGCTTGGGCATTGAGCAGGTGAAGCGCTGCTTGCGCTCCGTCGCCAAGTTCAAGAAAAGCCAATGCGCGATAACGCAAAGAAGTGGCAGGCTCACGATTGCAGTGAGAACTCGTCGGTACACCAACTTCGATGGCTTCCGTGAAGCGTTCTTGATTCACCAAATATGCCAGCGACGAGCCGTAGCGGCAGGCTGCACAATCCATAGGGTCTTCCCCGTGTGCCAGCCAAGCGCTGCGCCAACGTTTAGCTGCGGCGGCGTCTCCAATATGATTTGCCCATTGGAATTCGGCTTTATCTACCGCAACGCTGCTGTGCCCGGCGATGGCAAAACGCGCGCGCATATCATCGAGCATTGCCCGTGCCTGTGTTTTCGAGATCTGTGGGTAGGACGTCAAGTCTGTGATGACCCATTTGAACTCCCAAAACAGATTTTGTTGATCCTGTTCATCGAAGTATTCTGGGTGCTCATCCCACAGGCGAAGCAGGCGCGAAAAAGCGGCGAAGCCATGATGAGAAGCCGGCCCGAAGGTGTATGCTTCCACGAGGTCCAGCAATGCCTCAGGTAGTTTTTGCTCTGGCCCATCATTAGATAGCGTACGCACGACCCATTCAGTGGCAGTCGTACGTGCTAATCCGTAAGGGAGTTGGCGTATTTGCCACAGTCGTCGTGAGGTTTCTTCCTCAGTCCACATAGCTTTCAGTGCCCTTCTTTAAGTGCGGAATTGAGTAACGCATTGAGTGAGTCGTTGAGTAATCCCGTTTCGACCCCGTTGAGTCCTTCGCCGGATTGCATCACCGCAGTTAAATACAGTGCGAATACGCCCGAAGCAAAGGATTCGTGGTGTGGCGCCTCAAAGAGACGACGCACGGTTGCGTTCGCATCGTTAAACACAACCGTTCGCGTGTGCTGTTTGGCAGCAGGTGGCACGACGCCGGTGGGGTCACTGCCATCGCCGACGCTATCGGAGCTGGTCAGATCGTCGATATCGTCCAAAGTGAACGAGGTAAGCAGACCATCCCACAGATCGCCTGCGGCCTCCACTTCCTCATCAAAACTGCGTTGGCGCTCGGCGTCTACATCGTGCAAGAGAATTGCGGGAACGTCGTCGGGTTGGAAAAAGCGCACGTCAACACTGCAATCATGGCTCGATAGAATCTCTTGGGCGCGCTCGCGCGCCGCTGCCAAAGGTGCAATTCGATCTGGTGAAATCGACTCAAGCACCGCCGTCACATCGCGCGGGCTGAGCTCTTTGACCCGCCAGGATGGCTTTTGTTGCAACCTAGAAATCAAATCGAGATCGTACACATATCCGGCATTGACTACCAGCAGTCCCTCGGCCCGTGCTACCGGCGCAATGCGCTTGAAAGATTCAACGGTGGCTGCAAAGAGCACGGCGTCTGCGTCAGTCCCATGATGGCGCGAATGAGCAGCCGACTGTGCAGACTCTGGGCTGCTCGAGAGCTGCCGTACCTGTTCAAGGGTGAGCATTCCTTGTGTGGTTTCAAAAGGAACCGCTTTAGTCACCACATTGAGCATCGCATCGCTTTGCAGAGCCATTGCACGTAGAGCGAGATGATGTGTGGCAATGAACTGTGCTTTTTGCGCCGAGTCGCCATCTATAGTGGCAGTGATCCAGTTGATGATCTGCTCGCCGAGTGCTTCGCGTACGAGAAGCAGGATTTCGTCGTCGCGCAATTGCTCGCGGGAGGCAGTAGGCGCAAGTGCATCAGCATTAATGACGGCACGCACGAAGAAAGACCACTCGGGCAAGATGGAGTCGATCCGCGAACCTACCAGCATATTCTTCACGTATACGCGATGTTTGCCAGAACCAGGGGCAACCGCCTGCGGAAGAATGAACGCCACGCCACTAACACCGGCCAACGGCACATTAAGATCAATCATCGCCAATGGAGTGAACCCAAATAGCGACTCTGCATAGGCGCGCAGCGCTTGGGTGCGTTTTCCCTCGTGAGAATAGGTTTCTTGCCAGGGGAGCACTCCGGCGCTAATGCGTTGCCACTTGAGGTCGTCGCCCACGTGCAAGCGCACTTGCACGTTAAACGGCAACAAGGAGCCGTACTCACGGCTGAGCGACACCACAGTCTCTTCCGCAACCCAGTTGCGAGTATCTGGGCGCGCACGC
The DNA here is from genome assembly GCF_016907845.1 of Arcanobacterium pluranimalium. Lineage (GTDB taxonomy): Bacteria > Actinomycetota > Actinomycetes > Actinomycetales > Actinomycetaceae > Arcanobacterium_A > Arcanobacterium_A pluranimalium. Next base: position 692,521 of record NZ_JAFBCS010000001.1, read on the forward strand.
AGTCTCACTTGGCTACCTACGGGAATATCGCTATCGACTTCGAAAACTTGGAACGTTCCATCTGCTTTTCCGAGCCAGCGCACAGGCGAACTACCAGGCAAAGCAGAACGTGAGATGACCTCGATTTCGTCGGCGATGAGGAAAGCGGCGAGCATCCCAATACCGAATTGTCCGAGAAATTCTGCTCGGCCGCTTCCGAGTAGTTCGTCGCGCTTTGAGGTGCGTCCGATAGTGGCAAGGAATTCCGCAGTTTGCTCTTTGGTTAAGCCGATGCCGGTGTCGGTTACGGTTACGCCTGTGCCATCTTCCCAAGGTTCGATTTTTACCGACGCCGGTGCATCCGGTTCGATTTCCCGGCGTGCGGTTATTGCATCGACGGCGTTTTGGAGCAGCTCGCGGATATATACTTGGGGACCAGAGTAGAGGTTTTTTGAGAGCAGCTCAACGAGTCCGCCAAGGTCAACTTTAAATCTTTCGGAACTCACTCGGCTGGCATTCCTTCAGGGAAAACTTCTGTGAGCTTCTCAAAGAAAGATGCGCCGGTAGTAACGGAGCAAAGGAGATGCTGGCGCAACTGATCGTTGGTCAGGCCAAACTCATAATCCATCGAGTGCTCGCAATTTACGCGAACTACATCTTCTTCTTCGTTGTATACCGAGTAGGTCTTAGGCCAGATCGTCTCACGATTCCAATCCATAATGAGTTGGTTGACGTCAGCCAATTTTTCGCCTGGCAGCGTGCCGTACCAGGTGCCACGAACAATGAGCACTTCTGCATTATTGCCGGTGATGCCGAAAAGGAAGTAGCCATGCTCCCAGCCACCCATGATGTCGCCGTCGTCGTCTACCTGATAATTCCAGCCGATGGTATCAAGCGCCTGCTTAATGCGCTCGCGGTTGATGGGCTGCAGACCGCCGGTCGGAGTGGTGTTGTCAAAAAATCCCATACTGAGTTCCTGTCTGTGTATCGTTGGAATGCTGAAAATTGTGCCTATATAGCCAATTCTTGTGTAGCTGCACGGCCGGCGCCGTCTGCATTGCTATATTTAATTACAATACTATTCTACATACAAGAATGAAGAAAAATTAACTTCTGCGCTGTGGAAACTATGCACATTTTGAACCGTTGTGGGAAAGTGCGCGGCTATCGACGGTAAATGCGCGATTACATACGGTCGGTGCGCGGCTATATGTGGTGGTAAGTACGCGGTTAAATAAGTACGCGGTTAACATGTAGTTTCAGTCGTTCGCCGCGCATAGATATTAGGGGACGACCAGACGCGAGGCGGTATTGCGGCATCGGCATCTTCGGGACGCTTCGCACACAAGCATCGGGCAGCTACCGGGCACTCCACACACAAGCCTCGGGCATCTACCAGACTTTAGGCGATGTCGCGACGTCGGTACCCAAGAAAAGCGGCGGCACTGAGCAGTATTGCAGCTGCAAGGAGCGCATATATGCCACCCCATTGCACGGAGGCGGCGTCGAGATTCGGCACATGATAGAGCGGACTCAGGCGCAAAACGTCGTCGGAAGCCTTGAATGAAGGGCCGAGCATAGTGATACTGAACGTCGCCAAGATCGCAACCCAACTCACGGCACGCAGCTTTGGAATCGCGCCAACCGCTGCAATCGCGATGGCATTGAGCAGCCAAACTGGAGCGATTGTGGCCAGAGCCTGCTTGAGCACGTGCATCACCGAAACTGTGTCGGAGCCGTGTGCGGCGGCAAGCCCGATCGCGAGCCCTGAAATCGCCATCGCCACTGCCGTGCCGAAGTACGCGCAAACTACGCTGCTCAGCAAATAGCGCCACCGCGAAAGCGGGCTCGCTAGCAGCGTTTCGGCACGCAGCCCTGTTTCCTCAGCGTAGAAACGCATCATGAGCTGCACGCCGAGAACGGCCGCCATGATCGCAATAGTTTGCAAAATTGAGCTGATGAAAGCATAAATAAGGTTCGATTCAGCGGCCTTGCCCGCCACCATTTTAAGCAGCTCTGGATTGTCTTTGAACACGGAAACGATGGAGGTCGAGAGCGTGCCAAACATCGTGCCCAAGAAAGCAAAAGCGAACCACCAGCTCAGGAGCGTGCCGCGGTTAATTTTCCAGGCAAAGCCGAAAATTCCAAGGCGGGGAGCGCGCACCCGTCCTGGTCGTTGTGCAATGAACCCAAATCCGAAATCGCGGTTCGCATCAAGTATTAGCGCTATTGCCAGCACAATGACGAAAAATACTCCACAAGCTACGAAGGGAAGAAGCTCGTTGCTGATGGCAGGATTTGTCTTTTCAATCCATCCGAACGGCGTGAGCCATAGCGTCCATTCTGCTGCCGCACTTGAATCGAAATAGCCGCGTAGCACGTAGAAAAATGCTGCAGAGCCAATCGCGAGCATATTGGCAATGCGTGCGTTTGATCCAAGTTGGCTGGTGAGAGCGCTGACGGCAGTAAACATCAGTGCTGCAGCGGTGTAACCTCCCGTGATCACCGCCGTCGCCAGGGGAGTGCCACCGGACGCCCACGTTCCCAAGAAGCATACAATTCCGAGCATACAGGCTGCGGTAACACCCATCAGTACCGGCGCGATGAGGCGCGCTGTGCGGGTGACGACGGCGGATGCAATCAGTTCGCCTTGCCCCGAGTCTTCCTGGGCGCGGGTATTTCGCGTGACGAGCAAGATTGCCATGAGCGCTGCGAAGAAAGAACCGAGCTGACCAGCTCGCCAGGCATTAAAGCCGTCGCTCGTAAGCAAGTCTTTTGCCGGGCCGAAGATAATCGATAACGAGGGGTTCGACTGCATGGCGAGTGCCATTTTCTGCCGTTCGGCAAGATCAGGAAAGGCCACGTCGTAGGCGAGCACCGAGGAGATCGAGAGTAAAGAAATGAGCAGCACCCACGGCAAAATCTTCTTGAGGTCGTACCTCATTCCTGCCCGGTAAAGTTGCCACGTGCCGGTAAATACATGCATTATTTTGCCTGCTCATTCGCCGTACGTGAGGAATATTCCGCTGGTTGCTGTTGGGGCTGTTCATCGTATTGGGTGAGGAAAAGCTCCTCGAGTGAGGCTGGCGTGACGGTCAGATTCGCTACTCCAAAATGGAGTAGCTCGGCCAGTGCCGTATTGACGTTATGGGCTTCGACTTGTGCACTGAAATGCTGGCGTGAAGCGATGTGGACGCTATGGAAAAGTGGCGATTCGCTAAGGGCAGCAGGTAAAACACTGAGCGTGCCGGCTATATTCACGCGCGCCTGTCCACGCATTTCGTCTAGCGTTCCACTTTGTATGATCTCACCACAGCGGATAATGCTCACGCGATCGGCAAGAGCTTCAACTTCACTGAGAATATGGCTAGAGAGCAGGACTGTTTTTCCCGCGTTTTTCTCTTTAGCTATCTCATCTTGGAAAATTGCTTCCATCAAAGGGTCAAGACCAGAGGTCGGTTCATCGAGAATAAGCAGGTCAGCATTGGCTGCAAGAGCTGCAATAATAGCGACTTTCTGGCGGTTTCCTTTAGAGTATTGCCGCCCGCGTTTGCTTGGATCCAATTCGAAGCGTTCGATTAATTCCTCACGACGCCGGGAATCTAGTCCGCCGCGCAGGTTGCCGAGCAGATCGATTGCTTCACCGCCGGATAAATTTGGCCACAGCGAAACATCGCCGGGAACGTAAGCTAAGCGTTTGTGCAGATCAACCACATCGCGCCACGGGTCTTTTCCAAATACCGAAACCTTACCGGCGTCGGCCTTAAGTAGACCAAGCAAAACGCGAATGGTAGTTGACTTACCTGAGCCATTGGGGCCGAGGAAGCCGTGGACTTCGCCAGTGTTGATTTGGAGATTGAGCTCGTTGAGCGCGGTGAACTTTCCAAACTTCTTCACTAAAGCTTCGATACTGATTGCAATATCGGTGGTCATTGGGAAGCCTTCGCCGCTGTGGCTGCGTCGGAGACTTTAGATGTGCTCGGTACGCGATACGTGAATACGGCCCAGAGCAGCACCGATCCGGTTGCGAGTGCGACGCCGTTGGCGATCATCAGCGGTAAGGAACCGGTGGCAGCGCCGAGACTGAACCACAAAATATATCCAATGAACAGCACGGTTACCCATGCTGCGGAGATGCCAGAGGAGTCTTTGGTTTTGAGGATCACGCGAATCTGGAAAATAGGTGCAATAGACATAATCACGCCCCAGACGGTGGTGATAATAGATAGCGTTGTGAGCATTAGACCCCCAATAGTTGATAATTCAACTTGACTATACATCATCATGATGCAACTTAGGCGATTTTGTAGCCATCGCCTCGATAGAAACGAGATGGCTACAAAATCGCCTAAGTAAGGGCAATAAACGCAGCGTGGTGCTCAGCAACAGCCGGTTTGAACTTGATCTTCGGCGTCGCGATCACGCATGCGCCAAAAATCGCGTTCACACATTGGTGGGTGATCTGGATGGTCGATTTTGTGGCGTGCCACGTATCGCTCATAGGCGGTGTCGCCAAAAAATTCGCGCGTATACCAGCGAATTTCCCCAGCTACGTGCCGCAACATTTTGCCAAGCTTGCCAATTTTAGTCATCGTTACCACCGTTGTTGTGTCGTGATCAGCGCCGCACATGAGAACTGTGCTGATCACGACGCCTTGTTATTTGATCGAGACTCAGTGCCCAGAATGCTTCGAAGGGACGAGCGCTGGATCGCCCACCAGCTCGTACTCTTTCTCGAGCTTACGCTCAAGCGACGTTGGGAACATCTGGCTCGGAGCGTAATACTTCGACTCCACGAAAGGCTCTTCCGAGGTAATAGGCTCAGTGCGCTTGAATGCCTTAATGATTTCAACAATCGCAGCAATGAACACGAGCGCCACTACCACCACAAAGAGGATCGACAGCGTGCCTTGGATGAAGGTATTACGTGCCACAGCCTGCTGAATCTCGGTATTAGCGGCATCGAGCTTGCCCGAAGCGAGCAGTTCTTTTGCCTTGGCGTGCTGCGTCCAGTAACCGAGGGCAGGATCGGGGGAGAAGATCTTCTGGTAGGAAGCGGTGAAGGTCGTCGCTGTGTCGAATACCAGCGGCAACGCCGGTATCCAGATGTACTTCTTGTAGCCCTTGCGTGCCACCATCACCGTTACAACCATCAGCGCAACTGCTGCGATCAGCTGGTTTGCAATACCGAAGAGCGGGTAGAGCGTCTGGATGCCACCACGCGGATCGGTTACGCCCATGAGCAGCAGCGATCCCCACGATGCCACAACGACGCCGGTGGCAATCCACGCCCCGACCTTCCAGGATGGATCTTTGAACTTTGGAATCCAGTTGCCGAGCGCGTCGGAGAGCTGGAAGCGCGCCACACGGGTAACGGCGTCCACAGCCGAAAGAATGAACAGCGCTTCGAACATAATCGCGAAGTGGTACCAGAATCCAGCCATCGAATTTCCGCCAATCCATTGGCGCATAATATTCGACATCGACACAGCTAGCGTCGGTGCACCGCCGGTACGCGAAACGATCGACTTCTCGCCTACGTCTTCGGCAACTTTCTTCAGCGCATCTGCACCGTAGTAGGTGACGGTGTTACCGGCGTCGTCCTGCGACGTCCAGTGTGCTTCGATTTCTTTGCCTGTCACATCGGTGACGCCCATCTTCTTAATGGCGCTTGCGGCAAGTTCCTCAGCAGATTTCGAGGTGGCGACGACGTCGGGGCCAGCGATCTTCTGAAGCGATGCGGCCGAGGTGTTCATCGAGAAGTAGATGCCCTGTGAAAGGCTGGTTGCTGCAGCTAGTGCCATAATTGCCACGAAAGACTCCATGAGCATGCCGCCGTAACCGATCATGCGCACCTGGCTTTCTTTTTGCACCATCTTCGGGGTAGTGCCAGAGGAAACCATCGCGTGCATGCCCGAGAGTGCGCCACAGGCCACGGTGATAAACAAGAATGGGAACAGCGTGCCAGCAAATACTGGACCAGCGGTATTGGTTGCGAATTCCGTAACTGCTGGCATTTCGAGAACCGGGCGTACCACCACAATACCGAGAGCGAGCAGCACAATCGTGCCAACTTTCATAAAGGTTGAGAGATAGTCACGCGGGGTGAGCAGGAGCCATACCGGGAGGACCGCTGCGAAGAAACCGTAGATGACCATTGCCCATACCAGCGTGGTTGGGGAAAGGTGGAGGTATGCGCCAAAGGAGCTTTCAGCAACCCAGCGTCCGCCAATAATTGCCAATACGAGCAGAGCAAAACCTACGAGCGAGACCTGCGTTACCTTGCCTGGCTGTACGTAGCGCAGCCACAGTCCCATGCCGATAGCGATTGGAAGTGTGCAACCAACTGCGAAAACGCCCCATGCGCTTTCGGCAAGTGCGTTAACGCAGACCATGGCGAGCACAGCCAATACGATCATGAGCATGATAAACACAATGATCGTGGCCAGCGTACCGCCGAATTTGCCGATTTCATCGCGAGCCATCTGGCCAAGAGAACGGCCGCCGCGGCGCATGGAGAAGAAGAGCACGAGCATATCTTGCACAGCGCCAGCGACGAGCACGCCGAAAATGATCCACAGCGTGCTTGGTAGATAGCCCATCTGAGCTGCGAGAACTGGGCCGACGAGCGGGCCTGCACCTGCGATAGCAGCAAAATGGTGACCATAGAGCACCACACGGTTGGTTGGATCGAAGTCTTTGCCGTTGTTGATGCGCTCAGCTGGGGTTGCGTTGCGATCATCGGGGCGCATGATCTTCTTTTGAATGTAGAGTGCGTAGAAGCGGTAGCCGATTGCGTAGGTACATACGGCTGAAATGACGAACCAGATAGCGTTGACGTTTTCGCCGCGGATAATGGCGAGCATCGTCCAGCCAATTGCTCCAAGCAGGGCGATTCCTACCCAGATAGCGATGCGCCACCACGTCCATTTCGTGTGTGGTTTGGTGCCGATTGGAATACCGTCTTTATTTCTAATGACCCACTTCTCTTCTTCGGGAGTGTAAGTCGGTAGGTCGGCGGCAGTGTGTTTTGCCATGTCGATCTCCATTGCTCGAATATTGAATACCTGCTCAGCGCTGGCGGGTGGCACTTTGGCGTGAAGCTATTGCCGCTCACTAGACGTTAAGCAACTAGATTAACTAGGTTTCGTGTAAATAGTGTAAAACCATTCGCGTAAGATTTGAACACAGATCAGTCACATTCGCAAAACGAGTTGCTCCCTGGGCGTGCTACAATGTGTGCAGCGTGCCCAGGGAGCAACTCGTATCTGAGTCGATTCCTAGCCTAAGCTCGGAAAATACTCAATTATTTAATCTCAGTTTTGGTTGGGGTAGATGAAATTTTCTGCACCCAACGGTAGAGCACATAAACCACTGCGGCGAATACGATGACGCCCACAATTTGAGTTGGGATTTCACCGTAGTTAAACACCGCCAGCGCCTCTTCGTTCGAGGTTGCACCGATGATTCCGGCCAGCACCACGCCAAAGAGCGATTCGCCAACAATCAGGCCGGTAGCGAGCAAGATGCCCAGTCGCTTGATTGGCTCTGGGTTGGAGCGGCGCTCTGCCCAACGGTCGTAAGCGCGGCCAATGAATGCGCCCAGTGGAATCATCAAAGTGAGCGAAATTGGCAGGTACATGCCCATGCCTACTGCGAGTGGTGGAAGGCTCAAGCCTTTCTTGGTGCGCTTGAGGATTTCGTCCACAATGATGATCACGACGCCGATTGCGGCACCGAGTCCGATGCGGCTCCAGTCGAGGGAGTTGCCGAAAATACCATTGGCAACTGAGGAAAGAAGCGCAGCTTGTGGAGCAGCCAGTGCATTTTCACCGGCACCAGGAGCGCCGGCAAAACCAAAGCCGTCGAGCATGAGCTGGAGAACTGGTGGAATAATCAGTGATCCGAATACCACGCCGATCACGAGGGCCACCTGCTGCTTCCACGGAGTTGCGGAAACGAGCTGGCCAGTCTTGAGATCTTGGAGGTTGTCGTTTGAAATCGTTGCAATTCCGAAAACTACCGCCGAGGTAAACAGTGTGTATGCCACGAGAGCTGGCGCATTAGATGCGGATTCATTGCCAGTCACTACCTTGATGAGCAGTGCAGACGTGAGCACCACGATAATACCTACGCCCGAAATTGGTGAATTTGATGCGCCAATCAAACCGGCCATGTAACCACAGACCGAAGCCACAATAAGGCCAATGAGCAGCACGAATAGGATCGACAAAATCACCAGCGTCACGGTGTGATTCGAAATTTCCGAAACGTGAATGAACAGGTAAAGCAGCGCACCAATTGGCAGCATCGAGGCCAAAATTACGCCGAGTACGATGTTGAATGGAATATCGCGTTCGGTGATTGGAAGCTCTTCACCGCTCTTGCGGCTGCGCGAGGAGGCAAGCGAATCCTTGATTCCGCGCACAATCGGGCCGATGATCTTGATGAGAGTCCAGACGGCGGCAACTGCCATTGCACCTGCACCAACGAAACGTACGTCGTGGGAGAAAGTGGAGGAAACGACGTCGGACAGCTCTCCACCTTTGGATAGAACCTGCGCCGAGAAATATGGCAATAGTGCACCGTAGGAAATCAACAGACCCACGATCATTGCAATACCAACCGAAACGCCCACGAGGTGGCCAACGCCGATGAGAGCGAGCGACAAGCTCGAGCCGACCATCGTGGCGCCGGAGCCGATCCGGAATGCGGCAGAGATTGAACCTGCCACGCCTTTCATAGCAGCGAGCAAAGCGTAACCAGCCGAAGCGATCGAACCCCAAATAATAACGGCGAGGCCCTTCTTGTTTTCTTCGGTATTTTCGACGTTTTCAGTGTCGGATCCGACTTTAAGTACCTCAGCTGCGGCAACGCCCTCTGGGTAAGGTAGGTCAGAACCGGTGACGAGGGCGCGACGCAATGGGATGGAGTACATAACGCCCAAAATTCCACCAAATGCGCAGACGGCGGCTGTGGTCCAGTATGGGAAGCCGCTCCACCAGCCGACCATCACGAGACCAGGAAGTACGAAGATGATTGCAGAGAGCGTTCCCGCCGCGGAAGCGATAGTCTGCACGATGTTGTTTTCTTGGATGGTGTGACCAGCAAACTTGCGAAGAATAGCCATTGAAATAACTGCTGCTGGAATTGATGTTGCGAACGTCAAACCGACCTTGAGGCCGAGGTAGACGTTGGCGGCGGTAAATACGAGCGTGATGAGTCCACCGATAATGATGGCTCGAAGAGTAAGCTCGCGAATATTTGTTGAGCTGGAAGCAGCTCCTTTATTTGAAGCTGGTCTATTACTGGATGACACAGCAAATCCTTTCTCGGTGTGCAATACATTGCACGGCAATGTAAGTGCAAAATTATTCTATGCACGTATCTATGATAGATATATACAAACTTAGATTAGTACTAATTGAAGTGGAACATTTAATTTCTGCGGAAAAAGTAGCATGCACCACCGAAATAATAATCGAATTTTGGCATAAATATTCAAACTCGGTTCGTGGCTATCGCGGGCAGTCTCGCAGGCGCAATAGTGCAGTTTATAGCACCATAGCACCAATCCACCCCGCGATGAGCAGCGGAATGTTGTAATGCAAAAATGTGGGTATCACCGAATCGCGGATGTGGTCATGTTGCCCGTCAATATTCAGGCCCGACGTCGGTCCAAGCGTCGAATCCGAGGCGGGCGAACCGGCGTCGCCCAATGCTCCCGCGGTGCCGATAATCGACACGGTAGCGAGCGGCGAAAACCCGAGACTCAGGCAAAGCGGCACGTAAATCGTGGTGATAATCGGTAGGGTTGAGAAAGAGGAGCCGATACCCATCGTTACGATGAGTCCTACCAGGAGCATCGCGAAAGCGGCTGCTGCCTTATTGCCCGAAAAGAGCGCCGACGCCGTCTCCACCAGCGACGTCACATCTCCCGTTGCGTTCATAACGGCAGCGAACCCCTGCGCGGAGATCATAATAAACCCGATCATCGCCATCATTTTCATGCCCTGAGTGAAGACGTCGTCGGCCTCGTTCCATTTCACGGCACCCGTTACCATGAACACGGACAGCCCCACCAGCGCTCCCACCAGTAGTGAATCTGATTTGAAACCGGCGCTCATCATAATGAGTTGAATTGCGAATGTGGCGACGATTGCCACCAGCGCAACGACGATTCGGTAGCGTGAGACTGGAGAGGCGAGGTTGCGTGCGTTACTGCTGGTAGCGTCGTCGTGCTGTGGAGATACGGTAGACGACGCCGCGGGGCTATTCGCGCCCGTAGCGTTTTGGGCGTAATCGCGAGGTTTGCGATACGTAAAAAAGACGGCGATGAGCAGCCCAACTATCATGCCAATGGCCGGGATACCCATTGCGTGCATCACGTTGACGCCGTCGGTGTTGAGGCCGGCAGCATTGATGTTTTTGAGCAAAATGCCATTGAGGAAGATTGCGCCAAAACCCACCGGTAAGAACATGTAGGTGGTGACTAGGCCGAACGTGATTACGCAGGCTATGAGCCGGCGGTCGATGCGCAGCTGGTTAAAAACTGGCAAGAGCGGCGGGATGAGCAGCGGAATGAACGCGATGTGCACGGGAATCAGGTTTTGACTCATGATCGCCATAGCCAAAATACCAGCGATCATGCCCCATTTTGCGAAAAGAGTAGCGCGGTTGAGAGCGTGTGCGTGCTGCTCGCGTGCCTGCGTCGAATCCGCGTGAGTTTCGTTTTTGATCTTGCCAATGAGCCACTGGGCGAGGGCTTCAGGCAGGCCTGAGCTTGCCACTGCCATCGCAAATGCGCCCAGCAGCGCGTAACTGAGCGCGATCTTTGCACCGCCAGAGAGTCCGTCTTGAAAAGCGAGCATCGTGCCGTCGAAACCGAGGCCGCCCAACAGGCCACCCACCAGCGCACCGATGAACAATGAGAGCACCACATGAACGCGCATGAGAGCGAGGACGAGCATGACTATTACGGAGATCAAAACGGAATTCATACTCGCATATTAAGCTATCAGGGCAGCATCGCGTTCCAGTGGTATACATAGTGAACACTTGGCACAATGGTTCTATGAGTACATTGAACTTTCTTCCCACCGGTGAACCGTATGTTGCCGACGCCGATCGCTACAGTCGCACAGTAGTCGCACGCTGCGGAAATACCGGTTTGCAGCTGCCGCGCATCGCTTTGGGCTTGTGGCATAATTTTGGCGATGATCGCCCATTCCAGACGCAACGTGAGATTATTCGCAGGGCGTTTGATCTGGGTATTTTCCACTTCGACTTGGCAAATAACTACGGTCCGCCTTTCGGCTCGGCAGAAGAAAATTTTGGCAGGATTCTGGCCAAAGACTTGGCCAAGCATCGCCATGAGCTGATCATTTCCAGCAAGGCAGGCTGGGATATGTGGGAAGGGCCAAATGGTTTTGGTGGCTCGCGCAAGTACTTGCTCAATTCGCTCGATGAGTCCTTGCAGCGCATGGGTTTGGATTACGTGGATATTTTCTATCACCACCGCCCGGATCCGAATACGTCGATTGAAGAATCGATGATGGCGCTGCATGATGCAGTGAAGTCCGGTAAGGCACTTTACGCTGGTATTTCGAGCTATTCGGCAGCTGCCACGCAGGAAGCGGCGCAGATTATGCGTGAGTTGGGTACGCCTTTGGTGATTCACCAGCCCTCGTATTCGATGCTCAATAGGTGGATCGAAGAGGGTGAGCCATCGCTGCTCGACGTCACGGCCGAGCAGAACATGGGCACGATTGCTTTTACTCCTTTAGCTCAGGGCTTGCTCACGAACCGCTATCTTGATGGAATTCCAGCCGATTCGCGCATCGGTGCCGGAAAGATGAACAAGGAGTTCTTCAGCGAAAATATCCTCGGGCACGTGCGCGAACTCAATAAGATTGCACAACAGCGTGGCCAGACGCTCGCGCAGATGGCAATTGCGTGGATTTTGCGCGATCAAGGAGAGCGTACTGTCACAACGGCGCTGGTGGGAGCGTCGTCTGTAGCTCAGCTGGAAGATTCAGCTGGAGCCTTGGGCAATCTTGACTTTTCTGCCGAAGAACTGCAGGCTATTGACGTGCATGCGGTTGATTCAGGAATCAACCTCTGGTGGGATGCCACGCAGTCTCGGGCCTGAAAGCAGGTTAATGAATAAAATTGATGAACTGATCGTTGATAATGCGCGCGAGGCGGGTTTATCTTCGGCTGATTGTATCGTGGTGTTCGATGATCCCTATGGTGATCTTTTCGCTACGGCACTGGGCGAGATAGCGCAAGACCGCCACCGGCACGTGGTGGTTGGATCGCGCACGATCACGCAGGCTAAGGCATGCGCTGAGTTAGCCGATGAGCTTTTGGTGCGCCAGCGCGTGCATATCAGCGGCATTGACGGTTCTATGCGGCTTGATGAGTTCTTTGCTGGGCTGGCATCGGTGCTGCGCTCGAGTGTGGGTGACGGCGAGGGTGATAGCGAGAGTAATTGCGAAGCTGAAGAGCTTGGCGCTGGGGTGAGCGTGCTGGCGATGTCTCATTTGCCGAAAGCCCTGGCGGAACTTGAATATATGGCGACGGCGCTCGCGCTTTTTGGCGGGCGGGTGCAGTTCGTTGCGGGTGCGAACACAAAGCATATGAGCAAGAGCCAAAACCAGGTGCTGGAAAAGGTGCTTGGTGAATGCCGAGCTACGCTGGGTGTGGGCAAATTTCGGTGCTTGGTGAGTGCCGCTGTGGGGAATCGGGCTGATACGGCTTATCAAGTGCCCAGTAGCGTGAGCGATTACGGCGAAATTTTCGGAGTTGGCGGCGCTTTTGGTGGGCCAAAGATCGACTTTGGTGGAGAGTTCCTTGCCAGCCGTGCAGCTGAGGATATGCAGCGAATAGTTGCTGATCCGCGCCGTGGTTTTGATACGCCGCCGCAAATTGTGGATTTGGGCTGTGGTAATGCTTCGGTTTCTTTACAAGTGTTGAATCAGCTGCCCACTGCATTAATCTATGCCACTGATATCAGCGCTGATGCTTGCGCATCAGCGCAGCTCACCTTGCACAAGCAGATCGAATCAGGAAATGTGCAGGTTACGTGGGACGATGCTGGAAGTGGGATTCCTTCCGGCTGGGCTGATTTTGTGCTGCTCAATCCGCCATTCCATGCAGGTACGCGCATTGATGCCACCATGATTCAGAGCCTACTTGATGCGAGTTGGCGAGTACTACGGTCAGGTGGAGATTTGTACTTGGTGCACAACTCGTATTTGCGTTACCGCCCCGAGGTTGAGAAGCGCTTTGACCGGGTGCGTGAACTTGATCGAAATGCAAAGTTTACGGTGCTGCAAGCGCGTAAATAACCGAAGTTCTTGATTTTTTGGACGTAATTTAGGCGGTGGCTGGGGTAATATAACGCAATACCCCAGTCACCGCTCTAGATTAGAGCATCAGTATTAGATCAGCGTTTCCAGTAGAGTCCTTTTCGCAAGAACTTTGGCTCGGAAGTTACCAAAACTCCAAGATTGCGGAAGATCCCTTCGTCCACCGATCCCAAGATTGTGCTCGTGTGCACGTCACAGCCACGCAAATTTGGCAATTGCGCAAGTGCGCGTCGCGCATCTTCGGACGTACCAGCAGAAACGGATAAGGCAATAAGCACTTCGTCTGTGTGAAGCCGAGGATTTCGCGAACCAAGATGCTCGGTTTTGAGCGTCTGAATCGGCTTGATCGACTCCGGCGATAGCAGTTTCACGGAGTCGTCAATACCAGCAAGAACTTTCAAAGCATTGAGCAACATTGCCGCAGAGCAACCCAGCAGAGCCGAAGTTTTTCCAGTGATTATCTGGCCATCACCCAGCTCAATTGCCGAAGCCGGCGCACCCGATTCTTCGGCTACGTCCACTGCCGCTTTCACAACGCGCCGATCTGCACTGCTCAGTCCAAGCTTGCTCATAATGAGGCTAATACGCTGCGACATCACTGGCTTCGCATTCTCGATCTTCTCATCAACGAGTGCCTTGTAATACCGGCGGATAATCTCTTGGCGTGAAGCCTCGCGGGTAACTTCATCATCGCAAATGCACAATCCGGCCATATTTACTCCCATATCGGTGGGGGAGCGATACGGCGACGATCCAGACATCTCAATAAGCAGCGTCGCTAACAGCGGAAATACTTCCACATCGCGGTTGTAACTCACCACTTGCTTACCATATGCTGCGAGGTGGAATGGGTCGATAAGATTCACATCGTCCAAATCAGCAGTTGCCGCTTCATAAGCAACATTCACCGGGTGATCGAGAGGAATATTCCAAATCGGGAACGTCTCGAACTTGGCATAACCTGCTTTAATACCCCGCTTATAGTCGTGATAGACCTGTGAAAGACACGTAGCGAGCTTACCCGAACCAGGACCTGGCGCCGTCACCACAATAAGATCGCGGCTGGTCTGCACGTAGTCGTTCTTTCCGAAACCCTCATCAGATACCACTCGCGTCGATTCGGTTGGATAACCTGCGATTGTGTAGTGTTGCGAGACCGTGAGTCCAAGCCGTTCAAGTTTGCGAGTGAAATCCTGTGCAATCTTGCCCTCTTCATCAGCCCTGGTAAGGACGATGTTATTCACCAAGAAACCACGTTCGCGGAACACGTCAACGAGACGCAGCACGTCGTCTTCATAGGAAATGCCCAGATCGGCACGAATCTTTTGCCGCTCTAAGTCCATCGCATTCACAACGATAATAATCTCAAGCTCGTCTTTGAGCTGCTCAAGCATCACAATCTTGTTGTCGGGTGTGAAACCGGGCAGCACGCGCGAAGCATGCATATCATCGAAAAGCTTGCCGCCCATTTCCAGATAGAGTTTGCCGCCAATCTGCTCACGCCGCTGCGCGATGTGTTCCGACTGTAAGGCAATATACTTTTCTCTATCAAAACCGATAGCAACCAACACGAGTCCTTCCGTCAAATATGAGTGTTGTTAATGCGAGAGCGCGCAGGCAGTAGCCGTATTCGACTATAGTCCTCAGAGCTTCACTGCGTATGCAAAACTTGCCGTCAATGGGATAATTGGCATCAACAAGCACTGGTAGGCGTGGTAAACGTCAGGCTTTCCTGGCCAGGTAATTCCCGATGGCATATTGTTTCGATCAAGCTCATGAGTCCAGCGGCCAGGAGCTTCGATAATCTTGGACAGAGCGAAATCGAGCAATTCTTCGAACCGCTCGTTCATACGGCGAACCAGTTCGGAATCCCCGGTGCTCTCACCGTAGGTTGCAAAGGCGGCAGCTGCGGCAATGCCCTCACAGACCGTCCAATGCATGCGCTCGTGAACAACCGGTTCGCCCGTATACGACGTCGTGTACACGATTCCCGGTTCGCCGTCCACGCTCCAGCCATCGGCGAACGCCTGATCGTACAAGGCCACCGCTACCTGCGGAACGTCGGCGAGCCAAGCGTCGTCGACGCCAATTTCGAGCAACTGATCTGCGCTAATGCTTTGTGCAGTAACCCAAAATTGCAGCGCCAACCGCGACCATTCAATCCCATGACCCGGGGTTACGCCATATGGGCGGAATGGATCAGCCGGTTGATCAATATTGAAATCGGGCAGCAAATTCCACTGCGTATCGAAATGCTCCGGGATTCTCCAGCCAAGCCCTTGAGCTGCCCCTAAGACGAATTTCAGGATCGAGTATGCCTTACCGAGCCAAATCAGATCGCCGGTGGCTTCCCAAGCTGCAAGAGAACCCTCCACAGTGTGCATATTGGCGTTTACGCCGCGGTACGGCTCGTTCTCGGTGAAAGCGCGATCCCACGATTCGCACGCCAGCCCCACGCTTTCCCAGAAGTACTTTTCGTGAACGTCCTTAGCAGTTGCGAAGAGTTCCGCAGCGCCGTCGATCCTCGCCTGAATTCCAGACGACGCCGCCAGCAGTACGAATGCATGAGCGTAGGCTTCTTTTCGGTCGCCGCGTTCGCCGAGCGGCTCGCCTGACTCCAGCGAAATTGTGGAGAAGAAACCGTCGTATTGCGGATCGCGGAAATTGCTCAGCAGGCAGCGAATGCCGTGCTCAGCATACTCACGAGCCGATTCGTCGCCGCGCAGATAAGCCAGGCAAAATACGTGCGTCATGCGGCAGTTGATCCATAGCTGGGCGCCAGCAGCCGTGTCGATATCTCCCTCGGCATCGAGCGTTCCAAAACCGACCTCCACTCGCGATTTACGAGCGAAATCGACTAGGGCAGAAGTCTCGGCGATGAGCCATTGACGCGTTTCATTTGTTACGTACATTGCTGTTTCTCAATTCTGTTGTGTTGTGATTTATGTACTTGAAGTGTGGTTTTATGGGCGACGCCGCTGCGCTGATTTCCTTGAGAACGACGCCGTTGCGTTAGGTTCGGTTGAACGCGCCACTGTGCTGTGCTCACGCGATTTCAATCTTGCGCACGCTCAATATTGGGCAACTATTTCCGTAACACCCGAATCGTGTGAGTCGCGGGCAGCTTCGAGAATCGCTTGCAAATGGAGAGCTTCACGAGCATCCACAGTAACTGGTGTGCCGTCATTGACTGCGCCGATAAATTCGGATCGAATATTTTCCCAGCATTCGGCGTGGTTTTGGCCATTTACATCGAAATGAGCGATGCCTGAATCAGCAAACACCGTCTCTTGGAAATGATCCGAATCCACATCAACCGAACCAGAGAGAGCGATTTGACTGCATACGCCAGATTCGTGCTCTGCAGTAATGGTTATAAATCGTCCAGACTGGGCGCGAACTTTCGTGACTTTCCCAAGGGCTGCCGCTGCAAGATTCATGGCATGCGGCCCTAGATCCATCAAAATACCGTGGAAGTCATGCCGCCACGTGCCAGAGGGTGGCAAAATGCCTCCTTCGAGCAAACCGCCGTGCACGTAGTGCCCTTGCATGCCCAAAATATTGCCATTGACGGCGAGAGCTGCGACGTCGTCTAAGAAATCGACTGTTTCGTGATTGTAACGGCGAGTAAAACACACGATATGTGGGGTGTTGTGCGCTTCGATGGCTTCCACCAATTGCAGCGCGGTCTCGAGATCGCCTGCGATTGGTTTTTCCAAAATCAAGGCTTTGCCGGCGCGTGCAGCTTCCACTGCCATAAGTGCCTGCACATGCGGTGGAACCGCAAAATCTACTGCATCACAGCAGCTCAAGAGCTCGGCAAAGCTCTCAAATGCTCTGATTCCAAATTCGGCCGCAAAATCCGCAGCTTTGCGTGAATCGCGTGCCCACACGCCCACAAGTTCGGTGCCCTCGCCGCTCATATGCAAAGGTGCATGCACGTCATGTGCCCACCAACCTGCACCAACAAGCCCAACTTTAATCGTCATCGATTTCCTCCAGTCAAAGAACAACTAAATTCTACCTGAGCGCAGAGCATATGGTGTGCTGTGGGCAAACTTAACTACACACTTAACTACACGAAAATTTACCCGCCCACAGGCTTGCCGCGATAGCGCGAAACGGCTCGAACGCCGTCGACAGAAAGGAAAATCAACGCAAGCCACACGATACCGGTGCCGATCCAACGCTCGGCGGGCATCGTTTCGTGAAAAACAAAAACGGCAATGAGTAGCTGCCCGATTGGACTCAAGTATTGAAGCAGGCCAAGGATGCCGAGCGAGAGTCCACGCGAGGCCTGCGCAAACAAGAGCAGCGGAATCACAGTGAGAATTCCCGCGCCTATCAAAAGCAACAGATGCCCAAGCCACGGCTCATTGTGGCGCGCCAAAGTGTGAAAAGAGGTATCCGATCGGAAAACGAGCACACCGTAATAGATGAGCAGTAACGGCACCACCGTTGACGTCTCAATTGCCATGCCAACCAGTGGTTTTACCTGATTAGCTACCCGTTTCTTCACGAGCGAGTAGGCGCCGAAACTACCTGCCATCGCCAGTGCAAGCCAGGGGAACGTCTGCATTGAAATGAGCATATACATCACCGCAAGAGCGCCGAGCGCAACGGCAATTTTCTGCATGCGGCTCAAAGTCTCTTTCAGTACGACGACGCCAAGTGCCACTGTGAGCAGCGGATTAATAAAGTATCCGAGAGCTGCGTCTACGGTGCGTCCAGTTTGAACTGCGAAAATATAGCTGGTCCAGTTCACTACGATAAGCACGCCCGATACGCACAAACGGCCAAAAACTGCGCGATCTGCAATGGCGGCTCGCAAATTGCGCCACTGGCCAGCAATAATGATGGCAACGAGGCAAGTGCACATTCCCCATACTGCGCGATGCACGATCACTTCGAGCGAATTGGCCGGTTCTAATAAACTGAAATAGAGCGGGAAGAGCCCCCACAGGAAATATGCTCCGATACCGCTCGCCCACGCCTGAGCTGTGCCAGTTTCGTGGGCGTGCCCTGCGCTGCTACCTGCTGAGTTATCTGTTGAACTACCCGCTGCGTCACTTACAGAGCGCGCTAACGAGTTTGCTGCTAAGTTCCCTACCGACTTTTCCCTAAAATTCGCCACAATTCAATCGTATCGACGCACTGCAATTGAGCGGCAATCCGCATGTTAAATGTGGTGAGATAGCCAGTTTTCTAAGTCAGAAAAGACTTCCGCGCGGTTGATTTCGTTGAAGATCTCATGCCTTGCCCCAGGGTAAATATAGGCTTCGACGTCGCGCTGGCCGTGCCTTTTATAAATGCGCGTCAAACGGCGTACCGCCTGCTCGCCACCGAAAGGATCCACCTCACCGGAGGCAAGATACAAAGGAACTTGCGCGGGTAGCTCGAAGGCGGCGTCGGTATTCACCGCCTTGAGTGCTCCCAAAATCTGCGTGAAAAACACATTCGGAGGCGTGTAACCACACAGTGGATCGGCCACGTAAGCATCGACTTCTTTCGAATCGCGCGAGAGCCATTCAAAGGGTGTACGATGCCCAAACCCGCGATTATAAGGGCCAAATGATAGCACGCTCAGCAGCTTGGCCTCGCGCATGGGAAGGATTTTGCCCAATGCCAACGCCAGTCCGTAGCCGGCGTCGCCAATGCCTTTTGGCCATAAACCGGTGCCGATGATAGCTGCTCCTGCCAGTCCAGAAGCGTATTTGTGCAGGTAAGAGCGTAGCAAGAGCGATCCCATCGAATGCCCAACGAAGAAATAAGGCAGTTCAGGGTAGATTGTTTGGGCGTATTGACGCACGCTGTGAAGATCGTCGACGACCGTATCCCAGGTAGCGCCGTCGCCAAAATACCCGAGGGGATCCTGTTCGGATCGTGAATATCCGTGCCCGCGGTGATCCGCACCTAGCACTGCGATGCCGTGGGAGTTGAGGAATTTTGCCAAGGTATCGTATCGCTGCAGGTATTCGGCCATGCCGTGCGAAATCTGCACAACGGCGCGCGCTTGATCTACCGGCCAATGGTAAAAAGCGAGAGTTGTGGCGTTAATGATGAGCGGTTGATGCATGCTGGCTCCTCTAGCGGTGCGTTACTACCGTGGTGCCGAGCGGCGCCCACTCATAGAGCCATTTTGCGTGGCTAGTCGGCGTGTTCACGCAGCCGTGGGAATCGGCGTAACCGAAGCGTGAACGCCAATACGCTGCGTGAATTGCGTATGGCCCTTTGAAGAACATCACCCATTCTACGTCTGGGGTTTCATACGGCGTGCCGTCAGCGTTTTCGCCTTTCATGGTTTTGCTTGGGTATTTGCGGTCGATAGCGAATGTGCCAACCACGGTAGGAGTCTCGGTGGCTCCATTGACGATTGGGATTGGTCCGCGCACGGCCACGGTGCCCTCATAGGCGGTCATGGTGTGATTGGACAGGTTCACATCAATCCATTTTTCATTGCCATTTGGAGTGTAGGCGAGTGGATTACCTGTGGCGTCAATGATTTTGTCTTCCCATTTCAACTCGGCAGCTGCAACCTGGAAAGTTTCATTCGTGGAGGCATTCTTGCCCATATTGGCAGCAATGGTGCTGGTAATAGCGTCAATATTGGAGACGTTCGTCGCTGCAACTGCTTGCCGGCGCACGATAGTCACTTCGCCGCGCGTGTTGAGGTAGCGCAGACCAGTGACGCCCTCTTTGAGCAGGGGAGCTGCGGTTTGCGTTACCCATGCCTTAACCGCATCCGGGTTGATCTTGGCCTGACCAGAAGTGACGTCTACCCAGGTAACTTTGGCTTCGATTGGTGCGGAAATAGTTTCTTTGCCGGTATTGATCGTAACGTCGGCTTTCGTCAATGCGGTTGCGGCATCAACGAGCGGTTTCAACGATTCTTCAGAGACCGACGGCGAAACGTCAGTAAGTTTCAAAGGGAGCTGGAGGCCTTTTTGGGTGCGAATCATCTCCAATGCGCCTTTTTTGAGATCCGCAGGGTTGACTCCCGTACCTTTGGTGCCTGGTTTTATTTCGAAGCGGTTACCAGCGGCGACGACGCTTGGCTCAACTGGTGTTTTCGCGCTCGACTTTCCCTCAGTGAGGGAGTGAGCGAAGGTAGCCAACGTGGATTCGTTGGTCGAAACTTTTGGTTCGATTGTGCGAGTCGTGAAAGGCGCAGTGAAGTAGCTCGTCCACGACGAATTTGCTGATAAAGCAGCAGCGGCAGTTTCTTGCGCCGCGATAGTTACCCCAAGGTCGTGCAGATTTGCTTTGCGAGGGTTGATGTCATTGCCAGTCAGGCTCAGCGATTCTTTCTTTGCCACGTCCTCAAGCTGCGCGGCGATCTGTTCCGTCGTCATGCCTGTAACGGACACTTCGCCCACTTTGGTGCCAGGCAAAGCCTTATGCCCAATAGCGAAATATGCGATATAAGTGCCGATGGCGAGTGCTAATGCAGCAAAAACACCAACTACACTCCAAGTGATTAAACGCTTCTTTGACATCTACAACGGATCCTATGTCTGACCGAATAACAATAAATAACTATCGAGTTGAATCTTAGACCCAAATACGGAAATTAGCGTATTAAAAATTCACATTTTCTGTAATGGGGTGCACTGCACAATTATCGCACAAAACTTAAGGTTTCCGGCGGCGTCGGAGTGTCAGAAACCAAGTGTGAGGAACCAAGTCTCAGGAACCAAAGAGACGCTCTTGTTCGCGTTCGACGATTGAATGGGCAAGTTGCGCCTCGCTTGCTGGAAGAGCGGTAGCGTCAAGAGCATCGGATTCAGTTGCTTCACTCGAAGTCTGTGCCAGCAAAGACACTTTCGCAAAGCTCTCAAAAAGCTCTGATTTGCGGTGGAGCACAGCGAAAAGGCGTTCATCTACACCCTCTTCAGTGATCAACCTGTGCACCTGCACCGATTCGAGCTGTCCCATGCGGTGTGCACGAGCAATAGCCTGCCATTCGGTCGTCGGTTTGAGCTGCGGTTCGCAGATAATCACTACCGAAGCGCTTTGAATATTGAGCCCAACGCCACCTGCCACGATCTGCGCCAACAGAACCGCACCGGCGTCGGCATTCGAAAAATCGTCAACGATCTCTTGGCGCTTCACCGACGACACCGAGCCAGTAAGTGGCCCAAAAGCCTGCGGGAACTCCTCGCGCAACCGATTCATCGCAGTTAAGAAATACGAGTAGATGATTACGCGATGTCCGTTTTCTTTGGCTTCGTCCACAATTTGCCGTAAGCGTTCGATCTTTGTGGAGTCAGAGCTGAGCATCGCCGCCTGGCGCATCGCCATGAAATTGCCGTCACGAACTGCGTTTTCGTAGATTTCACGATCGCCTTTACTCATCGGCAACCAATCTTCGATCTCGACCAGCTCAGGCAACTCGTTGAGCACATCTTCTTGATTTCTGCGCAAATATGCAGGCGCAACTTGTTTGCGGAAGCGTTTAGGCAAAACAGAAGAATGGATCGCGAGGTCAGGGCGGATATAGCGAATGAGGTGCCGGAATTCGTCGATCCGGTTTTCCATCGGCGTACCCGTCAAAAGGACGGCGTAGCGAGCCTGGGCAATCAGCCGAGCCGTGCGCAGTGAACGCTTTGCATCCGGATTCTTGATGTAATGCGCTTCGTCAACGACCGTGCAGACCACATCGGATTTAGCATCACGCAAGAAGCCCTCGAACCAAGCGAGTGTTTCGAATGTGGTAACGGCGATTCCTCCGTTTTTCTGCCACAGCAGCGCTTCGCTATGCTTATTCGCGCCGTGAATTCGGTATCCGGAAAGTTCTGTTTTGGCGGCTATTTCGCGTAACCAGTTCGTCACGACGGCGGCCGGGCAGACGACGATCGAGTACCGTTTTCCCTGTGCATACAGATGCGCAAGCACAGCCAGTGCTTCCAATGTTTTGCCCAACCCCATTTCGTCTCCCAGGACTACTTTCCCTTGGGAGAGCACGAAACGTGCTCCAAATTTTTGGTATCCACGCAGGTTAGCGGTAAGAAGATCGGTGTCGATCTGGGTTTCTTGCACTTTAGTGGCGATTTCTTCGGGCAATTCGCCACGAATTTTCTTGGAATCAGAGGTGAGGATTCCAATTTCAGCCATGAGGGCATAGGTTTGGGCAGGTTGGCGGGCGAAACGTGACCACACGTCGTCGTCTGAAAATGCTGGCAAATCGCCTAAACCGTTGTATTGGGCGGCAAGTTCGCGACACTCGCGCACGAGCGCCACGAAATCAGTTGCCGGGCGGCCACGACCCACCACAATGAGTCGAGCGGCGTTTCCAGACACATGGTAGGCGCGCGCCTTGATTGCAGCGGCAAAGCTCAACGCCTGTTTGTGGCCGATTGATTCGTGGGCAGCTTGCCAGGTGTAAATCGCGCGTAGCAACTGCGTTTGTTCGCTGGTGCGGTTTGCGACGTCGATACGCACGGGAGTTTCTTCTAAAATCGCGGTATTCAAGGCGCGCGTTGCGCTAACGATGTTCGACGCCGTAGCCTCACCAATTCCTGAAACCTCGCCAACTTTCCAGCGCAAGTCCATGAGCTGCCCGACTGTGAGCAGGGAGTTTTCTTTGAGCACCGAGAGTTTGAGGCGTTCGCGGCTAACGTCTTTGAGATAGTCGATATCGAGGCTGCGCACTCGCTCGGAAGCGGCCTTTTCGCGCAGCTCATGGGAGATTTTTAGGCTCGCTGTACGCAGCTGATTGAGATCGCGAGCTAGGACGTCGAGCTTGTTAACTATTGCGGATAGATCGGCAAATTCGGCCTGGTCAAGGTTGATTACGTCAAGATCGGCTGCCTTTTCCTCTTCGAGGGTGAGCAATTCGCGAAGCGCATACTTGGGGTCGAGAGCGTCGGCTAAAGAGGCGTCTGGAGTGGTTTTGCGCAGCTCTTGGGCGTGCTCGAGAGATTTATCAAAACCGATTTCGAGGCCTTTAGCATGAAGATCGATTAAAAACTGTGCCGCTTTTTCGGCTTGGGCACGCATGCGCGGATTGAGAATACCGGGTTTGCTAGCGTCCAGCGGTGCCGAATCGTGGTGAGCGCGCACGCCTGAATCTAGTACGAGTCGGCCAAATTGTTGATGCTCCATACTGGGAAACTCGGTGCTGGTGTAGCGGTCACGCACGCCAAGCAGGGGGTTTACCGAATCTGGGAGAGGCAGGAGAGTCCATCGTGGCTCGGCATACGGAATATTGATTGCGCTCCCCAAGAGTTTTCTGCCTGCTATTCGATGTTCGCGCAGGATTTGGGCAAGCAAATTGCGCTGCTGTTGCAGCGTACTAATCCAGGTTCCCACTGCGGATCGGCAGCGTTGGAATTGTGCAAAATCGAAACTAGCCATCTTTACTAGTTTAATAGTAAATCGAGTGGGAGGTGGAACCGAGAACCTGTGGTAGCGGTCTTATTGCAGCTTAAGCCTTGATATAGCCGTATCCCTCTTGCTGCAAGCGTGCGATTTCCACAATCCCTGCTGGGACTACCTCTACGTAATCGGGGATCAACTCTGGTTTGACCTGGCGCTCGTTCATTGCGATTTCGCAGATCACGAACCGGACGCCCTCGTCGTGTAGCTCTTTGATTTTGGCGAAGCGCATCGGATCTGAGTCGAGCTGAGAGAAGGATCGGATTGCTCCACCATTGGCCACTACCACTGCTTTTCCTCCTTGAGAGGATCGCACCAGATTGCGAACAGAGCGGATTGTGAATGGCCAACGGTCATTTTCGTTGACGTGAAAGACTATTTTAAGATCGGACATCGGAACACTCCTTAGTGGTAGCTGGGTTTTGCTTAGCTCAAACGTCATTGCTGAGCTGCTAGAACATGCATGTTCAAGCTAATGAAAACCTCGGCGCGAATGCGTCTACAACCAGAATACTCCCTTTTCGGGACTTTGGTCACTATGTGGGAAAGAATTTCACGCGATCAGAGGAATTTTTTCATTTCTTTCCCACATGATTGAAAAAGAGTGCAAAATAGGACTTATGACTGAAACTTTAAGTTCTAAAAAATCCTCCAAGGAATTTTCGAAGCTTGACGAGCGCGGTCGTCAAGCGTTGGAGAGTCTTGCCCCGCGTGTACAGGAGCTTTGCTCAACCGATCCGCAGTCCACGCCAGTTATGGAAGCGAAAACTTCCGCTTTGACTGATTCGGTGATCGCTGAATTGCCCGTCGTTAGAGCTGGCGATCTCGACGCCGTCTTTGCGCGCGCTCGCGAAGTGGCCAAAGTATGGGCCGCAACCGATGTGCGTGAACGCAAGCGTCTGGTGTTGGCCTTTGTGGACGCCGTCTTAGCCAATCGGGACGCAATCCTTGACGTGATCCAATGGGAGAACGGGAAAAGCCGCGGTTCGGCATATGAAGAGGTGTACGACGTCGCGCTGAACTCTCGCTTCTACGCAAAGCACGCCGAAAAAATACTGCGCTCGAAACGAGTGCCGGGAGCGGTGCCGGGGTTGACGCACACGCAAATCAACTACATTCCTAAAGGTGTGGTCGGCATTATCTCGCCGTGGAATTATCCTTTTAACCTTGCCGCGTCTGATGCGATTGCAGCCATTATGGCTGGTAATTCGGTGGTGCTGAAGCCTGATTCGCAAACGCCTTTTTCAGCGCTCGTGGTGAAATCGCTGATGGAGCGGGCAGGTCTTCCTCGAGACCTGTTCCAGGTAGTCATCGGTTCGGGGCGCGAGCTTGGCACGCCCATGATTGAGCAGTCAAATTACATGATGTTCACCGGTTCAACGGCAACTGGACGTTCAATCGCGCAGCGTGCGGGCGAGAATCTCATAGGTTGCTCGGCGGAATTGGGCGGCAAGAATGCCATGATTATTCGCGCGGACGCTCCGGTGGATCGTGCGGCTGCTGCTGCGGTGAAAGCGTGTTTTTCGTCGTCGGGGCAGCTGTGCATTTCGATAGAGCGACTCTATGTGCATCGTGATATTTGGGATGACTTCGTGCCTAAATTTGTGGCTCGGGTTAAGGCGATGAACCTCGAAGCCTCGATGGATTGGAAAGCTGACATTGGGCCTCTCATCAACGATTCGCAGGTGGAGAAAGTTACCGAGCACATTAACGACGCCGTTGCAAAAGGTGCGAAAGTGCTGGCGGGTGGGCATTTGGTACCGGAAGTTTCGAAGCGGGCATTCTTGCCAACAGTGCTGGAGGGTGTGACGCCGGATATGCACGTTTTTGGTGAGGAGACGTTCGGTCCTTTGGTGTCGCTATACCCGTTTGAGACTGACGAACAGGCCTTAAGTCTTGTAAATGCCACAAATTATGGGCTGAATTCTGCAATTTGGTCGGGAAATGTGAAGATTGCTCAGTCAATGGCATTACGTGTAGAAGCCGGTACCGTTAATATTAATGATGGGTACGCCGCAGCATGGGGATCGATCCATGCGCCAAGCGGTGGTTTCAAAGATTCCGGTCTGAGCCATCGCCACGGAGAAGAAGGCATAGTCAAGTACACGGATGTACAGACCGTTGCCACACAGCGCCTCATGCACATCGGGGCACCCAAGATACTTGGGGAAAAGGTGTGGGCGCGCATCCTTCACAGCTACCTCAAGGTGCAGCGAAGGTTTGATCTCTAAGGAGAATAAAATGTTTAGCCGGCCAACTAAAGTACCGATCAAAGGTGCCGTGGTGCTCATTACTGGTGCAGGATCCGGAATTGGGCGTTTGATGGCACTTGGAGCTGCCGAACGAGGAGCTAAAGGCGTCGTGGTGTGGGCTCACAAAGAGCGCGACGCACAGTCGGTAGCTCAGGAGATAAGAACGTTGTATCCGTTGGTTGCGGTGAGCGCATTTGCGGTGGACGTGACCGATTCGCAGCGGGTGAAAGATGCTGCGGCGGCCACGCTCGCCGAGCAAGGGCGCGTAGATATCCTCGTCAACAATGCTGGTATCGTTACAGGCAAGGAATTCCTCGACATCACCGACGACGAAGTGCAGCGTACTCTCGAAGTGAACACGATTTCGCACTTCAAGACAGTGCGGGAGTTCTTGCCAGGAATGCTTGAGCGCGATCGCGGTTCAATTGTGACTGTCGCATCGGCGGCAGGATTAGTTGGCGTGGCTAAACAGGCCGATTACAACGCATCGAAATTTGGTGCGGTGGGTTTTGCGCAGTCGCTACGTGCAGAGCTGCGCTATAAGGGTTCGCACGTGCATACGCTTCTGTACTGCCCATATTACATTTCTACCGGAATGTTTGATGGGGTAAAAACGAAGTTCCCACTGCTGCTGCCGATCCTTAAGCCGGAGAAAGTGGCAAAGCAAGTGCTTGATGCAATCGAAGCTGGAACGCAGATGAAAGTTGCTCCACCTATCGTGCGCCTCGTACAGCTCATGCAGCCTTTCCCGGTTCCGTTTGTGGACGAAGTTCTCCAATTCTTCGGCATTAACTCCACGATGGACGAGTTCAAAGGCAAGAAGCCGCGGCCAGCCTGACGAGCGTTTTTCGCTAGTTTTCCCGAGTTTATCGGGAGTGCTTTATTGGGGTGCTTGGATTTCGCGTATGCTGAAATCCAAGCACTTTCCTTTTGATTCAAGGTTCTAAGGCGGCATTGATGATTATTTTGGCTGGTACTCCTCTTGGTAACGACGGCGACGCTTCGCCGCGTTTGCGTGAGAGCCTCGAAAGCGCTGATCTTATTGCTGCTGAGGACACGCGGCGTCTGTTAAACCTAGTGGGGCGACTCGGTGTGGCGATCCACGCGCCCGTTGTGCCTTATCACGACCATAATGAAGCGCAAAAAGCTCCTGATCTGATTGCGGCAGCTCAAGCTGGGAAAACTGTGGTGATGGTTTCGGATGCAGGTATGCCGTCTGTGTCCGATCCGGGTTATCGTCTCGTTTCGATGGCGGCCGACGCCGGTGTGCCGGTTACCGTGGTGCCAGGGCCTTCTGCCGTGCTCACCGCCTTGGCCGTATCTGGGCTTGCGTCGGATCGTTTTACTTTTGAGGGGTTTGTGCCGCGCAAGGACGGCGAGCGAAAGGCGTTTTTGCAAGATTTAGCTCGTGAACAGCGCACGATGATCTTCTTTGAGTCGCCGCGGCGTTTGTATGACACTCTCAATGCGATGTGTGAGGTATTCGGTGCGGATCGAAAAGCTGCTGTTTGCCGAGAACTCACGAAGGTGTATGAAGAAGTGCGGCGCGGGACTTTGGGTGAGCTTGCGGAATGGGCGAAGGGTGAAGTACTCGGAGAGATTTGCCTGGTGATTGAGGGTATCGCGAATGATGGCAGTGATGTGGCGGCGCAGCACGTCGATGAGGTGCTTGCCTTGGCTGAGCGTGGCTTGCGCTTGAAAGACGCAGCGGCTCATGTGGCAGAGCGTGAGAAATTGCGTAAGAATGAGCTCTACCGATTGGCAATTAGATTAGGGAAGCATGAGTAAATTAGATATTTTTGGATCGAAGAAAGCATGGCCATTAAGGGCCGCTTTCCTCGTATTTTGGCTGATGATTTTCGCATTTGGTGGCATGGCGCAGGGCAAGATTTCAACTGTAACCACCAACGATCAAGCTACGTTCCTTCCGCTCTCAGCAGAGTCCACATTGGCGGCGAAAGCGGCGAAAGATTTTCTTAAAGAGGAGTCGGTGCCGCTGCTCATTGTGGCTGTGAACAAGTCTGACGAGAAAATTTCACCCGAGAGCTTCGCGCAGGTGCGCACCGAAGCTCACAAATTGGGCGACTTGAAGGTTACTGGATCCCAGACTTTAGCGGACCTGAGCGAGGGCGCGATCGTAACGATCCCGAACCCAAAGCAGGACGCCGTGCTCCTGCCGGTTCTTTTGGATAAAACGAAGGTTAGCCAGCTCAACGATGCTGGAAAGATGAAGCTCGGCGAAGTGGTCAATAATCTGCGCAAGCATTTTGAGATCACTGGGAACGATCTCAGCCTTGATTTCTATGTGACTGGTCCGGCGGGAATTGCTTCCGATATCGGTAGTGCATTCGCGGGAATCGATCTAACGTTGCTGCTGGTGGCGTTGATTTTGGTGTTCGTGATTCTGCTCGTGGTGTATCGTTCGGTTTTGTTGCCGCTGGCGGTGCTGCTTACGGCGATCACGGCCTTGTGTGGTGCTGTGCTGGTGGTTTACCAGTTGGCGAAGGCTGATGTGTTGACGCTCAATGGCCAGACTCAGGGGATTTTGGCGATCCTTGTGGTGGGTGCAACCACCGATTACTGTCTACTGCTGATTGCGCGTTACCGCGAAGAGCTGGGTGCACGTGAGTTGCCGCGGGAGGCGATTGGCGCGGCGATTCGAGGCACGTGGGAGCCGATCGTAGCTTCTGGCGGCACGGTGATCGCCGGTTTGCTCACGCTGCTACTTTCGGATTTGTCGTCTACGTCCTCGCTCGGGCCAATTGCCTCAATTGGGATCGTATTTGCCATGCTCGCTGCGCTTACTTTGCTGCCTGGCGTTTTGTTACTTCCCGGTAAGCGCGCGCGGATAATGTTCTGGCCGGCAAAAATCAAACATTCAGCCAGCTCAACGGTGATTGCCGAGCGAACAGTTGCGGATGCTGACAGTGTTGTGGCTGCGAATCATCCGTTCTGGCACAAGATCTCAGTGTTTGTGAGCCGACACGGTAGGGCTGTCTGGATTGGCTCTTTGGTATTCTTGCTGGTATTTGCGGCTTTTGCACCGTCGTTCAAAGCGAGCGGCGTATCGGCTTTTGACACGTTCATGCACAAAACTGAATCGGCTGAGGGCTTTAAGCTGCTCGAAAAGAAGTTCGAATTGGGTTCGAGCCAGCCTACGACTGTGGTGGTTAAGGAAGACCAATACAAGGAAGCGATTGAGCGCATTTCGGCGATTGAGGGTGTGTCTGCCGTTGTTCCGCAGTCAGATACCCCAACACAACCGGGCAGACCAGCGCCGCCAAACTTGGTTCCGAAAGTGGTTGATGGGCGAGTATTGCTCAACGTCACTACGTTGATGCCTGCGGAAGACGCCGGTGCTTCCGTCGTCGTCGAAAAGATACGTACTGAGGTGCGCGGTATTGATGCGGGGGCGCTTGTGGGTGGACCTGCTGCTCAGACGCTCGATACGCAGACGACGGCGCGGGGTGATTTTGCGAAAATCGTGCCAGTGGTGCTCGTGGTTATTCTCATTATGTTGATTTTGCTCTTGCGGGCTGTGGTTGCGCCAGTGCTGATTTTGGTGGCGAATATTGTGTCGTTTGCAAGTGCGATGGGGCTGTGTGCGCTGCTGTTTAACCATGTGTTTGGATTCCCGGGCGCTGATGCTTCGGTGCCGATTTATGCGTTCGTATTCCTGGTGGCATTGGGGATCGACTATACGATCTTTTTGATGTCGCGCGTGCGTGAAGAATCGCGGCGTTATGGCACTGAGGTGGGAGTACGTCATGGCGTGGCTGTGACGGGTGGCGTGATCACCTCGGCTGGTGTGGTGTTGGCTGCTACTTTTGCGGCGCTCGCGGTGGTGTCTTTGCTCTTTATGGTGCAGCTGGCTGTGATCGTGGCTTTGGGAATTGTGATTGACACGTTTATTGTGCGATCGCTGCTTGTGCCTGGTGTGGTGTTGGAATTTGGCGATCGGGTGTGGTGGCCGTCGAAGCTCAACGAGCGGGCGAAAGGTAATATGCAGTAAACGCTAGGCCACGCTGTGGCTGACTTGGACGGGGGCGGCTCGAGGCGAGCCGCCCCCCCCGTTTGTTGGTTGTTACGTTCGTTTTGTCTTTTTTGTATCCGTTTCGGCGTTTGAAGATGTTTGAATTTTTGCGCCCGTATGACCTTTTTACCCCGTATTTTCGGGCAATATTTGCTATTTTTCTCGATTCTTCATTAGGATTCAAGAAGATTTTATTAGTTTAATAACGATAGCTACTGTTTTATTTTTAAGTGGGGTGCTGGTTATGCGGAAAACGCGTGATGCTGGACTAGTAATGGCGGTAATCGTGTTGATTATGGCGGTTGTTGGTTTTCGTGGCGTATTGACTGCACCTCAGGCTTATGCTGCTGATCCGAATGTTGATATAGCGGCGCAGTTGACTGGGCCATTGAGTGAGTATAAGGGTAAGCCTTTTACGTATGACCTTACGGTGTCTAATGTGGGTGCGACTGATGCTGGTGGCTCTACGCTCACGTTTACTGCTGGTAGCGGTTCGACTGGGTTAAAGATCGTCTGTGCCAGTGCCACTGGTGGAGCTGTGTGCCCCACAAATCTTGCGGTTTCTGGTTTAAATGCCACCGGTACGATTGCTACTTTTCCTGCAGGCGGGGTAGTTCATCTGACCGTGACGGGCTATTTTGGCTATGATTCGAGTGCTACTGCTACGTTGAGCGTTAATCCTTCGGCTGGTTCAACGGATATTAATCCTGTATCGAATACTGTTTCGCAGCAGACGTCACTTTCTGGTGATGCGGTTGTGTCTGTGACTAAGACTCAGGATAAGGCGAGTGTTGTTTCTGGTGAGGCGCGTACGTATACGGTGACGTATCGCAATGACGGGCCAGCAGATCTATTGGGATTTCATATCTACGATAGGTATGCACATTACTCAGCGCGTTCGTCCTCAATATCTTTGGATTCGACGTCTTGCGTTGCGTCTGGCGGTGCCGTGTGCCCGGCGGCGACTAAAACACTTCCTTACGTGGTGACCAACTATAGCGAAATGACTCCTTTCAATGCGTATGGGAATGCGTATCTAACTGTGAGTTTGCCGGCGGGTTCGTCGTTAACTTTCACATTTACGATTACTGACGTCATACCCTGTAATACGCAGTCGAGCTTACCGGTAGACAGTCCGACTGACATGGATGCATTCCTGCCTGGTGCAGTAGTAAAAGATGTTTCGGGGACTGTGGTTACGTCAATCAGCACCACGGTTAAGGGAAATATTAGTAGTATTCCTGCGTGTCCGACGGCGGTATTGTCTGTTTCTAAAGTCCAGGATAAAGCTACTGTCTCTTCTGGACAGGCAAGAACTTATACTCTCACTTACCGTAATGATGGCCCTGCTGATTTAGTAGGTGTGCATATTTATGATTACTACGATCATACGAATAGATCCCAGTCAATTACGATCACTTCTATTTCGTGTGCGGTGACTGGTGGGACGGTTTGTCCGACGCAAACTCGGGCTGTTCCGTACACGGTAACGAATACTACTAATATTGAGCCTTTTGTGATCTATGGAAAAAATTTTCTCACGGTAGACATGCCTGCCGGATCTACCATGGAATTTACGATGGTTGTAGTGGATACGTTCCAGTGTTCGGCGCAATCGAGTACAACTGTAAACAATATGGGCAGAATTGACACCATTCCAGTGGGAGTGACCGCTACCGATACGAAAGGTACGGTGGTCGATGAAGTTGTAGCTAACGTGAATGGCACGATTGACAGTATTCCTGCTTGTCCTGAGGCGGTATTGTCGGTAACCAAGACGCAGGACAAAGTCGGCGTAATTTCAGGAGAGCCAAGGACTTACACGTTGACCTATCGCAATGATGGCCCGGCGGATCTAGTGGGAATTCATATTTTTGATCTATATTCGCATGCGGTAAGGTCGTCGTCTATATCGCTTATTTCGGCATCGTGTGCTGCTACGGGTGGTGCTGTGTGTCCGGCTATTACACGATCTTTTCCTTATGTGGTTATGAATTCAACCCAATTAGAACCATTCAGCATTTATGGTAATAACTGGCTTTCAGTGAATATGCCCGCTGGGTCAACGCTTGAGTTCAAATCAACTATCACTGATATTTTGAATTGCAACGATTCGATAGTGGCTTCAGTCAGCAATATGGGGCGTTTCGACACTGTGCCAGTTGGTATTGTTGCCAAGGATACCTCAGGTAAAATCGTTAATGAAGTTGCCGCATCGGTCGATGGTACTCTCGATGGGACTTCCAGTGTCGATGTGTCGACGACGACGTCGCTCTCCACCTCAACGCCGCAGCCTTTGGGGTCTTTGACGGCTACGTCTACTATTTCCAATTCGTGCCATACAGCTATAAATGTACCGGTGATGGTTAAGCTTCCTCGCGATGGATTTTTGATAGATGCGTCTACTCTTCCTGCGTGTACGGCCACCGGTGGGGCGGCGTGTCCGGCTGATCTTCACTATGATTCTGCAAGTAATGCGGTAGTAGGAACTGCATCATCTATTCCTGCTAATGGGAAAATTACTCTTAATCTGATTGGTACTGCGGGTGTTATTCCGCCAACTACTGCTTCGTATAAGGTCACTACTTCAGCTCCGGTGCAAGGGGATAATTTTCCAACTTTTCAGACTTTGAATGAGTCGAATGCTACTTTTGCTTATTCGAATGTGCAGTCTCCGGTGACGGCGAAGGTGACTGTGTCTGGTGGTCCTGCTGGTGGTTGGTCTGGTTCGATGGATGGTACCTTGGTGTGTCAGAATCAGGGGTCTTTTCCGTTTACGTTGAGTGTGGTTAATGGTGTGTCTGCTGTGACGTCGGTAGTTGCGGCCTTGTGGGAACACGACACCTGCACTGCTACGTTAGATTCTCCAGCTCCGCCACAAGGCTATAAATGGGATAAGTGGTCAAGTGGGCCAAGCGTTACCAAAACGGACATGGTAGGTATTCAGCAGTTTGATTTTTCTGCCAATCTGATTCCTGATATTACGCCGATGGTTCCTTTATTGCCTGACACTGGCGGTCGATCGGCAGTGTCTTTCACAGTCGTCGGTATATCCTTTCTGGGTATTAGCCTCCTGTTTGTAGCGTGGAAACGTCGGCGTTCTGCATAGGAAGTATTTTGGAAACGCCTAAAATACCGTATGTTAATACGGTGGAAAATATTTTTACAATTACCCCAAGTTTCGCTATTATTGAATAATAGATTATTTATATCTGCTTATTGCCCCTTCCTAGCGTTACGGTTGCTTTTATATGCTTAAATCTCGCAATGCCCTCGTGGCTCTATGTGCTGTGGTGATCGTGTTTTGTGCGGTTGGGTTTAATGCTTTAACGGTTGTTCCGCGCGCTTATGCTGCTGATCCAACCGTTGATATTGCTGCGCAGTTGTCGGGTCCGACGAGCGAATTAAAAGGTAAGCCCTTTACCTATGATGTAACGGTTTCTAATGTGGGTACTGGCGATGCTGGTGGCTCTACCTTTACTTTTACCGCGGGTAGTGGTTCGACTGGGTTAAAGATTGTGTGTGCTAGTGCCAGTGGTGGAGCTGCGTGCCCTACGAATCTTGCGCTGTCGGGTTTGAATGCCACCGGTACTGTCGGTACGTTTCCTGTAGGTGGGGTTGTTCATCTCACTGTGACGGGTTTCTTTGGGTTCGGTACGAGTTCTACTGCAACACTCTCTGTGAATCCTCCTTCTGGTTCGACTGATACTAACCCGGCGTCTAATACCGTTTCGCAGCAGACGGCACTCTCCGGCGAAGCGATTGTGTCGGTGACGAAGACGCAGGATAAGGCGAGTGTTGCTAATGGTGAGGCGCGTACGTATACGGTGACGTATCGTAATGATGGTCCTGCGGATTTGCGTGGTGTGAGGCTTGACGATCAGTACACTGCCAGTGGTGGTGGTGTTGTGGCAGTTGAGGCTGCTTCGTGCTCGGCTACTGGTGGTGCGGTGTGTCCTGTTCAGGTGCAGTCTTTGCCTTATCAGTCGGCTTCAAGTTATCTGACTATTTTTCCGAACAATATTTATACGAGTTCTTCGGTGTTGGTGGCTGATTTGCCTGCTAATTCGTCGTTGACTTTTGTTTATACGGTGCGGACAACGATTACGTCGTGTTCGACGCAGTCCACTATTGGTGATCGTAATCAAGCTCAAATGCAAAGTTTTCCTGCGGGGATCACGGTTAAGGATGTGAATGGGAATCCTGTTTCGTATGTCATCACCCAAGTAAACGGAACGATTACAGGTATTTCGGTTTGTCCTTCAGCTACGGTTGCTGTGACTAAGGTTCAGGATAAGGCGAGTGTTGCTAATGGTGAGGCGCGTACGTATACGGTGACGTATCGTAATGATGGTCCTGCGGATTTGCGTGGTGTGAGGCTTGACGATCAGTACACTGCCAGTGGTGGTGGTGTTGTGGCAGTTGAGGCTGCTTCGTGCTCGGCTACTGGTGGTGCGGTGTGTCCTGTTCAGGTGCAGTCTTTGCCTTATCAGTCGGCTTCAAGTTATCTGACTATTTTTCCGAACAATATTTATACGAGTTCTTCGGTGTTGGTGGCTGATTTGCCTGCTAATTCGTCGTTGACTTTTGTTTATACGGTGCGGACAACGATTACGTCGTGTTCGACGCAGTCCACTATTGGTGATCGTAATCAAGCTCAAATGCAAAGTTTTCCTGCGGGGATCACGGTTAAGGATGTGAATGGGAATCCTGTTTCGTATGTCATCACCCAAGTAAACGGAACGATTGATGTTTCATCGGTTGTGGACGTTTCTACTACCACGTCAGTGTCGAATCCGAATCCGCAGCCTCTCGGTGCTTTGACGGCTACGTCGACTATTTCTAATTCCTGCCATACGGCTACAAATGTTCCGGTTACGGTCAAGTTGCCAGAGAATGGATTTTTAGCCCCGCAGCCTGCTACGCCTACCTGCACGGCTTCGGGTGGTGCTACCTGCCCAGCCGATCTGCGGTTTGATGCGGCAACGAATTCGATTCTTGGAACTGTAGGTTCTATTCCTGCTGGTGGAAACGTAGTGTTGAGCCTGCTCGGAACCGCGGGAGTTATTCCACCTACTACTGCCTCGTATAAAATCACGAGCACCGCTCCTGCGGCCAACGACACAATTCCTACTGTTGGTACGTTGAATGAGTCGAATGCTACGTTTGCTTATTCGAATGTGCAGTCTGCGGTGACGGCGAAGGTGACTGTTTCTGGTGGTCCGGCTGGTGGTTGGTCTGGTTCGATGGATGGCACCTTGGTGTGCCAAACTCAAGGGTCTTTTCCGTTTACTTTGGATGTGGTTAATGGTGCATCGCAGGTGACGTCTGTGGTTGCGGCCTTGTGGGAACACGACACCTGCACTGCTACGTTGACTCGGCCTGATCCTCCTGCAGGCTATTCGTGGGGCGATTGGACTGCAGGTCCGAGCTTTACGCGTACCAATATTGTGGGTGCTCAGCATTTTGACTTCGCCACGAGCCTAGTTTCAGATGCCGTTCCCTTCATTCCGCAACTACCGTTCACGGGCGGTCGCTCAGCGGTATCATTCACAATCACAGGTCTATCTCTGCTCGGACTTAGCCTCTTATTTATTGTTTGGAGGCGCCGAAAAGTAATCAGTTAACGAACGTTGGCTGCCCCTTTTCGCGCATTCGCGAATGACCTTACGCAGCAAATAAACCCATAACTTTCAAAAATTATCAATTCAATTAACTTCAATAGAAAGACAGCTCATGAAAATGAACTTCAAAGCGCGGCTTGCTGCTGTGCTCGGCATAGTTGCCGTTGGTGCGGCATCGCTGGCTGGCGTGAGTACGGCCGAAGCGAACGTAGCTAACATTCAGGCAAAACACAATATTTTTACTCAAGGCACTGACACGACATCAAACACAGCGACCACTGCGGCTATCGAAAACAACCGAAATGGAACGTCGTCGTTAACTATCCACAAATACGCGGCCGATTCTGCAAATCCGGCTCAAGGTCAACCAGGCACTGGTGCGCAGATTAGTGATCCCACTACGCTAGGAACCCCGTTACAGGGCGTACAATTCCGGGTAACCCGAGTTGACAGCAAGAGCGGCACCCAAATCGATCTCGCCACCAACGCGGGTTGGGATGCGATCCGCGAACTCAACGGTATGCCGGTAGCAACGGCAGTTTCCACCGTTAAAACTGCACCGTATGTGTTGGGTACACAGACGGTAATAACCACCGATGCTCAAGGTGTTGCTTCACTCGCCAACCAAAATTTTGGTCTTTACCTTGTTGAAGAAATTGCTC
The DNA here is from genome assembly GCF_016907845.1 of Arcanobacterium pluranimalium. Taxonomy (GTDB): domain Bacteria; phylum Actinomycetota; class Actinomycetes; order Actinomycetales; family Actinomycetaceae; genus Arcanobacterium_A; species Arcanobacterium_A pluranimalium. Next base: position 728,821 of record NZ_JAFBCS010000001.1, read on the forward strand.
CGGGAAACAACAATATTACTGCTCCGGTACAACCATTCTTGGCCACTCTGCCACTCGGTAATGGTAGTTCTTGGAACTATGACGTGCACGTTTACCCGAAGAACACCCTGGGTAAAGAGATCACGAAAGTGGTTTCAGATCCGGTAAACACTGCTGACGGACCACAGGTCACATGGACGATCGATTCGCCAATTCCAGCTTCGACCTCCTACACCAAAGCTCAAGTAGTGGATGATCTCGATTCGCGCCTGACCTACGTTGCCAACACCGTTCAAGTAACGATCGTTGATACTACTGGCGCACGCAATACACTTGCACCAAATGACTTCACCGTGGACGTTGCAGGGCAGCGAATTACCGTTACTCTCGTATCGTCTGGTCTCGGTAAGATGGTTTCCGGTGGACGCCTCCAAGTCGATTTTGCAACTATCGTCAAAGGCAGTGGAATCATTCCAAATACTGTTAACTCCTACGTGAATGACTCGGTATTCCAGCTTCTTCCAACCGATCCAAATAATCCAGACAATCCAAACCCGAGCGTTCCTACGGTGTATTGGGGCACATTGAAGCTCCTCAAAGTTGATGCGGGAAATAATGCGCTAAAACTCGCTGGTGCACAATTCGGTATCTACAACACCGCAGCTGATGCTGCTAGCGGAACGAACGCCGTCGGCACCTACACGACGAATGCTCAAGGAGAAGCGGTGGCTTCGCTGTACATCGGTCAATCCGATATCAATGGCACAACGCCACAGTCACGCACATTCTACGTAAAAGAGCTCGCTGCACCTGCTGGATACGTGCTAGATGCAACGGTGCGTACCGTTGCCCTGAGCCCAACCAACACCGAAACTGCGCCTTTCGTTTTGAACATTACTAACGAGCAGGAATTCATTCCAGGGCTTCCACTGACTGGTAGCCAAGGAACCGTGCTGATGATCGTTGTGGGAACCTTGCTTGTGGCTTCTGGCGTTGGATTCGCAATGTATGGCAAGCGTCGCAAGGCAGCAGCTAATGCTCAAACTAAGAACTGAGTGATGTGCGGAGCCGTTAGCTGCACATACGGCTACGGTTCTTCGCTTTTGCTTAAGAGATAGTTAGCAATGGCCAAGTGGCTGAGCAGCCAACACTGCTGCTCAGCCACTTATCATTCAGCTCAGCCGCTTTGCTTGAATCTGAGGTTGCCTTGAGAAAAATCCGAAGAACTCGCTGGAAGCTCAACAAATTTTCGTTAATTCCCGCATTTATCGCGCTGATTGGTGTGGTGATTTTGCTGTATCCAATGGCGGCCTCATGGGTGAGCCAAGTGAACCAATCTGCCCTCGTGCACGACTACTCCCGCGCGCTTGATAACGCTCAGCCAAGCAAAGACCAACAAATTCAGCTCGCACACAAATACAACGAAGCGCTGCGCTCAGGCGCGATCATCGAAAGTGGTGCAAACAAGGCTGTTGGCACTGGCTCAAATGCAGGCGCTGACTCAACAGCAAGTCTCAAGTATGAGGATATGCTCCATACGCCACAGAGCGCAGTAATGGCACGTGTAAAAATTGACTCCATCGGCGTTGACCTGCCGATATATCACGGAACTTCCGACGAAACGCTACGCGTCGGCGTCGGGCATCTCAAAGGAACGTCGTTACCAGTTGGTGGAATCGGTACGCGAGCTGTTCTTACTGCTCACCGAGGCTTGGCCGAAGCCACCCTTTTCACGAACTTAGATAAAGTCAAGAAAAACGACGAGATCGTGATTGAAGTATTCGGAGAAGTACTCGATTATCGCGTGGTGGATATTCAGATCATTGACCCTGATGCCACGCAGAACATCAAAGCCGATCCGAACCGTGATCTTATTTCGCTTATTACCTGCACACCGTTGGGTATTAACACGCAGCGAATTCTGGTGACGGCGGAGCGCGTTACGCCCACGCCGCCGGCGGTTATCGAAGACCAAGGTAAGAAGCCGGATATACCTGGTTTCCCGTGGTGGATTGTCTATCTCTCCGTGGCTTTGTCGATTATCACATGGTATGTGTGGACCAGCGGTACGCGACAGATCTCGATCAAACCTGATTAATCACGGCTTGAAGTCAATATCCGAAAAGTCGAAGTCTTCGTCGTCGGCATCGCCCGAAAAATCGAAACCCTCATCGTCTAGATCAAAGGCGCCCTCGTCGATACCAAACTCGGAAAGATCCAGATCGGAGAGATCTTCCACCTCGGCAAGGTTCTTGATCGTATCCAACTCTTCATCTTCGCCGTCGGACGTCAGCTCAGGATCGGCGTCGTCGTCATAATTATCAGAATTATTCACGGCTTCCGTGCCGGGTTCGTGCGCCGCTAGGAATTCGTCGGCAAGGAAATCAGCGGCTCCCGCTTCGTCTTTATCCCAATCGGTATCGGACCATTCGTCGTCGGAAAAATCATCCGAATCGCCAAAATCGTCTGCGCCAGTCCCGCCCCAGGCGTCATCATCAGCCCAAGAATCGGCGTCGCCCCACGAATCTGCACGTCCAAAGCTTGTCGGCGCAACAGCGGCAGCGGCGACGTCGTTCGCCACCGTATCTCGTGCACCAGCGTTATCGCCTGGGATAGGGGCGTCGGCTTGCTCGACGTAGAAACCGAACGCCTCGGTGGAAGCGAGCTGTTCGACGCCGGCCTCGTCCATTTCGCGGCGAGCATCCTCTCCCTGATCAGGGGAAACAGGCACGGTCAAGTCTGAGAAAACACGGGTTGGCCACCCCAGACGCAGCGAATCAAGAGCAGTCCACTTCACGCAGTGCGACTCCGCAATTCCCGCAATATCTACGCACTCGATGCCGTGAGCACGCAAAACGTCTTCGAGCGTTTCGCCGTCGTCGGTCTTGCCCTCGAACCCGGAATATGCCGCAGCGTATTGCCCCTTTTTTACCGAAAAATGGAAAGGTAGGCTGGCGATCTCGTCGTGTAACTCGGCATCTGCCGTACCTGCCACGCCGTGGGGCGGCCAGGAATCGATGAAATCAGGGGTATCTGAAAAGTGTTCGCCCGGATCGATATGCCAGTCTTGGGTGGTGATGATCAGGGAGTATTCATCGGCATTTTCGGTTACAAAATCAGCGATTCGCGTGGCTACGGCGTCGCCGCCAACCACTCCGAGCGCGCCGCCTTCTGTGAAAGTTGGCTGAACATCAACGATGAGCAGTGCGCGGTTTTCTGCCTCCATGATTCCTCCCTGCAAAATGAGCGTTCCTATTAATCAAGTGTACGGGCAATGGTGCGCAGTATACTACTAGAACCGCGTCTCGCTGAACGCGCACAGAACCGCACCTTGCCGAACGCGCACAGGATCACGGCTAACCGAACGCGCATTGCACCCACCTGCCCAATGAGACGCACACCTACCAAAAGCAATATGTGAACTTGGCGTGAGTTATCCACAAGTCCGCTCTCACGTTTTACGCGCACTGGTATTTAGCCGTAATCTTAAGGTATGTCAAAAATCCTTTCTGCAGTTGCTTGGCCGTATGCGAACGGCCCGCGCCACATCGGTCACGTGGCTGGTTTCGGCGTGCCTTCTGATGTGTTTTCTCGCTATATGCGAATGGCGGGTCACGATGTACTCATGGTTTCGGGTACCGACGAACACGGCACTCCGATTATGGTGGCTGCAGATCAAGAGGGTATGACGCCGCAGGAATTGGCCGATAAAAACAACCGGATCATCGCCGAGGATCTAGTAAATCTTGGTCTTTCTTACGACCTCTTCACCCGCACCACCACTGGAAATCACGAGCGCGTGGTGCAGCAGCTGTTCAAGGGGTGCCGCGATAACGGTTATATGATCGTGCAAGAATCCGCGGTAGCTATCGATCCTAAAACAGGCAATACGCTGCCAGATCGCTATATTGAGGGCACTTGTCCGCTGTGCGGGGCTGAGGGCGCGCGCGGCGATCAGTGCGACAACTGCGGAAACCAGCTCGATCCGCAAGATTTGATCAACCCAGTATCGAAGATTTCCGGCCTCACCCCCGAATTTAAGACGACGGAGCACTACTTCCTCGATCTGCCTGCGTTGGCGGGTGCGCTAGGGGACTGGCTTGACCAGGTTGAGGAGTCGGGCAAGTGGCGTCCGAACGTCATTTCTTTCTCCAAGCATCTGCTTGACGACGTGCGTCCGCGCGCGATGAGCCGCGATATTTCTTGGGGTATTCCGATCCCAGGCTGGGAGGATCAGCCTAACAAGCGCCTTTATGTGTGGTTCGACGCCGTGATCGGTTACCTTTCGGCGTCGATCGAGTGGGCACGACGCCGCGCTGCCGCAGGTGAGGGAAGTGCTGAGGACTGGCGCGAGTGGTGGACGAATCCTGAGGCGCTGTCGTACTACTTTATGGGCAAAGACAATATCGTGTTCCACTCACAGATTTGGCCAGCGGAATTGCTTGCGTATAACGGCGAAGGTGCACGTGGTGGAGCTGAACACGAGCTGGGCAAGCTCAATCTCCCAACCCAGGTGGTCGCTTCGGAGTTCTTGACGATGGAGGGTAAGAAGTTCTCTTCCTCGAAATCTGTGGTGATTTATGTACGTGACGTGCTCTCGCGCTATCAGCCAGACGCTTTGCGTTATTTCATCTCCATTGCTGGGCCAGAAACGTCGGATTCTGATTTCACGTGGGAAGAGTTCGTGCGGCGTAACAACTCAGAGTTGGTCGCTGGCTGGGGTAACTTGGTGAACCGAACCGCCGCAATGATTGCCAAGAATTTTGGCGAGATTCCGCCAGTTGGCGAACGTGAAGCGATTGATAACGAGCTGCTTGATTCGATCCGTGCGGGCTTTGGTACAGTAGGCGATTTGATCGCTAATCACCAGCAGCGTGCGGCTTTAGGTGAGATTATGCGGCTTGTTGGTGAAGCTAATGGCTACGTTTCGCGCACCGAACCTTTCAAGATGAAAGATGAGGCCTTGCGCGGGCGTCTTGGCACAGTGCTCAACACGTTGATCCAGGCCGTTTCTGATCTGAACACTATGATGAGCGTGTTCTTGCCACATTCTTCGAACGTGATTGATGAAATCCTCGGCGGCGATGGCACGATTGCGCCGATGCCACAGCTGGTGGAGACGGTAGATCTCGATAACGGGCACCCATTCCCGATTATTACCGGCGACTACAGCGCTGTGCGCGCTTGGGGGCCGCGTGATGTGGTGCCTGGAACGCCGATTTCCAAGCCGAAGCCGGCTTTCCAGAAGTTGGACGAGTCTGTGGTTGACGAGGAACTTGCGCGTCTGAATCTTTCCTGAGGAAACTATGGCAAAGAACAAGAAACGTAACGTTCCAGACATTCCAGATTTTCTGCCCGTTTCTATCGTTGACAATCACACCCATATTTCGCCTGATCCGCAGGTCGAAACGGGTGAGAACGGCGTCGCTCTCCCGTTGGTGCAAGCGCGGACGGACGACGGCGCCCTCAAACCGCCGATTCTCCTCGATACGCTCTTAACTGGAATGGAACGCGGCGGCATTCGTGCAGCGATCACCTCTGGCTGCGAGCTGCCTGAACTTGAGTTTTCGGTGCGTATTGCGCGTGAGCATGCACAGATTTGGGCTGCTCTTGCTATTCACCCAAATGAAGCCGCTATGCACGCTGGGGTGCGAGAAGAGTCGCCTGACGGGCTCGCGCACCAGTCGCTTGCACACCATCAACAGTTTTCGCTTGACGAAGCAATTGCGCAGGTAGCAAGGTTGTGTGCCGACGACGCCGTGGTGGCAGTTGGCGAGACGGGTCTCGACTATTTCCGCACAGGGCAAGCAGGGAAAGGTGCACAAAAGGAAGCGTTCCGTGCGCATATTGTTTTGGCGAAAGAGCTGGGAAAACCGCTACAGATCCACGATCGCGACGCGCATGCCGACGTCGTCGATATTTTGTTGCGCGACGGCGCTCCGGAAGCGACCGTCTTTCACTGCTTCTCGGGTGATCGGGAACTTGCAGAGATTTGTGCGCAAAACGGATGGTATGCGTCGTTTGCCGGGCCTATTACTTATCCGGCGAATGAGTACTTGCGCGAGGCCTTCCTGGCAATGCCACCAGAGTTAGTGCTGGTAGAAACAGATGCACCATATCTGACTCCGGTTCCCTTCCGGGGGCATCCGAATGTGGCGTGGGGAGCTGCCTACACGGCACGTTTCCAGGCACAATTGCGTGAGATTCCTTTAGTTTCTTGGTGTGAACAGCTCAATTACAATACCCTCAATGTGTACGGAATTTAATTCTTGATACGGTGTGCTCTGATAGCGCACATCGAGGGGAGAAGTCGTGACTTCGTTAATATTGAGCCTAGTTGTGAGCTTATGTTTTCTGATATTCCTGGTATTGCAGGCAAAACAGTGGAAGACTCTCCCGGCATCAAGAACGCGTTTTGGGCATAGATTCCTGATCGTTTTTGATTCAATTCTGGCCGGATGTTTCATCACAATTTTGGTAGCTGCCTGGAATCATCAACCGATTGCTACCAGCTTTAAGGTGGCAACGTATGTGCTCGTGCTCTTCGAGCTCCTTTTCCGTGGGCAGCTCAACCGCTATTTGAGCCGGGTTGATGAGAGCGATACGAAACTATTTCGCCACTTGCACCAGACGTTTAAGCACAGGATTCACACTCTGCGAAGTGCGTTTAAGCCGGCATTGAGATACGCCGCTGGGCACATTAAAGACCCAGTGGTGATTGAAGATATTGACATGCCGTTTCAATTCTCGACGCGGCGGGTTGCGTCGTCTCAGAAAAAATTCTTTGTGGTGACGTTTTTCGTCATCGCAATTCTCAGCATAGTGATCGTCAGCGGCAAGGCCTATAACGTGCTTGGTGATAAAGACAGTGCTCTTTCTGCTCTTTTGCGTTTTTTGGTTGCTACATATACCAATAGTTTCGCCTATTCGTGGATAGCGGGCGTTATAGTGTCGTTCGGGATTTTTGCTGTTGTAGTGGGTAAATGCTTCTCGGATCACGACGTTACTTTCGATACGAAGCGCCTGATGAGGTTTATTGCTGAATGGGCGAGTGTGGGAGTTGCCATTGGATTTTTGGTGGCATGCCTTTCGCCGGCTTTCTTGATATTGCAGATTCCGGGTGTTTCGCAAGAGATTCACGTGTTAGTTTCTCCTAATGCGGTGATTGAGTTCACTGCCGCTGGAGCTTTGTTTGGCGCGATCATTGCCGTGTTAAGCTGCCCGCTTTATGCTTTCCGTGGAGAAGCTCCCCTCTATGTTTGGCTCTCGCTGCCGGTGATTTGTTTTGTGATGATGGTGTTTCTTAGCTATGGCTTTGGCATCAATCCGCACACTTTCATTCATGAGATTGTTAAAGCAGGTAGAACAGAAGATTTCATGAGCGTATTCGCCCATGCTGATTCAATGACTGATAAGCAGACCTTGGATTTGTTCAATAAAGACTGGCGCTACGTGGCCGGATTTTGGAACCAATTGGCTGCTGAAGAGGGAATTGATCCAGCCGGTGGCTCGTCGCTCTATCTGGGCGTGACTTTCTTGGTGTACGTGGTACAGTTTGTGGCGCTGTATCTGCGTGCGATTATGCATATTTACCGCCACGATCCGCACAAGAATCTTGGTATTTCTGCTGCTCATGGCACTGAAATGAGTGTGGGAGTTGAAGCTGGGCACCCGCATGGTGATTCGGGACGTGAAGCTCACTAAAGGTTGAGCTAATCACTAAAGCTTGCATGAAATAACATTTTGGTTACAATCAATATAGAAAATGTTACGAACATTTGGTTAATGGCAAGCAAAGTGCATTGTGCAAGGTGACGAGCAAGGCATAGCGCACGCGAAGGAATTGCTTGATATGAGCCAAATGAGCGTCTTGTAGGGAAGATGCTAACAACGGGCTTTCGTGGGGGATACACGAGCAGCGAGCTCTTTGCTAGGTTCCCTGCTGTAAGTTCGACTTTGGAGAGACTTTGGGTAGACACACTGCCACCGACGGCGTATCGCACACTATTGATGCGCACCAGCCAGCAAAGCCTGGTTCACGCCGCGCTATGCGTCAGGCAATGCGGGCGCAGAAACTTGCGGAGCAGAATGCTGAGCATAACGGCGTCTTGCCATGTGAAGAATATGCGCAAGAAATCTATGCCGAGCATATGAACAAAAATCTCGTTTCGTCCGAAATTTTTGTGCGTACCGAACGTCGTGTGCCACGGATTTTTTCAAAATCGCGTGCAGCGGTGGTCGCTCTCGTAGCCGTTAGCTCAAGCTTGAGCGTTGCGGCAGGAGCGTCGTCGTACTCCTCGTCCAGCTCAGTGCTTAACACGCAGGCCACCGCTTCGCTTTCGGAAGCTTCGGCGCCCGTCGTCAAAAAAATGAACCTCTCGGTGGTGGCTGATGGAAAGAAGCGCGACGTGGATGCCCTCACCGGCGCAAACGTAGCTCGCGTTCTCGAAGACGCCGGAATCACGCTCAACTCCCTCGACGAAGTTTCCAAAGCGCTCGATTCTTTGGTAGATGACGGCGATTCCATCACGATCATTCGCGTCAAGCGCGACACCATATCTGAGCAGTTCACAGATCAGCACGCCACGAGTGAACAGCAAGATCCTAACCTGCCGAAAGGCCAACGGCAGGTTGTGACCCAAGGCGTTGACGGCCAGGGCACGCGCTCGTTCTTGGTGACTTATCGCGATGGTCAAGAAGTAAAACGTGAGGTTATTGCAGAAGCGATTACTCAAAACCGCGTTGACGAAGTCGTCAAGGTTGGTACAGGTGAAGCTGCTGCGGCTGCGGAAGCCGCACAGGCGCAACCGGCGAGTGCCGGCGCTCCTGTATCAGGGCCAGTAAGCCCTGGCTCAAACCGCGAGATTGCACAGTCGATGCTCGCTTCGTTCGGTTGGGGAGCAGATCAATTCCCGTACCTCGATGCGCTGTGGCAAAAGGAATCTGGCTGGAATCAGAATGCGGCCAATAGAAGCTCGGGAGCTTACGGCATTCCACAAGCTCTGCCTGGTCGAAAGATGGCTTCGGCGGGAGCTGATTGGCAAACGAACCCTGCCACCCAAATTCGTTGGGGTCTTGGTTACATTAAGGGTCGCTACGGCTCTCCACAAGCTGCCTGGGCTCACTCCAAGAGCACCGGTTGGTACTAATCCGATTACGCCGGTCACGATTGTGCCGGCGAGATACTAATACGGTGGCGAACTAGGTAGAATTAACACTTATGATGAGTGAAGCTTTTCCGGGAAGCGGCGAGCATTCGCCGCTTCCCGGCAGTTTATTGGGGCCAGTGCAAGTCCGTGAACTGGCGGCTATGTTGGGTATTAGACCCACAAAGACGCTTGGGCAAAATTTCGTGCACGACGCTGGTACCGTGCGCCGGATCGTGCGAGATGCCAATGTGCAGCCAGGAGATGCTGTTGTAGAGGTAGGGCCAGGCCTCGGCTCGCTCACCTTGGCGATTTTAGAAACGGGCGCACTCGTATCCGCTGTGGAAATTGATCCTCCGTTAGCTGGGCAATTACCGCAAACCGTGGCGGAATTTTTGCCAGCCGCCGCACCAAACTTTGCCGTACTCAATCAAGATGCAATGAAAATAGGTGCACCTGAGGATTTAGCTGTACCGCTGGCGTGGCAAGCAAAGCACCCGAACCAGCCTTTTGCTCCCAAACACCTCGTTGCTAATCTTCCCTATAACGTTGCAGTACCAATCCTTATTGTGTTGTTAGAAAACCTGCCGAGCCTCGAAACGGTTACAGTGATGGTTCAATCCGAAGTTGCCGATAGGCTGGCTGCCGAACCTGGCTCTCGCACGTACGGTGTGCCCTCAGTAAAAGCAGCGTGGTATGCCAACGTGTGGCGCGGTGCGAAAATTTCTCGAAATGTGTTTTGGCCAGTGCCTAACGTCGATTCAGCGCTTGTGCACATGAAAGCGCGTCCTGTGCAAAGTGACGTCGAACGCGAATTGGTTTTCGGCGTCGTCGATGCTGCTTTCGCGCAGCGGAGAAAAACTCTTCGTGCAGCTCTTGGGGCGTGGATTGGCTCTCCGGCTCGCGCCGAAGAAATTCTTGCGCACGCTGGAATTGACTTCCAACTGCGCGGCGAGCGGCTAACGGTCGACGATTTTATCCGTATTGCCCAAGCTTTTCAGTCGGTGCTGAGTCCGGACGAACTTGGCACTCTTCTCATACGAAAGTGATGAGGTAACCAGTGGAATCTGTGGAAGAGGTAGTTGTGGAGCGCGTGATAGCCTCAGCGCCAGCGAAAGTGAATCTCGCCTTGCGCGTGGGCAGTGTGCGGGACGACGGATTTCACCCGCTCGATACCGTTTTTGAAGCTCTAGATCTGTTCGATGACGTCACCGCGACGCACGCTGATGACCTCAGCATGGACATCGCCGGATTAGGTACAGATTTGCCCTGCGATGAGAGCAATTTGGTACTGCGAGCAGCGCGGTTGCTGCAGCAGGCAACCGGGACGACGCGCGGCGCCCATTTGAGCGTGACCAAGCGTATTCCAGTTGCGGGCGGTATGGCAGGAGGTTCTGCCGACGCCGCAGCCACACTCGTCGCCTTAAACACCCTGTGGGAGTTGGGGTTGAGTGGCGAGCAGCTTTTGGAAGTCGGTGCTGAACTCGGCTCTGACGTGCCATTTTCCCTCCTTGGTTCAATTGCTCGTGGCACTTCACGTGGCGAAAAATTAGAATCGATCAAACCCGGCGCAATGCATGGCTGGGTGCTGCTAACGAATCCGGTGGGCTTATCGACCCCAGCTGTTTTCAGAAAATTTGATGATCTTTCCTTGGAGGCTGGGCAGCCGGCGAGTACCGAAGAATTATGCCAGGCAGTGCAAGGAAACGATTTGTGCAAAATCGGGCAGCTTCTGATCAACGACTTAGAAGCACCAGCATTTGCCCTGCGTCCGGACCTAGCCGAAATTGTGGTGGCACTGCAAACTGTGGGGCATGGCGTAGTGCTTTCCGGCTCCGGGCCAACCATTGCCGTCTTATGTGAGATTTCCCAGTTAGAAAGCCTCGGATCGGAACTTGCCAACGCATTTCCCGAGCTTTCGGTAGTCAGCGCGGTAGGGCCAGCTGCGGGCGCGCATATAAAGCAACAAAACTAAAGGTAGTTGAGCTAGTGGCACATATCCTCAACCTTGAAAACGTTTCAATTTCGCTCGGTTCACGGCCGATTCTCGGCGACGTCAACCTCTCACTCGAAGACGGTTCGCGCATCGGCGTCGTTGGGCCAAATGGCGGCGGAAAATCCACACTCCTCAAGCTGATCATTCGCCAGCTCAACCCAGATAGCGGGCGGGTAACCACAGCTGGTGGCACACGTTTTGCCGTCTTAACCCAGGTTGATTCGCTCGATCCAAAGCTCACAGTGCGCGAAGCGATCCACAGCGGCAGTTCAGAATTCGAGTGGGCTTCGGATGCGCATATTCGCGAGATTCATCGAGGTTTGATTCCCGATGTGGACCTTGATCGTAGCGTAGTAGCGCTTTCAGGTGGGCAACGACGGCGAGTGGCGCTCGCTGCGGTGCTGTGCCAGGACGCGGACGTCGTCATTCTCGATGAGCCAACGAACCATCTCGATATCGAGGGCGTAACTTTTCTCGCTGGTTACTTGAACAAGCGTTTCGCACGTGGCGCCGGCGCACTTGTAGTGGTCACTCACGACCGGTGGTTTCTCGACGCCGTCTGTGAGCGTATGTGGGAAGTCGTGCCAGGAAACGATGGGGCAGGGGGACGTAACCCCAAGCCTGGGCATGTTGAAGTCTATGAGGGTGGATATGCAGCCTACGTTTTACAGCGGGCAGAGCGGGCCAGACTTGCCCAGCAAGCTGCGCAAAAGCGTAATAATGTGCTACGTAAAGAACTGGCGTGGCTGCGACGCGGTGCTCCGGCGCGCACCTCAAAGCCGCGTTTCCGCATTGAAGCAGCTAATGAACTTATCGCTGACGAACCGCCGCCGCGGGATTCGGTGGAATTGGCAAAAATGGCCACCACGCGGTTAGGTAAAGAAGTCGTTGACCTGATCGACGTCGATTTTGCCTGGGAAAATGCGGGTTCGGGTGCGCAAGGCAAGGTACTCAACAATGTGACCTTGCGGTTGGCGCCCGGTGAACGTATCGGAATTTTGGGGCGAAACGGTGCGGGAAAGTCCTCGCTTTTAGGACTGATGAACAAGTCTTTAGAGCCGACGGCGGGGCGTGTTAAGCACGGAAAAACCGTTGTGCTCGCAACGCTTTCGCAAGAGACTCGCGAGCTAGACGACGTCGGTCACCGTCGCGTCGTAGAAGCAGTGCACGATATTGCCGCCCATGTGATGGTCGGCAAGAAAGAGATGAGTGCTTCGCAGCTGGTAGAGAAGCTCGGATTTACCCGTGAGCGGGCGTGGACTGTAGTTTCGGAACTTTCGGGCGGCGAGCGGCGTCGTCTGCAATTATTGCGACTCTTGGTTGGGGAACCGAACGTGCTGTTGCTCGATGAGCCAACCAATGACTTAGACACGGACACCCTCGCTGCTATTGAGGACCTGCTCGATTCGTGGTCAGGAACTTTGGTAGTGGTTTCGCACGATCGCTACTTGCTGGAGCGCACCACCGATCATCAAGTCGCGGTGATGGATGGCGGCGTGCGAGATTTGCCCGGTGGGGTGGATCAATACCTCGAGCTATCGGCGCAGGCGCAGGAGCGAACGGGCGGTGCAGGGTATTCTGGAGCTGGCGCAGTGCGTACAGGTGCTGGGGGTAGTGCCGGTAGTGCTGGTAGCGCTGGTAGCGCTGGTGGGAAGCACGACGCCGGTATTGGTGCCGGGGCAGGTGTGGTAAGCGCGGGCGGCGCTGATACAGACGGCGTGAGCGCCGCGGCTCGCGAAAGGCTTGCGAAAAAGACGATGGATCGTTTGGAGCGGCAAATCGCTAAGCTGCAAAAACAGATTGATGCGCTGGGTGTGCAGCAAACGGATTACGCGATGGCTGGAGACTATGAGCAGCTAGCTCGGGTAGGAAAAGAGATTTCTGCGCTTCAAGAGCAAGTTGAAGTGCTGGAAGAAGAGTGGTTGGAAACGTCCGTAGACGTAACATCTTGACGTCAAGTAAAGTTTGAGGTGTGAACCTTGAACACGACGTACCGACTTCCGACGAAGTCGATCATATTGTTGCCGCATGGCAAGATCAGCGGCCAGATTTCAACGCGCAGCCCTTGGCATTATTCTCGAGACTGCTGCGACTTGGCCGGCATCTAGACCGGATTCGGCGAGCTACTTTTGCCGATTTTGGTTTGGAGACGTGGGAATTTGAGATGCTTTCTGCGCTGCGTCGGCAAGGTGTGCCGTTCCAGCTCACGGCAGGGCAGCTCATGCAAGAAACTCTGGTTTCATCGGGAACAATTACTAACCGCATCGATCGGATGGTTGATCACGGTTTTGTGAAAAGGACGTCCGATCCTGCAGATAAGCGGGTCGTTTATGTAGTGGCCACTGCTGCCGGCATTGAAGCGGTAGATCGCGCCATGGAAGCGCTGCTCATTGCGGAGCATCAACTTTTGGAGGGAATTGCTGCTGATCAGCGCGATGAAGCGGTGGGCGTGCTGCGCACGATCTTGGAGCGGATGGGCTTAGGAGAAAAGCGATAAAACAGCTGGTTGAGTGGTTGTTTGGTGAGCTGCTGGTGAGTTGTTTGTAGTGAGTTATTTGCGGGACTTGGCGGTGGCTAGTTGATGTTGTCTTAGGGGTAGCTGTATTGGTATCGCACTAGGAGAGCTCGAAAAACAAGGACCATTCTGACCAATCACTAACAACCAACAAAGCGAGGGGGCTCTCAGATTTGCATAAATCTGAGAGCCCCCACTAGCCAGCTTTTGCCCGATTCCTACTTCTTACCGCGCAAGGCTTCGCTGAGCTTGAGACGTTTGCCCATATGGAGAACGGAATTTGAGTAAATGCGCCCTGCTAGAAGCGAGAGCAGGTAGATTGCCACAACTCCTACCGCCATAGCAGCAAGCGCTTCTCCCACACCCACGACGCCATAGGCCTGCCGGATCGGCATAATGAACGGCGTAAAACCAGGAATAAAGGAAAGCACCTGCGTGAGCAGCGACGTCGGCTGTGCTGGAACGAGGAAAATTCCCAGGTAGAACGGTATTAGCATGAAGAATGTGAATGGCCCAGTAATTGCACCCAAATCTTCTTGACGAGAGACGGTAGCGGCCAGTGCTCCGGCAATGGTGGTAAATGTGAAGAAACCAATCAAGAGCCATGCAAGCAGCCACCCGATGGTCGATCCAACATTGAGATTCGCCCACATCCCAGCGATGTTAAGCGAGACTATTCCTGCGGCAATATAGATCACCATCTGCACGAGCACGAAAGAACCAATTCCCAAAATCTTGCCCAGAAGCAAGGTGCGTGGACGTACTGCAGAAAGCAATATCTCCACTACACGAGAAGATTTTTCTTCAACGACGCCAATGCTGATGGTCGACAACCCTGTGATCACTGCAAAGAAAAGCAACATTTGGGTGATCACGCCAGTGAAATAGCCGATTGGATTGCTTTCCATCAAATTCATCTTTTCACCCGCAATGGTGGTGATCTTAGGAGTAAATGCTTTAGCAATCTGCTTTTGAGCGTCAACGCTCAACGGCCCGGCCACGCGATCCGTCGTCGTCATTACCACTACTTGCGAGATGAGCTGGGTAATTGCTTGGTTGCTCGCCTTGTCTTGGTCTTTGCTTTGGATGATTTCAGGGTCGGCAGGAGTGCCGGTGAGCACTGCGCTGGCCGGAGCGGATTTGGACGCTACCTGCTTCTTCAGCCAGTCTTCTGCCTCTGCTGCTTTAATGGATTCGACTTGCACCGCACCGGTGCCCTCAAGCGTCGGTTGGTACGGTTCCATCTGTTCAGTTATTGCAACAGAGAAAGTGGCTGCGGGTTGATCCGCTGCTGAGTCATTTTGGGACCGGTCTTTGATGATTCCGCCCACAATACCTGCAGCCAAAATGATGATGACCGTAACAATTGTGCCGATACGCTGAGCCTTTGCTCCAGCGAGCACACTGAATTCGCGTTTAATAATATGCTTTAACACTGTCATTTTCTCCCGAAGATCGCTGCAAGGCCACGTTTTGGTGGTGTTATTTCTTCTGTTGAGTTCTCATTATTGGCTGGAATGCTCACAACGTTTGAAAACAGCTCGTTCAAGTGCGGGCGATATACCGAGAACTCACGCACAGGCGCAAGATCCAAAGCTGCCCGAAGAACTGCCTGGTCGTCCACGCCCTGAGGTAAGGAGACTCGCACCGAGTCGTGCGCCAAGGTCTGCGCAGCAACTCCAAGTGGAAGCAGAGCCTGCTCGAGAGCTGCTGCACCGGCGTCGGAAGAAATGGTGTAAAGACGCTGATCAGTGGTGCGTAACTCGTCGATCGAACCTTCGGAAACGATGCGTCCCTGCGAGCAGATACCCACGCGGTCGCACAAACGTTCCACGAGGTCGAGCTGGTGAGAGGAGAAGACGACGGTGGCGCCCTCAGCGATTTTTTCTTTCAGTACCTCGCTCATCGCGTTCACTGCGAGAGGGTCAAGGCCGGAGAATGGTTCGTCGAGCACAAGGACCTGCGGGTTGTGAATCAGGGCCGCTGCGAGCTGTACGCGCTGCTGGTTGCCGAGGGAGAGTGCCTGGACTTGATCCTTACGCCGCCCTGCGACGCCGAGACGTTCCGTCCAATACTCCATCGCTTTGCGAGCATCAGCAGGGGTCAGACCTTGTAATATCGCGAGGTATTCGAGCTGTTCGCCCACTTTCATACGCGGGTAGAGTCCGCGTTCTTCGGGCATGTAGCCAAAATGTTGGCGGTTGGCAAAGGTGAGAGGTTTGCCATCCAGAAGAACTTCACCTGAGTCTGCTTGTAGAACGCCCAAAATGATGCGCATAGTGGTGGTTTTTCCGGCACCGTTTGAACCCACAAACCCGAATAATTCGCCAGGTTTGACTGAGAACGTCATGCCGTTGAGTGCTTTCGTTGATCCGAACGCTTTGTGCAGATCGTTGATAAGTATGGTCAACGTTGCTCCTCTAGCAGTAGTGATAATATGTACCATCTTTAAGTTTAGCGTAGATGGTCATGATGGAACGCACACATTGGACATTACGTCTCAATGGTTAACAACACGTGAACGTTTCGCATCCCACAATTTAGAATCTGATTGGAAATTAATGTGGGGAAGCTGGCACAATTAATCACGTAATCCGCCATGGTGTAAAGGCAGCACACGGGTCTTTGGAACCCTTAGTCTAGGTTCGAATCCTAGTGGCGGAGCGAAAATACCGCTGCTGCGCATCGAATTCCAATGCCGAGCGCCAATATTTGCTGGTATTTGAGCTAGGGAAACCAGGAGGAACTGTGACTCAGGGTAATGGTTTAGCTGCAGTGATAATCCTCGCGGCTGGCAAAGGCACCCGGATCAAGTCACAAACCCCAAAAGTTTTGCTCGAAATGTGCGGTCGTTCCCTTGTGGGACATGCGAACGACGCCGTTAGCTCACTCGATCCTCAATACACCGTTTTCGTTGTGCGTCACGAACGAGATCAAGTTGTGCGCCATCTTGAAAAGATCAACCCGCAGGCCTTGATCGCAGACCAAGACGATATTAAAGGTACTGGGCGTGCTGCATGGTGTGGAATGCAGGTGCTTCCACCGGATCTGCACGGTCCGGTGCTCGTGCTTGCAGGTGATTCGCCAATGTTCACCTCACAAGCTCTCGCTGATCTGCTCAGCGCACACGATGGCAATGCGGTAACGGTGCTTTCAACGAAAGTCGCTGATCCACATGGCTATGGTCGAATCTTGCGTGCGGCAATTCCCGGTTCTACCGAAGTTGCGGCAACTCCCAGTGCAACGGGGAATATTATCGGCATCGTTGAGGAAAAGGACGCCTCCGATTTAGAGCGGCAAATCGACGAAATCGGCACATCTACCTACATTTTTGACGCACAGTTCTTGCGCGAATCGCTCGAAACCTTAGGCACAGATAATGCCCAAGGCGAAATGTATCTTACCGACGTCATTGCTCGGGCAGCGGCGCTGGATGCGGGCGTGGGTTCGTATGTGTTAGCTGACTCGATCCAGGCGGAGGGCGTAAATGACCTCGTCCAACTCGCAACGCTCCGCGCGGAAAAGAATAGGCGCACGATAGAAGCTTGGATGCGCAGCGGCGTCGCCATTATCGATCCGCTCACCACAGTGATTGATGTGGACGTGACGCTTGAACCGGATGCGGTGATTCAACCAGGCACAATACTGCGGGGCAATACGCATATCGGTGCATTCGCCGTCGTCGGACCAAATACGGAACTGCGCGATGTGCAGGTGGGGCAGCGGGCAGTTGTTCCACACTCAGTACTTGTTGGAACAACAGTTCCAGCGGATAAACAACTGGCGGCTTTTACAGTCACGGTTAATAAAACGGAGTAGGCTTGAAACGCCGCTTCGTGCGGCATTCGAGTGAGCAACTTTTAAACCACCACGTTGAATCACCAAGCAAAAGGAATGGGACGCACGATGACGGGAATTCACACCAGCGGTGAAAAGCACCTTGTTTTAGCCTCTGGGCGGGCACATCCAGAACTTGCGAAAGCGGTTGCTGATGAACTGGGAATTGAGCTTGTGCCGGTGACGGCGTATGAGTTCGCCAATTCGGAAACCTACGTGCGATTTGACGAATCGGTGCGTGGCACGGACGTTTTCATCATGCAGTCCATCACTCACCCGGTGAATAAGTGGATCATGGAAGCTCTCATTATGTGTGACGCTGCCAAGCGTGCATCGGCAAAGCGTATCACGGTTGTGTTGCCGTCCTATCCATATGCGCGCCAGGACAAGAAGCATAAGGGGCGTGAGCCGATTTCCGCACGTTTGATGTCTGATTTGTTTAAGACGGCGGGTGCGGATCGAATCATGTCGGTTGACTTGCACGCTTCGCAGACGCAGGGTTTCTTTGACGGTCCGGTTGACCACCTGTGGGCGATGCCAACTCTCGTTGAATATGTGCGTACTCGTATTGATGTGAATAATACGGTGCTTGTTTCCCCTGATGCTGGGCGTATTAAGGTCGCTGAGCAGTGGGGCGAGCGCCTCGGTGGCGTGCCACTTGCGTTCGTTCACAAGACGCGCGATATCTCGCAGCCGAATAAGGCTGTGGCCAACCGTGTCGTGGGTGATGTGGCAGGTAAGACGGCGGTGATCGTCGATGACTTGATCGATACCGCAGGTACTATTGCCGGTGCGGTGCGTGTGGTTCTCGACGCCGGTGCCAAGGATGTGATTGTGGCGGCCACTCACGGCGTGCTTTCAGATCCGGCTGCTCAGCGTCTGGCTGAGTGCGGTTTGCGCGAACTCATCGTAACCGACACGCTCCCGATTGGTCCGGAAAAGCGCTTCCCGCAGCTTACCGTACTGCCGATTGCGCCAGTGCTGGCGAATGCTATCGAAGAAGTGTTTAACGACGGCTCGGTGACGTCACTTTTCGACGGCGCATTCTGATTTCGTGATTTTCTCCTGCTCTCGCAGTTTTTTTGGGAGCGTGGAAAATGCGTGCTAAGACGAAAATTCAGGCTGGCGTGGAGAATTTACGTTTGCGCGGCGAATCTGCGTGTGCGAAGAAATGCGCTAACGTGGAGAATCTGCGCTAGTGTGAGGAATTTGCGCTAGTGCGAGGAAACTAAGCGCGGCTAAAAATCTCGATGCGGCTCCCTAAAGGCTTGCTCATAAGGGGGTTTGCTACGATGCTTTGCAGCAAGGTAGCAAACCCCTTACGTATGCATGCTGCGCGTATATCAAGGATCAGCACACGCCAAATGTAACGCGCTCATCAAATGTTCGCCGCGCGCTCATCAAATGCACACCGCGCACATCAGGTGCTCGCGGTGCGCACATGAAGTGTTTGGGTGTGTTGGTCAAGTGTTCGCGGTGTGCTTGTCAAGTGCTCAAATCTTAAAACTTAGCGAAGATTAGGTGCAGTTTTATTGAATATTAAGCCAATCTGTCCCAAAGGTCCTACCTGCACTATTTTGTCTATGTTACGGTAGCGATGTGAGCTGGCATACTCTTATGCCACCGAACGACGTCCAAAGACGGAATTATGTTTCGGGTGGTTTTCACCGCCGATTGAGCGGGGAAACACAGGCTCCGAAGTTGAAAACGGACGGAAACCGTCCGATGTTATTCGCAATCTCCACATCAAATTTGAGTGGTTATTTGTGCTGTCTATTTTCCAAAGATTTTCGGTGCACGACTGCAGGCGCAGCTGTACTTTCCTTTGCAAAATTGGCGCACATGCATCTGTTCCACCTGCCGAGAAAGGCACCAGTATGATTTCTATGCGTCGTGAGGTTAAACCTAGCGATCTGAGCAATGGGCACCGGATCTTCCTTTTGATCCTCGTGTCGATGGGAAGCTCAATCATCTACTCTCCTGCATACCTCAAGAATGTGTTTTATGATCCGCTCATGCGTTCGCTCGATGCGACCAACGCTGATTTGGGCATGATGCTCTCTGCGTATGCGCTCACTGCAACAATCTGTTACTTGCCTTCCGGCGTCGTGGCAGACAAGGTGCGAGTGCGCACACTGGCATGGGTTGGTTTCACTACTACCGCAATTTTGACCTACATTTATGCGATGCTCCCCAGCATTACCACGCTTATGTTCGTATTCGTCGGCATGGGCATCACAACCATTCTGATCTGGTGGGGTATTCGTTTTAAGCTCGTTCGTCTTATTTCGGAAGAGGAATCCTATTCGCGCAATATCGGCATTTCCTACGGAATCTACGGCGCAGCTGGCCTTGCAATCGGATTCCTTCAGATCGCCGTCGTAAAAATTTGGGTAGATAACATCGGCTTCGGCGTTCAGTTCATGATCGGCGTGCTCGCCACCTTGATTTTGATTCTCGGCGTGCTTTCTTACCTCTTCATTCCTAAGTTCGAGGGAGAAATATCGACGGGAGAATCGGCATTCAACCTCAAATCGGCACTGCTCGCCCTGCGTAACCCAGTTGTTTGGCTGTCAGCAGGCTGCATGTTCTTCGTCTACTTCTACTACACCGGCGTCAACTACACCACCCCTTACCTCTCAGACGTTATGGGCGCATCTCTTGGCGTGGTAACTTTCGTATCCGTGCTGCGTACCTATGGTGTGACGCTGCTTTCGGGTCCTGTTTTCGGTTTCGTAGCGAAAGCTGTGGGATCGCCGTCGAAAGTTATCGCGGCTGGCTCCATCGTGACGGCGGGTCTTATCCTCGCGTTCACCGTACTTCCGACGACGTCCGCCATGGCTATCTTGGCCGCAATCGTGGTCGTGCTCCTCGGTTTCCTCGCTAACGGCGTGTTTGGAATTGTTTCCTCGCAGCTCACCGAAGGAAAAGTGCCACTTTCGGTGTTCGGTTCCGCCACAGGAATTCTCTCGGTGGTTGGCTTCTTGCCAGACACCTTCTCCTCCACATGGTTTGGCGCGATGATTGACGCAAAGGGTAACGAAGCATATCCGCAAATCTTCATGATTCTTGCCGGATCAGCTGCTCTAGCAGGCGTATTGGCGCTCATCTTGCTCGCATATGTGAAGCGAAATGCCAAGAAGCTCGAAGCCGAAGAAGCAGCAGTGCAAGCCGAAGCAATCGCTGGAGAGTAATTATTATGAACAAACTCAACGTTCCGAAACTGTGGACAAGCCAGATCAACGAAGCTGTGAAAACGGCTCAGCAAAACTCCGAGGGAGCTTATTCCACGGATCAGAGTTATGAAGAACTGCGCGCTGCCTATTGTCAAGAACGTGTGTTTTGGAATGAGGGCGGGCCGGAGATGGAAGAAACAGTCAATACTCTGATTCCCACTCGGCATGGTGAAATTCCGGTCCGCCTCTATTTCCCAGATCGAGTAGCACCTCATGCAGTGATTGTCTTTACTCATGGCGGTGGATGGGTGCTAGGAAATCCTGATACCCACGATCGAATGACGCGCATTTTAGCCAAAGAGTCAGGAGCTGTGGTGGCTTCGGTTGACTACACTTTGGCACCGGAAGCGAAGTATCCACAGCCGGTTGAAGAAACGGTAGATGTGATTCGTTACCTGCAAGATCACGGGACGCAGTGGAATTTGCGCACCGATAATATCTCTTTGGCAGGGGATTCTGGCGGAGCGCATATCGCTTTGGCGAGCTATTTTATGCTTCGCGACGCCGGTGCGGACGTTGCGTTCATTCGCTCGCTGTTGCTGTTCTATGGGTGGTATGGATTGCAGGATTCTGCTTCGGCACGCCTTATGGGCGGCTGGTGGGATGGCCTCACTCGCGAAGATTTCAAGTACTACAAGGATCTGGCGATTGAGAACGAGCAAGAGTACTCGAAGCCCTATATCGACCTGTTGAGCAATGATATGACGGCAGTAATGCCGCCAGCTTATGTGATGGCTGCTGAACTCGATCCGCTTATTGATGACTCAAAAGCGCTGGTTGCGATGCTGGAAGCTCATAACAAAGAGGTGGAATTCGACGTTGTACCTGGTGTGATCCACGCATTCTTGCACTACACGAAAATGGTGGACGCAGCGAGTGAAGCGCTTGCTCACGCGGCTCGTTTCCACCGTCGTCATGCGCTCTGACGCGAGTAAACACCAAAAATACGTAAATAACCCTATCTGTGCAAAAACGCACAATTGCGATAAAAAGCAATATATTCATCGAAGAAATAACCAACACTAATAGGAATAGTTAAAGGAAGAGAACGATTATGGATTTTTCATTAAATGAAGAACAGCAGCTCATGGTGGAGGGGTTCACCGAGCTCATGGAGACCGAAAACTGGGAAAACTATTTCCGCGAGTGTGAAGAGAACTCTGAATACCCAGAAAAATGGGTAAAAGCGATCTGCGATCTCGGATTTGACCGAATCCTGCTCCCAGAAGAACTCGATGGTTTTGAGCAAGGTTGGGTTTCTTTGACTGCCGTCTATGAAGCTCTTGGACGCGCCGGCGCGCCAACCTACGTGCTTTACCAGCTCCCAGGCCTGGGAACCGTGCTGCGTGAGGGTACTCAAGAGCAGCAAGATGCCATCTTCTCCTACCTCGGCACCGGAAAGCAGGTGCTCAACTATGCGATGACCGAGCCAAGCGCAGGCTCGTCGTGGTCGGATATGCGCACCACATACCGCCGTGTGGACGGAAAGATCATCCTCAACGGCCACAAGACTTTCCAGACCTCGGCAATGAAAGTCCCATACCTCGTGGTTATGGCGCGCGACGCCGATAATATGGACGTCTACTCTGAATTCTTCGTAGATATGAGCAAAGACGGCATCACCCGCGAGCCACTCCACAAGCTTGGCCTGCGAATGGATTCCTGTGCAGAAGTTTACTTCAACAATGTTGAGCTGGAAGAAAAGGACTTCTTCGGCACCGAGGGCAACGCATTCCGCCGCGGCGTCGAGGACTTCGACCTCGAGCGTTTCTTGGTAGCATTGACGAACTACGGTCAGGCCTACTGTGCATTCGAAGACGCCGCCCGCTACGCCAACTTGCGCGTGCAAGGTGGAGAAGCAATCGCTCGCTACCAGCTCATTCAGCTCAAATTCGCCGAGATGAAGATTCGCCTTACCAATATGCGCAATATGCTCTATGAGATTGCGTGGAAGCACGAAAATGGCGAATTGGGTCGCGGCGACTGCTCGATGGCCAAGTACTACTGCGCAAATGCGGCATTCGAAGTGGTAGACGACGCGCTACAGGTGCTCTCCGGCGTCGGAATCACAGGCGAACACCGCGTTCAGCGCTTCTTCCGCGACTTGCGCGTTGACCGCGTATCAGGCGGAACAGACGAAATGATGATCCTAACCGCTGGACGCGCAGCACTGCGTGACTACCGATGAGGAAGTGAAACACCATGGAAATGAACAAGCCATCATTTGGCGTGCTAGACGATGTGAAAGTCGTGTATTCGGCAGTTGAAATTGCTGCTCCTACCGCTGCTGCGCTCATGGCTGAGTGGGGCGCGGACGTGACTTGGGTGGAGAACGTCTGGACTGGCGATTCGATGCGTGACACCAAGTGGACCAAAGAAATGGAACGTCGCAATATGCGTTCGATTTCGCTCAATCCATTTACCGACGACGGTAAAGAAGTGTTGCGTGCGCTCGTGAAAGACGCCGATATCTTCATCGAGTCTTCCAAAGGGCCAGTGTACGCTCGCAAAGGTATCACGGACGAATATCTGTGGGAGATCAACCCTAAGCTCGTGATCGTGCACGTGTCCGGTTTCGGGCAGTGGGGCGACGACGTTCAGGTCAATTCCGCTGCATATGACCTTACAGTGGCGGCATATGCGGGAATTATTGCGCAGAATGGCACGCCTGAGCAGCCCACGAATATTTCCCCGTACCTTGGCGACTACATCAATTCGTTGATGATTGTTTCTTCGGCTCTTGCAGCACTTCACCGGGCAGAAAAGACCGGCGAGGGCGAGAGTATCGATCTGGCGATGTACGAGACTTTGCTGCGTGTAGGCACGTACTACATGATGGATTACCTCAATGAGGGAACTCGTTACCCACGGCCAGGTGCGCGCCACCAGAACCTGTGCGGAATTGGCATCTACGAGTGCCAAGACGGCTATATCGGTCTGTGCCTCTACGGAGTGCCACAGAACAAGTACCTGCTCGAACAAATCGGTTTGGGTGAGCTGTGGGGTACCGAAGAATATCCAGAGGACACCTCTGCTCTGTGGTTGAACGGACCGAAAGCCCAGCTGATCGAAGAGAAACTTGAAGCCTACCTCAAGGAGCGTTCAAAGTTTGACGTTCAGCGCGATTTCGTTGCGCATCGTATCGCCGCGCAGGTAGTCAATGAGTTTGATGATATTCTCGCGGCAGACCACGTTAAGCAGCGTGAATGCTACATCGAGTGGATGAAAGAAGACGGCACACCTGTGAAAGGCTTGAATACTTTCCCGAAGTTTTCACGCAATCCAGGTGGGTTCTGGCGTCCGATGCCGCAGCTAGGGCAAGACACCCGAGATGTACTCATGCGCGCTGGCTTGCCGGTGGATTACATCGAAAAGCTCATTGCGGATGGAACGGTTAAAACCAACGAAAGCTGAGTGCTTTTAGGTGTGATGATGACTGAGAAGATGAAATTGCGTGAGGTGTGGGCACAGCAGTGTGCCGACCAGCCCGATCAGGAGTTCCTCATTTTTGAAGATCCTGATACCGGGTGCGTACTCACGTACACTTATGCACAATTCGACGTCATGACCAGCCGACTTAGCCACGCACTCACTAAAAGCGGTGTCAATTTTGCTGATCGTGTTGTTGTGTTGTTGGGAAATTCTGTTGAATTCGTGGCAATGCATATTGCGCTCAGCAAAATTGGCGCCGTGTTGGTGCCGATGAACGAGACGTCGTCTGTGGAAGAGCTTGCGCATTGCGTGACCCTCACACAGCCAAAATTGTTTGTGACCAGTGCGGATTACTATAAAGAACTGCGCATCCTGAGTGAGGACTTCCCGCAGTTGCGCGAGGCATTAAGCCAGACCTTTATCGTGAGCCGCACGGCCTTGGAGAAGTCTGCGCCCGAGCAACCTGGTCTTCCTGAAGTTCCGGAACTACCGGTGCTTCCATATGTGCCGGCACACGAGGAGCTTGCCGAAATAATGATGACGTCGGGGACGACGTCGGAACCAAAAGGCGTCATGCTCACGCAACACAACTTCGTGTTCTCGGGGCATTACGTCAATTGGGAATTGGCGATGACGTGCCGTGATAGGTACGTGACGGCGATGGCTGTTTCTCATGTGAATTTCCAGTTATCTGCGTTGCTTCCGGTCATCACGGCAGGTTGCACGTTGATTTTGCTCAAACGTTATTCAGCGAGCACTTTCTGGAATAGCGTGCGCACGCATCGCGCCACGCTAGTGCAATCAATGGCGATGATGGTGCGCACGATGCTTCGTCAACCTCTCAACAAAGACGAAAGCATGCACAGCGTGCGCGAAATTCATTATTTCCTCCCCTTGCAAGATTCCGAAAAAACTGCCTTTGAGCAGCGATTCGGCGTGAGACTTCTCAACAATTACGGATCGACGGAATCTTTGATCGGCGTCATAACCGATTATCCGCAAGGAGAACGGAAATGGCCCTCGATTGGTAAGCCCGGCCCAGGATACCGCGTTGAAATTCGTAACGATGCAGGTGAACCTGTGCGAGACGGAGAATGCGGCACGCTGTGGATTCACGGCGAGCCGGGCAAGACGCTCATGGCGGGCTACTGGAATGATCCGCAGGCCACGGCGGCAGTATTAGCTGATGGATGGTACAACTCCGGCGATATGGCTCGGATTGACTCTGCAGGGTGGTACTACTACCTGGGGCGGCGTTCCGAACTTATCAAACGGGCTGGTGAAAACATTTCCGCCTTGGAAGTGGAACGCGTGTTGGCGCAGTGCCCGGGCGTAACGGATGTGTGCGTCGTCGGCATTCCTGATCCGATTCGCGACGAAGCTGTGAAAGCTGTGGTGGTTAAAGCGCCAAATGCGCAGCTTACCAGCCAAGACATCATCGAGTATGCGAAAACGCGACTCTCTTACTTCAAAGTGCCAACGGTGGTCACTTTTGTTGCTGAACTCCCGCGCGGACAGTACGGGAAAGTTCAACGAAAACTATTGAAATAACAATGGAAGGATAATCATGGCGATTAACACTGATATGGTGGGGCAGACCTTTGGGCCATTCCCACACGACTACACATTCCGTGATCTCGAACTTTTCGCGCTAGGTTGCGGCGCCGGAATTGACGGAAAAGACGGCCTTGAATACCTCAACGAGGGCGATGAGCGCAATCCAAAGCTCAAGGTACTTCCTATGTACGGCGCAATGCTGATCGTGGATTCAGCAGTGACCCGCACAATCGACTACGGCTACAACTACGCAGGTTCCCTGCACTGGGGTTTCGATATTAAATATCACCAGCCAATCACGAAGATGGCCGACCACATCGAAACTCACGTTAAGCTCGAGGGTCTCTACGATCGCGGCGAGGGACGTGGCCTGCTAGCTCAGCATATTGGCGATTCTTATGATTCGGACGGCAATTTGCTATTCACCACGGAGTCGTGGGACTGCTTGATTTACGACGGCGGCTGGGGAGGTCCAACCCCGCCAAAGGATATCGTGGACATGCCTGATCGCCCAGCTGACGTGGAAGTATCGGAACGAATCCCAGAAAATCAGGCGCTGATCTACCGCCTTTCGGGAGACTACCATCCACAGCACATCGACTGGGATTATGCGGCAGAGAACGACCAGCCACGGCCAATTTTGCATGCGATTTCCTACGCAGGCGTAGTGATGCGCCACGCTATTAATGCGTTCGTTCCGGGTGAGCCTGAGCGGATCAAGCGTTTCAAGACTCGTATCACTTCGCCAGTGCTCCCAGGAACCACCCTGACCACTAAGCTTTGGAAAGTCGGCGAGGGAGAGCTGCGTTTCATGCTCGTTGATGCCGATGCGGATACCACCGGAGCGAAACCGCACCTAAACTGGGGCATTATCGAGTTCGAGTAGGGAGAACATTCATGAATAACGAGGTAGAAAGACCAGTGAAGCTAGATGATTTGCCGATGACGCGTTTTCTCAAGCGCGTGACGGTATATTCTAGCGGCGGACCTTTCCTTGAGGGATATGTGTTAGCGATCGTAGGCGTAGCCCTTGTGCCTATCGGCAAAGAGCTGCATATTGACGCGCATTGGAGCGGTCTCATTGGTGTGGCAGCATTGCTGGGACTCTTCTTGGGGGCCTTTTTAGGTGGCTGGATTACCGATATTTTGGGCAGAAAGAAGATGTTTGTGCTCGACGTGTTGGCAATCGCGTTCCTCTCCTTGCTGTGCTTCTTTCTCACCTCGCCATTTCAGGTGTTTGTATTGCGATTCTTGATCGGTGTGGCAATCGGGGCCGATTATCCGATTGCCACATCGATGATCGCCGAATTCACTCCGCGCCGGTTTAGGGCGATCTCTATGGGTTCCATTGCGGCAGTGTGGTATTTGGGTGCCAATGTGGCTTATCTGGTTGGGTATTTCATGATCGACCTTGCCGATGGTTGGCGCTGGATGCTCGCTAGTTCAGTGATTCCCTGCATCATTATTTTGCTGGGGCGTTGGTCGATTCCGGAGTCGCCGCGTTGGCTACATTCAAAAGGTCGCACTGAGGAAGCGCAGCAGATTATGCGTTCGGTGTTTGGGCGCGCCGTCGTCATTGACGATGAAGCTGCTGAAAAGACCAAGCTCTCCACGATTTTCCGGCCAAAATACTTGTGGCGCGTGATCTTTGTGGCTGTTATTTGGCTCTGCCAGGCAATCCCGATGTTCGCGATCTACACCTACGGGCCAGAGATTATCAACCAATTCGGTTTAGGCGATGGAAAATCAGCATTCATCGGTGAAATCGTGATTGGAATGTTCTTCCTGCTCGGCACCATTCCAGCAATGTTGCTCACTGAGCATTGGGGACGCCGTCCGGTGGTGATCTGGAGCTTTGTGATCATGACGCTCGCAATGGCGATTTTGGGCTTCCTACCTGCTGGTGCGATGGCTGGCGTGATTTTGTGCTTCATTATCTACGCTTTGGCTTCGGGCGGGCCAGGAAATCTCCAGTGGCTCTACCCGAACGAGCTTTTCCCAACGAGTGTGCGGGCGACGGCGATGGGCGTGGCTATGTCCCTTTCTCGCGTTGCTACTGTGGT
Source organism: Arcanobacterium pluranimalium (assembly GCF_016907845.1). Lineage (GTDB taxonomy): Bacteria > Actinomycetota > Actinomycetes > Actinomycetales > Actinomycetaceae > Arcanobacterium_A > Arcanobacterium_A pluranimalium. The sequence continues at coordinate 756,582 of NZ_JAFBCS010000001.1, forward strand.
TTCGATCTACGTGCTGCCCACGGCATTGGAAAAGTACGGGCTTTCGGCAACGATGCTTGCCGGAGCTGCGATTTCCTTATTGGGCTTGCTTGTTTCGGTGGTTTGGGCACCAGAGACCAAAGGTTTAACGCTCGCGCAGACCTCGGCTGCTGATTTCACGGGACGAAAGAGAAAATAACCATGTTTCACGTATCCTCACTGCCGCTGGGAGCGTACCGCGCTAACTGTTACCTGCTTTCGAATAGTGCGGGCACATTCTTGGTCGATCCTGGAGCTGAACCGCAGGTATTGCGGGCAGTTATCGCGCAGTTGAATGTGCAAGGGATCATTCTTACGCATTGCCATTCGGATCATATTGGATGCGTCAATGAGCTGCGCGAAGAAACGGGTGCGCCGGTTTATATCGGAGCAGCTGATGTTGCCGGCGCTGCCGATCCGCATATTTCCGGGTTTGCAGATGAGGGTAGTGACTATCGCGTTGAGAATATTGACGTAGCTTTGCATGATGGCGAACGCATTACGCTGGGCGACGACGCGCTGATCGTCGTCGAAACGCCTGGACATACGGTTGGGTCAATCTGTTTATGGGAGCCGGCGTCGAATCGGATGTTCACCGGCGATACGCTCTTCTCTTACGGGTATGGCCGTACCGATTTTGCCACGGGCGACATGCGCCAGATGCGTGAGAGCATGCGTAAACTTGCTGAATTTGACCCGAGCATGCATATTTTGCCTGGCCATGGGCCAAGCACGATTCTTGGTGCTGAATTTGGACGCAATCCGCTCTTGGTGCCGGCGACGCAAACCGCTTTCGGTACCGGCGGCCAGAGCTGATGCGTAAATGATTGACGCGAACGGTTGAATGGTAGAGCTATGAAACGATTCGAAGCATGCGCTGGTGGCTGTCGTGGTGGAGCACAGTTAGTTGATCATCCACGATTTCTGCTGCATAACGGGGGAGTTTCCCAATGAAACATTCCACATTATCTTGTGCGAGTTCAATTGACCGGATCAGCACGGAACCAGCGATTGCATCAAGTAAACGGGTGGCTGAAATTTCAGATGGAATCTTCCCGCTCAGTTTCAGCTCCCAGATTTCTTCACGCAATACCCGGTTGCGCTGCCTAAATAAGTATTCGTTGACGGTTGCTAAGGCAGGGGCTTGCGAAGAAAAAGCGTCGATCTGCACGCGGCGAACAGCTTTTCCGTATTCGCCAAAGTACAGATTCAAGCGGTACTCAGCTTCGTCAATGAGCATGGTGCGCACATCGACGGGTTTAACTTCCGGCACTCGGATCTTGTTAAGAAAAGCAGCAGGAAGCAGCACGTCCTTGCTTGGCCAGCGAGAATACAGAGCTGATTTGCCAATTTTTGCTTCAGCTACCACGTTTGTGAGGTTGAAGCTCGACCAACCGCATTCGCCATACAAACGCAGTGTGGCGTCCAAGATCTTGTTGTCGGTCTCCACTCTGCGTGGGTGGAGAGGCTGTGATGGCACGGAGGTGAGATTCATATAAATCCCTACTTTCGATTCGAGGCTTGATTCAAGTGAATCACAATTCAATCATATCGTGACCGGACGAAAGTCGTGGTCGCATAAGAAAAAATAAAAGGATTTGATCGCGTTCTAAAACTTTTAGACGCCGGTGAAATACTGATGAAAGGAATGAAATGTCGGTTATTGTAGCGTATAAGTATGCAGCTAATCCGCAAGATGCAGCTGTTGGGCAAGATGGTGTGGTGGATTGGTCCCGAGCTAAGGCTGGGGTGAGTGAATACGATCCAGTGGCAATTTCCCTCGGACGTAACCTTGCAGATGCGCAGGGTGTGGAACTGATTGGAATCAGCGTAGGAACAGCCGAAGTGGCGACGTCAAAAGCTACAAAGGCAGCGATGTCACGTGGTTTTGACAAGGGCATGGTCGTAGCCGACGATTCCACCGCAGAATGGAACTCGACTCGCACCGCACGCGCCCTGGCAGCTTTGGTGCAGAAAGTAAGTGACGCGGACGTCGTCATCACTGGTGATTCGTCGGTTGATGAGGGTGCACGTATGATGTCTGCCCTGGTAGCAGGCTTCCTCGGCTGGCCATGTTTCCAAGACGTGATCTCAATTGAGAAAACCGACGCCGGCTACACGCTCGTGCAGCAGGTCAATGGCGGAACTCGCACTGTTGCCGTGACTGGTGCAGTGGTTATTTCAGCCGCGTCTGACGCTTTGACGCCAAAGGTTCCATCGATGAAGGAAATCTTGGCGGCAGGAAAGAAACCTGTTGACGTGATTGCTGTTGGCGACGTCGATCTATCGGGCGCAAACGTTACGATCGTTTCCCACGCAAAACCAGAGTTCAAAGAGCGTAAGCGCATTATTTTCAGCGGAGACACTGCCGTAGCTGATGCTGTTGCGGCACTGCGTGCAGACGGAATTCTTTAAGACTTGGAGGAGAAAAACATGGCTAATTCATGGATTATTTGTACAGATGCCCAGATCGCGAACCTTGTGAGCATGAGCCAAAACATTGGCGGCTCGGTCAATGTGGTAGTTGTGGGCGATGCCCAGATCTCGGGTGTTGATCGTGTTATTCGAATTCCACTCCCAGACGCCGTTCCTGCCGAAGCACTCGCAGGTGCAGTTGCGAATGTGGTTGCGGCTGAGGCGGGCGACGTCGTTATCGCAGCTAACTCTGCTGCCGGACGCGTTTTTGCTGGCGCCGTAGCTGCCAAGCTGGACGCACCGGTGCTCAACGGTGTGAAAGAAATCTCTGCGGGTGCAGCAAATCTGCTTCGCTACGGCGGAATTTCGGTTCAGAACGTCAACTTCGATTCTGCTGTGGTTGTGGTGATGGACGGAGTTGGTGAGCTTGCCGAGGGTGCGCAGGAAGCAGAAGACGCTGCTGGCGACGCATTCGCCGCAACTGTGACCAGCTTGGACGCTTCGGAAGCGAAGAAAGTGAACCTCGCAGCCGCGCGTCGTATTGTTGCTGCTGGCCGCGGCTTTGCCAAAGAGGAAGATTTGGAGCTAGCACGCGAACTTGCGCAGGCTATCGATGCGGAAGTCGGATGTTCGCGTCCATTGGCTGAAGGTGCTGGCTGGCTGGATCGCGACGCATACGTGGGTATTTCTGGGCAGCACGTTGCGCCAGACATCTACGTTGCGGTAGGTATTTCCGGGCAGATTCAGCACACTGCTGGAATGGTCGATTCCAAGACTGTGATCGCGATCAACAACGACGATAAGGCAGTTATCTTCGAAAAAGCTGATTATGGAATCGTTGGAGATCTCTACACAGTTCTCCCTGAACTCGCACAAGCATTAAAGTAGGAGTTATGGCAGAAGAATATGATTTCGACGTAATCGTCGTTGGTGGCGGTGTAGCCGGATCTGTTTGTTCCTACCTCTTGGCGCAAGAGGGACACGAAGTGCTTCTCATTGAGCGCGGCGTTGAGCCTGGTTCCAAGAACCTTTCTGGCGGTATCTTCTACAGCCGAGTGATGGAGCAGGTATTTCCCTCATTCGCGCAGGAAGCTCCTGTTGAGCGTGTGATTACACGTAATACGCTGAGCTTTATGAATGAAGAGTCAGTCGTGAATGTGGACTACTGGGATAAGCGGCTGGCGCAGCCGGTAAATGCAGTGAGCGTTTTGCGTGCAAAGTTAGACCCTTGGCTAACTGAGCAGTGCGAGGAGCTGGGCGTAACCGTCATGCCAGGTATTAAGGTGGACGAGCTGATTTGCGAAGACGGCGTTTTCGTCGGTGTTCGCGCTGGTGAAGACACCTTGCGTGCCCGGGTTGTTGTAGCGGCAGACGGCGTTAACTCCTTCCTCTCGCAGTACGCGGGAGTGCGGGTCAAGGAACCGGCTGCGCATTTCGGAGTCGGCGTGAAATCGGTGATCCGTATCGGTGAGGAGAAGATCAAGGAACGCTTCAACCTCACCGATAACGAAGGTGCTGCATACGCCGTCGTCGGAGATTGTACGCAAGGCGTTGCGGGCGGTGGCTTCATGTACACCAATAAAGACTCGATCTCTATTGGTGTGGTGATGATGCTTGAAGACCTGCAAAAGAGTGGATTGGCTTCTGCTGATATCCATGACCACTTTGTGACGCATCCGTTCATTGCTCCGTTCTTGGAGGACGGTGAGCTGCTCGAATACGGTTGCCATCTGGTTGCAGAGGGTGGCAAAGCGATGCAGCACGATTTGGTGCGCAACGGCCTGGTAGTTATTGGCGACGCCGCTGGGTTCACCTTGAACACGGGTCTTACCGTGCGCGGTATGGATTTGGCTGCTGAAAGTGCGCGCTGTGCAGCGAAAGCAATCAGTGCAGCTCTCAAAGCTGGCGATTATTCGCAGACGTCTTTGGAAGCCTATATCGCGCAATATGAGGAGAGCTGGCTGGGCAAGGACATGGACACTTTCAAGCGAGCACCGCACTTCTTGGAGAACACCAAGGAAATGTACGGCGATATGGGTAAACTCCTGGCCGATGTTTTCTATGGCATGTACAACCACGATTTGACGCCGCGCAAGCGTATTTTGAGCACTGCTATGGGGGCGTTGAAGAAATCGAAGCTTTCCGTGGTCCGTTTGGCGAAAATTGCCATTGATGCAGTTAGGGCGATGTGATGACTAAATATGAACCAGGAACAGTTGCGGCTCGTTTGGGCTCCAACGTGTATGAGACTGACGAAGAATATTCGCACATCGAAGTGAATCAGGAGCTTGCCAAAGCAACGGGTGCTGGGAAACTGTTGGTGCAGGTCTGCCCGGCGCGCGTCTATGCGCAAGAAGCTGATGGCACGATCTCTGTTGAATACGCTGCGTGCTTGGAGTGCGGAACGTGTTTGGCCGTGGCTCCGGCAGGCGTGCTCAAATGGCATTACCCGCAAAGCTCGATGGGAATCGTATTCCGCGAGGGCTGAGCGTAACCTCGTGCATTGAGCTGGGCAGCTGTGCTGCTTAGCTGTGCGAGCAAGGTATTGGAAAACTGAGTGTGCGAATGTGATGTTCGCACACTCAGTTTTTCTGTTTGTATAAAGACGCTACAATTAACGAGTTGCCTCGGCGAGGGAATGGCTCTAATACAACGAGCGAGTGGACGTCTGGAAGACGGCGTTCATGTTCCGTTATCGACGCGGTGTCTATGCTCCTGCGTAGCCTCCGTACTGAGGCCGGTCAGAATAGAAAAAGGAGATAGACATGGCAAACGTCATTAAAGTAGAGAAGCGTGAAAGCTTCGGTAAGGGCGCATCGCGCCAGCTTCGCCGCGAGAACCGTACCCCAGCTGTTCTTTACGGTTTCGATGAGGCACCTGTGCACCTCTCATTCGATGCACACGAGATCTACATGGAAGTACGTGGAAACTCTAACGCACTTCTCACTCTCGAACTCGATGGCAAGAAGCAACTCGCACTCGTGAAGGACGTGCAGCGCAATCCGCTCTCGCGCATTATCGAGCATGTGGACCTTTTCCGCGTTAAGGCTGATCAGAAGGTTGAAGTGGAAGTTCCTATCGTCACCGAGGGTGAGCCATTCGCTGGCGCAGTTGCAGCAGTTGAGATGCTCACGCTTCTTGTGCTTGCTCCTGCTGATTCAATCCCTGAGCACATCGTTGTATCGGTTGAGGGTATTGAAGATGGCACCACGATCCGCGTTGCTGATCTTGAACTTCCAGAGGGTGTTGAGACGGCCGTTGATCCAGAAGCTCCAGTAATCGTAGTGTCGATTCCAGCTGCTGAGCCAACTGAAGCTACCGAAGACGCTGAAGCAGTAGAAGCTGAGTGAAGCTAACAATTGAGCTGGTCACGCACCGTGTTGGCTATACTCGATGAAGTAAACGTCAATGGAGGCCTACCTAATTCTTTGGGTAGGTCTCCATGCATTTTCCCGCCATATGAGCGAAAATTAATACGTATCAGAGCGTAAAGGAGAGAGCGTGTACACCATCATCGGTTTAGGTAATCCTGGCCCCCGATATGAAAAGACGCGGCACAATGTGGGGCAGATGGTGATTGATGAGCTCGTGAACCGCATTGGTACGAAGCTCTCCGACCATAAGCAGTCCAATACCCGCGCCGCCTCAGCGCGCCTCGGGGTAGCTCCTGGAGCGCCTAGTGAGCAGGTGATTCTTGCTGTGTCGAAGTCCTATATGAACACCTCTGGCGGACCAGTAAAAGCCCTCATGAATTATTTCAATGCACCAGTTGAGGGGCTCATTGTTGTGCACGACGAACTTGATCTCCCTTTTGGCACGTTGAAGCTCAAACGCGGCGGGGGAGAAGGCGGACATAACGGCCTGAAATCCATTTCGCAGTCTTTGGGTACGAAAGACTACATCCGTTTGCGCTTTGGTGTTGGGCGTCCACCGGGTCGGCAAGACCCGGCCGACTTCGTGCTTGGTGAATTTTCCGCAACGGAACGCAAAGAAATGCCTTTCTTAATTTCGGACGCCGCGGACGCCGTCGTCGACGTTCTCGAACGCGGCTTGGAAACGGCGCAAATGCGCCTACACACAGCGTAAACATGCGGCAAAATACCGCCATGCCACAATAAATCGCCTAATATATCTCCACAATTTCAACGGACAGGCTCATGGATCTTCATCCTATTCTCGATTTTATTTCGCAACAGACGCGCATCGACACTTTGGATGCCGAGCGCTTCGTGGATATTGACGTGCCGCGAGGTGCGATTTCGCCAGTGCTGGCCGAGCTTGCGGGGGCGCAAGATGCCAGCAATCAGCCATTGCACGTGGCGGTGACTGCTTCGGATCGAGACGCCGATCAGCTCGCAGCCGAGCTGAAGATGTTTCTGCCCGCCGATTCAGTAGAGATATTTCCCTCGTGGGAGACCCTGCCCCACGAGCGGCTATCGCCACGTTCGGATACGGTGGCGCAGCGGCTGAAAGTCTTGCGGCAATTGGCGCACCCCGACGAGTTTTCTGAGCTGAAAGTGCTGGTAGTTTCGGTGCGAGCACTGCTTCAACCAATCGTCGCCGGATTGGGCGAGCTGCGAGCTGTGCGTTTGCGAGTAGGGCAGATGCGCGATCTCGTCCAGCTCCAAGAAGATCTGGTCAATGCGGCTTATTCGCACGTCGATATGGTGGAGAACCGCGGCGAATTTGCTGTTCGTGGCGGGATTATCGACATTTTCCCGCCAACGGAGCCGCATCCGCTCCGAGTCGAATTTTTCGGCGATGAAGTGGAAGAAATTCGCCAGTTTTCGGTGGCTGACCAGCGCTCAATGGACGAAGTTTCCGAGGTTTATGCGCCTGCCTGCCGAGAAATTTTGCTTTCCGACGACGTTCGCTCGCGTGCCGCAGCTGCGTTGCCCCAGTTCCCGGGTGCGGTCGATATGCTCGACAAGATTGCCCAAGGAATTGCTGTGGAGGGAATGGAATCCTTGGCGCCAATTCTCGTTGAGCGTATGGTGCCGCTCGTTGGAGAATTCCCAGCTGGTTCACGAATCGTATTAGTTGAGCCGGAGAGGATTCGCACCCATGCTGAATCACTCATGGCCACCACGGAGGAATTTTTGGCAGCGGCATGGTCAAGCGCCGCAGCTGGCGGGCAAGTGCCGGTGAATGTAGATTCTGCTTCATTTGCAAGCTTGAGCCAAACTCGCGCTGCGGCTGTGGAATTTGGCCTAAGCTGGTGGTCTTTGGGTGCTTTTGCTGGGGACACAGTTATTTCTTTCGGTTTGAGTGAACCGCAGAATTATTCTGGCAAGATCGATGATGCGCTCGCGGATTTGGGCAGGCGCGCTCGCGAGGGCTGGCGAATTGTGGTTGCTGTTGAAGGTGCTGGCCTTGGACGGCGCTTATTTGAGCAGTTCTCGGATGCTGAAGTTCCCGCGCGGATAGTGGAACGCTTCGAGACGGAATTGCAACCCGGCGTCGTCAATATCCTTACGGCGCAGCTCGCAACGGGATTCGTATGTGAAGAAGCGAAATTTGGGGTGTTTTCGGCTCGCGATTTGATGTCGCGCGTGCGTGGCACTTTGCGAGACCAGCGCACTATGCCGAAGCGCCGGAAGAAAACGGTGGATCCACTTGCTCTTAAGCCGGGCGATTATGTGGTGCATGAACGGCATGGTGTGGCGCAGTTCGTGAAGCTCGCGAAACGTTCGCTTGGCGGACCTGGTGGTACGCAGCGTGAATACGTGGTGCTGGAGTACTCGGCCTCGAAACGAGGTGGGCCGCGCGATCAGCTTTGGGTACCTACCGATCAGCTCGATCAGGTGAGCAAATACTCGGGTGGAGACGCGCCGTCACTCAATAAAATGGGTGGCGCAGACTGGGCAAAGACGAAAGCGAAAGCGCGTGCGGCAGTGCGTCAGATCGCCAAGGAACTCATTCGTCTCTATGCGCAGCGCAGGGCGACGCGCGGGCACGCATTTGCGCCCGATACGCCCTGGCAGCGTGAGCTTGAGGACGCTTTCGAATTTGTGGAGACGCCCGATCAGCTCTCCACGATTGAGGAAGTCAAGCGGGATATGGAGTCGCTTGAGCCGATGGATCGCCTGATCTCTGGCGACGTGGGTTACGGCAAGACGGAAATTGCCGTGCGCGCCGCCTTTAAGGCTGTGCAAGATGGTATGCAGGTGGCGGTGCTTGTGCCGACTACTTTGCTGGCGCAGCAGCACGTCGAGACGTTTAAAGAGCGTTATGCAGGCTTCCCGGTGAACGTTGAGATCCTTTCGCGTTTCCAGACGGCGAAAGAGACCGACGCTGTGAAAAAAGGTATTTCTGCTGGCAAAGTCGATGTGGTGATCGGTACGCACAAGCTCATCACGGGCGATGTGCGATTCAAGAACCTCGGCTTGGTGATTATCGACGAAGAGCAGCGCTTTGGCGTGGAACACAAAGAAACACTCAAGCAGTTGTATCCAACCGTGGATGTGCTGGCCATGAGTGCGACGCCGATTCCGCGCACGCTCGAAATGGCGGTGACGGGAATTCGGCAGATGTCTACGCTGGCCACGCCGCCGGAGGAACGCCACCCGATTCTCACTTACGTGGGTGCCCAGGAATCGAAACAGATTTCGGCGGCGATTAAGCGCGAACTCTTGCGTGACGGCCAGGTGTTTTACGTGCATAACCGCACGGAAAGTATCGATAAGGTGGCTATGCGGCTCGGCGAACTGGTGCCCGAGGCGCGTATCGGCGTCGCTCACGGAAAGATGAGCGAGTATCAGCTTGAGAGTGTGATCCAGCAGTTTTGGGATAAAGAGATTGACGTGCTCGTATGCACCACGATTGTGGAAACGGGCTTGGACATCTCGAATGCGAATACGTTGATCGTGGAAGACGCGCAGAAGCTGGGGCTATCGCAGTTGCACCAGTTGCGCGGACGTGTGGGGCGTGGTCGCGAGCGCGCTTATGCGTATTTCTTATATCCGCCGGAGAAAGCGATGACGGAGACGGCGATTGAGCGCTTGCGTACGATCGCTTCACATACTGAGTTGGGTGCGGGCATCCAGGTGGCGCTCAAGGATTTGGAGATTCGCGGTGCCGGTAATTTGCTTGGCGGCGAACAATCTGGGCATATCGCTGGTGTGGGCTTTGACCTGTATCTTCGTATGGTGTCGGAGGCGGTTGCTCAGCTCACCGGGCAAGATAGCCGATCTGAGGAAGAGAAGCATGCGGACGTGCGCATTGAACTGCCGCTTGATGCGTTCGTTCCACAAAATTGGGTGAGTTCGGAGCGCTTGCGTCTGGAAATCTACACCAAGATCGCGCAGACGACGAATGAAACGGAACGCTCCGACGTCGCCAATGAGCTGGTGGATCGTTATGGAAACATTCCGATTGAGGTGGAGCGACTCTTCCGCTTGGCGCGTTTGCGCGAACAGGCGCGGGGCGTGGGGATCGAGGAAATCACCATGCAAGGGAGAAATATCCGTTTTGCGCCGGTGCAGTTGCCGGATTCGCGTCAGGCGCGGTTAAAGCGTTTGTATCCGCGCGCTGTGGTTAAACCTGCGGTGCGTGCGCTCCTCGTGCCGATTCCAGATGCCGACGGCGGGCGCATGCTTGGCGCCGAAAAACCGCTGGACAACGACGAAATTATGGACTTTGTGGAGTCGTTGATCCACGCGGTGTTTGTGGCGGGCTAACGCTAGGATAGATTGATGAGTTGTTTCTGGTTACTAAGACACTTCGAGTAATTTGGTTGCTTTGGCTTTTGGCATACCGATTATTATGAGGTGTGGTGTTTAATCCGATTTCGGTGGTCTGCCACGCGGGCGGATATTAGGCGTATTATCAGGTAACCTGCCAGCTTGGCGAAGTGCATTCCGCAACAATACTTCGATCTGTGCGTTCGTAGAACGAAACTCATCGTTTGCCCAACGGGCTAATGCGTCATGGACACGCGGGTCTAGCCGCAAAGAAACTACTTTGCGGCTAGCTCCAGGTGTAGCTTTATTTTCTTCCAAGATCTGACCTAGGAATAGATGCTTCCAGTATTGATTACTGGTTGAGTTTGTCCATCAGAGCAGAGTACAACGAGTAAGTTGGACACCATAGAAGCGCGGCGCTCCGGATCGAGAACTACAATATCGCGTTCTTCTAGTTGATCAAGGGCTTGCTGGACCATAGAGACGGCGCCGTCCACAATAGTTTCGCGGGCATCTACAATGGCTGCTGCCTGCTGGCGTTGCAACATTGCCTGTGCGATTTCGGGAGCATAGGAGAGCGAGGAAATCCGTGTTTCAAGAATTTCAATTCCTGCTGTAAGCACACGATCTGCAACTTCGCGGGCCAATTCTTCGGAGACTTCATCGGTGGAGCCGCGAAGTGAAATTCTTCCATCTACTGGATTGTCATAGGGATGCTGAGTGGCTACGTGACGCAGTGCCGACTCTGCTTGGGTTTGCACGAACTTTTCATAATCTTCAACTGCGAAAGTCGCTTTGGCTGTATCAGCAACTTGCCACACAATGATTGCAGCAATTTTGATGGGATTGCCATTGTATTCATTTACTTTTGCTTCATTAGTTTCAAAGTTGCGTACGCGAGCAGATACTTTGCGCCGGCTGGAGAGTGGGGTAGTAAAAACAAATCCAGGGTTTCGCAAGGTTCCGATGTACTTTCCAAAGAACTGTACAACTTTAGTGTGACCTGGGCTCACAATGGTAAAGCCTGTGAAAAGGAAAGCTGTAGTTGCAATGATAGCTATTGAGAGTACAAGTGCGATTATGTGGAAAGACGTAGCACTTCCGTTATCCGCAGCGACACCTCCCCATACTAAACCAGCAATTGCTAAACCAGAAAGCAGAATTAAAAGCAGGAATAGTGGAAAGGTAACGCCTGATTTTAGATGCCAAGCTTGCTTTTCAGTAATGAGGATTCGTGAGCCGTCGTGTCCAACAGGCTGTGCCGAGGGCTCACGTTCGTCAATGGTGATAATTTCGTCGTCCATGAGTGCTCCTTAGTCGATGTCAGTTATGTGATATTAAATTGATATCACTTTTTTGAATGGTGTGCAAGGGGCGGTGTAAGGAGGCAAGAGGAATGTTTTCATAATTTCCCCTACGGGTGAATTTTTCCGGTAGTTATGTTGAGCGTGTGGGAAAACCGTGTCATATGTAGGACAATAGGAAGTGGACGGGCGCGCAGATGCGATTCGCTCCGATGCGGTTACGCATGCGGGTCAAACGTCCGAGTTCTCTCGCGGCAATCGCGGTAGAATACAAGTTGTCATGTATCCACCTTATAGAAGGAGTCCTTGTGGCAAATATTGAGGCCGTAGCCTCCCGTGAAATTCTCGATTCCCGTGGAAACCCAACCGTTGAGGTTGAAGTTCTGCTCGACGACGGCACATTTGCCCGCGCCGCAGTTCCTTCAGGCGCTTCCACCGGTGCGTTCGAAGCTGTTGAGCGTCGCGACGGCGATGACTCCCGTTACCTCGGTAAGGGCGTTCAGGACGCCGTAGAAGCTGTTACGGAAATTATTGAACCAGAGATCATCGGCTTTGCAGCTAATGATCAGCGTCTGCTTGACCAGACCCTCATTGACCTTGATGGTACCGCAAACAAGGGCAAGATCGGCGCAAACGCTATTCTCGGCGTCTCCCTTGCGGTTGCTAAGGCTGCTGCTGAATCTGCAGGTCTTCCACTCTACGCATACTTGGGTGGACCAAATGCTCACACCCTCCCAGTTCCAATGATGAACATCCTCAACGGTGGATCGCACGCTGATTCCAACGTTGACATCCAGGAGTTCATGATTGCTCCTATCGGCGCTCCAACTTTCAAAGAGTCGCTGCGCTGGGGTGCTGAGGTTTACCACGCTCTGAAGTCCGTGCTTAAGCAGCGCGGTCTTTCCACCGGCCTTGGCGATGAGGGTGGTTTCGCACCAAACCTCGATTCCAACGCTGCTGCTCTTGACCTCATCATTGAGGCTATTGAGAAGGCTGGTTTGGCTCCAGGTGCAGACGTTGCACTTGCTCTTGACGTTGCTTCCACCGAGTTCTTCAAGGACGCTGGCTACCAGTTCGAAGGTGGCATCAAGTCCACCGAAGAGATGGTTGCTTACTACGAGAAGCTCGTGGCTGATTACCCACTCGTTTCTATTGAGGATCCACTCTCCGAAGATGAGTGGGATGCTTGGGTAGCTCTCACTGCTCAGATCGGTGATCGCGTACAGCTCGTGGGCGACGATCTCTTTGTGACCAACCCAGAGCGCCTTGCTAAGGGCATCGAGATGGGTGCTGCTAACGCACTGCTCGTTAAGGTGAACCAGATTGGTACCTTGACCGAGACCCTCGAAGCTGTTGAGACCGCACACCGCGCTGGCTACAAGTCGATGACCTCGCACCGTTCGGGCGAAACCGAGGACGTTACAATTGCTGATCTTGCAGTTGCAACCAACTCTGGTCAGATCAAGACTGGCGCTCCTGCACGTGGCGAGCGTGTGAACAAGTACAACCAGCTTCTTCGCATTGAGGATGAGCTCGACGATGCAGCAGTATACGCTGGTCGTTCAGCATTCCCACGCTTCAAGAAGTGATGCTTTGAACTAGGTTTATAACCTAAGAGAGGGCGGGAGTTTTCCCGCCCTCTTTCTTATTGCCGGTAGAGGATCAGGTAGGTGAGCCAGTAGCCGTGCCAGTAGCCGTGCCAGTAGCCGTGCAGCCAGCGAGCCATTTACTCAATTAATTTTGAGAATGTTTGCCGGCTCACCAGGTTTGAATACACCACGTGTGCCAATAGCCCTTTAGACTAGTCCTATGAGTTCGCGCCCACCTGCACCACGTCGTTCACCGAAATCGGGGAACGATTCTTCAGCGCGCAATCCGCGTGCAGCTCAGCCAAATCGGGGTGCAGAGCCGACACCGAATACGCGGCTAGCGCGTGGCAAACAAACGTCTCGCAACACGCAGACGACGCGCCGTGCTCAAAGCCAGCCTGAAGCCCGAACTGGGAATAGTGCCCGTCCTACACGTGGCACGCGTCCAGTGCATGCTGAACGGCAAGCTCAAGACGTCCGTCCAGTACGCGGCCAGCAAGCGTCTGCGGCATCTGCTTGGAAGGCAGAGGCTCGCACACGCACAGTTCGCGGTGAACAGCCACCCGCGCGCTCACGAACCGCGCAGACCGCAAGTACACGCACTCGCGCAGCTCAGGCTGCAAACGCTCGCACCACGGAAGCCGTCTCCGAATCGAGTGGCACCACGTCGTCGTCGAAACGCCGCCGATCTGGGCGCGACTGGAACGTCGTTCTCTCGGGTTCGGAAAAAACGCGGCAATTTTCCTTGCGACTTGCTCTGGTGATCGCGACGGTGATGATCGGCGTCTTTCTGGTTTCTTCCCCGTTGCGCGGTTATATCGCTCAGCAGGAAGAAAAGCGCGAGTTGCTCTCGACTCTTGACCATCGAAAAGAGCGGGTGCAAGAGCTGGAGCAGCAGCTGGCGCTGTGGAACGACCCGCAGTATATTCAGTCGCAGGCAAGACAGCGGCTCGGCTACGTTCTTCCTGGTCAGACTCTTTACACCGTGGATCCGCAGGCGATAGCTGGTGCGCAACCAAAAGAGCAAGAACAGCTCGCTGAGCTCAATAAAGAACGGCGCGCGGCCACACCTTTCTACATGACGATGTGGGATTCAATCTCTATTGCTGGCCAGTCCGGCGCGGTAGATAACCCCTCAAACGTTCCCGTTATCAATAACAATAAGTAGCGCTTTGCTCAATTTCCCTGAGCTGATGCCATAAATGGAGATAAAATGACTGTTTCACAGAAGCGAGATATTAGTCTTGAATTGCTGCAAAAGATTGCGTGCAACGCTTCGCTCGTTGGCGGCAATGATCGGGAAATCCTCACTGAGCAGCTTGGACGCGATCCGCGCGGGCTGGTGGGAATCGGCGCCCGTTGTGCCTGCGGTGCTCCGGCGGTGACGATCACGTATCCGCGTCTGCCAGACGGTAGCCCGTTCCCAACGCTGTTTTACCTTTCGCTTCCGTCGCTGGTGAAGGAGATTTCGCGCATCGAAAGTGCAGGTGGCATGGCTCCTTTTAATGAACGTTTGCACAACGACGCCGATTTGCTCGCCTCCCATGAACAAGCGCACCAAAGCTATGTGGAGCGTCGCGATCTGCTTGAGGTGATCCCAGAACTCGGCGGTAAATCTGCTGGTGGTATGCCTGATCGTGTGAAGTGCCTGCATGCGTTGGCAGGATATGCGTTGGCGGTTGGGCGCGGAGTGTGCCCGATTGGCGACGAAGCGCTAGATATGGCGGGTTGGGATCCTGAGGTTTGCCGCTGCAAAGACGTAGCTGACGACGAATAATTTTGCTGTAGTCGAGGAATTTGAGGGTAGCGGTACTCGCCACGATTTTTGGCGGGAGGCGTGTGGCAAAGTAGTGGTTATGAGAGTTGCTGGAATTGATTGCGGAACGAATTCGATTCGTTTGCTGATTGCGGATACTGGTATACAGTCTCACGCAGGTGAATTAACAGATGTGGTACGCACGATGAAGGTTGTGCGGCTCGGTGCTGGAGTTGATCGTACCGGTGAATTTGACGCTACAGCTTTGGCGCGCACCTTGGATACAGTGAGCGAATACGCGCAGTTGTGTGCCGATCATGGCGTGGAATCGATTCGTTTTGCTGCTACATCGGCCACTCGCGACGCTCGTAACCGCGATGAGTTTATCGACGGCGTCGTGGCGCTTCTTGGTGTGGAGCCACAGGTGCTATCGGGGCAAGAGGAAGCAGCTACCAGTTTTGCGGGGGCGATTTCGGCTCGCGGATGTGAATCGGCGTCACCCTTGATTGCGGTCGATTTGGGCGGTGGCTCTACTGAGATCGCCTTGGGGACTGCTGATGGAAAGATTATTTCCGCATTTTCGATGGACGTCGGGTGCGTGCGTATGCACGAGCGGCATTTGCAAAGTGATCCGCTTCAGGAGCAACAGATCCAGGCGGCGCGTATTGATGTTCGTGATTGGCTTGATCGCGCCGAAGAAGTGGTTGATTTAGGTCAAGCACGAGCTGTGATTGGCTTGGCTGGTAGTGTTACCACGATTACGGCGTTGGCTCTTGGCCTTGATGAATATGATCCGAAGCGAATTCACGGGACGGCTTTAACGCTTGAAGAAACTGATCGTGCTTGTGAATGGTTCATCCGGTCTACTGCGCAAGAGCGTGAAAAACTTGGTTTTATGCACCCTGGCAGGGTGGATGTGATCAATGCGGGAGCCTTGGTTTGGCAAGAGGTTGTGCGGAGGATTGCTCAACGTATGGATGAAGCAGGGCATGTTCTTGAGCATGTGACCACCTCAGAGCACGATATTCTCGATGGCTTAGCACTGTGGGCTGCCACAAGCGTGCAGGCGCCAAAATACTAGGTGCAAATACTGAAACATTCTAGAGTGCACAATAAATGTGAATCGAGATGCTACTACGTTTGAAAATGCTTTGGGGTGTTTTCCTAACATAAAGAGTTAGGAAAACACCCCAAGGTGTGTGGACCAAAGAACTGTTACTTCGCTTCAAGTGACATTCCAGCCACGTAGCGATGCTTACATCGCGAAGTTGCTTTACTTAGGCATCACTTTCTGATCGATGAGCTTATCGTCGCTAAAGGAGAAAGTTGGCTTCACCTGAATCTGGACTTCGCTTTGATCCTTGAGCTTGTAAAGTACACCAACTTGGTGGTCAGCGCCTGGCTGAACGGAAGCCATCTGCTGCTCTCCAAGCCCAGGTTCCTTACCAATTGCAGATTCAAGTTCAACACCATTCTGGAAGGCCTTTGCGCGGAATTCTACGATGAAGGATGCTTCCTTGTCGGATAGGTTCTTCCATGCGTAGGTTACAAGAAGTGCAGGTGCACCTGAGTAATCTGTTGTTAACTTTGTGCCAGTAACGGAAATGCTGTACTTATTTTTACCAGAGTCGGAGCCTTTGTCTTTTGCGGCGTCCGAAGATTTGTCGTTTGTGGTCGATTCAGACTTGGCAACGTTGGTGGGGCGTGACTCTTCAATTGCCTTATCAACAGCTTTGGTGAAGACGACATTCGAGAAAATTGCGATCACTATGGAAAGTACACAAAGAACCACGCCGACAATTGTCATTCCTTTGCCGTGTGCACGACCCTTTTTAATATTCGACAAGCCGACAAGGCCTAAGATGAGACCGATGATAGCCAGAATTATTGAGCCAATATTGAGAACAGGGATAAATGATCCGAGGATAGCGATAATTCCAAGGACTAAACTGGCGATGCCAAATCCGGCACTTGTTGGCTTAGCTCCTGGAGCTGGATAATTCATCGCGGGGGGGTGATCCCTCCTTGCTCATAGTTTTCCGACATTATTGCCCTTTCTATGCGTATGAGTTAAATAATGCAGTATTATTACATCACTAATATCTGCGGTGGCGCAACGCAATATGTCATTTGGGACAACTATTGAACCATCGTCGTCGAAGGCTTGTTAGTCGCTCGGACTCATCGACGTATGGATTTCAGTGCGCACAGCATACCGGTTACGCCACTTCGAACGCGCCGCGAGCACCGCGCCACCGACGATAGCCGAGAGAAGCGTGCCTACAAGCACGGCGATACGCGAATGTGGCTCGTGGGGGTCGCTGGCAGGGAATGAAAGCGTGGCGATGAGCAGCGAAACTGTAAAACCAATTCCTGCCACGAGCGAGACGGGCAAAATGTCAAGCATGTTGACGCCACGTCCGAGCTTGAGTTTAAACAATTTCACCATGATAAATACACCGCCGCTGATGCCGAGCATCTTTCCGAGCGGCAGACCAAGGTAAATTCCCATCGCCACTGGATCAACGATCATCTCCCGGAATCCGCCGGTATCTACCACATTCACACCAGATGCGAAGAAAGCGAAGATAGGGAGGATGAATCCCGCCGAGTAAAACTCGATTTTTGATGCGAAGTGATGGGTGAGTGACTCGCGCTCAGATTTGCGCTGGATAGCAGGCACAACCATACCTAATGCCACGCCGGCAATGGTTGCATGCACACCGGAAAGGTGCATGAGATACCAGGCGAGTATGCCCAGCGGCCACAAAAGATACGCCTTGGTAATGCGCTTTTGAACGAGAAATCCGAAGAGTGCGATAACTGCCACAGCGAGCGCTAAGGCAATAAAATTCAAGCTCCCAGCGAAGAATACCGCAATGAGCACGATGCCGAGGAGGTCGTCAACCACGGCGAGCGTCATTAAAAATGTACGAATGGCTGGTGGCAGACCCTTGCCAAAAAGCCCGAGTACTGCGAGGGCAAATGCAATATCGGTGGCTACCGGCACAGCCCAACCGCCATAATTGCCCGAGCCAGTGATAAGTTGAATGAGCACGTAAACGAGGATTGGTCCGATCATTCCGCAGACGGCGGCAAGGATCGGAACGAGAGCACGACGTACGTCGCGTAGTGAGCCAGTTGTGAACTCTTCTTTGAGTTCGAGGCCGACGACGAAGAAAAAGATCGCCAAGAGGCCGTCAGCTGCCCATTCTGCCAGGCTGAGGTTAAGGTGAATCGCTGAAATACCCACGGTAGTTTCGGAGATTGTGGCATAAGCTTCGCGCACTGCGCCACTAGGGAAGTTTGCCCAGATCAACGCGATCGCTGCCGCTAGAATTAACATCAAACCAGCGAAAGTTTCGCTGTGGAGAGCTCTGCGGTAGCGTCCGATGAGAGTTGGTCGTTTAGACACAGTTATATTCTCACTTCCGTATTGTGACGTGTATTCGTGCGCTGAATGAAAATAGTAAAGGCGAGTTTAACATTTCCATACTTAACTAAGAAGTAACTCTAGTATCTTTTGCGGCAAACTTGTAAGTTCGCTAACGAATGAGACGAAATGCGAATATTTTGCGATGTCTCGATTTCTCTCAGCAAGGAATTCGTGAGTACACTTGTACAGTGTGAATTGCACGCCCCCGTAGCCCAATCGGCAGAGGCAGCAGACTTAAAATCTGTTCAGTGTGGGTTCGAGTCCCACCGGGGGCACTCAGAGTCATTAATAATTTGAGGTTGAGTTTATTCTCATAACTCGTAAGACTTTTGAAATTTGATGATAAACTGACGTTAGCTCATCAACCAAGTGTTGAAAGAGTATCTGGAGCCGTTCACTTAGTGGGCGGCTCTTGCTTTTTCCAATACGTATCATGGTCTTTTTGAAGTTTTCTGCGTCGATGTTGGTGTTCGGCGTAGTATGCCGTCACTAGTAAGGCATAAGATAAACGCTCTTCGATCACAACAACGTAGTCATAATCCGGACGCGTAATGATATAGCGGGGATTGGAACTACGTTTGGTATCTATCCACCACCGAATTTGTTCTTCTTGAGGAAAATCCTTATTAAACAATTCGACGAGGATCCGGATCCAGCGAATCCTTATGCAACGCGGAAACTCTACTTGACGGAGGGATTCAATAGGGGATCCACCCGTAATAATGTGTGAGAAAACGGCGTGGCGGCCAGCGACTGTGGGGTGTTTTCGGAAGCTAACTTTGCTACTACTACTTTTCCAGTACAAGGGCTGCAGTACCAGATCGTTGAGAAATACCTGATAAAGCTCTTCGATGTATTCATCAAGACTTGATGAATCGGGGTCATAAGATGGTTCGATTGGGAAGTGACTTTTTTGCGTCATGCTTGCGCTCGCCATCGAAAGACGTTTAGTTTTGTTTCTGAAAGGAGCGTAGTTCTTGTTAAAGAGATACCTGAGCGCTCGCGAATCCGTTCAATTAGCTTTAGTTTTGCTGCGCTCGTTTCGTCCCCGCGGTTTGCATAATTAATTGCGCCGATGAGCAAGTCAGCAAGCTGTAATAACCCTACGTGGTGAGACTCCACAATTTGTATACGACGGATATTGTGACGGTCGAAGTCGTATTCTGAGTTTGCGATAACAGATCGAAGTTGTTCGATTTTTTCTGACCCGTTAGTATCCTTTTTGTCAAAGTATATGAAAGCTTCTTCTTGAGCTGGTAATACGTTCTTGACGAGGTAAAACATCATTTTGTAGTACCAGTCGTCGTGCGTTTGGTTGAAACGTTCGTGGTCGAGCGTGTCCTTAGGCGCCACAATTGCCCGGAAACTTAGATCGTCGTTATCGAAGAAGTAGTCAATAACATCTAGGTAAAAATCTAATTTCGCAGGAGACACTTTGGTCCATTTGAGTTCAAAATCCGGACGAATATTGTGTCGAATACGAATTTCTCTCAATCGCACAGCAACGTTCCTACATAGATCTGAAGGACATGTGATCGCTCCAAGAACCATAAACGGCTTGCCATCGTTTGGCAGGTGGGTGCTTTCGTCGCAGTAAATGTTTAGTGAAGACAAGCTTTACCACCTTTGATCAGATATTTCGTACTTAGTATGCCAGCTATGCCGTTTTAGCAATGTCGCTTACGAAAGTCCTGGCGTTGAATGCTGTTTTCTAGTTTAACAATTTGCTATGTAAGTGTAAGGATTGCGCGTGAGTCGAGTTCTCCGAAAGCAATATTTAACCGGAAAGGAAAGTAATAAATCACTGCGCAAGCTACCTTGTATTAATCTTCAATTTCTCCTTCGAGAATCTCGCCATGACCTGCGGCGTCGTCGTGAATCACAGCTTCGCCGTCAATGACGCGCGGATCGGAAGTGTACGGATCGGAAGTGTACGGATCAGAAGTATTCGGATCAGAAGTATGCGAGCGCGCAGCCCCAGACCGTCGTCGGCGCGCTACGAACCTCAGAATCTTCCACAGCGCAAAGAGCAGCACAGCCAAAATCACCAGCACCAACACTGGCAAGAAAATCGCGATAAGCGACATCGTAAATGAC
Source organism: Arcanobacterium pluranimalium (assembly GCF_016907845.1). GTDB lineage: Bacteria > Actinomycetota > Actinomycetes > Actinomycetales > Actinomycetaceae > Arcanobacterium_A > Arcanobacterium_A pluranimalium. Next base: position 776,879 of record NZ_JAFBCS010000001.1, read on the forward strand.
GTGCCATCCTCCACGGTCGAAACCACCGGCGCGCCAATTCCGAGGGTGGAAACGTTGATTATCGGACGGCTGAGCATTTTCCCGGCGTGCACGATAGCAGCGGTGAGTCCGCCCAGCACAACGCTGATCCAGGGATTATTTGCCAACAGCGAGGAGTTTTCCTCAACTTGCTGTGCGGCGGCGGTAGCGGCAAAGATAAGGCCGCCAGTAGCTGGGCGAATGGCACTTCCTGCTACGTCGTTGATGAAGTCAACGGCAGGTATTTTGTCGAGCACGGTTTCAAACAGAAGCAGTAATACGCCAATTCCAATCGCCCACGGCGACTCGATCCACGAAAATTGCGAGGGGAGCGTGAACACCTCGGTATAACGTGAGATCAGTGCAACGATGAGAAAAGGGATGTACGCATTGAGTCCCGCCGCAGCTGAGAGTCCTACACTTGTTAATACTGCCAACATATTCGGTCCTTTTTATTACGATGCCGTGGTTCGGTGAATCTCGAAGATCAGTTTCCAAAGAAGTAAATCAGGCAAGATATTGCAAAAACGATTGCGGAAGTAAAAGCCATTCCCAATTCAATGAGTATTCCGACGCCGAGGGACTTGAGGGCGAGCCATGTGGACGACGCCGCGCGCACGCCGTCGCCCTGCCTGCGCATTTCGGCTAGAAACAGCCCCACGGCGAAACCAATAAATATTCCGAGAACCGGGATTGCAAAGAAGCCGATGATTGCTCCGAACACGCCGCACAGAATGGACGAGTTTGGAACTTGCGCCGCTTTAAGCCGTTTGCCTGTTAAAACATAGCTCGCAGTGATTCCAATCGCGCTGAACAGAGCCACGAGGCCAAAAGTAATCCAGCCGGCACTCCCGCCCACGACCAGCGCCCACACAAAAGTGGCCGCCACGATCAGGGCAGTTCCAGGCAGAACCGGCACGATAATTCCTGCTATCGCCACGCCATAGGCAACTACTGCCAAAATCGTGGTGATGATATCGATGTACATTGCGTCAATTTATCATGAGCTATTTATCGAGAGCCTGCTTGCCCGCTACGGGCGAAACAAACGTTGCATATAGGGGAGCAACGTCGGTGCGCGGGGTTGTGTGGAGCTTTGGTTCTCGTCGTCGCATGTGTCCTAACGTGCGCAAGCAACCGACGTCGCACCCAAGTTAACTGAGTACGACGCCGATCGCTGTGGTTTCATTTGCGAGGCTTGCGGATTCTTACGAATGCGAGTTACCCAACGAGGTGCCTCATACGTCCGACTTCGCGAATCGAACCAGTCCGGTGAGAAGCACAACAAGTGAGTAGAGCACAAAGATTCCTAATGCTCCTGCTTGGTTGTACGGCACGCTTGTTTCGGTTGCTCCCGGCATCATGAGTGAGCCGTTCATCGCGTATTGCGCCAGATTTCCTGGCAAATAGTAGACGAGCGTCTTTTGGAAGAAGTCGAGGGGGATGAGGGTGAGTAGACCGAGGAACTGCAAGACGATCACGCCGGCTGTGATGCCGCCAGCAGTTGAGCGAAGAAAGTAGCCGAAACCGAGTCCCATCACCGCGACTCCCACGCACAGTCCAAGAAATGCGCAGATAGGGCCGATGTCTTGGGTGGAGAAGCTGATAGGCGTTTTGCTCAGGAGAGTACACGTCATGAGAGCCGCTGCAAGAACGATTGCCAACAAGAGCGAGTACGCAACTACTGCCAGGAATTTGGCGAAAAATGCGCGCGTGCGCCGGGGGTCGGAGAGGACGGTGGTGCGCATCGTGTTGTGTGAATACTCTGCCGACACCGCAGCCACTGCGATCACCAGGAAAAATATTGCGCTCAAGCCCCAAGTTCCGAAGATAACCTTCGAGTCAAGCGGAATGTTCGCCAAACGGACAATTGCGATAACGGGCGCACAGCTAAGGGCGATCACCAATAGCGACGTGATTTTAGTAAGTTTTGCCGACCATAGCTTGTAGAACTCGGAGTTTACCGAGCGCAAAAGATTGACCGGATGTGCCGTCGTTCGTGTAATTTGCGCAGTCGAAGTCATTATTAGTTCTCCATCTTGTTTGAGACGAACGAGGTAGCAGAGGGTGCGGTGGACGATGGTGACGACACCGGCGTCGTTCCGTGCGTGGTAGCGCCACCTGCTGCGTGCGCGCTTCCCGACGGGTGAGCGGCTTCCGATACGTGGGCGCCTCCTGGTATGTGGGCGTTGTCGACGCGGTATTCGCCCTCGCTTTCGGTGAGTTCCATGAAGATGTCTTCCAAAGAGGAGAAGCTCTCGGAGAGTTCATGTACCTCGATGTTGTTTTCATACATGAGATGGCCGATGTGTGCGCGGTCGCTACCAGTGATTTCTACTGTGGGAGCAGCGGAATTTGCGCGGCTGTCGTTCACAACATGCGTAATATGTGCCGTTTTCAGTGCTTCGAGAATGGCGGAGAGATTCGGGCCGGAAAGGTGAATTGTGCGCTTTGATGAAGCCTCGGTGAAGTTCTGAATCGGGCCAGAAGCAATGAGTTTGCCGCGGCCGATGATCACGAGGTCGTCGGCGGTGAGAGCCATTTCACTCATGAGGTGGGAGGAGACTAGTACTGTGCGCCCTTCTGCGGCGAAGTTGCGCATGAGCTGGCGAATCCAACGCACGCCGTCGGGATCAAGACCGTTGACGGGTTCGTCGAGGATGAGGAATTCTGGGTCAGCGAGGAGTGCGACGGCGATTCCGAGACGTTGCCCCATACCCAAAGAGAAGCCTTTGAGCTTCTTTTTCGCCACGGATTCAATGCCGGTAAGCTCGAGAACTTCGTTCACGCGAGCCTGTGAAATTCCGTGAGTTTTTGCGATGATTGATAGGTGCTGCCGTGCTGAAAGACCTGGGTGGAAGGCTTTTCCGTCCAAGAGAGCGCCAACTGTTGAGAGTGGTGAGTCGAGTTTGGTGTATTCCACCCCGTTAAAACGCGCGACTCCTTCGGTGGGTCGATCAAGGCCGAGCATGCAGCGCATCGTGGTTGATTTGCCAGAGCCGTTGGGGCCGAGGAATCCAGTCACGCTGCCTGAGCGCACAGTAAATGACAGGTCATCAACTGCTTTTTTCTTTCCATACGTTTTGGATAGGTGTTCAACTGTTATCACAGTGTGCTCCTGAATTGGGGATATTTATTGTGATACGGCATGTGAAAGCCGTAGTGCCGTGGCAGAAGATTTGCAGTTAGCCGCTGGTGACCCTTCCATGAGTAATTCCAGCCGCTCGAATGCAAACCTTCTGCCTATTTATATTCTATGCGTGCTTCAATGCTTGCCGGTATCCTCCTCAGGGATGAATTTTTTAGTGGGCTTCCTGAATTTCTTGTAAAATTCCTCAGGGTTTTTCCCTGACAGCTGGGATATTACAAGGGAATCGGGCTTGCGATGTTCACTGAGAGTGGATTTGGGTGGAGTCGTGTTTGCTGCGCTATTGCGGCTAGAATAAAGGTAGAAATCGAGGGCATTCCTTGATAGACAGTAGGAGGTCTACGTTGAGTAATCCAGTAATGGATCGGAATCCATACTTCAAGCAGTCGGCGCAGCGCCCGAACCAGTTCCCAAATCAGTATCCGCAGGCTACACAGTATGCTGAGGACTATTCGCAGCAGTACTCGCCGCAAGGTTATGTTGATGCGCAGGCGCAGAGCTACTCGCCTTATGCTGACGCGGATCGAATGACTTATGCAGATGCGATGAATAAGACTGCCCTTTTGCTTGGCACGACTATTTTCGCTGGCGTGTTGGCAATTCTTTTCTTCCCGATAACCGCGATGCCGATGCTTGCCATTGGTGGGTCATTGGTAGCTTTTGGAATCGGTATGTTTATCGCTTTCCAGCCGATGGTGAAGCCTGGGATGGCGATTGCTTACGCCGCAATCGAAGGAATCGCGTTAGGTTCCCTTACTCGTTACCTGGACTATTTCTTGCCAGGTGTTGCCCTCCAAGCAATTTTGGCTACGGCCGTGATTGTGGCCGTTACGCTTGGCTTGCATTACTCTGGCGCGATTCGTACGACGCCGCGTGGACGCAAGATTGTTTTGATCGTTGCGCTTGGTGGAATTCTTTTCGGGTTCATCAATATGGGTCTTATGCTCTTCACTCGGACGAATCTCCGTACTGATGGTGCTTTTGGTGGAATGCCACTGGGCGTCATCATTGGTGTGGTGATGCTGTTCGTAGCTGCGTACTTCCTCATTGCTGATTTTGAGGCAGTACAAGATGCAATCAATAACGGTGCTCCGGCACAGTTTGCATGGACGTGCGCTATTGGCATCGTCATGACGATCCTGTGGATCTACGTAGAGGTTCTGCGAATCGTTGCTATTTTGGCTGATCGATAGAACTAAATTCATTGACTGTGCCGCAGGCGAGTTGGCATAAAAGCTAAATTCTGCGGTGACTAGATGTGGTTGTGGGTGGCTTGGACATCGTCCAAGCCACCCACAACTGCGTCACGCATGGATGATTCAGCGGGCGCCTAAAATGTCCACCACAAATACCAGCACATCAGTACCTGAAATACCCGCACGTGGATTGCCATTCTTGCCATATCCCTTGACTGGTGGAACCGAGATCAGCAAACGAGAGCCTACCTGCTTACCAACAATTGCCTGATCCCAACCTTGGATAACCATTCCAACTCCGATAGGGAACCGAGTTGGCTCGCCTCGGAAATAAGACGAATCGAAAATATCGCCGTTCCAGATCTGGCCGTGATAGTTTACTTCGATCTCTTGACCAGCCATTACGACTGGTCCGTTGCCTTGCTCAAGCACCTCGACCCGCAGACCCTTTGGTGCCTCAACATCGGCAGGAAACGTCAATTCTGGAGTTTCACCAAAAGAACCGGACACACTTGGAAGAACTACATTCATTCTTATACCTTTCATCGCATATTCGTCTTAAGTCTACTGGGTTCGCCGAATCAACGAAAACGCCGCATAACAGTGCTGTAAATGAGGCCTGTATGAGGTTGCCCTCGCGCTTTTATCTCACTCAACACGTCTACCGCAGCAAGCATTATCGCTGACCAGCACTTTTGATCAGTGGCTCTCTATCACTGACTCTCGCTCGCCAAAGGTCCACTTCCCGGTAGCGGGCATGCCATGCCTGATTTCGTGTGGCACCTATAGCCGTTCGGATTTTTGTAAAGATACTGCTGGTGGTCGTCCTCAGCCAGGTAGAACGGGTAATCTTGGGCATCCAAAATCTCTGTCACGATCTTCGCGTCTTGCCCATGTGCTTCTTGCAACACAGCTTCGTACGACGTCAACATGGCCTGTGCAAGCTCGCGCTGCTGCGGCGTCGTCATGAAAATCGCGGAGCGATACTGCGTGCCGACGTCGTTTCCCTGGCGGTTGTGTGTGGTGGGATCGTGGCATTCGAAAAACGTTTTGAGGATTTGTGCAGTGCTTACTTGGTTTTCATTGAAGACGACGCGCACCGTTTCGGTGTGTCCGGTCTGCCCGGTACAAACCTCTTGGTAAGTGGGATTTGGTGTATATCCGCCCATAAATCCCACGCTTGTGCTCACTACCCCCGGAATCTTCCAGTAGATCTCCTCCACGCCCCAATAACACCCCGCTGCAAGGTATAGCAGTGACTGCTCAGAATTAGGCTCGGCAAGTAGGTCACTTCCCAGCACCAGATGAGGTTGAGGGTGCGTCAGCACTGGTGTTGCACGGCCGGGCAAGGCCTCGTCTTTTGAAACCATCGTGGGTTCGGGGCGGAAAATAAACACGTCTCTCTCCTCAAATTAGTCACAATTCGTTTCAGCTAGCAGCACTCGGCGTGTGCCAAAAACCGCTGTCTAAAAACCACTGGCCAGAACCGTCAGTTTAAACCAGCAGTAAAAGCTGCCAACTGAAACTAACAGCATAAACCACCAGCTTAAAACGCAGCTAAAACCAGTGTGCCGGAAAATAGAAGAACGGGCGTATTCCGCCACTCGAAATACGCCCGCAGCTGAGAATAGTCAGCAATAACTTAAAGTGTTTCGATCTTGAGAACTTTCACGGCGAACTCCTTGCCATTGGGAGCTACGTATGAAGTCTCATCGCCTACTTTAAGACCCATAATTGCCGAGCCGAGCGGTGCAGATTCTGGATACACATCAATATCAAGATCTGGCGCGGCCTCGCGTGAACCCAAAAGGAAGTGCTTCTCGGTGTCGTTAACTTTTGCTGTGATAACGAGCCCAGGAGCTACTGCCTCAAGCGATGTGGGAGCTTCGCCCACTTCAGCATTCTCAAGCAGGTAGGTCAATTCCTGGATTCGACCTTCCATCTTGGACTGTTCCTCACGCGCAGCTTGGTATCCACCATTCTCACGAAGATCGCCTTCAGAACGAGCAGCTTCGATGCGCTCGGCGATTTCAGTGCGTCCGGTGGTCTTGAGTCTCTCAAGCTCAGCAGACAAACGATCAAAGCTCTCTTGGGAAAGCCATGTTGCATCAGCCATGTGAGTTCTCCTACTTCTCTTAGTGACTGTTAGCCGGTGAGAATTTGCAACGACTAACAAAAAACATGCCCAGCGGCATGTGAGGTGTCAAAGGCATACCCTACCACCAAGCCTACGTGTGAACAAAGCGTCATTCTGATATTAAATATTCAACTATGTGTTAATCTGGGCATGCCCAACTATCTGAGAGGAACACATGCCTATTGAAGAGCGCCGTTTGATGGCAGTTCACGCACACCCAGACGATGAATCATCGAAAGGTGCAGGCATGATGGCAAAATACGCCACAGCGGGCCGCGTGCGCGTTGTTACTTTAACTGGTGGCGAACGCGGAGACATCCTTAATCCACAGCTGCTCGAACGGGCCGATATTAAAGCAAATATTGGCGATGTGCGCAGAAGCGAAATGCGTGCCGCCGCTCAGGCGTTGGGAGTTGAGCACGTGTGGCTCGGCTTTGTTGACTCAGGCTTGCCCGAGGGGGATCCACTCCCGCCGCTGCCCGAGGGAAGCTTCGCCGCCATAGACATTGACGAGCCGGTGCGTCGTCTGACCAAAGAAATACGCGATTTTCGCCCACAAGTGGTGACAACTTACGACGAAACTGGTGGATATCCTCATCCGGATCATATTCGCACCCACGAAGTGACGATGGCAGCTGTGAAAGCAGCAGCTGATCCAACTTTTCACCCTGAACTCGGGCAGTCGTGGCAGGTGGCAAAGGTCTATTACGATGTGACTTTCACATTGGAGCGATTGACGCGTTTTCACGAAGCCATGCTCGAAAATGGCATTGAGAGTCCGTTCGGGTCGTGGATCGAGCGCCGATCCGAGCAGGCGGAAAAGCATATTGACGCACGTATTCGCGTGGATGAGTTTTTCCCTCAGCGCGACGCCGCACTCCTCGCTCACGCCACCCAGATCGATCCGGAGGGCTTCTTTTTCGCCATGCCGCGTGATCTCGAAGCGCAAATATGGCCTTGGGAAGAGTTTACGCTCGGGTTCAGTGTGGTTGGAGATCCAGACGACGTCGAAGCCGACCTTTTCGCCCGCGTTCCGGGCGTCGAGCCATTAGTTTGAAGACATATTGATATTGGCTAAGTTCGGTATTCCCAATACTTAGCCAATATCCTCTGTTTGACGAGCTATTTAATCAGTGAGCTATTTGCTCACTTTTTCTTGCCCTTTTTGGACTTGCCGTCTTTCTTCTTCTTTTTCTTGCCGTCTTTGTCCTCTTTGCGATCGGATTTCTTTTTATCGGCTTTTTCCGGCTTCTCCGCCTTCGACTTTTTGCTCTTCTTGTCCGGCGTGGGCGTATTTGTGCTGGACGTAGCGCTATTATCCGCGGCAGCGGCGTCGTCCCTAACAGCCTCGCCAGGCTTCGCGCCGCTGTTACCTGCTGCGTCGTCGTCGGCAGCTTCTACCTCAGCAGAAAACTCCGCGAGATCCTCTGAAACCTCGGATGCCAAACCGTCGAGAGCTTTGGTGACGCGCTCGTTTTCGGCGTCGTCCATCGTTTCATTCAGACGACGCAACTGCACATCCTCAATCCAACGCGGCTTAGGCCAATCGAGGTCGAGGTCGATCAGTGCCTGCACTAGCAGCTCCGTGATGGCCAAGCGCGCATACCACTTGTTATCTGCAGGGATAACGTACCAAGGAGCCCACTCGGTGGAGGTCTGCGCAAAAACGTCCTGATAAGCCTGCTGGTATTCGTCCCATTTTTGCCGCGTATCGATATCGCTCGGATTATACTTCCACTTTTTATCTGGGCGCACAATGCGCTCGGCAAGGCGAACTGCCTGCTCTTCGTGTGAAACCATGAGCGCCACTTTGATAATCGTGACGCCGTCGTCCACCAATTTCTTCTCGAAGCGGTTGATCTCGCCGTAGCGCTTGCGCCAAACCGGTTCCTCAACGATCTTCTCAACGCGCTGGACGAGCACATCTTCGTAATGCGAGCGGTCGAAAAGTCCGATTCTGCCGGGTTTTGGTAGCGCGCGGCGAATTCGCCACAAGAAATGGTGCGAGGCTTCTTCTTTTGTTGGCACACCAAAGGAGGCGAGGGCTACGCCTTGCGGATCAACCATGCCGAGCACGTGACGGGCAACCCCGCCTTTCCCGGCTGTGTCGAGGCCTTGTACCACGAGTAGAACGCGCCGCTGATCGCCATACTTACCAGCTGCAAAGAGACGTTCTTGCAGCTCCGACATTAACTCGCCACGCTTGGCCATGAAGTCTTCTGCGGAGTCTTTATCGAGAGTCCATCCTGGGGTGCTGGATCGATCAAAGTCGTCCAAAATGAAGTCTTCGCCCACTTGTAATGCCTGGCGAGGAGATTGCGCCCACTGTGAGGTTGAAGAATTAGGTTTTCCGCTCTTTTTAGCCATTATTTCTCCCTTCGATAGCTAAAAAATATCACAAGAGAGTGAGACGTGCAGCACAAGAAACCGACGCAGCGAAGCTGTGACAACCCGAGGCGGTGAAGCTACGGGCCTCACCAAACTGTGCTGAGCGCGAGCCACACGGCAACCGCATGGCAGGCGTATCCAGCAACAGTGCCCAAGTGGAAAAATTCGTGAAAACCAAAATGCAACGGCCAAGGATTGGGCCAGCGGAATGCATAACAGATTGCGCCTATCGTATAGGCAAGTCCGCCTGCGAGAAGCAGCCACACGATCGCCGGGCCGCCAGAATTCCAAAAATCAGGTAAGAACCACACTGCCACCCAGCCAAGCAGGATATATAGCAGCACATATAGCCAGCGTGGAGCATTTAGCCAGAAGATATGCATGAGAATGCCTAACGCTGAGCCAATCCACACAATTGAAAGCACGAGTTTCGCACGGCCAGGTTCAAGGAGCATGACCGATAGCGGGGTATAAGTGCCGGCAATGAGCAGGAAAATATTGGCGTGATCCATTCGGCGTAAGATGGCTTTCGTTTTCGGTTGCCAGTTGCCGATATGATAGAGCGCTGAGCCGCCAAAAAGAGCCAAAGCTGCCAGGCCATAAACAATAAACGACGTGGCTACAGCGGTATTGGGAGAAAAACACAGCAAAACGATCGAGTTTGCCACTGCGAGCGGAGCAGTGCATAAATGGATCCACCCGCGAGTGCGAGTTTTCTGGATCATATCGTTTCGGCTCATAAAGCTCCTCAGCAGGTAAAAGAAAAATATCAGAGGTTTATATCCTCTTTCTTTTAACACTACCGCAGTGACGCGTGATGTTTCCTTTCAATTCGCAAGGTATGCTTAAGTACACCTGATGTGAGAATCGCAAGGAGGCTCAATGCGGATTCCTAGTTTTCTCTATGCGCTCTACGAAAGGCGTTTGCGCAAGCAGCTTTCAGACGCACAGATACCGCACCATGTGGGAATTATCTTGGATGGAAATCGTCGTTGGGCCAAAGCGCTCGGTGTAGCAGCTGCTAGTGGGCACAAACGAGGTGCCGACCACGTCAGCGAAGTACTGGGATGGTGCGAAGAATCCGGCATCGGCATCGTCACGCTATGGATGCTTTCGACTGAAAACTTGGCGCGCGCTCAAGAAGAACTTGACGATTTGCTGGACATCATCGTGCGTTTAGTGGAAAGTTTGGCACAAACGAAGCGTTGGAAACTGCGGGTGATCGGAGATATGAGCCTTCTTCCCGACGCCGCTGCCTCGCGTATCTTACAAGCTGCAGAACGCAGTGCAAACGTTGATGGCGTGACTGTGAATGTGGCAATTGGCTACGGTGGACGCCAAGAAATAACTCAAGCAATGCGTGATTACCTGCTTGAATGTGAATCACGTGGCGCGACGTTGAGCGAGGTTGCTCAAAACCTCACGACGGCAGATATTACGAATCATATGTATACGCGCGGGCAACCCGATCCTGACCTGATCATTCGCACCTCAGGCGAACAGCGCATGAGCGGGTTTATGCTCTGGCAAACCGTGCATACCGAGTTTTTCTTTTGCGAGACGTATTGGCCAGATTTCCGCCGCACTGACTTCTTGCGCGCTTTGCGTGATTTCTCCCGGCGCGAGCGCCGCCGAGGAAAATAGTTTTACGCACGCAAAGTGATTGGTCACGCGTAGAACAGAGGGCTGGTGCTCCTAGAATCCTAAAGCCCGGCGAGAGAGTACTTCTCCGATTGTGCAGAAATCTCCTGGCGATTTGGAGGATTCGCTCCGCGGCGAGTGACGGTAATGCTAGCTGCGGTTGCTGCATAGTAGCCGAGAGTCGTGAGCATAGTCTTTGAAAGACCGCGAATCGCATCGACTTCCTCACGGCCGAGGACGGAGAGTCGCCCAAGTCCATCAATGAGTGCCGACATCAGAGAATCCCCAGCTCCCACGGTATCCACGACGTCCACTTTCACAGCTGGAACCGTTACACGATGTTCTTTGGTGTAGAGGTGAAGTCCTGCACCGCCGTCGGTAATCACAACCAAGGCGACGCCTGCGTTGAGCACCGCGTCCACGGCGACGTCGAGATCCAAATCTTCGTACAGGAACTCAAGGTCTTCTTTGCTTGCCTTGAAAACGTCTACATACTCAAGCATGGATTCAACTTCGCCGCGTAGCTTCTCAGCTGGCCCAACGACGTCGAGACGCACGTTCGGATCGTAGGAGATCGTAGACTTTTGCCGATAGAACTTGATCCACTCTTTTACGGCTGCCGCGCCCGGTTCAAGGTGAGCGCCAATGGAACCAATATGAACCAGTCGCGGTGCACATTCAAGCAGGTCAGCCTGTTCGTGCTCGTCGCTCGGTGGCATCGGGTAGTCCGAATGAAGTTCAAAGGTGTAGCTCGCTGAGCCATCCGCACCGAGATGTGCGTGTGCGAGCGAAGTTGGCTCCGACGTGACTGAGCCATTGACTAAACGCACGCGATCCGCGGCGCAATGCTCGACGATGGAGTCGCCAGCGGCGTCGTCGCCAATTCTGGTGAGCAGGGACGTGTCGCGACCCAAACGTGCTAAACCAATTGCCACGTTCATCGGAGATCCTCCGGGGCGACGATCGATTTCTGCGCCTGCTTGATTGTAGAAGATGTCGATAAGGGCTTCACCAATTACGAGGATCGTCATTGTTCGTTCTCCGGATCTTGAGAATTAGCTGCTGATTCAAGGGATGGTGAGTCAACAGAAGACTGGGCTTTGCGTGTTAGTTCTTGGGCTCGGGCGAGGCGGGCACGTGCTCCATCGAGCCAGGCTTCACAGCGTCGGGCCAGGGCTTCACCGAGTTCCCACAGCGTAAGTGATTCTTCGAGCGGGATATTTCCCTGCTCAAGGCGCGCCACAATATCTACGAGCTTAGAGCGCGCCTCTTCATAGGAGAGCGCTGCGACTTTTTTGTCGAGTTCAGCGGGGCTGAGATCTGTCATTGTGCATCTCCTATCTGTGATTTCTTGGGGTGGGGATTCTGCTGGTGCAGACTCGCGATTTCGGTTGTCTTTTCTTTTCCTGTTACCACAAGGTGGATCGTGCCATCGGCGAGCCGAGCATCGAGCTGCGTTTGTGGGGGCGCATCAGTGGTTTGACGCACCAATGAGCCATCGGACTTTAGAAGAATAGTGTATCCACGTTTCAAGGTAGATTGTGGGGATAAAGTCCGCAAACGTGCCACTGAAGCATCTAATTCCGCACGTTTTTCGGAAATGTTGCGTTCAAAAAATATGTGTTTGAGGTTGACAAGGTTGTGAAGCTCTTCTGCTCGCACGTCGAGCATGCGTTCAGGGTGGGCGAAGGTCGGATTGCTGCGTAGCTGAGAGACCTGCTGGTTTGCCAGATTTAGCTGGTTGTCTAGGCTAAGACGTCCGCGTCGGATTGTTTCACGCAGCGAGTTTCTTTCTTCGACGACGTCGGGCACGATTTTTCGCGCTGCATCAGTTGGCGTCGAGGCGCGAAAGTCGGCGACGTAATCGAGCAAGGGATTGTCTGTTTCGTGACCGATTGCGGAGACGACGGGTGTGTGAGCTGCAGCGACGCCACGTATTAGACGCTCGTCGGAGAACGGTAAAAGATCTTCAACCGAACCGCCGCCGCGGGCGAAAACGATCACATCGACGTCGGGAATCGAATCGAGTTCGGCCAGGGCTGGGAGCATAGCTTCTACGGATCCGTTGCCCTGAACCTGCACTTCCCGGATCTCAAAATCGACGTCCGCCCAGCGTGCAGTAGCATTGACGACGACGTCGTGTTTCGCTTTGGTGTTGCGGCCACAGATCAGGCCGATTTTCCGAGGTAAGAAGGGTAAGGGCTGCTTGCGCTGTGGAGAGAAAAGGCCCTCGGCCGCGAGACGATTCTTCAATTGCTCGATTCGTGCCAGAATGTCGCCAATGCCCACTGCGCGTACTTCGTCGGCATGAAGCGTGAGTGATCCGTTTCCTGTCCAAAAGTCCGGTTTGGCACAGATAATTACCCGCGAGCCTTGATCGATACCTTCGGGAAGATTGTGGGTGAAGATTTTGACGTTGATCGAGACTTTTTCTTCGAGGTCGGCGAGGGTGAAGTACTGAAGTTTGGCATTGGGGCGGCGCACGAGCGTAATGATTTCGCCCTCGACCCACAGGCGAGACATCTTCTGCACGTATTCTGCTATTTTTGCTGATAGCAGACGCAGCGGCCAGGGGTGTTCCGGCGTGGTTTGCGCTGCTAGTTGCGGTAAATGTGGCGGGATAGCGCTAGGGGCTTTGTTGGTGGACACACTCTAGTTTTGCACGATGTGGCAAGCTTTGGGGAGTGGAACTGCGAAATTTGTGGCACGTGTGACGTACCGTGTGGTTTTGACCGGTTGGTTGTGCGCGGCATCAAGTATTTGAACTACGATCTAATTAGGACGAATGACAGGCTTCGATGAGCGTGTCCAACTCACGTTCTCAAAGAGACGCAGCTCAAATAACGCTTGATCGAGGCTCGGTCAAAATTTGAAAAGCGCGCGATGAAATGAGGAAACTTTGGCGCAACAGTTGAACGACGTATCTAGCGCGGCAGCTCACAACACGTCATGTGTTGAGCAGGACGAATCTGTGCAGAGTGTTAATGAAGCTCAGGGGGTTAAAGGTACGCAGGCTGTTAGAGATAGCCGGGCTATTTCTTTGGCGGGAGCTTCAGCGTTTCCTGCGGACGTTCCCTCGGAGCCGTCGTCGGAGGGAAAGAAAATACTGCTTGCGACGCCGCGTGGTTACTGTGCCGGAGTGGATCGAGCTGTAGACGCAGTTGAGAAAGCGCTTGAGTTGTATGGCGCTCCTGTGTATGTGCGCAAAGAGATCGTACACAATAAATTTGTGGTGGAAACTCTCACTGAGCGGGGCGCGATTTTTGTACATGACACTGATGAGGTGCCTGAAGGTGCGCGCGTCGTATTTTCTGCGCATGGAGTGTCGCCTGCGGTGCACGAGCAGGCTGCGCAGCGTTCGTTATTCACGATTGACGCGACGTGTCCGCTGGTAACTAAAGTACATAAGCAGGCGGTGCGCTTTGCTGATGAAGACTTCGATATTTTACTTATTGGACATGAGGGGCATGAAGAGGTGGAGGGCACCCAAGGGGAAGCTCCCGAGCATATTCAGGTTGTGAATGGCCCGGAGGACGTTGCTGCAGTTCAGGTGCGTGATCCGAATCGTGTGGTGTGGATTTCACAGACGACGCTTTCGGTGGACGAGACGCTGAAAACTGTGGAGTTGCTTCGTGAGCGTTTCCCGAATCTGATCGATCCACCCTCGGACGATATTTGTTACGCGACGCAGAACCGACAGGGGGCTGTGAAAGCGATGGCGCCGCAGTCTGATGTGGTGATTGTGGTGGGTTCGGCGAATTCTTCGAATTCGGTGCGCTTGGTGGAAGTTGCTTTGGAAGCTGGAGCTGGCGCTGCTTATCGCGTTGACAAGGCGAGTGAAGTGTGTGCCGATTGGTTTGCGAATGCCAAGACGGTGGGAGTGACGTCCGGAGCTTCTGTGCCTGAGATTTTGGTGCGTGATGTTGTGGACGTTTTGAAGGCTGCTGGTTTTACCGAAGTGGAGAATGTTGCAACTGCGCAAGAGGACGTGCGTTTTTCTTTGCCGAAGAATCTGCGGGCTGATTTAAAAGCGACTGGCGCTGAGGTGGATCGCCCTCACAAAGCGCGCGATAAGAACGCAAAGATTTCGAATGCGCGCGCTAATCGTTCGATGTGATTAGGTGTGATTAGGGGCGAGTATGAGTATGGATGATTTGCGTGCTGGTGCGCTTAGTTCACCTTTTGATGCGCTAGACGGCGTGGTGGCACAGACGCCGATTGATCCAGTTTTCGCTGGTGAGGCGTTTGATACCTCGATGGACGGTGCGCTTCTAGTTGCGCAGTTGATGGCTGCTGCAGATCGTGAAAATGCGATTGGTATGCAGAAATATATGCGTGACCAGTTCGCTTTTCTTGGTGTGAAAACTCCTGAGCGCAAGGCTATCTCGAAGCCATTTTTCAAAGTGGCACGGCGCGATCCTCATGCGGACTGGAGTTTTATTTCGATGTGCTGGGCTTTGCCGCAACGCGAATTCCAGTACGTGGCTGCTGATTATCTGCGCCAGGTGTCGCATCTGTTGGGGCTGGCTGATTTGCCACGGATAAAGACGCTGGTTGAATCGAAATCCTGGTGGGATACTGTTGATGCCTTGCATCGAATTGTTGGTGACATTGTGCGCAAGGATGCGCAGGCCAAAGACGTAATGCTCGCTTGGGCTGAGGATTCGAATTTCTGGACTCGTCGAATTGCGATTGATCACCAGCTGCATTTTCGGGAGGATACCGATACTGAACTGTTTGAACAGATTTTGGTGAAGAATTTGCCGGGTACAGAATTTGGTGATGAGTTCTTTATCCAAAAAGCAATCGGCTGGTCGCTGCGTGAATACTCCAAGACTAATCCGAGTTGGGTAGCTGCATTCTTAGATAAGCACTCGGCCGCGGCGCTCACGCGCCGCGAAGCGAGCAAGTACTTGTGATTCACGAAAGATCTTGTACTTGTGATTCACGAAAGATCTTGTGAGCCGCAAAGCTTTTGTGATTCGCAAGGTGTTCGTGAGCTGGGAAGCTTTTGTAATTCACGCAAGCTCTTTCGGGAGGCGGATTGTGGTGTCACTTGTAGCTAATTGTGCTGGTGGTGGCGCTATTTCAAGGGCTTGGGTATCAAGTGAATCGAATTTACGAGCAGTGACCAGCACGCGCGATTCGAGTGAAGCTATAGCTTTGTTGTAGCTATCGACCGAGCTTCCGAGTGATTTCCCAAGTGATCCCAGGTGTTTGACCACGGTATTGAGTCGTTCTACGAGCGTGCGACCCAGATTGACTATCTCACGTGCTTCTTCGGATGCCGCAGCGGATGACCACACGGAAGCTACAGCGCGGAGCAATGCCAGTAGTGAACTAGGCGAGGTGGGGACGATACCCGTACGCAGCGCAGATTCAAGCAAAGCTGCGTCTGCTTCGAGTGCTTCGGCCAGGAGACCTTCGGATGGTAAAAACATGACAGTGATTTGCGGGGAATCGGGAAAATCGCCGGGATAATTGCGTTTTACCAGGGCTTGTATATGACTTTGTACTGCCTTTGCGTGCTTTTTGAGCAGTTCATTGCGCTCTTGTGCTCCTGCTAGTTGTGATGTATCGATTTCTTGTGCGCGTAAGAACGCGTCCATGGGCGTTTTTGCGTCGATAGCGATATGCCCACCTCCAGGAAGATGAATGATGGCATCTGGGCGCAGTCGAGATTTTTCTGCCGGAGCCGCAGCCGCACTGCTTGATGCAGGGAAAGCGAATTTCGCTGAGGTGGTCTGCACGTCAAAATCGACGCGTTCAAGCATTCCAGCAGCTTCAACGAGCCGCTTTAGCTGCACTTCGCCCCAGTTTCCCCGGGCCGACGTTGAACGTAAAGCCGCATTGAGAGAAGCCGTGGTGTGTGAAAGCTCAGCTTGCACCCGCGCGTCGTTCTGAAGATGAGTGAGCACTTGTGTGTTGTGCGCAATCGTGCGTTGATCTAGGCGCTGGACTTGCTGGTTTACATCGTCAAGTTGCTTCACGATAGGGGAGAGCACCTGCAAGATCGAAGAATCTTCACCAAAACGTTCGATGAGTTCAGTATTTTCGGTTTCTAATCGCTCGAGCTTGCCGGAAGTGATGAGGAGTTGCTCGCGTGAAGCCGAGAGCTGCTGGGACAGCTCCGACTCGCGACTTCGTGCCCGACTGTGAGCGAAGCTATAGCCGCCGAGCCCGCCAGCTATAGCTGTGAGCAGTAAAAGTAGCATAAGAACAGGAATGTTGATCGTCATGGTTTCAGTCTAGTTTGTGCCTCCTGCCAAAAATGGTGTCCGGTTGGATGTGTCGATAATATGTCGATTCTTTCGACACGTCGTATAAACGTGTCGATTTTTTCGATTTTATCGACACGTTTTGAATTACCCCGAAAGCCGCGATCCCAACTAGACTGTTCGTGTGGCTTTAACAATTGGAATCGCAGGACTGCCCAACGTCGGCAAATCAACACTATTCAACGCTCTTACCCGCGCAACCGTGCTCGCAGCAAACTATCCGTTTGCCACGATTGAGCCGAATGTGGGAATTGTTCCGCTCCCTGATGAGCGTCTTAACAAACTGGCGGAGATCTTTAACAGCCAGAAAATTCTTCCCGCAACCGTGTCTTTCGTTGATATTGCAGGTATTGTGCGTGGAGCTTCGGAGGGTGAAGGTCTTGGAAACCAGTTCCTCGCCAATATCCGCGAAGCCGATGCGATTTGCCAGGTCACTCGTGCTTTTGCCGATCCAGACGTGACGCACGTGGACGGACGCGTGGATCCGGCGTCGGACATCGAAACGATCACCACGGAACTCGTGCTCGCCGACATTCAGACGCTCGAAAAGCAGCTCCCGCGTTTGCAGAAGGAGCTTACGGGCAAGAAGATCGACAAGGAAGTGGTGGAGACGGCGCAGGCGGCGCTCGCGATTCTCGAGCAGGGCAAGACACTTTCGTCTGCCGGTGGCGACCTTGACCAGGATATTCTCAAGTCGTTCCAGCTCATGACGTCCAAGCCTTTCATTTACGTTTTTAATACCGACGACGACGGACTGGCGGACAAAGACATGCAGGCGAAGTTGCGTGAGCTTGTTGCACCCGCGGAAGCGATTTTCTTGGACGCGAAGTTTGAATCTGAGCTAGTTGAGCTGGAAGAAGACGAAGCGCGGGAGATGCTTCTTGAGTCCGGTCAGGAAGAATCGGGGCTTGATCAGCTCGCGCGCGTTGGCTTCGAGACGCTTGGCTTGCAGACGTATCTGACGGCGGGGCCAAAGGAAGCGCGTGCGTGGACGATTCGTAAGGGCTGGACGGCGCCGCAGGCTGCGGGCGTGATTCATACCGATTTCGAGCGTGGCTTTATTAAAGCGGAGGTCGTTTCGTTCGAAGATTTGGTGGAGTTCGGGTCGATTGCCGAGGCACGTGCGCACGGAAAATTGCGTATGGAGGGCAAGGATTACGTCATGCACGACGGCGATGTGGTGGAGTTCAGGTTTAACGTGTAGTTTTTTACTAAAACTCTAGGAAAGCGATCCACTGTCTCCGGTAGAGACGATGGGTCGTTTTTCTCTTCCCGGTGTGGGATCTCATTGAGGTGCTTCGGGATGGCTATAGAGGTATTAGCTAGATAGCGAGGCGATCTCGGGCACTGCGAAGCTGTGGGGAGATTCGCGCGATTTTTCGATGCTCAATCGACGACAATTTCCAGCTCGAAACCCTCAGTATTCTCGATGTACAGTGCTGTGTGGTCCGGACCGCCCGCATGCGGATAGTCATCCGCAAACAATTCAGTCCAGCCATACGCGACGCAGTTGGCGCGTAGCTGATCTAGTTGCTCGTGATCGGATGCGCGAAGTGCAAGATGATTGAGCCCAGCCCTCATACGGTCGTGTAGACCCGACACAGCAAGGGATTGTTCGAGCACGATGTATGACCCACTTGAGTGGTGCCAAGTTCGACCCTGCGGCCAGCTTGGATCATGCTGTGCCTCCCACCCGAGAAGAGGGAGAAGCCAGTCGAACGACGCAGATGTTGTCTCAAGATCGTTGGTCCACAGCTCAATGTGGTGAACTGGATTCTTCATATTTTAAGTCTATCGCCGATGTGTTTCTCGGGCACTGACGGCGTGCTGATGTTGATGAACTGCGTCAAGATCAAGCTTGTTGCCTGGTGTGGACTCATGATTTTCGATGCGGGTCGCAAGTTACCTTGTTTTTGGGTGTCTAGAATTATTTGTTGGGTTTAGAAGTGGCAAAGCGAGAAGTGCTTGCACACATGAATGTGCGTGCATAAATGTGGTCGAGTTCAGGTTTAACGCGTAGCGTTATTAACGCATTGCGTCATGGGTGTTAAATTGGAGAGGTGATCAACTGCTTCACCAGCGGTGACACGGTGTGAAAGTGGACCGACGCTGGGCCTGAGAATGTGATTATCGAGGACTATCATTGAGGTGCACTATGACTAACAAACTTTACGCCCCGATCCATCCGGGCGAGATTTTAATGGAAGACTTCATTGAGGGCTTCGGTATTACACAGCATAAATTGGCCGTCTCGATAGGGGTTCCGCCGCGGCGGATTAACGAGATCGTCCATGGTAAGCGCGCGATCACTGCGGATACGGCGCTTCGCTTGGGGCGCTACTTTGGTGTTGAACCACAGTTTTGGCTCAACTTGCAGAGTCGCTACGATCTTGAGCTGGCGCAGGATCGCGTTGCTGATCAAGTGGCTGCAATCCAGCCTCTACAAGTTGCCTGAGATGAAAATGTCTTGAGGTGCAACGCCTTCATTTTCGAGGAATTTACTCATGTTTATTAGGCTCATTGTGCTGTTCGGCCGAATGAGGTACTCGTGGGGACACTTGGCATAAGTTTACGAGACTTTGGTTGACGTATCCGCGTCTCGTAAACGCCAAGGTCGCGTTATTGAGCAAGCAGTTGAGCAAAAGGTACGACGCCGTCGGGGTCGTATTCGTCTGCTATCCGTTCTGCCTGGCGTTCTTCGCGTGATACGCGCGCCATATTCGGCAAAAGTTCATCAATAACCGATTCGATACGCGCAGCAAGTCGCCTATTCGAATCAGTCGATCCCCAGTCAGCGGTGGCGGCAAAGACGGATGTGGGCGTAACGCTTGCTTTGAGATAAGAAAGAATCGGGCGCAAGCTCGTATCCACGGCAAGACTATGACGCGCGGTGCCACCCGTTGCGCCGATAGCTACAGGCGTTCCGGCAAGTGCGGCGTCGTCAATCAACTGCCAGAACAGGGTGTGGAGTGCTACGGGAGCAGCCTTGTAAATCGGAGTTACGGTAATCACTGCGTCAGCTTCTTTGACGGCGGCGAAAGCGGCTTCAACATCGGGAAATGGAGCTGGTGTGAGCGTCATTTTAGTAAGTGAAGCGGCAATTTCGCGAATATTGATTCGCGTTACCTGCACATCCTTACCGGCTGCAGTAAAACGCTCAATAGCGCTCTTTATCATGCGTTCGGCAAGGCGGGTAGTAGCTGATTCTTCGCTAAGTCCCGTCCATACGGCAACGATTTTCATTGGCGTCCTCCTGGTATTGGGTCGTTTCCAGCGCGGTGGCGCTCGAGGAGCCACTCGTGGTTCGGTGCGTCGGGCACGTCGGGCGACTTGCGCGCAGCGTATTCACGACGAAGAACGGGAACCACTTCTTCAGCCAAAATATCGATCTGCTCCAAAACTGTTTTGAGCGGCAGACCAGCGTGATCAATGAGGAATAATTGCCGCTGATAGTCACCAGCCCAGTCGTGGAACGACAGGTATCGTTCAATAATTTGATCTGGAGATCCAACGGTTAGCGGCGTTTGCTCCATGAACTCTTCCAATGATGGTCCGTGGCCGTAGACCGGCGCGACGTCGAAGTATGGACGGAATTCATTGATGGCATCTTGAGAATTTTTGCGAATGAACACCTGACCGCCAAGGCCAACGAATGCTTGGTGTGCTTTGCCGTGCCCGTATTTTTCGTACCGCTGGCGGTAGAGATTAACCAATCTCTTGGTGTGCGAAGTTGGCCAGAAGATGTTGTTGTGGAAGAAACCGTCCCCATAATATGCCGCTTGCTCCGCAATTTCGGGGGATCGAATTGAACCGTGCCATACGAACGGGGCGACGTCGTCGAGCGGGCGTGGTGTTGCTGTAAAACCTTGGAGTGGAGTGCGGAATTTTCCTTCCCAATCCACGTTCTCTTCACGCCATAAACGGTGAAGGAGGTTGTAGTTTTCGATGGCGAGGTTTATGCCGTTTCGGATGTCTTTGCCAAACCATGGGTAGACGGGGCCAGTGTTGCCGCGACCCATCATCAGATCGATACGACCGCCGACTAGGTGCTGAAGATAGGAGTAATCTTCAGCAATGCGCACAGGATCTGT
Organism: Arcanobacterium pluranimalium; assembly: GCF_016907845.1. Taxonomy (GTDB): domain Bacteria; phylum Actinomycetota; class Actinomycetes; order Actinomycetales; family Actinomycetaceae; genus Arcanobacterium_A; species Arcanobacterium_A pluranimalium. The sequence goes on from NZ_JAFBCS010000001.1 coordinate 797,776, forward strand.
GGTGGTGATCAGAGTGGTTGACGTTGAGAGTTTAATCTTTGATGTTTGTGCTGCTAGATACGCCAAAAGGACTGGAGGATTTGCCGGCGCAGCAAAGGGTGGATTGTGATGCTGGCCAGTAGCAAAAACATCAAGACCCGCTGCTTCGGCATGCTTGGCAATAGTTACCGTGTTCTTGATGCGTTCATGCTCGCTAGGCGTCGTTCCGTTGACGGGATCAGTAGTAACATCACCGACTGTAAAAATACCAAAATCCATAATTTCTCCTAAAGTAGTTGAATATTAAACTATTTTACCATAAGGCGAGGCGATGCCAATAGTGAGATCACCCATGGCAAGCGTGCTATAGTAAGCGCGCGATCGCTGTGGATATGGCGCTTCGCTTCGGGCGTTATTTTGGTGTTGAACGGCAGAAAATTACGTGCAAATTCGCACCTTCCACGCGCGCCTGTGTAAACTCGATAACAGAAGTTCCGCTAATCGGCGAGGAGGCCCATGCTCACTCTCAAACCCCTTAATGCCGCGGACGCCCGCCAGCAGTACGAATTCCTCGTCGCGTGCCCGAGCGCCGACGGCTTTGAGAATCCTTATGAGGAATATTCGTACGAGGATTTTGTACAGAAAGCCATTCCTAGCAGGCTCGACGCCTCCAAGGGAAGAAATCTTCCGCAAGGTTACGTGCCCGACACCTATTTTTTCTTGTGGGACGACGATCGCGTCGTCGGCCTGTTTAAGGTGAGGCACTTTCTCACCGATTTTCTTCGCGACGGCGGTGGGCACATTGGCTACGCAATCCACCCCGATTTTCGTGGGCGCGGTTTGGCGACGGCGGGTCTCAAGCTCGCTGTGCAAGAGCTAGTGAAAATGCCGGATTTCAATGACGATGAAATCTATTTCTCCTGCTACAAGTCGAATCCTTCCTCACTAAAAGTGCAGCTCAACGTGGGTGCTTATATCCATCACGAAACGGAAGATCATTACTATACGCGACTCAAAGTTGATCGCGTCGCTAAGTAAGGAGCGTCATATGTCTAACCATCGTCTCGCCTATTACGAATCAGGAAATCAAGTTAACGGCACGATTATTGCATTTCACGGGGTTACGGATAATGCCGCTTCGCTTGTAGACATCGCCACTCGTTTCGGTTCTCGCTGGCGCGTCGTGCTCATTGACTCTCTTGGGCACGGTATATCGCCTCGTTTCACAAAAGATGAGCTTTCTAATCCTTTTGCGGCCGCCGTGGCAGCTGCTGAGGCCACGGTTTCCCATATCCTTGAAAGCTCTTTGCATCACAAAGTGGTTGCGCTTGGGCACTCGATGGGCGGCGCGATCACCACGCAACTGGCCGTTCGTCATCCGCAGTGGTTCCACGGCGTCGTCCTTGAAGATCCGGCGTTACTGACGCCCGAACAGCAGCAACGCTACTTAGAAAACGCGCCATACCTCGTTGAGCAAACGCAATACGTGAGTGAGAACCCAACTAAAGCGATTGCTGAGCTCAGAGCCGAATATCCGCGCTGGACGCAACCAGAATGTACCGCGTGGGCGCAGGCAAAAGCGCAGGTAGATCGTTCCTTTGTGGAAACGGGAGTTGTGGGTTTGTCTGATATTGCTGCGCTTGATCGCCTTGTTGTGCCCGCCCTCGTCGTTTCGGGCGACGGCGATGACATCCTCCTCGATGCCGCCCGCACGGATTCCTTGACGAGTCCGCACCTGAAAGTGGTGCGTATTGCGCAGGCGAGCCACACGGTGCGCCGCGACCAGCCACAGACGTTCTTCGCGGCGGTTGAGGATTTTCTCGATGAGCTAGTCTCGGCTGAATCGCAGGTACCGACGCCGTATATTCGCCCAGACATGGTCGAAGTGGTGGCTAATACGCCTGCTCAAGATATGCGTGATGTGCTAAAACTGCGCGCCCGCGCTAACACAATGTTCAGTTCCTCAATTGCCTGGCCGGAAGGCATAAATCTGTCTGAAACGGACGTTGTAGGGAGAAAGGTGCGTATCGTTAGCAATAGTGACGAACCGCGCGTCGTCATTTTGTCTTTGCATGGCGGCGGCTATGTTTCAGGGCGTCCGCAGTTCGACGACGAGCGCCACGTCGATTTGTTGCGTTTAGTTTCCGATCTGGAATGTCCCGACGCCGCAGGTCACGTTGCGAAAGTGCTCATAGCTTCGCCCGATTACCGTCTCGCCCCGGAGCATCCGTATCCTGCTAATGCGCAAGACGCCGCGGCGACCCTGGTTTACCTGGCACAAAAGTACCCAGATGCGCAGCTCATTGTTTATGGTGATTCGGCAGGCGCTGGTACCGGTTTGCAGATGTTCACACAAGATATTCCGGTGGATGTGCGCACTCGCGTGAAGTGTTTTGTGGCGATGGAGCCGTGTCTTGAACCGTATATGAATTCGCTTTCGTGGGTGACGTATCGAAACGGGCCAGTGTGGGATCGCCAAGCGAGCGAGGGAGCATGGGCGCACTTTTTGAGCGTTCGCAGTGCACAAAGCGCAGATGTGTCAATGATAGAGTCGCAAGTCGCGGAGTGCAGCGTTTATCGGTTGCCTGAGGCTTGTGAGGTGCCGCCGATGTGCGTCGTCGTCAATTCTGCTGATCCGTTGCGCGACGAAGGCATCAACCTTGCCACCCGTTTAACAGACGCGGGTGTGGAGACCGAGCTGTGGATGTGCGCCGGCAGTGTACACGGTGGACTGTCGATTCCTGGAAGCGTGATCTGGGAGCAAAATCAGCACAATATCGCTCGTTTTATTCAACACCGGATCTTGGCACAATGAAAATAAGGTGTTGAGCTGAGTAGGCCGTGCTGGGGACTGTTTTCTCCTGAAATCGTTGATCGGGTTCATTTGGGTGCCAATTTTCTATCTATTTACTGGTTTTGCTGGGCAGACACTTCGTGGGTTAATAGACAAAACGTGGGTCTTAAGGTCGGGTTTTTCGTTGTTGTGGTAGGCGAAAGTAGGCATCATTATGGGTTTCGGGCTTAATCTTGTTGCTTGCTTGAATCTGGCCGGGTTATGTGCGTGGGGTGAAGTCTTTTAATCCGCGTGCCCGTCGCTGCCCGATTTGTGATGAACCATGTAAGAAGAAAGGCAAAACAGCAGCTGGTAGCCAACGCTGGTACTGCAAAAATTGCCGCTATAGTTTCACCTCCACCCGCACAGACCAGCAAAAACTAGCGCAATTCCGCGAGTTTTGTGACTATGTCACCGACACCGAACCCAAACGCCGCTTGGCTGGCTCGCTACGGACCTGGGATCGGGACCATGCCTGGTGTTGGGATACCCGTCCGGTCTGGGAACCTACCGGGGAGGTGTATGACCAAGTCTTCATCGACGGGACCTATATCGCTCACGGCTGGTGTGTTCTGATCGCAGCAACTACCGATGGGGTCATCGACTATCAACTATGTAATCAAGAATCCAAAGCCGCCTACACAGCGTTACTCAAACACATCCCCGCACCCCAGGTGGTCACCACCGACGGCCAACGCGGAGCACTAGCCGCGATCAAAGCCTGCTGGCCTACCACACACGTTCAGCGATGCTTGGTCCATATCCAACGCAATATCCGTCGTATCACCACCTCTAGGCCGCGTATCAAGCAGCATAAAGCGTTGTACAAGCTTGCCTTGAACCTGATGAAAATCACCACCGCCGAGGAAGCGATCGAGTAGCAAAAAGGCCTATCGGTCTTTCATAGCCTTTACGATCAGTGGCTGGCCGAACGTACCTACAAGCACACCGTGTCACCTTCACAGGTACCCAAGTTCACGGTCAACAATAAGTCCTGGTGGTACACCCACCACGCCACACGGCGTATGGTTCGCTCCCTTGACCGGCATATTAAAGACGGGGCGCTCTTCACGTTCCTTAACCCAGATATCACCACCGTCCAGCCCTTATCAGCGACGACGAACCCGCTCGAAGGAGGCATCAACGCGCCGTTGAAAGGCTTCCTGCACACTCACCGTGGCTGGTCAGAAGACCACATGCTCACCGCCTTGGACTACTGGCTCTACAACCGGTCCATTAACCGCCAACCCTTAGAAACCTTCATCACCAACACTCGGCAAGCCCGGCCAGCATCCAAACACAAACCCGACTCCGACCAGCCCGCCGAAATCGACAACGCCATCGATCACGAACAACCATGGGAAAACAGCCTCACCATCCGAAAAGGATGGATTCGAAGCTAACGACACGCCCGCATTAGACCCACATTTTGTCTATTAACCCAAACATACAGACGTGCGCCGGATTTCTCCGACGCACATCCACCAATTAAGAAAGGCTAATTCTAACCAAACAATCGGCTGAAGAATCCTTTCTTCTTGCCACCGGCCGATTTAGAACGCTCCGGCGTACCAGCTGGCACAAACCTATGAAGGATAATTTTTTCCGGGTCGATCGGCGTAATTGCGGCACTTACTTCGTCTTCAGAGGCACCTTCACCTTCAGTACCGAAGATCCACAACACGGCAGATTCTGCCAAGTCGAGCGGGTGATAACCGTACTCTGGATCGTCGTCGTAATTGTGGTCACCACGCGCAAACGGTTCCTCAAAGGGAAGCAGATCGCCCTCGAGTGCTGCGACTTTATCCTCAGCTGTAGCAGAATCGTCCAGATCTACTACGCGACCACGGTGATTCGGTGGCGTCCGATACGAGCAAGCATCCATCATGCTGCGAGTAAATAAGAACCATGTATTATCGGCGGGCTCATCAACGAGGTAGCCTAAAGTTTCTTCGCCGGTGAAGACGACGGTGTCTCCCCAGGTTCCTACCCAGAGGCTTTCGTCCGTGGGGTTGAAAGCCTCGTCAAGATCACCGGTTCTGTCGAAGCGCCATTCACCTTCGAAATACTTTGTGATCTGCTCCGATGCGGCTTCAACGCCGCCCTCTGGCTTGGTAGTGATGTTCTCGCGCGGGATAGTCGGCGAGTATGAAAGCATTGTGCATTTAAATCCCATGAGCAAATCATAATAGATAATCTGCAGCTAGGGGGCGGTTTGATTGAGAACCAGTAAAGATGCCGCCGTTAAACGCCCTCATTCTGAATACGCTCAGCCCACAGCGGCAACTGCCCATGCAGACTCGAATTGAGCGTGTCCATTCCAAGTTCCCATTCTTCAGTAATTCGGCCAAATGCTGCTAAACCGTTAACTGGCTTCAAATCACTGTCCAAAACAGAAGCGTCCTCACCGATTCTTATGCCATTACGGTCTTCGTTCCATACGAGCAGATAGTCCTCGATTTCGGCAAGCTCGGGGAAAGCGCCAGGCCAGTAACCTCCCGGTGCAAGTACGCCATCAACCACCACGTCAACCGACTCTGGTAGCTCAAGTGCATCAACACTCTTATCCAGCCACGACGTATCGATCACTCCGGCATCGATGAGCGTTAATATCTTGCGTGCATTGATTGGTGGCGGACCAAATCCATAAATATCCACTAGCGAGTTCCATCTACGGAAAGTTTCCCACTCGTCATTTGGCCATTCTTTCCCTGGTAGCACATCTAAAATCGCATCTGCAAGTAATAGGAAGACGCCGGCGAACACGGCTTTCGCACCGAGCTTTCGCTTGCCGTCGTACGCCGCAATCGAGTCTGCAAGTGTGCCACGCGAATTACCTTCGCTCGGTGCCGAGCCTGCCACAACGCCGTCGAAAATCGCCTCCGGATAAGGGTAATCAAGCTTCTTAAGCACATCCAGCGTCAAGCCTCGAATGAGATCCAAGATTTCAGAGAGCGACTCAGACTCTCGAATTTTCTTGTTCGTAGCATCGAGCGTGCGCTTGCCAATGAGATCCCTTACCACATCAATGTTTGGCTTGATGTCCAGGAAGATTCCTTCTAGCCCGAGCGGTAAAATCTTCTTCACCTGTTTTTTGCTTGAAACGTACTGGCTTCCGTCCTCAGAGAACTTTCCGCCACGCCCTTCGGTTAGTGCAAGGGCGACGTCGATAAACGTCAGTCCCGCACCACGCACCGCTACCACGGCATCGGCGTCGATATCATCCAAAATGCTAAGTGGGTAGGCGAAAGGAATATAAGCCCTTGTTTTACCACCGAAATCCTCGAGCGAAACGGGTTTCGGAGGATTCAACGAATGCCCAACAGTGAGCAAGAGTTCATCAACGGTAAAAGTTTGCTTTCCCGTGGTAACGCGCCAAGAACCGGGCACGCCCGATACTTTCGACGCCCAGCCGTGTTCAACCAGTTCAATATTCTTGGGCAGAGCCTTCTTCACGTACTCATAGCAATAGACCAGATACTCGCCAATGACCTTACGAGGAGGGAAATCGTTGACGTACTGCGGATACTTTTTCTTTGCCCACGTGTCAAAGTCCGGTGCGGTGTGAAGTGAAGCGACGCTATCTTCGAGCTTTTTATGAAATTCAGCTGGATCATTGGAGGGATTAGCGTCTGAAACAGGAACTCGATTGGCACGATACGGTCCGAACTGATCAACGATCGCCGTTCGCGCATTAAACCGCGAGTATTCGGGTTGTGTTACGTCAAAGGGCGTGCCTTGACCAGCTACGCTGACGCCGTCGCCGTTGAAAACTCCGAACAAATGAACGGTGACGGGTTGCGTCACTTTTGCCGCTATAGCAGAAAGCGCAGCAGTGCCGCGCGGACCTGCACCAACGATTGCGATTGAAAGCATCTGATTCCTCTAACGTAAATAGTTTTGCCAGATACCTAGAAGTCTAGTTGGAAGTGCTCACTCTGTGCTGGGCTTACGGCGCTATTCGTCAGATTCCTTGTGTCCATAGCAGTCGCTTTCGTTTTCCAGTACTTGTGTTGCGACTTCTGCATCGCTAATAGTCTAAACGGAATGATTTAGACTATTTAGGTGATTTCCAGAATTTCGCCACTTAATGGACGCAAGCCTACCCGCGCCGAACTGCCGCAGTATGTCAACGGCACAGTCGACGACATCCTCTGCCCGCATCCGTGGCTGCTCATCGTCGGCATAAATCCTGGTCTGTGGACTGCGGCGGTCAACGCGCCTTTCGCCGCGCCGTCTAATCGCTTCTGGCCGAGCCTTTACCACGCTGGGCTTTTGCCGCATCGCGTCGATGCCACTGCTGGTCTCAAGCCTGAGGACGAACTGGCGATGCAAGAGCAGGGGATCGCGCTCACCAATTTGGTCAATAGAGCGACGGCGAAAGCTTCGGAGCTCAAGAGGGCTGAGCTCGAAGCGGGTGGACGACGTTTGGCGCGCCTTGCACAGGAGCTTCAGCCCGACGTCGTCGCTGTTCTCGGTATCATGGCGTATCGTGAGGCGTTTCGAAAACCAAAAGCGCAGCTAGGGAGGCAGTACGACGGCGGCCTGCACGTTTCGTTGGGTGGCGGCGAGCTATGGGTGTTGCCGCAGCCGAGCGGGCTCAATGCCCACGCCACGATGCCAGTGCTGGTGGATTGGTGGCAACAAGTAGCTGCGAGACGACGTCGCAGCTAGACGTAGCGCCTAATGGGCGAAGCCTCGCACCAAAGTATCGAGTGCTGCTAGGTATAGCTCGTATTCCTTGCGGCCTTGCTTGGTTAAAGCTAGCCTCGTGACTGCGGTTTTACCTGAAAACTCCTTCTTAATGCTTATGATGCCGGCGTTTTCTAGGAGAGTCGCGTGTTTCGTGAGGAGTGCGTAGCTCATTCCGAGTTCGTTTTTCAGGGTCTGATAATCGATTGATTCGACTGTGTACAGTGGAGCCACGATGGATAATCGGGCTGGTGAATGGATTGGTGAATCGAGGACTGTGCGTGCCTTAACTAGATTCATCGATGAGCCAATCTGATCATGAATACTCCCAAGCGCGTCATTGGGACAACTGTTATTGTTGCTATAAGTAGAGTAGCTGGCCATGTGAAATGTGGAGTCTTGCCCAAGACTTCGAGTAATAATCCGAACAGGGCGACTCCTATCGGAAACGCAAATGCAAAGAACTTGCGACGGCGAAAACCGAGGGGTTGGACGCGCTTGCTCCGAATAATATTTGCAGATAAAGCGGCGCCTCCAAACAAAAAGATGATGCTCGAGCAGGTAGTTAAGATTCCTCCCCAGGGAATATTGGTGCGTTGCAGCATTATCACATAATGAAAAGCGATCAGGCAGGCATAGATAAGGTACAGCCAACCTTCTTTTGAGCTCACGTACGCAGGTGTACTCGCTTGAGCTTGGAGAGAGGCTTGCCGGAAACTCGGATGTGGGGCAGTTGACGAGTAATTTGTACCGTTCATGTTTCTATAGTATTAAGTACTTAACGATCTGTAAAGTAGTATTGCCATTTATGTGTAGTTATATGGCTGTGCATAAGTGGGTGTTAGTCAAAGCGCATGAAATATATGTCATGAATATCTGAACTTATAACGTATGAATGAATAATTCGTTCATTTGTAGAATAGTGCGCAAGATATGAAACGGTGCCTAGTGGCGTCGATAGGTCGCTTCCCACCGGCCGCTGGCCAGCATGATTGTCAAGCTGAAAAACGAAAATCCGGCAAAATCTCGGTAGCTAAAAGTGAACAAATCGGAAAAATCCGTCAAAACGCTTGTTTTGGTACATAAGGTATCGATAACCTTGAGACGTGTTGCTCAGAAAGCAACACAATGCCAGGTTTGGTGCATATTTGCATGCATAGATCTCATAAATTGCATATATACACCACAGCCACTTTCAATTCTCACCGATTGGAGTTCATCGTGCGTAAAAATACGATGATACTTTCATGTTTGGCACTGTCATCTTTGCTTGCAGCGGGCATCGCGCCGTCGGCAATAGCGGACGCAAGCCCTTCGCAATCCTCCCTCCAACTGCAAGCTGGTGCTCAAACCGATCCGCAGGGCGATGACTACCTGCCTTTCTATCATAATATCCCCGAGCTTTCGGGCGATAAGCCAGGCACTTTGCTCCGTAGCGAATCTGTTGAAAACCCTTGGAATCCGCTAGGAATCAAAGCCAGTGGCCCTTTTAAGGCAACTCGGATTCTCTACACCTCGCAAAACCGCACTGGAAAGACGATTCCGGTGAGCGGCATCGTCATCGAATCAAAGGCGCCGTGGCAAGGTCAAGGAAAGCGTCCACTCATCGCATTCGCACCCGGCACCCAGGGCGTTGGAGACAAGTGCGCACCATCGCGCCAACTTGCGGATACCGCCGTCGGCGATTACGAACAGTACTTCTTTGAGGCGATGCTTAAGAAAGGGTACGCGGTAGTCGTCACTGACTACGAAGGTCTAGGAACTCCAGGTATGCACACGTATATGGATCGCATTTCGCAAGGTCATGCGGTTCTCGATAGCGTGCGTGCAGTACGTCAACTCAAAGGGTGGGACATCATTGCCGAAAACCCACTTGCCATCGACGGATATTCCCAAGACGGAGGTGCCGCGGCAAGTGCGGCCGAGCTGGCTGATAACTATGCTCCAGAGCTGAAATTCAAGGTGGCCGCAATCGGCGTCGCTCCCGCTGATTTAACTTTGCTTCCACCGACTCTTGACGGAACCTTGTACTTCCTATTTGAGGCGTTCGCGTTTATGGGAATCAGCCACAGCTATGGAATTGATTTCACTGCGGATCTTAACAAAGAGGGTAAAGACGTCATGCTACGTGCTGCCAACGCGTGTACACAAGATTTGATTCCATTCATTGGGAAGAAACTCGAAAAGCTCACGATTGATGGAACTACAGTGCAACAGTTCATCAACAAAGAGCCATATAAGAGCATGCTTTCTGATCAACATATCGGATACCGCGCGCCGTCTATGCCGGTAACCCTAACTCACAGCAAGGGCGACGATGTCATTCCATTCCACGTTGGTGAAAAACTGGCGAAAGAGTGGTCGGCTAGTGGAGGAGATATCACATTCGTCCCGCATACCTCCGGTACGCATGCATTCGGATCAATCACTCACGCGAGGATTGCTGTTCAACAGTTTGAAAAGGTGTTTGGACACTAATCTAGCGGTGATATTGTCCGCCTAGCAGGTGCAACTGCGAACTCTGTCTGAGTGATCGCTTGTTGACTTTCGCCGGCCGCTGGATAAACATAGTGTGGGGAGTGCGATAATCGTTCGCGCTCCCCACACTGCTATGTTGAGTTGACTTACCTATGAGGCGAGCTCAGCTAAGCAAACAACTCACCACCGCATCAACTACGATCACTAACAATCTCACCACGACTGTGGTACTGGTGCGCCCTCACGATAGCCAGATGCCGACTGAATTCCTACGATCGCCCGCTCGTGGAATTCCTCAATTGTGCGTGCTCCCGCATAGGTGAACGAGGAACGCACGCCGGAGATGATCTGGTCGATCAAGTCTTCAACGCCTGGACGTTCCGGATCGATAAACATACGCGCTACGGAAATTCCTTCTTCAAATAGCGCTTTTCGTGCCCTATCGAAATCAGATTCTCCTGCAGTTCGACGCCGCACTGCTCGTTTCGATGCCATGCCGAATGATTCCTTGTACGGGCGTCCGTTCGCGTCGTAGTGTAAATCTCCAGGTGATTCGTACGTGCCGGCAAACCACGAACCGATCATCACATTGGATGCACCCGCGGCAAGAGCTAAGGCGACATCGCGAGGATGGCGCACACCGCCGTCGGCCCATACGTGTGCGCCGTATTTCGCTGCTTCAGTGGCGCACTCAAGCACGGCCGAAAACTGTGGACGCCCCACGCCTGTTTGCATACGGGTGGTGCACATTGCGCCTGGTCCCACACCTACTTTGACGATCGATGCACCGGCCTCCACCAAGTCGCGCACTCCGGCTGCGGCAACCACATTTCCGGCTACAACTGGGAAACCGTCCGGTACTACGGAACGAACGGCCTTGACGGCGTCGATCATCTTGTCTTGGTGGCCATGAGCGGTGTCAACCACGATGATATCCACGCCTGCTTCAACCAGTTGTACCGCTTTAGCTGCCGGATCGCCGTTCATACCAATAGCAGCGCCAATGCGAAGCTGGTTGTGTGCGTCAACCGCAGGCTGGTAAATCGTGGAGCGAACTGCGCCGGCGCGAGTAAGAATACCAACGAGTGCACCCGATTCGTTCACTACTGGAGCTAGATCATGATGCGCAGCCTTAAGAGTAGCAAAAGCTTCTTGCGCGTCGGTGCCCTCTTTAATCGTGAACAGTTTGGTGCTCATCATTTCACGAACTTGAGTGAAACGATCTACGCCAGTGATATCCGATTCCTCTACGATTCCCACGGGAATATTTGTTTCGGGATTGACCACGATTGCCGCACCATGTGAACGTTTTGGCAATAGGCCGAGCGCATATCCGCAGGTGTGATGTGGTTTGATAGTCACAGGAGTGTCGTACACCAGATGACGAGACTTTACTTCCCGGATATTCTCCACCACCACATCAACTGGGATGTCTTGGGGGATAATTGCGATTCCGCCGCGGCGCGCTACTGTCTCAGCCATCCGCTTTCCAGAAATTGCCGTCATATTGGCGACGACGAGCGGAATTGTTGTGCCCGATCCGTCGGCAGTGCGGAGATCGACGCTGTTTCGGGAGCCAACTGCAGAACGCGAAGGCACCATGAAAACGTCGTCGTAGGTCAGATCCATGATTGGTTTAAGGTCATTTAAGAATTTCACTGAAAAAGTCTAGCGAATTTCGCTGAATATTGAAAGAGTGTTCATCATAGTGATGCCTGTTGTATCAGTATGTGGACTGTAGGTGTTTTTGATCAGACTCTCACTTCGTCACGGTTCGGATGAAAGAAAGAAGTATAATTGCAGGTGTTAACCGTACTGGTTACAAGGAACCTCACAAGAAAGAGCCGTATATGCAGCACTCAACTTTCAAAGCGTGGATCGTCCGTAAAGATGCAGATCACGCCCAAGCCTCGTTCGAAGGTTTCGATGAAAGTTTCATTCTCGCGGGCTCGCCTTGCGTTAATAAGGGCGACGACGCCGTATCGCGCCTACCTCGGGAAACGGAACCGCGCGTCGTCGTACGCGTCACATATTCAAGCATCAATTATAAAGATGCACTAGCGCTTGAGGGAAAACCTGGAATCATTCGTAAACACCCACTCATTCCAGGTATCGATCTCGTAGGTGAAGTGGTTGAATCTTCGGATTCGCACTGGAAGCCAGGTGCGACTGTGGTGCTCACCGGTGCGGGAATCGGCGAAGAAAAACATGGTGGACTCTCTGAGCTGGCATGTGTGAGCACTGATGCGCTTATCGCTTTGCCGAAGTCTTTTTCTGCCAAGCAAGCGGCAGCAATTGGCACAGCTGGTTACACTGCTGCTTTGTGCGTGATGGCTTTACAGGACGCAGGAATAGATCAAGGCAAGGGCCCGATCCTCGTCACCGGAGCAGGTGGTGGCGTGGGTTCTATCGCGGTTGCGCTTCTTGCAGGGCTTGGCTATGAGGTACATGCAGTGACGGGTCGTAAGGAGGCTTTGAGCCAGCAGCTCACCATGCTCGGTGCGAGGCAGATTCTCTCTCGTGATGAAGTGAATGCCAATGGGAAGCCTCTGGTGAAGCAACGGTGGGCTGGTGCTGTCGATACCGTTGGTGGAGATATCCTCGCGAGCGTATTGGCAGCTATTGAGCATAACGGTGCTGTGGCGGCATGCGGTTTGGCAGGCGGAGCACAGCTTTCTTGTACCGTAATGCCGTTTATCTTGCGCGGCGTAAATCTGCTCGGTGTGAACTCAGTGCTCGTTGATTACGAACGTCGCCTCGCCGCTTGGGAGCTACTTGGTCGCGCATTAGATCCCGCTCTCCTTGATGCGATCACCTCAGAGGTGGAGTTAGCTGATGTGAGATCAGTTTCTCGCGAACTTTTGGCTGGTAAAGGCACTGGTCGTACCGTGGTGCGCGTAAGCTGAGTGAAAGAGTGCTTTAGCTAAGCATTATGAGATATTCTGCTTGGTATGGCTGGGCTACTGCCTGACCATACCAAGCAGAATATCTCAATTGCCGAATACCTGAGTTACTGAATCCTAGTTTTTGTCGAGCTCAGAAATTATCTCATTGAGGGTGGCTGATGGGCGCATCACCTCGGCAAGTTTCGAGCGGTCTGGGTGGTAGTAACCACCGATATCCACGCTCGTGCCCTGGGCCTCAATGAGTTCTCGCTCAATATCGTGCGCGGCGTTTGCCAAACGTCCAGCGAATGGCGCGAATGCTGCGGCGAGCTCGGCGTCGTCGTTCTGTTTTACGAGCTCATCAGCCCACCAAATCGCAATCCAGGCATGCGAGCCGCGATTGTCGATTCCGCCAAGACGGCGTGAGGGAGATTTATTTTCGTTGAGGAGACGTTCGGTGGCGCGGTCAAGGCAATCAGCCAAGACGCTCGCCTGCTTATTGCCAGTAAAGCGGGCAAATTGCCGCAAGCTCTCCGCCAATGCCAAGAACTCGCCAAGCGAATCCCAACGCAAGTAGTTTTCCTCCACGAGCTGCTGCACGTGCTTCGGCGCCGAGCCGCCCGCGCCAGTTTCAAAGAGTCCACCACCGGCCATGAGCGGCACCACCGAAAGCATCTTCGCTGAGGTGCCCAACTCCATGATCGGGAACAAATCGGTGAGGTAATCGCGCAGCACATTGCCAGTTACTGAGATTGTGTCCTCACCGCGGCGAATACGATCTACCGAGAACTGGGCTGCCTCAGCTGGACTCATAATGCGAATATCAAGCCCGTTAGTGTCCTCATCCGCCAAGTAAGCTTCGACCTTAGCTCGCAGAGCCCGGTCATGCGCACGCTCAGGATCGAGCCAGAACACGGCAGGCATACCGGAGATGCGTGCTCGGCGCACTGCCAACTGCACCCAATCGTGAATAGGCGCATCTTTTGCCTGGCAGCTACGGTAAATATCGCCAACTTTCACGCTCTGCGTCATCACAACGTGGCCGTTACCAAGGCGTACTTCCACTGTGCCATCGGCATCGATCACGAACGTCTTATCGTGTGAACCGTATTCTTCAGCCTTTTGTGCCATTAATCCGACGTTTGGCACAGTACCCATCGTTGCTGGATCAAAGGCGCCATTCTTCTTGCAATCTTCAACCACAACGTCATATACGCCTGCATAAGTGGAATCTGGGATCACTGCCAGGGTATCTGCCGGGCTGCCGTCTGCTCCCCACATTTGCCCGGAATTGCGGATCATTGCAGGCATTGATGCATCAATAATCACATCTGAGGGTACGTGCAGACTCGTGATGCCTTTGTCGGAATTGACCATGGCCAGCGCCGGCCCATTGACCATCTCTTCTTCAAAGGAAGCGCGAATGTCGTTACCCTGGCTGAGCTGGGAGATTCCCTCGAGTATGGAACCCAAGCCATTCGAAGCGAGCAAGCCGTCCGCCTCAAGTGCCTCGCCATACTTGGCGAACGTCTCAGGGAAGAATGCACGCACCACATGCCCGAAAATAACCGGGTCGGACACTTTCATCATTGTGGCTTTGAGGTGCGCAGAAAACAGCACACCTTGCTTTTTGGCAAAACGTACTTGCTCAGCGAGGAAAGCGTCAAGTGCGCGTGCTTCCATTTTGGTTGAGTCGAAGATTTCGCCAGCAAGCACAGGAATATCGGCACGCAGCACCGTTTCGTTACCTGCTGCATCGACGTGAACGATGGATACGGCGTCGTCCTTTTCGATGACGACGGCCTTTTCGTTGGAACGGAAGTCGCCGTGACGCATCGTCGCCACCGTCGTCTTTGACTGCGGATCCCAAGCGCCCATCCGGTGTGGGTGAGCTTTGGCGTAATTCTTAACAGCTTGAGGTGCACGACGATCGGAGTTTCCCTCGCGAAGAACGGGGTTAACTGCAGAACCTTTCACGGCGTCATAACGGGCGCGAATATCGCGTTCTTCGTCAGTGCGCGGATCAGAGGGATATTCTGGCAGATCGTAGCCGTGTGCTTGCAGCTCTTTAATGGCTGCCAAGAGCTGGGGAAGTGAGGCGGAAATATTGGGCAGCTTGATGATATTAGCTTCGGGAGTTTTGGCTAGTTCGCCGAGCTCAGCTAAGGCGTCGCTGGTGCGCTGCGACTGCGGTAGGTAGTCGGACAGTGCCGCGAGGATACGCCCGGAAAGTGAAATGTCACGTTCTTCTACTGCCACACCTGCTTGTGAAGCAAATGCTTTCACAATAGGAAGGAATGACGCGGTTGCGAGCATCGGCGATTCGTCGGTGTGTGTGTAGATAATACGTGCCATGTTTCAACTCTCCCTCGGGTTGTCACGTTGATTTGCCTCTCTAGCACTAGCTTAGTCCAGAAAGGGGGCAGGTGCGCAGAATTTCTCTCTTGGGAAATACGTCCTATATAAAAATGTTCTCAAATAATGTGGGCTGTGTCTAGAAAATAGTGTGAAGTCTGTCTAGAAATAGGGATTTGCGGATATTTTGTTTGTGTCCAGCATGCTCGCCATGTTTAGAATCGCATTAACCAGAGACGGTTAGGCGGAAATATGAAACAGTGGCATGATACCGACGGCGTGGTGGAGTTCCCTTCAGGGCGCCAGGTACGTGGTCGTTCTTGGCGAGCATCAGTTAGTGAAGATGCCGATATTTCTGTTGTTTTGACTACCGCATCGGGCAAAGAGTTTTCCAATAACGGCGTTATCGGCGCCGGTGAAACGATCACAATAGATTGGCCTGATTATAGGCTGCCCCGGCGTCCTGCCCAGGCAATTCAGTCATTGCGCGAAATCTGGCAGCGTGCCGATAATGAACTTGTAGAAATCACCTGCTCTGGCGGAGTGGGGCGCACTGGGACTGCGCTCGCGATTCTGGCGATTTTTGAGGGAATGAAAGCCAGCGATGCCATCGACTTTGTGCAAGAAAAGTACAATCCGGGTTCGGTCAGTGAGCATGCGCAGCGCGGATTCCTCAAAGACTTCGACACTGAAGAATAAACCGCCGCGAAGTTAGCCCAGGTCAGACCAAACAATCCCGTTACCAATTCGTTGCCGTCTTTCGTGGCGATTGTCGCAAATAGGACGCAGATGCGCATTCTGCCAGTACAAAAAAGATTGCAAAAGGGTAACAACAGCATATGTTTGGTGCGTATACCAGGCAATGCCGATATACTTACCCGCGTGCTTGTGAAAACCGGGCCGGTTTGATCGCAGGTATACTGAGCTGGGAAATCTACGGTGTCTCCCGAGGCGTCGTAGATTTTTGGCTGTAAGTGTAACCGAGAGAAAATAAGGATTATGGATTCATTCGCTGCCGATATAGAAAAAACACCAGAGAAGCAAGTTCTCGAAAACTTGCTTGCTCTTGATGTTGCCAGCGAAGAAATTGAACGCTACGGCGTTCATCCAGATCAATATATTGAATGGTACGGGCCTGAAGACGGCAAAGTAATTTGTTTTATCCACGGCGGTTTCTTCCACGAGGACGGAACGCTGCGTTACCTGCGTCCATCTGCACTGTCACTCGGGGAAGTCGGCTACCGTATCGCACTGCCTGAGTTTAGGCGAATCCCTGGCAATCCAGCAGTTTCCTTGGAAGATATGGCAACTTTGGCTCGCCACCCACAGCTTGCCGAAGCTACCTGGCTCGGGCACTCGGCAGGGTCATTAAACGTGCTCAACGTGTTATTTGACACCGAACTGCGGCCATCGCACGGTGTGGTTTTAGCACCAATTTTTGATTTGCGCCGTGACGCTGAGGAAACGCCGAGCCTGTCGTCCGCCGCAACGATTCATTGGCTTGGCGGCACTCCCGCAGAAATTCCGGATGTCTACCAAGAATTTGATCCTGCGGTGCGTTATGCGCGGCTGGGCGCCGATGGCTTTAGCAGTGCTGGTTATCGCCTTGATATTATTCACGGCGCGCTGGACGCCACCATCCCGGTGCAGCGCACACGCGATTTGGCGAGCGAGCCTTTTAATATTGCGATCGTTCCTGACGCCAACCATAACGACGTGATACGCCCTGGCCACGACGCGTGGCTACTCCTGCTTGGTGCGCTTGGGTAATTGAGGCGCGGCCGCCAGTATAAGTGCACTTGGGTAATCCGCTTAAGCGCAATACACTGGACGTATGGCGCATTATGAGACCGGCATCGACGACCACATTTCCGATAGCCAACAAGCAGCAGATTCTTTTATTTCGAAGTACGCAGATTTTATTGTGAAATCACCGTCGTCCTATCACGCAGTTGAAGAATCCGCGCAGCTGTTGGCCGTGGCTGGCTACGTTCAGCAAGACGAACATGAAACGTGGCAGTGCCACCAGCGTGGATTCGTGCGACGATCCGGAGCCATTCTCGCTTGGCGACTTCCGCGAAAAGTAACCCCCGACGTCGGATTCCGTATCGTAGGTTCGCACACCGATTCGCCGTCGTTTAAGGTCAAACCGAATCCTGACTCTTTCCAGCACGGTTTTTCGCAGGTCAACGTGGAAGTATATGGGGGACCGCTCCTCAATTCGTGGTTGAATCGCGATCTTGGCCTGGCAGGGCAAGTGGCCACAATCGACGGTGAAGTTCACCTCGTCAAAACTCCGCCTTTAATGGTGATTCCGCAGCTAGCCCCGCATCTTGATCGCTCTGTGAACACCCATCTAGAACTTTCGGCGCAGCGTGATTATCATCCGATCTGGGCGATTGGTGAAAACTCGATGTTTGAGCAGGTTGCGGCATGTGCCGATCTCGATGCGGAGCGTATCGCAGGCATGGATCTCTATGCTTACGACGCCGCGGCCCCAGCTATCTACGGAGGCCAAGGTAGCGATTTCTTCGCGGCAGGGCGCCAGGATAACCTCAGTTCCGTTTATGCCTCGTTGCAGGCTTTTCTTGCCACGGATGACTCTGAGTGTGACGACGTGCAAATAATGGTGGCGTTTGACCATGAAGAAGTTGGGTCAACGACGTTCACGGGCGCTTGTGGGCCATTTTTGGAAGCGATGTTGCGTCGTCTTCATGCAGGTTTGGACGCGCCGGTGGCACAAGGCGAAGAGGGATTCCAGCGAATGCTTGCCAATTCTTCGTGTATTTCTGCTGATGCGGGTCACTCAATTAACCCTAATAAACCAGAAAAACACGACCCAGACCATCATCCGGTGCTGGGCAGTGGCCCTTTACTGAAAATCAATGGCAATCAGCGTTATGCAACTGAAGCCGAGGGCAAGGCGCTCTGGCTGCGTGCCTGCGATTATGCAGGTGTGGCTTGCCAAGAATTTGTGTCAAACAACGATGTGCCATGCGGTACGACGATTGGTCCGCTCACGACACAGCGCTTGGGAATAATTACGGTTGACGTGGGAATTCCGTTGCTGTCTATGCATTCAGTTCGAGAAATTTCTTCTCCAACCGATTTGATCGACCTCTCACGCGTTCTAGAAGGATACTTCCACGGTGCCTAACCGAGCATTTTACAATCCAGCACACAGCTTAGACCGTGCTGCTCAAGCACACCCGAATCGCATATCTATTCACTATAGCGAACAAAACTATACGGTTGCGCAGGCGGCATTTTATACGCGCCAACTGGCCCAGTTTTTGTTAGAGCACGGGGTTAATGAGGGCGATCGCGTGTGCCTCATTGCGCGAAATTCGCCATATCACCTGCTACTTCACGTAGCTTGTGCGCGAATTGGCGCGGTGTTTGTGCCCATATCGTATCGGCTTTCGCGCCCTGAGTTAGCACAATTACTCGCTATCGCCGCGCCGGTGATGGTTGTTGCTGATCCAGAAACCGCTGCTGGCGGCGTCTTTGATGATGTGCTCGCGGAATTGGATGAAGGTGTGGGTGCAGGTGCGTTTGCTGGTGTGGGTTCGTGTGAAAGCACGGGTTCGTATGAGGGCGCGCATGCAGGTGTAAGCACAGGTCTGAAATATATCGTTATCGACGACGATCCCCACGCTCCGCTACCAGCTACAGATGTGGGCGTCGTCGTTGCGCATGGATACCAGCCGATCACGGACGCAAAACGCTGCGACGGCGAATTCGTCACCACCGGCGTCGTGAAAGAAACCGACACAGCGCTCAATGTGATTCGATACTACGAGGGCTTGGGGGCTATCCTTTTTACCTCGGGTTCTACCGGAAAACCGAAGCCGGTTGGGCTTACGCATGAGAATTTATGGTGGGGGTCGCGCAATTTTCGAGAGGGATTTGAGTATTCAAATCTGGATGTTGAGCTTGTGGTGGCGCCGCTAACCCATATCGGCGGCTTCAATGGCACAACTATCGATCTGTTCAGCCACGGCGGCACGGTGGTGGTTGTGCGGGAATTCGACCCTGCTGAGGTGCTGTATCGGCTTGAAAAGCATCACGTGGCGATGATGTTTGGCGTGCCGACGATCTATGCCGCATTGATGAACCACCCGCATTTTGCAGAAACAGATTTGAGTGCTTTCCGCTTGCCGCTTATTGGGGGAGCGGTGAGTTCACCAGCGCTTTTGTTGCGCATGCAGGAGGCTGGTTTGCCGGCTCTCAACGTGTGGGGAATGACCGAAACGTCGGCTTCGGGTTGTTGCTTATCGGCGGAGCATCTTGGTAGCGCAGCGGGATCGATTGGCCGACCTTTTGCGCATGTAGAAGCGCGAATCGTCAATCCTGAAACAGGCGAGGATTGTGCCGCTGGCGAAGTGGGCGAGCTCATTTTGCGCGGCCCGAACGTGGTTGAGGAATATTGGCACGATGATGAGGCCACTGCGGCAGGAATTCGCAATGGTTGGCTACACACCGGTGATCTCGTGAGCTGCGATAATGATGGGCTTTTATGGGTGAAAGGCCGGCTCCATCACCTCATTAACACAGGTGGAGAGAAAGTTTCTCCAGAAGAAGTGATGGCCGTGGTAGGAGCGCATGAAGCGATCTCAGATTGCGCTGTGGTGGGTGTGCCTGATCCCGTCTGGGGTGAGGCGATTGCTGCGGCAGTAATTGTTAAACAGGGAATGGACGCTCCGAGCTTGCAGCAAATTCAAGAGTTCGCTGCTCAGAAGCTCGCCCGATACAAGCTTCCCAAATATGTTGTGGCGATGGAGGTTTTCCCTACCACTGCAAATGGGAAAGTGGATCGCGAAAAACTCGTTGAGGCATTGAAATCGGCGGGGGCTGTCTGATTCTTGCGTGCCGGAGCCTGTGTTTAAGGACGGAGACGGCGCCTAGGTACGACGTCGGCGCCTGTGCGTACGCATGGAGGAGGTGCGTGACACCTGCGCCTGTGCGTAAGCACCGGAACTAGGGCAAACCCCGAACTCAGGGCGAGAACTTAAAAGCTTATTGAAGCCGTGCCAGCACCGAGCTAGCCTCTTGGCGTGGGGTGGCCTCATCATTGCCGATTGCGCGCAAATTAGCTGGGATTTCCCAACCTTTAGCGCGCATTGCCCGCGCCCACAAAGTACCCGAACGGTATGAGGAGCGCACCAGCGGACCAGCCATAATTCCAGCAAAGCCCATTTCGTATCCAGCCTTGCTCAGCTCCACGAATTCTTGAGGTTTGACCCAACGGTCAATTGGGTGATGCACTGGCGAGGGCCGCAAATACTGTGTGATCGTAAGAATATCGCAGCCAGCATCGCGCAGATCTTGCATAGTTTCTAAGACTTCGTCGTGCGTTTCGCCCATACCCAAGATCAGATTCGACTTCGTAATCAAGCCGCTCTCCGATGCGAATGTGATGAGATCAAGTGAGCGCTCGTAACGGAAAGCCGGACGAATCTTCTTGAAAATGCGTGGCACAGTCTCGAGGTTGTGTGCCAGCACTTCCGGGCGAGAATCGAAAACTTGCTTGAGGGCAGGAGCGCCCCCACGCATATCGTCGATGAGCAGCTCAACGCCGGTATTAGGGCTAGTTTCATGAATCAGACGGCACGTTTCGGCGTAAAGCCAGGCTGCACCGTCTTCGAGATCGTCGCGCGTCACGCCAGTGATCGTGGTGTAGTTCAGATCCATTTCGCGCACTTTTTCGGCTACCCGTCGCGGTTCGTCGCGGTCGTAGCTCTCTGGACGCCCAGTTTTGATAAAACAGAAATCGCAGCGACGGGTGCAAATATCTCCGCCGATCAGGAACGATGCTTCGCGGTCTTCCCAACATTCGTAAATATTGGGGCAGTTCGCCTCTTCACACACGGTGTGGAGCGAGGCGCCATGAACGCGTTCGCGCATGTCGTTGTACTCTTTGCCGACTGTGGCCGTTGTTTTGATCCAGCTGGGTTTTTGCTCGATTGGGGTCTCCATATTGCGCGCTTCTACCCGCAAGAGCTTGCGTCCCTCTGGATTAACTCTCGATGGAGTCCCCATTATTTCTCCTTTGAATCAACTGAGTTCAACGATTTTATTAACTTCTTGAGGTCTAAACTGCGGCCGTTGGCATTCAAGCACTGGTATTAGTGCCTTTAGTCCCGACTTGTGTCCATGGTACTCCTGTTTTTGGAGGTAAAGCTGAAGAATCCGCACAATTGTGAGCTTCACGAATATATGTTTGTGGATCAAGTTGTGGGAAATCGGCGTCACTCGATTCGTGGTGGCGTAGCAATAATGGCTCATAAGCTTTAGCGAGGTGAGGAATGAGCCTGGTAGCGACATCGTCGAGCGAAACTTCGATCCCTCGCTCACGCAACGTTGCCACGCCGGCATCGTTCAAACCGCAGGGAATGACGCGCATGAAGCGTTCCAGGTCAGTGCACACATTGAGAGCTAATCCGTGCAGGCTCGTATCGTGGGCGAATTTGATTCCGATTGCGCACAGCTTTTTGTCCTGTTCGCCCTCGTTGAGGATCCAGACGCCGGAGCGCCCCTCGACCTGCTGGGTCGCGAGATCGTATTCACGCATGGCGTCGATGACGGCGGCTTCTGTGTTGCGCACGAAGGTCACGACGTCTTTTGGTGGAGCTACTTTGACGATGGGGTAGATTACGAGCTGTCCGGGGCCGTGGTACGTCACCGAACCACCTCTGTCCATTGTGATTACCGGCACATTTGTGTCTGGAATATCCTCGGGTTTGGTCTTGCGGCCAGCTGTGTATACGTCTCGAGATTCCCAAATAATAAACGTGTCGGGAGCTTCCAGCGCGCTCACTTGCGCGTGGATTTTGCGTTGAATATGGTCAACAAGCATGTAGTCCAAGGGGCCATAGCCCAATAAATTGAGAATATGCACAATTTAACCCTAGTTGTCTCGTCGCAGCGAATCGAATTGTGAGCTGTGAATCGTGCTGCATAAGGGCTTGAAATGATATATGGACGAAATGGCATTAAGGTAAGGAAAGGTTATAGACTTCCTAACCAGACCATAAAGTACTGGTGATTTTAATTGGTGGGTACTTGTAATTCCGCTAGTAAACACCGAAGAAGAGGATGCCTCGCATGTTTAAATTCTTGTTGAGGAGACTGCTGAACTATGCAGTCTTATTGATTGTGGCGGTCACAATCGCTTACATCTTGGCTGGAACGCAGCTTGATCCGCGCACCATGACCATTGAATCGGAGCTGACGTCCAAAGCGAACGTCAATCCTGAAGCGGTGATTGCCGCGGTTGATACGCGTTTGTACCAGTGGAATATCAATCCACAGACGCCGGTTTTGGAGCGTTTCGTCGAATGGAACCGTCTCGTTTTCACTGAGTGGAACTGGGGTTATTCGCCTAAGGGTGCGCCAGTCAATGAAGAAATTGGCAATCGTATTTTTGTAAGCTTGCAGCTTGTGGTGTTGGGCTTCCTCATTGGTATTTTTGGTGGCGTGGCACTCGGTGCCTGGTCTGCTGTGCATCAGTACTCAAAGCGTGATCGCGTCCTCACAATTTTCTCAATGCTTATTGTTTCCACGCCAGTGATGGTTTATGCAGTATTCCTGCAGATTGCAGCAACTTGGGCGAATCAGAAGATGGGGGTGCAATTCTTCGAATTTATTGGCCCCACCGCTGCGGTGCCGCCAGAGGGCACATTTGCGCAGATTGTTGATCGGGCGCAGCACTTGCTCTTGCCAACTATCTCGATGTCGCTCGGTGGCCTAGCTACCTACTCGCGTTACCAGCGAAATCTGATGCTCGACACCCTCGGGCAGGACTACGTTCGTACTGCGCGTGCTAAAGGTCTGCGCTTTGGAAAAGCGATTCGCCGCCATGCGCTGCGCACCTCCCTTATTCCTATCACCACCTATTTTGCTTTCGGTATCGCTACCCTGATTCTCGGCGGTGCTATCACTGAGCAGGTCTTTGGCTGGCAAGGAATGGGTATTTACGGTGTACAGACGATCCGTTCTATGGATATCAACGGAACGGTAGCCGTCGTCGCCTTCTCGGGCGCGGCGACGCTCACAGGTGCGTTCCTGTCCGATCTCTTTATTGCTGCTGTTGATCCACGAGTGAGGGTGGGCTAATGACTACGAATGATCCAATATCGAAAGAGCCACTGGCTAATTCTCCGATCTCGCATGGTCCGAGTGCTCCAGTAGCAGCGGAAACACCAGTCCACTCCTCGATGGTTACAGACGAAGAGCGCCGCGAAGTGCTCGAGTTGCTCGCAGAGGAAGTTAAAGCGCAGCAAGTTGGCAAGCGCCTGTCTCGTTCGCAGCTTATTTTCCGTCGATTCGTGCGCAATAAGACGGCGGTTGTGGGCGTCGTCGGCATTATTTTCGTACTTTTCCTCGCGATTTTCGGGCACTTCCTCACTCCGTGGGACTTCCTCGAACGCGACCGTACCCACTATCTGATGCCGCCCGATGGCGAGCATTGGTTTGGCACCAATAAGCAGGGACGAGACATGTTTGCGATGACCGTTGAAGGCATGCGCAAGTCTTTGCTGATCGGTTTCGCTGTTGCCGCATTGCAGACGACGGTCGCCGCGATTATCGGTTCAGCCGCCGCTTACTTTGGTGGTCTGTTTGACCGTATCGCGACGTGGATCATCGACCTTATGCTTGTGATTCCAGCGTTCTTGATCCTGGCAGTTGTTTCCCAGAACATCGGTGGCGAAGATTCGTCGGTATTCTGGTTAATTATCCTCATTGCCGGTTTTGGCTGGATGCTTACGGCACGTGTTGTGCGTGCGTTGACGATGTCGGTCAAGAGCCTTGATTACGTCAATGCTGCTAAATATATGTCGGTACCCTCGCGGGTTGTGATTGCCCGCCACATCATCCCCAATATTTCTTCGCTGTTGATCATCGACTTCACCTTGGGTGTAGCGGCCGCCGTGCTCTCTGAGACCTCGCTGTCATACTTCGGCTTTGGAATTAAAGATCCACAAGTTTCGCTCGGTTCGTTGATCGGTCAAGGGCAGGCTGCGGCATTGACGCATCCGTGGATGTTCGTATCGCCCGCTATCGTGCTGGTCATAATGCTCGTTTCAGTGAACTTTATTGGCGACGGCCTACGTGATGCAATTGATCCAACCTCAAAGTCGGGAGGCAAAGCATGAGCAAGAAGAATACTCCTGTTTTTGAATCGGATGATCTACCAACTGCGCGCCCGGGCGTGCCAGTTGTTGAGGTTACTGACCTACACGTGCGGTTCCCCTCAGAAGACGGCATTGTGCATGCGGTTCGCGGCGTGAATTTCACCGTGAACGCAGGTGAGGTGCTCGGCGTCGTGGGCGAATCTGGTTCAGGAAAGTCCGTGACCTCGCTTGCGATTATGGGTCTGCTGGATTCCAGCGCCAAACTTGAAGGTTCGGTGAAGCTGCACGGCCAGGAAATGCTGGGTCGCTCTGATGTGTACCTCTCTAAGGTGCGCGGCAAGACGGTTGGAATGGTGTTCCAAGATCCGCTTTCTGCTCTGACGCCGGTTTACACGATTGGCGATCAGATCGTTGAAGCACTCCAGATCCACCAAGATATTTCTGATGAGGATGCCCGCAAGCGCGCAATTGAGCTGCTAGAGATCGTGGGTATTCCAAATCCAGAGATCCGCGTTAAAGCTTTCCCGCATGAGTTCTCCGGTGGTATGCGCCAGCGTGCGATGATTGCCATGGCAATCGCGAATAATCCAGATTTGATTATTGCTGATGAGCCTACCACCGCTCTCGACGTCACGATTCAAGCGCAAATCTTGGATGTGCTCCGTAAGGCGCAGAAAGAAACGGGCGCCGCCGTCATCATGATTACGCACGATTTGGGCGTAGTTGCGGGACTCGCGGATAAAGTTATGGTGATGTACGCCGGTCGTGTGGTGGAAAGTGGCCACGTGGACGAGATCTTCTACCACTCGGCTATGCCGTATACGATTGGCCTGCTCGGTTCGTTGCCACGCCTCGACGCGCGCAAAGAATTCCAGCTCGCTGCGGTGGAGGGCAATCCGCCGTCGATGCTTTTTGAGCCAACGGGTTGCCCATTTGCTCCACGCTGCCCGGTCGCTCGCAAAGAATGTATGAGTGGCGAGCCTGAGCTGCGTGAAGTCAAGAATAGCTACGACGTTTATCCGCATAAGGTTGCCTGTGTGCGGGCGGCTGAAATTCGCCATGAATCGCGCAAGTACACCGATATTTATCCGCTTCCGGCAGCTGCGGCGCCGGCGCTGTCCGAGATTCCGCGCGCAGAGCGCAAGGAAGTGCTGCGGGTTGAGAATTTGAAGAAGTACTTCCCGCTCATGAAAGGTGCAGTGTTCAAGCGTCGCGTGGGTACCGTGCATGCGGTAGACGGCGTTTCGTTCGACATTCGCCAAGGTGAGACGCTTGGTCTGGTGGGTGAGTCTGGTTCGGGTAAGACGACGACGCTCGTACAGGCGCTCGATCTGATCAAACCGCAAGATGGCAAGATTGTGGTGCTTGGTGAAGATACCAAGGATATGAGCAGGGCTGATCGCAAGCGTATCCGCAAGGATTTGCAGGTGGTTTTCCAAGATCCGATGGCTTCGCTCGATCCACGTATGCCGATTTTCGATATTATCGCTGAGCCTCTGAAATATAACGGCTATGCGAAAGCTGATATTGAAAAGCGCGTGGCTGAGCTGATGAAACTCGTTGGTTTGGAAGCTTCCCATGTGAACCGTTATCCGCGGAATTTCTCTGGTGGTCAGCGTCAGCGTATCGGTATCGCCCGTGCTCTTGCACTTGAGCCGAGTCTGTTGGTGCTTGATGAGCCGGTTTCTGCTTTGGACGTGTCGATTCAGGCAGGCGTGATTAACTTGCTTGACAATTTGCGTTCTCAGCTGGGGCTTTCTTATTTGTTCGTGGCTCACGATCTATCTGTGGTGCGTCATATTGCTGACCGTGTGGCAGTGATGTACCTGGGCAAGATTGTGGAGATTGGCGATGTGGATTCGGTATTTGAGCAGCCGCAACATCCTTATACGCAGGCTTTGCTTTCGGCTATTCCAATTCCGGATCCGGAGAAAGAGCGTTCGCGCAATCGCGTGATTCTCAAGGGAGATTTGCCTTCGCCGGCGAATCCGCCGTCGGGATGCCGCTTCGTAACGCGATGCCCAGTATATGAGATTTTGGGTGAAGTCGAGAAGCAGGTTTGTGCCGGTGCTCATCCGGATTATACGCAGGTTGCTCCGGATCATCAGGCGGCTTGTTACTATCCGCGTCCGTTGAATCTTTTCTAGGAAAATGGCGCTTTTGCTGGGCAGTTCGCTCGCTTGAGAGTGGGCGACGACGCCGGGTTTGGAACGTTGGGAGTGGGTTGAGATACTCACTCCCAACGTTATTTTTTCCTCGAAAAAATAGTAACGAAATGGTAACGCTCGGTTATGGGGTGTGCATAGTCGATGATTCTTCATTAATCTATTGGATAAGTTTGGTTTCCTTGTTGTTAATTGTGGAGCCACTCGTCCTGAAGGAGGACTTATATGCGATTGAAGAAAGCAAGTTTCGCACTGTTAGCTTCAGCAGCTCTCGTCTTGGGAGCATGTTCAAGTGCGGATTCTGGCAAGGGTGGAGCGGACTCGAAGTCGCTCCCAGGTACTGATGTGAACCGCGTAGACCGCGATAAACTCGCACAGGGCGGAAATCTCCGCCTCGCGATTTCCTCGATGCCAACGAACTACAACTACATGCAGTTCGATGGAACCACTAGCGATGTTTCGCGCCTGAACAATTTTATCGGCGTTGGAAACTGGATTTACGCTGAAGATGGCACGTTCAAAGAGAACAAGAACTATGTAGAGTCCTACAAGTTTGACGATAAGGAAGACGGTGCAGTAAAGCAGACCGTTACCCTCAAGCTCAATCCAAAGGCTAAGTGGAACTCGGGCCGCCCAATTGATTACACCGATTACATGGCTACCTGGGATGCATGTAACGACGATGCCGTTGATCCTGAAAAAGCTAACCCAGATGCACAGTTCCTCTGTGGATCTAATGATGGTTGGAAGGAAATCTCCAGCATCGAAAAGGGCAAGGATCAGTTTGAAGTTGTTGTTAAGTACAGCAAGAAGTACCCAGACTGGTCTGCTAACCTCTCCGGCGTTTACCCTGCTGAAGGTATGAAGGATGCCGCAACCTTCAACAAGGGCTGGACTGATCTTTCCAAGATCAACAACTACTACGCTGGTCCATTCAAGGTTGCCTCAGTTGATAACGCCAAGGGTGTTATTACTTTGTCCAAGAATGAGAACTGGTGGGGCGAAGCTCCACTTCTCGACACCGTTACGCTCTCTGCAATGGAAGTTAGCGCACAGGCAACTGCTTTTGCTAACAAAGAGCTCGACGTCGTGGACATGATCGTTGACGCTGAAACCTACGGCCTCGCCAAGGGACGTCAGGATGGCGATATTAAGATGTCGGCTTCGGTGCAGTGGCGTCACTTCACCGTGAATACCAAGACTGGTGTTCTTGCTGATAAGAAGATGCGTCAAGCAATCCAAAAGGGTATCAACACTGACGACATCATCGCTTCCGATCTCGCTGGTCTTCCAAGCGCCAAGATGGATATGAAGCTGGGCAACCACTTCTTCATGCCAAACCAGAAGGGTTACAAGGATAACTCGGTGAAGTATGATCCAGAGGCAGCAAAGAAAGAAATCGAAGATCTTGGTTACAAGTTCAATGAAACCACCAAGTACTACGAGAAGGACGGCAAGCCACTGAGCTTCAAGTACCTGCGTCTGCCAGAAACCCCGACCTCAGCTAACGAGGGCGCTTCGCTGCAGAGCCAGATGAAGGAAATCGGTGTGAAGGTTGATTTCGAGGACACCACCTCTAAGGAATTCTTCACCAAGATTGGCAAGGGTGAATTCGAGACTGTTGCATTCACCTGGCAAGGTACTCCATACCCAATGGCTAACATCGGCCAGATCTACGGTCCAAACTCGAAGATGAACTACTCCGGTTTGAACGATCCAAAGATCGCTGAGTACATCACGAAGGTCGCTTCGGAAACCGATGCAGAAAAGCGTATCGAACTGACCAACGAAGTAGATAAGATCATTTGGGATAACGTAATGACCATCCCGATCTACTACCGTGCAACCCTAACTGCAGTTCCAAAGAACCTTGCAAACTACGGTGCATCGGCATTCGAGACCTTCCTTCCAGAAAACATCGGTTACACCAAGTAATCTGAGTTTTCGGGTCGGTTATGCTGAGCAACGGCAATAACTGACGTGGAAGATAGCTCAAAGGTGTGGGTGGCAGTGGTGACGCTGCCACCCACACCTTTTCGTATGTGTTCGTATGTCGTTTGGGGATGATCGTGCGGGGCAGGTCTTGGGTTAGTGTCGTGCACGGCGGGCGCTAGTCAGGAGCCGGTTCTACTTGCTTAAATATTTGAGGAAGAATAAAAATCTTGATACCATCACCTTATGTTTTACCTACTATTTTCCTAACGAGCCTGAATAAGGCCGGCTGATGTTACAGCTGAGCGTGGCTGCTGCGCCGCTTGCGAGCATGATCGGTCAACCCAATTGCTGGTGAGTATGCGTACCAGTAAACTCTGTTGTTTAGCTCGTATTTCCAGCCAAAAACCGGTGTTCAACACTGCTGATATTCAACGTTGTTGATATTCAACACTGTGGATCATCTGCGAGTAACGGCTAATGAGTCGCTCGAGAGCGCCTTTGCATCACCAGGGAGCACTCAGCTCGATTTGCACACCGTTTAACTAACGCCATTTTCATTCATTGCATTTGTGTAGGTCTATAACTAGGTAATCATGGGTATTAAACGTCTTTTTTCAACCTCTTCTCGTTCTGCTTTCAAGATCACAGCACCGCTATCAAACGAGACCAGTGCTCCGGCTACGGGCGACTTTGCCGACCAAACGGCTAAAGCGCGTGTTCACCAGCTGCGCGTTGCTCGTACCCGAATCAATCAACGCGTATTTGAAGTTGGCCCTACACCGAAGAAATGGCCCGCATTTGCGAAGTTTCAGGATTTTGCACCTATCGACCCCGATCACGTGCTGCGTTCGATTGTCCGCGGAAATCGCGGCACGCTCGCCTTATCAATTATTGGCATGTCTGTGCTGTTTTTAGGAAGCGCGTTGACTCCGTGGGCTGTCGGTATTCTCCTGGATTCTGGCTTAGAGCGCGGTTTGACTACTGCAATAATTCCCGGTTTGCTTCTCACTGTTGGACTCATAATTGTGCGCTCCTGGGCAGCTGTATCAGATGCAATCAATTCCATGCTCTACTTTCGAGGTGCGATCGGCTCTTCACTGGTACAAGTTCAGCGCTATACCGGTATCCGCAGCGGAGGAAAACAACAGTTTTCCTCCGGAGAGATAGTTTCGGCAACCGAGGGTGACTCTCGAAAAGTCGGAATGTTCTTAAGCTCTCTATCTGCGGCTATCTCAGCATTTATTTCATTTGGAGTGGTCGTATTCCTCATGATCCGCACCAGTGTTCCGCTCGGATTACTGGTCGGAATAGGGCTGCCAATTTTGCTTGTGGGCATGAGCGTCTTGGTTCGTCCTTTGCAAAATCGCCTTAAAGACCAGCGAGAAGAGCGCAGTAAGCTGACGACGCTCGGTACCGATGCCGTCGTCGGCCTGCGTGTGCTGCGTGGTATGGGAGGCGAGGACGAGTACAACGCACGCTATGAACAGCAGTCTGTTGCTCTGCGAGAAGCGGGTATTCGGGCCGCGCTCGTGCAATCGATTCTTGGTGCGTTGAGCACTGCCATTCCTGCCATCTACACGGCGGTGGTGATCAGCATCGGACTGTGGTTCATCTACCACGGCAATCTCAGTCGCGGTGAGCTTGTGTCGTTTTTCGGATATATGGCGTTCCTTGGCGCGCCAGTTTCTACTGCTACGCAGCTAGTTCATGCAATTCCAGACGCCCGCGTGGGAGCCGAACGTATGGGAAGAATCCTCAAAATCGAGCCGCTTACCTCGGATGAGAACTGCGGGCGTGACGCCGAGCCAGGTAGTACTGAGTTAAGTGGCGTCGCACTGAGTAGTGCCGAGCAGAGCAGCGCAGCGCAACGCAACGCCGAGCAGAGTGGCGTCACGCAGCAAGACGCCGTGCCCACCGGCACTGCATTGAGTAGCGTCGCCCCGGGCAACAGTGCACCAACTAGCACCGCACCCCAAATTGACTGGAAGACGGTCGATTTACTAGAACCTGCATCTGGCACGCGCGTCATCGGTGGGCAATTCACAGTGCTTGTGGGCGCCGATCCTAATATGGCAGCTCAGATTGCTGAAAAGCTCGCGCGCGTGGACGACGATCAGCGCGCTTACGTCGTCGTCACAGCGAAAGATGTGGACGACCAGGCAACAGAAGACCAGGCAACGGAAGACGAGACAACAGAAAGCCAGGCAGCAACAGGGAAAACAGCGGAAGAGAAAACAATCGATCTGTGCACGATTGCACTGCGCACCGTGCGTCAAAATATCGTGCTCTCCCAAGCGATTGCGCAGCTCTTTCAGGGGAGGATTAGGTCGAACCTCGCTGGGGCGAATGCCGATGACCTGCTACCGCGCCCAATAGCGGTGCAAATGGCCGATACGGGCGACGGAATGGGCGTTGCCCAGCGCGAGCACACGATCAACCTCAATATGCCCAGCAGTGAGGCGATGCGTAGCGCATTATTTGTGGCGGACGCGCTTGACATCATCGAATCAGACGAGGGGCTTGATGCGCGCCTTTCCGAACGCGGCCGCAATCTCTCGGGAGGTCAGCGGCAGCGCCTGGCTTTGGCGCGCGCTGTGCTAACCAATGCGCCGATTCTGGTGCTGGTAGAACCCACATCGGCAGTAGATTCGCATACGGAAGCGCGGATTGCGCAGCGTTTGCAGGCACAACGACTCAACCAGACCACCGTCGTCGTGAGCAGTTCGCCGATCATGTTGAATCAGGCCGATCGAGTGGTTTTCATCGGCCACGATGGCACCGTGGCAGCTGCCGGCACGCATGAAGAACTATTGAAGAACGAGCACTATTATCAGGTAGTGCATCGCGCCGCGGGCGAAGAGGAGTGAGTATGAAGTTACCAATTGCATCAAACAAGACGATTATCCGCGAACTCTCGGCGCTATTTATGCAGTTCAAAGGGGAATTTGCCCTCACGCTTGGCCTGCAAGTTATTGTGGCATGTGCGGCAATTGTAACGCCGTGGGTGATTGGTACTGCTATCGATCAAATTGCCCAAGGTGCTCCATATTCGTCCATAAAACGAAATATCTACGTTTTGATCATTGCGGTGCTCGTGCAAGCCCTCACTGCTTGGTTTGCCGATTATCGCGCCCGCGTGTTGGGGCAGAAAATCTTCCACACGCTGCGCACGAATCTGGTCAACGCCGTAACGCATTTGCCGCTTTCGGTGGTGGAAGCGGCCGGAACGGGCGATCTGCTCGGCCGCACCACCTCGGATATTGACCGAGTGGAGTTCGTGATCCGCCAAGGAATCTCGCGAATTGCAGTACTCAGCCTGACTATTTGTGTGACAGTCGGCGCGGCCGTTATTACTGATATTCGGGTGGGAATAGTGGTGCTGTTGGCGTTCATTCCAATGTTCTTTGTGCTGCGTAAATACTTGCGACGCTCCATCGCAGCCTACCTTGCCACCTCGGCGCTGATCGCCGAGTTCAACGGCGATATTGCAGAAACGGTTGAGCATTCGGCCACGGTTGACTCCATGAGTATGCGTGAGCACAGGATTCGCCGCACGGGCACGATTTTGCGCGAAATGTGGATCAATGAGCGCTACACCGCGTGGATGCGTGCCATTTTTGGTGCGCAAACGGCAATCGTGTTGATTTCTCCGATTGCGATTTCGGTGTTGTGGGGGAGTTGGCTGGTTGGACTGGGTCTGACGACTGCTGGTGTTGTGGTTACGGTAACGCTCTACGTCCAACAGTTGCGCTGGCCAATCGAAGAGCTCTCCTGGTGGACCGACGAATTCCAGTTCGCTTGGGTGGCTTTTGCCCGTATTTTCGGGGTTGCGGAGATTGCGAGTGATCGCCTTAGTGGCGAGGAGGTTCCGAGCGACGATGGCGTCTGCGTGCGTAACGTCGATTTCGCCTATCGGGAGGGCCACCCGGTGCTCAAAAATATTTCCCTCGATATTAAGCCTGGTGAGCGGCTTACAATTGTGGGTCCATCTGGGTCTGGCAAGTCCACGCTGGGGCGTCTCATCGCAGGTGTGAATCCGCCGCTCAACGGTCAGGTGGAGATTGGCGGAGTGGAGGTCATCCATCTGCAAGAAAAGATTCTCCATCAAACGGTGGCGCTAGTGACTCAGGAGAACCACATTTTCGTGGGCACAATCCGCGAGAACCTGCAGCTTGCCGCGCCGGCTGCGAGCGACGCAGATTTAAAGCAGGCGCTTAGCGCAGTAAATGCACACTGGGTTGAGTCTTTACCTGAGGGAATCGATACTAAGGTGGGTTCGGGTGCGCTTGAGCTGCCACCGGATTACGCGCAGCAACTGGCACTGGCGAGAATCGTGCTCCTTGATCCGCAGGTTCTTGTGCTCGATGAAGCCACCTCGCTGCTCGATCCTACCGCAGCTCGTAGCGCCGAGCGTGCCCTCGCACGCGTTCTAGAAGGGCGCACGGTTATTTCCATTGCGCACCGTCTTTACACTGCTTACGACGCCGATCGGGTTGCGGTTCTTATCGACGGCGAGATTGCGGAGTTGGGAACGCATCAGGAACTGGTGGCTCAGGGCAAAGAGTACGCTTCGCTTTGGGAGACGTGGCAGCAGGACTGAGCTGCCATCCAGCGTCGGGCTGGGTTTCCAGCAACGCAAAGCTCGGCTTACTGCTCGTTGTGCAGGCTGCCCAGCAACGTAACGCTGAGTTGCTACCAGTCGCGCG
This sequence comes from Arcanobacterium pluranimalium, assembly GCF_016907845.1. GTDB lineage: Bacteria > Actinomycetota > Actinomycetes > Actinomycetales > Actinomycetaceae > Arcanobacterium_A > Arcanobacterium_A pluranimalium. Next base: position 830,941 of record NZ_JAFBCS010000001.1, read on the forward strand.
ACAAAATCGCTGAGCCACAAATCGCTAGAGCCACAGCACCAAGGTGAGAACGATGGTGCCAGCTAAAGCGACCAATGGCAGGGTGTTAAAGCTGCTCACGGCACTGGAAGCTACTTTAGTGGAATGAGGAGAGTCTGAATCAAAAGCTGAATGTGTTGCGAGAGAATCTTGGGAGGAGCACTTCTTCTGAGCTTTGAGCGCAGATTGGCGACTTTCGATAATAAGCACGGCGCGCCGCACCGAAACGATCAACGGAACCCGGGCGTCGTCGTCGCGATCCCAATCGACATCCTTTTCTACCTGTTTTGACTCACGTACCGAATTTTCAAAGACGCCGGCGCGCGAGGGAATACTCCAGGCGGAAATCTTGCGTCCAGAAACGGTATGAACGATCAAACCCCAACGATTCTCAACGTAGTCAAGATCGCCCCACGGCACGTCCACCGTACGCGTGAGATTGACGATCCGCAGTCCGCGCGGACCAACCTCTGTGCGCGGATTTCCATAAGCCACCCACGCGAAGACGGCGATAAACGCCGAAATTGGCAACGCACGGAGAGCTTCGCTCCACCCTCCATGCCATGCTGAACCACCAGCAATAATCAGGGCGAGCGCCACGAGCGCATATCCGTAGAGTTGGGTACCTTTTCCACGCAAAATGTAGGTCATGATGAGATTCTTTCAAATTTCGCTGCCAGGGGTAAAATCTGGGTGGCTAAGAGCGCACATTGAATTGAAGATAACAGTGTTCTTTCGCTCGCACTTCGGAGATTTATATAGTTGTGAATCGCTAAAACAGCGTAGGATTTCCACGCTGGCACTTTCGCGCAACGCTTTCGAGATTTTGTTTTAAGTGCCTAAATTTGCACAAATCGAAATACTTCACAGCACCGCCGCGGTACTGGCGCGCAAGTAGCAAAGAAATGAGAACACACATATGACCGTACGCAACAGCCTGCGAAATGTTGCCATCGTAGCCCACGTTGACCACGGAAAAACCACATTGGTGGATGCCATGCTCTGGCAGGGTGGCGCTTTTGACCAGCGGGCAACGGTGGAGAAAACCGGCGAGCGCGTTATGGATTCGGGTGATTTGGAGCGCGAAAAAGGAATCACGATCCTTGCCAAGAACACCGCAATCACTTACACCGGCCCATCGGCTGCCGAGTTTGGGGCGCCGGAAGGCGTGGTTATCAACGTTATCGATACTCCTGGTCACGCCGATTTTTCGGGCGAGGTAGAGCGCGGGCTTTCGATGGTTGACGGCGTCGTATTGCTCGTTGATGCTTCGGAAGGACCATTGCCACAGACTCGTTTTGTGCTGCGCAAGGCGCTCGAAGCGAACTTGCCCGTCATCCCAGTGATCAACAAAGTCGATCGCCCCGATGCGCGCATTAGCGAAGTCGTTTCCGAAACTCAGGATCTTTTGTTGAATCTCGCCGCCGATATTGAGGACGTCGATGGGCTTGACTTGGATCGTATCCTCGAGATTCCAACGATTTATGCGGCTGCAAAAGCTGGCCACGCCGACACTGAGCAGCCGGCCGACGGCGATTTGCCTGCCAACCCCAATCTCGAACCGCTGTTTAGGGCGATTTTGGAATACATTCCTGCCCCTACGTACGACGACGCCGCGCCACTCGTCGCGCAGGTCACGAACCTTGATGCCTCGCCTTTCTTGGGTCGCTTGGCGCTCGTGCGCGTGTATTCGGGTGAACTGAAGAAAAATTCGTGGGTCGGTTTGATGGATGGCCCTGATTCGAAGCTTGAGCGCGTGCACGTGACGGAATTGCTGCGAACAGATGGTCTTGAGCGTAAGCCTGCCGAAACTGCTGGTCCTGGCGATATTGTGGCAATTGCTGGAATCCCCAATATCACGATTGGGCAAACTCTTGTTGATTTGGAAAATCCACTTCCGATGCCGCCGATTCATGTTGACGATCCGGCGATTTCCATGACGATCGGTATTAACACTTCGCCTTTGGCAGGAAAAGTGAAAGGTCACAAGCTTACTGCACGTCAAGTCCGTGACCGTCTGACGCAAGAGCTGGTGGGCAACGTGTCGATTCGCGTGCTGCCTACTGATCGTCCGGACGCTTGGGAAGTGCAAGATCGTGGCGAATTAGCGCTCGCGATTTTGGTGGAAACTATGCGCCGTGAGGGCTTTGAACTCACGGTTGGTAAACCGCAAGTCGTGAAGAAGATTATCGACGGTAAGGTTTTTGAGCCGTGGGAGCGCGCTACTATCGATGTGCCAGAGGAGTATCTCGGTGCAGTGACGCAGCTTATGGCGGCTCGCAAAGGGCAAATGACGACTATGTCTAACCATGGAACTGGTTGGGTGCGAATGGAATTTTTATTGCCCTCGCGTGGCATGATCGGCTTCCGCACCCAGTTCCTCACGCAGACGCGCGGTACCGGTATTGCGGCGTCAATTTCTGAGGGTTACCAGCCGTGGGCAGGCGATATTGAATCGCGCACCACGGGCTCGCTTGTGTCCGACCGCGCTGGTCAGATCACTGCTTTCTCGTTGCAACGCCTTGAAGATCGCGGCACGTTCTTCGTTGTGCCGGGCGATGAAACCTACGAGGGGCAAGTTGTGGGCGAGAATCCGCGCAATGAGGATATGGAAGTGAACGTCGTCAAAGCTAAAGAAATGACGAATATGCGCTCGTCCACTGCCGATGTGTTTGAAACGCTCCAAGCGAGTCGCCAGCTCACCTTGGAAGAATCGATCGAATTTGCGGCCGAAGACGAATGTATCGAAGTAACTCCTGAAACAGTGCGCATTCGCAAGGTAATCTTGAATACTGCAGACCGTCAGCGCGAAGCAGCGCGTCGCAAGAGGGCTGCACGTGCTTAGATATTTCTACTACTGATGCTGGAGCTGGGCAGATGCAAAAAACTGCTTTACATATTCTCCTAGGTCTGTGTTTGGGCGCTATCACGGCGGTAGTCGGCTCAATTGTGCAGGCTGGAGCGTGGAAACTGCCGTGGGGCGGTCTGGTTTTAGCTGCTGCAATCGTGGTGGCGGGGACGTGGTTCTCCTATGAAATCGGTGCGCTAGCAGCAAGTTTTGCTTTTGCTTTGGCGATGTTTTCGGTCACGGTGGTGCTGTTTTTCTTCTCGCCGAGCAACGATGTGCTCGCTTTAGCTGAGGATTATCGGGCGCACGCTTGGATTCTTGGTTCAGTGGTGTTGTCCGTCGTGACGATGATCAGCGTGGACGTGCTGTGCCGTCGTCGTTCTGTACAACATCGTGACGACGACGCGACGCAAGTTGCCGAGCAAACTGCGGCAACGCAAGCTGAGGGAACGCAAACTGAGGCAACGCACATTACGGCTGAACAAACTGTAACTGAGCAGGTTGAGGCAAAACACATCTGAGCCTCTTGCCTGATATGCGAGGGCCTTGCTTAGTTGGCGAGAAAGGAAGCTTGTGTCTGAGGAGAAAAACCCACGCAGTTGGGCGCAATCTGCTGATTCCGGCATTGCAGCAGATTCTAGCGCCGCGGCGGATACCAGCATGAACGCGGATACCAACGCTGCAGCGAATTCTAACGCTTCAAAGGATTACTGGGACTGGGACGAGCAGCGCTCCACAGAAACTCAGGAGCACAAGGCGCGAATGGCACGCTCACGCAAACGCTGGATTATCGGGGCTATCTCGACTTTTGCGGTGTTAACACTGGCGTATATTGGGATTGCTTTCTACCTTGGCGCACGCATTCCCAGTAATACCGAAGTTTCTGGAGTGCCAGTTGGTGGACTCACCAAAGATGAAGCCAAAGCTAAGTTAGAGTCGCAGCTGCAAGCGCGCACGCAGGCAGCGCGTTCGGTGAGCGTCAAAGATTCTTCCCAGAACGTTTCACTCAACCCAGCTGATTTTTCTTTACGTTTCGATCCAGATGCTTCCCTCGATCCACTGGTCGGTTTTTCGCTGAATCCGGCTCGCGTTGTGGCTCATTTTGGCCGCGGAAAGATGACGACGGCGGTAGCCACGGTAGACGACAAAAAGCTCGACACAGCACTTGATGCTGCGATAGCGCAGCTCAAAGTCGATCCGGTGGAACCGAGCATCACATTCGACTCCGCCAAAGCGAGCGTAGTTACTACGAAGGCGAAAAATGGTGTGAGTATCGATCGCGGGCAAGCGGCGTCGCACGTGAGAGAACACTGGTTTGATGCATCGGATAAAATAGTGCTCCCGAGCAAAAGCATGCCACCGCATGTGAGCGATGATCAGATTGCGGCTTTTGTGAAAAACGAGGTCGATCCGGTGATTTCGAAACCGGTGTCGGTAGTTATCCGTGAGAAAGTCATTGACCTCGAACCGCGAGACCTCGGTGGACTGCTCGTTTTTGAGGCAAAATCGGGCAAGCCGGTGCTTAGTATTAACAAAGCAGCTCTCAAAGACTGTTTGCGAGCGCGTTCGGGCGGGATTTTGAAGGATCCAGTCGATGCGCGAATTGAGATCGTCAATCACACCACTCCTACAGTAATTCCTGCTCAACCGGGTGAAGTGATTGATCTGGACAAACTCTCCCAGGAGCTGCTCAATATCGGTAAGCAAAGCGATCGCACTGTGAAGCCGCAGATCGTGCAAGGCGAGCCGGAGTTCACCACTGAGCAGGCGCAAAAAATGGGGGTTAAGGAAGTCGTATCAGAGTTCTCCACCCCGATCACGTCTGATCCGGTGCGCACCACAAATTTGCGGGTCGGCTCGCAAAAGGTGTCTAATCGCGTTATCAAACCGGGTGAAGATTTCAACCTTGAGCAGCTACTTGGTGAGATTAGCACCGCTCAGGGCTTTGTAAGCTCTGGGGTGTTGGTCGATGGTTTCGGCTCCGAAGCAGTAGGTGGCGGCCTTTCACAGCTGTCTACGAATACGTTCAATATTGGCTATCGCGCCGGTATGGTGGACGTTCAGCACCGCCCACATACGCAGTATTATTCGCGGTATCCTGCTGGATTGGAATCGACGCTGTGGTCTGGGCAGATAAATATGATCTGGAAAAACAACACGCCTTATGGTGCAGTAGTGGATTCCTATGTGGCTGATGGGCGGTTGGTGACGCGCTTGTGGTCTACCAAGCACTGGGACGTGCAGGTGTGGAGCGGCCCGCGCCAGAATTTGGTGCCTGCTACTACCGAAGTGAACAAAAAGAAAGACTGCACACCGTATGGTCCTGGCAATCCTGGTTTCACGATCACGGTTGGGCGAAAAGTGAGTTTGAACGGTCAAATCCACGAGGATTCCACCCTCACCTGGCGTTATAACCCTCAAAATGGCGCTACGTGCCAATGAGATCCGTCCTATTTATTGGCAACTTCTGCCAAAAAAGACGATACTTGAACTAAAGAAATCCCGTAAATCCTTTAACGATGTGGAGATAACGTGACGTACATTATCGCGCAGCCCTGTGTTGATTTTAAAGACCGCGCTTGTGTTGACGAATGCCCAGTCGATTGTATCTATGAGGGGGAGCGCACGTTATATATCCACCCAGATGAGTGCGTTGATTGTGGTGCATGTGAGCCAGTTTGCCCAGTTGAGGCAATCTATTACGAGGACGATCTCCCAGACGAGTGGTCTGATTACTACAAAGCAAATGTAGAGTTCTTCGACGAGCTTGGTTCACCAGGTGGCGCAGCAAAACTCGGTGTGATCAACCGCGATCATCCGATTATTGCGCAGCTTCCGGTGCAAAATAAAGACTGATGGCTCTGTTTGGTCACGCGCTCGCGGATTTTCCTTGGGACACGCTCGTTCCGATTCGCGAGCGCGCAGCTCTATATGCAGACGGTGTAGTTGATTTAACTATCGGCACTCCGGTTGATGATGTGCCCCGGTGTGTGCAACAAGCATTGCTCGAATCGGCCAACGCCCACGGTTATCCGCCTAATGTGGGTTCGCCGCAGCTGCTTGGCGCGATTCACAAGTGGGGGCTGGAGAGAAATATTCACTGCGATATTTCGGTGTTGCCTACGCTCGGTTCGAAAGAGATGGTGGCGCTGCTGCCTGCCATGCTTGGTATGGATTCGCGTCATAAGGTAGCGTATCCGCTTTGCGCGTATCCTACGTACGACGTCGGGGCGCGGCTCGCGGGAGCTGATGCGGTTGCCTTGGATACGAGTTCCGATCCTGCTCAGTGGCCTGCTGATATTGATCTACTCTGGCTTAACTCGCCTGGTAATCCAGATGGTCATGTGCTCAATGTTGAACAGCTTGCGCGGATTGTTGCCTGGGCACGCGCTCATAATGTAGTTATTGCTTCAGATGAGTGCTATTCGGCTTTGGTATGGGACGTTGATGAGGCGCCCTCGATCATGGATGAGCGGGTTTGCGGTGGCGATTCTCGGGGTTTGATCGCTCTGTATTCGCTGTCTAAGCAGTCTAATATGGCTGGTTACCGCGCCGCTTTTGTGCTGGGTGATCCGAGTTTGGTTGATCCGATTGTGGAGCTGAGGAAACACGCTGGATTTATGATGCCAATGCCGGTGCAGCGGGCGATGGTGGCTGCACTTGCTGATAGTGAGCACGTGCGTGTGCAACGCGAGGTGTATCGGCGTCGTCGTGAAATACTGCTGGCTGCAGTGCAAGCTGCGGGTCTGGAGAACGATCCGGCGTCTGTGGGCGGACTTTATCTTTGGGTGTCGAGTAAAGATGGCTCGGATGCGTGGGCGCTAGCTCGAGCTTTCGCGCAGTTGGGTATCGTGGTGGCGCCGGGGACGTTCTATGGAGCGGCCGGCGAGCGGCACGTGCGTATTTCTCTTACTGCCAGCGACGACGATATCGCTACGGCCGCGCATCGGATGCGTGAGTTTGCGCAGGCTTTGGCGCAGACTTCGCGATAGGCATAATCGCAGCTGCGGAATGAATACAGGCATATTTTTTGCGCGGATTTCGCCATATTGTAGCTTTTGCGAATTTCGCTTGGTGGAATTTTGTGGAAAAAATCATCTCGACATCAAGAAATCATGGGGTGTTTTCGTGTGATATCGGGTAGTCTCGGAATGTAGCACACGTTACACAGTACGTTCGGTGCGGAACGGTCTCGAAAAATCTCGAGTCTGTGAACGATAAGGAGACAACATGGCTAACAATGCGCAGCTCAGCGTAGATGGGAAGGCCCTCGAGCTGGAGCGCGTCCAAGCGGTTGAAGGAAACGATGGTTTCAAAATCGGCCAAATGTTGGGCGAAACTGGCACAGTAACTCTCGATCCAGGGTTTACGAACACTGCATCGTGTGAATCAGCAATTACGTATATTGACGGCGGGCAAGGGATTTTACGCTACCGCGGCTATCCGATTGAGCAGCTCGCGGCAAACTGCTCATTCCTTGAAGTTGCCTACCTGCTTATTTATGGCGAGCTTCCGGATGCGACGTCGCTAGCTGCATTCATTCACCGCATTAAACGGCACACTTTGCTCCATGAGGACTTTAAGTCATTCTTCACGGCGTTCCCCTCGCATGGGCACCCGATGTCGATCTTGCAGGCTGGCATTGCGGGCTTGGGCACGTACTATGAGGACACTCTCGACCCACACGATGAATACCAGCGCGATCTTGCGTCGGTGCTGCTCTTAGCTAAAGTTCCGACGATGATTGCCTACGCTTCGAAGCGGGCAACAGGATTGCCTTTGCTCTATCCAGATGCGTCGAAGTCTTATACTGAAGATTTCATCCGCATGACTTTCGGTTTGCCGTATCAGACGCATGACGTCGATCCGACGATCGTCAATGCGCTCGACAAGCTCTTCATTTTGCACGCTGATCACGAGCAAAATTGCTCGACTTCCACAGTGCGACTTGTGGGATCGTCCCATGCCAATATGTATGCTTCTGTTGCTGCTGGTGTGGGCGCGCTTTCTGGACCACTTCACGGTGGAGCCAATGAGGCAGTGCTCAATATGCTCTCCCAGATTCGCGAGCAAGAATTGGATATTGCCAGCTTCGTGAAGCAGGTTAAAGATAAGCGCAACGACGTAAAGCTGATGGGCTTCGGGCACCGCGTTTATAAGAATTACGATCCGCGCGCGAAGATTGTTAAGGGGCTGGCAGACGATATTCTCGGCCGTTTGCACGGGGATTCAGAGCTCTTCGATATGGCTCGTGAGCTGGAACAAGCTGCTCTTGAGGACGATTACTTCGTTGAGCGCAGCTTGTATCCGAATGTGGATTTCTACACTGGCTTGATATACAAGGCGATGGGATTCCCGACGAAGATGTTCACGCCGCTGTTCGCACTCGGACGTCTACCTGGTTGGATCGCTCAGTATCGCGAGCTGGTGCTGGATCCAACTCAAAAGATCGGCCGCCCGCGCCAGGTCTATATTGGTGCAAGCGAACGCGATTGGGTGCCAATGAGCGAACGCCAAAAGCAGAACCGGAAATTCGGTGAATTCAGCGACGGTCAGGTTTGATCATTCCTGATCGTTGAGTTCACGCTTGGTTTGTCGCTCTTGGTGAAGCGAAGCTACAGTGTTCTCCAAGCTCTCTATTTTTGCGATGGCTGCGTCCATTTTAGTGCTCAGCGTCTCTAAATCCTTTTTAGTGTCGAGATGAGAGGCATAAAGAGCGCTGTGGAGAGCGTCGATTTGCTGGTGTAGCTCTTGTGATAAGCGCTTGTAATATTCAGCGATTTGTAGCGCTTGGCCAAGCTGAGTCTCGAAGTGATCGTTATCTGCGTGATTAATTTCCGCACGCAGATAACGATCACGAGCAAGTAAGTTTGCTGAGATATGATCATCTGAAGCAAGAAAAATCGAATTACCCATAGCACCTTGCGCATCCTGGCGATGATGCCAGTGTGCCAATGGTTCGCCGTCGATAAATCCAGCTGAACCTTGTGCCAGCAGCCGAACTGAGAAGTCCCAGTCTGCTTGGGTTTGCATGTTCCCATTCCAGCCACCAAGTCTCACTGCAACGTCGCGCCGAATAACTTGAGCGATAGGAGGACTGTAACTTTCCACGAGAGTGTCTGTGAGAGTCCACCATGAACGGTTGGCGTCGAGTACTTCGCGGCCAACTTCCGTGATCGTGCCGTCGTCGTCGATCTTCTCTCTAACCACGTCACAACGTGCTGCAACCGCCACGTGATCAGGGTGTGCATCCAAAAACTCGACGCAACGTTCGAGGAATTGTGGCGCCCAGGTATCGTCGTCGTCATGGATCGTAATATAATCACCAGTCGCTACTTCTAACCCAGGGCTAATAGCTGCTTCTCTACCTGAGGCTTTGTCTCGATGAATGATTGTGACGCGGTCTCGTGCGGGCTGTGGGAGCTGCGAAACGCACGCCTCAACGGGAGCAGGGTCTCCGGCGTCATTGACAACAATCAGCTCAAAATCTTCAAAATTTTGGGCTGCCACCGATCCCAATGCCCTCGTAAGCAGCAATGGTCGATTCTGAGTCCTCATGATGATCGACACGCGTGGAGACATTCGCTCAACCTTTCTGTGAGTAGGCACCGAGTTGTGATTGCGATTTTTAGTCTAACAATCCCAAAAATCGACGATAGAGTGCCCCAACCGCTGTAAAAGCTTGCGCACAAGCGGAAGCGAGATACCGACGACGCCGTGGTAGTCACCCTCGATTTTCTCTACAAACGAACCGCCCAGCCCGTCAACAGTGAACGAGCCGGCAACATGGAGTGGTTCGCCGCTCTGGACGTAAGCCTCGATTTCGTGTTCGCTCAGTTCAGCAATATATACTCGGGCAACCGAGACTTCTCCCACGCTCGCACCAGTAGCAGTGTCGATAATGCAATGGCCGGTGTGTAAATCGCCCCACTGCCCGCTCATTTCGCGAAGTCGCTCCCGCGCCAGTTCAGGTGTGTGCGGTTTGCCAACTACGCTCCCGTTTATTTCCAGCATTGAATCGCAGCCAATGATAACCGTGGGCAGGTCCTGGTGTTCGTCACTACAATTTGTGCTGGCAGCGAGCTCAGAAATAGACCCATATACGTCGTGTGCCTTGGCATGAGCAAGTAACGTGACCTGCTCGGAAGCCGGCGGTCGGGCGTCGTCGTGGACATAGGACTCGTGCAGTTGTGCCAGCAGTGAGTCCTCGTCCACATTCGATACAGCGATCCGTGGCGTAATACCAGCATTAATCAAGGTAGTACGGCGAGCCGGAGACGCCGAAGCGAGCAGGATTGTGCGCGCCGCGGCGGATGTTTGTTCCTCAGCCTGAACGGTCATCGTGCCAAGGCCTCGCGCATCACGTCGAGTCCCATGGAACCCAAGCTCAATGCCTTGGTGTGCCAGGCTTTGAGGTCAAAGGCAGCGCCCTCGCGAGCTGCGGCATCTGCGCGCATCTCTTTCCAGAGCCGGTGCCCGATCTTATAAGACGGCGCTTGACCAGCCCATCCGAGATAGCGGTTGAGCTCGAATTTGAGGAACGAGTGATCCATCGCGACGTTGTCTTTGAGGAATTCCCATGCGACGTCGTGATTCCACACTGGCGAAATATGCTGGTATGTGGCCGGAGCGGGCTTTTGCAGGTGCACGCCAATATCGAGCACGACACGCGCGGCACGCAGGCGTTCTCCGTCGAGTACGCCCATTCGATCGCCGAGATCGTCCATGAAGCCCAGCTCAACCATCAACCCCTCAGCGTACAGCGCCCAGCCCTCACCGTGCCCCGATTTCCACGAGCCGTGGCGGCGCCAGTTGTTGAGCTGGTCTTTGAGGTAGGTGGTGTAGCCGATCTGGAGGTGGTGGCCAGGAACGCCCTCGTGATAGACGGTCGTTTTTTCTTGCCAGGTTGTGAATGTTTCAGTGCCGTGTGGAACCGACCACCACATGCGCCCGCCGCGTGAAAAATCGGCTGTTGGGCCGGTGTAATAGATTGCTCCGGTGCCAGACGGCGCAATCATGCACTCGAGCTTGCGCAATGGGTCAGGTATATCGAAGTGAGTTCCGCTGAGCGCGTCGAGGGCGCGATCTGATGTCTCTTGCATCCAATTGCGCAGCTCCTCGGTTGAGTGTAGCTGCCGAGCTGGATCGTTGTTGAGGCGATCCATAGCTTCTCGCACGCTCACCCCTTCGCCGTACAGTTCGCGTGCAATGAGGTTTTGTTCGTCAATAATGCGATTGAGTTCGGTTACTCCCCAGTCGTACGTTTCGTCGAGATCCACGGTAGCGCCGATGGCGTCGTAGAGTCGCAGCTCGTAGCGCTCGCGACCGAAAGCGTCTGTTTCTACGCCATGTGGGGCGACGACGTCGGCGAGGAACCTTGCGAGGTTAGCATAAGCTGCGCGAGTAGCTTGCGCGGCCGCTTCGACTTTATCGGCTAGCTCAGGACAGGCGGTTTTCGCTGTTTGTGCTAGGGCGGCAAGTGGAGAATCTTCGGCAGCGGTAGCATTAGCTTGGTCGATGCAAATCTCAATCTGGCGGATAGCCAGATCGGGGCCATTTTCTGCGCGTTGACGCAGTGTTTCGCGCCACCCGGCGAGCGCCCGCGGGGCATTGGACATACGAGCTGCAATAAGCTCCCAGTCGGCAGCCGATTCTTGTGGCATATTATTAAAGATTTCGGCAATGCCTTGGAGTGGTGTGGCGATATTGTTGAGATCGCCGTCCTCGCCGAGCTCGTGGAACTCGATTTGGGTGCTGAGCTCTTGCTGCATCGCTGCTTGGGTGACTCTGTCGGTTTCGTCTGCTGGTTGAAGCTTAGCTAGGGCAGCGAGAGTATTACGGTTGAGCTCTGCCAATGTGGCGTTACCCTCAGGGGAGTAATCCTGATAGCCAGATTCGTCTGCACCTGGCATGCCTAACCATGTGACGAGTTCAGGATTCATATCCAGGAGGGATTGCAAGTAGCCGTTGGCGAGTTCGTCGATCGCCGTTAAATCGCGTGTAGTCATAAGATAAGAGTACAGGTATTTGGCGTTGAGAAAACGTGCACATGTGTGCTTTGCTGTGTGAACTTTGCTCAGTTTGCTTCTTGAGGTGCGTATCAAGCTTCAAAATTTAAGAAAACTTGCTAGAGTAGTAGCTGTGACGCCCGCCACAAGTGATGATTCTGCAGAGAAGATGCCGACAACCGTTGAACAGCACGTTGCTCGGCTCCTTGGTGGTGCCTCCAAATACACTTTGCGAGAAGTTGCTGAACTCGCTGATGTTGACGCTGAAACCGTGCGTCGTTTTTGGCGTTCAATGGGATTCCCAACGATTAGGAATGCTGATCAAAAAGTTTTCACTGAATACGATGTGGATGTGATTCGCGCTCACATTGACATGGAGGATTCTGACCTCGCAGATGCCGATACGCTTAACTCACTTATCAGGGCACAGTCACACCTAGCCGATCGCATGGTGCTGTGGCAGCACGAAGCTCTTGTAGAGGAATTTGAAGGGCGATTTGGGATTGATGAGGTTTCGGCACGCTATATGGTGTTGGATCGAATCAACGAGTACGAAGAGTTCCTCGTTTACCAGATGAAATATGCCTGGAGACGGCATCTTTCGGCGCTGCTACGCAGATCTGAAACTGAATTAGAGGATCGTTCCAAGGTGGGCGCGAAAGAAGAAATGCAGCTCATGCGCGCCTTTGGATTTGTTGATCTGGTTTCTTTCACTCACACTTCGGGAGAGCTATCTCCACACGCTCTCGTTGATTTTATTCGTACTTTTGAGTTCACTTGCCGCGACGTTATTTCCATGCGCGGTGCGCGCGTGGTCAAAATGGTTGGAGATGCCGTGCTCTACATTGCCGACGATCTCCACACCGGAGCGGCAGTGGTGAATGATATTGTCCGATCTTTGCAAGATACTCCCACAATGCCCGATGTGCGAGCTTCTCTAGTGTGGGGAGGCGTGGTTTCGCGCTTTGGCGACGTCTTTGGACCGAAAGTTAATCTCGCTTCACGGTTGTGCAGCGTCGCGCCCGTGAACGGCATTTTGGTTGACTATGAAACAAGCGAAAGCTTGCGTCACCTCGATCCGGATAAATACGACGTCGTGCCCTATGCTATTCCGGAATTGCAAGGAATAGGCTCAATTGACGCCGCGCAATTAATAGTGCGTTAATTTTCTTCTATTCTTGCTTTCTTGAACGAATCTTTACTAAAGTGAAAATAGCTAGGGGTACCTAAGTGGCACTCCGTAGCGCTGCACATGGCATCGTGAAGTCGTGCGCGGCGTCATGAGGCTTTACCAGCATCATGAAGTTGTGCACAGCATCGTGAATAAGTGCTCACCTATACTGAATCGCTTATCGTGATTTGAGCCGAGAGAAAGTTGGACGCCGTGACGAAGGTGTTACTCGTTGAAGATGATTCCGCGATTTCGGGACCGCTCGTTCGTGCACTGAGCCGCGAGGGCTATGAAGTGACGGCAGCTGCTACTGGAGAAGCAGCCCTCAGCGCGATGATTAACCCAATTGATTTGGTGATACTCGATCTCGGCCTGCCCGATATGGACGGTTTGGACGTCGCTCGAAAGGCGCGTCAAGAGGGACGCGATTTCCCGATTTTGATTCTCACGGCTCGTTCTGAAGAAGTCGATATGGTTGTGAGTCTCGACGCCGGTGCGGATGATTACGTTACGAAACCTTTCCGTTTGGCGGAGCTCCTTGCTCGAGTTCGCGCTTTGCTGCGCCGCTCGGTTCACGACGACCGCAATTCAGGTGAGCTTAATGCGCAAGATATTCGAGTGGATGTGGACGCTCACCGTGCCTATTCAGGAAGTAAAGAGCTGCAACTCACGGCCAAAGAATTTGAGCTTCTCTCTGTGCTGATTAGCCATGCTGGTTCTGTTGTTTCCCGAGAAGATCTCATGCGTATCGTATGGGGTTCTGCGGTGGATGTGTCTACCAAGAAACTCGATATGCATATCTCGTGGTTGCGTCGAAAATTGGGCGACGACGTCACCTCGCCTCACTATATTTCCACCGTTCGCGGAATGGGATTCCGTTTCGAAGTTTAACTGAGGCATAAATGAGACGCCGTGCGATTCAGATGACATCGGCAGCGGTGGCTGTTGCCGTACTTTTTCTAGGAATTCCTGCGATCCTCTTTGGCGTGTCTACTATCTGGCAATCAGCTGAAAAAGCTGTAGCTTCGCGTGCTGAAACAGTGCGTTCGGTCATTGAACGGCGTGAAAATGAGCATGTGGTGATTTCTCGCGGCCTGCTCGAATCTTTCGCCCAAATGTCTGATCCTGACGATGCGCATATCACCTACCGAAAATCGGATGGGACGGTGCTCAAATCAGGCAACGCACTGCCCATTTCACCTGATACAATCACCAAAATCGAAGAAACACGATCGGGCTCAATCATCACAGTGAGTGTAGAGAAAGGCCCGATCTATGTGCGCACAGTATTGCTGATCATTGGGGCGGTTGCCCTTATTATGGCGGCTTTTGTTATTGGCGTTCTTATGGCTATGCGTCAATCTCGCAAGCTTTCTGCTCCGCTGATTTATATGGCCGCTTCGGCAGAACAAATCGGTGCAGGGCAGGTGCGCCCGCAGATAAAACCAAGTGGCATCGAGGAGATTGATCTCGTATATCAAGAGCTTGAACGCACAGCGGATCGTATCGCTGGACGCATTGCTGCTGAACGTCAATTTGCAGCTAATGCGGCACATCAGCTGCGCACTCCGCTCACTGCGTTATCGATGCGAGTTGAGGAAATCCAATATCTGACCGACGATCCCGAAATCAAAGAAGAGGCCGAAAAAGCGCTCGAGCAAATCGGGCGACTCGGCGGCGTGGTTGACGAGCTCATGGCTAATGCCAGCTCGGATCATGGCAGAAATTTTGAAGCAATCGCCTTGCACGACGTCTTTGAGCAGCAAGGAGACGAGTGGGAAAAACCATTCCGCAAAGCCAAGCGCACGCTCGCTTTTGATGTAGGGGAAGACGCCGTTGTTCTCGCTACTCCGGGTTCTGTCTCCCAAATTTTGGCTACGTTGATCGAGAATTCGCTCAAATATGGTGCAGGAACGACCACCGTAACTGCCACTAAGAACGGCCGGGTTGTGCAGATAAAGGTCTGCGATGCGGGGGAAGGCATCAGCGATGAACTCGTGCCACATATCTTTCTCAAAGGAGTTTCGGCAGGTGGATCGACTGGGATCGGTCTTGCCGTGGCCAAGGATCTCGCTAAAATCAACGACGGCCGACTCGAGCTAACGGCGCAAAAACCGGCAGAATTTACCTTGACGCTGCGCACAGTGCCTGAGTCACTCGGTCCGGATCGTTTGCTTCCGCAAGGTGCGATTCACGCCGTCGGTGCGCGTCGTCGTCGTCGCTAATAATGCCTGCGCACCCGGACACGTGACTCTGAGCGATACGTTGAAATTGAGAAACCCTTTGCGTGAAAACGTGGGGCTTGCGTGAATACGGCGAGGGTTTGCCTGTGCGGATGCGAAATCGAAATCCGCACAAGACGCTAGCTTGAGAGACGCTAGCCGAGTTTCGGCTGCAGTTCGTCTTTGGTGATCTCGCCTGACTCTACGCGCTTCCAGAACTGCGGCAGCTTTTCCTCGTCGAGTTTCACAGCCGATCCCACGCGTCCTGGATGGTAGTTGAGGTTGGCGATGGGCGGCACGCCGATGAGGCCGTCGTCGCTCATTACTTTGCGCAGATTCAGTCCTGCTTTCCCGATATCGAGCAAAGAGTCATTAGTGTCGACTGTGAGCGAGTCGGCTGCAGCTCCTACCAGCGCCTTTTGAGTTGAGGGGCTGTAAAGTACTTGAGACGACGTCGCTTTTCGAAGCAGAGATTGCACAACTTGCCGTTGACGTGCGGTGCGGCCAATATCGCCCAAAGGATCGGCCTTGCGCATGCGCGCGAAAGCTAGGGCGGTGTCGCCATTGGCAGTGTGGCAACCGGCCGTCCAATTGAGATTGGACCAAGGATCGTTGATGTTGTGCTCGTAGCATAAGTCGATTCCATCGACTGCATCGGTGAGGTTTTTGATGCCGTCCATTCCGACTTCAATGTAATGGTCGATTTTCATGCCGGAAAGCTCTTCGACGGTGGCCACGAGCAGCTTAGGCCCGCCGAAAGAATATGCAGCATTGAGCTTGTTTTTCTCATGCCCCGGAATGGAGACGTAAGCATCGCGTGGCAGTGAAATGAGTGAGGGATTGCCGCTGTCGGGCACGTGGAAAAGCATCATCGTGTCCGAGCGTTGCCCCTCGGTGCCGTCCTTGATCGCTGCTCCGCGCTTATCAGACCCAACGAGAAGATATGTGGTGCCGGAGGTGTCGGCTTTGCCGGAGAGGGCGTCGAGGTGTTGAAGCTTGTCATTGCCGTAGTTGTAGAGGTGATAGCACCAGCCGCCGACGGCGAGTACCACGATGAGCAATGTGCCAAGGAGTGCCCAACACACCCGTTTGACGGTCTTTTTTCGCGATACGCCCGATCCGTTTGTGCCAAGGTCACCTTCGCGCGCGTGCGTAGAATCGGCTTCTGTGCGCGAGATTAACGGTTTTTGAAAAGACGACGGCGTCGCACCCGCACCCACTCCCGCACTGGATGATGCCGGAGGATACGCCGGTGGATATGCTGGCGGCGTTTCAGATTCGGCTATGCGCTCATTCCTGCGAATCTCGGATTGCGCAGGTTGTGCAGATTGCGCGGGGTGCTCCGGTTGTGCAGTGCGCGTCGTATTGGGGCGTGACGACGACGGTGGGTATGCAGGTGGGTAGGCGGGCGGAGTGCTCGCGTTTTGCCTGCTAGATGCGTCTTGAGCGAATGCTGAACGCCGAATCGGTGCTGGAGGTCCAGTTCTTACCGGAGGTTTCAGAGGAATTTCTGATGACGCTGCTCCTTGTGCAGGAGTGCCTGTGCCAACCCGGCGCGCGCCGTGTGCTGATGGACGGCGCCCTTTCGATTTTGGTTCGAATGAGGGTGGTTGCTTGGAGGCGTCAGTCATGCGAAATATTCCTATTTACCAGTTGTGTCCTATTAGCCAATCGTAGTCTATTTGCCTGTTGTGGAGGTCGACTTCTTTCCTGTTGGCGTGGTGGTTTGCGTATTGCCGTTCGCCGGTGCTTGCTGCGTGGAGCCGGTTCCGGTTGTGCCCGGAGTTGCTGCTGGCGCATTTGGCGTGATGACCAGCTCCTTTTGTGGGTGCTGGGGAGCCATTGCGCTAGGCGGAACTGGGGTGTCGGTGCGGAGCGCATCCCACAGCGTTTGAGCTTGTGGAGTGGCTTTGGCACGGTTGCCAGCAAGAGCGTAAGGCATGGTAATAAATTTTACGTTATTGCGATCGATGTCTTTGAGGGAGTAGAGGAAACCGCTGAGCCATTTCAGATCGCCTAGACCGGTTGAGGTTTGTACGTTTTTGGTCACGTCCGTGAGCAATTGGTAGAACTTAGGAAGATTCGTGAAAAGATTCATGCTCAGAATTTTTGTGACGATTTTTCCTACGAGTTCTTGCTGACGGTCAATACGAGAGACGTCGGAGCCGTCGCCTAAACCGTGGCGTGCACGGGCGAGAGCTAAAGCGTCAGCTCCCATGAGGTTGTGGCAACCCGCAGCGATGTTAAGGCCAGAATAGGAGTCTTTCACGTTTGTTTGGAAACACATTTCGACGCCACCGATGGTGTTGACGACGTCTTGGAACGAAGCGAAATCGAGAACTACATAGCCATCAACAAGCACTTTCGTCATCGCTTCAACGGTTTTGACTGTACATGCAGCGGCTGAGTTCACATCGCCATTAGCTCCACCAATTTGGAATGCGGAGTTGAACATTCCTTCGGCTTGAGCCTTAGTTACCTTGCCAGTTTCGAGTGTGCACGAAGGGATGGACACGAGGGTGTCGCGTGGAATTGAAACGACGTCGACGCGCTTACGATCTGCGGAAACGTGGGCAAGCATTGTGGTATCGGAACGCATGCCTTCGACTTTTCCGCTTTTGCCGCTACCGTCAATATCGGATTTTCCGTTGCGCGTATCTGAGCCCAAGATCAAGATATTGAGGGGCTGGCCAGCTTTTTGGTCTAGCGGTAGAGCTTCTTGTGGGCGCTCTTTTTCGTCCAAAAGTGAAGCGAGGTCATGTTGCTGCACGTTGGTTTGTAGACGATAAACGAGCATTCCAAACGCTGAGGTTCCACTAAGAACTAGCGCAAGGAATACTAAACCGAATACGCGAAGAAAATTGCGCGAGCCATGGTGGCGCTTCTGGTGAGCAGGCGCACGGTATTCGGTAAGTTGTTCTTCAGTCGTTTTATTCACGAGTTAAATACTACTGCGTTCTTTGGAGAAAGTGCGTCAGCCTGTAGTATGAAAAATTCCGTTTACTTGGTGTGGCATGCGTCAGTTTCCGACATTTCGTATGCAGATGAATGAGCGCGGTAGAGTATTTAGGTACGATATGCAAGGATTCATTTTCTGCACGCTAATTCTATCGCTGTTGCTATATTACTAACGCGCATGACCTGCGATTATGGCATCGGCATTAAGAGGGAAAGTTTTGAAACTGCGAGTTATCACAATAGTTTATAATCCGGGCGAAGAGCTGCGGAACTTTTGTTACAGCGTATTTCGAGCTTTCTCTGATGCGCGCTTGGTGCAGTCGCACATGGAGTTAGTTATTGTGAACAACGGATCACCGTGTGCCATTTTAGAAGATCTGCAAAATGAGTATCCGATTACAGTGATTGAACCTAGTGAGAACCTTGGCTACGGGCGTGCGGCAAATCTTGGTGCACAAGACTTTGACGGTGAATGGATACTCGTATCGAATCCTGATGTGGTTTATGAAGATACTAGTATTGCTGATCTTGTTGATATAGCGGAGTTTTACCCGCGTGGTGGCGTATTTGGGCCGAAGATTCTCACTCCTGAAGGAGATATTTATCCCTCCGCACGTCATTTCCCACGTTTGGTATCGGGAATTGGACACGCACTGTTGAAACCGGTGTGGGAAAATAATCCGTTTACCAGGAGGTATCAGGAAAATGAGTCTGTAGATCGCACGCACGAAGTAGATTGGCTCTCTGGTGCGTGTTTGCTGATTCGTGCGCGTGCATTTTTGGAAGTTGGCGGCTTCGATGATCGCTTTTTCATGTTCTTTGAGGACACCATGCTCGGTGAAGCTCTTAAGGAACGGAATTGGGCTTCGGTATTTGTGCCACAGGCTGTTATTATTCATGACCAAGGAAAGTCCTGGCGCGATCGACCTGCTCCTATGATTAGAGCTCATCACGAGTCGGCGCGCACCTATCTCAACGCAGTGTATTCGAAGCCCTACCAGTGGCCACTTCGATGCCTGCTTGGGGCAGGCTTAAAGATTCGTGCGGCTCTTATGACGCGTGGTAAATAATCTGCTGTGTGTAGAAAATGCAAATAGGCTTTCTCGTGTGATGCTTAATTAGTTGTGTGGGGTTGAGATTCTAAATCTCAACCCCACACAACTAGCACGTCTCAGCTAAATCAGCAGATTCTGATTATTGCTCAGATTCGAGTGTTTTCACTGGCCGTTCTCGCGGTACTTTGCTTCAACGGCTTCTTTTTGGCTACGCCACCAATCTTCGTTCTCGCGGTACCACGTGATTGTGTCACGCAAGCCATCGCGGAAGTTGGTGTAGTGTGGCTGCCAGCCGAGTTCTTCAACGAGCTTCGAGTTGTCGATAGCGTAGCGCTGATCGTGACCTGGACGATCATTAACGTGATCGAAATCGTTTGGATCGTAGCCAAATTCTTCAAGGATCAGTTTCGTTACTTCAAGGTTGGTCTTTTCGCCATTGGCGCCAATGAGGTAAGTTTCGCCGATGCGTCCCTTATTGATGATGTCCCACACAGCAGTGTTGTGGTCGAGAACGTGAATCCAATCGCGAATTTGCTCACCCGTGCCGTAAACACGTGGCTTAACGCCGTCGATCAAATTGGTGATGGTGCGTGGAATAAACTTCTCAATGTGCTGGTAAGGACCATAGTTATTCGAGCAGTTCGAGATTGTGGCAGGAATACCGAAAGAACGTGCCCAAGCTCGTACGAGATGATCTGATGAAGCCTTTGAGGACGAGTATGGCGAGGACGGTACGTATGCATCGCCTGGCTTGAATTTGCGATCTTCGCCAATTTCTAGATCGCCGTAAACCTCGTCGGTAGAGATGTGGTGAAGGCGTGTACCGTGGCGACGCACCGCTTCGAGAATCTGGTAGGTGCCGATGATATTCGTCGAGATGAATGGCCAAGGATCGCGCAAAGAGTTGTCGTTATGCGACTCGGCTGCGAAATGAACCACCACATCGGCGTCTTTGATCAGAGGATCGACGGTGTCTGCATCGGCGATATCGCCCTCAACGAGTTCAACGCGTTCAAGACCACTAATGGAATCAGCATTGCCCGCATAGGTGAGTTTGTCGAGCACAACGACCTGTGCTTCAGGCATGGTTTCTACTGTGGTGTGAACGAAGTTTGCGCCGATAAAGCCAGCGCCTCCAGTGACCAGTACTTTCATTCTTTTTCTCCTGTAGTTTCTCTTGCGTTCGCTACGCAAAGAAACGCGGTAGGCTTAGATTTGATTTGAATCACTACCAATTATACTTGGCGCAGATGTAGATTCGTAATATATACGACTACAGCGAACACGCGTAGTATTATAGACGGAATATTGCATTTAAGATGAAACGCCCTTTTGTCTGAATTAGTGGATTTTTGAGGCGTGGTATGAATCGGCGATAATCGGCGGTTATGCGCCTGAGAGAAGAGAATATAATATGAGCAGACGCACCCACAGACGTACCTTGAGGAAAGTGGCAATTCCATTAGCTGTGATTAGCCTTTTGGGAAGTGGTGTTGCCGGTACTGCAACGGCAGACGTCTTTGTAGCTGATGGAGCAACCGTGGAAACTCCAGGGCAGATCCCTGATAACCCACGTAAGCCATTGCCACAACGAATTGATGAGTCCATTCCAAACGACGCCACGATGGTCACGCAAGACCTCGCGTTGTTGAAAGACGGAGAAATCAAGAAAGTTTCCACAGGTCAATCCGTAACAGATCCAGCAATTGTGGGAAGCCCCTCAAAGCAGCCAGATCCATTGGCAAAAACTGGCGGCGAGAAATTCATTCCAGTTCCCGTCAGCGATGTGCGTGAAGCTATTGATGATCTCAAAGATCAAAATGGTGCTCAGTCTACTAATGGCACTGCACCGGCAGCATTTGATGGTGGCGTAAAAGCTGGCACAACGGCTGATTCGACCGATATCTCCTCGGTGGCTACTACTGACTTGGTCTACCGCAGCCGAAGCGGAGCAATTACTCCCACTGCGCTTCCTGGCAACCGGTACGGAGCCTACTGGGGTTGGTATAACAACACGCAGGCATTCTTTGAGGGTAGTGGTGCGCTCTTTGCTCAGCAAGCAAAAGGAGTCATCGACGTCTCGAAATACCAGGGGATCATCGATTGGAATACGGCAAAAGCGAACGGTGTTGAGGGTGCCATCATTCGAATCGGCTACGGTTCTGGCAACCCGATTGATCCGCAGGCCATCCGAAATATTTCTGAGGCAAAGCGACTAGGCATCCCATTCGGCGTCTACCTTTACTCTTATGCAGAATTTGCCGGCGACGGAACCCTCGAGGGACGCAGCACTGTTGATCTGTTGCGTCAAGCCGGAGTGAACCCAGGAGACCTTGCCTACCCGGTTTACTACGACCTTGAGCAGTGGACTTGGGTTGGGCACACGCCTCCCTCGAGCCCTGCTGTATATGAGCAGATCGTCAATGAATGGTGGGCGCAACTACAAGCGGCTGGTTACAATAATCTTTCTCTGTATTCGTACAGAAGTTACCTCAACAGCGCGCTAAATTCGGCGAGCTTGCACCAGCGCACCCATTGGGTAGCTGCTTACAGTTCCTACGTTGGCTTCAATTTCCCTGCGAATTTCCGTGGCTGGCAGTACTACAGCGAGGGTCAAGTTCCTGGAATCGTGGGAAATGTTGATCTCAATGCCTTTGGCAATAAAGATTTTTACGAAGATCTTCAGCTCGCGTGGATTTTAAGAGCGGAGCACATCGATGTGGGTGCGGCATTTGCTAATTATCCGACTGCCAACATCGAGTATCTATGGCAAGCCTATGATGTGAGCAATCAGACGTGGCAAACGATTTCCGGATGGACTCCTGCGAACTGGGTCTCGTGGAATACTTCCATGGGAGTGTACTGGCTTCATGTAGAAGCACGAGACAAGGCAACGCAAAAAACGCTCGGGTCGCGCACAATTCCCTTCAACTACACTGCAGGTACGACTGCGATTACTGGAACGTACGCTGGCTACACTAATTCCGGTATTTTGCTCGGTATGAGCTCAAATAACCCCAATGCGCGCTATATCACGAAGATTTATGACTATGGACGAAAGACGTGGGTAGCGCAGTATTACGGGCAGTGGGCGATGTGGACGCCGGTGCCAGGAGTCTACTGGGTACGTTACGAACTGTATACTTCCGACGGTCGATTGGCGGACGCGCGCACTTATCCATTTGGTGTGTAACTTCGCTGTTCACAGTGTGAAGTGGAGTGAGGTGTGGCTTGAGTAGTGGCGGAAGTTGCGGCACTCCAGCAGCACTCGAGTAGCTCTCCAGCGGTACTCCATATGAAGCGTGACGTCATAACTAGTATGCGGTGGTTTTTCTAAACCACCGCATACTGCGCTATGTGGCATTTTGATATGTGAATGTGTGAACTTGCCTGTGAATCACCGAACATTTGGGTGTGGCAATGTATATTAAAAGGCATGAGTAAAAGAATTCTTGTTACGGGTGCTGGTGGATACATCGGACGTCATGTTGTTACAGACCTCCTCAATCGTGGAATGGATGTCTCGGTTGTCGATTTCCGAACCGATGGCATTGACGAACGCGCTGAGGTCATCGACGAAAATATCTTCTCGGGTGCTGAGGATATCTACGATCGACTCAAGCGACCAGACGTCGTCATCCACATGGCATGGCGTGACGGATTCGTGCACAATTCGCCTGCTCATATTGACGACTTGCCAGCGCACGCTCATTTCATCGAAAACCTGTACAAAGGTGGCCTCAAACAGCTCGTTGTGATGGGAACGATGCACGAAGTCGGATACTGGGAAGGCGCTATTACAGCAGATACGCCCACAAACCCAGAGTCGATGTATGGAATCGGCAAGAACGCGCTGCGCGGTCTAACTGCTCTGTATGCAAAGCAAAATGATGCCATTATGCAGTGGGTACGTGCGTACTACATTGTGGGCGACGACGCTCGCGGCAACTCGATTTTCTCCAAGCTGTACAAGGCTGCGCAAGAGGGTAAAAAGACTTTCCCGTTCACCACGGGAAAGAATCTCTATGACTTCATTTCGGTTGACGAACTGGCACACCAGATTGCTGCAGTGGCGCTACAAACTGAAGTTACCGGCGTCATCAACGCTGCTACTGGGCAACCAATGTCGCTCGCAGATCGTGTAGAGAAGTACATTGTGGACAACAACCTCGACATTTCGCTTGATTACGGCGCATTTCCGGATCGCCCGTACGATTCTCCAGGCGTATGGGGAGACGTTGAAAAAATCACCAAGGTGCTAAACATCGCGGGCTAACACGATTTAGTGCTTCATCTGTTATTTAGCAAAGCAATTTTACGATTGAGGAGTGCCTAGTGGCTGCCATAACGTCAGACGCAAAACGACTTGGAATTTTCTTTTTCTACGATTCGCAGGGAATCGTCGATGATTACGTCGACGTCTTGCTCGCGGATATGAAAAAGAATCTCAGCGAACTGGCGATTGTGGTTAATGGCTATTTGGCACCGAAAAGCTATGCGAAGCTTCGCAAGTTTAGCTCGAACGTGATCGTGCGCGACAACCAGGGATTCGACGTCTGGGCCTACAAGACGATGCTCGAGCACTACGGTTGGGATAAGCTCGCCGAATTCGATGAGGTTGTCCTCTTCAACGCCACTATTATGGGACCGGTTTATCCCTTTGAGGAGATGTTCTCCTCAATGGCAAGCCGCGATCTTGATTTCTGGGGCGTTACTACCTACCACTATTATCCTGGCGATCCGTTTGGAACTATGCCAGAGGGATACATTCCAACGCATTTGCAGTCGCACTTCCATGCCTACCGCAAATCTTTGGTGACGAGCAAGGAATTCCAAGAGTACTGGGACACCATGCCGATGATCGTCTCCTACACCGATTCGGTGGGCAAGCATGAAGCGCCTTTCACGCAGCGTTTTGAACGTTTGGGATTCAAGTGGGAGTCCTATGTGGATACGTCTGATTTGGCGGATTTTACCAATCAGCCGATCGTGTTCGCGGCCAAGAAATTGCTTGAGGAAAAGCGCTGCCCGATTTTCAAGCGCAGGTCCTTCTTCCATGATTACGACGACGTTCTCAACCAGTCCGTTGGAAACGCCACGATGGATTTGTATGAGTACCTGCGCGATCACACTGATTTTGACACCAACCTGATCTGGAACAACGTATTGCGCACGTTGAATATGGCTGATCTGGTACGAAATGCCAAGCTCAACTATGTGCTCTCGGACGCTGTTACTTCCTATGATATTGCGGCATCCAAACAGCGTGTAGCGCTTATCTTGCACGTTTATTACATGGATTTGCTCGAGCAGACGCTCAATTATGCGTGCTCTATGCCAGAAGGCTCCGATATTATCGTGACGGTAGCCGGTGAAGATAAAGCTGCTCAGGTGCGCCAAGCCTGTGAGGGTCTGCCATATAACGTGCAAGTGCGGTTGATCGAGAACGTTGGACGTGATGTGAGTGCACTTTTGGTGGGCGTTAAAGACATCATCAACGACTACGACATCGTCTGCTTTGCCCACGATAAGAAAGTCACGCAGCTAACCCCGCACTCAAAGGGCGATGGTTTTGCACTTAAGTGCTTTGAAAATATCTTGGCTTCCAAAGAGTTTGTTGCGAATGTGATTGAGAAATTCGAGCAAGAGCCACGGCTTGGTCTCATGGCTCCAACTGCACCAAACCATGCAGAGTACTTCTTGCCGTATGCCAACGGCTGGGGGCCAAACTTTGATAATACCCGCAGGCTCTTGAAAGATATGAATATCGAGGTGCCTTTGGATTCGAGCAAGGAGCCGATTGCTCCACTTGGTACGATGTTCTGGTTTAGACCACAAGCTCTCAAGCCGCTCTTTGATTTGGATTGGCAGTGGGAAGACTTCCCACCAGAACCAAATAACATCGACGGCACATTGCTTCACGCAGTGGAGCGTGCCTACGGCTACACAGCTCAAGGTTCAGGCTATTTCTGCGCGTGGGTGTTCTCCTCAACATTTGCTCGGATTGAACTCACGAACCTCTCGCATGAATTGCAGCAGTTCTCTTATGCTTCTGCGGTGCGTTTTGGGGGCGGTACTGCTTTTGACATGCTGCGGGCACTCAAGTCTGGAAGCGTCGTCAAAACGAAGATTCGCCGCGTGTTGAGCGTCGTTGTGCCCAATAAGTTGCATGCTCCTGCATGGCGCGTTTATCGGAAAGTGCGAGGAGTTATTCGATGACGCTTACCTCAAACCACGCAACAGGTATGCCAGCTGCGCGACCAAAAAAACGCATATTTTATTTGGACTTTATTCGCGCGCTCTCTGTGCTAATTATTGTCCTCACGCATTTTAATAATCCATTCCTTGCCAACAACGGCTACCTGCTAACTAACACTCCGTTTGGTATTTATGTTGGCGGGCTTGGCGTTTCGGTTTTTTTGATCATTTCTAGCGCTGGTCTAACGATTTCTTATAAGCGCCCGATCAACCTGAAGCGGTATTTTAAAAAGCGTTTCCTCAACATCTACCCTATGTTCTGGATTGCGTGGATTGTTGCGTTTGTGTTCTTCCGGTTTATCTACGGCACGCAGTCGATTGGCCACGGGCCTATCGAAACATTACCGCTAACTATTTTGGGTTTCGACGGTCTTGCGGCGCTCTTCGGAATGCGCACGATGTTTATCGTCGGTGAGTGGTTTTTGGGGTTTATCATCATCTATTATTTGATATTCCCGCTGCTCCTCTGGGCTATTGACCGGCGCCCTGCGATTTCGGCTCTGGCGATTATTGCTATTAACGTCGGATCGCTCTACGCGCTCACCCATTACCAGCACACGTTTGAACCATCAGCTATGATTCCGGTTCGTTTAATTGAGCTTGCATTTGGAATCTACTTCGCAAAATATGTCAAACATGTAGCGTGGTACTGGTCAATTCCAACGGTTTTCATTTTGCTTGTAGGTGCGGCTTTCCCCGATCTTCAGGAGAATCTCACGACGGCGATAGTCGGGCCAGCGTTCTTTGTTTTGCTTGCGATTATCGGGCAGCAATTGGATAACAGGTTCGTGCGGCTTCCGGTATCTCTCATATCGAAATATTCTTATGCGGTGTTCTTGACGCATCACGTTATCATTTTGTGTGCATTTATGACCGTGAATGTTCCAGCATTATCGCAGCTATACAAGTGGGTGCTTTTTATCGGCCTCAACCTCGTTATTTTTGTGGTCTCGGTGGTGCTCTTCCACGTCAATGATTACGTCGTCAAGGGTTTTAGCGCGGTGTTTAAGAAGCTTAAACCGAGTAGAGATGCGGCCGTTCCGGCGCGGGAAACGGTGGCGAGCGACGACGTGCGCTCAGGGGCGAATGCTGCGCCGGCGTCGTCGGTGGCTAATTCGGAAGGAAATGAAGCCGACATGCGACCTGACTTCGCGAATGCCCAAGAACGCTTCGAGTGGCTTGACCAGCAAAACCTCAAGCCGGTTGTGCCGAAGGCCGGATTTTTTACCGGCACGATAGCTTCGTACCGCGAAATCTGGAATCACCGCGGGTTGCTCTCGCTTTTTGCGAAACGTGAATTGAAATCGCGCTATAAAGATTCCACGCTCGGCTACTTGTGGACCTTGGTGCGGCCGCTAATCAACTTGTTGATTTACTATTTTGCGATTGGAAAGGTGCTTGGCGCGCAGCGGGCTATTCCTGACTTCGCCATCTACGTTTTTGCAGGACTGACGGCGTGGGGTCTCTTTGCTGCGATCGTTTCGGGATCGACGTCATCAATTTTGGCAAATGCGGGTATCGTGAAGAAAGTATTTTTGCCACGCGAATTGTTCCCGCTCACGTCCACAGCGTCTGCACTGGTAGATTTTGTGTCTCAGATGGCGATCTTGCTTTTGGCTGCCACAATTATTAGAGATATCAATCTGCGCAATTTTGTGATTTACGTGCCGATTTCCCTGCTCGTGGTAGTGGTGTGGGCGCTCGCATTTGGTTTGATTCTCGCGGCCTTGAACGTTTACATGCGCGATATTCAGTATTTGGTAGAAGTCGCGATAATGATTGGTTTTTGGCTCACTCCGAGCGTCTACTCTTTTGCGATGATCGCGGATTGGGCATCGCCAATCATCACTAAACTGTATCTACTCAACCCTGCCACGATTGCAGTTATGGGATTCCAAAAGGGTACGTGGGCTGCGGGCGAGGCTGCGATTTGGCCCTCTGAGCTCTTCGATAGATTGGCGATTATGCTGATCGTTGGAATCGTAGTGCTGTTTATCGCCCAAAGAATCTTTGCAGTGCTGCAGCGGAATTTTGCCCAGGAGATGTGATGGACATTCGACCTGACGTTATTGAAATTGATCGAGTCGCAAAGAAATTTGTGATTCATAAAGATAAATCTCTCAAAGAGCGAGTAGTCAATGCTCGCCGCTCCAAGACGTACAAAGAAGAGTACTGGGCGCTCGATGACGTGAGTTTTGCTATCAAAGCAGGACAATCGATTGGTTTGGTCGGCCCGAACGGTTCAGGGAAATCCACACTTTTAAAAGTTATCGGTGGGATTCTTTCGCCTGATCGGGGGGAAGTGCGCACCAGAGGAAGAATCGCGGCGCTGCTCGAATTGGGTGCGGGTTTTCATCCTGATCTCACTGGTCGCGATAACGTCTATCTCAATGGCGCAATTTTAGGTTTATCTCGCGCGGAAATTGATCGCAGTTTCCAAGATATCGTCGACTTTTCCGGCATTGGAGAGTTCATCGATACGCAGGTGAAATTTTATTCCTCGGGAATGTATGTGCGTTTGGCTTTCTCTGTGGCGGTGCACTCGGATCCCGACATTTTGCTTGTTGACGAAGTTCTCGCTGTGGGCGATGAGCCTTTCCAAAAGAAGTGTATGGATAAGATTCGGCAGTTCCAACAAGAGGGAAGATCCATTATTCTCGTATCTCACTCGGCAGCGCAGATCGTTGACGTGTGTGATTCTGCGGTAGTGCTGCAATCTGGAAAGCTCGTTTACTCTGGTACGGCACGCGATTCAATGAAGTACTTGCACCAGATGTATCAGAAAGCGGCAGCTATTTCACGAAATCAAGCAATTGATGAGGACGCTATGAAAATCGTTGATGTTGCTTTCCACAAGCTTGGTGCCCAGGGCGAGGGGCAATCGACGTTCACTCCTGGCGACGATCTCACAGTGAAGGTGCAATTGCGTGCCATTGCACCTGTGATTACAGATTATGATCTGGTTCTTTCGATTGAGTCGGTAGCTGGCCAACATATCGTTTCGATGGACACTCGGAAGATGGACATCACATTGCCGCATTTTTCTGCGACAAAGGCGATAGATATTGATTTACCGAATCTCAATCTCGGCTTGGGTGATTACCGAATTGAAGTTTTGCTGCTTGATTCAAACGGTTATCAGGTGGATTCGTTGCGTACAGAGGATTTATTGCAGGTTCGAGGAGAATCAGTGACCAGCGGAGTTATTAGCGTCAAGCCGCGATTGACCGTTGCTGGGGAATAGAGTCTGCGATTTGTGCAGGTTGAAAGGTTGAAAAGGAAAACATGAAGAAGAAAGTCAGTGTAGTAATTCCTTGCTATAACGAGGAGAAAAGCGTACGAGATATGCATTCGCGGCTTGTGTCGGTTTTTTCTCAATTGCCTAAATATGATTTTGACATCGTATTTGTTGACGATTATTCCACCGATGAAACCCGCAGCATTATCCGTCAGCTGGCTCAGGAGGATTCGCGCGTACGTGGAGTGTTCAACGCACGCAATTTCGGTTTTCACCGGAACGTGTTCCAATCCCTGACCTATGCCCTGGAAACCGGAGCCGATGCGGCATTCATGCTCTTTGGCGATCTGCAAGATCCACCGGAAAATCTGCCTCAGTTTATCGAGCAGTGGGAAGTAGGCTTCAAAGTAGTCGTAGGACAGCGTCGCTCTTCGGACGAACGCCATATTATGAAGTTCAGCCGATGGCTGTACTACAAGGTTATTGACTGGTTTGCTGAGACGAATCAGATTTCTGCTTTCACTGGATACGGGCTCTACGATAAGGAATTCTTGAATATCCTCGCAGAAATCGGCGATATTCAGCCTTTCTTCAAGGCGGTTGTTGCAGAATATGGTTTGTCTACAGCGATTGTCAAATACGATCAAGCTAAGAGCTCACGTGGAAAATCAAACTTCAATTTCTTAAAGAACTACGACTTCGCAATGCAAGGCATTACGTCGTCTGCCAAGCTATTGATGCGTCTGGCGACTTTCATTGCGGCAGCGATTGCACTTATTTGCATTGCCCTGACCGTCTTTGTGTTCGTGCGAAAAATCGCCGATTGGAATGCTTATCCGGTGGGTGAAGCTTCGCGGACGATCGGGATTTTCTTCCTCGGAGCGATCCAACTTTTCTTCATTGGCATTCTTGGGGAATACATTTTGACGATCAACGGTAGGGTTGTGCGCAAGCCGCGAGTCGTGGTTGGTGAACGAGTCAATTTCGGCCCGCAAGCCTTGCATGTGCATGAAGGTACTGTTCGCAACGATTTGGCTCACGACGACGAAGGCTTGCGTACCGCTGCAGTCACCGAAGATATTGGGCAACCTGCGAGCGCAAAGACACAGAGTGTAAACAGCGAAACTGAAAAAGAACTATCTTGAACACCGTAAAATTTTACGAATTCGTCAGGCAGTTTAGCCGTTTTTTGGTAGTAGGCGGGCTATCTTTTTGCGTTGATTTTGGCTTATTTTTGCTACTGTTTTCTGTTGGCATGCCAAGAATTCCAGCAAATATTACGTCGTTTTCGGTGTCGCTTATCGTCAACTATATTCTGTCAAGAATGTTCGTATTTGAGGCAGCCAAAGATGTAAAAATTGCCAAAGAATTTACTGCCTACGTCGGTCTAAACGCAATAGCCTTGGGCTTAAATACTCTCATTCTTGAACTGTGTGTTACGTGGATTCACCTTTCGGCACCAGCTGGTAAAATTATCGCTACGGGAATTGTGCTCATATACAATTTCTTTTCTCGAAAAATGCTCATTGAAAAACTCTCGAAACGCAACAACAATTAGGAACAAGATGCCAACAGAAAAGTTAGATCGCTTGCATGATCTTGGAAAACGCTTTGAAAACAACGTCGTTGAATCGCGTGTCGGATCTTATGTTCGCAATAGCTTCTCGCCGCGGATCGCCGATTGGTTTTTTGCAGGTGCGATTCTCGTATTCTCGTTCTTTACTTTCTTGTATGGCGATATTTTAGCCACTTATGAGCATTCTTTTAACTTTCTAGATGCGCTTTTTTCAGGGCATATTCGCGATTTCTATCAGCTTGCTATCGACCACAACAGTTTTGGGCATCCAGCAGTTTATGATTTCCCCATCTACCTGTTGTTTGGACTATGGAATCTTCCGACCTACATCATTCATCATCTCACCGGATTTGATTATTTACAGTCCATCCCAGCGCTGCTGTGGCTCAAACTAGGAATCACGTTATGCGTCGTTTTGGCTGCGCGTGCTTGTGTATTGCTTGCACGAGATCTAGGCCTTTCTAAAGACCGCTCGAAATGGGTTGGCTTCTTTTTCCTCACCTCAATGACTGTGGTTGTACCAGCTTTCGTGATCGTACAGTACGACATCATCATGGTACTGGTGGTTTTGTTCGGTTTACGTGCGTATTTGGCCGATAAGAATCTGAGCTTTGTCCTGTGGTTCATGCTAGCGAATACGCTGAAGCTCTTCTCGGTGTTCATTTTTATTCCACTGTTGTTGCTCAAGATAAAGAAATTGCGTTATGTGTTCGGTTATCTTGCGCTGGGAATGGCGGGTATCGTCTTTTCGCGGTTGTTGTATGCGGGAGATACTGCTTATAAGGCTTCAACGGCAGGTTTTTCTTCGGGTATGCTCAACCGCCTGACGGACGTCAAACTGCCGTGGTATCCGGATAGTCCTTACGGTATTCCACTGTTTGTGGTGGCAATTATCTTGATTGCAGTATTCTCGTATGTGAAGCTCATCAATACGAAACGTGAGCTGGCAGTATGGACTGTCTATATCTGTTGCGCAGTATTTTTGGCATTCGTGTGCTTGGTTATTCTCAATCCATATTGGGCAATTCTCGTTGCGCCGTTCCTTTGCGTCATGACGTTCCTTAATAGGCGCTACTTGCTCTTGAATATTTTATTGGAAACCGGAATAAGCACCGCTGTGATGGTCGTGTATATCTTTGTTGGGTATCCAATTTACAATCGAAATATCCTTGATCGCTTGGTGTTTGGCCATGTTATTGAAGCTCCGGAAAAGCCGCGTTTTGGTGTTCCCACCCAGTTCCTCGCTGCTGTTGGTATCGATAAAACGATGGTTCCGTTTATCGTTGGGTTCCTCTTCGCTTGCGTCATCGCTTTCTTGATCGTCAATTTCCCTTCGCGCATTTTGGCACAAGACGTTGAACTCCAGGCAGAGAAAGAAGATCGCGTGCCGCTGTCGGCGATATATTTCCACATGGCAGTACCGCTTGGCTTTATCTTGATGCTGCTTGTTATCTATATCGTGCCAGCGAAAGTACCTGCATATTCGGCAACATCTGAGCATCCAGTGCCAAGTGCTTCCAATCTGTTGGAGAAAAACGCACAGTTTACTGAAACCTTTGTGCCCTCACGCACCATTAACTCTCGCATTGTCGAGATAGGAATCGAGGCGTCGTCGGTAACGTGGATTGATTCTTCGCTCATTCACTTTGAGATCAAAGATAATACTGGGCAGGTTCTATTTGCTGCTGATACGCCTGCAAACATTATTGGCACTGGCGCGTTGACGGTAAAGACAGACGGCTTTGTATTCGAGAAGGGTAAATCTTACCTGTTCAGCCTCTCTAGCGCACAGACAGAGGGTGCAGCGGCTTATGTGCTTATGAATAAGCAGCGTGATGAATTTGTCTCCACTGAAAATGGCGTGGAGGTCAAAGGGGACTGGTCGATTCAAATCTTTGAATAAGGCAATTCAATCTGGTATCGCCTGAGCAATTTCTGAGCTGTGAGGCGCTGTACGGCTCTGCGCTGCCCAGTTTGACGCTTTGGAGATATGCAACAGTGTCTCTTCCATAGCGCGCGTGTTGCGCCGAGTTTGGTCAATGTTTCACGATTTAATTAAGTTGCTTGGTATACTGATACAGGTTTTTCTGAAAGAAAGAGAGTTGTGAACAATGAATAGTGTTGGCTATGCGCTCGTGACGGGCGGTGCGGGATTTATTGGAGCTGCACTATCCACATACCTTGCTGATCACTATTCGCGCGTGGTAGCTGTAGACAACCTTCTGCCACAAGTTCACCCAACTCAAGAACCTGCATATGGTTTTGACTCCCGCGTGGAACTCCTCGTGCAAGATATTCGTGACGACGACGGTTGGGATCGTCTCTTGGATCAATACGGCGCGCCAGACGTCGTCGTGCATCTTGCTGCGGAAACGGGAACCGGACAGTCGCTGGAGTATTCGACGCGACACACCTCTGTGAACGTCGTCGGCACCTCCGCAATGCTCGATGCATTCACTCGCCATAGCGTTGTACCAAACCGTTTCGTGTTGTGTTCCTCGCGTGCTGTCTACGGTGAAGGTGCTTGGCGCTACGTTGAAGGCGATAAATCTGGGGAACTCTTTTACCCAGGGATGCGCACAAAAGCAATGTTTGAAGCCCAGCAATGGGATTTCGCTCATGCTGAGCCAGTGGCGATGAACGGCGAATGTGTTGAGCGTCGCCCAGAGTCTGTTTATGGCGTTACGAAGAGCGCACAAGAAGATTTGATTAAGATTTGGTGCGATGCTTTTGGCTCGGAAGTAGTTATTTTGCGCCTGCAAAACGTCTATGGAGTTGGCCAAACTCCGGATAACCCTTATACCGGAATTATGTCGATCTTCTCCAAGATCGCGCAGGCAGGTCAGCAGATCCAGCTGTACGAGGACGGCGATGTGCGCCGAGATTTTGTAAATATCGACGACGTGCGTGATGCGTGCATTACCGCTCTCGAAGTGGAGTCTGTGCCTTCGCATCCGATTGACATCGGCTCTGGACGCTATACAACCATTGCAGAGGCTGCTCAGATCATTGCCGACTATTACGGTGCTCCTGAACCGGTTGTTACTGGGCAGTGGCGTCATGGCGACGTGCGCCATGCATGGGCTGATCCTGCACTAGCACGCGATTTGCTGGGCTTCACCTCACAGGTTGATCTTGCTACTGGTCTAAACCGACTGGCTGGCTGGATTGCAGGTTAAGACGGTGCGCTGGTTAGTGCAGCTCGTTGCCTAAATGCTGGCAGCGTGCCTGTGCATAGCGCCTTAAATGCTCAAATATCGCCCAACCAAATATTGCGCGTCCAAACAGTGCCTAAAATCCTCACTGGCATCAAACGCTCAAAGGCTCAGTACTTCCCGGTTCGGTTGAGAATTCCGTGAATGAGGCCGCGCGCAATGAATACTGCTCGTTTGCGCCGCTGCGGGGCGCAAACGAGGTTGAAGCCCACATATTTTATAAGCCACAGCAGGTAGCCGGCGATCCAATGCTTATTCAAAAGTCCGGATTTGCATAGCAAGATAGTATTGCGAGTGAGGTAATAGTTCCGGATTGGGGAGTGCACATGCACTGGCTGCGCGCGAAATGGCACAGTAGCTGTGCGATCACCCAGTGAGTGTGCAAGCGTAGTAGCAGTGGTGACGGCGAGTTTCCCACCTGTCGCTCGGGCGCGTAAACACCACTCCAAATCCACATGGTCGATAAAGTATTCGCTCTTCATCGTGCCCACCGCTTCGAAGCAGCGGGCGTCAATCAAACACCCAGAAGCGAGCAAAAACGCCGGCTCCACATAGCGTTCTTTGAGTTCAGCCTTGGTGGCGCGGCGCGGACCCCATTTTCGATCCATGTAGACGAGTTCGTCCCCGCCATCGTTCTCGTCCCGAATATAGGGGCCGACGGCGATCGCTCCAGTTTCATCCATCGCTTCGCACAGTTTCACAACCATATCTGATTCTGGAAGCGAATCCTGATCGGATAAGAGCACGTGGGTAGCACCAGCTTCGAGCGCGATTTGGATTCCGATGTTCTGTGCGTAGGCGATTCCAAAATTCTCGTGCAGCTCAACCAGCTGGGCGCCACAGTTTTCAGTAGCTAAACGCAAATCTGCACACTCTTGTGCAGTTGAACCATTGTCAACAACGACGCATGCGTCAACCTGCTTGCTCAGAGTGCCAATGAGCTTGTGCGTCAAAGAATCTGGGTGATAAGTGATAACAACTGCCCAAATGTGTGGATGTGAATTCGTAGTGGTCATAAAAATCCTTTGGTGGGCGGCCAATTCTGGCCGCCCACCAGTACAAGTAGTTCCACGTCAATGTGGCGTTATCGGATCACTTACCTTGAGCGAGAACCTGCATGAGGTATTCGCCATAGCCAGATTTGCGCAGTGGTTCGGCGCGCTCGGCCAGTTCGTCGTCGTTCAAGAAGCCCATGCGCCATGCGACTTCCTCAGGGCAGCCGATCTTTAGGCCTTGACGTGCTTCAACAGTGCGGACAAATGCGGTTGCGTCGGCCAGTGAATCAAATGTGCCGGTGTCGAGCCAGGCTGTGCCACGTGGCAAAACTTCCACTGCCAGCTTGCCAGCCTCGAGATATACCTTATTCACGTCTGTAATCTCGTATTCGCCGCGAGCCGATGGCTTAAGATTCTTAGCGATCTCCACAACGTCGTTATCGTAGAAGTACAGACCAGGCACGGCGTAGTTGGACTTCGGCTTAGCCGGCTTTTCCTCGATCGACAGCGCGCGGAAGTCCTCGTCAAACTCCACCACGCCATAGCGCTCAGGATCCATCACGTGGTAGGCAAATACCGCACCGCCGTCGGGATTAACATGCCGGCGTAACTTCGTGCCCATACCGTGACCATAGAAAATATTATCGCCCAATACCAGAGCCGCTGGTTCATTCCCAATGTGCGAGGCACCAAGCACGAAGGCTTGAGCGAGCCCATTCGGCTCCTCCTGCACGGTGTAGGAGAGGTTAACGCCCAGCTGTGATCCGTTGCCCAAAAGGCGCTGGAACTGATCAAGATCGTGCGGTGTAGTGATCACCAGAATATCTTGGATACCCGCAAGCATGAGGGTAGTCATCGGGTAGTAGATCATAGGCTTGTCGTACACCGGAACGAGCTGCTTCGACGTGCCGAGAGTGATCGGATGTAAACGTGTGCCGGAACCGCCGGCCAAAATAATTCCTCGCATACCTTTATTTGTACCTGACTATGCGCCGTATTGCGAGTGTATTTGCTCAAAAATTGAGAATTTGTGCCTTTTCTTCGCTTGCGATGGTCTGCACGTCGGCATCTTTTCGGGCGACGGTCACTAGTGTGATTGACCGAGAAAAGCAGCTGTAGCTGGCAAAAAACGCATCAACAGCACTGGGATGAGGCACTACTATAGCTCGGTGAGAACCGTCGTCGGGAAAAACGCCCTCTCGCTGCAGCCCTTGTCTGTCGCCGGAGTTGCAGCGCAGTTCACGATAATTTGATTCGCTCGAATCTGCGTCCACGAGCAGCGCGTCGGCATAACCGAGCACTTCGGCGGCACCATCGTAAACTGGCGCTGGGAGTTCGTCGCCATCCCAGCTCAAAGCTAAATCGGACAGCGTCAGCGCAACGAGGAAATCGCCGTCGTAATCTTGCGCTACGCGGTGCGGATCAGAGGTGATGACGACGTCGTCGCGCCCAGTTTCGATAAGAGCTTTGCGTTGTTCCTGCTCGTCGTATTCGCCGATAAAAATAACCTCAGCTCCGCAGATCAGGGCGGAGAGCGTCCACATCACGCTCTTCCAATGGGCAGGAAGATCGAGCAGCACACGAGTTGTGGGAACAACCTCACATTCTTCGGAGAGGAAATTCGCGATTTTGGCGATGTGGTTGGCGCAAACTTTGCCAGAGAGCTCGATACGGGCATAGTCTCCATACCAAATAAGGGCTGGGTTTGTGCCAGATGAGATCAGGGAATGGTAAAGCTCCAAAGGATTTTTCATACCTCTATGCTTCCATATTTATCTCATATATGCGCAGCGTATAAGGTGTTCGATCTCGCATAGGCGTTTTTGAGATGCAAAGGGAATAAATGACGGTCCGTAGCATAAAACCGCTTCCATTTTCCACGCCAAAAATGAAATAGTGCAGTTTGCCTTATCGTCTTGACTTTTGGTGTATAACACGCGTGTAATTTACATAGTAAAAGAAATCTCAGAAGGGGCGAATCTATGTTGCACGATGCTTCCGACAGCCGTAAACGCACGGCCGACTCGGCTGGCCTTGACGCGCAAGTTGCACAGAGCCTCATGCAAGGGATTTTCAACCTAGGCTATGGAACGAGCGGCCTAGCAGATCTTTCATGGATGGAAGATGCGCTGTGCGCTCAAACTGATCCTGATATTTTCTACCCAGAAAAGGGTGGTTCCACCGCTCCAGCGACGTCTGTATGCAACAGTTGCTCGGTGCGTGCTGAATGTTTGGATTACGCCGTCACCAACGACATCCGACACGGTATTTGGGGCGGCACATCTGATAATGACCGCAAGCGGATGTCGCGTGAACGCAAGATCGCTCGAGGCGGAAGTCGATAGTTTTCGTGGCCGCAGCAAGTGCTGAACACCTGATCCTGCGCGAAAACGTTCTTGCAATCATTGTTTCTCATGGGCAAGACGATGAATATCTGTCTCAAACTCTGCGAGCAGTGTGTGAGCAGACCTGCACCCCTGAGCATATATATGTAGCTCGTCCGCACAGCTCCTTGGCCAGTTCCGCCCTAGATGTTGATGCTCTTTTGGAACGAGGCGTAATAACTGCAAGTTTTGCGCGTGAGCGACTGAGTTTTGTTGATAGTGCAGGCGCACGGAACTTCGGTGAAAGTGTCGCACGTGTTCTCCAGCGTGTTGGTGCAAGCAAGGAAAACAACAGTGGTGATGTGGCTACGGTAAGCGAAACGCCGTCGTCTGAATCCACACTCACGAGCGAAGAAACACAACAAAACGCGCAAACCCAGCCAAACGAACAATCTCAACATAACGCACAGTCGCGACAGAACGAACGAAACTGGTACTGGCTCCTCCATGCCGATAGCGCCCCAAACGCGGACGCCCTCGACGTCCTCCTGCGCAAAGGCGAGACCTCGACGCGAATTGGAGCGATTGGCCCAAAACAAATCTCGTGGGATTCAGACTTTGATGGAACACGAGAGTTGCTCGAAGTGGGAATTAATGCCACGCGCAGTGCCCGCCGAGTTCCTGAAATTGACGACGGCGAGCGAGATCAAGGCCAGTACGACTCGCGCGAAGACGTACTGGGTATTGGTACGGCTGGCATGCTCGTGCGAGCTGATCTGTACCATGAGCTGGGCGGCTTTGATCCATTCCTCGGCCCCTTTGGTGATGGCTTGGAATTTTCCCGGCGTATTCGAGCAGCTGGCTATCGCGTGGTAGTTGCTCCAGCTGCGCAAATACGCCATGCGCGGCTGTCGCTTTCGAGTCGGCACGAACTGCGCTCCGCGGAAGCCGCCGATTCTGGCTCGCAGCCAGCGAAAGCTGCGGATTCTGGCTCGTACACTGATGAATCCAGTTCGCGAGCCGCGCACTCGCGCTCCCAGGGCACTGAGTCTAGCTTTGCTGCACGTCGTCGTGCTCAGATCTTCAACAGTTTACTCACCATGCCCCGTTGGCAGGTGTTTATCGCCTGGTTGGGCTATGTATGTTTGGCAATACCACGCGCTTTGATTCGACTCGCTTTTCGCGACTTTGTGCGCGCCCGCGGTGAATTGAGAGCAGGCTGGGATATTCTCACCTCCTTCACACATGTGCGTCGAGCCAGGGGCGCCTTAGCGCGTCTTGGCGGTAACGCCGCAGGCATTGAGCAATTGGAAGCGACTTCCTCCACAATTCGCGCCGTCAAACGCGAAACGAAGAAGTCCCGCTCCGAAGCAGTAAAACTCTTCGCACTGCCAGATCCACTGACTCGCCAAGCGCAGGCGAGCTTGCGCTTGTATACCCGCAAAGGCGGCATAGCAACGCTCTTATCTGCGCTTTTAGTGGCATTGCTATTTAATCTTCCCTATATTTCCGACGGTGTGCTCGTCGGTGGCGGTCTCTTGCCAGACCACTCCACCGGCCAGCAGCTGTGGGACGCAATGCGCGAGTCTTGGCTCGCTTCCGGAGACGGCTATTCAGTACCCATTGATGCGCTGTGGGCAATGTATTTGCCGGTATTGCTGCTCGTTGCGCCATTTGGGATCACGTTAGGGCAGCTCATCACCGTCACGATGTACGTGGCATTCCTGATCGGTGCGTTAGGTATGTATCTGCTCGCCGGGCGATTCACGAAGTCGTGGATCGTGCGCTATATTGCTGCGTTGCTTTGGATTGTGGCACCGCCATTGCTCGAAGCCCACGCTACTGGTCACGTTGATGTAGTTATCGCCCACGCACTAATGCCACTGACTATCTGGGCAATCATCGGTGCGTGGCGCAAAGTGCCTGGCACGCTCGGCTGTGCGGCTCTTTTAGCAGCTGCTCTCAGTGCGGCGGCGCCAATCCTACTCGTATTGACGCTCATCGTTGCAGCTCTTGGTCTTATCATCACTCGCCGCCTTATTTGGCTGTGGCTGCCTATGCCAAGCCTTGCAGCTCTGCTGCCGCTGCTGCGCTTCGTGGCACTGAATCCGTCCTATTGGCTGCCAGCGCTCTTTAGCTCACCAAATTCGCATATCGCCACAAACGCCCAGCCGAGTCGGATCCTTTTTGGTTTTGTGACCCACAATTTTGCATGGCACGGGTGGGATGCGCTGCTGTTTATCCCGCTGCTCGTGATCGTGTGCGTAGCAATTTTAGCCTGCCTGCGTAACCAATACTGGCTGAGAATCCGCGGTGCATGGCTCGTGGCTTTAGGTGGCATGGCGCTCGCTATCGGAGCAAGTTACGTTACGATATCCAGCATTTTTACTAATGATGGCATGACGCCGGTGCACGCTTGGCCTGGCATCGGACTCTCCTTGTGCTGGCTTGGAATAGTTGCGGCCATTGTGATGGGCGCCCACGGCTTAAAATCGACTCTTCGCCAACGCTCTTTTGGTCTTGCCCACCTGCTGGGATTTCTCTCGATGCTCGGTGTGCCGCTGGCAATTATGGCGATTGTGGTGCAGTGGACGCATATTCAAGTTACAGCGGACCCTGTACTCGGTTCGGCGCCCGCGCAGATCGTGCCGGCACTAGCACAAAATAATCGCGACTCAGACGAGAGCTCTCGCGTGCTTGCCCTAGAGGCCCGTCCGAATGGAATTGACGCCCAAATCTGGCGGATGGACGGCATGCAGATGCACGAGATGCCCATAGGCCGTGCCATTTCCGGCGTTGGCGGCCGTCCAGACCCGCTCATCGAACGCACGATCGCTGATCAGCACCCCGATATAGACGATCGGGCCACGACTGATCTCAAACAGATCATCGCAAATATCACCGCAGGTTCGCGTGATGTTGCACCGAAACTCGGCGAACACGCGATTTCGGTGGTACTGGTGCCTCCGGCGTCGGCACAAGCGGTGCGAGGGGAGCGCGCTAAATTGATCTCCTACCTCAACGCCGTACCGGGCTTGGAGCGGGTCACCGAAAACGAAACAGGCGAATTCTGGCGAGTTTCGGTGGCGGATAATCCTCACGCAAGTACGGCTGCGTTGCGTTTAATTACCGACGACGGCGGTGTGGTCACCACAGTTCCAGCGCAGCGTTATGGTGCGAAAACGGAAATTTCGGTGGCGAAAGCGAGCACGTTAGTGCTAGCCGAGCGCGCGTCGTCTGGCTGGAAAGCTGAGGTAGATGGCGTGGAACTGGAAACAAAACCGGGAGATTGGGCGCAGGCATGGAGTGTTCCTGCCGGGACGGTTGGTCAGCTGCGCATTATACACGAAGACCGCATCTCAACTCTGCTCCTGATTATTCAATTGGCTGTGGCGGCGATTGGGCTGGTCGTGGCGCTACCTTTGCGTCCTGAACGCGCAGAATCGCAGTGAGTAATGGCAGTGCCCAACCAAGAAGCTTAGGTGGTGAGAAATTATGAGTGATGAAAATCCGATAGAACGCGATAGCGTGCAGCTCGAGCCAGTTGTTTCTTCTCACGATGAGATAACTGTTCAAGACGGCGAGCAAAATTTCGCAAAAACAGCTGCTCAAACTCACCAAATTTCTCGCACAAGGCGGCGCCGGCCAACTATTAAACTGCGTACTTTGGCAAGCATGCTGGTGGTGATAGCGGCGATGAGTGGGCTAGCGCTCGCGGCCTTAAACGCACCTGAAATCAAACACACAGCGAAAAGCGCGGAGCTAGTGGCACCGCGAGGCGGCACGCAGGCCTTGGCTTGCACAGATGGTCTTCACCCTGCCATTAAAGGCGGAACCAATATCGGGAATGTCGATCAGCAGGTAGCGGGCTGGGCAGGAATGATGTACCAGCCCAATATTGCCACGGATCCGATCCCTGAACTCACGTGGAAATCGTTTGGTGCACAGCCCATCGCTTTTGCAAAGAATTTGCTGGCTCCGGCGCAAATCCCCGTCAATACCTTAGGTGCGCGTGCGCTCAATGGTTCAGTGCTCATCGAACGCGCCAACGAAGAAATTGGCGATCTCATGGGTACCTCAATGCACCGGGCACAAGCAGGTGATTTGCGCGGGCTTGCATCGAACCCCTGCCAATGGGCACAAAATTCTTTGTGGCTCGTGGGCTCAAATACGAAGCTTGGCACATCAAATCGGCTCGCCATTGCCAACCCTGGCACGCACCCGATTCAAGTGAATGTAGAAGCCTACACGTCCGTTGGGCGAGCCGAATTAGGCGCAAATAAATACATTAATGTGGCTCCTGGAACGACGAAGAGTCTCAGCCTCGACGGACTCATTCCAGCCGATCCACGGATTGCTTTGCATCTGAGCACAGACTCTGGGAAATTCACTGCATCGCTGCAATCTTCGCAGCTCGATGGATACAAACCGAAAGGTGTGGACTTCCTCAAGCCCGGCGTCGCGGCGCGAAGTGTATTCATTAGCGGCTTGTACCTGCCACCTGGCAAATCGGGTCCGGATGCCGTTGCTGATTCTCGGTTAGCAAACCAATCTGAATTGGTCGATCCGCACGTTAAAGGTGAAATAAGGCTCGTGAATGCCGAAAAATCGGTGCGGAAAGTCAATATCAAGACCGTCAACGCTCAAGGAGAAGTCAATCCATTACCAGGTGGCGAGGGCGTGACTGTTGCGCCGGAGGCGGTATTGGATCTCACCTTGGACGGCTTAAAGGCTGGTAGCTATTCGCTGATCGTGGAGGCCGACGGCGAGATTTCCGCAGGTGTCAACCTCACGTACACGACCGACTCAGGGGAAACCGATGGCTCGTGGCTCGCAACCCAGCTCCCGTTTAACAATGGTGGAGCAGCTCTTGGCTTTGCCAATGGCAAGCTGATGATCACAGCTAATAAGTCTACCTCCATCACCTGGACGGCATATAAAGACGACGGCGCCCGGATCGATTCGCAGGACGTCAACGTTGCCGCGATGACTGCTATTTCTTTGCCAGGTGGTACTGCATATGTGACTGTGGAATCGGCCGATCCGGTTTACGCTTCGATTGCAGCCTACGTAGATCTCAACGGGGCGCCGGGGATCGATTGGATACCGCTGACGTCGAATACTTTCGATTCGAGTTCCGTTCGTATCGCCACGCAAAACTAGGCGCTGCATCTGACCAAAACTAGGGGTTGGCGCGCCTCGGGCTAAGCGAATATCGGGCAAAGCGAATAATTGCGGCAGACCTGCCGTAACGCAGTTGAATCCTCACGTTAATTGAAGAGGTAATCGATCTCTTCGGGATCTTTACCCAGCGCCGTAGCGATATGGTTGGTCACTACTTGGTGAATGAACAGGCGCGGATGCGGCTCTTTGCGTGCTGCCTCGAGAATCGGCATGCGATAAAACAGGATGCGTGCTCGTATTTTTGCAGGTCGCTCAAAGGGTAGAATACGACCGAGCGGAACGCCGTCTTCCCACGGTGCAGGATCGTTTTGCGGAACGTCTAACACGGCAAAATCGTAGCGCTCAAGCTTCTTGCCAAGGTGGCGGTGGTATGTACCAA
Source organism: Arcanobacterium pluranimalium (assembly GCF_016907845.1). Taxonomy (GTDB): domain Bacteria; phylum Actinomycetota; class Actinomycetes; order Actinomycetales; family Actinomycetaceae; genus Arcanobacterium_A; species Arcanobacterium_A pluranimalium. The sequence goes on from NZ_JAFBCS010000001.1 coordinate 873,390, forward strand.
TATCCCAAGCGATGACGTCGTCAAAAATATCCGCACGGGTGCGCCACGCAGGTGCCGACGGCGGTATCACAGGTCCGCGAAAGCCACGGCCGTGCCGGTCGCGTCGTTTCGCGTTGCTGCGCGAGGGGATATTGATTAGGTCCACGAAACTATCGTATCCAATTTCTCGATTGGAGAAGCAGTGCTGGTGCGGCAAAGGTGGAAAGCCGATGCGGTAATGAGCACAAAATGTGATTATAAGAGGGCAACACAGGCTGAGTTCTTCGAAAAAGCCACTGCGTGGTGCTATGTTACGAATTATGAGTCACATCCGTCATTGTTCACGAAGAAACTGCAAAGAACCTGCAGTTGCGACTATGACGTACAGTTATCGCGATGCTACAACCGTGGTTGGACCACTCGCGCCAACTCCACAGCCTGGTGCTTTTGATCTGTGTGCCGATCATGCGCTGTCGGTCACTGTGCCGATGGGGTGGCAGTTAGTGCGGCTCATAACGGATTTTGAACCTGTGCCGCCGTCCACCGACGATCTCACAGCCTTAGCAGACGCTATTCGGGCGGCGTCGAAAAAAGATGTTCCTCCACCTCAACCTGCACGTCGTGAAGTAGTGCGGCCAGCAGTAGATCTCAATCGGGCGCCGCATCCGCGTCCTAAATTTACCGTTGTTGAGGGAGGGGCAGCTCAGAGTGCAGATAGCGCTGTTCATGAGCAAGCTGAATCGCAAACTGCATTGAGCGCGATTCCACCCCAGGACGAACTGCACGATTGACGGCAGCCGTTATTTCCGCGCCTATTACTGCTTCTTATTGCCGTGCGCTTAGATTATTGCTGCACAGAGAATGGGATTTTCGACAGGGAATCAGAAAGCCTGGCTCGTCGCTGGCGAATTACATTACCGCGCGTGTACTCCACGTGGTGACGCACGGTCACAAATGCGGCAATGAATTCTTCAGGATCAGTTCCCCACGGTGGCGGTGGTGCTACGTAATTTTCGGCTGCTGCTGCGAGTACCCGAGCTTGCTCGGCTCGTGCGCGCGGATCTAATTTTGATCGCGACCGGAAATGATTCGATATGTTGAGAATGAGGCCACCAGGCGCTTCACGGGTTTGCACAACTTCTGCCCAAGCCATTAGCCGAGGGGAAATCCCAAATTTATGCTCAGTTTTCCTACCTTTGGGCCAACGCACCACATAAGTACCCGCCAACATATCGCCCAAACGTTGCGCGCGATTATTGAACAGCATGACGAAAAACGCGATTGTATAGCCGCAAAACCAGCCTTCAACTACGCTTACTGCGCTACGAATAAACGATTGACGCAAAGTGAGCGAACCGCCGTCGAAACGAACTACTCGAGTGCCCGTTGCTAAGCGTCCCAGCGAAGCGCCACGAGTCAATCCACACAAGAGAGCAGGGATAATCCACATCCACAGGGCGACTATTAAGATCGTGAGCGTGCGCGTTGTTGCGGGCGTCATTGACGCTGACCACAAGTTCAATTCATACACGCAGTAGAACATGCAGATGCCATAGGTGAGCGCATCAATCGCGGCCGACGCAAGGCGGGTGACGACGGTGGCGGATGGCATCTCTAAGGCAACTGCTTCACCAGTGATGATCTCTTCCCCAAAGTAACCCTGTTTCTTAAGGAGCTCCGAACTGGTGTTATTTCTGCGCATGCATTCAGTTTACCCAGAAAAATGCGCCGGCGGGTAAGGGGACGGGTTATGGGTGGCTACTACGCGGGTAGGAGACGGGAAGGGGACGGCGAGGACGCGGGAAGGAATGCGGGTAGGACGCGGGTAGGAGATGGGAAGGAATGCGGGAACGAGACGGCTACGCGGGAAGGAACGCGGATCAGCGGCACGTCAGAGGTGAAAATCTGGCCTTTGTGGCACAAAATATGGCAAAGTGGAGGAGTGGATTCATTAGCATTTGCCAAAACTCACCAAGAATCGTGGGATCGCCTTGATTATCTCTCACGACGACGCGTCCTCAGTGGTTCAGAAAGCGATGAGTTTGCGCAGCTCTATCAGAAAACAGCTGGTGATTTAGCTGTTGTGCGTGCACATGCGCCTGATCCTGATCTCATTTTGAAACTGTCGGCGATCTTGGGGCGAGCGCGCTCGCGGCTGACGGGCACCACTTTTTCACCGATCAAAGCGATCACGACTTTGCTCACGGTAACTCTCCCATTGGCTTTTTACCGCATTCGCTGGTGGAGTGCGGTAGTTTCGCTGGCTTGCGTGGCACTCTTTACGGCTGTGCTCGTCACATTCATTGTGAATCCAGATCTTTTGGCAAACGTAGGAACGGAGCGAGAACTCAATAATTACGCTAATAAGGCATTCCAGGCCTACTACGTTGAGTACTCCAATTCGGACTTTGCTGCTATGGTCTGGACGAATAACGCGTGGATCGCCCTGCAATGCGTTGCTGGTGGCGTAACGGGTTTCTTCCCGCTAATAGTGCTATTCCAAAATTCAACACAGGTGGGTCAATCCGGTGCTGTTCTCTACCATTACGGTTCAATTAGTGAGTTTTTCCAGCTAATTCTTCCACACGGGCAGCTTGAGCTCTGTGCAATTTTCGTGGCAGGAGCCGCGGGGTTGAAAATATTCTGGGCGTGGGTAAACCCTGGGCGCCGACCTCGCACCGAAGCACTCGCTAAAGAGGGTCGCCAAACGATGATGGTTGGTTTTGGGCTTATTCTCGTGCTGTTTATCTCGGGTTTGATCGAAGGCTTCGTGACGCCCTCACAATTGCCCTGGGGAGTGAAAATTGCCATTGGTTCGATTGCTCTCTTGGGCTTTTGGGCATGGGTAATTTTCTTCGGGCGTCGTGCTTCCAAGCGGGGGCTTAGCGCAGACCAATCTCAAAAAGAAGTCGGCTGGTCAATCGCATATAGCTAATAATTGCATACTTCCTGTGCGTCAAGGAACCGCCAAGAGCCACAGCTAAAACCGCAGTTCAAAGGACTATGCTAGAGTCGCCCCCGAGCTTTGAGATCGATATAGCAGTCAGCAAGCTGCGGCGCGAGTGTTTCGGGCGAGCCTGTAACCACCACGGCTCCAAGCCGTTTCAATTCTTGTAAAATTGCAGCGTTTTCCAATGACGTGCGTGCGCGGCTCGTTTTTTCAAAGATCGTTTCTGGCACGGCATGTGCATCGGACTCATCTGCGTGCACAACGCTATGGGCTGGTAAATGTGCCGAGGCATCGCCATCAATCCGGTGCACGCCTCCAGTTGCACCTGCAATACCTGCACTAGTACTGCTACCTGGATCAGTTCCTTGAGAGATCGTCCCAATGACTACTCGATGACGGCGGGCAATTTGCGGCAGCACGTCGAATAATCCATCGGAAATCGTGCTCAATCCAGTAGAAGTGAGCACTACGATCAAGGCACTTTGATGCGTCAAAGAGTCGATGGTCTGCTTGCCGAGCGTCCAATCAGTAGCGTGGAGAGTCGGCTCAACATCGGCCAGCGACTGTGCAAAATGGTTGATAATATTTGCACTATCACGTGCAGAAACACGTGCGTGTACGGCGTTGTCGAGAGCAAATAGACTCACGCGATCACCTGCGCGAGCTGCAAGTGCACTCAAGAGTAGTGAACTTTCGATGAACGTATCGAAAGCGGGATAATCGCCGTATCGCATCGCTCCAGCTCGTCCACTATCGAGCACAATCACGATTCGTCGATCGCGTTCGGGGCGCCAGGTGCGCACAACCGTGTGACCCAGGCGAGCTGAGGAACGCCAGTCAATGGCGCGAACGTCGTCGCCTGCCACATACTCGCGCAGCGAATCGAATTCCGTGCCTTGGCCACGCACGAGCAGTAGCGCCCGTCCCTCAATTTCGCGCAGTCGAACTAAGCGTGATGGCAGGTGTTTGCGAGCAGTGAAAGGTGGCAGCACGCGCAAATCCCACTGGCTCATAAAGCCTTTTTGCCTGCCCGCCAAACCGAGCGGGCCAATCGTGCGAATTGTGACGTGCTCAGATTTCACAGTGCCGCGTCGCTGCGGGGTAAAAGTTGATTCAACGATCTGCTTTTCCAATGGTGCGAGTGCAAAGCTGTGCATTGCCGGCGAAAGTCCAGCTGACGGCGGCCAAGCATTGCGAATATAACCGCGGATTCTGCTTCGGTAGCCATTGCTCAAGATGAGTCGCTCAGTGCAGGATTCGCCAGTCTTGGTGGACTCATTCGCTTCACGTTCAACGAGGAGCGCCTTGGGTGGCGGAGCGAACAGCACGTCGGCCAAACACAGCACAAGCAGCAACCCATGAAAGAGAAGCAACACATTCACGCTACTGGTCAAAAGAGCGATCAGTATTCCAAAGAGCGAGGCATACCAAGCCGTAGAGCGAATATACATCAGCGCGGCACCGGAACCGTGTTGAGGATCGTCGACACAACTTGCACAGCGTTGAGACCGTCGAGTTCGGCGTCAGCATGCAGGGCGATTCGATGAGAGAGAGTTGGAATCGCAAGTGCTTTGACGTCGTCGGGAGTGACGAACATGCGGCCATTCAACCAAGCCCAAGCGCGGGCTACCGCCAAAAGCGCGGTCGCACCACGTGGCGAAACGCCAAGATTGATGGCCGGAGATTCGCGCGTTGCTCGCACCAAATCTACGATGTAATCGATGATTGCCGGGTGCACTTCAACTGCGCGCACCTGCTTGCGAGCCGCGAGCACGTCGTCGATACTTGCCACGGCCTTAATACCAGCTGAAGCAATATTCGCCGGATCGAAATTATGGGCGTGACGATTGAGCATCTCCACTTCCACAGCACGTGGTGGAAGCGGCATCACCACTTTGAGTAGGAAGCGGTCAAGTTGTGCTTCTGGCAGGGAATAAGTGCCCTCGTATTCGACTGGGTTTTGTGTGGCGACGACGGTAAATGGCGTCGGGAGTGCGCGCGGCTCGCCGTCCACCGTGACTTGATGCTCGGCCATTGCTTCCAAGAGCGCTGCTTGCGTCTTGGGTGGAGTGCGGTTTACTTCGTCTGCCAGCAAAATATTGGTAAACACCGGGCCTGGGCGGAAAATGAACTCACCCGACTGGCTCGAATAGATCAAGGATCCGGTAAGGTCGCCTGGCATGAGATCTGGTGTGAACTGGATGCGTTTGTTGTCAAAGGCGAGTGCGGTAGACAGTGCTTTCACAAGTAGCGTTTTAGCGGTTCCCGGTACGCCTTCAAGGAGCACGTGACCATCAGCGAGCAGGGCAATCAAGATTGCTGAGACGGCTTCTTCTTGGCCAACTACTGCCTTTCCGATCTCGGCGCGCAAGGCAGAAAACTTCTGAGCAAGCTCGCCATTTGGGGCTGGGGCTGGGGCAGGGGCAGTGGTCTGCGCAGCTGCGGAGTCGTTTGTGGTATGAGCGTTCATGTTTGTGGTGTTAGCGTCCATATGAATCGTGGGTTCTCCTGGTTTTTCATTATTGGGCTGCATAGCTGGGGGTTCAGGCAGATGGTCGGTCATGTGAGATTTCCTTTGTCAATTCATTGAGATCGGCGCTCAAGCGCTGTAAGTCTCGTTCCGAACGGACTTCTCTGGTGTAGAGCAGGTCTGAAAGTTGTGGCGGGCTCAGGCGCGATGCCGTAGCGAAAGCACTGACGACGTCGTCGCGAGAGGAATACCGGTGCAAACCGTAACGTGATGCTGCTGCTTGAATCGTTGCAGCTCGCAAGATCGAAGCAGCATACGGATAGTCTTTTCCGCGGGCGTAGAGACGCGCGCGTCCGGCCTGAGTTTCCCCAAAAGGTACGACGACGGGCATGGATTCTGGCACGAGCTTTCCGAAGCGTCGCAGTCGAGTGACGACGAGCCACAATCCGCTCAGCAGTGCAGCAATGGAGGTGTAGATAAGCCAATCGGGGAGCGCAGTTGTGTCTTTTTCCTGCGCACCAATAGTAAAGTCGGTGTAGCCTTCGATCCAGAAGAGTTTGGGTTGAGAACCGAGAATGTGCATTGCAAACGCAGCATTCCCACGTTCGGCTAGGTACTTATTAGTGAAAATATCTGGGGCGCCGAAGAACGAAATCTTAGGATTGGAAGCTGATGTTGCCCAGACTGCTTCGTTACCTAACAAGAAACAAGAATGTGCAGGTGGATTACTGAGTCCTGCGGAGGTTGGTCCGATTTCGTCGGCAATCTTCGCAGCTGGATTCTCGCAGTCTGCTACCACACTGCGTGAGGAGCGCAGACCGATGCTGCCGTTGAATCCCCAAGCTTCGAGATCAATAAAATCGGTGTTGCCAACTACGATAATGCGAGCATCAGCATCAACCATCGTCGCAATGTCTTCGTCGCTCATCGACGTCGGGCTGGTGACTAGTACCGTCGTGCGGGAATCGACGTCGCGCAACTGCTCGGGACTCGTTACATGTACGACCTCAACGCCCTCGTTTTTGAGCAGAGTCGCTAGTGCTGCTGAGCCTTTCTCCATATATGAGTCAGGAGAGTAAGGGCGATTATCTTTTGCGGAAGTGAGCAGCATATTTGCAATAAAAGCAACTAGCATTACAACAACGAGGACCGTGACGAGCAGGCGCCGAGCCTTATGCTCGGATCGCGAGCGGATTTTAGTGGTGCTGGTGTTAAGTGTGCTTTGGATACTCATCGCGCCACCAACTCCGTGCGAATTTGCGAATCTTTGTGCACGGGAAGTGCAGTGACTAGCTCCATGACCCGATACGACAACGCTATTGCGTCATTCGTTGCAGCGAAGTCGGCATAGTAGACTTTGTTAAACCACTGGGCGTTTTCAAAGAATAACTGCTGATGGTCGAGGATGGCGCTCGCGTCACGTGCAGCTTCGCTTGCAGTCATTCCAGGTTTAATGCGTAGGTAGCGTTTTTCTTCCAGATGTCGAATGACTCCGCGGAAGCGTTCGACGACGGCGAGGTTGAGGTCGCGATTTTGGAGCGCGGCGTCGGCAGCTGCAAAGAGCTGAGCTGAGGAGCGTTCGTCGTCGAAAAGCGCACGCTGGCTTTGGTGCGCTGTGAGGGTGCCGGCTGCCTTAATACGTGAACGGCGGATATAGCGAATCACAAGGAAGATAACCGCTGCTAGCAGAATTGAAATCAGCCCTAGTATTAAGAAATCTGATATCTGCAAACCATTAGTACCATCAGAAAGAGTCCGGGAAAATATCTTGTTTAACCAGTTGAGAAACTCTTGAATGAGCGACTCTCCACTGTTGTACTTGGTCTTTGCAAGTTCTTCTTCAGCGAGCTTTCTCGCCGTCTCGGCATCAGGTACAGCCGGCACCTCAAAAATCATCGACCAGTTGCTTCCATCAATAGTTGCTGGTGGAAGTTCTCGCGGCGGAACCTCATATTCACATACACGGTATTAGTCAATGCCAAGGTGAAAGGAACAATCACTGCCGAATTAATCACGATAGAAATGATAGACGATAATATCTGCGAGATCGTGGAGCCGTTGGATTGTGCGCCACTGATGCCAAACAGAGCAAAGACGATCACTGAAATAATAGTCATCGCGATGCCCAAGAAGATCGTGACTGCCACCAGACCGAGAATGTGCCAAAACGCGCCGCGAGTGAGATTCCATGAGCGGGCGATTGCTTTGAACGGCCCGATGTCCTCAATAACGATGGCTGGGGATGTGAGCATTAATCGGATTGAGAATGAAAGTGCAATTAATGCGAATACGATGAATGCTACGATCATCGCAACAATAACACCAGGTGCGAGGTCAGGTGAAGGCCGGACGGTGGCATCAACAATCACGCCAAAAGCAATGGCGTAGACGATAAATGCTACAACGAATATGATTCCGAGGACTATTGATACAACGAGCATGCGGAAGAATGCTCGCCAGAATTTATAGCCAGCGAGTTTGAAAGTCTCACCTAAAGTGAGCTTCTTACCGCGCACCGAAGCGAGTGAAACTCGTGCACCCGTAATAGTCACAATCGAGGTCTCCAAAAGCGCAAGGAAACCTCCAATAGCCAAGGTGATAAACAGCACGGAGGTTATGATGCGCATATTGGCTTGGGTGGATCTACTTTGGAAGCTAATATTGTTGAGCTCATGGAAAATCGTTGTTTCTCCCAAGCCGGCAAAGATCAAACCGCCCAAAACTGAGAATACAAAACCCAGAATTACCGGGAACACGATAAAAGCTACTGGGTTAAATTTGATGAGACGAAATACTGCATCAAGTGTTTCGCCCACATTTAGCGGGTGCAGCGGAATGACTGTTCTCCACCCTGAAGAAAACTGCGTTGCACGGGCATCGGCTACGCCAAACTGGCCTTTTTGTTCATACCCTGTGCTGTTCCCCTGATTGCTGTATTGCCCTTGATTACTGTATTGGGAGCCGAATGAGGGGTATTGTGCTGGTGCGTTTGTGCCGGCTGCCGGCATTGCGCTTCCGGCTACGGGCGTTGTACCTTCACCAGTAGGCGTCACATTTTCCGCCGCAGAGCTGGAATAACTCGGCTGCCACGACGTGGGTGAGTGGTCGTCTGAGCCGCCATTGGCTGGGACGTCGTTGGCATTTTCGTTCATGTTTTCTCCTAAGTGTTTAGAACTCACTATTTATTTTAACGTAAGCCTCCGACAGTTTTTGTGTCCGCATGTATGTAAAACTGACATATCGTATAAACATTTTAGAAGCTGGTAGTAGCAGGTGTGGTACATGTGATACAAGAATAAATCCGCAGTACGTGATTTTTTTTCGCTGATCATGAGAACATAGAGATATGAACGCGCGAATTCTTGTTGTTGATGACGATCCTGGCATCTCCGAAATGGTGGCCATCCTCCTCGAATCTGAAGGATATGACGTTACGGTCTGTGCCAATGGTCTGAATGTTTTGCCGCTGTTCCGAGCCGAACGCCCGGAACTTGTTTTGCTTGACGTTATGTTGCCTGGTCTGGACGGCGTCTCGGTGTGCCATCAGCTACGGGAAGAATCTGATGTTCCAATCATTATGATGAGCGCCAAAACGGATTCGGTCGATGTGATTGCAGGTCTTGAAGCCGGTGCAGACGATTACGTCACCAAACCTTTCGATAACTCAATCCTGCTCGCACGTGTTAAAGCGCGCCTGCGACGTCAAGAGCCGGAGTCGGAAGTGATCACCGTGGCAGATCTTTCGATTGATCTCACTGCTCACGAAGTAAAACGCGGCGAGGAGATTTTGCATCTTACCCCGCTCGAATTCGAACTTCTCACAGTTCTCGCACGCAAGCCCTTCCAGGTATTTTCACGAGATGAACTGCTCGAGATCGTGTGGGGCTACCGCCATTCAGCCGATACCCGCCTCGTGAACGTTCACATTCAACGCCTGCGCGCCAAGGTCGAGAAAGACCCGGAGAACCCCGAAGTAGTACTCACGGTTCGCGGCGTCGGATATAGGGCTGGAGCTGGCCGGGAGTGACCGAGTCGCTTCGTGAACAATCCGAATCTACTCAAGATGCGAGTAATGGTTACCGCATTTTTGAGCGCCTTTCCCATACGATTGATCAACTGCAAATTGCCTGGGCTTCTTCGCTGCGTGTACGGCTCATTGTGTTCATTTTGGTGGGCGGAATCGTCAGTGTTGGCGTGACGTCAATCGTCATCACCACTCAGATCCGTTCGGCAGTGTTCAATCAGGCTGCGCAGTCGAGTATCAAGCAGTTTACAAGCGAAGCGGGGATCGCCCAGGAACGTTTTTCGGCTTCAGCTTCTCCAACGACGGGGCAAGCGCAGCAAGTCGCCAACCAGCTCGTTTCATCGATGTACGATCCATCGCGCGGACTCATCGGTGCGGTGTTATTGCGCACCGCTGATCAGACTCCCACGTCCGCGCAGATCATCGAACCGGCTACGGCCTCGGCTACGAAAGTGCGTTTGTTAATCTCGCGCGATCTGCGCAGCGAAGTGAGCCGCACGGGAAGAATTGCATGGCAGTCAGTTGCCGTGCCGCGCGATGGAAGCAGCGATATTCCCGCCATTGTTATTGGCACCTCGATTCAGATCCCAAATTCGGGCAGTTACGAACTTTATGCGGTCTATTCTTTAGAGAGCCAGCAAGAGCTGCTCTCCACCACAAATAAAGTGCTCGCCATCGCGGCAATTGCCATGTTGGCAATGGTCCTGTTCTTTACAGCGCTGGTGCTGCGTATGCTTTTGCGCCCGATTCAAGAAGTGTCGAAAAATGCTCGCCAGCTTTCTGAGGGCGAATTTGACACGCGCATGAAAGTCAAGGGTACGGACGAATTCGCTGATCTGGCACTATCTTTCAACCAAATGGCGTCCTCGCTGGAACACCAGTTCACTCGCCTTGAACGCATGTCTGAGTTGCAGACTAACTTCGTTTCCGCCGTCTCCCATGAGCTGCGCTCGCCAGTGACCACGATTCGTATGGCAGGACAGTTGATCTACGACAAGCGCGATGAGCTGTCTAGTTCTTTGAAGCGCAGCGCCGAGTTGCAGCATGCGCAGCTGATCAATTTGGATTCGATGCTCACCGATCTCCTGGAGATTTCTAGGTACGACGCCGGTGCCATGACGCTCGCAACTGAGCCAACGGATTTGCGCGACGTCGTTAACCACGTTATTGACATCGCCCAACCTCTGGCGCACGACAATAACGTCGACGTCATTTTCACTGCCGACGGCGAAACGGTCGCTGAAGTAGAGGCGCGTCGAGTGGAGCGTATCGTGCGCAACCTGGTCGTTAACGCGCTCGAGCACGCCGAAGGGGCACCGATTTCTGTGCACGTACAAGGGGGCGAAACTGCGGTTGCGGTTGCCGTCGTCGATCACGGCGTGGGCTTAACGCAAGAGCAGGCGATACATGTTTTTGATCGCTTTTGGCGTGCGGATAGTTCGCGCGTCCGTAAGACCGGCGGAACTGGGCTTGGGTTGACGATTGCACGTGAGGACGCGCTCTTGCACGGTGGCTTGCTGGAAGCTGCCGGTGAGCTGGGCGTCGGGTCAATGTTCTTATTGACTCTTCCGAAAACTCCAGGTCAGACGTTTATCAAACCTATTGAATTGCGGGCTCCGGAACCGGTGCAGGTTCTCCCAGCTGAGGTGATTGACCCCGGTGTGGATGATCTGGGCGTTGACGATCTGGCAGTTTTCGACGTCTCTGCACTGCAAACGTCGGTGCCTGCTCAACTGTCCGCGGGAAGCGAGCCTTTAGCGCTACCGTTGTCGGCGTCGTCGCCAGACGTCGTCTCGTCACCGGACGTTGCGGCGTCACGGGATGTTGCGTCGTCGCCAGAATCCTCAGTGAAACGAAGCGAGAATGCGCATGAATCGTAAGTTCATTGGGGTTATTGCGTTGCTCGCGGTCGTTTTGAGCGCGTGTACAGGAAGTTTGCCTACCAGCGGTGGAGTCAATATCGTCGAAGACGCCGTTCGCCCTGGTGGCAGCATTATCCTCGACCCGAAAGGGCCAACACCTGGTGCATCACCTGAGGAATTGGTGGAAGGATTTTTGCGTGCCTCCTCGGTTGGAAATTCTGATGACTTCGTCGTCGCCCGGCAATACCTGACTCCGGAAGCCGCTGCCCGATGGAATCCGATGAGCTCGGTTCGGGTCTATCCCGATAGTGAGAGCAGGGATTATTCGAGCACAGCTACCGATGCGATTCGCGTTTCGGTTGGCGCGCTCGGTTCTCTGGACGCTGAGGGGCACTATACGTCGTCGCCGGTAGATGCGATTATTTCGAATGAATTCACGTTGATGCGCAACAAGGAGGGGGAGTGGCGAATTGCTGTTCTTGACGATGGTATTTCGATGCCCGAATCGCTATTCACCTCTTTGTACGTTAAAGCTCCCCTGTATTTCTTGACGCCGAATAACATCGCCTTGGTTCCAGACCTGCGATGGTATCCGCGCCAACAGGTTGTTTCCTCGCTTGTGAAAGGTCTGGTTAAGGGGCCATCGCCGTGGCTGGCTCCCGCTGTACACAGTGCTATCCCTGTTGATTTAAGTGCGGATAACGCTGTGGTTTCGGTTGATGATTCGATTGCGCGCATTGAGCTATCGGCGTCGGTAGCTTCGCTGTCTGAAGGGCAGCGCGCTCTTATTGAGACTCAGTTTTTCCGCACTTTGACGGCTACTGGTTTGGTTCAGCAAGTGGAGTTGACCTCTGGTGGTTCGAGCTTGGCCGTGGGATCGCGACTCGATTTGCCTGCATATCCTTTCGCTGCTGCGCCACTGACGGCGTTAGTTGATGGACTTCCTGCGCAGATTGTGGATGGCAAGCCACGTTTGCTCAGCCAATCGGATGCTTTGCGGGGAATGGGGCTAAATCATTTGGCCGTTGCATACTCTGATCAGGTGCAATACGCTGCTGCGTTGTCCAATAACGACACTCAGCTGCAGAGTCTGGATTTTGCTCGGAATCGAGTCACGCAATTAACTTCTGGCCAGCAGCTCATTCCTCCGAGTTACGACACTTATTCGTGGGTATGGACGGGTGAAGCCGATTCTCGCGGAGATCTCCTCGCTTTTAATACGAACACGGGAGCTTCGGTTAAGCTGCATTTGGAAGAAGTGGATAGTTCGAAGATCCGTTTGATTAATGTTTCGCGTGAGGGCACGCGCATGATCATTGTTTATGATCGCGACGGCGTTAACCTCGCTTCCGTCGTCTCCATCGCGCGAGATATGTCTGGCGTTCCTACCGGTTTTGGCGAACCGATTCACGTGGTGCAACGTTTGAAAGACATCGTCGATGTGGCATGGATTAGCGAGCTAAAGTTCGCGGTTCTGGCCAAAGGTGTTGACCAGGCGACGCACGGTTTGTATATCGCTGAAGTGGGTGGCCCCTCTGCTCATGTGACGGCGATTGATGGTGCGGTGGAGCTGACGGCGGGTCGCGGTCGCGATTCGATTGTGCTTTTAGATCGTTCGGGAACGCTCTACGAATATCTCTCGGGTGTTTGGCGGCTGTTTGCGCAAGGATATAAATCTCCTGCGCTTCCAGGATAAACTCCTTGTGAATCTCCTTTTGCTGCTTTCCACAGTCTGGCGAAGTGGGCAGCGCCTCCACAGGTTTTGAATCTTTGCTCCGGTAGCTTTTGTAATAGCCCAGACTAGATCTATGAATTCTACACTGATGAATTGCAGCGTCTTCACAGATTTTATGTACGCCGTATTCAACATGATTTACCCGCAATACTGCGCTGCCTGTGGCACATGGGATACGCCGCTGTGTGAGCGCTGCATGCGCGATATGACGGCGCAGTGGCGGCGTGCTGATGTCAGTACGCCTTTCTTACAGCAGGTGGATCCGCAAGGAGGCGCGGACGTGAGTCTGTTTCCTATATGGTGTCCGCTCAGTTATCGAGGTTCGCCTGCGCGTGCGATTGTGGCCTGGAAGAATACGCAGTCCTCAGGGCTTTCGCACGCTATGCGCGCTGTGTGGCTGTTGAGTCTGCGCAGTCTAATAAGACGCAGTAGTGTGCACGATATTTTCCCTGCTCTGGATATGCGCCGATACGTGGCTGTAGTGCCGATTCCGTCCCGGTGGCGGCGCAAACACGAGGGGAAAATGATCGTGCTCGATCTAGCGCAAGAAGTGGCAGAAGTTTTGGATTTGCCCTGCCAGGAGGTGCTTAAGAAACGTGGAACCAAGTTGAGGGACGGGCGAGCTGCGGCGTTGCCATGGGCGAACCTTAAGGCTGGTTTTGTCACATTGGCAGGTGTCAAGCGACCGTATTCGGTGGAAACCTTCGGTGGGCGAGCGCGTAAGCGCAATTCGATCAAGGCAACACGGAGTTTGCATGGTTGGGACGTGATTTTGGTAGACGACGTCGTGACCACCGGTGCAACTTTCGACGCAGCGTTTCGCGCAGTGCGGAACGCGGGCGGGCGCGTGATCGGCGGATTTGCGCTCGCGGCGGCAGTAGACCCGCGAATTTCGCCGGTGGCATAAGTCACATATGAGCAAAAAATCGGGTATAGTTGAGTTACTCAAACAATTCGTGACGTGAGCTTTTCTCGTTGGTGTTGATTGCGTAAACGTTGCTTGCGTAAATGCTGGTCGCGAAATATTGGCGGTGATTGAACGTCAGTTTCGCAGAACTAGATATATGCAACTGAGCTGGAAATTTGCAGCCAGGCAGCACGTAGGCAAAAGGCAGGCATGAGGCATCAATGATAGAAAATGGCAGGTCGGAGAAGATAAGGGGGTGATGCTCGCTTTGTTGCTCGCCGGGTTCGGTGAGTTTCCCTTATCCTCGTGGGACAAACCCACATGTTGACAGGCCAAATCAGGAGGTCGCCGTGGAATTTGTAGTAAAAGGTCGAAACGCTGAAGTTTCCGACAAGTTCCGTGCTCATGTAGAAGAAAAGCTGGCAAAGATTGAGTTGTTCGCTCCGCGTGCACAACGAGTAGATGTTGAAGTCACGCATGAACCCAATCCAGCTCAAGCAGAGATTTCGGAGAAGATCGAAATCACCGTGCGTGATAAAGGGCCAGTAGTGCGGGCAGAAGCTGCTGCTTCTGATCGTTATGGCGCCCTTGATCTTGCAACTCAAAAGCTTGTTGAGCAGCTTCGTCGTGCGCACGAACGGCAAAAGAATCACCATAAGGGAAATAACAAATGGGAGCGCGATGGGCACAGCCTTGACATTGAGGCTTTGCTCGCAAGCTTGAAAGCAGAAGAGGAGGAGGCCACTGCCAGGGACGAAACTGTGCCAACTGAGCCCGGTGTCGCAGTGGAGACGCAGCTTGGAGATTCTCCAGTAACGCTTCGCCAGAAACTGTACGAAGCACATCCGATGACCGTAGACCAAGCGGTATACGAGATGGAGTTGGTTGGCCATCCGTTCTACCTGTTCATCGATTCGGAAACCATGCAACCATGTGCAGCCTATCGCCGTCATGGTTGGACGTACGGAATCATTCGGCTCGATGCAACGGTGAACGAAAGTTGATCCTTGAGCTAATCCAATCGTCACAAAGCGAAAGCTAGGACGTTGAGATAACACTTGTGTGGGTGACCAATTTTGACGAATTGGTCACCCACACTTGGCTTATCTATGGGGAAAAGACCTGACCTAGTACGATTTACTCAGACCATAATTCTAGGAAGAGGTTTTTGTGAGTAATCGTCCGCTACAAGTAGCAGTTATCGGCGCAGGTCCAGCTGGAATTTATGCGTCCGATATTTTGTCGAAATCCGATGTTGATGTTCAGATCGATTTATACGAGAGGCTTCCTGCGCCCTACGGACTCGTCCGTTACGGCGTCGCCCCTGATCATCCACGCATTAAGCAGATCATTAAGGCTCTCTACAATGTCTTGCAGCGTGGAGATATTCGGCTGGTTGGCAACGTTGAAATCGGCAAAGACGTAACGTTCGACGAACTTCACGAACACTATGATGCGATCATCATTGCAACTGGCGCTGATCGAGATCGTCCATTCAACGTGCCAGGAGCCGATCTGCCTGAAGTCTATGGAGCAGCTGATTTCGTCTCGTGGTACGACGGACACCCCGATTATCCGCGCACCTGGCCACTTGAAGCTAAAGAAGTTGCGGTTATTGGTGTGGGGAATGTGGCACTTGATGTGGCGCGAATTTTGGCTAAACACCCGCAAGATCTCATGAGCACCGAGATTCCACAAAACGTTGAGGACGGACTGCGTAAATCTCCGGTCACAGATGTACACGTATTTGGTCGTCGTGGGCCGGCTCAAGTGAAATTTACGCCGATGGAATTGCGTGAGTTGGGCGAAGTTCCAGACGTCGACATCATCGTTTACGAGGACGACTACGATTATGATGAGGCCTCCGAAGCGGCAGTTGCCGATTCGAAGATGACTCGCCAAGTGGTCAATATCCTCACCGATTACCTCTTTGAGCAGGAAGAAGAAAAGACTGCTTCGCGCCGTATTCACATTCATATGTTGCAAGAACCGGCAGAGATTCTCGGAACCGAGCATGTTGAAGGAATCCGCATGGCTCGCACGGCACTACAAGGCGATGGATCCGTTGCCCGTACCGGCGAGTTCATCGACTACCCGGTGCAGGCCGTATACCGAGCTGTTGGCTACTTCTCGTCGCCTATTCCAGGTGCGCCATTTGACGACGTGCGCGGTGTCGTGCCTAACGTCGCAGGACGCGTGGTGGACGACGGCGTCGTCGTGAACGGCATGTACGCTACCGGCTGGATCAAGCGAGGTCCGGTGGGACTCATTGGCTCAACGAAATCTGACGCACAGGAGACTATCGGCAACCTGGTAGAGGACTACAAGGCAGGGCTTTTGCACGCCACCACTGAAGAGCTCGGTTGGGAGGCGACTCAGCAGGTGCTAGAGAGTCGCGGAGTGCGTTACACCACCTGGCAGGGCTGGGAGCTGCTTGAGGCTTATGAGAAGTCGCTAGGGGAGCCAGTTGGCCGTGAGCGCATCAAAGTTGTGGAGCGCGAGACGATGACGGCTATTTCCCGTGGTGAGCCACATGATGGGAAACTCTACTGAGTACTAAATGGTGGGTGAATGTCTAACATTCACCCACCAAATTTTTATTGCATTGTGGTCTCGCGCCGTAGCCTCGCTACGTCACCTCGCATCGTGAGATCGTGATGCAAGCCCGTGATCTGGCAATAGAAAGATAATTGCCGCGCTCAGCGGTAGTTGACGAACTGCAAGGCCACGTCGAGTTTGGCGCTTTTGAGCATAGCGATCACGTCTTGAAGTGCGTCGCGCGATTTGGACGATACGCGCACTTCGTCGCCTTGAATTTGGGCTTTAACACCCTTGGGGCCTTCATCACGAATGAGTTTAGTGATTTTCTTCGCGTTTTCTTGGTCGATACCCTCTTTAAGTGCGCCAACCAGCCGGTATTCTTTGCCAGAAGCTTTGGGTTCGCCGTCGCCCACATCAACTTGTTTCAGCGATAAGCCGCGGCGAATAAGCTTCGATTGGAGCACATCCCACACCGCGAGCACGCGCTCAGGGGAGTTTGCGATCATTGTTATAGCTTCGCCGGAAAGTTCTACCGAAGCGCCAACATTCTTGAAATCGTAGCGTTGGCTGATTTCTTTAGCGGCTTGGTTCACGGCATTGTCAACTTCTTGACGGTCGTATTTCGACACGATGTCGAACGATGAATCTGCCATCAATGGCTCCCTTCTTTACGGTATGTGTACAGCTTATCCGGTATTGAACACAAAGGCGTGAGCACGCAAAAAGAGAAATGTGATCAGCGCTGCATTAGCAATCTGCCAAATCGGTTTGACATCCTACCCACCCTAACTGCTAATCTACTGTGACGTGCGAAGAAATATTTCGAGCACATCGGCGGGTTGACCGAGCGGCCAATGGTATCTGACTGTAAATCAGACGCGTAAGCTACGGGGGTTCGAATCCCTCACCCGCCACGGATCGATTTTCGATCTGAAACCAGCCGTGTGGTGATCTGATTCACCGCCAGGTTTGGTTTTCTGGTTGGTGAATTACCGAAGAATTTTGGTAAGCTTTCCAGCGTTGCCCCGATAGCTCAGTCGGCAGAGCATCTCCATGGTAAGGAGAAGGTCAAGGGTTCGATTCCCTTTCGGGGCTCGATTCATTTCTTAAGAAATTAAGTGATGAAGTGAGGCGGGGTAGCTCAGTTGGTCAGAGCGCACGACTCATAATCGTGAGGTCGCGGGTTCAAACCCCGCCCCCGCTACTCTCGACCAAAGAAGCATCCGCTTCTCCAATCAAACCGAACGTGAGGAAATAACCGTGGCTAGCAAGTCTCAAGACGTTCGCCCTAAGATCACCCTCGCCTGCGAGGTTTGCAAGGAGCGAAACTACATCACCAAGAAGAACCGTCGCAATACGCCGGATCGTCTGGAACTGAACAAGTTCTGCCCTCGTTGCAATAAGAACCAGGCACACCGCGAGACCCGTTGATCGGTTCTCAGTTCTTATGGTGAACTTCGCTCTGTAATGAGCACGAAACCTCCGCATCGTCGGAGGTTTTCTTTTTTCTTCGCTATCGTTAAGGTGAAAGCATGACTTGTTCGATTCCTGAACCCACTGAGCCTACTCACGCCCTGCCTGCCGTTCTGACCACCCGGCTCCAGCCCGATGCGCGTCGTCTTGCTGATATGACCACTATCGCTGTGGGCGGTAAGGTGCGCAGTTTTGAAAATCTTAGCTTCGAAGCTGAGATTATCGCGGCGGTCACGGAGGCGGATCGCAGCGGTGAGGAAGTGCTCGTTATTGGCGGGGGTTCGAATATTTTAGCTTCCGACGCCGATTTCCCAGGCGTCGTGGTTCACGACGATCGCGTTTCGATTGAGATTCTCTCCGAAGATTCGTGTGGGGGAGCGCAAATGCGGGTGACGGCTGGAACTCCGTGGGACGCCGTCGTCGTTTTTGCTATTGAACATGGCTGGATGGGTCTAGAGGGTCTTTCGGGCATACCGGGTACTGTGGGGGCTGCCCCGGTGCAAAACATCGGCGCATACGGGCAGGAAGTGGCTGGAACGATTGCGTCGGTGCGCACTTTCGACCGCAAGAGCGGCACGATTCGTACTTTCTTCGCAGCGGATCTCAAATTCGGTTACCGCCACTCGATTCTCAAGGAGTCTTTACTGAGCGGTGAATGGGGTGCGACGCCGCGTTGGATCGTGCTTGACGTGGTGTTTCACCTGCGTAGGGCTACGCTTTCGGAACCAATTCGCTATGCTCAGTTGGCGCAGAAATTGGGTGTCGACGCCGGTGAGCGAGTACCTGCCTCCGACGTGCGCAGTGCAGTGATTGAGTTGCGACGCAGCAAGGGTATGGTGCTGGACGCAGTAGATCGCGATACTTTTTCGCTTGGTTCTTTCTTTACGAATCCGATCCTCTCAGAGGAACAAGCTGCGGCGTTGCCAGACGATGCCCCTAAGTACGGGGTTGGAAAATCGGGTGGCGCTAACCAGATTGGCGCTGCCGCGCCGCAAATTGAGGGTCAGGTGAAGACGTCTGCGGCTTGGCTGATTGATCATGCTGGTTTCAAACCAGGTTTCGGCATGCCAGGGCCTGCTGCTGTGAGCACGAAGCACTCGTTGGCGCTGACCAACCGTGGTGAAGCGAGTGCGTCCGACGTCGTCTCACTGGCTCAAACTATTCGCGACGGCGTTCGCGAGCGTTTCGGCGTCACGCTCGTGCCTGAACCTGTGCTCGTCAACGTGACGATCTGATTGTCCCCAGCTACTCGGCACGTGCCGGATACGGCACCGGATCAGCGACCACATCAGGTGTGGGATCAAGCCGCTTGTGGATCAGGTGCGGGATCAGGCGTGGCTAGCCAGGCGTCAATCTCATCGTGCCAGCGTTCCTTATCGGATGGCGCGGCGAGCGAGGCACTAATCGAAGAATGCGCGAGCAAAGAGATTTCGTAGTCGTCAAGACCGAGTTTGCGAGCGTTCTCGTACTGGTCAGTGAGTCGCGAGAGGAAGAGCAGCGGATCGTCGGCACCAAGCGCGATCTGTGCACCGGCTTTGAGCAAGGTGCGCAGGGGGACGTCCCCAAGGGAGTTATAAACGCCAAGTTGCACATTCGACGCAGGGCACACTTCAAGAGCGATTCCGTTGTCAACGATATATTCGAGCAATGCTGAGTCTTCTGCGGCGCGCACGCCGTGCCCGAGCCGGCGAGGTTTGAGTGCCGTGACGATATCGCGAATGTGTGCTGGGCCAAGTAGCTCGCCGCCGTGCGGAACTGACGCCAGGCCAGCTTTGCGAGCGATATCGAATGCGCCTGCCCATTCTGGGGTATTCCCGCGGCGTTCGTCGTTAGAGAGTCCAAATCCCACGACCTGGCCTGCTCCTTCGCCTGCATGCTTGGCTGCTAAACGGGCCAAAATTCGTGCATCGAGGGGATGCTTGAGCCTCGAAGCTGCCACAACGATCGCCACTTGTACGCCGGTATCGCGCGAAGCGAGAGTGGCTTCGTCAAGAACGATTTCAAGAGCTGGGGTAATACCACCAACAAAGGGGGCGTAAGACGTGGGATCAATTTGGATTTCGAGGCGTTTAGAGCCTTCGCGAGCCTCGTCTTCAGCTGCTTCGCGCACGATCCTACGCATCGCATCTTCCGAGCGCACGACTTTGCGAGCCGCGTCGTACGCGCGTTGGAAACGGAACCAGCCACGCTGATCAGCAGGAACTTGGAGTGCGGTGTTATCGGTGAGGTTTTCCGGAAGCCGAATTCCTTGGCTCTGCGCCATATCTTTAAGTGTGGAGACTCGCATTGATCCTGTAAAATGCAGGTGCAGATGAGCTTTAGGAAGGGCTTGGAGATCTCGCATACACCTATTTTGCCAGCGGATCATCAGAGTTTCCATGAGGAGGCTTGGCGTGCACGCAATGTCACAACGCATCACGCACGCAATGTCGCAGCACACTGTGCACATAATGTCACAACACCGTGTGCAGTTTGTATTTACCGGCGAGGTCTCATATAAAAAGAGTATGCAAAATTCTGAGAGAGCCCGGTGTGAAAGGCGTGATTTAGCGCTACTCACTGGCTCGCGAGCAGGCGAAATGCTGCGACTCGCAGTTGCTGAGCAGGGAATTTTGCGTTCTTGGGCTGTGCATCAGGTACATCATCGCCCAGGTGCGGGAGTTTCGATTGGATACACGGTCGTCTTTGATACCAATCGTCACCAGCAGCGAGTAGATACCTATTTGGTTGCTTCTACGGAGCGCATTGCTGAGGACTCGATCCTGGGCGTGCAAGGAAAAATTTTGCGTTTTGGCAGCACACGCGTGTGTGTCTGGCAGCATCCGTGTGACCCTGAATTGCCTGCGCTTGAGCTCGCCTGCACACCACATTTACTTTCTGATTTTCTGGGCGAACGCGTTGAAATCGAATTGCTCGGATACCGTCCTACGCGCCGCGCCGTGGTGCGGATTGAGCGCGAATCTGGCTCAGCACTGTTCGGCAAAGTTGTGCGCAGTAAAGATCAACCCGATCTGGAGCGCCGCTTAGAACTTGTCAATAAGGCAGGTGTGCCAGCTCCGGTGATATACAAATCCGCACCTGGTTTTGTTGTGACGACGCCGGTGGCCGGAGTCGCGTTGTCGCGCTATTTTTCTTCGATCACGATTTCTGATGCGATTAAACAACAGCAGGTCTTGAACTCCCTCGAATCTTGCCTCGACTCACTTCCATATTTGGCGCTGGGAATGCCTCAACGAGCTGCGTGGGTAGATCGGTGTGAACACTATGCCCATGCTGCTGCGCTTGCGCTTCCTGAGTATGAGGAGCGATGCCACAATGTGGCGAAGAGGATTCGAGAGCTGCTGAAACAGGCAGATTTGGGGCCGGTAGTTCCCACTCATGGAGACTTTTACGAAGCAAATATTTACGTTGATCCGCAAACTGGCAAGCTTACTGGCCTGCTAGATCTCGACTCTCTCAGCCCTGGGCACCGCGTTCACGACTGGGCTTGCCTATTAGCACATATGTCTGTTTTGCCGAGTCTTGCTCCACAATCGTATCGCTCTATCCCCGTCATTCTGGATCAATGGTTCGATTCTCTGGCTACGCGCGTTGATCCAGTGGCTCTGTGTGCTTCAGCTGCAGGTGTGGTCATTTCATTGGTTGCAGGTGCGCGTAAGCAGCGCAAACAATGGAATACGGAGGCGGAAAACCGCCTCCGTATTGCCGAAAATTGGATTGAACGCGGGCAGAGCCTACTTGAAGAAGGCTACTGAGCCCGGCGTCCGTCGTCGTGAGAAACGAAGCTCATCGGTTGAAAAGCTTCTGTAGGCGCTCGATGCCTGCCACGAGATCGTCGTCGGACAGCGCGTAACCGAGACGAATGTAGCCGGGCGCGCCAAAGGCTTCACCTGGAACAACAGCTACCTCAACTTCTTCAAGGATGAGGGTAGCGAGTTCGGACGTGGTGTTTGCGACGCGGCCGTTGAACTCTTTACCGAGAACTGCCTGCACATTGGGGAAAACGTAGAATGCGCCGGTTGGCTCTGGAACCTCAAAGCCCTCGATTTCGCGCAGCATTTCTACGATCTTCTTCCGACGGCGGTCGAAAGCTTCCTTCATCTGTGCTACAACGCTCTGATCACCGGTAATAGCGGCGATTGCGGCACGCTGCGCCACGTTGGAGACGTTCGAAGTGATATGCGACTGGAAGTTCGATGCAGCCTTGATCACATCTGCCGGGCCGTACATCCAGCCCACGCGCCAGCCGGTCATTGCGTATGTCTTGGCGACGCCGTTGACCACAATTGTTTGATCGGCGAGCTCAGGTACCTCTTTAAGCAGGTAGGACTGCTTGCCTTCGTAAACGAGGTGCTCGTAGATTTCGTCGGTGATGATCCAGACGCCGTTTTCCAGTGCCCATGTGCCGATCTCCTTGAGCTCGGCTGCGGAGTAGACAGCGCCAGTTGGGTTCGACGGCGAGCACATCAGCAGTGCTTTAGTTGCTGGCGTGAGAGCGGCGTCTAGTTGCGCCACGGTCACCTTGTAACCCTGATCGGACCCTGCGAATACTTCTACCGGGTTGCCACCGCAGAGGCGAATGACCTCAGGGTAGGTGGTCCAGTAAGGAGCAGGGAGGATGACGTCGTCGCCGTCGTCTACGATAGAACGGAACGCCTGGTAGACGGCCTGTTTTCCGCCGTTTGTGACGATGATGTTGTTAGGATCAACGTCGATTCCAGAATCGCGCTTAGTCTTGGCAGCGATGGCTTCCCGTAGTTCGGGCAGGCCTTTCGCTGGTGTGTACTTGTGATTCTTAGGATCCTTTGCTGCTTCTATTGCTGCTTCAACAATAAAATCAGGGGTCGGAAAATTAGGCTCACCAGCACCGAAGCCAATAACAGGCTTTCCTGCGGCTTTCAATGCTTTGGCCTTTGCGTCTACGGCGAGGGTTGCTGACTCTTGAAGTGCCCCAAGGCGGGTAGAAACCCGGCGGGCTGTTTTATTTTCATTCACATCATCTATTGTGTCACAAAACACTTTGCCCTTCCGTCTGAGTCCAAAATGTAGGCGGAAATTTCGTGTGGCATTGATGATTTTCGCTTGCGATAGCGCGTGTGTCGATCCAACGTGGTGAGAATTACAGGGCGGAGAGCACATTTATTTGGACTAATGAGCAAAAGCCGACTAAAGTGGATTGAGCTGTGCCAAGCAATAGAAATTAGGCCTCACTCTCAGGCATAATTGATAGTGCTCGCTAAGCGATAGGGTAGTGGCGCAATTGGTAGCGCACCGGTCTCCAAAACCGGCGGTTGTGGGTTCGAGTCCCTCCTGCCCTGCAGAAAGCGGCCCAAAGGGGCCGTTTTCCACATTAACCGAGAGGATCCACTCGTGAATGACGTTGCTAAAGCTCATGGTCATCGTGTAGCCAAAGAGAGCAAAGAGGGCTTCTTTGCTCGTATCATCACGTTCTTTAAGCAGGTTCTTGCTGAGTTTAAGAAAGTTCAGCGTCCAACCGGCAGCGAGTTGTGGACTATGTTCCTCACGGTTGTGGGATTTTTGATTGTTGTCATGATCTTCGTGGGCTTGCTTGATCTTGGATTTAGCCAGTTCGTATTCTGGGTGTTTGGCTGATCGCTAGCGCTCAACAGTAATTGTCGGTAATAGGGAACATAAGTAGGGAAGCAGGGAACATGCCTGAAGAAACTTTCGAGCCACAAAACAGTCCGCTGTTTTCTGACGGTTCGACCCCAGAAGTTGAGGCTGAAGCTCCAGTTGTGGAGACTACCTCTGGCGACGTTGCTCCCGAGGCAGTAGAAGCCGAGGCTGGCTCAGACGTGGAAACTGCTGAAGAGCCCACGGCAGAAGAGACTGTACCAACTGGCGAAACTGAAGCAGACGGCGTCGACACTGAAGAGATGGTTCGCGCCCGCTTGCGTGGTCTGCCAGGCCGTTGGTACGTTCTTCACACTTATGCCGGCTACGAAAAGCGCGTCAAGCAGGATCTTGAGATTCGTATCCACTCGATGGATATGGAAGATTACATCTTCCAGGTAGAAGTGCCGATGGAAGAAGTTATCGAAGTGAAGAAGGGTCAGAATAAGCGTGTTTCGCGCGTTCGAATCCCTGGTTACGCCCTTGTTCGTATGGATCTTACCGACGACTCTTGGCGAGTTGTGCAGGAGACGAACGGCGTGACCGGCTTCGTTGGAAACGGTCGTAACCCAGTTGCGCTCACCAAAGACGAGATCGTGAAGATGCTCACCCCAGTGGTTGAGCAAGAAGTTGCTCAAGAAGCTGTTGCTGCTGGAAAACCAGTCAAGACTGGCGCTCCTGTTCTTGTTGCTGAGTACGAAGTTGGCGAGACGGTGACTCTCATCACTGAACCTTGGGTGGGAATGCCGGCTACAATTTCACAGGTTGACGCGGTAAATCAGCGACTTACCGTGCTTATGACGCTTGTTGGCCAGGAAACCCCGGTCGACTTGTCGTTCAGCCAAGTCCAGAAGATGGATTAATCCGATTTAGGATTTTCTCCTCCTTTTGACTTAAGCTGTTCGACGCCCGCCACTTTTGCCATGTGGCGGTACACATTAGAAACAAAGGATCATTAAATGCCACCGAAGAAGAAGGTTGCAGGCCTGATCAAACTTCAGATTCAGGCAGGTGCTGCAAACCCAGCTCCACCAATCGGCCCAGCTTTGGGTCAGCATGGTGTGAACATCATGGAGTTCTGCAACGCCTACAACGCCGCTACCGAGTCCATGCGCGGCAACGTCATCCCAGTTGAGATCACGGTTTACGAAGATCGTTCATTCACTTTCGTAACCAAGACTCCGCCAGCTGCTGATCTGCTCAAGAAGGCTGCTGGAATCAAGAAGGGTTCAGGCGTTCCACACACCAACAAGGTTGGCCATGTTACCGCTGATCAGCTTCGCGAAATTGCGAAGACGAAGCAGCCGGATCTCAACGCCAACGATATTGACAACGCTGCTCGTATCATCGCGGGCACCGCTCGTTCTATGGGTCTAACCACAGACGAGATCTGATTTTTAGACACCGTTTCGGTGTAGGTGTCCTCGGGACATCGTGGTAGAACCCGGAGCTGGTTCGCATTACCACGACTGCTAAAAAGGAGAAAGCAGAATGGCAAAGCGCTCAAAGAATTATCGTAAGGCTGCCGAACTTATTCAGGCCGGCGAGCTTTACACCGCTCAGGAGGCTTTGGAACTCGCTTCCAAGACTTCTGTTACAAAGTTTGCATCGACTGTGGAAGCTGTATTCCGCCTCGGTGTTGACCCACGTAAGGCAGACCAGATGGTTCGCGGTACCGTATCACTTCCTCATGGAACTGGTAAGACGGCGCGCGTAATCGTATTCGCAACTGGTGAGCGTGCACAAGCCGCTCTCGAAGCTGGTGCGGATGAAGTTGGCGACGACGATCTCATCGAGAAGGTTGCAGGTGGCTGGACCGATTTCGATGCAGCTGTTGCAACCCCAGATATGATGGGCAAGGTTGGAAAGCTTGGTCGTGTGCTCGGTCCACGTGGTCTCATGCCAAACCCTAAGACTGGTACTGTGACGATGGATACCGCAAAGGCTGTTGCGGACATCAAGGGTGGACGTATCGAGTTCCGTGTTGATAAGCACGGTAACCTTCCGTTCATCGTTGGTAACACTGGTTTCACTGCAGAGCAGTTGCTTGATAACTTCAACGCTGCGTACCAGGAGATCATGCGTTTGAAGCCGGCTTCGTCGAAGGGTCGTTACCTGCTCAAGGCAACCATTGCGACGACGATGGGTCCAGGAATCCCACTTGATATTGCTAAGCTTGGCAAGACCGAGAAGTGATTTCTTAGCGGTGTGAAATAGCACTTTGAAACTCCCCGAAACTGATTGTTTCGGGGAGTTTCGTATTCTTTCGTATTATCGGTAGAATCAGACGAGTTATCGGTAGAATCGGGCGAGTATTGGTGTCCAACGTGTTTTGTGTGGAGAAAGGTTCATTGTGGCTAAGCCTTTTGTGATTGGTATTGCGGGTGGTACTGGCAGTGGGAAGACGACGCTCACCCGCGCGATTGCTGAGCGTTTCGATACCAAGACCACCGTCGTCTTCCACGATAACTATTACAAAGAGCATCATGGCCTCACCCACGAGCAGCGAGCAAAACTCAATTTTGACGCTCCGGAAGCATTCGATAACGATTTGATGGCGCAACAGCTGCAGGAACTTATTGCCGGGCGAGCAATTGATTGTCCGGTATATGATTTCACGGAGCACAATCGAAAATCGTATACGACGCGTATTGAACCGGCTCCGGTGATTTTGGTTGAGGGAATTTTGATATTTGCGCAGCCTGAGTTATGTGAGCTCTTCGATCTCAAGCTTTTTGTAGACACCGATGCAGATGTGCGAATTATGCGCCGCATCAAACGAGATGTGCTCGAACGTGGCCGGGATATTAATTCGGTGGAGAAGCAGTATCTTTCCACTGTGAAACCAATGCATGAGCTGTATGTTGAACCGTCGAAACGGCACGCAGATCTGATCATCCCTGAAGGTGGGCGCAACCTGGTGGCACTCGATATTTTGTTCCATCGGATCGAGAATCTCGTTTCGGCTCGTTAAGCGCTTGTGTGATACGGACTTATACGGTGAGTCCTTCTGCGGCAGATACTTATGGAATAGGTGCTTTTGCACTGGTCGCCTTGTTGCTTCGCTCACGAAGCGCCGTTCTTTCTTGCATGACGACGCCGGGGCAGGTAGCGTATATTCTGCCCAAGACCGCAGGTCGCCCGTTGCCAACGGGGTGAAGTTCGCAGTGCGAAGCCCGCGCAGGTACGATTTTTCAATAGCAGAAGTATGCTTGAACCCTCGTGCGCTGCGCGAGGGTTTTTGTTTTGTAAAACTTCCGACTTTTGCGGCTACTATTCGGAAGGAGGTCCCATGGCACGGACCGACAAGTCTGCAGCGATCGCAGAGCTTACGGAAGATTTCCGCAAGTCTTCGGCGGTTCTGGTGACTGAGTACCGCGGTTTGACCGTTGCGCAACTAAAGACGCTTCGTCGTGCGCTCGGTGCTGACGCAGAGTACAAGGTTGCTAAGAACACCCTCGCACGCATTGCAGCCCGTGAAGCCGGCATCGAAGGACTCGATGACGACCTCAAGGGTCCGACCGCGCTGGCATTTGTTACCGGTGACATCGCTTCCGCAGCTAAGGCAGTTAAGAACTTTGCTAAGGAGAACAAGGCTCTCATTGTGAAAGCCGGTGTTCTCGAAGGTAATCTTCTCAACGCTGAAGATGTTCAGAAGCTCGCCGATCTCGAATCCCGTGAGGTTCTGCTTGCTAAGACTGCTGGAGTCCTCAAGGCTTCGCTGTACAAAGCTGCATACGTATTCAAGGCGCCAATCACCAAGACTGTGCGCACCGTAGACGCCCTGCGCGAGAAGCAGGAATCCGCTGCCTGAGGGTAGTGGTATCAACCAATTAAATTGCCTCGCGTAGGCACAGGAAGGAAGGTCAATCATGGCCAAGCTTACCGCTGAAGAGCTCATCGAAGCTTTCAAGGAGCTCACCCTCGTAGAGCTCAACGATTTCGTTAAGAAGTTCGAAGAAGAATTCGAAGTTGAAGCAACCGCTCCCGTTGCTGTTGCAGCTGCTGCTGCTCCAGCTGCAGGTGAAGCAGCTGCTGAAGACGAGAAGGATTCGTTCGACGTTATCATCGAAAACGCTGGCGACAAGAAGATCCAGGTCATCAAGGAGGTGCGCGCTCTTACCCCACTTGGTCTCAAGGAAGCTAAGGAGCTCGTTGACTCCGCACCTAAGGCTCTTCTCGAAGGCGTTAACAAGGAAACCGCTGAGAAGGCTAAGGAACAGCTCGAAGCTGCTGGCGCAACCGTCGTTCTTAAGTGATTTCTGCGGTTTAGACCGCAATCTTAAACTTGCTGGTTAAACACCGGCGGTTGAGGGAGGGCCCCGATCGAAGATCGGGGCCCTCCCTTGTATGCTCTCCTCACGCACACCTCCCGTGCAGCTTCTCGCGTGCGTACCCGCGTGCATACCTCGTCGAGACTTCTCGCGCCGCATCTCTCTTGATGAATCCTCCGCACATAGCCTTCGCATATAACGCATTCGGCACAAATTGGCGCTGGCTAGCCGAGCTTGGAGTCTACTTACGATGGAAAGTCGGTGCGTTTTTGGCATCATCTGCACAAATATCGAGATGTTGCGCTATACGCCCCAAGAATCCGGGCTTTTCCGAATCGGATCACCGTCCGAAAGCCATGAAGGGCGCACTGTGGTGATCTGAACCACGTTGCTAGACAAGCTCTTTCGTGGCGGTATATCGTATCTTTCGAAAGCTGGTATTTAACCAGAGGATTGTTACCCGGTAGGGGCAAGACCTAAGCATGACGATTCGTCATAGCTTGGGTCTTTTTTGTTTTTACCGGCGTTTTGTCCTACACCACCTATAACCCAATATCTCATTAAGCAAGGAAGCTATCATGTCGAATGAAACGCGCGTCATTTCCCCAGCGCAGCAAATTATCGACGCTATTGGCGGCTCTACCAATGTGAAGAGTCTGACCCACTGCGCCACACGGCTGCGTTTTGAACTTGTGGACGCAAGCAAGGTCAATCGCGAGGAACTGGAAAAGATCGACGGTGTCTTGGGAGTCGTACCTCAATCAGGTGAGCGCTACCAAGTTGTGGCTGGCGGCGGCGTCGCTACTCTCTACAATGAGATTAAGTCCCTGCCTAGCATGGCAAAAACTGGCAAGCAGGCCGCGAAAACCGATGCAGAAATCAAAGCCGAGGCTCGCAGCAAAGCGCGGGGTCGTTTTGGCTGGGTAGATGCGTTCTTTGAATTTCTCTCTGACTCGTTCCGCCCGATTTTGGGCGTATTGCTGGGCGCTTCGCTCATTATTGCTTTCGCTTCGATTCTCGACGCTTTTGAAATTATCAAGTTCCGCGACGACACCAAGTCCTCTACCTGGGTATTCGTCGATGCAATGTGGCATTCGGTGTTCTTCTTCCTGCCGCTAATGGTGGCATACAATGCTTCGAAGAAGCTGCGTGTCGATCCATGGCTCGGTACCGCAGTGATGGGCGCGCTGATGACGCCGGAGTTCGTCTCGCTTTCGGATCCAAAGCGCTTCCCGAACACTGTATGCCAAACAAATGATTCACTTGGAACGAAGTCGTGTGTGGCGGAAGTCTTTGGAATCCACATGCCGTTGCACGGTTATTCGGGTCAAGTGTTCGTGCCGCTGATGATGGTGGGTCTGTTAGCGCTGGTCTACCGCGGTTTGAAGAAGATTTTCCCTGAGAACCTGCAGATGGTGTTTGTGCCATTCTTCTCGATGATCATCATGATTCCAGTTACCGCATTCTTAATTGGCCCACTGGGAGTTGTGGTTGGCAATGGCCTTGGCTCTGGCCTCGCATGGCTCAATGGCCATGCCCCAATCGTCTTTGCCGTGCTCATTCCAGTGATTTATCCGTTCTTGGTGCCTTTGGGCTTGCACTGGCCATTGAATGCGCTCATGCTCGTCAATATTCAGACTCTGGGTTACGACTTCATTCAAGGCCCCATGGGTGCATGGAACTTTGCTTGTTTCGGTGCGACGGCTGGCGTTTTAGTTCTCTCTATTCGCCATAAAGAAACGGTGATGCGCCAGGTATCCATCGGTGCTTTGGCTGCTGGTCTCCTTGGTGGTATTTCCGAGCCATCTCTGTACGGTATTCACCTGCGCTTTAAGCGAATCTACCCGCGTATGCTGGTGGGCTGCTTGGCTGGCGGCATCGTCATTGGCCTTACGGGTGGAGTGACTACCGGCGCATTTGCTTTCACATCCCTGCTCACAATTCCGGTGTTCACACCAGTGTGGCGTTATACCTTGGGTGTGATGGTGGCTTTCGTCGTCGCTATGGTGCTCATTATTATTTCGGATTTCCGCACGCCTGAAGAACGCGCGGCTTTTAAGGCTGAGCAGGAAGCTGAGGCTGCGGCGCAAGGTGCCGACGACGCAAGCTCGGACGCGCAGCCCGAGTCTCGTTCAGCTGTGGTTGCGGACGAAACTACAGGCAGCGGCGTCGTCGAGAACACTGAGACGACGACGGACGTCCTCGCGCCCGTGGCGGGAAGCGTCGTTGCGCTCGACAAGGTGGGCGACGCCGTCTTCGCATCTGGTGTGCTTGGGGCAGGTGTGGGGATCAATCCAGAGAATGGTACAATTCTCGCCCCTATATCGGGAACTGTGGCCTCGGTGCAGAAGTCGGGACACGCCTTTGGAATCAAGAGCGACGACGGCGTGGAGGTGCTCGTACACGTAGGTATCGACACCGTGAATATGCAGGGTAAAGGTTTTGACGTGCGCGTAGAAAAGGGTGCGCGGGTCGAAAGTGGGGACGTCCTTGTTGAGGTGGATCTGCAGCAGGTCACTGATTCAGGCTTCGCTACTACTACAATTGTGACTGTAACAAACACCAAGTCGCTGACGAGCGTTGAGCCGATTGTGCCAACCGACGTTCAGGCTGGTGAGAAGATCATTTCAGTAACTAGGTAGTGTATGGACGTCCTGCGAGTTTTCAACAACAACGTGGTTTTGGCGCGTGATGACGACGCCGCCGAAGTCATCGTGACGGGTTGGGGGATTGGGTTCCAGGCAAAGCCCGGATCGTCAATCGACCCCTCGAAGGTTGTGCGAAAATTCGTGCCAGTTGACGGCAGGGACCCAGATCATCTGGGAAAACTTTTGGCAGATATTCCGCCGAAGATTCTCGAACTTCTGGAAAAGGCGTTCAGCTCTACCGACAGCGGGTTGGGTTCGAATCCTGCCTTTGTCCTTGCACTTGCGGATCATATTACGTTCGCTTTCGAGCGGGTGCGCACTGCTATGGATGTGCGTTATCCGCTCGAAGCGGAGGTGCGTAATCTGTATCCGCAAGAATACGCCCAGGCGGTTGATCTGCTCACCCAGATTAACCGCTTGAGCGAGGAGCAGTTGCCGCAGGATGAAGCGGTGGCAATCGCTTTACATCTGGTCAACCTTGGCTTCAGCCACGGGGATCTGAGTTACACATATATGATGACGGGGATTATTCAGCAGATGATCGAAGTCATCGAGACGAGTTTTGGCGTACATTTAGAGTCGACGTCGGTGAACGTGGGACGTTTTATCACTCACCTTCGTTATCTCTTTGTTCGTATCCATCAACAAAAACAAATAAACGAAGAGGAAATTTCGGTCATTGGGCAGGCAATTCGTGATAGCTATCCAGAGTGTGTTGCTGTGGCGCAGAAACTGGCGGCTATCATTGAGCTGCGTTTTGATACTCGCGTGAGCGAAGATGAAATTTCGTATTTAACAATGCACATTGCTAGGGTGAGCGGTGATGCTCAACCGATTCGAAAGGAATCACAATAATGGCTACACGTACAGCAAAGATCGCTTCAGCAGTTGGACTTCATGCACGACCAGCAGCACTGTTTACTCAGGCTGTGGAAGAAACTGGTTTTGACGTGCAGATCTCCCTTGCTGGTGAAGAGCCAGTAGATGCCGCTTCGGTGCTCGAAGTTATGACGCTGGGCGCGCAGTGCGGCGATGAAGTGACGCTCACTGCTGAGGGGGAGGGCGCTGATGAGGCGCTGGAATCTTTGGCGCGTCTGCTCGAAACTGATCTCGACGCCTGAGAGGGGCTCTCATGACTGGTACTCATCAGATTTTGTACGGTTTAGGCGTTTCAAGTGGAATCGCAGCTGCTAAAGCAGTTGCAGTTCATGCGGCGCCCGGTTTTGATGCCAATGAAGCGCCCACTTCTGATTGGGAAGCGGCGAGCGTGCGGGTGCGCGAGGCTATGGCACATGTGTCTGCTCAGCTCAGCGAGAGAGCGCAGCAGGCTTCGGAGGCCGTGCGCCCAATCCTTGAGGCTTCAGCAAAGTTGGCTAATGATCGCGGTCTGGCAAAATCTGTTGATGCCAAGCTCAAGCAGGGAATGGGAGTGACGCGCGCCGTGCACGAGGCTACGCAAGGATATGCAGATATGCTTGCTGGTCTGGGTGGCTATATGGCTGAGCGCGTCACTGATCTTTACGATATTCGCGATCGCACGATTTCACAGCTGCTAGGACTCCCTGCGCCCGGCGTGCCTGAGCTCACGGAACTTTCGGTTTTGGTGGCTCGCGATCTTGCTCCAGCGGAAACTGCAACGCTTTCTCCGGAGCTGTGTGCTGCGATCATTACCGAAGAGGGTGGAACGACCAGCCACACCGCTATTTTGGCTGCTCAACTTGGCATCCCGGCTATTGTGCAGGTGCCCGGCGTGGTAGCTGCTGCTGAGGGGAATTTGGTGGCTGTGGACGGCGGTGTGGGAGAGGTTGTTATTAACCCTACCGATAGGGAAGTGGCTGACCTCAAGGAACGTGCAGTACGTCGCGCGAAAGCGCTGGCAGGTTCCTCGGGTGAGGGAGCGACGTACGATGGCCACAAGGTTGCGTTGCTTGCCAATATTGGCACTGCCGACGACGCTGCGAAAGCTGCAGCGATGGATCTGGAGGGCTGTGGTCTGTTCCGCACGGAGTTCCTGTTCTTGGATCGATCTGATGCGCCAAGTTTAGAAGAGCAGATTGCTACCTACACCAAGGTATTTGAGTCTTTTGGTGATCGACGCATTGTGGTGCGCACGCTCGATGCTGGTGCTGATAAACCGCTGGCTTTTGCCAATCTCGGCGCCGAAGAAAATCCGGCTTTAGGACGGCGTGGTTTGCGCCTGTGCCAGCGCCGGGAAGATTTGCTTGACACTCAGCTCGAGGCTCTGGCTCAGGCTTATAAGGCAACTGGTGCAGATGTGCGTGTTATGGCCCCGATGATTGCTACGGCGAGCGAGGCTCGTTGGTTTGCCGAGAAAGTTAAAGCAGTGGGCTTGCCTAAAGCGGGTGCGATGGTTGAGATCGCTTCGACCGCTATTTTAGCTGGACGGGTGATGCGCGAAGTTGATTTCGTCTCGATTGGTACTAATGATCTATCGCAGTACACCATGGCGGCAGATCGTATGCAGGGTGAGTTTGCTGAGCTTTTGAGTCCGTGGCAGCCGGCGTTGTTGACGCTCATTAAGATGACCTGCGAGGGTGGGCGTGCCACTGGTAAGCCTGTGGGCGTGTGTGGCGAAGCTGGCGGAGATCCGCTTTTGGCTTTGGTGCTGGTTGGATTGGGAGTTTCTTCACTGTCTATGGCTCCGAATAAGGTGAATGCAGTGCGCACTGCGCTGCGTTTGCACGATATGGCAACTTGCCAGCAAATGGCTGCATATGCGGTAGACGCTGACGATCCTGACAATGCTCGAGCTGCAGTTTTGGAGCTGACGAGTCCTGGATTGAAAGATCTTTTGTAATCTCTGCAAATGGCTGATTGGGACTGCAAGCTACCGGCGCGCCGCACCGGTAGCTTGCAGTTTTTCTCTATCTATGGGAAAGTCTTTCTTGACCGCGATAGTGTTTGAGACGCTCGTTGGTCATGAAAATCTAAGCAAATCGATGAAACTGATGGGCAGCGACAGCCCTCAGACCTTCGAGGATTTCTTAGAGCATACGAGTCGTGACCCCTTCCACACTGGTGGGGGCTGGACTAATTCGCCCTGATTCGGTAGATTTGAAACTTGCGCAGTGTATCAACACCCGTACCCTTTTTATCTGAATCTGTATTTCTCTTAATTGTGCGTGCGTGTGTCCGATCTTTGCGTTGATAGCCTTACCGGAACCCAGGGAAGGAACATCCTTTGGCTGCTTCGCGCACCTCTATGCCCACCGTCGTGAACGGCAAACTTGCCGCTGATCGTATCTCGTTCGCTAAACTCACGGAACCTATGACGGTTCCTGATCTTCTCAGCTTGCAGACGTCCTCTTATGGATGGCTCACTGGCTCAGATGAGTGGCGAGCTGAGCACCCAGACGAAAAGTCGGGCCTTGAAGAAATTTTTGATGAAATTTCACCGATTGAAAACACCACTCGTACCATGGGTCTTGTGTTGTCGAATCCTCATCTTGAAGATGAGAAAGCTTCGATTGTTGAATGCAAAGACAAAGACATGACGTACTCGGCGGCGCTCTACGTGACTGCTGAATTCCAGAACTACGAAACTGGTGAAATCAAGTCTCAGACCACCTTTATTGGTGACTTCCCGCTGATGACCCCACAAGGTACCTTTATTATCAACGGTACTGAGCGCGTCGTTGTCTCTCAGCTGGTGCGTTCCCCAGGCGTTTACTTCGAACGCTTGGCAGACAAGACCTCTGATAAGTACATCTACTCGACCAAGGTCATCCCGTCGCGCGGCGCATGGCTCGAGTTTGAAATCGACAAGCGCGATTCGGTGGGCGTGCGCATCGATCGTAAGCGCAAGCAGTCGGTAACCGTATTCCTTAAGGCCCTGGGCATGAGCGAATCCGAGATTCGCGAAGAATTCAAGGACTTCCCAATTCTGATTGACACCTTGGAAAAGGATACCGTCAAGACTCAAGAAGAAGCCTTGCAAGATCTTTACCGCAAGCTGCGCCCAGGCGAACCGCCAACCGCTGAGGCTGGCCGCAACTTGCTGCGCAATTTCTATTTCAACGACAAGCGCTACGACCTCGCCAAGGTTGGTCGTTACAAGGTCAATAAGAAGCTCGGCTTGGATATTGAATCTTCCAAGCGCCAGCTTTCGATCACCGATATCACGGCTACGCTTCGCTACTTGCTCGCTCTGCACGCAGGTGAAGCAGAAGTTGTATCCGCTGAGGGCGGCCGCAGCGTCGTCGTCGAAACGGACGATATCGATCACTTCGGCAACCGTCGTATTCGCGCTGTTGGCGAGCTGATCCAGAACCAGGTTCGCACTGGTTTGTCGCGCCTTGATCGTATGGTGCGCGAGCGTATGACCACGCAGGAAGCTGAAGCGATCACGCCGTCGTCGTTGATCAATATCCGCCCGATCGTGGCTGCAATCAAGGAGTTCTTCGGAACTTCGCAGCTCTCGCAGTTCATGGATCAAAACAACCCGCTTGCTGGTTTGACGCACAAGCGCCGTCTGTCGGCTCTCGGTCCGGGTGGTCTGTCGCGTGATCGCGCTTCGATGGAAGTTCGAGACGTTCACCCGTCGCACTACGGCCGTATGTGTCCAATCGAAACCCCTGAAGGTCCAAACATTGGTCTGATCGGTTCGCTTGCTTCGTTTGGCCGCGTCAATGCTTTTGGCTTTATCGAGACACCTTACCGCAAGGTTGTGGACGGTCGCGTCACTGATGAGATCGTTTACCTCGACGCCGCCGACGAAGATCGTTACGCGGTTGCACAGGCTTCGGCTGAGCTGAATGAGGACGGTACCTTCAAGGAGCAGGAAGTTCTCGTGCGTCTGCCTGGTGGTGAGCCTGCGCTCGTGCCACCAAGCGAAGTTGGCTACATGGACGTTTCTGCACGTCAGATGTGTTCCGTTGGTACCGCAATGATTCCATTCTTGGAGCACGACGACGCAAACCGCGCTCTCATGGGTGCAAACATGCAGCGTCAGGCTGTGCCGTTGATCCGTCCCGCCGCGCCGCTCGTAGGCACCGGCATGGAAATCCGTGCAGCTGTTGACGCCGGTGATGTTACTGTTGCCGTTGCGCCTGGTGTAGTTACCGAAGTTTCCGCCGACGCAGTTTACGTGGAAGAAGACGACGGTAACCACCGTATGTACAAGTTGGCGAAGTTCGAGCGTTCGAACCCTGGAAACTGCACCAACCAACGTGTTGTTGTTTCTGAGGGTGACCGCTTGGAGAAGGGTTCGCTCATTGCTGATGGCCCAGCTACCGACGGTGGCGAATTGGCTCTCGGTCAGAACCTCCTCGTTGCTTTCATGGCATGGAACGGCTACAACTACGAAGACGCTATTATTCTGTCCCAGCGTTGCCAGGCAGAAGATCTCTTGACTTCGATTCACATCGAAGAGCACGAGGTTGATGCCCGCGATACCAAGCTCGGTCCAGAGGAAATTACCCGCGATATTCCAAACGTTTCGGAAGAAATGCTTTCGCATCTCGACGAGCGTGGAATCATCCGTATCGGCGCTGAAGTTTCCGCAGGTGACATCCTCGTCGGAAAGATCACGCCAAAGGGTGAAACCGAGCTCACCTCCGAAGAGCGCCTGCTTCGCGCTATTTTCGGTGAGAAGGCAAAGGAAGTTCGCGACACTTCGCTTCGCGTGCCACACGGTGAATCCGGCATTGTGATCGGCGTGAAGGAATTCTCTTCGGAGAATCACGACGAGCTGGCAGCTGACGTTCGCCAGACCGTTCGCGTGCATATTGCGCAGCGCCGCAAGATCACGATTGGCGATAAGATGGCTGGACGCCACGGAAATAAGGGTGTTATCTCCCGTATTCTTCCGCTGGAGGATATGCCGTTCATGGAAGACGGTACTCCAGTCGATATCGTTTTGAATCCACTTGGTGTGCCATCGCGTATGAACCTCGGTCAGGTGTTCGAACTCCACTTGGGCTGGATTGCAGCTCAAGGCTGGGACGCTACCGAAGCTCGCAAGAACGGCGAAGAGTGGGCGCTGCGTCTGCCAGAGAATT
This sequence comes from Arcanobacterium pluranimalium, assembly GCF_016907845.1. Lineage (GTDB taxonomy): Bacteria > Actinomycetota > Actinomycetes > Actinomycetales > Actinomycetaceae > Arcanobacterium_A > Arcanobacterium_A pluranimalium. The sequence continues at coordinate 909,907 of NZ_JAFBCS010000001.1, forward strand.
CAGTCAAGACTGAGGGGCGCCAGCCAGTGGCTACTCCAGTGTTCGACGGCGTTCTTTCCGACGAGCTCAAGGGTCTGCTCGGAAATACGCTGCCAAATCGCGACGGCGATCGCATGGTTGATGAGAGCGGCAAGGCGCGTCTGTTCGACGGCCGCACCGGTGAGCCGTTCCCAGAGCCAGTTTCGGTTGGTTATATGTACATGCTGAAGCTGCACCACTTGGTGGATGACAAGATCCACGCGCGTTCAACCGGCCCATACTCCATGGTTACCCAGCAGCCACTCGGCGGTAAAGCCCAGTTCGGTGGCCAGCGCTTTGGAGAAATGGAAGTTTGGGCACTTGAAGCGTACGGTGCCGCACACACACTTCAGGAAATGTTGACGATCAAGTCTGACGATACCGTCGGCCGCGTCAAGGTTTATGAAGCAATCGTTAAGGGAGACAACGTACCTGAGCCGGGTCTTCCGGAATCGTTCAAGGTTCTCGTTCAAGAAATGCGTTCGCTGTGCTTGAATGTGGAAGCTCTTGACTCTGTAGGCAATGCTATTAGTCTGCAGGATTCCGACGACGACGCCTTCCGGGCACCGCAATCTGCGGGTGTCCAGACGGGCCTCGAAGACCTTCAGACAGGCGCTGACTTCTAGTTAGCTCTCGACGGTGGGCAAGGCGGCCAAACGCCTGCTACCTTGCCCACCGATTGAAACAAAAGAATTTACCCGGCGTAAAATACTTCGGAAGTAGGAATCTTGCTCGACGTTAATCTCTTCGATCAGCTCCACATATCGCTGGCCACGTCCGACGATATCCGTTCATGGTCACACGGCACTGTTACCAAGCCTGAGACCATCAACTACCGTACTCTCAAGCCAGAAAAGGACGGCCTTTTCGGTGAGCAGATTTTCGGTCCTACCCGTGATTGGGAGTGTGCTTGTGGTAAGTACAAGCGCCCTCGCTACAAGGGAATTGTTTGTGAGCGTTGTGGCGTTGAAGTCACGCGTTCAAAGGTGCGTCGCGAGCGTATGGGTCATATTGAACTCGCTGCACCTGTAACTCATATTTGGTACTTCAAGGGTGTTCCATCCCGCCTTGGTTACCTGCTTGATATTGCTCCAAAGGATCTGGAAAAGGTCATCTACTTTGCGGCATACATGGTGACCAGCGTGGATGAGGAGCGTCGCCGTGCTGACCTCGCAACTCTCACCGGCGAATACGAACTTGAGCGTGCGAACCTCGAAAAGGAGCGCGACGCTGAGGTCGAGAAGGCGCTGCGTGCCGAAGAAGAGGCTCTGAAAGAAGCTGAAAGCTCGAATGCCGACGCCGCTGCTCGCGCCAAGATTAAGCGCAGTGCAGAGGCTGAAACCCGCCGTGTGCGCCGTCAGTTTGAGCAGGATCTTGAGCGCCTCGATGAGGTGTGGGACAAGTTCCTCAAGCTCAAGGTAGGCGACCTCGAAGGTGACGAAGACGCGTACCGCGAGATGGAAGCTCGTTGGGGCGACTACTTCGAAGCGTTCCGTGGTGCGGAAGCTATTCAGCGTCGTCTGCGTGATTTTGATTTGCAAGCTGAGCGTGATGCGCTCGTTGAGCAGATCGAAACTGGCACGGCTCAGCGCAAGACGCGCGCTTTGAAGCGCATTAAGGTGGTTAACGCTTTCTTGCACTCGGGCACGAAGCCTGAAGCGATGGTACTTGACGCTCTTCCAGTGATTCCGCCGGATTTGCGCCCAATGGTACAGCTTGACGGTGGACGTTTCGCAACGTCTGATTTGAACGACCTGTACCGCCGCGTGATTAACCGTAACAACCGTCTCAAGCGCATGATCGATCTCAATGCGCCAGAGATCATGGTGAACAACGAAAAGCGTATGCTTCAGGAAGCTGTGGACTCGCTCTTCGATAACGGACGCCGTGGCCGCCCAGTTCAGGGTGCAGGCAACCGTCCACTCAAGTCGATTTCGGACATGCTCAAGGGCAAGCAGGGTCGTTTCCGCCAGAACTTGCTCGGTAAGCGTGTTGATTACTCGGGTCGTTCGGTTATCGTTGTTGGTCCAACTTTGAAGTTGCACCAGTGTGGTCTGCCAAAGACGATGGCTTTGGAGCTGTTCAAGCCATTCGTGCAGAAGCGTCTCGTTGATCTTGAATTGGCTAAGAACATCAAGGCAGCTAAGCGTCTCATCGAGCGCCAGCGTGACGAAGTGTTCGACGTGCTCGAAGAGGTCATCAAGGAGCACCCAGTGTTGCTCAACCGTGCACCTACGCTGCACCGCCTCGGTATTCAGGCTTTCGAGCCTCAGCTGATTGAAGGTAAGGCAATCCGCCTGCACCCGCTCGTATGTTCGGCATTCAACGCTGACTTCGACGGCGATCAGATGGCTGTGCACTTGCCACTTTCTGTGGAAGCACAGGCAGAAGCACGTATTTTGATGCTTTCGGCAAACAACATCCTCAAGCCGTCTGATGGCCGCCCAGTTACGGTTCCATCACAGGACATGATCATCGGTTTGTACCACTTGACGATGATCCGCGAGGGTGGCAAGGGTGAAGGACGTTACTTCTCCTCAATTGCCGAAGCTCAGATGGCATTTGACCTTGGCGAACTTGATTTGAACGCACTTGTTCGTATTCGTTTCCGCGCGGAGGACGTCGTCTTGCCTCGCGATTGGCAAGCACCTGAGAACTACGAAGAGGGCGACGCCGTGTTGCTCGAGACGACGCTTGGTCGCTCGATCTTCAACGATGCGCTGCCAACTCAGTTCCCATTTGTGAACAAGGTCGTGGATAAGAAAGTCCTGGGAGCTATCGTTAATGAGCTTGCAGAACGTTATCCAAAGGTAGACGTCGGTGCCTCGCTTGACGCTCTTAAGGAGACGGGCTTCTACTGGGGTGGACGCTCAGGCGTGACCATCGCTGTATCTGACGTTAAGACGCCTGCTAACAAGGCTGAGATTCTTGAAGCTGCTGAAAAGCAAGCTGCTAAGATCGAGCAGGATTTCCAAGAGGGAAATATTCGCGACGAAGACCGCCGTAAGGATCTTGTTGCTCTCTGGACTGAAGTGACCGATAAGGTTGCTGATGAGATGCGTGACCAGTTCGATTACTGGAACAACATCAACCAGATGGTTTCCTCTGGTGCTCGTGGTAACTGGATGCAGATTCGCCAGGTTGCTGGTATGCGTGGTCTCGTGGCTGATCCGAACGGTGAAATTATTCCTCGTCCGATCAAGTCGAACTACCGCGAAGGCTTGTCCGCTCTTGAATACTTCACCGCTACCCACGGTGCTCGTAAAGGTCTTGCCGATACCGCTCTTCGTACCGCTGACTCGGGTTACTTGACCCGTCGTCTGGTGGACGTCGCTCAGGACGTTATCGTGCGTGAAGCTGATTGTGGTACCTCGCGTGGTCTGACCAAGCAAATTATCGTCACCGATGCTGATGGTAACGACGTTCGCTCTGAGGACATCGATACCTCGGTATATGCACGCACCCTGGCAAAGGATGCGGTTGACGCCGATGGAAACGTCGTCGTCGAAGCTGGTACTGATATTGGTGACGTCGCGCTCGAGAAGCTCATCGACGCTGGGATCAAGGAGATCACGGTTCGTTCTGTGCTCACTTGTAACTCGCGCGTGGGCACCTGTGCTGCGTGCTACGGTCGTTCATTGGCTACGGGCAAGCTCGTTGATATCGGCGAAGCCGTCGGTATTGTTTCTGCTCAGTCGATTGGCGAACCTGGTACCCAGCTGACGATGCGTACCTTCCACACTGGTGGCGCTGCATCCGCAGAGGATATCACCCAGGGTCTACCTCGTGTTCAGGAACTTTTCGAAGCTCGTACTCCAAAGGGCGAGGCTCCGCTGGCCGAGGCCGCTGGACGTTTGGAAATCGAGGACATGGAGCGTTCGCGTCGTTTGATTATCAAGCGCGACGACGGCGACGAAGACCTCGTTTACCTGGTGGGCAAGCGTGCGAAGCTTCTCGTTCCTGAGGGTTCTCATGTGGCGGTTGGCCAGCAGCTTGTTGAAGGTTCAGTGGATCCGAAGAAGGTTCTTCGTATTACTGGACGCCGTCAGGCACAGCTGCATCTCGTATCCGAAGTGCAGAACGTTTACCGTTCGCAGGGTGTGGAAATCCACGACAAGCACATCGAAGTTATTGTGCGCCAGATGTTGCGCCGCGTAACTGTGCTCGAAGCTGGCGATACCACATTGCTTCCTGGCGAATTGGTGGATGTGTCGGTATTCGAAGATGCGAACCGCGCAACGTTGGCTGAGGGTGGTAAGCCTGCATCGGGTCGTCCGGAGCTGATGGGTATTACCAAGGCTTCCTTGGCTACCGATTCGTGGCTCTCGGCTGCATCGTTCCAGGAGACAACGAAGGTTCTCACTGAGGCTGCACTGAACTCGAAGTCTGATCCGCTCTCTGGTCTGAAAGAGAACGTCATTCTCGGTAAGTTGATCCCAGCTGGTACTGGCTTGGAGCAGCTGCGCGGCATGAAGGCTGAACCAACTCCAGCCGCACGCAGTGAATACGAGCAGTTGAACAACATCATTAGCCGTGACCTCGATTCGTTTGACGATATCTACGGATATGGTGGTTACGACGATTATGATTCGTCTATCGGCTATGGGTTTGGTTTGCAATTCTGAATAATTTCAGGATCGAGATAAGACCTACATCTCTCATGGCGTAATGCAAAGGTGGGGTGCTGACACAGGTTAGCACCCCACCTTCGCGTTAATTTGGATTTGCTTTGTGTTTAGCGTATTTAGCGTGTTTAGTGCGTGCTTAATTCGGATCTAGCTCGCGTTTTACCGATAACGGAAGTTGAACATTTGGTGAAATTTAGTGAACAAGAATCGTTGCCAATTTCTACAGAAAAAATATTTTGGTAAGCTTTGTGGGCAAACAGCATTTGCTGGAAACACCTCGGAATAGGAAATTACATGAAGAAGTTCACCCGCACATTGACGGCTCTTTTTGCTTCGATGATGCTCATCTTTGGTCTAGCTGCTTGTGGCTCACCAGTTAAAGAATCCGCAAAGCTCTCGCAAGAGAAAGATGGCCTGAAGATCACCATGACGCTCAACGCGGAAGATGATAAGGTTCAGGATTTCAAGCAGGACACCGAAATTGACCTTGCGAAGTTTGACGATACCCAGAAAGAAATCGTCAAGAAGGCCGTTGATGAAGCAAAGGATGAATACGCCAAGATCAAGGGTGCTAAGTACGACATCGCTGAAAAAGACGGCAAGATGACCGAAACCATTTCGATTCCAGTAGGCGATTCGGACACTTTGAAGCAGGCTATTGAAGCGAAGCTTATTCCAGTAACCGATTCGAAGATCGACTACCTCTCCCTCAAGAAGAGTGTTGAAGAACTCAAGAAGAACGGCTGGAAAGAAGTTAAGTGATTCTCAATGATTCTAGGTTAGGTAGTGCTTGAGGCTCTCGATTCTTGAAATTGAGAACTAAACGGCTTGCTTGATCTGATCATTCCAACTCTAAACGTGGCACTACACGCCGAATGTGTGTAGTGCCACGTTTGCAATTTGTGCTCTGTCTTTGACTGTTTTACCGCTAAAACGTTAGTCTTAACGTTGGTGCCCGTTCTAGGGTCCTTCACGTTGCTAAACCGATACTTCGCTTTCGTAGTTGCAATTTAGGCGAAGAGTGTGTCGGATGAAGGGTCTTTAGACGTTGGGAGGGGAACGGTGTCCTCTCCAACCGCAGGTTCATTCGAGCAGGCGGGCAGTTCGACGAAAAGAAATAGTTAAACAGGAGAAATAGTGCCAACTATTCAGCAGCTGGTTCGTAAGGGCCGCAGCAGCAAGGTTAGTGCCTCCAACACGCCAGCTCTCAAAAAGAGCCCGCAGCGTCGTGGAGTTTGCACCCGCGTCTACACCACTACACCGAAGAAGCCTAACTCGGCGCTTCGTAAGGTCGCCCGTGTTCGTTTGTCCTCCGGTATCGAGGTCACGGCATACATCCCAGGTGAAGGTCACAATCTTCAGGAGCACTCGATCGTTCTCGTTCGCGGTGGTCGTGTGAAGGATCTTCCTGGTGTCCGCTACCACATCGTGCGTGGTGCTCTTGATACCCAGGGTGTCAAGAACCGTTCGCAGGGACGTTCCAAGTACGGTGCGAAGAAGGAGAAGAAGTAATGCCACGTAAGGGTCCCGCTCGTAAGCGCCCACTCATTGCTGATCCAGTTCATGGTTCAACTCTCGTAACTCAGCTCATCAACCGTGTTCTTCTTGATGGTAAGAAGTCCACCGCTGAACGCATCGTCTATGGTGCGCTGGCTGCAGTTGCAGAAAAGACCGGACAGGATCCAATCGCCGTTCTCAAGCGCGCGATGGACAACATTCGTCCACAGCTAGAAGTGCGTTCCCGCCGTGTTGGTGGCGCAACGTACCAGGTTCCGGTTGAGGTTAAGCCTGGCCGTGCCAATACTCTCGCTCTCCGTTGGCTCGTAGATTTCTCGCGTCAGCGTCGAGAGAACACCATGCTCGAGCGTCTCCAGAATGAAATCATGGATGCCGCTAACGGACTAGGCGCCGCTGTTAAGCGTCGTGAAGACATGCACCGCATGGCTGAATCGAACCGCGCCTTCGCACACTACCGCTGGTAAAAACAAGGTTGCTTTCAAGCTACCTTCAATTAAAGAAGAGAGACCTATATGGCACTGGAAGTGCTTTCTGACCTCAAGAAGGTCCGTAATATTGGAATTATGGCGCACATTGACGCTGGTAAGACCACCGTCACCGAGCGCATTCTGTTCTACACCGGCATCAACTACAAGATCGGCGAAACCCACGACGGTGCTTCAACCACCGACTGGATGGAACAGGAAAAGGAACGCGGCATCACGATTACCTCGGCCGCTGTTACCTCTTTCTGGAAAGGTACGCAGATCAACATCATCGACACCCCAGGACACGTCGACTTCACCGTTGAGGTAGAGCGCTCCTTGCGCGTTCTCGACGGTGCTGTGGCTGTGTTCGACGGTAAAGAGGGTGTAGAGCCACAGTCTGAGACCGTATGGCGTCAGGCTGATAAGTACAACGTTCCACGTATCTGCTTCATCAACAAGATGGACAAGATGGGTGCGGACTTCTACTTCTCAGTACGTACCATTGAAGAGCGTTTGCACGCTACTCCGCTCGTGATGCAGCTCCCAATTGGTGCAGAATCGACCCTTTCAGGTGTTATCGATCTGCTCACCATGAAGGCGATTCGCTTCCCAACTGAGGACGACAAGGGCAACAAGACCCACGGTTCCGTCGTCGTTGAGGAAGAAATCCCAGCGGACATGCTCGAACAGGCCGAAGAATACCGAGCAAAGCTCATCGAAACCGTTGCGGAAACTGATGACGCTCTCTTGGAGAAGTTCTTCGGCGGCGAGGAAATCTCGATCGCAGAACTCAAGAAGGCCATCCGCAAGATGACCATCGCTGGTGATATCTTCCCAGTTTACTGTGGTTCGGCGTACAAGAACATCGGCGTGCAGCCAATGCTCGACGCAGTCGTTGACTTCCTTCCGTCACCACTCGACATCGAGGCAGTTAAGGGCGTTGATCCTTCCGACGACGAAAAGCACCTTACCCGCGAAGCTGACGAGAAAGAGCCTTTCTCCGCACTCGCATTCAAGATTGCTGTTCACCCGTTCTTCGGTCGTCTTACCTACATTCGCGTCTACTCGGGCAAGATCGAGTCTGGCTCAGCAACGCTGAATGCAACTAAGGGTAAGAAAGAGCGCATTGGAAAGATCTTCCAGATGCACTCGAACAAGGAAAACCCAGTAGATGTAGCACATGCTGGCCACATCTACGCAGTTGTGGGTCTGAAAGACACCACCACGGGTGACACCTTGTGCGATCCTGCTCATCCGATTTCACTTGAGTCGATGACCTTCCCAGATCCAGTTATTCACGTGGCAATTGAGCCTAAGTCGAAGGGCGATCAGGAGAAGCTCGGCATTGCAATTCAGAAGCTTGCTGAAGAAGATCCAACATTCTCTGTTAAGCTTGATGACGAGACTGGTCAGACCGTTATTGGCGGTATGGGCGAGCTCCACCTCGATATTCTCGTGGATCGTATGCGTCGTGAATTCAAGGTCGAAGCAAACGTTGGCGCGCCAATGGTTGCTTACCGCGAAACCATTCGCGCTAAGGCTGAGAAGATCGAATACACCCACAAGAAGCAGACTGGTGGTTCTGGCCAGTTCGCTAAGGTTCTCGTGACTTTCGAGCCACTCGAAGAGAACGAGGAAGGTACAACCTACGAGTTTGTTGACGCCGTTACAGGCGGCCGCGTTCCTCGTGAGTACATTCCATCTGTTGATGCTGGTATTCAAGCAGCAATGGAGAACGGTGTGCTCGCAGGCTTCCCGATGGTAGGCGTTAAGGCTACCCTCGAAGACGGCGCTTACCACGACGTCGATTCCTCCGAAATGGCGTTCAAGATCGCTGGACAGATGGTATTCCGTGAGGGCGCTAAGCGCGCTAAGCCGGTTATCCTCGAACCAGTGATGGACGTGGAGGTACGTACTCCTGAAGAGTACATGGGCGACGTCATCGGCGATCTGAACTCCCGCCGTGGACAGATTGCCTCGATGGAGGACGCTACCGGTGTCAAGATCGTGCGTGCTCATGTTCCACTTTCCGAAATGTTCGGTTACGTTGGCGATTTGCGTTCAAAGACGCAAGGTCGCGCAGTGTACACGATGCAGTTCGCGAAGTACCAAGAGGTTCCGAAGGCTGTTGCCGACGAAATCATTCAGAAGACCCGTGGCGAATGAGCCAGCAGGTTAAATTTACAAGAATACAATTAAACCAGTAGGATTCATTTAGCCATGGATTTGTGCGCAAGCACTAAATTCTAGAAGCTGAAAGACACTACCCGAGTCCCAGGAGGGCACAAGTGGCCAAGGCCAAGTACGACAAGTCCAAGCCGCATATGAATATCGGCACCATCGGTCACGTCGACCATGGTAAGACAACCCTTACCGCAGCTATCACCAAGGTACTTGCAGACAAGTACCCAGATCTGAACGAGTTCACCCCGTTCGATCAGGTTGATAACGCTCCAGAAGAGCGCCAGCGTGGTATTACCATTAACGTTTCCCACGTTGAGTACCAGACCGAAAAGCGTCACTACGCACACGTTGACGCTCCAGGCCACGCCGATTACATCAAGAACATGATTACCGGCGCTGCTCAGATGGACGGCGCAATCCTCGTGGTTGCTGCTACCGACGGTCCAATGGCTCAGACCCGCGAGCACGTTCTTCTTGCTCGCCAGGTTGGCGTTCCAAACCTCATCGTTGCACTGAACAAGTCCGATATGGTTGACGACGAAGAAATCCTCGAGCTCGTTGAGATGGAAGTCCGTGACCTCCTCTCCTCGCAGGAGTTCGACGGCGACAACGCCCCAGTTGTTCAGGTTTCCGCTCTCAAGGCTCTTGAAGGCGATGCCAAGTGGGTTGCTTCCGTTGAAGAGCTCATGGATCAGGTTGACGAGTACTTCCCAGATCCAGTTCGCGATCTCGAGAAGCCATTCCTCATGCCGATCGAAGACGTTTTCACCATCACTGGTCGTGGAACCGTTGTTACCGGTCGTGTTGAGCGCGGTATGCTCAACCTCAACGAGGAAATTGAAATCCTCGGTATCCGTGCACCGCAGAAGACCACCGTTACCGGTATCGAAATGTTCCACAAGTCGATGGATCACGCAGACGCTGGCGAAAACTGTGGACTTCTTCTTCGTGGCACCAAGCGTGACGAAGTTGAGCGTGGACAGGTTATTGCTAAGCCAGGTTCGATCACTCCTCACACGGAGTTCGAAGCTCAGGTTTACGTTCTGAAGAAGGAAGAAGGCGGACGCCACAACCCATTCTTCTCGAACTACCGCCCACAGTTCTACTTCCGTACCACGGACGTTACCGGCGTTATCACCCTTCCAGAGGGTACCGAAATGGTTATGCCTGGCGACAACACCGAGATGGTTGTTGAGCTCATCCAGCCAATCGCTATGGAAGAGGGCCTCGGCTTCGCTATCCGCGAGGGTGGCCACACCGTTGGTTCAGGCCGCGTTATCAAGATCATCAAGTGATGAACTGATTAGATAACTCTTAAGTGGGCTTCGCAGTTTTGCTGCGGAGCCCACTTTTGTGTTGTGGTCGCTTCAGCACGTTTCGCGACGTCGGTAGGGTAGTGTTGGTGCGACGTCGGTGGGGAAATGTTTGCACGACGGTGCTTGCGAGTTTCGCAACGCCGGTGGGGTAGCGTTGGTGTGAATGTGTACGGTCTCACTCGTATGCGTCTAGCTAAAAATGCCAAAGCTCGGTATGCTCACTGAGGAGCTAAATTGGAGCCGGCGTCGCTTGACGTGGGTTAGGCCACCAAACAAGTATTAAACTTGCCGCTGGTCAATAAGATTTGGCATACTAATTAAGTTGCTCGGAATTAGCCGAGTTATGAACTTGGCCGAAGTGGCATTCGCACTTCGGTACATTAAAGAGGTTCACCAAAACTGCATAGGGCTTGACGTTGTATCTTTTCGCGCGACACGCCCGAATGCGGGTTTCGGTGTTACCGCGGTAGAGAGAGGGAGACGACGCCATGGCGGGACAAAAAATCCGCATCCGTCTGAAGTCTTATGACCATGAGGTCATCGACAGTGCAGCGAAAAAGCTCGTCGACGAAGTTACCCGTACTGGAGCGTCGGTTGTGGGACCGGTGCCGTTGCCGACTGAGAAGAACGTATTCACAGTCATTCGCTCGCCCCACAAATACAAGGACAGTCGTGAGCAGTTCGAAATGCGTACGCATAAGCGACTCATCGACATCGTTGATCCGACCCTGAAGACAATTGACACCCTGCGTCGTCTGGATCTTCCAGCAGACGTCAGCGTCGAGATCAAGCTCTGAGGTAACGCATTATGGTAAAGAACATCCAAGCAGCTGTAGCAAAGCCAGTTAAGGCTCTGCTCGGCACCAAGCTCGGCATGACGCAGGTATGGGACGAGGAAGCTAACCTCATTCCAGTCACCGTTGTGCGAGTTGGTAAGAACGTAGTCACCCAGGTTCGTACATCTGAGGTAGACGGTTATGAAGCAGTTCAGATCGCATCTGGCGAGCTGAAGGCAAAGAACGTGACGAAGCCACTCCAGGGTCATTTTGACAAGGCTGGCGTTGCACCTCGTCGTCATGTTGCAGAAATTCGTACATCTGACGCAGGGGAGTACTCCCTTGGTCAAGAACTCGGTGTGGACACTTTTGAAGCAGGTCAAACCGTTGACGTTATTGGTAAGTCAAAGGGTAAAGGCTTCGCTGGAGTTATGAAGCGTCACGGATTCGCGGGCGTTTCAGCTTCCCACGGTGCTCACCGTAACCACCGTAAGCCTGGTTCGATCGGTGCTTGTGCTACGCCGTCGCGCGTATTCCGTGGAATGCGTATGGCGGGCCGCATGGGTAACGCTCGCGTGACCGTTCAGAACCTGACCATTCACGCAATTGACGCTGAGAACAATCTCATTCTTGTTAAGGGAGCAATCCCAGGTAACAAGGGCGGTCTTGTCGTGATCCGCACTGCCGTGAAGGGAGCCTGATTTTAATGGCAGACTTCAAGGTTGACGTCCTCGATTACGCAGGAGAGAAAGCCGGTTCGGTTACTCTTCCATCTGCGCTTTTCGACGTAGACGCAAACATTCCACTTATTCACCAGGTTGTTACTGCTCAGCTTGCAGCTGCACGCCAGGGCACGCACAAGACCAAGACCCGCGGCGAAGTTCGCGGTGGTGGCGTGAAGCCTTTCAAGCAGAAGGGAACCGGTCGCGCTCGTCAGGGTTCGATCCGCGCTCCACACTTCACTGGTGGCGGTATCGTTCATGGTCCACAGCCACGCGATTACTCGCAGCGTACTCCTAAGAAGATGATTGCTGCTGCACTTCGTCAGTCGCTTTCAGATCGCGCCCGTAACGGTCGCGTGCACGTTGTGAAAGGCTTCGTTGATTCGGACACTCCATCGACCAAGGCAGCTATCAAGCTTCTCGCCAAGGTTAATGAAGGACGCCGCGCACTTGTGGTTCTTGGACGTGAAGACGACGTTAACGTGCTTTCGCTCCGTAACGTTCCAGAGGTTCACAGCATTTACGGCGACCAGTTGAACTCGTACGATGTTCTCGTTGCTGATGATGTGATCTTCACTGAGGCCGCCCTCGAAGCTTGGGTTGGCGCCAACTCCAAGGAGGAGACGAAGTGACTGATTCATACGCAGCTTTCAAGAACAAAGATCCGCGAGACATCATTCTTGCACCAGTAGCTTCTGAAAAAGCCACTCGTCTTGAGGATGAAGGTAAGTACACGTTCTTCGTGCACCCGAGCGCAAACAAGACGGAAATCAAGCTCGCTATCGAGAAGATTTTCAACGTCAAGGTTGATTCGGTAAACACGATTAATCGTGCAGGTAAGACCCGCCGGACCCGCGATGGTATTGGTCGTCGTAAGGCTACCAAGCGAGCAATCGTTACCCTCCGCGAGGGCACGATCGACATCTACGGCGAGATCGTCGGCTGAAGCCGGCGAGGATATTGAGGATAAGAACTCATGGGAATTCGTAAGTACAAGCCGACGACACCAGGTCGTCGCGGTGCGAGCGTTGCCGACTTCGTCGAGATCACTCGGTCTACGCCTGAGAAGTCGCTTCTTCGCCCACTACACAAGACTGGTGGCCGTAACAACAATGGTCGCATCACCACTCGTCACAAGGGTGGCGGACACAAGCGCCAGTACCGCGTGATCGACTTCCGTCGTCACGACAAGGATGGTATCCCGGCTCGCGTTGCTCATATTGAGTACGATCCAAACCGTACCGCTCGTATTGCGCTGCTCCACTACGTGGACGGCGAGAAGCGTTACATCCTGGCTCCAGAGAACCTCAAGCAGGGCATGATGATTGAAAACGGTCCTTCGGCCGACATCAAGCCAGGCAACAACCTCCCACTGCGTAATATTCCAGTTGGTACGGTTGTTCACGCTGTTGAGCTTCGTCCAGGTGGCGGTGCAAAGATCGCACGTTCTGCTGGCGCATCGGTGCAGCTCGTTGCAAAGGAAGGCAAGTACGCTCAGTTGCGTATGCCATCTGGAGAAATCCGCAACGTTGACGCCCGTTGCCGCGCAACCGTTGGTGAAGTTGGAAATGCTGAGCAGTCTAACATCAACTGGGGCAAGGCAGGACGTATGCGCTGGAAGGGCGTTCGCCCAACCGTCCGCGGCGTCGTCATGAACCCTGTTGACCACCCACACGGTGGTGGTGAAGGTAAGACTTCCGGTGGTCGTCACCCAGTCTCACCTTGGGGTCAGAAGGAAGGCCGCACCCGTCATCCTAACAAGCCCAGCGACAAGCTCATTGTGCGCCGTCGCAAGACTGGCAAGAAGCGCTGATCAGGAGGAGATGAGCAATGCCGCGTAGTTTGAAGAAAGGCCCATTCGTTGACGAACACCTCATGAAGAAGGTGGACGAGCAGAACGAAAAGGGTACTAAGAACGTCATTAAGACCTGGTCGCGCCGGTCAATCATTACACCGGACTTCCTCGGTCACACCTTCGCAGTTCATGACGGACGCAAGCACGTTCCAGTGTTTGTTTCTGAATCCATGGTGGGTCACAAGTTGGGCGAATTCGCTCCAACTCGTACCTTCAAGGGTCATGAGAAGGACGATCGCAAGGGCCGTCGCCGCTGAGGCACGTAGCACGAGAAAGAGATAGGCAAAATTATGGAAGCTAAGGCGCAAGCACGATTTGTGCGCGTCACGCCCCAGAAGTCGCGCCGCGTGGTTAATGAAATCCGCGGAAAGCGTGCACTGGATGCCGTCGACGTGCTGCAGTACGCACCACAGGCTGTCGCTCGCGACGTAAAGAAGATTTTGGAATCCGCTATTGCGAATGCACGTTACCGTGCTGAGCAGGACGGCGTTCGTTTCGACGAAGCCGACCTCAAGGTTTCCGCTGCTTACGTTGACGAGGGTCCAACTATGAAGCGTATTCAGCCACGCGCACAGGGCCGCGCGAATCGCATCCTGAAGCGTACAAGCCACATCACCGTTATTGTCAGCGATGGCAAGAACGAGAAGGGAGCCTGATTGTGGGACAAAAAGTAAATCCAACTGGTTTCCGTCTAGGTATCACAACTGATCACCGTTCGAAGTGGTTCGCTGATTCGACGAAGCAAGGCCAGCGTTACGCTGACTACTTGGGCGAGGACATCAAGATCCGTCGCCTAATGGAAAAGAACCTCGAGCGTGCGGGCATTTCCCGCGTCAATATCGAGCGCCGTACCGAGCGTGTTGTGGTTGATATCCACACTGCTCGTCCAGGTATCGTTATTGGACGCCGCGGTGCAGAAGCTGACCGTCTGCGTCAGGATCTCGAGAAGCTCACCGGTAAGTCGGTGCAGCTCAACATTCTCGAAGTGAAGAATCCTGAAGCTGATGCACAGCTCGTAGCACAGGGAATTGCTGAGCAACTCTCGTCCCGAGTTTCGTTCCGCCGCGCAATGCGCAAGGGCATGCAGTCCGCGCTTCGCGCAGGTGCGAAAGGTATCCGAATCCAGTGTTCGGGTCGTCTCGGTGGCGCTGAAATGTCGCGCTCTGAGTTCTACCGCGAAGGCCGTGTGCCACTGCACACGCTTCGTGCAAATATTGATTACGGTTTTTACGAGGCTCGTACCACCTTCGGCCGCATTGGTGTGAAGGTATGGATCTACCGTGGCGACATGACCGAGAAGGAATACTTCCGTTCGCTCGCCGAAGCACCACGTGGTGGTCGCGGTGGACGCAACGAGCGTCGCGGTCGTCGTGGTGAGCGCGGCAATCGTGGACCTCGCAATAACCAGCAGGCTGAGAACGCTGCAGTAGAAGCAACCGCTGAAGCTCCAGCAACCGAGCCAGCTACTACCCAGGAAACGGAGGCCTGAGTTTCATGCTCATTCCCCGCCGCACAAAGCATCGTAAGCAGCATCGCCCCGATCGCCACGGCATGTCCAAGGGTGGCAACAAGTTGGCTTTTGGTGAGTACGGTATCCAGGCACTTGAGCCTGCATACATTACGAACCGTCAGATCGAAGCCGCTCGTATTGCCATGACACGTCACGTTAAGCGTGGTGGTAAGGTGTGGATTAACATCTTCCCAGATCGCCCGTTGACCAAGAAAGCACTCGGTCTTCGTATGGGTTCCGGTAAGGGCCCAGTCGAGACGTGGATTGCAAACGTTAAGCCAGGTCGCGTTATGTTCGAACTGGCTGGCGTTCCAGAGGAGCTCGCTCGTGAAGCTATGCTCCGTGCAATGCACAAGCTCCCAATGAAGACTCGTTTCATAACCCGTGAGGATGGTGAATGATGGCTAAGGGCATCACCACTGAAGAGCTGGACAAGCTAACCGATGGTGAGCTTGCTGAAAAGCTCAAGGAAGCGAAGGAAGAACTGTTCAATCTTCGTTTCTCGGCTGTGACCCACCGTCTTGAGGATTCCGGCCGACTAAAGGAAGTACGTCGCAATATTGCACGTATCTACACCATTGCCCGTGAGCGTGAGCTCGGAATTCGCACCGCCCCAACGGCTAAGAAGTGAGGTCTAACGTGAGCGAAGAAATGACCGAAACCACACAGCGAAATCACCGTAAGGTTCGCCGTGGATACGTGGTTAGTGACAAAATGGATAAGACCGTTGTGGTCGAGGTTGAAGATCGCCGTAAGCATCCGCTTTACGGAAAGGTCATGACCCGCACCAAGCGCGTCAAAGCCCATGACGAAAATAATGAGGTTCACGTAGGTGACCTCGTTAAAATCATGGAAACCCGACCTTTATCTGCAACCAAGCACTTCCGCGTGGTTGAGATTATCGAGAAGGCTAAGTGATTTTGTCGGCCGGCACAATTGCCGGCCGATTAAAACCATCCGTTCGGCAAGGCTCGTTTAACGAGAACCGGCACGACGACAGGAGAAAATAAATGATCCAGCAGGAGTCGCGGCTCAAGATTGCTGATAACACAGGCGCAAAGGAAATTCTTTGCATTCGTGTTCTCGGTGGATCCGGCCGGCGCTACGCCGGAATTGGCGACGTTATCGTCGCAACCGTCAAGGATGCTATTCCAGGCGGAAATGTTAAGAAGGGCGACGTCGTAAAGGCGGTTGTCGTCCGCACGAAGAAGGAAACTCGTCGCGCTGATGGTTCGTACATCAGCTTCGGTGAAAACGCTGCCGTTATTTTGAAGAACGACACGGAACCACGCGGCACGCGTATCTTCGGTCCCGTAGCTCGTGAGCTGCGCGATAAGAAGTTTATGCGTATCGTTTCATTGGCACCGGAGGTAATCTGATGGCGAAGATCAAGAAGGGTGACCTCGTAAAGGTTATCGCAGGTCGGAGCAAGGGCCAGACCGGTCGCGTTCTTAAGGTTGATCTTGAGAAGAATCGCGTGATCGTTGAGCATGCTCAGATGGTTACCAAGCACACCAAGGTTGGCCGCACTGATCGTGGCGCAGCTACCGGTGGCAAGGAAACTGTAGAAGCTCCGATTCATATTTCTAACGTTGCCCTCCTCGGCCCAGACAAGAAGCCAGTTCGCGTTGGCTACCGTGAGGTCGAAGTAGAGCGCAATGGCCGCAAGAAGATCATGCGTGAGCGTATTGGTCGTCGCGCGGGAGAGGAGATCGAGCTGTGAGCACCGCAACCGATAAGGTCCTACCACGTCTAAAGGCGAAGTACCGCGAAGAGATCATCGCGAAGCTTCAGGACGAGTTCAACTACGCAAACGTTAACGAGACCGCTGGTCTGGTTAAGATCGTCGTTAACATGGGTGTTGGCGAAGCTGCTCGTGACTCGAAAGTCATCGACGGCGCTGTTGCTGACCTCACCGTTATCACCGGTCAGAAGCCTCAGGTCACCAAGGCTCGCAAGTCTATCGCACAGTTCAAGTTGCGTGAAGGCATGCCAATTGGTGCACACGTGACGCTTCGCGGCGATCGCATGTGGGAATTCCTCGATCGTTTGCTTTCCACCGCTTTGCCACGTATTCGCGATTTCCGCGGACTCTCGGCACAGCAGTTCGATGGTCATGGCAACTACACGTTCGGTCTTACCGAGCAGTCTGTGTTCCATGAGATCGATCAGGACAAGATCGACCGCGTTCGTGGCATGGATATCACCGTCGTCACGACCGCTAAGAACGACGACGAGGGACGTGCTTTGCTGCGTCACCTTGGTTTCCCATTCAAGGAGGACTGACGATGGCAAAAACCGCACTCAAAGTTAAAGCTGCTCGCAAGCCGAAGTTCGCTGTTCGCGCATACACGCGCTGCCAGCGTTGTGGACGCCCTCATTCGGTGTACCGCAAGTTCGGTCTATGCCGTGTTTGCTTGCGTGAGATGGCCCTGCGAGGCGAACTCCCAGGCGTCAAGAAGTCCAGCTGGTAAGAATCTACGTCGTAGGTCTGAAAAGGAAACCACGACGAGAAAGGGCTTTGCCCGATGTCTATGACAGACCCAATTGCAGACATGTTAACGCGTCTGCGGAATGCTAATTCGGCATTCCACGAGTCGGTATCTATGCCGTACTCGAAGATGAAGGCGAATATCGCCGATATCCTCCAGCGTGAGGGTTACATCGCAAATTACGAAGTTGAAGATGCCAAGGTTGGAAAGACCCTCATCCTCAACTTGAAGTTCGGTCCAAACCGCGAGCGTTCGCTTGCTGGTCTGCGCCGTATTTCGAAGCCAGGTCTTCGCGTTTACGCGAAGTCAACAAACCTCCCTCAGGTGCTCGGCGGCTTGGGTGTAGCAATTCTGTCTACATCTTCAGGTCTCCTCACTGACCGTGAGGCTAAGGACAAGGGTGTAGGTGGGGAAGTCCTCGCCTACGTCTGGTAAGCGAAAGGAGTTATACAATGTCTCGTATTGGTAAGCTCCCTATCGCTATTCCTAGCGGCGTAGAAGTGAAGATCGATAACGGTGTTGTAACCGTTAAGGGGCCAAAGGGCGAACTGTCCCAGGCTGTTCCTGCTCCGATCGAAGTAGCTCTTGAGGATAACCAAGTTGTAGTTACCCGTCCGAACGACGAGCGTGTATCGCGTTCGCTTCACGGTCTAACTCGCACTCTCATCAACAACAACATCATCGGCGTAACCGAAGGTTACAAGAAGGCGATGGAGATTGTTGGTACAGGTTACCGCGTAGTGGCAAAGGGTAAGGATCTCGAATTTTCCCTCGGTTACTCGCACACGATTTTCGTTGAGGCTCCGGAAGGTATTACTTTCGAAGTGGAGGGCCCAACCAAGTTCGCAGTGAGCGGTATCTCCAAGCAGCAGGTCGGTGAAATGGCTGCGCGTATTCGTAAGCTTCGTAAGCCTGAACCTTACAAGGGTAAGGGCGTTAAGTACGCTGACGAAGTTATCCGCCGCAAGGCTGGAAAGGCTGGTAAGTGATGGCAGTATCAATCAAAGGCAAGGGCAAGTTTGTTGCTCGCGCACGTCGTCATGCACGCCTTCGCAAGCGCATTTCTGGTACCGCAGAGCGTCCACGTCTCGTCGTTACCCGCTCCAACCGTCACATGGTTGCGCAGGTTATCGACGACACCGTAGGCAAGACCATCGCGTCCGCTTCGTCTTTGGAAGCTTCACTTCGTGCGAAGGAAGCTAACAAGGTAGACAAGGCACGCGAAGTTGGCGAGCTTGTTGCAAAGCGCGCGATTGAAGCTGGCGTTTCCGCCGTCGTCTTCGATCGTGGCGGTAACAAGTACCACGGTCGCGTTGCTGCAGTAGCAGACGGCGCACGCGATGCCGGACTGACCCTGTAATAAGGCAAAACGAGAGGATATTCTGATGGCTGCAGAGCAGCGAGGACGAGCCAAGGGCTCGGAAAATGGCGGAGAGCGCAACGAGCGCAATGACCGCCGTGATGGTCGCCGTGGCGACCGTCGCACCGATCGTCGCGCCGAGGAGAAGAACGCTTACATCGAGCGCGTCGTTACAATCAACCGTGTTGCTAAGACCGTTAAAGGTGGACGCCGCATGTCGTTTACCGCTCTTGTAGTGGTTGGCGATGGCAATGGCACCGTTGGTGTTGGCTACGGCAAGGCAAAGGAAGTTCCCGCAGCAATTGCTAAGGGCACTGAGGATGCTAAGAAGAATTTCTTCAAGGTTCCACGTATTGGCACAACGATTCCACACCTCGTTCAGGGTGAGGATGCTGCTGGCGTAGTTTTGCTCCGCCCAGCTTCCGCTGGTACCGGTGTTATTGCTGGTGGTCCTGTGCGTGCTCTCATGGAGTGCGCTGGCATTCACGATGTGCTGAGCAAGTCGCTCGGTTCTTCCAATGCGATCAACATCGTTCGTGGTGCAGTTGCTGCGCTCAAGCAGCTCGAACAGCCTGAGGCTGTGGCTGCTCGCCGTGGACTCCCACTTGACCGTGTTGCTCCAGCATCGATGCTCCGCGCCCGCGCTGAGCACGAAGCCAAGGAACGCGAAGATGCTGAAATCGCTGCCCAGCAGGCAGAGAATGAGGCAGCTGCCGCAGGAGTTGGTGCATGATGCTGAAGATTACGCAAAAGAAGGGCCTTGTTGGCGCCAAGCAGAACCAGAAGGACACCATGCGTTCCCTCGGTCTGCGTAAGATTCATCAGTCCGTAGTGCGTGAGGATACTCCGATTGTGCGCGGAATGATTCGTACGGTGGCACACCTTGTTACCGTGGAGGAGGTTGACTGATGTCAGAAAAGAAGACGACCGAATCCGTCGATATTCTCAAGATTCACGATCTTCGTCCAGCACCAGGAGCTAAGAAAGCTCGTACTCGTGTTGGTCGTGGTGAGGGCTCCAAGGGTAAGACCGCTGGCCGTGGTACCAAGGGCACGAAGGCTCGCTACCAGGTGCCTGCAGGTTTCGAAGGTGGACAGATGCCAATGCACATGCGCCTTCCAAAGCTGCGTGGATTCAAGAACCCTGCTCGTGTTGAGTACCAGGTAGTTAACTTGGACAAGTTGGCAGAGCTGTTCCCTCAGGGTGGCACCGTGACTGTTGAAGATCTCGTGGCTAAGGGTGCTGTGCGCCCGAAGCACCTTGTGAAGATCCTCGGCACCGGTGAAATCTCTGTGAAGGTTTCGGTAACTGCTGATGCGTGGTCTGCTTCTGCAAAGGAGAAGATCGAAGCTGCTGGTGGTTCTCTAGAGAAGCGCGAAGCATAAGGTTTCAAAGCATTAAGTGTGGCTCCCGCAAATGTGGGAGCCACATTTTTGTATTTTTGTGGCGAGATTGGGCTATAGGACAAATCGTGTTGGTTTTTGGGTGTGTTTTTGTTGGTGTGGTAAGCAATAGTCGGGTTTGAAGTCGGTTTGGCTCGAGTTTTTGGTTGGACATTTCGTGTTGGTTTTGGCCTGGTTTTTTGTTGGTATTGCGGGTGAAAGTAGGGTTTGAACTCGGTTGACTTGAGGGTATGGGAAATCCTCGTTGTTCATTGTGTGGTTCAGTTACCCAAAAGTGGGGCAAGAGTGGTTCTGGTCGGCCCCGATTCCGTTGTCCGTCGTGCCGGGCGAGTCAAAGTCGTTCTAATGATGTCACTGCTCGTTATTTCGCAGCTTTTCTCAATTTCGTGACCTCGGATCTGCGTTATCGGGATCTGCCTGGTCAGGGGCGAAATGCTCGGCGTCGATTCCACCAGTTTTGGCAGTTATGGCCAGTGAGTCCAGTTGTTGAGGAGGTTCATCACGTGGTTTTTGTGGATGGGATATATCTGTCACGCAAACTTGTTGTGCTGATCGCTTGTACGAAAACACATGTTCTTGGCTGGTATGTAGCACGTCGTGAGACAACGGCTGCGTGGCAAGCATTGTTTTCACGTATTGCACCACCAGATGTTGTTGTATGTGATGGTGGTCCAGGAATTGCTTCGGCTGTGAAAATTTCATGGCCCACTACCCGTATTCAACGCTGTGTCTTTCACGCTTTTAGCACTGTCAAGCGCTATACCACGAGCCGGCCACGTACTCGTGCTGGTGTTGAGCTTTATGGTCTTGCGAAAGACTTATTACACATCCACACGCGTGAGGAAGCGCTTGCATGGATGGGTCAGTTAGCGGTGTGGAATACGGCATGGAAGGCGTTCCTTGCTGAGAAAACTCGCCTTGCGAACGGTCAGATTGTTCCCACTCATGCACGGCTTATTCGTGCTAAAAATTCGCTTAATACTCTGGTACGTCATGGAACGTTATTTACCTATCTTGATCCGAGTCTGAGTATTGATGATGACCCGATTCCTGCAACGTCTAACCTGATTGAATCCCTGAACTCGCGTTTACGACATGTGTTGAGATCGCATCGTGGAATGCCGATCGATCACCAGGTCAAGACGATTTTATGGTGGTGTTATCAACACACGGAGTTTCCTAACACGCCAGCGCAGTTACTGGAAACTACCTACACGGATAGCCAAATCGAAGCCATGTTCACCCGAGCCAGTCACCACCATGCCCAAGAAGAAATCCAGCGATGGGGAACAGCAGTGAACTGGACCGATTTCCACCACAACGGCCAATGGCAAGGACCGGTATAAAAAACCAACACGATTTGTCCTATAACCCGCGAGATTGCTATGTGGGATGCCATATAAAATAAGTAGCTAAATGTTCAATTATTGGTTAGATTTATCTATGATTCCAATCGTTATATTTATTTGGAATCTGGTTCTTCTTTTCCTATTTGGAGGGTGTATGAATACACGAAAAGTACGGGGAGGGTGGCTTCGTAAAAGGCTTTTAGCAGGTGCATCTGCTACTGCTGTTGTTTTTGCGGGTCTGTTCTCTATTTCCCCAGTGGCAAACGCAGCCACGACCTACGATCTTATCAACGACGCAAAAGGCACTGCGACGATTGATTCAGTCACCTCTCAAGATGGCTCTATCACTTATAATGAAACAACACCAGTTAGTAACTGGAATCCACTCAAGTACACGCTATCGGTGAATATTACTGACTACGGTCAAATTGCGGCCGGCGATACGGTCAAGGCCTGTTTGACTGATGATTCGGCCGCCTTTGACCTGTTCTTTAGTGAAGTTTCGCCGAATATTCCTGCCACGAATCCGATTTTCACCGCCGTAGTATCGGGAACGTGCCTATTCTTGACCAAGACCAACATTGGTGGCGGCGGAGTTCTTAAGTTCACTGCTGAAATTTCAGGCGCGCAATATACCGACTATTCCAGCACTGGTGTAGCAACCTTGAGTATCGGCACGTCGAACTACAAGATTGCTTATTCCACAGGTTCCGCCCCGTCAATTGACCGATCCAACTACGTAACTGGTACGCCTTATACTGGTGCGAATGGCGTTTTCATCGACAACTATCTGTTGTCATTTGGGGCACTGGAAGCAGCAGTGAACGGTACACCAGTGACGAATCCGAATCAAGACGTCGTGATTATGCAACGGTATACTGCTAACCCGGGAAGTCAAATCCTTTCAGTGACTGAAGGCAATCCGATAGCGGCTAATACGTTTGCTGTGTTTGACTCGTCCAATACAATCACGGGTGAAATTGCGGTCGTAACGAGCACGGCGAGTAAATCTGTTACAATTCCTCCAAACATGACGTTTGCCGATGCGCAAGCTTTTCTGAAGCCAGGCGAGTACGGTGTGGTCAAAAATACCGATGGTTCGTGGACGCATGTGACTAACTATGGTCCACTTCAAGGCAATACGGTTCTAAGCCCGGCCGATGGTGATACCATTACGTCACCTAACCAGAACACGACGGACGCGTTCGCTCTGGCCAAGCAGCTGGACTTGATTTCTCCGAAGATTGGAAATGGGTATGTCGTAAACTTTTCTGATCCTGCATTGAAAGAATCCGCTACTGTCGAAACTTTTCACAACCTAGGTAGCGGCTACAGTGGAACGGGCACGATCTCGGATACTCCGATCAGTGTTCAGGTCACTAACCAAACTGCTGTCAAGGTTCACTATGTAGATAACACCGGGCAGGCTCTTGACACGACAGACACCTACTATGGTTACCCGGCATCAAATCCTGATCCAGCCACTGGTCTGGCTTCTCCTGATCAGGCTGTTGCCCCGAAGACTATCAATGGTTACAAGGTTGAGACTGATGCGGTGAAGGCTGCTACAGCTATCGGCCAACCACAGGCAAGTATTCGTACTGCTGCTGGTACGGTAGCGTTCCCTGATTCGGGTATGACTGAGGTGTACTACGTGTATAACCTGCTCGATTCTGATGGTGACGGTGTGTCTGATCTTGATGAGATTGCTAAGGGTACTGATCCGAACAAGGCTGACACTGATGGTGACGGGGTTTCTGATGGTGATGAGATTGCTAAGGGTACTGATCCGCTCAAGCCTGATACTGATGGTGATGGCCTGAACGATGGTGATGAGATCGCTAAGGGTACCGATCCATTGAAGCCTGATACTGATGGTGATGGCCTGAACGATGGTGATGAGATCACTAAGGGTACTGATCCGCTCAAGCCTGATACTGATGGTGATGGCCTGAACGATGGTGATGAGATCGCTAAGGGTACCGATCCATTGAAGCCTGATACTGATGGTGATGGCCTGAACGATGGTGATGAGATCGCTAAGGGTACCGATCCATTGAAGCCTGACACTGACGGTGACGGCCTGAACGATGGTGATGAGATCGCTAAGGGTACTGATCCATTGAAGCCTGACACTGACGGTGACGGGGTTTCTGATGGTGATGAGATTACGCATGGTACTGACCCAAACAAGGCTGATACTGATGGTGACGGGGTTTCTGATGGTGATGAGATTACGGAGGGTACTGATCCGCTTGATTCACGGTCCTTCCCGTACCAGTTGACGCTTGATAAGAGCCGTGTTCATCGTGGTGAGCAGGTGACTGCTTCGTTGTCTGGTTTCAAGGCTGGGGAAGTGGTATCGCTTGAACTACACTCCTCCGTTATTGGACTGGTTCAGAACGTGACGATTGATGCAAAGGGAATGGCAACAGTTACCTTTACCGTGCCAGCGTCGGCTGAGCTTGGTGTACATCATGTGATGGCTGTGTCTGCTGGTGGTTATCTTGTCCAGCAGCAAGGTCAGTTGGAAGTGATTGCTGACTCGATCGCACTCGGCGATGCTAGTGCCGGTGGTGCTGGTGTGGCTGGTGGTCTTGCTAAGACTGGTTCTGCCAGCCTCAGCCTGGGCATTCTTGCCATGATGGCCACTCTTGCTGGTGTCGGAGCTGTTACGGCACGCCGCAAAAACGCCTAAACAAGCTCCCTATGATCTCCTGGTAGCCACGTATAATGCGCGGGCACTGAAACCGTGCTAACGTGCGTGGCTACCAGGGGCAAGGGGATGTAACTTGGGTGAGTAATCGACAAACACACATTAAACACCCAAAACACAAACTGTGGGATTGGAGCCGAAACATCGGCCTCCAATCCCACAGTGCTACCCAGCCACTACCGAGCAGTCCAAACT
Organism: Arcanobacterium pluranimalium; assembly: GCF_016907845.1. Taxonomy (GTDB): domain Bacteria; phylum Actinomycetota; class Actinomycetes; order Actinomycetales; family Actinomycetaceae; genus Arcanobacterium_A; species Arcanobacterium_A pluranimalium. The sequence goes on from NZ_JAFBCS010000001.1 coordinate 934,416, forward strand.
CTCAAAATGCAACACCAAACTCATTCGAAAAACGTGCCACTTATAAGCCCTAGGTCATGTAAAAAACTCAAAGCGCCCTATTTTTGAGTCGCAAATGACCGATTTTAGCTAAAAATACCTCCAAACGCGTTGTAAGTCTCTCAAAATTGCGTATAAAGAATTGCTCAATTACAGGTATAATGTTTACTTGGCGTATATGCTCACGCACCGACATTCGGCTCACAAAACCGAATAGCCAGTAATTGGCCTGACCGAGAGGAAATCTCTTGCTGAAAGCACTTGGATCGGCGTTCCGTACACCAGACCTGCGGCGCAAATTGCTGTTGACGATGTTCATCATGGCGATTTACCGCCTTGGTACTTACGTACCTGCACCATTTATCTCGTATGAGAACGTGAAAACATGTTTGGATCAGGCTGGATCGGCTGATTTGCTCACAATGATGAACATGTTTGCAGGTGGCGGCATGCTGCACCTGTCGGTGTTCGCATTGGGAATCATGCCTTATATTACGGCGTCAATTATCGTGCAGCTGATGCGTGTAGTGATCCCTCGCTTCGAAGAGCTTCACAAAGAGGGGCAGTCTGGCACAGCGAAGTTGACGGAGTACACTCGTTACCTCACGATCTTCCTTGCTGTCTTGCAGTCCTCAGTGATTGTGTCGGTAGCAAACACTGGTCTTTTCGCTGGCTGTAACGTACAGCCGATTCCAAATGCTACGATCGGTGTCAAGCTGCTCACGATCCTTGCTATGACCGCTGGTACCGGCCTAGTCATGTGGCTTGCCGAAATCATCACTGAGCGTGGTGTGGGCAATGGAATGTCGCTACTCATCTTCACTGGCATTGCCGCAAACTTCCCAGCAATGCTCGCAACTGTGTCGAAGTCGGCCGGTGGCTTGATGGACGTGGCGATCGTCGTCATTATGTTCCTGGCAATCACGGTTGTGGTGGTATTCGTTGAGCAGTCGCAGCGACGCATCCCAGTGCAGTACGCAAAGCGCGTGGTCGGACGCCGCACCTACGGCGGTACCTCCACCTATATTCCACTCAAGATCAATATGGCGAACGTTATTCCAGTGATCTTTGCGTCCTCGATTCTCTCCTTGCCACAAATGATCTCCCAGTTCGGTGATCAGAGTTCCTCGTGGGTGCAGTGGCTGCACGCGCATTTCAGCTGGACTTCGCCTTGGTATATGACTGCATACGCGCTGTTGATCGTGTTCTTCGCTTTCTTCTACACCTCGATCACGTTCAACCCTGAAGAAGTCGCTGACAATATGAAGCGTTACGGTGGATTCATCCCAGGCATCCGCGCTGGTCAGCCTACTGCAGATTATTTGCGTTACGTGATCAACCGCATTAACTGGGTTGGCGCGCTTTACCTGGCAATTATCGCGTTGATTCCGCACATCGTGTTCAACCAGATGGGCATTCAGGCCGGTGGTTTTGGCGGAACGTCGATTATCATTCTCGTTGGTGTGGGTCTCCAGACAGTCAAAGACATTGACGCCCAGCTCCAGCAACGTCACTATGAAGGTTTCTTACGATGAAAGCACGTTTTGTTATGGTTGGTCCTCCCGGAGCGGGAAAGGGCACCCAGGCAAAAGTTCTTACTGAAAAACTCAACATTCCTAATATTTCAACTGGTGCGATTTTCCGCTCGCATATTGCCGAGCAAACTGAACTTGGCAAACTCGCAGCCTCTTATATCGACAACGGCAACTTAGTTCCGGACGAAGTGACCGACGCGCTCGTGCGCGATCGTTTGAGTCAAGACGACGTCGCGGCCGGTTTCCTACTCGACGGATACCCACGTAATCTCCACCAAGTTGACGCCCTTGACGCGATGCTCAATGAGCGTGGAGAAAAACTCGATGCAGTCATTGAACTCTCGATTCCTGATGAGGAAATCGTGGGGCGCCTGCTGCACCGCGCACAGGTCGAAGATCGTGCTGACGATACCGAAGAGGTAATCCGGCACCGCATCGAGGTATATCACGCCGCTACAGCGCCACTCACCGACGTCTACCGCGAACGTGGCATTCTGCTGCCAGTTGATGGCACCGGCACGATCGACGACGTGCTCAACCGCCTCGTATCGGCACTTGAGTCATTCCTCGGCTGAGTCATGTTTAATAGCGCAAAAATCGAGCTGAAGTCCGACGATGAAATCCGGCAGATGCGCAAGTCTGCGCTCGTCGTCGCCAGTATTCACAAGGCTCTCGACGCCGCAATCGCACCTGGTATGACCACTGGTGAACTTGATGATATCGCTCGTGACGTGCTGCAATCACACGGCGCAAAGTCGAACTTTTTCGGCTATTACGACTATCCTCGCCAAACCTGCATTTCGGTCAACGACACGATAGTGCACGGGATTCCAGGTGAGCAGGTGCTCCAAGCAGGGGATATTGTGTCGATGGACTGTGGAGCTGTGCTTAACGGCTGGCACGCAGACGCCTGCTTCACGCGCGTTCTTCCAGGTGGAGACGACGCCGTGCGCGAGCGTCGCGAGAAACTTTCGGCAATCACCAAAGAGGCCATGTGGCGGGGGATCGCCGCGATGGCCACCGGAAAATACGTGTCTGATATTGGCAATGCGATTGATGATTATATCGTCAGCCTTGATGCGGACATTCGCCCAGATATTGTGGAGGACTTTATCGGGCATGGCATCGGCACGAAAATGCATATGGAGCCGGACGTGCTCAATTTCCGTACTTCGCGCAAAGGCTCGAAGCTAAAAGCGGGAATGGTGTTGTGTATCGAGCCGATCCTCGCGCAAAAGAGCCAGGCGTATCGCACGCTTTCTGACGGTTGGACCGTCGTTACCCTCGATGGAGGGGACGCCTGCCATTGGGAACATCAAGTTGCTTTGCATCCAGGTGGTGTGTGGGTGCTTTCTGCCGACGACGGCGGTGCGGCTGAGCTTGCAAGGTACGGTATCGACGTCGTCCCCCTCGACTGAACTCGGTTCGCAACTGAAACCGGAACGCAACTGAACTCGGTTCGCGGCTTAAGCTTAGTTCGCGACAGGAGCAGGGTGCGCGACTGAACTCGGGTATGTAACTAGAGCTGGAACGCGCCACTGAAGCCCGACTCTCGGAGGCTCCGCTACTGCGTGACGAGCTGCACGCTATTTCCCCTTTTCCAAAAGCCTATCGATACCGTAGAATTGATCGTTGGTGCTTTGTATATTTTGCAAAGTGCCTACCGGTTGGCGAATGCCAGCTGGCAAAGTAAGAAAATGCAAAGTAAGCGGGTAACATGGCGAAAAAAGAAGGCGTCATCGAAGTAGAGGGAACCGTCCTTGAGGCGCTCCCAAATGCGATGTTTAAAGTCGAACTAGAGAATGGGCATCAAGTGCTTGCTCATATCTCAGGTAAGATGCGTCAGCACTACATCAAGATCCTTCCAGAAGATCGCGTCGTCGTAGAGCTCACGCCCTACGATTTAAGTCGTGGTCGGATCGTTTATCGCTACAAGTAAGCCCGTCGAGTCAATCTGCTGATTCTCGAAATCGGCAAAGGAAAGACACTATGAAGGTCAAACCAAGCGTGAAGCGGATTTGCGAACATTGCAAGATTATCCGTCGTCACGGTCGCGTTATGGTCATTTGTGACTCAAATCCGCGGCACAAGCAGCGCCAGGGTTAATTCTGGCATCCCTCGTTTTGGCGGGGGAGATGTACTAGCACTGCTAGCGCACAGCGCAACCCTCGGTCCGAAGGCCGAGGCCCTTATCTGGGGTTGCAGTGTTCCACACCTTCGGAATGGACAATGAGGAGCCAATAAGAATGGCACGTCTATCTGGCGTTGATTTGCCTCGCGAAAAGCGAGTAGAAATTGCGCTTACATACATTTTTGGCATCGGCCGCACGCGCGCGCATGAAACTCTTGCCGCAACTGGAGTTAATCCAGATACCCGCGTGAAGGATCTCTCTGAAGACGATTTGGTCAAGCTCAAGAACCACATCGATGAGAACTACAAGGTTGAAGGCGATCTCCGCCGTGAAGTTCAGGCTGATATTCGCCGTAAGATCGAGATTGGTTGCTACCAAGGTCTTCGTCACCGTCGTGGCCTGCCGGTACATGGTCAGCGCACCAAGACGAACGCACGTACCCGTAAGGGACCAAAGCGTACCGTTGCAGGTAAGAAGAAGAAGTAGTAGTTCCGCCCGGTAGGGTGCGAATCGACGATTATTTCAGGAGAAATTTAGAATGCCACCTAAGACACAGGCGCGTCGCCCGCGCCGCAATGTGCGCAAGAATGTAACAACGGGTCAGGCTCATATTAAGTCGACCTTCAACAACACAATCGTTTCCATCACCGATCCAAAGGGCGAAGTTATCGCAACGTGCTCTTCCGGTATGGTTGGTTTCAAGGGCTCCCGTAAGTCCACACCGTACGCTGCGCAGCTCGCTGCTGAAAACGCTGCTCGCCGTGCAATGGATCAGGGTATGAAGAAAGTTGACGTTTTCGTGAAGGGTCCAGGATCTGGTCGCGAAACCGCAATCCGTTCTCTGACCGCTTCCGGTCTGGAAGTTACCTCGATCTCTGATGTGACTCCACAGGCTCACAACGGTTGCCGTCCACCCAAGCGCCGTCGCGTTTGATGCTTTGGGGTGTTATGCCCCTTCCAGGGTAGTAGTTACCTATTTCGGGTAGTAGTTACCCATTCCGCTGGCGGGAACGCCAGCTCGGAAACGGAAATAGACGTCATATAGTGGGCGTCTGCGAAAGGAAAACACAGTGATCATCGAACAGCGTCCAATGCTGACCGAAGAAAAGGTCTCCGAGACTCGCTCTCGCTTTACCCTAAACCCGCTGGAGCCAGGATTTGGTTACACGCTGGGTAACTCGCTTCGCCGTACATTGCTTTCTTCGATTCCAGGTTCGGCTGTTACGTCGATCCACATTGATGGTGTGCTCCATGAGTTCTCTACCATCGAGGGATGCAAGGAAGACGTAGCGGAGATCATCCTTAACCTCAAGGATTTGGTTGTAACCTCTGAGCATGATGAGCCAGTACTCATGTACCTGCGCAAGCAAGGTCCAGGGCAGGTGCTCGCATCGGATATTACGCCTCCTGCTGGGGTAGAGATCCACAACCCAGATCTTGTGATCGCCACTTTGAACGAAAAGGGCAAGATCGAGATTGATCTGACTGTTGAGCGTGGACGTGGTTACGTTTCTGCGGCACAGAACAACTCGCCAGAGTACGAGATTGGACGCATCCCGGTTGATTCGATTTACTCGCCGGTTGTGAAGGTTTCCTACAAGGTTGAGGCAACTCGTGTTGGTCAGCGCACCGACTTCGACAAGCTCATCGTTGATGTTGAAACTAAGGCATCGATGCTTCCACGCGACGCATTCGCGTCTGCTGGTAAGACGCTCGTCGAGCTATTCGGTCTTTGCACTGAACTCAACGAAGAAGTCGAAGGCCTTGAGCTTAAGGAAGCCCCAGTTCAGGAGACTCAGTCCTCTGATCTGCAGCGTCCAATTACGATTCTCAACCTGCCGGCACGTTCGCAGAACTGCTTGCAGCGTGAAGGAATCCACACCATCGGTGAACTGGTACTTCGCTCTGAAGCTGACTTGTTGGATATCCGTAACTTTGGCGCTAAGTCGATCGAAGACGTCAAGGACGAACTTGCAAAGCTCGATCTGCGTTTGAAGGATTCTCCAGCTGGTTTCGTTTCCGCATACGGCGACGACTACTCAATGACTTTCAGTGACGATCTGCAGGGCTAAGGTTCTGCACAATAATTTCTAGGAGAAACAATGCCTAAGCCCACAAAGGGTGCACGCCTGGGTGGTTCCCCGGCGCATGAGCGTCTAATCATTGCAAATATGTGCCGTCAGCTCATCCACAACGAATCCGTTGTAACAACCGAAGCTAAAGCAAAGCGTGTACGCCCATACATGGAAAAGCTCATCACCAAGGCAAAGAAGGGCGACACCCACAACCGTCGTCTCGCTCTCAAGGTGCTGCGCGACCGCGAAACCGCTTACATCCTGTTCGAAGAGCTTGCTCCAAAGTTTGCTGAGCGCAACGGCGGCTACACCCGCATCGTGAAGCTTCCAAACCGCCGCGGTGACAACGCCCCAATGGCTGAGATCTCGCTCGTACTTGAGCCAGTTTCGCCAAAGCAGGCAGTTGTGAAGGAAGCCGAGAAGGTTGCCGAGCATGCTGCAGCTAAGGAAGAAGAAGCAAAGGTTGAAGAAACTGCTGTTGAAGAGACCGAAGTAGCTGAAGAAGCTGTTGAGGCCGAAGCTCCAGCAGAAGAAGTTGCTGAGGAAACCGAGGCAGCTGACGAAGCCAAGTGAATCTAGCTTAATTAGCTGGTGACATACCTATACGGGTGGGCTGGGATCAATTGATCCCAGCCCACCCGTTACAATATTGGCAGAACAGCAATTCGCTAGTGCATTCGACGAGGAGTACAACATGACGAACAACGAAATGTCTCACCAGAACGAAATACCTCATCAAACCGAGACCGGTCACCAGAACGAGGTCCCGCAGCAAACCGAGCTACCTCATCAAACCGAGACGCCTCAACAACCAGACACACGCAAACTCGCTTTTAGATGGTGGTTTGATGGCAGTGGCTTGTACTTCTTCGTGCCAGGCGTGAATCCCATGTATCCGACCGCAAATTTCGACGAGTTCCCCTGCATCACCGTTGATCTGGACGAAAACTGCAACATCATTTATCTGTGGATCGGCGACTACCAAGATACTTTCCCTGATCACGACGGCGTCGAATGCGCGATTGAACGATTCGTCGATTCTAGCGCAATGACCTGGCGTGTTATTTTGCACGAATGCGAAAAGTATTCAACGCGCGCAAGCTATCCCAGCACCAAATACGGAAGCGCAGTTACTTTGTCTATTTTGGAAGGTGACGACGGTGCTTTCGCAGGCTACGAGGTATGCTCACGCATCGGCACGATGCCGTTTGAGCCGGATGTGGAATGGACATGCGCACAACGAATAGGGGAGTTTCCGCAAAAGAAAGGTGCGGACCGTCGTCTGTGACGTGGTGCCTGTAATGCAACGCAACTGACGCGTCGTCTGTGACATCGATCCGCACCTTCTGATAGGTTCCTAAGCTGCTATGCGTTTAGCGCTTTCGCGGCGAGCCATTGCCTGCTCAAAGTCTCGTGTACCAACGAAGACTTCGTGCTTATATGGGTTGACCTTGAGCTTGCGTGCGCGGTAGATAACGTATCCCACAGCCAGCACATTCGCGATAAATGCGATTAGCGATACCGTCAAATTGATATTTGGATTGTTGACGGATTCCACCGAGAACACCGAGTAATCTTGGAACATTGGCACGGTTTGGGCAAACATGCACCATAGTGCCAGAGTGTTAGCGCGGTTTTGAATCCAGCCGCCCTTGTTCCAGAAAGCATTGGCCACCGTTGGGGCAAGTAGCAGGGCAAATCCGCAGTAGAACGCATGGGTTGGCAGGCAGTTGTAGGTGTAGCAGAAGTTCCACAAATCGTAGGAAATAATAAATACCCAGGTCATATCGGCCCAGATCATATCTTGCTTCTTCTTGCCTACGTAAATGCCGAACCAGCCGGTCATAACAAAGATGTTCAGGATTCCTGCAAGGCCGTTAAAGACGTTATGCCAGCCACCGTATAGCGTTACACCTTCCGACGATACCCAGGTGGTGTTCCATGCCCGAATTGCCGATTCAAAATCGGACACCACGGCGATGAGGATATTGATTGCAACAATCACGAACGGGAACACTTTGAACCATTCGGATTTGCCGATTGAGCCCCACTTGTACTTGAGCATCATGAAACCGATGCAGCCCGCCGTCGCCGCATAGAGCTTGGCGTAATGGAACCAGCTGTTCATGTGCACGTACGTTGGGTTGTTGAGTGCCCAATCCGCGCCGGCAGCTGCGCCAACGTAGATCGCAATAAAGTAAATAGACAACGCTGCTGGAATAACGAGGAAACAGAAGATGCCACCAGCTTTTGAGCGGCGAGCGATTTCATTTGCGCCGATCAATGAACAAAATACGAGGATCCAGCCGAGCCACTGATAGGCTGCGGCGTCTCCATAAACGTTGAACAACATCGGTCTACCTTTCTTGTACGTGGAGTGAATGACTAAAGTTGAACGATTTGAGGTGGTGTGGCGTGTTCGCTCTGTTTGCTGTCTTGACCGGCTTTGCTGCTTAGGTCTGCTTTATAGGTATTTGTCGAGGTGAAGAGTCTGCCCCGCAATCTGCTTGATAGCGCGATTCGAAATGCTGGGATTTGAGCGAATCAGCGATACCAGCCCTACGACCAGCATGTAGAACGTTTCGGGCACGTATTCGATTTCAACAGGATGCTTATCTGCGAAGTCGCGCACGGTGGTTCGGGAGATGTAATCTGCTACTTTACGAGCGGTACGATCTGTGAACGCCATGTACAGTGAGGCGTTCGGGCCGGAAACTAGCTGGTGATGGAAAGGGCCGTCGTCGTTGATAATGGAGCGCATGAGTTCTATCGCCTCGTCAAGTGCGCGTGAGATGTCTCCCGGCTCGCGTGCGTCGTTCCATTCGGTAAGTTTCGCTAAAAATTCGTCGATCACATCGTCTAAGACGGCGGTCGCAACTTCGTCTTTGTTCTTGAAGTAGTGGTAGAACAGCGAGCGAGACCCTCCTGTGCGTGCGCCAATGGACGTTATCGACATTTTCTCAAAGCCTACGTCCATGATTTCGGCGCGGGCAGCACTGATAATATCGGCTCGGCTCGCAACGCCGCGTTTTTGCATAACCATGCCATCACACTCCTGTTCATTAATAATCTAGGAATTTTATTGACACTGCGTCAATAAAATATCCAATAGGATATGCGTCAAATTTGCGAAATATTGACACAAATGGCGCAAATATAAGGAAAGGCCCCACGTGTGGGGACTTAATTCCTATAGTGCCGTTCCTTAACTCAGGTGTCGGGCGGGAGGGACTCAAAAGGGAAAATCAGTTCAGCTGGCGAAAGCGCCGATGTCGCGGCGCCAGTATAGCGCCGAATCGCCCAAGCCATCACTGATGAGTTTTAGCAGCTCTGCTCGGCATTGATCGATATTGCTGCCTTTCATCGTCACAATCGCCACGCGTCCGCCTGTAGCGATCCAAGCGCCTTGCTCACAACGCGTGCCCATATGCGTAAGACCAGCTTGTGGATGTGCGTCCACGGCTGCAAGCAAGCTGCTGGGAATCTGTGGAAACTCGGAGATCGCGCCAGGATAACCCGGCGAACTGAGCACGATTCCAAGGCAAAACTCCTCGCTCACTTCCACGTGTGGAGTGTTACCTGCAAGCAAATCGAGGATTGCTCCAGCGAGATCGTTTTCAATCCGTGGCAAAATGACCTCGCACTCAGGGTCGCCCAGGCGTGCATTGAACTCAATCACCCGCACCCCTGCCGCCGTCTGAATCAGACCTGCATACAAGAAGCCAGTAAATGGCGTACCGTTTGCCGCCATCTGTGCCAACGTGGGCACGATAACGCGCTCTACTGCTTCGTCGTAAATTGCCTGAGTAACGCGAGGAACTGGGGAAATAGCGCCCATGCCACCTGTATTTGCCCCGATATTTCCCTCACCGATCGGCTTGTGATCCTGGGCAACCGGAAGAGCCACAAAATTCGTGCCATTGGCCATCACGATCAGTGAAAATTCGAAGCCCTCTAAAAAATCCTCAATGAGCAGGGGATTCTCGTGATCAAGTTCAATCTCTCGCAACACGGCGTCAGCTTCTTCGAGCGTTTTGCAGATAGTCACTCCTTTGCCTGCACGCAGACCATTTTCTTTCAAAACCTGTGGGAACGACGCCGCTGCCAGGTATTCTCGTGCCGCCTGCGAATCAGTAAATACCCGGTAAGCGGCAGTCGGAACGCCGGCTGCGGTCATGATTTCCTTGGCAAACGCCTTTGAGCTTTCGATTTGAGCCGCAGCTTGGGTTGGGCCGAAGATCGGCAGACCACGCGCTTGGAACACATCCACAATCCCGCCTGCCAGTGGTGCTTCGGGCCCAATGATCGTGAGGTCAACGCCGAGGCGGACGGCTTCGTCGGCTAGTTCGTCCCAGCTGAGCAAAGGAAAAGCGTGGGAAGCGATTTCCGCAATCGCATCAGAGCCGCCGGCCGACACCACTTCGTGGAAGCGAGCAACTGCCTCAACTAGTGCCATTTCGCGGCCGCCGCCGCCAACGATCATAATCTTCATTTTGTGCGTCTTTCTTCGGTTGGGTTTCACAGGATCGGATTGAGTGAATTTGTCGGGTTATGAATGGACTTGGTGGGATACAAGTGGGTTATAGGCGGGTTACAGGTGGGGTATAGGCGGACGTTCAGTCATCACGTCGTTTTCTGGTTATCGGTTGCTTGCGTTGCTTTCATTCAGCATGTTCGCTGCGATTTGGGCGACGACGCGCGGGTACAGCGTGTGTTCGATACGGTGGATTTCCGATTCAAAATCACGTAAAGATGCTCCGTTGATTGGCACTACCTGCTGCGCAATCACTTCGCCAGTATCCATACCCACATCAACCCAATGGATTGTTACGCCCGAATCTACACCATCGCAATACGCGCGAGCGATAGCATTCAAACCGGGGTAATTGGGTAATAGCGAGGGGTGAATATTGAGCACTCGCCGCTCAAAGACTTCCAGGAACTTTGCGCCGAGTAGCCGCATAAAGCCAGCTAATGCAATGAGCTCAACCCCGTGCACGTATAGCTCGCTGATCAGGGCTTCTTCCCATGCCTGCGCATTGGGAAAATCCCGAGGTTGGATCAGTATGGCCGGCACGCCAAATTCTTCCGCAACCGCAATTGCTTCACAATCGCGATCACAAATCAGAACCACTGGCTGCGCAGCGCCGAGCTGCTGGTTGCGTGCAGCTTGGCAGATTGCCCGAAAGTTTGTGCCTTTACCTGAGGCGAATACGCCCAGCGCGATAGCGCGACCAGCCGGCTGTAGCTGATTACCCGCCGTCATACCAGCTTAACTCCGCCAGACTCGGTAACCTTACCAATGACGTAGGATTCTTCTCCGGCCTCGTTCAGTGCACGTTGTGCTGCCTGCACGTCGTTTGGATCGAGAGCGATCACGAATCCAATGCCCATATTGAATACGTTGAACAGTTCCGTTTCCGAAAGCTCGCCAAGTTGGGCCACGACGTCGAAAATCGGCAAGCTAGGCCAGGTGTCGCGCGTGATTTCGTAACCCAGATCGCCGTTCATTCGTGGAATATTTTCAAAAAAGCCGCCACCAGTAATATTGGCCATGCCATGTGGCTGCACCGTCTTGAGCAGGTGCATTACCGGGCGCACATACAGCTTGGTGGGAGTTAGCAGCTCTTCGCCAAGTGGCTTGATCAGCCCATCAAGCTGGGAATCAACAGTGTATTCGTGATCGGTGAAGAAGATTTTACGCAGCAGCGAGTAACCGTTCGAATGTGGACCAGACGAAGCCAAGCCGAGCAGTACGTCGCCTGGTTTTACTTTCTCACCCGTGATGATCTGCGATTTCTCAACAGCCGCAACACAAAAACCTGCAATATCGTAGGTGTCGGGTTCATACAGATCATTCATTTCGGCCGTCTCGCCCCCGACGAGCGCGCAGTCCGTTTCTTGGCAGGCCACAGCTACACCGTGCACGATATCGGCCACGATCTGTGGATCTGCTTTCGGAATCGCCAGGTAGTCAAGGAAGAACAGCGGTTGCGCACCTTGCACTACCACATCATTGACGCACATGGCGACGGCGTCGATACCGATTGTATTGTGGATTCCAGTTTGGAATGCGAGAAAGAGCTTGGTGCCCACGCCGTCGGTTCCTGATACGAGCACAGGTTCGCGATAACCGCGCGAGCTGAGGTCAAACATGCCGCCGAATCCACCGATTCCACCCATGACCCCTGGTGTTTTGGTCGCAGCTACATCTGATCGAATGCGGCGAACTACCTCATAACCACGTTCGAGATCAACCCCTGCGGCAGCATAAGCTGCAGCTGCGGCAACCTGTGGAGTGTGTTCCTTGTTTTCTTCCACTGTATTTTCCTCCGTCGTGATTTAGTTGAGGTTTTCGTTTTGACGCGCACGGCCTGCGCAGTAGCGCACTGCATTGCCAAAAATGTCTTGGATGGCGATATTAGGGATGTTTTTCATCAGACCTGGGCGGAAGCGCTCGGGGTGTCCCATCTTTCCAAGGATACGGCCATCAGGGGAAATGATACCCTCGATGGCGTAAGCTGAGCCGTTGGGGTTAGCTGGAGCGCACGCCGTCGGCACTTCGTCGGCATCAACGTATTGGAACGCAACTTGACCTGCAGCGAACAGCTCGCGCGCCGTCGTCTCGTCTACCGCAAATCGCCCCTCTCCGTGCGAAACCGGAATACGGTGCAAATCGCCAAGCTCAAAGCTTGCCAGCCACGGCGACTTAACCGTGCTCACGCGGGTGGTTGCAATGCGCGATACGTGCCGCAGCTGGGCGTTGTGAGTCAAAGTAGGTGAGGATTCAGTGAGCTGAGCGGGGTCGCCATAGGGCAGGAAGCCCGACTTCACCAACGCTTGGAAACCGTTACAAATTCCCAGCACGAGGCAGTCGCGAGCTACAAAATCTTTCACAGCAGCGGCCACATCTGGGCTGGTCAAGAAGTTAGCAATGAACTTGGCAGAGCCGTCAGGTTCGTCTCCGAGCGAGAAGCCGCCCGAAATAGCCAAAATGTCGGCGTGACGAAGCTTGTCGATGAAGCTCGCGGTGTCCTGCAACAGCAGGTCAGAGGTGATATTCCTGATCACATGGAACTCAGTGGTAGCACCAGCTGCTTCGAAAGCTTCTGCGGTGTCATATTCAGAGTTCGTACCTGGGAAAACCGGCAAGAGCACGTGAACCGGGCGCTGCGGTGTGAGCGCCTCTTGCGTGCCGCCAGCAGCAGTTTTCTCAACCTCGTGTGCCTTCAGCTCGCGAGCAAATGCGGGCAACTCTGCGGCCTTGTGCGCATTGATCGGGAACACTTGCCGGTATCCACTTTCGAGCGCATCTTGTGCTTGGGTGTATTCGACCAGCTCATCGCCTAGTTTTATTCCTGCGACGCCGGTGTTTGTCGTTCCGATGAATGCGAGCGTGACATCGTTTCCGGCGTCGGGCAATGTGGTGCCGCGTGGCACAGCAATAACGATGCTGCCGAGCGCGGTATCGAGGAGGTTATGCTGGGCAAGTGCGTCCGCATCAAGTTCAATACCGACGTTATTGCCAAGCGCCGACTTAACCAGCGCTGCCAAAGTTCCACCAGAGGTAGTTGCGCGGGCGCTGCGGATCAATCCGAGGGTGTTCCACGAACGGAGCGCTGCGAAATGAGCGCGCAACTGCGGGTAGTTCGGCGATCCATCTGCGCAGGCATCGTGCTGCAATAGGTAGAGGTCAAGTTCTTGAGCTGGGAGCGTGGCACTGAGTACGTCCTCGGCGTCGGTCACTGCAACGGCGAAGCTCACGAGGGTAGGTGGTACGTGGAGTTCGTCCGAGTAAGAACCGGACATCGAATCTTTGCCGCCGATTGCGCCTACGTTGAACTCGTCTTGCGCTTCCAGTAGGCCAAGCAATGCCTGCACCGGCACACCCCAGACCTCAGGTGTGGTGGGGCGTTGGAAGTACTCTTGCACGGTCAGCCAGGCTTCGGTGACGTCAGCACCCGCAGCTGCGAGGCGTGCTAGGGCTTCAACTACAGAATATGCACCCATCAAATACGGGGAGTCGTCAGCCAATTCAGGCGAATAGCCTGCTGCCATGATCGAAGCTGTTGATGTTCCTCCAGGTACCGGAAGTGTTTGCACTGAAACGTCTTCGGCCGATTTTTGGGTGGCACCGCCGTAAGGCATCAGCACTGTGGAACGGCCGATACTAGAATCGAACTGCTCAACCATCCCTTCCTGGGAGCCGATATTGAGCTGGCGCAATACCTCCAACACAGTCTCACGATCAAGCTGTGGGGCCTCAGCGCAAGCACAATCGCAACCGCAGGCCGATTGGGAGCTGCTGGCACCGGCGTCGTCGCCCTCAACAGGCTTCGGATCACACAACACAACTTTCTGGGTGCGATGGGCGCCGTTGGTATTGAGGAACTCGCGCGAAAGATCGAGCACTTTCTCCTCGCCAAAATACATGCGCAGCCGGCCAGTATCAGTGACTTCCGCGAGCGTCACAGCCTCTAGATTCTCCTGCTCGGCGGCTGCGATAAAGGCCTGTGCATCGGCGGCATCGACCACGACGGCCATGCGCTCTTGAGACTCAGAAATAGCGATCTCCAGCGGATTCAAACCCGCGTACTTCAACGGCACGCGGTCAAGATGAATATCGAGGCTATCGGCCAATTCGCCCACTGCCACAGCCACGCCACCAGCGCCAAAATCATTGCAGCGGCGGATCAGCTTCGCAACGTCGGCGCGGCGGAACAAGCGCTGAATCTTGCGCTCATTGACCGGATTTCCCTTCTGTACCTCGGCGCCGGAAGTCTCAAGCGACTCTTCATCGTGAGCTTTCGAAGAGCCTGTTGCTCCACCGATGCCGTCGCGGCCGGTACGTCCGCCGAGGATCACGACTACGTCGCCCGGGCGAGGTTCTTCGCGGCGCACGTTTTCAACTGGCGCGGCTGCCACAACAGCACCGAGCTCCATACGTTTTGCCACGTAGCCAGGGTGAACGTACTCGCGCACATGTGTTGTAGCTAGGCCGATCTGATTGCCATAAGAGGAATAGCCAGCGGTGGCGCGGGTGGAAATATCGCGCTGAGGGAGCTTGCCGTCAAGGGTGTGCTCACGAGCTGTGGTGATGTCGCCAGCACCAGAAAGGCGAAGCGCCTGGTAAACCCAAGAACGTCCCGATAGTGGATCGCGAATGGCACCACCGAGACACGTGCTTGCGCCGCCATTTGGCTCGATTTCGGTTGGGTGATTGTGGGTTTCGTTTTTGAACATGAGCAGCCATGGCTCTTTGCCATGCGCCGTTTTCACATCGACGAATACCGAACAAGCGTTGATCTCTTCGGAAACCTCTTGGGAGTCAAGATCGCCGCGCCGGCGCATATCGCGAGCTGCGATAGTGCCCAGATCCATGAGAGTGTGCGGCTTGCTTTCGCGCCCACAACGTCCGCGCAGTTCGTCCCAACGCTGGAGGAGGCGGTCAAAATTGGCGGCAAAGCGAGCTGAATCATTGCGGATTTCGATGAGTTCGGTGCCGAAAGTGGTGTGACGGCAGTGGTCAGACCAGTAGGTATCGAGAGCTGCGAGTTCAACTTCGGTAGGTACGCGCTGCTCAGTGCGGAAGTGCTCCTGAATGAGGGCGAGATCTTCAAAAGACATCGCCATTGAGCGGCGAAGTCGCAGATCCTCGAGTTGCTCAGCGTTGAGTTCGAGGAAATCTGGGAACTCGGTCAAAGGCTTGACCTGAGAAACTGGCGGGAGCGCAAGCTCGTCGAACTTCTTTTTGCCTGCTTCAACTGGGTTGATCAGGTGTGCAGTGATTGTTTCGAGAGCTTCGCTGCTCAAATCCTCATTGAAAACGTAGAGGTGAGCGGAAAAAATCTGTGCCTGTGTGCCTGGTGAAACCAGCCCCAAAGCTTGGATTGCAGCGTCTGCGCGCTGATCGTATTGGCCCGGTAGGAACTGGACGCCAAGGTGAGGGCGGCACAACAGTTCTGCAAGAGATTCGGTGGGAACGACGTCGTCCACCCGTGGATCGCGCAACACAGATGCTGTGAGCTTGTCGATCTCAGCTGCGGTGGCGTTGAAGACGTCGTAGACGTTGTAAACGGCGAGGTCACGCACGCTCACGCCACTAAGAGTGTTCAATGTGTGCGTGAGCGCGCGTTCTTCAGCCCGAAAATTCGGCTTTCTGCGGATCAACAAACGCTTATCCATAAAATAATTCCTTCATGTGTGAGTGCGCGATCGCGCAGATTCTAAGCCGCAGGTTATGAGGTGTTTCGAGCGGTTAGCTCGGAAAACGCGTTTTGAGGCAGAGGGGGAATTAGTCGGTGATGACCGACTGATCGAGCACCTTCTGCGTCTGGTTTGCGCGGAATTCCTGGTATGCCTGGTTGATGGCAGGATCGGAGAGCGCAATGACGGATACCGCGAGCAAAGCGGCGTTATATGCTCCGGTTCCGCCAGTTGCAGTGGTGGCAACTGGAATGCCGCGTGGCATCTGCACAGTCGAAAGCAGGGAATCTAAACCACCTGCGAGGGAAGTGCGCATGGGCACGCCGAATACTGGCAGGTGCGTGTGGGAAGCGCAAACGCCGGCAAGGTGTGCAGCGCCGCCTGCACCTGCGATAACGGCGGCAAACCCACGGTCGGCGAGGCCCGAAATAAATTCTTCGACGGCGGCCGGAGTGCGATGCGCAGACAGAGCGCGCATCTCATATTCGATACCGAATTCTTCAAGCACGTTGCGAGCTTCATTCATTGCTTCGAGATCGGAGCGAGATCCCATGATAATTGCAACTTTTGCGGTCATGATGACTCCTTAGCTGATTTTCTTGCACAGATCGTTGATATTCGTGCGCAAGTTCGTTGGTGTTCGTGCACAGGCTTATTGATGTTCGCGCAGCGGGCGAGGGATACGACGTGAGATCGTGGGTGGGTCACCGCTGCGATTGGCCGGGATGGCGGAACGCAATGACTGACCGCCTGCTAAAACGGGCAGGCGGTCAGAAAATTAAGCGTTCCACGGTGTGCCGGTGAGACGCTCGTATGCGTCACGGTAACGTGCAGCGGTATTGTCGATCACGTCTTGTGGCAAGGCAGGGGCTGGCGGAGTCTTATCCCAGTCGAGAGTCTCGAGCCACTCGCGCAGGAACTGCTTGTCAAAGCTTGCCTGTGCGTGTCCTGGCTCCCAGCTTTCTGCTGCCCAGAAACGGGACGAATCGGGAGTGAACGCTTCGTCGCCAAGTGTGAGAACGCCGTCGAGATAACCGAATTCGAACTTGGTATCTGCAAGCAGAATGCCGCGCTCGCGTGCGTAATTCGAAGCTTCAGTAAAGAGCTGCAGTGATGCAGATTCGAGCGCTTCGGCAGTTTCGGTGCCGACGACGTTGCGCAGCTCAGCTACGGAAATATTGATGTCGTGGCCGTTTTCTTCTTTGGTGGACGGCGTGAAAATCGGTTCTGGCAAGGCGTCGCCTTGTTTGAGACCGGCTGGCATTTTCATGCCATTGATGGTGCCGTCTTTTTGGTAGGACTTCAGCGCGGAACCTTCAAGGTATCCACGGACGATGCACTCTGCGTTGACCATCTCGAGCTTGCGCACGAGCATTGAGCGGCGAGCGAGATCCTGAGTGTAATTGGAAAATGGCTCAGGGTAGTCGGCCGGGTCAACCGAGATCATGTGGTTAGGAATAATGTGTTCCAGTTTCTTGAACCAGAATGCGGAAATGCTGTTGAGGATGCCTCCCTTGTCCGGGATGGTCTCTTCAAAGACGACGTCGAAAGCGGAAACACGATCCGTCACGACGATTAGCAGATTCTCATCTAAGTCATAAAGGTCGCGGACCTTACCTTGGGAGAGAAGGGGAACTTCAGTTACTGGGCTGTGTTTCATTAAAGTCACAAAAATACCCTAGTAATTGCCGCCAACGATTTCTTGTCTGTATTGAATCGCGGACGTTTTTTATACGGATTATGAGACGCTTGAGATTTCTGAGGAGGGAGTGAGAAGCTCCCAAGCGGCATTTCCGCCCATAAGACCAGCAGAATTGTCGATGAAAGCCACAGTTTGTGCCGGAGGTCCGAAAATCTCGTTTTTCGAGACGTTCAGCTTCTCGCGCACCTCAGCGGTGATACGCGCAGCGTTGCCGCCACCAATATACGCCCGCTCCCACCGGAAAACCGGCCAAAGTGCCATAACAGCATCGTAAACGCGGTCAGACCACTGCTCATCGCTGAGAAATTCCCGCGCATGCTCACCTAACACCTCGTCGAACGTGGAACCGAGGAAAGGTGCATGCGACATCTCAATATGCGGCACAAGCGTTCCGTTGACGAAGAAAGCACAGCCCAAACCAGTGCCGAGCGTGAGTACTAACTCACAACCATAGCCGCGGATAACAGCGCAAGCCGCCACTTCGGCGTCGTTCACAACTAATGCTGGCACGCCGAACTCGTTGACGAACAAGGCCTCGGCGTCCAGGCCATTCCACGCTTGCGCGAGCTTGGCGTCGGCGCGCGAATGAGGCCCGCGCTCGCGAATGTAATGAGGGGTAAAGACCACAATTCCTGCGCGAATCACGCCGGGAAGTCCAACTGTAATGCGCTGAAAATCAGGGTTTCCGAGCGTCGTGATCTGCTCACGCAAAATTGCCACGAGATCTTGTGGGGTGAAAGGGTAGGCAACGGCGGTGCGCACGGGAAGCGTCGTCGTCTCCCCTTGGCTATTGACGACGGTCGTTTTGATTCCACCGCCACCACAGTCCACACAAAGTGTGTGGATATCACCAGCGCTATCAGAACTTTTTGCAGCCAAAATCGTGTCGTTCGTCGTCGTGAGTATCGGCGGCTTTTTTGATCGTTCGTCGTGGCTGTGCAATGCTTTTCCCATGACGACGACAGTATCGCAAAATGTGCGCTTAAGGCTGGATTTAAGCTACCACGGTGCTCAATTCCACGGTTGGGCTAAACAGTCGGGCTTGCGTACTGTGCAAGGTGAACTGGAAAATGCGCTTGCAAAAGTCCTGCGTACGAGCGTAGAACTCGTTGTGGCGGGCCGTACAGATGCCGGTGTGCACGCCGCTGGGCAGGTGGCGCACTGTGACGTGCCCTATGAGCTGTGGCTGGGTGTGCAAGGCAGATCAAGTCTGCCGCCGGAAGTTGTGTTATGCCGTCGCGTCAACGCGGTGCTCTCGCACGGTTGCTCGGGAGTGCGAGGCTATAGTGACGTAGTGTTACGCAAAGTGTCGCGTGTTTCGCCTGAGTTTGACGCGCGTTTTTCGGCGCTGTGGCGCTCTTATACGTATCGCATTGCCGATGGGGTTGAGCTGTGGGATCCGCGTCGCACGGACGTGCTCTGGCTGGATTACCAGCTCGACGTTGATGCGATGAATCGTGCTGCGCAGCCGCTGCTAGGAGAGCATGATTTCCTTTCGTATTGTAAGCCGCGCGAGGGGGCGTCTACCGTGCGTACGCTGTTGGAATTGGATTTTCGTAGGGGAGACGACGGCGTTTTGCTTGGCTTGGCGCGTGCCGATGCCTTTTGCCATTCTCAAGTGCGCACGCTGATGGGGACGCTCATCGAGGTTGGGCGAGGCGCACAAGGGGAGGACTTTCCCGCGCGTCGTCTGGAAGAAAAAAGTAGGTCAAGCCATGTGATTGTGGCGCCGCCGCACCCGCTCACCCTAGAAGCCGTGGGGTATCCGGCTGAATCTGAATATGGAGCGCAAGCGCGGGCGGCGCGCAGATTCCGTGGCGAATCCTCTGGTGTGCAAGACGGTGGTGGGCTTGCTGAACAAGGTGTGGACGGGCGTGCTGAACAGGGCGTGTATGAGCGTGCTGAACAGGGCATGGGTGGATACGGCTGTGACGACTGCGATCTCTAATTGAAACTAACGGAATGAATCGGCTCACAGCGCATGCTTGCCCTTTGACGGCTGTGGGTCAATGCGATTAGAGTTGAGTAATGTTGTGCAGCTTGTGCGTTGGCGCTATCCCACTCGCCGCGTTCATGGCACAGCGATGAAATATCTTGACCATTGGACTGGTTGAGGATGCGTTTGATTTATAAGCCATAACCTCGCGCATTCTTAATAAGAAGTCCACTATGAAGAAACGAAGGCTACGCAAGTGCGCACGTATTCACCGAAGCCCGGCGACGTAGAGAAGAAGTGGTACATCATTGATGCTACCGACGTCGTTCTTGGCCGTTTGGCAGCTCAGGTTGCCACCCTGCTCCGTGGGAAGCATAAGCCGAATTTCGCTCCACATGCGGATACTGGCGATTTCGTCATCATCATCAACGCTGACAAGGTCGCGTTGACCGGCTCGAAGCGCGAGCAGAAATTTGCTTACCACCACTCTGGATACCCAGGTGGTTTGAAGGCAACATCCTACACCGAACTTCTTGCAGTTAACCCAGAGCGGGCTGTGCAGAAGGCGGTTGCTGGCATGCTTCCAAAGAACACTTTGGGACGTCAGCAGCTTTCCAAGCTCAAGATCTACCGTGGTGCGGAGCATCCGCATGCTGCTCAGCAGCCGGAAGTTTACGAGCTCAAGCAGGTCGCACAGTAATCCGGAATGAACCGGACAGATTTTAAGGAGAACCGTGGCTGAGACCACCGTCGAAACTGAAGAGCTCGAGGAGACTCTGAGCTCGTATACTAGCGAGAGCGAAGCTCCGCAGACTGGTCAGGGTGCATCCTTGACCGCACCGGGCCAAGGCCTTGGTCGCCGTAAGGAAGCCATTGCCCGCGTCCGTCTCATTCCTGGAACCGGCGAATGGAAGATCAATGGCCGCACGCTGGAAGAATACTTCCCGAACAAGCTGCACCAGCAGCTCGTGCACTCCCCATTTGTGCTTCTTGACATTGAGGGACGCTTTGACGTTGTTGCTCGCATCAACGGCGGCGGCCCATCGGGTCAAGCTGGTGCATTGCGCTTGGGTATCTCCCGCGCGCTTAACGAGATCGACCGTGAGGCAAACCGCCCAGCTTTGAAGAAAGCTGGCTTCCTCACTCGCGATGCTCGCTCCGTAGAACGTAAGAAGGCCGGCCTCAAGAAGGCACGCAAGGCTTCGCAGTTCTCGAAGCGCTGATCATTCAGCACTCGAAGCGCTGGTTATGCGATTCGTAAGGTGCTTAGGCGGTTAGTGAAGTCGCTTAGGCGGTTTGCGAAGTGATTCAGGTGGCTTGCGAAGTTGCTTGGGTGGCTCGCGCGTGACGCTGATCAGTGTAAAGCCGATTATTCGGTTACAAACTTGGGTGGCTCGTCCCGTTGGGACGAGCCACTTTTGTATGCGGCGGGTGTGGAGGCTGACATATGTGAGGTTAAAGGTCAAAGGCCGGAATGTGTGGGTGTTTGTCCTGCGTGTGGGCGGGCTGGGGATGGTGTGCTTGGCGTGCGTGTTGGAGCGTTGGGGGTGATCTGCTTGGCGTGTGTATTGGCATGCGATTGGCCTGCTCACCGCCGTGCGTGGTGTCGAAGCGTGGCGTGTATGGCGGGGCTATGAAGGGTTCGATCTTGCGGATTCCAATATTTTGGAGCGGTTTTCGCAACATCTGCACATATGGTGGTGTCAAGTGGTGAGTGTAATGTTGAGGGCTTCTGCTGGTGTGTACCAGTTCAGGGTTTGTCGTGGTCTGATATTGAGTAGGTGTTGCATGTGTGCGATGTCTTCGTCGGAGATGGTACGGAAGTCTGTTTCTTTAGGATAGAAATCGCGTATCAGACCGTTGGTGTTCTCGTTACTATCACGCTGCCAGGGAGAATGAGGATCACAAAAATATACTTCACACCCACTCGCGAGAGTGAAACGGGCATGTTGAGCCATCTCAGCTCCTTGATCCCAGGTCAGACTCTTACACAACTGCTCAGGAACAGAACGCATCATATCGATGAGCTGGTCTCAAATCGTTGTCGTGTCATGAAATCCTTTGACTTTCTGCACCATCGTGAACCGAGTCGTTCGCTCAACAAGCGTGATCAGAGCACTTTTATGATTCTTACCGATCACGAGATCTCCTTCCCAATGACCAGGAACAGCCCGATCACCAGCCTGGGCAGGACGAGACGAGATATGGTGACCATCAAGACAAGGACGATCCTTACGAGCAGGTAATTTCGAGACCGCTATCCTTTTCGTTCTCCCTGAACGTAAAGCTTTATCAACCCTTAACTCCTGACGCAAACTTCCCCGACCTTGAATATAGATAGCCTGATAAATAGTTTCACCACTCACGTGCTTATCTTCATCTAACGGATAAAGAAACCGCAACCGGTTTTGTATCTGACGTGGGGAGTAACGCATATTCAACATCTACACAACCACAGCACGCAATGGCATACCCGGACCAAGCTTAGAACGTTTCGGACGCGCTCGACGCTCATGAGTTAAACGCTGGCATAAGCAGGAAAATACCCCGCCTGATCACTATTACGACGTAACTCAGGCGAGATCGTTAACGGATGAACACCAAGACAAGACGCCATACGAGCCTGAGACCATCCCTGAGCACGTAAAACACTAATCACACGACGATTTCCAAGATCAAGACGAGTACCATGACCATGCCTTAACCGGTGAGCACTATCAACATAACCAACAACACGCTTCTTACGAGTGCGGCGATCAACATCAATAACCATGCCAGACATTCTCGCCCATACACGAACACTCGAAGCAGCCCTAGCCATCATCCGAGCAGTTCCTTTAACCCCATACCCACGCTCGAGTAACTCCAACGCATACAACCGCTCACCCACACCCGAATGCGAACGAACCATGAACACAACACCCCTTCTCACCAACAAAGAAACATTGCACTCACCATCTGACACCACCAAATATCGAGATGTTCACAAAAACACACCAAAAACGTTGGGGTCGGCCGGATCCCACAGGTTTTGCCGAATATGTGTGTACGTTATATGTAAAACGTCGGGTTTTGCTGGGGTGGTTCGTGCTCATGCCCAGGTGTGCTGTGTTTAAAACGTTGAGGTTGTCAGGGGCCCACGGGTTTTCCGGATCGCCACTCCCTTGCGCCATGCCGGATCACCATATGCGCGCCGTTGGGCTGGCCTTATGTGCAATATGAGGTGATTCCACCTACAAAGGGCAACG
Organism: Arcanobacterium pluranimalium; assembly: GCF_016907845.1. Taxonomy (GTDB): domain Bacteria; phylum Actinomycetota; class Actinomycetes; order Actinomycetales; family Actinomycetaceae; genus Arcanobacterium_A; species Arcanobacterium_A pluranimalium. The sequence continues at coordinate 957,268 of NZ_JAFBCS010000001.1, forward strand.
AATAATTGCTGAACAGGTAGAATCTTCGTAGATAAAGAACCGCACAACGATCGGAGAACTGTGGCTACGAAGAAAACCAAAACTGCGCATATCACTACCAAGCACTCGAAGATCATCCTCATCGGCGATGGGGCAGTGGGCTCAAGCTATGCATATGCGCTGACTTTGCTAGGAGTCGGACGTGAACTCGGCATCATCGACATGAATGTTGAGAAAGCAAAGGGCGACGCAATGGATCTGGCCGACGCTCTTTCATTCACCTCTCCAAAGAAGATTTACGCAGCTACCTACGAGGACTGTGCTGATGCTGGTCTAGTTGTGATTGCGGCAGGGGCAGCCCAGAAGCCTGGCGAAACCCGCCTCGACCTTGTTGATAAGAACCTGCGCATCTTCCACGACATGATCTCCCAGGTGATGGCATCGGGCTTTGACGGCATTTTCCTTGTAGCAACCAATCCAGTCGATGTGCTAACTTACGCAACCTGGCGTTTCTCGGGACTTCCCTCGAGCCGAGTGCTCGGCTCGGGCACTGCCCTGGATTCAGCTCGTCTGCGCCAAGAGCTGGCAGAGCTGCTTGATGTGGACGCTCGTAACGTTCACGCCTACATTATGGGTGAGCATGGCGATTCAGAGTTCCCTGTGTGGTCACACGCTAATGTGGGTGGCATGGCGCTGAGCGAATGGATTATGCGTAATCCAGAGACGTCTTCGGCTGCGCTCAAAGAAGCTTTCGAGAACGTGCAGCAAGCCGCTTACCGTATTATTGAGGCAAAAGGCGCAACCTATTACGGCATTGGCGCTGCGTTGGCGCGAATTACGCGAGCTATCCTATCGGATGAGAACTCGATTCTCGCCGTCTCCGGTTATATGAATGGCGAATATGGATTTGACGATCTTTATATCGGAACTCCTGCCATTGTGGGAGCTGACGGCATTAAGCAGGTTGTTGGTATTCCATTGGAGATGACGGAACACGAAGCGATGAGAGCCTCAGCTAAACTATTGAAAGATACAATTGAAAAGTCTTTCGCTAAATTGGAAGAGGACCTGGGCGTGAAGATTCCAGAAGGAAAAGTTGAATAGCTCGCTCGAAGCAATACAGCAATAACTGTAATGCAGCAATACTGCAATCGAGCGATACAGCAACATAGCAGCACAGCAACAAACCAACGAAGCAAATCAGCAGCACACTAACTAAGCTGACGATAGATACCCAACGAATACTGCTAAGGAATGAGATGTCACGACTATTTGGCACCGACGGCGTGCGTGGGCTTGCGAACAAAGAGATCACGGCCGACTTTGCCCTTCAACTAGGCGAAGCAGCCGCGCGCGTGCTCGTTAACAAAAAAGGACTCAAGCATCGCCCGCGCGCAATCATCGGGCGTGATACTCGCCAGTCGTCGGGTATGCTTTCACACGCGTTAGCAGCAGGTTTGGCTAGTGCTGGTGTGGATGTCGAGCATGTGCGAGAGATCCCGACGCCGGGCGTCGCCTACCTGACCGCGGAAGAGGACTACGACCTCGGCGTCATGATTTCTGCTTCGCACAACCCGATGCAAGATAACGGCATCAAATTCATCAACTCCAATGGCTTCAAGCTTGACGACGCCATCGAGGACGAGATCGAGGCAGTGCTCGGCCAAGATTGGGATCGCCCTATTGCAGCAGCTGTTGGTGCTATTAGCGAGAGTGCAGAGGTTTCGGATCGGTTCTACATGGATCACCTGATCAAAATCGGCGGGGATCTACACGGACTTCGCATCGCTTTGGACTGCGCAAATGGTGCCGCTTCCGACGTCGCCCCGCGCGTTTTCCAGAAGCTGGGCGCGGACGTCGTCGTTATTAACGCTGCTCCGGACGGTAAAAACATCAACGACAACTGCGGCTCTACCCATCCGGAACAGCTGCAGGCGCTCACTGTTGCGACGAAAGCCGATTTTGGTTTCGCATTTGATGGCGACGCCGATCGCTGCCTTGCCGTCAATCACAAGGGCGAACTGGTGGACGGCGATCAGATTATGGGCATGCTAGCTGTGGCGATGAAAGAACAAGGGCGCTTGAAGCGCAACACTTTGGTGCTCACTGTGATGTCCAATTTGGGCCTGCATCTGGCCATGAAAGAAAAGGGTGTCAAGACGATTTCCACCAAGGTCGGCGATCGTTACGTGCTCGAAGAAATGCTCGCGAAAGATTATAACTTGGGTGGCGAACAGTCTGGCCACATCATCAACCTTGACAACGCCACTACCGGCGATGGCACCTTAACTGCTGTGCTGGTAGCTACCGAGATTGCTAAGAGTGGAAAGACGCTCGAGGAGATGGTCTCGTTTATCAAGCGCTTACCACAGACTCTCATCAATGTGCCGAATGTGGACAAAAACGGCGTGGACGCAGTGGCTGCAGAAGTAGCGAAAGTGGAAGCTGAGCTTGGAGAAACGGGACGCGTACTCTTGCGTGCGTCTGGCACCGAGCCGCTCATTCGCGTGATGGTGGAAGCGGCTACCCAAGAGGAAGCCGATCAAGCTGCACAGTACCTCGCTGACGTGGTGAAAGATAAGCTGAGCCTCTAGTTCGCGTGCCAGATACACAGCGTAATTAGAGCTTGCGCAGGTGTATCTGATCAATCACGTGGTCTTCATTCTTGTGGAGGACGACGGTGGCACGGGTACGAGTGGGAGCAATATTCTCGCGCAGATTGGGAAGATTGATGCTCATCCACACGTCTCGTGCCAATTGATCAGTTTCTTGATCCGACAGGTGCATGTAGTTTTTGAAAAATGAGCGCTCATCGGTAAATGCCGTGGTCCGAAGCTTGTGAAAACGATCGATGTACCATTTTTCGAGACTGTCTTCGCTCGCATCGAGATAGATCGAAAAATCGAAGTAGTCGGATACAGCGTGGAACTCGCCGTCGGTGGTCGAGAGCCGTGGCGGTTGGAGCACGTTGAGACCTTCGACGATGAGGATGTCAGGTTGGTCAATGGTGAGGTATTCACCTGGCACAATATCGTAAGTGACGTGGTCGTAAATGGGCACGCGCAGGTTCCGCTCACCGGCTTTGAGCGCGGAGAGCAGATCGATGAGTCCGTGCCGGTCGTATGACTCAGGGAAGCCCTTGCGGTGCATAATTCCGAGCTGTTCGAGCTGCTCGTTTGGTAGCAAGAAGCCATCGGTGGTGATCAAATCGACGTTCGGTGTTTCTGGCCATCTCTTCATGAGTTCTTGCAGCAGGCGGGCGGCGGTGGATTTCCCGACGGCCACGGAGCCAGCAATTCCGATGATCCACGGCGTTTTTGTATCCTTGCGATTCAAAAACACGTTTTCATCTCCGAGCAACTGCCACGTGTGTCGCGCGTACATCTGTATCAGCGCAGATAGCGGGCGATAAATTGCGTCAACTTCGGCCAGGTCAACTGGATCGCCCAAACTGGCCAGATTGCGAATATCTCGATTGCTCAGTGGAAGCTCGGTAGTGTCTGCGAGTTTGCGCCATTCTTCGCTGGGGATTGAGACATAGGGTGAAGGTGCCGGAATAGTACTCGACGTGGAAAAAGAATTCATGTCCACTAGTTTTCCAGTATTTTGCTCGGCAACCAAGTTTTAGCAGCGTCTGGCGACGTCGGTGGGTTACGTTAGCTCGAGCAAGTTTCGTTTCGCTCAGTGTGAGTCCTGCTTTTGAGCTTATGCGCAATGCGTTAGTCTTGAAGCTATGTGTGGAATTGTTGGATATATAGGTTCGCCAAGCGCATCATCAAAAGCGCTAGATGTAGTTATTGAAGGTCTTACCCGTTTAGAGTATCGAGGTTATGATTCTGCTGGTATTGCAGTTGCCACCGATACGGGAATCGTAGTGCGGAAAAAGGCAGGACGTGTTGAAAACCTCAACGAGCTGCTCGAACAATCTGCACCTCCGGCAGCGCACAGCGCAATTGGACATACCCGATGGGCGACTCACGGCTCGCCGAGCGACGTCAATGCTCATCCGCACTGTTCGCCAGATGGCGAGGTAGCAATCGTTCACAATGGAATCGTAGAAAACCATCAAGAGCTGCGTGAACAGTTACTCGCACAGGGCGCAACGTTCGTATCCGAAACCGATTCGGAAATCGTTGCCCACCTGCTCGGTCAGGCTTTTGACCAGCATAAAGACCTAGAAATCGCTATGCGCCAGGTGGTAAATCTCCTTGAGGGCTCCTTCGCATTAGTGGCAATAGCGCGCCAAGAACCAGGGAAAATACTGGCAGCCCGCCGCAACTCTCCGCTCGTCGTCGGAATAGGTGAGGGCGAGAACTTCCTCGGATCGGACGTGGCTGCATTCGTCGGCTACACGCGTCAAGCTATGGCCATCGATCAAGATCAGCTGGTGGTGCTCACCGCCGATTCAGTAACGGTCACAGATTTTGCTGGTAATCCGGTCGAAGCGAGCACTTATGAGGTCGATTGGGACGTAGAAGCTGCGATGACGGACGGTTTCGATACCTATATGGAGAAAGAAATCCACGAGCAGCCGCGTGCAGTGGCAGAAACCTTGCTAGGGCGCCGCACCAAAACTGGGGAACTGCACTTAGACGAGCTACGAATGGACGAAGCGGACTTGCGTGCAATCGATAAAATCATTGTGATCGCCTGCGGTTCGGCTGCTTATGCTGGTCATGTGGCTCGATACGCGATTGAGCATTGGTGCCGTATCCCAGTAGAGGTAGAGCTTGCACACGAATTCCGCTACCGCGATCCTGTGGTCAATTCTCGCACTCTCGTGGTTGCTATTTCGCAGTCTGGCGAGACGATGGACACGCTTATGGCGGTGCGTCATGCTCGTGAGCAGGGAGCGCGTGTGCTGGCGATCGTCAATGTGTTTGGCTCCACGATTGCGCGCGAAGCAGACGCAGTGCTTTATACGCATGCTGGTCCAGAAGTCGCGGTGGCCTCAACGAAGGCTTTCTCGGCTCAGATCGCTGCTGCGTATCTGCTCGGTCTGTACCTCGCTCAGCTGCGCGGAAACAAGTATTCTGACGAAGTCGCCACGTATCTCAATGAACTCGCGATGATGCCCAGCCGAATGGAGTCGGTATTAGCGCAGGAAGAGGCAGTAAAAGAGCTTGCTCGCAAGATGAGCGACGTCGAATCGGTGCTTTTCTTAGGACGCCACGTTGGATTCCCGATCGCTTTGGAGGGCGCGCTCAAGCTCAAGGAGCTGGCCTATATTCATGCTGAGGGTTTTGCCGCTGGCGAGCTCAAACACGGGCCGATTGCGCTGGTAGAGGAGGGGTTGCCGATCTTCGTGATCGTTCCGACTCCACGCCGGCCTTTGCTCCATGCCAAGGTGATTTCGAATCTGGAAGAAGTCAAGACGCGCGGTGCTCGCGTGGTGGTGGTAGCTGAGGAAGGCGATAGCGCAGTTGACGACCTTGCGGAGTTGATTATTCGCGTTCCGCATGCCACTCCAACGCTGATGATGCCGCTGGTGACCATCATTCCGCTTCAGATTTTTGCGTGCGAATTGGCACGTCAAAAGGGGTACGACGTCGATAAGCCGCGCAACCTGGCAAAGGCGGTGACGGTCGAGTAACCCTTGCTGCACCAGCACGAGCCCCATCGAAGAATCGGAGACTGAGACTACATGGAATACGCATTTGGTGTTCAAGCTGTGCGGATGGCAGAGCAAAGGCTTCTCGATCAGGGAGTGCCTTTGATGGAACAGGCATCTTTTGCGCTGGCCACAAGCACAATTCGTGCTCTCAAAAAGCGTGGTTTCCGACTTCCGGGCTCAACTGTTTTGTTGTTGGTTGGCAGCGGCAATAACGGCGCAGATGCGCTGTTCGCAGGAGTGACGCTGGCGCGGCGTGGACTCCAGGTTGCGGCCGTCGTCGGTGATCGTGTTCATGACGACGCCGTTGCGGCAGCTCATCGCGCCGGGTTGCGTATCGTTCAGAATCCCGACGACACCACCTTGCGTCAGCTTGCCCGCGCGTGTGGCACGTGGATCGACGGCATACTTGGAATCGGTGCGGTCGGGCAGGTGCGTGATCCTTATGCGGCGTGGATACGTGTGCTTTGCGAAGAATTAACGACTTCGCCAGCAAAACCACTGGTTGTGGCAGTAGATGTGCCCTCAGGATTGAACGCTGATTCAGGGGAGAGTCCGCAGTGCGTAGTCCCTGCGGATATGACCGTGACGATGGGGTGCCTGAAACCTGCCTTGCTTGAGCCACCAGCTGCGTTTTTGGCAGGTAGCGTCGAGGTGGTGCCACTCGGTTTTGAGCAGGTCTTATTCGCCAATAGGGATTTTACCAATGACGATGTGCCGGCAGGCGTGCGGGTAGTAGACGACGTTGACGTACGCGATCATTGGTTCGTGCCAGGTTTTTCGGATCACAAATACACGCGTGGAGTGCTCGGCGTTTTGACGGGTTCGGCGCAGTATCCGGGTGCAGCGAATTTGAGCGTCGGGGGAGCACACAAGCTCGGTTTAGGAATGATCCGCTATTTGGGTGAGAATCGGGCTGTGGTGAAGAGTTTTCCTGAGGTAGTAAACGTGCCTGGCCGCGTACAAGCTCTGCTTGTGGGCTCGGGAGTGACCGAACTGGGCGATGCTCGCACAGTTATCACGCAAACTCCTACCCAGCTTCCTTTGATTCTAGACGCCGGTGGCATCGATTTAGTACCGGAAATTTCGAAGTCTTTGGCACCTGCTGCGCCAGGAACACAAACAGCAGCGACACCCGGAGATACAACGCAAGCAGTAGCAACACTGGCACCTGCAACACCAGCACCAGCAACGCTGGCGCCTACCAGCCGGCCGATCGTCATCACGCCGCACGCCGGCGAACTTGCGCGACTGCTAACGCAGTCGGGCAGGAAGGTCACCCGCAGTGAGGTAGAGAGAAAACCGCGCTATTTTGCCCAACAAGCTGCTGAGACTTTCGGCGTCTGCGTTGTGCTCAAAGGATCCATCACGCTGATCGCAGACCCAGTGGGTGGAATCTTTGCCCAAAGTGGTGCACCTGCTTGGACGGGAACTGCAGGAGCAGGTGACGTACTTGCGGGAGTAATTGCCGGCGTCGTCACCATGTTCCAGGCACAACGAGAACTGGACCTCCACGACGCAAGCGAGACCAACTCGCAACCAGAGCTGACTCATTCTGATCTTTCCTTAGCTGCGGCGATAGGAGTTCATCTCCACTCTCGCGCCGCCGCAACTACTGCCCGATGCTCGAAAACACCCGAGCAGCACACCCAACGGCTAGCGAGACGTGAATTACAAGACAAACGCAGATTGGGCATTCCTATAACTGCAAGCGATATTATCGATTCGTTGTCAGATGTTATCGATGAAATTCTCAACTACGGGAGATGATATGAGCTTGAAAGACGCGTACAACGGAGAACCACATTTTCCATCGCGTGCGCTTATCTCGCGTAGTGCTTTTGAGCATAACCTTGGCAAAGCGCGAGAATTAGCTGGCGAAGCTCAGATCATGGCGGTGATCAAAGCCGATGCGTATGGTCATGGAGCTGAAAAAATTGGTGAATGGGCGCTCGACGCTGGCGTGGAATGGCTTGCTGTTGCTCAGCTTGGAGAGGCGATTGCGCTGCGTAAAACCCTGCACGAGCGCGGGCGAATGCTCGCGTTGATTGCTGAACCGGGGGCGCCGTTTTGGGAAGCGCTTGAGCTGGGGATTGATCTTTCGGTTGGGGCGAGCTGGGCTCTCGATGAGATTGCGCTCGCGGCTAATGAATCAAAGACTCGCGCCCGCGTGCATATCGAAGTGGATACTGGCATGGCGCGAGGTGGATTTTCGCTTGCCGAATTGCCGTCGATTATTCCGATGATTGCAGCTTATGCGGAAAGTGGTTTGATCGAGACGGTGGGCTTGTGGTCGCATCTGGCGCTCGCTGATGATCTTGAATCGACGCAGACACAACGCCAGACGGAAGATTTCGAACGCGCAGCTCAGCTTTTTGCCGACGCCGGAATAGAAATTGAGTTTCACCATCTGGCCGCTTCGGCAGGCTTACTCTGGCATCCGGAGACCCGATTTTCAATGGTGCGGCCTGGCATTATGCTCTACGGACTGAGCCCGGCGCCGGAGGTAGCGACGGCCGAAGAGATGGGCTTGGAGCCGGTGATGAGGTTAGAAGCTGATCTTGTGTCGGTGCGCGATGTGCCAGCAGGTACGGGCGTGAGTTATGGGCACACAGCCACTACTCAAGAGCCGATGCGCTTAGGTACGGTTCCGCTCGGTTACGCAGATGGCATTCCGCGTCATGCCTCAAATAGTGTGGAAGTTGTGATTGGTGGGCAGCGTCATAAGCTGATTGGTCGAGTGTGCATGGATCAGTTTGTGGTGGCAGCGCCAGATGCGGTTGCCGGAGACACTGTGACTCTTTTTGGCGCGTCTGCGAGCGGTTTCCCGACGGCGGACGATTGGGCGCAGCATTGTGACACAATTGGTTATGAAATAGTGTCTCGTTTAGGAACACGAGTTCCGCGGTATTTCGTAGACTAAGAGGGTTCCGCAAAGGAGAAGAATGATGGAAGTTTCAATTCGTGTTCCGCTGGTAAGCGATATTCAAGCGGTGGGTGCTGCACTGGGACGTGCCGCTCAACCAGGCGATATGGTGATGCTCAACGGTCCGCTTGGAGCAGGTAAGACGACGATGACCCAGGGAATCGCGCGCGGTTTAGGTGTGAAAGGGAAAGTTTCTTCTCCGACGTTCGTCATTGCGCAGATTCATCGCGGTGCGCAGCTCGATTTAGTGCATGTGGACGCATATCGGCTGAGTTCAATTGAGGAACTTGATGCCCTTGATCTCGACACTTCTTTGGATGTTTCTTTAACGGTAGTCGAATGGGGTGCGGGCAAGGTTGAGGCGCTTTCCGGAGATCGACTTGAGATTGCTATTGAGCGACCAGAAGGGGCGCAGGCAGGTTTGGATCCCGAGGATCTTTTCGTTGATGCGCCGCGGACGCTCACAGTGCATTCTTTTGGTGAGCGCGGTGACGCTTTCTTGACTGCGTTGCTCGCTGATCCGGACGTCCGCTCGCTCATTGAAGCAACTGAGCAGGTTAATGCAGCTGAGCAGGTTGGAGCAACTGAGCAGTGCGGCTGCGCTGCTAGCGCCGCTCTTTCTGATTAAGTTTTGGATTTTTACCATGAGTATGCGTCGTTTGTGGGTTGCCGCTCTTGGAGCATTTATTGTGTGCGGAGGGTTTGTGGGCGTGGCGCAAGCGTCTGCCCAGATAAGTGAGCCATCGACGTCGCAGACGCTCATTTCTGCTCAAAACCGTACACACGACGCCGCGTTCACCGCACACGACGCATCCGTAACCACGGTTCACGGGACGTTTATCGTGCGCGATGCGTCCGTTACCGCTGCCCACGCGGCCTACACCGCCCGCGACCTGTACTTCACTTCCGGTGAGGCTGAGGTTAACGCGTGGTTCAACCAAAATGCACAGTCGTTAATTCTCGCTTATGCTCCAGATGCATTTCCAAAGGCCACTGCTAGTGAGGTGGCAAAATTCTCTGTGGGCAAGCCGATTCGCGCCGCACAATTCGAAGCTAAAGGCACCAAAGTTGGTATCACCGAATCGAATGTGTGGGTGGCGCCGGTGCGTAACCAAACGAATGAGCCAGTAGGTGCTATTTCCGCAGATTTTTCGGACGGGAAAGCGAAAAAAGATAACGTTTATGGCGATCCGGCACTGGGTGCGGCCATTTCGATCGTGGACTCGGCACGCGCCGTTGTCTTTGATGAACCGCTCAAAGCGTGGTTTGCAGTCAAAGAATCGGTGGTCACCTCGGCTGATGCGCAAGCGAAGAAGATCTTGCTTGGCTCCATGCCACTAGATACTTTTTTAATCCAACGAGAGCGACTCATTGGAACTGGCTCGGTGATCGGCGCCGATGATACTGCGTCCGCAACACCGGCCAGCTCGGCAAAGTCGCAATATCTTAGCCCGCTGCAAATCATGCTGATTGTGCTGTTCGTATTGGCAGTTGTTACAGTATCTTTAGTATGGCTGCGTTGGGAACAGGCCGAAAACGCTGCGCGCAAAAATGACGGCGAACGCCAAATCCATCGCCCTGAGTCGGGGAAGTGGAGCATCGTTGATCACACCAAGAAATCTCGAAAGATGCGTTTTCGAGATTCAGGCGGCAAGATTTCCCTTTATCGCAAGGCAGATCTAGATAAAGTCGAATCCGGTTCGGCAGGCGCGGACGCCAGGCCTGCTGCCGACTCACCTATGAAAAGCGCAGGATTTGCAACAACCACTGAGAAAGACGATGAAAATGAAATACTTGACGATTGATGCATCACACCATGTGATTGTGGGCGTATGCGATGTGAACTTGGGCGTTGTGCAGGAGTTGAGCGCGATGCGTTCACAAGATTCGCGCCACCACGTTGAACAATTGACACCGATGGTGCGCCAGGTTTTGCAGCAAGCTGGCATTGATCGACCTGATGCTATTGTGGTGGGCACCGGACCAGCAGCATTTACTGGATTGCGTGCAGGTTTGGTTACGGCGCGCACCTTGGCGCGCGCATGGGACATGCCAATTTATGGACTTTCTTCTGCGGAAGTGATGGCGCTGGCTGGGGCTGATGCTGGATTGAATCTCGTTGAGGGCGTCATTGATGCGCGCCGTAAGGAAGTTTATGCCCTGCAAGCTCGGGCGATGGGGGCAGACGACGTCGAGATCATCAAACCGGTTCGCGTGCTCAAGCCGGCGGATTTGGCGCAGGAGCTGAGCGTCGATCGGGCGATCGTGGCCTGTGCTGATGGAGATCTTTATGCAGATGTACTGGGAGAACGAGTTACTGTTGACTGTGCGCCAGCGGTGATGGTGCGTCTGCTTCTTTCACGAATTGCCCGTGTAGAAGCTGGCGAAGATATTAGTTTTGATACTGAGCCGCAGTATTTGCGCCGTCCAGACGTGCATGGAGGAGCGCACTCCCAACCAGCTGCAACTGAGAATCCGTATGGCTCTGCCGGAAAATAGCAGTATTATTGAGGTTCCCGCCGGATGGGTGGAGCGTTGCGCGCGTTTCGACCTGCGAAATTTTGGCCGCGACGCTTGGCCGATAGACGTGTGGAAAGATGAGCTGGTGGCCTCGGATCGCTCGTACTATGCGGTTGTGTGCGATGCGCAACCGCATGAGAGTGTGGGCGCTTTGCTCGCGATTGCGGGTATTTCTCACGGGCCGGACGCGGAGTTACTCACGATAGGCGTTGACGCAGCGTATCGTCGTCGGGGAATAGCGCGCGAACTACTTGCATTCATGCTCGATATTCCTCGTTCTCGCCAGGCCGATCGGGTATTTCTCGAGGTGCGTAAGGCCGACGCCGGTGCCCAAGCTTTGTATAAGGCTTTCGGTTTCGAGCCGATTTCGGTGCGTAAAAAGTATTATTCCGACGACGACGCTGTGGTTATGCGCCTAGCGCTGTAGCGTTTCGTGGGTGAATACTGGCTCCGGTCTTGGCAAATACGATATACGCAAACAAAGTCTCACAAAAATAGCTGCCGCATTCGCCGTCGTTCTAATTGGCTTGTGGGCGCGGAATACGGCACATGATTGAAAAATCACGATGTTTTCTGAGGCTCAAATTGGCGAAAAATAGGCTTTTCTAGGTACTTACGCCCGGTAACGTCACGGCCTATTCTGGTATTTTTTGAGTGTGGCTAACTCAACTGTAATTAACAAAAGCGGCCGTAAGACGACCGTGGCACTCAAGGTGCTCATGGCCGGTACTGGCCTGATCTTCGTCCTATTCTTGCTGTTCCATATGTATGGCAATCTCAAGATGTTGCTCGGAGCAGACGCTTTCAATCACTATGCACACTGGTTGCAGAACGACCTCCTCTATCCGATCCTCCCTCACAAGGGTGGCGTGTGGATTATGCGTGTGTTCTTGCTGCTGGCAATTGTGGGGCATGCGTATTCCGCTATCGCGCTCTGGGGCCGTGCTAACAAAGCTCGTGGCAATGCCTACAAGGTGAGCACGGGAACTAAGGTGCGTGCTGGCCAGACCTACACCGCACGCACAATGCGTTGGGGTGGAATCATCATCGCGATCTTCATCGTCTTCCACTTGCTGCAGTTCACCACGCTTCATCTTTCAGTTGGTGCGGAAAACTACGCAGCGATGGAACCATATGACCGCGTTGTGGCTGGATTCTCCGTCCCGTGGTTGTGGGCATTCTACCTGGTAGCGATGGTGGCTGTGGCATTGCATGTGCGTCATGGTGTGTGGTCGGCTCTGGCTACGCTGGGTCTTTCCACCCGCAAGCGTGAGCGCGCTTTCAAGCTAACTGGCGATATTGTCGCGTTCGCGCTGATCGTTGGCTTCATGACTCCACCGACCATGATCCTGTTCGGGCTTCTTTAAGAATAGGAAAGTAAGAAATGACAGAAACATTGATTAAGGGTCTGTACCGCGAGGGCGAGGCAATTGTAGATGCCAAAGCTCCTCAAGGACCGCTCGAAAAGCGTTGGGAGCAGCGCAAATTTGAAGCGCGCTTGGTGAACCCTGCGAACCGTCGTAAGCTCTCCGTCATCGTCGTCGGAACCGGACTTGCTGGTGGTGCAGGCGCTGCTTCGCTAGGTGAAATGGGATACAACGTCAAGGCGTTCTTCTACCAGGATTCGGCTCGCCGTGCACATTCAATTGCTGCTCAGGGCGGTATTAACGCGGCTAAAAACTACAAGAACGACAACGACTCCACCTATCGCTTGTTCTACGACACCATTAAGGGTGGCGACTTCCGCGCCCGCGAGTCCAACGTTTACCGTTTGGCTGAGGTTTCAGCGAATATTATCGACCAGTGTGTGGCACAGGGCGTTCCTTTCGCTCGTGAATATGGTGGTCTGCTCGATAACCGTTCCTTCGGTGGTGTGCAGGTTTCCCGTACGTTCTATGCTCGTGGTCAGACGGGTCAGCAGCTGCTCATCGGTGCATATCAAGCGCTCATGCGTCAAGCTAAGGCTGGCACCGTTGAACTGTTCAGCCGCCACGAGATGGTTGATCTGATTGTTATTGACGGTCGTGCCCGCGGAATTATCGCCCGCGACATGATCACCGGTGAGATGGAAACGCACCTGGCTGACGCCGTCGTCATTGCAACTGGTGGATATGGAAACGTCTTCTTCCTGTCCACGAACGCAATGGGATGTAATGGTTCGGCTGTGTGGCGTGCGCACCGTCGCGGCGCATTCTTTGGCAACCCGTGCTACACGCAGATCCATCCAACCTGTATTCCACAGCACGGTAGCTCGCAGTCGAAGCTGACGCTTATGTCGGAGTCGCTGCGTAACGATGGCCGTATCTGGGTTCCAAAGAAAGCTGAGGACACCAAGAAAGATCCTCGCGATATTCCAGAAGAAGATCGCGACTACTACTTGGAGCGTATCTACCCAGCATTCGGTAACCTCGTTCCTCGTGATATTGCTTCGCGTCAGGCGAAGAACATGTGTGACGAAGGGCGCGGCGTCGGCCCAGAGATCGACGGCGTTGCACGTGGCGTATACCTTGACTTCGCTGAGCCAATTCAGCGTATGGGCAAGGCGCAGGTGTCTGCGAAGTACGGCAACCTCTTCGATATGTATGAGCGCATTACCGGTGAGAATCCTTACGAAGTGCCAATGCGCATCTATCCGGCAGTGCACTACACCATGGGTGGCCTGTGGGTTGATTACGATCTGCAGTCCACGATTCCTGGTCTGTTTGTGGCAGGTGAAGCGAACTTCTCGGATCACGGCGCAAACCGCTTGGGTGCTTCGGCGCTCATGCAAGGTCTAGCTGATGGCTACTTCGTGCTTCCAAATACGATCAACGACTACTTAGCCGACGGCCCATTCCCGGCTGTTGATCCAGAGAACGCAGAGCTCAAGGCGATCCAGAAAGAGAATACGGATCGTATCGATCACTTCATGTCCAACGACGGAAACCGCTCGGTTGATTCGTTCCACAAGGAATTGGGTCAGATCATGTGGGAGTACTGTGGCATGGAGCGCACTGAGGAAGGCCTGAAGAAAGCAATCGGCATGATTCGTGCGCTGCGTGAAGAGTTCTGGAAGAACGTTCGCGTGACCGGTAAGGCTGATGAGCTCAACCAGGCGTTGGAGAAGGCTGGCCGCGTGGCTGACTTCTTCGAGCTTGGCGAGTTGATGTGTATTGACGCTCTTCACCGTGAAGAGTCCTGCGGTGGACACTTCCGTGCGGAGTCTCAAACGGAAGAGGGCGAGGCCCTGCGCCACGACGATAAGTTCGCTTATGTAGCTGCTTGGGAGTTTGCTGGCGACGGCGAAGCCCCAGTTCTACACAAGGAAGACCTCAACTACGAATTCGTCCATATGAAGCAGCGGAGCTACAAGTGAAAATTAACCTCGAATATTGGCGTCAAGCTGGCCCAGAAGATAAAGGTCACTTCGAGACGCACACCATCCAGAATGTTGAAGCAGAGGCATCTTTCCTTGAGATGCTTGACCAGCTGAACGAAGAGCTATTCGACGAGGGCAAGGAACCTGTTGCTTTCGATTCGGATTGCCGTGAGGGTATCTGCGGTCAGTGTGGAATTGTTATTAACGGCGATCCGCACGGTCCAGAAGTGACCACCACGTGCCAGTTGCACATGCGTCATTTCAAAGACGGCGATACCATCACCATCGAACCGTGGCGTTCGACGGCATTCCCAGTGCTGCGTGATCTGGTTGTTGATCGTTCGGCTTTGGATCGTATCGTGCAGGCTGGTGGCTACATCTCGGTGAATACCGGTGCTGCTCCTGATGCGCATGCTGCACCTGTTCGCAAGGAGAATGCTGATAAGGCATTTGAGGCTGCGGCATGTATCGGCTGTGGTGCTTGCGTGGCTGCCTGCCCGAATGGTTCGGCTATGCTCTTTACATCTGCGAAAGTTGTGCATCTGGGCTTGCTCCCACAAGGGCAGCCAGAGCGCAAAGAGCGCGTTGTAAATATGCTCTCTCAGCATGATGCTGAAGGATTTGGCGGTTGTACAAACACTGGAGCTTGTGCTTCGGCTTGCCCGAAAGAAGTTCCACTTGAGTTCATCTCAATGCTCAACCGCGATCTGATTAAAGCAATGTAACAGGGGTTGCTTTGCAGGGGTGCAGGTCGATGACCTGCGCCCCTTTTTGTATGTGGGGGCGTTGAGGGGTGTTGGGATATCTAGGTTGGGGTCGGTGTCTGAGGTGGGTGTGTTGGTGCGGTCGTCGAGTTTTGGTGTGGATTTCGCATGATCTCGATATATGTGGAGATGTTTGCGAAAGCGCCCCAAAAGGCGAGGGGTTAAAGGCCGGATTGTGTGTCGGGGCGTTTCTAGGGCCGGTTGGGGTCGTGACGGCGATTAACAGACTGAGGCAAGCAGAGCGATATGTGCGGCAGAGCTAATATTTTACGTGGAAAACGTAGTTCGAATAAGGTAATGTTTAATTGATTATTCTAATAATTTGAAAGAGATTTTTATGTACGCTCACCCCTCTCTCAGTGGCACTCCGAAAAAGGCGAGCTTTGTTCATTTTTTGAGTGGCAAATACGGTTTCCGTAAAGCTAACGGTAGAAAATACGGTATTTTGGCACTGTGTTTCGCAATGATTATCGGAGCATTTTCTGGTGTGGCACTTCCTGCTTTTGCAGCCGGCGGTCAGATGACCGTTACCGTTACCCCGCAACAAAGCACTTTTAAGCCTGGCGAGAAGGTCAAATATATTGTTTCGTACACCTGTAGTGTGGCGAGCTGTGATAATGCGCAGATTAGTTTTCAAGTTGCAGGGCAAAAAGGAGAAACTCTCTCAGAACTAATTACAAGTGCCAATGTTAACGCATCTTATGTTAATACTTCGGCAATGTATTGGAATGCCGGCAATCTAGCCGCTGGTACAACAGGTTCTTTTATGGTGGAGCTAGCCACTACTAATGGTGGGTATGGAAACAGTGAAGCCCTCACGCTAAGCGCTACGATGTCGGCCACGGGTAGCTCAAATGCTACAACTAGTGCTGCTGTGACTGCGCAAGCTACCGATCAGGCGAAGATTAATTTAGCCTATTCGCCAGCTAATCTAGCCGTTGGGAACACCGGTAAATATGCCTTTAATATGGTGGTGGGCAGCAATGTGGGTGCTCTGTACCTGTATGATTCGCAATTCGTCGTCGATATTCCTGCCGGTGCAGTATTGCCTTTTTTGGAAAATACTGCAAACGGAACTCCGGTATGGACCCCAGGCGCGGATGGAACGGGTGGAACGTTAACATGCCCGGTTCCTGCGAGGCCGGGGCTTTCAGGGATGTATGGATATAATCCTGGTAATTTTGCGTGGTGTACGGCAGACATTACTTTTCCAAAGGATCGTTTCACACCTGGGCAAACAGTGCAGATTCCGGGTCGCTGGGTTGGAAATATTGAGGATTGGACCTCTGGTTCGCAAGTGCGCACCCAGGTCACGAAAACTGCCACTTTTAGCACTACGTTGTCAGGTACAGTGCCGAATCAAACCTCGCAGGATACGAATGTACATGCGAGCTCTGGAACGAAATGTATGCAACCTGAACAAGGTTATACTGGATCAGTCGGTTTTGATACCTATGGTGCGGATGTTACAAAAGCAGTGTTCAAGTTCGCTCAACCCGCGGGTGGAACCTGGGTGCTCACAAATGTGGTTCCGCAATTCAAAACTACTCTTGATCTTGTTATTGAATACCGCTATGTGGGGGATACAGTAACTCGCACGAAGCATATCGCGCCAAATACTGATTCAGGTGCATGGCCCGATTCTGGTGGTGTACTAGATTGGGTGCAAGTCACTGCAACTGGTCTCATTGTAGGCGGAGGCATTACTTCTCCACTCGATGATCTGCAGATTCAGTATGGTGGCAAGTTCCCTCTCGGCATGACGCCGGGCGCGAGCACCACTCTACAGCGCTCAGTGGAGCTCACCTATGGTGACGGTACTGTGCTCACTACAACTATTCCTAATAATGAAACGATTTCGCTGTGTGAATCATGGCGCGGAAGTCTCACCATTGTTGCTGGTCAATCGTATAACGAGAGTATGGTTGGTGTGCCATTTAGTCACTCACTTACGGTATCTCAGGCCTCGTATACTGCCTCATTGGCGCCTCATGTGTCGTTTATTGTGCCGTCAAATTTGGCATTTGATCCTAAATCTGTGAGCTTCGTGTCTGGTACAGCTGGGATTCCTAATGTTGCGCCGTTGTCTATCACGAGTAAAGCTGTATCGGGTGGTACGCAGTGGGATATTGATTGGAGCAATATTGTGATGCCGCCGTTGGTGGACACAAAGACTCCTATAAATTTCAAATTTTCTTATAATGTGATACCCACTGCTCCAGTAACCCCATCGAATCTGCCATACCAAGCTTTGTTGTGGCAAAACGCGAATGTTCCATTACAGGCGCAGCCTTCTCCTGGAATGTATGTGAACGACACCTATAATGTGGATTCAAATGATGCAACAACAGTGCTGCCCTGGGGCTCAGGGGTATTGACTTACATTCCTCTCACTCAGATGACGACGAATTTGTTGACCAATCCTGCTGGTCTTGCCCTGCGTGACGCTCAGATAGAACCGGGCGGTACCTATGCGCAGGATTTGTTGATGAGTAATACGACTGCGGTAGATTACAAAGATGCTGTGGTGTATGCGGTGCTTCCGTACGTAGGTGATCATGGCCTGCTTGGCACGAACGAATCTACTGTTCATGGCTCGCAGTGGGCGCCTGTGTTCGCGGGTGTATCGAGTGTTCCTGCTGGGTATACGGTAGAGTATTCCACTTCCACTAATCCGTGCCGGACAGAGGTTAATACCGCGGCTGCCGGATGTGTAAACGATTGGACGTCGACGGCTCCGGCTGATCTTTCTACGGTTAAGGCTTTGCGTTTTAAGGCTGGTGCTACGGTGTTGCCTGCCGGAAAGTCTGTTTCGTTCCAGTGGAAGCTCACTGCACCTGCTAATGCAACTGGCACGGCGTATGCGTCGGTTGCTCGTTCGAGTGTGCCTGTTGGTTCGAGTGCTTATGAAATTACTGAGACTGCTTTGACGTCGGCAACGGTGATGCCTTCTGCGATTGATGTGACGTCGTCGTTTGTGTTGAATGATAAAAACGGCGATGGGAAAGGTGACGCGGGCGAAACTGTTACGTGGAATTACGTTGTGAAAAACACTGGTGGTGCTACGCTCAACAATATCGTGATCAACGGACGTGCGGTCACCTGCACCCCAACTACCTTGGCGGGTGGAGCACAAGCTACGTGTAGTACAACGTCGACGATTAGCCAAGCGGATGTGGACGCGCAGAGTTATCTGGATGTGGTGACTGCGTCTGGAACGAATAGTGTGGGTCAAACTGTGACTTCTGTGCAGCGCACGCTCAGCGTGCCTTTGGCCTCGGGCGTTGGTGTGAAGCTTGATAAGCAAGCAAAGCTGTCTACCGATGCAAATGCCAATGGTCTTGCTGATGTTAATGATGTTATTACCTACACTTTTGTGGTGACGAATACGGGTGACCAGACGGTCAATAACCTCACGCTTGACGATAAAATGCTTACGGATCTCGGTTTGACGCTCACTTGTCCTGCATCGGTTGGTCCTGGTGTGAGTGTGAACTGCGCGAGCGTGGATATGATGGTGTCGGCATCGCAGGTTGATACGCTTGCCACGATTACCAATTCAGCGAGCGTATCAGGTAAAACTGGTTTGAATGCGGATGTGACGTCTAATGTTTCGACGACGAACACCGCAACGAACCAAGCAGCAGGTATTGCTGCGAATGATGCCTCGCTGGTTTTAGTCAATGATGCTGATGGTGACGGTGTTATCGATCTTGGCGATACGGTCAAAGCTGTGATTACAGTGGTGAACACGGGCGGTGTCACGTTGAGCACGGTTGGGGTTGCGTCAACGAACACCTCACTACCGATGACATGTGTCAAGACATCTCTTGGAGCAGGTGAAACTACGACGTGTGAGTCGAGCGTGTATGCGGCGTCGCAAGCTGATATTGATTCAGGAAAGATTACTACCACGCTCAATCCCACGGGTGTTAGCCCAGCAAGTACGAAGCTGAGCGCTGGTGATTTCCCGGTTTCCCTCGCCACGTCTCAAGTTAGTGGCTTGGTGCTCGTTAAGACAGCCAAGCTCACGGGCGATGTGAATAGTAATGGTGCTGGTGATCCTGGCGATACGGTAACCTACACGTTCACGGTGACGAATACTGGTGACGTGACCATCTCTAGCCCGGTTATTGCAGATCAGAACCTAGCAGATCGTGGCATTACGGTGACGTGCCCTGCCACGATAGGTGCTAAGACCAGCGTGGCTTGTGGCCCGGTTGATATGAAGCTCACTCAGGCTGATGTTGATGCGGGCGCGACGTTTGTTAATACAGCCTCAGTGTCGGGTAAGAATCCTGACGGCACGGCGGTGACGAGCGGATTCCATCAGGCCACTACTGGCTTAAACCAAATCGCGCAAATCGCTGGTGTGACGGCCGTGAAACTTGTTGATGATGCTGATGGTGATGGTCTCGCTGACGCCGGCGATACTGTGCAGCTGACCATGACTGTAACGAATACTGGCGCAGTAAGTGTTGATACTCTGACGGCTACTGTTGGGAGCGGATACACGATGACTTGCACTCCAAGCAAGATTGGTGCTGGACAAACCGCAACGTGTACCTCGCAACCAGTTAGCGTCACGCAAGCTGATGTTGATGCGGGTACCGTTCAAGGAAGCGTGGAAACAACAGGCGTGGGCGTGAACAAAATTAACGTAACCACGGGCAAACAAACTGCTTCTTTGCCTACCGATTCTCGGGCAGAGCTATCGCTGAGTGGACAAGTGTGG
This sequence comes from Arcanobacterium pluranimalium, assembly GCF_016907845.1. Taxonomy (GTDB): domain Bacteria; phylum Actinomycetota; class Actinomycetes; order Actinomycetales; family Actinomycetaceae; genus Arcanobacterium_A; species Arcanobacterium_A pluranimalium. Next base: position 977,161 of record NZ_JAFBCS010000001.1, read on the forward strand.
CTCAATGACGTAAACGACAATCAGCTAGCTGATGAGGACGAAACGGTTACGTTCGTTTACACAGTGACCAATACTGGCACGCGTTCAGTTGACTCGCTAACTGGTGTACTCAACCCAACCGTTGATGGTGCTGGTCTGGTTGCTGGTGATACTGATCGGGTGATTGACTGTGATAAGGCAGCCCTTGCCCCTGGTCAGAGCGCGGTCTGTAAGGAAACAGTGACTGTAACAAAAACCGACATCACTGCTGGCAAAGTCCGTTCCGCGCTACTGGCTAAAGCAATCGCCAGTGGCAATGTCGCGGTACAAACTACGCCAGTGATCCTCGAACAAGAAACCACAAAACCAGTCGCGGTGCCACAGGCACCTGAACAAGCGTCAACTCCAGTTTTGGATCTGGTTGAATCGGTGCTTGCTAAGACTGGAAGCGCATCGATGGTGCTGGTCTTTGTGGCACTTATGCTCCTTGGGGCGGGCGTTGGGCTGCGTCGGAAGCGAGCATAGCGCAAGGCTTTAGCCGTTAGCTATTATCGCAACGCTATCGCTTTTAGAACGTCTCGCTTTTAAGGCTGGCCGATACGGCATACCGTGTGTAACACGATGCTTTATCGGCCAGCCTTCATTTGCGCGCTGAAAATCCCTCGCTGAAAGCGAGAATAGGCGCCCGTGCGCTCGTATATCAGCACGAGCAGACGGACGAACTCCGCCGCAATCCCGCCATCACCGTCAGCCACCATCGTCGCTACTGCCGCTACAATCGCCGCCGCAACCACCCCAACTGTCAGCCGCCATCACCCACAGCCGCAACCAGCTGTCATTCTGGGCTGCACGAATCTATTGAATGAAAGCAAGAAAATAATTTACCCCTTGACGTGATCTGGGTCATGGGTTTATGCTAACGACTAGGAAATCGATTTCCCGACTGATGGCGGTCAATGAAATCGGTCTTCGCAAACAGTGTTTCCCGCTGAGAATTATTTTTGACCGATATTTCAGTTTTGCGTAAAACATACGAAAACCACGTACCGGCGCAAAAATCCCAGCTCACAAGCAAAATCATGGAGTCGATGATGACGAACGTGGCAATACGCGATATAGCCAAACATGCAGGCGTATCACCTGCAACGGTATCGCGCGTGCTCAACAGCTCTAAGCCAGTGGCAGATGAGCTACGTCGTCGTGTTGAAAAAGCTATAACAGAGCTTGACTATCAGCCCTCTCGCGTAGCTCGAAACTTGCGACGTTCGCGTACCGACACAATTGGCTTCGTCGTGAGTTCGATCCAAAACCCGTTCTTCCCAACCCTGATCGAGCAAGCCACAGAGATCGCCGAGCGCCACAACTTCGCAGTGAACGTGACCATTTCCCACACGCCGCTCAAGGCAGCTTATGACCTCTTCCGCGCACCAATGGTCGATGGAGTATTGCTTGTTGGTGGCCAGCCAGAACTCGATGCACAGCAATTACTTTCCTCGAGCCACAAGATGCCTATCGTGGCAATCGACCGTGAGGTTGACGGCGTTGCGCTGCCACGATTTTCGGCTACCAATGAGCGTGGTGCATTCGAAGTGGTTCAACATATGCTCGGCGCCTTGCGTACCAACCCAAAGCGGTTTGTACATATCCAAGGTCCACAGAATTTTTCGATTACCAAGCAGCGTCAGCGTGGCGTTATCGCCGCTTGCCGAGAAGCGCAGATTCCCGACGAGGCGCTCGTAACTACAGAAGGTGACTTTACAGCGCAATCTGGCCACGACGTCGTCGCCGAACTTTTCGCAGGTGAAAAAAATCAATGGCCACAGGCGATTTTTGCCGATAACGACCTCATGGCAATCGGCGCGATCAAAGCAGCCAAACAAGCTGGTGCCGTGGTGGGTACCGATGTGTTGATTGCAGGATTCGACGGCCTTGACATGGGGCAATGGATCACTCCTACGCTCACTAGCTACCGTCAGCCAATTCGAGAAATAACCGCTGCCGCTGTTGAGTGCCTTATTGGTCTTATTAATTCAGATGGCAAAGCAAATACAACGAAAGATTTCGAGTTTGCAGGCGAACTCGTAATTCGCAATTCCACAGGAGGAACACAATGACAGAAGCTGTGCTCGTGCTGGATCACGTCACGAAACGTTTTGGTCCAGTTACTGTGATCGACGACGTCACTGTGCCGGTGCGTCCGGGGCAGGTGCAAGTTCTCCTTGGAGAAAATGGGGCAGGTAAGTCCACGCTGATCAAAATGATGTCTGGTATCTATCAGCCAGACGGCGGGCGCATTCTTATCGATGGCAAAGAAGTGCAGCTGCCGAATACGAAAGCTGCTGAATCCTACGGGATTGCCACCATTCACCAGGAGTTGAATCTTGCGCCGAATATGTCGGTTGCTGAGAATATTATGCTTGGCAGAACGCCCAGCAAAATGGGGCTTTTTGACAAGCGAGAGACTTTCCGAAAAGCCCGTGAAGCTCTGGACATTATTGGCTTGGACGTTGATCTTTCCACGCCCGTCCATCGGCTAGGCGTTGCGAAACAGCAGCTGGTGGAAATTGCCAAGGCCCTCAGTCAAAATGCGCGTATCCTCATCTTGGACGAGCCTACGGCGACTCTCACAAAACCTGAGATTGCCCAGCTCTTTGCTGTGATGAATGATCTGCGTGCAAAGGGTGTGGCAATGGTGTTCATTTCGCATCATCTGGACGAAATCGCCGAAATAGGCGATATGGTCACTGTATTGCGTGATGGTCAGTTTGTGCAGGAAGTTCCGGCAAGTACTCCTGAGAACGAGCTTGTGCAGCTTATGGTTGGCCGCTCAATCGATCAACAGTTCCCACGCGTTCGCGGCGAGCTAGGCGAGACGCTCCTAGAGGTACAGGGGCTAACTCGCAATGGTGTGTTTGAAGATATTAGTTTCTCTGTTCGAGCTGGGGAAGTAGTTGGTATCGCCGGACTCGTAGGTGCGGGGAGAACTGAAGTTGTGCGCTCTATTTCAGGCGCTGATCCTTACGATGCTGGCACGGTACGTGTGCACGGGAAAGTTGTGCCGCGTTTCAACGTTGCTGCTGCTATCGCAGCTGGACTTGGGCATGTTCCAGAGGATCGTAAGGTTCAAGGTCTCGTACTGGACGCTTCGGTGAACGAGAATTTGGGTTACGCCACGTTGAAGACGACGGCGAAAGCGGGACTTGCGGATAGGCGAGGGCAACGACGTCGCGCCATAAGCGTTGCGGAGAAACTTCGTGTTCGCATGGCGTCAGTTGAGCAGAAAATTCGCAATCTTTCGGGCGGAAATCAACAAAAAGTGGTGTTTGGACGTTGGATGCTGGCAAATTCTGAAGTTTTGCTGCTTGACGAACCTACGCGTGGCGTGGACGTGGGTGCAAAAGTGGAGATTTACCAGCTTATCAATGAAGTCACTGCTCGTGGCGGTGCCGTGCTGATGGTTTCCTCAGAACTTCCCGAAGTGTTGGGTATGAGCGACCGAATTTTGGTTATGAGCCGGGGTCGGATTGCGGGCGAGCTCGATGCCGCCGAAGCGACTCAAGACGCCGTCATGACCTTGGCGGTGCGTAACGTGACTGCGGCTGTGCATGTACACGAGGAAAAAGATGCCACGGTGCGAAGCGAAAGTATTCCACAAGAGGATGAACTGGCAGCTAATAAAGCTGAACAAGAAGTAACTAAGCAAGAAGGAGAACTCTGATGACGACGACAGCTACTGAGACGAACCCGGCGGCTAAGAAGTCGCTGAGTGCTCCCAAACATTCTAAAGTTGGGCATTTCCTTGCCGAAAACGGTGCGCTTGTGGGATTGGTGGTGCTGTGCATCGCACTGTTTATTGCTACGCCTAACTTCCTCACCACGCAGAACCTTCTCAATGTGGGTATCCAGTCAGCCACAACGGCGATTTTGGCTTTTGGTATGACGTTCGTGATCGTCACTGCAGGTATTGATCTTGCAGTGGGCTCAATTGCTGCTTTGGGCGCAATGGTGAGTGCATATATGTTCACCAATATAGGATTGCCAGGCATCGTTACTCTGCTCATCGGACTGCTCGTGGGACTTTTAGCAGGCGTTATTTCGGGTATCGGCGTGGCATACGGCAAACTTCCCGCATTTATTGCAACGCTCGCGATGATGTCGGTGGCTCGTGGCTTAACGCTGGTGCTCTCAGATGGCCGCCCGATTCCAACGGCTCCAGAGGTGAATTTCCTCGGTTCGTATATCGGCCCGGTGCCTGTGCCTGTGATTATGCTGGCTGTGGCAGGCGTGGTGTGCTGGTTTATTCTCAGCCGCACTGTGTTGGGACGCTCGATGTATGCCGTTGGTGGAAACCTTGAGGCGGCGCGTTTATCTGGTCTACCGGTAAAGCGTACTTTGGTATCGGTTTATGCACTTTCGGGATTATTTGCCGGATTTGCAGGACTGTTGATCGCGGGTCGACTCTCCTCTGCACAACCTGGCGCCGCCACCGGCTATGAAATGGACGCGATTGCCGCCGTCGTTATTGGTGGTGCTTCGCTCGCAGGTGGTTCCGGAAAAGCCTCGGGCACGCTCGTGGGTGCCTTGCTTTTGGCCGTTATTCGCAACGGCCTCAATATCCTCAATGTCAATTCTTTCTGGCAGCAAGTAGTGATCGGTTGTGTTATCGCGGTTGCGGTAGGAATCGATGTGCTACGCCGGAAAAACGATTAAGAAAACCACAACTGAAATCAGTTGTAAAACAAGAAAGGAAACTCCGATGAAGAAGTTCCGTAAGGTTGCAGCTATTTTCGCTGCGAGTGCGTTAGCAGTTACGAGCCTGAGCGCATGTAACCGCGATTCATCTGCCGACGGCGGTAAGTCCGGTGGCGAGAAGAAGAAAGTTGTGCTGTTGGTTTCGACCCTCTCCAACCCATTCTTCGTCCAACTCCGTGACGGTGCTCAGAAAGAAGCGGATGCAGCCGGCGTCGAACTCCAAGTTCAGGATGCTCGTGACGACGCAGCAACCCAAACCAACCAGATCGACAACGCAATCGCTACTGGCGCGAACCTCGTGATTATCAATCCGGTGGATTCCGATGCTGCTGCACCTGGCGTGAAGAAGCTCAATGAAGCCAAGATTCCAGTGATTGCAGTGGATCGTGGTGTGACGGGTGCCCAGCTCACCTCTTTCGTCTCTTCCGATAACGTTGCAGGTGGCAAGCAAGCTGCTGAGTCGTTGGCTAAGGCAATTGGCGAAAACGGTGAAGTGCTCGTGCTCCAAGGTGTGCCGGGTTCGTCTGCCTCTCGTGACCGTGGCAAGGGCTTTGAGCAGGGAATTGCTGCGTTCAAAGGTATCAAAGTTGCGGCCAAGCAAACCGCTGAGTTTGATCGCGCGAAGGGCTTGGACGTAACCAACAACCTTCTCCAAGCAAATCCAAACATCAAGGGAATTTTTGCTGAAAACGACGAGATGGCACTGGGTGCAATCGAGGCATTGGGACAGAACCCTAAGGGCATCAAGGTAGTTGGTTTCGACGGTACGAAGGATGGACTTGCAGCTATCAAGGCTGATCGCATGGTTGCAACGATTGCACAGCAACCAGAACAGCTTGGTAAGCTTGCTATCCAGCAAGCAAAGAAAGCACTCGATGGTGGCAAGGTAGAAGCTGAAGTTCCAGTTTCAGTTGTGACCGTGACCAAGGAAAACGTGGGCGAAGTCAAGTGACAAACAAGATTGTAGTGGTGGGGTCTATCAATGCGGATCTGATGATTCGCGTTGATAGGCATCCACTGCCAGGCGAAACATTGCACGGTCAGGGCGGCAATATCGCCCCAGGTGGAAAAGGTGCCAATCAAGCGGTTGCTGCTGCAGCCTTAGGCGCGGACGTGGCGATGATAGGGGCCGTAGGGCAGGATGCCAATGCGGCACCTGCGTTGCAGTTCCTCAAAGAGTCCGGCGTTGATCTTGCGGGCGTACGTGAGGTAGACGAAGTGACTGGACTCGCCGTCGTCGCCGTTGATAACGCTGGTGAGAACAACATCATCGTGATCAGCGGAGCGAATGCACACATGACCAGTGGGCTGGTGGAAGAAAGCGCAGATCTCATTGGCGCTGCTTCCATCGTGGTACTGCAAGGTGAAATTCCGCGAACCGGATTTGAAACCGCAGCCCGGCTCGCTCAGCATCGCCTGATTATCAATCTTGCTCCCGTTGTTGAAGTTGATCGAGATGCGCTTCTCAAAGCAGATCCGCTGATAGTCAATGAGCACGAAGGTGTCTTGGTACTTGCGCAGCTCGGAGCGCCAATCGCAGAATCGTCCTCTCCTTTCGATATTGTGACGGCGCTTCGGGCTCAGGGCTTCGCTTCGGTGGTAATAACGCTCGGTGCTCGCGGTGCTCTTGTTTCGCACGACGACGCTATGGTTGAGGTCCCCTCGCCACGCGTGCACGCCGTGGACACCACCGGCGCTGGTGATGCCTTCGTAGGTGGGCTTGCTTATCGCTTGGCGGCTGGGGATTCGCTCGAGGAAGCCGCTCGGTTCGCAGTGCGAGTGGGGGCGTTTGCGTGTACAGGGCATGGTGCGCAGACGTCCTATGCGCATTCAGTCGAGCAGCTTCCCGAAGTTCAGGAGGTATAGGTGAAGAAAGACGGGATCCTCAACCCTGATCTCAATCGGGCAATTGCCCGGCTTGGGCACATGGATACATTTGTGGTAGCCGATTGTGGATTGCCGATTCCGCAGCATGTTGAGGTCATCGACCTCGCCTTGATGTTCGGCATACCTCGTTTCACGCAGGTTCTTGATGCTGTGCTAAAAGAGGTCGTAATTGAGGGTGCAACCTTGGCTCAGGAGGCCGCCGGCACGGTTGCACAAACATGGGTAAATGAACGGATTGACGATCGTGCATGCACCCTTGAGTATGTGCCACACGAGGATTTGAAACGGCAGGTTGAGAGCGCCTCATTTGTTATTAGGACTGGTGAAACAACACCGTATGCTAACGTGATTTTTCACTGTGGCGTTCCTTTTTAGATAGGCGGATCGTCAACCTCTGTGGTTATCCTGCTCTAGATGAGGCGATTTTGTAGGGATTGCGCGCCTTGAACGCGCGGCCCTACAAAATCGCCTTATTAACGCCCTACGATGCGAGTTGATATGACGGCTCGGTGTTTGCCGAGCAGGGGAGTTGCGATGATAGTAGCCGAGTTTGGCAGCTTCGGATCGAGTTTGAGCTTCTTGCGCAATTCTTCGGGCACTACATCCGTGCCGCGCTTCTTAATTTCTACACGTCCAACTCCAAGGCTGGCAAGGGCTTTGCGCAGCACTTTAGGATTTAGTTCGCTCACTGCATTTACTTTGAAAGTGGACATATACGGGCAAAGTATTTCGTCCTCGCCTGTTAAATATGCAATGCGCGCTGAGACGGGTGCTATCGAGTACTGATGTGCCAGTGCCATCATTGATCCCGACCGAATAATTGCTGGATCTGGCTCGTAAATATAGTTTCCGAGTTGGCGAGGTTCCAGTTCGATCGCGGGCAGCCGAGGATCGGCACTTCCTGAATCAAATACATGCGAATTGCCGTCTTTGACGATGAGCGCACTGCGCCCTGGTCTGGGAGCAGTCTTTCCGAGCCAAATAACCGCTTCAATGAGATCGCCATCAGCGCTGCTCCATTGAACATGAGACGCGCGGGGAAGTAACGAATAATCTAGCCCTGGGGCAACTTTGATCCCGGCGCTGTCAAATTGACCGGCCATCGTGATAGCTTCGCTCAACGCAGGATACCACTGCTCAGGATCTTTGATCCTTTTCCCATTTTTTCGCCGAGCTGGGTCTACCCACAATGCATCTGCGTTGAGTGCGTCTAAATCGAGTGAGTTTCCGTCGGCATGAATCACGCGCGCACCAGGGAAATAACGTAAGTTTGCGCTGGCAGCCGCCGCGGCGTCGTCGTCCATTTCGACGGCGGTGACGTCCAGGTTCAAGCCGGCGAAAGCTACTGAATCGGCACCGATGCCGCAGCCGAAGTCAAGCACGTGGCGAGCCTGAGCATGTCGGAATCGCTGCGCGTGGAAAGCCGCAATATTGAGTCGAGTGGCTTGTTCTAAACCGTCGGGTGTGAAAAGGAGTCCTTGTGCAAAATCGCCAAATTTTGCCTGTGCTTTTGCACGCAGTCGCGACTGGGTGAGAGCTTCGGAGATGAGGTGAGGCTCGTAGCCGGCTTTGCGGAGTTGATCGGTGAGTCCAAAAACATTTGCCTCTGAGTAGGGTGGTAGAGATGCGAGGAGTTCGGCGCCGCGCCCGCTCAGTAGATCTTTAATGCTCACGGTATAAGTGTCTCATAGATAGGGGTAAGTATTTCGTTCTGTGAGGGCTACGGTGTCTCGTTCGCAGATAGCGAGTTTCTCCACTCGTGTTAGCACTCGAATTGACCGAGTGCCAGAAGCGGCATAACCTTGAGTATGTATGTAGCAAATGCTACTCCCTGGATTGGGCTCGACCCCCGCGACGGCGGGTCCACTAGGTTCGTTAATAAGGTACGAGTTTAGAAAAGGGGGAACCGCATGTCGGTCTCCATTAAGCCCCTCGAGGATCGCATTGTCATCCAGCAGGTTGAGGCAGAAGAAACAACCGCGTCTGGACTAGTTCTTCCGGGCAGCGCTCAGGAAAAGCCACAGGAAGGCACTGTTGTTGCTGTAGGACCAGGTCGCATCGACGACAACGGTAACCGCGTTCCACTTGATGTCCAAGTTGGCGACGTCGTTATCTACTCCCGCTACGGAGGAACCGAGGTTAAGTACGGCGCTGATGAGTACATCATCCTCTCCGCACGCGATATCCTCGCAATTGTAGAGCGCTGAATATAGCGCTGAGCATAGAATTATGTGGTTGAGGGGCGGCAAAAGCCGCCCCTCAACCACATTTATGGGCAACCCATATGTATGCCTGGGCTGCATTTATGGGCAACCCATATACACTGGCAGTTTATATTTATCAGCACCCCATACTCATGACAGCTGCATTAGCGGACTTATGAGTTCCTGAGCTTATGGATTGACTGGTTGATAGATCAATGGGCTGATTGGTTTGTGGGCTTGTGCACGCACAAGCCCACAAACCTACAAACAGTATTTAGTCAGTCTTATTTATTGTGAGTTTATGGCCGATAACCCTCGATTAAAGCCGAGTCGTTTGAATTGAGACTCGGCGCATTTTCGGCGTCGAAATCTCGCTTCACATGCTGAGTCAAGATAGCTCCCTCAACATTCCAACCGGTCTGATTGGGATGCATATAGCTCGCTATTGTGAAATTGCTCAGTGGTGGCACAATCCATGAATGGCTTTGATCGGCCCAACGGTTTGGATTGAGTCCGTGACCGGCGAAAGCGTCTTTCACGTTCACGAAGTGGAAACGTTTTGAATCTGTGAGTTCATTGAGCCTGTCAACTGCGTATTTCTCCACGTTATCGTATTGTGCTTGCAGTCCGCGTAGATCGCGCCCCACGTCGTAACCAGCAGGGCTACCCTCGGGGAGGGAGTAAGACTCGGTACTGAGCAAATCTGGATAGTTCAGCAAGTAAACGTGGGCTCGTCCTTTGGAGCGCTTGTCGATTTCTTGTAGAAGATTAACTAGTAGATCAGGCCCTTTTGTGCTCGCTACGTATTTCCCGTTCTGAATTCTTTGATAACAGCTGTTAGCGGCGCGCAAAACGAAGCAGTGAGTGACGATTCCAGCAAAATCTGCATCGTTACCGCCGATGGTTAGGAATACTGCGTCTGTTTGTTCGTTGACTGCTTTCACTTGGGCATCGTTATATAAGTGACATTCCACGGAGGCAGTGAAGAGGTTTCCAGCAGGAGCGGGTGCAAGCATGCGATATTCCCAAAAACCGTTATCGAGGGGTACATCGCCGCACAAATGTTCCGCTTTGACGCGCCTCAACCATTCGGCTGCCTGATCGGGATATTGGGCTGTAGGAATCATATAGCTTCGTGTGATGAAGGCTTTCTTCCCTAAATGTTGAGGAGTGTCGATTAGGTTTGCTCCTACAGCGTTTCCACAGGCCACGTTGCGGTACGACGCCGCAAGTGTGCTGGCTGCTTTGATGCCATAGTTCTCGGACGATCGGTGACAATTTAGCTCATAGTAGCTGTTAGCGCCATTTCCAGAGGAATACGAATCTCCTAGCTGGACAAAATTGAGTTTTTTCGGTATTGATGACGCTTCGTCTCCCTGTGCTACAAGAGGTGAAGCAAGTCCTGCGAACAGGGAAAATGTTGCAAATGCTGCGAAGATTTTCCATTGTTTTTTCATGGGGAGCACCTTTCTTTCAAATGTGCCGCGGCATGTGTTATAATAAGAACAATGAATTGTTCTTGTAGGTACTTTACGTCATGAAAGTGAATAAAAAGAAAAACCTGAGCAATTTTCAAAATAAGAAAACTGCTCAGGCTAGTAGTTTTTCGATTGAGAATGACCAGGCAAAACGATCTAGAAACGGCGAATTGATGGGAAATTCATGCCGGCTTACTTCAGATTTCAGATCGCCCAATCCGTGGAGTCGATTCGGCTGAGAGTAAAATCTAGCTGTCTAAAAATCAAGCTGTTTTAGTGCGTCGTCGCTGTTGAAGAATGCGTCCACGCTCTTCTTCAGAAAGACCACCCCACACGCCATAAGGCTCGTGGTGTGATAGTGCGTAATCGCGACACTGTTCAATCACTGGGCAGTTTTGGCAAATACGCTTTGCGCGCTCAATGCGGCGGCGACGCGGGCCACCACGTTCACCTTCGGGGTGGAAAAAGAACTCGGGGTCAAGGCTGTTGCAGCTTCCAAGAATCTGCCAATCCCAAAAGTCCACAAGGGCTCCTTGCACATCTCTGATGTGAGCAACCAATGGTCACGTCCTTCCTGCGCCAGATGCGCATGCTTACCACCGTTGAAACACATACTTATGGCTCATTTGCCGCTAAATATGGTATCGGTGATACTTTGTTCAATTTTGAACTAGCTGTTCTTAACATTAGTTCCTTGGTCCTGTTTTTGGCAAGAATCTCGGGCGATAATCGCGCTATCAGCAAAATTATTATCTGGGAGCCGGGTCGAGGTTAAAGAAGTTCTCAATATTTCTTTCGTTTCGTGCCAAATGTCGTACCAATTTTCGTGCCAAACCTCGCACCAAATCGCATGCCCAATTACCTGTCAAAACCGTGCCACAACCTATGCCCCAACTTTGTGCCCAACCTTCGCCCCCCCCAAAAAAACTCAGCTTTCGAACGTGACCACCCGCGCGTCGTCGTCTTAACCAAAATTAAATCGAGCCAATCATTATGTGAAATATTTTCGCGGAGGAACAACCATGTGGTGGAACACCCAGAATGCGAAATACGAATCTGGAGCAAATCCGAATAGACTGGAATCGTGACTGAAAAAGATCCTTTTGCCCTCATCGGCTTAACTTATGACGACGTTCTCCTCCTTCCCGGCGCGACGGATGTTGTGCCCTCGGAAGTTGACACCACTACGAAACTGACCAAAAAGATTGAGTTGAAAATCCCTTTGCTATCAGCAGCAATGGATACCGTCACCGAGTCTCGCATGGCAATTGCGATGGCCCGTCAAGGCGGAATCGGTATTTTGCACCGCAATCTTTCGATCGAGGATCAGGCGAATCAAGTTCGCATCGTGAAGCGTTCAGAATCAGGAATGGTCACCGATCCGGTAACCATTCGTCCCGATTCGACGATCGCTGAGCTAGATGAACTGTGTGGTCGATACCGCGTTTCAGGACTGCCGGTAGTCGATAGTGAGAATGTGTTGCTCGGTATCATCACCAACCGAGACTTGCGTTTCATTCCTGCAGCTACTTGGGGTGATCTGACCGTTCAAGAAGTGATGACGCCAATGCCGCTCGTCACCGGAAAGATCGGTATTACCAACGAAGAAGCTACAAAGCTCCTGGCCAAGAACAAGATCGAGAAATTGCCGCTGGTTGACGACGAGGGTAAACTCGCTGGTCTTATCACAGTAAAAGACTTCGTTAAGACTGAGCAGTACCCCAATGCCACGAAAGACGACGAAGGCAGGCTTCGCGTCGGCGCCGCCATCGGATACTGGGGCGACGCTTGGGAGCGTGCCGAAGCACTTGCACAAGCTGGCGTAGACGTGCTGGTCGTCGATACTGCCAATGGCGAAGCTAAGCTCGCTCTTGAAATGATTTCGCGCATCAAAGCCGATCCTAAGTTTGCCAATATCCAGGTTATTGGCGGTAACGTGGCAACACGTGAGGGAGCACAAGCGCTCATTGATGCTGGCGTGGACGCAGTAAAAGTAGGCGTAGGACCAGGATCGATCTGTACAACGCGCGTCGTCGCTGGTATTGGTGTGCCACAGGTGACCGCAATCCATCTCGCCTCACTGGCTTGTAAGCCGGCCGGAGTGCCGATCATCGCTGACGGTGGACTGCAGTATTCCGGTGATATCGGTAAAGCCCTGGTAGCTGGAGCTTCGAGCGTGATGCTTGGATCGCTGCTCGCGGGTTGTGAAGAATCCCCAGGTGAACTGGTATTCGTGAATGGAAAACAGTTCAAGAATTACCGCGGTATGGGTTCTTTGGGAGCGATGAGCTCGCGTGGTCGAGTTTCGTACTCCAAAGACCGGTATTTCCAGGCAGATGTTTCAACTGACGACAAAATCATTCCAGAGGGAATTGAGGGACAGGTGCCGTTCCGTGGCCCGCTCAGTGCGGTTTCTTACCAGCTCGTTGGCGGTCTACACCAGACGATGTTCTACACGGGTGCGCGCACAATTCCAGAACTCATGGAGAACGGTCGATTCGTTCGGATCACCTCCGCAGGGTTGCGTGAATCGCATCCACATGACGTACAGATGACGGTTGAAGCACCTAACTATTCGCACTCAAATCGCTAAATTTCGAGCATAGTTCTACACTGACTAAGAGAAGTCATTTGTGGGTGGGCAAGTTTGACTTGCCCACCCACAGTCGTATCGTCTAATTCAGTGGGCTGAGAGAGCATGTCTGAGAAATCAATTTCCCTACAACCGCGCGATATTCAAGCGATCGATGCGGCGAAATTGTATTACTCCGGTATGACGCAAGCCGAGGTTGCAGATAAGCTGCACGTGGCGCGCCCTACCGTCTCCAAACTCTTAGCTCATGCCGAAAAGCGCGGTTTCATTCGGGTGCAAGTCCTTGATCCGCGCGAGCGCGACGAGATGCTCGTCGATACGTTGATTCAGCGTTACCAGCTGCTCGATCTGATTTTGGTGAGTCCAGCACGCCCTGATGAAGATTCCTTGCGTCAGTCGCTCGGGCAAGCGGGTGCGAAGCTGCTGAAATCTTTGGTGCGCGACGGCGACATGATCGGCGTCGTGCCCTCACGGACGGTCGCTGCGCTCGCGGATCATCTTGAGAGACTCCCGCGCCGCGATGTAACTGTGGTGCAAGTTTCTAATGGACTATCTGAACCGCGTACCGCCGACGGGCAGCCGACGACGATGCAGCGCTTGGCACACGCTTTTGACGCGCGATGTGTGGCGCTCACTGCACCGACTTTTTTAGGTTCGGTTGCTGTGCAGAACCGATTGATGAAAATTCCTGAGTTTCGCCGGGTGCTAGATCTTGCAGTTCGCGCGCGTATTGTGCTGTATACGGTTGGGGATATTGCCACGAATCGGCACCTTATTGAGCGAAGCCCGCTCACTCAGCACGATCGAGAAGAACTCTTCGCACGAGCGGTGGGCGACATTTGTTCCCGTTTTGTGGATGAATCAGGGAGAGTGTGCTTGCCTGATTTCAATAACCGCACGCTCGGTATATCCTTGCCTGATTTGCGTCACAAGGAACAGAAGATACTTGTGGCGGGCGGCCCGAGCAAAGTGAAAGCTATTCGCGCTGCGCTCGAAAATGGTTACGTAAACCGGCTCGTTACCGATGTAGAAACTGCGCGTGCCATCGTTCAAAGTTCAAGTATTCAATCGTATTTGCAGGTTATTTAATCGATTTGCCCTGCGGCACATATGTTCTGCTTAGGAACTTATGGGCGAGTTTTTGTGAAAAAATCGGGCTTTAGGGCTTGTTTATACTGATAAACAGCTATTTTTCTCAGATCGTGCTTCCGTGTGCTGGCTCTTCCCAACCGTGCTTTGCCTTGTTAAGTTGTGGATAACCATCACGAACAAAGGAGTTTCCACGGTGAATAAATCGAAAATGATCGATCACACCCTACTTAAGCCCGATGCAACTCGCGCCCAGGTAGCACAATTGTGCTCTGAGGCAATTGAGTGGGGGATGGGCGCAGTGTGCGTCAATCCAACATGGATCACAACCTGTGCCGACTTGCTGCAAGGCTCGGACGTAAACATCTGCACCGTCGTCGGCTTCCCCTTAGGCGCGATGACGACGCAAGCGAAAGCCTGCGAGGCAAAAGACGCCGTAGCAGCCGGAGCGACCGAAGTGGACATGGTGATCAACATCGGCGCAGTGAAAGATGGCGACTGGGCATTGGTTGAGTCCGATATTGCGGCAGTCGTAAAAGCCTCAGCAGGCGCTTTGGTCAAGGTTATTTTGGAAACCTGCCTTCTGACGGACGAAGAAATCGTGCGTGCAAGCCAAGCTGCTGTTGCTGCTGGCGCAGATTTCGTTAAGACGTCCACCGGTTTCTCAACCGGTGGAGCCACAGCACATGCTGTAGCGCTCATGCGGGACACAGTTGGGCCTGACTTCGGCGTCAAGGCCTCTGGCGGAATCCGCACCGCCGCTGATTTTAATGAAATGGTAAAAGCAGGAGCCAACCGCATTGGTGCGTCGGCTGGCAAAGTACTCATCGGAGAGTGAAAATGACAACTATCGAAACCAACGCTCCTGAAGAGGGCGTAAAGAACGAAACCTTTGGATTGATTAAAGATCCATCCCTACAGCTATCGGACGGCTACCTCAACAAGACGCCGATCTTGCAATACATTTTGCTCTCGATCTGCTTCCCAATGTGGGGCGCAGCCGCGAGCTTGAACGACATTCTCATCACCCAGTTCAAAGCCATCTTCGAACTGTCTGATTTCGCTTCAGCATTCGTGCAGTCCGCATTCTACGGCGGCTACTTCTTGCTCGCTATCCCAGCTTCGCGCGTTATTCGCAAGTGGAGCTACAAGTCGGGTATTTTGGTGGGCTTGAGCTTCTACATTATCGGCTGCACGCTGTTCTTCCCAGCTTCGCATATGGCTACCTACACGGTGTTCTTGGCGGCACTTTTCGCTATTGCAACTGGTCTTTCGTTCCTCGAGACTTCGTGCAACACCTACTCCTCGATGGTTGGCCCACGTCGTCTGGCAACACTGCGTCTCAACATTTCCCAGACGTTCTACCCACTCGGTTCCATTTTCGGAATTCTGTTGGGCAAGTACCTAATCTTCACCGAGGGCGATGCATTGCACAAGCAGCTCGGTGAACTCACTGGTGCTGAGCGTACGCAGTTTGCTAATGAGATGCTTCAGCGCACCTTGCAGCCTTACCGCTTCATTATCATCGTGCTCGCAATTTTGTTCATCATCGTGGCTATTACGCAGTTCCCACACTGCAAGCCGATGCGCGCACATCACGAAGTGAAAGCCAGCATTGGTGAAACGCTGTCTTACCTGGTTAAGAATGCGAAGTTCCGCGAGGGCATCCTGGCACAGTTCCTCTATGTTGGTATGCAGACGGCGGTGTGGTCGTTCACGATTCGCCTTGCGTTGAACCTTGACGATTCGCTCAACGAACGTGCAGCATCGAACTACATGGTGGCAGCGTTTATCGCGTTCTTCCTTGGTAAGGTGCTTGCAAATATCTTGATGACCAAGTTCAATGCTGATCTCGTGCTCATTGGTTACTCGGTTGCTGGTGTGCTCGCACTCGCTTACGTGATCGCTGTGCCTAATATGACCGCTGTTTACGCAGCCATTCTCACCTCTGGTCTGTTTGGCCCATGCTGGGCAACGATTTACGCCCGCACCCTCGATTCGATTGAGGATAAGCGCCACACCGAAACTGGTGGAGCTGTGATCGTTATGTCGATTATTGGTGGAGCTGTGATTCCAGTTATCCAGGGTCTTGTATCGGACAAGCTCGGTTCGATGCAGATGGCATTCTCGGTATCGCTCGTTTGCTTCGTGGCAGTACTGGTTTACTTCCTGCGCCGCTACAAGGCTTCGAAGAACGCATGATTGGAGAGGGTGAATAATTATGCTACGTATTCCATTGCATCGCAGCTCGTTCACACAAACTGAGAGTGTTGTTGCACGTAACGAAGAGTTTAACGTCGTCGCCTTTACTTACCCTAAGGGTATTGAGTCGGTACGTATTGAAAACTCGCGCGGATATGTTGAAGTCTTGCCGTTCATGGGGCAGATCATTTGGGACGCTTTCTTCGATGGAAAGTCCTTGCGTATGAAGAACATGTTCACAGCACCTCAGCCGTGTAAGGAGATCGTTGATACGTACGGCTGCTTCGCTTTCCATTCCGGTCTGCTCGCTAATGGCTGCCCAAGCCCTGAGGATACGCACCCGTTGCACGGTGAATTCCCGACGGCGACGATGGATGAAGCTTGGTTGGAGATCGAGGGCGACGACGTTCGGATCGTTTCGTCCTACGAGTACGTGCAAGGCTTTGGCGCGCATTACCGGGCACAGCCATCTGTACGGATGAGTGCTAAGTCTGCGCTGTTTGACATTGAGCTTGAGGTGACCAACCTTTCAGAATATGCGTCGATGCCGCTACAGTACATGTGCCATATGAACTACGCGTTCGTCAAGGATGGCATGATGCGTGAGTCTTTGCCTGAGGGTGCATTCCAGTTGCGTCGTTCAGTTCCAGCTCATGTTAATCCGACTCCGCGTTGGACGGAGATTAATGAGGAAATTTTGGCAGGGAAGATCGATGCGAATTCACTTGCACAAGCTGGCGAATTTGATCCAGAGATCGTGTTCTTTGCTGATGACTTGCCGCAATATGGTGAAAAGGCCGAGTTCGAGTTGGAAGCGCCAGATGGCACCACGTTTGTGACTAAGTTTGATACCGCTTCGTTCCCGGTTGCAACGCGTTGGATTTTAGTTAATGCTGATCAGCAGGTTGCAGCTTTTGTACTTCCAGGTACGTCGCGTCCAGAAGGTTTCTTGGCAGCGAAAGCAGCAGGTATGTTGATTGAACTTGAGGCTGGCGCAACAAAGTCATTCTCAGTGACCACCGGAATTAAGGAGAACTAGGGTGGATATTGCAGTAATCGGCTCAAATATGGTGGATTTGATTTCCTATATTCACCGGATGCCTAAAGAGGGCGAAACGATTGAAGCACCGGATTTCAAGCTTGGGTGTGGTGGAAAAGGAGCGAATCAGGCCGTTGCAGCTGCGCGTCTTGGATCGAAAGTTCTTATGCTCACCCGAGTGGGAAATGACGTATTTGCTGATAATACAATCCAAAATTTTGAGGCTAACGGCATTGATACGAAGTATGTGCTGCGCACGGACGCTACCTCGGGTGTTGCCCCGATTTTCGTCGATCCTGAATCGCACAATTCGATCATTATCGTTAAGGGCGCAAATGCGCAGCTTTCGCCGCAGGATATCGAAAATGCTAAAGACGATATCTCCAAGTGTAAGCTGATTGTTTTGCAGCTCGAAGTGCCGCTTGAGACTGTGTATGCCGCAATCCGCTTCGGTAAGGAGCACAACATCCCAGTGCTGCTTAATCCTGCTCCTGCACAGCCGGACTTAGTTTTGGCTGAGGTGAAAGACTGTGAGTATTTCGTTCCAAATGAATCGGAGCTTTCGCTGCTCACTGGAATGCCGGTGGATACGGTTGACGACGTACGCAATGCTGCTGGCGCACTGCTAGAAGCTGGTATGAAGAATGTTATCGTGACGCTGGGCTGGCGTGGTGTGCTGTGGGTGAGTGCTGATAAAGAAGTGCTCATTCCAGGTACGCAGGTCAACGCGAAAGATACTACTGGCGCAGGCGACGCTTTCATCGGTTGCTTCAGCCATCATCTGGTACAAACCGGAGATGTGGAGGCTTCCTTGCGGATGGCTAATCTCTATGCTGCTGATTCGGTGACTAAGCTTGGAACTCAAACCTCCTACGCGACGCGCGATGAGTTCCTCGCCGCGTTCCCTGATCAAGAAATCTGAGAATAGCTAATCCTCATTAGTGGATGGAATAGGGCGTGAGCCCGCATGGGCTGTGCCCCAGATACGATGGAGCGATTGGCATCGTATCTGGGGCACAGTCGTATTTTGTTAGATTTTGGGAAAGTACTACGCCTCAGAAGGAACAGCGACAACGCCGTCGTCGGAAATATGCGGAGCTTTTTGCGCAGCCTCGCGGATAGAACCAGACAACGCGAGCATCGAACCGCCCACAAGCAAACCGCCGCCAACGAGGTTGCCTAGGCCAACAAACAGGAAGTTTCGAGCCGCTTCGGCGAAGGTGGCTGCTGGCATTCCATGCATCAGTCCAAGTGAGAAGGTGGTCATATTAGCTACAACGTGCTCGAATCCCGAAGAAATAAAAGCTGCCACGCACAAGAAAATAATGATCATCTTTGCGGCATCATTCTTGGTGCGAGACTGACTCCAGATAGCAAAACATACCAAGACGTTACACATAATTCCGCGTGTGAACAGCGCTAACGATGATTTCCCTGCCTTTGCGGCAACGAGCATCTCCAGCATTCCCTGGGCAGGGGTGTCGCCTTGGAAAGCGTGAGTGCCGGTGACGATCGCCGAAAGCACAATCGCGCCGAGCAAATTGCCGATGAAGATCAAGAGTAGTACGACGACGGCGCGACGCCAGGTAATAAGCCTGCCAGCTGCTGCTTGGGGCAAGGCCATCATGGCCGAAGTAGCAAGATTAGAACCGCTAGTGACTACCAAAATGAGTCCCACACCGAAAGACAAACCGGCAATGAGCATAGCTGCAGGCTGATGAGCTACGTAAAACGGACCGGCGGTTGCGAACATGGCGATGTCTGCAACTCCGATAAGAGCACCTGCCATCATCGTGGAAATCATAAAGGTTAGGGGCTTATGAACTTCGTGAGCCTTGTGGTGGCCGGACTTCATTTGGATAGCAAGATTATTATTTAGCGAGATCACCTAGTTATTTTCTCTGACTTTCAGCTGAAATGCCTAGGACTCCTTGCTGAAAATAGGGTCAGATTGTTCACATTGGTCTTAGTCGTTCACAGCAGGTCGTGAGTGCGCACTCTGAGCAGCGGGCAAATAAAGGCATCAAACAAATAAATGAGGCGGTACCCCCATCCCGATACCGCCCCATTTGTGTGGGTAATCCACACCGCCAAGAATCACATTATTAGAGCGTGGTGTGATTCTCTGAGTATTTACTTGTTGCGAGCTGCGTGCTCGTCGATGAGCTTGCGCTCGTACTTGCCCACAATCATCATCAAGATGAAAGCCAGTGCCACCACTACCACCAAGCAGATGTAGGTGACGTTCCAGCCGAAGTTGTGAATGAGCAGGCCGACGCCGGTCGATGCGAGCGATGCTCCTAGCAGGTAACCGAAAAGTCCGGTGAATCCAGCGGAAGTACCAGCAACGCTCTTTGGCGAGAGGTCAATAGCTTGCAGGCCGATGAGCATAACCGGACCGTAAATCAAACCGCCGATAACTGCAATGAGGAGGTAGAACAGCCATGCCGGTGCACTAGCTGGCAGCTGCCAGTAGATCACGAGGGCGATGCCCACGCCAGCGATGAAGAGCATTCCAGCTCCCGACCGCCAGCCCTTGAACACCTTGTCCGAAATCCAACCACACAAAAGGGTGCCGATAATTCCGGCGATTTCGTAGATCGAGAATCCGAGAATGCCACCCTCAGTATTGGTAACGCCCAGCTCGGTAGTGAGGTAGATCGGAATCCAGTTCAGCACGCCATAACGCAGGGTGTACACAAACACATTTGCCACTGCTAGCAGCACGATTACTGGATTGGTGAGCACATGCGTCCACACCACTTTCAACCATGAGCCTTCGACTTCCGCGCCAGTATCCGATACTTTAGCGGGATCGTTATGGTATTCCTCGATTGGAGGCAGGCCAAGAGCCTCAGGATTGTCGTGAATGAGCAGGAATGCAATTGCTGCAACCACGAGTGCAATAATTGCTGGGAACCAGAATGCTGGCGTCCAGTCAGCCTTGTCACGCTGCCAATGTGCGAGTGCATAAGCAGCAGCGACGCCGACGCCGGCGCCACCGACGTTGTGTGCACAGTTCCAGATCGATGTCTTCCAACCGCGCTCGGAGGTTGAGAACCACTGGACGAGCACGCGGCCCGAGGGAGGCCAGCCCATTCCCTGGAACCAACCGTTGAGGAACATGACCGTGGCAAATACGCCCACGCTGGCCGAGATAGCTGGGATAAAAGCAATTGCAAGATTTGTGATCGCAGACAGTGCAAGACCTAGAGGCAGGAAGTACCGTGCGTTGGCTCGGTCGGAGAGCATTGCCATAAAGAATTTGGACAGACCATAAGAGAACAACACCGCGTTAGCTACGATACCGATTCCCACAGTGTTGAGGATGTCGTACTCTTTCAGCATTGCTGAGACGAGTGAAACGTTGTTTCGGATCAGATAAAAGCCAGCGTAACCAATAAAAATGCCCATAAAGGCGTTGAAGCGTGCCCGTTTGTAAACGGACGCGATCTGTGATTCTGGTAAACGCGGCGCTGGTCCGGGTGCGGACAAAAATCCGAGGCTGCTTGCCATGTTTGCTCCTTCAAATTGGTTGAAACCTCAATGTTTCAATGACACCTTCAAGGATGCATGGCAATAGGTAACGGTGTTACCGTCGCTCGGTTACATATGGTAACAGAACTGTTACCGAAAGGGGTGGCGGTAGAAATTAAAGGGACGGCATTGGAAATTATTGGAATGGCGGTAGAAATTATTGGGGCAGCTGCAATTCTTCGCTTTCTTCGCTCGCCGACGTAACTTCCAAAGTATACCCGCGTGAGCGCACCGAAATAATTTCAATATCGGTGATGCCCTGGAGCACAAGATCCCTGCGTAGGCGGTATATAGAGGTTTTGATCATTTCGCGGCCGCCGCTGCTTTCCGCTGTATTCCAAACCTGGGAGAGAATGTCACGATGGCTGACGACGTCGCCATAGTTGCGAGCCAGCACGTCAAGTAAGCGAACCTGTGTTTCAGTGAGATCCATCCGCGTGTTTCGCCAGTAAACAGCACCTTCGGCGGAGCGAACACTGAGGTCACCGACGTCTACAGCTGGGAATACGTCGTGATCGCTGAAACGTCGCACTGCTACTGAGGCACGTAAGGCCAGTTCACGTGGAGAAAACGGTTTCGTCACGTAATCGTCTGCGCCTGCTTCAAGCCCGGCGATCCGATCGTCTTCATCTCCGAGTGCGGTGAGCAGGATAATTGGGAACTTCAATCGGTTGTGCCGAATTTTCTTCGTGAGTTCGACTCCTGAACCGTTCGGTAGCATGACGTCCAAAACTGCGAGGTCGATCCAATGCCGTTGAATGATATTCCAGGCCTCAACGGTGTTTTTAGCACTTAGGCACTCGAATCCTTGAGTTTCAAGAGCAAATTTGACGATGGATACCATCTGCGCTTCGTCATCGACTACCAATGCTACTGGGTTCTTCATTGAGGGCCTTTGCTTTCAACAATATGTTGGGGGAGGAGAATATGGATCACTGTTCCGATTCCTTCAGCTGAGTCTACTAGTATTTTGCCGTGGTGAACGTCAACGATTTTCTTTGAAACCATCATTCCGATGCCGCTACCTGGACGGCGAGTGCTTCCGGAGGAGAATGGCGTGAAGAGTTTTTCGAGGTCTTGGTTGTTCATGCCGCCTCCTCGATCTGTGATTGAGATATGAGCACCACTGCCTTCACCGTTTTCAATACGGACGATGATCGGATGCTCGCTATGGGCATGACGTGCAGCATTGTTGATCAGATTCCAGATGAGTTGCCGAATGAGCTGCTTGTCTGCGTGGATGGGCAGTAGTCCTCCGGCGGCATCGACGTCGATGCGTATCGAGAAAATTTTCCTGATCTCTTTTGCAGTATCAGCCACAATAGCTCGAATATCAATCTCTTGGAGTTGGAGCGGGCGAGTGTCCATATTGAGGTCGATAAGAAAGTTTTCGGCGATGTCGATGGCTTGCCGGGAATTTTCGGAGATCGTTTCGATGAATGACCTTTGGAGATCGTTGAGCGGCCCAGGCGTTTCTTCGGCTAGTAACTCTGCAGCTCCTTGTACGAGCGACAACGGCGTGCGAATCTCGTGTGAGATCATAGCCGGGCGTTTTTCTAGGTAATCGTTGCGCTCTTTGAGCTGGTGGACTTCTCGATGCAAATCGCGATTACTGCGCCATTGCGAAGCTAGAATCACGAGCACGAGCATGACGAGCAGCGCCGTTAATACCATCATGATTGGATTCACCGTTTTATTCTCCAAATTCTTCGTGTGGAACTCGCCAGCCGTATTCGATATCGAGATGGACGACGTCGCCAATGCGTTTCGCTCCGTGATGTGACACTTCGTGTACCACGAGCGTACCTACTTCTGTTTCGACTTCATATTGATAATAGCTGCGCACGAAATATCTGTTGATAATTTTTCCAGTTAGCCGAGCGAGGTTGCTGCTGTTTGCGCTGGTGCTTGGGGCGCTGACGCTTGCGCTTGGGTGCGGGTTACTGGGGCTGGTGCTCAGTTTAGCGCTCGTACCTGTGCTAGCTTGCTCAGCCGACGTAATTCTAATTCGTTCAGCAGGTATACATAGCGCGGATTTTTCCGCATGCGTGTGTCCAGGGAAGATGCATTTTTTATGCCCGAGCAGCACGCCATTTTCAGGAGAGTTTGGATCTGTGCATACGTCAACAATATTGGGAATTCCCATAAAGCGCGCAACAAAGCGTGAATTCGGCTGCTCATAGACTTGTTGTGGATTGGCGCACTGAACGATTTTCCCCGCGTTCATAACGGCCACGGAATCACCAAGAGCGCAGGCTTCGTCGACGTCATGAGTCACGTAGATTGCGGCAATATTCAGTCTTTGGATTTGCAGGAGAATATCTTTGCGAATGACTTTTCGGATGGCATCGTCAACATGGGTCAGTGGCTCATCAAGTAATAAGAGCCGCGGGCGTCGAACTAAAGTTCGTGCTAGCGCCACACGTTGGCGCTGTCCTCCTGAAAGCTGCGGGGGCTTAGCTTGTGCGATTCCCGAAATATTCATTTCGGCAAGCGCAATATCGATCATGTCCCGATATTTACGATCTGGTATGGCTGGATCATCAAGACCATATGCAACGTTTTGCCAAACGGTCATATTTTCGAAAAGAGTCGGATCTTGAGAAACGTACCCCGAGGGGCGCCTATCAATCGGGCAGAAACTTATATCGTGTGAATCAATAGAAATAGAACCAGACGATGCTTTAAGCAATCCGGCTATTGCTTGCACGAGCGTCGTCTTTCCGGAGCCAGATGGGCCGACGAGCGATAAAACTTTTCCCGGTTCGACTTCCAGATCAATATTGCTCACAGTAGGCTCTGATCGGTCTCCTCGAAAGACGGTCAATCCATTAACTCTCAAGCCACGTTCGCTTTCATGGGAAACTTGTGATGAACTCTTAAATAGTTTCATAGTGTCCCCTCCGATGTGAGAACAGAAGTACACCGGCGATACCTACGATGAAAAGCAAGATTGATAGTAATGAGGCGCTGGTGGTCAATGCATAAACTGCGGCGTCATGGCCTTCTTCGGCCGCATTGAGGATACTAGGCCCTACCTGCGGGAACGAAGCAGAGTTCACAAAGACGGCGGGCGTATTGCGTGCGATCAGCAAGCCAATGAGTAGCGCGAAAGCAGGAATCCACACGGGAATGATTGTTGGCAAAATGATTGTGAAGAATATTCGGGTGCGCTTTGCGCCAAGATCCCGGGCAGCTAGAACTGCGGGCCGGTAAGATTCAAAAACTGAATAACTCACGAGGTGGGCGATAGGAAATGCGATGCTCATATAAGACATCGCTATTGCAAGATAGCCATTTCCATAACCGGCATTTCCGACCAATGGTGGAATGAGGTAGAAACTGCCGAATTTAATCCAGTCTTGATGGATAAAAGCTATGAGTATTCCACCAGTAGTTAAAGAAATCAGCAAAAACACAACCATGCAGGTGTTAAACACTGCGGCAAACCGCGGATGCCAAAACGCTATTGATGCTGAATAGAGGCTGAAAATCCAAGCGAGAAGGATCACTGGCACCACCGCGATAGTAGTGGACCAGATTGCTTGACCAAACGCCTGTGGCACGTTCGATTGAGCCAGCGAAAGCATGTGCACGATGCCGTTTTTTGCTATCATGACAACGATAAACACCGTTAACGCAGCGTAAATACTTCCTACAAAAATTCCGGCACGACCGATCCCGCGAGTAAGTGGCACTGCTGCGAATGCTGCGCGTTCGTCGTCGGACACGGCTTTGCTATTGTTTCCAGAATGTTGCAGCGTGTCTGCAAGTAGCACGGCGGCTACAACTGATAACACGATCAGCGAAACGACGTGTGGGATAGCAGCTGCTTGCGAACCTCCCGAACTCAACACGTGCAAAATGTGGTTGGACAAAAACGGCGTCGTTCCGCCAAAAACTAGATGTAACGATGGGTCGGCTAGGAGTATCCCTGTGCCGAGAACGAAAGATAGCATTCCTGCCCGGATAATGGCTGAACGATGGGCTTTCCAGGTCCATCGCACGGAGCCTAGAGAAAGCTGCAAACCGTGAAGAAGCATCAATGAACTGAGCCGATCGAAAACGAAAAACTCAAGCAACACTGCCAGTGGGAAGATCGAGATGAACTGAGTTACATAAATAACTGCTTCTCCATAAGGCGATAAGTGAATGAAATCCGCACACAAAATAGAAGCTAATGCGAGCGGAGAAATCGTGAGTGGAACATATAAAAGCCCTAGGCAGGCAATGAGTTTTCTTGCAGATACTGTGAGCAGAGTAATCGCTAGTGGCAAGGCAAAGAGGGTAGCTATGGCACTAGTGAGAGACGTAATGGCGAGTGAATATGCGAAATTGCGGGCGAAGGCTTTTCCAAAGTACTGCGGAAAGAAGAGAAAGAGCACCATAAAGAGTACAAAAGAGCAGCACAAAAGTGCCGTAATGAGTTTTTGTGCGTGGTGCACGCGCGTCACTAATGATCGCGGCAAGGCTAAAGGACGCTTAATACTGACCATTGCGCACCTGCCTAATCCAATTAGAAATCAAGTGTTCACGAAGATGCGCACTTGTAGTAATACGGTCTGTGTAGACTGGAGCGTTCATGTTATCGAGCGCATTTTTGAGATTGTTGGGAAGATTCGGCGAGATCGGATTCTGCAGTGCAGAACGCGCGCTGATCTCTTGTCCTTCATCAGATGCTGCATACTGCACAAACTTTTCTGCCAGTGCCGGATTGGGCGCGTTGCGCAGCTTCGATATTCCTCCGATTTCATAGCTGGTGCCGTCACGGGGATAGATAGTGGTGACTTTGGCACCTCGGGCGCGTTCGCGCTCGCAATAAGGAGCGAATGTGATGCCTACGTCGACTTTATTTCGGGCAACGAGTTTTGCTGGGGCTATTCCTGAGTCGGTGTACGTCGATACTTTTTGATCAAGTTGCTCCAAGAAACGGTTCATCTCATATGTTGAATGAATCCGCAGGTATTGCACCCAAAGCATGGTTCCTGCTGTTCCAGAGGTAGCGGGATTAGGAGCGGCCAGCGAGATATTTTCCGTGCGTACGAGTTCTTCCCAACTATGAGGAGCATCAACGGTATCCGCGACGCAAAACGCCAAGATACCGCCATAAATGCCAACCCAGGTCTGATTGAGCCCTTGAACACGGCTGACGTCAAGCAAGCCCGCTTCATCAGCAATAACGTAGGCT
Source organism: Arcanobacterium pluranimalium (assembly GCF_016907845.1). Taxonomy (GTDB): domain Bacteria; phylum Actinomycetota; class Actinomycetes; order Actinomycetales; family Actinomycetaceae; genus Arcanobacterium_A; species Arcanobacterium_A pluranimalium. The sequence goes on from NZ_JAFBCS010000001.1 coordinate 1,003,109, forward strand.
TCAGTTGGTCCGCCGAACCAGACGTCGTAGTCATTGCGATACCGCACGTTCTTCACATGAGCCAGAGCTTCTGAAGTGGGCAAACGGACGATTGACACTTTCTTATGCGTGCGTTTTTCAAAAGACTGTGCCAGAGCTTCACATGAATCGAGGTTATTAGAGCACATAACCTTAAGATCCGAGGCAGCTGGGCGCGCCACGATTCCAAGCACCAAGAAGAACACTAGTACAACAGCCGCAATCGCAAAGCGCGGGATCATCGACAGGAGCCAGCGAGACTTCACCATATCCGCACCATATCCACAGCTGGCTACTTCGCTATAGGCCAGCCAACTGGCTGCGTATAGGGTCTACCGCGTTCAGCTGCTCGTTTGGCAAAATAATTTGCTGATTCGATATACGTTTCAGATTGCTTACGCATGAGTTCATCGTGGCTCCAGCTGGCAGCGTCAGGGAATTTGCGCAACATAGCCCCGAGTACCCGCAACGTTACCAGTACATCGGCTTCGGCGTTGTGGAAGGAGTCGTCCTCCCAGACACCATAGTGCTGAGCCACGAGCTCAAGGGTGCGTTTTCCTTTACGCCAGCGGTCGAGAGTCTTATCGAGAATAAACGGATCAACCACTGGTGATACCGACCTTTCGAGCCGTTCCTCGAGTGTGGGGAGGCCATGACGTGCCAGTTCTGTTTCGATTAACGTCAAATCATACGAGGCATTAAAGGCCACGATCGCATGGTTTTGCTGGAGATGATAGTGAAGCAGCTCAGCCAATTCGCTCAGCACTTCTCGAATTGGGCGTCCCTCACGCTGAGCTTTCTCAGTAGAGATGCCGTGTACACTCTGCGCATTCAAAGGAATCTCCACACCAGGATCTGCTAGCCAGTAGTGTTTCGTGACGCGCTCGCTATCAATGACGACCACAGATGCCGTCACGAGGCGCGCCTCGGTAGGATCCACGCCAGTAGTTTCCGTATCAAAACCAACAATTGGATTGTGTGACCACATGATTCCTCTTTCTTTTCGTGTAAATAAGTATACGACGTAACTCCTGCCAAATTTCGTTGCCGCCTGTCTGACCTCCTCATCTCCACTTTTGACAGCGAAAACGATAGGCTAATCATGTGAGTAATGAAGTTGAAATCGGCCGCGGAAAGCGTGCCAACGTTGGATATTCTTTTGACGATATTGCCGTTGTGCCCTCTCGGCGCACGCGTGACGCCGCCGATGTATCGGTATCATGGCAGCTAGATGCTTATCTTTTGGATGCTCCTATTATTGGTGCGCCGATGGACTCCGTGACGTCGCCGGCCACGGCAATCACGATGGGCAAAATGGGCATGGTCGGCGTGCTCGATCTCGAGGGAATATGGACTCGCTACGAAGATCCAGAGCCTTTCTTGGAAGAAATTGCGCAATTGCCCGATCACCAGGTGTTTCAGCGCATGCAAGAGATTTATCGAGAGCCGGTAAAAGCTGAGCTCATCACCGCAAGATTGGAAGAAATTCGCAAAGCAGGCGTTCCGGTTGCTGGTGCACTATCGCCGCAGCGCACGCAAGAGTATTGGCGCACGGTGGCCGACGCTGGCGTCGACCTTTTCGTCATTCGCGGCACCACGGTTTCTGCCGAGCATGTGTCCTCAAACCGTGAGCCTTTGAATCTCAAGCGATTCATTTACGAACTTGACGTTCCGGTCGTCGTTGGCGGGGCGGCATCGTACACTGCTGCTCTGCACCTGATGCGCACGGGTGCTGCGGGTGTGCTTGCTGGTTTCGGTGGAGGAGCGACGACGGCGAATCGCCGCACGGTGGGTGTTGCCGTTCCGATGGCGACGACGGTGGCGAACGTCGCCGCCGCGCGTCGTGAGTACATGGACGAAACCGGTGGTAGATACGTGCATGTGATTGCTGATGGGCAAATTTCGACGTCCGGTGACTTGGTGAAAGCTATTGCTTGCGGAGCCGACGGCGTGATGCTCGGTACGGTGCTTGCGCGTGCCGATGAAGCGCCTGGTCGGGGCTATCATTGGGGAGCAGAAGCGCACCATAAGACTCTACTGCGTGGTGAGCGAGTGAAAGTTGAGCAAGTTGGCAGTTTGGAGACGATCATCAACGGTCCGTCGCTCGATGCTTCGGGCACTACGAACTTGATTGGTGCATTGCGGCATGCCATGGCGATGACTGGTTATTCGGACGTTAAAGAATTCCAGCGAGTGCCCATCTCCGTAGGACAGTAACTTTTTGGGGCGTTTTTGGCAACATCTCGAAATATATCGAGATGTTGCCAAAAACGCCCCAAAATTATGCACGTGGGAACGCGCACGTACTCGTGCGCGTTCCCACGCCCAAGGTGATATGCCCGGCCTGAGCTGGCACGTCACCCAAGGCGACACATGCCGCGCCCAGAGTCATATACGCCCCGCGGCCTAAGGCTCACATGCCTGGACGTTTGCCCAGCGTAACGCTAATTTCTTGTGAGCCGGCGAAGAAGTCGTTACCCTTGTCGTCTACCACGATGAACGCCGGGAAATTCTCCACTTCAATGCGCCACACAGCCTCCATGCCCAGCTCAGGAAACTCGAGCTGCTCAACTTTCTTAATGCAGTCCTCAGCGAGCTGAGCTGCTGGGCCGCCAATAGAACCGAGGTAGAAACCGCCATGCTTGTGGCAAGCATCGGTCACTTGCTGTGAGCGGTTGCCTTTAGCGAGCATGACCATTGAGCCACCGAGCGCCTGGAATTGATCCACATAGGAGTCCATACGGCCAGCCGTGGTCGGACCAAAAGAACCAGATGGCTTACCAGCAGGAGTTTTTGCAGGTCCTGCATAGTAAACTGGGTGATCTTTCAGATACCGTGGCATCTCGCCACCATTTTCGATGCGCTCGCGAATCTTTGCATGAGCAATATCGCGTGCAACGATCATTGGGCCGGTGAGTGAAAGACGTGTCTTAACAGGGTATTTGCTCAGCTCCGCCAGAATCTCAGCCATTGGCTTGTTGAGGTCGATATTAACCACGTCGCTATTATCCGAATGTCCGATCTCAGCGTCAGTGGTGGCAGGCAAGAACTGCCCTGGATTGTGCTCAAGCTGCTCAATGAAGATACCCTCAGGAGTGATCTTTCCTTTAGCTTGACGATCCGCCGAGCAAGAGACGGCTATTGCCACCGGCAAAGATGCACCGTGGCGGGGGAGACGAACCACGCGCACATCATGGCAGAAGTACTTTCCACCAAACTGCGCTCCAATCCCGATCTTGCGGGTGATGTCTAGAACTTTTTCTTCCATCTCCACATCGCGGAAGCCGAAACCTTCTTCGCCACCTTTGGTGGGCAGCTCATCGAGGTATTTTGCCGAGGCGTATTTTGCCGTCTTAAGCGCAAATTCTGCCGAGGTGCCGCCAATGACGATCGCCAAGTGGTATGGCGGGCAGGCGGCAGTGCCGAGCGAGCGAATCTTGCCCTCAAGGAATGGCATCATCGAGTCTGGATTCAAAATAGCTTTGGTTTCCTGGTACAGGTACGACTTATTGGCTGAACCACCGCCCTTAGACATAAACAGGAAGTGGTATTCGTTTTCGTGACCAGGGTGAGTATCTGCGTAAAGCTCAATTTGTGCAGGTAGGTTGGTGCCGGTGTTCTTTTCTTCGAACATCGACAGCGGCGCATTTTGCGAATAGCGAAGATTGTACTTTTCGTAGGTGTTTTGCACGCCCTGGGAGAGCGCTTTTTCATCTACACCAGGAGTGAGCACATGCTGCCCGCGTTCGCCCTTGATAATCGCCGTGCCGGTATCCTGGCACATTGGCAACTCGCCCTGGGCTGCAATATTGGCGTTGCGCAGCAGCGTTTTTGCCACGAAGCGGTCGTTTGGTGAAGCTTCCGGATCTTCAGTAATCTTGGCAACCTGCTTGAGATGTTCGGTGCGCAAGAAGTGGTTGATCTCGTAGAAAGCAGTTTCTGCAAGCAGCTCAAGTGCACTTTCCTCAACTTTGAGAAAAGTCATTCCGTCTGGCCCTTCTACAGTGCTCACGCCCTCAGTGGAAATGAGGCGGTACTGCGTTTTATCCGGACCCACTGGAAGCATGTCCTTGTACTTGATTTCAGTCATGGAACTCTCCTGATGACGCTCTATATCTATTCATATACAAGGATAATTCTGGGGCGGTTGAAATACTGGGTACAACCGCCCCACCGCCGAAGAGCACGCCACTTAAAATGGCTTAAAACGGTGCAATCTAGCCGTTATAGCGATATACGTTAGTCTCGCGTTGCGTAAAACCTGCTCGCCGGTATAGTCGATTTGCTGCCTCGCGGCTCGGGCGAGAGGTGAGGTCAACCGACTTCACACCTTTTTTCTGCGCGAGGTCAATCGCTGCTTCCACAAGCTTTTGGCCAGCTCCTTGACCGCGAGCTGCCTCATCAACCACGACGTCCTCAATCCACGCACGCCAGCCGGTAGGAATCTCGAACGTCACCAAGGTGAGCATACCCAAGATAGGTGCGACGACGCCGTCGCCACCCTCGCTACCAGAGGTCACGTCATGCTCGCTACCAGTCGCGACGCCGCGCTCGTCGTCGCCCTTTTCGCCTCGGTAGACAAAGAGGTAAATATTGTCTTGCGCCAAAAAATCTTCGAGCTGTTCAATATTCATGGGCGCTGATGAACGTGAGAGCTGTGGGATTAGCTTGGCAAATGCACTTTCAAGCTCGGGTGAGGCGTCTTCGACTAGTTCTACAGGCATAGTGATCCTTTCAATTATGTGCGTGTCAAGTGGGCACAAGGGCTTACTTACACTTACTGCTCACTCTGGTAAGAGAAACCGCTCGTGTCAATATGCCACGCCTAACGCATAGGCAAGCACATCAACACGAGCGGTACAAACTCAGCTTTGCTAGAGGTCAGCTGGCCCAGTTGCTATAGAACTCAGACGAGTTCCATTGCCTGCTGAGCGATAGCAAGCTCTTCGTTCGTTGGAACGACCATTACGCGCACCGATGAATCTTCGGTGGAAATCGTGCGAGGTTCCTTTGAACGGACGCTGTTGAGGGCGTCGTCGATCTTGATACCGAATGCAGCGAGACGCTTGCACACAGCTGCACGGAGGCGATCGTCGTTTTCACCAGCACCGGCAGTGAAGGTGATGACGTCGAGCCCACCCATAACCGCTGTGTATGCGCCAATGTAATGGAGCAGGCGGTGCACGTACACGTCAAGAGCTTCGATGGCATTGGCATCGCCCGAATCGGCGCGCTCCCAAACCTTGCGCATATCGTTATCGCCGGTCAGACCCTTCAAGCCCGACTTCTTATTGAATAGGGTGTCCACTTCGTCGGTGCTCATCCCGGCAACGCGCTGGAGATGGAATACCACGGCTGGATCGATATCACCGGTACGAGTGCCCATCACCAGGCCCTCAAGCGGCGTCAATCCCATCGAGGTGTCTACTGCATGACCGTTGACGACGGCGGAAACAGATGCGCCGTTGCCCAGGTGCAGGACGATCTGCTTAAGATCCTCGCGGTCCAAAATCGCGGAAACCTTTTCCGAAATGTACTTGTGTGAGGTGCCGTGTGCGCCGTAGCGGCGAATTTCGTACTTTTCTGCCACCTCGCGGTCGAGCGCATAGACGGCGGCTTCGGCTGGAAGCTGCTGGAAGAACGCCGTATCGAAAACTGCCACGTGCGGCACGTCAAGCAGCTCACGAGCTACTTCAATGCCTTTCAAATGGGCAGGGTTATGAAGTGGTGCCAGCGGGCACAGTTCTTCGATTTTGGCTTGAACAGCGTCGTCAATCACAGCAGCTTTGCTAAAGTACTTGCCACCTTGCACGACGCGGTGCCCAACGGCCTTAATATTCGCATCGGCGAGCTTTGGACCAACCGAATCGAACAGATCGAGAACCTTGCGCAGGCCATAGCCGTGGTCTGGAATGGTTTCGTCGATGTTGACCTCTTGGCCATTGTATTTATGCTCGATGTGGCCGATTTCTTCGCCAATACGTTCCACGAGTCCAGAAGCGAGCGAATCGCCGGTCTGCGGGTCTACGAGCTGGTATTTGATCGAAGATGAACCCGAGTTAATAACGAGAACAGTCATGAACACACTTTCTATATTTTTCAGCCCTGCGCTTGAATCGCAGTAATGGCAACAGTATTGACGATATCTTCAACGAGCGCTCCACGGGAGAGATCGTTGACAGGCTTGTTTAGTCCTTGCAGTACTGGGCCTACAGCCACAGCTCCAGCTGAGCGTTGCACGGCCTTGTAACCGATATTTCCAGCGTTGAGGTTCGGGAAAATGAACACATTTGCCTTGCCTGCAACTGGGGAATCAGGAAGCTTGGTAGCTGCAACTTTCGCATCCACAGCGGCGTCGTACTGGATTGGACCTTCGACGACGAGCTCAGGCTTGCGCTCGCGCACAATCCGGGTGGCTTCGACGACGGCGTCAACGTCTGGTCCTTTGCCAGAGGTGCCGGTGGAGTAGGAAAGCATTGCCACTCGAGGGTCGACGCCAAATTGAGCTGCGGTTTCTGCCGACGAAATGGCGATTGAGGCCAGCTGCTCTACCGTTGGATTAGTGGTAACTGCGCAGTCGCCATAAACGTAAACGCGGTCTTCCATGAGCATCAAGAAGCAGGAGGATACGAGATCAGCGCCGGGCTTCGTCTTAATGATTTGGAACGATGGAACAATGGTGTGAGCTGTGGTATTGATGGCTCCCGAAACCATTCCATCGGCGTCACCCATATGAACCATCATGGTGCCGAAGTAGGAGAGATCTTTGACCGTTTCATAAGCTTGCTCGTACGTTACGCCTTTCTTTTCGCGCAGGCGAGCGAACTCAGTGGCGTATTTATCGAGCAGCTCAGGGTCTTCATTGGAGACGATCACTGCCTGGGAGAGGTCAAGATTGAGCTGAGCTGCACGAGCGTGAATTGTTTCGGCATCGCCAAGCAAGGTGATGTCGGCGACTTCGCGAGCCAGCAGTTCATCGGCCGCGAGCAAGATGCGGTCGTCAGTGGATTCTGGCAGCACAATGCGCTTGCGGTTTGCACGAGCGCGGCCAATGAGCGAAGCAGTGAAGCTCAGTGGGGTGATCACATCCGAGCCGTGTTCCATCGCTGTCTTGAGAGCTGCAACGGCTTGCGCACCGAACTCACGCGGCGCGCCGTCAGGCAGCGAAATCACGGTGTTGTGATCGAGATCTTGTGGAGTTTTCTCTACGAAATCTGCAGGCGCATCGGTGATGATCATGCCGGAAATCGGGGCGTGCTCGTCCGAGATTTCGTTGGCGATGAGGTGCGCGATTGTTCCGATTTGTTCGCTGGAACGAAGCGCGCCGGAAAGAATTGGCAGCACGGAGGTGCCAAGGTTGGCAGCTGCGCGTCCAGTACGTGCAAGAACGCCGGGGTAGAGCGGATCGCCGTCAAGCAAACCGACGATGAGCACTGCGTCGAAATTGTGTGCGTAGTCTGTGTAACGTTTGACCAGCGCGTTCATTGCTTCGTTTTCGTCTGCCACTAAAGCCTGGCGGGTGCTTCCCCAGGCCAGATCGAGATCTTGTGGGCGACCAACGGCTTCGAGCAGCTCGCGGAAAGCGATATCGTCCTCAATCGGACCATTGGTAAATGCGCGGAATACGCCAAGGTTTTCGTAGTGCTCATTGAGTTTTTCGAGGCAAGCTTGAACTACTCCGCGGGTTCCGGCGTTTCCTTCTGCCGCGGTCAAATAGACGCTCTTCGTCACGAGAATTTCCTCCCTGAAGCGGGTTGCGCTTCAATAAATGTGAAACCGCTGGTAGCCAGGCACGTCCCTGGTTGCCGGGCACGCTCGTTGTGCTCTGCTTGAGGTAGCGTGCTCTGCTGGGTGGCAGCCGCCACTATGCATATATCATGCAAGTGGTGGAGCTACGTGCGATTTCCTATTTCTATTCCATCTTCGCACCAATGTCCTACAAAATGTGTGTTAAGTTGAAAAATCTGTAGTTTCTCACGTATTGCGTGTGATTTGCGTGATACGCTTCGGGGGAGTTTTGAAAGGGAGCGTATGCGTAAGAAGCGAAATGTGCGGCGTTCTCGCAGGATACGCGAGGTGCGGCCGCCGTTGCGGCGAGGGATTAATGCTTCGCGGATCGTGTTGCCCGATGGAGATTGGGCCACGCTGGGGCAGTGGGCGCATTTTCGTTTTGGCGACGACGTGTGGGAGGCCTTTCGTCATGGAGATTTTCTTGCCGACGGTGCAGTGGTGCTCGGTCCCGATACGCCATACGTTGCGCGCTCGCGGATTTGGATTTTTCGCCCGGTGCTTGATGAACCCGATACGCCGATTGCACTCGATGTGCTTGCAGAAAATGAGCGTTTTATCGTAGTGGATAAGCCGCATGGGATGGCTACGATCCCGCGTGGCTCACACGTTGCCAATACGGTGACGGTGGCCGCACGCAGGCAGTTTGCTAATGACGAACTGGTATGTGCACATCGTTTAGATTTGGAAACGGCCGGTTTGGTGCTACTTACGAAAAAGATTGAGTATCGCAGCCTCTACCAAGATATGTTCCAGCGCCGAGAAATCGCGAAAGAATATGCAGCTATTGCGACTGCGAGTGATCTTTTTGCCGACGGCGCTTGGCACCATTTTCAATTTCGGCTTGGCCGCCCACCTGGTCAAATGCATGTGGACGTGCTTGATGACTGCGCACCGCTTGAGCAGGCAAATGGCGTGACGGACGTGCGCATGCTCGAATACGTCGATGTAGCCAAGCGTTACGCCCATTTTATTTTGAAGCCGACGACGGGTTACACCCACCAACTGCGCACTACGATGAATCATGTGGGAGCGCCGATTTTTGGCGATCCGCTCTATCCGGTGAGGTTGAGCCTGGAAGATGAGGCGAAACGTGGACATTTCTTAAAGCTGCTAGCTGCGCGTTTGAGTTTCATTGACCCGGTTGATAAACGCGAATATTGCTTCGAGTCTCGCCAGCGTTTGGAGTTACCAAACGGGTATTGAGGAAATCAAGCGAGGTTGTAGACGATAAGACGATAAGACGATAAGGCGAGTGCTCAGGAGGTGCGAGATTGAAGAAGTTGATTCACGTTGTTGGCGCAGTGTGCGTCCGTGATGGAAGCATTTTAGCGGCTCAGCGAGGTGAGGGGCGCTCGTTAGCGGGGTTTTGGGAGTTCCCAGGCGGAAAGATTGAAGACGGCGAAAGCCCTCAGCAAGCCTTAGCGCGTGAGTTGCGCGAAGAATTGCTCACGGAGGTTGACGTTGGAGCGTTCGTTGCTCGTTCTGAGCACGAATACGAGTTCGGAACTGTGCGTTTGGACGCTTATTTTTGCACCGTCGTCGGCTCTTCGCCGCAGCTCACGGAACATCAAGCGATGCGGTGGTTGAGCGCTGACGAACTGTTCGACGTGCAGTGGGCGCCGGCCGATATTCCGATTATTGAGGAGCTGCGACGCAAGCTCCAGGCCGGTTAACGCAGGCTGACGCAACTCCACGCAGATTAACGGAAATCTGCGCCGAACGCCGTCCATTCTTTGACACTGAACCAAGCTTACATATGAGATTTTGCGAAATTATTTCGCGCTGAGCTGTGCCCTCCGATAGGCTAGTTCCGTGACTTTAGATGAACTTCGCCCAGTTGTAGTGGTTGATAATGGTGCCCAGTACGCCCAGTTGATTGCGCGCCGTGTTCGTGACGTGGGCTATTACTCCGAACTCGTGCCGCATTCATGGTCAGTTGAAAAGATTTTGGCTAAGAATCCGGCGGCGATTATTCTCTCTGGCGGTCCTGCCTCGGTGTATGCGCCAGGTTCGCCAGCGCTTGATCCTGCGCTTTTGCAAGCAGGTATCCCAGTTATGGGTATTTGCTACGGTTTCCAGCAGATGGCGCAAGCCTTGGGTGGCGTCGTTGCCCAAACCGGACAGCGCGAGTATGGCGCTACTGAAGCGAGCGTCGTCGCCCCGAACGTTTTACTCCCGGGCGACGACGGCGTCGAAAACGTGTGGATGAGCCACGGAGACGCTGTCACGGTTGCGCCGCAGGGTTTCACCGTAATTGCGACGACGCCGGGCGCGCCCGTTGCGGCGTTCGAGAATGTTGAAGCGAAGCAGTTTGGTGTGCAGTGGCATCCTGAGGTTGTGCATTCTGAGCACGGCAATGAGATGATTTTGCGCTTCTTGCGCGACGGTGCTGGATTGAAAACGAACTGGGATTCCTCGGGAATTATTGACGACCAGATCGAGAAAATTCGTGCGCAAGTGGGGGATTCGCTCGTGATTTGCGCGCTTTCGGGTGGTGTGGATTCCTCGGTTGCGGCAGCGCTCGTGCACCGCGCGATTGGCGATCAGCTCACCTGTGTGTTCGTTGATCACGGTTTGCTTCGTGGCGGCGAAGCTGAGCAGGTCATCAATGACTATGCAGAAGCTCGTGGCATGAAGATTATGGCTGTGGATGAGTCAGAGCGTTTCTTGACTGCGCTCGCGGGCGTGACGGAGCCGGAGGAAAAGCGCAAGATTATTGGCCGCGAGTTCATTCGTTCGTTCGAAGCTGCACAGCGTAAGTTGATTGCTGAAGCTGGCGCGGAAGGGCGCGAGGTGAAGTTCCTCGTACAAGGCACGCTTTACCCAGATGTTGTTGAGTCTGGTGGCGGTGAAGGTACTGCCAATATTAAGTCGCACCACAATGTGGGCGGTTTGCCAGAGGATCTCGATTTTGAACTGATTGAGCCGCTGCGTGATCTTTTCAAGGACGAAGTGCGTGCTATTGGTCTTGAGCTTGGACTTTCGGAGAAGCTCGTGTGGCGTCAGCCATTCCCAGGGCCAGGTTTGGGAATCCGCATCATTGGCGAAGTCACGCGCGAGCGTTTGGAGATTTTGCGCGCTGCAGATCTGATTGTGCGTGAAGAACTCACTAATGCAGGTTTGGATCGTGAGATTTGGCAGTGCCCAGTGGTGTTGCTGGCCGACGTGCGTTCGGTGGGTGTGCAAGGCGATGGGCGCACTTATGGGCATCCGATCGTTTTGCGGCCGGTGTCATCGGAGGACGCAATGAGCGCCGATTGGAGCAGGCTGCCGTATGACTTGCTGGCCAAGATTTCGAACCGTATTACCAATGAGGTTGCCGAAGTGAACCGAGTGGTGTTGGACTGCACGTCTAAGCCACCAGGGACGATCGAGTGGGAATAAGACCGCATATTATTGTGAGATAGTTTTCTGAGTGATTCTGGAGTTGTTGAAAGGCTCCAGAATCACTTTTTATATGGGGTAGCTACCAGAGTTTAAGTACTATTTACAAATCTTATGGACGTTGAGTGAGAGTTGGACGTTGAATGAGAGTTGCTAATGTTATGTAGACAGTCAAGACTATAGTGAATACGCTATACTTTTGACGTGTCTAAAATGGATGCGGTGTATGAAGCGGTAGACGACTTTGGCCTGATAAGCTCGGCTGAAGCTGCAAAACTCGGCGTGTCCAATGTGGAACTTGTTCAATATGCACACATGGGAAAGCTAGTTCGCGTTGCGCGTGGAATCTATCGGATGCCGGTGTGGCCTTTCCAACCGCAGGCTCCTTATGCAATTGCGGTTAAGGCAGCTGGAGAAAATGCATTCCTTTATGGTGAATCTGTAATCGCACTTTTGGGCCTTGCCCCAACGAATCCGACAAAGATGTGGATTGCTTCCACAAGACGCATTAGGCGCAATTTAGGCAGTGGCACGGTGCTGATTCGAACAAATGAAGTTAATCCTTGTTGGATTGAAGGCATTCCTTGCCAGTCGGTTGTGGAGGCGATCGTAGCAGCTGCGCCAACGATGGGTGTGAGTAGGGCGTTTGATGCGGCGCGCGAAGCACTGGCTCAAGGAATTCTTACCAACGAGGAGATGAAGGTGATTAGTGGAAAGCTGACGCAATGAGCAAAAAGCCAAATAGTATGCGCCATTTGGATGACGCTATACGGAGAATTGTCGGTGGTTCTCCACAAGATTTTGTTCGTGTTCGTACTGCCATAGCGAATGTTATTGTAGCGAGTATGCTTCCAGCTGGTGTGATAAAGGGCGGAAGTGCGCTTAAGCTACGCTATGGCGATGCAACTACCCGCTTCACCACCGACCTCGACACGGCTACGAGCATGGATGTGTCTGTATATATTCAACATTTAAGTGAAGCGTTTCGCGAAGGTTGGGAAGGCTTTGGTGGTCGCGTAATCCCCAAAGAACCCGCATCTCCTGCCGGAATTCCAGAAGACTATATTATGTAACCGTATGATGTGAAGCTCACGTACCTAGGTAGATCTTGGTGTACAGTGCTGCTGGAAGTTGGACATGATGAGATAGGTGATGCGCAAGCACCAGATTGGATTCAAGTCTCAGATATTGCTGCAATCTTTGACAAGATAGGTATTCTAGTTCCAGGGCGTATTGCAGTCATGTCACTAGATCATCAGATTGCTCAGAAACTACACGCATCTTCAAGCCGAGGTGATAGGGCTCGAGACCTTGTAGATCTTCAACTTATTCTTAATAGGTCTGAGATAGACCTCGTAGTGACACGAAAGACGTGTGAACGCTTATCTGCCTACAGAAGAGCCCAGACGTGGCCGCCGGAAATTATCAAACAGCCTGGCTGGGAAAGTTTATATATGGAGCATGCTGAGGGGATGTCAGTAGCACAAACTCTCGACGAAGCGATCGAATGGGTCAATCTGCTTATTGACCGAATCAATAATGCGCATTAAGTACTTACCCGATTGCCTCAACCCACTCGCGCACAAGCTCGGCGGATACTGGTTCATCAAAGCTGCCCCCTGCACGTACTTTCGACCCTATGTGGAAGTTTCGGTAGCCGGCGTCTTTCAAAGGTGGGACGAGTCCGAGGCTCAGCCCGCCTCCAATGAGTATGCGGTCGGCTGCCCAGTGGTTTGTTTTTGCCAGGCTGAGCAGGTTATTTAGCCCCGCGGTGACTCCCGCCGCCGAGCCTGCCGTGAGCACGGTATCTGGTGTATAGCTCAGGCTTTCCAATGCATTCCAGGCTTGCACGTAATCCTGTGCGTGGTCGATGGCGCGATGGAAGGTATAATTTGGCGCAGCCATATTTATCGAGCTCAAGAGGTTGTCGATACGAGCCTTATCGATTGTTCCGTTTTTGAGGAAGCCCAGCACGACGCCGTTCGCGCCAGCATCGTAAAAATCTTGGGCAAGCGTTGCAAGTTCGGCGATCTCAGACCGGTTGCGTATTTCGAAGCCCTCGCAATGACGCAACATCACGCGCACAGGTATATCGACGGCGTTACATACCTCGCGTACGAGTCCCGGTGTTGGCGAAAGACCGTCGGAGTCCATTGTGCCAACGAGTTCAATCCGGTGGGCGCCGCCTTTTTCGGTGGCGATGGCATCGGTTGCGTTGAGGCAAATAACTTCGAGCATTGTGGCTACCTTTCTGTGGACGACGCCGGTGTTGAGTTGCGTTGTTGGCGTTCAGTCTATCTGCTCATTTGTGCGGGAACTAGTGGCGTATCTCGCTTTGTGTATTTATGCCCGCTGTTCAGTGGGGGGGTGGAAACAAGGCGTTGGCGTGTTGTGATGCCGGGGAGAACTCGTTTGGGATAGTAATGGATAATTTGTCGGTTATTTTATAGGCCGTTAGTCATTAAATGTTGAAATAAGTAGATAAATATTTGATTAGCATATAGATTTATTGGTGATTCCAATTGTTATGGTTATTTTGGAATCGATTCTTCGTTTCCCACATGGAGGGTGTATGTTTACACGAAAATTGCGGGGGGGGGGCTTCGTAAAAGGCTTTTAGCTGGTGCATCTGCGTCGGCTGTTGTTTTTGCGGGTCTGTTCTCGATTTCCCCAGTGGCTCACGCTGCCACGTATGATCTTGTTGCTACTAATGGTGGCACAGCGAAAATCGACACGATCACGTCTCTTGATGGTGCTACGACGTATACGGAAACCACGCCATTTACTGGTCGCATACCTGCGCGCTACAAGATTTCGGCGCATATTAATGATTATTCAGCTTATGCGGCTGGCGATCAGGTAAATATTTGTGTTGCCAACGATAAATCTAGCGTATTTAACGTGAACTTCAAGAGTGTGGCACCTAATATTCCTCAAACGAATCCGATCTTCACTGCTTCGGTGAATAGTGGTAATTGTATAACCTTGACTCGTACCAGTCTTGCTGGTGGTGGGGCACTTGATTTCACCGCGGATGTGCTTGGCTGGCTGTGGGTAGCTGATAGCACGTTTGATACTGGTGCTACCGGAACGGCTGCTCTCAGTGTTGGTGTTAATCAGTACAAGATTGCATACAATATTCCAGCAACCCCTTATTGGACGCGCGATCAAATCGTAATGGATCCTTACACATTTGCAAATAGTGTGCAAATTAATGCCACCGAGGATTCGACTGTGACTTTGCTTGCTGGGATTACAAACCAACCGTATCCTGCTGATTCTTCGCAAGATCAAGTTCTCTTGGGCAAGTTCACTCCGGCTGCTGGAAGTGCCATTACATCTGTGGATTATTCAGGTTTCATAGCTGCTATGCAGGGAGTATCTGCTACCAATGATTCACTCTCTAACGTGTGGATGCAGGTTTCAACGTCGGTGAATCCTACCAAAGTCTCGATTAATCCGGATATGACTTATAGTCAAGCACAAACTGCATTGAAGCCAGGTCAGTTTGGAATCGTGAAAAATACTGATGGTTCATGGACGTACGCTGTAAACTTTGGTTCGCGCGTGGGCGGCACAGCATTTAGCCCGGCTGATGGTGATACGATTCCGGCAACGGATACGAACACTGTTAATGCTTTCAATCTTATGAAACAGCAGAATCTGATGTTTTCTACCGCGTTGCTTTCGACCAACCTTGTGTTCTCTGACCCTGCTTTGAAAGAGTCTGCCACAATGGAGGTAACAACTCCTAAAGGTACTTCGTCTACCACAATTTCTGATTCTCCTGTGTTTAATCAGGCTGTTGGTCAGACGGCTGTGAAGGTGCATTATGTTGATGTTAAAGGTAATGCGATTGGTACGGTGGATAACTATTATGGTTACCCGGCATCGAATCCTGATCCAGCAACAGGTGCGAAGACTCCTGATCAGGCTGTTGCTCCGAAGACCATCAATGGTTACGCTTTGGAAACTGATGCGGCGAAAGCTGCTACAGCTATCGGCCAACCACAGGCCAATATTCGTACTGCTGCTGGTACGGTAGCGTTCCCTGATTCGGGTATGACTGAGGTGTACTACGTGTATAACCTGCTCGATTCTGATGGTGACGGCGTGTCTGATCTTGATGAGATTGCTAAGGGTACTGACCCGAACAAGGCTGATACTGATGGTGATGGCGTGTCTGATGGTGATGAGATCACTAAGGGTACTGATCCGCTCAAGCCTGATACTGATGGTGATGGCCTGAACGATGGTGATGAGATTGCTAAGGGTACTGATCCATTGAAGCCTGATACTGACGGTGATGGCTTGTCTGATGGTGATGAGGTCAATAAGTATCACACCGATCCGAAGAATCCTGACACTGATGGTGACGGTGTCAATGATGGTGATGAGATTGCTAAGGGTACTGATCCATTGAAGCCTGATACTGATGGTGATGGCTTGTCTGATGGTGATGAGATCGCTAAGGGTACTGATCCATTGAAGCCTGATACTGACGGTGATGGCTTGTCTGATGGTGATGAGGTCAATAAGTATCACACCGATCCGAAGAATCCTGACACTGATGGTGACGGTGTCAATGATGGTGATGAGATCGCTAAGGGTACTGATCCGCTCAAGCCTGATACTGATGGTGATGGTGTCAATGATGGTGATGAGATTACGCATGGTACTGATCCATTGAAGCCTGATACTGATGGTGATGGCCTGAACGATGGTGATGAGATCACTAAGGGTACCGATCCATTGAAGCCTGATACTGACGGTGATGGTGTCAATGATGGTGATGAGATTACGCATGGTACTGATCCGCTTGATTCACGGTCCTTCCCGTACCAGTTGACGCTTGATAAGAGCCGTGTTCATCGTGGTGAGCAGGTGACTGCTTCGTTGTCTGGTTTCAAGGCTGGGGAAGTGGTATCGCTTGAACTACACTCCTCCGTTATTGGACTGGTTCAGAACGTGACGATTGATGCAAAGGGAATGGCAACAGTTACCTTTACCGTGCCAGCGTCGGCTGAGCTTGGTGTACATCATGTGATGGCTGTGTCTGCTGGTGGTTATCTTGTCCAGCAGCAAGGTCAGTTGGAAGTGATTGCTGACTCGATCGCACTCGGCGATGCTAGTGCCGGTGGTGCTGGTGTGGCTGGTGGTCTTGCTAAGACTGGTTCGACCAGTCTTGGTCTTGGCCTGATTGCCATGATGGCTAGCCTTGCTGGTGTCGGAGCTGTTACGGCACGCCGCAAAAACGCCTGAGTGTTATACCTGATATCAGCAACAGTTGTGTTGTGTGATGAAGCAATGCCTGGTAGTGCAAGAACGCCTGTGAGGGGTGTGCATGCCGTGTGGTGTGTGTTGTGTGGGTGTTGCTGATGGTGTGCGTGGCGTGCGTGCTGGTTGCGTGTGCTGGTTTGTTACTGGTGCGGGGCTGGTTGCGTGTGCTGCGCTAATGACGGCGCATATTGCGCGTAGTGCGTGGAACGTGTTGCGTGTGGTGTGTGTCTGGTTGTGTGAGGCTGCTACACCCAAGGAGACACAGTGTGTTTCTTAGTAGTCACACTCAACAATATTCCTAGTCATAACCGGGTTTGGTCATGAAACATACCAGCCATGGGGACAGGAAGAACCAAAACAGGGGTGGGAGTGGGCTAAGCCCACTCCCACCCCCTCATATAAGCAAGCAATACTACTCCGAGCGTCGGAGGAGTAGCCAATGCCTACTTGAGATCAGCGCTCCTGCGCCGATCAACGCCACGAGCAGAACAACAAGCGCAAAAGTCTTGGATCCGCTGGTAGCAAGGCTAAGGTTCTGAGAATTTCCCTGCGTCGTCGGGCCAATGCCAGAGCTATTCTTTTCGGACTGCTGCGAGGTAGCCGAATGGGGATCGTCGAGCGGTGAAACTGGCTGCGTGTCTACGAAGAGAGTATTCACATCCAGTGCTAAAAGGTGTGCGGCATGCGAATACCCCTCTTGACCAGCTGCTGGATCATCAATCACTCCGTCAGCGCCAATCGCAAGCGTCTCTGATCCGAGGAAATCACCAATAAAAGCTACTGATCGCCCAAATCGGGCACGCTGCGCATCAGTATCTATCCTCTTCACTTTCGCGCCCAACTCAGAGATATGCGTGATACCAGCCGGAATATCGCTGGTATGCAGCACAAATACGGCTCCATTTCCGCTTTCACCCCACGCTCCTATCGCAAGTAGTGATTTCTCTGGCAGTGCGTCTACTGCCCAACCAAAACCGCTTTCAGTTTCAGAGCCGGTGAGCACGGAAATGCGTCCGTCGTCAAAAGGTCCAGACTCGACTCCACTGGCATATGCGCGGTCAGAATCGCCTACTCGTGAAGCTCCAGAAGTGGGTACGATGCGCCGATCGAGCGTCGTTGTGGCCGCACCGGAACCATAAACCAACGCAACGCCACCCGTCGTCGTATTGGTGATCTGACCGCCGTCGTAACCGATAACGAAATCTCCGAAACCATCATGATCGACGTCTCCAACCGCAGCTATCGAATTTCCTGCACCTAAACGGTACGAAGCATCGTCCGAAATCGAAAGTGTGTAGCCAGGCGCTCCTTTTTGCAGGTCGAATAATGTGGTTTCGTGCGAACCGAACACTACCCAAGCAGTTCCAGGAACGGTTGCTCGATCAGAGAAAGAATTGAAATCTGCCAGCGCGTAATCGGTAAGCGCATCCCCATTAACATCTCCAACCGGTGTAAAAGCGCTGAGTGTATGTGCATCTGGAGTGCGCGCCTCAAACAGCACCGACCGGCTCTTGTACGAATCGCGCAGATCAATAATTTCTCCATCGCGCTTGCCCGCCACGATTAGTGCAGTGCCGTATGCTCCCTTTTCGCCACGCGAGTATGGAGTATTGGAAATCACGAAACCTACGTCAGCCAAACCGTCATGATTAACATCTCCGACTTTCGATACTTGATAACCAGCAGCACCCTTATCAAACGGCATCTGCACATAGTATCCATGCCGTGGATTGAGGTGGTTGAGATCCACATAAGGCAAGGTAGAGCCACCAAAAAGCACCCACACTCTTCCCATTGTGTGGGAATTGACGGCAATATCGTCTATGCCATCTCCATTGGCGTCACCAATGCAAGCAACTGATAGGCCAACTGCTGCGTCAACGGCCGGATCTTCCGTAGCCTTTGGACCCAAAATCGTAATCACCGAAGAATCTGGCAGTGCGCTTCCGGCCGTTCCGCCAGGGATAATCTGCACTTGACCAGTCACATTGAGTAACCAGCCGTGAGTGGGAGTGGAATCCTCATAATGAACGTCAAATTTCCATTCGGAGCGCACGGGGCTTGCAGTTACGATATCTGGCACCCTGTCTCCGGTTACGTCACAGCTTCCGCGCGCAATCGAACTTCCTAATCCATTGGAAAATTCGCCCACCCAGCGCTTTTGAACTGGTGTGTTTATCGGAGAAATTGCCGCGGGTTGTAGTGGAGTGACTGGCGCCGGATATAGCGGTTTCACTGGTGGAGTCTTTTCGTGTTGGCGCCGCATATCGACGGTCCATAGGTCGATTTTCCCGTGAGAATCTGCGGTAAGCACTCCAGTGAGATTTTCGTCAGAATCGAAAGCTGGGATTGTTCCTACGAATGTGCCGCCGCTTCCCTCGTGTTCATCACTGGCAAGCCAGGCGCTTTGATTACTTGGAATAGAATCCAAGCCCAGAGACGTATTCCAATCCTTGCTTAAAGCAGGGCTGGAGACGACAATAGCTCCGGGATGTTCTTCGTTGTCTGGCCGCCCAATGACGAGCGCGCCGGGATTGGCAACGTCGTATCCTTGCACATACGCCAGCGAAATTCCAATGCGCCCTTTAACCGTTTGACGAATGAGCGTACCTGCTTTCTCACCATTGTGAGTGACCGTTACGTCGGTGACGGAATCGAGTTGCGCACGTATTTCGTGCGGCTTCTCTAGTGATTGATTTTTCTTTCCAAAGACGACGGCGACGGCTCCCGTCGCGTTATTTGCTGCGGGAGCACCGATGGCGAAGTCGTCGACGTCGTCATTATTGACGTCTGCAATGCCGACGATCGAAGTTCCAAACGCGTCTTTGTTTTCCGAGCTCATGCCAGTAATTTTCACAGCTGCCTGGCTGATATCTCCGATTTGTGCGCTGCTGGGATTAAGGGCATAGACGAGATTTTGATCGGGCAGGCCTAGGCCAAGGGTATTGGAATCGTTGAAAACGCTGCCTATCGCGCTAAGAGTGGCGCGTTCGTTGCTGCCAAGTTCCCAGGTTTTAGCGGGCTGCTGAGCCTCGATGCTCGAAAAATAATGGAGCTTGGATCCCGCCACAGCGGCAAATTCTGGCTCTTCAAAGGCCGGAGACGTTGCCGAGATTGCTTTCACGGGTGCGTCAAAATGATGGATTGCGTGCACTTTGAGCTGTGGAGCGAGCGAACCATCTTGAGTAGTAAGCGCGCCATCTGCGCGAGTGCTTGCCACGTAAACCGTATGATCGTGAGCTAAAAGCAGCCCGTGTTTTTCTCCACGAGCAATTTTCACGCAGCTGACTTGCCACGGCTGAGATTTCTCTGAGGCAGGGGAATTCGCTACGGGAAGTGAGAAGCGAAGAACTTTTGCCTGCTCGGAAATCGGGTGGGAGACGTCGTCGGAATCAGAACCATATGGAATAAAAGGGATGATATTGAGTTCGCTGCGTTCCGAATTGACGAAAATTGCGTCGTTTCGGTTATCTGCAACGACGTCGCAGCTCGCGGGAGGTGCGGTGCCGGCGTCGGTGTACGTTACGCGCGCAGTTTTCCGAATCGAATCTCCATAGCGAGTGCCGTCAATTCCGCCCCAGATGCGGGCATCGGAATCGGCAACGGTGGCTTCTTGAGGTGAGCTTGTTGCTTGTGCTGCTGTGGGGGCGCTGCTGAGCAGTCCAATGGTAAATATGGCAGAACACAGGAATGAGCATGCGTGATGAGCTCGTCGCTTAACCGTCATAACTTCCTAACTAGTTTTCACATATGCGCGGGTATTCGATAATTTTTGCGAGTTACCAATGCCCTAAAATTAGGTAAGGGTAACCTAAGTAATAGGTTAGGTTTGTTGGGCGGGGGAGTCTATGAGGAAAGTCCTATATGTATGGATTTTGGCGTTTTATGCAGGTCTTGGTGCTGCCGCTTGGCACCAAAAAGGGCGGAAATCTGCCTATCTTAAGCAGATCTCCGCCCAGTATGTGGGGTTAATCTCTAGATTAAACTGGTGAATAGTGAATATATGTGTGGGTGATCGTCGAGCTCAGGGTGGAAAGTGACCCCAATCTGATTCTCATATCGAACAGCTACGGGTGTGCCGTCGGCCAGGCGTGCCACAGTTTCCACGCCCTGGCCAATATCGGCAATATGTGGAGCGCGAATGAAAGTCATCGGAATAGAATTTTCGGGTGCGGCAGATCCTGTGCCGGTAGCTATTCCTGTGGTGCGGAAACTGCCCAGCTGGCGACCGTAAGCGTTGCGCACAACCGTCACCGGCAGGCTCGCGAAACCGGTGATCGGAACGCGCGACGACGTCGTTGCCACATGTGCCAATCCGCTTCCGTTGCCGCGTTCTACCTTGTGTGCGAGCAAAATCAGTCCAGCGCATGTGCCAAGCACTGGTGTGCCATCCAGAATCTTTGCGCGCAGCGCGTCAAACATGCCCAACTCGTGCAGCAATTTGCTCTGAACGGTGCTCTCACCGCCTGGCAGCACGATTCCATCTAAATCTTGTGCGGCATCGGCGCCGTTGCGCAGTTCAACGGCATCGAACCCCAAATCTTCCACGCGGCGGCAATGCTCGATAAATGCACCTTGCACGGCGAGTACTCCGATTCTTTTCACGCGAACTCCTTGAGTGAATAACTACTTTCCACGTTCGGCCATGAGCAGTTCGATCTCGGATTCGTTGATTCCGACCATGGCTTCGCCGAGATTTTCTGAAAGTTGTGCGATGAGCTTGGCATCTTTGAAATTTGTCACGGCTTTGACGATAGCCTGGGCGCGCTTGGTTGGATTTCCGGACTTGAAAATGCCCGATCCAACGAAAACTCCTTCTGCGCCGAGCTGCATCATCAGTGCGGCATCGGCTGGAGTGGCTACACCGCCCGCTGCAAAGTTCACCACTGGGAGTTTGCCGTGCTCATGCACAAATCGCAGCAGGTCAAGCGGCACTTGCAGTTGCTTTGCCTCCTCGAAAAGTTCATCGGATCGCAAACCTTGCGCTTTTCGCATTTGTGACTGGATCAAACGCATATGCGTCACTGCTTGCACTACATCGCCCGTGCCTGGTTCGCCTTTAGTGCGAATCATGGAGGCGCCCTCAGCAATGCGCCGTAAGGCTTCGCCAAGATCCTTTGCTCCACACACGAACGGCACCTTGAAGTCTGTTTTATTGATGTGAAAGACGCCGTCGGCTGGGGAGAGTACTTCGGATTCGTCGATATAGTCGATTTCCAAGGCTTCGAGAATCTGGGCTTCCACAAAATGCCCGATTCGTACCTTTGCCATTACTGGGATACTCACGGCGTCTTGGATTTCTTTGATTAGATGCGGATCGCTCATGCGAGAAACTCCGCCAGCAGCGCGAATGTCGGCAGGAATACGTTCGAGAGCCATCACGGCGCAGGCTCCTGCTTCTTCGGCAATCCGTGCCTGCTCTGCTGAGGTGACGTCCATAATGACGCCGCCTTTGAGCATTTGGGCAAGCTGTTTGTTGAGTTCATAGCGTGATTCGGTCATGGTACTTCCTTGTTGAGCAGTATTCACTTCGGGTTGTATGGCTGCGTTACTTTTCTCAGGCCATTACCGGAAAGTATATGGACTAACTGATCTTGTGAAAAGATTCAGAATAGATAAAATTGATAAGGTCAGTTATGTGGTCAGTTTGATTGCTGTGGGAAGTAGGCTGCGATGGCAGAACAAAAAATCCTTACGTATAGCCTTGAAGGCCGTGGCGGCGAAAGCTTGTACTCATTCCTCTATAGCCAGATCAAAGGCGACATTGAAGCAGGCAGATTAGCATTTGGTCAAAAATTGCCATCGAAAAGGCGCCTTGCCCAGCATCTTGGCATATCGGTGATCACTGTTGAAAACGCCTATGCCCAGCTGGTTGCAGAAGGATATGTGAATGCGCGGGCACGCAGCGGCTATTACGTCTCACTTGGAAATTACGCGCAAGCGCCTCATATTAATAGCCGTCCCCACCATCTCCATGCCTCGACGAATAGCCATCCGCACAGTGGCGACGTACTCGGTAACTCGCCCAGCGCTGCCAGAAGTGAGGTTCTGGCACACGGAGTGCCCGAGTGTGCGCAAAACACCGTGGACATTCGTGCCGACCTGCGCTCGAACGCGATGCCTACCGGCGTCTTCCCCTATAAAAGGTGGGCAAAAACTGTGCGCGACGTACTTAGCCAAACGGAAGAAACGCAAATCCTTGCGCAGGTAGACCCATGCGGCGCGCCAGCATTGCGCGAGCAAATCGCAAGTTATCTTTACGAATTTCGGGGAATGGACGTCGATCCGCAGCAAATCGTGGTGGCGGCAGGCGCTCAAACGCTCTATAGTCTGCTCATTCAGCTCTTAGGGCGCCACAGGAGTTATGCGGTTGAAGACCCAGGATACTGGCGATTAACGGAGATTTACCAGGCCAACGCCGTGTCCCTCACTTATGTTCCGCTTGACGACGACGGTATACGCACCGATATTTTGCAGCTCATGGATGTGGACGTAGCTCATGTGATGCCCTCACATCAATTTCCAACTGGCACGGTGACGTCGATCAGCAGGCGATATGAGTTATTGGCCTGGGCGGCGCAGAGGCAAAGGTACCTAATTGAAGACGATTACGACGTCGAGTTTAGGCTGGCAGGCCGGCCGATCCCGAGCCTTTTTGGTATGGACGCCACAGGCAGTGTGATTTATGTAAATACGTTTTCGAAGAGTTTGGGGTCGATGTTTCGCATCGGGTATATGGTGTTGCCTATGCCGCTTGCGCAGCGTTTTCGCAAAGAGTTCAGCTTTTATAGCGGCACAGTTTCTACGATTGAGCAGCTCACGCTGGCGCGTTTTATTGAGACGGGCGCTTATGAGCGGCATATCAATCGGCTGCGTGGAAAATACCGAGCGATTCGTGACTCTTTGTTAGGTGAGATTGCTGCCAGCGGGCTTGGTGAGTTGTGTGCTGTCAAGGGGCAAGATGCGGGTTTGCACTTCGAATTGCGTGTTGAAGTGCCGGCTGCAGAAGATGCGATTTGTGAACGAATGTTGGCACGGGGTGTGCGGCTGATGCCGATGAATCGTTTCTATCAAAAAATAGACGATAACCAGCGCGAATCTAGGTTTGTGGTGAGTTATGGATCCTTGGCGGAGAGCGAAATTCCTTATGTGGTGGACTCTTTGAGCGAGGCTGTGCGTGAGCTGCGAGAGGGCTGTGTACTGCGAAGTGAGGGGCGGTCCGCCTCCGAGACAGCGATGAGTCCACGAAGTGGCCAAAATCTGACCGATTTATGAGACGTAAGGAATCTTCTCTGTGCTTCGATTAGCCTTTTCGGTGTGCTCATGGACTCCTACACTCTAAGAGGTAAGCAATGAATGGCGATGGTCGTCTCAGCCACGTCTTAGACCCCAGCGATAAAGGCCAAGATGAATGTGGTGTTTTTGGCGTTTGGGCGCCCGGCAAAGAAGTCGCACATCTGGCGTACTTCGGACTCTACGCACTCCAGCACCGTGGGCAAGAAGCTGCCGGAATCGCGACGAGCAACGGTGAAAATATCCTCATCTATAAAGATATTGGTTTAGTATCCCAGGTATTTCACGAAAAGGCCCTCGCTTCGCTAGATGGTCACCTCGCCATCGGGCACGTTCGCTATGCCACCACAGGTCAAGGCTCGTGGGTCAACGCACAGCCCACTTTAGGAGCCACCGAATTTGGCACAATCGCTTTGGCGCATAACGGAAATTTGGTCAATGCTCCTGAGTTAATCGCACAAGTGCAGGAAATCTCTGGCGCCGATTTGCGTGGAGAAATTGGGCATGGATCGTCAACCGACACCGCCGTCGTCACCGCTCTACTAGGTGCCACACGCGGCAAGGCAAGCATTGAAGACGTAGCGATGGACACGCTCCCGCTGCTCAAAGGTGCATTTTCGCTCGTCTTTATGGATGAACAGAAGCTGTACGCAGCTCGCGATCCGCAAGGATTTCGCCCGTTGGTGCTAGGAAGTCTGGACGACGGTTGGGTAGTTGCGTCTGAAACCGCAGCTCTCGATATCGTCGGGGCAAAATTTGAGCGAGAAATCGCGCCGGGCGAATTTGTGGTGATCGACGGCGACGGCGTGCGCTCGCGTACGTTCGCAGCATCGAAACCGCGTGGTTGCGCTTTCGAATACGTGTATCTTTCGCGGCCAGATACGGTGATTTCTGGGCGAAATATCAATTCTGTTCGCAATGAAATGGGCCGAATTCTCGCGCGTGAGCACAAAGTCGATGCGGATATTGTGATCGCGACTCCAGACTCGGGTACGCCTGCAGCCATTGGTTACGCTCAAGAATCTGGTATTCCATACGCGCAGGGGCTTGTGAAAAACGCTTATGTTGGGCGCACCTTCATCCAGCCCACCCAAGAGATGCGCCAACGCGGAATTCGCCTCAAACTCAATCCATTGCGCGAGGTGATCCAAGGGCAGCGGATTGTGGTAGTTGACGATTCGATTGTGCGAGGCAATACGCAGTACGCTTTGGTGAAAACGCTGCGAGAAGCAGGGGCTGCGCAGGTGCATGTGCGAATTTCCTCACCGCCAGTTCAGTGGCCATGCTTTTTCGGAATCGATTTCCCCACGCGAGCTGAACTCATCGCCAATTCTTTGAATCTTGAGCAGATCTGTGAGCAAATTGGAGCCGATAGCTTGGGTTATCTTTCGCACGAAGGTATGGTTCGGGCGATCGGGTTGCCGGTAGATAAACTGTGTTTTGCCTGCTTTAACGGGGATTATCCGATTCCAGTTGACGTGCATACCGCACGCATTTCTGGTTGCTAGTACAGTCGCAATCAAAATTGGCAGGAGCAGTAGCGTACTCTTAGAGATGTTATGAACGCTTCACAGAATTCTCAAGATGCATTTTCGGCAGCGATGGAACGTCTCCGAGCGCGAGTTGCAGCTGCTCAAGAGACGGCGGGTTCGTCGTCGCCTTCCGATTTGGCTCGCGAACCAGCGCAGGCGACTCATCGCGGCGTCGGCGCAAATGGTGTGGGACAGAATCACGGTAGGGACGATCGGGATGGCAGCGCGGCAGGCGCGCACTTATCGACTGCTCAGCAGGCTTATCTTGATTCGATGCTGGCCGGTTTGAACCCGCGCCAGCGTGAAGCGGTGGTCCACCGTGGCGGGCATTTACTTGTTATCGCGGGCGCGGGATCAGGTAAAACGCGCGTTCTCACCACCAGGATTTCTTATCTCATTGCCACGCGCCAGGTTCAAGCAGGGGAAATTCTGGCGATCACCTTTACAAATAAAGCTGCTAAAGAAATGCGTGAGCGCCTAGAAACGATGCTCGGGCCGGTCGCGCAGCGCATGTGGATTTCGACGTTCCACTCCGCGTGTGTGCGGATTTTGCGCGCTGAACACAAAGCCATTGGCATGCGTTCAACCTTCACCATTTATGACGCTGCTGATTCACAGCGCTTAATGAAGATGATTTGCGCTGAGGAAAATATAGATTCCAAGCAATTTCCTCCGAAAACTCTTTCTCATAAGGTGTCTGATCTCAAAAACGAGATGATTGATCCTCATGAATTTGCCCGCCAGGCAGTCGATAAAGAAGAGCTGGTGCTTGCGCAGGCGTATATGGCTTATCAGCAGCGGCTGCGCGCTGCACATGCGATGGATTTTGACGATCTCATTATGCAAACTGTGGTTTTGCTGCGCGAAAATCCGCTCATTGCTGAGCACTACCGGCGCAGGTTCAGGCACGTTTTGATCGACGAATATCAAGATACCAACACGGCTCAATACCAGCTCGTGCGCGCTTTAGTCGGCGAGGAAGACGAGGCCGTGCATGGCGAACTCACCGTGGTCGGAGACGCCGATCAATCCATTTACGCATTCCGTGGCGCTACGATTCGCAATATTGAGAGTTTTGAGGAAGATTTTCCTAATGCCACCACTATTTTGCTTGAGCAAAATTACCGGTCAACCCAAAATATTCTCACCGCGGCTAACTCGGTGATTGCGCATAACGAGAGCCGACGCGTGAAAAAACTCTGGACCGATTCGGGCGATGGACACAAACTTGTTGGTTATGTGGCTGATGCGGAATCGGACGAAGCAAGCTTCGTTATTGATGAAATCGACCGCTTGCACGATCGCGGCTATAAGTACTCTGACATGGCCGTTTTCTACCGAGCCAATGCTCAGTCTCGCTCGATAGAAGACTTCCTTGTGCGATCAGGAATTCCATATCGCGTGGTTGGCGGCACCAAGTTTTACGACCGTAAAGAAATCAAAGATGCAGTGGCATATTTGCAGGCGATAGTGAATCCGGATGATACGGTCTCGTTGCGCCGCGTGATCAATGAACCCAAGCGGGGAATTGGAGCAAAAGCCCAGGATATGGTGGCATTTCATGCGAATCGTTGGCATATTTCTTTTGGAGCAGCGCTCGGCGATATTGTGCATCCTGATCCGCAACGTGGGGAAGTGTCTGGTTTAACTCCGCGTGCTCGCAATGCGATGTCTACATTCGTCACGATGCTTGAACAGCTGCGCGAAAAAGCTGTTGCGGGCGCTGCACCAGCCGATATTCTCGACGAAGTGATGGATGCGTCTGGATATTTAGAAGCCTTGCAGACTTCGGCTGATCCACAAGATGAAGTGCGTTTGGAAAACTTGGCTGAACTTCATTCGGTGGCATCTGATTTCCGGGTACTCAATCCTGATGGCACCCTCGGCGATTTCCTCGATCAGATCTCGCTAGTGGCAGATTCAGATCAGCTGCCAGACGGCGGTGGCGAATCTGAGGGTGAAGTGGTGCTTATGACCATTCATACCGCTAAAGGTTTGGAATTCCCGGTAGTCTTCGTCACTGGCATGGAAGATGGCACTTTTCCTCATATTCGCTCTTTGGGATCGAGCTTGGAGTTGGCCGAAGAACGGCGTCTAGCATACGTCGCGCTGACTCGAGCACGTGAACGCCTGTACATTTCCCGGGCGGCCACGCGTTCGCAGTGGGGCGCTCCGCAAGAGCTTCCGCCGTCGCGATTCTTGGAAGAAATTCCGGCCTCGGTCATTGAATGGAAGCGCGAGACGTCGTCAATCGAATCTTTGCGCGGATCAGGTTATGGTTCGTGGGGTATACGCTCTGCAGGTGGATACGGTAGTGGATCTGGCAGCGGATACGGGCGCGGTCGTTCTACTCGTTTCTTTGACGACGACGATTTCGCTCCTCCCGTTGGCAGCGGAAAATTTGTGCCTGGCAAACTCGGCGAAGAGATCGACATTCATGCTGCACAAAAGGATCGTGAAGCTGAACTAGAAACGGGATCGGGCAGTGCTTCAGGGCAAGGAGCAGTGCAACGCGGAGACGAAAGCGCTGCGGGATCTGCGGGGCAGACGGCGTCTGTGGCGGTGGCAGATACCGGCGGACTCAGCGTAGGCGATAAGGTACGGCACAAGTCCTTTGGTGAAGGCGTGGTGGTGTCTTTCGAGGGGCAAGGCAAATCTACAGTGGCGAAAGTCAAGTTCAAGAACGGTGCTACAAAGCGCTTAATGCTGCGGTTTGCTCCGCTTGAGAAGTGCTAAAGGCATTGATCACAACGATTCATGTGGTGGTGGAATTTCGACATTCACGAACGCAATATTCGAAAAACTCCCAAAAGCTAGGCAAAAAGTCCTAAGCTATAAGTGTTGAACGGTTAGCTCGTACGAGTAATGCCGCCTAAACGTAAAGTAGATCGGAAGGAATCTCCGTGGATTTATATGAGTACCAAGCCCGCGATCTTTTTGCGGAATACGACGTTCCCGTCTTGGCAGGCATCGTTGCCTCCACAGCGGACGAAGCGGCTCAAGCAGCGCAGCAGCTCCTTGAACATGGCGACCTCGTCGTTGTAAAAGCACAAGTCAAAACAGGTGGTCGTGGAAAAGCTGGCGGCGTGAAATTAGCGCGATCAGTGGACGAAGCCCGCGAGAAAGCTCAAGAGATCCTGGGTATGGATATTAAGGGTCATACGGTGCATAAAGTCCTCATTGCTGCAGGTGCTGAAATTGCACAAGAGTACTATTTCTCGGTACTCCTCGATCGCTCTGAGCGGCGTTACTTGGCCATGTGCTCCAAAGAAGGAGGCATGGAAATCGAGAAACTCGCTGCTGAACGCCCTGAAGCATTGGCAAAAGTGCCGGTTGATCCGCGAGTAGGCATAGATAAAGGAAAAGCGGAGGAAATCGTTCGCGAAGCAGGATTTGACGGCGAACTTGGTGCAAAGATCGTGCCAGTGATCGAAAATCTCTGGAGTGTTTATGCGGGTGAGGACGCCACGTTAGTTGAAGTAAATCCACTGGTGCAAACGGCGTCGGGAGAAATTATCGCCCTTGACGGTAAGGTGACGGTCGACGATAACGCGCGCTTCCGCCACGAGAATCATGCAGTTTTGGTAGACAAAGCTACTGAAAATCCACTGGAAGCCAAAGCTAAAGCGCTCGGTTTGAACTACGTGAAGCTCGAGGGCGGGCAGGTCGGAATTATTGGTAACGGGGCTGGATTGGTTATGTCCACGCTCGATGTTGTTGCCTATGCTGGTGAGAAATATGGTGTTGGGCCAGCTAACTTCCTCGATATCGGTGGTGGCGCTGATGCTACGGTGATGTCTAATGGACTCGATGTGATTTTGAATGACGACGACGTCCACTCCGTTTTCGTCAATGTATTCGGCGGAATTACGGCGTGTGACCAGGTAGCTCAAGGAATCGTTAAGGCGCTGGAAATCTTGGGCGAGGACGCAAAGAAGCCTATTGTGGTGCGTCTTGATGGAAATAATGTGGAGCGTGGACGCGAGATTTTGGCGCAAGCTAATCATCCGCTCGTCACTTTGGTCGATACAATGGATGGCGCCGCTGCTAAAGCCGCCGAATTAGCTGCGAAGTAGGGTGAAATAACGATGGCAATTTTCTTATTTGAAAACGACAAAGTAATCGTTCAGGGCATGACGGGTTCGGAAGGCTCGAAGCACACGCGTCGTATGCTTGGAGCAGGCACGAAAATCGTCGCTGGAACGAATCCTCGCAAAGCTGGAACGTCAGTTGATTTTGAGGTTGAGCCGATTGGCTACGGCAAGGAAAACCGGGAAGCTGGAGTGGTATCCGTGCCGGTCTATGGCACGGTGGCCGATGCAAAAGCAGCTACGGGAGCTGAGGTCTCGGTAATTTTCGTGCCGCCGGCATTTACCAAGGCTGCGGTGATTGAAGCTGTGGACGCTGGTATGCGGCTTGTGGTGGTGATTACTGAGGGTGTGCCGGTGAAAGACACCGCGGAATTCTTCTCATATGCGCAGGCGCATGGCGTGCAGATCATTGGCCCGAACTGCCCAGGAATCATTTCTCCAGCACAGTCCAATGTGGGAATTACCCCGCCAGACATTACTGGACCAGGCAAGATCGGGTTGGTGTCCAAATCCGGAACGCTCACCTATCAGATGATGTACGAGCTGTCTGATATTGGTTTCACTACCTGCATTGGTATTGGTGGAGACCCAGTTATTGGCACCACGCATATCGATGCTTTGCGGGCTTTTGAAGAAGATCCCGAGACGGAATTGATCGTGATGATCGGTGAGATCGGGGGAGATGCCGAAGAGCGTGCCGCTGCTTATATTAAAGAGCACGTGACTAAGCCAGTAGTTGGTTACGTGGCAGGCTTTACAGCTCCGGAGGGTAAAACGATGGGGCACGCCGGTGCCATCGTTTCCGGATCGTCCGGAACTGCGGCAGCCAAGAAAGCGGCACTTGAAGCTGTGGGAGTTCGAGTTGGAAAGACTCCTACTGAGACTGCCAATCTAGCTCGGGAAATCCTTAATAAGCGCTGAGCGCTGAGGACTAAGGGCTGATTAGCTCAAAGTGATGTGTTCACTGCATTAATGCAGTGAACACACTGGCTCAGCTTAGCTTGGAGTAGCTTGGCTTGACGTAACGTAAGGCGGGGTGGGAACGCGACGAGACATCTTAGCGTCGCGCTCCCACCCCGCTTTCAATTGCCACTTGGCGGTGGGGCGGCACTTTCTACCGACTGCAGAAAGTGCCGCCCCACCGCTCAGTGTTGCTCTTACAGGTGAGAGCAACACTCTTCTATCGCAGGTGTTGCCGTTTGTTGCCGTGCTGGCAGGAGAACTTCTGGCAACTTTTGGCAACATCATTTTCTCCGTTTCGTGCCGTGTAAGGATTATTGCCAACAGGGCCACACATCGTTGTGAACTGCCCTCATAGCAGAAAAGGGCTGCGCTCAAGCAGTGATGCTTGATGCTCAACCACCATCAACGGTGATTTCAGAAGGAGAGACGATGGCACAAACGCCTGCGCTCAACGGACGTTCAATTCGTCCATTTGGTTTCCGAGACAAGATCGGCTACATGTTTGGCGATTTCGGAAACGATTTCACGTTCATCTTGCAAGCCATGTTCTTCATGGTTTTCTACACCACGGTTGTAGGCATTAATCCAGCACATGTTGGTACTTTGCTCCTGGTAGCGCGCGTCGTCGACGGTTTTACTGACGTGGGCATGGGCATTTTGGTGGACCGACTCCCGGTCAAAGATGGTGGACACAAGTTCAAGCGGTGGATCAAATTCATTGCAATTCCTGTGGCTGTGGCTTCGGCACTGATGTATATGTCGTTTGTTGGCGATTTCTCAAGCTACACCCTGAAGCTGGTGTGGATGTGCGCCACATATTTCTTGTGGGGATCTATCTTCTACACTGCGATTAATATTCCTTATGGCTCAATGGCGTCGGTGGTTTCTTCAAACCCAGATCACCGAGCTCAGCTTTCCGTTTACCGCACTACCGGCGCGACGCTCGCACAGCTAGTGATTATGACGGTGCTACCTTTGGTTGCTTTCACGAAGAATGCCAAGGGCGTCGCAGTCATGGATGGCACCAGCATGACCGTTTCCGCTGCTATCTGTTCCGTGCTTGCAGTAGTGTGCTACGTGCTGTGCTATTTCAACGTTGAAGAGCGCGTACCTTCAACTGTGAAATCGAAGTCTGAAGGCGGCAATGGCATTGGCAAGATGCTTTCGGCGATTTTCACTAACCGTGCTTTGCTCGGTCTCATTGTGGCAGCTCTTCTTTTGCTGGTTGCTAACCTGTTCCTTGGCGGAATGCTTTCGTTCTTGTTCATGTCGTACTTCGGAAACGGAAAGATCCAGTCTGCAGCCACGCTGGTTGGCCTGCTTCCTGCGCTGTCGTTGATCTTCATTGCTCCGTGGGCGTCGAAGAAGTGGGGCAAGACCGAAGTGGGCGCGATTTCCATGCTCATTGCCGGCGTCGTGCTTGTTGCGGCCAATTTCATGTACATCAAGAGCGCAACTGTGTGGATCATTTTCTACGGTATCGCCATGTTCTTTATCTCCGTATTCAACTACCTTGTGTGGGCATTCATCACCGACGTAATCGATTACCAGGAAGTGCGTACTGGTCAGCGCGACGACGCTACGGTTTACGCCGTCTACTCCTGGGCACGCAAGCTCGGGCAGGCGCTCGCGGGCGGACTTACCGGCTGGGCACTGGGCTGGATTGGCTACAACGCCGAAGCTGCCAAATCCGGCGTGGCCCAAGCTCAAGAGGTAATTGATGGCGTCTACACCACAGCTAACCTCGTCCCAGGTATCGGCTGTATCTTGGTTGGTTTGGCACTCATCTTCCTCTACCCGTTGAAGAAGAAGCAGATCGAGGCAAATGTGGCGACGCTCAACGAACGTCGCGCAGCTGCCGCAGCGAACGCCGTCGACTGACGCTACCTTTCGGAGGGCTGCTGTGAATGGAAAATTCAGGCGGCCCTCCTTTCTTCAATAACAAGTTTTTACTAGCTGGATAACTTACAAGGTTTTCGAAGGAGCCAATGATGGTGGATCTAACTGCCGCGCCGTTTAATTTGGACGACGACGCAATCGCTTGGGTGCGTTCGACGATTAACGCGATGAGTATTGAGGAGAAGATTGGACAGCTTTTCGTCAATATGGGTGCGCAGCGCACCGAGGAATATCTCACTGAGGTGCTCGATAACTACCACATTGGCGCAGTTCGCTACAATCCAGGTACTGCTGAGGAAGTATGGGAGCAGAATTATATTCTGCAAACCAAATCTAAGATTCCGCTGCTCATTGCCGCTAATACTGAAGCCGGCGGCAATGGTGCCTGCACAGATGGTACCTATGTGGGCTTTGAAGTAAAAGTAGGCGCTACCAACGATCCTAAGTGGGCCTATGAAATGGGACGTGTATCGGGTATTGAAGCAAGTGCCATCGGCTGTAACTGGTCTTTCGCTCCAATTGTGGACATCATGCGCAATTGGCGCAATCCGATTATTTCTAATCGTTCCTTCGGTGCTGATCCTGATCTGGTTCTAGAAATGTCTCGTGCCTACATGAAAGGCATTATGGAATCGGGCATCTTGCCAGCTGCCAAACATTTCCCAGGTGATGGCATTGACGAACGCGATCAGCACCTTTCGGCGTCGGTAAATTCCTATTCAACTGAGGAATGGGACGCCACCTTTGGCAAAGTTTATAAAGGTCTTATCGACGACGGCCTGCCCTCGCTCATGGTAGGGCACATTATGCTGCCGAGTTACCAGCAGCATTTCAATCCGAACATGACGATTGACGATCTCTTGCCAGCTACCTTGAGCAAAGAAATTTTGACGGATCTGTTGCGCGGAAAGCTCGGCTTTAACGGCGTCGTCGTAACAGATGCTTCGCATATGGTAGGACTCACGGGCGCGATGCCACGCCGCGACCTGCTCCCGACGGCTATTGCTGCTGGTTGCGACCTTTTCTTGTTCTTCAACGATCCGGATGAGGACTTTGAGTGGATGTTTGATGGCTACCGCCGCGGCATTATCACCGAAGAGCGCTTGCAAGAAGCTCTGGAGCGAATCCTTGGCTTGAAAGCGCGATTAGGTCTACATTCGACGCCGCGCGAACAGATTCTTCCTCCAAAAGCAGAGGCTATGCAGCGGATTGGTATGCCGCAAAACGTTGCCATTGCGAGCGAACTCACCGATCGTGCGATCACGCTCGTGAAGAACAAGCAGCCTCAGAACTTGCCGCTTAGCCCGGAAAAGACGAAGCGGGTGCTGGTAGTTTCGGTGTCTGGTCCAAGCAATCCGATCTCGCGCGCATTTGGCGGCGGCGGCGAAAACGTGCACCCTGCTGATCGTGTTGCCGATAAGCTGCGCGAACGCGGTTACGAGGTGACGCGCCACGAGTCTTTGCTCGATAAATTGGCGCAGATGAGCCCTGAGGAGCAGGCGACGGCGGTGAAGAACGTTTACGCAGGAAAGGCACCTATCGCTAATCTCACGAAGAACTATGACCTCGTGCTATTAATTTCAAAGATTGATGGCATGATGCAGCCAACCGAGCGCGTGATGTGGCCCGCTACTAAAGGCACAGTGGATATCCCATGGTACGTATTCGAAATTCCTACCATTTATGTTTCTACTGCTACGCCTTATGCATTGGTGGACGTTCCCCAGGTCAAGACGTACATCAACACTTACGACGACAAAGACTTCACGCTGGATTTGCTACTTGACAAGCTCGAGGGTAAGTCTGAATTCGTAGGGATCAGCCCTGTTGATGCTTTCTGCGGAAAAATTGACGCACAGATCTGAGGACACACAATGAATATTCCAGCTGCTGCTCAGGTACTTCTTGATTTCCAACCTGAAAAGGATTTCTTCATCGGGATCGACTCCGATGGTTGTGCGATTGACGCGATGGATATTAAGCACTACGAGTGCTTTACCCCTTGCTACATCAAGTATTTTGATCTGCAACCTATCTCGACGCTCGTGCGCGAGACCGCGATCTTCGTGAATTTGCATTCGACGACGCGCGGGAAAAACCGATGGGTGACTTTAGATTTGATTTTTGATCGGCTCAAGGAACGCCCCGAAGTTATCGAGCGAGGTGTGGAGCTTCCCGACGGCGGTGAGTTGAAGAAATTCCTCGCATCGGGTCTGCCGCTTTCGGCTGATGGTATCGAAAAATTTGCCGCTGAGAACCCGTCAGAGGAAATCGATCGGTGCATTGCCTGGGGAAATGGCGTCAACGAACTGGTGGCGTGGATGGTTCATGGCTGCGCGCCGTTCCCTGGTGTGCGTGAGGCATTTGAGGAGATGACGGCGGTGGCAGATTGCATGACTGTCTCGGCTGCTTCAATGCAATTTCTTGAGCGAGAATGGGGCGAGCACGGGCTTGATGACTATATGAAAGTGCTGGCTGGGCAGGAGATGGGCACGAAAGCTCAACACCTTGAATACGCCGCCAAAGGAAAGTACGCCGATGATCATATTTTGTTGATCGGTGACGCTCCTGGTGATCGAGACGCCGCTTTCAGCCAAGGTGTGCTGTGGTATCCGATCAATCCTGGTGGGGAAGCCCAATCGTGGCATCGATTCAAAGATGAAGCTTTGAAGAAATTCATCTCTGGCACTTACCGCGGAGCTTATATGGACTCCTTGGTTGCGGAATACGAAGCCTTATTGCCAGCGACGCCGCCGTGGCCTACTGTATCGGCGAAGTAGGTAGGCGCTCACTTAGGTAGGTGCTCACTGTGGCGGCTGGTGCTTCATACGCAAGGTAAGCAGCTCTTGAACCGATTGCTGCGATAGCGACATCGCTGCGGGAAAACGGCCGTTGAGGTCGTTGGATGAGTCTTGCTCAGTGGTGAAGAACTCTGGAAGTATTTTTTGCGCGGTTTTAATATCGTCAAATACTGTGCGCAGATGATGCGATAATAGTTGCTCAGCGCCGTCTAGGTCGTGCGCGCGAATTCGATCGAAGATTTCGCAGTGCTGTTCATAAAAAATGATGGGTGGCGTGGATTCTTGATATCCGAGGTAGCGTGCTCGGTCAAGATGTGGCTTGGTCGTTGCCACGACGTCCCATGAGCGCCAATGATTGGCGAGCTTCATCAACGAGGCATGGAAAATTTCATCAAGTATGAAGAAAGCTCGGGCATCGTGGGACTCAGCTGCATTCTTTTGCTGCGCGAGGTTGTTGGTGATCTCTTGAACTAGTGCAGGGTCGAGTTGAGCTGGAATAGATCGCAAGGAGGCGATTTCGATAGCTTCACGGAGGAACTGGGTTTCGCGAACGAGTTCGAGGTTGATCTTGGTGACGAAAGTTCCTTTTCGGGGAAACACTTCGATTAGCCCGTCTTTATCGAGCAATACTAGTGCTTCGCGTACCGGGGTTCGCGATACGTTGAGCTGCGTTGCGAGTTCGGTTTCAGACAGTGCCATCCCTGGTAGGAAAGTGAGATTGATGATTCGTGTTCGAATCTCTTGATAGACCGATTCGCGGGTAGACGTTGTGTTTTTCACCAAATCTGCTTCCTAAGGTGGCTCAAGTTAATTGAACGCAATTCTCTATGGGTTGAAGAACCTTCTCTATGAAGAATATTGCCAATGATCGAAATATGCCATCGCGATTGACAATAAGAACACAATTCCATAGTATACAAGCAATGTATACAAGAGTTGTATGCAAGACGGGCTCAGTACTTTTGCTTGAGTTCACAGTAAACATCTGTAGTTTGCAAAGGAGCGAACATGGCAGCATCGGAAGTCAACGAAACCGTAACGGAAACTACCATTACGGACGATCCGTACACTCTCGATCCTAAAAATATACAAGAACCACCACGCACCTTTAAGGGGTCGCTAAAATTCCTCGGACCAGGAATGATCACATCCGCAGCCGTGGTGGGCTCAGGAGAACTACTCACAGCCACAACTCTCGGCGCCAAAGCTGGGTTTATTCTGTTCTGGCTCGTGTTTGTTTCCACTTTCGTCAAGGTGTTCGTGCAGATTGAACTCGCGCGTTGGTCGATTTCAACTGGTAAGCCAGCCATCACTGGATTTAATGAGATGGGGCCAAAAGTCAAAGGCCACGGCTGGATGGTATGGCTCGTACTGTCGATGTTCATACAGTTTGCAATCGGGCAGGCAGGCGTGCTCTCCGCAGCAGCTTTCGCGTTCTCGGCTCTCATGCCGATCGGTGGGGATCCGTTCTCGCTGCTCTCGATTGGAATATGGGTCGCAATTCTCGCTTCTATCGCCATCGCAGTGCACTGGTTCAACCGGTACGACATGTTGGAGAAAATCTCGACTGTGCTCGTAGTGCTCGTGACGGTCTTCGCCGTCGCCGTCGTCTTTGCGCTGTTTGGAACCGAATACAGCTGGGGACTGGCTGAAATATCACAGGGAATGCGCTTTAAAATCGGCGTAGGTTCTTTCGGAATCGCCTTGGCAATGTTCGGCCTTACAGGCGTCGGCGCTGGTGAAGTGACCACCTACACCTATTGGATTGTCGAAAAAGGCTACGCCGCGTGGGCCGGACCAAACGATGGCTCTATGCAGTGGGTCAATCGCGCTCGCGGCTGGATCAAAGTGATGAAAGTCGATGCGTGGGTTTCGTGGTTCATTTACACAATCTCGACCGCAGCTTTCTACGTCCTCGGTGCAGCAGTGCTCAACCCACAAGGACTCGTGCCACAAGGAAACGAAGTGATGACCACCATCTCCTCGATTTTCGAAACTGTAGTTGGATCGTGGGGAGGTGCGCTATTCATGATTGGCGGTGGAGTGGCACTGTTTAAGACGATTCTCGCCAATGTGCCTGGATTCGCGCGTTTGACCACCAATACGCTTTCCGTTTTAGGTGCGTTTAACTGGAACGACGCCGCGCGACGTGACCGTTGGATGCGCGTCACAATGGTGATTTTGCCTATCACCTGGGCCATCTTGGGTACGGTTGCCAAATCCCCGCTTGCACTGCTCGTGTTGGCAGGCGTTTTGAATGCGATCTTCCTTATGGGCGTGGCGGTATCAACGCTGCAATTACAGCGCGTGCAAACCGACGACAAGGTAAAAGACGGAGTTCTTTTCCAAGTTCTGCTCATCATCTCGGCATTCGCGATCTTTGCCCTGGGTCTTTACTCACTCTGGGGTCAGCTGAGCAGCCTTATGTGATCACCGCAAACGATAAAAACACAGACAACGAACGAAAATGATAAGAGGCGAACAATGAAAGCAGTAGTTGTGCACGGACCTAAGGATCTGCGCATTGATGAGGTGGCTGATCCGGTATGTGGACCTGTAGATGTGCTGGTGCGCATGGAGTGGGGAGGGATCTGCGGTTCTGATGTGGCATATTGGCGCTCAGGAATCTCAGGCACAGCCGTTTTGCGTGATCCGCTGATTCTCGGGCATGAAGTTGCTGGTTATGTGGCGGAAGTCGGATCAGAGGTAGACGGAGTCGAGGTCGGTGCAAAAGTAGCGCTCTATCCTGCGAGTTTGGTGGGTGACTATCAAGTTGCTGAGGATATGCGGGCGCGGACTAACTTGTGGCCCGAAGTACGATATTTCGGTTCAGCTGCTTTTTTGCCACACGAGCAAGGGGGATTTTCAAAATTCCGCATTGTTCGCCCTGATCAATTGCGTTTCTTGCCGCAGGGAGTGACGACGAAAGCTGGAGCATTAGCCGAACCTTTCGCCGTCGCTATCCATGCGGTACGACGCGCGGGCGACGTCGCAGATAAAACGGTGTTAGTGAACGGTGCTGGTCCGATCGGTTCCCTGGCTGTCGCAGCTGCCAAAGCTTACGGTGCCCGTCACGTTACTGTAGCTGACCTCAGCGAGCAGGCGCTCGATATCGCCCGCGCTATGGGCGCTGACTGCACAATTAATATTTTGCAGGGACAGGAGCTGCCACAAGACGTCGATATCGCTATTGAAGCCTCCGGTGCGCCAGCGGCGATTGGTGGCGTCATCAGCGCAACTCGTCGCGGCGGAGTGGTGGTGCAGGTCGGTAATCTTCCAGGTGGAGACGTAAGTGCAACCCTTGGAAATATCGTCACTCGTGAGATTGAGTACCGTGGCTCATATCGCTTCGCCGATGAAATGGATGAGGCGATCCGGCTCCTCGATGGGGTTGTTGATATTTCGCCGCTTCAAACCCATGAATTTGACATTTTGCAAGCTTGCGAGGCATTTGACGTCGCCGCTGATAGATCGAGCGGATCCTCGAAAGTGATGTTGAAGCTGTCATAACGCATCACAATGAAGCTGATGTTGGCAACTTTAGGCAACTAAACGGAAGCCAAAGTTGCCAGCATTAGAATTTAGATAACAGACAAGGTTGTAGGTGTTTTCTAGAGGCGAGGGCGCAAGAAAATGCTCAATCTTCGAACCAATTC
Source organism: Arcanobacterium pluranimalium (assembly GCF_016907845.1). Taxonomy (GTDB): domain Bacteria; phylum Actinomycetota; class Actinomycetes; order Actinomycetales; family Actinomycetaceae; genus Arcanobacterium_A; species Arcanobacterium_A pluranimalium. The sequence goes on from NZ_JAFBCS010000001.1 coordinate 1,041,817, forward strand.
GTAATCGAGGAAAGATGCAACTCAATTTAGAAAATCTTGATTCCTTGGCACAGCTCGCACCCCAGTTCGATGTGGAGCAGATGCAAGCACAAGGTAAAGAAAATCCGCGGTGGATTCACATTGGTCCGGGAAATATTTTCCGCATTTTTATCGCGAGGATCGCACACGATCTCATTGCGGCTGGTCACGAGTGGCCAGTGACCGCCGTCATCCCAATGGATCCGGTGGAACTCGACGTGCAGCTCGCAAAACACGATCTTATGACCTTGGGCGTAACACTCAATCCGGACGGTGAACGCGATATCAAAGTTATCGCCGGCATGTGTGAGGGCTTAGCTACGCGTCGTCGTGAAGATTTTGAACGCTTAGTTGAGATCATTCGAAGCGAGTCTGTCTCACTGATGAGCTTTACTATTACCGAAAAAGGCTATGCCATTCACGATGCGCAAGGTCTGTTGCAAACTGCTGTGGAAGAAGAGATCGCTTCCGATCCATTCGGATACCATGCCCACACGATGGCTCTCGTGGCTGGATTGTTGTGGCATCGCTTTAATGCTGGTGGCGCGCCAATTACTTTGCTCTCGACCGATAACTTCTCCCATAACGGCGATAAGTTGCGCGAATCGGTTCTCACGATTGCGCGTGGGTGGGCACAAGCTGGCACAGTTCCAGAGCAATTCATCACCTGGCTTGGCGATGAAGCGAATGTTGCGTTCCCAATTTCAGTGATCGACAAGATCACTCCGCGTCCGAATGACTCGATCGCGGCTGAGCTGGCACAAATAGGATTCACTGATATGGCCGTGGAGACTCCCAACCGCGCACCATATGCCGGTTTTGTGAACGCCGAGCCTACCGAATACCTCATTATTGAGGACAAATTCGCTGGTGAACGCCCGCCTTTTGAAGATTTTGGTGTGAGTATCGTGGATCGAAAAGTCTGTGATGACTTTGAGAATATGAAAGTCACGACCTGCCTTAATCCATTGCACACAGCGCTTGCCGTAGCAGGGTGCCTGTTGCGATTCCCAACGATTGATTCGGAAATGCGCGATGAGGCTCTCGCGGCGCTCGTCAACCAGCTGGGCTGGAACGAAGGCCTGCCCGTCGTCGTCGATCCCGGTATTGTGAAACCGGAAGACTTCCTGCGCGAAGTGCTCGAGGTGCGCTTCCCGAACCGCTATCTACCAGACGATCCGGCGCGTATTGCGATGGACACCTCCCAGAAGATTCCGATCCGTTTTGGTGAGACGATCAAGAAGTACATCGAGCGCGGTATGGATTTGGATTCGCTGCACGCGATGCCACTAGTTTTCGCGTTATGGTGCCGTTATCTTATGGCAGTTGCAGACGACGGCGAAGAACTTACGCTTTCGCCAGATCCTTTGCTTGAGGAGTTGCAAGCGCATGTAGCACATATCCGCTTGGGCGAAGAAACTGACGTTCATGCAGCTCTTGAGCCTATTCTTTCCAATAAACAAATTTTCGGTGTCGATCTGTATGACACACCACTCGCAACTAAGGTGGAGAAGCTCTTCGCCGAACTAATTTCAGCCCCTGGCGCGGTGCGCGCTACGCTCGACAAGGAGATGAACACCAAATGAAAATGACATTCCGCTGGTACGGCGAAGGATACGATCCAATTCCGCTTCAGTACATCAAGCAGATTCCAGAAATGACCGGAATCATGGGTGTGCTATCTGGTAAGCAAGCAGGGGAAGTTTGGGAAGAAGCCGAAATCGGTGAGCTTATTGGTGGTGTGAACGAAGCTGGTCTCGAATGTGAAGTTATCGAGTCGGTGAATGTGCATGAGGACATTAAGCTTGGTCTGAGCACGCGCGATGAGTACATCGAAAACTACAATAAGAGCCTTGAGAATCTTGCGAAGTTTGGTGTGAAAGTTGTGGTTTACAACTTTATGCCGGTATTTGACTGGCTGCGCACCGAGCTTGCGCACGTCACTGACGATGGCTCGAATTGTCTTTACTACGATCACGCACAGATCGAGGGCATGACCCCGCGCGATATTGTGGAAATTACCGCAAAAGAATCAGGTGGACTCACGCTGCCGGGTTGGGAGCCTGAGCGTTTGGAACGCCTCGATGAAGTCATGCGTTTGTATGAAGACGTCGATCACAACAAGATGCGCGACAACTACCGTTACTTCCTAGAGGGCATTATCCCCACCGCTGAAAAAGTTGGCATCAAGATGGCCTGCCATCCTGACGACCCAGCTTGGGATCTTTTCGGCCTGCCACGTATTTATCGCAATCGCGATGATATGGACAAGATCGCGAAGCTTTACGATTCGCAGTACAACGGCTTCTGCATCTGTTCCGGTTCGCTCGGTTCGAACCCAGATAACGATGTGCCAGCTATTTTCCGTGAATTTGGTGAGCGTGGCTTGATGAACGCAGCGCATGTGCGCAACGTGAAGTACTTAGGGCCGAAGAAATTCCACGAGGCTCCGCACCCGTCGTCTACCGGCGATCTCGACATGTTCGCCATCATGGAAGCGATTTACGATACCAATCCGGATGTTTATATTCGCCCAGATCACGGCCGTATGATTTGGGGCGAGACTGGACGCCCCGGCTATCCGCTCTACGATCGCGCCCTCGGTGCGGTGTACTTGAACGGCTTGTGGGAATCAATTCACAAGATGAAGACTCGTAACTAGGAAATCTACGACTAGGAAAGAAGAAGGAAATGGCTATCCCATCTGCTCGTCCGTTCTTGGAAAAGAACCCGATTGTGCCAGTTGTGGTGCTGGATCGAGAAGAAGATGCGCTACCAACTGCAAAAGCGCTGGTGGCAGGCGGTATTACATCGGCTGAAGTCACCTTTCGTACGCCAGTAGCTGCGCAAGCAATTGCGCAGATGGCACAAGTGGAGGGAATCACGGTTGGCGCTGGAACTGTTGTAACTGCAGATCAGGCGAATCGTGCGATTGATGCCGGCGCACAATTCTTGGTTTCACCAGGCTTTTCTACTGAGGTAGCGAATGTAGCTAGTGAGCGCGAGGTTGCATTCTTGCCTGGCATCGCCAATCCAACCGATATTATGGCTGCTTTGGCATTTGACCTTGACGTAATGAAATTCTTCCCGGCGGTGCCGCTCGGGGGACTGCCGTTGGTCAAAGCAATGGCAGCGCCGTTCCCTCAGCTCAAATTCATGCCTACGGGCGGCATTGGTCCAGACAACATCCGTGAATGGCTCGCAATTGACGTGATTGCTTCAGTGGGTGGCTCTTGGATGGTGACTCGGCAGATGGTTGCCGAGGGGCAATTCGACGAGATCACGCGCCTTTCAGCTGAGGCGATGGAGATTGTTGGGCAGGTGCGGTCATGAGCGCTTTGCAACTTCGGCCAGCAAATGAGTGCCGCTACGACATCCTCTCTTTGGGCGAGGTAATGTTGCGCCTTGATCCAGGTGAAGGGCGTATTCGCACTGCTCGATCATTCAAAGCCTCCGAAGGTGGCGGTGAATACAATGTGGCACGCGGTATGCGACGCTGCTTCGGAAAGCGAGCCGGCGTCGTCACTGCCCTGGTAGCAGACGAGATCGGAAAGCTTGTTGAAGATTGTATTCTTCAAGGCGGCGTCGATACGTCGTTCATCAAGTGGGTGGAATCCGACGGCGTTGGGCGCACCGTGCGCAATGGTTTGAACTTCACCGAGCGCGGCTTTGGCCTGCGTGGAGCGGTAGGGAACAACGATCGCGGCAACACCGCCGTCTCCCAAATGAATGCCGACGACGTGGACTGGGAGCACCTATTTGGTGAGCTCGGCGTGCGTTGGTTCCACACGGGTGGAATTTTTACGGCACTGTCTGAAAGCGCTGCTGAGGTGGCCAAGCAGGCGATGGCGACCGCGAAGAAATACGGCACGATCGTCTCCTACGATCTCAATTATCGTCCGTCGCTATGGAAGTCTATTGGCGGTCAGGAAAAATGCCAAGAAGTAAACCGTGAGCTGGCACAATACGTCGATGTGATGATCGGTAACGAAGAAGACTTCACGGCTTCGCTCGGATTCCACGTTGAAGGCGCAAACGAGAATCTTGACAATCTCGAAGTTGAGTCATTCAAAAAGATGATTGAAATGGCCGCAGCCGCTTACCCGAATTTCCAGGTGGTGGCGACGACGATGCGTCAGGTTCGCACCGCTACCGTCAACGATTGGGGTGCGATAGCCTGGGAGCGCGAGCAAGGATTTGCTCAGGCTACGCAGCGCGACGGTTTGGAAATCCTCGATCGCGTGGGCGGAGGAGATTCTTTCGCTTCAGGATTGATCTATGGCTTGATGGAGTTTGGAGACGTCGCCAAAGCGGTGGAATATGGTGCTGCGCATGGTGCCCTTGCCATGACGACACCGGGGGATACGTCGATGGCTTCACTGGCAGAAGTTGAGCGACTTGTGGGCGGCGGTAGCGCTCGCGTGCAGCGATAAGAGTGGGAGAAATATCGTGAAAATGCCACTGGTGTTGGATGACGATCGGCTTTTTCCGGTTGAGCCTAATGCGCGGGCGATTGCGCGTGACCTTTACGAGAGTGTTGCGCATGAGCCGATTATTTCGCCCCACGGGCATGTTGATCCGCGGCTTTTGCTTGATAACAAGCCATTTTCTGATGCTGCGAACCTCTTCTTGACTTATGATCATTATGTGTTTCGGCTGCTCAACTCGGCCGGAGTTGATTTGCATGAGTTGGGAGTGGGGAAGTCGGATCCGGTAGATCCGCGCGCTGCTTGGCGGATTTTCTGCCGGCATTGGCGGCTTTTTGACGGTACTTCTTCGGGGTATTGGCTCACGCACGAACTCGTGACGCTGTTTGGGATCGACTGCGAACCCAGTGAAGAGACAGCGGACGAGATTTTTGACGCGATTCAGGAGAAATTGGCTCAGCCCGAGTTCCGCCCGCGTGCATTATTCGATTCGTTCCCGATTTCTTTTTTGGCGACGACGGATGACCCGCTTGACTCTCTGGAATACCATGCGGTGCTTGCGAACGATCCGAGTTTCTCGGGTCGAGTGGTGCCCACGTGGCGTCCAGACGCATATGTGAATGCGCGTAAACCGGAGTTTATATCGCGAGTGGAAGCTCTCACGGCATCGGTAAATGCGCCGGTAGATAGCTTGGCTGGCTACCTCGAGGCATTGCGTGCTTCCCGCGCTCGCTTTATCGAACACGGAGCTGTCTCTGCCGATTTTGGTGTTGCACATCCGCTCACGGTTGATCTTGATGATGCAGAACTTGAGACGCTGTATCGGAAAGCCGTGATCGGCAGTTTGACCGCTGAGGAAGCTGATGCTTTCGAGGGTGCGATGCTGTTGCGCTTTGCTGGTATGAGCGTCGATGACGGTTTGGTTATGACGATTCACCCCGGTGTGCTGCGTAATCATCACGAGCAATCTTTTGAGAGCTTTGGAGCGGACACCGGCCACGATATTCCAGTGGCAACAGAGTTCACCAAGGCACTCCGCCCTATGCTCAACAAATATGGGAGTAATCGCGATTTGCACGTGGTGCTCTTTACGCTCGATGAGACGGTGTATTCGCGTGAAATCGCTCCGCTTGCTGGTTTTTATCCCAGCGTATTTATTGGGGCGCCGTGGTGGTTTATCGATGCGCCGGATGCTATTGCGCGATTCCGAGCTGCTACAACGGAAACAGCCGGGTTCTCTCGTGCATCTGGGTTCATTGATGACACTCGTGCTTTCCTATCTATCCCGGCGCGCCATGATATGTCGCGCCGAGTGGATTCGGCATTCTTGGCGCGTTATGTGGCCCAAGGGCGCATCTCCTTGGCGGCTGCGCAGCACTGGATTAAGCACCTGACTGTTGACCAGCCAAAAAAAGTTTTCAAAATCGACTAACAAGCTTCGGGCGGCTAATAGGCGCTCATCTGATGCTTGGTTGAACTGTGCTGGCGGCGTATTGAGAGCAACACGCCGCCAGCACTTCTTCGTAAAAATGCGCATTTGCGAAACTATTGAAGTGATGCAAGAAAAAACAATTGACCTCAGATCTGTATTTCCAGTGTTTCGCGCGGTGAATCAGCCACTTGTATTCACTTGGCTTGGCGCAATGCTGTGTGCTGTCTTTTTCTACGCAATCACAGCGTCGTCGCCATTACTTGGCAATATTGCCTGGAGCGATGCTGCGCGTTTTGGCACTCAGTGGTGGCTCACGTCATTTGGCGCGCAGCTGGAGGTAGGGCAGGGCACGCTCTCGCTTATTCCGAGCCTCTATACAGCATTGATTGTATTTTCTGCATATTTTGCGCTGCGCAGGATTGGCATTTTTGCATGGGCTGATGTGGCTTTTTCTGCCGTTTTTGCTGCGGTCACTATTGCGATCATTGGTCTTGCCTCCGCTGCTCAAGGCTCATGGTGGATTGCTATTATCGGCGCTGCTTTGAGTTTTGCTGTGGTGGCAATATGGGCTGGTCGTGAAGAGTTGCTCATGAATTTGCCATGGTGGCCGTATCTGACGCGAGCTTGGCCAATTTTGCGCGTCCTGCTCCTAGCTACCTGTTTAGCAGCGTTAATAGTATTTCTTATCGGTTTCGTAGCTGGAATCAGCAATGTGCGCCAAATTAACGACTCCTATTTCCAAAATGCAATTGGTACAGCAAGTATGGTGTTGGTGCAGCTCATGTACTTGCCAACGTATCTTTTGTGGGCGCTTGCTTGGGTGTTCGGTGCTGGTTTTTCGATAGGGGCTGATACGAGTTTTGCCATCATGGGTAATACGCTCGGGCCATTGCCGGCTATTCCAGTTTTTGGTGCACTGCCTAGTTATGGAACTGGTTTTGCGTGGTTAATCGCCCTGCCTATCCTTGGATATTGCCTGCTTGGCGCGGTGTGTATGCGCGTTGGTTGGCTCAATAAGCAATCTCTGGCTCCGGCAGTTACTGACACTTCTTCCGTTTGTACGTCTGAGCTTTCGTCAGACGACGGCGTTCCAGCAGCGCAAAATCCGAAGCGAGTTCCGTTTGGATTTTTCGCGAGTGACCGTGGAAATTTGCTTGTTAATGCCCTCATTGCCGGCAGTATATTCGTATTCTTGTGCTCGTTGTCTGCATTGATAGCCTCGGGAAGCCTCGGGCCAGGCCGGATGGCAGTGATTGGCTCTCGACCTGCTCTCGTTGCTGCATATGCGCTGCTGGTGGGAGTGCTGCCGTTTGTTTTCGCAGCAATGCTTGCGCATCCAGATACGATCAAGGAGCTGCAGTCATTAGCAAAGGCGAGCCGGCGTAGTCCGAGTTCCGCTGCGAAAAAAGAAACGAACTCGTCGTCCATAGCGCCTGTAACGGATGTGCAACCTGCAACAGAATCTGAAACGGATTCGCCGGCTGTAGCACCCCCGACAGAAACGCAGCCAGCAACAGTGCCTACAACAAGTGCGCCCGTAACAAACGCTCCCACAACAGGCACGCCGGCAACCGACATGCTTGCGCGGGATATCGAACAGGAAACCGTGCAGGAAACCAAGCAGAAGCTCACAGCGTCCCACTCCGCCCCGTCGTCTCAAAATTCGGAAGAAAAAAGCGCAAATGCTGATACAAAACCTGAGAAGTTCAGCGAGAACTCATAATTGCTCCTAAACTGGGAGAGGCGAGAAGCGTCAAAACGCCTGCAGCCGTCACAAAACCCCAGCAAACGAGGAGTAAGGTTTATGAAAATCCCATTCAAACGCGCAATTCTTTCGGTTTACTACAAAGATGGGATTATCGACCTCGCAAAAGCTCTCGTTGAATCAGGATGCGAAATTATTTCTACCGGCTCAACAGCTGCGACGATCCGCGCTGCGGGCCTGCCCGTAACTTCGGTCAGTGATATTACTAAGTTCCCAGAGTGCTTTGACGGACGCGTGAAAACGCTCCATCCCCTGATTCATGGTGGGATCCTCGCCAATCGCGAGCTAAAAACCCACCAAGATCAGCTTGTTGAGCTGGGCATTCAGCCTATCGATTTGGTCGTCGTCAATCTTTATCCTTTCCAAGAAACAGTTGCTTCGGGCGCCGCGATCCCAGAGTGCGTGGAACAGATCGATATCGGCGGCCCAACCATGATTCGTGCCGCTGCAAAAAACCACGCCTCAGTGGCGGTGATCGTCGATCCATCGCGCTACCAAGATGCCATCGACGCAGCTCATGACGGAGGCTTCGACGCCGCAGCCCGCCGTTGTCTGGCAGCTGAAGCTTTCGCACACACCGCGCAATACGACGCTGCGGTGGCACAATGGACGTCCCAAACCCTCATTGGCGCGCACGTGCCTGAGTACCGCGGAGGCGCTTGGCTCAAGCAGGCTGATCTGCGCTACGGTGAAAATCCACATCAGCAGGCGGCGCTTTATGTGCGTGCTGGCTCGGCTACGGGTCTTGCCCATGCAACGCAGCTTGGCGGGAAAGAGATGTCGTACAACAACTATCAAGACGTCGATGCAGCCATCCGAGCAGCTTACGACCATAGCGAGCCTGCGGTGGCCGTGGTCAAGCACGCCAACCCATGTGGAGTTGCCATCGCCGATCGCATTGAGCTTGCCTATGAACGTGCCCACGCCTGCGATCCGCAATCCGCCTACGGGGGCGTTATTGCAGCTAACCGCGAAGTGAACCTCGCGATGGCACAGCAAGTTAAACCGATCTTCACTGAAGTTATCGCCGCTCCTAGCTATGAGCCAGCCGCCTTAGAGCTTCTGCAAACGAAGAAGAATCTGCGCATTTTAGTGGTTGAGCCGGAGCAGGCGACTACTGAAACTAAAGAAATCTCAGGTGGTCTCCTCGTGCAAGAGCGCGACACGCTCAACGCTGCAGGTGACGACCCGCAAAACTGGACGCTCGTCGCAGGAGAGCCGGCCGATTCAGCCACGATGCGTGATCTTGAATTCGCTTGGCGCGCGATTCGTTCTGTTCGCTCGAATGCTATCTTGCTTGCCAACGACGGCGCTACAGTCGGTATTGGAATGGGGCAGGTCAACCGAGTCGATTCGTGCCGACTCTCGGTAGAGCGCGCCAATACGCTCGGGATAAGTGTTGCGAGCGACGTTGAAACTGCCGGTGGCGCTGCTGCCGATCACGACGCCGCTGGTCAGGCTGGCGGCACTCCGGAACGCGCGCGTGGTTCAGTGGCTGCTTCGGATGCGTTCTTCCCGTTTGCCGATGGTTTCCAAGTTCTTGCCGACGCCGGTGTGCGTGCGGTTGTGCAGCCAGGAGGCTCAATTCGTGATGACGAAGTGATCGAGGCCGCCAAAGCGGCTGGCGTCACAATGTATTTCACTGGAGCTCGGCACTTCGCACACTGAGCTGTAAACCGATAAAGTGGAGTTGTGAAAGGCTTACCCCCGGTTGGTTATTATATAGCGATGCTTGGAACGCTCGTGCTGGTGCTCGTCGTTGGCATGACGTTTGGCGTGCGTGCTGCGGCGTTGACGCTGTCTGGTGCACTGGTGATCTTGGCAGGCGTGCGCTGGAGTCGTTTTCGCCATCTTGTGCCACGGATTCGCTCAACGTCGATTGACGTCATCACTTTGTGCGTCCTTGCAACCGCGTTGGCATATTTTGGCATGTGGGGCGATACGCCTAATATTGTTCAAAATTCGGGGGTCATGTGAGTCCGCTGCTTACGAATATTCTTTTTGTTCTCCTCTTCACGCTGATCGGCGCTTTCTTTGCCGCTTCTGAAATGGCGCTGGTTTCGCTGCGTGATACACAGATTGAATCGATGGCTTTCCGCTCGCGGTCAGGAAAAAAGATTCAAGAGCTCACCGCAGATTCGAATCGGTTTTTGTCGGCAGTGCAAGTCGGCGTGACTCTCGCGGGCTTCTTTTCGGCGTCGTTCGGTGCTGCGGAGATCGCTCCGTTAATGGTGCCTTGGCTCGAGAACTACATGGGATCGAGCGCTGCTATCAACACGGCTTTTATTGTGACCACAGTGTTTATTTCGTATCTGTCGATCGTTTTTGGTGAGTTGGTTCCAAAGCGTTTGGCGATGCAGAGCGCAGAGACGTTCGCGCTGGTAGTGGCATATCCTTTAAGCATTATTACTGCTTTACTGCGGCCAGTGATCTGGTTTTTGGGACTTTCCACGAATATCGTTTTGCGCATTTTGGGGCGTGATCCAAACGAGAAACGTGAGGAGATGGACGCCGAGGAGCTGCGCACTTACGTTGCTGGCTACGAGGCGATTCCGGAAACTGAGCGCTCGATGGTTGTTGATTTGCTCTCGGTGGGAACGCGTTCCGTTGAAGAAGTGATGACGCCGCGCACCGAAGTTGATTTTCTCGATGCGAGTACGCCATTGACTGAGGTTCGCGCCAAGGTCAACGAATTGGAGCATTCGCGTTATCCGGTGCGAGACAATTCCAACGACGACGAAGTGATCGGCTTTATCCATATCCGCGATCTCATCGCTCCTGATCCGAAGCTTAAAACTGTGCGTGATATTGTGCGACCAGTGATTTTCTTCCCCGAGGGAAAGCCAGTGCTTGCTGCGCTAACTGAAATGCGGAACCAGAACGCGCATTTGGCGATCATCGTTGACGAGTACGGTGGCACGGACGGGCTGGTGACCATTGAGGACGTGGTGGAAGAGTTCGTGGGAGAGATCCAAGACGAATACGATGCCGACGCTCCCGCAATGGTTGAAATAACCGCTGGTGGGGAAGTCTCTGGTCTGTTGGGACGTGCGGAAGTAAGTAAATACATCAATCTCGAATTGCCAGATGGTCCTTTTGACACTCTAGGTGGCTTTATCGTCAATGAGCTGGGAAGAATGCCAGAAGTGGGCGATCAAGTGGAGCTTGATGGCGTGCGGTTCACGGTTCGTGCGATGGATCAACGCCGAATTGATCGAGTTTATGCCGAAATTATTAAGGACGATCCTGCCACACAAGCAGAATCCTAAATGATCGCGTAACGGCAGGTGGAGGGGCAAGCTAGAAACTAGCTTGCCCCTCCACCTATGAGTGCATCGCCGAATGCATATTGAGGTCTTGCCGCGGTGTGGTCGCCGAGTTTTGGTGTGGATTTTGCATGATCTCGATATATGTGGAGATGTTTGCGAAATCGCCCCAAAAGGTGAGGATTCAAGGCCGGATTGTGTGTTTGGGTTGGTGCGTCGGGGTTGTACTCCCGGGGTAAAGGACGGTTTAAGGGCCAGAGCACAAAGCTCTGGCCCTTAAACCCGATTGCTTGCCGTGAATTGTTAATCTTCAATCACGAGTGGCAGCGTGCCGATTTTCTTCTCAAAATGTTGATCGGCTACCACATAAAGCACATCTTTAAGATCGTGCCACCACGCGTCGTACGGGAGACGAGTTTCCATATCGATAAGGTCGCTCATATGCGAGATCGGGAACTCGTCGATCACTCCGTCATGCTGGCCAACGTGGATAGCACCGTCTTTGCCCTGTTCAAACTGCTTGTACAATACGTCAATAGCTTTGTGCATCATGCGCACAGCGAGAGTTCGATCAAACGGAGTGGGGTTACCACCTTGTTGCATATGGCCAAGAATAGAGGAGCGCACGTCAAAGAGTCCGCCGCCCTCTTCTTCGAAAATGCGGGAAATGAAATCAGTGGTGTAATACTCCGAAGCGTCCTCATTGCGAATTACCAGGTAGAGATTGCGTCCGCCCTTAAAAGCGTTAATCATTCGCGCCGTATCTTCGGCAAGCTGTGGCAACGTAATTCCGGTTTCGGAAAGATAGACCTGCTCAGCTCCGGTGGTGATAGCACTCATCAAGGCTAGGTAACCGCAACGCCGACCCATCGTTTCAGCAACAAAGCAACGTTGCGATGCTGAGGCCGACTGCTTAATTCGGTCAAGCACCTGCGCATTGTTGTTTAAGGCAGTATCGGCACCGATTGCAAGCTCAGAACCAGGGAGATTATTGTCGATGCTGGCTGGAACGCAGATGATCGGAATACGGAAAGCTGGGTAGCGGTCACGTTCGCGTACCATCTCGTAAGCTGCTTTGTAACCTTTGAATCCACCGATGATAATCAGTGCATCAATTTGTGCATTCTCGATCCCGCGTGAGAGCTGGTAAAACTGATCCACAGACGGAATCGTGCGTCGGGTGCCAAGTTCTGCACCGCCGTCTTCGACCCACCCTTCAACGTCTCCCCAGTTGAGCTCGCGCACTTTGCTCTCAAGCAGACCGAGCATACCGCCGTCGACTCCCAGCATAGTAAAACCTCGGTCAAGTCCGAGCTTGACGGCAGCACGAGCAGCAGCATTCATGCCTGGTGCGAGGCCTCCCGCGTGCACGATGGCGACGCGCGGTGAGGTGGGAAGCGAGTATTTCGGTGTCGGAACGGGCGAAGAGATCGTTTCGAAAATATCGATCATCTCGCGGTAGCCTTTTCCGCGCGACGAGATGGCCGCATCCCAGTTACCTGCAGCTAGATAGTCTTTGACGGCACGCGTGTTCTGGATCGTCTCCATCATTGGCAGGCGCACGAGTCGGTTGCGTCGCGTTCCAATGATGACAGGTTCGTTTGAGTCGGTAGCATGGATGACGTCGTGTGCTGCAGTATAGCCGAGCAGGGTTGGCATCCAGCGGTCGTAGGCCGACGGCGTTCCGCCACGTTGCACATGGCCAAGGGAGGTGACGCGCGCGTCCTCGCCGAGTTTTTGTTCCAGAATTTCTTTAACCATGGTGGCGGTGATCGGATTCCCGGCGCGGTCTGTTGCACCCTCGGCCACAATCACCATCGAGTCGCGGCGGCCATGAGCACGCCCGATACGCAATTTCTCGCACATCGCATCCTCCCAGCCGTCGGCTGGTGGAAGCTCAGGAACAAACACGTAATCGCAGCCACCGGCGATGGCGCTCATTAAGGCGAGGTAACCACAGCGGCGTCCCATCACTTCAATCACAAAGGTGCGCTGATGCGAAGCGGCCGTCGAGGAAAGCGCATCGAGAGCTTCGACGATCCGGTGAAGTGCTGAATCAGCGCCCACGGTCATATCGGTGCCTACGAGGTCGTTGTCGATTGACCCCACGACGCCAGCGATGTGTAGTTTTTGATGTTTCGCAGCCAGATCGGAAGAAATTGCTCCTTCAGCTGCGAGTTCGTTAATGAGTTCTGGCCAAAGCTCGCGCAGTTCATCAGCGCCGGAGAGCGTGCCGTCACCGCCAATGATGACCAAACGGTCAATCCCATGCTCGACCAGATTTTTCACGGCCTGCTTGATGCCGGCTCGTTCCCGGAATTCGGCGCAGCGGGCAGTGCCAATATGGGTGCCACCAGCAGCGAGGATTCCAGAAACGTCATTCCACGTCATTTCTTGGATAAGATCTTCGCCGAATACCGCTCCTTTCCATCCCTCGCGAATGGCAAACGGAATTGCTCCTTCATGAAGAGCGGTGCGCACAACGGCGCGCACAACTGCATTCATTCCTTGAGCGTCGCCACCAGACGTGAGCACTCCGATTCGCACCGCCTCTGTTCGAGTTTGTGACTCAGTGGTGGTGGCATTAAATGGAAAATCAGAATGCTGCACAGAATGATCAACTTCGCTCATCTGCCTGCTCCTCTTCTTGTGCGTTCTTGTACGGTTTCTTGTGCGGTAGTACTTACGCGGTAATGAATACGCGACGGTGTGAAGCCGCCGGTTACAGCGCCGTTGGCACACACCCCACAATATGATACGTGATTTAGATCAAATTAATCTGATCTCCTCAGTGTAAATCCCTAAAAATTGGAAAGCGTGCAGTAGCTGTGAACGATGTGTTCGCCGGGACGTTGGAATGGTTAAGCGGCAATAGTGGCGGGTAACATATTTTGTGCGGCTACAACCCATTGAAATATCTCGTGCCGCATATTCCATTTTGAGGAGTTACGTCTATGGCAATGCCAATTGATGCCACACAAACACCTGCTTGGGCGAAGCTTGCCAAGCTTCGCGATGAGCTACGAGTAGATTTTCGTACGTGGTTCGAGACTGATCCTGAGCGGGCGCAGCGCCATTCTCACCAGGCCGGTGAGCTTTTTGTTGACCTTTCGAAGTCGTATATCACCGATGAGATCAAAGAAGCCTTGCTTGAGCTGGCACGCGACGTGCAGCTGAGCGAGCGTCGCGATGCGATGTTTGCTGGTGAAAAAATCAACGTCACAGAGGGGCGCTCGGTTCTTCACACGGCTTTGCGTCAACCAGAGGGCAATTCGGTATTCGTAGACGGCGTAGATGTAGTTCCGGGCGTGCATGAGGTGCTTGCCCGCATCTTTGATTTTGCTGATCGGGTGCGTTCTGGGCAATGGCGTGGCATTAGCGGAAAGCGCATCACAACAGTTGTGAATATTGGCATTGGCGGCTCCGATCTAGGCCCAGTGATGGCATATGAAGCGCTCAAGCCATATGTGCAAGATGGCCTTGAATGCCGATTCATTTCCAATATTGATCCAACTGACTTGGGTGAAAAACTGCGCGGTGTTGATCCAGAAACGGTGCTCTTCATCGTGGCATCCAAGACGTTCACCACGCTCGAGACGCTCACCAACGCGCGTCAAGCCCGCGCATGGCTCCTCGAAGAGCTACAAGCTGCGGGAATAGACTCCGAGGGGGCGGTAGCGAAGCACTTTGTGGCGGTGTCTACCAATCTGGAGAAAGTCGCTGAGTTTGGCATTGATCCACTCAATGCCTTTGGATTCTGGGACTGGGTTGGCGGCCGCTACTCGGTGGATTCCGCCGTCGGCACCTCGCTTGCAATCGCGATTGGTTCGCAAGGTTTCGCGGATTTCTTGGGCGGTTTCAATACGATGGATGAGCATTTTAAGAATGCGGCGCCTGAAGATAACGTGCCACTTCTTATGGGCCTGCTCAATATTTTCTACTGCAATTTCTTGGGTGCTGCTACGCATGCGGTGCTCCCATATGCGCAGTACTTGCACCGTTTCCCAGCATATTTGCAACAACTTACGATGGAATCGAATGGTAAGCGAGTGCGTTGGGACGGCACGGACGTGACGACGACGACCGGCGAGGTGTTCTGGGGAGAGCCAGGCACCAACGGCCAGCACGCGTTCTACCAGTTGATTCATCAGGGCACCCAGCTGATTCCGGCAGATTTCATCGCATTCTCCAATCCAACATACGCGCTGAAAGACGGCGAGTTTGATCAGCATGAGCTGTTCCTTGGTAACTTCTTTGGACAGACGAAAGCGCTCGCTTTCGGTAAAACCGAAGAGGAAGTACGGGCGGAGGGTACGCGCGAAGAAATCGTTTCGGCGCGCGTTTTCCCTGGTAATAAGCCGACGACGTCGATCATGGCGCCAGCGCTCACTCCTGCAGTGTTGGGCCAGCTCATCGCGTTGTACGAGCATATTACTTTTGTGCAAGGCATCGTATGGGGCATTGATTCATTTGACCAGTGGGGCGTTGAGCTCGGTAAGCAGATGGCAAATCAGCTCACTGCCGCTGTTGCTGGTGACGAAGCAGAAATTGCAAAACAAGATCCATCAACGCGTGCGTTGATTAATTTCTACCGCGATACTCGTTTCTAGTCTGCTTGGAAACCTTTTTATCGGTGAGCTTAAAGCACTTAAGTCATAGGTGAAGGATTCCAATAAATAGTAGGGTAGGAGTGTTTCGTGGATCACCACATTTCACCAAATACATAGGAGTTGAAACACATGGCAGAACTCAAGAAGCCAGTTACAGTTACAGTAACCGGTGCTGCTGGAAATATTGGATACGCATTGCTTTTCCGTATCGCATCTGGCGCGTTATTGGGAGCTGATGTTCCAGTTCGCCTTAACTTGCTTGAGATTCCTCAGGCAGTTGCTGCGGCTGAGGGCACGGCAATGGAATTGAATGATTCTGCATTCCCGCTTCTCGAATCTGTAAACGTTTACGACGACGCTAACGCAGCTTTCTCCGGCACGAACGTCGCATTGCTTGTCGGTGCTCGTCCACGTACTGCTGGCATGGAACGCGCTGATCTTCTTGCTGCTAATGGTGGTATTTTCGGTCCACAAGGCAAGGCGATCAACGATAATGCGGCCGACGACGTGCGCGTTTTGGTCGTTGGTAACCCAGCAAACACCAATGCTGTTATTGCTGCTCACTCGGCTCCAGATGTGCCAAAGTCACGCTTTACTGCGATGATGCGTCTCGATCACAACCGTGCGATCTCGCAGCTTGCTGAAAAGACGGGTGCGCGCGTGGCAGACATCAAGCGTATGACGGTGTGGGGCAACCACTCCGCTGACCAGCATCCTGATATTAGCTGGGCAACTGTTGCTGGTAAGTCTGCAACTGAGCTCGTTGATGAGGCTTGGCTCAACGATTACTTCGTGCCAACAGTTGCTAAGCGCGGTGCGGCAATTATTGAGGCTCGTGGGGCTTCATCGGCCGCTTCGGCTGCTTCGGCTGCTATCGATCACGTCTACGACTGGGTCAATGGAACCGAAGCTGGCAACTGGACCACGCCAGGTATCTGGTCTGATGGTTCGCACTACGGCGTACCAGAGGGCTTGATCTTCGGTTTCCCGGCTGTTTCTGAGGCTGGCGAGTGGAAGATCGTTGAGGGTCTTGAGATTTCTGATGCAACCCGTGCCGGCATTGAGCGCAATATCAAGGCTGCTCAGGAGGAGCTTGAGGCTGTTCGCGCTCTTGGCTTGATCAAGTGAACGAATCTTTATAGTTGCTAACTTAAGGTGGTGGGTGGCAGATACCTTTCGGTATCTGCCACCCACCACCTGTCTACCCTTAGTAAATGCCAGTGCTATGCGCCAGTGGCATTTACTAACGCTCAATAGGGGAGGTTTTGCCTAGTTGAGCTTTTCGGTGTTTTGCTCGCCGGTGGAGTCAACGACATCCGTTGAGTCACGAACATCGGTGGAGCCGACTACATCGGTTGTGCCAAGAACGTCGGTATGGGCAAAGCCATGATCGCCTGCGGAATCTTGCGCGACCGGCGTCGCTGTTGTAGCTGGCATTGCAGCTGTGGCTGGCACATCGTGAGCGGTTTGTTGAGCGGCTTGATCGTGCTCAAGCTCAGGATCTTGGGCTACTGATTCCACTTTGCTATCGCGATGGTGTTTAACAACGGCGCTGATAGCGATGAGCAGTGCAAATGCCAGTAGAATCACCACAAGGCTAATTCGCGTGTCAAACTTGTATCCCAAGCTGAACAGTATCGTGAGGACTCCTGTTGTTGTAACAAGTAGACCGAAAATGCTGGTGGAAAGTCTCATTTGTTGACTCCTTCATTAGTGCCTTGAGGTGCGTTAGGTGCTGTCGGTTGATTCGATCCCATTGGTTCGCCTGGTTTTATCGACTCGCCATCGTGCGTTCGCTCGCCATGCTGCATTGGTGCTGCTGGCGCGCCCTCAGGAAGAGCCGGCGTGGAGCCGGGAGCTGCGTCAGGCGCAGAACCGAGCGCTGGGTCGATATTGTCTAGGTCGCGGATCTCGACTTTTCCTACAGTGAAGTCAAGGTGGATATGGCGAGCCTTTTCTGGTTCTTTAACAGCTGCAGCATTGGCGACGGTCACTGGCCCAGAGAGTTCAAATCGTATGCGGTCTTGCTGGGTGGCTTGTTTAGCAGAATCTTTGCCTGCCTTTTTAGCGTCTTTCAGCGCCCGAATATCGTTCATTCGAATGACGGCATTATCGTCGTCAAGCACTTGCCAACCCTGAGAATTTTGAATGATTAGCTCGCCTAGTCCATCAACATGGAAGACGATCGGCTCATTATTGGAAATAATGAACTTCATATTGGAGATCACGGTAGATATTTCGGCCGTGCGTTCTTTAGTGTCTTTAGAGATAGTGATCGTACTGTTGTTCATTACCGACGTCGTGTTGCTATCTGCCAGCGAAGATACAACGGTGAAGTTTCGGTAGTGAGGATCTTTAAGCACACTGCTTGGAGTTGCAATTCCTACCAGCAGTGCCGTCAGTACTATTGGCGATACCAGCCATGCGAGCACGGTGAGCCAGGTTGCGCGAAGTCCACGAGCACCAGCAATGAGAATTCCGATTCCGAGAATGGTGAAGCCCGCGCCAACAGCGGCAATTGCTCCGCCCATAGTTCCACCACCGGCGAGCAACACAACTGCTGTTGTTGCTAAGGCCACTGCCAAACTGCAGGCGATGAACATACCTGAAGCGGCCGGCGTCTTCGCTTTCACCGGAGCGGGTGGAGCCTGCTCGTATGCCTGCGCATTCGGTGATCGTAAGCTGGCAAAATACGATTTTTTATTGTTTGCTTCTGCGCTTTCGTTCGAAGCAGGCCAGGGTGTGTCGGCGCTGGGTGCGCCAGTGCCCGGCATATCGGCGTTGTACGAAGCGTGTTCATGCGTCGTCTGCACATTGGGCGCGGCTGTATATGGCGTGGCTGAGTATGGTGCCTGGGCGAAACCTTGTGAATTGTTGTTGCGCTTTTTGCGCGACGACGCGATGATCGCCCACACGAGGAATCCAAGCACGATAAACGGAATAAAAAGCACAATCGCTGCTACTGTTACCGCTTTGATGAAGTGTCCGAGTGAGGATACGCCGACGAGTCCGATAAGGGTCATGAGTCCAGCTGCGAGCGTGCTCCCTTGCGGATTGCCGCGAATCGTCTGCTCAAGCGAAATCTGATTGTCGGGGTAGGTCGGCACAAGGAGCCATAGCAAGCCGTAGATGAAGAAAGAAATTCCTCCGAACACGAGTCCGAGTACGAAGAGGATTCTGATCAGGAGGGGGCTAATGCCCCAGCGGTGGCCGATGCCAGCGCATACGCCACCGAGCATACCGTCATGTGTGCGGCGCAGTGGATAACTGCGAACTGAATTAAAGAATTTGTCCATGCTTGAATTCTGCCCGCATTGGCACACATATTTGTATCAGGAAACCCCCTGAAAGAACCCTGATTTATTTCGCAGTAAAACCCTGATTTATCGCGATCACCTTTCCATTCATGCCGTTTCGTGGGAGTATCGTGAATGTGAACGATTTGCACAACTCCAATCGGTATTCGATGCCCGACAAATACGATTTTTCCCAATTGCGGGACCCGCGTGCTCGCCAGCGCCCGGTACTAGCGCGGCGCAGACCTGCGGTCATCGCGGGCGTATGCCGAGGCCTTTCTGTGCATTTGGGCGGCACGGTGGCGAAGTGGAGAGTGCTGTTTTTCGTATCAATCCCATTCCTCATCGGCCCGATCCTCTACCTGGTGCTGGCAGTGCACCTACCTCGGTTCACGCCGTCGATGGAGATTCCCGCCGAGCAGAGGAGAATCGCACCCCAGCTTGAGCAGGTAAATGAAAGCAGGGAAGCGCAGTCGAGCACGCTCTCGTCTCACGTCGTATTGATTTTTTTACTTCTGGCAACTGCAGCGATGATTGCTTTAAGCGGTATTAGCGCTTTAAGTGATTGGTTCTTCCCAGTGCTGTTTATGCTGATCATCGTAGGTGGAGGAATGACCGCCTGGGCTGCGCCACTCACAGATGGCACGATTTCTTATTCAAAAGTGTTGATTGGCACCACTATTGCCACGGTCGGCGCAATATTCCTAGTGACATATAGTGGCGGTCTTTCGGCAATCATGTCCGGTTTGCTCACGGGAATTGCGGCCTTAGCTGCGATCCTGCTGGTGATCTCACCGATCATGGCGCAACTGCGCACCAATCTGATCCACACTAACGAAGAGAAAATCCGGGAATCCGAACGCGCTGATATTGCAGCTCATCTGCATGATTCTGTATTGCAAACGCTGTCGTTGATTCGGTCGCGCGCGCATGAGCCGGAGGTGGTGAGCATGTTGGCGCGTTCTCAAGAACAAGATTTACGCAGGTATTTGTATGAAGATCGACCTGAAACGGGCACTTCACTCGCCGCCGAATTGCGCGATCTCGTGCAGGAATTAGAGCGGCGTTATCAGCACGAGGTCGACGTCGTCGTCACCGGCGACATCTCACCCTCGCCCGCACTCCACGCGCTCATCGCGGCTACCGGAGAAGCCATTACCAATGCGTGCAAGCATGGCGGCAGCCATCCGGTTTCGGTATACGCCGAGTTGAACGAAGCGGAATCGGCAGTGTGGGTACGCGATCGCGGCGAAGGATTTGATTTGGATAATATTGGCGAAGATCGCGCTGGTATTCGCGAATCGCTGATCGGCCGCATGGAACGCGTGGGCGGACACGTGAAAATTCGCACCCCGCTTCCCAACGGCGGTACCGAAGTGCACATAAGTTTAATAACTAATGAAGGTGAGAAATAGAGTGGATATTATCATTGTCGATGATCACGACCTCGTGCGAACCGGGGTGTCTATGCAGCTCAAGAATGCTGAGCCTGATTTTACGATCGTAGGTGAAGCTGCCGACGTCGCCTCCGCTGTGGAAGTGATCCGCAGCGTTCCTTGCGATGTGGTGCTCTTGGACGTGCATTTGCCCGGTGGTAACGGCGGGGGAGGCGCCGAGGTTGTGCAGCGTATCATGGCGCTGGGTCTCGAACGCACCCCGCGTTTTCTTGCGCTTTCGGTTTCCGATGCTGCCGACGACGTCGTGTCGGTTATTCGCGCCGGCGCTCGCGGGTATGTTACAAAGTCAATTAATACCGATGAGCTGGTGGAAGCCGTCAAACGAGTAGCCGCTGGCGACGCCGCGTTCTCGCCTCGCTTGGCCGGCTTCGTTCTTGACGCATTCGGTGGCGCAGGTCCGACGCACGGTTCGTCCGATCCTGATCTCGATGCGCTATCGACGCGTGAAAAAGAAGTCATGCGCTTGATTGCGCGCGGCTACACTTATCGAGAAGTTGCCACGGAACTTTATATTTCGATCAAGACAGTTGAAACGCACGTATCGGCAGTACTGCGCAAGTTACAGCTTTCGAATAGGCGTGAACTCTCTCGCTGGGCAGCCGCGCGCGGAATCAGCTAACTGAATATTACGGTGCGGCTACCATTCATAAGAATGCGGTGCTCAGCATGCCAGCGCACGGCACGGGAAAGAACCTGCCGTTCGACTTCGGCTCCTTTAGCAACAAGATCGGTGAGGGCGTCGTTATGTGCCACACGAACTACGTCTTGTTCGATGATTGGGCCTTCGTCAAGATCCATAGTGACGTAATGCGCGGTAGCGCCAATGAGCTTCACGCCGCGCTGATGAGCTTGGGCATAAGGGCGTGCCCCTTTGAACGAGGGCAGGAACGAATGGTGAATATTGATCACATTACCCGCGAGGATTTCGCACAATTCGGGCGAAAGAATCTGCATATAACGAGCTAAAACGACGAGTTCAACCTCTCGTTCGCGCACGATATTAAGGAGTTGTTGCTCAGCTTCTCGCTTAGATTCGGCAGTGATAGGAATATAGATGAATTCCTGCTCGTAAAACTCGGCGATAGAGCGCAAATCTTCGTGATTTCCCACCACCGCCACGACGTCGATTGGCAGCCGGCCATCGTGGTGCTTTGCAAGCAGATCAGACAGGCAGTGGCTCTCTTTTGTGACCATGATGAGAGTGCGGAGCGGTTTATCGATTTCAGCTATGTCAAAATCCATTGAGTAATTCTGGGCAAGCTGCGTCATTGCCGCTTCAATGGTGCTTTTGCCGCCTGGAACAAAAGCCTCGATCCGAATGAAAAATCGCCCTTCGGCGTCGTCATTATACTGTTGTGATTCGAGAATATTGCCGCCAACTGAAGCGAGCAAACCAGTGACGGCGTACACGATCCCAGGTTTGTCTGGACACGACATCGTTAAAACAAGTTTCTCTGAATTCATTCTTCCAGCATAAAGGACTCAAAAATCGATTGCTGGTGTGCCCAGAGTGTGAAAACGTGCGACGAAGAGTGCGAAAATGTGCGCTCAATGAGGCATAAATTGAGGCGTAAGCACGTCTCAGAATATTGGTGATCAAACGTACTGGAGTTTCCGAATAATGGATTCTAGCGGTGGGGCAGGTTGATGTGGGATAATATAGACCTATCCGCAACTGGCGCCTGAGGTGGTCACCACCGGGGAGCGGACAAACAGAGGATCGCTAGTCGCTCGCCTGGGCAAGTGATCGAACAGTGCAGCGTGCACGCGCACTGCCACTAGAAACACTGCAGGAGGACAGCCAGAATGGCATCGAACGATTTGCTCAATCAATCGCTCGCAGAACTTGATCCAGATGTAGCTCGCGTACTTGATCTTGAATTAGAGCGCCAGCGCAATACCCTGGAAATGATTGCTTCGGAGAATTTTGTGCCACGAGCAGTGCTGCAAGCACAGGGCTCAGTATTGACGAATAAATACGCCGAGGGCTACCCAGGGCGCCGCTACTACGGCGGCTGCGAGCACGTTGATATCGTGGAAAACCTTGCACGTGATCGTGCTAAAGAAGTTTTTGGTGCGGGATACGTCAATGTGCAGCCACATTCAGGGGCGCAGGCCAATGCGGCTATCTATCACGCCTTGGTTAGCCCTGGAGATACCGTGATGGGTCTCGAGCTGGCACATGGTGGGCACCTCACCCACGGCATGAAGCTCAACTTCTCGGGCAAGAACTTCAATATGGTGGCATACGGCGTCTCGGAAAAGGACTACCTCATCGATATGGACGAGGTGCGCACCAAAGCACTCGAAACAAAGCCAAAGCTTATTATTGCTGGATGGTCGGCCTATCCACGTCACCTTGATTTTGCTGCATTCCGGCAGATCGCTGATGAAGTCGGTGCATATCTGTGGGTGGATATGGCACACTTTGCCGGATTGGTTGCGGCAGGTTTGCACCCGAATCCCGTGGACTACGCCGACGTCGTGACCACGACTATCCACAAGACCATAGGCGGCCCGCGGTCGGGAATGATTCTGGCCAAAGAATTCGAGCCGCTCGGCAAGAAACTCAATTCGGCAGTATTCCCTGGTCAGCAGGGTGGGCCACTCATGCACGTGGTAGCGGCAAAAGCTATTGCTATGAAGATCGCGGCCACGCCCGAGTTTAAGGATCGCCAAGTTCGCACGCTCGAAGGCGCAAAGATCCTCGCAAACCGACTGATGCAGGCCGACGTCGTAGACAAGAATATTTCTGTGGTATCGGGCGGCACGGATGTGCACCTTGTGCTTGTTGACCTGCGCAATGCCCAGATGAATGGGCAAGAAGCTGAAGATCTGCTCGATGCGGTGGGCATTACGGTGAATCGAAACTCGGTGCCATTTGATCCGCGTCCACCAGCTGTTACGTCCGGTTTGCGTATCGGCACTCCAGCGCTCGCGACCCGCGGTTTTGGCGCTGCTGAGTTCACTGAAGTTGCCGATATTATCGCCACTGCTTTGCGTGACGGAGCATCAGCTGATATTCCTGCTCTGCGCGCACGCACAGCGAAGCTCACAGAGAAGTTCCCACTGTATCCTGGCCTAGATCAGACGCATATCGCATGAACGCAATCAGACTTGATGGAAAAGCTGTAGCTTCGCAAATCAAGGATGAGCTCCGAATTCGGGTAGATGCCTTAAAAAACAAGGGTGTGTATCCTGGTCTGGGCACGATTCTGGTTGGCAGTGATCCTGCTTCAAAGATTTACGTGGGAGGAAAGCATCAGGATTGTGCCGATGTAGGGATAGCTTCTATCCGTATTGATTTGCCGCAATCTGCTACTAAAGCTGATATTCTTGCTGCTGTTCGTGATCTGAATGAGGCCAGGGAATGCACAGGTTATATTGTGCAGCTTCCTTTGCCGCACGGTATTGATGCCGACGACGTTCTTGCGGCTATCGATCCAGCGAAAGATGCCGACGGCTTACATCCGTATAACCTCGGAAAACTCTTATTGAACAACGATAAACCGTTCACGAGTCCGATACCGTGTACACCGCGTGGAATCGTGGAGCTTGGGCGCCGCGGCGGTGTGAACTGGGATGGCGCGAATGTGTGCGCTGTTGGGTTGGGCAGTACCGTTGGGCGTCCGCTGTCGGTGTTGCTATCGCATAACTCGATTAATGCAACAGTTGATGGGTGCCATATTGGGACTCGTGAGCTTGCCGAACACACGAAACGAGCCGATATTGTGGTGGTTGCGACCGGCGTCGCTCATTTGCTTCAGCCAGATATGATCCGACCTGGAGCGGCAGTGTTCGATGTGGGAGTGACGCGCGAACGCAACGAGTCAACCGGGAAGTCTAAGATCCTCGGGGACGTCGATCCGGAGGTGGCGAAAGTAGCTGGTTGGCTCTCGCCTAATCCTGGTGGAGTTGGTCCGATGACTCGTGCGATGCTACTGGTGAACGTGGTAGAAGCAGCTGAACTGCTGTGAATATTTGAGAGCACACACAGCGGATTAATGCGCCAATGTTGATCCGATGTGTGTACTTTTGGCAAATTGTGCTGGGTGGTTTTCCCCGCTGAGGGCGAAAACCACCCAGCACTTTAATGTGCTTTCGATAGAATTGGCATGATCTCTTTCTCACACGTCTGGAGTCTTTATGCTAATTGCAACGTGCAATGTGAACGGTTTACGAGCCGCAGTCCGCAAAGGTATGCAACAGTGGATTTCTGATGTCCAACCTGATGTTTTGCTACTGCAAGAGGTGCGTGCTCCAGAAGATCTGGTACCCGAACTCATTGGTGAGCCGTATGAGATATATCAGCAAGCTTCCTTGCTCGCTGGACGCGCCGGCGTCGCCATTGCTGTGAAACGCGGTGTGGAGGTTTCAGCGGTACGTTTGGGGATTGCTGAGGGTCTAGACGACGGCGCAACGGAACTTCCCGTAGACACCGGGCGTTGGATTGAGGTCGATATTCCGCAGTTCGATACCACTTTTATCAGTGCATATCTTCATTCTGGGGTGGCTGACAAGCCTGAGAAGATGGAAGCGAAGTACGCCCATTTGGATCGCGTTACTCTTCGACTGGAGCAGCTTCAACAATCGCGCCCGCAAGCGCATGTGCTGGTAGCTGGCGATTTCAATATTGTGCACACTGAACGTGATATTAAGAATTGGAAACCGAACCACAACAAAACAGCGGGTGTTTTAGACCCTGAAATTGCTTATCTTGACCGCTGGTTTGGAGATTTGGGCTTCGTGGATACGCAGCGCGCGTTGGTTGGCGAGGAACAAGGCCCTTACACGTGGTGGTCGCAGCGGGGTCGAGCTTTTGATAATAACGTGGGCTGGCGCATTGACTATCAAATGACCAATCCACAACTTGCTAGCCGCGCGCAGTGGCAGCGAGTTGATCGAGCACAGGGGCATGATTCGCGCTGGTCTGATCATGCGCCGCTGGTTATTGAGTACGGCGAAAACTAAGGGGCGATCGTGGGCACTTTAGCAGGAAAAGAGAAGCACCATTCAGCGCAGGAGGGTGCTGATGTGCACGATTTCGAGGCAGTGAATCGCGATCTTGAAGGAGCGCTCGATGCCACCGCGACGTGGGAGAATGAGCAGGCAAAACATCTGGAAGATGACTCATTCGCGTCGAAAATAAATAAGATGATGGCTTATCTTAATGGCCTGCGGATTATGCGGGCACTGCAGCGCTACGGGGCAGTGCGTGGCGCATTGCTCGCTGGCGGATTGGCCTATTCAGCGCTTTTTGCCATCGCTGGAGCTCTCACCATTGCTTTTACCGCTTTTTCAGTAATTGTGGGCGGGAATAAGGAACTCTTTAATAAAATTGTGGAGGCCGTCAACACCTCGTTGCCAGGGATTTTGAAGTCTGAATCGGCGCCGAAAGGACTGATTGATCCCCAGTCGCTCATCGTTGAAAATCCACTGAATATCGTCACGTTGGTGTCAATATTTGTGCTGCTGTGGTCGGCACTGTCGTTGATGGCAGGATTGCGCACGGCCATTCAGGCCATGTTCGGTTTAGCGCGGATTCCAACGAATTTTGTAGTGGCAAAGTTACTCGACTTGTCTGGATTCTTGGTAATTGGGCTGGGTGTGCTCACGTCAGTTGGTTTGAGCGCGGTAGTTACGTTCTTCTCCGAGCAGATTTTTGAATTTATCGGCCTGCCAGATAGCTGGGGAGATGTGATTCTCAATGGTGGCACGTTCCTCATCGGCTTCATTATCGACACTCTCGTGTTCATGTTCATTTTCCGCTATATGGCCGGTGCGCGCGCCCCACGCCGCGATCTGCTGTTGGGGTCGGCGCTAGCTGGCGTTGCGTCGTCGGTGTTGCGTGTTGTGGGTACGACGGCGGTGTCGTCGGTTTCGAATAACGCGTTGCTTGCGCCGTTCGCGGCGATTGCAACGATCCTCTTGTGGGTCAATTTGATTGCGCGTATTACGCTACAGGCTGCGGCTTTCATAGCGAATCCACCTGAGCAGTTGGCGATTACGAAAGCCTACTATCCACATATTGATGAAACTCCGAATTATGTAACGAAGTCCGATTTGTACACGCTTGATTGGGAGCATGACCCGATCTCAGGAATCGTTTTGCCTGATTTGCGGCGTGGATTGATCGATAAACTCAATGTGAAAGCTGCTGGAAAAGCAAAAGAAATTGCGAAAGCTGCTGAAAAAGAGGCTAAAGAGTCGGAACGTGAATCTACACAGGCGAAAGAGGAAAAGTAGTGGCGAGCCAAGATACCCATGCCGAAGAACTTTTAATGCCCGAAGCTATTGGCGGCGCGCATGCGCTTTATTCCAATCTCAGCGAGACCCACTCTTGCGACCAAGCACCTTCCTGCGAGCTGAACGAGCCGATTCAAGATTTTTACGCCATCATTCCAGCAGGTGGGGCGGGCACTCGCCTTTGGCCGCTTTCACGGGCACGATCGCCAAAATTCTTGGCTGATCTCACGTCCTGCGGGCAAAGTATGTTGCAATCAACCGTGCAAAGGCTCAAGCCGCTTGCTGAGGATCGCGTATTAGTGGTGACTGGTGAAGCCCATCTGGACGCTGTACAATCCCAGCTCACGCACTTACCATCAACACAGTTCATCGCTGAGCCATGCGGACGTGACTCCATGGCAGCGATCGGTTTGGCAGCCGCCGTCTTACAGGAGCGGCATGGCTCTGTAGTTGCAGGTTCCTTCGCAGCCGACCACGTGATAAAGCACGAGGATGTGTTTACAGCAGCTGTACGTTCGGCAATTATTGCAGCTCGCGAAAGTAAAATTGCCACTATCGGCATCGAACCTGAATATGCTGCAACAGGTTTTGGCTACATCCACCTGGCTCAAGAGTGTGATTATCGATCACCGCTCGCGGTATACGACGTTTCGGAATTTATGGAAAAACCGAACCAAGATCGGGCGCGGGAGTTTGTGGCAAGTGGGCAGTTTATGTGGAACGCCGGAATGTTCGTATTCCGCACTGATGTGTTGCTCGAAGCCTTGCAAGCCTTCGAACCGCAATTGTATGAGGCAATCCTGAATATTGCCCGTTCTTGGGATACTCCGCAGCGAGACTCAGTGATGGGCGATCTGTGGGCAAACCTCAAGAAGATCGCCATTGATCACGCTATCGCTGAACCCTTAGCACAGCGTGGGGGAGTTGCGGTAGTACCAGCCCGAATGGGGTGGTCTGATGTGGGCGATTACCGTTCGCTTGGCGAGGTTCTCGCCGAAACGAATAGAACATGCGATTCGAACGCTCATTGCGACGCTGAGGCGATTGCGAACGAACCTTCTGGTCTTTACGATAAGGATGGCGACGCCGTCGGACAGATTGCTCCGGGAGGCGCGGCTCAACCGATTATTACGCACGAGGCGAGTGGAGCGATAGTCTATACGCACTCAAAACCAGTGGTCATCGTGGGTGTTCCGGATGCGATCGTAGTTGAAACAGCGGACGTCATATTCGTTACGACGAAAGAACAATCCCAGCGAGTAAAAGACGTAGTCGGGAAACTACCAGAAGAACTTCGTTAGAATATGTGACAGACACCTACATCAAGTTGTAAAATGCGAGAACGGGGTCTATTACGAAACTAACGAGATTGTATTTTTGGTGGCGATTAAGGGGATTGTGATCGTCACATGCAATTTCGACTGGAATTTTATTTGAAATAGACTAAGTTTAATCGTGGTCCTATTTTCGAAGTCGAAAATGATCCGGACACACAATTTACACTCAGGAGATTCACGTGAAGAAATTTACTTCATTGGCTGCAATTGTTGCGGCATCTGCACTTGCATTGAGCGCATGCTCAGGCGGAGATAGCAAGAGTGCTGGTAGCGACTCGAACTACAAGGCCTGCTTGGTTTCTGACCAAGGTGGCTGGGACGATAAGTCCTTCAACGAGTCTGCTTTCAATGGCCTCAAGGCTGCAGAGAAAGATCTAAAGGTTAAGACCGGTACTGGTGAGTCGAAGGACGTCGCTGATTTTGGACCAAACGTTGACGCTCAAGTTGCAGACGGCTGTAACCTGATCATCGGCGTTGGATTCATGCTTGCTCCAGCTACGCTTGCAGCAGCACAGAACAACCCAGATATTAACTTTGCGCTCATCGATTCGGCGTTCACTGATAAAGACAACAAGATTGTTAACGTCAAGAACGGCCGTCCGCTCGTGTTCAACACCGCTGAGGCAGCATACCTCGCTGGTTACGTAGCAGCAGGAATGACCAAGACCGGCACCGTTGCAACATTCGGTGGTATGCCAATCCCATCGGTAACCGTGTTCATGGACGGTTTTGCTGACGGTGTTATGGCTTACAACGAAGCAAAAGGCAAGAGTGTTAAGCTGCTCGGTTGGGACAAGGCTGCACAGACTGGTTCTTTCACCAACTCCTTCGAAGATCAGAACCTAGGTAAGACCCAGACCCAGCAGTTCATTGACCAGGGTGCGGACATCGTTATGCCTGTTGCTGGTCCAGTTGGTCTCGGTGCAGCAGCTGCTGCAAAGGCTGATGGCAAGACCCTCATCATCGGTGTTGATTCCGATTGGTATGAGTCAACCCCAGATTACAAGGCAATCGTTCTGACCTCAGTTATGAAGCAGATCGACAAGTCTGTGATCGACACCGTGAAGATCGGTTCAGAGGGCAAGTTCACCGCAGAACCATACATCGGTACCTTGGAGAACGGTGGCGTATCGCTCGCACCATTCCACGATTTCGATTCGAAGGTTCCTGCTGATCTGAAGGACGACGTCAAGAAGCTGTCTGACAAGATCAAGTCGGGTGACCTCAAGGTTGAGAGCAAGAGCTCTCCAAAGACCAAGTGATTGGTAAATTATAGTGTTGAGGTCCGGTTTCATTCGAGGCCGGACCTCAACTATTCTTAATGCTGACGCATAAAATAAATCGCGAAAGGGGTCTGGCGTGAAGCTGGAGCTTAAGGGGATCACAAAACGATTCGGCCCCCTCGTGGCAAATGACCACATTGACCTCGTCGTTGAAGAGGGACATATTCATGCTCTTCTTGGAGAAAACGGCGCAGGTAAATCTACACTTATGAACGTCCTTTACGGGCTTTACGATCCTGACGAAGGAGAGATCCTTCTCGATGGTAAACCTGTAAAATTTAATGGACCAGGAGACGCCGTTGCCGCCGGCATTGGCATGGTTCACCAGCACTTTATGCTGGTTCCGGTATTTACCGTGGCAGAGTCTATTGCTTTGGGATATGAACCAACCAAAAAAGCAGGACTGCTCGATATTAAGAAAGCGCGCGAAATCGTGCGCGAAGTTTCACAAAAATTCGGTTTCGATCTTGATCCAGACGCGCTTATCGAGGATCTTCCTGTTGGTGCGCAGCAGCGAGTTGAAATCGTCAAGGCATTATCACGTGATGCAAAGGTGCTCATTCTTGACGAACCGACTGCAGTGCTCACACCGCAAGAAACTGATGAACTTATGGCAATCATGAAGCAGCTCGCTGCTTCGGGCACTTCAATTGTGTTTATTACCCACAAATTGCGGGAAGTGCGTGCAGTATCTGATGACATCACGGTGATTCGCCGTGGCGCCGTCGTCGGTGAAGCAAGCCCAACGGCAACAGAAGCCGAGCTTGCGACCCTCATGGTTGGACGACCAGTCATGATGCGTGTGGACAAACAACCGGCGCAACCAGGCGAAATCGGTTTGGAATTGCGCGACGTCTCAGTGTTGAACGACGCCGAAAACCCAGTGTTATCGCATGTAGATTTGCAAGTTTACCGCGGTGAAGTACTCGCTATCGCCGGCGTGCAAGGCAATGGACAGACCGAACTCGCCGAAGCGATTCTCGGACTTGAGCCGATTGCTGAGGGATCGATTCTGCTCGATGGCACAGATATTAGCGGACGGAAAGTTCGTGCCAATATTGAGTCTGGTATTGGATTCGTTCCAGAAGATCGCTCTAAGGACGGCATCATTGCGTCGTTCTCCATTGCGGATAATCTGATTTTGGATCAGTACCGCAATGCACCTTTCGCATCAGGGCCGCTCATGAAGGGCAACGCCGTCGTACAAAACGCGAAAGAAAAAGTTGAGGAATACGACGTTCGCTTGACGTCCATTCATGATGCAATTTCAACTCTGTCTGGTGGAAATCAGCAGAAAGTTGTGGTGGCACGCGAACTTTCTCGCGACTTGCGTTTGCTTGTCGTCAATCAACCTACGCGTGGCGTTGACGTGGGTTCAATCGAATTCATTCACAAGCGCATCATTGAAGAACGTGATTCGGGTACTCCAATTTTATTGGTCTCCTCCGAACTGGACGAAGTCGTGGCATTAGCTGATCGTATTGCGGTGATGTATCGTGGGCGCATTATTGGTGTGGTGCCAGCTGATACTTCCCGTGATGTGCTCGGTCTAATGATGGCTGGTGTTCCTGAAGACGAGGCGTTTGCACAGGCGGCGCATTCGCAGCCAGAAATGTTAGGGGATATTCACTGATGTCTGACGTGACTACTAAAAATGAAGTTCAGCCATCCTTTTCTGTGAAATTGCGAGCGGTGCTTCATGCTGCTTTGCGTTCTGGTTGGGTAGTGGCAATTCTTGCTGTGATTTTGGCATTCGTCGTGGGAGCGATCCTCATTGCGATCAGTGGTGCCAACGTTGGACACGCATATTATGCGATGTTCCGCGGAGCGATTTTTGATCCTCAGGCATCAACATTCCAACGGCAGATCATGCCGATTACGAAGTCGGCATTCAATGCGATTCCGTTGATTTTGGCTGGTCTTGGACTTGGTCTTGGTTTCCGTGCCGGGCTTTTCAACATCGGTGGTACCGGACAAATCGTCTTTGGTGCAATTGCAGCCATTTGGGTTGGAATTAACCTGCATCTACCTGCCGGTATTCATATGCTTGTGGCTATCGCTGCAGCTATGATTGCTGGCGGTTTATACGCTGGTATTGCCGGTGTGCTCAAAGCAAAGACTGGTGCAAACGAAGTTATCGTGACCATCATGCTCAACTCGATGTCCGCGCTCGTCTTGGGTTATCTGCTTTCGCTGCCGTCATGGAAAGCGCCTGGATCGAATAACCCACAAACGCCACACGCTGCGCAGACGGCGTTGTACATGCCTTTGCTCCCACCGCCATTTAAGCTACATATTGGCCTTGTAATTGCGCTTTTGGCAACTTTCGTTTACTGGTGGTTGCTCAAGCGATCGACTTTCGGATTTGAGCTTCGTGCAGTCGGCGCTAACCCGCACGCTGCACAGACTGCCGGTATGTCCACTGCAAAAGTGACGATTTTGACGCTAGTTATCTCAGGTGCTTTCTGTGGTTTGGCCGGTGCGAATGAAGCGCTTGGCACGATGGGATACGTCACCGAAGGCATTGCAGGATCGATTGGTTTTGATGCGATCACAGTTGCCTTGCTTGGACGCAATACTCCACTTGGTATTTTCTTCGCAGGTCTCCTGTTCGGCGGATTCAAAGCTGGTGGATACGTGATGCAGACCCAGGGTGTGCCAATCGACATGATCCTGATCTTGCAGTCCATGATCGTTTTGTTCATTGCGGCTCCTGCACTGATTCGCTGGATGTTCCGCTTGCCAAAGCCGGACGGAAAGTCAGTTCGAGAATATATGGCAACGCTATCGCAAAAGGCACAGGCATCAAGTAAGGGGGCACAGGCATGAGTGCTGTAGCAGTAGAAACAACGTCCCCAGACGCAAATGTGCTGGGAAAACTCAACTGGAAGATTCCAATCACATTCGGTTTTGCCTCACTTCTCTTGCTGTTCTTTGCGATGGAAGCACAGGGTCAAACCAGAATTCGTTTGAACGACAAGAGCCAAGCATTCAATATTGGCGATTTCTCGTTTAATGCATCCGCAGTGCTGTGGGCATTTTTCGCGATCGCCTTACTTGGCACAGTATGGTCGGTACTTTCAGTGCTTTCGCGTGGTAAATACGCCAAAGCAGGAAGAATCCTCGATGTTACGGCAATGGTTGCTATTGCTCTGATGACGATCCTTGGATTCATGATTTTCGCTGGCGCAGGTTCCGAATCCGCCGTCACCGTAACCTCGACTCTCGTTTCGACTATCGCTATTTCGACGCCGCTGATCTTCGGCGCGTTGTCTGGCGTGGTTTGTGAACGAGTGGGCGTGGTTAATATTGCGATTGAAGGTCAGCTGCTCTTCGGTGCATTTGCGGGAGTAGTTGCAGCGTCATTCTTTAAGAATGCGTATGTCGGTTTGTTGGCAGCTCCGCTCGCTGGTGCATTCGTAGGATGTCTATTGGCGCTGTTCTCGGTGAAGTACGGCGTTGATCAGATTATTGTGGGCGTCGTGCTCAATGTGCTGGTGCTCGGGTTGACCACTTTCTTTGCTGGCACGTTGCTTTCGCACAATGCGAAGATGCTCAACACAAACCAGTATTCACTCACGCCAGTTCGGATACCGCTGCTTGCAGATATCCCAGTGATTGGCCCTGCTCTGTTCAACCAGTCGGTGCTCGTGTACTGCATGTACATTGCGGTAACTTTGCTGACGATCTTCCTGTTCCGTTCGCGGTGGGGATTGCGTCTGCGGGCTTGTGGAGAGCATCCACGTGCTGCCGATACCGTGGGTATTAATGTGAACCGCACGCGCTTCCGCAATACCGTATTTGGCTCTTCGCTGGCTGGTCTTGGTGGAGCATTCTTTACCATCGGTTCTGGGCTGGCATTTACGGATAATATGTCCGCTGGTAACGGATATATCGCTTTGGCGGCAATGATCCTGGGCAAGTGGCATCCGCTTGGCGCGGTAGCGGCTTCGGTCATGTTTGGTTTTGCGAAGGCTTTCGCACTGCTCGTGCCAAACCTGACTAACGCTATCCCGTCGCAGATGGTGAATATGATTCCGTACGTTGTAACGATCATTGCGGTTGCTGGATTCGTTGGTAAATCTCGAGCTCCTGCAGCTGAAAATGTTCCATACGTGAAGTGACCTAGTGTCGTGGCGGCATATGCCGCCACGACACTAACTTCTTTCTATCGAGAAAGTTTTGATATGGAAAGTATTGATTGGGAAAATCTCAAAGATGTAGCTTGTGAGGCTATGCAATATGCATACGCGCCCTATTCAGGGTATCCCGTAGGTGCAGCAGCCATCGTAGACGACGGGCGGATCGTAAGCGGATGCAACGTCGAGAACGCGGCATACGGCGTCGGCCTGTGTGCAGAGTGTGGAATGGTATCTGAACTGACGAAAGGCGGGGGAGGACGCCTCCTCGCATTCGTGGCAGTGAATGGAAACCGTGAGGTGATCGTGCCGTGTGGCCGTTGCCGCCAGTTGCTCTTTGAGCACGGCGGGAAAACGCTCAAAGTTCTGATGCCACACGGCGTCATGACCATGGACGAAGTACTGCCCTATGGATTTGGACCAGCCGAACTTAATGAGGTGGAGACTGCGGTGTCAGTAGATATGCCGTATGCGCTCCAAGAACACAAAGAGTAGAACAAGAAGTAGTAAAGGGGATGTAATGGCTGAAAAATTTGATGTTGTTGACGTCATTCGGCACAAGCGCGATGGGCAGAAGCTGAGCTCAGATGAGATCGCTTGGACGATCGACGCATATACGCGCGCAGTAGTGGGCGATGAGCAAATGGCTGCACTGGCCATGGCGATTTTCTTGAACGGCATGGACCGCCAAGAAATCGTTGAGTGGACGAACGCTATGATTGAATCTGGCGAACGTATGGATTTCTCAGGCCTTGGCCGCGTGACTGCAGATAAACACTCAACGGGCGGTGTGGGAGACAAAATTACACTCCCACTTGCTCCGCTTGTGGCAGCATTTGGAGTGGCTGTGCCACAGCTTTCAGGGCGTGGACTCGGGCACACTGGTGGAACCCTCGATAAACTCGAGGCCATTCCAGGCTGGCGCGCGAATCTGTCTAATGATGAGATTATGCATCAGCTTGGGCTTGAGGGGTGCGGCGCGGTGATTTGCGCAGCTGGTTCTGGCCTGGCTCCAGCCGATAAAAAGCTTTACGCACTGCGCGATGTGACGTCCACCGTGGACTGTATTCCGCTCATTTCCTCATCGATTATGTCGAAGAAGATTGCCGAAGGTACTGGATCGTTGGTACTCGACGTCAAAGTTGGCTCGGGTGCTTTCATGAAAGAACTCGACCACGCTCGCGAGCTTGCACAGACCATGGTGGACTTGGGTACTGACGCTGGCGTACATACCGTTGCGCTTTTGACCGATATGAGTACCCCGCTTGGCCTCAAAGTTGGAAATGCGCTTGAAGTGGAAGAGTCTGTGGAGGTTCTCGCAGGTGGGGGACCGGCCGACGTCGTCGAACTCACCTTGGCACTCGCTCGCGAAATGCTCAGCGCAGCAGGTCAGCCAGATGCCGATGTGGAGGCTGCACTCAAGGACGGCCGCGCAATGGACGTGTGGCGACAGATGATCACAGCGCAAGGCGGCGACGTCGACGCTCCACTTCCAGTCGCAAAGCATTCACACGATGTGATTGCCGAAGACGACGGTGTGCTTGAGACTCTCGACGCGCTCAGCGTCGGTATAGCATCGTGGCGTCTCGGTGCTGGCCGTGCATTCCAAGGCGAGCCAGTACAGGCAGGTGCGGGCATTGAGCTTTTTGCTAAGCCTGGCGATGAGGTGAAGAAGGGGCAAAAGCTCATGACTCTATTCACCGATGAAGAAGCGCGTTTTGAACGAGCTCTTGAATCGCTTGAGGGCGGCGTAGTGATTGGTAAAGTGGCGCCGGTGCGAGGCTCCGTAGTGCTGGATCGCATCACTCGTTCGTGATTCAGTGAAGCTGGTGAAATGAACTTGAGGAGTTTGCAGATCCAGCTGATCAAGGCAAGAGATACTAGTAGAATAAGGTGCGTGGGTGCTTCTGGCATTCACGCATGAGCAGGAATTATGTGCCAATGATTGACTCATTGGCACCCACGAAACAAACAAGGAGAATACTGTGGCAACACGTGAAGAAGTCGCCCAGATGATTGATCACACCCTGCTGAAGCCAGAGGCGACGTTCGACGACGTTCGGGCACTGGTTGAGGACGCGAAGCGAATTGGTACCTATTCGGTGTGCATTTCGCCGTCGATGCTCCCGCTTCCTGATGATATCGATCTTGGCGATGTACATCTCGCAGTGGTCGCTGGTTTCCCATCGGGAGCTGTTGCACCGTCAATCAAGGCTGCGGAAGCTGCATTGGCCGTGGCAGCAGGTGCAGATGAGGTCGATATGGTAGTGAACATTGGCCTTGTGAAAGAACACGATTGGGATGGCGTGGCACTCGATATTGCATCGGTTCGCGATGCTATTCCTTTTGCAGTTCTCAAGGTCATTATTGAGTCTGCTGCTCTCACTGATGAGGAAATCATCAAGGTGTGCGAGATTGCGCGTGAACTCGATGCAGATTTCGTTAAGACCTCAACAGGTTTCCATCCTGCAGGTGGAGCTTCGGTTCACGCCGTTGAGCTTATGAAGCAGACTGTGGGCGATGATCTTGAGGTGAAAGCTTCGGGCGGTATTCGTGACGGCAAGTTCGCTGCAGAACTTATTGCGGCAGGTGCAACCCGCCTTGGCCTCTCAGCTTCGCAGGCAGTGCTTGATACGCTCGAATGAGTGAATCGTTTCGCTAGACTGAACGAAAGCTAAGCTAGCTAGCAATGAGCAGTTGATGAACTGGCTATCGGCTTTGATTTGAGTTAGTTCAAAAATGAGCGCTGGTTTGAATTGCTGCTGGTTATAGCGGGTGGGGGCTTCCAGATCGGTTGATCTGGAAGCCCCCACCCTTATAGTTAGCTTGAGCCAAAACTAGTCGAGTTTGAGCACCTGAGCCATGTCTAGCTTGAATTGAGCAAGGCGTGCGGCAGCGCGTTCCTTTGCGGCAGGTAGCGCAGCCTCATCAGCGACCGGCTCAATCACCTCAAGGTAACACTTGACCTTTGGTTCAGTGCCGGACGGTCGAATAATCACTCGATCATTAGCCTGCGTGTGAATCATAACCGCATCTGTTGGTGGCAAGGAATCAGTTCCCTGCGAAAGATCCACAATAGAGGTTACTGGTGATCCAACCAGCTCAGTTGGTGGGAACTGGCGCACTTTAGCCATCGTCGCAGGAATAATCGAGAGATCCTCAACGCGGATAGTCACTGGTCCAGATAGGTAGAGTCCTTCGCGAATGGCGATCCGGTCAAGATCACCTTGCAGATCAGTGCCATTTTCGCGCAGATGAGCAGCTAGCCAGGCCAAAAGCACAGCGGCCGAGATGCCGTCTTTATCTTTAACCGCTTCAGGCTTAACGCAAAAACCAATTGCTTCTTCATAGCCGAAGATGATTTCTGGAGCGCGAGAAATCCACTTGAAGCCCGTCAACGTGGCCTCATAGCCAAGGCCGTGCGAATGAGCGATTTTCTCAAGTAACCGCGAGGAAACGATCGACGATGCGAGATTTCCCTGCACGCCGTCGCGTTCTGCTCCGATTGCGACGCATTCACCCAGTAGCGAGCCGATTTCATCGCCCGATAGCTGTCGCCACTCGCCGTCGCCCATAGGAATCGCGGCCGAACAGCGATCAGCGTCAGGATCGGAGGCGATCACGATATCGGCATTTTCCTTTTTCGCCAGTGCAATGGCGAGGTCGAGAGCACCGGGCTCTTCCGGATTTGGGAACGCCACCGTAGGGAAGGATGGATCTGGTTCGATCTGCTCTGGCACTCCTACGACTTGCGTAAATCCTGCTTTAGCAAAGACTTTCATCATGGTTTCCGTGCCAACGCCATGCATCGCAGTGTAAACGATCTTAATATCTCGCGAGCCTGGTTTAGCGATCTGTGCAACCGTATCAACGTATGCGTCAATCAGGCTTTCCGGCACAATTTCCCACCCAGATTCCGCGAGTGGAATTTCGTCCGCGTGCGGGGCGGCGTCGATCTGTGCAGCAATTTCGGCATCAACTGGTGGCACAATTTGCGCTCCATTGCCAGTGGTATCGATGGCTCGCCCACCAAGATAAACCTTGTAGCCGTTATCCTGTGGTGGGTTGTGCGAGGCGGTAACCATCACACCGGCGTCTGCTCCTAGGTAGCGCACGGCAAAGGCGAGCACTGGAGTGGGAAGATTGCGCGGCATTAAAATTGCTCGCGCACCTGCGGCGGTCACGATAGCTGCGGTATCGCGTGCAAAATCAGCCGAGTGATAGCGTGCGTCGTAGCCGATAACGACGACGGCGTCGTCGCCCACTCGCGCCCGCAACCATGCGGTCAAACCGGCGGCAGCTCGGCGTACTACTGCGCGATTCATGCGGAACGGGCCGCCACCCATCGCTCCGCGCAGCCCGGCAGTGCCAAACTGGAGTGTGCCTTGGAAACGATCCGCTAAATCAGCTGCAGCGCTTTGATCACCAGCTTCAGCAGCGGCAAGAATCGCCTCAAGCTCGTGACGTGTTTCTTCTTCTGGATCATGTTTGATCCACTCGTGAACTTTTTCAGATGAATAGTTCATTTTTCCCCTTTGAACTTTGAAAATGTGGGCGCGGCGATGAGCCGAACTCGCACTCATATAATTTCGAACGGTGCCTTATGACAGTTCCGTTTCGGAAATCTTTCCAATAATATCTGCTAGCAAGCGTGAAATGCGCGAGCCAGCAGCGCGACCAGCCTCGAGAACTTCTTGATGGTTCAAATTACCTGGGGCAAATCCAGCTGCGTGGTTGGTGACCAGCGAGATGCCCAGTACTTCCATACCTGCTTCGCGTGCGGCAATTGCTTCAAGCGCAGTAGACATTCCAACCAGATCGCCACCGAGCGTTCGTGCCATACGCACTTCAGCAGGGGTTTCGTAGTGAGGCCCAGGGAACTGGGTGTATACGCCTTCTGGCAAATCAGGATCGACTGTGCGTGCGATTTGGCGGAGTTTGCTCGAGTATAGATCGGTGAGATCAACGAAATTGGCGCCCTCGATAGGGGAGGTGGCGGTTAAATTGATGTGATCCGAGAGCAGCACCGTTGTGCCAGGACCCCATTCTGGAACTGTTGAACCGCAGCCGTTGGTGAGGATACAGATGCGCGCTCCTGTTGCGGCGGCAGTTCGTACACCATGAGCTACCGCACGTACGCCCTTGCCCTCGTAGAAGTGGGTGCGCGCCCCTAAAATGAGTGCGTAGTGGCCGGAACGGAGTTTGATTGAGGTGATTTTTCCTCCGTGACCGACGACGGCGGGTGCGGAGAATCCCGGGACGTCGGCTGCATCGATTTCGGCAACAACCTCACCAATGAGGCTTGCAGCGCCACCCCATCCTGATCCAAGGGTGAGCGCAATATCGTGGTGGTCTACACCGGATTTTTCGGCGATAGTTTTTGCGGCAACGGCCGCTAATTCTTTGTAGTTATCTATAGACATAGCTTAATGCTACTCAACTTCGCAGCTGTAGTATAGCTCCTGTTCACTGACAGTTATATTGCGTGGAATATTGCTGAAATTTCTATCAAGAAACGATACGGTGTGAGTGTGAAGCACAACGACATGCAATACCGCAAGGGACCTATCGTGCTGCGTGGAGATCAGATTCCTGATCAGACGACGGATGCTCGATTACTCGCTCCCATTCAAGACACAAGTTTTATACACTCAGATCCGTGGCGAATCATGAGGATACAGGCAGAATTCGTGGAAGGCTTTGGCGCCTTGGCAGATATTGGGCCAGCGGTGTCTATTTTTGGTTCGGCGCGCACGAAACCGGGAACGCCGCACTATCAACTGGCGGAAGAAATCGCTGCGAAGCTCGTTGATCTGGATTATGCGGTTATCACCGGCGGTGGGCCTGGAATCATGGAGGCAGCCAATAAGGGCGCTGTTGAAAATGGCGGCGTATCTGTTGGATTGGGAATTGAGCTCCCGTTTGAGCAGGGCATGAACGAGTACGTGAATCGTGGGATCAACTTCCGTTATTTCTTTGTGCGAAAGTTGATGTTCGTCAAGTACGCCCTCGGGTTCATTGTGTTGCCAGGTGGCTTTGGCACGATGGATGAGCTGTTTGAGGCGTTGACGCTGGTGCAAACACGCAAGATTTCGGGCTTCCCGGTTGTACTGGTAGGCCGTGACTATTGGAACGGTCTAAAAACGTGGATCGATCAGACGATGGTCCATGAGGGCATGGTGAATGCAGTAGATCCGCAACTTTTCACTGTTGTTGATACGGCTGATGAAGCCGTCGAGGCTTTACAGCAGGGGATTCATAAGTTAGCTTCGCAAATTCGCGAGAATGGGCAGCACTGAGTTTGCGATATTGCGAGAACCAGGTTTGCTAATGCACTCTATGCTCAGCAAAACGAAATAATGTTCTACTCGCGCATTGATTCTGAAAATCCCTTAGAATGGTAGTCAAGGTGTGCGCTAGGGTGTGCGTTCACACTAGGAGAGGAGATGGATATGGCTGCAATGAAGCCACGGACCGGCGATGGTCCTCTCGAAGCTGAGCGGGACAACCACGGCGTCACGTTAAAGATTCCGCTTGAGGGTGGCGGCCGTTTGGTGCTCTCTCTCACCGATGACGACGTTTCTGAGATGGTGAGCGTTCTCGAAGCAATCAAAAAGTAGTTAAGCAGTTAGTTACTGGTTGCGGGTGTGGGGAGCAAGTTCAATCACACGAACTGCTCCCCACACCCACAATTACAGTTATGCTCTACTTCTTCACTCCGAAGAGCAAGCCATCGCCGAGTGGCAGCAAGGAACAAGAAATCTCTTCGGATTCCATCGCAATATGTCCCAGATTGCGTAATGCTACTGTAGCTTCGTCGCGTCGAGCCGGATCAGCAACTCGGTCATGGTTGAGTGCATGAGCAATAACTACCATGCCGCCTGTGCGTAGCATGCGTACAGCTTCGTAGAAATCGCCTTCTGCTTCGAGCGGATCTCCATCAAGCAGTACCAAATCATAAGATTCCTTAGCCAAACGCGGTAGTAGATCGGCACTTCGACCATTAATAATCCGATAGCGCGACGTACGAACTCCTGCTTTCGTAAAGAAGTCGCGTGCGTGATTCTGCGCTTCCAAATCAACGTCAATAGTGGTTAATATCGCCTGCTTGGACGCACTGAGCATATACAGTCCGCACAGTCCGGTGCCCGTACCGATCTCCGCAATTGCGCTCACTTGTGGCATACAAGCTAGAGTGGCAAGAAATTGCCCAGTAGCTGGCGATAGGGAAGTGATCCCTAATTCAGCAGCTTCTAACCGTGCCTGAGCCATCAGCTCTGGTTCAACGGCGATGTCTTCGCTGTATGCCCAAGAAGCGGCTTTATCGTGCGTCATA
Source organism: Arcanobacterium pluranimalium (assembly GCF_016907845.1). Taxonomy (GTDB): domain Bacteria; phylum Actinomycetota; class Actinomycetes; order Actinomycetales; family Actinomycetaceae; genus Arcanobacterium_A; species Arcanobacterium_A pluranimalium. The sequence continues at coordinate 1,082,429 of NZ_JAFBCS010000001.1, forward strand.
GTGCTCTCTCCAAGATTGTCTGTACCCTCAGCAAATCATACCGCTCGCCGCGATTACGCGGGAGAAACTCCAAGGGAGCGTCCAGAAAGTCCGCGGGCGCGCTTTGCCAGTGAAGCAGCAGCTTCCCGAATCGCAGTCTGGGCAGTGGACTCGCCCTCTTGAATTGCAAGCGGCACACCGGCGTCGCCACCTTCGCGCAAAGGCTGCTCCAACGGAACCGTAGCGATAACGGGCACATCGTAACCCAGCGTATTTGTGAGCTGCTGGGCGACGGCGTCGCCACCACCTGCGCCGAAAATCTCCATGCGAGTTCCGTCGGGCATTGCAAGGTAGGACATATTCTCGATCACGCCCACCACGCGCTGCTCGGTTTGGCTTGCCATCACACCTGCACGCTCAGCTACTTCTGCCGCAGCGGACTGTGGAGTAGTCACAACAACGATTTCTGCACCTGGAATGAGCTGGGCAACCGAGATAGCAATATCGCCTGTACCTGGTGGAAGATCGATCAAAAGTGCGTCGAGATCGCCCCAGAATACATCGCCGAAGAACTGCTCAAGTGCACGGTGTAGCATCGGGCCACGCCAAACCACTGGCGAATTATCCTGCAAGAACATCCCAATCGAGATCACTTTCACGCCGTGTGCAACCGGTGGAATGATCATTTTGTCGATCACCTGCGGAGGGGTGTCCACGCCCATCATCTGCGGAATCGAGAAACCGTAAATATCTGCGTCCACGATTCCAACTTTGAGTCCCGAGGCGGCCATAGCCGTGGCGAGGTTAACGGTCATCGACGATTTACCAACGCCGCCCTTACCGGAGGAAATCGCGTAGACGCGAGTTAGATTACCAGGCTGAGCGAAAGGAATTACTCGCTCAGGAGCCCCGCCGCGCAGAGTCTCGCGCAGTTTTGCTTTCTGTTCTTCGTCCATGACGCCCATGACGACGTTCGTGCCGATCACGCCATCGAGCTCACCGAGAACTTTCTTCACGTCTGCAGTGATGGTGTCACGCAAAGGGCAGCCGGCAGTGGTGAGGTCAATATGAACAGTCACTTTGCCAGTTTCGTGCACCTCAACAGAGCGCACCATACCGAGTTCGGTAATCGGGCGGCGAATTTCAGGATCAATAACTTTAGCTAGCTCAGCAGTAATATTCTCAACGCTTGGTAATGTCATGTTCTCCATTTTAGCGTTGAAGTGTGGGAAAGAATATTTGGCACAGCATTGCGTGAGAATAGTTGCGCTTAGTTATAGTAAAGCATAGGATTAATCTCGACTTTACCCCAGCGGGTGTTACTGGCAAGCAGGCATTACCGGAGGGCGCGTAAGGCTTAGCTTTCGTGCCCGCTCAACGAGGAGCTTTCCGTGGATGACCAAGCCCATTACATAGTGCGAGTGTTCAACAATAACGCTGTGCTCGTGCGTAATAATGACTCTGAACACATCATTGTGGGCAGGGGCATCGGTTTTGGTCGCCGTCCGGGGGATTCTATTGAGCATGGTGAAGCGCACCGCCACTATGTAGAAGTGAGTCCGCAGCGCATTCAGTTTCTCAAACAAGCGCAAAATCTTCCTCAACAGACCCTTGAAGCAATTGCCGGTGGTATCGAGTTAGCAGCAGATATTCTGGGTGAATTACATCCCTCGGTGTATCTCTTGCTCTCGGATCACCTGATTTTTGCTATGCAGCGGTTACGTGATGGGCAGGTTATTCGCAATAATTTGCGGACTGAAATTCGTGCCGTTTTCCCAGAGGAATTTGCAGCGGCCGAAGCTGTGCTCACCTACATCAATGCGCATGCCGATATGGCCTTTCCAGACGACGAAGCAGCATTTATCGCTCTTCATCTCAATGCTGCACGCACTGGCGTAACGGTGAAGCAGCCGCTAGAACAGGCGAATCGGCTTGCAACGATTATCAACGACGCCGGTCAGTCACTTGGCGTTGAACATGCAGTTCCTGAGGAGGTGAGTGCATCTATTCTCGCAACGATGCGGCGGATCGAGAGCGGTATGTTCCGCAAGAATGATGCACTGCGCGCTATTTCTCGGGAGTTACCGCGAGAATTCGACGTAGCTGAGCGAATTATTGCTCAGCTTCTTCAGGTGGACGCCGTTCCACTGCTTGCGCTTGGAGAGGTCGCGTTCTTATCGGTTACCTTGCATGCTTGGCGGCAAAGTGGCGGCGTTATCCATCCACATAAACAGAAGGAAAATCAGTGAAAGACACTATCGTAGGAGCCTTGCAAAGGTTCGGACGGGCAATCATGGGTGCTGTGGCAGTGATGCCAGTAGCAGCTATTCTTATGGGAATTGGTTACTGGATTGATCCAGCAGGTTGGGGTGCTAACAGCGTCACGGCGGCTATTCTCATTAAATCGGGACTCGCAGTCCTTGATAACCTCGGCTATGTATTCGCAATTGCACTCGCTTTTGGTCTTGCACGAGACAATAACGGTGCTGCAGCTCTCTCTGGCTTCTTAGGCTTTACAGCGGTGAAGTTGCTGCTTGCTCCAGAGGCTATTGCAAGCTACCGCGGTATTGCCGATTATAAAGCCCTCAAGGGTGATGCAGCACTTGAATGGGCTTCCCAAGGCTGGAACGCTGTCAACGAGAAGAACGTGCTCATCGGTATCCTGGTTGGTATTTTGGCTGCATGGTGCTACAACCGTTTCCACCAGACCAAGCTTCCAGACTTCTTGGCATTCTTTGCTGGACGCCGTCTTGTTCCGATCGTGACGATGGGTCTGTCGATCGTTCTAGCAGGCGTGCTCTACCTCGTGTGGCCGTTCGTCTACAACGTCCTCTTCCAGTTCGGCCAGTCGATCCAGGGTCTCGGCGCTGTTGGTGCCGGTATTTACGGTTTGGTAAACCGCCTGCTTCTCCCAACTGGTCTGCATCACGCTTTGAACTCGATTTTCTGGTTCGACGTTGTGGGCATCAACGATATTGGTAACTTCCTTAAAGGTGGCGAAACCATCAAGTCAGCTGCTGCCGCTACGTCTGCCGCAACCTGCCCTGGCGTAGGCGTGTGGGCTGGTAACACCTGTACCGTTGTTGGCGAAATTGGCAAGTACCAAGCTGGCTTCTTCCCAGTGATGATGTTCGGTATGCCAGGAGCTGCGCTCGCGATTTACTTGCGTGCAGATAAGGCCAAGCGCAAGGTCGTTGGTTCGCTTATGCTCGCAGCTGCTCTTGCTGCATTCTTTACGGGTGTTACTGAACCAGTAGAATTCTCCTTCCTCTTTGTTGCTCCAGCACTCTACTTGATCCATGCCATTTTGACAGGTATTTCCTTGGCAGTGGCTGCTTTCTTCCATTGGACGGCGGGCTTCGGTTTCTCGGCCGGATTCGTGGATATGTTCCTCTCCTCGCAAAACCCCTTGGCCAACAAGTGGTGGATGCTGCTCTTGCTCGGTGTGGTTTACTTCCTCGTCTACCTCGGCGTTTTCTACTTCGCCATTGGCAAGTTCGATCTTAAGACGCCGGGTCGTGGCGATGATTCCGACGCCGGTGTGAGCCTTGCTGAGGATCGCACCTACTCAAGCGTTGCTTCCCAAGTTATTGCTGGTCTAGGTGGCAGCGAAAATATTGATCTCGTTGATTACTGTGCAACTCGTCTGCGCGTTTCAGTCAAAGATCACCTTCTTGTTAAGGAGAACGATATTAAAGCTGCTGGTGTAGCAGGTGTGATTCGTCCATCGCAGAAATCTGTGCAGGTTATTATTGGCCCGCAGGTACAGTTTGTGTACGACGAAGTTGCCCGCCAGCTTCAAGGTGAATCAGTTGCTTTACAAGGAGAGCAGGAAATTTAATGTTTGGTTTGAGCAAGAAAGCTGAGCTTCACGCTCCATTCGCTGGTTCGGTGGTGGACGTATCGCAGGTGCCTGATCCGGTATTTTCACAGAAAATGCTGGGTGAAGGTTTCGCGGTTCAGCCCGACGACGGTGCGGAACTTATTGTTCTGGCACCTGTTGCGGGTGAGATCGTGAAAGTTTTCAAAACCGGGCACGCTTTCGCTATGCGCACCGATCAAGGCGTTGAAGTGTTAGTTCACATTGGGCTTGAAACGGTTGAACTGAAAGGTGAGGGCTTTAATGTGCTCGCCGAGTCCGGTCAATCGGTGCAGGCAGGGGAGCCAATTGTTAAAGTCGATGCAGTTCGTGTAAAAGCTGCCGGCTATAACCTCATCACGCCAATTGTGCTCACAAAACGTGGACAAACCAAAGATGTGAAGATATCAGTTGGTCATGCTCAAGCTCAAGATGCGGTATGTACATACAAACTCAGCTAAGGGCTGCGTAGCAGCGAGCGGATCTTCTCATGTAGCGAAGGCCAGCTCGCACTGATATGTGCATTTAGCAGTCTCAACTTGTGGGGGCGGGGATCTTCGATCCCCGCCCCCACAAGTAGTTTGCAATGTAAAAGTGGATGATTATTCTGAGCGGTGCATGTATAGTGTGAGCTCAGTTAGTCTCATGTTCAGCTTCTAATTTTGCGATTCGTTCTTCCAGCTCTGCAATGCGTGCATCGCGTCGTGCAATTTCAGTTTCGATATTGCTAAACTCGCGATCTTCCATCACGTCACGCAACTCTGAGCGGATAAAATCGCGAGTTGCCACCTCTCCAATTGCAAGTCGCAAAGACGCAATCTCGCGCGTGAGATACTCCGTATCCGCTAGATTCTGCGCTGCAACTTGCCGATCTCGCTGCGCTGTAACGCGGTCACGATCATCTTGCCGATTCTGTGCCAACAAAATGAGTGGAGCAGCATATGAGGCCTGTAAAGACAGCATCAGCGTCAGAGCCGTAAAACCTATCTCGGCCGAATCAAATTGCCAATCTTTAGGAGCATAAGTGTTCCAACCAATCCATACCACCACAAAAATCGTGAGATAGATGAGGAACGTTGGTGTGCCTGTAAATCTGGCAATACGTTCAGAAATCCGGCCAGTAGTTTCGCCATCCCAGCGCGATTTCTTAATACGACGTGCACCTTTATCCAAAGGCTGATCAAATGAGTGTGGCATGATCATCCCACCTCTCCGCGCATCTCATCCGTGCTTGCCGGCAACGGTTCACTCGGCAACGGTTCGCCCTCGCGTGGCAACTGAGCTTCGCGAATCTCGGCCTCAGCAGCACGCTCTTCAAGTTCCTCGGTATCGGAGTCGTAACTTTCGTTAACCGTTTGATCAAGCAAGGTTTCGTCGTATTCACGCCAATGCTCAGGAAGCAAATGGTCGAGAACGTCGTCCACAGAAACGGCACCAATCAGTTGCCCCTCATCAAGCACGGGAATTGCTGTGAGGTTGTATGTTGCCAAAAGCCTGGTCACTGTGCCAATACCGTCCGCTGGCTCGAGCGGCTCGACGTCGTTATCCACGATACTACCGAGCATTGTTGAAGGCGGTTCTCGCAGTGCACGCTGTAAATGCACAACCCCTAAGAAACGACCCGTTGGCGTTTCTAGAGGTGGTCGGCATACGAAGACCATCGTAGCAAGAGCTGGAGGAATATCGGCTCGTCGTGCATGCGCTAAGGCGGTAGCAACCGTTGCATCTGGCGGCAAAACGATTGGCTCGGTCGTCATCAGACCACCAGCGGTACGTTCGCCATACGACATCAGGCGGCGCACGTCGTCGGCCTCGTCCGGTTCCATGCGGCTCAACAGCATCTCCGCCTGCATAGTGGGCAAATCTGCAACGAGATCGGCGGCGTCGTCGGGCTGCATGATTTCCAAAACCTCAGCGGCGCGATCGACGTCCAAACCAGAAACGATAGCCACACGATCTTCGTCACCAAGTTCTTCGAGCACGTCAGCGAGGCGGTCGTCCGAAAGCTGATTGGCGACGGCGAGCACACGGTCTTCTGGAAGCTCGCGTAGCACATCGGCTACGTCGGGTGCTTTAAGATCATCAAGCTGCGCAATAAGAGCATTAGCAGCTTGATTGGCAATCTTTGAAGCAAGACCCGTCACTTCATTAATCGGCACAATGAGAGTGTTACCAGCGTCTTTCGATCCACGCTTCATGCGCACATACAGCTGCGTGAGCCGCCATTCGCGCGAGCGCGTCATCTCGATAGCAACGTCCTCCACGACTGCGATCCCTGAGCCGTCCTTGAACACAACTTCGCGATCGAGAATTTCGCCAACTACCATCGTCTCCACAGGGCGTTGCGAAAAACGACGAATATTGACTAGACCAGTGGTGATGACTTGACCATTTTCAATGGCCATGACGCGCGTCAAAGGCACAAAAACGCGTCGTTTTGCCGCAACTTCAACAACTAAACCCACCGCAAGCGGCTCGTGTTTAAGTCGAAAAACCACGACCACGTCTTTTACTTTGCCCACTCGATCACCAATCGGATCGAAAACGTCGGTTCCTGCTAACCTGCCAACGAAAATTCGGGAATTCGCTGCCTGCTTGCTCATGGTTCACCTCCATAAATCACAGAGTTTTTCGACTTGAGCTGCACACTGCGCGCACAACTCACCTAGTAACAGCGCTCGGCAAATCGAGCTTCTTTACAGCCTCATATTGTTGTTTGCGTGGTTAAATCTAATTTTCCTGCACTCGGGCAATCCACGCTTCTACATCCTCAACTGTACGCGGAATATCTTCAGAAATGCGCACCGCACCGGACTTTGTGACCACGACGTCGTCTTCAATACGCACGCCAATACCACGGAAGCGCTCGGGAACCTTGAGATCGTCGGCTCGGAAGTACAAGCCAGGTTCAATTGTGAAGATCATGCCTGGTTCGAGCACAGCATCTTGGTAGAGCTCACGTTTGGCTTGTGCGCAGTCGTGGACGTCAAGGCCGAGGTGATGCGAGGTGCCGTGCGGCATCCAACGGCGATGATATTGCCCCTCAGGTTTGAGAGAATCTTCGGCGCTCACAGGCAACATTCCCCAGCTATCAAGGTGCTTCGCGATAACTTCCATAGCTGCTGCGTGCACGTCGCGGAACCGCACACCCGGCTTGGAAGCGGTTTCAAGAGCGTATTCACAGGCCTCAAGCACGGCTTCATACACTTCGCGCTGAGCATCAGAGAATTTTCCATTCACAGGCAAGGTGCGAGTGATATCGGCAGTGTAAAGCGAATCGACTTCGGCTCCGGCGTCGACCAACACAAGATCACCCTCGCGTACTGGGCCATCATTAGAAATCCAGTGCAAAGTGTTGGCATGGTTACCTGAGGCGGCAATCGTATCGTAGCCCAGCCCATTACCTTCTTCACGGGCTTTAGCGCCAAAAGCGCCTTCGATCACGCGTTCACCACGCCAATGCCCCACAGCGCGCGGAAGATTGCGTAAAATTTCTTCAAAGCCTTGCGCGGTTACGGCAACGGCTTTTTTCATCTCCTCGATTTCCCATTCGTCTTTGATAAGCCGCAGCTCTGATGCAGCTTCAGCGAGAGCGAAGTCGGTAGAGGTTGAGCTTTCGGTGATCCCGTTCTGAACACGCAGTTCTTCGACGAGACTTTCAACTTGAGCGTCCGAATGAGGAATCACGCGGATTTGGATAGAGCCAAGGTCTTTGGCAAGATCATCGCGGAGAGAATCGATATGTTTGACGGCAATGTCGGTCATCGTCTGCATCTCCTGCGCGCTGAGCCGCGCGCCTACCCAAAATTCGCCATGGCGTGAGTCGGCATAGAACTCCTCCGAAGAGCGCGAAGCCCGTGGATGGAAGTACAGAGTGGCTTCGTGAGTTGCCTGTGCTGAAGCGCTACTATCGGCAGGGTCGATTGGATTCATGACCAGCACCGCTGCTGGTTCATCCTCGCCACCTAATCCAGTGAGATGGGCAAAAGCGGAATGAGCGCGGAAACGGTAGTCGGTGTCATTCGAACGAACTTTGAGGTCTCCAGCAGGGAAAACGAGACGTTCTCCGGGGAAAAGCCGTCCTATAGCAGCGCGGCGAGCTGGAGTGTAATCGGCCACCTCAGCGCGTTGCGGACCGGCAGGGCGTTCGCCCCAATCCTCGCCGATAAACTCGCGAAAAGCGCTGCCGCTTGGCCGCTGAGTTCGGTTATGAGCGCGCTCTTCAATCTCTTTATCGAGCTTTTCGCGCATATCGGAAGTTTCGTTTGCAGTCTCATGTACATTTTCGCTCATCATATTTTTATTATTCCACTCAATGAGCAGCAAATGCACACTTGCTCTCGGACGGTGAAATGCGTGTTAGGCACAGGCAATGCCGTCACGACAAAGCGATGCAGTTATTACACAGCATGACGCTGTTATTACAAGCATGATGCCGTTATTAAAAAGCCTGACGCCATTATTACAAAAAGAGTATGCGGGGTTAAGCTATATTTATGCGAATAGATCTGCATACTCATACAAAATTCTCCGATGGTACTGACGCCCCAAGCGAACTAATGCTCAAGGCGGCTCACGCCAAGCTCGATGTGGTAGGTGTTGCGGATCACGACACTATTGATGGGTGGAACGAAGCAGCTAATTTCGTAAAAACATCTGGTGTTTCGCTGGTTCGTGGAATGGAGATTTCCTCCTTGTACGATGGGCACGATGTGCACGTGCTCGGCATACTTTTCAATCCAGACGACGCCACGGTCCAGTTGCATATAAATACAATGAAGAATGCGCGCCAGCTCCGCGCTCAGAAAATCGTTGAGCTGCTGAGCGCTGATTTTTTGATTAGCTGGGACGATGTGCTCCAGGCGGCAGCTACAAGTAAGTCGATCGGCCGGCCACACATCGCTGATGCGCTAGTAAGTAAAGGGATAGTAAAAAACAGAGATGAGGCATTTGCGCGACTCTTGCACACGTCGTCGCCCTACTACGTGCCCCAGATTGCTCCCTCAACTATACAAGCCATCGATATGATCAAAAGCGCAGGTGGACGAGCTATTCTTGCCCACCCCAAAGCAGTAAAACGAGGGTATTCACTGAGCGACGATGCGATCCGAGAGTTCGCGCAAGCAGGCCTATTCGGTATCGAAATCGATCATCGCGACAACCCGCCATCGCAGCGACCAGTCTTAAAAAAGCTCGCAAAAGAATTAGGTCTAGCACGTTTTGGCGCCAGCGACTATCACGGGACGGGAAAACCTAATACGCTAGGTGAGGGACTCACCGCCCAGGAAGTATTCGAAACAGCTATTGAGGGAACGTATTTGGAGGTATTGCATCCGTGAGCTTTGATTTTGCCTTGTATGGATCAGCTTTTGCCACACTATTTGTGATCATTGATCCATTCGGAAATTTGCCGGTGTTTATGTCTCTGACCTCGCGCATTTCGGAGAAAGACCGCCGGAAAGCAGCTTTTGTATCGAATTCGATTGCGCTCAGCATCCTTTTGATATTCGGTTTTTTCGGCTTTCAGGTGTTCGGAGCTTTAGGTATTACTACTGAGGCTCTGCAGATTTCGGGTGGGCTGCTCCTGCTCCTGGTAGCATTACAGCTGCTCACAGGTGAAGAAGAAGATCCGGGACGCGAGTCGGGCACGATCAACGCGGCCGTTGTACCACTGGGAACGCCACTTTTAGCTGGTCCTGGAAGTATCGTCGCGTTCATGATTTTGGTCGACGACGCCGGGAAGTCGTTCTCTTCCATTCTTGCGGTGAGCTTGGGGCTTATTTCCGTCCTGATGATTTCTTTCGTGACGATGCGCTTTGCCACTCCGATTATGCGCGTTATGGGCAAATCTGGCGTAATGCTCTTGACGCGCCTTTCCGGTATGTTACTCGCTGCGATCGCGACGCAGCTAATTATCGCAGGTGTGACGAGTATCGTTCGGACTCTCTAGCCTGTGCGAGTGTATGTAGCGGTCTAAGGCCTACATACCTTATTACCTTTATACGCAAATGCGCGCACATATGAAGATGTGCGCGCATGCGTTATATACGGGCTTTATGCCCGTTATATGAGGTTTTATGCCTTTAAATGCTCTACCTTAGGCATCATAAGATCAGGCATTGGGCGTATTCGAATCCTTTTTGATACGACGTCGCTGGCGCGGAGCGCGTTTGGCTGATGGAGACTGCTCGGCCTTACGATCGCTACGTTCTGTAGCGCCGTCGTCTTGGCCTCGAACTTGGCCGCGACGTTCGCTACTTTGCGTCCGGCGTCCTCCATTGGTGCGATCCTGACGACGCTGGCTCCCGCTACGCGAGCGACCCGCGCGCTCACTGGTACGCCCCTGCGAACGCGAATGACGTTTGCCAGTCTCTCCAAGATCTTCGAGTTCTTCGGCATCGAGTCCCGCACGAGTGCGCTCTGATTTTGGAAGACGACCAGTGACACCTTCTGGAATATCGAGATCGGTGAAGAGTTGTGCTGAGGTGTGATAAGTTTCCACCGGCTCAGGGAAATTGAGATTCAAGGCATGATTGATCACTGACCAACGCGGAGTGTCTTCCCAATCCACAAAAGTGACGGCAGTTCCAGACTGACCGGCGCGTCCTGTGCGTCCAATGCGGTGCAAATAAGTTTTCTCATCTTCAGGGCACTGGTAGTTAATGACGTGGGTAACGTTGTCGACGTCGATGCCACGAGCTGCAACATCGGTGGCAACCAGGACGTCGATCTTTCCATTGCGGAACGCGCGCATGGCTTGCTCGCGCGCTCCCTGGCCGAGGTCTCCATGGATAGCGCCAGTTGCAAAACCGCGATCTTTAAGTTCGTCCGCAAGCTGCGCTGCTGTGCGCTTGGTGCGCGTGAAAATAATGGTCAGGCCGCGCCCACGAGCTTGGAGAATACGGGCAACTACTTCCGATTTATTCATTGCGTGGCAGCGGTAAATTACCTGGGTGACGCTTTGTACAGTGCTCGAATCATCGTCGGGCTCTTGAGCACGAATATGAGTTGGCTTTGACATGTACCTGCGTGCCATCGCAACTACGGGGCCGGGCATTGTGGCCGAGAACAACATGGTGTGCCTGTTCGCTGGCGTGGCGCTGAGCAGGGTTTCGACGTCTTCCAAGAAGCCAAGATCAAGCATCTCATCGGCTTCGTCAAGGACGACTGTGCGCACTGCAGAGAGATCGAGAGTGCGGTTCTTCTTCAGATCGATTAGGCGGCCCGGTGTACCGACCACGATTTCAGCACCCTTTTTCAGAGCTTCCACCTGTGGCTCGTAGGCGCGGCCACCGTAGACTTCCACGATCCGGACGCTGCGATAAGCAGCTGCGTTGCTTAAATCGTTGGCGACCTGTTTTGCTAGCTCGCGAGTTGGTACGATGATCAGGCCTTGCGGGGCACCTTGATGTTCGATGTCGTCCCAGCCTGATTCACCTGGACCGATGGAATTTTCGAGTACCGGTAATCCGAAACCGAGGGTTTTGCCAGTGCCGGTTTTTGCCTGCCCAATAATATCGGCGCGTTTCAAAGCTACCGGTAGCGTGAGTGCTTGGATTGGGAACGGGTGGGTGATTCCGCGTTCGGTTAGGGCTTTGACGATTGGCTCAGAAACGCCAAAATCGGCGAAAGTGCGCTGCTCGAGATTGAGTTCTTCAGCAGAGCCTTCAATATCAGCCTTTACCTGCGAAATCTTTGGAGCAGAGGCATTTGAGGCATCTACGATGCCGGAAGTATTAGTCATTCACTTGTGCTTTCGTTTGGTGGCGCGCAGTAAAATAGCGCCAACTAAGGCAGCCGATCGTGAATTTCTTTTAGCTTTACCAAGACGACCGGGCAACCGCTAACAGTGCCATTCTACAGTAATGTGGTGCAAAAGCTGGGTCATTTGGTTCCAGAGTATATCCGAAGTCACGTTATTGTGCGGTTTGCGGGCGAGGGCTGCGGGCGGGCGCGGCCTGTGGACGGGCGATGCCTGCGAATTTTGGTGCGTATTCGACAACATCTCGATATATATCGACTAGTTGCCAAAACATCACCAAGAATGAGCAGTCTGATTGGATACCGCCCTTTTTGACGCTTGTGACACTTGACCCTTTAGGTGGTTTGCCCTCATAAAAACAAAAAAGCGGACGTCTTTGTCCGCGTCTTCAGTGAGGGTCATCCTCAGATTAATCAGATGTTAAGGAACTCCGACATCAGTTCGAGCTCACGAGCTTTCGCTTCGTAAACATAACCGCTGGTGGCAGAATCGTTACGCTTGAAGAAATTCTTCAAAATTGCCATTCCTCATTCACCTCCTCTATTCAATTGTTTACAGGTACAATTCTACGCGCGCTGTAGTGGAGATAGCGAGCAAAAGGTGCGAAATGCTGGGAAAATAGTCCTAAGTCACAGTGAGCTACGCCGCTATTTTTCGTTGATTGAAAGGCGGTCTAGTAATTGCGTGGCACTTTCAGGGGTGTCGACGTCGAAACAATAGTTATGTTTGTCGATCAGCGTTTGAAGTTCCAACGTTCCAAATGCAGATTTTATTGAAGCGTCTCTTCGTGCCGGGAGCTGGCGTAACGCATTGAGCCTGTACAAGCCATGCGTGTACTGTGGCCACGGATCGGTATCGTTCGTCGTCGGTATGACACCTGCAGAACTGGGGCTTTGCTGGAGAACGCAAGCCAAATCGGGCAATAGCCGTGGCACAAGGGGAGCGTCGCAGGTCGCGAGCAGGACGCCGTCGTCGTCTGAAAAATCGTCGAACACGGCCACACCCGCTGCGATACCGGCGAGCGGTCCTCCAAAAGGAGGATCTTCCAAGGTGAGCCTTGCGCCGGTGGGCACCGTGAGATCAGGTGGTCCGACGACGCACGCTTGGCCGTCAAAACCCGCCCGTTCGAGTTCGTCAAAGAGAAGGTCAAGAAGGCGTTTACCTGCAATCTCGTAATCTGGTTTGGAAACACCGCCGAGACGACGTGCCGTCCCACCAGCCAAAATGATCACGGCCTTGACCGACTCAACCGGGCGACGCGAAAGACCAACGCTTGCGTCTGTGTTGGTCAACGGAAAATCAGTTGTCATAAAAGGACGACCTAACAGCTGTCTGTGCTACGAAAATCTGAGAGTCGTGCGGCAAGAGCAAAAGAGTCGTGTGGCGATTAGACGCGATGAACTAGACGAAACCGAATCCGACCCGGCGCTGCTCTTCCTTAGCAATACGAACGTAACCAAACGACGCTGCAGGTACGAATAGGATCGTGCCGTCGGTGCCAGTGAGCTTGACGGGGGAGTTGGCGTCAAGCGCGGAGCTGATAAGGTTCATGAGCTCGTCGGCCGACATGTCAACATCGAGGTTAACTGGTGAAACTGAATCTCGAATGCCGATGCTGATTTCCATGGATTTTCCTTAAATATTGGGCTGCCGCCAGATGGCGATGCCGTAACTGTATTTCTCATACTATTTTAGCCTGTTTACGTGCGTGATTTATAACGCGATAACGTAAATTTCGTTGCTGGAGGAACTCGACACTGGCATGCGGCAGGCAAGAAAAATCTGCCGGCGATGAAAAATTATTCGGCGGCAACGAAAAATGGCAGGAGGCTTCCGATACTCTATTAACAGTAATAGTTCTGGAGGTTTGCAATGACGACTCACACATTAGATTCATCGCAGCAAGCGGTGCTCAACCAATGCGTGGCACCTTGCACGCTGTCTGTAATCGGTGCGCCTGGTTCTGGAAAGACGGAGGTTCTCAAGCAAGCCGTGCTAAAGACCGTTTCGGACAGTCCACGTGCGAAGATTGCTGTGCTGAGTCCAGATAGGCGGGCAGCTACCCAGCTGAGGAACGAACTTTCGGTGTCGCTTGGCGGACTTACGGACTCTATTGCAGTTCAGTCGATTAACGCTTTTGCTTTCAAAGTGATCTCGGAGTTTGCACAGCTACAAGGAAGATTAGAGCCTCAATTGATATCTGGCCCTGATCAAGACGTGATTTTGAAAGAAATTTTTGAGCTTGTAGATGAGGGCGCGCTTCATGTTACGGATTTAGATTTTATTGACGACGACGCTGCGCAGCTTCCTGCGTACCGTGCGGAGTTTCGTGATCTGATTACACGCGCAGCTGAGCTGGGTCTTGGTGTTGACGATCTGTGCGAACTTGGGAAAATACACGATCGAAAAGTGTGGATTCAAGGCGCACAGATCATGGGCGCATACGAGGGAGCATTGGCAGCACAGGCGAGCGCACATTCTACTAATCCAGACCGCATCGATCACGCCCGATTGATGAGTAATGCCGCAGGTGTGCTTCGAGCTTGGGAAACTTCTGGCGGAGATTTTGGCGGTAAAGCCGTGGTGAAGCCGCGGTGGGATTGGGTTTTTGTTGACGACGTTCAGAATGCAACGTTGAGTCTGATCACGTTATTGCGCCAGCTTCAAGATGACGGTGCTTCTATTGTTGTATTTGGCAATCCGGATTTGGCTGTACAAGGATTTCGAGGTGGTATAGCGCAATTGCCGACGATGCTTTCCCGCGCTCGCACTGATATGGGAATTGGCGCGCAGCAATTGATTCTCGAGCAGGTTTACCGGGGAAACTCTGGCCTGCGCAAACTTGCAAGGAGAATAGAGTCTGGTATTCATGTGGCAGGCGTTGTTAAACATCGACGTGCCGAGGTGGGCAGTGATCAATATGTGATGGAATGCGGTGGTGCTGACTCTGGGGTTGAGCGTTGTGATGTGCCCAGCATTGGGGTTTATTCTGGTGCTGGTACTGGGGCTAGCGCTCAGGCGGAGTCACCGATTACGGTGCTCTCGGCTGTAACATTTAATGCGCAAGTGGAGGCAATTGGCGCGCAGTTGCGGCGTCTTCACCTTCATGAAGGTGTTCCTTATCGTGAAATGGCGATCATAACCCGTTCGCATAATATTCACAGTGCAATCAGGCGGGCGCTTGTGAGAATGGGAATTCCAGTTGAGGCCACAAACTCGGCACTTCCATTACGAGAACAACCAGCGGTGCACGCTCTGCTCGATCTCTTGCATCTTGCCATAGATGACCCGTATGAGCTGTCCATTGCTGATATTGAACATGTATTAACAGGGCGGCTGTCGCAGATTGACTCGATTCAACTGCGCAAGATTCGTCGAGAATTGCATGGTTGGGAACTGTATTACGATGGTCATCGGTCAGAACAGGAAGTCTTGTTGCAGCTGGTGAGAAACCCGCATGATCCTGTGCTGAGCAATATTCCGAGTATTAGAAAAATTGCACAAGTCATCATCAGTATTCGACAAGCTCATTCTCGCGGGCAAAGTGCTGACGAAGTGTTGTGGGAAGCATGGAACGCGCTTGACATAGCGGAAAAGTGGCGTTCGCAAGCCCTCGGGCATGGAATTTTGGCAGATATAGCCAACGCAGATCTTGACGCAGTTATTCAACTCTTCCGGGTTGCACAGCGCCTTAACGATAGAAAAACACAGCTTGCTGGAATTGAACGTTTTCTCGACGATCTTGAGCTGCAGGATTTGCCTGAAGATTCTATTGCACGCACGGGCGTGGGCGGAGACGAAGTAACGCTGGGCACGCCGTCGTCGGTAATCGGACGAAGCTGGGATCACGTGGTGATTGTGGAGGTGAATCAAGGAGTATGGCCCAATACTCGATTACGCAATCCGTTGACTCGAGTGCCTGAGCTTGTATCGGTGGTGGTTGGCGCGGTGCTGTCAGGTGGCACCGTGGTCGCGCAGCAGTTGATGAGCGAGGTCTTGGACGACGAGTTACGAATGCTGTTACAAGCAGTATCTCGCGCTCGGCAATCAGTGACTTTCACCTTTGAACGCAATGCGGATTCCTTGCCGTCTAGCTTCATTGAATGGCTATGTAGAGCTGAAAAATTAGAGTTGAAAGAAGTTTCACAAGCAACTGCAGTGGCTTCACACGTTGATGCTGTTGTAGGGCGCTTGCGGCAGATTTCGCAGCTTGAAGATCCGGCTATAGTTAGGCGGACGCAAATTCTCCTCGACCGATTGAAGAATTCTGGATTCGCGGAGGCTGATTCGAATACTTGGGTTGATTGCATGCCGTTGAGCTCTAATGAACCAGTTTTTGAGGGTAAAGCAAAGATTTCGCCGTCGAAGGTAGAAACAACACTCGAGTGTCCAATGCGAGAATTTCTCAAAAGTATTGGTGCACAACCCACCGACGATACCCTCGTTGCTGACTTAGGCTCCCTGATCCATAAAATAGCGGAAGAACACCCAACTGGTTCCGAAGAAGAATTAAGTGCTGCCTTAGAAGAAAAATGGCACCTTTTAGGTCTAGATGAGAATTTGCTCAGTAGTCAGCGTTTACGAGCTAGAGCTGAGTTGATGGTGCGCAACCTAGCCAAACATATATCAGAAGCGCCTGACGGTGTGCGAGTAGAAGTTCCGGCTTATTACGAAGCGGATGACTATATTGTGCGCGCGCGGATCGACAGAATCGAATTCGATTCTAGCGCCCCTCGGTTAGTGAATATTGTTGATCTCAAGACGGGGAAGAACGCTCCAACAAAAGATAAGGTTGCATCGCATCCACAGTTGCTGACCTATCAATGGCTCATCAGCAAAGGTGGCGTGGCTGGTCAAGAGGGGATTCCGGCACCACGATGCGTTGAGAAAGCACAATTAGTTCACCTGGGTGCATCTAACATCAAAAAATCGGATCAAGAGCGTGCCGGGATTGCAGAATTAGAAGTAGCAGAGCGAAATATTGAAACTGTTGCGCTCTTACAGCGTGGTCCGGATTTTCCGGCGCGCCCGGACGAGGCATACTGCAGTTATTGCGCTTACGTGGGAATTTGCCCTGCACGTGAGGGAGAGAGAGTATTTTCATGAACAGCACAATTGACTACCAAGAATTTATTAAGATTTTTGATTTTCCACCAACACACGAGCAAGAGCAGGTGATTCGGTCTACTGCGCCAGCAATTCTTGTGCTCGCTGGTGCTGGAGCTGGGAAAACTGCCACGATGAGTCAGCGAATTGCGTGGCATATTGCTTCAGGAATGGTCACGCCACAGCAAGTTCTTGGCTTGACGTTTACTAAAAAAGCAGCTGGTGAATTGAGTGAGCGAGTGGATGCTTATGTCCGTAAAGCTCAGCGCAAGCTTTCTGATCTGAAAACGACGGGCACGTCAGAACAGAATCAAATTCACGCTAATCAGGAAACTAGTGACGCGGTTGCGAGAAACGCGGAATTTTCTCAACAAGTTGCCAATCACATACATCAAGAATTTGAACGTCCAACGATTTCCACATATAACTCTTTTGCGTCTGAAATAGCGATGTCCTATGCCATGCTCATTGGTGAAGATCCGCGTGCACGTCTCATCACTGAAGGTGAACGGTGGCAGATCATGCAAACGATCGTGGCGAATTGGGGAATTGACCAAAATAATCTCGGTGACTTTGAATGGGCCGAATCGAGTGTAGTTGACACTGCGCTCTCAATGGCAGCTGCAATTATTGATAACAAATGCACTCTTGACGAGGTGCGGAGCTTCTTCCTCAGCGAAGCTCAGGCTATCGAGGACATCGATGGCGGTATGCGTTTAACAAGCAAGCCTTTCAAAGGAACTGAAGCTTCGAAGGGCTTTACAGATCTAAAAAAGGCTATTGTTCCGTTGAAACTGCGAGCTGCAATTGTAGATATAGTCAAGGAGTATTTTGAGTATAAAAAAGCGCACTCGTTAATTGAATATGCTGATCAAGTAGCATGGGCGACGAGAATTCTCACTAAGGTTCCCCAAATCGGGCAAGAACTTCGCGCTAAATATAAGTTGATCTTGTTAGATGAATATCAAGATACCTCTATCAATCAAGCAGAATTTATTGCTGCGGCGTTCCAAGGAGCTGATTCGGTATGTGCGGTAGGCGATCCGAATCAAGCGATCTATGGTTGGCGTGGTGCTAGTGCAAACGCACTCGCAGACTTTAGTGAAAAATTTGCCGTCAAAGCAGAAAACACATTGAGCCTCTCTGTAGCATTTCGTAATTCGCAAAATATTCTCAAGGTGGCGAATATTGTTACAAGCGGATTTGAAAAGCTCGATTCGAAGGTAATCGACACTGATATTGACGATAGTGGTTTTGAACGGCCATGGCGGACTAAACCCGCAGTTGCGCGCGCGTCGTCTGCATTGCAACTCCAACAACTGCAAGCTGCACCGACTGCTCCAGCAGGCGCGGTGATCCATATACACAAGCACTTACGGCAAGATTCTTATCGTGCCATCGCGCGTCAGATAGCGGAAATATTTTCGAACCAGAGCAAAAATGAAAGCTCAAGGAAGACGGCATCTACCGGCCTTTCTGCCGCAGTGCTAATACGCAAGCACAAGTATGCTCAAGATGTTATTGCTGCTCTGGAAGAATTCGGTTTGGAGTATGAAGTTGTAGGTGGCGAACAAATTATTTTGTTGCCAGAGATCCGACTGCTGCGTGCGATTCTCACGCTTGTTTCGACTCCATCTCGTAATGATGCTTTGATGGTCGTCTTGAATTACTACGGTATTGGCACGCGTGATCTGCGTATTCTCTCCGATTTTTCACAAAAGCTGCGCAAAGCTCAAGACACGACGTCTCCAGTGCGAAACAGTGTTGAGTCGTATTCGCGCGCTCTTGAACTCAATCTTGTAGAGGCCATATCTTATATTGAACATGCTGAGCAGCTTTGTGAACTGGGCATGTCTGCTGCCGGTGCCGTGCGAATTATTGATATTGCGCGCGTAGTTCAAGAAGTTCGATCACATATCAATTTGAATATGCCGGAATTAGTGTTGAAAGTGATCGATGAACTCAATCTTTATGCGTTGGCTGAAGCACGCAGCCGGGGGAGTAAACGTCTCAAATCGGCCTTGGCACAATTCGTTGATCTAGCTGCTGATTTCGCCAATAACAATCCGCAGTTGGGAATTGGTGATTTTTGCAAGTGGATTGATGCTGTTGAAAGCAAAGAACGGGGAGGATCTGAAGAAAGCGATCAAGAAATATCAATTTTTGAACTTCGTGAAGAAACAGAACCGCAACCTGATATTGTGCAAATCTTGACCGTTCACGCGGCAAAAGGCCTGGAATGGGACGTAGTAGCTGTACCTGAATTGGTGGCAGGAGAATTTTCAAACGTGCTGCCAAGCAAAGCTAAGTCGTGGCATACCAGGACGACGTTATTTCCGTATCCTTTGAGATCAGATCGAAAACATTTGCCGATTTTCTCTGCGCAAGAGATGCTCAACCACAATCCATATAATGCGATGATTGTGGACAGCAGCAATCCGGCATACTTCCGGAAAGGAATAACCGGGTGCGTATTCGATGATTACCGCAATCGACTGCTTCCAGAATATGAATCAGGAGAGACTCGCCGCCTGGCTTATGTGGCATTTACCCGCCCCAAATCGCACCTGATATTGGGAAGCTATGATTTTAAAGATCTAACGAAAGTTCAGGCAGGTTACGAGAGCAATCTCGGTCGTTCACCTGAAGATCAATCGCTCGAAAAATATGCGGTTGAGCAGAGCGTATATCTCAAGGAAATGTATGCCTTTCAGGATCAAACAAAGCAGGTTATTTTTTCGCAAAGTGCGCAAAATCCTGATGCAATATCGGAACTTCCGTTCAAAAATATTGAAGATTTTCTCAAATGGGCTCAACCACTCGTGGCAGATGATGGGGAGTTCGCCCCCGGCACTACCGTTACCGAAAACCACGAAATCCTGTGGCCGCGGGATGTAGATCGAAGCCTAGAATCGCGCCCGCTAAATGTGCAGATAAACAAAATTGACCTCGATGCTATTTCACAGAGCCTTGATGAAACCGAAAATATCATTGAGCTGCTGATAGCAGAGCGAAACGCTGCCGGAGGCTCCCTTTCCTATGAAGCTGAGCATTTTACCGCATCGGGGATTGTTTCTTTGATGAATGATGCTCAAGACTTCTTGATGGATCAAATTCGCCCTATTCCACGTAAGCCGTTACGAGCAGCTCGAATCGGAACCGACGTTCACGCGCAGATTGCCGAATATTTTAGTGCGCCAAGCACTTTAGATATTGATTCCGTTGCATATCCAGGAGAAATGCCAATTGACGACGATCTCCTTGCCGATGAACCACGCAGAAACGAGCTCATGGCACGTTTTGAGAGTTCAAGATTTGCAAAATTGCCGCACGTTGCAATTGAACAACCAGTAGAAATATCGCTTCTATCGACCCCAATTCGTTGCGTCATTGACGCGGTTTTTGACACATCGCATGTCGATAGTCAAAAACCAATAACAATCGTCGATTGGAAAACGGGCAAGCGCCCCTCAGAGCAGCATATTCAGTCACGACAATTCCAGCTGGAGCTGTATCGTCTTGCCTGGTCTCACGCATACGATGTGCCACTTGAGAATATTGACGCATGCTTTTATTACCTCGGCGAAGAGGATCCGCAACGCAGAGAATTGCATGCACAGAACCTCAATCGCGAGATGATTGAAGAAACTATTGCAGAGAAAATCAGGGAAGGAGAGCAGCTAATTCGGCAAAACTAGCGCGCGATTACTCGGCGGATGCTGGAGTTTCTGTAGTGAAAGAAGCTTCCTCAGCCAGATCCACTGAAGCGTCCGGCACGAATGCATCGACCTGCCATGAGGGGCCGAAGGATAGCTCAGGATCAGCTTCAATATCAGCAGCCAGATCGTTGAGCATCTGGGTGGCGTCATCAATAACGGACTGGTCTTGCATTCGGATTCCGAAGAGTAGCCAGCGTAGAAGCGCCATCTCACTCATGAGTATTGAACGGTTGAGGAAATTTTCGTCAACGTCGTGATTGAGAGCGTTCTGATAGGACTCGAACACAGCGTCGAACTCGTCGTCGGGAAGCGAAGAAACGAGCGAAGCGAAATCCAACGCTGGATCTCCAACTTGAGTTTCGCCAAAACCTAGTACGCAGGAAACAGTGCCCTCCGACCATAGGAAATTCTCTTCAGCAACATCGCCGTGGATGACAGTCGGAACGAAATTCCACAACAGTCCATTTTCCAAGGCCTGTTCCCAGCGTTTACGCAGCACTACAGGGATCGTGGTAATTTTCTCGGCTTCGCGTAACTCTGTGAGCAAGCGAGTGCGCCACGTCTGCGGATCGTAATGAGGCATTCCGGCGCGGTCAATAACTGCAGTGCTCAGAGAGTGGATCGAGGCCAAAGTTCTGCCAAGCTCGTGCGCAGCCGCTGGAGAAATGTCATCGAAAGAACGTATTTTTCCAAGTGGGGCAGGGTAGACGAGCGCACGGCCATGCGTCAATGGAGCAAAACCAGCTGGTCGAAGCACGTCAAAAGGAAGCTGCCCTGAACGCAGTTCTTGCAAGAGCGACTGCGCAACTGCAGCTTCTGCCTCGAGAATAGTTCCAGCATATGCATGAAGCGGGTATTTCACAACCCATCGTTTCCCCGATTCATCAAGCACGCCAGTGTAATAGAAATCAGACGTGCGCATGATAGGCTCACGTGTTCCTACGGGACGGAGACCGTCGACTGCGACGACGGCAAGAGCTGCAAGATGAAGAGGCGTAACTTTCACATCTCAAAGCTACCGAGAAATGAACAAAAATAACATTTCACACTCCGCGTATTTCAAGACTGCCTATCAAAAGGCCAGTACGCTTCACGCCAATACACACAGCGTAAGCGCCCTCACGGCTTTCCTGGCAGATCAATTCCTCCTGATGCCGTAGAATAAGGAACCGTGGCCACTGATTATAACGTTGAAATTGAAAAGCTCCGCCGAACCTATACACAGATTGAGGCGGTAACTGACGTACCTAAACTCACGAAGCTCATTGCGGAGTTGACTGAAGAATCATCTAATCCTGAGCTGTGGAATGATCCAGAAGCAGCGCAAGCACTGACGTCCAAGCTCTCTCATGCGAAATCAGTGTTGGAAAAGATTGAGCAGATGAGATCGCGTATCGAGGATATTGAAACTCTTGTGGAAATGGCGCAAGAGGAATCTGTTACCGATGCCGACGCCGGTGCCGAGCTTTTCGCCGAGGCCGACGAAGAACTTGCCAAGGTTTCAACCGCTTTGGCTGATTTAGAAGTAAAGACGCTCCTTTCCGGGGAATACGACGAGCGAAACGCCGTCGTCACTATTCGTTCGGGAGCTGGCGGCGTGGATGCTGCGGACTGGGCACAAATGCTACAACGTATGTATCTGCGCTGGGCAGAGCGTCATGGTTACGCAACCAAAGTGATGGACACCTCCTACGCCGAAGAAGCGGGCATCAAGTCCACAACCTTTGAGGTTTCGGCGCCTTATGCTTACGGAACACTTTCTGTTGAGGCGGGCACGCATCGTCTCGTGCGCATTTCACCGTTCGATAACCAAGGACGGCGTCAAACCTCCTTTGCGGCGGTCGAAGTAATTCCGCTGATCGAAACTACCGACCACATTGAGATTCCGGAATCGGAACTCAAAATTGACGTGTTCCGCTCATCTGGTCCGGGTGGCCAGTCCGTGAACACTACCGACTCGGCAGTGCGAATGACCCATATCCCTACCGGTATCGTGGTGTCGATGCAGGACGAAAAATCGCAGATTCAAAACCGTGCCTCGGCACTGCGAGTATTGCAATCGCGGCTTTTGCAGTTGCGCCATGAAGAAGAGCAGGCGAAGAAGAAAGAACTAGCTGGTGATGTGAAAGCTTCATGGGGTGATCAGATGCGCTCTTACGTCTTGCATCCGTACCAGATGGTCAAAGACTTGCGCACCAACTATGAAGTCGGAAATACGGATTCGGTCTTCGACGGCGATCTCGACGGTTTCATCGACGCCGGAATCCGGTGGCGCCACGGTCAGCTTGAGGAAAACAAGTAGACGAGTAACGCGTAGCTCGCACGTCTATACGCAAATAACGGCAAGTGAGCCGACTGCGCGAAGTGTCAGTTCTTCGCGATCACTATCTTCTCTGCGCGATCACTATCTTCACATCGAACCACAAAATGTGATCTGATGCGATTTGCGCATTTTTTAGTGCCTCATCGGCGCGCCTTGTTCTGTCCAAAATAAATAACAATAAGGTAACTAATGACCAATACCCGTTGCTAGGGCGTGAAAAGTAATGATCAATTTTGAAAATGTTACGAAACTTTATGCGAAAGGGGCAGCCCCTGCGCTTGATCAAGTGTCTCTCACTATCGAGCGGGGAGACTTCGTCTTTCTCGTTGGTGCATCAGGATCAGGCAAATCAACGATGCTCTCGTTGATATCCGCTGAGACTGCGCCAACCTCAGGCAAAGTATTCGTGCTTGGAAAAGATCTAGCAGGAGTATCGGCACGTCGAGTGCCTTTCTTGCGCCGGCAAATTGGTTACGTATTCCAAGACTTCCGATTGCTATCTGAAAAGAACGTATTCGACAATGTGGCTTTGGCAATGCAAGTGCTTGGAAAGTCGCGACACGCCATACGTAAAGAAGTGCCAAAGGTTCTCGAGTTGGTTGGACTGGATGGCAAAGAAAGCCGCCGCATGTATGAGCTATCGGGTGGCGAAAAGCAACGCGTTGCTATTGCCCGCGCTATGGTCAATCGCCCCGAGTTGTTGCTGGCAGACGAGCCAACTGGAAACCTCGATCACGAGACGGCACTCGGTATTATGCGTCTTTTGGATCGAATCAACCGTCAAGGAACCACGGTAGTTATGGCCACTCATGATCGTGCGATTGTTGATCAGCTGCGTAAACGCGTCGTGGAGCTGTCTGATGGTCGGATTGTGCGCGATCAGGAGCGTGGAGCATACGGAGGAGCTCGGTAATGAAGTTACGTTTTATTCTTTCCCAAACCGTCAAAGGTTTGCGTGGCAACCTAGCAATGGCCTTCTCCGTAACGCTGGTTACCTTCGTATCCTTGCTCTTCATCGGCGCTGCGATCTTGTTGCAAACCCAGATCGGGAATCTCAAAAATGACTGGTACGACAAGGTTGAAGTGTCGGCATTTATGTGCCCGCAACATTCGCAACGTGCCCAGTGCGCAGCAGGTGAAGCGTCTCAAGAACAGATTGACGATATTGCCAAATTCCTTGAAACCAAGGAAATGAAGCCCTACATTGCTGAAGTCTATTTTGAATCGAAAGACGACGCGTTGAAGGCTTTCAAGAAGCAGATGGCCGATTCGGCCTGGGCCGACGCGATGACTGCCGATCAAATGCAACCCTCCTACCGAGTGAAGCTTGTTAACCCGCAAGAATACAAGGTGGTCGCGGACGCTCTGGAGGGACGCGCGGGCGTGGAATCCGTCGTCGACCAGAGAAAACAACTTGAGCCACTGTTTAATACGCTCAACAATTTCACCTTGGTTTCTGGTGGTCTGGCTGTGGTCATGGTGATTACTGCGATGCTGCTCATTCCATCAACGATCCGGCTTTCGGCGATGTTCCGCAGGAATGAAACAGAAATTCTGCGCTACGTTGGCGCCTCTAATAAGATGATTCAGTTGCCGTTCATACTCGAAGGAATTATTGCTTCGCTGGTCGGAGCCGTGCTGGCAATATTGAGTTTGTGGACTGTGGTGGAATTCCTGATCAAGGATTGGTTTGGTTCTACGTGGGTGCAGATTGTGGGCACCAAGGACGTGCTAATTCTTAGCCCGATTTTGCTTGTTGCGGCAATTGTGATTGCCTCCTTTGCCTCATTCTTCGCACTCAGAAGGTACACGCGAGTCTAGAAGCCGACCGAAAGTTTGCATTCTATGAGGAAGAAGTTCTTAACAACAGTTGCGGCGTTCACGCTGGTATTCACCGGGTTAGCAGTCAATATTCCTGCTAATGCGGCGGATCGTGACGATCTCGTTAATCAGCAGAACGAAAAGCAGAAACGTATCGATGCTCTGACCTCGCAACTTGAGGGAATCGACGTCAATATTCAACAGACGTATCTGGACTTTGAAAAGACTCGATCCCAGCTTCCCGCTGCTGAACAGGCAGTACTTGATGCCCAAAATCAACTTTCTGCATCCCAGCGTGAGGCAGAGGCGAATGCTGCGATGCTGAGCGCTGCTCAAGCCGAACTGGGCAATATTTCTCGCGATATTGATAAAGCTAAAGACGCCGCTGAGCAGTCACGAAAGTCTTTGGGAGAATTTGCTCGGGCAACTTATCGTGGTGAGACTGGTCCGAGCACTGTGGATCTAGTTTTTGGATCCAGTTCAGCGCAGGATTTTATCGACTCCTACCGGATCAATTCGGCTATTGCGCGCACGCAGACGTTTGCGCTCACCGAACATGAGCAGGCGACAGCGAGTGCCAAGAATCGTCAAGCCCGTCAAAGCGCGGTGGAGAGCACTATTGAGGAGCTAAAGGCTAAGGCAGATGCCCTCGTTGCCCAGAACAAAGAGCGAAAAGCCACCGCCGATCAAAAGCGCGGTGAATTGAACTCGCTCCTTGCTAAAATCGACAATCAACATCGCGCTCTTGAAAATCTCAAAGATGTAACGAATGCGTCGATTTTGCAAACAGTCTCCGAGCGGCAAGCAATTGCCACGGAGATCGCCAAAATTGATGAAGAGAACCGGCGAAAGGCGGCTGAAGCTGCAGCTGCTGGACGAAATGGTGGAACTGCCAACACTTCTGGCGGCGCTTATTGGCTGCACCCGCCAATTCCTGCGCCAGTGTATGTGACCTCGCCTATGGGTCGGCGCTATCATCCGGTCACAGGATCGTGGACTTATCACGAGGGCGTGGACTTGCGCTCTCCGTGCGGTGAGGTACAGCGCGCAGGTGCGGGCGGCGTCGTCGTGAAAACTGTGCCGGCATCGGTAGGTGGTTTTGGCGGCAACCAAGTGTGGATCAACCATGGCGTGGTGAACGGTTCGTCGTGGATCACGGTGCATCTGCATCTCACAACGATCGGTGTGCAGGTGGGGCAGCAGGTGAGCCAAGGGCAAGTTATTGGCACGACTGGTCAGACGGGTCGCGTGACGGGTTGCCACGTGCACTACGAGGTGTGGAAAGACGGCGTCGCCATCGATCCGATGACGCTTCCGGGCTTCACGCAGCGCGATTACTAACGGCAGACGACGCGTGGTCGCGAGTCAAGCGGTGGTCGCACCTTGCGTGCGGTGCGCTACGGCGAGGACAGTGCGGGTGGCTGGGAAGTTTTTCGACAGTTCGACGCGCGGGTGCTTGTGTTGTTAAAGTATTGCCTGTGTAATTGCACTACAGAGTGCACGCACTGACGGCGTTTGCCGTGTGTTGATACGTGTATTGATAAGGAGGAGGTTTGCATGGCTAAGAAGAGTCAATCTGCGCCAAAACTGACTCCTGCGCAGAAAGCCAAAGCTGAAGCTGATGCTAAACACGTGATTGCGCGTAACAAAAAGGCGCGCCACGATTATAATATAGACAAGGTTTACGAAGCTGGGCTGGTACTTTCTGGTACGGAAGTGAAAGCTTTGCGAATGGGGCGTGCCTCGCTCACTGAAGCCTGGATTGAGTTCGACCGGCATGGAGAGGCTTGGCTGATCGGTGCCAATATTCCGATCTATGCGATGGGGTCGTGGACGAATCATAAGCCGACTCAAAAGCGCAAGCTTTTGCTGCATCGTGATGAGATTCGTTCGCTCGCTTTGAAAGTGCGCGATAAGGGCACGACTGTGGTGCCGTTGGAACTGTATTTTATTCACGGTCGGGCGAAAGTTGAGATTGCGCTGGCACATGGAAAGCACGAATGGGACAAACGCGAGACCTTGCGACGCCGCCAAGACCAGCGCGAAGCCGAGCGGGCGATGTCTGAGGCACGTAAGAAGCAGCGTTATTAGATCGCTTTGCGCTCAGCGGGTTCTGATGTGAGGCGAGCTAGTGCATCGGTTGAGCTTGGTGTGAGATCTGTGCGAGTTGCGAGAGTCGCCAAAGTCGCCAAAGCTGTGAAAGCTGCGAGGGTTGCGAAAGTTTTGGAAGTTCTGGAAGGGCGGCACTAGATTTTTTGCCGTGAACACGGTAATGTAAGGGCATAGTTTCGCATGACCTCGGGTGATGCGGTGTGAAAACTAAATATGGGGATGATCGGTTTCGACGGTAGTGACTGCCGAAGGGAAGCGGGTAGAGGATGTAGAGTCATCTCTTTAACGATTCTCTGCAAAAAATTAGTTGCCAATAAGCAGCATTCTGACTTCGCCCTCGCCGCCTGAGCGAGCGCCTAAGTCCGTCACACTAGCGTTGCTTTCGCGCTAGATTCGTGGCGTCGTTTTTGAAAGCCGCTGTTTTGCCCGCTCGTTAGTGGTTGGCAAAACATATTTAGCTAACTAGGTTCGTCAGCGACTTGTTTGCGTGAGTGCTGGAGCCGAAAACAACGTTTAGCAAACTGCACCCGGAGAAGACTTGGGTTTTGCGCTATCGGACCAGGGTTCAATTCCCTGCATCTCCACCACTAGGACGCTCATTTTGATACAAAGTGAGCGTCCTTTTGTGTTGCCCGAACGGGCGGTGTTTTGGCTTGTCGGGGGGGGGCGGTTTCTTGAGAGTGGCTGCCTGCTGGGTGGGCGTAGTGGGCGATAGATGAGGCTAGTCCGGCTGGTGAATCTGGGCTTCAGGCGGTAGCTCGGGGCGTCTCGACCCCGAGGGCGTCAAAATGTATGGGGCTCCGTCAAAAAGTATCGGGCATCGTCAAATTGTTTAGGGTGTGGCGTCAAAAGATATGGGTAAGGGGTAAGAAGGTTTCGTGCCAATCCCTCACTTCTGGTTGAGCTTCTTGTTTCGTAGGTGTTGCTTGTACTCCTCCCTGGCACGGGCGAAATCCTCGTCCGTTTGGTTCTTGAGGAAGCTCAAGGCATGTCCTGACCAGACGCAGGAGAGATTGTGCTTGCCCCGCCAGGCGAACTGGCTATTCTCGCGCAGGTTATGTTTCCACGGCATACAGGTCAGGTCATAACTAGTTAGCTTTCTGCTGTTCTTTCTAGTCCGATTAGCTCGCTCGATAAGTTGAGTTGCGGAATATGGATGGGTCTCGTTGGGGTCGACTTTGCGTTGAACGATAGTGGTCGCAGCCCTCTGATTGATAGCCACTTCCAGATCAGCTCGGCTGATCTTTTTCCCGGACTGTAGGTTGATTTCTTGCACCATGGCGATGCGTCCCATGTCTGCACCGAGGTCTTCGGCTTCACCAATTATTTGCCGTAGATCACGAAGAAAGTCTTCGACTACTTCCGCAGACCTTACGTCCCCATCGACTTTTAGCGAGCGGATCGTTTCGCTTGGGGTTCGCGCAGCCAAGGGAAGTAGCGTCCACGTGATGTCATCTGTGAAGTGCCCCAGGTTTTGTTCCGTTTGAGTAGATGGGAAAATCTGGATTATGGCGAAGAAATTTGATCAGGAAGCGAAAGATCGTGTGGTTCGTCTTGTTGAGGATCGCATCCTTGCCGAGAATCTATCGATGCAAGCAGCATGCCAAGCAGTTGCCCCGAAACTAGGTGTCTCGTGGCACACAGCCCGCCAGTGGGTTCAACAGGCCCGCCGGGATGGGGCTATCACTCGTGTTGAAGAAGACGTGATTGCCGAAAACGCCAGGCTACGCCGAGAGAACCAAGAACTACGCGATACGAACGAGTTGTTGAAAGCCGCGTCGGCTTTTTTCGCGTCCGAACTCGACCCCCAACGTCGGAAATGATTACGTTCATCGATAGGTATCGTGATCGTTTCACAGCCCGTGTTCATCTGTGAGACGTTGAAAAATAATCGTGAAGGAGGTTTCATCACCTCCCGCGGGTACCGCCAAGCCAAAGCTCGCGGACTAAGTGCTCGCAGTCTTCGTGACGCTGCGTTGATAGAGCACATTCAACAGGTTCATGCTGACAATTACAGCGTCTACGGCGTGCGGAAAATGTGGCACGCACTTACTCGTGAGGGGATCAGTGTTGGCAGGGAGCAAACGGCTAGACTTATGCGCCTGGCAGGAGTATCCGGGAAGGGGAAGGGATGCTCCCCACTCACGACACGCAAAGCGAGGCGGGAAGATAGCAGAGCGGATTTGGTTCATCGCAATTTTCGTGCCCCTGGGCCGAATCGGTTGTGGGTTGCGGATATTACTTATGTTCGCACCCGGAAAGGCTTCGTGTATGCAGCGTTTGTGACAGACGTGTTCAGCCGTAAGATCGTGGGCTGGGCATTGTCCGATTCCATGCGCACTGAAGCATTACCGCTACAGGCGTTGAATCAAGCGATCACAAGCGCGAAGGAGACCAATGGACTGGTTCACCACAGTGATCACGGTAGCCAGTACGTCAGTGTTGTGTATAACGAGCGACTGCTCGATGTAGGGATTACTCCATCGACTGGGAGCGTTGGGGATTCTTACGATAATGCGTTGGCCGAGAACGTCAACGGCTCGTATAAGAACGAGTTGATCAATAACCATCGATGGAAAGACGTTCTTGAGGTTGAGATCGCTACCTTCGAGTGGGTGAACTGGTGGAACCAGATCCGTCTCCACCAAGCCCTTGGCTACCGCACGCCGGTCGAGGTCGAGAACGAGTACTGGCACATCACCGACGTATCAGAGAAAATAAAAACTAGGGCAAACGCCTAGAAACAAAACCCGGGGCAGTTCATAGCGTGATGCGCGAGCCTAGCTCTTATTTGGCGGCGGTGCAGCGTGATGGTAACCCTTTGGGTGCTGACGTAATCTACCGCGATACCTGGAACTGGCTCAAGGAGCGCGGCTGCGAAAAACTCGTAGCTCCACGGCTGATTGAAGCGTATGCGCAGAATTTTGCTCGGTTCATTCAATGCGAAGAAGCAATCTCCGATTTTGGCCTGTTGGGTAAGCATCCGACCACGGGGGCGGCTATCGCGTCCCCATTCGTGGCCATGTCTCAGTCGTTTAGCAAGCAGGCGAATACGCTCTGGTACGAGATTTTCGATGTGGTCGAAGCCAACAGTCTCGTGGACTACTCGGGGCCGACACCGGCGGATAACGTGATGGAACGGCTACTTCAGGCACGCTCATAGTTATTGGCGTAGTGCGGGTGCGGTGTGGGCGTAGATGACGACCACTGCAATCAAGGCGATACAGACGGCGAAGGGTGCCAGCGGGTTCCACCCGTAAAGGGCGGTCGAAGCCAGCGGGGCAATCGCGTACGCCAACCCATTATTAGCGTTGATGATGCCAGCCACTGCGCCTTGCTCATCTGCACTCATCTTCAAGGTTGGGCCAGTGTTGTACCCGGGCATCGCCAGTCCCATACCTACCCCCAGCACGATACACCCGACAACCAGTAAAGCGTGCGAGGAGGTAGGCCAAATGAGCACAGTTGCAACTAGTGTAATGATCAGACCAGTACGTAAAAGCTTCGCTGCTCCCCACCCTGTCTTTGGAGCAATCACCGCTTGGGCAATGATCATGGTCACGCCCATGATGGTCAGGTAAATCGCGGAAATACCTGCGGTCGCAGTTGCCGACAGGGCGAAGCGGTCTTGGACAGTGAATCCAAAAATCGTAGCAACAGAAGAAAACACAAGAAACATCACCAGGCCAGTTGCTAGCCAGGGAGCGACACGCGGATCAGTGAAGCGAATCCGTTGAGGCTTTGCAAAAAGTTGCCCTTGGCTTTGAGGTGCGAAACTCACCAAGAGAACAACCAGACCAATCACCATCACAACGGGCATGACCACCAAGGGCAAGAGCAGGCCACCAGCAGCGGCTAACACACCTCCAGTAACACCTCCAACAATGGAGGCCATCCCTTGAGCCGCTCCAATCATGCCCAGTGCTTTTACCCGCCCGTTCTCGCTGGCAGCATGCGTGACCAGGTGGGCTTGCGCGGTCGGGGCGATCGCTGAAATCCCTCCGCCATAGAGCAAACCACGAGTGATCACAACACCAAAAACTAGTCCGACACCGCCAACTACCTGGTTCATCCCCAGGTAGGAGACAATACCGAAGGCGCTCAAAGCGATGATCGCGATCACAAGCCCGGCAGCGAGTACACGTTTAGCGCCGACACGTTGGGAAGCTCGCCCCCAATAAGCACTCAAGCTCGCTAGTACAATCGCTGCCAAAGAGATAGTGGCGCCAATATGCCATTCCCGCAATCCCATCTGTCGTGACAGTGGCGCGATGATCGGATTGAGAATCATTTGCCCCATAAAGGCGAGAAAAACGATTCCCACTACCAGGTTCGCTTGCGCTCCTGGATCAATAGAGCTCTGTGCCGGCTTATCACTACGAGGGTCAGGCATCACTACACTCCATTACTAGAACACTGTTTCACTTAGGGATATTGTAGAATGGTGTTCTAGTAAGGGTCAAGGAATAAGTTAGGGTCACCTTATGAACACTGTGCTAACGGGGCGAAGGGCTGGGCTATCACGCGAGCTGATTGTCAAACAAGCTGTACAGTTAAGCGCGATCAGTGGCGTTCAGGGATGGTCAGTACGGGACATTGCCCGTGAACTGGGCGTGGTTCCCTCAGTGATTTATCATTATTTTCCAAACAAGGAAGCCATTTGTGATGCTGTTGTAGACTGGGTATGTGTCGGGATTGAAGTTCCCGACCCGGACCTTGAATGGAAAGCCTGGTTTCGAGCTATGGCTCACAATCTACGCCCCGCATTGTTAGCATATCCAGGGATTACCGACAGGTTCGCGCGGGGCAAGTTCACCGAACAGTTTTTGCCGATGATCGATGGAGCCTGGGCCAAACTACAAGAAGCTGGGTTTGGTGACAATTCGCCTGTGGCCTACACAATTATCGCGAACTCGATCATCCACACGATCGGAGCGAGAAACCTGCGCGCATCCAATCAAATCCAGCCTCGCCACAACCTGCACGAAATGCTTGTCAGGCTTGAGCCTATGATGGCTCAATCTGTTGGACTGACCAGTATTGTCAACTCTTACCTGGAGCCTCTCTCACACCCTGATGAAGAAGAAGCGATGTCCGAGGAATACTACGACCTCGTCATCGATGTGATCCTAGACGGCATCGAACACACCCTGCTGCCTTAACTCTGACCCACTTCTCAATCATCGTCTTAGTGAGCGCCCGCACAGCTGGCGCTCACTTTTTTATTCCCACCCCATATCAATTTATGAAAGCGAGTTGTATATGTCGTTGAAAACCACTGAAAGCGTGCGCGCCGGGCATCCGGACAAGCTGTGCGACTACATCGCCGACTGCATTTTGGATCGTGCCCTCTACGAAGACCCTGCCGCCAGGGTGGCTGTCGAAGTGATGGCAACCAAAGCACGCATCTATGTCGCTGGCCAGATCACCTGCAAGGCAAAGCTTGAGATTCCGATGCTGGTACGCGCAGCGCTTGAGCATGTGGGTTATGATCCGCGCCGGTTCCGCATCCGCGCCAAAATTCACTGCCAATCGAGCGATATTGCTGGCGGGGTCGATAAATCTTTAGAAGCACGCCACGGTGATACGAGTTCTCACGTAATGGTTGGTGCTGGCGATCAAGGCACCGTCTACGGCTACGCCGCAGCCGAGAGCAAAGAACGACTCCCGTTGCCACTGGTTTATGCTCACCGGATCTGCAAGCGTCTCGATCAAGCATTCACAGACGGCAAGATCCCAGAGCTCGGACCGGACGGGAAAGCCCAGGTCACTGTTGAGTATGACGGCGAAACCCCTAAACGTATCGCCACGATTGTGGTCTCGGTCCAGCACAAGCCAGGCATTAACGTGGAGGATTTCAACCAGCGTCTGATTTCGCTGGTTATCACGGCGGAGTGCCGCGAGATCGAAATCGACGAACACACCGAAATCCTGATAAACCCTTCAGGGCGTTTCGTCGAGGGTGGCCCTGCCGCAGACACTGGGCTGACTGGCCGAAAGCTCATGGTCGATACCTACGGCGGGCTTGCACCCCATGGTGGCGGGGCGTTCTCGGGTAAAGACCACTCCAAGGTCGACCGCTCTGGTGCATACATGGCCCGGCTGATCGCCAGGTCTGTGGTGGATGCAGGCCTAGCTGAGCAATGCCACGTCACCATCTCCTACGCGATAGGTAAAGCAGACCCTGTCGCGTTCGACGTAGATACGCACGGCACTGGCGCTTATGCCGAAGCATTGATTGAGCAGGCGTGCCGCGACGTATTCCCCTTGCGTCCGGCAGGAATTATCGAAGCATTGAAGCTCGGCACACATACGCGCTTTTCGGATTATTCAGCGTATGGGCATTTCGGTGACCTTACCGCTCAGTGGGAGCGTACCTGGGACTGGGCAACACAGTTGCGTCGGATCGTGAAAGGAGATGCGTGGTGAGGGTCGACTTCGTTTGTGAAACCTGTGGAGTTTCAGGGCACCGCAGTTATCAACAGAGGCGAGTTCCTCAGCACTTCTTTCGCTCAGTTCCCTGCCAAAACGAGTGGCAAAAGACTCGACAGGATCTTCAAATGAAAAATCGAGACCCTAAATTTCGGGCGAAAGTCAGTGCTGGTCTTAAGAGAAGGAAAGAACGGCTATGCGATAACTACCATTCGCCTGAAACAAAAGCACGAATCGGTACAACGACACGTGAGCATTGGGCTAGTTACGACGAGTGCAAAAGATCCAAGCTAATCGCAACGCTTCGTTCGAATGCCCAGAAGAAGCGAACATTCAAGAGTAATGCCCCTTAAGGTGGTGTAACTCGGTGGCCGAGATCGTCTGCAGATTCGTGTTGTGCACGGATGTAGAGCGGCCACCGTGTGATCCTTCGAATCAACCTCTTACCGAGTCCTCGAATGGAGTCATCACGATGACCGCACCTCATATTGTCGACCCTGCCGGCCTTCTTGGCCAAGCCCTCGCCGACGCGTCGCCGGATCTGATGCGCGAGCTGTTGCAGACCATGATCAACGCCTTGCTGTCCGCCGATGCCGATGCCGTCTGCGGGGCGCAGTGGAACGCTCGTTCTGCCGAGCGCACGAATTACCGCAATGGCTACCGCCACCGCCCGCTCGATACGCGGGTTGGCACCGTCGACGTGGCGGTGCCCAAGCTGGGGTCGGGGAGCTACTTTCCGGAGTGGCTGCTCGAGCGCCGCAAGCGTGCTGAGTCCGCGCTGATCACCGTCGTGGCGGATTGCTATCTGGCCGTAGTGTCCACCCGCCGCATGGACAAGCTGGTCAAGACCCTGGGCATCGACTCACTGTCGAAGTCGCAGGTCTCCCGCATGGCCGCCGACCTGGATGAGCAGGTCGCCGCGTTCCGGCACCGGCGTCTGGATGAGGCAGGGCCGTTTACTTTCGTCACCGCCGATGCGTTGACGAGCAAGGTTCGGGAAAACAAGCAGGTCGTCAAGGCCTCGGTGCTGCTGGCCACCGGGGTCAACGGCGACGGGCACCGCGAGGTGCTGGGCATGCAAGTGGCGACCAGTGAGACCAAGGCATCGCGGAACACATTCTTCGCCGACCTGGTCACCCGCGGCCTGGGCGGGGTACGGCTGGTGACCTCTGATGCACACGCCGGCCTCGTGGATGCGATCTCGGCGAATCTGCCCGGAGCCGCCTGGCAGCGCTGCCGCACCCACTACGCGGCGAACCTCATGGCGGTGTGCCCGAAGTCCATGTGGCCGGCCGTGAAGGCCATGCTGCACAGCGTCTATGACCAGCCCACCGCAGACGCCGTCAACGCCCAGTTCGACCGACTATTGGAGTACACCGAAGGCCGGCTGCCCGAGGTCGCCGACCACCTCGGTGACGCTCGAGAGGACCTGCTCGCCTTCACCACGTTCCCCGACGACGTGTGGCGGCAGATCTGCTCCAACAACCCCACCGAGCGGCTCAACCGCGAGATCCGCCGCCGCACCGACGTTGTAGGGATCTTCCCCAACCGCGACGCCATCGTCCGCCTCATCGGCGCCGTCCTGGCCGAGCAGACCGACGAATGGGCCGAAGGACGTCGCTACCTCGGCCTCGAAGTCCTGAGCCGATGCCGACTCACCCTGACCACCGACACCAGCTCGCAGACGGAGGTGAACACCGACCCACTGATGCAACTACCCGCCTGACCACCAACGAAGGATCAAAAACCAGTTACACCACTACCAGGGGCTTGACCCGGATGCTGCGCGCCGAGGGCCGCGATTCGCCCAAGAAACAAGAAAACCACTGGTCAACAGGGGTTAGGATGCGACGGCAGGTCTTATCAAATCCGAGGTCTTTGGCTCAATGTAGATGAGCTTGACCTTACCTACGTACTTCTCGGCAAGCTCGGGCACGCGGGTGAGCGCTTCGAGCACGTCACCAGATTCGCCGAGGATGAGCAGGTTGTCATCCTGGGGCTCCAGGTCAGCGCGCTCGGAGTATTCAAATTCATCAGACTTCGGTGTCTGGCGGCCTTGCACATAGTCGTCCAGCACGAGGGTGTGGGTTTCGCAGTAGCGCGGATCAGAGGGGTCAACCCACGTGTAGCCGTACTTGCCGGTCTCAGTGGGGATGAGAGCCTTGTCCTTGTTGTGCCAGGTGAGCTGCAGGCGTTGAGCGGTCATCTAGTCGGTTTCTCCCTTCATGTCGGTGGGGACGACCTCGCAGATGTCAGCGACGTCGCAGTCGAGTGCTTGGCAGATGCGTAGCAGGGTGTTGGTTTGGATGTTGGCGCCCTTGGAGAGTTTAGCCATTGATCCGGAACTGATGTCTGCTGCGGCCTGGAGATCTTGTTTTCGCATGCCGCGTTCTTTGAGGAGTCGCCACAGCTTGTCGTAGCTCAGCAACACCTGGAAGTCGAGAGTATCTAAAGTGGCCGCTGGTCTGACCTTAGCGTATCAGCAATGTCTTGGAGGTCTTCTTCATCTTGGCATTGTTCTTCTGGAGTTCTCGCGTTCTCGGGGTTCCAGGCGAACCCGTAGAGAGCATGCTTGTCTTCACCCAGCTGAATAACCGTGGTTTGTTCAACATGAGTCTGAGTGCGGGGCGTGTAGGCCTGCTCCTTGTCGAACGCGATGAACACCTGCTTCTTGGTGAACTGTTGGTACAGGTCGAGGATTTTCTCCACGGTTTCGTCTGCGATGTTCTTGATCAGCGGCGAGTCGTGGATCACGGCGGGTAGGTTGGTGAGTTCGAGGACGGCGAGGTCGAATAGGATCAGGTTCTTGTCTGAGGTGCCTGTGCCGTCATCGACTGGGGAGACGCCGTCATGTGGGGCCCATCGGTTATCGGCTTCGGCGAAAAGGGCGCCGTGTGCGCGAATGAAGTCGCGCTGGATGGTTTCGAAATCGGATTCCGGCGCCGCGGCACGCACCTTGTGCTAGTGCTGCGCCGTTACAACGACTACTACGCGCACATCCTCAGTAGGCTCGGTAGCGTGCCATTTGGGCATAATGCGATCGTGCTTCCGCCGTTGTCCGAGCTAGACAGGGGTGTCTTGCGCGAGCTGATCGAGACTGCCTGGCAGGATCGCACGCGAGCCGATTGACGTATTGACTTTAGGGTCACTCGGGCGTACTCTTTTACCCGAAAGTTAGGTAAGGATAACCTAACAAAAGTGACTGTGGAAAGATGTTGTCCTCATGAAGACTAGAGATTTCATCAATATTGGCGTATTTTCGGCGATCTACTTCATCATCGTTTTTGCCTGCGGAATGCTCGGTGTCATAAACCCGCCCATGATGTTCGTCGGATACGCGCTTGGGATCATCGCCAACGGGGCAGTCATCTTCCTCTTCAAGGCACGCGTGCCAAAAATTGGCGCGTTGGCCATCTGCGGATTGTTGGTCAGCGCGATGATGCTGCTGACCGGTCACCCCTGGATCGTTATGGTACTGGCTCCGCTCTTCGGCCTTGCAGCCGACTTCCTCTTCGCCAAGAAGACCGTGGTGTCCAAGGTGTTCGGATACGCGGTTATGTCCCTGTGGTACGTCACGCCCTGGTTCCCCGTTTTCGTTGACGTCCAGGGCTACTACAACTACATCGCCGAGTCGATGGGCACGGCGTATGCAGATTCTATGCGTTGGTTCCTCTCGCCGTGGATGATCGTCGGCTGGGGCGTTGCGGTCTTCATCATCGGCCTGATCGGCGGCGTGTTCGGCAACTCGGTGCTCAATAGGCACTTCCGTAAAGCCGGAATCGCTAAGTGATGGGGAATCGGCCAGATCTCCTTCTCAACGCGTCCGTCGGCCACCGAGGCGAAGGTGTGAGTGGCGCCGATATTTTGGCAGACATTGAGCGGCGTCGTCGCCCTGATCCCCGAACGGTGCTCCTCGTTGTGCTCGTGCTCAACGCGTTGGCGATGTCGCGGGCTGGAATGATGACCATCCTGGTGGTCAATCTCGTTGCTGTCGGAGCCTTGATGTACGCGCGGGCGTGGAGGTGGACGGCGTCGTTTGTGGGTGTGCAGATGCTGTGGCTGACGCTCGTGTTCGTCCTCCCGCAGCTGTGGACCAGCGCAGTATCCGCCTTCTTCGTGGTCATCGGATACTGGATGATCAAGCTCACGACGGCGGCCGGCGTCGCCGCATACGCGGTGAAGACGATCGTCCCTGGCGAGTTGATCGCCGCTTTTCGCCGCATGCGTATCCCCAACGCGATCACTGTTCCGACCGTGGTGCTCTTGCGTTTCATGCCTACCGTGGTCCGCGAGTATCAGGCGGTTCGTGAGGCAATGGCGCTGCGCGGCCTGCAGATGGGATGGAAGGCCGTCTTCCAACCGCTGCGGTATTTGGAATACATGCTGGTTCCTTTGCTGACATCGTGCAGTCGGATCGCTGACGAGCTGACCGCTGCCGGCATGGTGCGGGGCTTGGGCTCGCCCATATCGCCGACGACCCTCAAGCGATTGCGTTTCGGCGTGCCCGACCTGGCGTTTTTGATAGTGGTGGCCGCTGTGCTTGGCGCGACGCCGCTGACTAACAGCATTTCCTTGGTGGCGGGAGGCTTTAAGTGAGCGCTTCGATACAGGACGTGTCCTTCAGCTATCACAGCGATCCAGACGCCGTCGGCTCGGCTCACGTGGTCGGCGTTGAGGGGATAACCCTCGATTTTCCCCCTGGGTCTTGTACGCTTGTCACCGGCGCGTCGGGCTCTGGCAAGTCGACCATATTGAAACTGCTCAACGGGCTTATTCCCGCCCTTTACAATGGCGAGCTCGCAGGCACGACGCTCGTGCTGGGGCAGGAAACGACGAAGACGGATATTCAACACCTGGGCCGATGCGCCGGGATGGTTTTTCAAAATCCCCGTTCGCAGTTCTTCACCTCTACTGTGCTTGAGGAGTTGGCTTTCGCCAGCGAAAACGCGGGAGATGAGCCTACGGTAATTGCCGATCGGATTGCCGACGTGCTCAGTCGGTGGGGTATCGGATCCTTGAAGGATCGAAAGCTCGCTGAACTCTCCGGCGGGGAGCTGCAACTAGTGGCGTGTGGCGCGGCCATGGCCGGGCCACAGAAAATACTGCTGCTCGACGAGCCGACGTCGAACCTTTCTCCCGCAACCATTGACGCTTTCACGGACGTGATCCGCAAGCTCAAAGACGACGGCTGGACGTTGGTGATAGCCGAACATCGCGTCTATCCGCTCAATGGGATCGCAGATCGTGCCGTCGTTATGGCGGGAGGCCGTGTTGTCCGCGATGTGTCCGGTGCGCGATTCTTTGCGATGCCAGATGAGGAACGTCGCGCTTTGGGCCTGCGCACCTTGACGAAACCGGAGAGTCTTGCCGGGGCGTGCGGGGCGGAGAATCAGTCCGGTGTCCGCGCCACGAATCTGCGATTTAGCTACGGCAAACATCGGGTGCTGGACATTCCCGAGTTCGTGATACCCGCCGGGAGCGTGGTGGCCTTGACGGGCGCGAACGGCGCCGGGAAAAGCACACTAGCCAGGACGCTGATCGGGCTAGCCCAGGCGGAAAAGGGCAGCCAGCTCTGGTTCGGTGACAAGCAGTGTAACCGCGCCTGGCGGCAAAAACTGAGCCAACTCGTCATGCAAGACGTCAATCGGCAATTGTTCGCCGAATCGGTGGCAGCGGAAGTGACGCTGGGAAACGGCGTCGTCAGCGAAGAACGCGTGGCTGGATTGCTGGCAGATCTGGGGCTTGCGGGCCTGGAGGATCGCCATCCTATGACGCTCTCTGGCGGCCAGAAACAACGTCTGGTCATCGCTAACGCGCTTGCCAGCGACGCCCAGCTGTACGTGTTCGATGAGCCAACGTCAGGTGTGGACTATCAGCACCTGATAGCGATTAGTAGCCAGATTCGTGCCCTTGCGGCGCTCGGCAAGAGTGTGCTGGTGATCAGCCATGATCTCGAATTTATCAACGAAGTTGCGGACCATCAGGCGTGCCTTGCACCCCTAGAGGCTGGTGGGGAGCAAGTCACCTGGATTCGTTAACAGATGAGGAGTAGCGATGGTGCACACAGCCGATAGCCCTACGCGGGGCAATGCGGACATGAAGCAAGCGAGTAAGCAGGGGCAGAAAGCGCTCAAAGAGCTGATGTCCCCGGTGCGGCCCGCGCTGATGGCGGGCAACGCGCTCGCCCTCGTCTCTGCGGCTTTGCGGGTGTTTCCTTTCGTTGCTCTGGTCGGCATCGGCAATGAACTCATGGGCGCGTTGAGTGCCGGGAGTATTGACCGGGCTGCGGTCAACTGGTGGGTAGTGGTGCTACTGGCTACGTTCTGCGGCGGCTTGCTGACGTACTTTGCTGGGCTGATGATCACGCACATTGCGGACAATCGCCTGTCGGCGACCATTCAGCGTCGGATTATCGATTCCCTGGCCGCCACCCCACTGACGTGGTTTAGTGAAAACACGTCGGGGCACGTGCGTAAAGTACTTCAAGACGACGTGAGAAATTTGCATATGCTGGTCGCACACCGCCCGGTGGATTCGATCATCGCGATATTTTTGCCGCTGTTTAGCACCGCGTATGCGTTCTTTATCGACTGGCGGCTAGGGCTTTTGGTCATCTTGCCGATCGTGGTCTACGCCATTATCTATGCCGTTATGGTGCGGGACATGAATGCGAAAACGATGGAGCTCGACGCGAAGCTCGATACCGTATCCTCGGCCATGGTCGAATTCGTCAAAGGCATCCAGGTGGTCAAGACCTTCGGGATCACGGGTAAGGCTCACCGAAAGTATGCTGATAGCGCCAATAACGCCTGCGATTTTATGGAGGAGTGGAATCGGCCGATGGTCAATGCCGCTTCGGTGACGTCGGCGGTCGTCTCCACGCCCGTGATCGTTTTGTTGTTCTCCGCCGGGGGATTCTGGTTCGTATCTGGCGGATGGGTGACGCCGGTCGAGATCATTGCCGGCTGCTTGATCGCCATCTCGCTTCCTAACTCCATCAATTTGCTGGCGCAGATGGCGTGGAATTATCAGTTGGCGGGCGCGGCCGCGAGACGTGTGCTGGAGGTGGTGGATGTGGTCACGCTCCCGTCTCCTGATCGCTCGGCGGCACAGCCGGCGCAGCCCAGCGTGGAGTTGCGCAACATCGTACTCGACTATGGGCACACGCGGGCTCTTGACGGGGTCTCGGTGACGTGCGAGCCGGGCACGACGACGGCGTTGATGGGCCCCTCGGGCGCCGGAAAGTCGACTCTGGCTAAGCTCGTTCCGCGCTTCCTTGACCCGGATGAGGGCCAGGTGTTGATCGGCGGCGTCGACGTGAAGGATCTCAGCCGCGACGACCTGTACCGTCAGGTGAGTTTTGTCCTCCAGGACGCCCAGCTGTTGCGTGCCACGGTCTTCGACAATATCGTTATGGGCAAGCCGCAGGCGACTTTTGCCGAGGTGGAGGAGGCGGCGCGGCGTGCCCGTATCCACGACGAGATCATGGAGTTCCCCGGCGGGTATGACACCGTTGTCGATGAGGACGTCAAGCTCTCCGGTGGCCAAGCCCAGCGAATCGCGATTGCGCGGGCACTTTTGCGTGATACGCCAATTTTGATCCTGGATGAAGCGGCGGCGATGGTTGACCCGGAGTGCGAGGCCCAGATTCAGGCAGCGATAAATGAGCTCACGATTGGCCGCACGGTCATCGTGATCGATCATCGGCCACAGTCGGTGCGCCACGTCGATCAGATTGTGCTTCTCGATGGCGGACACGTAGTCGCCTGTGGGCTGCACGAAGAGATTCTTAATCAGGACTTGTACGCGAGATTGCGGGCAGCAGCCGGTGCTGATCGGGAGGAGGAGTAATGGCGAAGACAATGGGTACCGTAGCGATGCTGCGGGCGAGCCGGCGGCTCGAGAATAAGCTTGAAGCACGCGGACGCGTGCTGGTCTGGATAG
The DNA here is from genome assembly GCF_016907845.1 of Arcanobacterium pluranimalium. Classification (GTDB taxonomy): domain Bacteria; phylum Actinomycetota; class Actinomycetes; order Actinomycetales; family Actinomycetaceae; genus Arcanobacterium_A; species Arcanobacterium_A pluranimalium. The sequence continues at coordinate 1,123,486 of NZ_JAFBCS010000001.1, forward strand.
CGCGCCTCGTCAGCGGCGTGATACAGGGTGTAGGCCTGTTGGCGCTGCTCCAGCTCGCAGGCGTATGGGCGCGGCCTGACGGCGGCGACGCCAGCACCTATTGGATGTGGGTTCTCGTCGCGGTCGCGCTGTGTGGCATGGTCAGCATCTTTCTCCGAGACCGCTTCTCCTATGATTTGGCTTTCGGGGTTATGCGCAATACCCACCGCCTTGTGGGTGACAAGCTGGCAGTCCTCCCGCTCGGCTGGTTTTCCTCCACGGTAACGGGACGCCTATCCCGTTTGGGTGCAGCCACTGTGAACGACCTTGGCAACCTCAGTGCGCACATGGCCACGATGCTCGTCGTCTCATCGACCACGCTCGTGACCCTGCTTGCTGGCCTTTTGTGGTGGTATCCCAAACTAGGCCTGGTTTTCGCTATCTGCCTGCTCGCTTACGCGCTCTTGACGTGGGTTTTGACCTATGTGGATGCCGTTGCTCAAGCGTGTTCCGCACCCGCGGCCGTGGAACTCGCGGATCGAATCGTTGAGTTTTCCGCCTGCCAGGCGATGTTGCGTTCGTGCAACCGCGTGCCCTATTCGCAGTTGGATGACGCCGTGGCGGAGAACCGCCGGCGTGGTTTCAACAGCATGTGGGTAGAGGCAGTCGGCAACTTCTTTGCGGGCATGGCTTCGCAGATTATCTGCGTGGTGATGATCGTCGTCGGTGTTCAGCAGGCCTTCAGCGGTGACCTGTCCGCGCTGGAAGTGGTTGCCGTTATCGGTATTAGCTTGCAGATGGTGCAGTACCTGGTTGACATTTCGAATGCCCGCATGGCGCTTCACCTGATGGGGCCGACGATGGCGACGATCGTCGACGTCCTCGATGCGCAGCGCTTGACGGAGCCGGAGGCTTCTGCGCCCGTGGCCTCTCAGCAGGTCGAGCTGCGCGGAGTGGACTTCTCGTATGAGGACTCCCGCCGGGTTTTGGACGGCGTCTCCTTCGTCGTCCCGCCTAGGACGATGACGGCGCTGGTAGGCCCGTCGGGTGCCGGAAAGACGACGATCGCGCGGCTGATTTGCCGTTTCTGGGATGTCGACGCCGGTGCGGTACTCGTCGGAGACGCGGACGTGCGCGATTTGACGACCGAAGATCTGATGAAGCAGGTCTCCATGGTGTTCCAGGATGTCTACCTTTTCGATGACACCCTGGAGGCCAACATCAGGGTGGGAGACCCGGATGCGAGCGGGGATCGGGTGCGTTGGGCCGCCGAATTGGCCGGCGTGAGCGAGATCGTCGACCGACTCCCGGACGGCTGGCAAAGCCGAGTTGGCGAAGGCGGCACCTCGCTGTCCGGCGGTGAGCGGCAGCGCATCTCGGTGGCGCGGGCGATCTTGAAGAAGGCGCCGATTGTGCTCTTCGACGAGGCGACCTCCGCGCTGGATGCCGAGAACGAGGCTAATCTGACGCGCGCATTCGATTATCTGCGCCAGGAGTCCACGGTCTTGGTGATCGCGCACAAGCTCAACACAGTCACCGCCGCCGACCAGATAGTTGTGCTCAATGACCGCGGGCAGGTTGCCCAGGTGGGCACGCATGAGGAGCTGGTGGGTGTCGATGGCATTTACCGAGAATTCTGGCAGAACCGGGAGCTCGCGTCGGGCTGGAAGATAACGCGCTAGGCCTGCGGGTGACACCCAGGTCGGCATGTTGTGTTCAGTGGCGGATCATGAGATACAGACCCGTACTCCGCGCATTTGCCGGTACACATAACGAGACCTCTTAGCTGAAACCATGTCGTTCGACACGGGTTTTTGAGCTCTATCTGCCAAGATGGTTATGCGTCAGTGTGAGATCACTGTTGTTGGGTGCGGGAATTTGGTGTTCTTGCGCTGCGGGACTGAGGTGGGCTCAGGGGCGGGCTTCGTTTAACCCGCCTCCCGACAGTTCTTTTGAATATACCGGCCACCGATTCATATACGGGTCTGGTAGAGCCCATATTCATGTTTTGTGTCGGGCACCCGGCCGGCTGACAGCGTGCCTGGCTCACCCAGGCGGGCTTATCGAAACCGCATTAGGCTGCTTGGCGCTGTTCTCACCTCTTTAGCCACTTGTCAGCGACGGTAGTAATGCCCCTTAAGGTGGTGTAACTCGGTGGCCGAGATCGCCGCCCTGCAGGATTACCCACTCATGGAACACGCCGCAGGAGACACCAGCCACGTGGCGGATCAGCTTCGGGAGGATCTCGTCCACCCGGCGTCACCCAGGTTGGATGGCCTGCCGCGCTATGTGAACCCGCACGGCAATGAGAACAGGATTGCTGCAACGTTGGACAAGATCGACCTGCTCGCCGAACGGCAACGCCAAGCACGCGAATACCTCGACTGGTTCCTCCCCGCCTGGGGCTTGCTGTCGGAGGATGACAGGTTTGTGCTCGAGGCATTCTTCCTCGGCGACGGCTCACAGGAGGATGCGGTGAACCTGGTGTGTGACCACTTCTACGTCGAACGCTCCACCGCGCACCAAAAGAAGTCGCGGGCGCTGGGGCGGTTGGCGACGGCGTTGTATGGGCCGAGTGGTTTATGAACCCACCCGCCAAAAGGTGTCGGCAAACGCGGATGACTTCCCCCAAACCAGCCCGTAACGTAGTAAGCGGTTGACAACTAGGCCAAGACCCCAGACGCATTCGGTAGCCCGTCTGGGGGTCTTGCCGTATTCGTGGGAGGTGGGTGTGGTGCCGAGGAAACCGAAACGCCCCTGCTCCCAACCCGGCTGCCCAGAACTCACCGACCACCGCTTCTGCCCGGCTCACGCTCGTGCAGAAGACGAGCGGTACCGCAGGCATCAGCGGGACCCGAAGATCAACCGCAGATACGGTGCCCGCTGGCGCAAGATCCGCGCCGCCTACATCACCGCCCACCCCTTGTGTGAGGACTGCCTCGCGGCTAGCCGGTACACGCCGGCGCAGGAAGTCCACCACATCCTCCCTCTCGAACACGGCGGCACCCACGACACCAGCAACCTCCGGGCGCTGTGTAAGACGTGCCACTCGTCCAAGACCGCGCGCGAGGACGACCGCTGGAGGCAACAACCCAGGGTTTACAGCTACTGAGAACGCGCGTGCGCCCGCGTGACGCGCCGAGGTTTGCGACCCTCAACGATGCCCACCTGCACGGTGTTCGCCGTTCTCGGGCCAACCTCGCGGCGTTGTGCGAGGGGTAGGGGGATGTGAATCTCTACCGGGCGTTTGCTCCTCAGCGGGCGGGGCCAACCGCGCACAAAGTCACCGAATCAAACAAGGTATTGACCGCGGCAGGAAGACGATCCCGAACCGGTCCTGTAGGTTGGCTGAGGGATCTTAGAGAAGATGTAAAAAATCGTGCCGGATCGTGAACATTGGCTCGTCCCAGTCAAAGCCAGTTATACGAAGATGCGTATCGAGAAGGTTTGATACGTGCAACCGAGCTTTCTGCTCAGCATCTTGGCTTAGGCTGTTTTCTCCTGAGGGGAGAGAGTCCAATGCTCCACGGAAATCATTCCACCATTGCGGAAAATTGGCTTGGGTATTTGCGTATCGCAATCTGCTTAAATCGAGTGGTCGTTTCTTGCCGGAATATCTCTCGTAGGCTGCACAGTAGGCCAGTTGTTTGAGAGCTATCAGCGTCTGGGAGCCAACATCGAATACAAGTTTTCCGACATCTAGGTGTTCCTGGTACTCAGTCACGACTCGAATGAGGGAATCTTCTAGCCAAATAACGCTTTCGGAAGGGTTCCAGTCGGCTTCTTGCGGGTCGATAAGACGCAGCGAGCCAAGTTCTGCTCGATATTCGTCGATAATTGCCGCAGCTGATGAGATGAGATTTGTAGCTTTCCAGCTACCGTCTAGAGGCGGAGCACCAGATTCACCACGTTGGTACATGGAGACGTGGTTCATCTCGTGAGCGATGGTGCGTAAGAATACGACAGCAGGGTCAGGATTTGTTTGGTAATCAAGCGCAAGCTCGAATATGTCTGCGTGAAGAAGAACTGTCATGGTGTCGCCATCTTGAATCGTCTTCCCTCCGACGACACCAATACCTCGCAAAAGATCATAGGACTTCGCCGCTTCGGTGTCGCCCAACCTTGTTTTTGTTGATTCCACAAAATCACCGGTAATCACAAGGTTTGTTTTGCTCGGATCTTCAGCGATTTCGGTGGCCAGATTGATGCAGATCATCAGAAACTCTGGGAGCGGCGATGAGCTGCTAATGAATTCAGCTAGTTCTGGTTTGATCGATTCAAAATAAACATTTACAAGATTGGTTTCAGACTGGGGCATGGGTGTCTTTCTCTTAGTTAGGTACGTGACGATGGGGGTATCGCACGAGAGCAGCATGCCCTGTCTGCGATGCATCCATACTTAAACGTATCAAGATGTTCCGACATCTCCGTTACTGCTTCCGGCACCCGACGCGACCCCCAAAACAAGCGTAAAAGAGGAAACGATGGCCAAAGACGGCACCAACCGTGGCGGACGCCGCGTGCGAGCTGGCGCGAAACCTGAAGCACTCAACGAGAAGCTCGCTGCAGGTCGACCTGCCACCAGGCTCGCCACTCCAGTTGAGCTCGACGTGTTTGATCTGGATGGCACCGATATCAGGGACGGCGCGGTGCTGGGTGGTGAGCCGATGCCAGAACCAGACGATTACCTAAGCGCGGAGCAGCGTGACGGTAAACCACTGGGTGCTGATCTGGTGTACAAGGAAACCTGGGAGTGGTTGGATGCGCGTGGTTGTACGGAGTTTGTTTCGAAGCGTCTGATTGAGCTGTATGCGCAGGCGTTTGCTCGGTATGTGCAGTGTGAGCAGGCGATCTCGAAGTTCGGTCTGCTCGGTAAGCACCCGACAACGGGCGCGGCGATCGCCTCCCCGTTCGTAGCCATGAGCCAGAGTTTCGGTAAGCAGGCGAATGTGTATTGGTACGAGATTTTCGACATCGTGCGTGCCACGTGTACCACTGATTATTCGGGTGCCACGCCCGGTGATGAGATCATGGAGCGGCTTTTGCAAGCCCGCTCCTAACCAGTTCATGTCTTTTCAGGTTTCGGCCTGCCCGGTTCTCGGGTGGGCCTTCTTCGTATTCGCGTGTTGAAAGGAGCCTTCGCGTGGGGGTTGTTCGAAGTGCTGAATCTGTGTGTATTGGCCATCCTGACAAGCTGTGTGACCTGATCGCTGATCAGATACTTGACGATATCCTCGCCGTCGATTCGAATGCGCGGGTGGCGGTTGAGGTGATGGCCACCGGCAGGCGCATTGTTGTCACGGGTGAGATCACCACCGCGATCAAGCCGAAGCTGCGCGCTTCGACCAGGGCGAAGCTGCGCAAGGCGGGCTATAACCCGAACAGGTTTGTGATCTATGTGTGGGTGCGCCGCCAATCAGCAGATATCGCAGCAGGGGTGACCACCTCTGTTGAGGCCCGTGCCGGTGACGAGTCGGCTTACGCCACGCTCGGTGCGGGCGATCAAGGCACCGTCTACGGGTATGCGACCAACGAGACCGCTCAGCGTCTGCCGTTGCCGCTCGTGCTCGCCCACAATATCTGCCTTCGCCTCGACCAGGCACGCGGCGAGGGAACGATCGCAGGTATTGGCTCTGATGGTAAATCCCAGGTCTCGGTGGTCTATGACGAGCTGGGTATCCCGGTGGGTATTGACACGGTGGTGGTCTCGATCCAGCATGATGCTCACAAAGACCCAGAGGTTCTTGAACGCGAGGTGCGCGCGCTGGTCGTTGCTCCCGCGATTGACAAATACCTGCCTGGAGCCACGCCTGAACGTGTGTTGGTCAACCCGTCGGGACGGTTTGTGACCGGTGGGCCCACCGCTGATACCGGGCTGACCGGGCGCAAGCTTATGGTCGATACCTACGGTGGGCTCGGCCCGCACGGCGGTGGCGCGTTCTCGGGTAAGGATCCCTCCAAGGTCGACCGGACGGGCGCGTACATGGCGCGCCTGATCGCGAAAACCGTGGTGGATGCGCGCCTGGCCGAAGAATGCCACGTCGCTATCTCCTATGCGATTGGTAAGGCTGACCCGGTCGCGTTCCACATCGACACCTTCGGCACCGGTGAGCACCCGGACTGGCTGCTCACCGACGCCGCCCAGGCGATCTTCCCGCTGCGCCCGGCCGCGATCATCGAACGGCTCGGCCTTAGAGCCCCCATCTACGCGAAGCTTTCCACCTACGGGCACATGGGTCATGGCCTGAGCGAGTGGGAATGGACGCTGCCGTTTACCGACAAGCTCACCACGGAGGTGACCCGCCGTGCTCATCAAGCAGCTACCCATCAGTGAGCTCAAGCCCGCCGACTACAACCCGCGTAAGGACCTGAAGCCCGGGGATGCGGACTACGAAAAACTCAAGCGGTCGCTCACCGAGTTCGGTTACGTCGAGCCGGTGATCTACAACCACACCACCGGCCACGTCGTCGGCGGCCACCAGCGCCTGAAAGTGCTCGCTGATCTTGGCCACACTGATGTTGACTGCGTGGTCGTCGAACTGGACGAGACCCGCGAGAAGGCGCTCAACGTCGCATTGAACAAGATCAACGGCGACTGGGATGAATCCAAGCTGGCCCTGCTCATCGCGGACCTGGACGCGGCTGACTTTGATGCCGAGCTCACCGGCTTTGATGACGATGAAATCGCCCAAATGATTGGTTCCCTCGACGATGACGAGGTCACCGATGACGGCTTCGATCTCACGAAAGCGCTCGAGGCCGCATCATTCGTCCAGCGCGGGGACATTTGGACTGTCGGCAGGCACCGGCTGGTCTGCGGGGACGCTACCAACGCAGACGATGTCGCGGTGCTCATGGATGGCAAGAGCGCGAACCTGGTGCTCACCGACCCGCCCTACAACGTGGCCTTCGAGTCCTCCGATGGGCTCACGATCAAGAATGATGCGATGAAGGCCGACTCGTTCTACGAGTTCCTGCTCGCCGCGTTTACCAACATGGCGGGTGTTCTCGACAAGGGTGGGTCGGCGTATGTGTTCCACGCCGACATCGAAGGGCTGAACTTCCGCAAGGCGTTCATCGACGCCGGGTTCAAACTCTCCGGCTGCTGCATCTGGGTCAAAGACTCCCTTGTCCTGGGACGCTCGCCGTACCAGTGGCAGCACGAACCGGTGCTCTACGGGTGGAAGCAAGGTGCCAAGCACAAGTGGTTCGCTGATCGGAAACAGACTACGATCTGGAACTTCGCCAAGCCGCGAAAGAACTCCGACCACCCGACTTCTAAGCCGCTGGACCTGTTGGCCTATCCGATCCGCAACTCCACCCAGGCAGGCGCGATCATCCTCGACACGTTTGCTGGCAGCGGTTCGACGCTGATGGCCGCCGAGCAGACCGACCGCATCGCGTATTGCATGGAGTTGGACGAGAAGTACGCCTCGGTGATTCTGCGCCGCTACGCCGAGGCGACCGGGGACGCGGCCGGGATCACCTGCCAGCGCGACGGCACCCAGTACACGTATCTGGATCTGGTCAAACAGGTTGACCGCAACCGCGAATAAAACCCCGCAATATGCAGGGAAAACAGGGGCGTGAAAATGAGCCGTTGATGAGGGCAAAAACGACTGGATAAGCGGAAAAACGTATGGCTGTATGTACATGACCGAAAGCACCCCCACACCTGGGGGAACCGAGCGAAAAGGACTGGTCATGAGTGAATTACACATCGAAATCAGCGAGCTCATCGCAGCCGGAGTCAACGTCTACGACCCCGAGGAAACCCTGCGGGTTGCCACGGCACGCGGCTACCAGCTGGTGGTGCGCGTGATCGAGTGTGACCCGACGCGTTTCCTCAGCATGGTGGCCGCCTGGTTCGAGAAGGAGGTCGTGGCATGAGCATCCTCGCCTTCACCCCGCACAAAACGGGCAGGAAAAAGCTCGCCCAGCTTCTCGCCGATCACCTTGGCACCGAGGCCACCTATCTGGGCACGCCCTCGTTTGCCTACCAGATCGCAGACGCCACGCTGGATCGGGACTGGACCCTCTACCTGCCAGATGGTATCGAGGCGCAGGCCGTGCTCGAGTCCGCACACAAGGCGGGCTTTGAAACCGCCGACCCGGGCGAGGTGGCGTTGACGGTCACGATGCCCACCACCGGGTGGAGTGAGCGCACTCGCGCCAACCTCGAAGCGCTCCTAGCGGCCAAAGGGCCACTGATCGCCAAGGCCCTGGGCATCCCGGCCACACCCGTGCAGTTCAACGATGACGAGACCGTCTCGTTCCCGTGGTGTGAGTCGATTACGCCGGAGACGGCACGCGAGGCGGTGATCCCGCTTGTGGCAAAGCTCTGCCAGCGCGCCCAGGAGGCAACCCGGATCCGATCCACGCCGCCTGCACCGGGCAATGACAAGTACACGATGCGCTGCTTCCTGCTCTCCCTGGGCTTCATCGGCCCCGAACACAAGCAGGCACGCCGCATCTTGCTGGCAGGCCTGGAAGGCGACGCCGCCTGGCGCACCCCGGCAAGCAGGAAGGAGAACTGACGCATCAATCGCAACGCCTGACCTGCTGGCACCCGGAAACCCTGCCACGAGCGGGGTTTCCCCTCGTCACAAGCCTTGATTCTCCACGGTCTCCGAGTGCTGTAGATCCCAAAAAATAGTGCCTGATCTGGGCAAATACGACTGGATAAGCGCCCGCACCTATGGCTGTATGTACATGACAAAAGAACAGCCCCTCAGGAAAGGACAACAGCCATGAACACCACCGAGAAGCTCACCACCGAAGCCCTGCAGATGCGCGTCGACTCCTACGGGGCGATCCTCGCACACGGCGACTACACGCTGGCCACCTTCGCGACCTGGACCAAGAAAGACGGCTACGGCAACAGCGCCCAGGTCTACCGCCTCATCGAAGCCCCGATCGATGGCTTCGGCCCGAACGCACGCGGCCGCAGCGAATGCGCCCTGGAGCTCATCGCCGAGGCCGACCACCTTTTCGCAGACGCCGGGCATGCTATCGCCTGGGCCCTGACCCAGGTCTAACCCACGTACCAGACGGCCAAGGAGGACACGGACGATGGACGCCACCCGGAACCTGATCACCAACCACTTAGAAATCCCCGCCGACGCCGCCCCGCACGGTGACATCCAGGCCACCGCCGAGATCCCCTTCAGCGTCCTCGACGAGCTCGCCGAGGAGGTCGGGGCTGAAGATCCCCGTCCGCACGCTCAGCCGCATCGGCTGGCACTACACCAAAGCCGAGCAGATCATCGCCCTGGCCAGGAAGCGCGGCCTGTCCGATTGGCGCTACGGCGGCTTCGACACCGACCAGGTCATCGCCGACTTCCGCGCCACCTACTGCTAACCCCACGCGCCGCCCCGACCACCCCAACGGGCAGAGCCTGGCCCTGCACGATTCGTTTCGCCCCATACGGTTGGGGCTTTTCTTATACCCCAGGAAGGAGCACGCCCGTCATGGCCGCCAGTTACACGCCGACCCGGTTCATGGCAGACGGCTCCACCTACAACCAACGCAAAGCTGATTTCGCCGTGGCGTTCATTCAGGCGCTGCGCCACACCAAAGGCCGCTGGGCAGGCACACCGTTCACACTGCTGGGTTGGCAGGAACAGATCGTGCGTGACCTGTTCGGCACCATCAAGCCCGATGGCTACCGCCAGTTCACCACCGCGTATGTGGAGATCCCCAAGAAGCAGGGCAAGTCCGAGCTGGCCGCTGCGATCGCGCTGCTGTTGACCTGCGGGGACGGGGAGCAAGCCGCCGAGGTGTACGGGTGCGCGGCCGACCGGCAGCAAGCCAGCATCGTCTTCGAGGTCGCCGCCGACATGATCCGCCAATCACCGGCCCTATCGAAGCGGGTGAAAATCCTCAGCAGTCAGAAGCGGATCATCTACAAGCCGACCAACAGCTTCTACCAGGTGCTCTCGGCGGAGGCGTACTCCAAGCACGGGTTCAACATATCCGGGGTCGTCTTTGATGAGCTGCACACTCAGCCCAACCGGGCCCTGTTCGACGTGATGACCAAGGGCTCGGGTGATGCGCGCACCCAGCCGCTGTACTTCCTCATCACCACCGCAGGTACCGACACCCACAGCATCTGCTACGAGCAGCACCAAAAAGCGCGCGACATTCTCGCGGGCAAGAAACACGACCCCACCTTCTACCCGGTGATCTACGGCGCGGAGCTGGACGATGACTGGACGGATGAGGCGGTCTGGCACAAAGCCAACCCCTCCCTTGGGGTCACCGTGCCGGTAGACAAGGTGCGGGCGGCGTGCAACTCGGCTCGCCAGAACCCCGCCGAGGAGAACTCGTTTCGCCAGCTGCGCCTCAACCAGTGGGTGAAACAGTCCGTGCGGTGGATGCCCATGCACATCTGGGACGCCTGCGCAGACCCGGTAGACCTAGACGAGCTGGAGGGCAGACCTTGCTACGGCGGGCTGGACTTGGCCTCCACGACGGATATCACCGCGTTCGTGCTCGTCTTCCCGCCCTACGGGGATGACGAGAAGTACCGGATCGTCCCGTGGTTTTGGATTCCCGAGGACAACCTCAAGCTGCGGGTGGCACGTGATCACGTGCCCTACGACCTGTGGCACAGCCAAGGGTTCCTGGAGACCACGGAAGGCAACGTGGTCCACTACGCCCACATCGAACACCACATCCAGTCCCTTGGTGAACGCTTCGATATCCGGGAGATCGCGTTCGACCGATGGGGTGCCGTGCAAATGTCACAGAACCTGGAGGATGCCGGATTCACGGTCGTGCCGTTCGGGCAGGGCTTCAAAGACATGTCCCCACCAAGCAAGGAGCTGATGAAGCTGGCGTTGGAGGGCAGGTTGGCGCATGGCGGGCATCCGGTGCTCGCCTGGATGGTCGACAACATCCATGTGCGCACCGACCCGGCCGGCAACATCAAACCCGACAAGCAGAAGTCCACCGAGAAGATCGACGGCGTGGTCGCCACGATCATGGCACTCGACCGCTCCATCCGACGCGCAGGCGACCACACCAGCGGCAGCGTCTACGACGAGCGCGGGCTACTCGTGCTCTGATCTGTTTAGCGGTTCGTGAGTAGTTGGGCAATTTCGTTTGCTTTAGGGACTCGTCCGGAGACGACGACCTCGCCGTTGATGACCAGTCCTGGTGTTGACATGATGCCATAGGACATGATGTCTGCATAGTCGGTGACGTGCTCGATATCGGCATCGAGGTTCAGATCAGCGATTGCTTTACGGGTTTGCTTCTCGAGGTTGACGCAGTTCCTGCATCCGGGACCGAGGATTTTGATGTTCATTGTTTCACCTTTCGTTGTCTATGAATGAATGCGTTTGAGTAAATCGTCGACACGCTGCTGGATGTCATCGCGAATCCGACGCACCACGTCAAGAGGTTGACCAGAAGGGTCGTCAACTGGCCAGTCCTCATAGTGTTTTCCGGGGAAGATGGCGCAAGTTTCCCCACATCCCATGGTGATCACCCAGTCAGATGCTTGCACGTCGTGAGGTTCTAGACGTTTCGGTTTCCCGTCGGGTTCTAAACCCATTTCGCTTAGAACCGTGAGTACTTCCGTATGGAGTTTGTCAGCGGGCTCTGTTCCGGCGGACAATACCGTGATGTTTGGGTCGGCCTTGGCGCGGGTGATCGCGGCTGCTAGTTGTGAGCGTCCCGCGTTTTGCCGGCAGGCGAACATTATTGTTACGGGTTTCATGAGACTTCCTTTAGGCATAGATGATGTTGAAGAGGTAGCCGACGATGATGATGCCGACAGTGACACTTCCGAAAAAGAGTGCCAGCAGCTGGGGCTTCATGACGCGACGTAGCATGATTCCCTCGGGGATAGACAGTGCGATTGCTCCCATCATGAGTGACATGACGGTACCGAGCGGCATGCCTTTCGCCCAGAGTGCCTCTCCGATGGGAACAACTCCACCGCCGTTGGCGTAGAGCGGGACTCCCAATATGGTTGCCAATGGCACGCCGAGTGGATTATCTGGTCCCACATATGTGGCGAAGAAGTCGGCGGGAATCCAGCCGTGGATCGCGGCACCGATTCCTACGCCAACGATGACCCAGATCCACACTTTGCTGAATATGTCTTTGGCTTCTCCCATAGCCGCGTTGACACGTTCTTGCAGTGTTGGGACGTGGCCGCCAGCTCGGAGCTTGGCGACTTTGGTGTCGAATACTGACTGGTTGACCCATTTATCAAGCTTGAAAAGGCTCAATACCCAGCCAATGGCGATCGCGATGAGGGAGCCTGCGATGAGATAGGCAACAGCGATGTCCCATCCGAATTGAGCTCCGATAAGAATCGCAGCGGTTTCGCTCACCAGTGGTGATGCGATCAGGAAGGTCAGTGTGATGGATAGCGGAATCCCGGCTGCTACGAACCCGATGAACAGTGGAATTGAAGAGCAGGAGCAAAATGGGGTGATGACTCCTAAGGCGACAGCCGTCACCAAGCCAAAGAATAGGCCCTTGCCTTCGAGGAAGTCGCGCGCCTTGTCCATATTGAAACTGGCGCGCAGCATTCCGATGACAAACATCAATCCGGTCAGCAGCAGCAGGATCTTGACCGTGTCATAGAAGAAGAAGTGCAATGATCCCGCTAGGCGCTCCTCGAGGTTCATTCCCAGGAGTGAACCGAAGAACCAGTTCCACCACGGCTCATTAGCAAAGTACAGGCCAACCCACACAAGTGCGGCAACGAGAAGCTTGCCCCACAGTAGCGCATTCGGCTGACGTCTACCCAGCGGGGTGAGAGTCGCTGCATCTTCGCGAGGCTGCTCGGAGTCTATCGACGCCGCATCTTGATTGGATGGTTGTGAACAGCGCGAGATTGCGATGTTTTTCTGCTGAGAGTTGCTCTCGCCTGCGTTGCAACCTTGCTCGCTCATTTATCTTCTCCTCCTTGAGTCTGAGGGTTTGGCAGTGCCTGGTGCAGCCGCTCAATCGCGTCAGGCGTGAGCGAGTAGTCCACCCACCGGCCCCGTCGTTCACCGATGACCAACCCGCAATCACGCAGAACCTTCAAGTGGTAGCTCAACAGGTTGTCAGGGATCGGTGGCTGGGTTTGAAAATCGCAGACACACGAACTGCCCTTGTCAGCAAGTTGTTGCAGCAGGGCTAGCCGGATCGGATCAGCTGCTGCGCTGAGCAGTGCAGCAGCCTCCCCAACTTGTTCTGCGTTGTTCACAATCTCACACTCACTTCAGTCAATATTGAACCAATACGGTTTGAAGTGTACGCCTAGCGGGGAGCCAGTGCAAAGCAACGAACCATCCTCATCGTCGTTCACTCGCAGGAGGTGTCCCTATGGGTTTTCTTGATTGGCTGCGTGGCACGAACAACCGGCCTGTGGAGGATCATGCGATCAGCTCGGGCTATGGCTTCTTCTTCGGTGGCACCACGTCGGGCCGTCCGGTGACGGAGCGCTCGGCGATGCAGATGACGGCCGTCTACTCGTGCGTGCGCATCCTGGCGGAGGCGATCGCCGGGTTGCCGTTGCATGTCTACCGGCAGGGCGCGGACGGGTCGAAGGTGAAGGCTCTCGACCATCCGCTCTACCGACTGCTGCATGACGAGCCGAACCCGGAGATGACCAGCTTCGTGTTCCGGGAAACGCTCATGACCCACCTGCTGCTGTGGGGCAACGCCTTCGCCCAAGTGCTCAGGAACGGGCTGGATGAGGTGATCGGCCTGTATCCGTTGATGCCGAACCGCATGACCGTCGTACGCGACGAGCAAGGCCGCCTCTACTACGAGTATCAGCGCACCTGGGATGAACCGGCGGGCCGCTTCGAAACCGTGCGCCTGTCGCCGCATGAGGTGTTGCATATTCCCGGCCTGGGCTTTGACGGCCTGGTCGGCTACAGCCCGATTGCAATGGCGAAAAACGCCATCGGGCTGGCGCAGGCCACCGAAGACTACGGCGCGTCCTTCTTCGCCAACGGTGCCGCCCCTGGTGGGGTGTTGGAGCATCCGGGCACGATCAAAGACCCCGCCCGGGTGCGCGAGTCGTGGCAGGCGACGTTCGGCGGGGCAAGGAACGGCAACAAGATCGCTGTGTTGGAGGAGGGTATGAAGTACACGCCGATCTCCGTTTCGCCAGAGCAGGCGCAGTTCTTGGAGACGAGGAAGTTTCAGATCAACGAGATCGCCCGCATCTTCCGCATCCCGCCCCACATGATCGGCGACTTGGAGAAGTCCTCGTTCTCGAATATTGAGCAGCAGTCGTTGGAGTTCGTGAAGTACACGCTCGACCCGTGGGTGATCCGCTTCGAACAAGCCATCACCAAAACCCTCCTCGCGCAACGCGAGAAGCCGACGTTGTTCGTGAAGTTCAACGTCGAAGGGCTGCTACGCGGCGACTATGTGTCCCGCATGAACGGGTATGCGGTCGCCCGCCAGAACGGCTGGATGTCCGCGAACGACATCCGCGAGCTTGAAAACCTCGACCGGATCGACCCCGAGGCCGGCGGTGACCTGTACTTGGTCAACGGCAACATGCTGCCACTCGGCCTCGCCGGAGCCTACGCCACCACCCAACCCACCGACGAAGGCGAGCCCGACCCACCGGAGCCTGACGAGGCCGACCCACCTGACGGGCAGCCGCCACCTGATTCTGTACCTGCGTCTGATGAGCGATTTTTGAGGAGGACACGATTGTGAGACGTTTCTGGAACTGGCTCCCACCCGAGCCAACTACCGATGACCCGGATGCTGGCAGTGTCCGGGTTTTGCGTATTAACGGGCAGATCGCCGACGAATCCTGGTTCGACGACGACATCACCCCGAACCTGTTCGCCCGAGAACTCAACGCTGGCACTGGGCCGGTGACGATCTGGCTCAATTCGCCTGGCGGGGACGTGGTGGCCGCCGCCCAGATCTACAACATGCTGCTCGACTATCCCGGACCGGTCACCGTCAACATCGACGGGATCGCCGCCTCCGCCGCGTCTGTGATTGCGATGGCCGCCGGAACGGTGGCGATGACACCCGTGAGCATGTTGACGATCCACAACCCCGCCACGCTGGCTGTGGGTGACAAGGACGAACTCGCCAAAGCCCTGTCCATGCTGGAGTCCGTCAAAGAATCCATCGTGAACGCCTATCAGCTCAAGACCGGCCTGAGCCGGGCGAAGCTGAGCAAGTTGATGGATCAAGAGACGTGGATGGACGCCCGCGCCGCCATCGACCTTGGTTTCGCCGACGAGCTGCTCACCGGTAGCCGCGATCCCATCTTCGACGCCGACAAGAAGCCCGACGAGGACGACGAACCCGAGTCCGACACGCCTGACACCGAGCCTGACGAGCCGGATGAAGACAAGCCCGACGCTGAGCCGGATGAGGACGACGGCAAGCCTGCCAAGAAGGGGCCGCCGTTCCCACCCAAGAAGAACCGCACGGGCGGTGTGGTGTTTGCCCGACGCACCTCGGAGCAGCAGCTCGTCGCCGCCTGCACCCACCACCAACCGGACAACCTGCCTGGTGTGCCCGTTCCTGTTTCTGTTCTGCCTGCTGGCTCTCGTGGTCGGCGGGTTGCTGATTTGTACGCCCAACTGACCAACCGAGTCCACTGAATGAAGGAGAACCTCTTATGTCCACGATGACGATTTCTGACCTGCGCACCAGGCGCGCCCACATTTGGGATCAGGCCAAGGCGTTCCTTGACGAACGCCGCGACACCGCCACCGGCTGCCTGTCCGCCGAGGACGACCAGACCTACGCACGCATGGAAGCCGACATTGAACGGCTGACCGGCGAGATTGCTCGCGCTGAGCGCGCTCAGCGTCTGGATGCTGATCTTGCCCGGGCTACGAATGCGCCGCTGATCTCGATGCCCGGCCAGACCGGAGATGAGAGCGAAACGTCCAAGATGGGTCGCGCTTCCGCGTCCTACAAGCGCGCCTTTTGGGATGCGATGCGGCTCAACGCCTCGCCTATGGAGGTGCGTAATGCCTTGTCGGAAGGGGTTGATTCTGAGGGCGGCTACCTGGTGCCGGACGAGTTCGAGCACACCCTCGTGCAGTCCCTGGCTGAGCAGAACATCATGCGAGGCCTGGCTAACGTCATTCAGACCACCTCGGGTGATCGTAAGATCCCGGTCGTGTCCACCCACGGCAGCGCTGGCTGGCTCGATGAGGGCAAGCCCTACACCGAATCCGACGAGACCTTCTCCCAGATCACGCTCTCGGCGTTCAAGCTCGGCACGTTTTTGAAGATCAGCGAGGAACTGCTCGGCGATTCGGTCTTCGACGTCGAGGCCTACCTCGCCGCCGAGTTCGCTCGCCGCATCGGTGCCGCTGAAGAGGAGGCGTTCTTGGTCGGTGACGGCAAGGGCAAGCCGACCGGCATTTTCGATGCCACCGGTGGTGGCATCTCGGATGTGACTACCGCGAAGGCCGCCGACATCACCGCCGATGAGCTCATCGACCTGCACTACAGCCTGCGCGCACCGTATCGGGCTCGGGCGGTGTGGCTGATGAACGATGCCACCGTCAAGACCGTGCGCAAGCTCAAGGACAACCAGGGCCAGTACCTGTGGCAGCCAGCACTGACCGCTGGTGCTCCGGACATGATCCTGGGCAAGCCGGTGCACACCTCCACGTTCGCCCCCGGGATCAAGGCGGGCGCGAAGACCGTGGCGTTTGGTGACCTGTCCTACTACTGGATCGCTGACCGGCAGGGACGCTCGTTTAAGCGCTTGAACGAACTGTTCGCCACATCCGGCCAGGTCGGTTTCCTCGCCTCCCAGCGTCTGGACGGAAAGCTCGTCCTGCCCGAGGCCGTCAAGATCCTCACACAGAAGGCCGGAGCCTAAAACCCCCGCACGCAACGAATAGGAGGTGGCAGCCATGAACCACTGGCTCATCGACCAGGTCAAAGCCAACCTCATTCTCGACCACGACGCCGACGATGAGCTGATCGCCAACCTGGTGGATGCTGCCACCTCCTATGCTTGCAGCTTCCAGCACCTACGAGGCGACTACTACGAGACTCACGAGATGCCCGGTTCGACCCGGCAGGCGATCGTGATGCTCGCCAGTCACTTCTACGAGTCGCGTGACGGGTCCACGGCCGGGTTCTGGTCCGACAAACCCGATGCCGCCAAGGCCATGTGGGCCGCGGTGAACACGCTGCTGCGCCTTGAGCGCGAATGGAAGGTCTAACCCATGGCAGGTATCGGCAGTATGCGAGAAACCATCGACCTCATCACCTCAGTGGCCCGCAGGGATACTGCGGGATTCACGGGCAGTAGCGAGCAGGTGGTCGCCTCGGTGCGCGCCTACCGGGAGATGAGGCACGCCAGCTCAGCGTGGGTCAACCGTGCCGCCTACACGCAGGCCACCGTCTTATTTCGTATCCGCGTGATCCCCGGGCTCACCGTCTCGGAGGTCATGCACATCGCCGCTGCCGATGGCCGCTACGTCATCGACACCGTCGAGCCCATCGGCGGCTACATCGAGATCCTTGCCCACCGTCTGCAACCGGAAGGAACCCACCATGGCACGCGTCCAGATCCGACTCCCCAATAAGTACATCGACAAACTCGAGGCCACCTCACGCCTGCTGGACACTGCAGCCGACGAAGTGCTGACAGCTGGCGCGAACGTGGTCGAACCACGCATGAAAGCCAACCTCGCATCCGCGATCGGGCGGGCGACCACGATGCCGTCCCGCTCAACCGGCCAGCTCATCGGAGCCCTGGGTGCCACCAGCGTGAAAGTCAACTCACGAGGCGACCACAACGTCAAAGTCGGTTTCGCCGAAAACCGCCGCGACGGCAGATCGAATGCGCTGATTGCCAACGTGTTAGAGCACGGCAGAAGCAACCAGCCCGCCCGCCCGTTTCTGGCACCGACACGCTCTCAGACCAGACGGAGTGTGGTGGAGGCGATGAAAACCGTGCTGGCATCCAAACTCGACGGGATCAGACCATGACCGTCCAGCTGCTGGAAACCCTCACCATGATTGCTGACCGGCTTGATCTGCCGATCGCGGTGAGCTTGTTTAGCGCCTCGCCCGCACCAGTGACCTATCTGGTTGCCACCCCGATCGGCGACACGCTGGAGGTGTTCGCCGACAACACCCCGAGCGTCGAAGTCGAAGAAGTCCGCCTCTCCCTGTTCACAACTGGCAACTACCTGCCCTGGCGCGACACGCTCACCCACGCGCTCGTCGACGCGGGGCTGGTGGTCACCGCCAGGCGCTACATCGGCTTCGAGGACGATACGGGCTACCACCACTACAGCTTCGATATCAGCTGCCACCACCCGTTTTAACGAAAGGACGCAATCCCCATGGCCACGATTGGTCTTGACAAGCTCTACTACGCCACGATTACCGAAAACCCCACCACCGGCGAGGAAACCTACGCCAGCCCGAAACCACTGGCCAAAGCGATCTCAGCGGAACTGTCCGTCGAGGTCGCCGAGGCGATCTTGTATGCCGACGATGGGCCCAGCGAGATCGTCAAGGAGTTCAAATCCGGCACGCTCACCCTCGGCGTGGACGACCTGGGAGCAGAAGCCGCAGCGGCACTGACCGGTGCCACCCTGGATGCCAACGGGGTGCTCATCTCGTCCTCGGAAGACGGCGGCACACCGGTAGCGATCGGGTTCCGTGCCGCCCGCTCCAACGGCACCTTCCAGTACTTCTGGCTCTACCGCGTTAAGTTCGCCCTGCCAAGCACCACGCTTGCCACCAAGGCCGACTCGATCACGTTCTCCACCCCGAGCATCGAGGGCACGATCCTGCGCCGCAACAAGCCAGACGCGAAGGGCCGCCACCCGTGGAAAGCCGAAGCCACCGAAGGTGACCCCAAGGTTAAGGCCGAGATCATCACCGGCTGGTACAAGTCCGTCTACGAGCCCGCCGCCACCAGCCCCGGCAAGTAAAGGAGCACCTCCATGACTGACACACCATCGATTGATGCTGCCGGGCGCAGTGCGACCGTGACGATTGGTGGGAGCGAGTACGAGCTGGTGCTCACCACCAAGGCCACCCGGCTAATCGCCGAACGCTACGGCGGGCTGGACAAGCTCGGAGCCGCGTTGGAGACCTCCGAGGACCTCGGCCAGACACTGACCGAGGTGATCTGGCTGATCACGCTGCTGGCCAACCAGTCGGTGCAGATCCACAACCTCACCCACCGTGACAACCCGCGCCCGCAGTTGACGGAGGACGAGGTGGAGTTGCTGACGGTTCCTGCCGATATCGCCGACTATCGCGGTGCGATCGCCGAGGCACTGCAACGCGGGACCCGCCGTGACATCCTCACCGAGCCAGCCCCAAAAGCGAGCCCGGCAGCGGACGGATAGTCGAATCCGACCGGGCAGTGTTCACCCGCCTGACCTACATCGGTTTAGCCCACCTCGGCCTTCGACAGGACGAGGTGGGCCTGATGGTCTTTGGTGAGCTCCTGGACCTGGTGGACTGCTGGCGGATCGAGACAGGACGAGCGAAACCAGCACGGGTGTGGTTCATCGACGACATCATCCCGCCCGGCATCTAACCCCACTGACAGGCAGGTGAATCCTCATGGCTGACTCATCGTTTGGTCTCAAGATCGGTCTGGAAGGTGAACGCGAGTTCAAGCGGGCCATCACCGACATCAACCGTGAGATGCGGGTGCTGGGCTCGGAGATGAAACTGGTGGCCTCCCAGTTCGACAAGAACGACAAGTCCACCCAGGCACTGGCCTCCCGCAACCAGGTGCTGACCAAAGAGATCGAGACCCAAAAGTCCAAGATCGAAACACTCAAGGTCGCGCTGGAGAACTCGGCTGCGTCGTTTGGGGAGAACGATTCGCGAACGAAGAACTGGCAGATCCAGCTCAACAACGCCGGAGCTGAGCTCAACGAGCTGGAAAAAGAGCTCAAGGCCAACAATGATGCGCTCGGCGAGTTCGGGGACGAGGCCGACGGGGCAGGCGATGATGCGAAAGACGCCGCCAAGGATGCCGGGCATTTGGAGGACGCGGTCGATGATCTCGGCGACGAGATGGACGACACCGGGGATAAGACCCGGATCTTCGGGGACGTGCTCAAAGCGAACCTGGCCGCCGAGGCGATCGTCGCTGGTGTCAAGGGCATCGGCAGGGCGATCGCGAGTATCGGTCGGGGTATGGCCGATGCGTTGAAGGACGGGGTGGAGTACAACGCCCGCATGGAGCAGTACACCACCAGCTTCACCACGATGCTCGGCGATCAGGCAAAAGCCCAACAGCTGGTCAACGACCTGAAAGCTCAGGCCGCGAAGACCCCGTTCGGCATGGAGGATTTGGCGAAGAACACCCAGACCCTCATGGCGTTCGGTATCAGCGCTGACGAAGCTACCCGCAGACTAGGCCAGCTCGGTGATATCTCCCAAGGTGACGCGCAGAAGATGGAGTCACTGACGTTGGCGTTCGCCCAGATGTCCTCGACGGGCAAGCTGACAGGCCAGGACCTCAACCAGATGATCAACGCCGGGTTCAACCCGCTGGAGGAGATCTCCCGCAAGACGGGCAAGTCCATCGGCGAGCTGAAAGAGGAGATGGCCAAGGGCGCGATCAGCGCGGACATGGTCGCTGACGCGTTCGCTTCGGCAACGGAAGAAGGCGGCCGTTTCCACGGGGCGATGGAAGCCCAGTCGAAAACCTTCACCGGCCAGCTCTCTACCATGCGCGACGGCATCGACAACCTCAAAGGCCTGCTCGCCCAAGGGCTGACCGACGCGCTGGCTGGCACGGTCATGCCGATGGTCAACGGGTGGATCGATGAGCTCACGACAGCCTTCGAGCAAGGCGGAGCCCCAGCGTTGATCGACAAGCTCGGCGAGATCCTACAAGAAGCACTCGCGTTCATCGCAGAGCAACTGCCGATGGTCGTCGAGACCGGCATGTCGATCCTGACCGCGCTGCTGGAAGGCATCATCGAGGTGTTGCCGTCGGTTGCTGAGACAGCGGTGATGCTCATCGTCGCACTAGTGGAGGCGATCATCGAGGCGCTGCCGTCACTGTTGGAAGCAGCCCTGCAGATCATCACCACCTTGGTCACCGGTATCGGTGAGGCACTCCCGGAGCTCATCCCTGCGGCCGTGGAGATGATTGTCGCCCTGGTCCAAGGGTTGGTTGACTCTTTGCCGATGATCCTGGAAGCCGCGTTGCAGCTCATCCTCGGGCTCGCACAGGGCCTGCTGGAAGCGATCCCGGTGCTCATTGAGGCACTGCCGCAGATCATCACCTCGATCGTGGAGTTCCTGGTCGGCGCGATCCCGCAGATCATCGAGACCGGTATCGCGTTGTTGACCTCCCTGGTCGAAGCACTCCCGGAGATCATCACCGCGATCGTGACGGTGCTGCCACAAATCATCACCGGCATCATCACCACGCTGCTGTCGGCCCTGCCGCAGCTGATTGAGGCTGGCGTCAAGCTACTCACCGCGCTCATTGGGGCGCTGCCGCAGATCATCAGCACGATCGTGGCCGCGCTGCCGCAGATTATCGCAGCGATCGTCTCGGCGATCGGTGGGGCGATCCCGCAACTGGTCATGGCAGGCGTTGAGCTGTTGACCGCGTTGATTACGAACCTGCCGCAGATCATCTCGACCATCGTGGCGGCGATCCCGCAGATCATCACCGGGATCGTGGGCGCGGTCGGTCAAGGGGTCGGCCAGATGGCCTCTGCAGGCAGCGACCTGGTGCGGGGCTTGTGGAACGGCATCCAGTCGCTGGCGGGCTGGCTCTGGGACAGGGTCACGAGCTGGTGCTCCGACATTTGGGACGGCATCACCGGCTTTTTCGGCATCAACTCGCCGTCCAAGGAAATGGCGTGGGTCGGTGACATGCTCACCCGAGGCCTGGCCGGAGGTATCGAAGACACCGGAAGCCGAGCAGTTGCAGCCGCCGAGGACGTTGCCGCCGACACCCTGGAGGCCATGAGCAGGCTCACCAGCGGTATCGACGTGCCGATCACCGCCAGCCTGGACCCGGTCGATCTGACCCCAACCCACCTGCAACCACCGCCTGCAACCACCACCAGCAGCGCTGTCGGCCAGGAGGCAGGGCGCGGGCTCGAGGTGGCGGGCATCGTCGACCAGACCGCCCGGGCACTGCTGGAGGCCATGGACATCAAGGTCGTGCTCAACGACGGCACGCTGGTGGGCAAACTCGCCCCAGGCATCAACCGCCAGCTGGCCCGTATCAACTCCCACCACACGGTGCTGGCCACAGGAGGAGGCGTTTGATGCACGGTTTCACACTCGACAAGACAGTGTCCTCAACGTCGCTGGGCCTGAGGCTCACCGGCCCGGTCGACCTACCGGTGGCCGAGCGGGCCGCCGACGATATTGAGGTGGCGGGCAGGGCCGGGACGCTGACCCGCCTCGGCGGCTGGCACGACACGTCGATCACGTTGCCGCTCGCCATCACAGGCGGCCTGGCCGCCTACCACAAGGCCACACTGGCGCTGACCCGGGCGGCAACCATTCACCTGTCCCACCAGCCCGGGGCGTTCCACAAGATCAAACACGCCTCCATCAGCCCACTGCGCACGGACATGTCCTCGTGGGGATTCTTCGAGGCACACCTGGCGTGTGAGCCGTTTAGCTACCTCGACTCCGGGCTTGTCACCCACACGCTCACCGCCTCCGGGCAGATCACCAACCCCGGGCTCGTGGATGCAGCCCCGATCATCACGATCAAGGGCACCGGGGCGCTAACGCTGACGATCAACGCAGCCACCTACCGTGTCCAGTCACCGGCAGGGCAGATCACCCTGGACTCGGCCCGGCTTGTCGCACACGTCGCGGGCCGGGTGCAAACCGACGCGGTCACCGGCACGTTCCCGATCCTCACCCCAGGGGTCAACCGGGTCAGTCTCGGTAGTGGCATCTCCAAAGTCGAGATCACCGGGAACTGGCGAAACCCCTAACCAGGCCCATCTCTTTGCTCCCAGTGCGCCCGTAGCCGATTGTTTTCGGCTGCGGGCGCACGTCTGTGAAAGGAACCCCACCGATGCTCACCGTGCATGCCCCGACTGCCACCACGTTCACCGCCACCGGCGAGGGTGTCCTCGACCCTGAACTCATCGACGCCCGTGTCGTTGAGGAGCTCGGCGGAGCCTACCAACTGACCGTCACCTACCCAGCAGACGGGCCGCTGGCATCACAGCTCGCAGTCGAGGCGATCATCGCAGCCCCTGTGCCCGGCACCACCATCCGGCAAGGGTTCCGTATCCACGAGGTCACCACGAGCCTGGACGGGATGTTGGAGGTCACGGCCTTCCACCTGTTCTACGACCTGGCAGGAAACTTCATCGCCGACACCTTCGTCGTCAATAAGACCCCGAAGGCGGCCCTCGACCAGCTCCTGGGTGCTGCGACCACGAAGCACCGGTTCACCGCCACCAGCTCCGATACCGCCACCAGGGCCTCTGCGCGTGTGGTGCGGATGAACCTGGCCGCAGCGATCATGGACCAGGGGTCGGACAACACGTTCGCCTCCCGGTGGGCCGGAGAGCTCACGCGCGATAACTGGCACATCCACCACGCCGCCACACGCGGCACAGATCGTGGGGTCGTGATCCGCGATCGCAAGAACCTCACCGGCTACACCGCCACTGTCGATCTGACGAGCGTGGTCACCCGGATCGTGCCGGTCGGGTTTGATGGGATCACCCTGCCCGAGCTCTACGTCGACTCGCCACACCTGAATGCCTACGCGATCCCGAATATCAAGGTGATGCGCTACCCGCACATCAAAGCGATCGCCGACGCCGACAACCCCCGCGAGGACGAAGTACCTCTGCCGCAGGCACACGCCCTTCTGCGTCAAGCCGCCAAGGCCGAGTACGCCACCAACCACATCGATACGCCTGCCGCGAGCTACACCATCTCCTTCGTTGACCTTGCCTCCACGAGCGAGTACGCCGACCTTGCTGAGCTGGAGACCGTCCTGCTGGGAGACACGGTGACGGTGCAGCACGCCGACCTGGGCGTGTCCCTATCCGCCCGGGTCGTCGGCTACGAATACGACCCGCTCCGACAGGCATATATTTCGGTGGAGTTGGGGTCGGTTGCAGGGAAGTTCACCTCGATCACCCGCCAGATCACCACCGCGCAGACAGCCGCCCAGATGGCCGCTGATCTCGCTGGCGTAGCGCTGGCATCAGCGGACGGGAAATCCACCAACCACTACGGCCCGAAACAACCCGCTGCCGCCCGCCTGGGCGACACGTGGTTCAAGGACAACGGCGAGACGATTGAGATCTGGATCTACCAGCTCACCGACACCGGCGAGCCCGGCTGGGTCGCCCTTGCCACGGACCTCAACCATGCCCAAGTCAGTGCTGAACTTGCCGAGGCTCGCGCTGAGGTGGCGGCCGCGAAAACCGCTGCTGCAGATGCCCAAGCTGCCGCTGCCGCTGTCGCTGCTCGCCTCACCGAAGCCGAAACCGAGATCAGTCAGGCACGCGAGGCAGCCAGCCAGGCCGAAACCACAGCACGGGACGCTGAGGCTGTAGCCGGAGAGGCCGGCGTGAAGGTAGCCGGGCTTGAGAGCTCAGTTTTCCAAGCGCAACACCGTGCCGATACGGCCTACGAGACGGCACGGCAGGTTCAAACCAGTAGTGAGGCCCGGTTCACTGAGCTGGCGAACGCGGATAACAGCCTCGCCTCGTCGCTTTCAATGATGGCCAGCGACCTGAACCTGCGTGTGCGCTCGGGCGAGATCATCTCCCAGATCAACATCTCACCCGAAACCATCTTGATCGCCGGTGAGCGCATACACATCACCGGCCAAACCAGTATCGATAACGCCACGATCACCACCGCAATGATCGCTAATGCGGCGATTACCGACGCGAAGATCGCCAACCTGTCGGCAGCCAAGATCACCACCGGCACACTCGCGGCTGCCCGGATCGCGGCCGGATCGATCACCAGTGACAAGCTCACGATCTCCAACGGGTTCATCACAACAGCGATGATCGCCAACGCCGCAATCACCGACGCGAAAATCGGTTCGTTGTCGGCCTCGAAGATCACCACCGGCGCCCTGTCTGCTGCGCGGATCGCGGCAGGCTCTATCACCAGCGACAAGCTCACCATCAAGGACGGGTTTATTGCAACCGCGATGATTGCGAACGCGGCGATCACGAACGCGAAAATCGCCAACCTTGACGCAGGCAAAATCACCACCGGCACGCTGGGTGCTGGCCGGATCGGGGCGCGTAGTATTACTGCCGATAAGCTTGCCACCAACGCAATCCAAGTAGGTTTGGCTGGATGGAACCAGTCCATCCGTATCAGCCCCACCCAGATCTCGTGGTACAACGGATCCACACTCGAAGGCAGCATCACCTCATCAGGGATGAGTTTCTACTATGGTGCCCGGTTCATTGGCAGAACAGGCCAGCAATACAAAAGTGGTAACACGTCTGTGCGGGGAATCTCGAACTCTCTCGATGTTCAAGGTGATTACATCACCTGGTCGTATATGAAGTCATCGGCCGATGATTCCTACACGACGATGCTGACGTTGGATCCGCGAGGAAAGTTTTACGGCACCACCGGTATTCATCTGGGTGCAGATTTTCGTACCCATGGGCATGATTTCTACACGGCAGGAAACCGCTCGATCGTTCTCCAAGACTGCACCCTAACAGGGAAAGGCACTTTTCCTGGCTGGTCAAGTAGCAACAACTTATCCAAAGTTGTCTTCCACACCTACGACTTGATGGTGGTCACCAACGGATCGTTTTACAACATGTCTCGCCTGTTTGACAGGGTTGGTGACCTGATGAGCCGCGTCAACTCCTTGATCCGTTCGTTGAATCAAGGCTGGGTCAAAAACATTAGTGATGCCGGTGGTGGGCGAATCACCTGGAACTATTTTTCCAACACCGGCCTGCAACCCATGTCCACCAACCTTTCCTAAACCCTAATTTATGAAAGGAGGCCCGATGCGGTTTCTTCTCCCACCGATCTATCTCAAACCCGCAATCGAGCTACTTCAAACGATGCCGCTTGCTGGACCAGCGTCTAGGGCTCGCACCAAACTCATCCACCTTCTCCAGGGCGCCTATGCCAGCTTCGCTGAAGATGAATACGCCCTCGTTACCCAATACGCCACCACCAGTGACGACGGCACACCAGTGTTTGATAGTGATGGCACGTTCACTCTCAAAGACCCCCAGATGGCCAAAGAGTTTCACGACCAACATCAAGCCTTGTTTAATCGGCGTATCGAAGTAGCAGGCCCGACCTATGAACAGCACGCCAGTGACATACAAGCCTTCCTTGATGCCTCACCAATGGAACTTACCGGCATACAAGCTGAGGCCTATAACGTCCTCTACGACGCCATCATCGAAACCCTCGATGAGGATAAGGACAGGCAATGAGCCAGCACATGATTGAGATTCTCCCTGCTGGCACACATACCGCTGATACTACCGGGCCGCCACCCCCACCACAGGAGACTGCGATAGTGGTTGAGCCCATCGAAGCACACCTGGATTTAACAGTCCCGATCCTCGATATTCTCACCAGCCCCGACCTCTAACCCTGTTACCCGCGCCAAGGATGGTGCGGGTTTTCTTTTGTCAACTATCTTCGTAAGAAAGGGACACTGTTATGCCTGTGAAAGCCCTATGGGTTGTCACCCAAACCAGTATCGCCACACTCGCGGCGGGAATCGCTGCGTTTCTCGGAGGCCTCGACGGCCTCATCTATGCGCTTATTGCCTTCGTTGTCGCCGATTACATCACCGGAGTGCTTGCCGCGATCTCGGAGCGGCGCGTCTCTAGCGCGATTGGGTTTAAAGGAATCAGCCGTAAGGTCGTGCTCTTTGCTCTCATTGGTCTTGCTCATCTCCTTGACGTTCACGTTATCGGCACGCCCGGTGTATTACGCACTGCCACCATCGTCTTCTACCTGTCCAACGAAGGCATCTCCCTTGTGGAAAACGCTACCCGGCTTGGACTACCCGTACCTCAGCAAATCCGTGACGCTCTCGAGCTGATCGCTAACCGTCGTGAGCAACGACCACCACTAACCGACCCTGCACAATTGAAGGAGAACAACAAATGAAAAATTGGGACACTCTTGACGCTGACGAGAACCAGATCCTTGCTACACATTTCACGCCCGGCCGGTCAGGACGGCGCATCGACAAGATCATCATCCACCACAACGCTGGCAACCTCACCATCGCTGGCTGCTACCAGGTGTGGCAGACCCGGCCTGCTTCCGCTCACTATCAAGTCGATAGCAATGGGCGCATCGGACAGCTCGTGTGGGACCGGAACACCGCCTGGCATGCAGGGAACTGGGAAGCCAACACCACCAGTATTGGTATCGAGCACGCCGATATCTCCTCTAACCCGTGGCGCATCTCGGATGCCTGTCTCGACAACGGCGCACACCTCGTCGCAGCATTATGCAAGTTCTACCAGCTCGGCCGTCCCACGTGGGGTAAGAACGTGTTCGGGCACAAGAACTTCTCCGCTACCCAATGCCCAGCATCGCTGGCCGGCACTCAGCATGCTGCATATATGGCGCGAGCCCAGTACTGGTACGACCAGATGACCGGCAAAGATCCCGTGCCGAAGCAGCCTGCGAAGCCTGCGCCGACACCCGCACCGTCAGTGAACATCGACGCGCTCGCTGACGCTGTGATTCGTGGCGAGTACGGCAACGGTAATGAGCGCAAGCGCCGCCTCGGGGCGAACTATGCCGCCGTCCAGAAGCGCGTGAACGAGAAACTCGCAGGCAACACCTCCAAGCCGAGCGTGAATATTGATGCGCTGGCGGATGCGGTAATCCGTGGCGAGTACGGCAACGGCGAGGAACGTAAACGCCGTCTTGGTGCGAACTATGCCGTCGTCCAGGCGCGTGTGAATCAGAAACTCGGCTACTAACCCCAACCAGCGATCTGCTGACTACATGGCCCCGCTGCTGCCTCGCTTCGAGGTGGTGGCGGGGCCATTTTTCGTTTTCCTGGCCAAGGGGGAGTGGGTGGTTATAAATCGGTGTGGCTCGAAGCCCTGTCAGTAGAGACCTACTGATGAGGAGAGCGCCGTGGCGAGTGAGATTACCCGTGAGCAAGTGATGGAGCTACGCCGCCGAGGCGCATCGTATGGGCAGATCGCCACCAGTTTGGGCATGTCACGCAACACGGTGAAGTCAATCTGCCGCAGAGCCAACATCACCACCGCCCCGGCAGTCGAGTCTGAGCCTGCAAAGGTATGCGAACACTGCAACGGCCATATCGAGCCAGCGGTAGCAGGGCAAAGGTTCTGCTGCGATGTGTGCCGCCTGGCGTGGTGGCATGCCCACCCGGAGCGGCTCAACCGGCAAGCGATCTACACCTTCACCTGCGCCGCCTGCGGTGAGGGTTTCGATGCCTACGGAAACAAGCACCGCAAGTACTGCTCGCACCCGTGCTATATCCGCCACCGCTTCAACACCCGAGGTGGCAGACCATGACCAGCGAGATCTTCGATGCCGAAGTCGACCTCACCCGCCAGGTCGCCTTCATCGATCAACTTGCTCAGGCCGGTGCGCTCACCGAACAGGAAGCGAACACTGTTCTTGCCCGAATCGCAGACGAGTCGGCAGCTGTGGTGGGGGCGCTGATTGTGCGGGTTCGACTGGATAAAACGCGGGTTTAGAGCGTACATGGATACAACCACTAAACCCCTAGCCAACAAAGGAAAACGAAGGGCGAAAGGAGATTGATGCACGTGGGTGAGATGAGGGTGATCCCAGCAAAACTAGTCCGGCCACAGCGGTTGAAGGTTGCGGCCTATGCGCGGGTGTCCACCGAGCAAGAACGCCAGTTGTCGTCGATCGCCGCCCAAGTCTCGCACTACTCTCATCTGATTCAATCCACTCCTGGTTGGGATTATGTGGGTGTGTTCATCGACGAAGGCATCACCGGCACCTCCACCAAACATCGCGACGGATTCAATGACCTCATGGACACTGCCCGGGCGGGTGGCATCGATGTGATTTTGACGAAGTCGATCTCCCGGCTCGCCCGCAACACCGTTGACCTGCTCGGCACTGTGCGTGAACTGAAAGCCCTCGGGGTGGCGGTGCGGTTTGAGCGTGAACAGATCGACACCGCCACCGCTGACGGTGAACTCCTGCTCACCCTGTTGGCATCGTTTGCGCAGGAAGAATCCCGATCCATGTCAAAGAACGTCAAATGGGGGATCAGGAAGAAATACGCCGACGGATTCATGCACTCGCGCCAACCCTACGGCTACCAATACGTCGACGGCGACCTAGAAATCATCGAGGCCGAAGCCGAGATCATCAGAAGGATATTTGCGGAGTTCCTGGCGGGCATCTCACCCGAAGCCACAGCCGCCCAGCTGAATGCTGAAGGGATCACGCCCAGGCGCGGAGCCAAGTTTCGTGGGAAGACGATCCGTAAATGGCTCGAAAACGAACTCTACACCGGCCGCGTGATTCTGCAAAAGTACTATCGGCCAAAAGTGTCAGAATCGAACTGTCATACCAACACTGGCGAGCTGCCACGCTACCTCGTCGAGGAATCCCACCCGGCGATCATCGACCAAGCCACGTTCGATGCCGTCCAAGCCGAGTTTGCCCGGCGCAGACATCTTGGACGTGGAGCCACACCCTCAGGTGGAACTACCGGGCTCACATCTCGGATCGAATGCTCTGTCTGTGGCAGGTTCTATCACCGTCGCACCAAGAAACGCCGCGCGTCGACATACAAGTTCTGGTGGTGCGAAACCGCCACCAAAGGCAAAGGCAACCCCTGCCGGGCACCACAAATCCGAGAAACCCACCTCACCCGGATCTGTACCCGCGTGCTCGGCCTCGACGACTGGGACGACGAGCACGCGCTCACGCACCTGACAAAGATCGTCGTTAACCCCGACCGCACACTCACCATCCACACCACCAACCGCGAAACACCGGTGACGGTGAGCCTGGACGCGGGGAGCACACGATGACCACGACGCAGATCAGGCGCAAGCGAGTCACCGCGATCCCCGCCACGAAAACACCCGGACACAATGCGGCGCCGGGTCTGGCTCGTCGGCGTAGAGTGGCGGCCTACGCTAGGGTCTCCACCGAAGCCGAGGAACAAGCCTCCTCCTATGCGGCGCAAATCGACTATTACACCCGCCACATTCAATCGCGTAGCGAGTGGGAATTCGCAGGCATGTATGCCGACGAAGGCATCACCGGCACCACCACCAGACACCGCGAGGGCTTCAAAAGCATGATCGCTGACGCCCTTGCCGGAAAAATCGATTTGATCCTCACCAAGAGCGTGTCCCGGTTTGCCCGCAACACCGTCGATACCCTCACCCACGTCCGCCAGCTCAAAGACGCAGGCGTGGAGGTCTACTTCGAAAAAGAAAACATCTGGACCTTGGACTCTAAAGGCGAACTACTCATCACCATCATGAGTTCACTTGCCCAAGAAGAATCCCGCTCCATTTCTGAGAACGTCACTTGGGGTCACCGGAAACGCTTCGCCGACGGAAAAATCATGGTTCCCTACGCCTCACTGCTCGGATACAAGAAAGGCGAAGACGGAAACCTTGCCATCGACGAAACTGAGGCTCCGATCGTGCGGCGCATCTACGCCCGCTTCCTTCAAGGTGCAACCTCACAAACCATCGCCAAAGAACTCACAGCCGATGGCATTGCCACTCCGCGCGGCAAAACTGTGTGGCCGCCGTCCACTGTGCGTTCGATCCTGGCCAACGAGAAATACAAAGGCGACGCGCTCCTACAGAAGAGCTTCACCACCGACTTCCTAACCAAAACCATCAAAGTCAACGAAGGTGAAGTACCCCAATACTACGTTACCGGAAACCACGAACCCATCATCAACCCCGCCACCTGGGATGCCGTGCAAGCAGAACTCGCACGCCGCCAAGGCCGTGGCACCTCCAACACCTACCCCTTTGCCAACAAGATCAAATGCTCCGATTGTGGAGGCTGGTTTGGACGGAAAGTCTGGCACTCCACCAGCAAATACCGCCGCCACATCTGGCGCTGCAACAACAAATACAACAAGACCCACTGCTGCGCCACGCCCCACGTCACCGAGGAGAAGATCAAGAACGCGTTCGTCGCAGCTCTGACCGAGCGCGTCACCGACAACAACGCGCTCGATGACACCATGCGTCTGCTTGATGAAACGGTCTACAACACCCGCGAGCTCGAAACTCAGCAGGCTGAGTTGGGGGAGCGGATCGAAGAAACCATCATGCTGATGAACCAACTCATCACCACCGCAGCATCCACCGCCCATGACCCCGACGACTACGACCGCCGCTACCACGAGCTCGAAAACCGACACCAGCAACTCGAAAACGAGCACCAGCAGATCACTAGCCAGATCGACGACCGGCGCAACCGCCGAGCCCAAGCCATCAAAGTCCGCGACTACCTCGTCACCCAGCCACCCCTCGCATACAGCGACCAAGCCTGGAACACCCTCGTCGACCACGCCACCGTCACCGCTGACGGAGTCATCACCATTCTCATGAAAGATGAGATCAGTACTAGCAAGGACTGAGCCGGACACACCGAGAATTCTGTCGGTGCGCGACCTTAAAATTGGTGCATGGATGTTGCATCATGGATTTCCGCTGGCGCTGCAATCGTCTCAATCCTTGGCGGCGCATTTGCTTACTATCAGGCGAATCTGTCCAAGAAGGCGAAAACCGAAGCGATAGAAGAACGAGAGCGGGCACAACGTGCCGAACAGCGAGCAATCGAAGCAGCTGCAACTGCAGAAAACCACCTGAAAGCGGCGCAGCAACAAGTTCATGTTCTCGAACAGCACCTGCCCGCAATCGCGACGGCAGTCGAGAAATCTGGAACTGACCTTCAGAACTCACTAACTACTGGAGCGACTCATCAGCCTCGAATCGAATGGATCACCGGTAGCCAGTACGCCATCGTCAATCCCAAAGCGACCACGCTGCGAATCGAGAACATCCTCAACAAGGACGCATTCGTCAGACTGGACTTGCGGGCCCCCTTTGAAGTACCGCCATCTTCTCAGGCGACATTCCTTGCTCTTGGAGCATGGCAACAACCGCTACCTGACAATCTCATCCTTGATGAAGTTGGATGTGACGAACCGCTTTACCTAGCGATTCCTCCAAAACGCTGAAACCAGAAGCACCCAGGATGCACCCACCGCGCGTCGTTATGCACCCACCCTCACGACTTTTGCACCCACCTAGAGCCTTGTATCAAAATGAACGTCTAAGTAACAGTAACGAAAGCCGAACGGTGAACAAGCCGTTCGGCTTTCTCATTCGTGAGGCTGAGTAAGTTGTGCTGGTAAGCTTGCTATGCATACTTACCGGCACTTGAAGGGCACTCATTTTGATATAAAGTGGGCGTCCTTTTTGCTGTCTTGGGAAGCGTGTTCTGGCTTGTGAACGCAATAATCTGAGCGTTCTCGAGCACAGAAGTTACTAATCTACTGGCCAGACGATTGTAGAAAGGACTCTCAAGAGGATGAGCGCGACGATGACGGAGGCTATCGATGCGGCAACAATACCGAGCACGCTTGGCCACTTGACGTCAGGGTTTTTGCGCAGCTCATCTTGGCAGATATAAAGCGTAGCAATCTGCGGGACGATAAGGGCGAAGAAAGGGATGCTCAAAAGGCCGACGATCATCCCCGTCCAATACATTCGTTTTGGTTCAATACTCAAAATTCACCTCACGACGTTATGGCACTGTTGTTATGGCACTGTTCACCTCTAAAGGCTCTTTGACGAAGAGCCTAGCACAGTGATATTCGGGCTTCATATGCCGGGGATGTTTAATGTCCTAGTTGTACTCATCATCTGACCCCATCTCTATAAATTGGGGATTATAATCGCCACAAATTTAGGATTATCGCTGCCGAAATTTTAGGACTTGACTCGAAAAAGCAACCCTTTTCCTTTGTAAGAAATATTGCAAAATCGTAACGTTACGAGAGTCTGGGTATCTTGGCTTCAACCATATTACGTATAGTGAGCAGTGATGAAACGCCGATATGTTATCGCCTTAGTAGGTGCCGCAATCTTAGTACTGGTGGCGGTGCTACTCGCCGTCGTTAATCCGCTGCGTGTACGCGTAGAACTTCACGGCGAAGCGGATATCAAGCTTGGCGTGGGGCAGCAGTTCAGCGATCCTGGTGCTTCTGCTCATATCGGGGCGAAACATTTTCCGGAGTCAATCGCTGAGCTACCGGTGTCGGTCTCAGGAAATGTGCGCACTGATCAGGTAGGGGATACAACGCTCACCTATTCGGCAAACTGGGGCTGGTGGCATGCCGATGCTACCCGCACTGTGCATGTGGTCGATATGACTCCGCCAGAGTTGAAGTTGAACGGCGAAGCTGTGCTGACGCTGATCGCTGGATCAAATTTTGTTGATCCGGGCGCGAGCGCGCACGACGACGTCGACGGCGATTTATCCTCGCAGGTGAAAGTTTCTGGTGCGGTTGATTCGCATACGCCAGGGAAATACGTGCTCACGTATGAAGTTGCGAATAAGTCTGGACAATCTGCTCGCCTCACCCGTGAGGTCACGGTGCTATCGCCGCAATCTGCGCAGGTGGCTCACAAGATTGTGTATTTGACTTTCGACGACGGGCCCAGTAATCAAACTGCACGGCTACTTGACGTGCTCAAAGCACACAATGTGAAAGCGACGTTCTTCGTCACCGGCTTTGGCGATCCGTCACTCATGGCACGCGAAGCCCAAGAGGGGCATACGGTGGGGATTCATACCTTAACGCACAATTATCGGCAGATATACAGCAGTTTAGATGCGTACATGGCGGATTTGAACGCGATTAATAACGTGATCGAGGCACAAACGGGCAAGCGGTCGAATTTGGTTCGATTGCCAGGCGGTAGCTCCAATACTGTGAGTCGCTTTAATCCGGGCATTATGACGACGATTACCAGCGAATTAACCAAGCGCGGCTTTTATTATTTCGATTGGAACGTTTCCAGTGGTGATGCTGGTGGCGTGCATACGGCCGATCAAGTGTTCAGCAATGTAATTCAAGGTATTTCCCAACATGATGTATCGATGATCCTTCAGCATGACACCAAACCTTACAGTGTGGATGCAGTGGCTCGAATCATTGAATGGTGTTTGGCGAACGGCTACACATTCTTGCCTATTGACGCAACGAGTCCAGGCATGCATCATCCGCTCGCAAACTAGAATTGCATGAGCCTCGCTTGAGCTTTTTAGCATACCTAGACGACGTCGCTAGATAATTAGGCGGCTATCGTCTGGATAATTAGGCGGTTACGTTCTGGATCATCATCAGATCATATTGTTCCGCATGTTGTCTATCTCCGTGTTCTTCTGAGTGCGAAACTGAAAACGTGAAAGCCCGCATACTCTTCCGGTAGGGTCACAACGTGCCCAAAGTGCACCAAGGCGCCGTCGTCGGGATAAAACCCAGTGGCGAAGCCTC
Organism: Arcanobacterium pluranimalium; assembly: GCF_016907845.1. Classification (GTDB taxonomy): domain Bacteria; phylum Actinomycetota; class Actinomycetes; order Actinomycetales; family Actinomycetaceae; genus Arcanobacterium_A; species Arcanobacterium_A pluranimalium. Next base: position 1,157,973 of record NZ_JAFBCS010000001.1, read on the forward strand.
CGTCTACCAGATAAAGAATGATGAAAGAAACTGCGAAACGCTTACACGACCTGCTGGGACTACGAACTTCACCTGGAATCTTTTTCGGATCTGCTTTTGTGGTAATCCTATTTACCGCGCTCATGGCGATCTTCCCAGGGCCGATGCAAAAATTCTTTGGGCAGCTCGCCGCCTTTATCCGCTACGATCTCGGCTGGTTTTTCACACTTTCGGTGACGCTCCTGGTGATTTTTTCCCTGTTACTAGCCACGTCGCGATACGGTCGTATCAAGATTGGCGACGACGATTCCACCCCTGAGTATTCAGGCGTGGCATGGTTTGGCATGCTTTTCGCAGCAGGAGTCGGTGCGGTTCTCATGTTCTGGGGTATTGCCGAGCCGATGACTCACTACGCAAAACCGCCGCTTGAGGGCACGACTGCGTTCAGTGATCGGGCGTTATCAGATGCTATGGCGATTGCGAATTTCCATTTCACTGTGCATATGTGGGCAATTTTCGTGGTTCCAGGCTTGGCGTTTGGATACTTCACGTACAAACGCAAGCTTCCGCCGCGCGTTTCCTCGGCCTTTCAGCCGCTCCTCGGCGATGGCATCCATGGCCCCATAGGCAAGATAATCGATATTCTTGCGATTGTTGCTACCGTGTTTGGCCTGTCGGTGTCGGTAGGTTTTGGTGCGCTACAGATCAATTCGGGCGCAAATTACGTGCTCGGAGTGCCAATCGCGCCGTGGGTGCAAGCTCTGATTTTGGCTATTATCACTGGTGTAGCGCTTGGGTCTGTGATCGCGGGTATGGACAAAGGCGTCAAGCGCCTGTCGTACATCAATATCGTACTGGCCACCATTTTGATGGTCTTTGTGCTGCTCTTTGGCTCCACAATGGGCACGATGCGGGCGATTGTGGAGTCTATCGGTGGATATATTTCGCATTTACCCACGATGTCTTTCTTTAACGATTTGGGTGGCAATGGGCAATGGTCTGGCAATTGGACGGTTTTCTACTGGGCATGGACTGTTACCTGGGCGCCTTTCGTAGGAATGTTTGTGGCCAAGATTTCTAAAGGGCGCACGATTCGAGAGTTTGTGCTGGGCACAATGGGCGTGCCGAGCATCTTCGTGATGATTTGGATGGCTATCTACGGCTATAACGCCGTCGTGCAGGATCGTGCTTCAGCTTCTGCTCCCGGCACAGGTGGTGCGCTCGCGAAGACGATTGTTGACGAGGGAAACGTTCAAGCAGCGCTGTTCCAGTTTTTGCACGGCTTTCCGTGGTATCAGGCGACGGCGGTGCTCGCGCTCGTCGTCGTGGTGCTGTTCTTTATCACCTCGATTGATTCGGGCGCATTAGTGATGGATGCGATGGCGAATGGTCATGAAGATTTGTCGCCACTGAAGCAGCGCGTGTTCTGGGGACTTTCCATCGGTGGCGTATGCGCCTCGATCCTGCTCACCGCTGGAGAGAATGGTCTCACCGCACTTCAAGAAGTGATTATTGTGGTCGGTTTCCCAGTGGTTCTCATGACGTTCGTGCAGATGCTGATGGTTATTCAAGCATTGCGGGAAGACGCAGGTGCAGCGAAGCCGATTCGTACCCGCCAGTGGAAGCGCGTTCTTCCTGCTGAAGAGTATGCACGACGCGCGGAGGATCCCGATGAGGACATAGAAGGTTTCGTTATTTCCCCTGAGTTCGAGCCGGGCACCGAGCCTGAATTTGAAACTCATACTCCGACGACGGCCGCGGTGCTCGAAGCGCAGGCAGGCATGCCTAAACTGCGAATCGCCGTCACTGGAGGTGCAGCAGCCGGAGCTTCGTTGGTTGCTGATGAGTTTGCAAAGCTGGGCGCGGTAGTCATTGATGCAGATGAAATTTCGCGAAATGTTTTAACGCACGACGAGCAAGTGCAAGATGAAATCGGAACAGTCTTTGGTGAAGACATTATCTCAGCCAGTGGTGAAGTGGATCGCAGCACACTTGGCCGGATTGTATTTGCGTCACGTGAGGCGCGTTTGCGACTTGAAGAAATCATGCACCCGCGCATTATTGAAGAAATCGATCGTATTTCGCGCGAAATCGGCGAAGAAAGTGTTGTGGTGGTGACCGTGCCGCTCCTCGTCGAATCAGGGTTGGCGAGCCGTTTTGACCAAGTGATTACGGTGTCCGCGCCGGTAGAACGGCGTGTTGAGCGCCTGATGGAGGAGAAGGGACTCTCCCGAGAAGACGCCTGGGCACGCCTTGACGCTCGGATTACTGATGAGGAACGCGAAGAGGTGGCAGACCACGTATTGCGTAATGACGACGACATCGACTCTTTGCGCGCTGCTACCCGCGAGTATTGGGATGAGTTTGTGGCGCCGTCTTTGAGCGAAGCTTGAGGGGAACGTCGTCTTAGGCACCTAGTTTATGCGAAGGCTGTGAACGAACGCGCGGCTGTGGGAGAATATGAACGAACGATCTGACCGAGGGAGTGGACAATGAATACCGAAGCGGTACGCCGCATTTTGCGAGACGTTGAGGCCACTCGCTCGCAGCGTGAAGACCTCTATAAGTTCTTTCATCAGCATGCAGAGCTGTCGATGCAAGAGGTTATCACCAGCCAGAAAATTGTGGAAGAGCTGGAATCTTACGAGATTCCGTATCAGCGTGTAGGCCGTACTGGCGTTGTTGCGGTTATTAAAAATGGCGACGGCGCAGTGGTTGCTTTTCGGGCGGACATCGACGGCTTGCCAATTGAGGAAGCTTCAGGAAAAGAATATGCATCGCATGCAGCCCAAGTAGACGAAGTCACAGGTGAGACGGTTAAAACCTCTCATGCCTGTGGGCACGATTTTCACATCATGAGTTTGCTCGGTGCGCTGCAAGCATTTAATTCCCATCGAAGCGATTGGAATGGTACGCTCATTGGGATTTTCCAACCTGCGGAAGAGATAGCAGCTGGTGCTCGGGATATGATCGACAATGGCCTGGGCGAAAAGATTCCTCACCCTGATGTGTATCTTGGGCAGCATGTTTTGGCGAATCTGCCCGGTGGGCATCTGGGTACGAGAGTTGGTTCGGTTTTATCTGCGGCTTTCTCTGTGAAAGTCGAGCTCACTGGCAGGGGATCGCACGGCTCGATGCCCGAACTCAGTGTGGATACGGTAGTTCTTGCAGCAAATATCGTCACCCGCTTGCAGCAGATTGTTTCGCGTGAGATTGCGGCCGCGCAGTCGGCGGTGCTCACGGTAGGTTCAATCCATGCGGGCACGAAGTCCAATATTATTCCTCAAACTGCCGAGTTGCTGATCAATACGCGGGCTTTCAATCAAGATGTGGCCAATCATCTCAAAGAAGCAATTGAACGGGTTGTGAATGCCGAATGCGAAGCTGCGCGTTGCCCTGAACCTGCTCGATTTACGTATTACGATGAGTATCCTTTGACCAGCAATGACGCCGAAGTCACTCATCGGGTGCGCGCGGCTTTTGACGAGTATTTTCCGGGCGAAACCCACGATCTGGATCAAGTTCTGGCATCGGAAGATTTCTCGATTATTCCGTCAGCCTTGGGAGTTCCTTACACTTTCTGGGGCTTGGGAGGATTTGCTGATCCAGATTCAGCACCGGGTAATCACAACCCAGCATTTGCTCCCGATCTTCAGCCGACTTTGGATCGCGGGCTAGAAGCTGTCGTGGTGGCGGCCTCGGCGTGGCTAGTTCCGTAAACTATAAACTGTTCACGGTATCTTGCTCACCACAAGAGAGAGGTTTTCTCATGGTTACTCGGCTTATTAGTGCAAATTCTTCGGAAATCTTGCGAATGAATGCTCAGCAGCTCAAGCAGAGCATCAAGGCTTCTGAAGGGCGTGTGGTGTTATCGGAAAACATCGTGGTGCATCAGCCGAGCCTGCCCGATATTACTAATGCGGAAATTGCGCATGCTTTCGGTGCGGATTTGATTCTGTTGAATCTCGTGGATGTGTTTGCGCCGCAGATTCAGGGTATTAGCGATCAAGCAAATTTTGTGCAGGAAATGCATAAGCTCGTGGGCTGTCCGATTGGTGTCAATCTTGAACCAATTGATGAGGGCGCGGCCATGTTGGAAGAACGCACCGTGATTGCGCAGGGGCGCAGAGCGAGTGTGCAGACTTTGCAACGTTTGGAACAACTCGGTGCTGATTTCGTGTGTTTTACAGGTAATCCGGGAAGCGGAGTGTCTAATACGGCGATTATCAGCGCTGCAAAAATCGCGAAAGAGCATTTCAGTGGTCTTATCATTGCTGGCAAGATGCACGGTGCAGGTGTGGACGAGCCGGTGATTGATGCTCCGACCGTGCAAGCATTGGTCGACGTCGGTACAGACGTTATTCTCGTACCTGCCGTTGGCACTGTGCCTGGCTTTACCGACGCCGAATTGCGCGACGCCGTTCGGGCGGCACACAGCGCGGGCGCACTCGTGATGTCCACGATGGGCACGAGCCAAGAGAGCTCCCAGCCTGAAGTCATCATTGATATTGCTCTTCGCAACAAGATTTGCGGAGTCGATATTCAGCATATTGGCGACTCTGGCTATGGTGGTTTAGCCCCGGTTGAAAATATCTTTGCACTCAGTAAAGCAATTCGCGGGCAACGGCATACGGTTTCGCGAATGGCGCGTTCGATTAATCGCTGAGTTTTACAATGCTAAATTGAGATCGGCTCAATAGGCTTTCACCTATTGAGCCGATCTAAGTATGTACTCGCCATACCTAAGATGCGTACTGGCTATCTCAGTATGTACTGGCTAAAGATCAGCGAACGAGCTGAGATTCCTCGCTGTGTGCTGGTTCAGCGATGATCGTTTGTGGAGCTAGTGGAGCTAATTGTTCGGCAGGTTTGGATTTCTTGCCGTTTTTCCAGATCCCTATAATGACTGGGATTCCAGTAACCACCACGAATACGAGCATGATGCGTTCGATTGATTGGGTAACTCCGGGGATCTGACCGATGAGCACTCCGATCGTGACCATGGAAAATACCCAGGTTATTGCTCCTGCGATATTCCAGAACGCAAAGTGTCGGTAACGCATCGAGGAAATACCAGCTCCGAGCGGCACATAAGTGCGGACGAATGCCAAGTAACGTCCGAGCACCAATGCGAGCGGTCCATATTTAGCGAAGAAAGCTTCGGCTTGATCGAGTCGCTCGGTTTTGAGAATTTTGGCATCGGGGGAGAAGAGTTTCCTGCCATAGTGGCGTCCGAGCCAAAAACCAACCTGATCACCAGCAATAGCAGCAAGGCAAGCCACCAACACCATCACCCACAACGGATACCCTAAGGAGTGGTGCAATACCGCAATCGTGATCAGTAGTGAATCGCCGGGCAAGAATGGGAAGAGTACGCCTGACTCGATGAAGATGATGATGGCGATTCCGAGTAGTGCGTATGTGCCAAAGTGCGATATGAGTGCGGTTGGATCAGAAAGCTGGTGTATCCAATCGATAATCCCCATAAGTACCTCTTGCTATTGATGTGTCCAAAAGCGCCAGTGGCTTTTGGCTGTTACAGCTGGTTGTAATCTGAGTAGATATTTACAACCAAGAGCCATTCTAATTCACAATGGTTCTTGGTTAGTTCAGTTTTTGTACTCCTGTGGTATGAAAAATTTCGATTCGTGCGGGCGGGAAAATACGACATCGCAGCTATGCATTGTGCCTCACCTCGCGTGAGGGTCAAATACGTGGCACGACGCCGCCGAAAACCGCGCATTAAAACACCAGTTCTGTCCTATAAGCCCAAAAGACGGAGACGGACGGAATGGAGCTCTGCGAAAACGGATTGTGGTGTTTTCGCAGAGCTCCACGATGGGTTCATTTTATAGATGAAGCAACCTAGAAGTGGTGTACTTCGTCATTAGTGAGTGTTAACTTGGTCCGAACTCCTTACTTGACCTGGTTCTCGACCCAAGGGTTGAGAGTGGTCCCTTTGAGGACGATCTCGCGATGAGGTACGAGTGGAAGATCCTTTTGGTTGATGATCGTCCACCACGGATCCCAGGCTAGCCCGGTGCCTTCACCTGCGATGACTCTGATGTTCCGTGCATTTGCCGGAAGTTGAATAGTCTCGCGGAATCCGGCAGTTCGGGCTTTCCAGTTTCCACTCCACTTCATTGGCTTGCGGATTTCATTGCCTTTGGAATCAAAGCTGATCTCATCCCAGGTCACATCGATCTTGGCAACGTATCCGCCAGCGTGACGGAGAGTGATTGACCCTGACGTGTACGTGGTTGCGGTAGTTTCGATGTAATCTCCACTGTTCTGGATGCTCGCCTGCTGATTGTCCTTAAGGAAGTTCACCGCGTAGGACACTGGCACAGCTGGCACCTTGGTTGAGAAGGTGCTCTCTTCTTTAATGATCCGTTTGAGATCGGCGATAGAACCGGTGACTACTTCGACGCCGCTCTTAGCGCTCCCGCCAAGGACGTAAACAGTGGCGCGCGTATTCTTCAAAATATTTGCATACTTTGTATCCACATCGGTTTTCACATTGCCGAAGCTGGCTTTGAATACGCCGCTGAACGCTGCTTTAACATCGTTGGAGGTGGAGTTGGTTTCGAGCTTGACGAAAATTTGCCTACCGTAGCTCACGCTGGAGACGTAGCCAAGAGGATTCTTGTTGTTGACTCCGCGTGCAATCAGATCTTCAGTAGTGACGTTCGGGGCAAATACGCTGTGCGGATTTGTCGGGGTGTCCATTGCCACTGTGTAGTAGATCTGCTTGAACGAAGCAATAGCTACTTGGCGTTCGTGCTTGTGGATAGCTTCGAAGTTCACGTTGAGTTTAGCTGCGATCTTCTCAAACCCAAGTCCGAACTTTGCCTTTAGCTGCTCTTTGGAGTTAACCATAGACTCGTCGTATGAAATCTTGGCTGCGTGCTCGGGGTACTTGTCATGGCGATCCGTCCACCGTTGTAGGAGATCGTTAACTCCTTGGTCAACGGTGCTCTTCGAAGGATTTGGTACGGTCACGCGGTTGGTGCCGTGCGTCAATCCTGGTAGATCAACACTGATAACTTCTGGAGCACGATCGATTCCCACTGGGATTGGACTTCCCTTAGCGAGATTCTGATTGGCGAACACTAGTGCACCGGGGAAGATCGTGGCGTTATTGGCTTCGAGCGCTGCAATATCTGCACGCAGATTATTGAAGCTCTTACGTTCGTGCTTAAATACGGTGTAAGTTCCGTCTTTGAATTGATCACGAGTTACGGGAACGGTCTTGATGGGTTCGCCTTCTACGGCAAGTACTCCGCGAGGATCGTAATTGAGGCCGCGTACGTACTGATCAATTGTGTTTTGAGTCAGCATTGTTGGAGCCATCGATACGATAAGACCGGAGGTCATCGGAGTGAATATGCCGTTCTTTCCTAAGGATTCGGCGAATGATGTTGTAGGCAGCATGACAGTTGCCAAGACTGCACCACCAGCTACTGTTGCAAATATTTTCCTTTTCATGATCTCGCCTGCCTAAGTAGTGACAAACTGTTAAATTGTATGATCCATGTCACTTTGTGGTCATGTCTTTATTGTGTACCATGACACAAAATAACACAAATTCGATTTAAGATTTGACCACTCTAACCTGTGTTGATGTGGAATTTTGCAAAAACACCAGGCGTTATGCTATTCTTATTTCATATGTGTGCTTTAATGTGATTATGGAAAAAGAATTGCTAGTGATCCAAAAATTGCACGTTGGTAGCGCAAAAGTCACCTTTTCGACACTTCCTTGTGGTAAGTATTGAATATGAAATCATGGTTAATAGATATGGATGGAGTCCTCGTTCATGAGGGCAAAGCTATCCCAGGTGCAGCTGATTTTCTCTCACGACTGCAAGAAAAAGAAATCCCTTACCTCATTTTGACTAATAATTCGATCTTCACTGGACGCGATCTTTCGGCGCGCTTGGAAGCTTCCGGTTTGGAAGTGCCAGAGGATCGGATCTGGACTTCTGCTTTAGCTACCGCCCGTTTCCTATCGCAACAAACGGAAACTCGCCGCGCATATGTGGTGGGCGAGGCTGGCCTGACGACTGCTCTCTACGAAGAGGGTTTTATAATGACGACGACGGTTCCAGAGTTCGTAGTGTTGGGTGAGACGCGTACGTATTCCTTTGACGCCATTACTCAAGCTATTCGACTCATCCAAAAAGGCGCTCGTTTTATTGCAACGAATCCTGATAATTCAGGTCCGTCTGAACACGGCGATATTCCAGCTACTGGTGCAGTTGCGGCGCTGATTGAAAAAGCCACTGGTCGCTCACCGTTCTTTGTGGGGAAGCCTAATCCGGTGATGCTGCGCAATGGTCTGAATAAGATCGGCGCCCATTCGGAAGAGACGTCAATTGTTGGAGATCGCATGGATACTGATGTGCTAGCCGGAGTAGAAACTGGTCTCGATACTCATTTGGTACTCACAGGCTCGACTCGCCGTGAGGATATTCAAAAGTATCCATTCCGCCCGCACTATGTGCATAACTCTATTGCGGACGTCGTTGAGCTGGTCTAGTACATTAGAAATGTCGCGTCAAGGTTCTCCGGTGGAATGAAAATATGTTCATTCCACCGGAGAACTATTACATATATGCGATTTGTTCGATATTATGAACCTTTCGTTAGCAAACTCTTGCAGATGATAGTTTTTATAGTGCTTTGGCAAGTCTTTTCCAGCTAATGAAGCCAGTTGTAGCCTAATGAAGGGGTCGTATGGATATCGCTGATACCGAAAATAACGGAAAAAGCGCACTCACCAAAAAATCCAAAGATTTTGACGAGTCAGCAGCTAACAAAGGCCGAACGTTCTTTGGCCAACCGTGGGGACTTGCAAACCTTTTCGGTGTTGAAATGTGGGAACGATTCAGTTTCTACGGTATGCAAGGAATTCTCCTCTACTACATGTACTATGCGGTTACAGCAGGTGGCCTCGGTATCGATCGGGGCGCGGCTACATCGGTTATGGGCGCTTACGGCGGCTTGGTGTATATGGCAGCTCTTGTTGCTTCCTTGGTAGCTGATCGCCTCCTCGGATCAGAACGCACGCTCTTTTATTCGGCCATCTTGGTCATGCTTGGTCATATTTCCTTGGCAGTGGTGCCAGGGGTAACTGGACTGGCAATCGGACTTACCTGCATCGCCGTCGGCTCTGGCGGAGTCAAAACAAATGCTCAAGTAGTGCTCGGACAGTTGTATGAACGCACTGATCCGCGCCGCGACGCCGGTTTTTCAATCTTCTACATGGGCGTCAATATCGGCGCTCTCTTTGGCCCACTTCTCACCGGATGGATGTGGGGAATAAAAGGTTTCCACTGGGGATTTGGACTCGCTGCGGTTGGTATGGCAGCAGGCATAATACAATACGTGCTCATGCGTAACGCCACGATTGGTGCAGCTGGCCACGATATCCCTAATCCGCTTCCTCGATCCAAGTATTTGCAATGGATCGGAACTGCTCTCGCCACTGTTGGCGGCGCCGTCGCCCTCATTGCGACGGGTATTATTCCACTCGAATACTTGGCTGTCGTCGTCTCGGGACTCGCATTGGTAGCTGCGGTTGTGATGTGGCTGCATATGTATCGTTCACCGCTCACGACGACGCACGAAAAGTCGCGTCTGATAGGTTTCGTTCCGCTGTTTATGTCTGCCGTAGTGTTTTTTGGGATATTCCAGCAGCAATTTACGGTTTTGGCGATTTATTCTGATGTGCGGCTCAATCGGCACGTGCTGGGTTTTGAGCTTTCACCGGCGTGGGTTCAGGCTATCAATCCGCTGTTCATTATCGTCTTTGCTGGTGTATTTGCCTCAGTGTGGACGAAGCTGGGCGAAAGACAGTGGTCAACGCCGATCAAATTTGCGGTAGCCAATATCGTGATTGGGATTTCGTTGTTTTTCTTCATTCCGTTTTCGGGTGGCGAAGAGAATTCCACACCGCTGTTTGCGATCGTATGGATTCTATTCATCTTCACACTCGGTGAACTGCTTTTGAGCCCAGTAGGCAATGCACTTGCTACTAAAGTTGCGCCGCAAGCATTCCCGTCTACGATGATGGCGGTATGGCTGATGGCGATTGCGATGGGAACTTCACTAGCTGGCACTTTGGCTGGATACTACAATCCTGAAGACCTGCGTGCGGAAAATACGTTCTTTATCGTGCTTGGAAGTGCTTCAATCCTACTCGGATTTGCGCTCCTAGCTGTACATAAGTGGATTGAGAAGAAATTCGTCGACGTTCGCTGATCTCACGTTCGTTGAGCCTATCTGTGGGAGATTTAGCTTTCGTGAGTTCTCAGGGGTCACCTATAACGTATAGTTGATATGTTGCCAGTGACTTACAGAGAGGTTCTCACATGGGGCTGTTCAGTTTTTTCAAGAAAAATGATGCCGATCGCAAGACAAAACACACGTTTAAGGATAAAGCCGGTTGGCATTTTGACAGCGCCATGGAAGAATACCTCGATGAAACTGGCAAGAATGAAAACGAGCTCAGTGAATCTGACCTCGACGACGTCTGGGCGCGTGCTCATGGTCATATGGTGTATCCGTTGATGTGGGCAATTGACGTTCACAAGATTTCCGACGAACTCATTGAATCTGCAAGCGAGGACATCGAAAAGATCAAATCCCGCACTCTTTCACCGGATATGTTCTTTAGTGAGCATTGCGATGAGATATTGTGCGATTACGATTTCAACGATGAGACCTCGGAGTTTTTGAGTCAGTTCTACGCTGAATATGTGGAACGTTTTACGAATAGCATCGAAATGAGCAGCACAGAAACAAGTGATGCAGAAATAAGCACCACGAAAACTCAAGCCTATCGCCCGTTTTCGTGGGATATCTACGACGAAGCTGCTAAGCCGATTTTAGATGAGATGTACTCGCACTGGATCAATGGCCGCCCGGTGTAGAGTATTTCGTCGGAAATGAATGAATTCAATCATTTTGCTCAAATCATTGGCATGAGCAGGTAATACGTCGAAGGTTGTGACTGTGTTTTTTCAAACCGTCGCTCAGCGCGGGCAGAAGTTTTCTGGTAGCGCGTTTTCTGATCCGATTTATCGGATTCCGGCGCTCACCACCACCGCGTCGGGGCGAATCATTCTTGCCTATGATGTGCGCTCTGATTGGCGCGATCTTCCGGCGGATTTCGATATCGCTTATCGGTATTCCGACGACGGCGGCCGCACCTGGAGCGAAGCAGCAGCTCTCCGTCGTCACTCGACAGGGCATGGATTTGGTGACGCCTCGCTTCTTACAGATCCGGGCACGGGTAACGTGCTCTGCTGGTATGTGGGATCAACTGGGGAATCCTATTTCTCAGCGAAAGCCGGTGGTGCTGGGCTTGAACTGTGGCTCGCAGTTTCTTCAGACGACGGTTTAACCTGGCAGCACCATGATCACAGCGATCTTCGTCCGGCAAATGTGGCGGGAATGTTTACTTCTTCAGGCACCGGAGCAGCACTAGGCGACGGCACATTACTACAGACGTTTGTAGCGCGAATTGATGAGCAAAACTACGCTATTTGCGGTCGCTCAACCGATCAGGGTGCCACATGGGTGCTGGGCGAACCGGTAGGTCCCGATTGTGATGAGAATAAGGTGGTGGAGCTTGACGATGGAGCAGTTTTGCTTCATGCACGGGCAATGCCGCAGCGGCGTCAGGCTATTTCTCGTGATCACGGGCAGACTTTCACTACGCCTGTACCGGTTCAAGAGCTGCGCGATCCTGCATGCAACGGGGGTTTGGTGCGGTGCGGCTCGATACTTGTGGCATCTATGTGCGATGACGCTCGCTACCGGCGGCGTCTTTCCCTACACATTTCTTCCGACGACGGTGCAACCTGGAGCGCTCCTATTTTGATCGACGACGGCGCCAGCGCATATTCGGCACTGACTCTCGTGGATGCTTCTACGGTAGGAATCGCGTGGGAAGCGGACGATTATCAGAGTATCGTCTTTGGTACGGTTGGGATAAATGAACTGGTCGAACACGTCAATGGTGGAGCTGCCCTCAAGGCACGGCAGGGGAGAGCTGGCTGGGCAAAACCGCCAGTCGTCAACAGCTAGCTGCTTTATGAAAACTCATTCTGTGGATGGCTTTTTCCTGAAAATTTCTGGTAGGTAAGAAATTTACTTATCGGCTTACACACAAAAATGCGTATTGGATACTCAGCTGTTGTGTATCGGATGGACTCTTGGTTGGATGGAGTTATGTACTCCAATAAGACGCAGCCCAATGAGATAACCGTTGATAGCTTTCTGCAAACTCTCGATGTGAAACGGTGTGAGGAGTCTCGGTGGTTGAGTTTCATACGTCGTGTAGTTAAGGCTTTGGTTGCTTATGTCTAAACCTCGGATGCGCCGTTTGCGCGATTTTGTAGCGATATTTTGGATGCTTTGCGCAGTCGGTGTTGTGCTTGGTCGGTCGCTTTTTCCGGCTTACGATTGGCTTGCAATTCATGTGATTTTACTCGGTGCCGTGAGCCATTCAGTGCTGGTGTGGTCCGAGTATTTTGCCCACACACTGCTCAAATCTCCACCCACCGCTGTAGACAACCGATACCAAGACGTGCGTATTGTGATGTTTGTGCTTGGGGCACTGTGCATTTTTGTTGGTTATCCGGCAAAAATATGGCCGAGTGTGGTTGTTGGTGCCTCATTTGTAGCAGTTGCAGCGATCTGGCATATCATGCACATCGAAAGAAAAGTCCGGGCGGCTTTACCAGGGAGATTCTTGATCGTCGTGCGTTACTACGAGGTTTCTGGGCTGATGCTTCCGATAGGAGCGAGTTTTGGTGCGATACTTGCCTGGGGTGTGAATGATGAGTGGCGAGGTAGGCTACTCATCGCTCATATGGCCTGTAACGTATTGGGATGGGTAGGTTTGACGGTAATCGGCACTCTCGTCACTTTCTGGCCCACCGTTTTAAGAACGCGCATGCACGAGGCTGGTCCAAAATGGGCAAAACAGGCGCTCCTACCGCTATGCGCAGGGATCTTAGTGATCATTTCAGGTGCACTCAGTGGCTATCAGCTACTCTCAATGGGCGGATTGGCACTCTACCTAGCTGGCATGATCTGGTGGGGGCGCAGCCTCATATCTCCAATGCTTAGCAAAGGTATCCGTGAATATGCACCTGCCGCAGTAGGATTTGCTTCGCTGTGGGCACTCATCGCCCTTGCAATGATGGGGTGGGCGCTCGCGATCTCCTCTACCTGGGCTGACGTGACGCAGTATCTGCCCTTCGTAGGCATACTATTTGCCGCCGGATTTGGTATCCAAATTCTTATCGGAGCATTGAGTTACCTTGTGCCAAGTCTGATTGGGCGCGGTCCTAAAACTGTGCGAGCAGTGCAGAATAAAATGAATATGGCGGCAAGTTTCCGCTTTGTTACGCCAAATCTGGCCTTGGCATTGTGGATTTCTCCGATCGGTGAATCGGCGCGCTCAATGCTCATTATCTTGATAGTGCTGGTGTATCTCGCATTTATCCCGATTATGGTTTCGGCAATAGTTACTGGGGTGAAAGTGCGGCGTGCCGTGGGTGAGAACCAAGAGTTCTTCGTCGATCCTGATCCGGGGCGCAAGCGAAACTTACTTACAATGAGTGGAAGTATGAGCGGCAGAAATGTACCTGGTCAGAAAACTGAAGTAGGGGAGTAACACGGTGGAGCCGATAACTGAATCTCGCGATCAAGAACGCGATGGGCAAAGCCATGAGCAACGCAATGGTCAAGACAACGAACGACCCAGCGTCCGGCACGGTGGGCACGGCACAGTGAAATCAGTGTGGAACAATGCTGGCGCAATGTGGGCGGTTATTGCGGTGCTCGGTGCCGTAGTGCTGGGCATGGCCTTTAACAACGCGACTGGAGTTTCGTCGTCGTCATCCAATGGCGATACTGGAATCGCGAGTAACTCCGCCGTCGTTTCTACTGGTGAGACCACGAATGTTGAGGTCGAAGCCCGTGCGGATATGACTTTCTATCCCAGCCGCATTGACGTGCCCGCTGGTAACGAGCTCGTTATTACGTTAGTGAACAAAGATCCAGTATCGGGGCACGACCTAGTGATCGGTGAAGCCGCAACGCCGCGCGTACAGCCTGGGCAGTCGGCACAATTACACGCTGGTGTTATGCGTGAATCAACAGTTGGCCACTGCTCGGTTGCAGGGCATGAGCAGATGGGAATGAGGCTCGAGATTCACGTGAGTGGGGCGGCGTCGGAAAATACTGGAAATCACGGCACGCAACACTCGAGCGAAAACAGCCAAGCAGGGCAGCATATGATGCCAATGAGCATTGCGGACGTGCCCGGAGCAAAGCTTGGCCACAGCATTGATCCGATCTTGCAGCCGCTCGAACCGGCGGCCGGTCCGGTAACCAGACGAGTAACTCTGCGGGCACAGGAAGTGAGCCTTGAGGTCTCACCAGGTATTTACCAGCGCAGATGGACCTTTAATGGAGAGTCGGTCGCTCCAACATTGCACGGGCGCGTTGGGGATACTTTTGTGGTCACGCTTATTAATGAAGGCTCGATGGGGCATTCTATTGATTTCCACGCAGGGGCTGTGGCACCTGATGAGCCTATGCGCACGATCAAACCCGGCGAGTCGCTTGAATACGTTTTCAAAGCTGATCGTGCTGGTATTTGGATGTATCACTGCTCGACGATGCCGATGTCTGCACATATTGCCGCAGGTATGCATGGTGCAGTGGTGATCGAGCCGCGGGATTTAGAGCCGGTGGATGCTTCATACGTGCTGGTGCAATCAGAGATTTATCTTGCCAATGCAGCGCACGATGCCGAGACGGCGAAAGAGCTCGATGCGCGCAAGATTTTTGCTGGTACCCCTGATCGCGTGGTGTTTAATGGGATTTCGGATCAATATCTGCAAAATCCTCTTCGAGTTAAGACTAACCAACGAGTGCGGTTCTGGGTACTCAATGCCGGACCAGATCAAGATTTTGCTTTCCACGTGGTGGGAGGCCAATTTGATACCACATGGACTGAGGGTGCTTATTTGATCCATCACGGTGTGGCCAGTAGCGCGGGCTCGGCGCCGGTTTTGCACGACGTCGGTGCCCAAGTTTTGCCCTTGCAACCGGCTCAGGGTGGCTTTGTGGAACTCTCCTTTGCACAAGCTGGGCATTATAAGGCGGTTAATCATGTGATGTCGCTGGCAGAACGCGGTGCGCGAGCAATCATCGAAGTGCAGGATTAGCATCGTCTGCATGCAAGATTAGCGTCGACTGTGTTTAGCACGAGCACTGCTTAAGTGTAGGATCAGCGTTTTGGTATGCGATCTTAACACTACGCTTCGTGCTCACGACGCTTCGTGCTCACGCCGCTTAGGCGCTGGCGAGGCTTTGGCGCTGGCGAGGTTCAGCCACGGATTTTGCGCATCTACACGGCAGCCTCGCTTGTGTTTCCTACCACAGGTTTTGAGTAAGTTGCCTGAAGCAGGCCTGGTTTTCGCTCATAACATGCGTATTTGCGCTGAAGTAGAGCCATGTGGCTATCTCACAATATGTGAACCCGCTTGTTCGAATCTGGTCTTGTGTTATAAATGATCACGGTTTGCATCACTGCTCATACGCCAGATAATGGATGAGCCTTGTTAAAGGGATCTTATGAAAACGAAATTGAATGCTGGAGAACTCGCACTGGTTTCCAGCACGCTGTTCGGCTTGTTTTTCGGAGCTGGCAATCTCATTTTCCCAGTTCATTTGGGGCAACTTGCTGGCGCTAATGTGGCTTGGGCGCTGCTCGGCTTCATTGTGAGTGCCGTCGGTTTGCCGATTCTTGGCGTGGTAGTGATCGGAGCTACTCATTCGAGTGGCCTGCAAGAGCTTTCTTCGCGTATCGATCCGCGTTATGCAAAGATATTCACTGCGCTGTTGTATTTGACGATTGGTCCTTTTTTCGCAATTCCGCGCACTGCTACTACGTCTTTTACAATCGGCGTTGAACCCTTAGTGAATGATGCTTCAAATAAGAATCTGGCTTTGTTGCTCTTTACTGCCGTTTTCTTTGCGGCGGCTCTGTTCTTCTCACTGCGTCCATCAGGGATAATGACGTGGATCGGTAAGATCCTCAATCCGATTTTCCTCGTTTTCCTCGCGATACTCGTCGTCGCGGCACTATGGAACCCAACGACGTCGGTGGCGAACGTAACCCCGGACGTAACGTATCAATCCGGCGTCTTCTTCAAAGGCCTGCTCGACGGTTACAACACGATGGACGGAATTGCTTCCTTGGCTTTCGGCATCGTCATTATCAACGTGATTACGTCGGCTGGAATCACTCATGACCGTGCGATTGCCAAGTCCACCTTGAAAGCTGGAATTTTTGCCGGACTGCTGATGGCGTTTATCTATGTGCTCATTACTATTGTGGGTGTGCAAAGTAGGGGACTTTTCGAAACTTCGGAAAATGGTGGGATTGCTCTTGCACAAATTTCGAATCACTACCTCGGCAATGCGGGCGCGCTGGTACTGGCGCTGACGATCACTTTTGCATGTTTCAAGACGGCGATCGGGCTAGTCACCGCTTGTGGCCAGGCTTTTGAACCGCTGCTCAAGGGTAAGATTAGCTATAACACCTTGGTGATTGTTTTTTCTGTGTTCTCATTCTTGATGGCAAATGTTGGGCTCACTGCGCTTATCGCCTATGCAATTCCCATGTTGATGCTGCTTTATCCATTAGCGATCTCGTTGATCCTCTTGGCATTTGTAGACGTTTACGCTTCGGTGCCACGTATGGTGTATGTGAGCGTGACTATTGGTGCAGCGTTCGGTGCATTTTTCGACTTCGTTAAGACTCTCCCGTGGGGGATTGACGTGAGCTGGGCTGGCCGTTTCTTGCCGATGTTCGATCTTGGTTTGGGCTGGGTTGTTCCAGCTGCTATTGGTGCCGTGGTCGGTGCAGCATTGTTCGCACTGAGTGGTTCAAAGCGCGTGCATGCGTAATGTACACATATTGTTCGAGAGAGCTAGCGATTTAAAAGCGAGCTAGCTCCCTCGAACATTTAATCAGCTAATTTAACCAGTTTATTTAACGAGAATGCGATCTGAAATTCGGCCATCTGGATAGATCCACGGTTCGAAATCAACGTTTCTGCCAGCTATGGTGAACACATAGCGGCTAAGGTGTTCAATCTCGGGTCGATTGTTAGTTTGCGAAAATTCCTCGCACAGTGAGCGAATTTCAGTGCGTTGCTCATCAGTGAGCCATTGAGCTGGATCGGAACAACCGAGTACGCCACAAACGCGCGCTAGATCGTGTGTGATGTGGTTGACTTCAGGAGAAAGTAACGATCCATGCGTGCGGGCGAAAACGACGTCGGGATCAATATGGGCAACGCCGTGTAGCCAGTAGCGTGCCATCACATTGCGTAAGGCATTGCGGACGGCGGGACCAGTCGGATCTCGAAAACGATCAGTATTGTCCCAGTAAGGGGCGGTATCAGGGCCAATACGCATACCATCAACGAGTCCAAGTGACGGTGCGATCACGGCACCCGAAGCCATAATGTAGCAATCGTCGAGTTCTTCGCGCACAATGTCAAGACCAGTACGGTAGGCCATTTCTCGGTCGATATTGTCCAAGCGTGTACCCTCAATTGCTGCGGCATTAAGGAAATCGAGCTTGAAATAGGAGTAACCCCAGCTCCGTACTTTGCGAAGAAGTTGGCGAAGCCATTCTTGCGCGCCTGGATGTGTACAGTCTAGACCGTAATAGTACTGCCCCCAGTTGTACCCGGCTGGTTTGAGGGCGCCGTCGTCGTCATGAACAAAATATTCGGGATGCTGGGCAACAAGTGGCGTATCTTCCATGGCTATGAAAGGCGCGATCCACAGGCCTGGGATCAGATCTTGGTCAGATATTTCTGAGGCAATTTCGGACATACCGCCAGGGAAGTCTTGGTTAGCTTCCCAATCGCCCACTGCACGTTCCCAGCCGTCGTCAATCTGAAGGATTGTGTAGCCAAGCTCAGCTGCTGGTTTAATCTCTTGCTGGATATGCTCGGCGGTGATTTCTTCGAACCAGGAATACCAAGATGACCACACTGCGCCGAAGTATTCTTCGGGTAGGTTGTGTTGTGGAAATAGCGTTCTAAGCTCGTGGGTGTAGGCAGAAAGGCACTCATTTTCAGTGCCGATTGCGAGGAACCAGTTCAATTCGAGATCTGGGTTGCAATCGAGTGAAGTAGCACGAATTGCGCCTTCTTCAAAACGAATGAGGGCAGTAGTAGGGCTGAGGCAGCCAATCAGAAGTGAAGTTCTTTCATCGAGCTTGAGGCAACTCATCATATAGGACTGGTGGATTGTCTGAGAATCTGTGCTCGCATCTTCAGCGGTGAGGGTGCGGCTTGGATTGTTCCATACGCGCCACGGATCGCGGTCAAGCCACCACCATGAGGAAGCAGACCACGAGGTCCAGCCATTTCGCAGGTATTGAGTCTGGGTTGGGAGAGAGTGCGTGATTGCCACGCAAGGAGAGCAGAAATGTGCTGTGCGAGTGGGGGAGTCACTGCTGATCACAACGGTATTGCTGGCAGCACGTGGCACGCTTGGAGTGAGTGCAACCTGCTGCGTGCTTGTAGGGGGATCCTCAGGGGCATCGCTTGTTGAATACTTCTCAAGCAGTTGCCAAGTATTGTCGACGTGTTCTAAAGAGAGCTGCATTTTTCCTCGTTGATGGGCTAGTGATGAGCAGAAAGTTGGTGATATAGGCGTGATTGGCGAATATTTCTCTGCGCCGTTGCCAATATTATGTGCTGTGAATAATGCTTGGTTTGCTTTGGTTGGGGCGGTGGCCGTGGAAGCCACACCGCCCCAACCAAAGCTGTAATCTATTTCTTTAGCGATTACTTGGCGCCAAGAATCTCGTTGATCTTAGTGTTTAGTGCCGGCAGTGCTTCATGTGGAGACACTTCGCCGCGTTCGATTTTCTCAATCACAATTTGTGCTTCGGAGTTGATTTCTTCTGCTTTGAAGGTGATTGGATAGTAGGCGAGTGACTTAGGATCCTTGGCGATTTCGGTGAATGCCGAAACATCAATACCCTTCTCCTTGTGTGTTTGAGCAGCTACTTCAGACTGTGCCTTGATTGATGGGAACACAACTGCTTCTTTCGCAACGAGTGACTGGCACTCTTCGGAGGTGAGGAACTTGACCCACTTCCAAGCTGCGTCTGGATTCTTGGATCCCTTGGTGATCGATGGCGCCAGACCGTTGATGATTGTCTTGCGTCCCTCTGGTCCCTTTGGAAGCGGAGCGAATCCAAATTTCTGTGTCTTGGAGTTTGCCCAAGTGTTGATACGCCATGAACCATCCGGAACAATAGCCGCGTGGTTCTGTTCCATCATAGGCTCCAAGCCGAGGTTTCCGGCCCGTTCAATTGGGGTGACGTATCCAGCCTTGATCTGCTCTTGCCACCAAGTGAGAGCTTCAGCGAGCTTTGGATTGTCGAGCAAGTACTTGGTGCCGAATGGGTTCTTGTCGGTGTAGGTAAATCCGTTCGACATTGCTAGCCACGACCACTGGCCTTGTCCGACGACGCCGCCGCCAGATTCGAGTCCCCACCCGTAAGTTTTCACATTGTTCTTGTCGAATCCTGGCTCGTCGCCGCGCTTACCATTCTTGTCGACTGTGAGGTGAGCGATGAGCTTGCCGAAGGATCCGCCGTCGCGCGGATTCCAGTCCAGATCCTTGAGAGATTCAGGTGTGAGACCGGCGTCGGTAACATCCTTGGCGTTGTAGACGAGTGCGATGGTGTCCCAGTCTTGTGGAATGCCAAATCGCTTGCCTTCGAACTCCCACAGTGAAGTGAGCTCACCGGTGTATTGGGAGAAGTCTACCTTGTCTTTCTCAAGGTACTTATTGAGGTCAAGTAGCACACCCTTGGAAGCAAGCTCTGGATAATGTGCCACGTGGTTGGTGATAACGTCTGGAGCAGTGCCCGAATTGAGCGATACCGTGAGGTTCTTCCAGTAATCATCCCAGCCAGACTGTTCAATCTTGACGCTAACACCCGATTTCTCAGTGAACTTAGCGGCGCATTTTTCGTAGGCAGGCTTTTGGTTCGGATCCCACAGGGCGTAGGTGATTGACTTACCGTCGCCTCCTTCTGATCCCTTATTTTTGACTTCATCTGGGGCACACGCAGACATTCCTGCGACGACGAGTGCGCAGGTTGCTGCCGACGCCGCGAATTTCAGATTTCTTTTCATGTTTAACTCTCCTTTGAGCGTTAAGTGTTTTATTACTTGGCTGAAGTGAGACCGATAGATCCGACTAACTTCTTTCCAAAAATGAGGATGACTAGCAGCATCGGAAGCATCTGCAAGGTTGCAGCTGCCATAAGACCTGCCCAGTCCGGTTTTGTAGAGGGAGACGCCTGCTGGAAAGCGGCGAGTGCCACATTGAGGAGTCGAACGGTGTGTTCTTTTCCAACAAGCTGTGGCCACAGATATTCGTTCCATGCAAATACTGCTTGGATAATGGCGATGGTTGTGATCGGAGTGGCGCTCATGGGTACCACAATTTTGCGGAAAGTATACCAATAACCTGCGCCGTCAAGCTTTGCTGCTTCTTCTACTTCGCGTGGAATCGAGAGGAAGAATTGCCGCAGGAAGAAGATTGCGAACGGACTCACAAAGAAGTAGGGAGCGAGCAAACCTGTAAACGTATTGAGCAAACCAGCGTTCTTAATCAATACAAAGTTTGGCAAGACGATGAAAATTGGGGGAATCATCATGCCAGTGAGCAAGATTGCGAACAGTGCTTCGCGACCTGGAAAACGAAGGCGAGCAAAAGCGTAGCCTGCCATGCTTGACGTAATAACTTGGCCGATCACGAGCAACGCAGTGAAAATAATCGAGTTGCGCAGATAAAGCCAGAAGTACATCTGTGCACCCGAACCACCCGCAGCGAGATCTTCTTCGATGCTCACGAGACCTAAAACTCGTTTGAAGTTTATCCATGTGGCATCAGGGGGAATCAGAGAATAGTCGCCACTGAAAATTTGTGAATTTGGGGTTAGTGCAGTTCGTATCGTCCACACAAACGGAATGATCGTAATGAGGATGATAAAGACGAGCGTGCACCAGCCTAGGACGCGATTTAGTCGTAATTTCTTTCTCATGATTTAATCCAAGTCTGTTTCCGCTGCTCGAGTCAGGCGTAGCTGTAGAAGAGTCATAAACAAAATGATGATCAGGAGCACTACAGCCATAGCCGCTGCGTATCCCATCTGACCTTGCTGGAATGCCTTTTCATAGATGTAGAAGTAGATCACGCGGGTGCTTCCAACCGGACCACCTTTTGTTGCCACTGCAACGGTGTCGAAGATTTGGAAGGAACCGATCATCGACACGATTACGACCATCACTAATACTGGGCGTAGTAGTGGCAAGGTGATCGATCGCATTGTTCGCCACGCCGAAGCTCCATCCATCTCCGCCGCTTCATACACCATTTTTGGAATGGTTTGCATGCCAGCAAATATCAGCAAAGCTGTGTATCCCATGTTTCGCCAGCTGTTTACTAATGCCACGGTGTAGATTGCAAGATCGGGGTTTCCGTAGAAGCTGATCGGCCCGACGCCTAGGTAGGACAGTGCATGGTTGAGTAAGCCAACGTTGGGGTCGAGTATGAATAGGGTGATGACGGCGATCGTGACGTTTGGTACCAGCCACGGCACGAGGAGGAGTGATCTCACCACGGTTGACTGCGAGATACGTTGCATGAGCACGGCAATACCGAGACCAGCAATTGTTTGGGTGGTGATATTAACCATCACATAGATTGCGGTAGTGCCGAGTGCTGATAGGAACGTGCGATCGGTCATCAGGGTGCGGTAATTGTTAAAGCCAACCCACTGAGGGTCAGTAAGCAGATCCCAGTTTGTGAAACTGATCTGTATTCCCCGAAGCATGGGAATGAAATAAAAGACGATAAATCCGATGATCGCTGGTGCTATGAACCCCATCGCCACGATTTTTTCGCGTCTTTGCGAGGCTGAGGGGTTGCTTTTCGGCGTATTTTTGGCCGAGCCTTCGGATAGAATCGTAGGAGTTGTTTTCATGTTTTTCCTAACGGTCTTGCAACAAGTACATTATTACGCTACTTTCTTTATTAAGTCAATTAGTGATGGGAGAGTCCTCAGATGGTCGAAGTGCATCGCCGGATCCAACGCCGCACAAATATGCTCACGGTACTCAAGGGTTCCTTAAATGGCGCTCAAACGGTATCTGAGCTTTCAAAACTTAGTGGTGTGACTCGCCCTGCTGCTGAATCAATCATTGCTGATTTAATTTCCTTGGGGTGGTTGCAAGAAACTCACGCTCCAAGCGGGGAGAGCACCTTAGGTCGTCCAGCTGCCCGCTATAAAATTGCCGACGCTGTAGGATATGTACTAGCCATTGATTTTGGAGCGCACCACATCGGCGTCGTACTCGCAACTATCTCGGGAGAAATCCTTGCGGAAGAAACCGTGCCCATGGACGAAAATGCCGAGGCAAGGCAGCGGCTCGATGCGGCCTTCGGAGTAATTGAAAAAATACGCACGCAACATGCTGGCGAGATTTTGATATGTTCCGTCGCAACACCAGGCGTTGTATGTGACGGTAAAGTGATCTACTTTGGCGGTCGAGGTATGCCGGGGTGGAAGGATCTTGATATCGCGTATGAGCTCGGTTCGGTACTACAAACGCGAGTAGTTGTTTCTGGAGATTGTGCGCTCGGCGCATTAGGAGAATCCTGGCGTGGCGCAGCTGCGGGATATCGCGACGTCATCTATATTCTTGCTGGTATTCGTACCGGTGCTGCATCGGTAATTGATGGCCGGGTGCGCGGAGGCTTACAAGGAAGTGCAGGGCTCGTAGGGGAACTGCCGCAATTACGCTGGCGTGAGCTTGAAAACGAGACATTTGCCAGCAATGTTTATGGCGAGCAGCAGCCACCCCGCCTTGAGATTTTTGAGAGTGCGCGAGGTGAAGATACCCAGGCTGTGCAAGCGATTGAAGAGTATGCGCATGTGCTTTCCTTGGGGATCGCAGCGATGGTGCTCACGTTGGCTCCTGAATGCGTGGTTGTGGGAGGTCGGTTTAGCAAACACGCAGATTTGTTCATTGACTTGGTACAGAAAAACCTCAACGACGTGGTTCCGTTCCCACCGAAAGTTGTGGCTTCAAATTTGGACGGAACAGAAATTATCCTTGGTGCACTGCGGTTTGGACTTGATGAAATCAGCGATTCGATCAACCACTTCGCGCTCGAAACCGACTATTTTCCTTCTCCAAACCGAGAATCGCTTTGGGGAGTCATGAAATAAATTTCCCGCGAAAGGAAGTAAGAGGTCATGAAAAAACGCAAGGTCGCGTTAGGAGTCTTGGCTCTAACATCACTCATAACGGCGCCGCTGATGGCATTAGACGCAGAAGATGCGTCTGCGTCGGCAAACGGTGTCGACCTCATCGGTCCATTACCGCCACAAACGTCGGAGCTTGTGGATCCACAAACGCCAGCGAAAGACGGCTACGTTATCACTGCCTCGGAAGAGTTTAATTCGAGCAGTTTCAATTCAAAACTGTTTTCTGATGTTTACCTGCCACATTGGTCTACCTCGGCGGGAACGAAAGCGCGTTACGAGTTAAATAATGGCGTGCTCAAACTTAAAATTGACCAAGACCAGCAGCCGTGGGACCCGAAATTTGATGGAAGTACTCGTATTTCTTCGATTCAGACTTTCAATAAGAACTATATTCATCGCTGGACTTCATATCCTGATGTTGCTCAGAACGTCACGCCGTTTCGCGGACATCTGCAAAAATACGGCTATTTTGAGGTGAAAGCCAAAGCTGCGCCAGGCGGTGGCGTACACTCTGCGTGGTGGATGATCGGTGCGAATCAAGATGTTGGTGTTGGCGTCAACAAAGATGCGCGTGAATCTGGTGAAATTGATATTTTCGAGATTCTGGGTCGGAAAGGGGCAAAAGAAGCGCTGTTCAGCATTCACACCTGGGGTGATTGGTTCAAACTTTGGCCGTGGAGAACGAATTTTAGCGATGGTTCGGACTATTCACAGGCGTGGCATGTGTATGGTTTTGACTGGACACCGTCGGGCATGGATCTGTATGTGGACGGTGTGAAAGTGCACCACAGCAATCAATCACCGAGTTATCCGATGATGACCTTGCTTGGTGTGTATGAAAAGCAGGAGGAGAATTCTTGGACGGGGCCTTTCGATAAGGATGTGCCTTACCCAAAGACTTTCGAAATCGACTATTTCCGCGCATATCAGAAGGCTCCGACGCTTCCGTATTCCATCGAAATTAACGACGGATACCTGCGTGGAACTGCGGTTTCGGAAGGTGGTACTACTCGTTGGTTGGGTGGAGTTGGCAATGATGCGACACTCAATCAAGTGTATGTGCCAGCTGATGGAGTGTATGAACTCTCGCTCGAATATCGCAGTGGGGAACCGCGTTCGGTGACCGTTCATGTGAACGACGATCAAAAGATTGTGCTGAGTAAGTTGAGTACAGGAAGTTTTGGCGGTGAATTTGCCACCGAGAAATTTAGAGTGCCGATGAATCGAGGATGGAATACGGTTCGTTTTTCTAACGACGCCGGTCTGGCACCTGATCTTGGCGCGCTAACGGTTCAGGTAGCGCGTTAAGGATAATTGTTGGGCGGGTTGCGTTTTGGTACCGACGACGGCGGTGCGGGTGCCGTCGTCGTCGGAAACGTGCGCGAATGTGATATGATGCATAGTCGCTTCGTGGGGAACGAAATAGTAATACTGCAGCAAGAAATCGGTGTATTTTCGGATCAAATGTGCCCTATTTTTGTGCACGTGACATGGTAGAGCCAAAACTAAATCAGACTAATTTTCAAAACTAGTCTGATGTCTGACAATTTTTTGCTATCCTTGTGATTAAGAATTTTGCAAAGCCAAAGGGGGAAATATGCAAATTCTTCGCCACTTCAAGGAAGAAGGGTCTTTTATGAAAGACAAAAATATCTCAATTCGCACTCGCCGCATGCAGCGAGGAGGGGCATTCGTTACTGCGATTATGCTTGCGATGGCTCCTGCTTTGACCGCACACGGCGAGGAAAAGGCTCCGAGCGAGGCACAGCCTGCGGTGACCCGCACTGACGCTGTGCCTACCAAGGCGACTCTTGCCGAGCAGCAGTACTTGCGAGTTGAACTCACGCGCACTGATAAATTGGGTGACAAGGTGTTCGTGGATGACGTTTTGACGTTCCGTGTTCGCTATACGAATTTGTCTGCACAGAAACTTACTGCATTTCCAGCAGAAACCAATCTAAGCAATGTGCGAGTGGGTGATGCAAAGAATTGTCGTTGGAGTGACCTCGCCGCAGGTGATACGAAAGAATGTAACTTTGCACAACATCGCGTAACTACTGAAGATCTAAACCAAGGATCCTTCTCGGCATATACCGTTTGGAAAGCTACCAAAGATCGGGAGGGAACTCAGGTTCTTCAAGGCGATATTCGGGTAGAGGCGCCGTCGGTTAAAGTGGTGTCTGGAGAGCGGCCGGTAGCGCCAGATCCAGCGACTATTCCGACTGATCGTAAAGAGGGCGAGCCGGTAGTTTTGGGTACGCACGGTTCGGCAAAATTCGACTGCCACAGAATCCCGGCAATTACGACGGCACCAAATGGCTGGCTTTTGGCAGCGTGGGATGGACGTCCAGGTAGCTGCAATGACTCCCCACAAGCAAACTCAATTATCCAACGTATTTCTAAAGATGGTGGAAAATCTTGGGAGCCAATTAAGGTAATTGCTGCTGGTCAGCCAACTGGTAGCATTCATGGATATTCTGACCCATCGTATGTTGTGGATCAAGAAACCAAGACCATTCATATGTTCTTCGTGAAGAGTTTCGACAATGGATTTGGAGCATCACAGCCGGGCGTTGAAGAGTCAAATCGGAAAGCTTTACATGCTGCCACGATGTCGTCTACTGATAACGGCGTTACGTGGACGACTCCGCGCGTCATTACTAAAGACATTACGAAAGATTTGGGTATTGCGAGTCGATTTGCTGCATCTGGTCAAGGTATCCAGCTCAAATATGGCCCCCATAAAGGGCGTCTCATGCAGCAGTACACGGTTCGTAAGAACGGACGCAACCAAGCTGTCTCGGTTTTCTCAGATGATCATGGTGTGACCTGGCAAAGTGGCGAACCATTCGGAATCGATATGGACGAAAACAAGGTAGTGGAGCTTTCCGATGGTTCGGTGATGCTCAACTCGCGTTCCTCGGATAATTTCACTAAGGCGCGCAAGATTGGTATTTCGCATGATGGAGGCCACACTTACACCGATTTCCATGTCGATCAGACGCTCATCGACCCGAACAATAATGGTGCAATTATCCGTGCGTATCCGGATGCTCCAATGGGATCTGCACAAGCGAAGATTCTGCTGTTCACCAATGCCGCGTCAAAGACGGCACGTGAAAAAGGCACAGTGCGAATCAGTTACGACGATGGCAAGACGTGGTCCCAATCCAAACAGTTCGAACCAAACAAAATAGATTACTCCACCATTACTCCACTGTCGACGCCAGGTACCTATGGTTTGCTATTCGAAGCTCGCGATGGCGGAGCTGGTGGTCAAGGTTACCAGATCAAGTACACCCAGATTTCACTCGACTGGATTGGTGGTCTGCCAGTATTAGCTGAGGCAAAACCAGCAGTCCTGCACCGCGGTGCTGCGCAGATTACTGTGAAAGTGACCAATCTTGGCGCAGCTGTGCAGGGTGCACAAATCCTGCCAACCCTTCCTGATGGATGGTTGCTTCCGAACCCAGTCTCAGTTAATCTCGCAGCTGGACAAAGCAAGGACGTTGTGGTACCAGTTACCGTGTCTAACTCGGCTAATCCAGGCAAGATACAGATTCCTTTCGTGGTGAAATCTGGTGCTCGTGAATCGAAATTCAGTGCTGACGTAGAAGTGCGTCTCTATACTGGTGAAAAGGGTATCGATTCGGTTCCAGTCAAGCTAGTTAAGGATCTTCCTGCAGAAACAGTCAAAGAAAATGGTGCTTTGACCAATATCCTCGATGGAAAGCTCGACACCATTTGGCATTCGCCTTGGAGCCAGACTATGAAATTCCCACTCGATATTGACTTCACAATCGACAAGAGCCCATCCGAAGTGCGCTCAGTGC
This sequence comes from Arcanobacterium pluranimalium, assembly GCF_016907845.1. GTDB lineage: Bacteria > Actinomycetota > Actinomycetes > Actinomycetales > Actinomycetaceae > Arcanobacterium_A > Arcanobacterium_A pluranimalium. The sequence goes on from NZ_JAFBCS010000001.1 coordinate 1,185,195, forward strand.
AGTTCATTAACCGCCAAGATTCTTCCAATGGGCGGATTGCGAAGTACGAATTGTACGTCGGTACCAGCGATAAAGATCTAATCTTGGTACATTCTGGGGAAGCCGGCGATAACGGTAATCCAGTCGATATTCCAGTGGACATTGCTGGCGCATTAGCCAAGCAATCTGCAGCCTCCAACTCCGCAACTCCATCCAAGCCAATGACCATGCGACTTGGTGCTGGAGCTGGCAAGTCATTCGGTAGCGCACGGGTTATGCGAGTGATGGAACTTCCTACTCTCACGCCAGATGCATTAAATTCCAAGCAAACCTATGTTCGCTTGCGAATCATTTCCACTTATGGTCCCAAACCGACCACTCTCGCATCGCTTTCAGTTTTGAAAGCATTCGCAGACGTATACGGAACTGATCAACGCCTAGAAACAGCAGATCTAGCGTCGACGGCATTGGCAGCGACAGCTACCGCAGTGCCACCGACTCCGGTGCTTCAAATGGACTCAAAGGCGCCCGTTAAGATGGGGACGGCGCCCCAAGGATCCACACTCGCACATACCGGATCTGATCTGATTGCCCCTGTTTCGTACGTTGTATTGTTCCTCTGTGTAGGTGTAGCAACTATCTTTGTCAGCAAATGGAAGGGGAAGCAGAGATAGAAGCGAGACCATCTAACGAAAGTTAGTAAACCAGTGTGGGGTGGTTGGAATGCGCGAGCATTCCAACCACCCCAGACCACATTAAGCACCAGCAGAAGCGGCGTTCGATCGTGCCATATTAGCGAAGTGAGAAGCCTAATGGCAGGTAGTGATCTAGCTCAGAGTTTTCTTGAGTTCAGAAATTGCTCTTGGCAAAGCTGCCACAATTCTATCCACATGATCTTCATTGTGAGCTGCGGATACGAACCAAGATTCAAATGCAGATGGTGGCAGCATTATTCCCGCATCTAACATGGCGTGGAAGAACGCACGATAGGCTGCCACATTCTGCTGCTGTGCCTGTTCATAGTTAATAACCCCTTGATGTGCAGGCTCTTGACCAAAGAACACACTGAAAAGATTCGAAGCTCTATTGATAACAAAGGGCACGCCAGCCTCGGTAAAAGCGCTGTGCAAGGCAGCAATGAGCGTATCGGCAATTGCGTCGATATACCGATAAACCTGCTGATCAGCAAGTTGAAGAGTGGTTAGACCAGCTGCCGTTGCCAGCGGATTACCAGACAGCGTACCGGCCTGATACACCGGCCCTAATGGAGCCAAATACTCCATCACCTGCGCCGATCCTCCAAGTGCGGCCAGTGGCATTCCACCACCTACCACTTTCCCAAAAGTGAAAATATCAGGAGTGTACGAAACACTAGCCAATTCGCTGTCAATCCAAGCACGACGCGCCTTTGCCCCAATCTTTGCAGCATCAGGCAGCGCAAGATCGCGATCGTGGGCGCGCAAACCAACTTCAAAACCCCAATAACCCGATTCTGAACACCTAAATCCAGTGAGCACTTCGTCCATAATCATCAAAGCGCCCGCACGTTCAGTTTCTTGCCGTATCACCATATTAAAATCATCAACTGGCGGTACCACGCCCATATTAGCTGGTGAGGCCTCAGTAATGACTGCCGCGATCTCACTGCCACGCAATGTGAAAGCTTCACGCAAGGCATCGGCGTCGTTATACGGAAGAACAATCGTATCGGCAGCAGTACCAGCGGTAACACCGGCCGAACCCGGAAGCCCCTGGGTTGCAACACCGGAACCAGCGGCAGCGAGCAAAGCATCAGAATGCCCGTGGTAACAGCCAGCAAACTTAACAATAAGATTGCGTCCAGTAACTCCCCGAGCCAAGCGAATCGCCGTCATCGTCGCTTCCGTGCCGGTAGACACAAATCGAACCTGCTCAGCAGCAGGAACGCGCTCAGTGACTGCATTAGCTAAATCAGTCTCCCGATCAGTAGGCGCACCGAAACTCAAACCGTGGCTCGCTGCCTCTTGAACTGCTCCAATCACGGCCGGATGAGCATGCCCCAAGAGCGAAGGACCCCAAGTGCACACCAAATCCACGTACTCGCGTCCCTCATTATCGCGCACAAATGCTCCATAAGCATCGGTAATAAAACGCGGATCGCCGCCAACTGAGCCGAAAGCCCGCACAGGAGAATTTACGCCGCCGGGAATGGCGATGCTGGCTCGTTGAAAGGAATCGTGGGAACTCATAACAGTCTCTCTAACTCGTAATCTAGGCTCAATAACTGCAAAAAAGTCGCTAAGAACGCCGAGAATATTCTAATGCCCAATACGTTAAAATCACATCTGCCCCAGCCCGAGCAATCGACACAAGCGACTCGGCAATCGCCTGCTCACGATTGATCCATCCGTTGCGAGCAGCGGCCTCAATCATCGCATACTCGCCGCTCACCTGGTATGCGGCGACTGGAATATTAACGGCAGCCGCAACGTCGGCTACCACGTCGAGATAGTGGCTGGCGGGCTTGACCATCACAATATCGGCTCCTTGCGCGACATCAAGCAGAGCTTCGCGCACGCCCTCTTTGCGATTAGCGGGGTCTTGCTGGTAAGTCTTGCGATCCCCGCACAACGTTGAGCCTACAGCCTCACGGAATGGACCAAAGAATGCCGAAGCATATTTAGCTGAATACGCCATAATCGACACGTCAGTGTATCCGTTCTCGTCGAGAGCGGTACGGATATACTCAACCTGCCCATCCATCATTCCCGATGGGCTGACCATATGCGCCCCCGCAGCAGCTTGCGACGTCGCCATCTTCGCATACAACTCAAGCGTTGTGTCGTTGTCCACTACACCGTCGTCGCGAATAACGCCGCAGTGCCCGTGGCTCGTGAACTCGTCCAAACAGGTATCTGCGCAGATCACGAGCTGATCGCCAACTTCTTCGCGTACGGCAGCGATAGCCCGATTCAAAATCCCGTCTGTAGTCCAGGCCTGCGAACCGCTTGCATCTTTACGCGCCTGATCTGGCACACCAAACAAGTCGATACCGCCGACCCCAGCTTCAACAAGCTCACAAGCCAGAGCTCGGATGGAATCGAGCGTGTGCTGGAACTGCCCAGGCATTGCCTGAATCGCTACGGGTTCGGTGATTCCTTCCCGCACGAAAGCCGGGTAAATGAGCTGCTGGGGGAGCACATGCGTTTCGGCAACCAGTGCTCGCATCGCTGTAGTAGCACGAAGACGACGGGGACGATCTTTCATTTCTTCACTTCCTTTGTGTTGGAGGTATTACAGCACTGCAAGCGCGCCGACATCGAGACTCGCTGGTGCAATACCGAAAAATCTGAGCTTCCTAAAGCAGTTTTTAGCGCAGTGAGCACGCCTTGAGCATCGGGCGAGGGCGCCACTCCCACAACGCGCAATCCGACGCTTTGGCAGTCACTCGCAGTTTGCTCGCCGAGAGCGACGACGGGCGCAGCGCGGCCGATCTCCCGATCTGTGACTGCTGCATGCAGCTGGGCATATGCACAGGCGGCAGATCCGGACGTCATTACGATAAGATCCGCGCCGAAATACTCTTTAGGCAGCTCAGTAAGGGTGCGTGGTCGATACACAGGAGTTGTAATGACTTCGAACCCCGCCGTTTGCAAGCCTTTTCTGAGTGCGGGCTTTGCTAGTTCTGATCCGGGCAACCACACTGGAAGTGAGGCTTCATCTGCTGTTTGCGCAGGTAAACTTAAGAAAATATCCAACAAATCTCGGGCAGTGTCTTGGCTCGGAATGGCCAAGCTAATGCCATATTTGGCCAATTCTTCCTCAGTGCGTCTGCCCACACAAGCAAAGTGGGTGCCACCAAGAAAAACCTGCTGAAGCATTGCGCGCTTCCCACCAGCCATAAGTTGAATTGTGCGAGCAGAAGTGATGAAAACCCAGCTCAGTTTGGTGTTGGGAATTTCGAAATCAATTGGCTCAAAGCGGGTCAACCCTGCATGCGCCACCGTAAAATCTGTATTTGCAGTGCTAGGCGTCGGCAGCTGCACCTCTTGCAGCAGTTGCTTAAACTCTTGCGCTAAGCGCCCCGAATCTTGACTCACAACGATTTTCATATTCCGATAATTCCAACTGGGCATCTAGTCGTGCACCGAAACGTCGGCGCCGTCGTCATTCGGACCTGAAATACCCGGGCGCCACAGCAACTCGGCGTCGTGCACGCCATCCATCCCGCGCGTCTTACTTGCCTGCAGATCAGTAATATCTGCGGCGCCTTGCTGCAAGAGCGACGACGCCGCCCGCAAGCCAAACTCGCGAGCTGCAGTATCGCGTTCCACGATCGTCGCCAAGTCTGATATAGCAGGCAGCGGCAACGTAACGCTCACGTGTTTGTGACCGTCGGAAGAGAACACCGCAGTCCTCAACGAGGAATCGTCACAGTGAACACCAACTGGTGCAGCGCAACCAGCTTGTAAACCCTCCAACACCGCACGCTCGGCAACAGCGGCAAATCGGGCATGAGGATCATCTAAGTTCGCTAGTGCTTGCGCTAGCTCAGATTCAGAATTCCACGGCGCATCGGTATTCCTGCACTCCACAGCAAGTCGTCCTTGCGCAGCAGCAGGTAAAATAGTCAGATGCTCAGTGATCGCGTCGGTTATTCCAAGGCGATCGAGGCCAGCATAAGCCAGCACGACGGCGTCTAAATCCCCAGGCACAATGCGTGAGTGGCCTTTTACCCGTGCAAGCCTTGTGCCGATATTTCCCCGAATATCTACCAGACGCAGATCTGGGCGAAGAGTGCGAATCTGCGCAGCTCGACGCGGCGATCCAGTGCCCACAGTTGCACCTGCTGGAAGAGAAGCGAGCGTTAAACCATCGCGCGCGCACAACACATCATGCGATGCCACCCCCGATGGTACTGCGGCAATGCTGAGTCCCGGTACAGGAGCAGTTGGCAGGTCTTTGAAGCTATGAACTGCAATATCGCACGATCCATCCAAAAGTGCGCAGCGCAGAGCCGCAGCAAAAACGCCAACTCCACCTAACTGAGCCAGGGAGCTTGCAGATTCATCACCATGAGTTTTGACGATTTGAAGTTCCACCTCAAGGCCTTGTTCGCGCAAGGATTGCGCCACCATTTCCGACTGAGTGCGGGCAAGTTCGCTCCCGCGCGTGCCTAAACGAATTTTAGTCAATGCTCTCACCAATCTCGTATGCGTGCGGAATCACTGATCCAAGGCCGGTTCCCGCAATCCATGCTCCAGTGAGGTATAGGCCAGGAACTTTTTGCACGTTTTGCATTAAGAACTCCACGTTTTGCTTGTGTTCAGGGCTGTGGGCGATCAAGGCCGGACCCCATTCGATAATTCTGCCCTCAATGAGAGCATGTGGCGTAATTGTGAAACCAAATAGGGCACTGGCATCGCGAAGTGCCTGGTCAATTGTAGGCTCAGGTATGGATTCGCCTGGGCGACCGTAGGAGAGGCGAACCAGATGTGAGTGTGAGCCGTGTAAACGTGTGAGTGCCTCACCAGCCCACGGCCATTTCACTGAATAATGCGTGAGCGCTTTAACCGGCAACGTTGAGCCGGGTCGCACCAAAACGCCCGAGCCAAGGGGTGCGGCGTCAAGTTTTTCATCGTTAAGTGCCAAAATGACGGTTGTGATTGGCGCGCCTTGTGTGATCTCCCAATGCGCAATATCAGGTTGCACGGTGTAACTGCTGTGCCCGTTGTCCCTGCTGTTGTTGTTGCGGTCATCGTGCGACTCGCCGCCGTTGTCCCTGCTGCTGCCATCGTTGCTGTCATTGTGCCCGTTGAGCAAATCAACTAAGGGGAGCACTAATGGTAAAGCGTGTGGCCCATCCAAGGCCATGACGAGCCGTTTTGCGAAAATCGCTTCTTCGGTGCCTGGGTAAGGTCTTGGATTCTTTTTATCGCCATCACTGCGAGCAAGCAGGATTCCAAATTTGGCGTCCTCGCTGCTCAGTGAATCTTCGCGGGCAATGTCGATTGCCATATACCCGGTGAGAATTGATACACCTAGAGTGGTCAGGCGGTCAATTAACGCTGTAACGAGCGCGTTGATGCCACCAACCGGTTGGGCGATGCTCGATTTTTCTTCAGCACGCAGCACATGCACTGCTGCAATGAGTGACCCCTTGCTGAGCAGCGCCGCGCGCAGCCCAGGTGCTACCGCGTCCAGATCGAGTTCATCGGGGCTAGAACCGTGGATTGCGCCAGCAACGGGCGCCACTAATTTTCTCAGCGCAGCCTCACCGAGTCGCACCCTCACCAGCTGCGCTAAGGAATGTGCCTGCGCGCCAAATGTGGGATCTGCGCCGTCAAGTTGGCGTGCTTCGTCAAGCTCAGCCAGGCTGAGCACACTCAGCGCTGGATCGTCCCAACTGCTGGGAATACCCCAGATGCCGTGAGCGATAGGTGAGGCTCCGTCGTCGTCCCACACCCATGAACTACCTGCAGGATCGCGAACTTCTAGCCCGAGCTCGGCGCAGAGCTCAAGAATTTTCGTACTGCGCACCGTGAACGACTCGGCACCCAAATCGAAGCGCGCGCCAGCAATAGTCCCACCTGCGGCGAGACCACCAAGACTTGTGCGAGCTTCAACCACCGTGGAGATTATTCCGCGTTTTGCTAAAGCGTATGCCGTGGTAAGACCCGCTATCCCGCCGCCGATGATCACTGTGTTGTGGATGACCGCTGTGTCGTGCATGATTCAGCTTTCGTGAACTTTGGCAACAAGGCGCGTGAGAACATCCGGATCGGCGTCTTTGGGCACCCCATGGCCGAGATTGACGATGTGAGCGTCTGCTGCTTGACCAGCCGCCAGGATCGCATCAACGTGTGGGTCGAGGATCTCGGGTGAGCAGGCCAATAATGCAGGATCGATATTACCCTGCACTACCAGCGGGTTAGTGCTGCCTGAAACCTGCTGTGCCCTGCGCAAGCGCACGATAGCTTCACTCAAATCGGTGCGGTAATCGATCCCCACACAATTAGTGTGGAGCGCAAAATCCTCGAGCATTGACGCAGTGCCGAGTCCGAAATGGATGGAGGGCACGGTGAAGTTGTGGCCTAGGATTAGGGCAGACGACGGGGCGCAGTAACGCACGTAGTCGCCTCTCGAGAGCGATCCAGCCCAAGAATCAAAGAGCTGAAAGGCTCGCGCTCCGCCCTCTATCTGCGCTTTTAGGAATTCTATCGAGATTTTGGCACACCAGTTGGCAAGCGCGAACCAGGATTCGGGATCGGAATGCATGAGAGTGCGTGCGGCGAGATGATCTCGTGAGGGTTTTCCCTCGACGAGGTATGCTGCTAGGGTGAATGGTGCACCTGCAAAAGCGAGCACAGGTACATCCAGCTCAGCGCAGGCCATTTTTACACCAGCGGTGATAGCGCTCGCATCGCCTGGTTCGTGCGCGATTAATTCTTGAATATCAGCGGCACTTCGGTAGGCTTTCTCCATCACCGGACCGACGCCCGGTTTGATTTCAACTCCGACTCCCGAAAGCTTGAGCGGGACAGTGATGTCGCTAAAATAAACCGCCGCATCAACGCCGTGCCGACGCACAGGTTGAGCGGTGATCTCGGCAGCGAGTTCAGGAATTAAACACGACTCAAGCATGCTAGTTCCAGCTCGGACTTTTCGGTATTCTGGCAACGATCGTCCGGCTTGACGCATAAACCATACTGGCGTAATTTCCGGGCGTTTTCCGGCGAGTGCTGAGAGGAAATTTGAAGTCACAAAACTATTGTCTCAGACATTCATTACAAGCGGGTAATCTAGAGGGTGTAATCTAAAATTGAGATGTTCGAATTTATCTGTTTGAATGGATTGCTGTGGGAATAGTTAGTGCATCGGTGCGTCACAATATACATGGACTTTCGCAAGTGGCGGAGGTTTCGCGCCAACTCGACAGCATCTCCCAACGGCTTCTCAACCATGATTGTATTGATGCGGTTGTAGTACTCAGTACGTGCAATCGGGTAGACGTTTATGCCGATAGTGCTAAAAGCGCAGCCATTGCAGATATTGAAGCCGCAATTGCGCACGAACTCAATGCTCAGCCGAGTTTTTTGCACGGAAAAGCCGCCATTGAGCATATCTTTGGGGTGGCCGCTGGGCTAGATTCGATGGTGATCGGGGAACGAGAGATTAGCGGGCAATTGCGCCGGGCTCACCGTCAGGCCGTCAAAACGCACACCACTAATGCTGATCTTTCTCGAGTTATTGACTGTGCGTTGCGCACTTCGCGAAGAGTTGCCCACAGCACTGGGCTGTCCGGCACCGGGCGCTCAATCGTCTCACTCGCATTAGACTGCGTATCGACTACCTGGGAAGATGCGCCTCACAAAGCTCAGGTTCTGCTCATTGGTACTGGTGCGTACGCTGGCGCCACAGTGGCTCAGTTGCGAGGACGCCAGATTGAACAAATCAGCGTCTATTCACAGTCAGGACGCGCACGTGCCTTTGCTCAAGCGCATGAGTTGACGCCAGTTGACGACGACGCATTCGTTGCGGCCTTAGCGAACTCGGACATCGTCGTCGCCTGTCGTGGACTGGGTAACCCGATTATCACCGCAGACTTGGTAAACCAAGTTCTGCCATTGCGCACTACGGAACTCGTTATTTTGGATTTGGCCCTGCAAACGGACGTGCAAAGCGAGGTAGGTAAACTTCGCGGGGTTCGTTTAATCACTTTGGAAAATATTCAGGCATTGGCGCCAGAAGCTGCCCAAACGCATGTTCAGCGCGCTCGCGAACTCATTCAGCGAGGTGTTGAAGAAGTGATAGCACAGATTGATTCACGGCGAATCGACCCGGTGGTGGTAGCGTTTCGCGAGCACATCACTGATTTGTGCACTGGGGAAGTAGAGCGTTTGCCGGAAAAAGAGACTTTCACAAAGGAAGAAGTGGCACGCGCATTGGGGCATTTTGCCTCACGTATTGCCCATACTCCTACGGTCTTGGCGCGCCAAGCAGCGGAAATGGGTAATGATTGGGAGTATGTGCGGGCCCTTCATTCCGTGCTCGGCATTGACGTTTCACAAGCTGCACGGGAAGCCAATATTCGCCCTGCTGAAATTGCTTCTGGTGGGAAATGCCCACTCTCGGCTTTCTTGAACAGAGACACGAGTTTAGGAGAGAGCGCATCGGCATGAATTTTGACGCGATAATGCTCTGTAGCTACGGCGGGCCGCGCGGGATGGACGACGTCCTACCTTTCATGCGCAATGCCACTCGCGGCCGAGGTGTGCCTGATGAGCGGCTTATACAGGTGAGCGGGCATTATAAGCTCTTTAATGGTGTGAGTCCGATTAATGCGCGAAATGAGGAGCTGCGAGCCGCGATTGCCCAGCGTGTTGAGGTGCCCGTGGTGATTGGGAACCGGAATTGGTCGCCGTATTTTGTACAGACCTTGGCTGAGCTCGATCAGCGCGGACTACATCGAGTTTTGTGTGTGTTTACCTCGGCTTTTGCCTCATATTCGGGCTGCAGACAGTACCGCGAGGATATTGCGGCGGCAGTTATTGAGATTGGAGCGCAAGATCGCTTTCAACTCTTCAAGATTCCTCCGTATTACGAGGCAGACGGTTTTCTTGCAGCGAATGTGTCCGCTGCGTATGCGGCAATGGAGGGCGACGACGACGCGCACCTTCTCCTCGTGACGCATTCGATTCCGGTGGTTATGAACGAAAATTCTGGACCGGCGTCGGCGAAGAAAACCTACCTTGAGCAGCACCGCGCACTCGGGCAGAAACTTTGTAGTGAACTGAGCGAGAAACTCGGTAGAAAAATCGATTGTGACCTTGCATTTTGTTCTCGATCGGGGCCTGCGCATCAAAAATGGCTCGAACCAGATATTAACGATCGGTTACATGAGTTGAGTGAGCAGGGCGTTCGTTCGGTGGTGGTGCTGCCGTTTGGCTTCATCACAGACCATATGGAAGTGGTGTATGACCTCGACACCGAAGCGCGAAATACTGCCGCTGAGCTGGGGATGCGGTTTCAACGGGCGGCAACCGCTGGTACGAACGTCGATTTTGTAGATTCGCTGGTGAAGCTTATTAATGGCGCTGCAGAGCGAGTTAATACCGCGCAGCGCGGTGAGCAGCAAAGAGGAGAAGTGTCGTGGCCTGCGCATTGCGAGACGAACTGCTGTTTGCCCTGCGACGGATACCAGTTGCGCGCAACCGAATTTGACCAAATATCAGCACCAGATCCACGAGAACGGAAGAATCATGTCTGATTTAGCTCACCCGAATGCCCACAAGCCAGCCTATGTGCGCGATCCGCGCGATGCAGCAGGAATAGACCCTGACGAAGTGAATGCGGCAAGCAACTTCTCTTTGCAAGCCGTCTTTCGCACGGCGAAACCGCTTCCGGCCGCTGAGCTTGATGATTTTGTGTCTGATCTGGAAACGGATTTGGAGCGCACCGGTGTTGAGATTCGCGGCTGGTACGATATTGGCGGCTTCCGTGCCGATGCCGATTTGATGGTGTGGGCCTTGGCGGACTCCACCGAAAAATTGCAAAACGCGTATCATGCCATCACCCAATCGAATCTTGGTCGGCTTCTTGAACCGGTATGGTCTGCCATGGCTGCACATATTGCTGCGGAGTTTAATCAGCGTCATTTACCTGCGTGTTTTGGTGGAGTGAAGCCGCGCCCATACGTGGCGATTTATCCCTTTAATCGATCGTGGGATTGGTATTATCTGCCTGCTACTCGTCGCTCGGCAATGCTTCGCGAACACGGTATGAATGGACGCGATCATCTTGACGTGCAGATATCTACCTTGGCTGCGTTCGCCTTAGGCGATTACGAATGGACGATTGCTTTGGAAGCGGACTCAATTGATCGAATCATGAGTGTACTGCGTAAACAGCGTGAGGCAGAAGCTCGTCTCTATGTGCGTGACGATACGCCGTTTTTCACCGGGCCGCGTGTGGAATTGAGGCAGTGGGCGAATAGACAGCCGCTCGACTGAGCGAATCTACCAGCGAAATCGCGGTATTTTTTCGAGAGAACGCGGCGATGAAGCGGGGCTGAGACCTCACTGATTCGCCTTGTATGAGCTGCCGGCATACCCTTATATAGTTGAATATTGTGGAAGGATGAGCGTGGCCGACATCATGCAAGCTTCGCCGTTGCTAACGGTGTTTTTGGTAGTTTCTCTCGGTGCAGCACTGGGGATTATCCCATTTGGGCCTATCAAACTTGGGGCAGCCGGTGCGCTGTTTATCGGCCTGTTCGTTGGCAATATCGTGCCTGAGCTGGGCGGGAAGTTGTCTCTGGTACAATCCCTCGGTTTGGGGCTTTTCGTTTACACCGTGGGTCTTTCAGCTGGTCAAACCTTTTTTGCTGATTTAAGACGCCAGGCGAAGCTGATGTTTGGGCTGGTGTTTGCGCTAGTGGTTGGGGCAGTGGCGACGATTTTCGGTGGAAAATTGCTCGGTGTTGCTCCAGATATGGCTGTTGGTGTTTTTGCTGGTTCGCTTACTACGACTCCGGCTCTAGCAGCGGCAACTCAAGCTACAGGTTCAAGCGTGCCGGGTGTGGGATACTCGCTGGGCTATCCCGTGGGCGTCGTGGTGGCTATCATCGCGGTCTCTATGGTGGTTTCACGCCGCTGGCCAGCTAAGAATGACGTTGAGTCTTTTGCTGGTAAATCGCTGTTTGCAGGGACGGCCCTTGTGCGTGAGTCGGTGTCGGTGCGCTCGGTTCCTGGCTGGAAAGAGCAGCGGATTCGCATCTCTTATTTGGAACGTGCGGGCGTGACTCGCGTTTTCGTTCCGGGCGAAGAGCTGCTGCAAGATGACCGTATCGTTATCGTCGGTATGAAAGACGACGTTGTCGCGGCGGCGAATGCTGTAGGCGAGTTTGTTGACGATCACCTTGCTGACAATCGTGCGAAAGTAGATTTTCGTTCTTTCGTGGTGTCATCTAAGGATATTGCAAGTAAAACTGTTGCGGCACTCAATATTACGGGTCGTTTTGGTGGCGTAATCACACGGATTCATCGCGGTGATTTGGAGCTGCTCGCCAAAGACAATTCGGTGATTGAGCTGGGAGATCGCTTGATGGTTGCTTTTCCACGTGAGGAGTATGACGCCGTTGAGCGCTTCTTTGGTAATTCGGAGCGGCAGATTTCCCAGATTGATGCGATTTCGATGGGACTGGGAATGGTGTTGGGGCTGCTCTTGGGCATGGTGGAGATTTCTTTGCCTAGCGGTGCTACTTTTAGTTTGGGTGCTGCGGCTGGTCCGCTCGTCGTGGGGACGATTCTCGGTGCTCTGCAAAAGACTGGGCCTTTGCTGTGGCAGATGCCGCTAGCTGCAAATCAGACCATTCGCCAGCTCGGACTGCTGCTCTTTTTGGCAGCTGTTGGGATTGCCTCGGGTCCGGCGTTTGCTAAGACTGCGTTTACTGAAACGGGTCTGCGATCTTTGGCGCTGGCATTTATTGTGGCTGTGGTGGTTTTGCTGGTATCAATGCTGGTGGGACGCTTTTTGGGTGTTTCTGCTCAGCGCACGGCTGGTGCGATGGCTGGGGTGCTCGGGCAGCCTGCGGTGCTTGCTTTTGCAGCGAGTAAAGAGAACGACGAGCGTATTGAATCGGGGTATGCCGCAATTTTCGCTCTCGGCATTACGGTGAAAATTATCCTAGTTACCGCGATTGTTGCATTTGCGTGACTTGACGATTTTTTGCGGGACATAGCCGATGAGCTGCGCTTTAATTCTGTTCATTTTGGCGTGAACAATGGTGCATTCTTGTGTGGAAGTGAGAGAAAAACGTGGCAAATTTGGCAACACGCAGCATAAATTGGTGTTTAGCCTAGGTTTTCAGTTAGATTTCTAGGTAGCGACTCAAATCGAGTCCGAAAAAATATCGTTTATTCGAGAGGAAAGCAATGTCCCTCAACCGTACTGAGCTTATTGCAAAGATTGCCGCTAAGGCAGAGATCACCAAGGCAGATGCTGACAAGGCAATCTCTGCTCTGCAGGCTGTGCTTGTTGATTCCCTCGCAAAGGGCGAAGCAGTGAAGATCACTGGTCTTATGTCCGTTGAGCGTACCGAGCGTGCAGCTCGCAAGGGTCGCAACCCACGCACTGGCGAAGAAATCGAGATCCCAGCAGGTTACGGCGTTAAGATCTCTGCTGGTTCCACCTTGAAGAAGGCTGTTACCAAGTGATCTTGCTGTTCAGTTTTAACATGAACTGAACATCAACATTGACTAACTGAGGTGTGGCTCCGATTGGATATCCAATCGGAGCCACACCTCTTATGCTGGGTCTTGATCTCAGTCGAGGTCTAGGTTGGGAGGTGCCTATGCCGGGGCGTGTCTGAGCGGTGATCACGCCGAGCCTAAGTCGTTCCTAAGCCGTGGTCGGGTCTTCACCTGAGCCAAGCGCAATCCTAATCAAGTCATGCCAAAGCCGAGCCTCCGCCTCAGTCCATCCGAGTTTTGGGGCGCTTTTGGCAACATCTCGACATATATCGACTAGTTGCCAAAACCGCCCCAAAATTTTGCAAAAGTGAGCGATCCTAGGTCACGATTCTTCAACCTAAATAAGACATTTCTCTTGAGTAACGACAATTTGAAAGCCTAGAATTTTGAAAAGGCTCGCTTGAGTATTGGAGGAATCAATGGTGAGATATCGTCGTGTTCGAGATTTCGGAATCCTCATGACTCTTACTGGGATTTTGTTGCTGCTCTTTTCGATTCAAGATTGGGCTACGCCGTGGAAAATAGCGGTGATTACTTTACTTCTCGGCATTGGAATCCTTGGTTATGCCTATCTATTCCTCAAAGGACGAGCTTTCGACGATGAAATTGATGAATGACAGCGATTGTAGGGAGCTATTTACCCAAGTTGGTTTGCAAGTGCAGGGCTGCTTTCCACGTAATACAAAGAATTCACGTAGAAGTACCGTTTTCCATATCAAACCGATCAACGACAACGTCTGGTGGCTTTGGCTAAAGATTTTCCATTCATCTTCCAAAGTAGGTTTCTCTATCCGTTGCCGTTATAAGGTACATGGTGCAGGCTACACATGTGTTGTGAAGATGTTCCACCGTGATGCTGGCAGCAAACAGCACTCGGCTCCGGGCACACAGCAAGTAACCGAACAATGCATGCGTGTATATGAAGAGCTAAATCATATTTTGTGGTGCATTGTGAACGAGCAAATCTATGTGCGCCGTGTAGACAAGAAGTTTTCTTTAGCTTTTCCAATGGCGCCTGGATCGGATAGCTTCGTTGTACAAACACGCACCTGGCGAAGCGTGTATGTCGATTTTTATCAGGATACATTCGAAGTTGTTGAAAGCGATCCGATGGAGTTGGGTTTTGAGCGGATTCTATTATTCAATCCGACGGAAGAAGACGTAGACGCTGGATCTGAGGTTGATCGTGATAGGAGCGCCGCCACATTCAAGAATGATGGTTTGCCCACGCCGCGGGCAGATCAAAAAAAGAAAGGATTTATTTTTGGCTCATATCGCCCAAAATCGTCAATCGCATTAGAAATTTTCTTGTTCTTTTGGTTGCTGTTGTGGATGATCATCTTGAAACCTTTTGTTGCCACACCCTTTTCAATGTAGGACTGGTCGTGCGTCAATGTGGGGTCGTCAATGTGGGATTGACCGCTCGCACGCCAGATGAATTTTTCAGATCCAACGCATTACACTTGAAGCATGAGTATTGACGATCCGTATTCCGCTCCACAGAGTCCGGGTGCTCCGCAAGGTCCAGACGCTGCGCAATCGGCTGGCACCCAATTACTCGAACGCACGGAAGAGCAACAAAGCCCTGGCGATAATGAGCGTTACGCCCATTACGTGCGTAAAGATCGGATCACTCAGTCAGCTGTTGAAGGCGGTCCTGTCGTTGCCCTATGTGGCAAAGTGTGGACGCCGATGCGTAACCCTGATCGATTCCCGGTATGCCCAACCTGCAAAGAGATATACAAGAATCTCAATGGTGGCGGATCCAACTCATGGCCATTTGGCCCCGACGCTCCAGGTGGTAGCCAGTGAGTGAGGCGGTAAAGCGCCACCACCAACCTCCACAATCAGTTTCAGTTTCCGCAGCCGAGAATCTCTCGCCGGCGTTCCCACAGCGTGCAGCGTGGGGAACTGCGGGTCACTTACGTGCGTGGCAGGCAGAAGCGCTCAATTTGTATTTGGAAAGCACTCCACGTGATTTTCTTGCAGTGGCAACGCCTGGAGCTGGTAAAACCACCTTCGCGCTGCGAATCGCAACCGAACTAAAGTCGCGTGGCCTAGTTTCGGAAATTACTGTGGTTTGCCCTACTGAGCACCTGAAATATCAGTGGGCCGAGGCTGCGGCGCGCGTCGGTTTACAACTCGACCCCGATTTTTCTAATTCTCAAATCGGCTTAGGCACCTCGTTCAACGGCGTGTGTCTAACCTACGCGCAGGTCGCTCGTGCCCCGATGTTCCACCGCCACCGCAGTTCGGCACAGTCCACGCTCGTTATTCTCGACGAAGTTCACCACGGCGGCGATAATCTATCGTGGGGCGATGCAATCCGGATTGCTTTTGACCCAGCTAAACACCGACTTTCGCTCACAGGCACGCCATTTCGTTCCGATACCGCGGCCATCCCGTTCGTTCAATACGAGCCAGATGGCGACGGCATCTACCGGTCTCGTTCCGATTACTCTTATGGCTATGCCGATGCTCTGCGCGACGGCGTCGTGCGTCCGGTGATGTTCATGTCGTATTCAGGGCAGATGCGCTGGAAGACGAAGCATGGCGACGTCGTCTCGGCCACGCTGGGTGAGCCCCTCACTAAAGATATGACCGCTCAAGCGTGGCGTACTGCGCTTGATCCGGCAGGCGAGTGGATCCAGCAAGTGCTTGCGGCCGCAGACGAGCGTCTGAGCGTCGTGCGTCAGAGCGTTCCCGACGCCGGTGGCCTGGTTATCGCCACGGACCACAAGACGGCGCGTGCTTACGCCCAGATTCTTGCTGCGGTTTCAGGCGAGCAGCCTGCGGTTATTCTCTCTGACGATCCAACGGCTTCAGATAGGATTGCTGAGTTTTCTCAAGGTACTTCTCGCTGGATGGTTGCCGTACGCATGGTGTCCGAGGGGGTGGACGTACCGCGTCTTTGTGTGGGGGTCTATGCGACGTCGACGGCGACACCGCTGTTCTTTGCGCAGGCTATTGGTCGTTTTGTGCGTGCGAGGAAGCGTGGGGAGACGGCGTCGGTATTCTTGCCATCGGTAGAGAATCTGCTTGGGCTCGCCGGCGAACTAGAGGCTCAACGTGACCATGCATTACAGCATGACCAGCCGGAAGAAGGTTGGGACGACGCCTCCCTTGAGCAGGCCCAGCGTGAAGAACGCGCCTCAGATGAGCTAGAAGGCGTGGGCTTCCAGGCTCTTTCAGCTGATGCCACGTTCGATCGAGTGGTCTATGACGGATCAGATTTTGGCATGTGGGCAGAAGTTGGCTCAGATGAAGAAGCGGACTTTCTTGGAATCCCTGGACTATTAGAGCCTGAGGAAGTGACGGAGTTGTTGCGATCTCGTCAGGCTTCACAGGCCAAGCAAGGCAAGGCGGATCCGGCAAGCAAACCGATGCTTGATTCGCGAAAGCGCAGGCAAAAACGGCAAGAGCTGTCAAAATTGGTCTCTGCTTACGCCTCAAAAACAGGCCGCCCGCACGCCTTGATTCACACGGATCTGCGCAAGGCATGCGGCGGTCCTGAAGTGGCTCGCGCCTCACTTGAGGAAGTGGAAGCGCGGATCACGAAGCTGCAAAACTGGTTTGTGGGACGCAAGTAGCTCATCGAACCGCAAGTAGCTCATCGAACCAGTTGCACCTGAGCGCACTGGTTACATTCCATCAAATCAGCAGTGCCTGAGCGCACTAGCTACATCACGTCAAGATATTCGCCCAAACTAGCGATATCCCGTCACACTAGCCGTCAAAATTAGTCGTCACCTTCGAAGATATCGATGAGCTTTGTTGGAATTCCAGGTTCCCCCTCGGACAATCGCCATGCGGCGTAAGGAAGCGCTGCCCGCGAATTGCGGTGGCGTTCAGCGGCAGCGGCAAGGGAATTAGCCTGCGTGTAGGTGGTGTTTACGACGCCCTCTTTCACAAACTGCACCTGCAGTGGCCGCGCGTCGTGCTCGGCGAGATATGCAAGCCCCTGTTCCCAAGACTGCGCTGAAACAACGAGCTCACCAGTTGCACGCCCGGTTTCATCGTGTGTGCGCCCTGCTACTTTCAAACCGCCGATGGATTGCTTGGCACTGGATTTTTTGGCCACTTCGTGCATGTTGCCGTGTGAATCTTCGCGCGCTACCAGCTTGTATACCATTTGCGCAGTGGGGTGGCCAGAGCCTGTTACAACTTTTGTTCCCACACCGTAAGAATCAACGGGCGCAGCATTGAGCGCAGCAATAGCGTATTCGTCAAGGTCAGAGGTTACGGTGATTTTGGTTGATGTGGCGCCAAGTTCGTCTAATTGCGCGCGCACTTGGAACGCCTGTGCCACCAAATCGCCAGAATCTAGGCGCACTGCCCCTAGTTCTCCACCTGCAGCGCGCGCTGCTTTCACCGCGCGTTCCACTCCGCGCGTCACATCGTACGTATCGACTAAAAGTGTGGTGTTCGTGCCCATAGTTGCGATCTGAGCTGCGAAAGCGTCGTCTTCGGAATCGTGTACGAGCGTGAAAGAGTGTGCCGAGGTACCAATGGTGTGAATTCCGTAGGAGCGTCCAGCTTCGAGGTTCGAGGTGCCAGTGAAGCCTCCGACGACGCACGCCCTAGCAGCAGCGACGGCCGCCATTTCGTGGGTGCGCCGGGATCCCATTTCAAGACACGGACGGTCGTGAGCAGCGATAGTGATGCGCGATGCAGCTGTGGCTACTGCCGAATCAAAGTTCAAAATGGATAGGAGAACGGTTTCGAGCAGCACACATTCGGCGAAAGTGCCCGTCACAGTCATTACTGGAGAGTGTGGAAAGTAGCATTCGCCTTCTGGATAGCCATAAATATTGCCGGTGAACTGGTAGTTTTCTAGCCATGCTAGCGTTTCCTCCGACACAATACGCGTCTCGCGCAGATAGTCGATTTCTTCACTCGAGAAGCGGAAGTTTTCAACTGCTTCGAGTGCACGTGCGGTGCCGGCCACAACTCCGTAGCGGCGATTTCCTGGAAGACGACGGCCAAACAGCTCAAAGACGGACTTCCGGTTCGCAGTTCCCGATTTGAGAGCGGAGTCAATCATCGTCAGTTCGTACATATCAGTGAGCAGCGCAGTGCTCATGTAAGAAGAATTCATAGTTTAACGTTAGCTGTGTGAGCAGATATTAGCCACATAAAATAGGTGAACGCCACAGAAACGTAGAATCACGTGGCATATTGCGGGTGTTGTTTTAGAATTTGAGAGTGTTTAGTTCATTCGCGTATGGAAATAATAATCATGAGGTACTGGTGAATAACCAGGAGCCTGAAACCATCGTGAGTGGAGACGCGCGTACTAGCTCGGAGGGAAGCGCAGATCCTGCTTCGGGTTGGGTGACTGTGATTCACAATGATCCAGTGAATCTCATGAGTTATGTGCAGTGGGTGTTCGAATCATATTTCGGTATGAGCCCTGACATTGCCCGAAAGAAGATGCTGCAAGTTCACCACCGTGGACGCAGCGTTGTTGCTGCTGGCGGCCGTGAACAGATGGAAAAAGACGCCCAGGCAATGCACGGTTTTGGTTTGTGGGCAACGATTGAACCGGAGATCAGCGCACCATGATGGCATTTCAAATTATTCGAGGTGGCTATTTAGCGCGCGCGAGTGAAGACGAACGGCAAATGCTTGGTGGTCTGGCTCGTGACCTCGTGTTTATGCTCGGTTCCGATATGGAGCACGAGATTGAAAAGCGCAGTCGTGATCTCAATGATGACGAGGATATTTTCGCTGCGTTCGAAGACGAGCTAAATGGCATTGCCGATATGGTGGAGGCCGAATTTGCCCAGCAAGACGACGCCGATTCCTCACTGTTTTTTGACGATGCCCTTTCGCGTTTGCTTCCAGATATGAGTGAAGATCCTGAGTTGGCCCGTGAGCTGCGCGCATTAACAGAAGAGTCGGTGAGCAGGCTCAAAATCGATCATCTCACCACGTTTTACCTCGGTATCTCTAAGGAACCCGAGAACAACGACATCGTCGTCGTGAAGAATGATGACGCCGTGGCCTGGATGGCGGCTTTGAACGATATTCGCCTGGTGCTCGCTTCACGGCTGGGAATTTTTGATGAAGAATCTGGCGATTCCGTTTATGAGCGGGCAACGCTGTTTACCACGCAGCGAGAAACTGCGCCGGAGGATCTGCCAGAAATCGAGACGCCAGAGGACATGATGACGGTGCTCTATGCCATGATCTCGTGGTGGCAAGATTCACTGGTACTTTCGGTTCGGAATAAAGCTTTGCGCGGTTAGAGTAACACTATGCACGATGCACCCATTGGTATTTTTGATTCTGGAGTTGGCGGGCTTACGGTTGCCCGTGCAATTATCGACCAGTTACCCCATGAATCGATCTCTTATATTGGGGATACAAAATATGCGCCTTATGGTCCACGCCCGCTCGCACAAGTACGCGAGTTGGCTTTGGACGTGATGGATCAGCTTGTCGAATCTGGTGTGAAGATGCTGGTGATTGCGTGTAATACGGCGTCGTCTGCGGTGTTGCGTGATGCCCGTGAGCGCTATACCGATTCTCGAGGTATTCCGGTTGTGGAGGTTATTCAACCTGCTGTGCGGCGTGCAGTGCGTTCTACGCGCAATAAACGCATTGGCGTGATCGGCACGCAGGCTACAATTTCTTCTCGGGCCTACGAAGACTCATTTGCTGCTGCCCCTGATCTCGAGCTTACGATGGTGGCGTGTCCACGATTTGTTGAATTTGTGGAGAACGGTATTACGAGCGGTTCGGAGTTGCTTGACGTTGCGCGCGATTACTTGGAACCGGTCAAAGAAGCGCATGTGGACACTCTCGTGCTGGGTTGCACGCATTACCCGCTGCTCACAGGTGTTATTTCTTATGTGATGGGCGACGGCGTTACCCTCGTTTCGTCCGCGGAAGAGACGGCGAAGGATGTTTATCGTCAGCTTGTAGCCAATGAACTCACTCGTGATAACAACGCTCCTGCGCCGCGTCACAGTTTTTCGACTACGGGTGACACACAGTACTTTGAGGTGCTTGCTAAACGTTTTTTGGGTCCAGAGGTTAATGCGGTGCATGGTGTGAATGTTCATGACGGCGAACCAATTGGAGGCGGCAAATGAAGCTGACGATTATTGGTTGTTCGGGGTCGATGTCTGGGAAACGTTCGGCGGCGTCGTCGTATCTGATTCAAGCGAAAGAACGCACCAGTGAGACGGATCGTGACTCAACCCGCACGTGGTCGGTGGTACTGGACTTCGGACCAGGAGCGATGGGGCAGTTGCTCAACTACTTGGACCCGGCCATGCTCGATTCGATCATTGCTTCTCATCTGCATGCTGATCATTTCGCCGATATCGTGGGCATGCAGGTATATCGACGCTGGTACCCTGAGGGAGCTTTAGCTCGGATTCCAGTTTATACACCGGGTGATGGAGTAGCTCGTACGCGTGGAATCGCTGATGATCCGGCCGACGAAGACTACGCTACGGAGTTCGACTTTGTGAAAGTTGGTGCGGGCACGGTGATTGAGCTCGGGCCAATGAAGATTGAGTTTTTTCAAGCTCACCACACGATTCCTGCGTTGAGCATCAGGATCACGGCGCCGTCGGAAGAAGATCCCAATAAGGACGTTGTATTCACATATTCGGGTGATACCGACACCTGCGAAGGCGTGATTGAAGCAGCTCGCGGAGCTAACCTGTTCTTGTGTGAGGCGGCATTTGAAGAGGGTCGTGATACCGTGCGTGGCGTACATATGACGGGTCTGCGAGCCGGTGAAGTAGCCCAAGAAGCGGGAGCTCAAAAGCTTTTGCTCACACATTTACAGCCGTGGACGAGCCGGGAAAAAACCAAGGCTGACGCGCAGCGCGCTTACGACGGCGAAGTGCACGTGGTGCAAGCAGGTGAAGAATACACTTTCTGATCGTTTTTAGATCAGGGTAGTCTTGTAGCATGACTACTTTTACACGAGCTGATGGACGCGCACACGACGAACTGCGCCCAGTGAAGATCACTCGCAACTACCTCGCTCAAGGTGAGGGGTCCGTGCTGGTGGAGTTTGGAAATACGAAAGTGCTGTGCGTGGCTTCGTTTACGGCAGGAGTGCCGCGGTGGCGTAAGGACTCCGGCTTGGGATGGGTCACCGGCGAATATGCGATGCTGCCGCGCGCTACCGATACACGTAACCAGCGCGAATCTGTAAAAGGTAAGGTCAGCGGGCGTACCCAGGAGATTTCGCGTCTGCTTGGGCGTTCGCTTCGGGCGGTTGTTGATATGGCTGCGCTGGGCGAAAACACGATCGTTCTCGATTGCGACGTATTGCAAGCCGACGGCGGAACTCGCACGGCCTCGATCACGGGGGCGTATGTGGCGCTCGCGGATGCAATTGCGTGGGGGATTGAGCGAGGATTTGTGAATCCGCAGTCTGGTAAGCCTGTTTTGCGAGATTCTGTGAGTGCTATTTCGGTGGGAATTATTGATGGACAGCCGTGCCTTGATCTTCCGTATGAGGAGGATTCGCGGGCTGAAACCGATATGAATGTGGTGATGACTGGCTCTGGAAAGTTTATTGAAGTTCAGGGCACTGCTGAGGGTGAGGCTTTTGACCGCGATGAACTCAATGTGTTGTTAGATTTAGCTGCTCACGGGAATACTGTACTCGCCGAACGGCAGCGTGAAGCACTTGCTGGCGGGTCGTGTGCGTGTAATGGCGGGTGCTGATTCATGACTACAAAACTTGTGCTCGCAACTCGCAATGACCACAAAGTTGAAGAATTGCGCGAAATCCTTAAGGAGCAACTCCCTGGTCTTGACGTGAGTGCTATCCAATCGGCGCGATCATTTGATTTGCCCGAGCCAGTAGAAAATGCAGTTACTTTCGCCGGTAATGCGCTCATTAAGGCACGGCAGGTGGCGACTGAGACTGGGATAGCGGCACTTGCAGATGATTCGGGTATCTGTGTGGATGTACTTGGGGGAGCGCCTGGTATTTTTTCCGCACGTTGGAGTGGGGGTCATGGCGACGACGCCGCCAACCTCGATCTTTTGCTCGCTCAGCTTGCGGATGTGCCGCGCGAGCACCGAGGTGCTAATTTCACTTGTGCTGCTGCTTTAGTGTTGCCTGACGGCCGTGAGTTTGTGAAAATCGGTCAGGTTTTTGGCAGTTTGCGCTATGAACGCGCGGGCTGTGGAGGATTTGGCTACGACCCGATTTTCCAGGCTGAGGGAATGGACGTGACGCTTGCCGAGCTTGATGTGCAGCAAAAGAACAAGATCTCGCATCGTTACCAGGCGTTTTCACAGATCGCGCCACTGGTAGCAGAGCTAATTCACTGGTAGTGGAGCTGATTTACTGGTTGCAGATTTGTGGCTCTATTAAAAGACTGAATATATGCAACTGAATATGCGTAACCGCGCACGTTATAGTGCATTGTGCTAGAAGCAAGTAAGATGAGCGAGAGCCCGGCGCAGGATGCGCGCCTGGCTCTCGCTCATTTCGGCTTGTAATTCTGGAGTTGCGACTTCGCCGGGTGTGAACCAGGAGAACTCTAAAGCGTCGTTTTGTGGAGTACAGTCACCGTTCATCGGTATCACATATGCCAGTGATACAGCGTGCTGGCGTGGGTCATAAAGTGTATCGCCGGGGGTGGGAAAATATTCTCCTACTGTGAATGGCACGATTGAGGTTGGAAGCTGAGGCAAGGCCATCAAACCCAAATCTTTATCAATATGCCGAATGAGCGCATCGCGAATGGACTCATGGTAGAGCACTCGTCCGCTGACGAGCGAACGGGAGAGAACGTCGTCGTTCATGCAAAGGATCAGGCCGATTGCTTCGATGCGACCGTCGTCGTTCGTGCGAACTGGAACAATGTCAACGTAAAGCATAGGTACTTTGTGGCGCACAAACTCTAGCTCTTCGGGCGAGAGCCAGGGTTCCATATCTCCAGGGGCGATTTCGTTCATATTTCGATTGTGCCAGTAAGCATAGGAGTAGAGGTAGATCCGCGCCCATTTTTGGCAGCTAGTGAACGTAGGTGCGATTTTCCGACTTTGGTATGCTAAATCCGAGGCGGCTGTGGCAGAGTGGATACGTGAAAAAGTATTTAGGCGCGTTACTCGGCGTTTGCGTTGGCTTTTCGGTAATTATGCTGGTTTTGGGCGCGATTACCGTTGTGCGAGCAGGGTTTGAGCCGGCTTCCCTCGGAGTTGCTGTGTTTGGTCTGGCAGCGTTTGCACTCACGATTTTTGGCGCACGCACAGAGCGCCCGATGCTGTGTGCGGCCGCTGCGCTCGGCACGGGACTTGTGGTGCCGACGTCGTTAGGAATCGTGCCAATGATCGTAGGATTCGTTATTTTTATGCTGGTTATCAGCTTGCAGCTTTATATCACGATGTTTACAGAAAAGTAAGTTTTACACCACAACAAGGAGGACACAATGCCACAATTGACCGTAGGTGATATCGCGCCAGATTTTACGCTCCCAACGCTTGGCGGAGGGCATGTCACGTTGAGTGAGGCGGTGAAAGAGTCCGACGCCGGTGTGATCGTTTATTTTTATCCACGCGCTATGACTCCAGGATGCACGAAACAGGCCTGTGATTTCCGCGATTCAGAGCAGTCCTTGGCGAGTGCGGGTTACACCGTGATCGGTATTTCGCCTGATAAAGTTGAGTCTTTGCAAAAGTTCACCGATAAAGAAGCGCTGAATTTCCCGCTGGCTTCCGATCCGGACAAGCACGTGATGGAAGCGTGGGGCGCTTTTGGTGAGAAGAAAAACTATGGGAAGCTTATTCGTGGCGTGATTCGCTCCACAATCGTGGTGGGTAAGGATGGCACCGTGAAGCTCGCGCAGTATAACGTTAAAGCTACTGGGCATGTGGCGCGGCTGCGCAAAGAGCTGGGAATTGATGAATAACAACACATCAGTTGTGCGGTTTTTGCATATTGCGATTTTATCGCTACACTTAACGGTGTTCGATTCTTGAGATCGGAGCTGGTGCAACGGCACTGATCTTAGATGAGAAGCCGCGCGCGAGTGGCGAAATTGGCAGACGCGCTAGATTTAGGTTCTAGTGTCTTAGGACGTGAGGGTTCAAGTCCCTCCTCGCGCACCAATAAACATCTGTTTTTAGATTCGTAGTTGCCATGTGTTTGGCTTAATCCTGTTAAGCAATAATCAACGGTGCAATACATGTATCGACTCGGTTTTCAAGAAAAGGCAGAATTAAACACTGTGTAAGTGTCGAAGCTGAACTCTTGGGAATTTGATTCAAATTGATGATCAAAATCGGCACCAGCCCCTATATTGCGTTGCTAATGAAGCAGACATGTTAGAGTCAAAACTAGAAAGGGCATGAGAGATATGAGTACAGATTTGCTTTCAAAATTCGAAGATAGCATCATGCTTAATCTTCTTCTTGGAAAGATTTCTCCAAAAGTCACGGATGACAACGGAGATAGTCCTGTGGTCGTATGTTTAGATTCGGAACCGTTGACCGCCTTATTTGAGAAGGTTGAACGTTGCGGTGGATACGCCACGATTTTTTCGCTTGCAGACTCCGGTGAGGTGCGGATCCTTTCTGTGCTTCCTCGGCATTCTTCGCTGACTGAAAATCCCACAAGCCTTGCACATGACAGCATTTCTGGCGATGCTTCTATCGGTATTTTTATCGATTACGTCGTAAGTCAAGGTGAGAACGGAGTCGAGACTCCGTCGTATCTTCCCGCTGGGAAAATTAAATCTTTCGGACAGGCTGAATTAGTTACCTGCTAATTGTGAGAGTTTTACTTACGATAACTAGTTAACAAGATAGGGACGCTCTATCAAGAATCGCTAGGATTTTGGCGCGCAGAGGGCGTGCCAGCTCGGTGAGCTCCTGCTGCGCTTGGATATATTGTGCTTTACCCGCGGCAGTTTCAATCTGGATTGGGGCCAAACCGAGCGTTGAACAATCATATGGCGAAGCTGCCATATCGATCGTGCGTGCTCGCAGTGCTAGATCGTAACTTTCAATCAAGAGCTCGCCAGGAATAAGCGGCCCAAGCTGGATACAGGCGCGCAACAAGTCCATACTCACGTGGATGCATCCGGGCTGCTCGAATTCCAAAACTGAATCGTAGGTTGGTTTAACCGTGTTGAGCTCTACAGCTGCTGGACTAAAAAACTGATAAGCGTCAAAATGTGTGCAGCGAATGTGTGCTTGCTCCACGAGCGTATTTGTCGTCTCAGTGCCGAGCCGCAAAGGGAGCGGGTGCCGCAGAGTGTCGATTTTGTACGCCATAGCCCATTCGTGCCAGCCCAAACATCCAAAGACTGGCTGAGTATCTTGCACTTTTCTCAGCAATGTGCGCAGAAAACTGATCCCGTGCGCTCTGTGCTGCGTGAACGCTTCGAGGTCAAGGTAACAGTACGTTTCGTCGTCGGAATGGCAAAACCAGCGCGATTGTACGATTTTGCTCCAGTATGCGCGTGCATCTGAAAGCGACGACGCCGGACGCTGGAGCGCTACTGCACCGTCGTCGTCAATACCCGGATACCATGTATGGAAACGACCGGGGCGGAGCGGATAGTAGTTCCACAAAAAGTCCTCTAAGGGATTCTTTTCGCCGCGCTTGCGACGCGCGATGTGGTCCGCAGTTCGGGCGCGGCTCTGCTCATCATGGTGTAACCAGCGAGGTATCCATTCGTCGGGAGATAAAATCGTCACCTTGATATTGTGGCATAACATCGTTTGTGGTTTAGGCTTGAATCATGAAAATTGCGCGACTTTCTTTAGAACAAGGCCCACGCTTCGCTGTTATTGAGGAACCTGCCCAGCGTTATCACGTTATCGCAGGTGACCCGCTTTACTCAGGAATTGAACAGACAGGCCAGGTATTTAATAGCGACGAAGCGCGTCTTGTGGCGCCGATGCTTCCGCGTTCTAAAGTGGTGGGCAGCACCACGAGTTTTGTGCAGAACATGGCGACGCCGTCGGCTGCAAAGCTCTATCTCAAGCCGAATACTTCGGTAGTGGGCGTGGACGTGCCAGTGGTTGTTCCACAGTGGGCAAGTCGCGTGACCAGCGCCCCTAATCTCGCTGTAGTCATTTCGCGGCCGTGTCGCGACGTTCCGCCTGAGCGCGTTGCTGACGTGATTTTCGGTTACACGATGGCCAATGCGATTTGTGCGCCAGATTTTGCGCAAGATTCGCCAGCTCAGGCGTTTGCTTTTGACACTTCTTGCCCGCTTGGCCTGGTGATCGATACGGCGTTCGAAGCGGGGGAGTATGAGGTCTTTTCCGAGATTAACGACGCCGTATTGCGCGGCACGATTGACGTAGACGCCGATAAAGTGGCTGAATATGTGGCCAAAGTTTCGCAGGTGTTCAGTTTGTTACCGGGTGATGTGATCCTTCTTGGCGACGCACTTGAACCGGTGGAGATTGCTACTGGGGACGACGTCGTCGTGAGCATTGGTGACATGGGCGATTTGCGTAACCCGGTGGTGGCTTCGTAGCAGAGCGTGGGGCAGCCGGGCGCGCTGCAGCTAACAGGGCGTACCGAAACCAAAGCCGAGCGGGCATCCCGAAGTAGGAGCTCGCTCTCAAATAGGAGTAAACTAAAAGTGATGAATAATGTA
This sequence comes from Arcanobacterium pluranimalium, assembly GCF_016907845.1. GTDB lineage: Bacteria > Actinomycetota > Actinomycetes > Actinomycetales > Actinomycetaceae > Arcanobacterium_A > Arcanobacterium_A pluranimalium. The sequence goes on from NZ_JAFBCS010000001.1 coordinate 1,212,010, forward strand.
GCTATGACGGGCGAAAACGTCCGAGTGAGATTTTGTCCTTCGCCAACCGGTACCCCACACGTGGGAATGGTGCGTACCTGCCTATTTAACTGGGCATATGCGCGTCACACTGGTGGCACTTTCGTTTTCCGTATTGAAGATACCGATGCGGCACGCGACTCCCAAGAGTCGTACAACCAGATTATTGACTCTTTGCGCTGGTTAGGCTTGGACTGGGACGAAGGTGCGGAGCTTGGCGGCCCACACGAACCTTACCGGCAGTCGCAGCGCATGGATATTTACCGTGATGTAGCAGCGAAGTTGCTCGAAGCGGGCTATGCATATGAGTCGTTCTCCACTCCAGAGGAAGTTGAGGAGCGTCACCGTGCCAAGGGTGAAGATCCGAAGCTAGGTTATGACGGATTCGATCGTGACCTCACTGAGGAGCAGAAAGCTGCGTACCGTGCTGAGGGACGAGAGCCGGTGCTGCGTATCCGCATGCCTGATGAGGACATCACCTTCACCGATCTCGTGCGTGGAGATATCACGTTTAAGGCAGGATCGGTGCCTGATTATGTGATCGTGCGAGCCAATGGCGATCCGCTTTACACTCTTACCAATCCGGTTGACGACGCTTTGATGGAGATCAACCACGTGCTGCGTGGTGAGGATCTGCTTTCGTCCACCCCGCGCCAGATCGTGCTCTACCGTGCGTTGCTTGAGCTTGGTATTGCAAAGGAAATGCCGTTATTTGGGCATTTGCCTTATGTGATGGGTGAGGGGAACAAGAAACTCTCTAAGCGCGATCCTGAGTCTAATCTTTTGCTCCACCGTGATCGTGGCATGATTCCTGAGGGATTGATTAACTATCTAGCGCTACTGGGCTGGTCGATTTCTCCGGATAACGACATCTTCTCCCGCGAAGAAATGGCGCAGGCTTTTGACGTGACGGATGTTAATCCAAACCCCGCGCGTTTTGATGATAAGAAATGTATCGCAATTAACGCTGAGCATATTCGCCGCCTGGACGTTCTTGACCTGCGCGATCGTTTGGTGCCGTTCTTGCATCGCGAGGGCCTCGTGGCCGCTGATCGCTACGAGGAGCTCGACGCCGAAGCCCAGCGTTTGCTTGACGGTGCGGCTCCATTGGTGCAAACTCGCATCCAGCTTTTGGGTGAAGCTCCGGCACTCATGGCATTCTTGTTTAAGTCCGCCGATGAATTGGAATACGATGAAAAGGCTGTGGCGAAGTTAAAAGAAACCACTGCAGCTGTGCTGGATAAAGCGGCGGATATTTTCGCTGGCTTGGAGGATTTCACCGCTGAGGCGATCAAAGAAGTGTTTGATGCTAAGGTTGTGCAAGGGATGGAAGTTAAGCCCCGCTTTGCATACGCGCCGCTGTTCGTGGCGATGACGGGAACGAACGTTTCCTTGCCGGTGATTGACTCAATCGCACTGCTTGGTAAAGACGAAGCAGTGAAGCGTATCAACCGTTTCCGGGCCGAACTTTCTGCGTGAGTACGCTCACGTAGTCTGTGGTTTGCGTCTAGGTGGGTTTCTGCGTAAGATAATATTCCGTTGCAGTTCACAAGACTGCAAACCACCATGGGGTATGGTGTAATTGGCAGCACGAAGGTTTCTGGTTCCTTTAGTCTAGGTTCGAGTCCTGGTACCCCAGCGAAGAAGATGATTCTTCCGCGTTTTTCGCGTTTGGCCCCGTTCGTCTAGCGGCCTAGGACGTCGCCCTCTCACGGCGGTAACACCGGTTCAAATCCGGTACGGGGTACGAATCCTCAATGCTGACTCTGTTGGTGTTGAGGATTATAAATATCACGACATTGTTCGTGATCATATAGGCCCCGTTCGTCTAGCGGCCTAGGACGTCGCCCTCTCACGGCGGTAACACCGGTTCAAATCCGGTACGGGGTACAGCGCACAAGGTGGGCTCAAGTTTTGAAACTTGAGCCCACTTTTCGCGTACCTAGTGCTTGAAGGTTTCGGAAAGTTGGGGCGGTTTTCGCAACTTCTCGATATATGTGCAGTAGTTGCGGGTTTTGCACCAAGAATTGCGCTTGATAGCTTGTGGTTGGAGCGTACCATTGAGCAAGAATGGCACGCGCCAACCACGAGCAGAGTTTTAAGCTAAGCCACGGCGTTCCAAGATAGCTTCTGGGCGTGGGTCGCGTCCAAGCAAGGCGCGGAAAGATTCCATCGGTGGGCGAGAATTTCCTCGCGAGAGAATCTCAGACTTAACCCGTTCGCCAGCTTCGCGATTCAAACCGCCATCGCCGTCAATAGCAGCCGACGTCTTAAACCAATTCTCAATATCTGCCGCCAATACCTCAGCCCAGATATAGGAATAATAGCCAGCATCGTAGCCGCCACCGAACGTGTGATTGAAATATGTAGAGCGATAGCGCGGTGGAATCAGCTCACAATCGACTCCGAACTCCTCCAAAGCCACTTTTTCGAAATCCTCGACGCTAGCCGGAATCTCTTGCGAGGAGATACGGTGCCAAGCTTGATCCAAAAGAGCCGAAGCGAGTAACTCCGTGGTTTCAAAAGCCTGACCAAAGGTCTTTGACTCCGACAGTGCCTTGACGAGGTGCTCGGGGAGAGGTTCGCCAGTGCGATAGTGCACAGCGTAGCGAGCAAGCACTTGCGGGTTGTAAGCCCACATCTCATTGAGCTGCGACGGTGTTTCCACAAAATCGCGCGGAACGTGAGTGCCCGACGTTGAACGATACTTCGTATTCGTCAAGATGCCATGAAGCGCATGGCCAAACTCATGGAATACAGTGATCACGTTGTCCCAGGTGAGCAGGCATGGCTCACCCTCAGCAGGCTCATCAAAATTGCAGTTATTCATAATGAGTGGCTTCTTACCACTCAAACCTGAACCCGCCACAATCTCATGCATCCAAGCGCCACCATGCTTGCCCTTACGGCGATAAAAATCGGCTTGGAACAAAGCGATCCCAACGCCGTCTTCATTCACAACTTCCCAGGTGCGAACACTGGGGAGATAGCCTTTAAGCTCCGGGCGCTCAACAAAATCCAAACCGTAGAGCTCATGGGCGGCAAAGAAAATACCATTTTCCACCACGTTTTCAAGCGAGAAATACGGTGCCATTGCAGCGTCATCTAGACCCAAGCCAGCTCGAAGTTTCTCCTGGTAGTACGTCCAATCCGCTGCGGAAAATTCCTCAGCTTGACCCGCATTTTTCGCCATTTGTGCCAGCTTCACCGCTTCGTATTCAGCTGCAGTTACAGCAGGCTTCGCTACCGAAAGTAAAAGCTGCGAGATCGCCTCAGAATCTTTTGCCATTCCTCGCGCAGCCACAACTTGCGAATGATGTGGATAGCCAAGCAGCTCAGCGCGTTCAGCTCGCAGCCGAGCAATCTTCAACACGAGTTCGCGCGTGTCTGAGCTTGCATGCTCGCCCAAGCCACGACTCATAGATGCAGCGAGCAAAGCCGCGCGAGCCGCGGGATTCTCCAGCTCCGTCTGTACAGGCTGATTCGTGAAGTTCTCCAACGGGAGACGAACCGTGCCGTCATCGGCAGTGAACGAAGCGATCTTCTCTGCGCTCAAACCTGCCAGGAGCTCCTGATCTTCTAGAACTAGCTCGTTGTCGCTCATCGCCTGCACGACCCGCTGGCCAAAAGCGATTTCTGCTTCTGAAAGTTTCGCATCGAGTTTGCACAAAGCATCCTTCTGCTCTGGCTCAAGTGCCACACCACGCTGTTCGAAGTCGTTGAGCAGTTCTTGGGCATAATGGCGCGTTTCGGAATCCGCGGTGCTCAGATCGAGCTGGCGTAGGCGTTGATAGATGCGTTCGTCAAGATAAAAAGCGTTGTAGTGCTCAGACATCATCGGTCCGATCTGAGCTTCAACTTTTTCAAACTCTTCTCCACCAACCGAACTGATCAACGTAAAACCGGTGTTGAGTACCGACTCGAGGAGTTCTCCGGCATTTTCGAGTGCTTCTACAGTATTTTCAACGGTAGGTGCGCAGGTGGCGGAAGCTATCTGTTCCCAAGCTTCGCGCTCTGCTTTAGCTGCGTATTCAACTGCAGGAACAATATGTTCGGGCTTAATTAGCTCCCAATGGGGGAGTTCATAAGGTAAGTCGGATTTCTGTAGTAATGGGTTATTTTCTATGGTCATACAGATATTCTACAGGGTTGAAAATAAAATTTTTCGGCGGGCCATGTGGGTGACTGACAATGCGTGCCCTAACCCATGCGAATCTTTGGGTATCGATCAATTATTGCGGCATGTGCCCCCAAATCGCCTAAGTTAAGGAAAGCGCTCGGCTCACTAGCCACTCAATACCCTAAGAAAGCAACTGCACCAGCGGACGCGCCACGTCTGACCAGCGCCAATGCTGATCAACCCAAGCATGGCCAGCAGCTCCCATTGCTTCGGCGCGTTGCGGGTCATCCAACAGGTATTCGAGTGCTTGCGCGATTGCGTCCACTTCGTTGCCATTCACAACGAGACCAGTTTTACCGTCGATCACGGCTTCTGGCGCGCCACCAGAATCGCCTGCCACCACCGGCAAACCAGCTGCATATGCTTCTAAATACACAATGCCCAAGCCCTCAATATCCAAGCCGCCACCACGAGTGCGGCACGGCATAGCAAATACATCGCCAACCGAGTAATGAGCAGCCAATTCTGCATAAGGTACTTCGCCGGTGAAAATGATATCGGCGCAAGCTTTCGATTCTGCTGCTAAAGCCTGTAATTTCTCCCCGTAAGGCCCCTTGCCCACGATGAGCAGCTTCGTGCCGGGAAAGCGCTGAACGATCCGCTCCCAGGCGAGGATCAGCTTGTCTTGGCCTTTGCGCTCTACCAGGCGCGAAATACACACCACCACTCTTGCGTCTTGCGCAATGCCGTAGCGGTTGCGCAGGCGCTCCTTAGCGTCGCTATCGAAGGCGAATGCCTCAGGATTGATTGCGCCGTGTAGCTGCATAATTTGTGTGTCACCAATGCAAGGACGCAAGCGTTTGAGTGTGGCCTGCGTGAGATAGGTGACCACATCGGCGTCGTGGAAAACTTTGCGCAATAACGCACGAGCACCCGGAATCATGGACCACCCGATTTCGTGCCCGTGCGTCGTCGAAATGACTTGCTGAGCGCCTGCTTTACGGGCGGCATTCGCCATCAATCCCAAAGGCGCCGCCGCACCAAACCAAACATTGTGAACCTCGTGCTCAACGATGAGTTCCTGCATTTTTTTCTGCACCGCAGGGATCGGCAGCATCATCGTACCTGGATAGCGCACCACCGTATACGGAACTGAAGCATCGTAACGTGCGGCGGCCTCGGCTCCCGATTCAGACTCAGTATCTGGGGGAGTAGAGGCGTAAACAACGAGCTGAGCGGGATCAAGCTCGCCAACAAAGCCCTCCAGGAATGTTTGAATTCCACCTGCACGCGGCGGGAAATCATTGGTCACTAAGAGGGTTTTCTTCATGGTTTAGATACCTTCGGTGCGCTTGAGTACTTCGGTGAGGCGGTTTGCAGCGGTGACGACGGCGGCAGCGTGCTGGCGTCCCGGCTGGCGGCCCATTCGTTCAATTGGTCCCGAGATGGAGACGGCGGCAATCACGCGGCCGGAGGGACCGCGTACAGGCGCGGAAATTGATGCCACACCTGCCTCGCGTTCGCCAACCGACTGCGACCAACCGCGGCGTCGGACGGCGGAAAGAACGGTGGCAGTGAATTGGGCGCCGTGCAAACCACGATGGAGACGATCTGGTTCTTCCCATGCCAGGAGAATTTGTGCGGCAGAGCCGGCGAGCATGGAAAGCGTGGCACCAACTGGGATCGAATCGCGCAATCCCATGGCGCGTTCTGCTGCGGCAACACAGATTCGCTGGTCGCCTTGGCGCCGGTAGAGCTGGGCAGATTCGCCGGTGTGATCGCGAAGTGCAATCAGGACGGGGTTTGCAGCCGCGAGGAGGCGATCTTCGCCAGCCGCGGAAGCGAGTTCAGTTAGGCGCGGGCCGAGCACGAAACGCCCTTGCATATCGCGGGCAACCAGCCGGTGATGTTCGAGTGCCACAGCTAAGCGGTGTGCTGTTGGCCGTGCTAAATGAGTCGCGGTGACGAGTTGGGCAAGCGTCAATGGTCCTGCTTCGAGAGCACCAAGCACCATGGCGGCTTTATCTAATACACCTACACCGCTGCCAGAATCAATTGCGTCCATGCAATGATATTGCCATCCCAAACGTTGAGACGCAAGTGTGACACGTAAAAAATTTTACCAGTCTATGTGTAAGAGATACGTATGAACACAAGACTTTTAGAAAACTTGCAGAAAACGTACGAAAGAAATAGGGAAAATGGCTCAAACACTCGCTCAAAAAGTGTGGGATCACCACATAGTTAAACGTGGTAACGACGGTGCGCCAGATTTGTTGTATATCGACCTCCACCTGTGCCACGAAGTCACCAGTCCGCAAGCGTTTGAGGGCTTGCGGATCGCTGGGCGTAAGGTGCGCAGGCCGGATCTTACGATTGCCACCGAAGATCACAATACGCCAACTCTCAACATTGACCTGCCGATTGCTGACCCGATTTCGCGTATTCAAATCGACACCTTGCGCAAGAACGCACAGGATTTTGGGGTTCGTATCCATTCGCTCGGCGACGCCGACCAAGGCATCGTGCACGTGGTTGGCCCCCAGCTCGGTCTCACGCAACCGGGCATGACGATTGTTTGCGGTGATTCGCACACGTCGACGCATGGTGCTTTTGGCGCCTTGGCCTTTGGTATTGGTACCTCAGAAGTAGAGCATGTGCTCGCCACTCAAACGCTTCCGCTCACTCCTTTCAAGACGATGGCAGTCAATATTCACGGAGAACTCAAACCGGGCACAACCGCCAAAGACATTATCTTGGCGGTTATCGCTCAAATCGGCACAAACGGTGGACAAGGCTATGTGCTTGAGTATCGCGGGGAAGCAATCCGCAAGTTGTCGATGGAAGCGCGTATGACCATCTGCAACATGTCTATTGAAGCAGGTGCGCGCGCTGGAATGATCGCGCCAGACGACGTTACATTCGAATACATCAAGGGAAAGCCGCATGCGCCGCAGGGCGAGCAGTGGGATGAAGCCGTTGCCTACTGGCGCACCTTACGTTCGGACGACGACGCCGTGTTCGACGTCGAAGTAGATCTCGACGCTTCCACCTTGGAACCGTTTGTGACCTGGGGAACGAACCCTGGCCAGGGCGTGCCGATTTCCAGTACTGTTCCTGATCCTGCCGATATTGCGGATGAAACGAAACGACATGCGGCCGAGCGTGCGCTCGAGTACATGGGATTGGTGCCCGGAACTCCGATGAAAGAAATCCCAGTAGACACGGTGTTTATTGGCTCGTGTACAAACGGGCGCATTGAAGATTTGCGCAGCGTCGCCAAGATTATTGAGGGCAAGAAAAAGGCCGACGGCGTTCGTGTACTTGTGGTACCAGGTTCGGCTCGCGTCCGGCTACAGGCCGAAGCGGAGGGGCTTGATCTGATCTTCAAAGATTTCGGAGCGGAGTGGCGCAATGCAGGCTGCTCGATGTGCCTGGGAATGAATCCGGACCAATTGGCGCCAGGTGAGCGCGCGGCGTCGACCTCTAACCGCAACTTTGAGGGGCGGCAAGGAAAAGGCGGACGCACCCACCTCGTTTCTCCACTCGTAGCTGCCGCAACGGCGATTCGGGGAACTTTGGCAGCGCCGTCGGACTTGTTGGAAACGAACTAGGAGTTAGTGGTGCAGATGGAGAAATTTATTTCACACACGGGCGTTGGAGTGCCGCTACGCCGTTCTAATGTAGACACAGATCAGATCATACCTGCGGTTTATCTCAAGCGAATTTCGCGCACAGGTTTTGAAGATGCGCTATTTGCGGCTTGGCGAAGTGATCCGAATTTTGTGCTTAACAAGGGAGAATACAAGCATGGCACGGTACTGATTGCCGGGCGAGATTTTGGCACCGGCTCCTCGCGTGAGCACGCGGTGTGGGCGCTCAAAGACTACGGCTTCAAGGCGGTATTCGCTCCGCGGTTTGCAGATATTTTCCGTGGTAACTCTGGTAAGCAAGGGTTGCTCGCTGGCGTGGTGAGTCAAGAAGACGTCGAGCAGCTGTGGAAGATTCTCGAAACAGAGCCGGGCACGCAAGTGCAGGTAAATCTCGAGGAGCGTACGCTGCAAGCTGGCCAATTTACGTGCAGATTTGAGATTGATGACTATACGCGCTGGCGTTTGATGGAAGGTTTGGACGATATTAGTCTAACCTTGCGCGATGCCGATGCGATTGCGGAATTTGAAGCGAAACGGCAGGTCTTTAAGCCGCAGACGCTTCCGGCCAAGCATCTGCCACCGGTTGACATCGTCTCAGCGAGACCCGATGAGGCTTAAGCGACTGTTTGAGATTTGCGCAGCAGTTCGAGACTTAGGTGGCAGTTCTCGGCTTGCGCAGCTGTGAGATGTTCAAACATCTGGGTGGAACTCAAACAGCTGGGCGACGCCTAAATACTCGCACAGTGCTCTTAAACCCTGGTACAGGCTTAAACCCTGGCATAATGCGACTCGCAGCTACCTAAAATTGCGCTACGTGGTAAACTTAGCACTCTGACTGTGCCTCATATCGGTGGTTAGCCTGTATTGTGGTATTCGGTATTCGCTTGAGGGGTTCAAGCGAAGAAGGAGTAATGAATGTCTAGTGGCGTTTTGAAAGTCGTGGGTGGGCATCCACTGCAAGGCGAAATCACGGTGCGTGGCGCGAAGAATTTTGTTTCGAAGGCCATGGTTGCCGCGCTCCTCACAGAGGAAACGTCCGTTTTACGAAATGTGCCATTGATCCGCGACGTCGATGTGGTGAGTCAATTGCTACGCGCACATGGCGCGGAAGTTAACTACGACCAAGAAGCTGGCGTACTTGAGATTACGCCAGGCAAGATTCATCTGCCAGATCCGGCAGAAGTTGAGGCACTTGCGGGATCGTCGCGGATTCCGATTCTTTTTTGTGGCCCGTTGCTGCACGCACTAGGTGAGGCATTTATTCCCGATCTGGGTGGATGCCACATCGGGGATCGTCCGGTTGATTTCCATTTGGCCGTTTTGGAAGATTTTGGTGCCCGCCGTTCGGTTGAAGATTTGGGTTTGCACCTTACGGCTCCCAACGGATTGAAAGCAAAGAAAGTTCACTTGCCGTATCCCTCCGTGGGTGCCACGGAACAGACTCTTCTCGCCGCAGTTCGTGCGCGCGGCGTTACCGAGTTGACGGGTGCGGCTGTTGAGCCAGAAATTATGGATCTCATTGCTGTTTTGCAGAAAATGGGTGCTTTGATCACTGTGGACACCGATCGCACGATCCATATTGAGGGCGTGCGTGAGCTGCATGGCTACCGGCATACGGCGCTGGCAGATCGCATTGAAGCTGGCTCTTGGGCGTGTGCTGCTCTGGCCACTAAAGGTGATATTACTGTGCGCGGCGCACAACAAGAATCGATGATGAATTTCCTCAACGTGTTCCGCAAAGTTGGAGGTAAGTTTGACATTTATGACGACGGTATCCGCTTTTGGCATCCGGGCACGGAGTTGAAGTCGTTGCCGATTGAAACCGATGTGCACCCTGGATTTATGACTGACTGGCAACAGCCAATGGTTGTGGCATTGACGCAGGCAGTCGGTGTGTCGATTGTGCATGAAACGGTTTACGAGAACCGATTTGGTTTCACTGAAGCGCTCAACCAGATGGGTGCTCATATCCAGGTGTACAGCGAGTGCTTGGGCTCAAAACAGTGCCGGTTTGGGCGTGAAAATTACTTCCATTCTGCGGTGATTCAAGGCCCTACACACCTCAAAGGTGCAGATATTGAAGTGCCTGATCTGCGTGGCGGCTTCTCCCATTTGATCGCCGCTTTGGCGGCTGAAGGCGAATCGACGGTGCACGGTATCGATATTATCAACCGTGGGTATGAGCATTTCATGCACAAATTGCACGCCCTTGGTGCCAATGTGGAGAAAGCATAACGGGAGTGGCGGCGCCGCGATTGACACGCTGAGAATCATTGTGATGAGTGAGCTATGTCGATCGTTTTATTAAAATTTTTACAACGGTAGGATTAATTCCATGACCAACGAATCGCAAAAAATCCGCATTGCCTTGATCTACGGTGGAACCTCAGGTGAGCACCCGATTTCCTGCGCAACTGCGGGCGCTGTGATGGCAGCGCTCGATAAGGGGCGCTACGACGTCGTCTCTATCGCAATCCGCAAGGACGGAAGCTGGGTGCCGGGTGAGACAGATCCGGCGAAACTGCAGCTTAATGGGGCATCAACGGAAGTGCCGCCGAGTGATGAGCGCGTAGTTCTATCGCCGGGCGATGGCACGCAGGAGATTTTGGTGGTATCAGCGGACGACGACGCTCGCGTACTGCGCTCTTTAGGCGCTGTAGACGTTGTGTTTCCGTTGTTGCATGGCCCGTTTGGCGAAGACGGGACTATTCAAGGTCTGCTCGACATGGCCAATATTCCTTATGTTGGTTGTGGTGTGTTCGCTTCGGCGGCTGGCATGGACAAAGGCTTCATGAAAGTCGTATTGGAATCTGCCGGGATTCCGATTGGGCCCTACGTGGTGGCAAATCGGCGCCGCTGGAATACGCAGCGTGCCGAGGTTATTGATGACGTGTCCAAACTGCAATTCCCTGTGTTTGTGAAGCCTGCGCGTGCTGGTTCCTCGCTGGGCATTTCGCGTGTGGATACCCTTGATGAGCTTGAAGCTGCTGTGGAGCGTGCTCACGAAGTTGATCCGAAGGTAGTGATCGAGCAGGGGATTAACGGGCGAGAAATCGAATGTGCGGTGCTCGGCGGGCACGGCGATGAGCCGAGTCGAGCCGCGATTCTTGGTGAAGTGGTGCTAGCTCAGCAGGATGCGACGTTCTACGATTTTGAACACAAGTACATTGATACTGATGGTTTGCGCATGCAGGTGCCAGCTGATGTTGATCCGGCAACTGCGGAGCATATGCGGCAGATGGCGGTTAAGGCCTTTGATGCTTTTGAGTGTGAGGGGCTCACTCGCGTTGATTTCTTCTTGACTGATGCTGGCGATGTGCTGGTCAACGAGATTAATACGATGCCAGGATTTACGCCATTTTCGATGTACCCGGTCATGTGGGAAAAAGCGGGTTTGAGCTATGTAGAGCTTGTTGATGAGCTCATTTCTTTGGCGTTGGAGCGCGGTACCGGTCTGCACTGATTGGTTAAGTTGATCGGTTGGTGCGGATTGTTGGCTCGGGCTGATCGCTTGTTGGCTGCGCGGGTCGGTTTGTGCCGGTTGCTAGTTAATTGTGCTGGTCGCTGGTTATTTTGCTGATCGGAGCAGTTGTTCCTCACAGATTTATTTTACTGTGAGCGAACTCAAGAATGAATAGTTGAATATTAAACTAACAGTGCTGTAGTGTGAAAACACAAGTAAAGTTGTTTATGTAAGCACGTTACAAACAAAAGGTATGTGATAGTTATGAAGATTGTATATATTGTTGGTTCACTTTCTGAAGATTCGATCAACCGTCGACTCGCCAATGAACTGCGCGAACTAGCACCTCAAGGTGTGGAAATGGTGGAAGCTTCGATCAAAGATCTTCCGCTCTACAGCCGCGATTATGACTCCGATTTCCCACAAGTTGCTCGCGACTTTAAAGACCTGCTTTCCAGTGCAGACGGCGTTATCCTCGTGACCCCTGAACACAACCGTAGCTTCTCCGCACCACTGCACAATGCAATCGAGTGGAGCTCTCGCCCATATGGAGAATGGGCACTTGGCGGCAAGGTAATTGCTACCATCGGTGCTTCGCCATCAGGCATTGGCACAGCAGCAGGGCAGCAGTCCTTGCGTGCAATGCTTCAATTCTTCAACGTGAAGCTCATGGGACAGCCAGAAGGTTATATTAACGCCCTCACTACTGGCCTTGCAGAGGGTGAAGCTAATGCCGATGCCAAGGAATTCTTGAAGTCCTGGATCGAGGCATTCGTAGATTTCGTCAACGCAAACACAAAGTAATTTTTGCGATGCGTTAATCGTGCCTGTGTGGCTCGCACCAAAAGGTGCGAGCCACACAGCTTTTCCGAGCATGTATCATCTGCTTTTACTCGCAAAGAGCCACAATATAGCGCCATTCATGAGGCTAATGGCATGATTGACATATGCGTGTAAATGAGCTTTCTGAAGATGAAATAATTGCCAAGCTAGTCAAAGTGTTGCCACAAGCAAGAAATATTGTGGTGCCCAGTGGCGATGATTGTGCAGTGCTCGATTTTCCACACAAAACAGCGATTTCGGTTGATCTCCTCAATGAAAATGTACATTTTAGGACTGATTGGTCTACCGGCTATGACGTCGGCTACCGGGCAGCTACACAAAATCTAGCCGATTCGGTTGCTATGGGCGCAATACCGCGAACTTTGGCTGTAGGGATTGCTTTTCCGGCAGATACTGAAATGGAATGGCTGCTCGATTTCGCACGAGGTATGCGCGATGCCTGCGAACCGCTTGAGGTAGGCGTTGATGGAGGCGATCTTGTGCGTGGGGAGTATATCTCCATTTCGGTTACGGTACTCGGTGATGTGGAGACGCCGATCTTGAGATCTGGTGCTCGACCAGGTGATTTACTGATCCACGCTGGGGTGATCGGGCGTGGTATGGCTGGAATGGCTCTACTTGAAGCCGGCTACAACCGAGAGAATGTAGAGCCTGATTTATCGGCATTAATTGATGACTTCTTGCGCCCAAAACCGCCACTCGAAATCGCGTTAAATGCCGCAAAAACCGGATGTTTGACGGCAATGATGGACGTATCCGATGGACTAATCAAAGATACGCATCGCATTGCGCGGCGCTCTCGCGTATGGATAGACATCGACGAAAAAGCTTTGCGTAACTACCTCGGCCCGCTTGGTAAAGCTGCAGGAAGACTGGCGGCAGACCGTCGTCTGTGGCTATGTGAAGGCGGGGAAGACCACGGATTCATTGCAACGATGAAAGCGAACGCTCCAGTTCCAGATGGATTCACTGTGATCGGGCAGGTAAAAGCTCCTGATATGAACGGGCGGGTGAGCGTCGGTGGAGCTGAATACGCAGCCGCCGGCGGTTGGGATCATTTTCACAATTAGGTGAAAGAGGCCAACTATGTGCAAAACGCAGCAAAGTGCCCCTTAGCGAGTGCAGTACTAGCTAAGGGGCACAAAATTGAGTAAAACTCAGTTGGTGAATCTCTCCTCGAGACAGTGCACTTTATTGTGAATCGTTTTGGCTGCCAATCTGCAGTGGTGCGGGATCGGGCAGCTTGGAAACTGAATTCACGATGAAATAAGAGACCACCAGGAGTATGAGGTAGGGAATTCCAGCCGTCCAGACCACCGGAAGCATCGTGCGTAACGCGATGAAAATCGCAGCACATGCCACTATCACCACGATATTAATCACAGGAGCTCCCAATAGACGGGCAGGCGGGCGAGGAAGTCCGTGCTCGTCCCAGTGTTTGCGGAACTTAAGATGGGTGAGCATCACCATCACCCACGTGACGAGAATTCCAACCGTTGCTGCACCGTAGAGACTCATGAATGCACTATTGGGGCTGAAAATCGCGAGTGCGGATGCGATGAAGAAACACAGCGTAGCGATGGCAACTGCACCTCGTGGTGCCCCCTGCTCGGTAGTGCGCGCAGCAAAACGGGGAGCCATGCCGTCAAGTGCCAAGGAGTGGATCATGCGAGAGCCGGTGTAGAGACATCCATTAGCGGCCGAGAGAGCTGCGACGATGAGAATAGCGTTCATCACGTGCCCCGCGCTGGCAAATCCCGCCGAATCAAGCACCTTGACGAAAGGCGAGGAATCAGCTTGGCCAGATTCAGCAACGGTAGTGGTCCACGGTTGAAGTGCCACAATCACCGCAATTGCAAAGATGTAGAAAATGAGCAGACGCCAGATCATCGTAGACGCAGCACGTGGAATATCGCGTTCAGGATTCTCGCTTTCAGCTGCAGAAACGGACACGTTCTCTACGCCACCGAAGCTGAATACTGCCATACAGGACGCGAGAAGAATTCCGGTGATGCCATGAGGTGCGAAACCGCCGTCGCCAGCAGTGAGATTCACGAATCCGAGCGGTTCATTTTGACTTGGCCAGCCCGTAAAAACTACAGCAAGCCCAAGAATAATAAAGACGATAATCGCCGTGACCTTTATCATAGAGAACCAGTACTCAGACGAGCCGTAGAGGCGAACTGTGGCTAGGTTGAGGGCGACGATGAAGAGCGAACAAAGTACGGTGCCGAGTCCAAGGTTGAGATTCGGAAACCAGTACTGGAAATAAGTTGCTGCGGCCGTCACTTCAGCACCCACTGCGGTGAGCATTGTGATCGCAAAATTCCAACGAGTGACGTAGCCTCCGAGTTTGCCGAGATGCGTTGCCGCAATAGCGCCGTGTCCGCCCGGTACAGGGTGGGCACTAACCATTTCTGCCAAAGCCCAGACCACTGAAAGTGCCAAACAACCAGCTAAAGCATAAGATATGATCGTGGCTGGTCCGGCGTGGGCGATGGTTGAGCCAGCACCGAGAAATAGACCAGTTCCAAGTGCTCCAGATAGTGCGATCATAGAAATTTGGGCGCTAGTTAGCCTACGTTCGAGCTGTGTATGCTCCTGTGCTTGTGTTTGCGAGTGCATGGTAGTCCTTTGACCTGCCGTGAAATCTTATTTTGCGTGTTATTAGTGTATTACGAGCGTCAAATGTCGAGATTCTTATCTTGCTTTTTGGGACGAGGTGCGCAAATGCTGCAGTTGGGAGGTCATTTTTGGAGAGGAAAAGTGGCGTTTTAGGCGGCGCACCGGAACGGGCCGGCGGCAAGACCCCAACAAGACCCCAACAAGACCCCAACATGCCCGCCGACATGCCGACCCTCCGACGCACTTTTGGGGCAGTTTTGCACACATCTGCACATATATCGAGATCTTGCAAAATCCACACCAAATTTCGACGGTCAGGCGCACTGGAACGCCACGCCCACCTCAGACACACCAACACCAGCAGCGGTAAAACAAAAAGCCCCGCCGTTAGGCGGGGCTTTTAGCGTTTATTTGCAATCAGATATTGCGGGTTACCTTACCAGCCTTAAGGCAGGAGGTGCACACATTCAGACGCTTAGGAGCACCCTTAACGAGTGCGCGAACACGCTGAATGTTCGGGTTCCAGCGACGGCTGGTACGCACGTGGGAGTGCGAGACGCTCTTGCCGAAGCCCGGGCCCTTGCCGCAGACGTCACATACAGAGGCCACGGTTTTCTCCTTCGTTCGTTTTATCGGACGCGATCGTCGTCCGGTACCAAAATGGCAACTGAAAAATACTATCGCACAACGCCGGGAATCACCAAGCGGGAAAACCAGTGGCATTGGGCACGTTCGTATCCGACGGATTGCCGATCAGTCACGAATCACCAAAGTCTCTTCGCTACAGGTATCCTTGAAGTGTGAAAGAAAAGGATGTGAGTGAATACGATTCCCCGGCGCTGCAGTCCGAGGAACAGGGCATTCTTTCCGCACCACTCGAACGCTATCTAGGTAGTCGATCAGCAAAAGCCCTTGCGAAACTCGAATTACACACGGTCGGCGATCTCATTTTCCACATCCCATTTCGGCTCGCAAAACGTGGCGAACTGATGCCAATTCAAGCTGTGAATGAGGGGGATTCGGTCACCGTCGTCGCGCGGGTACTAGAGGCAAATATTCGCCCGATGAATAATCGCCGCGGATTTATACTCACCGTGCAGATCGGGGAGGGTCTGCACGAACTTGAGCTCACATTCTTTGCCAAACACGAGCGTCCGCTCAAATTCCATACCATGAAGTTAGAGCCGGGTGTGCTCGCCATATTCTCGGGCACTGTCTCTTCTTACCGTGGTACTTTGCAGCTCACTCACCCCGAATATGAGTTGATAGACGAGTACGCCGAAGTCGACGCCGAAGAGCTTGCGCGGCCGATTCCTATCTACCACGCTGCACAAAAAGTGCCTTCATGGCAGATCGCGCGAGCTGTGGAGATCGTCTTGCCACAATTGAACGAGGACGTTCTCCCAGACCCGCTTCCGCCAGCATGGCGCAAAGAGCACGATCTACCCTCACGTCTGGAAGCGATACGATTGCTTCACCAGCCAGCAAACGAAGAAAATTGGCGCGCAGCCGAGCGCAGAATGAAGTATGAAGAAGCTGCGCTGCTCCAGATCGTGTTAGCGCGGCGTGCACATCGGGCGCGAGCTGTTCCCGCGCCTGCGTGCAAACGTCGTCGTGACGGCGTATTGGCCGCCTTTGACGCTTCGCTACCGTTCGAGCTCACGGCAGGGCAACGCAACGTTGGTGAGGAAATTGCGCACGACTTGGAATCTGACGTGCCCATGCGTCGTCTGCTACAAGGAGACGTAGGAGCAGGTAAAACCGCGGTTGCAGTGCGGGCAATTTTGCAAGCAATCGACGCGGGCAAGCAAGCCGTTTTACTCGCACCCACCGAAGTTTTAGCTCAGCAACATCTGAACTCCGTCAAGAAACTGATGGGAGAGCTTGCCGACGGCGGTTTGCTCGGTGCTCCTGAGCAGGCGATTTGCGTGGAGCTACTCACCGGTTCGATGAGTGCGAAAGATAAACGCAGTGCACTGTTGCGCATCGCATCTGGTCAGGCGCAATTTATTATCGGCACGCATGCGCTCATTCAAGACCACGTGCAAATACCGTTTTTGGGCTTGCTCATTGTTGATGAACAGCATCGATTTGGCGTAGATCAGCGCGATAAGCTGGCGAAAGGTGCGCATATGTTGGTGATGACTGCAACTCCAATCCCGCGCACAGTTGCCATGACGTCTTTCGGCGATTTGAACGTTTCCACCCTCGATGAACTTCCACGCGGGCGCGCAGCAATATCCACTGCGCTCGTTCCGGCTTGGAAAGAGACCTGGATCGAGAGAATTTGGGAGCGGGCCAGGGAAGAGATCGACGACGGCGGCCAGGTTTACGTCGTCTGCCCGCGTATTTCTGCAACGGAAGCGGAAGACGACGGCGTGCGCAGCGGCGTCGTCGGCAATGAATCGATGCAAGCCTTTGCTCCCTTTGAAGCGGACCCAAACCGCGAACTCGCATCGGTAGAAACTACGCTGAGCGACTTGCGTGTGAATCCGCGCTTAAACGGCGTTAAAATCGCAGCTCTACATGGGCGAATGCCTGGTGCGGAAAAAGAGCGCATTATGGCTGATTTTGCGAATGGGCAGGTGCAGGTGCTCATTTCGACGACAATCATTGAGGTGGGCGTGGATAACCCCAACGCTTCGCTGATGGTGATTATGGACGCCGATCGCTTTGGGCTTTCACAGTTGCACCAGTTGCGTGGGCGAATTGGACGCGGTACTAGGCCGAGTTTGTGTTTGGCTGTTCACGCTGCTCCTGAGGGTACGGTCGCGCATGCTCGTTTGGAGGCGTTCTCCGGCACAACGAACGGTTTTGAGCTGGCGCGCACTGACGTTGAACTACGTTCTGAAGGTGATGTGCTTGGCTCACAGCAATCGGGTCAGCGCAGCTCTTTGCGTTTTTTGAGCGTGATAAAGGACGAAACTATTATCGCTCAAGCCAAAGAATTTGCCGTTGAGCTGGTCGCTCACGATCCTGATTTAACTACGAATGCCCAGCTGGCACGTGAAGTAAACGAACTTGAGGGCAGTTCTGAGACTTCCTACTTAGAGAAAGGCTGACGATGACGCGCATTGTTTCGGGTATAGCAGGCGGGCGGAATCTTCGTGTGCCTAAAAGTGGTACTCGGCCCACGTCGGAGCGAGTGCGTGAGGCCTTGTTTTCGCGCCTTGACCACTTCGGATACATCCGCGATTGCGTCGTGCTCGACTTGTATGCGGGATCGGGTGCGTTAGGGCTTGAAGCGCTCTCGCGTGGTGCGAAACGCGTGGTTTGCGTGGAAGCGGCCAGCGCGGCGTCGAAAGTGATTGTAGAAAATGCGCGATTGACCGGGCTTAACGTAGAGGTGCAGAACCAAAAAGCAGAGACGTACCTCGCGAGCCAAGGCCTACCAACTTTTGATTTGATCCTTATTGATCCGCCGTATGCGCTCTCGGAGGACGATCTTGCGCTGGTCTTGGGGCTGGCGGTGATGCATCTTGCCGAGGACGGCATGCTCGTGGTTGAGCGCGATAAGAAATCTCCTGAACCGCAGTGGCCAGCAGGTTATCACTTGGATGATGATCGCAAATGGGGCGACACCAGAGTGTGGAGTGCGATTCGTTCCGAGATAGGGCATAACATAGAAATATGACTATAGCTGTTTGCCCTGGATCGTACGATCCCATCACGTTCGGTCACGTTGACGTGGTTCGGCGCGCCCGTGGGATGTTTGACGAGGTTATTGTGGCTGTTGCGCGCAATGCTCAGAAGAAATATTTTTTTTCCGACGACGAACGCTTGCGTTTAGCTCAAGGCGCGGTTTGCGATATTGATGGGGTTAGTGTTGAATTTGTGGACGGCCTCATCGCTGATTTTGCAGCTGATCGGGGTGCGGCGGCGATAGTGAAAGGGCTGCGTGGTGCAGCTGACTACGATGCTGAACAGGCGATGTCGTTGCTCAATCGGCATTTGTCTGGGATCGAAACGATTTTTATTATGGGAGATCCGGCTTTGGGACATGTGGCTTCGTCGTTTGTCAAAGATATTGCCTCGCACGGTGGGCCGATTGAGGATCTTGTTCCTCATAATGTTGCTTTAGCACTCAAAAAGAAAGTGGAATCACAATGACCTCACACAATATTGATGAAACGGGAGCATCACTGCTAGAGATTTTAGAAGAAATCACTGGTTTAGTGGAGAATGCGAAGGCCATGCCACTTTCGGCATCAGTGCTGGTGAATCGAAGCGAGATTCTCGATTTGCTCAACACTGCTCGCGATATTGTGCCATCGCAGATTGTGGCAGCTGATTCGGTGCTTCAAGACGCGGCTGCGGTT
The DNA here is from genome assembly GCF_016907845.1 of Arcanobacterium pluranimalium. Classification (GTDB taxonomy): domain Bacteria; phylum Actinomycetota; class Actinomycetes; order Actinomycetales; family Actinomycetaceae; genus Arcanobacterium_A; species Arcanobacterium_A pluranimalium. The sequence continues at coordinate 1,231,051 of NZ_JAFBCS010000001.1, forward strand.
TCGGATGAAGCACGTGAGCGGGCTGAGGAGATTGTTGATCAAGCTAACCAAGAAGCAGATCAGATTTTGGCTGAGGCGCGCGAGCAAGCATCGCGTCTGGTTTCGCAGGATTCGATTACGATTGCGGCAAAATCGCAGTCTGCCCGTATTCTTGACGAAGCCAAATCTAAGGCTGATCGCGTCAAGCGTGGCGCAGACGAGTACTCCGACGCTGCTTTGGAACATCTAGCTCAGGAATTGGTAAGCATTCAAAATGAGCTTGATACGATTCAGCATCAGATTGCCGCCGGACGTGGCCTCATTGCTGATCGACGAGACGACGACGTTGCCAGCGAAGCCTACGACGAGCACGAAGATTTACAAGACTAACAGGCACAATACGATTATTTAGAGAGGGGCGCTACCGTGGATCTACGATCTCCTTTTGTGGTGTCGATATTGGATTTACCTCGTCAAGAGGGATCCATTCGGCATTATGACTACGTGTTTGAAACTCCGCAAGATTTTGGTATTGAGCTTATGGAAGTAATTCCGGGCAGTGAATTGAGGGCTGATCTGTCTTTTCAGTCTGTTCAAGAGGGTGTGCTCGTGCAGGGAAGCGTTGATGCGCAGCTGCAAGGACGCTGTTCTCGCTGCCTTATTGATTTGCACGATAACGTCCACGAGTCTGTTGCTGAACTGGTGTTTTATCCTGAAAGTGCAAAGGCTTTGGAAGAAGAAGGCGATGAGGAAGCGAACGATCTTCCGCTCATTGAGGACGATCACATCGATCTAGAACCGATCTTGCGTGATGCTCTGGTGCTCAGCATGCCTTTCACTCCGCTGTGCGAGCCGGACTGTGATGGATTATGCCAAGAGTGCGGCGAGCGTTGGAGCGATTTACCTGATGATCATGCCCATGAATTCCTCGATCCGCGTTTTGACGGCCTTGCTGCTTTGGCTGCTGAACTCGAAGTAAAAGAGAACAATGCATAAAAAAGATCGTATTCCACTGCTTGAAAAATGGGGCGTCAGCATTGATCCACAGTTGTTGGAGCTGGCTTTAACGCACCGATCCTGGGCTTTTGAACACGAGTCTTTACACAATGAGCGACTCGAGTTTCTCGGTGATTCCGTTCTCGGTTTTTTCGCAGCTGATCGCATCTTTCAGGACTTTGACGATTCCACTGAGGGCGATATGTCGAAGATTAAATCTGCAGCGGTTTCGGAGCGCGCATTGGCTGAAGTTGCGCGGGAACTGGGAGTAGGCGATTACATTCGGCTTGGAATTGGAGAAGAACGCAGTGGTGGGCGCAATAAGGACTCGATTCTCTCTGACACGGTCGAGGCGCTTATCGCAGCTACGTATCTTGATCACGGCATTGATGTGACGCGCGAGATTGTAGAACGCCATATTAATCCCAAGATTGCCGACGCAACGAAGATGGGACCTGCGCTAGATTGGCGCACCGCCGTCGAAGAAAAAGCACGTGCTCTGGGAATTCGTGAGGAAATCTCGTATCGCATTGAGGGACGCGGCCCTGATCACGCTCGTGAATACACGGCATTTGTGTATTTTGGTGAGGATCTGTGGGGAAGTGGGGAAGCGACGTCGCAAAAAAATGCGAAGCTCGCTGCCTGCCAAAACGCCTACTTCGTACTCGATGGCGGAGAACCGCTAGGCCATGCCTGAATTGCCCGAAGTTGAGACGATTCGCCGCGGTCTTGAACCGCATGTTCTTGGCAAACAAATTATTCGTGTCGACACTTTTGGCGAGCGAGTTATTCGTCATTCACCGCAGGGTCTAGCTCATCTGGCAGGGCACAGTGTGGTGGCGGTTGTGCGTCGTGGAAAATTTCTATGGTTCGATTTTGGCCAGCAGTGCCTGGTGGCGCATTTGGGGATGTCAGGGCAGTTCCGCATCGGTGGCGGAGAGTTCAAACACCAGCGTGCTGCGTTTTATTTCGACGACGGTACGCAGCTCGATTTTGTTGATCAGCGCACGTTTGGGTATCTGCGAGCAGATGTTTTCGTTCCGACTCCCGATGGTTATGGCGGCGGTTGTGGGAGTGATCGAGCGCTTATTCCTGCTTCGGCTGCTCATATTGGACGTGATTTACTCGATCCGCACTGCGATTTTGCCGATTTAGTTGCTCGTGCTCAACAGCGACGTGTTGCGATAAAATCTTTGCTTCTCGATCAGAGTTTCGCATCTGGGGTGGGCAATATTTATGCTGATGAAGCACTATTTATGGCTCAAGTACATGGTGCGGTTCTCGCGAGCGACCTGCCGGCGGGGAAGATTTTGGAGGTGTTGAAAGCAAGCGCTCAGGTTATGGCACGTGCGGTAGAAGTGGGTGGTACCTCTTTTGACTCTCTTTATGTAAATGTGAATGGATCCTCGGGGTATTTTTCCCGATCGCTGAATGTTTATGGTCGAGATGGGCATGCTTGCCCAAGGTGTGGCAAAATTTTAATCAGAGAAAAGTTTATGGGAAGATCATCGTATTCTTGCCCAAAGTGTCAATCTCGACTGTAGTTAGGAAAACTTGTGACTGAAGAAAATGGCGTAGTCAATGTGATGATTATTGACGATCACGAAGTCGTGCGTCGCGGCATTGCTGAAGTGGTTGATCGTGCAGAAGGATTGAAAGTTATCGCTGAAGCAGGAACGGTAGCTGAAGCTGTGCGTCGTGCTGAGTTGATGAATCCTGAGGTTGCACTTGTTGATCTTCGTCTCCCAGATGGCACGGGCATCGATATTATCGAGCAGCTCAGCGAGCGTTCTCCCAGCACCCGTTGCATCGTGCTCACCTCTTTTGACGACGACGACGCGCTGTCAGAATCTTTGGAAGCAGGAGCAAAAGCCTACCTGCTCAAATCAGTGCGCGGTGCGGAAATTACTGAAGTAATTCGAGCTGTTGCGAATGGGCGAGTTCTCCTCGACGAGCGCACTGTGACGCGACGCCGTGCCGATCACGACGACCCAACTGCTGAATTGACTCCATCTGAGCGTAAAGTACTCGATCTCATCGGGGATGGTCTATCGAACCGTGAGATTGGCGAGAAACTCGGTGTAGCAGAAAAGACGGTGAAGAATCACATCACGTCGCTGCTCGCTAAGATGGGCATGCAACGCCGCACCCAGGTAGCTGCTTGGGTGGCAGGGCAGCGGGCAGCCGGCTGGCGCAATCAGGCGAATTGATATTGTACTAATGCAGTTGCGGGCATGCTCACCGAGGCGTGCAAGGCCACTGATATAAAAACTGAACGTAGTGGGTTTGGTGCGGTAGGTTTTTACCTACCGCACCAAACCCACTTTATAACCAACTTATTGCGTAAGCTGCAATGCTATAAACCGGCTCATCGCAAGGACGCTTGCCAACACATCTTGAGCTTGCCAGTTTGCGGATCAGGTCCGATTTCAAAATCTCCGTGATGACGCCGTGCTCGAGCGGCCAAATTGGAAAGACCAGAGCGCCGCGAGAGGGACGGTGCTAGCCCTACGCCGTCGTCGATCACACTAACTTGGATAGTATCAGCAGTGACGCTCACTTCAACCGATACAGATGAAGCATGGGCATGGCGTGCCACGTTACTTAAGCCTTCACGCACAACGGCCACGACGTCGTCGGAAACATCCGAACCTACTGCATTATCGATGCGAGTGACGTCAAAATCTTCACCAATAGTTTCTCCATGCCAAGTGATGAGCAAAGAGGGAGCAAAACCGAGCGATTGTAAAGCGACGGACGTCTCGTGTTGGAGACGATCCACGAGCGCTGCCGGCGAAGAATCATCGCGCAAAGATTGCACAATCTTTCGAATCTGCGACACCGACTCATCAATCGCCCAAATAGCATTATCGAGCGCTTGGGAAATTTCGGGCGAATCAACTTTTTCGCCAAGATCTTCTTTCACCGCAGTGATATGCATACCTGAAGCGAAGAGCTGCTGAATAGCAAGATCATGCAGATCGCGCGAAATACGCGCACGCTCATCAAGCTCAGCAGCTAGCTCTTTCGAATGACGAGCATCGGCCAGCTCAAGAGCAATCGCAGCCTGTTTCGCCACATTCTCGGCCATCGACAAATCATGCAGATCAAACTCGCTTTGCCCCGGTTTGCGCAACAAAATAATGACGCCAAGACCAATTCCTTTTGAAACCAAGGGGGCGTACAGAGCGGCTCCAAAACGGCGCAGTTGCTCAACTCGCACCACCGAAAGCCTTTGCATGGAGTCAATAACCACTCCCGCCTGCTCACGTATCACTGTTTGTGCACGTCCTGAGCGTGGGAAGTTTACACCGAGGAAATCGGAAGCTCCCTCACCAGCCACGATCTCACACACCCAAGTATCTTGAATGGAGGGCAAGATCATTAAGGCGTTGTCTGCCTTAGCAGCAATACGCATTTGCTCAGCAATAACTTGAAGAGCTTCTTCCTCATCTGAGCCCTCGAGCAGCGAAGAAACGATATTTTGCGACGAAGTGAGCCATCGGGCGCGATTTTGAGACTCGGCATAAAGGCGCGAATTCTTCACCGCAATAGCCGCAGCCTGCGCAAATAATTCCATGTTTTTTCCGTCTTCATCAGTGAATCCGGATTCTTTGTCGGCCAAATAGAGCCGGCCCCAAATCTGTTCATTAACCGGCACGATCACGCCGAGGAAGTTGCGCATGTGCGGATGACCATGCGGATAACCAGAAAGATGCATGTACTCGGCGAGATCATCAATTTTGAGATAGCCATGTGCCGGAATATCGGCAAACAAGCCGTGACCGCGCGGAGGCTGACCAATCGTGCCCACCAACCGATCCGGAAGCCCACATTGGAAAAATTCAACGGTTTCACCATGCGAATCGAGCACGCCCAAGGCTGAGTAACGCGCGCCTGTTAGCTCACATGCCGTGTCTACGAAGTACTGCAAAGCTGAGCGTCGATCCAATTTTCCGGTGAGCTCAAGCGCTTTCAGTAACACATCTGATATTGAACAATACGTCATGAGTGTTTTACTCCTCTTCCTGCTCAACAGCCCAACGATACGTGTCGATGGTGTTGAGTAATTCTTCGTGGGTGCCACGGGCGATAATCTGTGCAGGTGAATCACCTAAAAGAATGACTTCATCAGCCTCGCTCAGAGCACTGAGCCGATGTGTTACCAAAATGATGCCAGTGTTGCTTTCGGTTTTGCTCGTCTTGAGCAAATCGCGGATTAACGCGTCGGCGGTCTGCGAATCGAGGTGCTCACCGGGCTCGTCGAGAAGCAAGAATTGTGCTCCGGAAGCGAACGCACGCGCCAGAAGCAGCCGGCGTCGTTCCCCACCAGAGATCGTTTGCGCATCTGTGCCGACGACGGTGTGTACGCCCTCAGGTAGCTCGCCTAGCCACTGTGCAAGACCTGCGCGTTCGAGCAAAGCTATCGCCTGTGTTTCGTCTACATCCGCTCGGGCAACTCGAATATTTTCTAGCACCGACGTTTCGAAAATATGCGCATCTTCAGCAGTGAAAATGAGATGTCGCGAAATCTCGTCTCGCGGTATTGCGTGAATCTCGCGTCCGTCTAAGGTGACGCTTCCATCGCGGGGAGTGAGCATTCCTGCCAGTGTATAGAGCACGGTGGATTTGCCAATACCTGACGTTCCCACGATCGCGATACTTTTTCCAGGGTGAAGCTCTAGCGAAACCGGACCAGCGATATTGGGTCCCTTTGGCCAGCCGACCGTGAGATTTTCGGCTATGAGCTGGGGGATGTTAGCTGGAGGCGGCTCTGTGCCACGGGCATCGGCGCTTTCTTGAGGCTTTGGTCGCGCTTGATGCATCGGCTGTGCGTGAGGCTTTGGTTGTGCGCTCGCGTCTTGGCCAGCGAAATCCTGCGCAGCGGCGAGTGAATCCGCATGCAGCTTGGTAGTAGCCGATGCAGCTTGTTGAATTTGTGTGTGGCTCAGCAGCTCCATCACGCGCAAGGCTGCTCTACTTGAACGCACGAGTTGAATTCCGGCGTCGGAAAGTTTTTGAGTGGCTTCAAATGCTGCAAGCGGGGTGAGCGTACACACCACGAGGTTAATCGTCGAAAGCGTGCCCTGGTGAACCTGCACACTGCCGATGATAAGCGCGCTCACGATGGATACTCCCATAGCGATTATGCCAACGATTCCAGCTAAGGCCTGCGGTTTTGCCGATATATCGCGACTCCTTTGGATGTCTTGCTCAATCTCCTGCTGTGCGCGCTGCGCATCGCTGAGTTTTCCAGAAACACGCAGTTCAGCTGCCGATTCAAGCATCGTCAGCGCAGAAGCATTGAGGCGAGCCCGGTTGTGAATCTGATCTATCTCGGCTTGCCGAGCGCCATACATGGAAAGCAACGGGCCGATAACGCCGTCGGCAATAAGCATGAGAGCAAGAATCAAACCGATCAGCGGCGACAACGCTGCCACAATCGCAACTGAAATAATACCCGTTAAAAGCGCAACAGCTGCTGGAAGTAAAGATTTAACCACCACGTTTCCCAATTCGTCGACGTCGGTGCCAGTGCGAGCGAGCAGGTCGCCACGGCGAATTGAGGTCACGACGTCGGTCGGGGAGTCAGCGAGTTGCGCATAGACCTCCGTGCGGATTCGCGCCATTCCATTGAGGGCGATCCAATGCGAAGAGATGCGCTCAACATAGCGAAATATTGCTTTGCCGACGCCAAATGCTCGCACGCCGGTTGCTGCAACCGAGAGATCGAGCACCGGGGGCAGTTGTGCTGCTCGCGCAATCAACCAGGCAGATACCGCGCCGAGTCCGATTCCTGAGCCGACTGCTCCAGTGCCGAAGAGGGTCGAGAGGGCAAAACGTTTTTTGCTGATATTGAGGAGTTTAAGAGCTTGGCGGAGAGCTTGGCGTTCATCTTTGGTAATAATGCTGTTGCTCGTGAATATTCGTTTCATCGGTTTTGCCCTTCCCCTTCCCAAGCTTGCGGCAGTGCGTAATCGACTTTTTGCACTGCATGGGAGTGAACTGATGCATCACGGTGTTCTTGGAGTGCCAATGCAAGCGCCTCATCGATATTTCGGTTGCCGGAGCGAACCTTGATCACTGTATCGGCAATCTTGGTGAGAACAGCGCGGTGTGCGATTACTAGTACCGTTTTTCCCTGCTCTTTCATGTGCTGAATGGCGGTTCGCACGTATTCTTCACTCACTGCATCAAGGTGAGCAGATGGTTCATCGAGAATCACGAGCGGAGCTTCGTGCAGCAAGGCCCGCGTGAGTGCCAGACGTTGGCGTTGTCCCACAGATAGTCCCACGCCGCCTTGCCCGATCACTGTATTCCATCCGTCGCGAAGAGAGCGGACGACGTCGATAAATCCAGTTTGTTGAGCGGCGGTTTCGAGGGTTTGGGAGTCAGTTTCTAAGCTGAGGCCGAGATTTTCAAGTATCGTACCTGGTACGAGGACGGGGCGTTGTGGCACCCAGACGATTTGCTCCCACAGTGAGGACCGCTCAATAACGCTCAAAGGTGTTGAACCGATCGTTATCTCGCCTTCATCAGGGCAGATCAATCCTAGTAGAGCGTGTACTGCAGTAGTTTTTCCTGCTCCAGAGGATCCGCGTAAAACTGTGATTGTGCCAGGCACGATTGAAGCATTGAGCTGGGCAGGGGCGACGGTGGCGCGGCCGGGGGCGTAGATGCTCAGCCCATTGAAAGTAATGTTGTTATGTGCCAGATCCGGGCATCGAACTGTGTATGAATGCGCTGGTAATTTCTCTTCGAGAATACTAAAAGCTTGTTCGGCGGCGGCGATGCCATCGGCTGAAGCGTGAAATTGTGTGCCAACTTCACGCAGTGGTTTGAATACTTCAGGGGTGAGCATGATGACCACCAGGCCAGTTGAGAGCAGCACGTTTCCGCCCACCATACGAAAGCCGATCTCAACTGCGACGATTGCCGTAGACAGCGTGGCCAGGAATTCAAGTGCTGCGCCCGAGAGAAATGCTACGTAAAGCGTCTGCATAGTTTTTTCGGCGAATGCATTGCCGAGTAGTTTTACTCGTTGATAAGGACCTTTTTCTCTGCCTAATGCTTTGAGTGTGGAGAGCCCGGCGAGGAGATCGAGTAGCTGGGTGCCGAGTTTTTGCATTGATTGCAGGCGTTGGCTCGAATACTTTGAGGTGAGCTTGCCTATGAGGATCATGAAGATTGGAATGAGTGGGATGCACAATACGATGGCTATTGCCGAGAGCCAGTCGAGATAAAAGATGATTGCGATAAGTGCCGGAATGGTTGTGCCACACAGGAAGAGCTGGGGGAGGAAAGATACGAAATAGGCTTCGAGATCGTCTAAACCGCGGGTAACTAGCGTGACGACGCGAGTGGTATTTCCTGCTGATAGCCAGCGAATTCCGAGTTCTCCGCTGTGATCGAGCACCGCAGTTCGCAAGGCGGAGATTACACGGATTGCGGATCGGTGACCATAGGCTTTCTGTAGGTAATCAAGGCTCGCGCGAGCTGCGAAAATAATCCCGATCCACGCAATGGAGAAAGCTGTGTCTTTGATAGTGCCCGTGCCATAAAAAATAGGACTCAGCGCTGCTGCGAGCAAAATAGTTTGTGCTGCAATGAAGAGAGTTTGCAGGAAACCGATAAACACGAGAAAGAAAATGTAACTTCTCGTCTCTTTCGCATATTTTATTAGCCGCGGGTCGAAGGGCCTCACAGTCTCTCCTCTTGTAGATATAGGCATCCTATACCAATGGTAATTCACAATTGTGGGGAGCAGCCTACTGAGGCTGCTCCCCACAATATGAGTTGGGTGAACTCAATCAGATATGCGCATTTTTAGGCGTGCGCATTTTCGAATTGGCGAATCTTCTTGAGGTCAAGACCAGCGTTCTCGTCTGGGATATTGTCGACTGACATCCGCTGGGAGAACTTCAGATAAGACCACACCGTGTAGCTGAGCACAATCGGCACAAAGACTACTGCGGCAATGAGCATAACCGTATGAGTTGGAGCAGTAGCAGATGCCTGCACCAAGGTGAGGTTATAAGCCGCGTTGATCGAGGACTTGAGTGCATTTGCTCCGAAAGTGGAGAAAATGTACACAACTGCCATCGCAAGTGCTCCAAAGTGCAAGAAGAAAGCCAATTTCTCGTTCCCTTTCAAGGTGACGAGTGCCGAGGCGATCAACAGTACGGCAGCGAGTGCGAGTGGAATGAGCGAGAACATCGGGGAGACCGAGTACGCGAAGTTACCCCAAAGCGCCCAAACTGCGGTGATACCCGTAGACACGAGTGACGACTTCTTTGCGAAGTCAAGCGCCCGCTGGCGGTAGTCTCCGCGCGTCTTGAGTGCAAGCCAAAGCGCTCCATGGGTGAGGTACAGAGCCACAAGCATCACTCCACCAAGAATGGTGAATGGAGTGAGCAAGGAGAAGAAACCATCTGTCAAGAAGTGCTTCGCTCCCGATGAGAGAGCAGAATCAATGCCATTAGGATCAGCTGGCACGAAAGTGCCGGCCTTGTAGTGGCCAATTTGAATTGCCATGCCCTGCACGAGATTAGCGAAAGCCACGCCCCACAGGAACGTTACGAGCCATGCTGATCCACTGTGAAGGTTATCCCAGACGTTGCGCCACTTAGCTGAGTTGACCTTGCCGCGCCACTCAATCGCCGAGATACGAACGATGAGGAGCACAAGCACAAGCACGAGCGCCATGTACATTCCGGAGAACATCGTGGCATACCATTCAGGGAATGCTGCAAAAGTAGCACCGCCAGCAGTGAGCAGGAATACTTCATTTCCGTCCCAGTGCGGACCGATCGTGTTGAGAGTGAGTCGGCGTTCTTTATCGTTCTTCGGGAGAACCTTGAGAAGCATGCCGGTGCCGAAGCCGAATCCCTCCAAAGTCACATAGCCGATCCATAGAACGATGATGAGGATAAACCAGATAAGTTGCAAGAATGAAAGTTCCATCGTCTTTTCCTATCCTCAGTAAACGAAGCTCAACTTAGCATGCGGATCAGAAGCATCAATCACATCGGTGTTGATCACCTTGTGAGTATTGATGCCTTCGACCGCATAGCGCTTGACCAGGATGAACCACACCACGCCCAGTGCAGCGTAGAGCAAGGTGAAGATCACCATTGAGAGCAGTACTTCGATTGGGAGTACGTTTTGTGACACGCCAAAGTCAGTGAGCTGACGAATCATTTGCGACGGCGCCGTGTTCGGCTGAGCCTCAAAGTTCGGGTAAACAACCCAAGGCTGACGACCCATTTCGGTGAGGATCCAACCAAATGTTGAAGCCAAGAATGGGAATGGTATCGTCCAGACGAAGAGTTTTGCCAAGCCAGAAGAAGTGGTGAGCTTATCCTTGCGGGTAATCCACAGTCCGAGGATTGACAGTGCTGCCGAAGCAAAGCCGAGTCCCATCATGATACGGAACGAATAGAAAGCTACAAAAGGATTGGGCATATAGTTCTGATCTGCAGAATAAGTGCCGTCACTGGAGAAGAACTTTTGATACTTCTCGTTGATCTCTTTTGCACCAATGAGCTTGGATTCTGGTCCAGAGAAATGGTTGGTCACCATAAAGGATTCAAGGCCAGGAATCGGAACTTCAATGACTGAACCTTCTTTTAGTTCAGTGCTTGTCATGAGGAGTCCGAGCTTAGCTGATTCGGTAGATTCAGAAATGCCCATGGCGGCGATCATCTTCGTAGGCTGTGCTTGATAGATGTGCTGACCCATGAAGTGACCAGTTGAAATGACCAAAATGCTGGCAATAAGCATGGTGACGAAACCGAAACGAGCTGCAGGCTTCCAGTACTCATTAGCTTCAGTAACATTTCCAGCCTTGGCAGTGCGAACGAGCCACCACATCGATACGCCCGCAATGAGCGAACCTGCAACGAGTAGTGATGCTGTGATTGTGTGCGCAAAGGCGTAAAGCGAAGTAGGTGAGAAGATTACTTCAATGAAGCCTTTAGCTCCGTCGAGTTCTGCACGACCCGTTTCTGGGTTGTACACAGCTCCAACTGGATTTTGCATAAATGAGTTTGCGGCCAGGATAAACATAGCCGAGAGGTTGGTTCCAATGGCGAAGAGCCAGATGGATAGCGTATGTGCTTTTGGACTGATGCGACCGCGGCCGAAAATCCATACGCCGAGGAAGGTTGACTCGAGGAAGAATGCGAGCAGAGCTTCAAAAGCTAGTGGAGCACCGAAGATGTCTCCCACGTAGCGCGAGTACTCCGACCAGTTCATTCCGAACTGGAATTCTTGAACGATACCGGTAGCAACACCGAGTGCAAAGTTGATGAGCAGAATTTTTCCAAAGAACTCGGAGAGTTTGAGCCACTTAGTGTCTCCGCTCTTGAGCCATTTGGTCTGCATGATAGCGACGAGTGGAGAGAGTCCGATCGTCAACGGTACCAAAATAAAGTGATATACCGTTGTGATACCGAACTGCCACCGTGCGAGGTCGAGGGCTTCCACCTTGTTAACCTTTCGTGCGACCTAAACTGACAGACGATTTGTAACTGTTCGTGCTCTGTGAGCTGTGCAGCTTCCGAAAATCAGAGGCTGCACATACAGCAAAGGGTACTCGCAGTTGCAATGAGTAGCTCACACCGGATTGTCGTCTCAGGATATCCGTCTGCGTCAAGTTGTGGAGTACCGCAACTTCACGCGAACCAACACCCGTGGTGAAGATAATAAGGTGTAGCTAACCTTTCTTTAATCATGGCCTAAAGTCATGGCTTATTTCTACTTTTTATAGCCGTTTCTCTAGGTCTTACGCCTTATTATTCCATTAAACCCACGGGTTTTGGCGGATTTTAACGAACAACGTGTCGCGAAGTTATTTCGTGAGGAATAAATGCCGTATTTGAGAATAGCAAATTTCTATTAACGGTGCGGCCTAACAGGATCTCGCGCAAGAATATTATTCCTATCGGACCTGCTACTCGTGTGACTGTTCCGGGTGTTCATATGACTGTTCATTCCACCTTATTGAAATAACTGTGTAGAATGAATGTGGAGACGAATCATGCATCGATTCGTTAAGCCCTTAGTTTCCTGTGCGCCGCATGAGCGTTGCTGCCGGACTAAGGTCGATCATAGATTTCCGCAACTTGCGGGTTGCGGCCTACATAATTGCAGCGTGTTGATGAAGATGCACATCTTGCGGCTGCCATAGGAGAATGTTCATGGCTGAGGAAAACGAAGCTCGAGAACTGGAAGATAACGCTTCAACGGAAAAGAAGCCTGCACAAAAGAAGACGACGACGCGCACTCGCTCAACGCGAACGACGTTGGCCAAAAAAACTTCCGCTAATGCGCCTAAGTCGCGTCCTAAGAAACCGACGCCTGAAGAAGCAGCAGAATCAGTTGCTGAATCCCTAGCTGAGCTCGCATATGCGAAAGCTCATGATGCTGATACGTCCGACGTTGAACACACGGATTTGGGTATCGTTTTACCCGCTCGTAAGCGAAAAAATACTGCAAGAGCCACTGCGAAAAAGGCAGAGTCTAAACCAAAATCTGCAGTGGAAAAAGCCGATACAAGCTCAACCACCAACGAAGCTCAAGGCAACACCCGGGGGCAGAAAAAGACCGCTCCATTAGTCGTGACTTTCTCTTCTGGTGAAGAAGTTGAGCTGCCGGCGCGCGTTGAACCAGTAGCTCCAATGACGACGCTTCTGTTCCAAGAACCAGACGTTACACGAGCTGTTCAGGCACGTCGAAGCCGGCGTAAAAAAGCTGATGAACAGCAAGATGAAGTCGCTCAAGACGCTCTTGCTCCATCGGCAGATGAACCACAGACGCCAGCACCAGAAGGTGCGCGTAAGTCTCGACGTGGAAGCCGTGGTGGCCGCTCTAGTGAGGACATAAATGTCACGCCCGCTGAGGAGGTCACTTCCGAGGAGCAAACAGTTGAACCTGTTAAACGAACTCGTCAGCGCAAGCGCACCGCATCGGCTGACAAAGCGAAAACTGAGGCTCCCAACAAAGCCGGGGATGAGTCCTTGAACGAGAGTTCAGTAGCGGTGACGGAATCTGGTGCGACGGTGCGACGTCGTCGTCGACGTTCTTCGGCTGAAGTCTCGGACGAAGTAACTGCGCCGCACGGCTCAACGCGATTGGAAGCGAAACGTCAGCGCCGCAAGGAGGGACGCGAAGCTGGACGCCGTCGTCAGTCCATTTCTGAATCAGAGTTTCTTGCTCGCCGTGAGTCTGTAAATCGGGAAATGCTCGTACGCGAGCAAAACGGACTCAATCAAATTGCTGTTATTGAAGACGGCGTTTTGGTGGAGCATTACGTCGCACGCCACACGCAAAGCTCGATGGTGGGCAATGTGTACTTGGGGCGTGTGCAAAACGTGCTTCCGTCGATGGAAGCGGCTTTCGTCGATATTGGTAAAGGCAGAAACGCTGTTCTATATGCTGGCGAAGTCAATTGGGAAGCCGCCGGAATGGACGGAATGCCACGCCGCATTGAAGATGCGTTGAAGTCTGGCGATACGGTATTGGTGCAGGTAACCAAGGATCCGATTGGTCACAAAGGCGCACGTTTGACAGCGCAGATCACTTTAGCAGGACGCCATTTGGTGCTCGTGCCGCAGGGGGCTATGACGGGTATTTCGCGTAAACTCCCTGAAAAAGAGCGCATGCGTTTGAAGAAGATTCTCAAGGAAGTAGTGCCACCGGAGCATGGAGTGATTGTGCGCACTGCTGCGGAGGGAGCTAGCGACGAGCAACTGCGCAACGATGTGGAGCGCTTGAGCAAGACGTGGGAGGACATTCAAGCCAAGGCAAAGAGCACTAAGAATGCTCCGTCTTTGCTCAAGGGTGAGCCTGAACTTGCAGTGCGCGTTATTCGAGATGTGTTCAACGAGGACTTCAACGCTTTGAAAGTTGAGGGCGACAACACGTGGAATACGATCTACGAATACGTGCATGAGCTCTCGCCAGAATTGGAAGACCGCCTCGTGCATTGGGAAGAAAAGCAAGATATTTTCTCGGTTTTCCGAGTAGATGAACAGCTTGCGAAAGCTTTTGATCGGAAAGTTTTCCTGCCCTCAGGTGGATCGCTTGTTATTGATCGAACTGAGGCGATGACGGTCATTGACGTCAACACTGGTAAGTTCACAGGTTCTGGTGGAACTCTCGAAGAGACTGTGACACGTAATAACCTTGAAGCTGCTGAAGAAATCGTGCGTCAGCTGCGCTTGCGGGATATCGGTGGAATTATCGTTATCGATTTCATCGACATGGTTCTTGAAGTGAACCGTGATCTGGTCTTGCGCCGCCTTATTGAATGTCTGGGGCGTGATCGTACCCGCCATCAGGTAGCCGAAGTTACCTCACTTGGGCTTGTGCAGATGACTCGTAAACGAGTCGGGCAAGGGCTTGTGGAGGCGTTCTCTACCACCTGCCAGGTTTGCGAAGGGCGTGGGTATATCACACACGATAACCCGGTTGAAAAGGGCGATGGCGCAGATAGTGAACCCGAGGTTCGCAAAGCACCTCATAAGAAGGCCAAAACCGAAGCTGTGCCTGATCCAAAGCAAGCTGAAGTAAAAGCGGCTTTGGCCTCGATCGCTGCTGCCGCTGCGCACAAACATGAAGACGACGGTAACCGCCCTGGCGGTGCAGGCGAGACTGAGCGCAGTTCTGACGGCATCACAAGTGTGCCTGCGTCAGATTCGTCCGCTGAGAAAGCCTCAGGTGGAAAGCGTAAACAGCGCGAGACTAAGTCCAAAGAGCGCACCCGGAAAACGCAGGGTGCGTCTCGTCGCGCTGGATCAGCTAGTGCAGAGGTGAATGGAACAGGGCAGACGTCGTCGGCACAAGATGCGCCAGCTCCAGCGTCCGATAACGCTCCAGGTGTACTTGCGGCACCTGCGGCGACTGTACCACCCGTGGCGACGTCGTCGGCACAGGAGACGGGTGCAACTGAGGAAAAGCGAGGAAACGGGCGTCGGAAGAAGCCGGTAGTGACCAAGGAAACTTCGACGGTTTCGAGCGACAAACCTGCTGCTCGAACGCGTAGGAGGGTCACGTCGTCGGGGATCATTACGCCCAGCACGTCGCCAACATCGGCAATAATGAGCTTCCCAGTTTCCAAAAAAGACTAATTTTGATTAAACTGGGCTAGTTAAAACATTGGCTTGGTAACTTTGCCAGGAGTGCAAGTTTGATAATGTGGCGATTATCGCCCTTTCTGAGCTTGTTCTCTATGGTGAAGCTAAGTAAGCTGGTGTGTCGGCGCGTTGTTTCGTGCCAATAAATTTTCAAGTGCATTCCACTAGTGAATGCAGCCGTATCGACAGAGATGAGCAGAACGTGGTTTACGCGATTGTGAAGGCAGGCGGCCGCCAGGAGAAGGTGTCCGTCGGATCTATCGTCGTTGTGGACAAGATGGCAGGCGAAGCTGGCGACAAGGTCGAGCTAGAGCCGATCATGCTCGTCGACGGTGACAAGGTCACCACTGCCGCCGATGGTATTTCCGCTAAGGTTACCGCTGAAATTGTTCGCGATGAGAAGGGTCCAAAGATCACCATCATCAAGTACAAGAACAAGACTGGTTACCGCAAGCGCCAGGGTCATCGCCAGAAGCTGACCCGTCTTAAGATCACCGGCATTAAGTGATCTGGGTCCTTCGGGATCATCCGTTCAACGAGCTTAAAGTAAGAGAGCAGGTCAGGAAACATGGCACATAAGAAGGGCGCCAGCTCCTCGAATAACGGTCGCGACTCTAATGCCCAGCGACTCGGTGTGAAGCGTTTTGGCGGTCAATTCGTCAACGCTGGTGAGATCATCGTGCGTCAGCGCGGTACCCACTTCCACCCGGGTGCCAATGTTGGCCGCGGCAAGGATGACACCCTTTTCGCGCTCGCAGAGGGAACCGTGGAATTCGGTGTTCGTCGTGATCGCAAGGTTGTTAACGTCGTTTTGGCTGATGCCTGAGCGATTGAATTGACCGGAAACGGTCGATTAAAACTCTAGGGGTGGAGGGCAGTGCTCTCCGCCCCTTGTTTTATATTTAAGGATTGAAGAATGGCAAGCTTTGTAGATCGCGTAACGCTCCACCTCGAAGCAGGAAAAGGCGGCAACGGTTGCGCTTCGGTGCACCGAGAAAAATTTAAGCCGCTCGGTGGTCCTGATGGCGCCAATGGTGGGCACGGTGGCGATATTATCCTGCGCGTTGACGGTCAAGAGACGACGCTGCTCCATCTTCATCACAGCCCACATTTGAAAGCAGAAAATGGTGCTCCTGGTGCAGGAGATATGCGCCATGGCAAGCGCGGTGAAAATCTCTACGTGAGCGTTCCAGATGGCACGGTGGTCAAAGATCGTGACGGCAATATTCTGGCTGATCTGGTCGGCATTGGTGCTGAATATATCGTCGCTGAGGGTGGCCAGGGCGGTCTGGGCAATGCAGCGCTCGCTTCGCCAAAGCGCAAAGCCCCCGGATTTGCCCTGCTTGGCGAAGAGGGCGACATTCTCGACGTCGTGCTCGAACTGAAATCCGTAGCTGATGTGGCGCTTGTTGGTTTCCCATCGGCGGGAAAGTCCTCGCTGATCGCGGCAATGAGTTCTGCTCGCCCTAAGATTGCCGACTATCCTTTCACTACGCTCGTTCCGAATCTCGGCGTGGTTGAAGCCGGAGATTTGCGTTTCACCATTGCCGATGTACCTGGTCTGATTCCTGGTGCTTCGGAGGGGAAAGGTTTAGGTCTCGAATTTTTGCGTCATATTGAACGTTGTGCGACGATTGTGCACGTGCTTGATTGTGCCACTTTAGAGCCGGGCCGCGATCCGATCTCTGATCTGGATACGATTGAAGCTGAACTTGCGGCGTATTCACAGCAGATTCCACCGATTGAGGGTCGAATCCCGCTCATGGAGCGCCCACGAGTTATTGTGCTCAACAAAGTGGATGTGCCGGAGGCGCGTGAGCTTGCAGATTTTGTCAAAGATGAGCTCAAAGCGCGTAAACTTCCTGTTTTTGAGATTTCAGCGGTTTCACACGAAGGACTGCGAGAGCTCGGATTTGGTTTAGCCACTATTATCAAGGCAGTTCGTGAGCGTGAAAACGAGGCTATGCAGCGCGAAGAACGCCCGATTATTCGTCCTGTTTCTGGTCAAGAATCTTCTGGATTCACCATTACTAAGCGTCACAAGGACGGGCAAGATTTCTATCAGATTCGTGGCGTGAAACCTGAACGCTGGGTGCATCAGACCGATTTTTCAAACGACGAAGCGGTGGGTTACCTTGCTGATCGTCTCAATATGCTGGGAATTGAAAAGCAGCTCACGGCAGCCGGAGCGCGTGCAGGGGATATGGTCGTGATCGGCTCTGAGACTGATGGAATGATTTTCGATTGGGAGCCGATGATGTCTGCTGGTGCAGAGTTACTCGGACCGCGTGGCACGGATCTGCGTTTGGCGGAGAATCAGCGTGCAACGCGTAAAGAGCGTAAAGCTGCTTATCACGAGATGATGGATGCGAAAGAGGCTGCTCGTCAAGAGCTGTGGATGGAACGCGAAGCAGGGCACTGGACTGATCCGAATTCAGACGACGAATAAGTCCCGGTCATTCTTGCGATTGCGGGATTTGCCGGGCGGTGGAACCGCGGAGTCAGCGATATTGAGCTGGCGTAGTTGAGATAGAGAAAGATTATGAAGCCGCTATTGTCCAATCGGAAGCTGCTCGGTGCCGCTTCCCGGATTGTTATTAAAGTTGGTTCTTCTTCTTTGACGGCACCGGATGGTTCGCTCGATGAGACTCGGCTCGCTGAGCTGGTGGACGTCGTCGCTCTTGCGCGTGCGCGCGGGCAGGAAGTGCTGTTGGTATCGTCTGGTGCGGTTGCAGCGGGTATCAAGCCGCTCGGGTTCAATTCGCGGCCGAAAAATGTGCGCGATCAGCAAGCTGCGGCGATGGTAGGGCAGTCGCGGTTGATGCACGCCTATGCGACCAAGTTTGCTAGTTATGGGATCACGATTGGCCAGGTACTTTTGACTCCGGACGACGTGATTGACCGTCGTCATTATGCTAATGCGCAAGGCTCTTTGAAACGGTTATTGCATCATGGCGTTGTGCCGATTGTGAATGAAAACGACGCGGTAGTCTCCGACGATCTGCGCTTTGGCGATAATGATCGGCTCGCTGCGTTGGTAGCTCATTTGGTAGATGCGACGGCGTTGGTACTGTGTACCGATGTGGAGGGGCTGTTTTCAGGCCCACCGAATCTGCCTGACTCGGTGCTCATCAGCGAAGTTTTGAGTATGGCTCAGCTCGAGAATTTGCGTATTACAGGCAAGGGGTCCGACGTTGGTACTGGTGGAATGCGTACGAAAGTTGCTGCGGCAGATATTGCAACAGCCGGTGGGATCGGAACATTGCTGGTTTCCACTGATTCTTTGCGGCGCGCATTAGAGGGCGAGCAGGTTGGAACGTGGTTCGTGCCACGAGGGCGCCGGACGAGCGCGCGGTCGCTTTGGATGAAATATTCGGCGCGTATTAGTGGCACTTTGATTGTCGACGACGGCGCTGCGCACGCCTTGCGTAGTGGCGGCGCGTCGTTATTGGCAGTTGGTATTAAGGCAGTTCGCGGATCTTTTGCTGCTGGAGATATGGTTGAAGTCTGTGAAAGCACTGGTCAACGTATTGCGGTAGGTATGGTTGCTTTTTCGAACGGTGAGGTTGAGGAGTTTGCAGGCCTTGTTGACGGTGTACAGCGAGGGCGGGCACCGCGTCCAATAATTCATGTCGACGATCTGGTTTGCTAGAATCATATTAAATTGGGCGCTATTTCTAGTGAAAATGGGGAGAAGGATCTAGATGACTTTGGAACTTCCTGTTTCAGCGGACTGTTTCATTGATGAGTCTCTTTCACCTGTTAAGGGTGAAATCATGGTTGAACGCCACGTGGCCACCGCTTGGATTGGGATTGATCTGTCAATGCTCGGCGCTATGCCGAGTGAAATGCTCGATGAATATGGGCACGATGTTGCTGTTGATCATGTGAATTTTCCGCGACTCGCTTCGTCAGTGAAAGCAGCGCTGGAGGGTGGTTTAGATTTTGTCACGCTCAACCGGTCTTTTCATACGTCGTCTGATCAGCAACATGACCGGGCATTGGACGGTGTTAAGGCCGCTTCCAAGCTTCTCAATATAGCATCGGGTGGTATTTCTGTTGAGGTACCTCCACTGTTGAAGTTTGTGGAAGCTGGCACGCAAGCGCTGGCAGGGGAGTATGAGCGCTGTTCTTCGCTAGAATTACAGGTCAATGCAACGTCAGATTTTTCTGAGCTATCGAAGATGGCGCAAATTGCTCGAGACGCTGGCGTCAAGGTCACTGTTATCACTGCTGATCCAGCTTTTGCACTCGGGCACGTCAAAGAGATTGCCGCTTTTGCTGATATTGTGCGGGTTAAGACTGCAGAGCCGTTGGCAGCGCAGAAACTGCGCACGCAGCTGCGTGATTATGCGGCAAAGAAGCAGCGGGAAATTTTGGTGTTTGTCGATGTTGGTATCGTCATTTCTGCATCGCGCCAGGCTGCGCAAGAACGCGCTGTGCTGATCGCTGATATCAACCACAAGCCACTTTTCGACGGCATTTCTTCAGTTACCGGAACCGTCTATGATGTGGCTGATGCTATCGAATCTTGGGTGGCAACTGGGGCAGCAGACGGTATCGTTTTTGTGCCTGCGTCTCTTCCTACCGATTTAGCTTCGGTTTTGCGAGGTGTGCTGCCGCTGATGAAAGAGCGCACTAAAATCGACGATGAACTTCCAAAATTGAGTAATTTTCACACCTTTGATGGGCAATAGAAATATGCATACAGCTTGAGAGAGCATTGTTTATCGCTTGAGGTGAGGCAAGCTTCGTGATTCTACGGTGTTCGATAGGTGCTGATTGTGCTGGTGGGCGGTAATGCGTACGCATTACCGCCCACCGATCTCATACCATCCACAAACAAAGTTTTCTGGCCAGATTCAGATATTTCTGGCTTTAGAGCGATTCGCTGCTCTGACGCGTTGCAGTTTGAGTGCGGTAGCGCAGTCCCCATACGAGCAAGGAGCCGATGAGAACAGCACCGATGATGAACCACAAGCCTGCAAGCTTATTGCCGGTTGATTCTTCAAGGTAACCCATGACGGTAGGGCCGAGGAAGCCTCCTGCCAATCCGCACATATTCATGAATGCCACGGCTGCAGCAGCAGTTGCTCCCGAGAAGCGCTGCTGAGGGAAAGTGAAGAGAATCGACTGGATAACGAAGAGTTGCGAAGCTGCAATGAAGAAACCAATTACCGCGATCCAGATATTTGTTGACGTGAGCGCAGCAATCGTGAGTCCGACAGCTACAGTGACGAATCCTGCCGATGCCATAAGCTTTGATTTCTTGAGGCCGACGGCGTAGCGCGGCAAGAACCATGAGCCGAGCGCTGCTGCAATCCACGGAATTGCGGTAATGAAGCCGACCGTAAGTGTGCTCATGTGTGCGTCGTAGGACTTGATCATGGTAGGCAGGAAGTAAGACAGCGAATATACAGCAATCTGATGCGTGAAATATGCCAGTACAACGAGCCAAATGATCGGATCGGCTACAACTGGACCAAGCGAACGCAGATCGTTGTGCTGCGACTTTTCGCCGACGTCTTCGGATGCGATGACTCGTTCGATAAGTGACTTATCGTCGTCGGTGAGCCATTTTGCTTCACGAGGTGAGTCGGGGAGCATCTTCCACACGAGGAGTGCGAGGATTACTGCTGGTGCGCCTTCAAGAATGAACATCCACTGCCATCCATGCAGGCCGCCAAGGCCATCCATTTGGAGGAGAAGACCAGCTAGCGGTGCGCCAACGATATTAGCGATTGAGACGCCAAGGAGGAAGATTCCGATAGCGCGCGGACGGAATTTCTGTGGGAACCAGTAAGAAATGTAGAGGATAATGCCTGGATATAGGCCTGCTTCCGCAGCGCCGAGGAGGACGCGCAGGACGTAGAACGAGGTGTCGTTCCACACGAGTGCCATGGCCATCGAAATAAGTCCCCAAGTCACCATGATTCGTGTGATCCAGAACCGTGCACCTACTTTGTGCATGATCAGGTTTGATGGAATTTCCAACACTGCGTAGCAAAGGAAGAAGAGTCCTGCGCCGAGGCCGTAAGCTCCTGCAGACAATCCGATATCAGCACCGAGTGCTTCTTTAGCCATACCGATATTGGTTCGATCGATGAAGCTGATGATGTACACGATCACGAGCAACGGCATCAGTTTGCCAAAGTTGGTTTTCGTGAGTTTTTCAATGCGGCTTGAGTCGCCACTTTGAATATCAGTCCTGTTAGGTACTGAATGGGTCATACCTATCTCCTTGCGCTTATGAGTTCGAAATGTAGTTCAGAGTTACGGTTTTCGAACGTACAACGTTGTATTTCGTATGTGTTTATTCGTCTGTCGCAAAAACGTGGACTCGTCGTTGAGTATTGGAGCGTCACGTTTAAGTTGTGATCAGACTGTCAACAAGGAAGTGATTAAGCAATGTTAAGTTGATGAATTTTCAATTGAATTGTTCGTGTGTCGTAAAGGGAAGAATTCTCAAAAGTCTATGATCAGGAAAAATGCGCGCATTTTGGATATTAAGGCCGTTACTTAACAGATGTCACGAAATAGTATTCGAATAGGTGCAATGAGAGCTGTTAATAAGAATGCGTAATGTTGATACGCGGTGCATTTTGTTCGTGAATATCTCGCGCTGTTGATAAAAATGATCCAAAGACTGGTGGGGACGCCACGAAAAGCGTCCCCACCAGGATTGATTCAGGAAAATTAGTTCTTATCTTGCTCACTGCTCATTTTGTGCAATTTGCTTGCGAACTTCGTCCATATCCAAATTTTGTGCCTGTTCAATTAGGTCATCAAGTGCGTTCTTGTCGAGTGCACCAGCGCCTTCGTAAATGCGAATGCCGTCCCGGAAAACCATCAGAGTTGGGATTGACATGATGTTGAAAGCCTGAGCGAGATCGGCTTGAGCTTCCGTATCTACCTTGCCAAATTTAATATCAGGATGACGCTCCGAAGCATCTTCAAAGATTGGTCCAAACTGCCGGCACGGACCACACCATGCTGCCCAAAAGTCCAGAAGCACGGTGCCTTCTTCAACTGTTTGTGCAAAATTCTCACTTGTAACTTCCAGCGTAGCCATAGCTTCCTTTCGTAGACGTATCAAAGGCGAATCCTTCGTTACCTTTATCATGAGTTAAAACGCACAGATAATTCATGTATTCCACTAAAATTGAGCTATGGAAGAAATCACCTCCCAAGCTGATCACATCTTGCCAGTTGATGGACAAGTTAGAGATATCGCTTCTCGTGCGAAGTCGGCCTCTTTTGCGGCGCGGTCAATGTCAACCGAAGCGAAGAACACGTTACTCGCCCAAATTGCACATCAGCTGCTTGTAGATGCTCCGCTTATCGAAGAAGCTAATGCTCGCGATATGCTCGCTGGTCGTGAGCAAGGTATGAGTGAGGGACTCCTTGATCGCCTTTACCTCGATCAACGCCGAATCGAATCAATCGCACAATCGGTGCGAGATGTTATAAAACTCCCTGATCCGGTCGGTGAGATCCTCAGTGAAACGACGTTGCCAAATGGACTTGCTCTCACCTGCAAACGTGTGGCGATCGGCGTCGTCGGAATGATTTATGAAGCTCGCCCAAACGTGACTGTGGACGCAGCTGTACTTGCACTCAAATCTGGAAACGCCGTCGTCTTGCGCGGAGGTAGCGCAGCTATACACACTAATGAAGCGCTCGTGGCTTCGATGAAAACGGCAATTCGCAGTGGTGGCGGGGATCCGGATTTGGTCAACACGATTGACGAATTTGGACGCGAGGGAGCAACTGCCCTCATGCGAGCCCGTGGACTGGTAGATCTGATCATTCCGCGTGGGGGAGCTGGACTTATCAAAACAGTAATCGAAACGGCGACGGTGCCAGTTATTGAAACCGGTGTCGGGAACTGTCATATTTACGTAGACAAATATGCTGACCTCAATAAAGCCGTGGCAATCGTTGAAAATGCGAAATTGAGTCGAGTGGGCGTGTGCAATGCGGCCGAAAAATTACTGGTTCACGCCGACGTCGCACAAGCCTTTTTGCCGCGTATCTATGACGTATTTGCCAAAAATTACGTTACGGTTCACGCTGACGTCGAAGCGGTGCGTTTGGCTCCAAAGTCGCTGAAGCTTATCCCAGCTTGCGCCCGCGATTGGGACACTGAGTATCTTGCTAAAGAGATCGCTGTGCGTATTGTGGGCAACGTTGAAGAAGCTATCGAACATATTCGGACATATTCCACGGGGCATACTGAGGCGATCATCTCCCAAGATGAGAAAGTTATTGAGCGGTTCGTCAATAATGTGGACTCGGCAGCAGTGATGATTAATGCTTCGACTCGATTTACCGACGGCGGGCAGTTCGGTTTTGGAGCGGAGATCGGTATTTCCACGCAAAAATTGCATGTGCGTGGGCCGATGGGACTCACGGCGCTCACAAGCACAATGTGGATCGTGACAGGGGATGGGCATGTCCGAGATTAGCGATGGAATCAACACGGTGGATCATCCGCGGCGTCGGATTGGCATTATGGGCGGCACATTCGACCCGATCCATCATGGTCACTTAGTGGCGGCGTCCGAAGTACAACATCATTTTGACCTCGATGAAGTGGTGTTCGTGCCCACTGGTGAGCAGCCTTTCAAAAAAGACCGGCGAGTGACGGTTGCTGAACACAGGTATCTTATGACCGTTATCGCCACTGCGAACAATCCTCGCTTTTCGGTGTCGCGGGTAGATATTGACCGTGGGGGCACTACGTACACAATCGATACGCTGCGCGATTTGAAAAAAGCCTACCCTGATGCTGAGCTGTTTTTCATCACTGGTGCTGATGTGCTTCCTCAGATCCTGCGTTGGAAGGATCAAGACGAATTGTGGAATCTGGCTCACTTTGTAGGGGTAAATCGGCCAGGTCATGAACTGGATACGTCCGGACTTCCACAAAATGGAATCACTTTATTGGAGGTTCCGGCGATGGCTATTTCTTCAACAGATATTCGAAATCGCGCCGGATCAGCAGGCCCGGTGTGGTATTTGGTGCCAGATGGGGTAGTTCAGCACATAAACAAGTATCATTTATATAAAGAGGATCAGGCTACTACAACAGCTCTGGTTCGTGAGCAAGATACTGATGTTGACAACGATGAGATTCGCGGTGAGGGAACTGGGAAGGAACTGGTATGAGTGAGACTCCACGTTTGAGTCGAAAAGAGCTGCGTGAGCTGGGGAAACTAACAGCGCGTGAAAGTGACTCGCCCTCGCTGAGCGAAACAGCTGAGCTGCGACTCCGGCGTCCCTCACGTAAAGAGCTGCGAGAGGCTGAGCGTAGCAACGCTACTGCAGAGCAGACGATTATGAAAGAGTTTGCTGCTCGTAGCGCTGGGGTAAAAAGTGCTGAATCCAGCGACGAAGCTGTGGTTAAGTCGCCAACATCACATGCTAAAGCCAAGACAGATGATGCACGCAGTGAGACTGATAAGAATCAGGCTAAGAGTCCAGTTCCGTCTCCAAGTCCTGTGCAGCGTGTTTCAATTGCGCAGCATGAAGCCTTGAGTGAGAAGAGTGCCTCGAGTGCTCTGAGTGCTGAATCAGCATCGCGTGTTGCGAATTCTGTGGCGGATGAGCCAAAAAAGGTTTCGACGTCTGACCAGCCTATCCGCACTTCCGTTTTCAACCGTTTTGATAACGACGACGAGCCAAAGCAGCCGCGGTCGTTGCGTGAACGTTTGCTTGAGCGCACTCGTCGTGACAGTGAGGTTATCTCGGTTACGGATAGCAAAGTAGATGCGGCGTCGCCGGCAGATGCGGTGGCTGCAGCAGACTTGGTGTCGCCAGTTGATGCTGCACCTGCCGATGAAAAGGCCGAAGAAGTTTCGCCTGCCGTTGCTCAAGACTCAGAAGACGCAGCACCGCAGCAGAGTGTGACCTCCGTGCCGGATACGACAGAGGAAGAGTCTGCAGTTCTCAGTAAAGATGATGCAGTTAGTGGCGAGTCTCTTGCGATCAAGAGCGAGACCAGTGCAGAAAGTGAAGCCGTTATTGAGCCTGAGGCTTCACAAAAAGCCGAAGTTACTGAAGCTGTTGAGGAAGAATCGCTGGTGTATGAAGAAAGCGGGAAGCGCAACTGGATTGGGTTGCTCCTGCTTATCGCAATAGGTGCACTCGTGGGATACCTCGTCGGCTCGTGGGTATCGACGTCGTTCCTGTCCATGGGCACGGAAACGCAAGCGATCGTCGTCGGCACTACCGTTTTTCAACTTTGAGAAAACTTAAGAAATACCCCTGCTACGAAAGGCAATTGTGAGCGCTTCTGCTACCTCTATCGACATGACCATTGTGGCTGCACGTGCTGCTGCAGAATTGAAAGCTACCTCAATCACCGCTATTGACGTCTCGGAACGGCTCGTGCTTACTGACGCATTTTTGGTTGTGTCTGGTTCTTCAGAACGGCAGGTGCGAGCAATCGTTGATACTGTTGAAGAAGCTGTTGAAAAAGCGGGTCATGACCGCTTGCGCAGAGAAGGTCTTGATGGGGAAGCCCATTGGGTGCTGCTCGATTTCGGCGACCTCATGGTGCATGTGCAGCAAGACGAGGATCGTGAGTTCTATGCTCTTGAGAAACTGTGGGGCGATTGTCCAGAAATAGAATTGCCTGCTGATATCGTGGCTGATCCTGAATATCAGGAATCTTCGATGTCGCAGTATTTTGATTTTTCGGATTTGGGTACTGAGTAAGGAAAATTTGTGCCGGTACAGCAGATTGTATTTTGGCGTCACGGTCAAACAGATTTGAATCTTCAAGGAAGAATTCAAGGCTCTTCAGATATTCCGTTAAATGAAAAAGGACGGTCACAGGCGCAGACGGTGGCGCCGGAGTTAGCGAAGTTAAATCCAGATAAGATTTACGTCTCTGATTTGGGGCGTGCGCGAGAGACTGCGCAGTTTCTCAGTGATTTAACAGGGATAATTCCGCAGGTGACACCACAATTGCGCGAGCGGTGCTACGGTGTGTGGGAGGGGCTAACCTCTGACGAAATTCGCGATAAATGGCCACAGCAGTGGCAGCAGTGGCGTTCAGGCCATGAGCCGCAGGATGTGGGAGTTGAAACTCGCGAACACTGCGGTATACGAGTAAAAGAGCTCGTTGAGGACGCTGTGCGTGACGCTGCTGATGGGCAGACGTTGATATTCGTTGCTCATGGTGGCTCGATCGTCAATGGAATCATGGCCTTGCTGGGGATGAATCCGAGTGTATGGGCTGG
Source organism: Arcanobacterium pluranimalium (assembly GCF_016907845.1). Taxonomy (GTDB): domain Bacteria; phylum Actinomycetota; class Actinomycetes; order Actinomycetales; family Actinomycetaceae; genus Arcanobacterium_A; species Arcanobacterium_A pluranimalium. The sequence goes on from NZ_JAFBCS010000001.1 coordinate 1,257,413, forward strand.
TATTCAGGGCCTTGACAACTGCCGGTGGGCGGTTTTGAAACCGCGAGAAGGGGCAAATCCTCCGTGGCGATTGTGCTCGTATAATTTAAGCGAGATGGCCAGCGACGAATTGGAAAACGTCTGGCGCTGACGGCTGCTGGCTTCGCAGATGCCAGATTGGCTGATGCTCACGTGGTATGCTGCGCAAACCACGTGAGCTGTTTCACCACATAACCTATAGCGAGAAATTGGCAATTCCTGGATTAGCTGAGTAATATTAATCAAGTCCGCGGGGCATTGGCGCAGTTGGTAGCGCGCTTCCATGGCATGGAAGAGGTCAGGGGTTCGAATCCCCTATGCTCCACCAAATCGAGGGGTCTGAATGATTACGGTCATTCAGACCCCTCGTTTCGCGTATTGTGCCGGTTTGGGTGGGCGCCTTACCCGCAGCCAAATGCGAGCCTACCGTCCAGCCCGTGCCTGTAGCACAAACACACCGTCCAACCTGCACCCGTAGCACAAGCACGCCGTCCAGCCCGCGTCTGCGAACCAGCATCCGCGCATCCGCACACCAAACACGCAGCCAGCGCCATGAATGTGATTTGTTAAGCGAATAGGTAAACACGGCAGGTCATGATTGTAGTTGAGAATAGAATTATGGCACTCTAGGAGAGTGTTTACGCTCTACTCCATAGTTGATGTCCCGCTGCTGTCACAAGTGCGTTTCGACCCGCAGGTGATTGTCGCCGAATCGGGGGCCGATCGAATCGGCTCGCTCAACTCTGCGCAAGTTGTGGAAATGGACATTCTCAATGACGTGGAGGATCTTGACACGTCCACCGGCGCAGCTATCGGACAAGAACTGAAATATGCGGTGGCTCGGCGAATCTTGTTGTGGGTGGCCGTAGTGGAGACGGAACACATAACCCGACTTCAAGCTGCACTTGGCGCTGATATTGTGCGAATTGCCGGTGATGCATTCGAGGTACCTGAGCATTTGCGGCATCGTTTTCCTGCGGCGTCGCTGGTGACGCCCGTCGTCGTCAGTCCAAACAAACTGTTAAAGAAGCTTCTTTCCGGAACTGATTCGCAACGCGAATGGGTGCGCAACCACCTCGAGGGGATCGACTCGAAAGGCATCGCATCGGAGAATTTTTCTCTGCTTAAACAAGCAGAGGTGAATATCGTCGAGAGATCGCTATTTTTTAGAATGTTTCGATCGCCCAAATTTATCGCGTATCTCGTAGTGTTTATTTATTCGAGTTTGCGTGCATTACCAGTCGTTTTTGTGCCGCATTTCCACGGGAATGTATGGGTGCTGTGGTCCTTGGACGTCTTTACGGCTGTTCCGTATACCTGGGCACTCATTGAAATGTTTGCCGGGCGCACGTGGATGAGGAGATTTGCAGGCCTCGTGGTGGCAATGGCGACATTTGTAGCGCCATATATTTATTTCTGGACGAACGGAAAGCATTACCCGCCGATAGTCAATGTGATTGTCATTGGTTTTATTGTGGCTGCTATTGCCATTGAATTGTATCGGTGGGGGAGAGATAAGAAAGTTTCGCAGATAGTTAGCGATTCTTTTGAGGTTGAGGATCTTGCCCGAAAATAGTTCTCAGCACGCCAGTGAGCATAAACCAGCCGCCGCTGATCCAGAACAAAGACAGTAGCCAGGTTGGGGCTTTCGGATACATGACGAGAAGTGCAGCTACTGTGCCAATCCATATCGTAATTGCGGCGATATTGTATGGCATGAGCTTTTTGACTCGGAATGGGTGAGTGTAGTGGGTTGGAACTAAGGTGAGGATTGCGAGAACCACAGTCGTGGTGGCGTTGAACATCCAGTTTGTTTGTAGCACGTAAAGAATAACTGCCACGATATTCCATGCGGCAGGGAACCCCACGAAATAGTAATCGTTAGATTTCCACTGCTTATTGGCGTAGCAGAACATTGACGATACAACAATAAGAATCATCAGCGCCATGGCCAGTGGTTTTGGTCCCATCGGCAGGAAAAGATACATAAACACTGCCGGAATAAAAGTCCAGGTGAGATAGTCGATGGCGATGTCCACGATTCCGCCGTCAAACCACGTAACCACTTCTTGCACGCGAGCTTTTCTAGCGAAAGTACCGTCAACGGCGTCGATAACCATGGCGATGCCGAGCCATAACCACATCCATTTGATCTCACGATCAATGAGTGAGAGCGTTGCCAGGCAAGCAAACATTAAGCCCGAGAGCGTGAAAGCGTGTACGCCCCATGCGGCAATTCGGTTAATGGTGGTAATTGGCGCCTGATTCGGCATGAAAACTCCCTGTGTCGGCAGCTTAATGTTCGTATGACAGGTGAACATTAAAATGCGCATTTCGGATTTGGTAACTAGCTGTTTAATAGTATCAAGTAGAGTCGAATTCCGATAAAAGTGTGTTCAATCTTAGTTTTCGGGACAGTCGGCATTTTCGATATTTTTGTTTTTTGACGTGGAAATATTTCGCTTCTTCAGGCATTCTTGAGATAGCGGGAACGTCCGAACACAATTTTGTGTTAGTCGTGAAATAATTTCCGTGACCGTTGTTTTTCTTCACAACAAAGGAGTTTCACCATGAAGAAACTAATCAACTCTCCAGATACTGTTGTTGCAGATGCGCTCAAAGGAATTGAAGCGTCTGATTCAAATGTGCGTGTTGACCACGAGAATCGTGTCATTTACCGTTCGGTAAAGAAAGACGCCGGAAAGGTTGCGTTAATCTCGGGTGGAGGTTCTGGGCACGAGCCTCTTCATGGTGGCTATGTTGGCTTGGGCATGCTCGATGCTGCGTGCGCGGGGGAAGTTTTCACCTCGCCAACGCCGGATCAGATGCTTGCAGCGACTACTGAGGTAGACGGCGGCGCAGGAGTTTTGCATATCGTCAAGAACTATACGGGCGATATTATTAACTTCGAGATGGCGGCAGAGCTAGCTGCGGATACGGGCGTGGAGGTGCGCACGGTTGTGGTGGCAGACGACGTCGCGGTGCAGGATTCGTTGTACACCGCGGGTCGTCGTGGCGTCGGTGGCACTGTGCTGCTCGAAAAGATTGTTGGTGCTGCTGCTGAAGAGGGCAAGAGCCTCGATGAGGTAGCTGAGCTTGCGCAGCGCGTTGCTGATAACGTTCGTTCGATGGGTATGGCGCTCACTTCTTGTGCAGTTCCAGCTGCAGGAAAGCCGACTTTCGATCTACCAGATGATGAGATGGAAATCGGCATTGGTATTCACGGCGAGCCAGGACGTCACCGTGAGAAGTTCACGAATGCTAAGGACATCGCTCGTCAGCTTGTTGAACCGATTCTTGCTGATCTGGACTTCACCGATTCTGAGAATATCGTGATGGTCAATGGGATGGGCGGCACACCGCTACTTGAGCTCTACATCGTCTTTGCAGAGGTCAAGGCGTTGCTTGATGAAGCAGGTGTGAAGATTTCGCGCAATCTCGTGGGTAACTACATCACCTCTCTTGAAATGGCGGGATGTTCATTGACGATCCTTAAGGCTGACTCTGATATGGTGAAGTACTTCGATGCACCAGTAGTTACCGCAGGAATGCGGTGGGGAGAATAAACCGTGATTACAACTGATTTTGTTACCGCATGGATTACTCGTTTTGGCGAGCTCATTCAAGAAAACCAAGCTATGCTCACTGAGCTGGATTCACCGATTGGCGATGCTGATCATGGTGGAAATATGGCTCGTGGTATGAGTGCCGCTGTGCCGGCCTTGGCTGACGCTGCGAATCTTGAAGCACAGCTCAAAGGCTTGGGTATGACGATGCTGTCCAAAGTTGGCGGCACGTCAGGTCCGCTTTATGGCACGTTCTTCTTGAAGGCAGCTAAGGAACTGGGTTCGCAAACTGAGGTTTCGGACGATGTATTTATCGGTGCGCTGCGTGCGGGACTGGATGGTTTGGTTAGCCGTGGTAAGGCAGAGCTGGGCGATAAGACGATGGTCGATGCTTTGACCCCTGCGATTGAGGCTTTGGAAGCTGCTGGTGATCTGGCACTTGGTGCTCCCAAGGCTTTGGAAGCTGCCACTGCTGGGCGCGATGCGACGATTCCGATGTTAGCAAAGAAAGGTCGTGCTTCTTACCTCGGTGATCGTTCGATTGGGCACCAAGATCCTGGGGCGACGTCGGCAACCATGCTTTTCGAGGCACTAGCGGGAGTCGTTGCATGAGCGTCGGTATCGTAGTTGTTTCTCATTCGCGCGCGCTGGCTGAAGCTGCAGTGGATTTGGCAAATATCATGGTGCATGCTGATGCCCCGCGCATCGCAATAGCTGCAGGTTTGGACGACGGCGGTTTTGGAACCGACGCAACCCAGATCATGAGCGCTATCGAAGAAGTTGACGGCGGTGACGGCGTCGTTATTTTCGTCGATATGGGCTCAGCTGTGATGAGCGCACAGACGGCGATTGAGCTGCTCGATAGTGATGCTCGCATTTTGGCCGCTCCTTTTGTTGAGGGCATTACGGCGGGCGTGGTGGCTGCTGCGACTGGCGCTGATTTGGTGCAAGTTGTGAAGCTCGCTCAGGGGAGTCTGAATGCCAAAGTGCAAGCTGTTGGGGAGGAAGTGGTTTCGAATCCTGGCGCTGGATGCTGCGGTAATGGGGAGTGTTCCGACGCCGAATCCTCAGTGACGTCGACGCCGGTAGTTTCGTCCGTGGCGAGCGTGCGAGGGGCTGAATCTGATGCTTGCGAGGCTGATGTTGAGATCGTTAACGAGATCGGCTTGCATGCACGTCCTGCTGGAAAACTTGCTCAGCTTGTCTCTGAATTCGATGCAGTTATTGAGATTAGCTGTGATGGACGTGAACCAGTTGAGGCTGATTCGATGATGGATTTGATGTCTCTTGGTGCTACGTTTGGGCAGGTTTTGCATGTGCGCGCCGCTGGAGTGCAAAAAGAGGAAGCTCTTGCTGCTGTTGTGGATTTCATTCAATCTGGAATGGGTGAATAAGCGCATAATAGGTTGTGGCCTACCAGCTGTGCCAAACAGCTGGTAGGCGTGAATCTTAATCCTGCTGGGGGTGGGGTGGCTGGAAAGCCACCCCACCCCCAGCCATATGTGCACCTTGCATAGTGGCTCGACCGTTGCAGTACACGCAGATTGTTTCCTACATTACAAAAACTTGCGACTGAGCTTCGCACTAATGTAGAACTGACTAGTCAGTACAAAAACAATTTGATGGAGAGAATCGTGACTGAATCAGAAAATTTTCCTCTGATCGAAGGGCGATCTGTATTACTCAATGGTCCACGTGGTGCCATTATCGAACCACTTGACTTCAGCATTGAACCGGGCACACTCACCTTATTTCTTGGCCATGCCGGTTCCGGCCGGACTTCCTTACTTCTAGCGCTCACTGGCAGACTCAAGCTTTCCGAACAATCGCAGCTCCACGTGCTGGGACACGAACTCCCACACGATATGCGAGCAGTGCGAAACGAATCCGAAATAATCGGAATCCACGATCTTGATCAGCTTGATGAGCAAGTGACCATCGGGGCAACCATTCGTGAACGTCTTTCGATACATTCCCGAGCCTGGACTCATATCGCCAGGGTCAACGATGCCAAAGTGCGTGAAGTGTTGACGCCGATCTTTGGCACGCGTCCAATACCACGTGCAAAAGACCTCGTCTATGAGCTGAGCGAGCTAGATAATCTCCTTTTCCGCATTGCTCTAGCGATGATTGCTAAACCCCAAATACTAGCAGTCGACAATCTTGATTCGCTTCACGAAGATAACGATCGTGCGATCTTGCTGGAAACTCTCAAAAATTTGACTTCGACAGGTGTGACTGTCGTGGCATCAGCAACAGGGGAAGAAGCCTTGCGAGGCACTTTAGATATGCCACACAATATCGTCATTTTGAACAACTCGAGTGAGGAACGTTAATGTTTGCATGGAATACACACGGAACAGAACTAAAGCGTTTCTTTCGACTTCCGCTTACGCGCGCAGCTATCCTGGCCATTCTGCTTATTCCGTTACTTTACGGCGCGATGTACGTGTGGGCGTTTTGGGATCCAACCGAGCGTTTGAGCGATCTTCCGATCGCTCTTGTTAACGACGACGTGGCAGTGACGACGACGGAAGGCGAAAGCGTGCATATCGGTTCCGACGTCGTCGATCATCTGAAAGAAGAGCAACCACTCGATATTACCGTGACGAATGACGAGGACGCGAAGAGTGGCATCGAAAGCGGAAAATACTACTTCATGATGAAAATTCCGAAAGATTTTTCATCAAGTATTGTCTCACTCGGTACACAAAATCCAGAACAAGCGAAAATCGACGTCGTCTATAACGATGCAAACTCCTTGCTTGGCTCAATCTTAGGTCAAAATGCAATGAAAGAGCTGCGCACCCATTTAACAGCTACCGTTAATGAAGAAGTGTCGAGCAAGATGCTGAATGGACTGAGCCAAGCTCATGACGGCCTCAACCAAGCTCACGATGGTGCAGCTCAACTCAGCGACGGCGTCACGCAGCTTAACAGTGGAAACAACCAGTTAGCTGAGGGTGCGCAAACTCTTAACTCTGGAGCTGCACGCTTGGCAACAGGTGCTTCGCAGCTTGCCTTGGGTGCTTCGCAGCTCAAAACAGGTCTCGATAAAGCACATGCAGGAAGTGCCGAAATCGTAACAGGTACTAATAAAGTTGCTGGGGGAGCGAGCCTACTTGCGCAAGGATCTCAACAGCTCACAGCAGGAATTTCAACAGCTAACGACGGGTCGGCCGCCCTGCATAACGGCACCACTCAGTTGCTCGGTAAAGTGAAAATGCTCGCTGACGGTACGAAACAACTCTACTACGGCGTGCACGGTGTGCCAGGAGATTCGAGCAACCCAGGTTTGCAGCCGAGCTTAACTCAGGCAAATGCCGGTGCTCAAAAACTTGCAGCAGGCGCAAAAACGCTGGCAGATGGATTGTCCGCTATGCAGACCAACTCGCTCGATACGCTCATCGCGGCTCTTGAAAATGGCGATCCGCTCACCAAACAAATAGCAGAAGCGAAATTCCGCGCGGCAATCGCCCAAACAACTCAAGGCGCACAACAGCTTTCAGATGGCCTTAACGGCACGGCACAAACGCCTGGTTTGGCGCCGTCGTTGGCGGCAATGAGCAGCGCCGTCGATAGCAAGTTGGTTCCTGGAGTTGATCAGCTATATGCCGGAACGAACTCAACGACCAGCGAAAATCTAGTCACTGCTGTGACGAAACTTGATGCGGGAGCCGGTTCACTCAACACCGGATTGGCGAAGCTGCTCGGAGGCGCACAAACTTTTGGACAAAAACTAAGTGAGCTATCCAGCGGCGCTCAAGCCCTCAATCAAGGATCGGTTGAACTGAACACTGGCCTGGGTAAACTCAGCACAGGAGCACAAAAAGCTGAAGATGCTACTGGTCAACTAGCTCAAGGTTCAGAGAAACTCCGCGATGGATCACAGATCCTCGCTGACGGTGCCACCCAGCTTGCTGATGGTTCAAAACGAGCAGCTGACGGTGCTGGCGAACTCGCCAACAAACTCGCTGAGGGTGCAGCGAAAATTCCTGCGGCGTCGTCGGACCTTGTGAAAGTACAGGCAAGCACGATATCTCAGCCTATTGCCTTGGAAAACCACAACAATAATCCAGCCGATTCGTGGGGCGAGGGATTTGCGCCGTTCTTCATGTCGCTGGCTCTGTGGGTAGGATCCTTGATCACGTGGTTGCTTTTGCGTCCACTACCGTCACGATTGATGCTCACATCGGCACCAAGCTGGCGTATCGTGGCGTCCGTTTTGCAACCAGCGGCCGCAATTCTCACCGGGCAAGTTCTTATCATGCTCGGAGTGATGCACTGGGCAGTGGGTGTGAATTATACGCACGCTTTGGGAACCATCGCGTTCTCAATGCTTATCGGAATAACATTCTTGACGATGCAGCACGCTATTCAAGCAGTATTCGGTGCGGCGCCAGGAAAGCTTATTGCGATTGTGCTGCTCATGTTGCAGCTTGCATCAGCTGGCGGAACTTATCCGGTGGACGTCACGCCGCGCTTCTTCCAAGTTGTGCACCCGTGGATGCCCATGACTTACGCGGTGGACGGATTGCGTGAAACGATTACTGGAGGAGTGGAAACTAGGCTCGGAGTTGCTATCGTAGTACTAGGTTCAGTGACCTTGGCATCGGTTGTTATAAGCAATATTGCGACGACGCGTCGTCGGGTCTGGAACGTCAATACTCTCCATCCGGCACTTTCTATCTGAGCACTAATGAGGAAAGGTAGCGCAATGTCTGCAAAACAAATCGATGGTAGAACCGCTCGTCGTGGTGATACTAGGGAAGCAGTATTTGAAGCTGCTCTAGAGTTATTTGCCGAAAAGAGTGTTTCGTCTACGTCGGTAGATGATATTGCTGCTGCTGCAGGGGTAGCTAAGGGGAGTATCTACTACAATTTCGGCTCGAAATCGGGATTAGTTGATGCCTTGCTCAATTATTATCTCGAGAGTATGCGAGACCGTCTCGCTCAATCTATCGGCGAGCAAGAGGGCTGGCAGGCTGTTTCTACCATGATCACGGAGCTGCTCATTGTGGTGCGTGACCAGGAAAGAACAGCGAAACTGCTGGCTGCCGAATTCTTTCGCACCGATCGATCGTGGTATGAGACTACTCGCACCTGGCACCGCAATATTTCTCGGCTCATTGAAGATGCTCTCTTTAAAGGGCAAGAAAAAGGAACGGTGGCTGCCGATATAAATCCTGCCATTGCGGCAAACTGTGTGTTAGGTGCTGCTTTGATGGCCGGGTTGGCATGGCGACTCCATCCCAACGAGCACTCGCTTGAGGAGATAGCAGCATCAATTCGGGCAGTGGTGATCGTAGGGCGAGCCTGAGGCTATCCACAAATATGCGCATGAAACGCGGCGGTTAACGTCCGAAAAGTATAGCAACCAATGGTCGGGCACGTTGAAAGGTTTGGACTGCTGAAAGGTTTTGAACGCCACGAAGTAGTCAAACTAAAAGTGCTCAAATTATAAGTGCTCAAACGAAAGGGTGGGGCGGATCAACGTTGTTGATCCGCCCCACCCGCCGATTAAGCAACTTTATAAGTTGTTTCTTTCGGGCATATTATCTGCTCAGAAAGCCGGAATGATTTCACCGTTCGGGTACTTTTCCTTGATGAATTTTGCAACTTCTGGGCTGTGGAGTAGTTTTTCAAGCTTAGCGATTGCTTCGGCTTTCTTGGAATCCTTGTTCCAGGCAAGCACGTTGGCGTATGGGTTATTCTCGCCGGATTCGATGGCGAGTGCATCTTTGGACGGCACAAGACCAGCCTCAAGCGCAAAGTTTCCGTTAATCACAGCGGCATCGGCATCCGGCAATTGCACCGGAATAGCTGGTGCTTCTGATTCAACGACCTTGGCATTGATAGGGCTCGAAATAATATCCAACAAGGTTGGGTTCTTCGATTCCTTGAGCTTAATCAAGCCCTTTTGCTCCAGCAATTGAAGCGCACGCGCCTGGTTCGACGGATCGTTATTTACGAGAATACGAGCACCGTTGGGGATATCATCGATACGCTTATATTTCTTTGAGAAAAGCGCATATGGTTCGATGTGCACACCGTTGCCATGCTCGAATTTATAACCTTTTTCTTTGACCTCAGCATCGAAATAAGGCACGTGCTGGAAGAAGTTCGCATTCAGTTCACCGGCGTCGAGAGCAACATTTGGTTGTACGTAGTCAGTGTATTCTTTGATTTCGAGATCGATTCCGGCCTCTTTAGCGAGCTTTTCGTCAATGAAGCGCAAAATATCTGCATGTGGAACAGGTGAGGCGCCAACGGTAAGTGTGACGACACCGTCGCCATCCTTTCCTGCCGTATCCTTAGCTTCCGTGGAGGAACAAGCGCCAAGTGCGAGAGCCGCTACTGCGCCGATGAGTGCAATTTTCTTGAAGTTTCGCATGATTTTTCCTTTAGTGGGTACACTTCACCCTAGGGGTGAAAACATTTCTATTTAGATTTCCAGAGCAGATACAGTGGTGCCCTGGCTGTGATTCCGGTTAGCGGTTCCTTAGCGGTGATCCACTAACCGGCTGAGCATGTCTCCAATCATCTGGATGATCTGGACGAGTACGAGAATTACCACAACTACAATGACGATAACATCAAACTGATAACGTTGATAGCCGTAATTGATAGCAAGTGCACCGAGTCCACCGCCTCCAACTGCGGAAGCCATCGCTGAATAACCGATAATCGTGATGGTGAGGATCGTGATCGATTGGATTATTGAAGGCAGAGATTCACGCACGAGGACACCCCACATCACAGTGAAGCGGGAAGCCCCCATCATCTGAGCAGCCTCAACTTTTCCAGATTCGACGGCGAGCACATTCGACTCAACCATTCTTGCGAAATAAGGTATCGCAGAAACGACGAGAGCGATGGTAAATGCTTGCCAGCCAATCGCCGTCAACCAGGGCAGATGCAGTGCACGAATCGCAAACAGCACAACGATTGCCAAAATGATGAACGGAATTGCGCGGCCGAGGTTAATCACCGTGCCGAGCAGTTTATTGACCACTACGTTTTGGATCACTCCGCCTTTGCGTGACTCGGCAAGAATCACACCCAGCGGAAGTCCGATAACGACCGTAAAGAATGTTGCCACAAAAATCATCAGCAAGCTTTCGATTGTTGCTGGTAGCAACATTTGCTTGATGGCTGGATTATTAAACCAGCTGTTATCAGCGGCCAAAAGCGGTTGGCTGCCAATGATAAATGCAGGAGTTACGTGAAAAATTCCGCTCATGCTACACGCACCTTTGCATAAATATTGTGGTCAGCGAAAGCTTGAAGCGCTACGGGCACTTTCGTATGTGGCAGCGTCAATGCCAGGCGTGATACCTGCGTCGAGCCCACCGTCTCGAAAAGGCCGGCTGCAATATCAGCTCCAAGTTGAGATCCGAGCCCGATGACCTTAGAGCCTGCAGGTTCGCCTGGATGTGCCGTGAAAAATACGTCGATAACACTCTGCCCGGAGAGCGCGTTTTGATCCACGTTTGGTAGCGGAACGAGTTTGAGACTGAGCGCCGACTCGGGTTCGGCAACTGCGTCCGAAAGGCTCGCAGATTCGAGGATTTTTCCGGAATCTAGGAGAGTGACTGAGTCGCAGATTTTTCGCACGACTGACATTTCGTGCGTGATGACGACGACGGTGACGCCGGTTCGGTCGCGAACGCTTTTGAGCAGATCCAAGATCTGTTCCGTTGTTTCCATGTCGAGGGCGGACGTCGGTTCGTCCGCCAGCAGCACAGCGGGAGCATCGGCGATTGCTCGAGCGATTCCCACTCGTTGGCGTTGCCCGCCGGAAAGCTGAGAGGGATAAGAACTTTCTCGCCCGGACAAACCTACTAAGTCAAATAATTCTTTGACGCGCTCTTTGCGCTCGGCAGTTGGAATACCAGCAAGTTTGAGGGGATATGCTACGTTTGCGCCGGCTGTGCGAGAGTCCAATAAATTTGCACCTTGAAAGACCATTCCAATATTTCGACGCGCTTTACGCAGGTCTTTTTCCGAAAGCTTAGTGAGGTCTTGACCATCAACTTCGATAGAGCCGGAGGTAGGACGCTCAAGTGCGGTCAAACAGCGAATAAGCGTTGACTTTCCAGCTCCTGATTCGCCCACAATGCCATGAATAGAACGAGCTGGTACCGAAAGTGATAAGTGATCAAGTGCTACTACAGAATCTTGCCCTTTGCGTGGGTAGATCTTCGTTACGTCGTGTAGCTCTATCATGAATACTCCCATCGATCTCGGCATTAGCACCCGTCTCAACGGGTTGCTGCAGCTTCTTCGAGCCGAGTCTCTCTGCTGCTCTGGATGAACAACTTTACTTTCGCATGCCCGATAGGCATTGTGCAACTTTAGTCCCGAGCATGTCACATATTGAACAAATTTTTGTCGATGGAAGTCAGTGCGCTGAACGTCGAGGTTGAATACCGGGTTTGACGTGCGAGAACGCATTTTTGGCAGGAGGTGCCTTGCATAATCAAGGTATGAATACGAACTCAAATTACAAGAAAAATGCTGGCATAGATTTCTCTGAAAGTGCTGATGTGAAAACTGTCATACCTAATATTGCAGTATTAGAATTTCCGTTCACAGATTTCCCTGATCGAATGAAGATCGTCTTAACATTCGCACATCAAGAAACGTAAAGTGCTCAGCCGCAAAAATTACTCGGCTGCATGAATTACTCAGTTGGCAGTGCAGAAACCCAGATTTGTTCGGCGACTGTTAGTGGGAGCTGAACAGATCGCGCAGAAGTGTTAAGACTCATCAGGCCAAGACTGCTTGACACTGACGTAACTTCAAAAGAAGTGCCAGGTACTAGCCCAATTTCTGCAACATAGGTGAGCAATTCTGGGTCATGATCAGCTACCCGCACTACCATTGCTTGTGAACCGGCGCATTGCTGTGCAAGATTCTCTGTACGCACGGGATGTGTAGTGCCGTCGGCTCGGGGGATTGGATCTCCATGCGGATCTCGATGTGGAAATCCTAGACGCTCATCAATTCGAGAGATGAATAAATCCGAGACTGCATGCTCAAGGGACTCTGCCTCAGTGTGTACCTCATCCCAAGAATAGCCAAGTTCATCAACTAAAAAAGTTTCGATGAGCCGGTGTTTGCGCACCATCTCAACTCCAATGGTTCGTCCCTCTGGAGTAAGCGACACGTCGCCATAGCGATCGTGTAAAACGAGTCCCATGGCGACGAGCCGCTTGATGCCCTCTGAGACGGTCGAGGGGCTCAGCGAGAGCTGCTGTGCAATGTCTTTAGGTGCTACGTGTCCAGAATTTCTTTCCGAGATCATCCACACTGCCTTGAGATAATCCTCGTGGCTTGCTGAAAGATTCATTGCTCCTCGATTGTCTCTCGATTATTTCTGCGCGTATTTCCGTGCGCTGGTATTCAGCTTATCAATACAAACAAAAGCCGGCGAATAGCGGTTATCTTGGCAGATAACCGCAACGCCATATTTCCTTTGTATGAGATAAATGCGGACACACACAACACTTGCGCAGAGAAATGTTGAGGTAGCTTCGATGAAATCTCAGCAGTGAGCTGCTGCTACGGCGAGCTTAAGAGCGCGCTGGAAATTGCTTTCGCGCTCTTCAGCACTCATATCTTGAGAAGAGTCGAAGAGATGATCCGAAACAGTTAGTACAGCCAGAGCCTGCTTGCCATACTGAGCAGCCAGACCGTAAAGCGCGCCAGCTTCCATCTCAACGCCCATTGTGCCAGCGTCTGCCAGAGCTTTATTATCGGCCATATCAACACCGTAGAATCGATCACGCGACACAACTGGGCCAACGACCACGTGCTCATCACCTGCGGCTGCGTCAGCTGCGGCGCGCACAAGCTGATAATCAGCAACGGCTGAGTAGTGGATATTTGGTGCAATATACGTGTTGATCACGCCCTCGTAGTGTGCACCGTTAGCAATAACGACGTCTCCTATCTTGACTCGTGGCGAAAGACCACCGCAGGTGCCAACGCGAATGATGCGCTCGACGTCGTAATGCATAAACAATTCATTGACGTAGATCGACAGGGATGGTTGTCCCATCCCAGAAGCCATAATTGAGAGCGGTTTTCCATTTACTGTGCCAGTAAAACCGAGGATTCCACGCACGTCCGTAACCAATTTTGCGTCGTCCATCAAGAGATGAGCCATGCGCTCAGCACGGCGTGGATCACCAGGCATGAGGACAGCTGGAGCGAAATCTCCCTTTTCAGCACCAATGTGTGGTGTTGCCATAATATTATTCCCCTTCGAATGTTGAAACTAACTACCACCGCAGCGGAGGCAGCATGTATGAACAGATTACTGTGTGCTGGTCTGTTTCGGTAGTTTAGCGCGTTTAACTGCCCGTTTTTCCTTGGGTGAGAGATGTTGAGCTACTTTTGTATCGAAATGATGCCAAAACTCGGCCGTGTAACTCTCAAAATCTCGGCGTGGGCCGCCAGGACGATCTTCCCATTCATCGAGGTAAGGGAACGTATCATGTCCTTTGAGATACAAGACGGCGGTGTTGAGAGCAGCAGCGATAGGAACCGAGAACAGCGCTCCGACGATACCGGCCATGGCAGATCCGGCAGCGACGACGAAGACCACTGCCAGAGCGTGCATATTCAATGCATTTCCTTGCAAAATCGGTTGGAGAATATTACCTTCAATTTGCTGCACAACAAGTACGCCCAAAAGCATGCCAAGTGCCATCCAGATAGAGCCAGAATTAACAAGCACTACTAGCACGGCAACTGCTCCAGAGAGGAAAGCACCGACGATCGGGACGAAGGCACCCAAAAAGACGAGAGCGCCGATAGGGAATGCAAGCGGGAGTGGCGTGCTAAAAAGTACTGCGATAGTAGCGATTCCCAGCGCGTCCACAAAAGCGACGATCGCTTGGGTACGAGTGTAATTTCCGATGGTCACCCAAGCGCGAATTCCAGCTTCATTGGCGTTTGTGCGATAAGGAATTGGAAGCAAGCGCACAAACCATTGCCAGATTTCTCTTCCGTCCTTGAGGAAGAAAAACAAGGTGAAAAGCACAAGGACAGCTCCGGTGATGAACTCGGTGATTGATGAACCTAGCATCATCACGCCGCCAGCAATCTGGCCTGAATTTTGCTTGAGAGTTTCTTGAAGAGAAGACCACGCCTGAGAAATTTGATCTTGGGCATTCGGGAAAGTGTCGTTTAACGAGTGAACGATAGAAGAAATGCCCTCTTCGAGATTGCTTCCAAGATCAGAGAAGCCTTGATAAAGACCAGTGCCTGAACCGGCCACAATGCCTGCGAGAATAAGGAAAAGACCAAATACAGTCGCAGCAGCTGCGGCAGCTGGAGGAAAACCGAGCTTCTTCTTGAGCCAACTTGAGACTGGCTCTGCGATGACAGCCATGAGCAGCGACACGAGTAGCGATATAAGCAAGGTGCTGAAAGTAATGAACATCCAGCTAGCAGCATAGACTGCAGCGCCAATCACGAGTATGCGCCACGACCAAGCAGCGGCTGTTCTCACTTCTGCCGTGACGCGACTTGCTCCCGCAGGAACTGTGACGAGCCCTCCGGGAAATTCTGGAACGTCGTCGGGAGCAGTAATAATCTCGAGATCGGAGGTGTGCTCGACGTGCTCAAATGACGTTTTAGCAGCTGAATCAGTGCGTGGATTCTCGCTCGGTTGTTCCTGTGCTTCGTCCATGGCATCCTCATGTATTGGAAATATGTGTGGTCTCATCCTAAACTTCGAAAGGCTTGGGGTGCACCTCAGATTAGAGCCTACCGAAAGAAAGTCGCCTAAATCATGAAGAATTACCAGCTCATAGCCTTTGACCTCGATGATACTCTAGCTCCTTCAAAATCTGCACTGCCTCCGAAAATGGCGCAAGAGCTGAAGAAGCTGCTTGAGGTTGCGCAAGTGTGTGTGATTTCGGGCGGGAACTTTGAGCAGTTTGAAAAGCAACTCATCAATAATTTGGATGCAGACAGTGCACAATTAGCGCATTTACACCTCATGCCGACGTGTGGAACGCGCTATTTGCGTTACATTCAGGGGGCGTGGGCGCCAATTTACGTGCGCGATTTGAGCGACGACGAACGCGCGCGTGCGCTGGAAGCGCTCGAAACACAAGCTAAAGAGCTGGGACTCTGGGAAGAGAAAACCTGGGGCAATATCCTCGAAGATCGCGGTTCGCAGATCACATTCTCTGCCTTGGGCCAGGAAGCTCCTTTAGAAGCGAAGAAAGCTTGGGATCCAACAGGGGAGAAGAAAGAAAGGTTGCGTGCAGCTGTAGCCGCCTTACTTCCAGAGCTCGAAGTTCGTGGGGGAGGATCGACCTCGGTAGACATCACAAGAAAAGGTGTCGATAAGGCCTACGGTATTTCTGAACTGGCAAAACAAACGGGAATCCCTATTTCAGACATGCTGTTTGTGGGCGATAGGCTCGATGAGGGCGGTAACGATTATCCGGTGCTCCGATTGGGGATCGAGACGCACGCGGTCACAGGCTGGGAAGATACGGCACAGTTCATTGGCGATCTCGTAGAAAAAATGCGTGGCGCCTAGATTGTCCATCGTTTGGCGTAAAGCCTGGGCAAATAGTCCGCGTGAAACCGTCAATTTTTCTGTATTATGTAAGAAATTAAGATCGTCTTTGCGGCTTTCTCTTTTGCAAAACCTCTTGCATTACGGTGTTATCTTCGCAAAATACGAGTATTAGTGGCGCAATAAATTGCCTCTCAAGAGGTGTTTTAGCATATTTAGACGATAGGTGAAGATTATGAACCACGAATTGAGCGAGATAGAAATCGATCGCAGACTTGCGCAGTTGCGTGGTGATGCCGATGAACATCAGCGCGAGGGCGGCGCACACCGCAGTACCGCCTGGATAATGACTATTGCATCTGCCATCGCGTTTATCGCGGCTATGGCGCTGATGATGTCCGAAAAGGCCAAACTTGAAAATCCACAAAGCGCACTCGTATGCGATGTAAATCCGTTGATCGGTTGCGGAAAATGGGTTGGTACCTGGCAAAACGAGGTGCTCTTTGGCATCTCAAACTCGCTGATCGGAGTGGCGTTCTTCGCAGCGCTCCTGGCACTATCGCTATCGCTTTTGACGGGTTCGAAGCTGCATAAAATGCTATGGATTGCGCTTTCAAGCGCAATGTTTCTGGGGATGACCTGGGTATTGTGGTTTATGTACCAATCCTTGGTGATCGCCCATTCCATCTGCCCGTTCTGCATGGTGGTATGGCTGTGTATGATTCCGCTGAGTATTACGATTTGGGGGCGCACAGCACAAGCTGGACATTTGGGCGCGACATGTGAGCCAATTGGCCGATTCATCGTCCGAAACAGGTTCGTCATCGCTGCAATTGCGTACGCGGCGATGATTTCCCTGCTCGTGGTCTGGTTCTGGTCCGATTGGCAGTTGCTTTTCTGAAGCTTTTAGGGCTTGGCTAGAGGATTAGGCCTTGACCAGGGACGTCATTTGTGCGGGCACAAACTCGGCATATCCGAGTTCCACGAGTGCTGTACGCAGTTTAGTCATTGCCTCATCTAGTTCCTCGGCAGGAGCTGCCTGTGCCTTGCCGAGCTCACCTGGAACATGCGAATTGGCTGGTACCACATGAATATGAGTATGGGGCACGTCAAAGCCAAGGATCGAAACAACCGCGCGCTCGGTATGGAACGCACGTTCTTGAGCGCGACCGATGATCTGGGCTACGTTTGCCATTCGAGCGAAAATTTCTGGATCGAGGTCGGAAAACTTATCTACTTCTTGGCGCGGAACGATCAAAACGTGTCCCGGAGCAACTGGCTCAATAGTTGCAAAGGCGACGCAAACGTCGTCGGCAAAAACGAATCTACCAGGTAATTCACCGTCTATGATCTTCGAAAAAATACTCATGGCTAACAGTATATTGGGTAAGAACGGCGAAAAACAGACATACATACCTCGCGCCTTGGTGAATTGTGCTTCAACACGTGAACATATGTGAATTCGAAGCCGGCGCTGGACTATCATGGGAAACATATTGGAACAACTCAAGGAGAACTATGAGCAACGAGGTAGCACCAGCAGCGATTCCATATCGATACACTGCTGAACTCGCTAATGAAATCGAAGCTAAATGGCAAAATTACTGGGATGATCACGGCACTTTTAATGCTCCCAATCCGGTAGGTGACCTTGCCGATTCGGCTCAAGATCTATCTGCTGAACCGTATTTCCTCCTCGACATGTTCCCTTACCCATCTGGAAAGGGCCTGCATGTGGGTCATCCGCTTGGTTACATCGCCACCGACACCGTGGCTCGTTTCCAGCGTATGCAAGGTAAGAGCGTGCTCTACACGATGGGGTATGACGCTTTTGGCCTGCCAGCTGAGCAATATGCTGTGCAAACGGGTGCGCATCCGCGCGATACCACGGAAGAAAATATTGCCAATATGCGCAAGCAGCTGCGTCGTTTGGGACTTTCGCACGAGAAGCGCCGCTCCTTGGCCACCACTGATGTGGATTACATGAAGTGGACGCAGTGGATTTTCTTGCAGATTTTCAACTCGTGGTACGACGACGATGCACCTGGTCGCATCGAGGGCACGAAAGGTCGCGCTCGTCCGATTTCAGAACTTATTGAGGGTTACGCTGCTGGCACGATTCCGACACCGCAAGGCAAAGCTTGGGCGGATATGAGCGTTGCTGAGCGCAATGAGGCGATTAATTCCCGTCGTCTGGCATATATTGACTACGCGCCTGTGAACTGGGCGCCAGGTTTGGGAACGGTGCTGGCCAACGAAGAAGTGACGGCGGATGGACGTTCGGAGCGCGGAAACTTTCCAGTGTTTAAGCGTGAGCTACGCCAGTGGATGATGCGCATCACCGCCTACGCAGATCGTCTTGCCGGTGATCTCGATATGGTGAATTGGCCAGACAAAGTGCGTTCGATGCAGCGCAACTGGATTGGCAAATCTCACGGCGCTGAGGTGGACTTCTGTGCACACCACGAGGGCGGCGACGCCGTTCTCACTGTTTTCACCACGCGTCCAGATACGCTTTTTGGTGCTACATTCATGGTGATTTCTCCAGAGCACCCGATGTTGGTGGAGGAGAATATCCCTCAAGTGTGGCCCGCGGATGTGAAATCGGCATGGACTGGCGGCGCTCAATCGCCACGGCAAGCGGTAGCTGATTATCAACGCGCTGCGTCGATGAAGTCTGATTTGGACCGTAGCGACTTGGACAAGGAAAAGACCGGCGTCTTTACTGGAATCTTTGCCACCAATCCGGTTAATGGACAGCGAATCCCAGTGTTTACCAGTGATTACGTAATGATGGGCTACGGAACTGGCGCCATTATGGCTGTTCCGGCGCATGACGAGCGCGATTTTGCATTTGCAACCAAGTTTGAGCTGCCCATCATTCGCACTATTGAGGCACCTGCTGATTTTGGAACCGACGAGGCCTGGACGGGCGATGGTTTAATTATCGATTCGGCCAACGATGAGGTTTCCCTCAACGGACTCGATAAAGACGCAGGTAAAGCGAGAATTATTGAGTGGTTGGAGTCGAAGGGCTTGGGGCACGCAACGGTTTCGTTCCGCTTGCGTGATTGGCTCTTTAGCCGCCAGCGCTATTGGGGTGAGCCGTTCCCAGTGGTTTACGACGCCGATGGGCAGGTACACGCGCTGCCTGAGTCGATGCTTCCAGTGGAATTGCCTGACACTCCGGATTATTCGCCGCGTTCTTTTGATCCGGACGATGCTGATTCGGAGCCAGAGCCGCCGTTGGGACGCTTGCGCGATTGGGTGAATGTTGAGCTTGATCTTGGCGATGGCTTGAAGTCTTATACGCGCGATACGAATACCATGCCAAACTGGGCAGGTTCGTGCTTCTATGAGATGCGTTATGTGGATCCGAACAATGAGAGTGCTTTGATCTCCCCGGAAAATGAAGCTTATTGGATGGGACCTCGTGAGGGGAAGCGCTCTGGTGGTGCTGATCTGTATGTGGGTGGCGTCGAACACGCAGTTCTGCACTTGCTCTATGCGCGTTTTTGGCACAAGGTGCTTTTCGATCTTGGACACGTCTCCTCGTGTGAACCGTTCTATACCTTGTTCAACCAAGGTTATGTGCAGGCCTATGCATATACGGATGCGCGTGGTCAATATGTGCCAGCCGATGAAGTTGAGGAAGTTCCGTCAGCTGATGGTTCAGGTGAAGTGAGCTACACCTGGAAAGGTGAGCCGGTTGAACGCGAATACGGCAAGATGGGCAAGTCACTGAAGAATATCGTGACTCCGGATGACATGTGTGCGCTCTATGGCGCAGATACGTTCCGCTTGTACGAAATGTCGATGGGTCCACTTGATGTGTCGCGTCCGTGGGAGACTCGCGCAGTTATTGGTTCGCAGCGTTTCCTCCAGCGCCTATGGCGAAATATCATCGATGAAACCACCGGAGAATTGGTTGTTGTTGATAAGCCGGTTGAAGGCGAAACTGCTAAGCAGTTGGCGCGCACGATCGCTGATGTGACCACTGAATATGCAAATATGCGCATCAATACAGCGATTGCCAAGTTGATTATGTTCAATAATTACCTCACTGGAATCGAGGTGCCACGTGAGGCTGCTGAAGCAATCGTGAAGATGGTAGCGCCAGTTGCTCCACACATTGCTGAAGAATTGTGGGCAAAGCTTGGGCACAATGAATCGATCACGCATGTTCCATTCCCGGTAGTTTGGGACGAATCCTTGTTGCGCGACGACTCTGTGATCTGCGTCGTTCAGGTGCAAGGCAAGGTGCGCGACCGGCTTGACGTGCCTGCGGATATTGACGAGGACTCGTTGGTGAAATTGGCTTTGGACTCTGAGCGCGTGCGTGCTTTTGTTCCAGGTGAGCCGCGTAAGGTGATAGTTCGCGCTCCAAAGCTCGTCAATATTGTGCCGTAGCGTGCAGGAATGAGGCGTAGGCTCAGCGTTAAATGCAGAAGAATACTTCTCATTTTCTGCACATATTTCACATTGCAACGGTGGCCGAGTCCAATAGGTGGACGCGGCCACCGTTTAACGCCCTGTATAAAAAGTATGCAGTAAGCTAGAATGAGTTCACTTAAAGATGTATTAGGGGAGGTAACCGGATATGGCTAGTTCGCATATTGCGCATATTGAGCAAACTGATTTTGACGGAATGCCCGCATGGCGTATCGAGGCTAGTTCGGGTGCTCGTGCGATTGTGGCAGAGCGTGGGGCTACACTCATTTCTTGGCAGCCACGTGCCGGAGTGGAGATTATCGATGGGTACCACTCCGCGCAAGAATTGAGCGGTACGGTTTCTTCTCGTAGCCGTATTCAGGCACCCTGGTGTGGGCGGATCAAAGATGGTCGCTATGCTTTTGACGGTTCTAGCTATGAGCTGGCCTTGAATGAAGATGGTGAAGCGCTGCATGGACTGGTTGCTGATAAAGATTTTTCGCTGATCAATGCCAATAATACGCTCACGCTAGGTTATGAGTTTTCCGGTGAAGAGGGCTACCCATTCAGCTTTGCTATTGAGGTGACTTTCTCTCTCGAATCGGGTGCAGACGGCGAAGAACATCTGTCGGTTACTATCACGGCAAGGAATACCTCGGAAACTGATATTCCACTGGCAGTAGGTTGGCATCCGTATATTAAGCTTCCAGGCAATAAGACGATCTCCAATGTTTCGCTTGAAATCCCGGCTCGCACCAAGATCTTAGTTGATTCGGCGTTGATTCCGCGTGCAGGTGAAGCAGCATATGCAGGTGTGAAAGCGCCGGTGATCGTCGATTACATGGGGTCGACGAAGTTTGATACTTCTTTCCGCGGTTTAATCCCAGACGACGACGGGGTAGTGGTCACGACGATCCGTGACCTAGCTGGTCAAGGGCGAGTTTCTCTCACACAAGAACCTGCTGATGCGCCAGTTGTACACGTTTTTACTGCAGATAATTTACCGCGTGATTCGCGGGCTTCGATTGCTCTTGAGCCGTTATCGCATCTTCCCGATGCTTTTAATCGCGCTGATTCTAAAGCGAGTGTTCGACTTGCACCAGGAGGTATTCGGCAGCTCACGGCGACGCTCACTTATGGAGTATGAGCGCGGCTTAAATGATTGAATAAGTTGTTGGTTGGGGGGCTTTCACCACAGTGAAAGCCCCCCAACCAACATTTGTGCCTGCGCAATCAATATGAACGCCGGCATAAGTATCGCAACAGTTATCGACGCCGAGTTCCGAAGAGAGAACGGGTGATTTCGCGTGTGATTGTGCGTCCAGCAGTTCGCACGATTGAGTCAATCAATGAGTCACGACGTCGCTCAGTCCGTTTTTCTTCAGCGGCCGCCTCGCGTTCCATGCGCTTTTGTTCAGCTTCGGCGGCTTTCTTTTCAGTTGCGATTTGCTCTTCTAGCTCTTCAAGCTGGGCTTTTTGTTCTGACTGTTTTTGTATTCGCGCCTCGAGTAATTCGGTCGCTGACTCTGGATTGACCGCATCTTTATACTGGGCATATAGCTGCGAAGCCACAATTTTGGCATTTACAGCGTCAGGATTAGCTGTTCCCATATTTGCGCTGGGCGCCCAGAGGCGGATAGGCGCAACAGGAGTTGGACGACCCTTGGGATCAAGTAAAGTCACAACAGCTTCGCCTGTTCCCAAAGCGGGCAGTAACTTCTCTAAGTCAAGTGGCGATGTTGGGAAGGTTTTAACCGTCTCGCGTAAGGCTTTTGCATCATTGGGAGTGTGAGCGCGCAATGCGTGCTGAACTTTGGCACCTAACTGGGCCAATACGTCGTCGGGAATATCCTTTGGCGTTTGCGTAACGAAGAAAACACCCACTCCTTTCGAACGGATCAGACGCACCGTCTGCACCACTTGCTTGAGGAATTCCTTGGTGGCATCAGTAAACAGCAAGTGCGCTTCGTCAAAGAAAAAGACGAGTTTGGGCTTTTCAAGGTCGCCTACTTCGGGAAGCTCTTGGAATAGTTCAGCAAGAAGCCACATGATAAACGTGGAGAAAAGTGCCGATTGACCTTGAATATCAGGCAGTTCAAGGGAGGAAATAATCCCGCGGCCCTCGCTAGTGGTGCGCAAGAAATGGTTGACGTCAAAGGCCGGTTCACCGAAGAAAGCGTCGCCGCCTTGTGCTTGGAGCTGCGCAATTTCACGCAAAATAACTCCGGCAGTGGCAGGAGCAATTCCGCCTATGGCGCTGAGCTCGGCTTTCCCGTCGTCTGAACTCAAGTACGTCACCACAGACTTGAGATCGCCCAAGTCGATGAGCGCCAATTTATTGGTATCAGCCCAATGGAAAATGAGCGATAATGCTGATTCTTGAGTGTCGTTCAGCCCTAACACTTTCGAGAGCAGAATCGGTCCAAAATCGGTGACGCTCGTGCGGATTGGAACCCCAGCTCCTTGACCGCCAAGGCTGTAAAACTCGACCGGATGGGCGGCTGGCTGCCAGTCTTGCCCCTGCTGAGCTACTCGAGCCAAGAGTTTATCGCTCGCGGTACCAGGTTCCATAAGCCCAGTGAGGTCGCCTTTTATGTCAGTGAGAAAAACTGGCACCCCATTTGTTGATAGTCCCTCTGCAAGTAGCTGAAGCGTACGCGTCTTTCCTGTACCAGTAGCACCAGCGACGACGCCGTGCCGGTTGAGCATTCCCAGTGGCAAAGACACATGCACATTCGGATTTACCGTGCCATTACTCAAATAGCTCCCTATAGTCATCGATGCTGAGCTAAAGGTGTATCCCTCACTGATGACCTGCGCGTAAGCGTCAGCTTCAGCCGCTGCCTCAGGTGCTGGAGTTTCTGATGTAGCGGATGCGGGTGTTTGTGCTTGCGCCATTGCAGCTTCGAGTTGTGCTTGCGCTGCTGCTGCACGTGCTTCTGCTGCTGCAGCTTGAGCAGCGAGGGCTTCTGCCTTGAGTCGAGCCAGTTCGGCATCTTGCGGATTAGTCATGGTTTCAGTCTACTTGTGCGGATCACGATGAGGCGAGAGAAAAAGAATGTTGCTGCAATCTTGTCCACATAGATGTGAAGTGAAGGGGCAGTCCACAGAACCCAGCGAGGGCGCGACGTCGATAAATATATCTCCTCACAATAGATTCATGAATCAGCCACCACCGCGAATAACAGCGACGAATAATACTCGTTTAAGGAACGACGCCGCAGCCGCGCCCGACGTCGTAACCTTAGATCACCGCACGCCGCCAAAACGCCGCAGCCCGCGCACGAGACACTCAGAACTGAAAGATGATTTTTCAGGCAGCCAAGCGCAAGAGCGACTAAAGAGCTTCAAGAAAGGCGCCTTTTTAGCTGCCTTGGGTGATGAAACGTCGGCATTGACGCAACCTGGTCGAAAAGCACGTTTCGTCCTCTCCGGCTCTGCGCTCAAGGTCTTTTTGTTCGTGCTCTTTGTAGCTATGGCCATTACTATTGCGCGGGCAATGGCTCAAAATGACCGCACAGTGCAAGAGATACCCGCGCTGCAACAAAAAGCAGTAGCGGAACAGGAATCCAATACGCAGTCTCAAACCGAGACGGATAAAGGCGGTTTAGTGGTATACGTTACTGGCGCGGTGAATCGACCAGGAGTGGTCAAAGTTGCTGAACCTGCCCGAATAAATGATGCAGTGACTGCCGCAGGTGGCTTAAGCCCAACCGCAGATATGAATGGTGTGAATCTTGCAGCGCCAGTGACGGATGGCGCACATATCCACATTTCCATCGTGGGGGAGGAACAAGCAGAAAATAGCAGCGCGACTGGCTCAGGCGGATCTGTGAGTGGGGAATCGGATAACGGCGGATCTGATAGCGGAGGACCCGCACGAAATTCTCAGGCAGGTGCGCAAACTGGCTCCCAAACAAACAAAAAGATTTCACTCAACTCGGCAACCGCGCAAGAACTCGATACCTTACCTGGTATTGGGCCAATAACTGCCCAACAGATTGTGCAGTGGAGAAAGCAGCATGGGAAATTCACCAGCGTGGAGCAACTCGGAGAAATCAGTGGCATAGGTGCAAAAACCATTGAGAAATTGCGCCCATACCTGAGTCTTTGATCGCGTCTTATGCACGATTATCGGTTAGTACTACCAGCAGCAATACTATGGTTTCTCACTATCGTGGGCACCGATATTACTGATCTTGGCAACTTTAGTATTTCGTCATTAAAGCTACTTGGAATAGCTCTAGGCGCTGCATTTGCCCTCGCTGTGGCGGCATGGAAGATTGTTCAGGGTACGACGTCGTTGTGGCCTGAGCAAACGCGCGATCACCACGCTATAACAGCGAATATTAAATCGATTGCTGTGCTGGCTCTTTGCATGTTTTGTATAGGGATTGGCAACAACTCAGTTCACAACTATCTGCAAGAGAGAGATCCTTTAGTTCAAGCTGCCACAAAGAACGCCTCAGTTACAGTGCAAGCGTCGATATCTGGCAAAGAACGGAAGATGCGCGCATTTAGCAGCTACAACATTGCCAGCATTGAACTCGACGGACGCGCGTCGAGGCAAAGTGCGTGCCTGCGCATCTCACCGGGTGCTAACCAACACTTTAATATTGGCGATCCAATAAGGGTTCGCGGTCAGATACGTATGGGTAAGAGCAAGCAGACGTGCCAATTAGTAATCGCAGCTGAACACATTTCCGTCAATGGTGAACCATCTTTGATCAGCGTTTTCATCAACCGGATTCACGGTGATTTTGCCGATGTGTTAGCCGGCATTGAATCCTCAGAAACAGATGCGAGCGCCTTAGTACAAGGAATTGTGCTTGGTGATGATTCGCAGCTGTCGGACGATATGCGGCGAAGTATGAAAAACCAGAGTTTGTCGCACTTAACGGCTGTGTCAGGTTCGCATATTTCTATTCTCTTGCTAGCTGTCTTTAGCGTCCTTGGGCAGCGGCGCGCATGGTTAGCAGCGATATTTGGAGCCTTGACTATCACAGTTCTCACGCTCATCGTGGGGCCAAGTGCCTCAGTGCTCAGGGCACTCTACATGGGATTATTCGTTGTATTCGGTGTGGGAATGCGCCGCCCGAGAGACGCTATAGCGCTTCTTGCTACCACTGTTATTGTGGTGTGTTTTGTCAATCCGCAGCTGAGTACCCAAATAGGTTTTATTCTCTCAGTGCTTGCCACTTTCGGCATAGTCAGTGGAGGTTCGCAGTTAGCTCAGCGAATATCTGTGATTATGCCATTGTGGTGTGCTGAGCTCATCGCAATACCTCTGATCGCATCAATATCGACTCTTCCGGTTATCTTCACTATGCAATCGAGTATGTCTATCTGGGGAGTGTTGGCAAACATGGTGATTGCCCCAGTGGTAGCTCCCCTCACTATTTGCGGATTAGCCGCATTAACTGTGGTGAGCTTTGCACCGCACATTGCGACTCTCTTCGTGTGGGGAGCATATATATGCAGTCGATGGATCATCTACGTAGTTGGTGTGATCGAGTACTTTCCTGCTTCGCATATACCCACGATCATCGTGTTCCTCTCCCATCTATTGCTTCTTTTCGGACTCATTGGGCTAGCGCGAGTACGCCCAAGAACCAGAGCGAGAGCCAAGGCAATCATAGGAACGCGAACTAGGCGCAAAATTCACCTTCGAACTCAAAGCTTTTACGCTGCTTTTAAAAGCAAATTTCTTCCGTTCATCACTCCGATCACTGCATGGCAGAGAGGTGCAGCGCCGGCACAGATTGCCTTTCTTGGGTTGGTATTTCTAGCAGCGATCTTAGGCGTGCACAAGCTTGTCTTGCCGGTTTCACCAACGCAAATCGCAGATTGGGAAATTATCCAATGCGACGTCGGGCAAGGTTCAGCTATGCTCTTACGCGCGAGTTCAGATACTGTGCTCGTCGACGTAGGCAAAGACCCAAGCAAAATTGCCAGCTGCCTCAATGACAACTCCATCACTACCATCGACCTGCTCATCTTGAGTCATTTCGATCTTGATCATATTGGAGGAGCATCAGCCATCATCGGAAAGATCGAGGTCAAAGAAATATGGTTGAGCACCAACCCTTATCCGCTCTATAACTCCGAACCTTTAATGCGTACGATCACAAGGCACAATATCCCTTATCAAAGTGTGAAAGCAGGGCAGTCCTTTCACAATTGGTTGCGCATAATTCATCCACGCAGCGCAAGTGGTGGCGAAGAAAACACCAATAGAGACTCTCTAGTGATCGATGCTAAAACGGCAACGCTGCACACAGTAATCCTCAGTGACGTGCCCAAAGACGTACAAGATGACTTGAGTAACGAAGCCAGTGAGGTAGACGTCGTCGTCGTTTCGCACCACGGTGCAAAAGACCAATCCGCGCGTCTTGCGAAAGCCTATAAGCCTAAAATTACCCTTGTATCGGTAGGCGAAAACACGTACGGACATCCGACAGAAGAAGCTCACAAAATCTGGGACGCGCCAATGTATCTGACAACACTCGAGTGCAAAACTATAAAAATTGGGCATGGCGAGGTGGAAGCTTCCTGCTTCGACGCAGGCTAATTCCCGTGGAATAATAAACCTATGGCAGCATGGGATTCTCTTGAACTCAAACCTCTAATTTTGATCCAATCGGGTGAGCCCGTCTACGGTGAGCGAGCTACGGATCATCTGAAGCAACAACTGCGCGCTCGCGATCCAAACACTGACATCTCGGTGCTTGATGCAGGGGAGTATAACGGAGGAGAGCTGCAGCTACACACGACTCCCACCTTGTTCGGCGAGCCGAGGGCGATCGTTATTCCTAATGCGGAGCAAGCAACAGATGCATTTTTAGCTGATTCGCTCAGCTATATCGAGTCGCCAGAGCCCGATGTAGTGGTCATTTTCCGCCATAATGGCGGTGTGCGTGGCAAGAAATTGCTCGATAAACTTAACGCTGCTCATGTGCCGGCCATCAAGATTGAGGCAGTGACTTCACCAGCTGCAAAGATAAATGCCGTATGCGCAGATGTTGCGGCACAAAAGCGGAAGATTTCGAAATCCGCGGCCGAAGCACTCGTCGATGCCTTGGGGTCTGATCTGCGTGAGTTGCTGTCAGCTACGAACCAGCTTTTGGCGGATATCCCAGGAGATATTAACGACGACGACGTCCACAAGTATTTTTCTGGACGTATAGAGGCGAATGGGTACCGTGTCGCTGATGCATTGGTCACTGGTGATGTGGGGCGTGCTGTCGAATTGGCTCGTCATGCGATGGCTACCGGCACTTCGCCTGTAAGTATCGTGTCCTCACTAGCTCTCAAATTCCGGTCGATGGCATTGGTTCTGGGCGAGCGCTCCTCGAAACTGGGTGTGAAAGATACGATGCGGCAGTGGCAGCGGGATCGTGCCAAGCGCGAACTGCGGTACTGGAGTGCTGAAGGGCTGGCTCAGGCAATTTGCGAGATCGCTCGCGCCGATGCCGACGTCAAGGGTGGATCGCGCGATACCGCATACGCTGTGGAGCGCGCAATTCTCGCGGTCGGCCGCGCTCGGCGTATTCGTTAATTCGCTCTGGGCAGGTCTAAAACAACCGGCGCTAAAAATATCTCGATAAAGAGACAAATCTGGGCTAACCTTAGAAGTGGCGAAAATGAAGCGATTTTATAGTGCTTCACACAATCCATGGTTAGGAGACACTGTGCAAATTGGTGTACCGCGTGAGCCCGATGCTTCGCAGGCATTGGTAGCCGCCACTCCAGATACGGTTGGAAAACTGATTAAGCTCGGATACGAATTAGTGATTGAGCGAGGCGCTGGTGATCGCGCGAGTTTTCCAGATCATCTGTATCAAGAAGCTGGTGCAAAGATCGTTGAGACGGACGAAGTCTGGGATGCGGATATCGTATTCGCCCTTGATACTCCGCCAACCGAGTATTTAGACAAAATGAGGAACGGTGCCACGCTCGTTGCACGGATGGCTCCTGGCCGTAATGAGCAAACTCTGCAAGCTTTGGCACAGCGGGGGATTACGGGCTTGGCGATGGACATGGTTCCGCGTATTTCACGTGCTCAGTCGATGGACGTGCTGTCTTCGATGGCCAATATCGCTGGTTACCGCGCTGTTATTGAGGCGGCTGCACAGTTTGGACGCCTTTTCACCGGGCAAGTCACGGCAGCAGGAAAGATGCCGCCAGCAACTGTCTATGTGATTGGTGCCGGCGTGGCTGGCCTTGCCGCGATCGGTACGGCAAATTCGATGGGTGCAATCGTCAACGCTACGGATGTTCGTCAAGAGACGGCGGAACAAGTAGAGTCGATGGGCGCAAATTTTGTGGCGATTCCGGCTCCCGCCCAAGAGTCATCTGACGGCTATGCAAAGGAAATGACGGCGGATCAGGCTGCGGCGGCAGCGAAGCTTTACGCTGAGCAAGCGGCTGCGTCCGACGTCGTGATCACCACGGCGAATATTCCTGGGCGTAAATCGCCGATTTTGCTTGATGCACAAGCGATTGCGAATATGAAGCCTGGCTCGGTAGTTGTAGATATGGCTGCCGCAAATGGTGGTAACTGTGAGCTAACGGTTCCGGGTGAAGTAATTACCACCGAAAACGGCGTCATTATCGTGGGATATACCGATTTGGCTGGCAGACTTCCTGCACAAGCTTCGCAGCTGTACGGTCAAAACCTCGTCAATTTCTTCAAACTGACGACGCCGGAGAAGGACGGCGTGCTACACCTGGATCTGGACGACGTCGTCGTGCGCCAAATGACGGTAACGCTCAATAACGATATTCTCTTTCCGCCTCCGCCAGTGCAGGTATCTGCAGCTCCGGCGGCTAAGAAAACAGAACCGGCAGCGCAGGTGGAACCCGAACCGGAAAAGAGCTGGATCGCCAAAAACTGGTGGATGATCGTTGCTGGCGCGATATTCGCAGCTTTGATCATGACGGCGCCTGCGGGTATGACCAGCCACTTCATTGTGTTCGCGCTCGCTGTGGTGGTGGGATTCTATGTGATCACTTCAGTGACTCATTCGCTTCATACTCCGCTTATGTCGGTCACTAACGCGATTTCGGGAATCATCGTGGTAGGTGCGCTGTTGCAAGTTCCGGCGGATTCGGTGGCAGTGAAGGTATTAACGTTCTTCGCAATTGTCGTTGCGTCAATCAACGTATTCGGTGGATTCACGGTAACTCATCGAATGCTTAAGATGTTCCAGAGGAGCTGAGCATGGGTACCCTTTCATTTTTTCAGCAGTTTTCAATTGATTTTCAATCGCTGACATACGTTTGTGCAGCTCTTCTCTTTATTCTTGCGCTGGCTGGACTCTCCAAACAGGAGACGGCGCGTCGAGGTAACCTTTTCGGCGTCGTCGGAATGGGAATTGCTCTGCTGGCAACAATCCTGGTGGTCATCGCCTTTGACAATGAACCGATGATGTCGTTCTTCCTGATCGTTGTGGCAATGGGAATCGGCGGTGCGGTTGGCATCTACAAGGCCAAGAACGTGGAAATGACGGGAATGCCAGAGCTCATCGCGCTGTTGCATTCATTTGTGGGTCTTGCTGCGGTGTTGGTTGGATATAATTCCTTTTTCATCACGCCAGGATCTGATAGCCCTGAAAATGCGTTCCACATGGGAGAAGTCGGTCTAGCTGTATTTATCGGCGCTGTGACGCTCACGGGCTCTATTGTGGCTTTCTTGAAGCTCTCGGCTCGGATTAAAGGGGCGCCGCTGACGTTACCTGGCCGCAACTGGCTCAATCTTGGTGCAATTGTGCTGAGCATCGGCCTCATTATCTGGTTTGCTCATACAAGAACAATCGGCATGGGGCTGATTCCGCTCATTCTTCTCACAATTATTGCGCTGGCCCTCGGACTGCACCTAGTAGCTGCTATCGGCGGCGGAGACATGCCTGTGGTGGTTTCGATGCTCAACTCCTACTCTGGCTGGGCTGCTGCGATGGCTGGCTTCACCCTGAGCAACGACTTGCTTATTATTACGGGTGCTCTGGTTGGCTCCTCGGGTGCTTATTTGAGTTACATCATGTGCAAGGCTATGAATCGTTCGTTTGTTTCGGTGATTTTGGGCGGCTTTGGTACGGACGGCGCTGCCGGTACTGATGATCGTGATTATGGCGAGCATCGGGAGACGACGGCTGCGGACGTTGCGCAAATGCTCAAAGATGCGCGCAAAGTGATGATTACCCCTGGCTATGGCATGGCGGTGGCCCAGGCTCAGTATCCAGTTGCGGATTTGACCTCGCGTTTGCGTGCCCAGGGCGTTGAAGTGACTTTCGGTATTCACCCTGTTGCGGGTCGTCTACCTGGGCATATGAACGTGCTTTTGGCCGAAGCCAAGGTGCCATACGATATCGTGCTTGAAATGGACGAAGTGAATGACGATTTCGCTGATATCGATGTCGTGCTGGTGATCGGCGCAAACGATACCGTTAATCCAGCAGCTGAGGAGCCTGGTTCGCCTATTGCTGGCATGCCGGTACTCAAGGTCTGGGAAGCGAAGAATGTGATCGTCTTTAAGCGTTCGATGGGTAATGCCGGTTATGCAGGCGTGCAGAACCCATTATTCTTCAATGAGAATTCACAGATGCTTTTGGGCGACGCTAAAGCAACGGTTGAGCAGATAATCGCTGCGCTATAGTGAACCAGCGAGAATATGGGAGTTTCGATACTAGCGATCGAAGCTCCCATATTTTTAATTCCGTTGATCGTGGACCGATTCTATAGATACTGGTTACGTGGGCTATGGTATTTACTGTAAGGTACAAATGACGTGTTGATCAGCGATGTTATGCACACGCAACGAAGCGAAAGGTGAATTGAGATGGCGTGGTTGGTTACTGGAGGAGCAGGGTATATTGGTGCTCACGTTGTGCGGGCATTTCACGACGCTGGCATGGACGTAGTAGTTTATGATGATCTTTCCACTGGACTGCGCCAGTTTGTGCCCGATAATACGCCATTTGTAGAGGGATCAATCCTCGACGACGATCGGTTGGCCAAGGTATTTGAAACGCACGACATCACTGGTGTGATGTCGATTGCTGGCTACAAATATGCTGGTGAATCAGTTAAACGGCCGCTGCATACCTACAATCAGAACGTTACGGGTCTCGTTTCGCTGTTGTCAGCGATGTACGACGCCGGTGTGCACAACTACGTTTTCTCTTCCTCAGCGTCTGTGTATGGCACTCCTCAGGTGGACATGGTGACCGAAGAT
Source organism: Arcanobacterium pluranimalium (assembly GCF_016907845.1). Taxonomy (GTDB): domain Bacteria; phylum Actinomycetota; class Actinomycetes; order Actinomycetales; family Actinomycetaceae; genus Arcanobacterium_A; species Arcanobacterium_A pluranimalium. The sequence goes on from NZ_JAFBCS010000001.1 coordinate 1,289,208, forward strand.
TGCCCACTCGCACCGGAATCGCCTTATGGGCAGACCAAGTTCATTGGAGAGTGGCTTGCGGCTGATATGCGGGCGGTTGATCCGCAGTGGCGCTATACGAATTTGCGTTATTTCAACGTGGTTGGTTCGGCTGGTACTGACGTGTATGATCGCAGTCCACACAATCTATTCCCAATTGTGTTTGACCGTTTATTAGCTGGTGAGCGACCTCAAATTAACGGAAATGACTATCCAACCCCAGATGGCACTTGCGTGCGCGATTATATTCACGTCGCTGATTTGGCGGTGTCACATGTTGCCGCTGCGCAAGCTTTAGAAGCTGGGAAAGATTTACTTCCGGCCTATAACCTTGGTTCTGGCGAAGGTTCGTCGGTTGCGCAGATCATGCACGAGATCGCACAGGTTACCGGAATAGATTTTGATCCCATTATTGCTGCTCGGCGCCCTGGCGATCCTGCTCGTATCGTGGCTGATGGGCAAGCTGCTGCACGCGATATCAACTGGAAAATGCGCCATACACTAGCGGATATGGTGCGTTCCGCTTGGGAAGCGCGTCAGGCACAGTGAACATCGGGGCTCTGCCCAGCTAGTGCGTATCATGAAGCCACTGTTTGTTGCGCAAATATCAGTTTCAAGATACTGGTGAGGGTGGTACGGAACGTTCCGTACCACCCTCACCAGAGTTCGCGTTAGGAGAGTCGAAGACTCAGCCAACGGAAAGTTATCGAATCAGGCTTTCTCTCCAAGAGCAGCAACCTGCTTGGCAAGCTTTGACTTGCGGTTAGCAGCTTGGTTCTTGTGGATAATGCCCTTAGATACAGCTTTGTCCAGCTTGCGGCTTGCAATGCGCAGTTCCGCGGTAGCGGTCTCAGCATCACCGGCAGCAATAGCTTCGCGCGTCTTACGAACGAGGGTCTTTAGCTCAGACTTGTAGGCCTTGTTGCGGATACGACGCTTCTCGTTGGTCTTGATACGCTTCTTCTGGGACTTAATATTTGCCACTGTTTAACTCTTTCGATTTTTCGCAGATGCGAACGGATACGGTCGGTGAGAGGTTGCCATCTCCGGACTGCCAGGCGTGGGGACACCCGTGGTTATGGATCAGGCCGGACTCGCGACCCGACCAGGTGCAAAGTCCAATGGAAAACTCTACCAGCTTTTTCCTGTAATTCCAACGAATACCACACCAGATGCTGGTGCAACGCGTCACGTGCGCTCTCTCGCGATTATTTGTGAATCTCCTTGAGAGCTGCGATCACTCGCAAATAGCGATTTTTCTCGAGAAATCCGCCGATTCTACGTACTTCGGTAAACGGAACTTGCCAGAGAATGTCGAGACGTACTTCTGAGGCGCGGTTGTCTCGATCCCAGTTTCCACTGCCTAAATCGAGCCACCACCGATGGTATTCGTCCTGGTAAAGCGAGCTGTGTGCATGATCTTTGGAAGTCATTTGTGCGCAGATAGCAGTTTCTCCGACTACAGCCACAACCAATACTGGGCGATCCTTACCCTCACCGTTATTCTCTTCATAGGGAATCCACGTCCAGACTACTTCGCCAGGATCGGGCACGGCGTCGTTATCTGGCCTATATTCGAAATTCGGCAGACCGTTCTTCGCAATGTTCCAGCGCCTCACTTGTCTGAGCTCCGAGGAGTTCCCTTCTGTTGACGACGCCGGTGTGACCGGCTTGCGTGCGGCACCGCGCGTCGTCTGGGAGTTGCGAGAGGATTCGCTTCCAGTGGAGCGCTTGCGCGTCAGCTCGCGTATGAGGCTCTTACCTAAATTGGTAATAAGGCGTTTGAAGAATGGCTGGAGATTCATTCATCCTCGATTGTTCGATAGTTGGTGTTGTCCGGTGACTCGAAGAGCATTTCAGTCAAACGCACGTGGATATCTTCGATGTGCGGAATATCTTTTAGCTCAAGGGGATTTCCGGCTGACGTTTCGAAAATGAGTGTGCCACAACCGAAAAAGCGATCTATGAAGTCGAGTTCATAATTCACATTTGAGATACGCGATAGGGGAATATCGTGGCCGGTCTTGGCGAAAATTCCGCTTCTGGTGATGATTCTGCGCGATGTGATCGTGTAGGTACTGGTATACCATTTGAGCCATGGCACTACGAAGATCGCGCCCACACAAATTGCCACTACCACCCAAAGCAGCCATAGCACCCATGCCGGGCGCGATTCAGGCAAGAAATAGGTAGCGGCACATGCGAGTATCAATACGGCAATCGCACCGATGATATTGAGCAAAATTGCTTTGACGTGCTCGCGCAGATGAAACACGACTGTTTCATCTGCGCCGATGATTTTTTGCGGAATACCCATATTCCTATATTCCCACGATTATGCGTGGATGTGCACGTCTCCCGCTAATTTCTCGGTTCCATCAAAGAAATAATCTCCAGTGACTTCGATGGAGTCGAGATTCGCCGTAGAGGGAAGATTTTTCGTGCGAAGCTCAAAATCTGAAATCATGGCGAAATACTGTGGATCGAGTCGCGCAATTGGCGCCTGCTCTCGGTTGAGTCGCAGCCTCGCATCTGCACCAAAATCGTAACTATCTGAGCGGATCGCAAAAAGATCATTGGTGGTCTTAACCGGCAAAAATCTCTCGCGACCCACCAGGATCGGGCGCGAATCAGAAAATGAGCTTACGATCGCTCCACTTGCGCATTCGATCTGATATACCTCAGGTGAGGTCTTATCAGTTGGATCGACGTGTTTCTTATTTCTAATGAGCGGCAGGTTCACTACGCCGCCTGTGCGCCGCAGTAAGTCACGCAATGCCTCGATATTGAACCAGAGGTTGTTGGTGTGGAAATAAGGGTGGCGATACTGATCGGTAAAGAAATGCATATCCTCTGGTGGGGTTTGCGCCGTGTCACGCAAAATAATCTGACCATCGGATTTGCGCCGTGCCAAATGCCCACCTTTAAGATCGGCCAAAGTGCGAGTGCACAGCTCAGGGGTGTAGGAGGCGCCACTTTCGCTAAACCAACCAGCGAGCTGTGCCGATGGGAAAGCGCCGAGGTTATCAGCGTTTGACGTGGTGAAATAGCGCAAACCCTGATCGAGCAGTGTGGTGAGCAGGTCTGATTGAGCAAGCGAGGTGAAAATATCACCGTGCCCTGGCGGGCACCATTCGAGCTCAGGATCGCGTGGCCAGGTAACTGGCTCAAGAGAATCTACTAATAGTTTCGGCTCGCGTCCTTGCACAAAATCAACTGGGATCCCCTCAACTTTGAGGTCGTCTGGGAATAAGCACGCAGTATCGCTGTGGGTTCGGAAGGAGTTCATGAGCATCAGCGGCACTTCTTTGCCGCTGCGGCGTCGTGCATCGCGAATCTGCGCAAAGATGATGTCGAGGAACGTCATACCGTCGCGAACTGGTAGTAAGGATTTAGCTTTTGCCAAGCCCATCGACGTACCTAAACCACCATTGAGCTTTAAGAACACGGTTTGCCCCAGAGCTTTCTTAGCCACTTGTGGATCGATATCTACCGCAGTCAGATCATCAACGGAGGTGAGTGGCTCAATAGTCGATTCAGGAATCAATCCGGTGCTGCCTTGTTCGAGCTGATAAAAGTACTCTTCAAAGACTTTCACGGCGATGTGACCAGCGCCGTCGTCAATCATTTTTTGGCGGGCGTGTTCGAGTGCACTCATGCTTGGACCCTTTCTGCTCCTTGAGCTGCAATAGTGCGTAGGAAATGTGGCGATGCGAATCCGTGATCAGCAAAAGCTTTTTCAACTGCGCTCGTTACGGCGTCGAAAGCCGAATTTGGAACGAGAGCGATAGCTGAACCGCCAAAACCGCCGCCGGTCATGCGAGCACCCAAAGCTCCAGCAGTTGTGGCACTTTCTACCGCCACGTCCAACTCGGCGCACGAGACTTCGTAATCGTCGCGAAGTGAGGCGTGAGAGGCGTTGAGGAGCGGGCCGATTTCGTGCGGGCGTTCTGCTTCGAGAAGAGCGACGACGTCGCGCACACGCTGAATTTCCGTCACCACATGGCGCGCACGCTGCAATAACACGCCCTCGAGTCGGCTTAAGTCATCAAGCGTAGCTTCGCGCAAGGAATCTACGCCAAGTAATTGAGCTGCTTCTTCGCAAGAACGGCGTCGCTTTTCGTACTGGCCGTCATTGAGAGAATGTGTGGCGCGCGTATCAATCACCAACAGGGAGAGATCAAATTTGGACATATCGAAAGGGATGCTGCGAGTTTCCCAAGATCGGCAGTCGAGGTAGAGGGCATTTCCTTGCGTACACAGCATCGACGCAGATTGATCCAAACCTCCCGTTGCCGCACCAGAAACGACGTTTTCCGAGGTTACGCAAGCGCTTGCAAGCTCTTTGCGCTGCGCTTGTGTTTCGGTTGGTACGAAAGCTGAGCCCACCGCACATTCGATAGCAGCCGACGACGATAACCCAGCTCCCGTCGGTACGCACGAATCGATAGCGGCGTCGAAACCATGCGCCACACCGAGCGCCCAGGCTGGGCCAACAGCATAGGAAGCCCAGGAATCGGGGGAGTTAGGGCCGATGTCGCTGAGCTTACCCTCCCAGATATGGACGGAATCGAGGCGTGAGGCAACGCGGACGACGTCGTCGTGACGAAAAGAAATGGCAGCAAACGTGCGGTGATTGAGCGCGATAGGCAAGCACAAGCCCTCGTTATAGTCGGTGTGTTCACCGATAATATTCACTCGACCAGGAGCTGCCCAAACCTGCTCAGGCTCACCTCCAAACTGATCTGCAAAAAGCTTGCTCACACGGTCAAGACCGTCTTGGTTGGACCAAGAGTCCATGAATACTGCCACTACTAGCTCCTTCGCCGTATCGTGTACGTTATATTGCGCACGCAAGATGCGTTGAACGCATGCAAGGCACGTTCAACGTGCAAATGTGTTGAATATGCACTATGCGTAAAACCAAGAAAGATTCTAGCATTTGCACTGCTCTTAGTGTTAGAAGCTAGTGTGGGAGCGCGAAGTTTTGCAGTGATGTTCGGCGCGGATGCTAAAATCACATCAGTGAAGATCGGGGCAAATGGCGTGCGCTGGTAGCCTTATACCTGAGAAACATAAGTTAAGGAGTTCCGTGCCTGTAAGTACGTCAGAGCAGATCAAGCAGATTGAGCCGGCAGCAACTGCCGCAGATCGCATTCGTAATTTCTGCATCATTGCCCATATTGACCACGGGAAATCAACCCTGGCAGACCGCATGCTCCAGCTCACCGGTGTACTCTCTGAACGAGATATGCGCGCGCAGTATCTCGATCGGATGGATATTGAGCGCGAACGCGGAATTACGATTAAGTCGCAAGCGGTGCGCATGCCCTGGACTGTTGATGGTGCGGCCTATGCCCTTAATATGATCGATACGCCGGGGCACGTCGATTTCTCTTATGAAGTTTCACGGTCGCTTGCGGCTTGTGAGGGAGCAATTCTGCTGGTGGACGCGGCGCAAGGAATCGAAGCTCAGACTCTTGCCAATTTGTATATGGCGATCGAAAATGATCTCGCCATCATTCCAGTGCTCAATAAAATTGATCTTCCCGCAGCTAACCCGGATAAATACGCTGTGGAGCTCGCTTCGCTCATCGGTTGTGAACCAGAAGATTGTATTCGCGTTTCAGGTAAGACGGGCGAGGGCGTGGACGTGCTGCTTGACCGGATTGTGGGTGAGGTGCCGCCTCCAGTTGGCGACGCCGATGCCGAAACTCGCGCTATGATCTTCGATTCCGTATACGACACCTACCGTGGAGTTGTGACCTACGTGCGTGTGGTGGATGGAAATTTGCGTCCGCGCCAGCGCATTCAGATGATGTCTACCAAGCAGACACACGAACTTTTGGAAATTGGTGTGATTTCACCTGAGCCAATGCCATCGAAAGGCCTGGGCGTGGGCGAGGTAGGGTACCTCATTACCGGTGTGAAAGACGTGCGTCAATCGCGTGTGGGCGATACCATCACCGATTTGAGTAAGCCCGCAGGCCAAGCTCTTTCTGGTTATCAGGATCCCAAGCCGATGGTGTTCTCTGGTTTATATCCGATCGACGGATCAGACTACCCGGCTTTGCGCGATGCGTTAGATAAACTTAAGCTCAACGACGCCGCGCTCACCTATGAGCCGGAGACCTCTGTGGCGCTGGGCTTCGGTTACCGATGCGGCTTTTTGGGTTTGCTTCATTTGGAGATTATTACGGAGCGTTTGGCTCGCGAGTTCGATCTCGATCTGATCGCCACGGCGCCCTCAGTAAATTATCGGGTTATCACTGACGCTGGTGAGGAAGTCAAGGTATCTAACCCGTCGGAATTCCCAGAGGGCAAGATCAAGGAAGTTATCGAACCGCTGGTTGACGCCACAATTTTGACTCCAAAAGAGTACGTGGGCACTGTGATGGAACTGTGCCAGCAACGACGCGGAAATATGAAAGGTATGGATTATCTTTCCGAAGATCGCGTAGAACTGCGCTATGAGCTCCCATTGGCAGAAATCGTTACGGACTTCTTCGATCAGTTAAAATCGCGCACAAAAGGTTACGCTTCCTTGGATTATAAGGAAGAAGGCGAACAAGCTGCAGATTTGGTGAAAGTCAACATTTTGCTCAACCACGAAACTGTGGACGCATTCTCCGCGATTGTGCACCGCGATAGCGCCTATTCCTATGGCGTTGAAATGGCTGCCAAGCTCAAGACGCTTATTCCGCGCCAGCAGTTCGAGATTCCGATTCAGGCGGCCGTTGGCTCACGAGTGATCGCTCGTGAGACGATTCGTGCTTTGCGCAAAGACGTATTGGCCAAGTGCTATGGTGGCGACGTTAGCCGTAAGCGCAAGCTGCTTGAGAAGCAAAAAGAGGGCAAGAAGCGCATGAAGTCGATTGGTCGAATCGACGTGCCGCAAGAGGCTTTCGTGGCAGCTCTTAGTTCTGAAATGCCAGAGAGTAAGAAGAAGTAAGTGGTTGATAACGAAACACAGCCGGTGAATTACGGGCGTATTATGTCTTTTTCGCTGCGTGGAAAGCGCCTAGGCGATAAGTACGAAAAAGTCATGGAAGCACACGCTGAGAAGTACCTGCTCCCGTTTGAAAAAGGTATTGGGCAAGCAACGATTGCGGCCGACTCTCGTATCGATTTGGCTGCCGTTTTTGGCAGGGAAGCGCCAATTGTGGTGGAAGTCGGGCCGGGCTCTGGAGAGCAGCTAGTTCATGCTGCCACACTTCACCCCGAATGGGATTTTTTGGCCTTTGAAGCTTGGGCGCCAGGGGTTGCACGCTGCGTAAATGCGGTGTCGCGCGCAGAATTAGACAACGTAAAGATCGCTGAATTGGACGCTGCTCAAGCCTTGCCGATTATTTTCGGTGTTCGCGGCGACGACGCTCAGCGTCAGTACGCTGCACAAGTGTGGACTTTCTTTCCGGATCCGTGGCGGAAGAAGAAACATCGTAAACGCAGGATCGTTTCACCGGCTTTCGCCCATACAGTAGCTGCGGTTTTGCCACCTGAGGGCATTTGGCGAATGGCTACGGACTGGGATAACTACGCTTGGCAGATGCGAGATGTGGTTGCTGAATCGCCGTGGTTTAGAAATCCTTATGCTGGTCAAAACATTGATTTTACCGATGAAGGTATTTACCAGGGCGGCTTTGCGCCACGGTTTGATGAGCGAGTGATGACTCGTTTTGAACAGCGCGGTCTGGAAGCGAATCGCTCCGTCCACGACGTCGTCGCCGTACGTAACAACCTGGGTATTGACGACGCCGAGGTGCCTGAGGATCCGTGGGTGAGCGCCGTCGCCCGTGGGGAAACAGTACTCGCAGATCGTGGTGGTGAACGTCCGCCAAGCTCGCGGCGTGGAATGGCACAACTTGGCTGAGCTTCCTGAGGGTGAAGCAGCTCCTGCTGATGGTACATTGCCTGAACCGAACGTCGGTGGAGGTTTTTCGGCCTATCTTCATATACCTTTTTGCCGAGTTCGGTGTGGGTATTGCGATTTCAACACCTACACGAATCTCAACTTTGGAAAAGGCGCTGCGCTTACTGATTTTCGGCAAACGCTGTACAAAGAGATCGAATTATCCCGGCGAGTTTTAGATGTAGGCGATCAAAGTAGCCCGCTGCGCACAGTGTTTTTTGGTGGCGGTACACCGACGATGCTGCCGGCGTCCGAATTGCTAGGTATTTTTCACGACTTGACGAGCGTATTCGCACTGGCTGCAGGGGCAGAGGTTACAACCGAAGCAAACCCAGAAACGTTGACCAAAGATTATTTGGCCCAGCTCAAGGACGCCGGATTTACCCGGATATCTTGCGGTATGCAATCGGCAGAACCCCAGGTTTTGGCCACCCTTGATCGCGCTCACACCCAAGGGCAAGTTGAAAAGGTCGCAACGTGGGCACAAGAGCTTGGCCTGCGCTATTCGATCGATCTGATTTATGGTGCGCCGGGGGAGTCCATGAAGCAGTGGGAGGAATCCGTTGAGGCTGCCTTAGCGCTTGAACCAGCGCATATATCGGCGTATGCACTGACGATTGAACTGGGCACGAAGATGGGTGCACAGTTGCGGCGCGGGGAAATTTACGAACCCGATCCGGAAGAATTAGCAGATAAATACGTGTTGGCTGATGAGCGGTTTTCTGCGGCGGGGCTACAGTGGTACGAGATTTCAAATTGGGCAAAGCCCGGGGAAGAATGCCAGCACAATATGCATTATTGGCGCAATGACAACTGGTGGGGATACGGGCCAGGTGCACATTCGCATATCAATGGAACTCGCTTTTGGAATGTGAAGCATCCTTTGGCGTACGCTCAGCGTTTGAGTGCCAACGCTGACGATCAACCTGCGAGTCCAGCAGCTGGACGCGAGATTCTTACCGAGGTAGAGCGCCGGGAGGAACACATTATGATGGGCGTGCGGCTCTCGAGTGGCATTGAGGTTCCGACCAGCACGCCTGCACACGTGGTGGCGGGGTTGATGAGCGACGCACTGATTGATCCACATCAAGCTTTGAGCGGAAAAATTGTGCTCACCCAAAAAGGGCGTTTACTTGCCGATACTGTTATTCGTGAGCTTTGGTAATAAGAATATTCCACACGCAGCGCAATATTCGCACAGATATGAGGAGTTGAGAAGCTTATGGGCGATATGTACATAAAAGTCTTGCTGATCGTGCTTTTTGCAGGAACTTTAGGTTGGGCGCTCTTTATTGGGCTCTCACCGAAGACGCGCGGCGCTTGGGACGAGCGTACTCGACTCATTGCACAGTTACGCAAAGAGAAGATTTCGCACAAAGATATCGTGAAAGACGCGCGCTTATTCCTCATTGGTGAACAGCCAGATGTTTCACTGTGGCCCTTTTTGGTCAATGCCGCTGCTCATGATGCTATGAGTGGACGCTCTGCTCAGAACTGGCGAAGTGCGCGTGTTCTTGTTGGTGAGCAGGACGCATATCAAGTTATCACCGTGGATTCGCCACTTTTGGCAGACGGCAGTGAGAAAACATTCGGGCAAATCCTTTGCGTTACCGATTCATTTACGCTTCCAGTTGGTTTTATGCCGACGCCGATGCCGGTAAAAGCGTCGCAGCCACTCGAAGCCTCACAAAAGCGCTGGAGTTTTTATACCACGCAAAGCCCAGCTGAGCTGCACGAAGATTCTGCGCTGCTGGAATGGGCAAACTCCCAGGCAAACGTGGTAGCAATCTATACCAATGGCAATACTGCAAGTGCAATTATTCCAGCTCAGGACTTTGATTCAGAATTGGTTGCGGAGATTAAAACGATTAAAAGTGCGCTGGCGCAGATCGTGAAGTTATAGCGCTGGGTGCTGCGTCAATAGCTGCGGTTTTAACACCTATAGCCCGGCGCTCACGAAATCGATCAGCTCTTCCATTCTGCCGAGCAACGCCGGCTCGAGATCGGTATAGGACTTTACCGAATCGAGAATGCGCTGCCAGCCGAGCCCGACGTCGTGCGCGTCAGCGTGCACCCAACCGAGCCGTGCGAGAGTGCCGATTTTTATATCCTCACCGCGCGGCACATCTGGCCAGCTCGAAATGCCTATAGTGCGCGGTTTTACGGCCTGCCACACGTCAATATACGGATGGCCGAGCACAAGCACGCCCGGAAGTTTCATTGCTTCTTGGGCAATATGCCATTCTTTCGTTCCGGGCAGGAGGTGATCGAGCAGCACTCCTGCGCGGTGTTGGTCTGAGGGGGAGAATACCTTGAGCACGTCCATCAGGTGGTCGGCTCCAAACAGCTCTTCGATCATGATTCCCTCATAAGCGAGATCTTCACCCCATATTTTCGAAATGAGCTCGGCGTCGTGTTTGCCCTCAACCCAGATTCGAGATGGGCGTGCCACCCTCGCCTTGTGTTCGACGTGCAATGATCCCGATGCAGTGACGTATTTTCCTGCGACGACGCGCGGCTGCGTTCCGTTGTATTGCCGCGATCCGTTTCGTTGTGGCTGCGCTTTCGGTTCGATGACGACGACGGGCTGGCCTTCAAGCCAAAAACCGGGGCCGAGTGGAAAGGAACGCTGTTTGAAGTTTCCATCTTCGAGCACCATCTGCCACTGTCCTGCGACCTTGTGTACGCGAACTACTTCACCAACGTAGCCAGTTTGAACGTCCTCTAAAAGCAAGCCAACTTCAGCGTGAATCTGGCGGGGCTTTGGTTTGCGTAAGGGATCAGCTGTGAGAACGTCGTCTCCATAGCGATCGTTCGCATTGCGGAAAATCGGTGCGGGTGCCTCGGCGTCTTGGTGTCGATGAATTTCGCGCCCTGAGGGGTGGCGGTTGGTAAATCTTGAGTTCACCACACTAGATTAAATCACCGGACGCGAAAAAGGGGTGACCAATCGGACGTTGCGCAGATGCGTGTTGGGGTCAGAAAAGCGTAGAATTAGCACTCGGATACTTTGAGTGCAATGTTCAGGTTATTGCCGAGCTTGGGTAATTGCTCAAACTTGTTTGTGAAACTGTGGAATTGTGAAACTGTGAAACTGTGGGACGTTGAAAGGGGGACCTTGATGGGAACACCAGACGAACGGCGTCGAATCGTGCTCAACGCAATCGTGGAAGATTACGTTTCCACGAGGGAACCTGTGGGATCAAAAGCGGTGGTGGAACGCCACGGCTTACACGTTTCCCCAGCCACGATCCGCAACGATATGGCGCAGCTGGAAGAAGCCGGACTAATCGTGCAACCTCACACATCTGCTGGTCGCATCCCAACTGATGCTGGATACCGAGCTTTTGTTGATTCGCTGGCGCAGATAAAGCCTCTTTCTGCTGGTGAGCGGCTCGCTATTGAGCGAATTTTGCGCGAAGCCGTGGATTTAGACGACGTTTTAGATCGCACCGTGCGGCTTTTGGCGCAGATCACTCAACAAGTTGCGGTAGTGCAGTATCCGTCTTTACGGCGTACCACATTACGCCATGTTGAACTTGTGACGCTCACTGAACGGCTGATTCTCATTGTGATGATCACTGATGCAGGGCGTGTGGAGCAACGCACTATCGAGCATACGCAGCCGGTCAATGATGCAACTCTCGATGATGTGCGCCTGGCTATCAACGAGCATTTAACCGGACTGCAACTAAAGGCTTTGGGTTCAGCTGCAATTAAACTTCTTGAGCAGTGTCCAGCGCATATCCAGGATTTTGCTCGAAAGATTGTGGATGTCTTGCAAGGCGCCCTGCTCAATGAGGTTGAAGAGCGCGTGGTGGTGGCTGGAACCGGAAATCTCAGCCGTTATAACGTGGAATTTCATAATTCGATTGCTCCGATCCTTGACGTGCTCGAAGAGCAAGTGGTGTTGATGAAATTGCTGGCCAAGCAGGGTGAAGGGCTGCATGTGCGAATTGGCAAGGAAAACGATGCCGAGGAGCTGGCTGAAACGTCAATTGTGTCCTCCGGCTATGGCAATACCGCAGATCAGACGATTGCCAGCTTGGGAATTATTGGCCCAACGAGGATGGATTATCCAGGCGCGATATCGAGTGTGCATGCGATTGCGACGTATTTGTCGGAGATTTTGCGGCAAAACTAGCAAGACTTTTGCACAAGATCAGATTTTTAATACAGACAGAACAACAGTAAAGATAGGTAAAGCATTCAGTGGCCGACTACTACGAAATCCTTGGTGTGTCGCGAGACGCCTCGCAAGAAGATATCAAAAAAGCGTATCGCAAGTTAGCGCGTAAACTTCATCCAGATGTGGCTGGCCCTGATGGTGCAGAGCGCTTTAAAGATGTGACCAGCGCTTATGATGTGCTCTCTAATGAAGAAAAGCGGCGCATGTACGACATGGGCGGCGAAGATGCGTTGCGTGGTGGGGGCGCCGGGGCGGCAGGCGGCTTTGGCTTTGAAGATATCTTCTCAACCTTTTTCGGCGGTGGCGCAGCTCAACGTGGACCAATTTCTCGAGCTCAGCGCGGTGCCGATTCGCTCGTGCGCATGAATCTCACTCTGGAGGACGTCGTCTTCGGAGTAGATAAACCCATCACTGTTGATGTTGCTGCTGAGTGCCCGGAGTGTCGGGGCATGATGACGGCGCCGGGCACGCAACCGGTGACGTGTGTACAGTGTGGCGGTTCAGGTTCGGTGCAGCGAGTCACCAATTCGCTTTTCGGTCAGATGATGACGACGTCCGCTTGCGGTGCTTGTCAAGGTTACGGCACGCAGATCGTCACCCCATGTGGGGAGTGCTCTGGTGAGGGACGCGTGCGTTCGAAGAAGTCAGTCACTGTGAAAGTTCCGGCCGGTGTTGAAGAGGGCATGCGGATTCGGCTCACTGGGCAGGGAGACGCCGGTGTAGCCGGTGGTATGCCAGGCGATCTTTTCGCTGAGGTTTATGTGGAGAAAGATCCGGTATTTGTGCGGCGCGGTGACGATCTGCACGCCACGCTGGAAGTTCCGATGACGAGTGCGGTGTTGGGCACTGAGCTTGATATCGATACTTTTGATGGTGAGCAAAAGGTACATATTGCACCAGGTACGCAGTCTGGTACGGAGGTGCGGCTCGACGGTATGGGTGTTGGCCGCTTGCATCGCCGCGGCCGTGGCGATCTTAAGATTACCGTTCAGGTGAAAACTCCAACTAAGCTCGACGACGAGCAGCGCGCCTTGATTGAGCAGCTAGCTAAGTTGCGCGGAGAAGAATCGCCAGGGGCAAGAATGATTTCTGAAACTGGTTCGGTGTTTTCGCGCCTGAAAGATAAGTTTATGGGGATCTAACTCATGCTTGGAAAAAATGCGTTCTCTTTGCTCTTTTTGCCCGCGTCGTCGGCAGCGCATCCAGCTGATTTAGGCGGCATACAGTGACGCTACCTGTGTATATAGACCGCAACATGACGTTTGCCCAGGTGGGCGACGTCGTCGTGCTCTCTGGTGAGGAAGCTCGCCACGCAGCCACTGTGCGTCGCACGCGCTGCGGGGAGCTTATTGACGTGGTGAACGCCCAAGGTTTGCGGGTGAGGATCGAAGTCAATGACGTTGCGAAAAGCCAGCTCGCCGGTATTGCTCGAGAGGTAGTGCAAGAATCTCGGCCCGATACTGCGATTACTTTGGTGCAGGCGCTCGCTAAAGGTGGGCGCGATGAGCAAGCTGTGGAAACGTCTACCGAATTTGGTGTAGATGAGGTAATTCCATGGGAGTCACAGCGGGCGATCGTTACGTGGAGTCAATCTGGCAAAGCAGCTAAGGGAGCTGCAAAATGGCAGCTTACGGCTGATGCGGCTGCCAAGCAATCGCGGCGATCTTATGTGCCCGTGGTGAGCGAAGTGCTCAAATCGCGCGAACTAGCTGGAAAAATAGCTCAGTGGGTAGCAGATGGCGGCCTCGTATTTGTGTGTCATGAAGAAGCAACGGTTTCTTTAGTGCAGAGCTTGCAACAGTTGCGCTCAGAGCAGGGGCGTCCTTCAAAAACTGCGACAGGCATGCGCTTACTGCCTGCTCATGTGAGTGTAATTGTGGGGCCGGAGGGCGGAATTACTGCGGAGGAGATTGCGATGTTTACGGCTGCCGGTGCGCAAACTGTGCTGCTTGGTCAACACGTTTTGCGATCCGCTACGGCTGGATCGTGGGCAATTGCCGTTTTGCGGGCTTTCAGTGACGCTTAGATCTCGCGATCTGAGGTAAGATTGAATTGATGACGAACGACGCACACATACAGCGAACAGTTACCGTTCCAGATAGAATTCCCATGATCAGCTTGCTTGGTCACAGCGATGGAGTTTTGCGAGTTCTTGAAAAAGGCCTTGCACCTGCTACTTTGCATGTGCGTGGGCACTCGATTTCAATCACCGGGGATGCGGCGAACGTCGATCTAGCTATTGAGTTGATTTCGGAGCTGATCGCCGTCGTATCGCTGGGAGAGCACCTGACGGTCGATGCCGTGGAGCGGGCAATTTCTATGACGAAATCCGGGATGACACGACCAACCGAGCTGCTCAACGCCGATATTTTGACGGCGCGCGGCAAGACGATTCGGCCTAAAACACTCGGTCAAAAAGCTTATGTGGACGCGATCGATGAAAATACCGTGATTTTTGGCATCGGCCCAGCTGGTACAGGTAAAACCTATCTTGCCATGGCAAAGGCAGTGGTTGCTTTGCAAAAGAAAGAAGTCTCGCGCATTATCTTGACGCGCCCTGCTGTGGAAGCTGGAGAATCACTCGGTTTCTTGCCTGGTTCACTCAACGACAAGATTGATCCTTATGTGCGTCCGCTTTACGATGCGCTGCACGATATGGTGGATCCTGACGCGATTCCAAAGCTGATGGCAGCGGGAACTATTGAAGTAGCGCCGCTGGCGTATATGCGCGGGCGCACGCTCAATGATGCTTTCATTATTTTGGACGAGGCGCAAAACACCACTCCCGAGCAGATGAAGATGTTCTTAACCCGCCTTGGCTTTGGCTCGAAAATGGTAGTTACTGGCGACATCACTCAAATTGATCTGCCCGGTAAAGTACAATCGGGTCTGCTACTAGTGCGCCGCATTTTGCGGGAAGTGGATGGAATCAAGTTTTCTGAACTCGGTTCGGCAGACGTCGTGCGTCACCGCCTAGTGGCCGATATTATTGACGCCTATGCTCGATGGAATGATGAACAATGATTGAAGTTAATGATGAATCGTCGTTTGAGCCGGCTCCGAATCTGGAGGAAATCTCCGAATTAGGAACCTGGCTTTTCGACCAGATGCGCGTGCATCCGCAGGCAGACCTCAACATTGTGCTGCTTGACGAATCTGCGATGGCACAGCTGCACGTCGAATGGATGGATTTGGAAGGCCCAACTGACGTGATGTCATTCCCGATGGATGAGCTGCGTCCAACTCCGCCAGGGCAAGAGCCGGTTGAGGGAATTTTGGGCGATATTGCGATTTGCCCACAGGTTGCTGCGCGGCAAGCTTTGCGGTCTGGGCATGCAACTATGGAAGAAATTCTGCTGCTCACAACGCATGGCGTGCTCCATCTCCTCGGTTATGACCATGAGGAAGAGGACGAGCGCAAAGAAATGTTTGATCTGCAACGCCGCTTGCTTTTGAGCTTTTTGGCTCGCAAACCGCAAAACCCGAACGAGCCTATTCGCGATTTTGGCGACATCGACGACATCGCGCCAACCATTGATTAGGTGACGTACTGTGAGTGATTTTGCTTCGATCCCGCTCAGCGTGGAAATTATTATTGCTGTGCTCTCGCTGTGTGCGATGTCGTATACGGGCGTTATTGCGACTGCGGTCAATCGGCTAACTCGCTCCGAAGCTGCTGAAGCTGCAGCGCAGGGTGTGGGCGGTAAGTACATTGCGAAAATCGTGCATGAGCGCGTTTGCGCTATCACGGCAACCCACGGCGCCCGCGTTATTTTTGCTGCTATTTTCGCTATTTCCACCGCTGCTGCTCTCAATCGTTTCACACAAAATTTTTGGCTTTTGCTCGCGCTTTCACTCGCTGTTATTGCTGCTGGCAGTGCGATTGTGTCTTTTATATTCCCTGGTTCTTTTGGCCGTAAACACCCCTTGGGAGTGATCCGCAGCGTCAATTATCTTTTGTGGGCATTAACTAAGCTCACGGCCGTGTTTGTGGGTCGTCGAGAAGCGGTGGACGACGAAGAGCGAGAGAACGAAAACGAAGATCAGCTCGCTTTGATGGTGGAGCGCGTTTCAGAATCCGAAGCGATTGAAGACGACGAGCGCTCGCTTCTTCATTCGGTGTTCGAGCTTTCCCGCACGCGAGTGCGCGAAGTGATGGTTCCGCGCACGGATATGATTTCGATTGGCGAGGATGAATCCGTGGATCGGGCATTTTCGCTGTTTGCGAGGTCAGGCTTTTCGCGCGTGCCGGTGATTGGCGATTCGGTGGACGATCTGCGTGGCGTGCTTTATCTTAAGGACGCGATTCGGCGCGTTCACCATCGCGTCAATCCCAAAGAGATCACCGTGGCAGACGTGATGCGCAAGCCTGTGTTCGTGCCTGAAACGAAGATGGTCGATGCGCTTTTGCACGAGATGCAGGCGAATTCGGTGCATATTGCACTTGTGGTGGACGAATACGGCGGCATTGCTGGCTTAGTGACCATCGAGGATTTGCTTGAAGAGCTTGTGGGTGAGATGGTTGATGAACACGATGTGGCTCATCCAGAAGTTGAGGCTCTGGACGATGGTACGTTCCGTGTACCTGCACGTTTGCCGATTGATGATTTGGGCGAGCTTTTCGGTTTGAGTATTGAAGACGACGATGTAGACACCGCCGGTGGTCTGCTTGCGAAAGCTTTGGGTCGGGTTCCGATTACGGGTTCGCGCACGAAAGTGCAGGGCTTAGAATTGGCAGCAGATCGTTTTGAAGGCAGACGTAAACGTCTTGCAACAATTATTGCTTCACTAGCACCAGAGGAAAATATTGATGAATGATTCGTGGCCAGAGGATTTTCGTGCGGGATTCACCGCGATTGTAGGGCGTCCTAATGCGGGGAAGTCCACTCTCACAAATGCGCTCGTGGGGCAGAAGATCGCTATTACTGCGAATCAACCAGAAACCACGAGGCGTGTGATCCGTGGCATTGTCAATCGCGAAGAAGGTCAGCTCATCATTGTTGACACCCCTGGTTTGCACCGTCCGCGCACATTGCTCGGCGAGCGCTTGAACGATATGGTGCACGAATCCTTGGCAGACGTCGATTGTGTGGCACTGTGTTTGCCTGCGGATGAGAAGATCGGCCCTGGGGATCGTTTCCTCTTGAATTTGGTCAAGCAGACAAAAGCACCGATCGTTGCCGTGATTACGAAATGCGACAAAATTTCGCGAGAAGCCTTAGCAACTAAGCTCATTTCGATACAAGAGTTTTATGCCGATTTTGCCGAAATTGTGCCAATTTCTGCGGTAAAGGGAGATCAAATCGAGCTGCTCACTTCTTTGCTTTTGGAAAGAATGCCGCTGTCTCCACCGCTTTATCCGCGCGATGCAGTTACTGATGAAACGGAAGAAGATTTGATTGCGGAAATGATTCGTGAAGCCTCGCTTTCGGACGTGCGCCACGAACTTCCGCACTCGATCGCCGTCGTCATTGAAGAAATGGAAGAACGCGAACGCGCTGGCGGTAAAGGTGAGCCGATTTTGGCTATTCACGCTTCTGTGTTTGTAGAACGAGATTCGCAAAAAGGTATTGTGATTGGTACCGGGGGCGCGCGGCTGAAGAAAGTTGGGCAAGAGGCACGGCACAATATCGAGCGCCTGCTGGGTCGTCCGGTTTACTTAGATATTCGTGTGAAAGTTGCTAAGGACTGGCAGCGTAATCCAAAGCTGCTGGGTCGGCTCGGATTCTAAAGCGCAAGCTCGCGCTCTCGCGCAAAATTTTGCTTTTGCCCGAATACTGGCAATCGCCGGAATGCTGGCAATCGCGCAAGTACTGGCCATTGCCCTGAACCTTGGCAACTACCTACGTGGCTATTCGCCTACTTTCCGCAGATATCCCACGATTTGAGCCAATATGCTTATCGGCGCATTTTATCTTAAGGTAGAGATATGTATATTTTGGGGATGTTTCTTCTAAATCGCCGCGGCGAGGTTCGCTAGATCGACTCCTCTCCGCGGGTAACTGGCGTCGATCCACGAACGAGCTACATATAGGAGAGTTATGAAAACCCAAGGTTTCAATCGGGCACAGAGCAATTCGTCGATGCCAATCTCAAAGTACCAACATTTTCTTGATGCCAATCCGATAGCGTTGCCAGATCGCACCTGGCCGAATAATAGAATTACTCGCGCGCCACGGTGGCTTTCAACTGATTTGCGTGACGGCAATCAGTCGTTGATTGAGCCGATGAATCCCGAGCAAAAACGTAAGATTTTCCAGTTGCTTGTGGGCATTGGCATCAAAGAAATTGAGGTGGGATTTCCGGCTGCTTCACAAACCGATTGGGATTTTGTGCGATCCTTGGTGCAGGACGATCTCGTCCCAGAAGATGTGACGATCTCAGTGCTCACACAGTCTCGCCCAGAGATTATTCACCGCACTATTGACGCATTGCAGGGTCTGCCGCGAGCCACTGTGCATCTGTATAACGCGACGTCGCCAACTTTCCGCTCCGTCGTCTTTAATAATGACCGTGAGCAGACGAAGCACTTGGCGGTCTCGGGCACGCAAGAAGTGCTCGCCTATATGGAAAAGACGCTCGACGATACCACGATTGCCGGATTTGAGTACTCACCAGAAATTTTTGTGGATACTGAGCTGGATTTTGCGCTGGAAGTGTGCGAAGCAGTGATGGACGTGTGGCAACCAGATCACGACCGCGAGATTATTCTGAATCTGCCAACCACGGTCGAGCGCTGCACGCCCAATGTTTATGCTGATCAGATTGAATGGATGAGTCGCAATCTTTCGCGGCGCGAATTCGTGGCGCTTTCGGCCCACAACCACAATGATCGCGGCACGGGTGTGGCCACCACTGAGTTAGCCTTGCTTGCTGGCGTTGATCGGGTAGAGGGCTGCCTGTTTGGGCACGGCGAGCGCACCGGCAACGTCGATCTTATTACGGTGGCTTTGAATCTGTTTTCCAGCGGTGTTGATCCACAGCTCGATATTTCGAATATTGACGAGATCCGGCGCACGGTAGAGCACTGCACGAATATGGACGTGCCGCCGCGCACCCCTTACGCTGGTGATTTGGTGTATACCTCGTTCTCGGGCTCACATCAAGACGCGATCAAAAAGGGATTTGCAGCACGAGCTAAAGCGGTTGCCCAAGCAGGAGGCGATGAAAACGCGGTGGTGTGGAATGTGCCGTACTTGCCGATTGATCCGCAAGACGTTGGGCGCAGCTACGAGGCCGTGGTGCGGGTAAATTCGCAGTCTGGCAAGGGCGGCATTGCATATTTGATGTCCGCCGTGCACGGCATGGATTTGCCGCGACGTTTGCAAATCGAGTTGGCGAGAATCGTGCAGCGTTATACGGATCGCTTTGGCGGCGAGATCACCGCCGACCAGCTGTGGCGTATTTTTACCGACGAGTTCTTGCCGTACACTCTGGCACCTGATTTGCAGCCGTGGGGTAAGTATGCGCTGCGTGGTACCAATATTTGGGCTGACGACGACGGCGCACGGACCGTTTTGACCGTCACGATTTCCCAGCCAGTTGCGCTAAATGATGGAGATGAGTCAGCGCGCGAAGATCGGACGGTTGAAGCGGCTGGAAATGGCCCGATTGATGCATTCGTACGTGCCATTGCTCAACTCGGCATTGAGATTGAGATTTTGGATTACGTGGAACACGCGATGTCTGCCGGTGGGGACGCCCGGGCTGCATCGTATGTGGAGTGCAATATCGGCGGCCAAATCTTGTGGGGCGTAGGCGTAGATTCTTCTACGATTCGCGCTGCATTTAACGCGATTGTGTCGGCGGTGAATCGGGCGCTTCGCTAAGGAGTGGCTATGCGCGCGGCACGTGAGTGACACGGTGATCAAAAGTTAAGCGAATCCGCATTGAAACATCGCAAAAAGATATTTCAAATACCGTGTTTTGGCCAATTTAGGGATATTCTAGAAAAATGAACAAAACCTATCGTGACCAAGCGATTGTGCTTCGCACCCACGATTTGGGTGAAGCAGATCGTATTATCACGATGTTTTCGCGTGAACACGGGAAAATCCGGGGCATTGCGAAAGGCGTGCGTAAAACCAAATCACGTTTTGGGGCGCGCTTAGAACCTTTTTCTCATGTTGATGTGCAGCTCTATTATGGGCGAACGCTCGATGTGATCACGCAGGTGGAAACGCTCAATGAGTATCACCGCGCGATTATCACGAATTATGATCTCTACACGGCTGCGAGCGCTTTGCTAGAAACTGCTGATCAGCTGATGCCCTCAGAAGGCGATCCTGATCTTGCCCAGTACCTGCTGCTTCACGGTGCACTTCACGCGATGGCCACCGGTGCTCACCACCAAGATTTGATTCTCTATTCCTATATTTTGCGGGCGATGAAGTATTCGGGATGGGAATTTGCAGTTTTCGAATGCGCCCGATGCGGGGTGGAAGGGCCGCATGAAGCGCTGAATGTGCATATCGGCGGTGCCGTCTGCGTCGATTGCCGCCCGGCGGGCTGTGCTATTCCGAGCGTCGAAACCTGGCAGCTGCTCGGCGCACTGATTTCAGGGGATTGGAAGATCGCGGCTCTCGCTGATGAACCCACCCGAAAGAGCGCTGGTGCTATTATTAGCGCGTATTTGCAGTGGCATATGGAAAAGCAGGTGCGCTCCTTGAAGTATGTAGATAGTAGGTTGATTTCATGAACGCCAGTTATATTTCTCCACCAGCACATTCATCGGGTGAGTGCGCTCCGCAGATGGAGCGCCAGCAGGTGCCAGAGCATATCGCCATTGTGATGGACGGAAACGGACGCTGGGCAAATGCGCGCAACTTGCCACGCACTGAGGGGCATAAAGCAGGTGAGCTATCGTTGATGGACGTGATAGCTGGCGCAATAGAAGTGGGCGTGCGGGTGGTGTCCGTTTACGCTTTTTCCACCGAGAACTGGCGGCGTTCACCGCAAGAAGTAGCGTTCCTCATGGGCTATTCGCGCGACGTAATCCATCGGCGTCGGGATGAGCTCAACTCGTGGGGCGTGAAAATCCTGTGGTCAGGCAGGAAGCCGCGCCTGTGGAAGTCTGTAATAAAAGAGCTGAAAGAAGCTGAGGAACTCACCCGGGGGAACGACGTCATCACCGTGAATTTTTGTGTGAACTACGGCGGCCAGGCCGAGGTGACGGACGCGGTGCGCAATATTGCAGCTCGGGTGGCACGCGGTGACTTGAAAGCGGATCGTATCACCCCAGAGACTATTTCACGCAACCTCTATCAGCCACAGCTTCCACCAGTGGATTTGTTTATTCGCACTGGTGGCGAGCAGCGCATTTCGAATTTTATGTTGTGGCAGTCGAGTTATGCGGAGTTTATGTTTGTGGATGTGCCGTGGCCAGATTTTGATCGTCGGCATCTGTGGGATTGCATTTGCCGGTACGCTAACCGTGACCGCAGATTTGGTACGGCCGTTGATACGGTGAGGGAAAGGTAACTGTGATGCTCAATCAGGTAGATCTTCGCGGACGTAACTTAACGCAGGCGGAGCTTGCGCAGGCTTTGCCGCGTGCAGAGTTGAATATCGAGCGTGCTTTGGAGGCAGTGGCTCCGATTATTGAATCTGTTCGCGACGCCGGTGCGGTTGCCTTACGTGATCTGGCCGAGCGTTTCGACGGCGTGCGTCCTGAGTATCTGCGTGTGCGACAAGAGGCGCTTGACCGCGCCGAGGCAGAGCTGAGCGCCGATCTGCGTGAGGCTTTGTTGATGTCGATTGACCACAATCGCCGTGGACATGAGGCACAGTTACCGCAACCGCAAGAGACGCAGATCGTGCCTGGTGGCGTGGTGCGCCAACGATGGATTCCGGTGAAGCGCGTGGGTCTGTACGTGCCTGGTGGTTTAGCAGTTTATCCTTCGTCGGTGATTCACAATGCGGTGGCAGCGCAGGTAGCAGGCGTGGAGACGATCGCTTTGGCTTCGCCACCTCAAAAAGAATTTGGTGGATTGCCACACCCCACAATTTTGGCGGCGTGTAAGCTGTTGGGCATTTCGGAAGTGTATGCCGTGGGTGGGGCGCAAGCGATTGCGATGTTTGCTTATGGCGCACGCGGTGCTGATGTGCAGGTAGACGGCGAGGTGCTGTGCGAGCCTGTAGATGTGGTGACCGGACCAGGCAATATTTATGTGGCGGCGGCGAAGCGTGCAGTGCATGGCGTGGTGGGAATTGACGCCGAAGCTGGCACTACGGAAATCGCTATTATTGCTGATGAAGTGGCATGCCCCGAGTATGTGGCTGCTGATTTAATTTCTCAGGCTGAGCACGATCCTTGCGCTGCTTCGGTACTGATTACTCATTCGCTCGATTTAGTATCCAAGGTAGAGGAAGCATTAGAGCAGCAAGTTGCGCAGACTAAGCATTCACAGCGTGTGCGTACGGCTTTGAGTGGACCGCAGTCTGGTGTGGTTATCACAAGTGATTTGGGGCAGTCGGTGCAGGTTGCTAATGCTTATGGCGCTGAACACTTAGAGATTCACACCGCGCAGGCGCGCGACGTGGCGCAGAAGATTCATAATGCAGGTGCGATTTTCGTTGGCGCATTTTCGCCGGTTCCATTGGGTGACTATATGGCGGGATCGAACCATGTGCTGCCTACGGGTGGCACTGCTCGTTTTGCTGCGGGGCTCAACGTGATGGCCTTTATTAAGCCAGTGCAGGAAATTGAATACACCCGCGAGGCGATGAGTGGAATGTATCCAGCTTTGGCTGCGGTTGCTGTGGACGAGGATTTACCGGCGCATGCGCAGTCGTTGGAAGTGCGGATCAGCAACCAGTTTTAGATGATTGCGACTCGACCGATTTGGCGCAATAAAGCGGCAAATCGGTCGAGTGTAGTTCGTCATAGCAGAGTTGGTTGAGTCCTTTATGCTGGCACCAAACCGCCCACCAAAGAACCAATACCGTATGTGACGATCATGGCGATATTGCCCCACACAATATTCCTAATCGTTGCGGGTATCACTGGGGCTTCGCCGAGTTTTGCCGATACCACTCCAGTGATCGTTAAAGAAACGCTCACAGCAATCACCGTGATAGTTACCGCCCACTGCGTAGGGCTAAGCAAAATAGCAAGCAGCGGGATAATCGCGCCAAGCGCAAAGGCTGCCATCGAGGCAAGCGCAGCATGCCAAGGATTCGTAAGCTCATCTGGATCGATGCCCAATTCAAAGCGAGCATGCGCAGCTTCGGCGTCTTGATCTGTACGACTCAACTCACTTGCCATACGACTTGCCAAAAACTTGGACACTCCATGCCCGGCAATAATTCCAGCCAGTCTGCGCTGTGAACCAACCGGATCTTTCGCAATAGCTTTACGTTGCCGTACAAGCGCTGCCCGTTCCGAATCGCGCTGTGTAGAAACAGACACAAACTCACCGGCAGCCATTGATAGCGCGCCTGCAACAAGACCCGCCACGCCAGATACGAAAAGGGCGTGGGAATTAACGGCTGCACCAGCAACGCCAACTACCAGACCAGCGGTCGACACAATACCGTCGTTGGCACCGAGCACTCCGGCACGCAACCAGTTGAGCCGCGAATTCATCGCACCGTCTTGAGCCTCAATGACTTCCAAAGTCTCAACATCTGTATTGTCATCCACGCAATTATTACACGCGCTAACATTGTTCATAGTTCGAAAATATTGAGTTTTTTCAATTAATACCAGCAAGGGGAGGCTTACCTTGGAGCAAGAAACAAACCCAACTCGGGACGTATTTTTGCCCTTCCGTGCCGATCTACGTGGGCAATCACCGTATGGCGCTCCACAACTCGACGTACCCGTGCGTCTTAATGTGAACGAAAACCCATATTCGCCCTCAAGCGATCTGTGCGAGGCGATCAGTGCTTCCGTTACCGCGGCCATAAAAGATCTCAACCGCTACCCAGACCGCGATTTTTCAAAGCTTCGGTGCGACCTCTCTGATTACCTTGCGGAGGAGTCTGGCGTGCGAATTGCCCCCGATTTGGTCTGGGCTGCTAATGGTTCCAACGAGATCATGATGCATATTTTGCAGGCCTTTGCTGGACCGCAGCGTGTGGTGGCAAGTTTTTTGCCCAGTTATTCGATGTATCCCGAATATGTACGCGATTCATTCAGCACGTGGGTTGCTGGCACGCGCAAACCGGACTTCTCACTTGATTTTGACGAAATACGGCGAGTGCTTGACGTTCACCACCCGAGCGTCGTCTTTCTTGCCTCACCAAACAATCCAACCGGTACCGCGTTAAGCGAAGCTGAGTTGCGTGAAATTCTCGAGCTCACACGCGAGTCTGGTCCGCTCATGACCGCCGACGTTCCTGCACGGCGCGCCGCAACGCGAGACAATGCGGTGACGCGCGATACCGACGTCTGTGTTACTGACGACGACGGCGTTCCTGCACGCCGCACCGCGACGATCGTCGTGGTCGACGAAGCCTATGCAGAATTTCGACGAGCAGGTGTGCCTAGTGCCTTAGAGCTGCTTGAGCGCTACGAGCACCTCATTGTTACGAGGACTATGTCGAAGGCCTTCGGTGCTGCTGGATTGCGATTGGGTTATATGGTTGCGGCAAAATCGATCATTGAGCAGATTATGCTCGTGCGCTTGCCGTATCATCTTTCCGCCATCACGCAGGCCGCCGCCTCAGCAGCCCTGGCAAATCGATCAGCATTGATGGAGCAAGTGGCACAAATCCGCGCCGACCGCGACTCACTAGCTCACTCATTGCAAGAAATGGGCTTTGAGATTGCACTGTCAGATGCGAATTTTGTGCTTTTTGGCAAAATCGCTAATCGTCACCAAACATGGCAAGATTTACTTAACGAAGGCGTGCTGATTAGGGAAGTTGGGCCGGACGGCTGGTTACGAGTGAGCGTTGGTACGCCAGCCGAAAACGAACGTTTCCTCTCGGCGCTGCACAAGGCGCATGTCGACCACATGTAAACTGAAAACGCTAACCTAGCACTATACAAAAGCAAGGAATTCTGAGAAAGGCGCAACCATGAGTGAGCGGATTGCGAGTTTTGCCCGAGAAACATCCGAGTCGGCGATTTCGGTAGAAATTAATCTCGATGGGCACGGGCGCACCGATGTTGATACCGGCGTGCCATTCTTCGACCATATGCTCACTGCGCTGGGTAAACATTCCCTGATCGACTTGCGCGTTCAGGCTAAGGGCGATGTTCATATCGACGTGCACCACACTGTTGAAGATACGGCAATTTGCCTTGGACAAGCTCTCCAAACAGCACTTGGCGATAAAACGGGAATTGCCCGTTTTGGCGATGCTCTCGTTCCTCTCGACGAAGCTCTGGCACGCGCCGTCGTCGATGTGGCAGGGCGGCCATACGTGGTGCATCGCGGTGAGCCAGTCGGGCAGGAATATCACTTGATAGGCGGACATTTCACCGGTTCCATGACGCGCCACTTTTTCGAGTCTTTGGCCTACAACGCCGGGATTTGCTTGCATATCGAACTCCTCTATGGGCGCGACCCGCACCATATTGTAGAAGCGCAGTTCAAAGCACTTGCGCGAGCTTTGCGCGCTGCTGTGGCATGCGATGATCGCGTTGAGGGCGTTCCGTCAACGAAAGGTGCGCTGTGAGCTCACGTAAACGTATTGTGGTGCTCACACCTTTTGATAAGCCAGAGGTTGTGGCAGCAATTTTGGCAATACATAAGGTGGATGTGCACGTATTGCAAACCCATTCGGGAGTAATCGTAGTTCGTGACGTTCCGGTGCCGACTTTTGATGACTGGGATATCGCAGAACTTCTGGGCGGCGATCCTGAATTCGGAGGTGACGTGACTTCACAAAGCGCGGCAGGAACGCACCCCCAGGATGCCACTCAAGATCCGAACGAGCCTACCGCGATTGCGGCGCACCTGTCTCGAATGGCGCCAGGCTACGGAGTGGTGCTTATCAGCGCAGAGTTGGGCGACGACGTCGGTGGGGAACCGGGCGTATCTGGCCTGGTTACGGCACGGAGAGTGATTGATCAAAAACTGGGAGACGAAATCGCACCTGGATTACTGCTCAATTCACTCGATCCAATCATTGAACAGATAATCTTGGGAGCTGCGCCAGTTGCTGAACTCAAAGGAGCTCTCCACACCAGCGAGCTACCGCCCGAGCTACAAAATCAATTTTTCGGGAACGACCGCACTGGAGACGACGACTAAATGCACAAGATTGTGGTGTTGGATGCCGATACTGGCAACGTGCGCTCGGTGGTGCGCGCACTGGAACATGTAGGTGCCAACGTTGAACTAACCGCTCAACCAGAGCTGGTCATGAACGCCGATGGGCTGGTAGTGCCCGGTGTGGGTGCATTTGCGGCAGTGATGAACAAAATTCGCGCTGTGCGAGCTGATCGGATGATTGAACGGCGGCTGGCCGGCGGCCAGGCGGTATTTGGTATCTGCGTGGGCTTGCAAATTATGTTTGACCGTGGCACAGAATTTGGGGCGCATGACGGATTAGCTCAGTGGCGCGGGTCCGTGGATATACTTGAAGCTCCAGTAGTTCCTCATATGGGCTGGTCGCAGGTGCGTCCTGGCAATGATTCTGCCTTATTTTCTGGCATTGAGAATGAACGCTTCTATTTCGTACATTCCTATGCGGTGCAAAGCGATCCCGCAGCACAGATGGCTGATGAAGCGGAGGTTTTTGCGCCGCCGATCGTGTCTTATGCCAATCATTACGGGGATTTTGTGGCTGCTGTGGAAAACGGTGCATTGTGCGCCACCCAATTCCATCCGGAAAAATCGGCTGATGCTGGCTTGCACCTGCTCGAAAACTGGCTTAAGACCTTGTGACAAGGCATTGGGAAAGACTGACTCGGCTACTACTAAGAGAGAATCTCATGAAAAAACTTCAATTGCTGCCGGCCGTTGACGTAGTGAATGGCCAGGCTGTGCGGTTGCTCCAGGGGGAAGCTGGCACGGAAGAGTCCTATGGCGATCCGGCGCAAGCAGTAGCAAATTTCATAGCTGCAGGAGCGTCTTGGATTCACCTGGTTGACCTCGATGCGGCTTTCGGGCGCGGATCAAATCACGAGCTGTTGGCGCGAATCGTACGCGATGTGCAGGGCGTGAATATCGAGGTATCAGGTGGTATTCGCGATGACGCTTCGCTGGCACGCGCTATTGAAGCTGGCGCTGCGCGCGTTAATCTTGGCACCGCGGCGCTCGAAAACCCACAGTGGACGGCTCGTGCCATTGAACGATACGGCGAGCAGATCGCCGTCGGTCTCGACGTGCGTGGCGAAACGCTTGCTGGACGTGGGTGGACGTCTGAGGGCGGAAATCTGTGGGAGGTGCTTCAACGTCTGGACGACGCCGGTTGCGCGCGTTACGTCGTCACTGACGTTGAGAAAGACGGTACCTTGCGCGGGCCAAACGTGGAGCTACTGCGGCGGGTTTGCCAGGCGACGGATCGCCCGGTGGTCGCTTCCGGTGGAGTGTCTGACTTAGAAGATTTGCGCGCTTTGCGTGAGCTGACCGACGTTGGTGTGGAGGGTGCTATCGTTGGAAAAGCCTTATACGCTGGAAAAATGACTCTAGAACAAGCTCTCGTTGTTGCAGAAGGATAGGATTTTTGCCTGATATTGATCGTTTATTAGCTCCCAATCCTTTCGCAGGCGACGACGGTGCGCGCACTGAATCTGTGACGCAAGCCTTGGATGCAGAGCTACGTTTTCGTGCTGAACGTCTTGTGAGCTGCTTGGATCGAGTCTTTATGGCGGTTTTCCCGCACGAACACCCAGGAAGAACCAGTGATGGTTCGGTGATACCACACGAAAAAAGACCAGATCCGCGCAGCGTGGACTCCCAAGATTTCGTGCTCGTAGATTTTCCTGGAGGGCGGCAGGCGACGCCGATGTTTACCAGTGCGCAAGCCTTGGCTGAATTTGCGCCTGCGGCTCGACCCGCTCCTTTGCGAGCTTCTGAACTGGCGCAACTAGCAGTGCGGCGTTCTGGGGGATTGATCGTGCTTGACCCCGGTTCTGCACACCAGATGTGTTTAGGGCGCTCTGCTGTGATTTCGCTGGCAGCTAGAGTGGAATGGGTAGCGCCGTGGCACGATCCGAAAATTGTGGACCTTTTAGAGCAGTACCTAGCTCAGGCCGGGTACTCGTGGAGGTTGAGCGTGCACCCGCAGCCTGCAAATATTGCGCAAGTGTATGTGCATGTGCCACAAGGTACTGCTTTAGAGCATGCCAAAATGGCTATCTCGCAGTTATTGCGAGGGATCGAAGAGATCGACTACGTGCGCTCACGCCTTGACGTGCTGGAAGTAGCGCCGGTGCCTGAGACTCACTGAGGTAGCGACTGTAGCGTGCATGCGAAGCTCCCAGTGTGGGGCAGTGGGGAAACTCACGGCAAAGTGAACGCTAAATGTGGCTAAATTCTTGGTGAATCTCGTCTGTGCTGGTAGTGTTATATCCGACCGACCGGCAGATTGCCGGAACGCAAGCGGAGAAATCCCACCTGGGTTCCACTCGATTAGGAACCGGGTTTTGGAAATACGGTTAGCGCCGTATGCCCTCTGGACTCCGTGCGCGTCGCACTCGAAGTTAGAGGAGCAATTATCAACGAGCCAAGAGTCAATGATCGAATTAACGTGCCTGAAGTGCGTCTTGTTGGCCCAGGTGGCGAGCAAGTCGGAGTAGTTCGTATTGAAAACGCGCTGCGTCTCGCTCAGGAAGCTAATCTCGATCTTGTAGAGGTTGCCCCAGATGCCAAGCCGCCAGTTGCGAAGCTGATGGACTACGGAAAATTCAAGTATGAGGCAGCCCAAAAGGCACGAGATGCACGTCGTAATCAGGCCAATACACAGCTAAAAGAAATTCGTATCGGTTTGAAGATTGACCAGCATGACTACGAAACCAAACTCAAGCGAATCCTCAAATTCCTTGATGGTGGAGACAAAGTCAAGATTCAATTGCGCTTCCGTGGGCGTGAGCAGTCACGACCAGAGCAAGGTCTGCGCTTGATGGAAAGAATTTCACAAGATGCTGCAGAAAACGGCATTGTGGAATCAGCTCCACGAGTAGATGGTCGCGCGATGGTCATGGTACTTGCCCCGATTCGACGTAAGTCTGAAGCTAAATCGGATCAGCGCCGTCGTCGTGAAGCAGAGCGGGAAAACCGCCGTGCGAACGAAGCTCGCCGCGCTCAAAAGAATAACGAGCGCGTTGCAGGCAAAACGGAACACGGCGAGCAAGCACCAGCCGACGACGTTAACGCTGAGTAATTTCGGGTAAAGCAAACACGAACACACTCCCATGAGGAGTACTTATTGCTGCGTTGAGCAGCTAGAGGGAGCATGAAAATGCCAAAGATGAAGACACACTCCGGAGCTAAGAAGCGCTTCCGCGTGACCGGCAAGGGAAAGCTCATGCGTGAGCAGGCGGGTAAGCGCCACCTTCTTGAGCACAAGTCATCGCGTCGCACTCGCCGTCTGTCCTCGGATCAGCTGGTAGCACGTGCAGATGTGAAGCAGGTTAAGAAGCTGCTGGGTCGCTGAAGAAGCTTTAGGAACAAGGAGAAATAGAAGATGGCACGCGTAAAGAACGCCGTAAATTCCAAGAAGAAGCGTCGCACTACGCTTGAGCGCGCATCAGGCTACCGTGGTCAGCGTTCGCGCCTTTACCGCAAGGCAAAGGAACAAGTTACACACTCAATGGTGTACAACTACCGCGATCGCAAGGTGCGCAAGAACGAGTTCCGCAAGCTTTGGATCGCTCGTATCAATGCTGCATCACGCGCAAATGGTATGACCTACAACCGCTTCATGCAAGGCCTTAAGCTTGCAGGTATCGAGGTTGATCGTCGTATGCTCGCTGAGCTCGCTGTGAACGATGCTCCAGCATTTGCTGCAATCGTTGAAATGGCTCGTAAGGCTCTGCCTGAGGACGTCAACGCACCTGTAGCCTGAGCGGTTACTTGATCTGGCAGTGGCTCGAAATCTGAGGATTTCGAGCCACTTTCGTATGCGTGCATACTTGCGTATTTGCGTGCATATTCGTATCTGTACGCAGTTTTGTGCCCGTGTGTAGTTTGCACTCGTAGCGCATTTTGTACCTATGTGCAGTTATCCTAAGCACCTGCTCTGCTCCCTTGAGCATACGCATAGGCATGAAGTGCAGCGAGAAAACCGAGCGCTAAGCTTTCGAAATTGCTACAATATTGCAAAATGGACAGAATCTTGGCGCAAAGGTGCGCTTGTATATGAGCTGTTAGCGAGGAAATATTTTGGGAAAACACACCTATCCACTTGGAAATATAATGATTGGTATTGGATCGGCAGCGCTGCAAATTGAAGGTTCGTTGCCGCGTTCAACGTGGCATGTGTGGGCTGAAACCCCAGGTAAAGTGGCCGATGGCACCAGTCCGAATCCCACCACAGATCACTGGCGCAGATGGCGCGAAGACAACCAGATCATGGCTGATCTCAATCTGCAAACGGCACGTATTGGTGTGGATTGGGCGCGCATTGAGCCAGAGTTTAGAGCGTTTGACGACGCCGCGCTGGCGCGTTATCGGGAAGAGATTGACGATCTTATTGCTAAGGGAATTCATCCATTGGTGACGCTCCACCATTTTGGACACCCGCTGTGGTTTGAAGAACTAGGGGCATTCAACAAGCAAGAAAATATTCGTTACTTTATTGAATTTGTGGAGCGCGTGCTCGAGTATCTCGGACCAGTGGTGAGTGACTGGATCACTATAAACGAGCCGAACGTCTACGCCACTCAGGCGTACTTATTCGACTACGGCCCTATTGTTAATGGCAAGAGCTGGAAAAACTTGCGTTCTACACTGCGAAATCTCGCAGTTGCCCACATCAAGGCCTATCAGCTGATTCACGAGCGGATCGACGCCGGAGAGCGCGTCGCTTGCGTAGGTTTCGCCCATCATCGGCGCGTTTTCGCACCTCTCAATCCAAAGAATCCCTTGCACCAGATCTTCACGCGCATAAATGAGCAGCTATTTCATCGTGAAATCGAAGAAGCCTTTTTCAGCGGGAAATTTGGACGCTTCCTCGGGAAACCGGTGGGTATCAAGCCTGGCCGCTACTGCGACGTCATCGCTATTAATTACTACTCCCGCACTGCCGTAAGAGGTCTTGACGACGGCGTATTCCCAGGCGTTCCCACAACCGATTTGGGCTGGGAAATCTATCCACAAGGAGTAGCGATTGCGGCACGTGAGCTCTATGGACGCTACCGACTTCCCATCTGGATTACTGAAAACGGCACGGCGGATAACGGAGATTCCTCGCATTTAGAAAAATTCCGGTGCTCGTTTATTCTTGATCATTTGAAAGAAATCCTTGGCAGCAACTTGCCTATCGAGCGTTATTACCACTGGTGCTTCGTAGACAACTGGGAATGGTCTGACGGAATGGAACCGCGTTTCGGCGTCGTCTATCTTGACCGTGAAACTCTTGAACGCAAGCCAAAGCCCTCGGCCTACATGCTGCGCGACCTTATCAACGCAGGTGCGATTACTGATGAGATCGAGAAAAAATACCGCGAAAGCTGAGTGTACCTTTGGGAACTCGCCACTAGGTGTGCGAGAATTGTAGGCGAACAACGAGACTCAAGGAGAAAACGTGGTTGAGATTATTGATGCCAGCATCAAAGAAAGCAAGATTGATGGTCTTAAGATCATCACACCGAAGCAGATCACGGACGAGCGCGGCACGATTCGCGAGCTATTCCGTTTTTCCTGGCTGAAAGAAAACGGCATCGTATCCTCGTTCGAGCAGTGCAATAACACGTTGACTCACCGGGGAGCGGTGCGCGGCTTACATGCCGAAGCAATGACTAAGCTCGTGACGGTGGCTTCTGGCGAAGTCTTTGGAGCATACGTTGATATTCGTCCCGATTCACCCACTTTTGGCGCAGTCGAAACCGTGCGTATCAAGCCAGGTGTGATGGTGCTCGTTCCAAATGGCGTGTGTAACGGATTCCAAGCAGCAGGCGAGAGCGCCGATTCCGAGTACATCTACTTCTTTGACCAGGAGTGGAAGCCAGGCATGCCGGGTTCGGCACTGACGCCACTCGACCCAGAATTGGGCATCGAATGGCCGCTTCCTATTGATGTGAATGATCGTTCGCAGATTTCTGAAAAGGATCTCAACGCGCCAACTTTGGCACAATTCAAAGCTGCACATGCCTCGTAATCATATAGAGGAAATGACGGGACAGCTCAAGAAAGTTCTTGGGCTGTTTCGTCGTTCAAACCGGTACCGTTATGTGCAAGCCGTAGTTGAGGGGCCGCAGGCTGTTCGTGAGCTGCTGAAATTTGCTCCTGAGCTGATCAGAGACGTTTATGCCACTAACGCTGCTCTCAATGCTCATCGGGATATTGACGAGCTTTTGAAGCGGCACGATCCTTATACGCACATCCTTAGCGAAGAATTGTGTAACCGACTCAGTTCGGACGCACAAGGAATTCTTGCCGTGATGAATATTGCCGACGAGCCAGACCTTGATGAGATCTTTGCACAGTCGCAATTGCTTGTGATGGCGGTCAATGGTTCCGATCCCGGAAACGTGGGCACGATTATTCGCTCCGCGGACGCAGCGGGAGCGAACGCCGTCGTCCTTGGGCATGGTTCGGTGGACGCGAGCAATCCGAAAGTCATTCGTTCCTCGGTGGGTTCGGTTTTTCATCTTCCGATTATTGAAGACGAACATGCTGGTGACGTCGTGGAGCGTGCTCACGCGCACGGTTTTATTGTTCTACTTGCCGACGGCGCAGGCCAGTACAAGCTCAATGATCTTTCCGACGCCGCTTGCCAAGCACATTTTGAGGGTCGCGCGGTAGAAGGCCTAGATTTGCGGGCGAGAACCTTGTGGTTGGTTGGCAATGAAGCGCACGGTTTTACGGATGAGCAGCGCAAATTAGCTGATTATATTGTGTCCGTGCCTATGTGGGGGCACACTGAATCGCTCAATGTGGCTATGGCTACGACCTTGTGTCTCTATGCGTCTGCGCAGGCGCAGGCGCGATAACGTGCACGGTTGCGGTAACAGGGCAGTTGCGATAATACGGATAGTGGCATCGCGTTACGTGCTGCAGTGTTACGTGTGAAAATGGGCGTGATACCTGGGAGAAATAGGCTTATTGCCTGGGAGAAAGCGCGATTCTGATTCTTATTAAAGCTCAGACTCCGCATCGAGCCAGCCCAGAACTCCGCTGTATTTCGTAGATTTGCTTGCAAAAGCGATTGCTTCTCGCAAAGCAGTGAGCGGATTTGAGGCTTGGGGGAGAAAAGCCGTAAAAGAGCCATGCAACACATCGCCTGCGCCAAGGGTATCTTTCACAGCAACGCGCGGAACTTGGATCTGTACCTCTTGCTGACCAGCAATGGCGTGTACTGGTTGCTCTCCGGCAGACTGCGCGAGAAGCTGAAAATCATAGCCGCGCAAATAATCAAAGGTGAGTTCTTGAGTAGAGCCGGGGTGCACGAAATCTTGTGAAAGAATAACGTGCGTAGAGAGCGGTAAGAGTTCTTCCGTTCCCGCTTTCCACGAGCCACCGTCAAAAATAACCGGAATACCGGCGTCTTTACAACGTTCCGCAAATAATTTTTGCAGCTGTGGCAGGTGGCCGTCGATTTCGAGGATTACGACGTCGTCGAGAATCGAGACGTCAGGGTTGCGAAATTTCCGATTGGGATTGTTGCGCGAGACGACGGTGCGCATTCCGGCGTCGTCCACAAAAACGGTGGACACTGGAAACTCTGAATCCGCAGCAAGATCAATAACTTCAATACCCTCAGCAAAGAGCTTTTCCAGGGCCAGACGTGCGAGGGGAGTGTCGCCCAGCAGAGTCACTAAACGAGCAGGGACGCCAAGAGCTGCGGCAGTGCGAGCAGCATTTGCGGCTGGACCTCCCACATCAAGCAGGGTTTGATGCGAAACAATCTTTTGATTAGCCTGTGGAACTTCCGTCACGTGCTGGGTTACGTCGATGGTGGTTAGTCCACAAAACAATGCAGTGCTCATAAATACAATCGTAAGATTTCTAACCATATGTGTGCATCTATGTGCGCGAAAGGGAAAGAACAATCACGAAATGAACGCGCTTCGCGTGTTGGCTTATAGCTCGGTAGACTAGTGCAGGTATGGATTATTTATTACTCCGAAATGTCACGTTTATGTGAAAGGTAATCATGGATCTCAGTCCATTAGACGAAACGGGAATCGCAGCAGCGGTGCGCTCAGCCTGCGCTGCATTCGATGCTGCCAACAGCCTAGATGAGCTCAAAGAAGCTCGTCTATGCCATATGGGTGATGCTGCGCCAATCACGCGCGCCAATATGGCAATCAAAAATTTGGACAAAGAGCTTAAACCTACGGCAGGTAAGCTCTTAGGCGCTGCACGAAAAGAAATCAGCAGTGCTTTAGCTCAAGCCACTGAGCGCATCGAAGCCCTCAATGAGGCGCGTATGCTCGCTGAAGAGACGGTCGATGTGACTGTGCCTACGCGCCGAGCGCCTCTTGGTGCACGTCATCCGCTCAATGTGCTCTTGGAGGACGTTTCGGATTTCTTTATCGGAATGGGTTGGGACGTTGTTGAAGGTCCAGAAGTTGAACACGAGTGGTTTAATTTCGATGCGCTCAATTTCGGTCCTGATCATCCAGCGCGGCAGATGCAAGATACTTTCTATGTGGCAGGCGTGGAACACGTGAGCTCAGAGTCTCAATCTGCACAGCCGATCGCCGCGCAACCAGGGCTGGTACTGCGCACGCACACCTCGCCTGTGCAGTCGCACACGCTGCTTTCGCGCGGAGCGCCTGTTTATATTGCCTGCCCAGGTAAGGTGTATCGCACTGATGCGCTCGACGCTACTCATACGCCAGTGTTCCACCAGATTGAAGGCCTTGCCGTTGATAAAGGATTGACGATGGAGCACCTCAAAGGCACGCTTGACCATTTTGCTAAGGCAATGTTTGGCCCGGAAGCAAAGACGCGTTTGCGCCCGTCGTTCTTCCCATTCACTGAGCCATCAGCGGAGATGGATTTGTGGTTCCCATTGAAGAAGGGCGGTCCAGGCTGGATTGAATGGGGAGGCTGCGGCATGGTTAATCCTGAAGTTTTGCGCAATGCGGGTATTAATCCAGATGAATACACCGGTTTTGCATTCGGTATGGGTATTGAGCGCACGCTGATGCTCCGGCATGGGATCGCGGATATGCGCGATATGGTTGAGGGCGATATTCGGTTCTCTTTGCAATTCAGCACCACGGGAAGGGGAAACTGATGCCACGTATTCCACTAGATTGGCTGCGTCAGCACGTTGACGTGCCTGCGGATCTCAGTGCTGAGGAATTAGCTGCTGCACTGGTAAAGGTAGGTTTGGAAGAAGAGACGATCCACCGTTCAGAAGTAACTGGACCGATCGTCGTCGGCAAGGTATTGACGCTCGAAAAGAACGAACAATCCAACGGAAAGCTCATCAATTACTGCCGCGTCGACGTCGGTGTGCATAACGATGCACCTGGTGAGGGGAAAGAGCCGTCTGAACTGCCATCGCGCGGAATTATTTGCGGGGCGCATAACTTCGTGGAGGGTGACTACGTCGTAGTTTCGCTGCCTGGTGCCGTGCTGCCTGGCGATTTTAAGATTGCAGCTCGCAAGACTTACGGACACATTTCTGACGGTATGATTTGCTCGCAGCGTGAGCTTGGCCTGGGCAATGACCACGATGGAATTATTGTGCTTGCGCATAACGACGACGAAGCACGCGAGCGCGGCATTCCAGCCATCGGTAGTGACGTGCTCGGTTTCCTTGGGCTTAACGATGAAGTCTTGGAAATCAACATCACCCCTGATCGTGGCTATTGTTTCTCGATGCGCGGCGTGGCTCGTGAGTATTCCCATTCCACGGGCGCTCAATTTACAGACCCTGCGCTGGAATCTGCCGCGGCAAAGAATGTGCCTGCAGTAAATAACGAGGGTTTCGCTGTTGAGATTGCCGACGACGCTCCGATTCACGGCGTGCCTGGATGCTCACGTTTCGTCACGCGCATTGTGCGTGGTATTGATGCCAGTGCGCAGTCGCCACAGTGGATGCAAGATAGGCTCACGGCGGCTGGTATGCGCCCGATTTCACTGGTGGTTGATGCAACGAATTATGTGATGCTCGATCTGGGGCAACCGCTTCACGCCTATGACCTCAACAAAACAGTTGCGCCATTGATCGTGCGCCGCGCGAAAGCTGGGGAAATCCTGCGTACACTCGACGGCGCCCCGCGCACTTTGGGCGACGAAGATTTGGTTATCGCCGATTCGCACGGTGGACGCGGTGCGCGCGCAGTTGGTCTAGCAGGCACGATGGGTGGTGCAAGCACCGAAATTTCAGATCAAACTACTGATGTGCTAATTGAAGCGGCACATTTTGATTCGGTATCGGTGGCACGTATGGCGCGCAATCACCGACTTCCATCGGAGGCCTCAAAGCGTTTCGAGCGTGGCGTTGATCCGCAGTTGCCGCCGATCGCTGCGCAGGCGGTAGTGGATTTGCTGGTTGAGTACGGCGGTGGCACTGCTGATCAGGCTAATTTTGAAGTGAATAATATTGCGCCAATTCCAGCGCTAGCATTCAATACTCGCGAAACACGGCGTCTGACTGGTCTGGAAATTTCAGCGAAGAAACAGATCGCTGTGCTGCAAGCAATTGGTTGTGAAGTGGAAGAAATTCCATCAATTGCCGGCGAAAGTGGCGAGGGCGATACTGAACTTTCGGTCACGCCGCCAGCTTGGCGACCAGACTTGGTAGGCGCTGCACACTTTGTTGAAGAAATCGCGCGACTGGTGGGATTCGATGAAATTGCTTCGGTCGTTCCATATGCTCCAGCAGGGCATGGCTTGGGTGTAGCTCAACGTCAGGCACGCGACGTGGCACGTGCGCTCGCCGAGCAAGGCTGGGTGCAGGTACTGAGCTATCCGTTCGTGTCAGGGCAGGTTTTCGATCAGCAAGGTATTGTGGACGACGACGCGCGCCGCCTCGCTATTCGTTTGCAAAACCCCTTGCAAGAATCTGCACCGTATATGCGGACGTCTATTCTCGACTCGCTGCTTGAAACTGCGAAGCTGAATGTGGCGCGTGGGCATAGCACTGTTGCGGTCTTTGAAACTGGCCTGGTGACGCATGCCCAAGGCATTGTGCCAGCGGTAAATCCAGGAGTTGGAAAGCGGCCATCGGATGCCGAACTTGGCGCGCTCGATGATGCCATCCCGACGCAGCCGCGGCATATTGCGGGTGTAGCTACTGCTCGAGCAACTGAACCTGCTGCTGATTTAGCTGCAATCACGTGGGATTGGCGAGATGCCATTGAAGCTGTTAAGACGCTCGGCCGCACTATTGGTGTAGAATTGCAAGTTAAGCAGGCACAATATGCGCCGTTCCACCCTGGTCGCTGCGCGCAAATCTGCGTTGGTGAAACCGTCATTGGCTATGCTGGAGAACTGGCTCCACAGGTGTGCAAGGCTTTTGACTTGCCTCAACGCGCCATCGCTTTTGAAGCAGATTTGGATGCCCTCTTTGCTGCTCGTGGAAATGCGCCGATCCAAGTAGCGCCAGTATCGACGTTCCCAATGGCTAAAGAGGATATTGCCATCGTGGTAGACGAGGATTTACCGGCTCAGGAAGTTGAGAAAGTGATGAAGCAGGTGGGCGGTGAAATCCTCGAAGACGTGCGTCTTTTCGACGTATATCGGGGAGATCAGATTGGTGAGGGCAAGAAATCTTTGGCTTTTGCCTTGCGTCTGCGTGGTCTCGATCATACTCTCACGGCTGAGGAAACTGCAGCACTGCGAAAGCGAATTGTTAAGCAATTGAAGAAAGCGTTCAATGCTGAGCTTCGGGGCTGATCGCAGCTGACGTGCTGTGATAGCCGCTTTGGGTGGAAGCAGAACGCGAATCTGCTTCCACCCATTTTGATGTGCGCTCGATCTGAGTTATCTTGTGCAAGTGAAATATTTTAATTTTTAAGAAAGCGTTTCTTTACGAATTTATGACCAAATCATGAGACGTCTTACCGCCTCGACTAGTGAACAAATACTTTTGACTTAATGACCAACCAATAATGTAAGGGGAGGCCGCTCTATGTCTGTATTCAAACGCCGTGATCAAATGGGTTTGTACCAACCGAATTTTGAACACGATGCCTGTGGCGTTGCCTTTGTTGCACACCTCGATGGAAAACCGCGACACGATATCGTGGAAAAAGCGCTTGAAGCGCTTCGAAATCTCGATCACCGCGGTGCCACCGGCGCAGACGAAGCTGCAGGCGATGGAGCTGGAATCCTCATTCAGGTGCCGGACGAATACTTCCGTTCCACGGTGGACTTCCGCCTACCCGAAAAAGGTGAATACGCCGTCGGAATGGCTTTTCTTCCCACCGACAAAAACGAACGTATCGCAGCGAAACAGCGTATTGCTCAACTGATCGAAGAAACTGATCTTGAGCTGCTTGGATGGCGCGAGATTGCGGTAAGCACCCAGACGCTATCGCCAATTTCGATCGAAGCAATGCCGCATTTCGAGTTTCTTTTCGTTACTGGTCGCGCTGGTCAAAGTGGAATCGATCTCGATCGCTATGCCTTTGTGCTGCGTAAGCGTATCCAGAACGAAACGGATCTTTATTTTGCTTCGTTGTCTGCGCGCACCTTGGTATACAAGGGTATGCTCACCACCAGCCAATTGGAAGAAGTGTTTCCAGAGCTTCACGATCCGAAGTTGGCTTCAGCGTTGGCGCTCGTGCATTCGCGTTTTTCAACGAATACTTTCCCTTCGTGGGAGCTTGCCCACCCGTTCCGGTTGATTGCGCACAACGGCGAGATCAACACGGTGATGGGAAATCGAAATTGGATGCGTGCCCGCGAAGCAATGCTTACATCCGATAAATTCCCAGGAAATATGGAAAAGCTATTCCCGATCTGCACTCCGGGTGGCTCGGACTCGGCCTCTTTTGATGAAGTGCTTGAACTCCTGCATTTGGGTGGACGTTCGTTGCCACATGCAGTGATGATGATGGTGCCCGAGGCATGGGAAGGCAATCAAGACATGGATGCCTTGCGGCGAAACTTCTATGAGTACCATTCACTCATTATGGAACCGTGGGACGGCCCTGCGTCTATCACTTTCACTGATGGTTCGATTATTGGCGGAACGCTTGATCGCAACGGTTTGCGTCCCGGACGCTACTGGGTTACTGACGACGGACTGGTAGTTTTTGCCTCAGAAGCCGGTGTACTTGACATTGATCAGACGACAATCGTCAAGAAAGGCCGCCTGCAACCAGGTCGTATGTTCCTCGTAGATCTTGATTCGCACAAAGTGCTCTCTGACGAAGAAGTTAAGAATTCTTTGGCAGCTGAGCATCCGTATGGTGAGTGGCTCGACAAGAACAAGATCGAGCTAGACAAATTGCCTACTCGTGCACATATCGTACATTCTCATTCGTCAGTTACACGCCGTCAACAGGTATTTGGTTATACCGAAGAAGAGCTTCGCCTCATTATTGCTCCGATGGCAAACACAGGTGCTGAGGCAATCGGTTCGATGGGAACTGACACTCCTATCGCGGTGTTGTCAGAGCGTCCACGCCTGATATTCGATTACTTCACGCAGATTTTTGCGCAGGTGACGAACCCGCCGTTGGACGCAATTCGAGAAGAGCTCGTCACTTCGCTAACCACCAAAATTGGTGCAGAAAGAAATCTGTTGACTCCAACGCCGGAATCGGCGCGCCAAATTGTGATGCGCAATCCGATTCTTGACTCTGAGCAGCTCGCCAAAATCGTGCGCTTACGCGAGGGAAACGTGGTTGGGTACTCTTCGCACGTGGTTAAAGGCGTGTATCGGGTCGCTGGTGGACGGCGCGCGCTTGAAGCGAAGATAGACGAGATCTGCCAAGAAGCTTCGGCCGCGATTCGCGGGGGAGCACGGGTAATTGTGGTTTCGGATCGCCATTCGAATGCGGAATTTGCCCCGATTCCATCTTTGCTGCTCACTTCGGCAATTCATCATCATCTTGTTCGAGAAAAGACTCGTACGCAGGTTGGTCTCGTGGTGGAAGCCGGAGACGTGCGCGAAGTTCACCATATTGCCCTTTTGCTCGC
Source organism: Arcanobacterium pluranimalium (assembly GCF_016907845.1). GTDB lineage: Bacteria > Actinomycetota > Actinomycetes > Actinomycetales > Actinomycetaceae > Arcanobacterium_A > Arcanobacterium_A pluranimalium. Next base: position 1,329,499 of record NZ_JAFBCS010000001.1, read on the forward strand.
GTATGGTGCAGCAGCTGTGAATCCATATTTGGTTTTCGAAACGGCAGAAGATCTCGCTCGACGCGAGCTCTATGTTGATGTTGAACCGCGCAAAGCCATTGCAAATATCGCCAAAGCGCTTTCTAAAGGCGTTTTGAAGATCATGAGCAAGATGGGCGTTTCTACGGTAGCTTCGTACACAGGTGCTCAGCTCTTCGAAGCGATTGGCCTTGATTCTGGTTTGGTCGATACTTACTTCACAGGTACAGCAGCGCGAATCGGCGGTGTGGCACTTGATGAAATTGCCAAAGAAGTTCACATGCGGCACTTAGTAGCTTATCCGGCCGATGGCATTCCGCTTGCCCACCGTGACCTGCGCACTGGTGGTGAATATCAGTGGCGCCGGGAGGAGGAGCATCACCTGCTCGATCCCGAAACAGTATTCCGGCTCCAGCAATCGACAAAGAGTGGCGATTACGAACAGTTCAAGCGCTACACGGCACTCGTCAATAGCAATTCAGAGCGCGTAATGACACTGCGTTCGATGCTGAAATTCAAGGACGTGCAGCCCATTGACATATCTGACGTTGAGCCAGTGGAGTCGATTGTTAAGCGATTCTCAACTGGCGCAATGAGCTATGGCTCAATTTCCGAAGAGGCGCATCAGACTCTTGCCATTGCAATGAATCGTTTGGGTGGCAAATCGAATACTGGAGAAGGCGGCGAAGATTCTGAGCGACTGCACGATCCAGCACGTCGATCTGCGATTAAGCAGGTGGCTTCGGGTCGTTTTGGTGTGACGTCTGAGTACCTCACTTACGCTGACGACATCCAAATCAAGATGGCTCAAGGCGCTAAACCTGGTGAGGGTGGTCAATTGCCAGGCCCTAAGGTTTACCCGTGGGTGGCGAAAACTCGCCATTCAACCACCGGCGTTGGCCTCATTTCTCCTCCGCCACACCACGATATTTATTCTATTGAGGACCTCAAGCAGCTCATTCACGATCTAAAATCTGCAAATCCGCAGGCGCGCGTGCACGTGAAGCTCGTTTCCGAAGTGGGCGTAGGTACGATTGCTACAGGTGTATCGAAAGCTAAGGCTGATGTGGTGCTCATTTCAGGGCACGACGGCGGTACCGGAGCTGCGCCGTTGACCTCGGTTAAGCATGCGGGAGCGCCGTGGGAGCTCGGTTTGGCAGAAACGCAGCAGACGCTGCTGCTCAATGGACTACGTGACCGCATCGTGGTGCAAGCTGACGGTCAGATGAAAACGGGACGCGATGTCGTCATTGCTGCTCTTTTGGGTGCTGAAGAATACGGTTTCGCAACGGCGCCGCTCGTCGTCTCCGGTTGTGTGATGATGCGAGTGTGCCACAAAGACACTTGCCCGGTAGGTATTGCAACCCAAAACCCTGAGCTTCGAGAGAAGTTCACGGGCGATCCGCAGCACGTGATCAATTTCTTCAAGTTTATTGCTCAGGAAGTGCGGGAACTTTTGGCGAGCCTTGGCCTGCGGAGCATTGACGAAGCTGTGGGTCGAGTGGACTTGCTGCGTACCGATGCAGCTGTTGGGCATTGGAAGACGCAAGGAATTGATCTTTCGGCAGTTCTCGCTGGCGCTGAATTACCGCAAGATGTGGCTCGGCGTTGCACGAGCGTTCAAGACCACGGTCTTGATGAAGCGCTAGATCGAAAGCTGATCGAATTGGCGCGTCCTGCACTGGAACGCGGCGAACTAGTGCGGGAATCTGTGCAGGTGCGCAACATCAATCGCACTGTGGGAACACAACTCGGCAATGCGGTAACGCGTGCAACCGAAGGGCGCGGATTGCCTGAGGGAGCCATTGAGTTCACCATGAATGGCACCGGAGGCCAGAGCTTTGGCGCATTTTTGCCACGCGGAGTCACGTTGCGATTGATCGGCGATTCTAACGATTACGTGGGTAAAGGCCTTTCTGGTGGTCGTATTATCGTGACGCCGCCATCAAATGTGCGTTTCGATCCTCGTAAGGAAATCATCGCTGGAAACGTGATTGGCTATGGTGCGACGTCAGGTGAAATCTTCCTACGCGGTACAGTGGGCGAACGCTTCTGTGTGCGAAATTCGGGTGCCACTGCCGTAGTTGAAGGCGTTGGTGATCACGGATGTGAATACATGACTGGTGGCGAAGTGCTGATTCTTGGCTCAGTTGGCCGCAATTTTGCTGCGGGCATGAGCGGTGGCGTGGCTTGGGTGCTTGACCTCGATCCTGCGAGAGTCAATACCGAACTGGTTGATGTAGTGAGCCTTGAAGCTGCAGATATTTCTCGAATTCGCGAGTTGCTTGAACGCCATGAGATCGAGACTGGATCTGATATTGCGCAAGAACTTCGTGGTGCAACGGATACTGAACTGAACCAACGCTTTAAGAAGATTTCGCCTCGCGTGTACGCCAAAATTATGGCGGCAGCTCAAGAAGCAAAAGAACGCAATCTAAGTGAACGTGAAACAACTGACCTGATGATGGAGGTGGCTCGTGGCTGATCCGCGTGGATTTATTACGACGGCACGGGAAGTTCCGCAGCGCAGAGCGATTGCTGAGCGCATTAACGACTGGAACGAAGTTTATCCCGGTACTGTAGGCAGAGCTGTGCTTCCAATTATCGAGAAGCAGGCGAGCCGGTGCATGGACTGCGGAATTCCGTTCTGCAATAACGGTTGCCCGCTTGGAAACCTCATTCCGGAATGGAACGATTTGGTGTGGCGAGGCAAATGGCAAGAGGCACTTGAGCGCCTGCATGCGACGAATAACTTCCCAGAACTGACGGGAAGACTGTGCCCAGCTCCTTGTGAAACTTCTTGTGTGGTGGGGATCAGCCGTGATCCGGTGACCATTAAAAACGTTGAAGTAGCCATTATTGATAAAGCCTGGGACGATCTGCGCGTTGTACCGCAGCAACCAGAATGGCACACGTCGAAAACTGTTGCAGTGGTCGGTTCCGGTCCGGCAGGCTTGGCAGTAGCACAGCAGCTTACCCGCGCCGGCCACACCGTCGTCGTTTATGAACGTGCCGACGAAATCGGAGGCTTGCTGCGCTACGGAATCCCGGAGTTCAAGCTGGAGAAATCGGTGCTTGACCGGCGTCTGAAGCAAATGGTGTTGGAAGGTACGCAGTTTAAGACGAACGTTGAGATCGGTGTCGATATTACCATCGAGGAATTGCGGGATATGTACGAAGCCGTGGTGCTCGCTATCGGCGCAACCATCCCGCGTGGAATGGATGTTCCTGGTGCCAATTTGCGGGGAATTCATCAGGCGATGGAATATTTGCCGCAAGCTAATAAGGCTGCGCGCGGTGTGGAAGTGCCAGATCAGATCAGTGCTGCTGGTAAGAACGTCGTCATTATTGGCGGCGGAGACACCGGTGCTGACTGTTTAGGTACAGCTATTCGCCAGGGTGCTGCATCGATTACTCAGCTGGAAATTATGCCGATGCCGAGTACCGAGCGTCCAGCTCATCAGCCATGGCCAACGTATCCGATGACTTTCAAAGTGGCTTCTGCTCACGAAGAGGGCGGAGATCGCGTGTATGCAGTCAATACGGTTGCTTTTACTGATGACGGTACTGGCGCAGTTTCTGGTTTAGACATTGTGGAAGTCGAGTTCCAAGGTGGACAGTTTGTGCCGGTTCCTGGCACGGAACGGCATCTGGAAGCCGAGCTTGTGCTGCTCGCAATGGGATTTTTAGGACCACAAAAATCGGGGATTATCGATGAACTCGGTCTTGAGCTCGATGCGCGCGGAAACATTGTGCGCAACGAAGACTACGTCACGAGCGTGCCAGGCGTCTTTGCCTGTGGCGACGCCGGTCGTGGGCAGTCGCTGATTGTGTGGGCCATTGCGGAGGGGCGTTCGTGTGCACATGGAGTGGATCAGTTCTTGAGCGGCACGTCTAAACTTCCACGTCCGATTTCTCCGCAATTGCGCCAGCTTATGCTGTGATTGGTAGTTTGCTCCAAGAATCTGAGTCTGTGTTGGTTTCTCGGCATCGATACTGGTAAACGGCTAATAAGTGTGTGTCGGCTCTGTTAAACGTGTTTGAACGCACGCTGCATTTTAATGCAATATCATGCGTTGACGAGTATAGTTATGCTTACCAGAGTTGGTTGGGGGATTAATTGCATGCGCTTTGATAATCCAGCTCGCTGTTTTGAGACGTTGAGGACGGAACGAGTAATACATGTGGCGTGGTAGATATGAACATGCGCTTTGTCAATCGATATACGCACCGCGTATGCTCGTGGAACGTGCCGATTCCTCATTCATATGGAACAGCGATGGAGTGCAGCTGCTCGATCTGACAGCTGGTGGCGGTGCAAATACGCTGGGCTATAACCACCCCAAAATTAAAGATTACGTGGCAAACAACGCGCATAAACTCTTCGAAGCTCCACAATTTCTCGCAACTGAAGAGCAGATCGGGCTCGCGAACGCGATTCAAAGTTGTTTGACCGAATCTGGATATGTGGGTGCGAGTTCACGGGTGCGTTTCACGAGGTCAGGGCACGAAGCGAATCGCGCTGCACTCGAGATAGCGCTCCAGTTCAAGCCGCGCGGCAATATCGTCACATTCTTGCCGGTTCATTCCGATTCGGAACTGTACGGTGTGGTGGCGCCAGTGCACACAAGCGAAACTCTCACGAAAACGGAATCTGTTGGTGCGTCGTCGGCAAATGCCACCCGTATCATTGCTATTCCACCGAGCACTCAAGCCCTAGAATCAGTGGTAGACGAAAATACCGCTGCGATCATCTTCAGCCCTTTTACTCTGAATATGCCCAATGGAGCATTGAACGAGGAGATTTTCCAGCGTTCGAGCGCGCTATGTGAACGTTTTAAAGCGCTCTTGATTATGGACGAAACACATATCGGATTGGGGCGCACGGGCGACTGGTTCGCGCATGCTCCCTACGTCAAAGCCGATATCATCACGCTGGGGCGCGGCTTGGGTGGCGGAGTTCCTTTGGGAGCTACCTTGCTTCTCTCACGGCGGGCAAAACAGGATTCCGATAGGCTTTCGTCCTTGATTCCGGCAGGTAATCCCTTTGCCTTTGATATTTCGATGCTCGTTATTGAAGAAATCCGGGCGCTGTTGATGCATGTCAAAGAGATCGGGAAATGGCTTAAAGATGAGCTTATCGGCCTTGGCTTTGAGGTCAACGGCAGTGGGCTTTTGCTGGGTGTGCGCGTTGGAGACGCCATATCTGCGCAGCAGTATCTCCAAGACCGCGGTTTCGTTGTGGAAACGTTGGCAAATGATCGTATTGTGCTATCTCCACCACTCAATATTTCCATTGAAGATTTACGTATATTTATTGATCAAATGAAGGGACTTGTACACTGACATGGTTAGTATAAATATCCCGACGACGCGTGCGGCCCGGCACGCCAAAATCGTCACCCTTGTTGAACAGCACGGGATTGCTTCCCAGGGTGAATTGCGTGATTTCCTCGCTAAAGAGGGCATTCGGGTTACGCAAGCTACGCTTTCACGTGATTTAGAGGAGCTGCATGCCTTCAAAGAATATGCAGCAGACGGCAAACGCGTGTATCGGATTCCAGATATCGTTGAGCTTGCTGAATCTGAATACGGTGCACGGGCGCAGCTTGAACGATGGGCGCGTGAAGTGGTGACCAGCGCTCAGAGCGTACTCAATCAAGTGGTCGTGCGCACCCCGCCAGGAGCTGCTCAATTATTAGCTTCGGCAATTGATCGTGCGGTGTTTGACGGTGTCTTGGGCTGTATCGCCGGTGACGATACGGTACTCGTGGTAACGGCGTCGGAGGACGTCGCGAAGCGTTTCGTAACCGAAATAATGAAACTAGCGCGCGGCCCGCGAAATGACTAGCTGGCTGCGATTCAGTTTATCAAGCCATACGTAGCAAATTTGTACACAACCTAAGGCGTTCATCAGCATTTGACGCCAAATAAATCCTTGAGCTTTACTCAAACGTTTTCAAAGGAGAGAAAATGTCTGTTAAGTCTGTTAATGATCGCGTAGTGCTTGCCTATTCAGGTGGGCTTGACACATCGGTAGCTATCGGCTGGATTGCCGAGCAAACAGGTGCAGAGGTTGTCACTGTTTCGGTCGATTGTGGCCAAGGTGGCGAGGACCTTGAAGTGATCCGCCAGCGTGCGCTCGACTGTGGTGCGGTTGAGGCCTATATCGCGGACGCTAAAGATGAATTCGCACAAGATTACTGCATGCTCGATTTGCAGGCCAACGGCCTGTATATGGATGCATATCCGCTTGTATCAGCGCTATCGCGTCCTTTGATCGTGAAGCATCTGGTGACGGCGGCACGCCAGTTTGACGCAAATGTGGTAGCTCACGGCTGTACTGGTAAGGGCAATGACCAGGTTCGATTCGAAAATGGCATTACTTCACTAGCGCCTGATGTGACGTGCCTTTCGCCAGTTCGTGACCTCGCTTTGACGCGAGAGTTCGCTATCGACTACGCAAATAAGCACAATCTTCCTATCGAAACCACCCACCACAACCCATTCTCAATTGATCAAAATGTGTGGGGACGCGCCATTGAAACTGGATTCTTAGAGGATCTATGGAATGCTCCGACCAAGGACGTATACAACTACACAGATGATCCAACGTATCCGCCGCTGCCAGATGAGGTTGTTATTTCCTTTGAAAAAGGTATTCCAGTTGCGATTGACGGGGTGAAAGTGACGCCTCTGGAAGCGATTGTGGAGATGAATCGCCGTGCAGGTGCGCAGGGAATTGGCCGAATCGACATCGTCGAAGATCGCATGGTTGGAATCAAATCGCGTGAGATTTACGAAGCTCCTGGTGCGATGGCGTTGATCGAAGCTCATAAAGAGCTTGAGCGCGTGACGATGGATCGTGAACAGGCTCGTTACAAGCAGCGTGTGGCTCTGCGTTGGTCTGAACTGGTTTATGAAGGGCAGTGGTTCTCTCCGCTCAAGCGTTCGCTTGATGCTTTTATTCGCGACACTCAAGAGTACGTCACGGGCGATATTCGCATGGTGATGCACGGTGGGCGAGCAGTTGTGACTGGTAGAAAGTCGGAGACCTCTCTGTATGACTTCAATCTGGCAACGTATGACGAGGGCGATTCTTTCGATCAAAGCTATGCGAAGGGCTTCATCGAGATCACGGGCTTGACGTCCAAACTGGCCGCTGCTCGCGACGTGAAATTCGGCAAAGGCGAAGCAATGCCCAAGCTCAACCTCTCATGATTGAGAATTGAGCCTTAGCGGATCGAGCCGGTAAGGCTCAAACTCATTCGGATCGCCGCGCGGCGGTAACCATTCCAATACGTGAAAGAATGAACCTGTGAACGAGACAATCCAGACCCAGTTAGAGCATCGCACAATTCGTGAATTCACTGATGAAGCGATTAGCCCTGGTCTGCTTGCAGATTTAAAAAATATTGCAATTCGTACGGCCACGTCGCGCGGTCTTCAACAGGCGTCGGTGATTCGCGTAACCGATCCGCAACTGCGCCTGAAATTAGCCGAGATCGGACAGCAACCTTATGTTGCCCGCGCCCCTGAGTACTGGTTGTTCATTGTGGACGTGCACCGCAATATTCGTATTTTGCAAGAACGCGGTGAGAATATTGACGGCGCACGCACAATGGACGTCTTTGTTGAGGCTTTTACCGATGCATGCTTGATGGCGCAAAATGTGGTTAATGCTGCGGAGTCTTTGGGGTTGGGAGCAAATTTGCTTGGAAATGTGCTCAATGATCCAACAGCGGTTATTGATGTGCTGCAACTTCCTCACTACACATTCCCGGTGGTGGGATTGACCTTCGGTGTGCCCAATCAAAGCCCGCAGCTCAAACCCCGAATGAGCTCCGAATTTCGATTTATGGAAAACAGTTATGAGGATCGTGAATCGTGGCTCGAGAGCTTGGCTGATTACGATCAGGAGCTCCAAACCTACTACGACTTACGCGACGCTAGCCGGCATGTCGATTCTTTTACTGATCAGGTCTCACGTGCTCTTGCTGGTGTGCGGCGCAAGCGCGCTCAAGTGATCGCCGATATTGCAGCACAAGGATTTCTCACTGCGATTTCCGAAGAATCCAATAAGGGATAAAAGTTATGACTGAACATATTGCTCTGTGGGGCGGACGCTTTTCAGGTGCGCCTGCTGATGCGCTCACTGAACTGTCGCGTTCTACGCATTTCGACTGGCGACTCGCTCGTTATGACATCGCTGGTTCCCGTGCCCACGCGCGTGCTTTGCACCGTGCAAATCTTCTTGACGACGCCGAGTTGGCTGCTATGCTTGCCGCTTTAGATTCGCTTGATGCGGACGTAGCTGCTGGGGTCTTTACTGCTTTGCCTGACGACGAAGATGTACACACCGCCTTGGAGCGCGGTCTACTGGCGAAAGCGGGCGGTGAGCTGGGCGGAAAATTGCGCGCTGGACGCTCGCGCAACGATCAGATCGCAACTTTGATTCGTATGTACTTGCGTGACCAAAGCCGGAACGTAGGCGCAAAGCTTTTGGACGTCGTCGTGGCGCTTATCGGTCAAGCCGAACGCGCTGGGGACGTCATCATGCCTGGTCGGACGCATATGCAGCACGCTCAGCCGGTTTTGCTTGCCCACCATCTACTCGCACACGTGTGGCCAATGTTGCGCGATGTGCAAAGGCTCGTGGATTTGGATAAGCGACTTGCCATTAGTCCCTATGGATCAGGTGCTTTAGCAGGTAATACGCTGGGTTTGGATCCTGAAAAGGTAGCTTTAGAACTCGGTTTCGATTCCGCCGTCTGGAATTCTATCGACGGAACTGCTGCGCGCGATTTGGTAGCCGAATTCGCATTTGTGATGGCGCAAATAGGTGTGGATTTATCGCGCGTCAGCGAAGAAATCATTATTTGGAATACGAAAGAATTTTCTTTTGTGCTCCTTGATGACGCATTTTCAACCGGTTCGTCGATCATGCCGCAAAAGAAAAATCCCGATGTGGCTGAATTGGCACGTGGTAAAGCTGGGCGGTTAATCGGCGATCTTATGTCCTTGCTCGCGATGCTCAAAGCTTTGCCGCTTGCGTATGACCGTGACCTGCAAGAAGACAAAGAACCTGTGTTCGACCAAATCGACACCTTAGACGTGCTACTGCCAGCAGTTTCGGGCATGATCGAAACGATGCAGCTCAATTATGAGCGGATGGAACAGCTCGCTCCGCAAGGTTTTTCATTGGCGACGGATATTGCTGAATGGCTGGTCAAAGAGGGTGTTCCGTTCCGTCATGCGCATGAGATTTCGGGTGCGTGTGTGGCTGAATGTGAGCGTCGGGGTATCGAACTATGGGATTTGAACGATGAGGATTTGGCGCGTATTGATTCGCGTCTAAGGCCACAGGTACACGAAGTGCTTTCGGCTCAGGGTTCGGTTGCAGCGCGCAATGGTCGAGGTGGCACGGCTCCTGAGCGGGTGCGCGAGCAGCTTGCTGAAGCGAAAGTCCAATACGAAGAGCTGCGAAAATTTACGACGTCGGTGCCATCGGTAGGCTGATGCGGCAGGTAGGCTCGGGCAAGTAGCAATAAAAGGCGAGTAACTAGCTCGGGTGAGGCTGCGGCGTCGTAAGGCGACGTCGTCGGAAAGAAATTCGTGTTCTTACGTTTCGTAAGGCAAAATAGCATTACGTATGAATAACTACAATGGAAAGGGTTCAAAGTGACGGACGTTCTTGAAGAGCTTCGTTGGCGTGGGCTTATCGCCCAACATACCGATATTGACGCACTCTCGGAGGCGTTAAACTCTGGACCGATCACGTTCTATTGTGGTTTTGATCCAACCGGGCCGTCTTTACATCATGGGCATTTAGTGGCGGTGAAGGTTATGCGACACTTGCAGATGGCAGGGCACAAGCCACTGGTTTTGGTTGGTGGAGCTACTGGTCTCGTGGGTGATCCGCGGGCTAAGGGTGAGCGCACTCTCAACGAACGTGAGACAGTCGCGCAGTGGGTAGAGTCGCTGCGTGCGCAATTGGAATCGCTGCTCGATTTTGAGGGTGACAATGCTGCGCGCACTGTCAATAACTTCGACTGGACTGAGGAGATGTCGGCTATCGACTTCCTGCGTGACCTCGGTAAGCATTTCCGAATGGGCACGATGCTTTCCAAGGACATCGTGGCGCGGCGTCTCAATTCCGACGAGGGAATCTCTTACACCGAATTCTCCTACCAAATTCTTCAAGCTAATGACTACCTTGAGCTGTACCGTCGCTATGGTTGTACGCTCGAAATTGGTGGAAATGACCAGTGGGGGAATCTTGTTGGCGGAATGGATTTGATTCATAAGGTCGAGGGTGCTTCGGTGCATGTGCTCACGAATCCGCTGATCACAAAGAGTGACGGAACGAAGTTTGGAAAGACTGAGGGCGGGGCTGTTTGGCTCAATCCGCAGATGTTGAGTCCGTACAAGTTCTATCAGTTCTGGCTCAATACTGCCGACGACGACGTGGTCACGATGCTCAAGGTGTTTACGTTCCGCAGTCGCGAGGAGATCGAAGAGCTTGCGACGGCGGTGCAGGAACGTCCTCATGCCCGTGAGGCACAAAAGGTATTGGCGCAGGACGTTACGACTTGGGTGCATGGCGCTGAAGCTACTGAGCGGGTCAAGCAGGCATCGGCTGTGTTGTTCGGACAGGCTGATCCAGCGATTCTTGATGAACAAACTCTTGCTGATGCGGTTGCCGAATTGCCAAGTGCCGATGTGAGCCTTGGCCAGGCACTCACTGATGTGCTGGTTGACCTTGGACTCGAAAAAGGCAAGGGCGCAGCGCGGCGGACTATTTCCTCAGGCGGCGTTTACATTAATAACGAAAAAGTTCTTGATGAAGAGCGAGTGATCGCTGAGGCCGATGTGCTTGCCGGTGGGGTAGTGCTGGTGCGCAAAGGCCGTAAGAATCTCAATGTTCTTCGTATCCGGAACTGAGAGCGTCGCAAATTTTGTGACTAAAGGATGCTTAGTTAAACGGTCAAATTAGATTGATGTGATCTTTGATCGGTGAGTTGGGGTTTCGCCTAAATAAAGGCGAAACCCCAACTCATATGTGCGTGTGAGTAGCGACACCGCGTGATAGTTTGACCTAAGTTCGTCTAAGTTTGTAAAGTTTTATCCGTCGCCAAGAGCGAGTGAGAAGCGATTGACGCAAACTGATCTGAATGAAATTCGGAAGTTTGTAGCTGTCTTACGAATCTTGAATGTCCACGAATTAATTTGTTCGGAGAAATCTGCGCTTATTAGGTCTTGACATTCACTGGCGATCGGCCTTAAATTGGTCATTACCTCTTTGGCAAGGAATCCTCTTTTTGTGGGGTTGTTTGTTGGGTGTGGGTTTGTTGTTTGGGATCTCAATAGTGTGTCAGCTTTTTATGATATGTTTTGTTGTCTGGCTGGTTGGGGCTGCTGTTTGGTGGTTTTGGCTGGTTGGGTGATGTTTTTTGGCTGGCTGGGTGCTTCTGCTGTTTGGTGGGGGTGTTTGGTTGGCTTTTTTGTTTTTGTTGAGTCTGTTTTGGGCTTTTCATGTATGGATTGGATGCTTCTGCTGCTGTTGTGGTGGTGGGGGTGTTTGGTTTTTTGTGGAGAGTTTGATCCTGGCTCAGGACGAACGCTGGCGGCGTGCTTAACACATGCAAGTCGAACGATGAAGCTTCTCGCTTGCGGGGGGTGGATTAGTGGCGAACGGGTGAGTAATACGTGAGTAACCTGCCCCTGTCTTTGGGATAAGCCTTGGAAACGGGGTCTAATACTGGATATTCTGCTGTTCTCGCATGGGGATGGTTGGAAAGATTTTTTGGATGGGGATGGGCTCACGGCCTATCAGCTTGTTGGTGGGGTGATGGCCTACCAAGGCTTCGACGGGTAGCCGGCCTGAGAGGGTGACCGGCCACATTGGGACTGAGATACGGCCCAGACTCCTACGGGAGGCAGCAGTGGGGAATATTGCACAATGGACGCAAGTCTGATGCAGCGACGCCGCGTGGGGGATGAAGGCTTTCGGGTTGTAAACTCCTTTTAGCACTGAACAAGGCTTTTTTGGGTTGAGGGTAGGTGTTGAATAAGCGCCGGCTAACTACGTGCCAGCAGCCGCGGTAATACGTAGGGCGCGAGCGTTGTCCGGAATTATTGGGCGTAAAGAGCTCGTAGGCGGTTTGTTGCGTCTGCTGTGAAAGACCGGGGCTTAACTCCGGGGCTGCAGTGGGTACGGGCAGACTAGAGTGCGGTAGGGGTAACTGGAATTCCTGGTGTAGCGGTGGAATGCGCAGATATCAGGAGGAACACCGATGGCGAAGGCAGGTTACTGGGCTGTTACTGACGCTGAGGAGCGAAAGCATGGGGAGCGAACAGGATTAGATACCCTGGTAGTCCATGCCGTAAACGTTGGGCACTAGGTGTGGGGCCTTATCCACAGGTTCTGTGCCGTAGCTAACGCATTAAGTGCCCCGCCTGGGGAGTACGGCCGCAAGGTTAAAACTCAAAGGAATTGACGGGGGCCCGCACAAGCGGCGGAGCATGCGGATTAATTCGATGCAACGCGAAGAACCTTACCAAGGCTTGACATGCACTGCGATGTTCTAGAGATAGGGCAGCCTTCGGGGTGGTGTACAGGTGGTGCATGGTTGTCGTCAGCTCGTGTCGTGAGATGTTGGGTTAAGTCCCGCAACGAGCGCAACCCTTGTCTTGTGTTGCCAGCACGTTATGGTGGGGACTCACGAGAGACTGCCGGGGTTAACTCGGAGGAAGGTGGGGATGACGTCAAATCATCATGCCCCTTATGTCTTGGGCTTCACGCATGCTACAATGGCTGGTACAGAGGGTTGCGATACTGTGAGGTGGAGCGAATCCCTTAAAGCCAGTCTCAGTTCGGATTGGGGTCTGCAACTCGACCCCATGAAGTCGGAGTCGCTAGTAATCGCAGATCAGCAACGCTGCGGTGAATACGTTCTCGGGCCTTGTACACACCGCCCGTCACGTCACGAAAGTTGGTAACACCCGAAGCTCATGGCCTAACCGCGTTTGTGGGGGGAGTGGTCGAAGGTGGGATTAGCGATTGGGACGAAGTCGTAACAAGGTAGCCGTACCGGAAGGTGCGGCTGGATCACCTCCTTTCTAGGGAGCCCTGTTTTTGTGGTGGCCACTGTTGTTGTGGTGGTTGCTTTTTGTTTTGGGGTTTTCTGTGGGTTGTTGTGGGAAGTTGGCATGCTGTTGGGGTTCGGGATAATTGGTTCCGTGCTGCCTGTGTCTGGATATCGCTGTTGTGTGGTGTTTGGGTGTGGTGTTGGTGTGGTGGTTGAGAATTGTATAGTGGACGCGAGCATCTTTGGTTTTTTGTAAGTGTTTAAGAGCGTTCGGTGGATGCCTTGGCATGTAGAGCCGATGAAGGACGTTGTAGCCTGCGATAAGCCTCGGGGAGTTGGCAAACGAGCTGTGATCCGAGGGTGTCCGAATGGGGAAACCTGGCCAGAGTTATGTCTGGTTACCTGCGTCTGAATGTATAGGGCGTGTGGGGGTAACGTCGGGAAGTGAAACATCTTAGTACCGGCAGGAAAAGATATTCTGTGAGTAGTGGCGAGCGAAAGCGGATGAGGCTAAACCGGGTGTGTGTGATAGGTATCAGCTGTTGCATGTCCGGGGTTGTGGGATGCGTTTGTGGGTCTTCTGATAGGGGCCCGGGGAGTGAGAAAGTTGTGGTGTAGGTGAATAGGTTGGGAAGCCTGACCGTAGAGGGTGATAGTCCCGTAGGTGAAACATTGCAGCCTCCCTAGAGTGTGTTCCCGAGTAGCACGGGACTCGTGAAATTTCGTGTGAATCTGCACAGACCACTGTGTAAGCCTAAATACTCTGCGTGACCGATAGTGGATAGTACCGTGAGGGAATGGTGAAAAGTACCCCGGGAGGGGAGTGAAATAGTTCCTGAAACCGGACGCTTACAATCCGTCAGAGCCTTCTTGGTGGGGGTGATGGCGTGCCTTTTGAAGAATGAGCCTGCGAGTTAGTGGCATGTAGCGAGGTTAACCTGTGTGGGGTAGCCGTAGCGAAAGCGAGTTTTAAAATGCGTTGTAGTTGCATGTTCTAGACCCGAAGCGGGGTGATCTACCCATGGGCAGTGTGAAGCACGTGTAAGAGCGTGTGGAGGCGCGAACCCACTTCAGTTGAAAATGGAGGGGATGACCTGTGGGTAGGGGTGAAAGGCCAATCAAACTCCGTGATAGCTGGTTCTCCCCGAAATGCATTTAGGTGCAGCGTTGCGTGTGCTTTGTGGAGGTAGAGCGACTGGATGGCCGATGGCCCTGACCGGGGTACTGACGTCAGCCAAACTCCGAATGCCATAAAGTTGAGCGTGGCAGTGAGACTGCGGGGGATAAGCTCCGTAGTCGAGAGGGAAACAGCCCAGACCATCGGTTAAGGCCCCTAAGCGTGTGCTAAGTGGGAAAGGATGTGGAGTTGCTGTGACAACCAGGAGGTTGGCTTAGAAGCAGCCATCCTTGAAAGAGTGCGTAATAGCTCACTGGTCAAGTGATTCTGCGCCGACAATGTAGCGGGGCTAAGTACACCGCCGAAACCGTGGCAGCAAGAATATTTTTTGTTGGGTAGGGGAGCGTCGTGCGTGAGGTGAAGCAGCCGTGTGAATTGCTGTGGATTTCGTACGAGTGAGAATGCAGGCATGAGTAACGAATGATGGGTGAGAATCCCGTCCGCCGAATGACTAAGGGTTCCAGGGCCAGGTTCTTCCGCCCTGGGTTAGTCGGGTCCTAAGGCGAGGCCGACAGGCGTAGTCGATGGGCAACCAGTTGTTATTCTGGTACCGGTGAAAGACCGATCAATGTTGAAGCTTGTGATACTAACCATCCTTGATGCTGTGTGATCCTTTCGGGGGTTGTGTGGTTGATGGCGTGGGATCTGAACTTGTGTGTAGGCAAGCGTGTTAACAGGGGTGACGCACAGTGGTAGCTTCCGCGTGGCTAATGGCTTGCCACGTTTAACAGCGCAGCCCGTTCCTTAGGTAAATCCGGGGGACATGGAGGGTGAGGCTGGATGATGACCCAATTTTTTGGGGAAGTAGGGTGATCCTGTGGTGCCTAGAAAAACCTCGACGCGAGGTCTGAGCCGCCCGTACCCTAAACCGACACAGGTGGTCGAGTAGAGTATACTAAGGCGTTCGAGTGAATCGTGGTTAAGGAACTCGGCAAAATGCCCCCGTAACTTTGGAAGAAGGGGGGCCTGATCCTTGAAGATCTTTACGGTCTAGGGGTGATGGCCGCAGAAACCAGGGAGAAGCGACTGTTTATCAAAAACATAGGTCCGTGCGAACACGTAAGTGGATGTATACGGACTGACGCCTGCCCGGTGCTGGAAGGTTAAGAGGAACGGTTAAAACCCTTTGTGGGTTTGAAGCTGTGAATTTAAGCCCCAGTAAACGGCGGTGGTAACTATAACCATCCTAAGGTAGCGAAATT
The DNA here is from genome assembly GCF_016907845.1 of Arcanobacterium pluranimalium. GTDB lineage: Bacteria > Actinomycetota > Actinomycetes > Actinomycetales > Actinomycetaceae > Arcanobacterium_A > Arcanobacterium_A pluranimalium. The sequence continues at coordinate 1,344,987 of NZ_JAFBCS010000001.1, forward strand.
CCTTGTCGGGTAAGTTCCGACCTGCACGAATGGCGTAACGACTTCTCCACTGTCTCAACCGCGAACTCGGTGAAATTGCATTACGAGTAAAGATGCTCGTTACGCGCAGAAGGACGGAAAGACCCCGGGACCTTTACTATAGCTTGGTATTGGTGTTTGGTACGGTTTGTGTAGGATAGGTGGGAGACTGTGAAGCATGCACGCCAGTGTGTGTGGAGTCATTGTTGAAATACCACTCTGATCGTGCTGGATGTCTAACCTTGGACCATGATCTGGTTCAGGGACAGTGCCTGGTGGGTAGTTTAACTGGGGCGGTTGCCTCCTAAAAAGTAACGGAGGCGCTCAAAGGTTCCCTCAGCCTGGTTGGTAATCAGGTGGCGAGTGCAAGTGTACAAGGGAGCTTGACTGTGAGACTGACAGGTCGAGCAGGTGCGAAAGCAGGAACTAGTGATCCGGCGGTGGCTTGTGGAAGCGCCGTCGCTCAACGGATAAAAGGTACCCCGGGGATAACAGGCTGATCCTGCCCAAGAGTTCATATCGACGGCATGGTTTGGCACCTCGATGTCGGCTCGTCGCATCCTGGGGCTGGAGTAGGTCCCAAGGGTTGGGCTGTTCGCCCATTAAAGCGGCACGCGAGCTGGGTTCAGAACGTCGTGAGACAGTTCGGTCCCTATCCTCTGCGCGCGTTGGAAACTTGAAAAGGGCTGTCCCTAGTACGAGAGGACCGGGACGGACGAACCTCTGGTGTGCCAGTTGTACCGCCAGGTGCATGGCTGGTTAGCTACGTTCGGAAAGGATAACCGCTGAAAGCATCTAAGTGGGAAGCCTGCTTTAAGATAAGGTTTCCATACAACCTTTGGGTTGTGTGAGGCCCCCTATAGACCATGGGGTTGATAGGCCAGACGTGGAAGCCCGGTAACGGGTGAAGCTGACTGGTACTAATGGCCGATCACTTACAACAAAACAAGTTTCAAAGACTGTTTCGCGTCCTCTATACAATTCCCGACCACCAAACCATGAAGCATGGTGTTGATTGTCCAACCGTTTTGACGGTGGTCATAGCGGCAGGGAAACGCCCGGTCCCATTCCGAACCCGGAAGCTAAGCCTGCCAGCGCCGATGGTACTGCACCCGCGAGGGCGTGGGAGAGTAGGACACCGCCGTCACCCAAACCACTGGCCCTGGAAACACAATGTTTCCAGGGCCAAAAAACACCCAAAACAAAAACACACACGTGTACTGAAACCACACACACCAGCCCGGCCATAATTCAGTAAATCAACGAACACCCAACCCAAACCTGATCATAAAAAACAAGTGGTGCCCCACAACCCACAAGCCACAGGACACCACACATCAAGTTTTAGAGCTAGATACTTATACCCACACAGCTGCACCTGAGCGCGAATCGAAATAGTACAGCTCATCGACAATGGGATAAACACAGTAGTCGACATTTGGCGCTACAAGTACATTTCGGGGGAGCAGTATTGCTACTCGTTTACCATCGTCAGTTTCGTCCGCAGTGTGCACACCGCCGTACAAAAATGCCTGGTTTCCGAGCTGCTCAACGATCGTCGTCTTTACGACGACGTGTGGATCGCTCTCATTGGCTGGTAACCATGATTCAGGTCTGATACCGATAGTAATCTCTTTATCGACTTGCGTGAGCACAGTGCGAGGTAGACGGATAGGGAAATTCCCCAAATACACTGTTCCATCGTCGACGATGGGAAGTGTGAAGAACGATATTGCTGGTGAACCGATGAAACCAGCAACAAACATATTCGCTGGATGCTTATACAGGTTCGTAGGTGTATCAATCTGCTGAAGATGACCATCGGCGAGAACTGCAACGCGGTGCCCCATAGTCATCGCCTCAACCTGATCATGGGTTACGTATATCGTGGTGACGCCTAATTCTCGCTGCAATGAAGCAATCTCAGCGCGCATCGTTACGCGAAGCTTTGCATCGAGGTTCGAAAGCGGCTCATCCATACAAAATACTGTAGGCTTGCGCACGATAGCTCGTCCCATGGCAACGCGTTGGCGCTGTCCACCTGATAAAGCGCCGGGTTTACGGTCTAACAGATCGTGTATTTCAAGCAATCGCGCCGCCCATTCGATCCGTTCTTTAATCTGAGGCTTAGGAACCTTTTGATTTTCGAGAGCGAAGGCGAGGTTCTGCGCTACTGTCATATTCGGATATAGAGCATAGCTTTGGAATACCATCGCTACGTCGCGGGCTTTGGGGCGCAGGTTGGTAATATCACGGTCACCTATGAGTACTTGACCTGAGTCAAGTGGTTCGAGACCAGCAACCATTCTTAAAGAAGTGGACTTTCCGCAGCCAGATGGGCCGACGAAAACAACACACTCACCGTCGTCGATATGAAGGTCAAGGTGATCGACGGCGGGCTTACTAGCCCCAGAATAGATACGTGTTGCCTGATTGAGCGTTACACTGGCCACGGAAAGTCCCTTCTCCAATTGCGTTAAATTACTTCTTGAGCTTTGGCTTGATCTGAGTATCGATTTGTTTCTGAAGATCGTCCTGCAAAGCTGTGAGCGTTTCCTTCACATCTGCGCCCTGCGCAATCTTGTCTAGCGCAGCACCAATCTTCATACCGCCGCCGCTCACATAGGCGCGTGCGGCATCTTGAGCCTTGGTGTGAGGAAGCTGCTTAATAGCAGTTTCGAAATTCGGGTGCTGTGCGATGTAGGCTTTCGTCTTTTCATCGCTCAATGCTGAGGTACGTACCGGCATATAACCAGTTGCTTGGCTGAACTTGATAGTGTTTTCCGTATTCGTTAGGAAAGCGAGGAACTTTGCAGCAGCTTCTTGATTCTTAGACTTAGCTGGAATTGCGATTCCAGCTCCACCTGTGGATACACCCGATTTGCCTTCTGGAGCAGGCAAGAATGCGGTTCCAACAGTGAACTTGCCGTCCTTTTCAACGCCGCGCAGTGAGCCTGTGGACTGAAGCATGGCTGCTGCTTGACCGGTTGAGAATGGAACAACCGAATCCTTGGCAGCTTGGAAGAAACCGTTCTTGAACTGAGACTGGAGGAACGACGCAGCTTTCACACCGGCGTCGTCTGCAACGGTGACCTCGAGATCCTTAGAGTAGGCGCCGTCCATCGACCAAATCATGCCCTGGAAGTACCAATCCATGTAGTTTGCGCCGTCTGGAATCGAAAGAGGAATCACACCAAGTGCCTTGAGCTTCGGTGCGTAGTTGTCATTCCACTCCTGCCAGGTTGCAGGGCCTTTATCTGGTAGACCAGCTTTCTTGAATAGGTCCTTGTTGAAGTAGAAAAGCGGTGTTGAGCGAGCATAAGGCACTGCGAAATGAGCATCGTTGATCGTGTACTCATTGTAGAGGCTTTCTACGTAATCGTCTGCCTTGGCATCAGCTTTCTTAAGGAGGTCATCAATTTTGGCAAAATTGCCGTTCAACGCAAAATTGTACCAGTTCACATCCGACGCGACCACGAGATCAGGAACCTGACCGCCCGAGAGTGCCGCGTTGAATTTCTGTGCAACTTCTTCGTAATTCTTGCCAGCATCGGTGAGCTTGATTTTGATCTTAGGATTCTTCGCTTCGAAAGCCTTGATCATTTCTTCTTCGATGGGCTTGGAATTGCCTGGGTGATTGGACCAGAAGTCAAGGGTGACTTCCTTATCTGGGTCGTTTTGTGCATTATCTTTGCTTGAACCCGTTCCAGAACAAGCGGAAAGTGTCAAAGAGAGGGAAATTGCCGACGCGATGACGGCGATTTTCTTCAGTTTCATTTATTCTCCTTTTAATGACCCGGATCAGCCTTTGACTGCCCCGGAAGTTAGACCTTTGATCAGATTCTTTTGAAGGATCAAAAAGACGATCAAAACCGGAATGACTGCCAGCACGGTACCTGCCATGACTGGTCCCCAATTCGTAATTCCTTCATTGTTCTGTAAGAACGTCAGGCCGATTTGGATAGGTGCAGTGCGTTCGTCTTCGGACATTAAGAATGGCCACAAGTATTCGTTCCAATCATTCACGATTGTGATCAGCGCAAATGCGGATAATGTCGGCCAAGACATCGGAAGTACTACTCGCCAGAGCAGTTTGAATGGGCCAGCTCCGTCCATACGAGCAGCTTCAATGACTTCTTTCGGAAGCGAAAGAAAATGATTACGCATCAAAAACGTGCCAAAAGCCGTTCCAGCCAGCGGCAAGATTATTCCCAAAAATGTGTTGCGCAATTCGAGTTGAGAAATCAGCGCATAGTTTGAGATCAAAGTGATCTGGTTGGGGACCATCAATGCTGAAATGACCACGAGGAAGAGTAAATTTCGGCCAGGGAAACGCAAGAGAGCCAGAGCATATGCTGAAAATACGCCAAGCAAGATTTTCAAGGCAGAAAGAACGGTAGTCAATATGATGGAATTTCGCAGATACTGCCATAAAGGAATATCGGTTGTGACGGTCTTATAATTTTCGGTAGTGAAAGGATTCGGAAAATATGTAGCAGGAGCTGTGTAAATATCGCCCTGAGTTTTCACACTCGCCAGAACTATCCAGTAAATTGGAATCATAATGGCAAAAACCACGACAACCATCACTACATATCCAAGAATGGTGAATGTGCGAGATTGGCCAACAAAATTCACTGATTCATCTGCGTGCTTGCTCGGTGTATTTTTGCGACTTAGATTGAACGCGCGCATCACTACTTATTACCTTTCTCCATGATTCGCACCTGGAGCAATGTGACTGCCAGCAGAATAACGAAAAGGATGGTTGCCACCGTCGCGCCATAGCCAGCGCGAGTATTGACGAACGTTTCTTGATAGATCTGGTAGACGATCGTCGTCGTTCCGTTTCCTTGTGGACCACCGCGAGTCATAACGTTGATGAGGTCAAAAACTTGCATCGAATTCAAAAGCACAGTGATTGACAAGAAGAATGACGTGGGTCTGAGTTGCGGAAGTAGCACTTTGAACAGGCGACGTGTGGTGCTGGCACCATCAATTTCTGCTGCTTCGTCAAGATCACGACGGCGCGCCTGCAAGGCGGCGAGGTAGATCACGAATGTGTATCCGAGATTTTTCCAAATATACGTAGCCGTGACCATAAATAACGCCCATCCTGGCACTTGATAAAAATCGGGACTGCTGATGCCGAAGCGTCGTAGCAAGTCCGAAATCAAACCAACACTGGGATCGAAAACAAATTGAAACGCGATACCAATCGCAGCTCCCGAAATGATATATGGTGCAAAAACGACTGATCGCACAGCGTTACGCCCCAATAGCTTCTGATCGAGAATAAGCGCGAGAAAAAGTCCTAGGAGCATCGAGCCAATTACAGTGCATGCAGTGAAGATAAGCGTATTGCTCAGAACTTTCACAGTAGAATCTGCTGTGAACCACTCAATATAGTTATTCCAGCCAACAAAAGTGGCTTCTGGTGCTGAAATATTCCAGTCCATGAATGACAAGCGAATATTGTCGACGAGCGGACGATAGGTAAACACCCCGAGAAATACCAGGTTTGGAATCAAAAAGAGCAGCGCAAGCGCAATTTCTTTTTTGTCATAGCGTTTGAGACTTTTCAGTAACGCAGGCCGTCGGTGCAACTTTGGCTTTTCACTAGATTCAATTGAAACTGCAGATTGTGCTTGCTCTGAATTTGTGCTGGATACTGGTATCGGAGCAGGCGTCTGCTGGGAGATCGTCGTCGGCATAAGCCAATGATGATATGAAAAATTAAACATATAGTTGCGTAGTGGTAACGGCATGGTTATTGTTGCGCAATATTTTGGTGAACATGGTCATTATTCGTTGAACCTCGCTCGGTACTGGGTAAATGTGCCTTGCTGGGTACTGGATGAAGATTGACGAAGTAACCACAATAGATACATGTAAAACCGGCCTGAAACGCACGAAGCAAATAAATCTGCCCGCGTCCGGTGATGATATTGGTCATTTTCGGCCAAGCCTGTGGGACATATTTGCCATGAGGCGGTACTGTGGAATTAGTATCCATAATTAGTTTTTTCAAAATCTGAATAGGCGCGCTGCGCTCACTACGAACCGCGAGGAATATATGTCCGAACACAATACACATAATGACAAGTCCACTGGTCGCGAACGACCTTCCTCCGGTTGGCAGTCCGCATCAGAACGCCGCAATCAAGGGCGTAACAATCGATTCGATGATCGTCGTGGCGGGCGCGATACCCGCGGTAATGATCGTTGGAATGATGATCGTGGTGGGCGTCGTTGGGAAGATCGGGATTCGCGTCCGCGTCGCGACGACGATCGCCGTGGCGGTTTCCGTAATGACCGTAATGAGCGTGGTTTTGGTGATGATCGCCGTGGTAGTGATCGTTGGAATGATGATCGGGGTGGGCGTCGTTGGGAAGATCGGGATTCGCGTCCGCGTCGCGACGACGATCGCCGTGGCGGTTTCCGTAATGACCGTAACGAGCGTGGTTTTGGTGATGATCGCCGTCGTGATAGCCGCGATAACCGTGGCGGTTTCCGCGACGAGCGTCGTCATGACCGCCGTGACGACCGCGGCTTCCGTAACGATCGCGGTTTCGGTGGTGACCGTCGTCGTAATGATCGTTTCGAGTCCCGTGGTAGTGATCGTTGGAATGATGATCGTGGTGGGCGTCGTTGGGAAGATCGGGATTCGCGTCCGCGTCGCGACGACGATCGCCGTGGCGGTTTCCGTAATGACCGTAATGAGCGTGGTTTTGGTGATGATCGCCGTCGTGATAGCCGCGATAACCGTGGCGGTTTCCGCGACGAGCGTCGTCATGACCGCCGTGACGACCGCGGCTTCCGTAACGATCGCGGTTTCGGTGGTGACCGTCGTCGTGACGATGACCGCAGGCAAGATCGTAACAAGCGCTTTGATGACCGTGAAAAATCACGAGATAACAACTACGAAGTGTCAGAGCGCACTCAGCTGCATCGCTTGCAGTACGATATTCCGGAATCGATTACAGCCGAGTCTTTGGACGCTTCAACGCGTCAGCACTTGCGCAACCTGAATAAAGAAAATAGTGAAGTTGTGGCACGTCACCTTGCATATGCAGGGGAAATGATGGACATCGACCCAGAAGTTGCCTATCAACATGCCAAAGCGGCATTCTCACGAGCTGCTCGAATCGATGTGGTGCGCGAAGCGTTGGGACTGACCGCATACGTTACCGAGCGCTACGCGGAGGCGCTTTCTGAGTTGCGCACCTACCGTCGAATGAGCGATGACTTTTCGCATGTAGCGATTGAAGCAGATGCTGAGCGAGGCCTTGGACGATCTGAAAAAGCACTGCGTTTTATCGAGGGTATCCCGTTGGCTCGTCTAGATGCAGATGCAAAAATTGAACTAGCTATCGTTGCTTCCGGTGCAAAAGCGGATATGGGCGATAGCGAAGCTGGACTTGCAGTTTTGAACAAGATTATCGTGAAAAATCTACAAAGCGAGCTTGGCGCTCGAGTTGAGCTGGTAAAAGCAGAGCGGCTTGAGGAGCTGGGTAGAATTGAGGAAGCTCAGGAGATTCGCGCTCAGTGGGCCCCGATCTTTGAGGGAAATACGCAAGACGTCGCTATGGTTTTCGATCTCAACGATGTGCTCGATGACGCCATCATTGAACCAGAATTGGACGACATCGACGACTTTGATGCGGATATGAATGCAGATGCTGATGAGCAGTTCGATGAAGAAGCTGACGAAGAATTTGAGGAAAGTTTCGATGAGCTTTTCGATTCGCAAGATTCGGATGAATCGCGCGACTCGGACAATGCCGACGCCGACCGTGACGATCTTGACGAGCTCGATGATTTCGACGACGTCGACTTCGATGACCTTGATCTAGACGATGACGATGATGAACTCGATGCTCATGATGATCAAGCGATAGACTCTGCGCTCAATGAGGATGAGAATCCAAACAACAAGTGAAAATTGGCTATGCACGATAACTCTCAACAGCGGTTAGTAAACGATTTTGACTGTCTCATGTTGGATTTGGACGGGGTGTGCTATTTAGGTGCACAGCCGGTTCCACACGCGATTGAAACACTCAATTGTTTGCAAGCTGATGAAAAGCAGTTGATCTACATCACGAATAATTCCTCGCGCGTGCCTGATTCAGTTGCTCATCAGTTGAATTCACTTGGACTGCCTACGTCACCTGATCAGGTGCTAACGTCTGCACAAGCTACCGCACGCCGAGTGCGCAAGCAGTTTGCGGCGTCGTCGGATGTGTTGGCGCTTGGCGGCGAGGGTGTGTTTACTGCCTTGCGTGACGAAGGCCTGAACGTGGTTGAATCTGCCGACGACGATCCGGTCGCCGTCGTGCAAGGCTGGGCGAGCACTATTGGCTGGAAACAACTCTCAGAAGCTGTGCTGGCGATCAAAAAAGGTGCTTTACATTTTGCTACCAATCTTGATGCAACTTTGCCCACCGAACGCGGTGAAACGATAGGAAATGGCTCGTTTGTGGCAGCGGTGTGCAATGCCACGGGTATGCCTGCTGTGAGTTCAGGAAAGCCAGAACCTTTTATTTACCAGGCTGCTCAAGAGATGTGTAATGCTGGCAAACCCTTAGCGATTGGCGATCGACTCGATACCGATATTAAGGGAGCAAATACGAGTTCCATTGCGTCAATGCACGTATTGACGGGGGTTGCTGATGCACGAGACGTCATGTATGCGAAACCGGCAGAGCGCCCACGATACTTGGCCGTCGATTTGCGAGATTTGCTTAAACCGTATCCTGAGGTGGAAGTCGGCGCAGGAGTTACTCACGACGGCGGTGCAGCTACTTGCGCAGAAACCACCGTTTCCGTCTCCGGAAATACGATTGTCATCGCAGGCGTTGAGTACGCTGATATTACAGCCGACACGGAAATTGCTATTTCATCGCAGGCTTATCGCGCGTTAGCGCACTTGCTGTGGGCGATGGCTGATAGCGCTGAAAATGGGCAACAGTTGGTGACTTTGCCAAAGTTTTATGTTGAAAGTTGAGCTAGGCCCAGAATCGGGCTAGATGTCCACAGAACTAGGTGGCGTCAAGTTTATCCACAAGTTTGTGGACGCTCGAGAATTCAGATATTCATAAGCTAATATCATGATATGGGGATTGGACGTATGAGGATCGATAAGAAAGGAAGCTCGTGAATCAAGATCAAAAACCGAGCACGCCTACGCCACGGATCGACCCTCAAATAATTCTCGATGGCCTAGATGAGTTGGACGTGAATGCACAAATAGAAGCACTTGAGAAAGTCCACCAGGAATTGACCATGCAATTGAATCGGGCTCAAGCATAATGGCTAAGTTGATCCGGATTGATGCTGAATTGGTGCGCAGAGGTTTGGCAAAATCTCGCGCTGAAGCAACCCAACTTATCCAAGCAGGAAATGTGTGGGTTGACGGTGCTGAAGTGACTAAACCTGCACGTCAGATTGACCCCGCGCAGGCCGTCGTCGTCAAAGCTATCGATCCCGATAACTACGCCTCAAGGGGTGCATACAAGCTGCTTGGGGCACTGGAATATTTAGGTGATCGAGCGCCTCGTATCGCGGGTAGGCGGGTGCTCGATGCAGGGGCTTCAACAGGTGGTTTTACTGATGTATTATTGCGGCGCGGTGCCCAAAGCGTCGTCGCTGTTGACGTGGGCTACGGGCAATTGCTGTGGAGATTGCGGGAAGATAAGCGTGTTGAGGTGCTTGAACGTACAAATGTGCGCACACTCGAACCCGAGTTGGTCGCTCCTGCACCTACGCTGGTAGTTAGTGACTTGTCGTTTATCTCTTTAACTTTGGTGATTCCCGCTTTAGTTCGAGTTAGCTCTGATGACGCCGAGTTCCTGCTCATGGTGAAACCTCAGTTTGAAGTTGGCAAAGAGCGCCTCGGTGCTGGGGGAGTTGTGCGTGATCCACAACTTCATATTGAATCGGTTATGAGCGTTGCTCAAGCTGCGATTGATGCATCGTTGCAGATTATTGATGTGGCACCATCTCCATTGCCTGGTCCAGCTGGGAATGTTGAATACTTCCTTTATATGAGCAAGACCAAAGGTACTGTTGAGATGGAAGCGATCAACGAGATGATCACAGTTGCTGTTGAACGCGGTCCGGTGGGTCAAGAGAAGGGCAAAACACTGTGACAAGGCAGGTAGCATTAGTCAAACACGCTTCGCGCGCCGATATTCTCGAGTCGGTCGATGCTTTCGAAACTGAAATGAATGCTGCGGGTTTCGAGGTTATCGATATCGATTCAGGTGCAGATTTTTCGCATGCTGAGCTCGTAGTGGTGTTTGGCGGCGATGGTACGATCTTACGGGCAGTTGAGGAAACGCGTGCTTTCGATATCCCAGTTATTGGCATTAACTACGGACATGTAGGCTTTTTGGCAGAAGCTGAACCAAATTCGCTCTCAGACCTCGTGCAGGCAATCAGCGCGCGCCGCTGGACGGTTGATCAGCGTATGACTATTGACGTAACTGTGCGACGGCCAGATGGCAGCCAAGAGCGTAGCTGGGCATTGAACGAGACGTCTATTGAAAAAGATGCCCGCTCACGGATGATTGAAACCGATCTTGCTGTTGATGGCAGAGGCGTATCTTCCTTTAAGGCTGACGCAGTGCTGATGTCTACTCCAACTGGTTCCACTGCATATAATTTCTCCGCAGGCGGACCGATTGTTTGGCCCAATGTTGAGGCGATTTTGTTAGTGCCTATCGCTGCACACGCTCTGTTCACCCGGCCCATGGTTGTTGGGCCGGCATCTGAGCTCGATGTGCAAATCCGTTCGGACGACGCCTTGGTGTGGTGCGATGGGCGCAGGTGCATTGAAGCTCCGGCAGGAACTGTGATTAGCGTGCGTAGGGGTGAGAAATCAGTGCGCCTGGCTCGAATTCACGACACTCCTTTCTCCGGTCGATTAGTTGCAAAATTTGATCTGCCAGTTCAAGGCTGGCGAAACCGACGGGAAGATCTCCCATGATTGAAGAACTCAATATTCACGACCTCGGTGTGATCCAAGAGGCTCATCTTTTTCTTGGTTCGGGTATGACGGCAATAACTGGTGAAACCGGTGCTGGAAAAACTATGGCATTGACGTCCTTAGACCTGCTTATGGGCGGGAAAGCTGATGCGAATAAAGTGCGTCTTGGCGCGGAACGCGCTGTGGTTGAGGGTGTGTTTCGGGTTGCTGAGAATTCGCCTGCAATCGCGATTGTGGAAGAAGCGGGTGGGCGCGTAGAAAACGACGACGCCGGCGTCGCTATTATCGTTTCGCGTCACGTTTTGAGTAAAGGGCGGTCGCGCGCATTCCTCGGCGGTGCTTCAGTGCCGGTGAGCGTACTACAAGATGTGGCGCAGCATTTAGTGACCGTACATGGTCAGTCCGATCAACTGCATCTAGTTTCTCCCACACAGCACCGCATTGCTCTTGACGCTTATGCGGGTATCACCAATTCGGAAATCGAAAAGGCATATGTGGCTCAGTGGGATAGATATAATCAGCTGCTTAAAGAGGTAGCTCATGCAAAGGAACGCGCTGAATCGGCTGGTACTGAGCGCTTAGCGCTCGAAGCATTGATTCAACGTATCGATGCCACCGAACCAGAAATCGGTGAAGATGAAGCACTTAAAAATGAATCACTTCGCCTAGAGAACGTCGAGAGTCTCAGACGCGCTATTGCACAGTCACTATGGGCACTTTCAGGCGATGATTCGCAACAAGGTGCATTGGATCTTATCGACTCTTCCGCTCATTTGTTGGAAAAATCTGATGATTCTGAACTGAAAAACTTGGCGCAAGAACTTTTACACGCTTCGCAGATTGCTTCTGAAGTGGTTAATCAACTAGGAATGATCGCAGAGTCGGTCGATGCTGATCCACAGCGGCTCAATGAAATCCATGAGCGGCGTGCTCAGCTGCGCGCAATCCAACGAGAATTGTCTATGGATATTCCAACTTTGTTGGCTCGGCGAGATGAGGCGCGCGCTCAGTTGGTTGCATTGGAGGATCCGCAGGCGCATATCGAACAACTTGAGCGTCAATGTGAAGAAGCATCAGCTGAACTGATGGATTTGGGTGCAAAAATTTCTGCTCGGCGCGCCGAGGCTGCCAAGAATTTATCTGCAATGGTCACTTCGGAACTTCATAATTTGGCTATGAAGGACGCGATTTTTAGCGTCGATATTGTGCATTTGGATAAAGCGTCTAAAGAGGGTCTTGAGACGATAGAGTTTCTCCTCACACCTCATAAAGGCGCAAAACCAGGAAAACTAGCTGCCACTGCATCCGGTGGAGAGCTTTCGCGTGTGATGCTCGCGTTGGAAGTGACGCTTTCCCAAGGGGTTAGTGACGCAGATCATACGTTCATTTTTGATGAAGTTGATGCTGGTATCGGTGGTAAGACGGCGCTGTCGATCGGGGAAAGATTGGCGAAATTGAGCCAAAAATCCCAAGTGTTGGTAGTTACTCATTTGGCGCAGGTTGCCGCCTATGCCGCTGCCCACGTGGTTGTTGATAAACAAACTGAACAGAGTTCCACTATTACTCAAGTGCGTGTGATGGACGCAGAAGAACGTGAACGAGAATTGGCAAGAATGCTCTCTGGGCATGAAGATTCTGAGGCGGCACGCACACACGCAGCTGAGCTACTTCGCGCCTCAACTATGGCAACATAAAACTGTGGTATTTAATAAACGTCGGAAATTAGTCGCTGAGGGGCAGTCGGGCATCGTACAAGCGGTGGCCCGCGTAGATTCGCGTACCAAAAATTTAACTAAGAGATTACAGCACGGTGAAATTGCAATCATTGACCATGAGGATATTGATCGTGTTTCGGCGGAAGCTCTGGTTGAATGTAAGCCGTTAGCAGTGCTCAACGCTGCCAAATCGACGTCTGGCCGCTATCCGAACCTTGGCCCGGGAATCTTGCTCGATGCAGGTATACCGTTGATCGACGACCTCGGATCGTCCGTTATGGACATCCATGAGGGTGAATACGTGCGGATTGACGACAACGGCGCCGTCTACTGCGATGGAAAATTGATCAGTGAGGGAGTTGTACAAACTCACGAGACGAATGCCGAAAATCTCACGCAGGCACGACAGGGAATGACTGTACAGCTCAAGGCATTTGCTACCAATACCATGGAATACGTTGAGAAAGAGCAAGATCTCATTCTTGATGGCGTTGGAGTTCCTAATATTTCAACACACTTTGAAGGCAAGCATGCGCTCATCGTTGTGCGCGGCTACCGGTACAAAGAAGATCTTGACGCATTGAGCCACTATATCCGTGAATATAAGCCAATCATTATTGGTGTGGATGGTGGCGCTGACGCCGTGTTAGACGCCGGTTATGGGCTCGATATGATTGTTGGCGACATGGATTCGGTATCGGATCGCGCCTTGAAATCTGGAGCAGAAATCGTCGTCCACGCATACCGAGATGGACGAGCGCCAGGGCAAAAGCGAGTGGAAGATCTTGGCGTTGAACACGTAGTATTCCCTGCCACTGGAACTTCGGAAGATATCGCGATGTTGCTCGCTGATGCCAAAGGTGCAGAACTCATTGTTGCTCTGGGAACGCACTCCACGCTCATTGAATTTTTAGATAAAGGCCGGCGGGGAATGGCATCGACATTTTTAACCCGCCTGCAAATCGGTTCGAAGCTCATCGACGCAAAAGGTGTTTCGCAACTGTACCGAACTCGGATTTCGAACTGGCAGATTGTGTTTCTTTTGCTTGCCGGAATGGCGGCAATCACTGCTGCTATGTTTGCAACTTCGGCTGGGCAAATCACCTTGGGTTTGGCCTCTGTTTGGTGGTCTGATTTCGTGCATTGGATAAAGAGTTTCTTTTAGGTAGGAAAAATGGTTGATTTTCGATATCACTTAGTCTCGCTGGTGGCTGTGTTCTTAGCGCTATCGGTTGGAATTATTTTGGGCGCAGGTCCGTTGCAGAATTCAATCGGTGAAGCGTTGTCTGGCGAAGTTAGCTCTTTGCGCGACACCAATATGAAACTCAAAGCCGATAATGAAGCGCTCAAAAAGGCAAAAGAGCACCAAGAGGTCGCTTTGCTCGACGCGTCTAACTTGATTATCGGTGGCACACTCTCTGGATCAAATGTGGCAGTGGTAGTGCTACCGGGAACGCCCAAAGAAGTTGTAGACAGCGTTTCAGAGATGATTGGCGAATCGGGAGCGAAGGTTTCAGGAGTCGTGTCCATCAACAAAGTGTGGACTGAGGCAAAGCAAACCTCGTTCAGATCCGCTTTCGCTGAGCAGATCAAGAGCTACGTCAAAGATGCTGAGGGCACGACCGATATCAACACGATTTTGGCACTTGCGCTCAATCAGATCTTGCGTAATGGCTCGGCTCACGAGTCGAATAAGACTCTGTTCGATTTGATGAGCGCAAGTGAGCAACCAATGATCACTGTGGCATCCGGCGTCGACAAACCTGCCCAGGCAATCGTGGTTTTGGCGCCAAACAGCGAAACAACCGATTCGAAATCTAAAAAAACCGATGCAGAGTCGGAAGCCCAAGCAGATTACGACGTTAAGACCTTTGCCTCTCTTGCTGGAATCTTGAGTGGTAAAACTCCAACTGTGGTTGCCGGATCGGCAAATGCGAAAAACGACATAGTCGTGGTTGTCCGCACTGCTGGAACTGATGTTTCAACTGTTGATTCTGTTGATTCAGCAACGGGTCTTATCAATATTCCACTGGCTATCGCAGCGGAGTTGAGCAATAAGACCGTTCAATACGGCTTTGGGGAAACTGCTTCGAAAGTACTAGGTGATCGAATCGTTGTTCCGGCTCCACAGCCAGCAGCAACGCCTGCTTCCTAGTCTTGAAGATTAACTCGTATCGGCGATTAAACAGGTAGAGGTAGAAATGCGGTTACGCACGCTAACTGGTGTTTTAGGAGCTTGTGGAGGATATTTTTTGGGAAAACAAGTTCTCAAAAAAATTGATACACAGGCATGGGATCGCATATCCCACAGCGGGAATACCGTATCTTTAACGGGTGGCCTGACCACAGTTTCTGCATTGACCACCGGATTAGCTGCAACGCTGCCACAGCGCAGTAGTTCAAGTGCGCTCGTTATTTCCTCGGCTGGAGCGATTGCTGGTTGGATTGATGACCACATGGAACACAAATTTCCAGCGCGTGGAAAAGGATTTCGTGGGCATCTTGGCGCACTCAAACAAGGAAAAGTAACTTCAGGACTGCTCAAAATAGCGACTATTGGCGCAGGTGCTACATTAGCGGCATTAATTGCGCAAACCCCTGCTTCTTCGCAAACTGCGTTAACAGCTACAGCAAAGGCGAAATATCGCAAGTTTACGAGTCAATTGGCGCATATCGGTGCGGATTCGCTCATTTTGGCCGGATCTGCCAACTTCGTTAACCTTTTGGATTTGCGGCCCGGTCGCGCTCTGAAAGTTGCGAGTTTAACAGCATTGCCTGGGCTTTTGTGCAAGGGCGATGCGCGCACACTCAGCGCAGTTATTTTGACGACGTCGGTGGCGAACCTGCCAACAGACCTTTCCGGTCACACGATGCTCGGTGACATGGGCGCGAACGCTTTGGGCGGCGTCGTCGGCACGGTACTGACCACGACGAAATCTTTGCCTGTGAAACTGCTCGTCCTTGGAACGATCTCTGGTCTTACACTCGCATCTGAGAAGATTTCATTTTCAGAGGTGATCGACAATAACAGCGTTTTGTCATACCTTGATGGGCTCGGAAGAAAGTAAACGCGTGAGAAAACGTGCGCTCAGCGGGGTAGTAGGCGGAGTAGTAGGTGCCGCAGGAGTTATCGCGGTTCTCACATTGCTATCCCGAATCGCTGGGTTACTGCGCAAATTGGCGCAGTCATGGGCGATGTCTGATGGGGCAGTTGCAACTGCTTATGACACTGCCAATACTGTGCCAAATGTGCTTTTTGAGGTCGCGGCTGGTGGTGCTCTCGCTGGTGCAGTCATACCGCTCATTTCGAAGTTTTTGGTGCGTGGTGAGAAAGATAAACTTGATCGCACTGCTTCTGCGCTTGTGACGTGGCTCTTGGTCATTGGCGTGCCGATTTCAGGACTAGTGGCAGTATTTTCGCATTTCATCGTGACGGCTCTCTTTGGTAGCGGGTCAGATCCGGAAGTTATCCATCTTGCAGCCACATTGCTTGGCATGTTTGCTTTGCAGATTCCTTTTTACGGCTTGTCGGTGGTGTTTACCGGAATTTTGCAAGCTCATAAACATTTCGTTTTACCTGCGCTTTCACCGTTTCTTTCCTCACTCGTGGTGATTGTGGTATTTCTTAGTTACTCCAAGGTGGTCGAATTTGGGACTGCACCCCAGGCTGTGCCGTGGTCTGCCATTGCGTTGCTTGGATGGGGAACTACTGCCGGAGTGCTCGTCTTTTCGCTGCCACAGCTTATTCCGGTGATGAAACTGGTGCGATTGCGCTTCACGCTTCGCTTTCCACCGGGAGTGGCTCGTCACACCGTGCGTCTGGCCAGTGCTGGCTTTGGGGCGCTAGCTGCTCAACAGATTGCTATTCTTGCAATCATGTACGCCTCAAATTCGCAAGGAAATATTGGCACTTATAATGCCTTTAACTACGCCTTCTCGATTTTCATGGTGCCCTATGCAGTCTTAGCAGTTCCGGTGGCGACTGCCGTCTTTCCTCGAATTTCTGCTGCTGTTGAGAGCGTCAACCACGCAACTGATGCACACGACTCCCAGCAGGGCAAGGAGAAACTAGTCGCATTAGTTTCTACGAGCACTCGGTTAGTGATTGGCCTGGGAATGGTCGCGGCTGTGCTTCTTGCAGTGCTTGCCGAGCCGGCAAAAATCGTGATTGATTTGGGGCGCGATATCGCCGGACTCGAAATTGCTATGGAGGCGATGGCAGCTGCTTTGGTGGGGTATTCGGTGCTCTATCACGGTGCGCGCGTGTTATACGCTCTCGACGCCGGTAAGCGAGTTATTTTCGTCAACACCTGCGCTTGGGGTGCGGTTTGTTTAACGCTGTTTGCTGGCATCGTTGCCCACGTTCACGGGAGAACTCCTACGCTGGTATTGGTAGGAGGAGCGCTCACCTTGGGAATGTGTGTGGGGACTTTGCTGATGATACGCGCAATCAAGGTTGAACTTGGAGCTGGTGCGGTTCATCGTTTTGCCCGCACTATTTTGCTCTTGCTCATAATTTTGAGCCCACTGGCCTTTGTGACGAAACTTCTCACTGGCTGGTTACTGCAACTGGGCAATTATTCGATTATGGCGGCGTTTGGCACCGCGGTTGTTGTGGGGATAATCGTTTTAGCAGGAGGAATGCTAGGCATTTTCTTGGCGGATCGGCGCGCATTTTCGGCGTTGCGAAAATAAAATTTCTGGTGGTCAACGCGCCATTGCGTCTGCTGTGATTCTTGATACCACAACTGATGTAGTGATATTGGTCTGTGAGGCTGTAGAATGAAATTCCATGGTAGATACAAATTCAGGGATACCTGGGAAACAGCAAAAAGTTACACGTCAAGTTTTTGTAACAGGCGGTGTGGCAAGCTCTTTAGGCAAGGGATTGACGGCTTCGTCGCTCGGTCGGTTGCTTCGCTCACGCGGACTCAAAGTAGTGATGCAGAAGCTCGATCCATACATCAACGTTGATCCAGGCACGATGAATCCTTTCCAGCACGGCGAAGTTTTCGTAACGGAAGACGGCGCTGAAACCGATCTGGATATTGGGCATTATGAGCGTTTCCTCGATGTGAATCTTTCTGGAAAAGCAAATTCTACTACTGGCCAGGTGTATCTGAACGTTCTGTCAAAAGAGCGCGCAGGTGAATATCTCGGCGAATGTGTGCAGGTAATCCCGCACATCACTAATGAGATTATCGAACGAATGCGCGCACAAGCCGTTGCCGACGACGGCGAAGAGGCACCCGACGTCATCATCACCGAAATTGGTGGCACAGTAGGCGACATCGAATCGCAGCCATTCTTGGAAGCTGCTCGCCAAGTTCGCCAACTCATCGGGCGAAATAACTGTTTCTTCTTGCACGTTGCTTTGGTTCCGTACCTGGCGGCCGGGGGCGAATTGAAAACTAAACCGGCTCAGCATTCTGTGGCTGCCTTGCGATCTATCGGTATTCAGCCTGATGCTATTGTGTTGCGCTGTGATCGCGATCTGCCAATTTCGGTGAAGTCGAAGATTGCGCTAATGTGCGATGTTCCTGATCAAGGCGTGATTCAGTGTGAAGATCGGTCATCGATTTACGAGATTCCAAAGGTTTTGCACGCGCAAGGACTCGATGCGCAGGTAGTGCAGCATCTTGGATTAGCTTTTAGAGATGTTGAGTGGTCCGATTGGGATCGCGTGATCGAGCGCGTTGCATACCCACACGACGAAGTCACTGTTGGATTAGTGGGCAAGTACATCGATTTGCACGATGCCTATCTTTCCGTGGCGGAGGCTTTGCACGCGGGCGGTATTCACCATCAGGTGAAAGTGAATATTAAATGGATTCCGGCCGACGAGTGTGCAAGCGAAACTGGTGCGCAGTCGCACCTAGCTAAGGTCGATGCGATTCTTGTGCCAGGCGGATTCGGGGTGCGCGGACTCGACGGCAAGATCGGGGCATTGAAATTTGCGCGAGAAAACAAGATCCCTACCTTGGGTATTTGTTTGGGTCTGCAATCGATGGTTATCGAAGCAGCGCGCAATTTGCTCGGTCTCCCACAGGCTTCTTCTACTGAGTTTGATCCAGAGACTACAGAACCCGTTATTGCCACAATGGCCGAACAACAAAGCGTTGTTGCTGGTGATGGTGATATGGGTGGGACGATGCGACTGGGTGCCTATCCGGCAGTATTGGCTGAGGGTTCTCTTGCGGCAGAGGTTTACGGTGCCACGGACGTCTCGGAGCGCCATCGCCATCGTTACGAAGTGAATAGTGCTTACCGTGATCGACTTGAGAGCGTCGGTTTGCATATTAGTGGAACTTCGCCGGATGGAACTTTGGTGGAATTCGTCGAACTTGATCGTGACCTGCATCCTTATTATATTTCGACGCAAGCTCATCCCGAGTTTAAGTCTCGACCAACAAATGCACATCCGTTGTTTATCGGTCTTATCAACGCAGCATTGGATCGGCATCGCGCAGCTCGCGCTAAATGAGGAACTTTAGCCATGAACCGGGAATACAGCTACAAACTTCGCGATGAGGCAGCTCCTGAGCATGTGGACGTCATTTCTGCGAGTGTTGAGTATCGCGGTGGTATTTTCGATATCAGCGACGACCGTATTCGGTTTAATTCAGGCGATGTGGTGCAGCGTCAGTATATGAAGCACGACGACGCCGTGGCGATCGTTCCGATTCGACGTCGCGAAAACGATTGGGAAGTGCTACTGATACGTCAATACAGGCATGCGCCGCGACGTATCTTTTGGGAGATTCCTGCTGGCTTGCGCGACGTTGATGGTGAATCGCCACTGAAATGTGCACAACGTGAGTTGAAGGAGGAAACGGGCTTAGCGGCGTCGGACTGGAGAAAGCTGGTCTCGTTTTACACTTCGCCTGGGTGTTCGGACGAAAATTTGGAGATTTTTGTAGCTGTGGATCCCGTGGAAGCTGATGTTGAACAGGCTTTCCATGCGGAGGCTGAGGAGCGAGAAATTGTGACGCAGTGGTTCGCTCTGCGTGATGTTCATGACGCAATTTTGCGAAGCGATTTACAAAGCCCGACTTTGGTCCTTGGTATTCTCGCGGTGAAATCCTTGCTTATTCAAGGACTCGAGTCTCTCGATAAAGCTTGAACACGCTTTTTAGGTGCGAATTAGCGGCTTTGTCGGTTAGGTATTTAAGAACATTCGAGTTGCGAAATTCTATTTTAGCAAGGACAATGTTTCCTAAAGAATGGTGTGCGCTGGGAGGTGAAAACTGTGGATAGAAATGATCTTGGCACTTGTGAACAAATTCTTCGCCTAGTGATTGAGCGTGGGCCAATTACATCCGGAGAACTAGCGAAATTGCTAGTCCTCACACCGGCGGCGGTACGGCGTCACATATCAACACTGATTGACGATGAATACATCCAAGAGTACACAGCTCCAAGCACTGCTCCATCGCGCCGAGGACGCCCATCGCGTCGGTATGTTGCCACTGCCGCAGGGCAGTCACAGCTGAGTGAAGCGTATTCCGATCTTGCAACACAAGCATTGGAGTTTTTGCGTGAGAATCTTGGCGAAGAGGGAGTGTCTGATTTCGTCAACCGGCGAATTGAAGCGCTCGAAGAACGCTACGGTCACGTTATTGAATCCGCTGGTGAATCGCCAATGGATAAGATCGTTGCACTTGCAACTGTGCTCGATAAAGATGGATACATGACGACGCTGCGGCGAGGTGGCCCGAACGGTATTGCCTTGCAACTATGCCAAGGACACTGCCCAGTTCAGGATGTGGCTGAGGCGTTCCCAGAACTTTGCGAAGCGGAAACCAAAGCTTTTGCACGGCTACTTGGTATTCCAATTCAGCGGCTTGCTACTTTGGCTGGTGGTGAGCATGTATGCACTACAAATATCCCAATCGGGATGCCACAAATGCGCCGGACTCAACAGGGTTCGCAAAGATAAAATCTCATATACGTGAGGTTTGGAAGGAAATCGATGACTCAATCCGAATTGGGCGCAAAGGAAACTTTAACCCAAGAAGAGACAATCGCCTCGATTGGAAATTATGCCTATGGTTGGCATGATTCTGATGATGCAGGAGAAAAAGCGCGTCGCGGTCTGAACGAAGAAGTCGTTCGAGACATCTCGACTCGTAAAAACGAGCCGGAGTGGATGCTAGAAAAGCGTTTGAAAGCGCTTAAATTATTTGGTCGCCGCCCAATGCCTACGTGGGGACCAGACCTTTCGGAGATCGATTTTGATTCCATCAAGTACTATGTGAAATCTACCGAAAACGTGGCTACTTCATGGGAAGATCTTCCTGAGGACATCAAGGTCACCTACGATCGCCTCGGTATTCCTGAAGCTGAAAAAGCCCGTTTGGTGGCTGGTGTGGCAGCTCAATACGAGTCTGAAGTGGTTTATCACCAGATCCGCGAAGATCTCGAATCTCAGGGCGTTATCTTCCTCGATACCGATTCAGGCTTGCGGGAACATCCGGAAGTCTTCCAAGAGTTTTTCGGCAAGGCAATCCCACTTGGTGATAATAAATTTGCTTCGTTGAACTCAGCGGTGTGGTCTGGCGGTTCGTTTGTTTACGTGCCAAAAGGCGTGCATGTGGAGATCCCATTGCAGGCTTATTTCCGCATCAACACTGAGAATATGGGACAGTTCGAGCGCACACTCATCATTGCTGATGAAGATTCATACGTGCATTACGTAGAAGGATGTACAGCGCCTATTTACAAATCGGACTCGCTCCACTCGGCTGTGGTCGAAATTTTCGTCAAAAAAGGTGCGCGCGTTCGCTACACCACGATCCAGAACTGGTCGAACAACGTCTACAACCTCGTGACCAAACGAGCAATTGTGGAAGAAGGCGGCACGATGGAATGGATCGATGGCAATATCGGTTCGAAAGTGACCATGAAATACCCGGCAGTATATCTCATGGGTGAGCACGCCAAGGGCGAGACGCTGTCGATCGCATTCGCCGGCGCCGGGCAACATCAAGACACCGGATCGAAGATGGTGCACATGGCTCCCAATACGTCGTCGTCGATCGTGTCGAAATCTGTGGCGCGCGGAGGCGGGCGTTCGTCTTACCGTGGCCTCGTTCAAGTGAACGAAAACGCAGTTCATTCGAAGTCGAACGTCTTGTGTGACGCTCTTTTGGTAGATCAAATTTCGCGTTCAGATACGTATCCTTATGTGGATGTGCGAGTGGACGACGTCGAAATGGGTCACGAAGCTACGGTCTCGAAAGTTTCGGAGGATCAGCTTTTCTACCTCATGAGCCGTGGACTAGAGGAGACCGAGGCAATGGCGATGATCGTGCGTGGCTTCGTTGAACCAATCGCGCGCGAGCTTCCGATGGAATACGCCCTAGAACTTAATCGTCTCATCGAACTTCAAATGGAAGGATCTGTTGGCTGATATGGCACAGGAATCAACACGCACTCAAATTTCCTCGCGCGCAGATCGGCCGCTGTCGTATGAGGTCGAAGACTTCACTGTTCCGCAAGGTAATGAGGAAGAATGGCGTTTTACGCCGATTGAAAGAATCGAAGATTTTTTCGCTCCATCAGTATCTGGTACTGCGCCATCAGTGCAGTTCACTGGCGAGGCAAGCTACGAACAGGTCGATCGAACTGATGCTCGCCTGGGCAAAGTGCAAGCTCCAGAAGATCGCACAGGCGCCTTAGCTTGGAACGCATTCGAGCTGGCACATGTCGTGACGTTAGAAGCGGATCGGCAATATGCAGGCGAATCAGTGCTCACCGTTTCGGGGGAGAATTGCGATCAGGTGTCAGGAGCACATCTGCTCATTAACGCTGAGCGTTTTTCAGAGGGAACTGTGGTGATCAATCACGTGGGTTCCGCTCGTCTCACAGAAGGCGTGGAAGTATCAGTTGGCGCTGGTGCGCATCTGACGCTCGTCTCGATCCAAGATTGGGATGACGACGCCGCCCACGCTCTGTCTAACCGCATCCGTATTGATCGTGATGGCACGCTTCGCCATATCGTTGTTACGCTCGGTGGCGATATCGTTCGAGTAACCACAGCAGTTGAATACGCAGCTCCTGGTGGAAGTGTAGATTTGCTCGGGGCATATTTTGTGGATGAAAAGCAGCATCTTGAGCACCGACTTTTTGTTGACCACAATCAGCCAAACTGCCGTTCCAACGTGACGTATAAAGGCGCTTTGCAAGGCGATGGAGCACATTCAGTTTGGGTTGGAGATGTGCTTATTCGTCCAGAAGCTGAGGGAACGGATACCTATGAGCTCAACCGCAACCTTGTGCTCACCGACGGTGCTCGGGCAGATTCAGTGCCTAATCTCGAGATCGAAACAGGAGAAATTGAGGGTGCTGGACACGCTTCAGCTACTGGACGTTTTGACGACGAACAGTTGTTCTACCTGAAATCTCGCGGTATTCCAGAAGACGAAGCGCGGCGCTTGGTTGTGCGCGGATTCTTCGCAGAACTGATCAATAAGATTGGTGTGGAGTCTGTGCAAAACAAGCTTATGAACGCTATCGAGGATGAGCTCTCACTCACGATGGGACGCGAGAATGACTGAGCACCTCGTATGTGAGACTGCCGCCGTCGCTCCCGGTGACGTGGCGCCTTTCACTGTTACGAAAGCTGATGGCGAAACGGTGAATATCGCCGTCGTCCATACCGAAAATGACCGCTGGTTTGCTGTTATTGATCGTTGTTCACACGGACGTTTTAAACTGTCGGAGGGCGACGTCGATGGCAACTGTATCGAGTGCACGCGCCACGGTTCCGCTTTCGATTTAGAGACGGGAAATCCGCTCAACCCACCTGCTTCCATTCCGATACAGACCTTCCCGGTACGCCTAGCAGGCGATGCCGTCTACGTATCTATAGCATCTAACTGATCCCACGAAGAGAAAAGAAATAACGTGACCAATCTAGAAATCAAGAACCTCCACGTTTCGGTCGAAACACCTGAAGGAGACAAACCAATCCTGCGCGGCGTTAATCTTAAGATCAACGACGGCGAGATTCATGCGATCATGGGGCCAAATGGTTCGGGTAAGTCCACTCTTGCCTACGCAATTGCTGGACATCCGAAGTACACGATTACTGAGGGTGAGATCTTGCTTGACGGTGAAGATATGGTTCCACTGTCTGCTGATGAACGCGCCCGTAAGGGACTGTTCTTGGCGATGCAGTACCCAGTCGAGGTTGCAGGCGTATCTGTGACGAATTTTCTTCGTTCTGCCAAGACGGCAATCGACGGTGAAGCTCCTAAGCTGCGCGAATGGGTGAAGACCTTGAAGAACGTAATGTCGGATTTGAAAATTGATCCTGATTTTGCGCAGCGCGATGTGAACCTCGGCTTCTCCGGTGGCGAAAAGAAACGCCTTGAAATTATGCAGCTCGAAGTACTCAAGCCAAAGTTTGCAGTGCTCGACGAAACTGATTCCGGCTTGGACGTTGACGCACTGCGTTTGGTCTCCGAGGGTGTTAATCGCGCACATGCTGCCAACGGCAACGGCATTTTGCTTATCACGCACTACACGCGAATCTTGCGCTATATCAAGCCAGAGTTCGTACACGTATTTGTTGACGGCAAGGTTGCTGAATCTGGCGGTCCAGAGCTGGCAGACAAACTTGAAGCTGAAGGCTACGCTTCTTACGAAAACTGAATGAGAAACTCGAGAGACTGATGACTGCTCCAGAATCCATGAATACGCCTTTGCTTGCGCGAGAAGATTTCCCCATTCTTGATCGCAAGATGCGCAATGGGCAGAGTTTGGTGTACCTGGATTCTGGAGCAACTTCTCAAAAGCCTCAGGTCGTGGTGGATGCTGAAGTTCATGTGGAATTGCAGGCTAATGGCGCAGTTAATCGAGGATCACACGAGCTAGCAGCGCAAGCAACCGAGATTGTGGAAGATGCGCGCTCGGCAGTGGCTCAGTTTGTGGGAGTACGTCCGGAAGAAATTGTGTGGACGAAAAACTCCACGGAATCGCTCAATCTCTTAGCATATGCTTTCGATAATGTGACCCGGGGTAGAGGTAGCAAAAAGTCCTTTGAACGTTTTGCTATCGAGCCACACCACAATATTGTAGTCACTCGTGCTGAGCATCATGCCAATCTCATTCCGTGGCAAGAGCTGTGTATACGCACTGGCGCGCAGCTGCGCTGGCTTGATCTCGACGACGACGGTCGCTTGGATTTGGCCACAGCTGATGTTATCGATGACAATACCCGAGTTGTCGCTTTCGCCCATGCTTCGAATGTCACTGGTGCGATAGCACCGGTAGCGCAGCTTGTGGAACGCGCACATGCGATGGGGGCGCTCGTCGTCTTGGATGCTTGCCAGTCTGTGCCGCATATACCGGTGGATTTCTCTGAACTGGATGTCGATTTCGCCGTCTTTTCCGGACATAAAATGATGGCGCCTACTGGAATCGGCGTCTTGTATGGAAAGGCACAGTTGCTCAAAGAGCTTCCTCCTTTCTTATTCGGCGGTTCGATGGTCGAGATCGTTACGATGGAAAAAACAACGTACGCGAAGCCTCCAGCTCGTTTTGAAGCTGGAACGCAGGCAGTAGCACAGATTGCCGGGCTTGGTGCGGCGGTGGAATATCTATCGGCTGTGGGTATGCAGGCCGTCGAAGAATATGAAGCGGGTTTAACTCGATACTTGCTCGAAAATATGGCAGAAATTGAGCATGTGCGTATTTTGGGACCTGCTCAAGCTGAGGAGAGGCTAGGCGTTGTAGCATTCGAGGTTGAAGGGGTGCATCCGCACGACGTCGGGCAGATTCTTGACGAAAAGGGAATCGCCGTGCGAGTTGGGCACCACTGTGCCCAGCCAATTCACCAGCACTTTGGCGTGTGGGCATCAAGTAGGGTATCGGTTGCACCGTACAATACACGTGCAGATATTGACGCTTTTATCGAGACGCTAAAGACTGTGAGGGCGTTTTTTGGTTTGGAAGTGGAACAGGCATGAGTGATTTAGAACAGTTGTATCAAGCGATTATTTTGGATGCTTCGCGTGAACGCTACGGTGAAGGTGCATTGGACAACCCGGACGGGGAGTCCTTTCAGGTGAATCCTACCTGCGGTGATCAAGTCACGATGCAGGTGGAGCTATCCGAGGACGGTTCGCGCATCTCCCATATTGCGTGGGATGGACACGGCTGCTCTATTTCGCAGGCTTCGATCTCGATCATGACGCAGATGCTCGAAGGCAAGAGCCTCGCTGAAGCTGATGAGCTTTTTCGCGAGTTTCGAAATATGATGGACGGGCGTGGCGCCGAAATATCTGATGATACTGCGGATTTGCTTGAAGATGCCTCTGCTTTTCAAGGTGTATCGAAGTTCCCGGCTCGCATTAAATGTGCTTTGCTTGGGTGGATGGCTTGGCGTGAAGCGACAGACAACGCTCTAGAAAATAAGGAGAATTAAAATGGCTGAAAATACCGAATCTGGAGCACCGAATCCGATCACCATTGCTGATATTGAGGAGGCTTTGCGTGATGTGATCGATCCTGAACTGGGTATTAATATTGTGGATTTGGGTCTGCTGTATGGGATTACGCTTGATGGCAATACTGCGATTGCAGATATGACGCTCACCTCAGCTGCCTGCCCGCTGACCGATATGATCGAAGAGCAGGCCACGATGGCTGTGTCTGGTTTGGTTGATGACTTTCGGATCAATTGGGTTTGGCTTCCGCCGTGGGGGCCAGATCGAATTACCGACGACGGTCGCGACCAGTTGCGTGCGCTAGGATTCAACGTCTAATTCTGTTCTTTTCACGACTTTTAGCGAGCTATATGGTTGTCAAGTTTGGGGAGCACTTCAACTAAGTTGAAGTGCTCCCCAAATCGGTTTAGTGTCTGCGTGTCTAGATTGAGTACTTGCAGGCTCGAGCTTTATACCAGGTGTGCTTATGGTTGGCGTACAGACCAGGTATCACACGAAGCAATAGTTCCGCCTTGGATACCACGGGTCAGCCATTCCATACGCTTTTGTGAAGATCCGTGCGAAAAGCGGTCTGGGTTTGCACGCATTCCGGCGTTTTCCATAATTCGATCATCGCCTACCGCAGAAGCTGCATCGAGAGCAGACCGAAGTTGCTGCTGCGTCGGCTGCTTGAGGAATGGAATGCCTGTATCGGGATCAATCGTGCGAGAGGCATTGTTAATCCACACGCCTGCTAAACAGTCGGCTTGCAATTCTGATCTGACCATCGATGAGGACATCCCGCTCGACTGGTGGTCAATTTTATTGAGAATGCCAAGATGATTTTGAATGTGATGACCCCACTCATGGGCAAGAATATAGAGCTGTGCAAGGGAAGTATTCTCTGCGCCATACTGTTTGAGCTGGTTAAAGAATGTTGTATCGATATAGACGCTGCCATCGGACGGGCAATAGAATGGGCCAGTTTGTGAGCTTCCAGTACCGCAAGCTGTTCCAACTGAGCCGCGATAAAGTGTAAGAACAGCAGGGTGGTATTGAACCTTTGTTTCTTTGCTCAACTGAGTATTCCAAAACTCGTCGAGTGAATTCTTACCTGCTGCCATGCGACATTCATCTTTAGTGTTGGCATCGGCACCGGTTTTGCACTCTCGTGCGATAGACTGCGCCGAACCAGGGTTACTTTGTTGCTCAGATGAGGTAAAAGCCCCTAAGTCAGGAACTTGCCCGGTGAATAAATACATCAGCAGGACGCCAAGTAGGCCTAAACCGCCCACTCCGCCGCCAATTGCGGCGCCGCGTCGTCCACGATTTACACCGGATGTATCGATTGTAATATCGTCGTTAAAGCTCATAACGTCTACTTTCTTGCGAGAGGTACTTCGATCATACCGAGAGTAATAGAGTTTCTTGGTGCGATATCGCTTTCTTTTCGCCCTGGGAATATTTGTTCGTGCAATGGAGCGTTTAGGATTAGTGCGTGATTACTTTTCAAGATCTCAACATGCGCATAGGAAGTCGAGAGCTTCTCAAAAATACCAGCTTGCACGTTGATAAGGGGCACTGTGTTGGATTAGTGGGAAGAAACGGTGCCGGAAAGACCACTCTGTTACGTCTTTTAGCAGGTGAGGGAACGACGTCGGAAATCGTTGAACACACTGGTACGATCGCACGCCGCGGTACGATCGGTTACCTGCCACAGGACCCGCGTACGGGAGATCCTCAACAAATTGCTCGTGATCGAGTACTTTCAGTGCGTGGCATTGAGCAAACTCTTCGGCAGATTCGCAAAGCCGAGCATGAGATGTCCACTTTCACTGGTGCTCGTCAACAAAAAGCGATGGAGCGTTATGTGCGTTTAGATGCGGCATTCACCAATGCCGGTGGCTGGTCTGCTCATTCGGAGGCCGCGAAAATCACCGCAGCGCTAGGTCTACCTGAACGAGTGCTTGAACAACCGCTAGAGACTCTTTCTGGAGGTCAACGACGACGAGTCGAACTCGCTCGAGTGTTGTTTTCCGATGCCCAAACATTGCTTTTAGATGAGCCAACAAACCATCTCGATCACGATTCGATCATTTGGCTCCGGGATTGGATTTGCGCTTACAGCGGCGGCTGCATCATCATTTCGCACTCAGTTGAGCTTTTGAAACATACGGTCAACCGGGTGTGGTATTTGGATGCTAATCGGGCGACGATCGACACCTACGCAATGGGCTGGGATGCCTACCTTAAGCAGCGGGAAAGCGATGAAAAACGGCGTCGTCGTGAACGGCAAAATGCGGAAAAGAAAGCCGCAACGCTTTTGGCGCAAGCCGATAAAATGCGATACAAGGCGACGAAAGCAGTTGCTGCTCAGAACATGGAGAAACGAGCTAAGGAGCTGCTTGCAAGCGTCGAGAGCGAACGTCAGCAAGAGAAAGTCGCTCATTTGCGCTTTCCTAAGCCTGCGCCGTGTGGAAAGACTCCTCTTGAAGCCCATGATCTGTCAAAATCCTATGGGTCTTTGGAGATTTTTACCGGGCTTGATCTGGCCATTGATCGCGGATCACGAGTAGTAATTTTGGGCTATAACGGCGCTGGTAAAACTACGCTACTTCGCATTCTTGCCGGTGTGGAAGATTCTGATACGGGCGAAGTTATTGCTGGTCACGGCCTAAAGCTTGGCTACTATGCGCAACAGCATGAGACGATCAATGATGAGCTTTCTGTGGTCGAGAATTTAATGGTGGTTGCTCCTGAACTTGATAACACTGGATTGCGCAATATTTTAGGCAGTTTCTTGTTCTCCGGTGAGGACGCTGATAAGCCGGCTCGAGTGCTTTCTGGTGGGGAAAAGACCCGACTTGCTTTGGCGATGCTGGTGGTTTCTGCCGCAAATGTGCTACTTCTCGATGAGCCTACGAACAACTTAGATCCTGCTTCGCGAGAAGAGATACTCAAAGCGCTCAGCCAATATGAGGGCGCTGTTATTCTTGTGACTCACGATGAAGGAGCTGTTGAGGCATTGAATCCTGATCGTGTTTTGCTGCTTCCTGATGGCGATGAGGACTTGTGGTCCGATGATTATCTCGAGCTGATTTCTATTGCCTAAATTGCAAGTTGCTGGAAGTGGCTTGGTAAGAGAGGCAATCACTCAAGACTGCTTGCATTATTCCCAACCAAACATACTCGCAAGGATATCGAGGCGAGGGTGATTGATAGTGGAATCCGCAGCCGCGGCCAGAATAGGCTTGGCTCGATATGCGAAGCCGTGTGCTGCATAATTGATCATTTTTAAGTCGTTTGCACCGTCGCCCACGCAGACGATGCGATCAGTGCGGATGTTCAGTTGGCGCTGCCATAGCTGCGTCATTTTTAGTTTTGTTTCAGCATCGACGACGGCGCCCAACGTGCGTCCCGTTAGGGTTCCGTTTCGTATTTCAAACCGGTTAGCTGCGTACATATCAATATTGCATTTTTGGGCAAGTGGCTTAAGGACTTCGACGAAGCCGCCAGACACTAGCCCAATCTTTGCACCATATCGGTGTGCGATATCTACCAGGCGCTGTGCTCCGGGGCTAAGACTGATATTCGCGACGACGTCGTCCAAGATACTGCTGGGAAGGCCAGCTAGTGTGGATACGCGGCGAGCTAAGGAATCGGCAAAATCTAGTTCACCACGCATCGCCGCGGCGGTAATGCGTGCTACTTGCACTGTCGTGCCTGCATAATCAGCGATAAGTTCGATCACTTCTTGTTGGATAAAAGTTGAGTCTACGTCGCTGACGATGAGCCGTGGTCCGGTTAGCGCGAGTTCACCCATTAAAAATGCGCAATCGGCGTCGATGCTCGTACTCAGTTCTTGGAGCCGTATCTTGATTTTTTCTAAATCGGGTGAAGAATACGATTGCCGCATAACGCCACTGAATGTGACGACGTCGTAATCGGGAATGAAAACGTGGCGATACGCAAGGCGTGGGTCTAAGGCACTGAGCTGCGCGCACACGTCGTCGATCAGCTCATCAGATATTGGCAAATAAGACGCGAGGGAGAAACGAAACGGTGTTTCTCCCTCGCGAGCTTCGTAGTCTTCCATATTGTCAAGAATAGTTAAGGAAGATTAAATGTTCATCATTTGGTCACGATTTTGCCCTTTGGCACTACCACGATTCCGCTTTCTGAGACGTGCAGACCGCGTGCCAGGTCGTGCTCATGATCAATTCCCACTTGTGCGCCCTCTTCAATTTTGGCGTATTTGTCGATAATAGCGCGCACAACAGTCGCATTTCGGCCGATATTCACGCCGTCGAAAATAACTGAATCGCGCACCGAGGACCACGAGTTCACGCGCACATGCGGTGAAAGAACTGAGCCGATGACTTCGCCACCAGAGACGATAACTCCTGGAGAAATGACCGAATCCAGAGCGTGACCAAGACGCTCGTGATGACCATAGACGAACTTGGCTGGGGGAAGTCCCGTGTAGCCAGTGAGTAGCGGCCATTTATCGTTGTACAGGTTGAAAATAGGGTAGACGGAGATCAGATCCATATTCGCTTCGTAGAATGCGTCAATGGTACCGACGTCGCGCCAGTATGTGCGATCGCGTTCAGTCGAACCAGGGATCTCATTAAATGTGAAATCATAGACGCCACAGTCGTTTTTAGAAACGAACTTTGGAACGATGCTTCCACCCATGTCATGTGCCGAAGATTCGTCTGCGGCATCCTCGTAGAGGGCTTCGACCAGGGCTTCGGTGGAAAATACGTAGTTTCCCATCGAGGCGAGTATTTCGTTCGGCGAATCCGGTAGCCCCTCACACTCGGCTGGCTTTTCCAAAAACTCACGAACTTTTTGCTGGTTGGCAGGATCAGTGTCGATAACGCCGAAGGATGAAGCAAGATCCTTGGGCTGCCTGATTCCAGCGATGGTGAGTCCCACTCCCGAGTCAATGTGCTGTTCGACCATCTGCGAGAAGTCCATCCGGTAGATGTTATCTGCGCCAGTGATCAGCACGATATCGGGTCGTTCGTCGTCGAGAATATTGAGGGACTGATACACGGCATCGGCAGACCCGAGGAACCAGTTCTTTCCGACTCGCTGCTGAGCAGGTACCGGAGCTACATAGTTATCAAGAAGCGTGGACATTCGCCACGTCTGCGAGATGTGACGGTCGAGGGAGTGGGATTTGTACTGGGTAAGTACCACGACTTTTAGATAACCAGAGTTAACGATGTTCGACAGTGAAAAATCGATTAATCTATAAATTCCGCCAAAAGGAACAGCAGGCTTTGCTCGGTCTTGGGTGAGCGGCATTAACCGCTTGCCCTCACCGCCTGCCAGGACTATTGCAAGTACACGTGGTTTTGATCTCATAATCTAACTTTATCGTGAATCGCTCGAATATGGAGGTTTTTCCGAAGATGTTTTCCTGCTGTTTACGTTGCTTACGTAAATGTTTACGTTGTTTACGCAAAACTGCGCAAAATGCACCTACAATGTAAAACAGATGTGTTTCTTGACCGCGATGCCGGTTCAAGTGAGGTCTGAAAGGAATGAATAATGCAGGTGCACCTCCTCACTCGTGAATTTCCACCTTTTGTATATGGAGGGGCAGGTGTTCATGTCACGGAGCTGGCAAAGGTGTTGAAAGCACACGCTCAGGTGCATGTGCATACTTTCGATGGTGACCGCGCCGAGGAATTCGACGGAATAACAGTTAAGGGATACGACTACCCTGAGCAGTTAAAAGATGCGAATGCTGCTCTACGAACACTCGGTGTTGATCTGCAGATGGCGGCAAATCTTGGAGAAGCGGATATTCTCCATTCCCATACCTGGTATGCCAATATGGCAGGTCATATAGGGTCTATGCTGCATGGAAAACCGCATGTCATTTCTGCACATTCCTTGGAGCCGTTACGTCCTTGGAAACGAGAGCAGCTCGGTGGTGGCTATGAGCTTTCGTCTTGGGTGGAGAAAACAGCGTACGAAAATGCTGCGGGTATTGTTGCCGTGTCGAGGGCGATGAAAGACGATATCCTGCGCTGCTATCCTGCGATTGATCCTAACAAAGTGCACGTAATCCACAATGGAATTGATCTTGATTCGTGGCGTGCTCCGAGCACTGATGAGGAGTGGGACAAAGCTCGGACGTACTTTGCGTCTTACGGTCTTGATCCTGACGTTCCCACGATTATTTTCGTAGGCCGTATTACACGCCAAAAGGGAGTTCCTGGTCTCTTGCGAGCACTTCGTCGTGTGCCGAAAGAAGTGCAGGTTATTCTGTGTGCCGGCGCACCGGACACCCCAGAAATTGCCGCTGAAACTAAAGAACTTGTGGAAAAACTCCAAGCAGAGCGCGATGGTGTGGTGTGGATTGAAGATCATCTGCCACACAGTAAAATTGTTCAGCTCGAAGCGTGTGCAACGGTTTTTGTTACTCCCTCGGTTTACGAGCCGCTTGGAATCGTGAACTTGGAGGCTATGGCGGTAGGTTTGCCCGTCGTCGGCACAAATACGGGTGGTATTCCAGACTGTATTGACGACGGCGTGACCGGAACTTTGGTTCCCATCGAACAGCTCGACGACGGCACCGGTACGCCCATTGAACCTGAGAAATTTGAAGCTGATCTCGCCCAGGCCCTTACTGATATGTGTGCCGATCCGCAGCGGGCAGCACAGATGGGCAAGGCTGGACGACGCCGGGTTGAAGAACATTTCTCCTGGGAGTCGATTGCGCACAAGACTATGGACTTCTACCAGCACATACTTGATCACAGTGCAGTGTGAAATCGAAAACCAGTAGTAGCTGTACATAATCGAAGTGCACGGTTTTACAGATGAGCGCCAAAAGAGTGCGTGTAGGACTTAATCCCCGCATTGATTTTAGATTAGGCTTAAGCTATGGGTGATGTACTAGAAGTCGTCGATGCGAGTGTGCGTCGTGGTGGGAATACGATCTTGGATCACGTGCAGTGGTCTATTAATGAGACTGAGCGTTGGGTAGTGCTCGGTGCAAACGGCGCTGGGAAAACTACTTTGATTCAGCTTATCTCGGGTCGAATGCATCCCACAGAAGGCAAGGTTTCGATTATTGGGGAAGAGCTTGGAAAGGTTGATCTTTCTGAACTTCGCCCGTTAGTTGGTCTACTTTCATCTGCTTTGGATGCAAAGATCCCAGCTTCGCAGCGAGTTCTTGATGTGGTACGCACCGCCGCTTACGGTATGACTGCCACGTGGAATGAGTCTTACGAAGCTGAAGACGACGCTCGCGCACGTAGCGTTCTTGGTGCGCTTGGAGTCGAGAATTTGAGCGAGCGCAAGTTTGGAACACTTTCTTCTGGAGAGAAGAAGCGTGTTGGTATTGCGCGTGCGCTGATGCCGAATCCGGAAATACTAGTGCTGGATGAACCCGCCTCAGGACTCGATTTGGGCGGACGGGAAAAACTACTGAATTCGCTTTCGGATTTGTCTGGTGAGATGGCAGCTCCTGTGATCGTCCTGGTAACCCATCACGTGGAAGAGATTCCGCGCGGGTTTACGCATGCACTTTTACTAAAATCAGGAAAAGTTTTTGCCGCTGGTGCCATTGACGATGTGGTGACTTCTGCGAATATTAGCGAGATTTTCGACGTCAATGTTACAGTTGAGCAGAAAAATGGGCGTTTCACTGTGCTTTCGTGAGTTTTTAGCCAACACAAAGTCTCTTTCATTCAGAATCTATGGCAAAAAATCAGACTGTAGTATGAATGCCTTGTGAGATTTCCTCAGGTAAAATAACAACCAGAATAGAAAAAACCTTAATTGAAGCAGGTGTTCAGATGACTTGGGGAATTTGGGCGATTATCGCAATCGTTTTGCTGATTCTCGAAACGCTCACTGTGGATTTCACTTTTTTGATGCTGGCTGGCGGCGCTCTTGCTGCGATGCTGACGGCATTAGCAACAAGTTCGCTTGTAGTGCAGATCGTCGTATTCTCAGTCGTTTCCGTTCTGCTGCTGGTGTTTATCCGTCCTTGGGCTCGTAATCACGTTAATGATTCCTCTAAAGGAAGTTCGAATGTGTATGCGCTAGCTGGAAAAGATGCAGTAACTCTTACTGCAGTTAACCACTCTTCCGGACGAGTGAAAATCGGTGGCGACGTGTGGAGTGCAGCAACTGAAGCGGGGGAGATCGGCCCCGGTATCGACGTCGTCGTGAAAGAAATCCAAGGTGTGACTGTAATTGTTGCGCCAAAATAACCTACAGCACTCATAAAAAGAAAAGAGGTTCGCATGAACGCTGCAGCTATAGGAGGCACAGTCCTCACAGTTGTACTGGTCGTGTTTGTCCTGTTGATTGTTGTTGCGCTGATCCGTTCAGTTTTGCAAGTTCATCAAGGCTACACGGTGATTGTTGAACGCTTGGGTAAGTATCATAAGACGCTAACTCCGGGCTTGCACTTCCTAGTTCCATTTATCGATTCGGTTCGACAGCGCATTGATATGCGTGAACAGGTTGTTCCTTTCCCACCGCAACCGGTGATTACCTCGGATAATATCGTGGTCAATATCGATACCGTCATCTATTATCAAGTGACGCAACCGGAAGCTGCCACGTATGAAATTGCGGATCCGATGTCGGCAATTGAGCAGCTCGCAGTAACCACTTTGCGAAATATTATCGGTGCAATGGATATGGAACAGGCGCTGACCGGCCGCGATCAGATCAACGGTCAGCTCCGTGGCGTATTGGATGAAGCAACTGGTCGTTGGGGAATCCGCGTATCCCGAGTTGAATTGAAAGCCATTGATCCACCAGCCACGGTTCAGTCTGCGATGGAGCAGCAGATGAAGGCAGAACGTGATCGCCGTGCAGCTATTTTGACTGCAGAGGGTGTGAAGCAATCGGCTATTCTCACTGCTGAGGGTGAGAAGCAGTCGGCGATTCTTCGAGCTGAGGGTCAAGCACAGTCTACGATTTTGAAAGCGCAAGGCGAATCGCGAGCAATTTTGCAGGTCTTTGACGCAGTACATCGTGGAAATGCTGATCCTAAACTCCTTTCCTACGAGTACATTAAGACTCTGCCGTTGATTGCAAATTCCGCTTCTTCGAAGCTGTGGATTGTTCCTACTGAACTTACCGCAGCTCTAGATGCAGTAACTAAAGGTTTTTCGGGAGCCGGAGCAGAATCTGAAGAATCAGTAGCGGTTGATTTTGATGGTCAAGCTAATATTTCCGATGCGCTTGCTGCAACGAATCTTGAGGATGTGGATGAGGCACTTGCTTCTGCTCGTGGTGAAGTTTCAAAGGCAAGTAGCGAGGTAGAAGACTCAACGCTGCCTGGTAAGAAGCTAGATCATGCTTCGGAGACGGATCTACCACAGATGGGTGAAGCTACAGATCCCGAGCAAGATAAGCTCTGATATGCGATTTTAGAGAGTGAACGGCTCTTTATAGGGGCTAATTGGTGGAGGGTGCGAAGAGTTCGCACCCTCCACTGCTTATTGCGGTTTTGCTGGGTGCTGTGCAGTGAATGAGGTTTTGGGTTTGAGCAAAGGCGAGGGAGGGGGCTGAGGCGAGTGAGATGTGGGCTGAGGCGAAGGAGGGGGAGTAAGTGTCGAATTTATTTTTTCGCCGCAATCGTGGCATTCTGTACACGTGATTATTGAATTGAACGATTTGAACGATTCGCGTCTTGACGATTTCGTTAGACTTACTGACGTTGCGCTGCGTAAAAAGCTCGAAACTGAGCGGGGGCTTTATTTAGCTGAAGGAATGAAAGTCATCGAACGCAGTTTGCAAGCAGGGCATCGTCCGCGTGCCATTTTAGCGGCGCCACGCTGGCTTGAGGATATTCAAGCTATGCTAGAACGCGTTGGTGAATGCGTAGCTGATGTTCCGATTTTCGTGACTTCAATTGAAGATTTAGAGCAAATAACTGGATACCGTATTCATCGTGGAGCAATGGCTTCGATGAACCGGCCTGAACTTCTTGATGTTAATACTTTTCTGGCAAATATTGGGCAAGGTCCTGCCCGAATTTTTGTTTTAGAAAATTTAGTTGATCATACCAATGTTGGGGCAATTTTCCGCTCTGCTGCGGCACTTGGAGTTGATGGAATTTTGGTTACCCAGTCGTGTGCAGACCCTTTATATCGCCGTTCTGTGAAAGTTTCAATGGGCAATGTTTTCCAAATTCCGTGGACTCGTATAAATAATTGGCCACAGTCAATCGAAGCTCTACACGACAAAGGTTGGATTACGGCGTCGTTGGCTTTGCGTAAGGACGCGAAAACGCTTTCTGATTTCGCGCAACTTCCGGAGGTTTGTGGCCCTCATTCAAAGATCGCAATAGTTCTTGGCACGGAGGGTGATGGCTTGAGCTCTCGTACCATTGCTAGCAGCAAACACAGCGTTGTGATCCCGATGGCAAAGAACGTCGACTCTCTCAATGTGGCTTCGGCAGGTGCGCTGGCCGCATGGGAGTTGCGAGTACGCAGCTAGAGTTACAGTAGTCGATAACAAGCTCAACTTATGTAATAGCGCTTCGAGAAGATTGCGAAATTGTTGAGGACAAGACTACTTAGGAGGAATCTTATACTGCACGATGGCGCCATAGAACTCGTCTACTTGATTGTACTCGTTAATTGCATCGTCAATAAGATCCGATACGGTACATTCAAGTACTCGTGAAAGGCGAATGAGCGTGTGCAGGCGCGGATTTAAGGCTGAGTTGTTTTTTCGATTTGAACGAGCAGATTCCATGAGTTGATAGTGGTTTCTATCAATATCAGCCTCTGCAGCAACTTGCTCTTGGGTCATGCCAAGAGCTGTGCGGCGGTTTCGAATTGTTTTAGCAAGTGCCGATGCTAAGACGCGTTCTGCTGCTGATGAATTTTGCATTTTTAAATTTTCCAGTTTAAACCATAGGATTATCAACCGGGTAAAAACGGTCTTAATGAGAATAGGTGATAATTGCTGCTGTGCTTGTCGTTTGTTTGCGAAAATTAGAAGTTATTCACGAAAAATTAGAAGCTCCCGGGAAGTCTAGCTGGCGCCAGGCTTCGTAGATAGCGATTGAAGCAGAGTTGGCGAGGTTGAGAGATCGTCGCGAGGGGAGCATGGGGATACGCAACCATTTCGTGACTCGAGGGTCGTTGAGTACGTCGTCGGGCAGGCCTGTTGGTTCGGTGCCGAAAAGTAGGACGTCGCCGTCGTGGTAAGATTCGTGCGCATAGTTGTTCTCGGTGTGTGAAGTGAAAGCAAAAATTCTACACTCCTCTCCGAAATGTTCTTTGGCTGCCGCCCAGTTCTTGTGGATGACGACGTCGGCCAGGTCGTGGTAGTCAAGGCCGGCCCGTTTTAAATGGGTGTCCGAAAAGTTGAAGGCAAGTGGCTCTATGAGGTGGAGGCGAGCCCCTGTGCAAGCAGAAAGTCGGATTGCATTGCCTGTGTTGCCAGGAATTTTTGGTTCGTGAAAAACGATATGAAGCACGAAACTAGATTAACTCACTTTTACTTTTTTGCTGGTATTTTGAGTAATTTTGCTTCGAACACCTCATTTTTTTGTGGGTGGACATTGTTTTTGGTAGGAGGTGTACTTTAATATTTTATCGAACAGGCGTTCGAAATTAGGGGATGGGTATGAATGATCGATTGAGCGTTGCGAGACGCGTGCTCGCTCAAGCGCAGCTGCGTACTGGAATGCGCGCAGTTGATGTGCTACCCGCGTCAGAAAAAGATAATTTTTTTGAACATGCAGCTCAAAAAGCTTTTATGGTTCCGGATGTGCTCCGTACGGTTTTTCCTTATGGGATTCCTAAAGCAGAAGTCATCAAGGCACAAGGGTCTGTAGCAGCTTCGGCTTTGATTGCTGGAATTGCTTCACAGCAGGGAGCTTGGGTTGTACTTTTAGGAGCAGCTGATGTGGGGTGGGATTTCTTTTTAAAAAGTGGAGTGAAATTAGAACGCTTTGTGTACGTACCTGCTATTGAAACCCTCACTTCACAAATTCTTTTTGCTGCTTTAGACGGCTTCGATGTTGTGCTTTTGGACGGAGTAAAGTTTCGAGCGCGTGAAGAGATGCTTATCGCTAAACGAGCCAGGCTGAAAAATGCGCTGCTTATTTCTAACAACTGGAATGCTGATCTGTTTCAAGTGCACTGTGCTGTGCAAGAGATAAAAGGTCTTTCGCGTGGACGTGGGCATATTCGGGATATCTCTTATCAGTTCACATCGCGTTATGGTGCGGCGTGTGTGGACTTTGGAATAAATGGATGGAATTTCGACGCAAAGATTCAAACTAGCTACGGCAAAAATCACCAAAAATTGCCTAATAATGCAATGTTCACATCGGCTAGTCCCAAACTCGAGGTGGTGAAATAACATGCATGCAGTAGTGTGGATTCCTCTGTGGCCAATAGAAGCGTTGCGTGCTTACGGCCTCGTTAAGGCACGAGATGGCGTTGCAGTTTACGATCAAGACGGCGTCATCAGCTTCGATAGCAAAGCAGCTCAACAGGGTATTTACTATGGAATGAAAAAACGTTATGCCAAAGCTTTAGCTCCTGAGATCGAATTAGTGCGGCGTCGCTTTGATTTAGAAGCTCTCAATTTTGAAAAGGTAATAAGAGCTTGTGAAAAGTGCGTTTCCACTCTCACAGTTTTACGGCCAGGAATGTTGATTTTTCATGCACGTGGACCAATCAGAATGTTCGGTTCGCAAGAGACGTTAGCAGAGAACGTTATCGAGAAAATAGTGGAAGATACCGGTTATGAAGCGCATGTTGGTCTTGGTGAAGGAACTTTATGCGCGATACTGGCTGCATATAATGATCAGTTTATAGAAAATGCTCGAGCCTACCTCGATCCGTTACCAATCGACAAGCTTGAATATGCGTGTTTCTCTACAGAACGCCGCGCGCAGATGAAGTCTTTCATTGCGGATTTGCACTTGCTAGGCATTAATACGGTGTTGGAACTTCGCAATCTTGATAGAGCGCTGCTCTATAGCAGGTTTGGGATGGTTGCGCGGCTTGCGGTGTCCTTGCTTGAATTAGATTTTCTTTTCCCTGA
This sequence comes from Arcanobacterium pluranimalium, assembly GCF_016907845.1. Taxonomy (GTDB): domain Bacteria; phylum Actinomycetota; class Actinomycetes; order Actinomycetales; family Actinomycetaceae; genus Arcanobacterium_A; species Arcanobacterium_A pluranimalium. Next base: position 1,384,205 of record NZ_JAFBCS010000001.1, read on the forward strand.
GCTGAGCGAAAACTCCTGCACAGGTATTGTGGTTGAACGCCATCTCGACCCACCTGTGACAAACAGTGAAAGCTTTGCTTTTCTTGTACGAGAACTGGGGACGGAACTCGTTCGGCTATTAGAATATGAAGGGTATTTTGCAAAAGAGCTTTCTTTATTTATACGCACCTCGGCAGCAGCCGAAATGGAGCGAACATGGCATTTAGATGCAGTAGATGTTCCGGTTATTGTAGATCGCTGCCGTTGGCAACTCAAAGTATGGTTATCAGAATTAGTCGATAATGACTCGTATGGTGAAAATCAAAACATCACCTATCTTGAATTGAGAGCTCAAAATCTTTTTCCTGCTGGCTTTACACAGGGCGTGTTATGGGGAAGAGAGGAAAAGCACTCACAGCTCGCCCATAAGGCAATTAACCGTTTACAAGCTCTAGTTGGGCTAGAGAAAGTGGTGACTCCTATTTTAAAAAGTCAGCTAGACCCAAGCTCGGCATATGAACTTGAGCCATGGGAGTACAAAAACAGTGCTGATAGAAAAAGTGAAATAGGCGAGTGGCCAGGCGCAATACCTAGACCTTGGCCAGGGAGAATATTGCAGACTTATGAAACGATCACAATTGTTGATCCAAGAGGGCATATTTGTGCTGTCAATTCATTAGGACGATTTTATTGCATACAAGGTTGCGGTTTTATTGAACCTAGCTCTTTTATCAGTAAAAGGTATGCGGGAAAAATAACGAGCTATTCTTCTCCCTGGTTACATCGTGCGCAGTGGTGGACGCTGAAAAAAGAAAAAGAAATAGATCGTGTGTGGTGTGAAATCGTGGTGGACTATCTACATGCTTTTCTGTGCCGCTGGGAATCTTCCGCATGGCATTTAGTGGGTGAGTACGTATGAGATCTTATGCTGAGCTTCACGTGCACTCTGCCTACAGTTTTCTAGATGGGGCATCGACACCTGAAGAGCTTGTACGACGTGCTGTGGAGTTGGAACTCGAAGGTCTTGCTCTAACAGATCATGGCGGTTTACCTGGGGTGGTACAGCTGTCTACAGCAGCACGTTCAGTAGGGTTACCAACTGTTATTGGTTCTGAGATTTCTATTGTGGAATCTGAGATGTCTATTGCCCAAAAGGAAAGTTCAGATGAACTAAATACGAGAGCTGGGAAAAGTAATCCGCAAGCAAAACATCTCATCGTTTTGACACGTGATACTGATGGGTACCGGCGTCTTTCGCGAACGCTCAGTGAGGGGATGCTCAAATCGGGCGAAAAAGGTAAATCGTGTATTGATTTGGAGATGCTGTCTGAATCTGGAAAAGGGCATTGGCAAATACTCACTGGTTGTCGAAAGGGATATGTGCGTTCTGCCCTCGAGCAAGAGAAAGGAATTTGGGCTTTTGATAAAGCTTATGCTCAGTTGGATCAACTGATTCAGCTTTTTGGACGGGACTCAGTAGCTGTAGAAATAACCAACTGGAGCCAACCTCTTGACCGTGAAAGAAACGACGTTCTTGTGGAACTTGCACAGAAAACAAGAACCCGAGTGGTAGCTACGAATAACGTTCACAGTGCGCGATTTAAAGACGTGCCATTGAGTGATGTTTTAGCTGCGATTAGTGCCGGTAAAACAGTAGAAGAAGTCGCTTCTTCCTTGCCCAGATGGGGTAGCTATTTGCGCTCTGGTAACGATATGGAAGCTATTCACTATGACCATCTTGAGGCGGTTGACGCAGCTGCGGAAATTGGTAGAGAGTGCGCTTTTGATTTAACTCTTGTGGCACCAAATTTGCCACCTTTTCCAGTCCCAGTTGGCCACACTGAAGCTACATGGCTAGTTGAATTGGTTGAAAAACAAGGGGAGCGCAGATACGGCAAACGCCATGAGAATAGTACAGCTTGGCAACAAATCGACCATGAGCTCGACATTATTGTGAAATTAGGCTTTTCTGGATATTTTCTGATCGTTCACGAAATTGTAGAGTTTTGTAAAACGCGGGGAATTTGGTGCCAAGGGAGAGGCTCGGCTGCCAATTCTGCAGTCTGCTTCGCCTTAGGCATTACGGCAGTTGATGCTGTTAAACATAAAATGCTTTTCGAACGATTTATTTCTCCTGGGCGTTTGGGGCCTCCCGATATTGATTTAGACATTGAGGCGCGGTTGCGCGAAGAGGTTATCCAGCACGTATATGAACGCTACGGTAGGAAACATGCTGCTCAGGTTGCGAATGTAATAACCTATCGACGTCGATCAGCCATTCGGGATGTAGCGCGCGCTTTTGGGTATAACGACGGTATTTCAGAAGCTTGGGCAAAGGAAACTGAGCGCTGGAGTAGCCCGGTGAGCAGCCTAGTTGGCGAGGAAAAAGCGAGAAAAATCGATAAAAACTACTCGAGAGTACCATCGAATGTTAAATACTTTGTTTCAAAGATTCAAAATTTACCGCGCCATTTAGGGATCCATTCGGGAGGGATGGTGATTTGTGACCGCCCAGTTGTGGAGGTGTGTCCAGTTGGGTGGGCGCATAAGGAGAACCGAACAGTACTGCAATGGGATAAAGACGATTGTGCTGAGGCTGGGCTAGTAAAATTCGATCTACTTGGGTTAGGTATGCTCACGGCATTGAGGCTTTCTTTCGCGGCGTTAAAAGATTTCGGGGTGCGCGCAAGTGACGGGGCTGAGCTGCATTTGTATAACTTAGATCAAGAAGATGAGAGAATTTTTGATTTGCTGTGTGCAGCGGATACGGTTGGAGTTTTTCAAGTTGAGTCTCGGGCGCAGATGGCAACTTTGCCTAGACTCAAGCCACGCACTTTTTACGATATTGTGATTGAAGTAGCCCTCATTAGACCAGGCCCAATACAAGGTGATTCTGTTAATCCTTATCTCAATCGGCGCCGTGGTAGAGAGGCAGTAACTTATTTGCACCCGCTTTTGGAAAAATCCCTCAAAAAGACTCTTGGAGTGCCGATTTTCCAAGAGCAGCTTATGCAAATGGCAATTGATGTGGCTGGTTTTACTCCAGCTCAAGCGGATAGGCTGCGAAAAGCTATGGGGAGTAAGCGCAGTCATGAAAGGATGGAAGAGCTGCGAATCGAAATGGTAGCAGGAATGAAAGAACGCGGAGTAGGCGATGAAACGTGTGAAATAATTTTCCGCAAACTTCACGCATTTGCTGAGTTTGGGTTCCCAGAGTCGCATTCTTTTTCGTTTGCGTATTTAGTGTATGCAAGCGCATGGTTGAAAGTATATTACCCCGAGTTTTTCTATGCGGGCATACTAGCTGCACAACCGATGGGATTTTATTCTCCTCAGACGCTAATTGCTGATGCTCGCCGGCATGGAGTCTACATTTTGCCAGTGGACGTGTGCTATTCAGATGAACATACAAAGGTTGAACGCACTCCACAGCGTGATATCGAAAAGCACCCTTTAGTAGATGCTCACGCAGATTTAGGGATACGGTTAGGGCTTTCAAATATAAAAGCTTGCAGAAAATCGATTGATAAAATTCTTGCAGCGAGGGCAATAAAACAATTCGAGTCAGTAGCTGATCTCGCACACCGGGCAAAGTTGAGCGCTGAAGAATTAAAAAGTTTAGCTGCAAGTGGCGCGCTGGAAAGTTTGCAAGTGACAAGACGTGAGGGGATCTGGGCAGCCCAAGCGCTCTCCTATACAGATGTTAAACAGGGGAATTATTTTCAACCGGTGATCTTAGGAACAGAAGTTGGAGTTCGTGCACCTGCAATCCCTGACATGACCGAAGAAGAAAAAATTTATGCAGACTTGCACAGTACGTCGATTTCTCCGCATAAACATCTCATGGAAGTTCTTCGCCCGCGTTTAAGTAAAGACGACGTACAGACGGTCGCGCAAATAAGGGAAACTGAAGCTGATAAAAGAGTGTGGGTTGCCGGTATTGTGACGCATCGTCAACGACCACACACCGCGGGAGGAATCACTTTTATCTCTCTAGAAGACGAAACTGGGCTACTTAATGTGGTCTGTTCAGAAGCATTGTGGATGAAATATCGTTCTCTAGTGCGGTATAAGCAGGGATTGCTCGTGCGAGGAAAAGTAGAAAAAGGCGATGACGTAGTCAACCTCATTGCTGATGGGTTTAGCGAAATCCAACTTGGAGTGAAAGTGTCCTCTCGAGATTTCCGCTGATAGGAATAATATCTGTTCTTTCAATGAAAATTAAGCTTAGTGGTTTGTCAACAGATAGTATTGATGTACGTCAAAAGGAAAGGATCATAATGGGGAAATTTGGTGGACTGGTCAAAATAGCTACTATTGCTGGGCCAGCAATTCTCAAGGTAGTAAAAATTTATGGTCCGCAACTTCGCACTTTGATGAGAGAAAATCCTGAGCTATTTGCACAGATTAAAGGTCGTGTTGGCAAAATAGCAGGAACTAAAACCAATGCTAAAGGTATAAAAGGTGACCAAGAACGGCTCAACGTACTGCGAGAGCAAACTACTTATCTTTATGCATCTGCCAATACTCCGAAGATGGCCGAAAAGGCACGAGTTTGGCGCTTAGAAATTGATCAACTCGAAAAAGCTTTGCCATTGCTCGACGTCATGGGTAGCGATGCGAAAAAACAAGAAGTAAAGAAAGTTCAGACTAAGATCGACAGGCTTTCTGCACAAATTCTGGCTGCAACTATCGACGACGATATCGAAGATGCAGAAGTGGTAGACCCTGATAAGCAGAACTAAACCTATTAACCTGTGGAGGGAAAGCGCCAGAACCTTATTTAAACGCCAAAGCTAAAGGCCAAGCACCTTGGCGATGTCAGGCGAAAAGAAATTTGGGCCTTTGAGGACTTTTCCGTCTTCACGGTAGATTGGTTTACCGTCCTCGCCGAGTTTGGACAAATTAGAGGCTTGAATTTCTTTGAGAACCGCGTTCATAGGAATGCCCATTTCGAGTGCCATACCGTAAATGACGTAGACAAGATCACCCAGTGCATCTGCGGTTTCAACAGTGTCGCGAGTTTCGTCGTCTTCACTAACAGCGGTCTTGAAAGCAGACTCAATAGTACTACGGGCTGTTTGCCCATAGACGGCTCCGACTAACTCGGCAAATTCTTCTGCAATTAACGACATGCGCATGTGTACACGTTCGCGATCAACGTTGGGAGCGTCGCCGACGATGGGTAGACCGTAGGTGGTGTGAAAAGTGCGCACCAGCTCTTCGGGTTTCGATCCGTCGAGAGTTGCAGTGGTATTCGGTACTTCATTTACTTCGTGTGACATGGCTTTACCTCGGGATCGTCGTTAATACCCTCCTATCTTAGTTGATCATCATGGAGGAGATAAATCGGTAACTTATTAGTGTTTGCTTAGGAAAGATCGAATGTTGTTCCAGATCACACAAAAATATGCCGTCGTGAATTGTCATGAAAGACATAATAGTGATACATTTTTATTCGTTGTCAAACGACACCTGCGCGGGTGGCGGAATAGGCAGACGCGCTAGCTTGAGGTGCTAGTCCACGTATAGTGGGTGGGGGTTCAAGTCCCCCTCCGCGCACAGTAGGTTAAGGAACCCCTGTATTGCAGTTAAGGCTGTATGCAGGGGTTTCACCGTTTCTGAGCTGTGTGTTCATAAGCAGATCTTAAACCTAATGTACATTTTTGTGCATTCCTGTACGCTGGGGAACCCCTCGTCACATCAAAATTGTGGGCAAGGTGTGGGCAAAAAAGTGAAGAGTTTTGGGGCTATAGGACAAATCGTGTTGGTTTTTGGGTGTGTTTTTGTTGGTGTGGTAAGCAATAGTCGGGTTTGAAGTCGGTTTGGCTCGAGTTTTTGGTTGGACATTTCGTGTTGGTTTTGGCCTGGTTTTTTGTTGGTATTGCGGGTGAAAGTAGGGTTTGAACTCGGTTGACTTGAGGGTATGGGAAATCCTCGTTGTTCATTGTGTGGTTCAGTTACCCAAAAGTGGGGCAAGAGTGGTTCTGGTCGGCCCCGATTCCGTTGTCTGTCGTGCCGGGCGAGTCAAAGTCGTTCTAATGATGTCACTGCTCGTTATTTCGCAGCTTTTCTCAATTTCGTGACCTCGGATCTGCGTTATCGGGATCTGCCTGGTCAGGGGCGAAATGCTCGGCGTCGATTCCACCAGTTTTGGCAGTTATGGCCAGTGAGTCCAGTTGTTGAGGAGGTTCATCACGTGGTTTTTGTGGATGGGATATATCTGTCACGCAAACTTGTTGTGCTGATCGCTTGTACGAAAACACATGTTCTTGGCTGGTATGTAGCACGTCGTGAGACAACGGCTGCGTGGCAAGCATTGTTTTCACGTATTGCACCACCAGATGTTGTTGTATGTGATGGTGGTCCAGGAATTGCTTCGGCTGTGAAAATTTCATGGCCCACTACCCGTATTCAACGCTGTGTCTTTCACGCTTTTAGCACTGTCAAGCGCTATACCACGAGCCGGCCACGTACTCGTGCTGGTGTTGAGCTTTATGGTCTTGCGAAAGACTTATTACACATCCACACGCGTGAGGAAGCGCTTGCATGGATGGGTCAGTTAGCGGTGTGGAATACGGCATGGAAGGCGTTCCTTGCTGAGAAAACTCGCCTTGCGAACGGTCAGATTGTTCCCACTCATGCACGGCTTATTCGTGCTAAAAATTCGCTTAATACTCTGGTACGTCATGGAACGTTATTTACCTATCTTGATCCGAGTCTGAGTATTGATGATGACCCGATTCCTGCAACGTCTAACCTGATTGAATCCCTGAACTCGCGTTTACGACATGTGTTGAGATCGCATCGTGGAATGCCGATCGATCACCAGGTCAAGACGATTTTATGGTGGTGTTATCAACACACGGAGTTTCCTAACACGCCAGCGCAGTTACTGGAAACTACCTACACGGATAGCCAAATCGAAGCCATGTTCACCCGAGCCAGTCACCACCATGCCCAAGAAGAAATCCAGCGATGGGGAACAGCAGTGAACTGGACCGATTTCCACCACAACGGCCAATGGCAAGGACCGGTATAAAAAACCAACACGATTTGTCCTATAACCCGAGTTTTGGGGCGGTTTTTGCAACATCTCGATATATGTCGACTAGTTGCCAAAAACGCCCACTTTTGTGGCCGCATGCGCTTGAGTGTGAATGGCTACTCATGGAAACTAACCCGATTTACCTTGCAAAACGCGATTTAGGCCAATTATTGTGAGATACGCATTTTGGCACATTGCAGCATATATGCACGGTATAATGTCTTCAGTCCGTTTTGCCGATCATCAGAACTGAGAGAACATGGAGATCTTGCCCCAGCCAGCTGGTATCCGATGGAGCGTGCCTGAAACTGAGCCGCAATATGTACATCACACGCAAAACACAAAAACTCGTCAATGGCAGATTTACGATGTCGTGGCGTCTTTTTTCGCTGCCGTTGCTCTGATGTTGGTGTTCTGGTTCAGCTTGCTAGTACTCGACAACGGAGTGCCGGGGGAGTCGTTTTGGCTTCTCAACTTAATAGTTTTCTGGGCGGTGATCGCATATCTGGCATTTCCGCGACTGCATCAGATCGTATCCACAATCTACGTGCCAAACTACTTCATTGGCCGCACCCGCACAGCCGATGGCATCCTCGGAGATCCTGTTAACCTCGCATTTAACGGCAGCGAAGCACAAATACATGTGGCGTTGCAACAAGCAGGCTGGGTTCAAGCTGACCCGCTTACGGCCCGATCAGCGTGGAAGATCGTGGTAGCTTCGGTCTTGCGCAAGTCCTATGCTGCGGCACCTGTTTCGCATTTGTACCTTTTTGGACGACAAGAAGATTTTGCTTACGAACGGGAAGTACAAGGCAATCCGGCGCGTCGCCATCACGTACGTTTTTGGAAAACTCCTGATGGATGGACTCTTCCTGGCGGTATTACCGTGGATTGGGTAGCAGCTGCCACTTATGATCGATCCGTTGGCCTGTCGCTTTTCACGGGTCAGATTACACATAAAATCGATGCTCATATCGATGCAGAGCGAGACTACCTTATCGCGACTGTTCTTTATGGCGTGCCAAACGTTGACGTAAAAGTGATTGAACGTTACTTTAACGCCTACCATTCGCGTAACGGCGGTGGGGACACCATAAAAACTGATGGTGACCTCCCGGTTCTTTGTGTCCGCGATGTATATGAAGATATACACGAATCGGAAAAGGTAGCTGAGCTTGCAAACGCTGTTTTACCAGCTGTTCAGCCTCTGCATAGTGATTCAACAACTCAAACGCATTCGGCGCCGACGTCGTCAATAATCTCAGCTTCTGATGTAAAAGAACTACCTCCGACTCTGTTTTGGTTTGCGGGACTTCTGGTGATCATGAACGGAGTGAGCAATTTTGCGCTCACTGACGCGTCGATACTCGAGATCATGGCACCCACCGCGTTCAACTTAGTGATGCTCACACTCATCAGACTTCGTCAGCGGTGGGCTTGGGTTGTGATGTTGGCGCTTCAAAGTTTGGCCGCTATTTTACTGCTCGTCCTTGCACTTTCGGAAGAACCAGGCAGGCTCATGCAGTCGAGCTTTCCCGTGCTGCTGGTATTTGCTCTGTCTGGCACTTCAGTGCGACTGTGGGTGAGCAAGGGCCGAAAAGATAGATACATTAGCACCGTTCGATAACACTCATATCAGGCATATATTGTGCAATTGCGATGCAATTTGCGCGCGGAGTGGTGGGGAAAGCGTAGCGGTGAGGAAGCTTAGTGATATTTGATTTTACTCAGCAATAGCTGACTGAGGCTTACCTGTTTTTACAGCCCTTAAAAGCACAACGAACAGCAAAATAAAAGTTGCGGTGAGCGTGATATGTCCAAGCCCGGCAATTCCAGCGAGAGCTTTTGAATTCGCCCAAGGAAGCCCGAGAACTTGAGCCGTTCCTTTAATCGTAAGCATGAAGAACGTTAGTACAAGTCCGCCGTCCCAAAAATTTGGAAAGAAACGGAAGCGCCGGTCTAATTCGAGATGAAACACGCGCGTAAGAATCAATACCACTAGCAAAACTAACGTGCCGAGCGTGAGAGCGTGCGTATGGGCCAGTGCCAATTGTGTAAAACCGGTATAGCCAGTTTGACGAGTAAATTCGCGGTACATCAGACCCGATGTAAGCCCTAAGATAGTCCAAATAAACGCCGAGTGAACCAAACGAGATTCCATATTTATGCCTTACTTTTAGATAAACGAAAGAGTTAAATTACTGAGAGAGCCAATAAAAACACCCAGCAATAAACAACTAGTAATAAGAGCTGTATACGATGCACGCATCGCTAGATTAATGCTTATGCTAGGTGCGCTACCAGCATAATCGTCGAAAACGTAGAACTAATGCTTTGCACACCAGTAAAAGCGCGGCTATTAAGCACCTTGGTGAAAGCCCCTGGTAAAAGCGCCTCGTTAGCGTTCGGTGGTGCCACCGTTTCATATAAAGCCGTTTCATATAAAGCGGTTTCATATTGTGCATCGTTACGCATGCGCAAAATTTAATTGATATTCTGGCGCAATGAAACCATTCGCTTTTCTTGTTGCGCGCCCAAACTCGCCAATCGGCGACGACGAATACCGCTCATTTCTCGCCCTTAGCCAGCTACCGGCTCATATGCTCGAGCGAGTGCGAATGGACTCCATCGATTTTGCAGAGTTTGAACCATCGAGATATGCAGGGTTTATTGTCGGCGGTTCGCCATTTGATCTAACTCTCGCTAAAGAAGAAAAATCCGCTCAACAGCTGCGAATAGAGAGTTTTCTCGAATCGCTCAACGAACTAGTTTTCGCAAACGATCTACCATTTCTTGGAATCTGCTTTGGGCTAGAAGCTATGGCGTTGTATCAAAATGAACAGCTTGTGAACAGCTATCGCGAAGAAATTTCTGCGCCGCGTATTTCACTAACACCTGCAGGGCAACGCGATCCCGTATTTTCTCAGCTCCAAGACTTAGGCAAAGAATTTCAATGCTACACCGGGCATGCTGAAGCGCTTGATCCTAACACAAAGCGCGACGCCGTCGTCCTCGCTTCTTCGGAAACTTGCCCTGTGCAAGCCGTACGTTGGAAAGAAAATATCTATGGAGTGCAGTTTCACCCGGAAATCGACTGGCAAGGAATCGAGCTGCGAGTGTCGTTATACTCAGGAAAATACTACGCAGCAGGAGACGGGGAACGCATTTTGCATGCAGCTAAGCGCGCCGATGTGCGAGCTGGCGGGGAAATTCTCAAAGCTTTTGTACGCGCTTATTCGTGTTGAGCATCCCATACACCGTCGCGTGGCCTGCGTGAAGCTCTCGGCGCCACACAAAGCGCGGCACTGAACACGAAAACCGCTACGCCATAAGCAGATTATTCCTCGTGCATATAGCGGTTCTACGTGGAAGAATACAGAATATCTGCCAAAGTCACTGGGGCGGTCGAAGCGAGATCGCGGTGGCCAAAACAGTGCGGCCACAGCAATCCTGCAGCGGGCCAAACAATAACGAAAGTGTGTAACGTATGGCTATGGAATTTGCGCAATCGCCTCGGTCAACTCTAGGAATCGAATGGGAATTGCAACTGCTTGATGTCGATTCATATGATTTGCGGCAAAGCGCAAATGCAATCATCGATTCCTTACGTGCGCTACCAGCAGATACGTCGATTATTCAGCGTGAAATGCTCTTAAACACGGTTGAATTGGTCTCGCATCCACATGAAACTGTTAAAGAATGTGCTGCTGATCTACAGTATGCACTCTCACTTTTACAGCCGATTTTGGAGCCTTTGCGAATCACTGTGGCGTCGTCGGGCACTCACCCCTTTGCAGATCCTGCTTACCAGCATGTGACGGATTCCAACCGCTACGCTGAACTCGTCAATCGCACTCAGTATTGGGGCAGGCAAATGCTACTTTTTGGCACCCATGTGCATGTGGGCATTGAGGATCGAGCCAAAGTATTGCCGATTTTGCGTGCTATGCTCACTCGATTTGCTCATTTTCAAGCACTTACGGCGGCCTCGCCATTTTGGAATGGGGCCAATACTGGGTATGCCGATAATCGAGCTATGGTGTTCCAACAACTCCCTACCGCGGGCACCCCACATCAGTTTGACGCCTGGGATGAGCTGGAATGTTACACCAATGGTATGTTGAAAACTGGCATCATTGATCACTTTGACGAAGTTCGATGGGATATTCGCCCTTCGCCAAAATACGGCACCCTTGAGATGCGCATGTGCGATGCAGCCTCGAATATTGCAGAAGTTTCAATGGTAGCCGCCCTGTGCCAATGTTTGGTTGAGTTCTATTCGCGCAAGTACGACGCCGGGGAGCAGCTTCCATCGTTGCCTGCGTGGTTTGTGGATGAGAATAAATGGCGCGCCGCGCGTTACGGTATGGACGCTATTTTGATTCTTGACGACGCCGGTAACGAAGAACTCGTGACTGACACGCTCATTCACATGTACGAAGAACTCAGCCCGATCGCTCGAGACCTCGGTTGCGCACAAGAACTCGCGTACCTGCATGAAGTTTTGCGGCTCGGAGCGCCATATCAGCGCCAACTTCGCGTCGCTCAATTGCATAATAAATCGCGCGAGGCGATTGTGGCATTCATGTGCGCAGAGATGAAAGCGGGTACGGCGCTAGATCCGCAAACTGTGGATCTAGGTGACGATCTACAAAGCCTGCACACCCACGAAATCTCGTAATATTACTGTGCAACAGCTTCGTAATATGAATGCACAATAAAGTTGGGTGCATAATACAAATAACCAATTTTTATCAACGACTATTTGCGGAGTGTTAAGCAAAAATGACTTCCTTTCAACCCAGCAGTGGCGATTTTTCCGACGTAGTAGAGATTGCACAGCAGCTCATCCGCATAGACACTAGTAATCACGGCGTTATCGAAGCCGATGTGGAAACGCAGGCTGCACACTACGTCATGGAACTTTTACAGGAAGTCGGCTACGAACCACAGTGGATCGAACCCGTGAAAGGGCGACCGAGCGTCGTCTTACGCGTACCAGGAAAGAACCGCGAGCGCGGCGGGCTTGTGATACACGGGCATCTCGACGTCGTTCCTGCTGTTGCGCAGGATTGGGATGTTGATCCGTTCTCCGGTGAGATTATCGACGGCGTTTTGTGGGGCAGGGGCGCCGTCGATATGAAGAATATGGACGCAATGATAATTTCAGTGCTCCGGCATATGGCGCGCACGAATTACGTGCCTGAACGCGATTTGATTGTTGCGATGTTTGCCGACGAAGAAGCCGGAGGCAAAGTTGGTGCTCATTGGCTCGTTGAGCATAAACCTGAGCTCTTCGCAGGTGCAACGCATGCTATCTCAGAAGTCGGCGGTTACAACACGTATGTCAATGGCAAGCGTGTCTATTTGCTACAGACGGCCGAAAAAGGTTTGACCTGGTACAAGCTCCTTGCACGCGGTAAGGCGGGTCATGGTTCTCAAGTGAACGAAGATAATGCAGTGACGAAACTGGCTCAGGCACTTGCGGCAATTGGCAGTGAAAAATGGCAACTTCAACTCACTGATACGGTACGTGAACTGCTTGCAGGAGTTTCTGAACTCACAGGTTTGCCTTTTGATCCCGAAGATCCAGAGACGATTGATCGACTTATTGATGCCCTCGGCTCGGCCAAAACTTTCGTCGGGGCGACGCTTCGCACCGGCGCCAATCCCACTCAGCTGCAGGGTGGCTACAAGGTGAACGTCATTCCGCAGACGGCTGAGGGCGGCGTCGATGTGCGCCCAATCCCAGGTACTGAAGCTGAGGTTGCGCGTCGTATTGCGCAGCTGGCTGGTGACGTAGAGCTTGAGAAAATTCATGACGACGCCGGCATCGAGTTTCCTTTTGCTGGTGAGACTGTTGAAGCGATGGTACGAGCTTTGGAGGCAGAAGATCCACAGGCCGTAGTTTTGCCATATATGCTTTCAGCAGGCACTGACAACAAAGCGCTGGCTCGTTTGGGAATTCAAGGCTACGGTTTCGCACCGGTTCAGCTGCCACCAGGATTCGATTTCCCAGCAATGTTCCATGCTGCAAATGAGCGAATTCCAGTGGATTCGCTGTATTTTGGCTCGCGCGTGCTGTGGCGTTTTTTGCAAAATGCCTAAAGTGGATTGCCTCAACAAGGCACTGCTATTGGTGAGCACGGCTTTTCTAAGCTAATCTGTAGGTATGGCTATTGATCCTAATACCGCATATGCTCGCCTCGCGAGCGCGCTTGACGATTTCCACAGCGCAGTGACCCAGTTTGCAGACGCTGATGCGCCGGCAGTTTTGCGTGCGGCTGATTTACTAGCCGATGCTTATACCGTCTACGACGACGCGCTGTTCACTCAGTACGGCATTGAAGCTCCGTTTGATACCTACGCAGAAGATGACTTCGAAGAATTTGATGACGACGAGTTTGACGATGATTTCGATGAGCTTGATGACGATGAGCTGGTGGACGACGACGATCTCGAGGTTCTCGATTTTGACGACGAAGAAGATTCCGACGACGAGGACGCAGACGAGCACTAAAGTGCGCTTTTGCGCGGCGGTATTCGCTTAGAATTTTTGCTGAACTTAGAAATAAGAGTCAGGTGAATTGGATGTCACCTGACTCTTATTCGCTTATTAGTTTGTTCGCCTTATTGCGGATAAGTTAATTCCAATGCTGAAATCTCATTCAATACGTCAATGACTTGCTGCGGAAGATCGCTCATATCCATGGCAAAAAGTTGGTCAGCTTGACTTGCAGTGCGCGCCCCACAGAGCGCCGCGGCAACTACATTGTGTTGAAGTGCCCAGGTTAAGGCAATATCAGCTGGTGTGCGGCCAAGACCATCGGCAGCTTTAATAATAGCTTCAGTGATACGGCGCGGTGCGTCGTCGAGATAGGGTTCGACTGTGGCAGATAAATGCGTTGTAGCAGCTCGCGACGTCGGAGGAATGGTGTTGCGATATTTTCCGGTGAGCGCGCCAGCGGCAAGTGGCGCATAAGCTGCAATTCCAAGTCCACAGTCCTCAGCCATCGGGAAGAGTTCAAACTCGGCCTGCCGCTCAAGCAAAGAATACTGAGTTCCAAGGGCAATAGGAACAGGCAGGTGTAAATCCTGCAAGTACTGAGCCGCCTTGGCCACATACCATGCAGGGCAATGGGCAAATCCTAGGTAACGTGCTTTTCCATCAATAACGAATTGAGCGAGCGTACCTATAGTCTCTTCAAAGGGAGTTGACCAATCGGGGCAGGCGAGCATAACGACGTCGACGTAATCGGTGTGCAGAGTTGTAAGCGTGCGATGAAGCGAAGAAATCAGTGAGCTACGGCCATTATTTCTCATTATTCCGCCAGGGGTAGGGCGTTCACCCACGTGTGCCATGATGACAAAATCTTCACGATGAAAACCTGCGGTAAATAGCTCGCCGATTGTGTTTTCAGCGTTACCTTGGGCATAGATGGGCGAAACATCAATCAAATTCCCGCCAGCGTCTAGTAAGGCCGTGAGCATGCGCTGTGCATCGTGGATCTCGGTATCGCGACCCCAGGTTAAAGTTCCAAGGCCAATTGCGCCGACTGTGAGTCCTGATTTTCCTAACTTGGTGTGTTTCACATAACCGAGCCTAACGCATACCCGCTTTACTTTATGAAATATGCTTGGCGCGTGAGCATATTTGAAGCAATCATTTTAGGTCTCGTGCAAGGACTCACAGAATTCTTGCCTATTTCATCGTCGGCGCATTTGCGTATTGTGGGAGATCTCTTTCCCAATTTGGGTGATCCAGGCGTAACTTTTACAGCTGTTACACAAATCGGTACTGAGACTGCCGTTGTGCTGTATTTTTGGAAAGACATCGTTCGTATCATCAAGAAGTGGTTCCAAGCTCTTCCAATAGGCCCGTGGAAGAAGCAAGTGCCGAGTTCTGATCCTGACGCTCGGATGGGATGGATCGTTATTATCGGTACTTTCCCGATTGTGATCCTGGGCTTATTACTGGAAAACGCCATCGATTCAGTATTCAGAAACCTCTACATCACAGCTCTTATGCTTGCGCTTTTCGCTGTATTCTTAGGACTTGCTGATCGTTTTGGCAAACGCAGCATTCCACTTGAAAAGATGAGTGTACGCGATGGCGTCATTCTCGGATTTGCCCAGTCAATGGCGCTTATACCAGGAGTTTCTCGATCTGGTGGAACAATCACGGTCGGTTTGCTGCTCGGATACACGCGCGCTGCAGCCGCTCGAGTTTCGTTCTTGTTGGCAATTCCAGCTGTGATGGGATCAGGTTTTTACAGGCTATTTTCCGACGGCGGCAACGATGCTCACATTGGTGCCATGCCGCTATTGATTGCAACTATTACCGCATTTGCCGTTGGATATGCAGTGATTGTGTGGTTCTTGAAGCTTGTTGAAACCAAATCCTATCGTCCGTTCGTGATCTACCGATTGGTACTTGCGACTTTAGTGGTATTTATGCTGCTGAAGGGGATTTTGGGGGTTTACTGAGTGGAAACTTGGGAACGTCCACGAGTGCCGGTTCTTCCCGGATCGGCACCCGCTCTCCAGCTGCGCGATTCGCTCAGTGAAACTGTACGTCCTCACGATCGTGAGGAGTTGAATCTCTGGGTGTGTGGCATTACCCCTTATGACGCCACTCATCTTGGGCATGCCAATACCTATATATTTTTTGATGTGCTCTTACGTACGTGGCTTGACGGCGGTCGGGACGCAAAGTACGCACAAAATCTCACCGATATAGACGATCCGCTCTTTGAACGTGCGCAAGATACCGGCGTCGACTGGAAGAAACTTGCCCACGAACAGACGGAACTATTTCGTCAAGATATGCGCCAGCTGCGCGTTATCCCACCGCATGTGTGGGTATCTGTTTCGGAAAAGCTGGACGACCTAGAGAAACTGGTGCGGCAGTGGGAAGAAGCTGACATCACCTACAGGTTGATGAACGACGACGGTTCGGCCGATATCTACGTCGATAGTTCTCGCGATCCACAGTTTTTAAGCTCTCCCTATTTCTCCACGGTTGATGTGTGTTCCCAGTTTGATGGGCACGGCGGAGAGTCTCAGCGCGAGGGCAAGAAAAATCGCCTTGACCCTTTGGTTTGGAAAGGCGTGTGCGGTGAGGATTATCGTCCGCCAGCAGCGAATGCAGGGCAGTGGCGGCCAGGTTGGCATATTGAATGTGCTGCTATTGCGCACGATGAATTAGGCATTGTTGATGTGCAAGGCGGTGGCTCCGATTTGGTATTTCCGCATCACGAAATGAGTGAATTGCATCTTCGCGATATCGCTTCAACTGATGGCACGCAAGAGCGAGCAGCTGTAGCTTTTCATGTCCATTCAGGAATGGTGGGCTTTCAAGGCACGAAGATGTCTAAATCTTTGGGCAACCTCGTGCTTGTATCTCATTTGATTAAAGACGGCGTCGATCCACGAGCGATTCGATTAGCTATTCTTTCTCACCACTATCGTGAGGATTGGGAATACACCGACGACGTGTTGCACGGTGCAAATGAGCGCTTGGCGAGCTGGTTGGCTGCCTTTGACCAGCCTTACGATGCTGCGGCACCTGCCTATGGCATCGAGCTATTGCGCACGATGCGCGAAAAACTTGCTTTTGATCTTGATACCCCTGCAGCTCTTGCGGCAGTTGACGATTGTTTGACGCACTTGACTAGCTGGCAATCGGCGACTGATCAACGACTAGTAATTGATACGATCGACGCATTATTGGGAGTAAAACTGTGACTTTACCAGCAGCAATCCTTTTCGATATGGATGGGACTCTAACAGATAGCGAACAGATCTGGTTTAGGGCAGAAACAGAGCTATTCGAAGATCTTGGCAAAGACTTTGATATGGACATGGCGAAAAATGTTATCGGTATGTCGATTGTTGATTCTACTGAGTATCTTGCACAGATAGCTGGGGGAGAAATATCGGCGCGCGAAATTCAAGATCGCTTGCTAGAAAAAGTCACAACCGTAGCTGCACGCGATGGATTGCCTTGGCGTCCAGGTGCTTATGAGCTGCTTGAACTCACCGTGACGCTCGGTATCCCAACAGCGCTCGTTACCTCCTCTTTTCTTTCTTTTGCTCAGTATGCACTAGATCGCGCACCAGCAGGATCGCTGCACGTCGCCGTCACCGGAGATCGCGTTTCGCAAGGCAAACCACATCCCTTGCCGTATTTGATGGCAGCAGATGAGCTCGGCGTCGACATCAACAAATGCATGGCATTCGAAGACTCAATACCTGGTCTGACCTCAGCATATCGCTCAGGTGCGATGACGGTCGGAATACCCTTTCAGGTGGAACTTCCCAAATTTGAAGGTTCAGTATTTATTGAGTCGTTGGTCGATGTAGATGAGCAATTTTTGCGCCAGCAGATGGCGTCGCGCCACGATGCATAAATGCTAAATATCGCGGCTCCTCAATAGAAGCCACATAATTTACCACGTATCGACGCACGTCACTTTCGGAATGCAGTGCGCAATTTTTCGATGCCGCTTTCGTTGATTTCAGGCATTTGACCACCGAATGCTGGGCAGAGATCTTTGAAATAGCACCATCCGCACAGAGGCCCTTGTTTAGGCTCGAAGTCTTTCGTATCAAGACGTTCCGAAATGGCAGACCACAAGTTCATCAAGGAAGATTCTATGAAAGCGACATCGGCCATGCTCGGATCATACGTGAGGATTCTGCCATCGCCTAAATATATGAGCTGGGTGCGGGCAGGCAACCTCTTTTGTTCAAAATACAAGGCAGTTGCATAAAATCGCATCTGAAATATGGCGCTATCTTGATAACGCGGTTGCGGCGATTTGCCGGTTTTATAATCTACAACGCGCAAAGCCCCATCGGGCGCTTCATCGATACGGTCGATAATCCCGCGAATTGCCAACCCTTGTGGAAGCTCGGCATTAACAAAACTTTCGCGTGCCTTGGGTTCCAAAAATTGTGGATTTTCCAAGGCGAAGTAGTGCGAGATCAGCGGCCGCGCCGATTCGAGCCAAGACTCGCATTCGGCTTGAGTCTCAAAAAGATCCATAGCTTTAGGATTTTTGCGCAAATGTGCTTCCCAGCGAGGGATAAGTAAACTCTGTGCAAAATTTTCCGTTCGTGCCAAGGCATCAACTTCATAAAGGTGTTCGAGAACTGAATGCACAAGCGTACCACGCAGCGCTTCCTTTGACGGCGGTTCAGGAATCGCGTCAATCACCCGATATCGGAATTTGAGCGGGCATTGCTTGAAATCATTGGCTCGTGAGGGCGAAATTGCTGCTTGACTTGTGTTCATAGTCCTACGGTACCTTGTGGATCCCGCTAGTTGTGTGTGCTACCAGTATGATATTCATTGTGAAACAAAATCTTCATCCGCAAGGAGCGCAGCGCCGCCGTGGGCCATTTCGAGCCGGCGAGCGCGTTCAGCTCACAGACACTAAAAACCGCAAGTATACCGTTATGCTCACTGAGGACGGTTTTTTCCAGTCGCAACGGGGAAGTTTTCGGCACAGCGAACTCATAGGCAAAGAAGAAGGCACAGTTCTTGAGACGCAGTCTGGTCATCGTTTGCAAGCTTTGCGTCCGCTCGTGACAGACTACGTGCTATCGATGCCACGCGGCGCGACCGTCGTCTACCCAAAAGATGCTGGCCAAATCGTACAGCAAGCTGACGTTTTTCCTGGGGCGCGCGTGGTGGAGGCTGGTCTCGGTTCAGGTGCGTTGGCACTTTCGTTGCTTGCGGCGATTGGCGACGACGGTCATCTTACGTCCGTCGAACGTCGGCCTGAGTTTGCCGAGATAGCACAAGGTAATGTGCGTTCTTGGTATGGCGAACATATGCCACCGTGGACGGTAAAAATTGGCGATTTAGATAGTGTGCTGTATTCGCTTGACGAAGGCTCAATCGATCATGTGATCCTCGATATGCTCGCGCCTTGGGAAAATATTGACGCCGCAGCATATGCGCTGCGTTCGGGCGGAGTTATCCTCGCTTACGTGGCAACCACAACTCAAATGTCACGATTCGTAGAAGATTTGCGAGATTCCTTCGCATTTGCTGAACCGGAATCTTCCGAAACGCTTATTAGAACCTGGCATTTAGACGGATTATCCGTGCGACCTGATCACCGCATGGTTGCCCATACGGGCTTTTTAGTAGTTGCCCGACGCATTGGCAGAGAATCAACACCTCTCATTCCTAAGCGCCGTCCAGCACCTGCAGCTCATTCCGAGCCACTAGCTTGGGAAACTGAAGAGCTGGCCGAGAGGCGTATCTCGGAGAAAAAATTGCGAAAAGTGCGCCGCGATATCGCTCATCGGGCCGATGTTGAGCAAACTGGCACATCGGCGCATGGTGAACACAGTGCTGAAATGGCAGCCAAACTGGGTGCAGAAGCTCAGCTTCGCGTCCAAGAACGGTACGAAGAACGTCGTCGTGCTCGAATGAATGACGCAACCGATTCCACAACCGAATTCGCTACAGATAGGGACGAGAGTAATGACGAATCCTGAATCAGGAGAAAATTTCGGACTTCGGCAAATCGCTGGCTCATTAGAGGAAAAGAACAATCGGCTGGCTAAGGGTCTCCAGGATGCGAGAAACCGGATTCAAGAGTTATCCGAGCA
This sequence comes from Arcanobacterium pluranimalium, assembly GCF_016907845.1. Classification (GTDB taxonomy): domain Bacteria; phylum Actinomycetota; class Actinomycetes; order Actinomycetales; family Actinomycetaceae; genus Arcanobacterium_A; species Arcanobacterium_A pluranimalium. The sequence continues at coordinate 1,403,862 of NZ_JAFBCS010000001.1, forward strand.
GCTAGAGCGTCTATCGCAGCCTCCGTCGTCGTACGCAACGTTTTTGTCGGCGAATCACACTGACCACACCGTTATCGCCTTGGTCGGGAATAGAAAGATGTTGCTCAGTGTGGCACAAACTGTGGAACTTGGCAGGATTGAGCCTGGTCAAGAGTTGTTATTGAACGCTCAGATGGTCGTTATTGGTGTGGCGAATTATGCCAGAACTGGTGAGATCGTCACTGTTTCGCTGGTCTTAGGTATTGACCGCGCGCTCGTCAAAGTGCATCAAGACGAAGAGCGGATCGTGTGGCTCGGTGGCAAATTGCGAACGCAAGATATTCGAGTAGGGGATTTACTTCTCGCGGATTTGCGAATTGGGTTCGCTCTCGAAAAAGTGGAGCGGCCTGATGTTGAGCACCTGCTCCTGGAAGAAATTCCGGATGTGGATTACTCGGCGATTGGTGGTTTGAGTTCACAGATTGAACAGATCCGCGACACGGTTGAACTGCCCTTTGAGCAGCCGCAATTGTATCGTGACTATGGACTGACCCCACCTAAAGGCGTACTGCTGTATGGTCCGCCTGGAAATGGAAAAACGCTCATTGCTAAGGCTGTAGCCACTTCACTTGCGCAGAAAATTCTTGCGCGCGATGAGGGAGGTAACCAGCGTGCCTACTTCCTCAATATCAAAGGCCCGCAGCTTTTAGATAAATATGTGGGCGAGACCGAACGCCAAATACGCGATATTTTCTCGCGTGCGCGCGATCGCGCTGCTCACGGCATTCCTGTGGTGATTTTTTTTGACGAAATGGAGGCGCTATTCCGCACACGTGGCTCAGGAATTTCTTCCGACGTCGAAACAACAGTAGTCCCGCAGCTACTGGCCGAAATCGACGGCGTAGAAAAGCTCAATAATGTGATCGTTATTGGCGCTTCGAATCGCGAAGATATGATCGATCCGGCAATCTTGCGACCCGGACGGCTCGACATCAAAATTCGTATCGATCGCCCAGATCGCAGCGGTGCCAAAGAGATTCTCTTGAAGTACCTGCTGCCGACTTTGCCTATTCACGCCAGTGAGTTGCGCAATACGTCTGTGCAAGAAGCAGTTGAAGCTATGGCTGAAGCGACTGTCAATGAGCTTTTTGCTAAAAATGAAGCCAGTGAACTGCTCGAAATAACGTTTGCTGACGGTTCACGTGAAAAGATGTACGTTAGCGATCTCGTCTCCGGTTCAATGTTGGCAGCAATTGTTGATCGCGCTAAAAAATTGGCAATTAAGGATTATATGGCTAGTGGCGACGAAGGTATCTCCACTCGCCATATGCTGCTTGCTTTGGCGCAAGAGATACGCGAGAACGAAGACTTTTCTAATATCGCAGATCCACATGAATGGGCGCGGGTAAATGGGCATGCGCGCGGAAAGAAGATTCTCGATATTCGCTCTCTTGTGAATCATGAGGCGAATAACGCCAGTGCAGGGTCGATGTATAAGCCGGGGTCCGAGTCGGAGTTTGACTCCGAAGAGCAGATTTTCTCAACGCCACCGGCGCAAACTACCGAGCAAGTCGATGAATCCGTGGCAACGTTAGATGCACGGGATCAGAACGTCGTGCATAAAATCGCGCATCAACGCGACGAAGAGGTAATTGACAGGGCAATCCACAAAGGACTTATCTAATGAGCGTTCGCCGAAGTATTGGATTAGAAACTGAATTTGGCATTATTGATGCACAGAATATGAGCGCAAATCCGATTGTGCTCTCGACGAATATCGTTGATGCCTATGGCGAGCACGGTTCGTCCTCTACGCCCTTTGGGGCAATCAGATGGGATTACGACGGCGAAGACCCGCTTAACGATGCCCGCGGCTATCGTATTGATCGCGCTGCGGCACATCCTTCGCTTCTCACAGACGACCCGCAATCTTTAGCGCCCTCCGGTGACGATACTTCATTTTTCCAGGTACGCCGGCCAAGTGAGGCTGAACTAGCGCTGCCACGAGCGGCAAATGCGGTGTTGAAAAACGGTGCAAGACTCTATGTGGATCATGCCCACCCCGAATATTCGGCACCGGAAGTCATTAATCCACGAGAAGCGGTACTTTGGGATCGCGCTGGCGAATATATTGCTCGAGAAGCGATGGCTCTGGCAAGCACCGATGAGCGCCACATTGTGCTGTACAAAAATAACGTTGATGGAAAAGGTGCAGCTTATGGCACGCACGAGAATTATCTTGTGCGCCGAGACGTCGATTTTAATGAAATAATTCGCTATCTCACTCCATTTTTCGTCACTCGTCCGATTATCTGTGGTGCAGGTCGAGTGGGAATTGGGCCACATTCGGAGCAACCTGGATTCCAGATTTCGCAGCGTGCCGATTATGTTGAAAATGACGTGGGTCTTGAAACGACGTTTAACCGGCCAATTATTAATACTCGCGACGAACCACATGCGGACGCGAGCTTGTACCGGCGTCTGCATGTAATCGGTGGCGATGCCAATCAATTCGATTATTCAAATCTGCTCAAAATTGGCACAACTTCGCTGCTCTTATGGCTACTTGAACAAGATGAGGTGCCTCTAGCACTGGATTCACTGGTGATGTACGAGCCAGTACGCGCTACCTGGGAAATCTCTCATGATCCTCATCTGAATATTGCTGTCGATATGCACGATGGAACGCGGAAAACGGCGCTGGATATTCAGCAGATATACCTTGATGTGATCCGCCAAGCCCTCGAACGTCACGGCGAGATAGATTTAGACACCCAAGAGATACTCGTTGAATGGCAGTTTGTGCTCGACGCTTTGCGTAAAGATATTTTCTTAGCAGCATCGCGCGTTGAATGGGTTGCTAAATATCAGATGCTCTCCTCGCTACGTGAACGCGGTGGCTTAGCGTGGGATGCTGACAAACTTCGCGCACTTGATTTGCAGTGGCACGACTTGCGCTCATCACATTCAATCGTTGGAAAGCTTGATGAGGCTCATCGAATTGCCCGAATTTTCACTCCGGAGCAAATCGAGTGGGCTGTAGGAAACGCACCTCTTTCTACCAGGGCTTTTCTTCGCGGTGGTCTGATTAGAAAATTCCCGCAACACGTTGCAGCTGCAAGCTGGAATGGGATCACGATCGATTTACCTTGTCGGGAAAACCTCTTGCGGATTCCGCTTATGCACCCGCAGCGGGCGAGCAGTGAACTGCTTGGAAAGATTTTGGAAGAATCCCACAGCATCGAAGAATTTATGCAGTATCTGGGCGATCAATAATCAATCGTGGCATTTACCACGAGACGATTCTAGTGTTTGCCTGATGAGAGGTCTAAACTGAGTAAGCAAAAGTGGAAAGGGAAACGAGAAACGATGTCGCAACAAGAATTTGCTCAACCACGCAAGCGTGCCGAAGTCCAAACAGACGACGTTGAATTCACTCAACCTCAGGGCGAGAATTTTGACGTGGACTCGCTGCTGGATGATATTGATTCCATCTTGGAGTCCAATGCGACGTCGTTCGTCCAGGGCTTCGTGCAAAAGGGCGGCCAGTGAAACGCAGAATCTTCGGCATTGAAACCGAATACGGTTTGATGTGCGCTTCACTCAATGGCGGCGTCCCTCCGCTCGATCCTGAAGACGCTGCTCAGCGCCTATTTGCGCAAGTATTAGCAACAAACCGTTCCACAAATACTTTCCTTGCCAATGGTGCGCGACTCTATCTCGACGTCGGTGCACATCCCGAATATGCCAGTGCAGAATGCGACTCAGTGCACGACATCGTCTGTAATGATCGCGCTGGTGATGCTATTTTTTCTGGAATGGCAGACGTCCTGAATACTGATCTTGCCCAAAAAAACATTCCTGGCAAGGTGCATCTTTTCAAAAATAATGTCGATTCGCAGGGAAATTCGTACGGGTGCCACGAAAACTACCTAGTGCGGCGTCGTCGTGACTATCGGGCGCGAATCGAATCGCTCGTTCCGTTTTTCGTAAGCCGGCAAATTCTCGTTGGGGCTGGGTTTATTGCAAAAGACGACGCCGGAGCACGTTACGAGATCTCTCAGCGTGCCCACCACATGTGGGATGCTGTATCATCTGCCTCGACGCGCGCTCGGCCAATGATCAATACCCGTGATGAGCCACATGGAGATGCCGAGTTATATCGCCGCATGCATGTGATTGTGGGAGATTCAAATATTTCCGATTCTACCTCGGCTTTGAAGATCGGCATGACTGAAGCTGTGCTCAATTGCTTAGAGGATGGTCTGCGTTTTCGCCAGTGCGAATTGGCCGATCCGATGCAAGCAATTCGCGAAATATCTCAAGATACTTCGGCACGTGCGATGGTCACGCAGTCCAATGGTGCCAAAATCAGCGCTCTCAATATTCAGACATCGATATATGAGCAAGTGATTGCCCATTATGAGGCGGCAGGATGGTTTGCCGAGCTGGATCCAATGCGCCGCTACGTTTTTGATTTGTGGAAACGCGCTCTGGAAGGGTTTGAATCGGGAAATATCGATTCCCTTGCAACTGAGATTGATTGGTTGGCAAAAAAGCGTTTGCTTGAGCGGTATCAGGATCGATTGGCAGTTGGACTTGACGATCCACGAATCGCTCGTCTTGATTTAGCGTGGCACGATATCACTTCCAGCGGTTTGCGTTCTGCATTAGAAAATTCCGGAGGACTTAAAAAACTGGTTTCTGATGACGAAATTACGACGGCGACGGCGATTCCTCCGCAGACGACGCGTGCCAAGTTGCGTGGCGATTTCGTTGCCGCAGCTATGGACTCGCATCGCGATTTCATGGCTGACTGGACGAATTTACGTCTGATCACACCGGAGGGATCGTCCACTGTGCTGCTCAAAGATCCTTTTGTTAGCGTTGATGAACGAGTTGATGCGCTTATGGAAGAACTGGAATGTTGATGCTGAGAAGAAGTCATTTCATTATTGGTTTTGTTGTGGCGCTGATTGTGGGCATGGGCGTTGGCATGATCCACACGACGCATTCAAAATCTGACACTGCGCTAACGATCGTTTCGCATGGGGAAGTTGGATCCCCGGCGTCGATATCGGTGACCGGATCTATCCATGCGCGTGATAAAGGATATAAAGAGCTGGTCAAAGGCAATGGTCGAGTAGTGGCAGATGGTACGCAACTGCTGTATCAAGCATCGTCGTATTCTTACGATTCCAATGGAAAACTCGTCAATAATAATCGCGATCAATTTTATGCGGGTAAGGCCGATAAAAAGGGTCTGGGAAGCATTTCGGACGCCGTCGTTGGTAAAACGGAAGGTTCGCGCATCGCCGTCGTCAATCCCGATAGTTCCTTAACCAGTGCGGAAATTGTGGTCATAGATATCCTCTCGACCACAATTCAAGGTCAAATGAAACCTTATTCAGGAACTGTGCCTTTTCCAGGTATAACAGCGGGGGAAAATAACAAACCGGCACTCGGGGCAATCGGGCAACCTGTTGCGTCCTTATCGGTAAGCGAACTCATCGCCGGAAAAGGTGCCCAAATCACCCAACACGATGCGATCTTCGCCAACTATGTGCTCGTTGATGCGAATGGAACTGTGGTTGAAGATACGTGGAATAATCCACAGCCGGCGTATATTGAGATTAGTAAAGTATTTTCTGGCATGAGAGCTGGTCTAGTAGACCAACGTATTGGTTCGCGAGTTGCTTTGGCAATACCTGCTCAAGAGGCACAAGGCAATCACGATCTCTACGCCGTCGTCGATATTCTGGCTATTGCTAATAAGGCAGAAGATTAGGTAAGGGAACTATCCATGGCAGTTGCAGTACGTGTTATCCCATGTCTTGACGTTTCGCATGGACGCGTGGTGAAAGGCGTCAATTTTGAGAATTTGCGTGATGCGGGAGATCCTGTAGAGCTGGCGCGTGCCTACGGAGCAATGGGCTGTGATGAACTCACGTTTCTCGATGTGTCGGCGTCCGTCGAAGACCGCTCAACGCTGCTCGACGTGGTCAGCAATACCGCGAATCAGGTTTTTATCCCACTCACAGTTGGGGGAGGCGTGCGATCTGTGGCTGACGTTGCACAACTTCTTCACGCCGGTGCCGACAAAGTCGGAATCAATACCGCTGCGGTGCAAAGACCAGAGCTGATCAGCGAGATTGCTGACCAGTTTGGCAACCAGGTGATTACGCTTTCGATCGATGCGCGTCGAGTTCGTGACGGTGTGAGCACTGATTCTGGATATGAAATCACTACTCACGGCGGACGGCGCGGAACGGGAATTGATGCCTTGCAATGGGCGGTGAAAGCTGCTGAACTCGGCGCAGGAGAAATTCTGCTCAATTCGATGGATGCAGATGGCACGAATTCTGGTTTTGATAGGCAAATGATTAAAGATTTTCGTTCTGAAATTTCAGTGCCGATCATCGCTTCAGGAGGAGCTGGTAAGGCTTCGCATTTCGTTGAAGCAGTACGCGCAGGTGCCGATGCTGTGCTGGCGGCGAGCGTATTTCATTTTGGTGTATTGACGATTTCCGACGTCAAAGCTGCATTGTGCGATGCCGGAATTGAAGTGCGGTGATGAAGATGACGAACCTGGCAGACACTGCCCACGATGTGCTCGATCCTGAATATGAGCAACGAATCAAATTCAACGAACAAGGGCTTGTGCTGGCTGTAATCCAAGATTGCCGCAATAAAGATGTGCTCATGGTGGCGTGGATGAATAGGGTAGCGCTAGCTCGTACGCTTTCCACTGGGCGCGTCTGGTTTTGGTCACGCTCTCGGCAAGAATATTGGCGCAAGGGCGATACTTCTGGTCATATTCAGCTGGTGAGGAGCGTGTCGATAGATTGCGACGGCGATTCCTTGCTGGTGCTTGTTGATCAGGTGGGTAGTGCGTGCCATACCGGTGAGCGGACGTGTTTCTTGGCAGGTGGCGAACTGGCCGTGCGCAATATTATCGATTCGGATTCATGAAGCCCGAAACACTGCAGCGCTGAGATACTGAGGCACTGTCTGATTCTATGAAAGTCTTTGTGCCTATCACCGCTTCGAGCCGCAATCCATTTCGGAGTATTGCATAAATCACGTTAGGATTGGAAGCGGGTGATTGGAGGACACATGACCGTCTTGGAAGATATCGTTGCTGATGTTCGTGCTGATGTAGCGATTCGAGAAGCGCATGTATCACTCGATAACCTCAAAGTACGTGCAATGAAAATTCCGCCTGCCAAAAACGCTTATGGAATATTGAAAACTGACGATCACCGGGCCGTGCGAATCATTTCGGAGATTAAGCGAAAGAGTCCGTCTCGCGGACACCTTGCTGGTATCGAAGATCCAGCGAAATTGGCACAGATTTATGAGGACGGCGGCAGCGCAGCCGTATCCGTATTTACCGAGCATAAGTATTTTGGTGGGTGCCTTGATGATCTCGACGCAGTGCGTCGCAGTATCGAGATTCCGGTGTTGAGCAAGGACTTCATCGTCAGTCCGTATCAGATTTGGGAAGCTCGTGCACATGGCGCTGATATGGTGCTGCTCGTCGTCGCAGCTCTTGAGCAAATCGTCCTTGAGTCTTTTGTCGAGCGCGTCCACTCCTTGGGTATGACAGCTTTGGTGGAAGCCCACAATCAGGAAGAGGCATTGCGCGCCGTTGATGCCGGCGCGATCGTTATCGGTGTCAACGCGCGGAATATGAACACTTTCGATGTGGATCTGAAAATATTTGACCGAGTTGTCGATGTGCTGCCACGCGATGCGTTGCGAATCGCTGAATCAGGCGTACGCACGCCACAAGATGTTTTGAATTATGCGCGAAGTGGTGCCGATGCAGTTCTGGTTGGAGAAGCTCTTGTGACCAGTGCAAATCCACTCCAGACAATCCGCGATATGGTTGCGATTGGCGAGCATCCATCTCTAACTGCTATGAAACGATGAAACGAACAGCGTTGCACCTTCAACGGAGGTGTCGAAACGCGCTGAGCGAGCTCAATAACGCTAAAATAGGCATAGTCAGCAATACTTAAGGAGCAATTTTGTTTGCATCAATTCCGTCGCCACCGGTGAGCGTATGGTATCTAGGCCCGCTGCCAATTCGCGCCTATGCTTTTGCGATTATTACGGGAATCATCGTCGCCGTTTATATCCTTGAAAAGCGGTACACGAAAAAGGGCGGTCCTAGTGAAGTCTCCATCGACGTCGGTGTATGGGCAGTGATCTTCGGTATCGTGGGTGCACGTTTGTACCATATTTTTACGACGCCGCAGCCTTACTTTGGTGAGAACGGCGATCTGACGAAAATATTTCGCGTCTGGGAAGGCGGCTTGGGGATTTGGGGCGCCGTTGCTGCAGGTGGCCTAGGCATCTATATTGCTTTACATCGGCGTGGACTGCGTTTTGCTCCTTTTGCCGACGCATTGGCACCTGGATTACTCGTTGCGCAAGCAATTGGGCGATTAGGAAATTGGTTTAATCAAGAACTGTATGGGCGTCCTACAGATTTACCGTGGGCTTTAGAAATATCTCCAGAGCATATTGTAGGTGGTTATCCGCCCGGAACCACCTTTCACCCAACGTTCCTCTATGAAGCACTGTGGTGTCTAGCTGCAGCAGCGATAATTATTGTGCTCGAAAAACGCATGCATCTGCACGGCGGGCAAGTCATTGTGTTGTACGTTGCGCTCTATACGCTCGGCCGCGTATGGATCGAAAATCTGCGCATTGATGAAGCCGAGATTATTGCAGGACTTCGGCTCAACGTGTGGACGTCCATCTTCGTATTTCTTGGCGCCGTGGTGGTTTACGTTATCGTCACGCGGAGAGTACGTGCGAATCCACATATAGACGATATTCATCTTCGTCCTGTAACTGATGCTGATTAAGTTATTACCAAGCTAATACGATAAACGTCATAAGAAAACCAAATTGATCGGGTAGAATGTAGATATGCGAAGAGCAAAGATTGTATGTACTTTAGGCCCTGCCGTTGGCAGTAAAGAGCGAATTGTAGAACTCGTTAAAGCAGGAATGAATGTTGCGCGTATCAACGCCTCACACGGTTCCCACGCTGAGCACGAAGAACGAATCAATTGGGTTCGTGAGGCTGCGGCTGAGCTAGACACTCCGGTAGCCGTGCTGGTGGATCTTCAAGGCCCGAAAATCCGGTTGGGAAATTTTGCTGAAGGTCCTGTCCTTCTTCAAAATGGAGATATCTTCACTATCACCACTGAAGACGTTCCAGGCGACAAAGATTTAGTTTCCACCACCCACAAGGGGCTTCCGGGCGATTGCCATCCTGGCGATACTATTTTGATCGACGACGGTAAAGTCCAAGTTCGTGTGGTCGAGGTAGATGGTCCGCGCGTACGCACTGAAGTTGTGGTTGGCGGTACCGTTTCGGATCACAAGGGCGTTAATCTCCCTGGTGTTGCGGTGTCTGTGCCTGCACTGTCAGAAAAAGACAAGCTCGATTTGGAGTGGGGTCTTGAATATGGCTGCGATCTCGTAGCTCTTTCTTTCGTGCGTTCTCCAGAGGATGCTGCGGATGTACACGCCGTTATGGATAAGGTTGGACGTCGAGTTCCTGTTATTGCCAAAATTGAAAAACCACAGGCAGTGACCGTTCTAGAAGATCTCGTCCAAGTATTTGACGGCTTCATGATTGCTCGTGGCGATTTGGGTGTGGAACTTCCGCTCCAGCAAGTTCCAATCGTTCAGAAGCGAGCAATTGCTATCGCACGTCGCCATGCAAAGCCAGTTATCGTGGCCACGCAGGTGCTCGAATCGATGATTAACGCACCAACTCCTACGCGTGCAGAAACGTCTGACTGCGCAAATGCAATCCTTGACGGTGCGGATGCTGTGATGCTTTCTGGTGAAACTTCGGTAGGTAAATACCCGATTCGCTGTGTTGAAACCATGGCTTCGATTATTGAATTCACGGAAGAGCACGGCCTTGAGTCGATTCCGAAGATCGGTAATCTTCACCGCACACGTAATGGCGTTATGACTCGCTCAGCGATGGATATTGGTGAAGCCTTAGGTGTTAAGTACCTTTCAGTATTTACTTCCTCGGGGCAAACTGCACGCCGTATGGCTCGACTACGTGCACGTATACCACTGTTGGTATTCACGCCTAACGAAGATATTCGCCAGCAGCTCGCGTTGACTTGGGGCGTACAGTCAGTCCTTGTTCCACCTGTGAAGCATACAGATGATATGGTAGATCAAGTAGATCATTCGCTTCGTGAACTTGGACTAGCGGTTGACGGCGATCGTGTGGTGATCATTTGTGGTATGCCACCTGGGCAAGTTGGTTCCACAAACACCATTCGAATTCATAAGATGGGTGAGACTTTCACGAATCTTAACTGACTTTGTGAGATTTGTGACGAAAACACTGGTCAAATGAAATTGAAGCTGGGCGATTAGATCTATAAACTTTGATTGTCCAGTCATGCTCCTGTGGTGGAATTGGTAGACACACTGCACTCAAAATGCAGCGCCCACAAAGCGTGCGGGTTCGAGTCCCGCCGGGAGCACTGTATATCCGGATATCAACGGATTGCCCGTTCGATATCCGGATTTACTTTTCACCGTACATAAACCAGATGCCGAAGGAGGCAAACGATGGCAGTTGAAAATAGCGAAGCACAAGACGCCATTTCTGGTGCAGAATTCGAGAAAATTGACGATTCGACGGATCGCCCGTCAGTTCGCGTCCTCGTGGTGGAAGACGAAACCTTAATCCGGCTCGATATTGTTGAGACGCTATCTGATGCCGGATATAACATCGTTGGCGAAGGTACCAATGGCGATGAAGCCATTAAACTCGCTGCCGAACTAGAACCTGAACTGATCGTTATGGACGTCAAGATGCCAGGAACTGATGGCATCACAGCAGCTGAACGCATTCTGTCGGAACGGCACTGCGCCGTCGTCATGCTCACCGCATTCTCACAAAAGGATCTTGTTGACCGTGCGCGCGACGCAGGGGCTATGGCGTACGTCGTCAAGCCTTTTACGCCGGCGGATCTACTTCCAGCAGTGGAAATCGCAATCTCGCGCAGTCAAGAAATAGCGGCGCTAGAATCTGAGGTCGCATCGCTCACAGAGCAATTTGAAACTCGCAAGCGGGTTGATCGCGCTAAGGGTCTCTTGCAAGACAAGATGGGTCTGACCGAGCCAGAAGCGTTCCGTTGGATTCAAAAGACGTCCATGGATCGCCGTCTGACTATGCGTGAAGTTGCAGACGCGGTTATTGAGCAGGTAGGCGACTGAGAGATTTTTCCAATGCTGGCTCCAGCATCGGATTTGGGCGGATTTTTCGATAGACTCATATCGTGAACTCGAATAATTTGCTCCTCATTGACGGCCATTCTATGGCGTTTCGATCCTTTTATGCGCTCCCTGCTGAGTCTTTCCGCACAGCTTCTGGAACCTACACGAACTCAGTACACGGATTCGTCAATACTCTGTTGCGACTCATGAAAGATTACGATCCGAGCCATATCGTCGTCGCTTTCGATTTACCTGGCGGAACCTTTCGTACTCGTGATTTCGCTGACTACAAAGGTGGACGCAAAGCGACGCCGGAAGAGTTCAAAGGGCAGATTTCGATCATTCAAGAGCTCCTCGATACAGTCGGCATCTCCTGGCTCACAGTTGAGGACTACGAAGCTGATGATATCGTGGCCACGCTTGCAACTATTGGTGCGCAGCGCGGTATGAAAGTCTTTATTGCTTCTGGCGATAAAGACTCTTATCAGCTTGTCAACGACGATATCTCGGTGCTGTATCCGATGCCACGATCGCAGATGCTGGTCATGACTCCGCAAGTGGTTCAAGAGCGCACCAATGTTTCGCCACAGCGTTATTCTGATCTCGCCGCGTTAGTCGGGGAAGGAGCGGATAATATCCCTGGCGTACCCGGCGTTGGCCCAAAGACTGCGGTGAAATGGTTGGAGCAATACGGCGATTTAGAGGGGATTCTCGATCATGCTGATGAGATTAAAGGCAAGGTAGGGGAGTCGCTACGCGCTCATATCGACCAAGTTCGCTTGAATCGCAAATTGAATGAGCTTGTGCGCGATTTGCCTATTGGCGAGAACTTTGACGATTTTATGCCGAAAGGAGTGGATCGACGCAGTTTCCATGAGTTGTGCGATGCACTCGATTTCTCTTCGGTGCGCGATCGTGTTTTGAGCGAGTTCCCTAGTCGTGCTAGTGCTGAGCAAGACACTGAATTCGAGCAGACCTCGGTGCGTAATAAGCGCACAGCAACAGCTTTCGACGGCGGTTTGGCCGATTTCCTCGCTGCCGGAGCGTCTCCAATCGGCATGCATGTAGAGGGCAGTTTTTCTCCCGGGCAAGGCACAGTTCACAAATTCGCCTTAACACGAATTGACGGCGTAGCGATATCGTGCGAGCTTTCTGGTCTTGCGGATAAAGATGCGATTGCCCTGCGTAAATGGCTTGCCGATGAGCAGGTGAAGAAAATTATTCACGGCGGCAAAGCAGCAGCTCATGCGTGGTTGGGTGCCGGCTATTCTTTCGCTGGTATCGAGATCGACACCGAGTTGCAGGCCTATTTACTTCACCCTGACCAGCGGAAATATGATTTTGCCGAGCTAGTCCAGCGCTATCTTTCCATTGATCTTGAAAGTGACAGTGACGATTCGCTGGGAATTACCATGGATGGAATGCTCGCCAACGATAACCTCATTCAGTATGCGGCAGCTGTCTTGGATCTTGCCGAGGTATTCACCGACGCTATCGCGAAGCAAGGAATGAGTAGTGAGCTATTAGATCTCGAACTTGAGGTATCACGCGTACTATTTGCGATGGAGAATCGGGGAATTTGCGTTGAGCAACAGCGGCTAGAACAACTCATTGATGAGTTTACACACCGCGTAGAGGACGCTGCCGAACGTGCACATATGGCTGTGGGCGATTTTGACGTGAATCTATCGAGTCCAAAACAGCTCCAAGCGCTACTTTTTGACCGCCTCAATTTACCTAAAACAAAAAAGACGAAATCTGGTTATACCACTAACGCTGATTCTCTAGCGGAATTGCTGGTCAAGATTGCCGGCCGAGAAGACGACGACGCCCTCATGGGCACGGCTTTTCTCGCGGCCCTGCTTGAGCATCGAGACGCGATCAAACTCTTGCAGTCAGTGGAGGGCTTGCAAAAGTCTCTACAAAACGACGGGCGTATCCACACCACATATCAGCAAACGGTGGCTGCAACAGGCAGATTGTCGTCAACCGAACCCAATTTGCAAAATATCCATGCCCGCACAGATGAAGGCTTGCAGATTCGCGAAGTCTTTGTGCCGGGCGAGGGTTTTGACTCGCTCATGACCGCGGATTATTCGCAAATTGAAATGCGCTTGATGGCTCACTTGTCTAAGGACGCTTCGTTGATCGAAGCTTTTAATGAGGGAGCGGATTTGCACAGTTACGTGGCAAGTCGCGTGTTTAATGTGCCCGAAGACGCCGTGAGCGCACAGCAGCGTTCGAAGATTAAAGCCATGAGTTACGGTTTGGTCTATGGATTGTCGGCTTATGGGTTGTCTGCGCAACTAGGTGTGTCCGTGCCAGAAGCAACGCGCCTGATGGACGGATATTTCAGCAGGTTCGGCAAGGTTAAGGAATATCTCGATACGGTCGTCGAGTCGGCTCGCAAGTTGGGCTACACAGAAACTATCCGTGGCCGACGTCGTTACCTCCCAGAACTTACCTCAAGCAACCGGAAGTTACGCGAGGCTGCCGAAAGAATGGCACTCAATGCTCCAATTCAGGGATCTGCTGCTGATTTGATCAAAGTCGCTATGCTTGATGTCGAACGTGCATTGAATGATGCCGGGCTCAAATCGCGCATTTTGCTACAGGTTCATGACGAACTTGTACTGGAGATCCTCGATACTGAGCGTGAACAGGTCGAACAGATCGTACGAGAAAAGATGGGGGCTGCTGAAGATCTTTCGGTGCCTCTTTCAGTGGGAGTTGGAATCGGAAAGAACTGGCGCTTTGCAGCTCACTGAGCGCCTTTGACGGCACACACAATTAACGTGCCAGGTATGTAGGCAGAGCGCTCAGGACCCCATCCGCCCCACACCACATTTCTTCCCAGCGGCCACTGCGGCTCGATCACCTCGGTGATGCTAAAACCACAGGCAGTGAGGGAGTTTATGTGCTCAGCGAAAGTGTGGTGGAATTCGGCGTACTCTAGTTCGCCACGGGAGTTTCGCTCAAGGTACGGCTCTGTTCCGAAGTAAGACGACGTCGCCGCCATGCCTCGTCGCGTGGGATCGTCTGGAAACATCCAACGAATCGGATGCATTGCGGAATAAATCCATTTCCCGTGCGGCTTGAGCACGCGTTTTACTTCGTTGTGTACGGCTTCGAGATTTTCGACGAAAGGGATCACTCCAAAAGAGGTAAAGACGACATCGAATACGTTGGCGTCGAAAGGTAAACTGCGCGCATCAGCCTGGAGTAGCGGGAAACTGTATCCGAAGCGTTCGTTGATTCGTGCAGCGTGTTTGATCATCTCATCGGAGATATCGGTGGCGGTGACGTCGCAGCCCAAAGCATGAAGATAGCGGGAGCACTGCGCAGCACCTGCGCCGATTTCGAGTATCTTTGCCTTTTTGAGTTCGGCTGCTGTGCCGAGCAAATTGAGATCAGCTTCGCGGATGCCCTCTGGTCCCCAAATAAAATCGGTGTCACCGAGTATTTCGCCATGCTCATCGAGGTATTGTGTCGCGTTGGCGTCCCACCACGTCTGATTAGAAGTGACGGGATCGTCGTCGTGGCTTAACGGCATACGTCCTGCTGAAAACATCGTCTCTCTTCCGTCGTTAACTGTGGATGCCCACCTGTGCGTGGGGGATCGTCGTCGTTCCTTGGCGTTGACGCAATTACTTCGAGGCACAGATGTGGCGCATTGATCACTACACTAGCAATCTAAGCTTGCTTTTCGGTATATTTTCGCCCTAAACTTGTATATTGGTGTGCCGGAGTTATATCCACACACTATTGTCCGAATTCAAATCTAGTTTTATCCGTAACGGAGTCACCAACTCTATGACCGCTAATATTTCATCCTCCACGTTCCCGGAGGTAGCTATCAACGACATCGGCACCAAAGAAGATCTTATCGCCGCTGTTGACGAAACAATCAAGTACTTCAACGACGGGGACATCGTCGAGGGTACCGTAGTCAAGGTCGATCGAGACGAAGTTCTTCTCGATATCGGCTACAAGACCGAAGGCGTTATCCCTTCGAAGGAACTTTCCATCAAGCATGACATCGATCCAGAGGACGTCGTCAAAGTTGGTGACAAGGTAGAAGCACTCGTAACGCAGAAGGAAGACAAAGAAGGTCGCCTGATGCTTTCGAAGAAGCGCGCACAGTACGAGCGTGCTTGGACCGAGATCGAGGGTGTTAAGGAAGCAGACGGCGTTGTTACCGGCACTGTTATCGAAGTTGTTAAGGGTGGTCTCATTCTTGACATCGGTCTTCGTGGCTTCCTTCCAGCTTCGCTCGTGGAAATGCGTCGCGTGCGCGATCTGCAGCCTTACATTGGTAAGCAGATCGAAGCTAAGATCATTGAGCTCGATAAGAACCGCAACAACGTTGTTCTTTCGCGCCGTGCATTCCTTGAGCACACCCAGTCTGAAGTTCGTTCGCACTTCCTCAACACCCTACAGAAGGGTCAAGTTCGCGAGGGCGTTATCTCCTCGATCGTCAACTTCGGTGCATTCGTTGATCTTGGTGGTGTTGACGGTCTCGTCCACGTTTCCGAGCTCTCTTGGAAGCACATCGATCACCCATCAGAGGTTGTTGAAGTTGGTACGCCAGTTACCGTTGAGGTTCTCGACGTTGACTTCGATCGTGAGCGCGTTTCACTTTCGCTCAAGGCTACCCAGGAAGATCCTTGGCAGACCTTTGCTCGTACCCATGCTATTGGCCAGGTTGTGCCAGGCAAGGTTACGAAGCTCGTTCCATTCGGTGCTTTTGTGCGCGTTGAAGATGGTATCGAGGGTCTCGTTCACATCTCAGAGCTTGCTCAGCGTCACGTCGAGTTGCCAGAGCAGGTTGTGAAGGTAAACGACGACGCATTCGTCAAGGTTATCGACATCGACCTCGAGCGTCGTCGCATCTCGCTCTCGCTCAAGCAGGCTAACGAGGGTGTGGATCCAACTTCTGAGGACTTCGATCCATCGCTGTACGGCATGGCTGCTGAGTACGACGAAGAGGGCAACTACAAGTACCCAGAAGGTTTCGATCCAGAAACCAACGAGTGGATGGAAGGCTACGAAGCCAACCAAGCTGCTTGGGAGAATGAGTACGCACAGGCAGAAGCTCGCTGGCAGGCTCATAAGTCGCAGGTTGCTAAGGCACTTGAAGCTGATGCAAACGCAGCAGCTGAAGCTCCAGCACCTGCTGCTGAAGAAGAGCCAGCACCAGCATCTTACTCTTCCGGTAACGATGCATCGGGCACACTCGCTTCGGACGAAGCACTTGCTGCATTGCGCGAGAAGCTAACTGGTAACTGAGCAGTTTAGGCTTTAGTGTGGGGGCGAGATCGTTTGATCTCGCCCCCACACTTCGTTTAGTGGCTATTATTGGGTTGAAAGTCATTTCGCCATCAGCTTTATATAGAATTAGTTAGGTATGCCTAAGTATTGCTAAGCTGAAAATATGGTTGAGATTTTTGGAAAGACGAAGAAAAAGCACGGCTTAAAAGCTCGGTACGGAGTAGTGACGCATATCGAGCACATTGACGATGCCTTCGTAAGAGTCCGAATTGAGGGAGACGAACTGGCAGATTTGCCAGTACAAGGCCCATCCGATCATTTCAAGCTCGTCCTACCTCATAAAGATCGTGAACAGATTGAATACGATCCACATACTTGTAAACTTGGCTCTCAAGAAATTTCACGCGACCTCACTGCAATGAAGGTCCTACCTACCGGTATCGAGATAGATATCGCCAAGCACGCAGATGGAGAACTTGCGCAGTGGTTGACGCGCTTTTCTTCAGATAGTGATAACAAAGATTTTGCGCACTCGGCACACGTGCTACTTCTTGGCCCCAAAAGTTCAATTGTTTTACCGCCTGTTGAACAGATACTGATAGCTGTTGATCATAGCGCATTTCCGGCCTTGACCCGCTGGCTCGATCATCTTGACGACAACGCCCACATTGACGTCGTGCTCATCACTACGTGGGACGGCGTACAGCGCTACTTCCACAAACACTGGACCCGCAGCAACGTAACGTTCCATATCATTGAGCCGGACTACAGTGGTGAAACCTTGTTAGACCTAATAAAATCGTTGCCATTAGAAGCCGATCAGTACGTGTGGTTAGCCGGGGAAGCAAGCACGTTGATACCAGCACGCAAGTGGCTGCGCAACGAATCTGGGATTCCAAAAGAAAATATGAAAATCGACGGCTATTGGAAGCACGGCGTAGCTGGGCGTTCACATCACGATCCGATCGATCCAAATGAACCAGAACTCGGATAAATCCACAACGAGTCAAGTAAGATGATGACATGCGCGTTCTGATTACCGGCTTTGGAGTATTTGCTAACAATACAGAGAACCCTACCGAAACTCTTGTTGCGAGCATTTCTGAAATGAACGATCCGGCACTTGTTTTGGGTGTCGACGATGTCGCGCGCACAAGGCCGTGTGCAATTGATGCCGAGGTTTTACCCGTGGAGTATCAAGGCGCTCGGGCACGACTCGAGCAGCTAGGAGCCTACGATCTCCACATAGCACTTGGTCTAGCCGCTGATCGCACCAAAATCACAGTTGAACGTTTTGCCATCAATAAGCAAGATTCTCGGACCGCCGATATGAGCGGGCAAATTGCGCGTAATGAAGCTATCGGCGACGGCCCGCTCGCACTCGAAACCTCATTCGATGTGCCTGCTTTAGTTGAGTCAGCACGCGAAGCTGGTTTTGACGTTGCGCAGTCGCTATCCGCTGGACTTTATGTGTGCAATACGGTGTATTACACCGCTTTGCAGGTATCACGCTCCGCAGTATTTATCCATATCCCGCCGCAAGAATATTCATCGCTAGAAACTAATCTCGATTTCATCCGGTGGATCGTGCGCAAGCTGCTGAGCGAAATTTTCTGAACTGTGTCTTGAGCTAAACCAGCGTCTCATACGCGCACTAACGCCGTTTTGCCTATTACTATGCTACCGTACTTGGGGAGGTGTTCGATGTTAGTACTGGCTTTGACTGGCGGTATAGCTGCTGGGAAATCTCATTTTGCCCGCGCGTTCGCAAGCCGCGGCGCGCAAATCATCGACTATGACGTTTTGTCCAGACGCGCGGTAGAACCCGGTTCGCCTGCACTAGATCAGATTATTGAGACGTGGGGGAGCGACGCACTTTCTCCCAATGGCACGCTCAACCGGCAGCGCCTCGCACAAATCGTATTTTCCTCACCCGACGATTTGTCAAAGCTCAACGCGATCACCCATCCACATATCAGTAAACTAGCCTGTGAAGCGGATCGAGCGGCATACGAACGCAAGCCGAACGGCGTCGTCGTACACGATATTCCACTTCTCAAAGGAAGCGACGTTGAAATGCGCGCACACGGGATTATCGTTATCGACGCGCACGAAGAAACTCGCGTTGCACGTATGATCCATGAGCGTTCAATGAGCGACGACGACGCGCGCTCACGTATTCGACGGCAAGTTCCAGCATCCGAGTTGCGCGCTAATGCCGATGTAATCGTTGATAATACGCAGACTCAAAACACCGACGCGCTCGTTTCTTGGCTGTGGGATCATTGGATCAATCCGTTTGCTAAAAATCTCGCTCACCAAGAAAAGCGTCGATACGCTCCGGCTGCTCGTCCCGATCCTATTACGCTATCTACCAATTTTACCCATATACAGCATAAATTGAACAAACTTGGCATGCGATGCAAAGCAGTGGCGAACCGCAATTTTGCTCTACAGCTGGTTCCTCCGATACCGAGCGATTGCGTCGATCGGCTACACACAGCAGGATTTGTGCCAGTTGGTGAGCATTTCGAAATCGCCAACCCAGCTAATCCTGTGAGTATTTGGTTAAATAGCAACTAGAAGAAGTTTATGCAGCGATGAGCGTGCAGCTTTCCTGGAACACCAGTAAGTGAGTAAGCCAGTTGCAGGTGTGCGGTTTTGACTGCGAGAGAGTAGATGAGCGATGAGACCAGTTTCCGATATTGTTCGGCAAAATGCGAAGTTTGAAGTAGTTTCGCAATACACGCCCTCTGGTGATCAGCCACAGGCAATTAAAGAGCTAACTGAGCGGATTAATGCTGGTGAGAAAGATATCGTACTTCTCGGAGCCACAGGCACTGGAAAGTCTGCTACCACAGCCTGGCTTATCGAGCAGATACAACGGCCAACTTTGATCTTAGAACCGAATAAAACTCTCGCCGCGCAGATGGCCGCAGAATTCCGCGAGCTGCTGCCAAATAACGCCGTTGAATACTTCGTGTCGTATTACGACTACTACCAGCCAGAAGCCTACGTACCACAAACTGACACATTTATTGAGAAAGATTCGTCGATTAACGACGAAGTAGAGCGTTTGCGACATTCGGCTACTAACTCGCTGCTTACTCGGCGCGACACTGTGGTGGTTGCCTCTGTGTCGTGTATTTACGGTTTGGGTACCCCGCAAGAGTACGTCGATCGGATGGTTCGTCTCGAAGTTGGGCAAGAACTCGAGCGCGATGAGCTACTTAAAAAATTCGTCACAATGCAATATACGCGCAATGATCTCGCTTTTACTCGCGGCACATTCCGCGTGCGCGGCGATACCGTTGAAATCATTCCCGTCTATGAAGAACTGGCAGTGCGTATCGAGTTTTTTGGTGACGAAATCGATTCGCTATCCTATCTGCACCCGCTGACTGGCAATGTGATTGAAAATACTGATCATGCCCATATTTTCCCAGCCTCGCATTACGTAGCTGGTCCCGAACGTATGGCGCGCGCAATTGGCACTATTGAAGAAGAACTCCACGCCCGCTTAGAACAGCTTCGTGAAGACAATAAACTTCTCGAAGCGCAGCGCCTAGAAATGCGCACAACATACGACATCGAAATGATGCGAAACTTAGGCACCTGCGCCGGCATCGAGAACTACTCACGGCATATTGACGGCCGTGCAAAAGGAACGCCTCCAAATACGCTTCTCGATTATTTCCCCGAAGATTTCGTGCTTATTATCGACGAATCCCATGTGACTGTGCCACAAATCGGTGCCATGTATGAAGGGGACATGTCACGCAAACGCACGCTTGTTGATTATGGCTTCCGTCTGCCCTCGGCTATGGATAACCGTCCGCTCAAATGGACCGAGTTCTTGGAGCGCATTGGGCAAACCGTGTATCTTTCAGCTACCCCTGGCAAGTATGAGCTGGAACAGTCAGACGGTTTCGTTGAGCAAATTATTCGCCCAACTGGTCTGGTAGATCCCGAAATTTTGGTCAAGCCAACAAAAGGCCAGATCGACGATCTGCTCGAAGAGGTGCGCTTGCGTGTAGAGCGTGACGAGCGCGTACTCGTAACTACGCTAACGAAGAAAATGGCAGAAGATCTCACCGAATACCTCGCAGAACGTGGCGTTAAGGTGGAATACCTTCATTCCGACGTCGATACCTTGCGGCGCGTTGAGCTGTTGCGCGAGCTTCGTCTGGGCAAATTTGATGTGCTCGTTGGCATTAACTTGCTCCGAGAAGGTCTCGATTTGCCTGAAGTTTCGCTCGTTGCAATTCTCGACGCTGATAAGCAGGGCTTCTTGCGTTCTACCACGTCACTCATTCAGACGATTGGCCGTGCCGCTCGTAACGTTTCGGGTCAGGTTCATATGTATGCGGACACAATCACACCGAATATGCGAGAAGCTATCGATGAGACAAACCGTCGTCGGGAAAAACAAATTGCCTATAACGAAGAGCGCGGCATCGATCCGCAACCACTGCGAAAGAAAATTGCCGACGTCACGGATATGCTGGCTCGCGAAGATATAGACACGAAAGACCTGCTTGAGGGCGGTTATCGCAAAGAAAAAGCAAAGACTTCTACAGTTGCAGGTGATGGCGATGAGATTGTCGAGCTACTTGCCGAACTGACTGCACAAATGCACGAAGCCGCAGAGCACCTCCAATTCGAGCTGGCGGCACGACTTCGCGACGAAATAAACGACGTCAAGAAAGAACTTCGAAAAATTCGTTCAAACTGACGCGTTCGTATCCGTGGTATTTGTCATTGTAGATGATTAAGAAGTGAAGGGCGGCTCGCGGTAGAATCTTCCTCGGAGGGGAGTATTCCCACGAAATATCGGCTCGTCAATACGATGATCAGTGTCATCCGGGTCGAGGCCCTCGCTTGGCGGGAAGAGACCTCCGGTATTTGTTTACCAGTACCGGAAAGGGCAATTGTGGCGCAATCGTTGTTAGCTCACACCGCATCTGTAGATGTTCACCAATCACTGTTCAATACGTCAATAACAGGCACTGGCATGACTGTTTACCTCTGGGAATGGTTCGTGTTAGGCGCAGTAGTATTAGTCTTAATTTTGTTTGACCTATTTGGTCATGTGCGCAAAGCTCACGAACCGACGATTAAAGAAGCGGCAATCTGGAGTGGAATATATATCTCTTTGGCCGTGGCATTTGGTATTTCGTTGCTTCTGCGCCACGGCTCACAGTTTGCAACCGAATATTTTGCTGGTTACATCACCGAATATTCGCTGTCATTAGACAACATCTTCGTCTTTATTATTATCATTGCGGCATTTAAAGTACCTCGCATATATCAGCAAAAAGTGTTGATGTATGGAATCGTCATTGCACTTACGCTGCGTTTTGTGTTTATTTTGCTTGGAGCTGCACTGGTAGAACGCTATATCTGGGTGTTTTTCATCTTTGGTGCATGGATGCTTTATACCGCAATCAAGCAAGTTATTGACGGCGTTCAAGAGATTCGCGAACGCGATTCAAACCATGAGCTATCCGATGAATACGAGCCAAATTTCACCACTCGTCTCATCTCGAAATATGTTCCGACGACGGATGGTTACGTCGGTGATCGTCTCGTTACACGGCGTTCAGGCAAGACGATGATCACGCCTTTGTTGTTGTGCATTGTATCTATTGGCTCAGTTGATTTGATGTTTGCGCTTGATTCAATTCCGGCAATTTATGGTCTTACTAAAGAACCATTTATCGTTTTTGCTGCTAACTCTTTTGCACTATTGGGTCTGCGCCAAATGTTCTTCCTTATCGACGGTTTGCTCGAAAAGCTCATTTACCTGCATTTTGGACTTGCGGCGATTCTGGGCTTTATTGCATTGAAGTTGGTGCTTCACGCCTCGCACGGTTATGGATATTTCGAAGCTATTCCAGAACCATCGATTATTTTCTCAGTGGCATTTATCGTTGTATCGATTTTGATCACGGTGATTGTGTCTGTACTTGGAGCGAAACGTATCGAAGCGCGCTCAAATACTACGCCTACCAACGGAGCGCAAAACGAGGATTAGTCTTTCGACACGTCCTCGTGTCGGGATAAACGCCTAGCGATAATTGCGCACACAAATAACTGGATTTGGTGGAAAAGAATCACTGGCATCACCAGCGTTGCGACTGCTGAGCCAGTGAAAAGAGCCTTTGCAATCGGAAGCCCACTCGCAAGAGATTTTTTCGATCCACACATGAGCAACACGACTCGTTGTGGGTAAGCAAAGTTCAAATCTTTTCCACCAAACCATGTTAAGAGCAGCATTAGCGCGAGTATGATGCCGAGAATAGCTACGAGGTAAACCAACTGCGTGATCGAAATTGAATTCCACACGCCTTCATTACTTGCGCTGGTGACTGCTGAAAACACCACAATAATAATGGCAAGATTGTCGGTGAATTTCGTCAATGACCGATGCTTGCGCATAAAATCGCCAAAGAACGGCTGTAGTACCTGACCGATTGCAAAAGGCAATAACAATTTGAGCAGCACAGAAGAAAATCCTTGCGTGCTCTGAGTCTGCGCACCCATGAATACAAACACCAAGAATGGGGTTAGGAATATTCCTAAAATATTCGAGATGGTAGCAGCGCAAACCGCGCCTGCGACGTCGCCACGGGCGATCGAAACGAATGTAACAGAGGACTGCACCGTAGAGGGAAGCAGACTCAAAAAGAAAATTCCGAGCGCGAAACTTTCGCCAATAATTGGGGAAAGTAACCAATACGCCGTCATGCCGCTGAGAGGGAAGACGACGTATGTACTGGCCAACACCGAAAGTTGCAGCTTAAGATCGCGCAAACCGCGTAACACTTCCGCAGAGTGTAAACGCATACCGTAAAAGAGGAATACAAGTGCAACTGCGGCGTCTCCAATGGCAGACACGAGCGCTTCATAATGCGCGCTTACCGGAAACAAAATTCCAATAATGAACGCAGCGATAATACCGGTTATAAGAAAATCAGGTTTAACTTTCACGTAGATTTCACAGGTCACAAAACACTTGCCTTTGTGTACATCAGGTCACTTCACGTCACAAAGGCTTGAGGGTTAAAACTTAGGTTTCGCTATTTTACGCCCACGGACCCAAAACTGGATCCCACATGAGAGCCTTGCGTTCGGTAATAATGCCCTCAATATTGAGCGGATCATTCTCAAGCAGCGCGAGGGCAGCATCGGCATCCTCGGCGCGAACGATCAAAAGCGCACCGCCGTCGAGAAAAGGACCCGAGGCGAGGAGCTCGCCGTTGTTGAGCAAACCGCGCAAAAATTCACGATGCGCTGGACGTGCATGCGTCAGATCCTCGGCGCGTGCTGGATCGTAGGTATAAAACACTGCTGCGATATTAGTAGTCATACTGCTATTTTAGTTGTTTTGCCACCGAGGGGAAAGGCTAAATGTGAAATCGGCAGTATCGCTCTCGAACGTTTGTTTGTATAGCATGAGCAGATTATGCTCAGTGTTGTGCATGATTCCATCCATATTCAAGGTGCCCGCGAAAACAACCTAAAGAATATTACGGTTGATATTCCGCGCGATAAGCTCGTTGTGTTTACTGGACTTTCTGGCTCGGGAAAGTCATCTATCGCTTTTGACACAATCTTTGCTGAAGGGCAGCGGCGATACGTTGAATCGCTAAGTTCTTATGCGCGCCAGTTTCTTGGGCAGATGGATAAACCCGACGTCGATTTCATCGAGGGACTATCGCCTGCGGTTTCGATCGACCAGAAATCGACAAACCGCAACCCTCGTTCAACAGTAGGCACAATTACGGAAATCTACGATTACCTGCGTTTGTTATACGCGCGCGCAGGTACACAGTATTGCCCGGTTTGTGACGAAAAAATCGAAGCTCAGTCTGCTGAGCAGATCGTTAACCGTTTAGAAAAATTGCCCGCAGGCACAAAGTTTCAGATACTTGCTCCGGTTATCCGCGGGCAAAAAGGCGAACATGCTGATGCTCTTGCGGAGTTGATTAAAGACGGTTACTCGCGCGTTGTTATTGACGGCGAACCGATGCGGCTGAGCGACGTGCCTAAACTCGCCAAAACAAAGAAACATTCTATCGACGTTGTGGTGGATCGAATCGCTATGAAAGACGGTATTCGTTCGCGACTGACCGATTCAATTGAAACGACTTTGCATTTGTCGAGTGGAATTGCGGTGGTGGAACTCGTCGATAAAGACGACGACGACCCCGCGCGGTACCTGCGTTTTTCAGAAAAACGCGCCTGCCCCAACGATCACACTCTCGAATTAGATGAGATTGAACCGCGTACTTTTTCGTTCAATGCTCCATATGGTGCCTGCCCTGATTGTGAGGGTATCGGCTATAAATCGCAAGTATCAGAAGACCTTGTGATCCAAGACCCGCAATTGTCGATCACAGACGGTGCAATCGTCCCCTGGACTGTCACCGCCTCAGCATCGGCTCGCGAGTATCATATGCGCCAGCTTGAATCCTTGGGCGAGGATCTTGGATTCGATCTCAAAACGCCCTGGCAAGATATTCCACAAGAGGCACGCCACGCTATTTTGCATGGTCATGACTTCAAAGTAAAGATGAAATACCGAAATCGCTGGGGGAGAGAGAAAACGTATTCCTCTGGTTTCGAGGGAGTTTTACATTTCGTTGAAAGAAAATTCACCGAGACGGACTCTGACTACGCTAAAGAACGCTATGCAGGTTTCATGCGCGATATTCCATGCAAAACTTGTGGGGGAGCACGCCTGAAAGCCGAGGTATTAGCAGTACGAGTGGGCAGCGCCAATATCTCGGAATTGACTAATATGCCGATTTCGGAATCTCTCGACTACGTGCGCAATCTCGAGTTAGGGCAGCGCGAACACAAAATCGCTGAGCAAATTCTGCGTGAAATTCTCGAACGTTTGAATTTCTTGGTCACAGTTGGTCTTGGATATTTAACTTTGGCACGTTCTGCAGGAAGTCTCTCTGGTGGAGAAGCACAGCGCATTCGTCTGGCAACACAGATTGGCTCTGGCTTAGTGGGCGTGCTCTACGTACTCGACGAGCCGTCAATTGGTTTGCACCAACGTGATAACGACAAACTTCTCGAGGCTTTATTCCGCCTGCGTGATCTTGGCAACACACTCGTCGTCGTCGAACATGATGAAGACACAATTAGGCGTTCAGACTGGCTGCTCGACATCGGCCCCTATGCAGGTGAACACGGCGGTGAGGTAGTCTACTCTGGACCACCGGCCGGAATTGTCGATGCGCCACGCTCGATTACAGGCGCGTACTTGAGCGGAAAACGGGAAATCAGTGTACCTAAAAAACGCCGAAAAATTGACAAAAAGCGTCAAATTACCGTCGAAGGTGCCGAAGAAAACAATCTCCGCAATGTTACGGTACAGTTCCCTATCGGTGTTTTTACGGCGGTGACCGGTGTGTCTGGATCCGGCAAGTCCTCGCTCGTCAATTCAATTCTTTACCAGGTGCTGGCGAACAAGCTCAATAAGGCGCGCCATCTGCCGGGCAAACATCGGCGAGTAACGGGTCTCGATGAGCTAGATAAGATCGTACACGTTGATCAGTCGCCTATTGGTCGCACACCACGATCGAATGCTGCGACTTACACCGGCATGTGGGATCAAATCCGCACTCTCTTTGCGCAGACGCCGGACGCCAAGATTCGAGGTTATGGCCCTGGCCGTTTTTCATTCAATGTTAAGGGTGGACGGTGCGAAGCCTGCCACGGCGACGGCACACTGAAGATCGAAATGAACTTTTTGCCCGACGTCTACGTTCCGTGCGAAGTGTGCCATGGGGCGCGGTATAATCGCGAAACTTTGGAAGTGCAATACAAAGGCAAGAATGTTGCCGAAGTGTTGAATATGACGATTTCCGATGCCAAAGAGTTTTTCAATTCCGTACCGCGAATCACGAAATACCTCGAATTACTCGAATCTGTGGGATTGGGATACATTCGCCTTGGTCAGCCCGCTCCCACGCTTTCTGGCGGTGAAGCGCAGCGCGTCAAATTAGCTTCTGAGCTGCACAAACGCTCCACGGGTAAGACGGTATATTTGCTTGACGAACCAACCACTGGTCTCCACTTTGAGGACGTGCGCAAACTACTCCAGGTTTTGCAAGGTCTTACCAATAAAGGCAATACGGTGATCGTGATTGAACACAATCTCGACGTTATTAAAACTGCGGACTGGGTGATCGATCTTGGCCCTGAGGGCGGTAAAGGCGGCGGACTGGTTGTTGCACAGGGGACTCCAGAGCAGGTAGCCAAGGTGGAGGAATCTTTCACTGGCGCTTATCTTAAGCCGATGCTTGAAAAGGCAGGTACCTTAGGAACGAAAGCGCGCTAACAATGGCTGATCCACAGTCCTACCGACCGCGCACCCAAGACATACCAGAAAATCCGGGAGTCTATCGTTTTATTGACGACGACGGTCGGGTCATTTACGTAGGAAAAGCGAAAAATCTTCGCAAACGGTTACTGTCTTATTTCCGAGATCCAGTGGTGCTTCATCCGCGCACGCGCCAGATGGTATTCACCGCGGTTCACGTCGTTTGGGTAGTTGTTCAATCAGAGCTTGAAGCTCTAACTTTGGAGTACGCCTGGATCAAAGAATACAATCCGCGTTTTAACGTGATGTATCGCGACGATAAATCTTATCCTTACCTCGCCGTCACGGTAAGTGAAGAATATCCGCGCGTTATGGTGACCCGCGATGCTCACAAAAAAGGAAACCGATATTACGGTCCTTATACGCAGACGTGGGCTGTGCGTGAATCTCTCGATCTGCTACTGCGCGTTTTTCCAGTGCGTTCGTGCACCAAAGGAGTGTTCAATAACGCGCAGCGAGCAGGACGCCCATGCTTGAACGGGTATATCGATCGCTGTAGTGCACCGTGTATCGGCAAAATCTCTGCTGCTGACCATCGTGAACTTATCAACTCTGTGGTGAAATTTTTAGATGGTACAGGCGACGATTTAATCAAGCTTAAAACTGAGCAGATGAAAGCCGCAGCAGGGCAGCTAGACTTTGAACTCGCTGCAAAACTGCGCGACCAAGTTCAAGCGCTACAAACAATTTCTGAGAAAAACACTGTCGTGCTAGATTCCAATGTGGATGCCGACATCTTTGGTCTTGAATTCGACGAGATCGAGGCAAGCGTCCAAGTCTTTTATGTGCGAGGTGGGCGAATCCGCGGCCAACGTGGTTGGGTCACTGAAACAGCTGGTGTGGGCGCTGACGAACTCCTTTCAGATCTCTTACTGCAAGTTTATGGTGCCTATGCACCTACGAATACTGCACACAGTATTAAGGAAGATGCCAAATCAGTCGACGACGTCATGCACACAGCGACAACAGCAATTCCCCGTGAGATATGGCTGCCAAAAATTCCCGCAGATTACCATACGTTACGGGATTGGTTAGCCGCCCTTAGAGGCGCAAATGTGCATATTAAAAGTCCGCAAAAAGGCCTTAAAGCGAATCTCATGCGCACGGTACATCTCAATGCAGTACAGGCTCTCCAACGCCATAAGCTGCACCGGTCAGGCGATATTACCGAACGCTCGCAAGCCCTTGAAGAATTGCGTTCAGGATTGAGCCTTGAGCGCGCTCCATTGCGGATCGAGTGTTACGACGTTTCCCACACCCAGGGCACACACCAAGTAGCGTCAATGGTGGTATTCGAAGACGGCTTGGCGAAGAAACAGGACTATCGGCATTTTATTGTGCGCGGTCCTCATGGCTCCGGTGCGCGCGATGACACTGCAGCGATGGACGAAGTGCTACGGCGTCGTCTTCTGCGCTTAGCTCAGGGAGCAGATGCAGACGACGCGTCGGACGACGAACCAGTTTCGGGGCCAGAAGCTGAGGATTCACCGCGCGTGCGAAAATTTGCCTATCGACCAGATCTGATCGTTGT
The DNA here is from genome assembly GCF_016907845.1 of Arcanobacterium pluranimalium. Lineage (GTDB taxonomy): Bacteria > Actinomycetota > Actinomycetes > Actinomycetales > Actinomycetaceae > Arcanobacterium_A > Arcanobacterium_A pluranimalium. The sequence goes on from NZ_JAFBCS010000001.1 coordinate 1,432,322, forward strand.
TGACGGCGGTTTGCCACAGGTAAATGCCGCTCAGCGGGTTGTTGATGAAATGAATGCGGACGTTACCGTGATTGGGTTGGCAAAACGCCTCGAAGAGGTGTGGATTCCTGGCCAAGATTTCCCGCTGATTTTGCCGCGCACGTCACCAGCTTTGCGCTTATTGCAGTATCTGCGAGACGAATCGCATCGCTTTGCAATTACTTTTCATCGCAAGAAACGGTCAAAGGCGATGACTCGATCTATTCTTGATGATATTCCGGGGCTTGGCCCGAGTCGGCAGAAAGCACTTCTCAAACATTTTGGTTCTGTGGCAAAAATCCGCGCTGCGTCGATTGCTGATCTTTGTGAGGTTCCAGGCATTGGGAAAGCATTTGCGCAGGTTATTCACGATGCTCTCGCACCGAGCGACGACGGCGAATCTCCAGTTGCGCCGTGAGCCGAGCGCATATTTGCCTAGGCAAAATCGCAGCATACATGGCAACATTAGAGTATGAGCGAAGTATTCGACATCAACGACACCGGCAGGATCCCTGTGGGCATTGCAAAACTCGATTTACAATCGGAATTACCCACAGCTGATGTTCCGGAGATCATGATAATCACCGGTATGTCTGGTGCAGGCCGCACGCGTGCTGGCGCTACCTTGGAAGATCTGGATTGGTACGTCATCGATAATCTTCCTCCACGGCTGCTACCTGCAATGGCAGGCTTGGTCACGGCACAAAGTGGCGTGAAGAAGCTTGCGTGTGTCGTTGACGTGCGTACGCGCGAGTTTTTTCAAGAGCTCATGGGAGTATTACAAGAGCTTGACAACACAAACACCAACTATCGCATCCTCTTTTTGGATGCGAGTAATGAAGAATTGGTGCGTCGATATGAATCTGTGCGGCGTCCGCATCCTTTGCAAGGCCGAGGGCGTTTATTGGACGGCATTATTCACGAACGCAACGTGATCGAAGGCTTACGCTTGCGCTCCGACGTCGTCATTGATACGACGACGCTGTCTGTGCACGATCTTGCCCGTAAAGTGCGCGAACTCGTCAGTACAGAGCAAGAGGCGCGCGTGCACCTGACGGTGATGTCGTTCGGATTCAAATACGGTCTGCCTGTTGATGCCGATCACGTTGCGGACGTACGGTTTTTACCAAATCCTTACTGGGTGACGGAACTGCGGCATTTGACCGGAAAAGACGAGCCTGTGCGCAATTTCGTGCTTTCTATCGATGGCGCACAGAATTTTGCTGATCGATACGTGGACCTACTTGCAGATATTGTGAATGGTTACGAACGCGAACTTAAACCTTATGTGACTATTGCGGTGGGGTGCACGGGAGGTAAACACCGTTCGGTAGCCATGGCGGAAGAAATCTCCGCACAGTTCAGTTCGCGTGGTTTACCTGTGCGAATAGTGCATCGCGACTTGGGTCGGGAGTAGTTACATGCCTGAATCCCATATTGGTTCGCGCGGGCAAAAAGTTGTGGCACTCGGCGGTGGGCACGGTTTATATGCTTCGCTCTCGGCGCTAAAAATTTTGACACGCAATATCACAGCCGTCGTCACTGTTGCCGACGACGGCGGATCGTCCGGCCGACTGCGTGAAGAGCTTGGCGTACTACCTCCGGGAGACTTGCGTATGGCGCTTTCCGCGTTGTGCGACGACGGTGAATGGGGTCAGACCTGGCGCGATGTGTTACAACACCGCTTTTCTTCGCAAGGTCCTCTCAATGGGCACTCACTGGGAAATCTCTTGATTACCGGCCTGTGGGAGCTTTTAGACGATTCAATGGCAGGATTGGATTGGGTAGGGCGATTGCTCGATGTTAAGGGGCGAGTAGTGCCAATGGCTGCCGTACCCATTGATATCGAAGCAGATATTCGCACAAATGCCGGGCTTGAGACGATATACGGTCAGGTATCGATAGCGCGTTCTCATGCAGACATTGAAGCGATTCGTATTTCGCCAGCAGATCCACCGGCAGTGAATGAAGCTCTAGAGGCGATTTCGGCAGCAGATTGGATCATATTTGGACCCGGCTCGTGGTATACCTCAGTGATTCCACATCTGATGGTGCCCGATCTTCATCGCGCTCTCATTGAAACTCGTGCAAGAAAGGCACTGGTCATCAACTTAGTAGCTGATGCAGAAACGGTCACGATGACTCCTGCGGATCACGTGCGCAGTTTTCACGATCACGCACCAGACTTAAGACTCGATGCTGTTATGATGGACAGCAGTGCAGATTGCAATTGGGAGGAACTCGAAAATGCTGCGGCGCTGTGCGGCGCCAAAGTAATTGCTCACCACGTGGCTGATCCGAAGCGTAGGGGTTGCCACGACCATCTCAATTTGGCAGCTGCCTATCGGCAACTGTTTGTAGATTTCAGTTCGAGTGACTAATCTACATAAAGTATTTTGCAATTTAAAGACTTATCGACCGCTCGGTGATCAAATCGAGTTGGTTATAGGGGAAGTTGTAGGGAAAGTTAGGAATCATGCCAGCATTAACTCAACCTGTCAAGGACGAAATCGCAGGTGTGTATCCTCAGCTTGCATCGTCGATGGTGGCTGAAATTTCGACCATGTTTCGTTTTGCGGGTGGCTTGCATATCAATTCCGGACTCGTAACCTTACAAGCGGAACTCACCCATCCAGGTGCAGCTCGGCATCTGTGGGAACTCATTCATAAGATTTATCGTCTCGAAGCTGAGCTCATTGCAGTAAAAAACTCGATGAAAAACGGCAATCACTATATTTTGAGAATTTCTCAAAATGGCGAACGCATCGCCCGCAGATTAGGCTTGCTTGATCCCAAAGGGCGTCCTGTGCGCGGATTGCCGCCGCAGATAGTTGGAGGTTCCAAAGCTGATGCTGCTGCGGCATGGCGAGGTGCATTTTTGGCTCGTGGCACGCTCTTAGAACCTGGCAGGAACGCTGCTTTGGAAGTGACGTGTCCATCTCTCGAAGCAGCCTATGCAATTGGCGGTCTCGCTCGCCGGCTCGACATTCCATACCGAGCACGAGAATCGCGCGGAGCGCATCGCGTTGATATTCGCGAAGGTGATGCCATTTCGGCGATGCTCGCTCGTATGGGAGCAAGCGACGCGGTTTTGCGCTGGGAAGAACTGCGCACAGAACGCGAAGTCAATGGCAATGCAAACCGTTTGGCGAACTTCGACGACGCCAATATGCGTCGCAGTGCAGATGCCGCCGTCGTCGCTGTAATTCGCGTCAAACGCGCCTTCGAAATTTTGGGCGACGACGTGCCTGCTAACTTGCGTGAAGCAGGGGAGTACCGCATTAAGTACCCTGAGGATTCCTTGAATCTACTCGGTGAAAGACTCAACCCACCAGCAACGAAAGATGCAGTGGCTGGGCGTTTGCGTCGTCTTAATACAATGGCGGATAAACGCGCCACGGAACTTGGAATTCCAACCACTCTTGATGTGGTAGCAGAATCCGGCGCTAATACGTACCTCGATTGAGTTTGATCTGCACCAAATAAGCTGGCACACGGGCACGGTTCTGCTGCGAGTTTTTGACGTGGCTCAGTAGTGAAATTTGCCGCAGATCGTCTCAAAAGGGAAAGTTTTCAGGCTCAGGTTCTCAGCGAGTGCAAATTTAATATGCTTTCGGTGAAAGTTCGGTAAAAATTTTCCCTTTGGTCCTGTGAAATAGTTGAAGATCACGGTAGTATTATGGACGGATCGAGAACGCTTGAAGCCACTGAGTCTAGTCTCTAAAACTTCGAGAGTTTTCGTGAGATCGCGGAATCAATCCGCGATGCTATCTCATACTACGTACACAACTGTGTACAAGGAGGATTAAGAGTGACTATTCGCGTTGGAATCAACGGATTTGGCCGCATTGGCCGCAACTTCACCCGTGCAGCATTGGCTGCAGGTGCAGATTTCGAGATCGTAGCTGTAAACGATCTCACTGACAACAAGACTCTTGCACACTTGCTCAAGTACGACTCAATCCTCGGCAAGCTTGACGAAGAGGTAACCTACACTGATGATTCCATCTCCATCGGTGGCAAGGAAATCAAGGCTCTTGCTGAGCGCAACCCAGCCGATCTTCCTTGGGGCGAGCTTGGCGTAGACATCGTTATCGAGTCCACCGGCCGTTTCACCAACGCTGAAGATGCAAAGGCACACATCGCAGCTGGAGCTAAGAAAGTTATCATCTCCGCTCCTGCAAAGAACGAAGATGCTACGTTCGTTCTTGGTGTAAACCACAACGATTACGATCCTGAGAAGCACAACATCATTTCGAACGCTTCCTGCACCACCAACTGCCTTGCACCTTTGGCTAAGGTTCTTCACGAAGAGTTCGGCATTGTGAAGGGTCTCATGACCACCGTTCACGCTTACACCGCTGATCAGAACCTGCAGGATGGTCCTCACTCGGATCTTCGCCGTTCCCGCGCTGCAGCCCTCAACATCGTTCCTACCAAGACCGGTGCTGCTCAGGCTGTTGCTCTCGTGCTTCCAGAACTCAAGGGCAAGTTCGATGGTTACGCACTGCGCGTTCCAACACCAACCGGTTCCGCAACCGACCTCACCTTCGAGGCTGCACGTGAAGTGACCGTTGAAGAAGTCAACGCTGCTGTGAAGAAGGCTGCAGAAGGCGAGCTCAAGGGAATCTTGGCTTACACCGAGGATCCAATTGTTTCGAAGGACATCGAAACCGATCCACACTCCTCAATCTTCGATGCTGGCCTCACCAAGGTGATTGGCAACCAGGTCAAGGTTGTTTCTTGGTACGACAACGAATGGGGTTACTCCAACCGCCTCGTTGATCTCACGTCGCTCGTTGCTTCGAAGCTCTGATCTAACGTGTCATGATAGTTGGTTGAGTGCCCGTGCATCCTTGTGCGGGCACTCGCCATCTCAAGCTACAACCTATTAAGGATTTTTTATGCGCACTATCGATACACTCGGCGATCTCGCCGGCAAAACTGTGTTTGTACGCTCAGATTTCAACGTTCCACTCGATGCGCAGAAGAATATTACCGACGACGGTCGTATTCGCGCTGCTCTTCCTACACTTAACAAGCTGCTCGCTGCTCAGGCAAAGGTTGTGGTGGCTGCCCACCTTGGACGTCCCAAGGGCGAAGTCAACCCAGAGTACTCGCTAGCTCCGGTTGTTGGCCGTCTTTCGGAACTTTTGGGAATTGACGTCAAACTCGCACAAGATACCGTTGGCGAAAGCGCACACAAGCTCGTGTCCGAAATGAAACCAGGCGACGTCGTACTTCTTGAAAACGTACGTTTCGACAAGCGCGAAACCTCGAAAGACGACGCCGAGCGCGAGGCTCTCGCCAAGGAGTACGCTTCGCTGGCAGACGTATTCGTTTCCGATGGTTTCGGCGTTGTACACCGCAAGCAAGCTTCGGTTTATGACATTGCTAAAGAGCTGCCATCTGCTGCTGGAGAGCTCGTATTCAAGGAAATTGATTCCCTCTCGAAAGCGACCGACAATCCTGAGCGTCCATACACCGTGGTGCTTGGTGGGTCGAAAGTTTCGGATAAACTCGGCGTCATCGATAACCTCATCGAGAAAGCTGACCGACTCCTCGTCGGTGGCGGCATGGCATACACCTTCCTCAAAGCCAAGGGGTACGAGGTTGGCACTTCGTTGCTAGAAGAAGATCAGGTAGCTACTGCCAAAGAGTACATCGAGAAAGCAGCTGCTAACGGCGTTGAGCTTCTTCTTCCGGTCGATAACGTAACTGCTAAAGAGTTCAAGGCAGATGCAACACCATCGGTGCATGACTCTGAGTCGATGCCTGCCGATGAAATGGGTCTTGATATTGGTCCAAAGTCTGCTGAGCTCTACGCACAAGCAGTGTCTGATTCGAAGACGATCGTATGGAATGGCCCGATGGGCGTATTCGAATTTGAGAACTTCTCAGCTGGTACGCGCGCAGTAGCACAGGCAATGCAGGACGCAGCTGGATTCACAATCGTTGGCGGTGGCGACTCTGCAGCTGCAGTTCGCACCCTTGGCTTCGACGAATCAAAGTTTAACCATATTTCAACTGGCGGCGGCGCTTCACTCGAATACCTCGAGGGTAAGATCCTGCCAGGCATCTCGGTTTTGGAGGACTGAAATGACACGTACACCATTGATGGCCGGCAACTGGAAGATGAACCTCGATCATCTCGAAGCTACCGCACTAGTGCAGAAGCTCGCTTGGACGCTTAAAGATCTCAAGCACGATTTCTCTGCAGTTGAAGCTGCTGTGATCGTTCCATTTACCGATATTCGTTCTGTTCAGACGCTTATCGAAGCCGATGAATTCGAGATCAAGTACGGTGCTCAGGACGTTTCCGTGCACGACGCAGGTGCTTACACCGGCGAAATTTCCACCGCTATGCTCACCAAGCTCGGCGTTTCTTACGTGGTGGTTGGTCACTCGGAGCGTCGCGAATACCACGGTGAAACCAGCGCATTGGTTGGCCAAAAGGCAAAGAAAGCTCTCGACGCAGGCATTATTCCGATCATGTGCTGCGGTGAAGCTCTCGAGATTCGCAAAGAGGGCACTCACGTTGAATACGTGCTTGGCCAAATTGAGGAAATGCTCGCTCCGCTTTCGGCTGAGGAAGTTGCTAAGTCAGTTATTGCTTACGAGCCAATCTGGGCAATTGGTACTGGCGAAGTAGCCACTCCGGAGAACGCACAGGAAGTTTGTGGCGCCATTCGTTCCAAGATTGCTGAACTTTTCGATGCTCCTACCTCTGAAGCTGTTCGCATTCAGTACGGCGGCTCAGTGAAGTCCTCGAATGTGCAAGAGATTATGGCTCAGCCTGACGTAGACGGTGCACTCGTTGGCGGCGCATCCTTGCAAGCTGACGAATTTGCGAAGATCGTTACCTACCAAGGGTAATTTTTCTGGTTTGTGGGTTACGAATTGATTTTCGTAACCCACAAACATCTTGTAAGATATGGCTAGCGCCACCAGACAGCGCATACACAATAATCTGAAAGTAGTGGACTGTTGAAAACCATTTTGATCATTTGCTCGGTTCTTCTCGTAATCACCAGCCTTTTGCTCATTGCAACTGTGCTTTTGCATAAAGGCCGTGGCGGCGGTATTTCAGATATGTTTGGCGGTGGACTCTCCACCTCGATGCGTTCTTCTGGTGTAGCCGAACGCAATCTCAATCGCATTACGGTGGGCGTAGCAATTACCTGGTTTATTGTGATCGCATTGATTGGCTTGATTACTAAATTCGGAAGCTAAATTTTCACAATACCGGCTCAAACGCAATATCGACTTTACAGTTGTGGGGCGGTTCCTAACACGCATTCGAGCGTTAGGAACCGCCCCACAGTTGTAGCTTCTCAAAGCTATCTCAGTCTATCTCATCGCTTTTTCAACCGTTTCAATAAGCTCATTCCATGCGATCTCGAATTTCTCCACGCCGTCGTTCTTCAACTTGATCATGGCTTGATCAAAATCAACACCGAGTCGGATGATCTTTTCAATCGTACGTTGAGCAGAATAAATTGAATCTCGAATGGTGTCGCCAGTGATATTGGCTTCTTCGATAGTGGCATGCAACGTGGCTTCAGGCATCGTATTGACCACATTCGTCGATACAAGCTGATCTACATAGAGCGTGGGGGAGTAATTTGGATTCTTGACCCCAGTTGATGCCCACAAAGGCCGCTGCACATTTGCGCCAAGTTCACGAAGCTCACGGAATTCTTCAGATTCTTCAAATATCTCCATAAAAGCACCATATGCCACTCGCGCATTAGCAAGACCAGCACGCCCACGCATGGCTAGCGCATCTGGCGATCCCATCGCTTCAAGCTGTGCGTCAATCTCTGAATCGACACGCGAAATGAAGAACGATGCTACGGAATGGATCTTCGATAGATCCAAGCCTGCTTCATGTGCCTGTTTTAGACCAGCGATATAGGCATGAGCCACCTCGCGGTAGCGGCGCTCTGAGAATATGAGCGTCACATTAACTGAAATACCGTGTGCGATTGCCCGTGTAATAGCAGGCAAGCCCTCTTTCGTGGCCGGAATCTTGATCATAAGATTCGGTCGATCCACAATCTGCCATAATTTCTGAGCTTGGATAAAGGTTTGCTCGCCTTTACGAGCCAAACGCGGATCGACCTCGATCGATACTCGGCCATCCACCCCTCCTGACTCGGCATAAATCTGGGCGAATACATCGCAAGCCTGACGCACGTCGTCGGTAGTAAGCTGTAAGATTACTTCCTCGACGTTCTTTCCTTGCGAAGCCAGCTGCGCAATCGCGTCACTGTATCCAAGACCGGCAGAAATTGCTGCCTGGAAAATAGCTGGATTCGTGGTCACTCCAACAACCCCAGCAGTATCCACAAGATGCTGCAGATTTCCAGTATTCAAACGCTCTCGAGAGAGGTCATCAAGCCAAACTGATACGCCCTCGCGGCGAAGTTCGTCAATCTTTCCCATGTTGTACCCCTATGCTCAGCTATTGACGGTTGCAAGCGAATTCTTCGCAGCTTCCACAACTGCCTGCGCAGTAATTCCGTACTTTTCAAATAGGCGGTTACCAGCTGCTGATTCACCGAAATGATTCACGCCAATGCTGCAACCGGCGTCGCCCACGATTCCAGCCCAACCGAACGTGGAACCGGCTTCTACCGAGACCCGAGCTTTCATCGCTGCTGGAATGACTTGCTCTCGGTATTGAACAGATTCTTCCATGAACCATTCAAGCGATGGCATTGAAACCACCCGCGCGGAAATCCCCTCATTCGCGAGCTGTTCACGAGCTTCAAGGGCAACAGACACTTCAGAACCAGTTGCGATCAGCACGACGTCCGAACCGTCAGCGAGCACATAACCACCACGCAACGTTCCCTCGGCCGAAGCAAAGGCGCCTTCTCCGCGCTCAATAACTGGAAGATTTTGGCGAGTAAGCACGAGTCCGGCCGGGCGGTCGGTACGCTCCAAAATCCCACGCCACGCGTAAGCCGTCTCATTAGCGTCCGCTGGACGCACCACATCAAAATTGGGTATTGCCCGGTATGCCCACAAATGTTCAATTGGCTGATGCGTTGGACCATCTTCGCCCACGCCGATTGAATCATGCGTCCACACGAAAATCGATGGAACGTTCATGATCGCTGCAAGGCGTACTGCCGGACGCAAATAATCGGCGAATACAAAGAACGTACCGCCATAGACGCGGGTTAAGCCATGCAGTGTGATTCCGTTGAGGATCGAACCCATCGCGTGCTCACGAATACCGAAGTGCAGGGTGCGTCCGTATTCGTTGCCAGAGAATGCCGACGACGAGCGCTCCACTGGCAAGAACGACGGCTCACCTTTCATCGTGGTATTGTTCGAGCCTGCAAGATCAGCTGAACCACCCCAGAGTTCAGGGAGCACATCCTTAATAGCAGTGAGAACTTCTCCAGAGGCAGCGCGCGTAGCAATCGACTTACCAGCTTCAAATACTGGAAGTTTGGCTTCCCAGCCTTGAGGCAGTTCGCGCTTGAGCATACGCTCCAAAAGTTCAGCGCGCTGCGGATGCGCCGACTTCCACGAGTTGAATTTTGCTTCCCAAGCGTCTCGAGCAGCCGCAGCATTCTGAGCAGCCTGCGCGCGAGTGTGCGCAACTACTTCAGGAGCAACCCCAAAAGCGACGTCAGGATCAAGACCAATGATCTCCTTGAGAGCGCGGATTTCCTCATCACCAAGAGCATTACCATGTGCGCTTGCCGTATTTTGCTTGGTAGGAGCAGGCCAACCAATAATAGTCGAAAGCTTGATAATAGAGGGCTTATCCGTCACTGCCTGAGCCTGTTTAATCGCTGCATACAGAGCGTCAAGATCCTCTTCATAGCCTCCGTCTTTGCGCCAATTCACTGCTTGAGTATGCCAACCATAGGCCTCGTAGCGCTTCAACACGTCTTCAGAAAATGCGATCTTAGTGTCATCTTCGATCGAAATCTGGTTCTCGTCAAAAATGAGGATCAGGTTTCCAAGATTCTGCGTTCCTGCCAGCGACGACGCTTCAGAAGTAACACCCTCTTGGAGGCATCCTTCGCCAGAGATCACATAAACGAAATGGTCGAATGGGCTTTCGCCTGCTGGCGCATCTGGATCGAGTAAGCCGCGTTCTCTGCGCGCTGCCATTGCCATGCCGACGGCGGAGGCGAGACCCTGTCCGAGCGGTCCGGTAGTCATTTCCACGCCTTTAGTGTGCTTGTACTCTGGGTGACCAGGCGTGAGCGAACCTTCGGTGCGCAGCGCTTCAAGATCTTCAAGTTCCAAACCGTAGCCAGCAAAATAGAGCTGGTTGTATAGGGTTAACGACGAGTGTCCTGCAGACAGGACGAAACGATCGCGACCCAACCATTCGGCGTCGGCAGGATCGTGACGCATTACTTTTTGAAACAGCATGTATGCCAGTGGAGAGAGCGAGATCGCCGTACCTGGGTGACCATTTCCTACTTTCTGTACGGCATCTGCTGCCAATGCGCGTCCAGTTTCAACTGCACGTTGATCTAGTTCGGACCAGTTTAGCTTTTCCATTTATGTGGCTCCTGACAACCATGCGAAGACGCAGGTTAGGTTGGCTTATAATGAATGTCTTCCACGTTTAAGGATATAGTCTTTGAAATAAATATGTGTGGGACTTTAAGTATTTTGAAAAGGTGTGTCTGATGGTCAAACTTGACGTAACTTCTCCGGCGAAGCTGAATCGTCAGGTCGCCCAGTATTTGGCGCACCTTAGGGTTGAAAGAGCACTCTCTCAACACACTATTGCCGCATATTCAGCAGACATTGACCACTACATAAATTTCATTCAAGCCCGCAAAATTTCAGATTTTGCTGATGTTACTGAAAAAGATGTGGAACATTTTCTTCAAGATCTGCAAACCGGCAACTTAGGCAAAAAACTATCTGCGAGCAGCGTCAATCGCATGCTGGCCTCCATAAGAAACCTCCACAAATTTCTGATTCTTGAGGGCTTATCGACGCACAACCCCGCCAAAGACGTACGCCCGCCCAAAATGCCGAGTCGGTTACCCAAGGCGATTTCTGTGGCACAGATGCACAGGTTGATCGAGGCAACGACGTCCTCCGACGACGTCATCGCTTTGCGTGATCGCGCACTTTTCGAGCTGCTGTATGGAACCGGGGCGCGCATTTCAGAAATCACCTCTTTAAGCATTGACGATATTGATTTCGATGAAGCGTCGATCAGGTTATTTGGCAAAGGAAGAAATGAACGCATTCTTCCTTTAGGTTCCTATGCCATCGAAGCCACCAAAGCGTATTTGACCAGATCGCGACCCGCTTTGGCGCAAAAGGGAACGCAAAACGGCAGGGGAGCGCACGTCGTCTTCCTCAATAAACGTGGCCAAGCCCTCTCTAGGCAATCCGCATGGGGAATTATTCAAGAGGTGGCACAGCGAGCACAGATTGCGGGAATTTCGCCTCACACATTTCGTCACTCATTCGCAACGCACTTACTTCAGGGCGGAGCAGATGTGCGAGCAGTACAAGAAATGCTCGGTCACTCTTCAGTAACTACCACGCAAATTTATACCAAAGTGACTCTTGAAACCGTCCAAGAAGTTTATGCCAATACTCATCCGCGTGCTCGGTATAAATGAGGATTCGAAAAATTTCGGGTAGATTATTACTGTGACTGCAGAACAGACTTCATTTCTTGACGAGATTAATCAGGAGCGGGATTTCCCGTTGCCGCCTGATATTAACGAACATGGCCCGGCTCGTATCATTGCCATGTGCAACCAAAAAGGCGGAGTGGGCAAGACCACCACATCGATTAACCTAGCTGCTGCTTTGGCTGGATATGGCCGCCGTGTGCTCCTCGTTGACTTCGACCCGCAAGGCGCTGCGTCTGCTGGTTTAGGTATCAACGCGAATGCACTTGAGCGCACTATCTACAACGAAATGATCGCTGCAAAGCCCGATGTGCGTGAGGTAATTTGCCATACCTCAGTGCCGAACCTCGATATTGTTCCGGCCAATATCGAGCTCTCAGCAGCGGAAATTCAGCTTATTAACGAAGTCGCACGTGAACAGTCACTCGCGCGCGTATTACGCCCGGTACTAGACGAATACGACGTGATCATCGTCGATTGCCAGCCCTCGCTTGGCCTGCTCACAGTCAATGCTCTTACCGCAGCACACGGAGTTCTTATTCCTCTTGAAGCGGAGTTTTTTGCCATGCGCGGTGTGGCTTTGCTGGTCGATCAAATTGAACGCGTACAAGACCGTCTCAATCCGAAATTGAAGATTGACGGCGTTTTGCTCACCATGGTTGACACGCGCACCATTCACGCTCGTGAAGTGATTCAACTGGTTGAAGAGCGCTTTGGTGATTTGGTGTTCGACACCAAGATTGCACGCACTGTCAAATTCCCAGATGCCACAATCGCAGCAGAGCCAATCACGACTTTCGCGCCGTCACATGCAGGATCATTGGCATACAAGCGCCTTGCACGAGAGCTGATTGCTCGTGGTGCCAGCGCATAAACCTGAACCGGATCAAGACGATCTCTTTGCTGATTCCAAAGCTACTTTCGCCGTCGATCTTGATGTATTTCAGGGGCCTTTTGAAGTGCTCCTTTCGCTCATTGCTCGGCATCGTCTCGACGTTACTGAAGTTGCGCTTGCCCAAGTGACTGACGAATTTCTCGCCTTTGTGTCCAAGCAGCGTGAGCTAGATTTGTCGCAGGCTTCAGAATTTGTGGTGGTTGCTGCGACTTTGCTTGATCTGAAAGCTGCACGTCTCCTTCCGCACGAAGAGGACGACGCCGAAACCATCGAGCTACTCGAAGCGCGCGATCTGCTTTTTGCCAAGTTGCTTCAATATCGGGCTTTTAAAGAAGTGGCGGTTGATATTGCTGTTCGCTTGCAACAGCAAGGTCTGTCTTTTGCGCGAAATGTGGAACTTGAACCGCATTTCAAGAAGATGCTTCCAGAACTCGAGTTCAACGTTGATGCAACAGACTTAGCTATATATGCAGCTCAGGCATTATCGCGAAAATCTTCAGCCGTGGCGATAGATCATCTCCACGATCCATTGGTTCCGGTGGATTCCCAAATAATTTTGCTGCGCGAACGGTTAATTATTGGCGATAGGATTTCATTCACCCAAGTTTGCGCTGATGCTCGAAATATACCAACTGTGGTTTCGCGCTTTCTTGCAGTTTTAGAGCTAGCGCGTTCAGGCGAACTGGCAATTGAGCAAGAAACTCCACTTGGACCTTTAGTAATACGACGTATTAATTCTTCTCATGACGGTAGCGCTAGTGAGAAGAACGAGAATCACTCAGCGAATTCGAGGGAGGCTGGCCACACCGATGAATGACGAAACTTTTCTCAAAGGTGCACTCGAAGCGATTTTGATGGTTGCGCAAGAGCCGATCAGCACTCACGCTCTGGCACACGCATTGGGCATATCAGAATCAGAAACTGACGCTTTTCTTCGTGCACTTGCTCACGAATACGAATCTGATTCAACGACTGTGCGTGGCTTTGTCTTGCGTGAAGTTGGTGGCGGTTGGCGTTACTATTCGCACCCTCGATACGCCGATATTGTTGGAAACTTTGTAACCGCGGGGCAATCCAATAAACTTTCAGTACAGGCATTGGAAACCCTTGCAGTCATCGCTTATCGGCAACCGGTAACGCGTGCACAGATTGCGGCAATTCGCGGAGTTGAGGTAGATTCGGTAGTTCGAACATTGCAAACTCGCGGGCTTGTTGAGCAAGTTGGCACAACAGCTGCAACTGGTGCCAGCCTGTATGGAACTACTGATTACTTTTTGGAACGAATGGGTATGAATTCTTTGGCAGAATTGGCACCTCTCGCACCTTATTTGCCCGAGAACGAAGACTTAGAAGACGTCGAAAAGGAAATACGATGAGCCGAATTACGCAAGATTTACACGATCCCCAAGGAGAGCGTCTCCAAAAGATTCTCGCACATGCAGGAGTTGGCTCCCGGCGCGCCTGCGAAGAACTTATCGAAGAAGGGCGCGTGAGCGTTGACGGCCATATCGTAACGCAACTGGGAATTCGCGTTGACCCAGCTCGAGTTGCCATTCATGTTGATGGAAACCGTATACAAGTTGATGAATCGAAACTTACAGTTGCGCTGTACAAGCCACCGGGCGTCGTCTCTACTATGCAGGACGATCAAGGCAGAAAGACCTTGCAGGACTTTGTACAAGATCGAGCTGAGCGTCTCTTTCACGTTGGGCGCCTCGACGTCGATACCGAGGGTTTGATTTTGCTCTCGAACGACGGCGAGCTGACGCACCGTCTGACTCACCCCTCATTTGAAGTACCAAAGACGTACATCGCACGAGTGGAGGGTACTGTTACCCGCGGTCTAGGTAAAGTTCTTGAAAAGGGAATTACGCTCGAGGACGGTCCAGTTAAAGTTGACGAGTTCGTATTACGCGAATCGGCACGTAAAAACTCAATTATTGAAGTGACTCTTCATTCTGGGCGAAACCGCATTGTGCGTCGCATGATGGAAGAAGTTGGGCATCCGGTTATGGAGCTAGTGCGCACCCGGTTTGGAAATATTACGATTGGGCGTCTTAAGCCTGGTCAAACACGTGTAATTGGCGGATCCGAGCTCAGCGCATTGATGAATCTGGTCGATCTGTGATGGATTTCGTTTCCCCGGCGCTCACAAATTCTCCGGTGCTTATTATTGGCACCGGTCTTTTGGGCACCTCCATTGGTCTTCGACTACGAGCTTTAGGCGTGGAAGTTCATCTTCAAGACACTTCGCCTGTTGCTGCAAATCTAGCTCAAGACCTCGGTGCGGGTACCACTGCGCCAGTAACCGATCCAAGTGTTGTGGTAGTTGCAGTTCCACCAGACGTCACGATACCCGTTATTTCTCAAGCACTCGATCAGTATCCTCACGCAATCGTCACGGATGTGTCGTCGGTGAAGTCAAAAATTGCATGTGGCCTGCAGTCTCATCCGCAAGCATCTCGCTGGGTTGGCTCACACCCTATGGCTGGTAAAGAACGCTCGGGTGCTATTGCCGCAGATGCCGATCTCTTCATTGGACGTCCTTGGGTCGTTGTGCCGGGCGAGCAATCTTCGGCAGTAGCAGTAGGGGTCATACGCGATTTGGCCGTTGATATGGGCGGCGCGCTCATCACTATGGACGCTGCTGATCATGACCGTGCCGTCGCCGTGGTTTCGCATGTGCCACAGATCATGAGTTCACTCGTGGCTACTTCGTTGCTGGAGGAACAGACGACGTCCCTCGAACTTGCTGGGCAAGGCTTACGCGACGTAACTCGTATTGCACAGTCCGATCCGCTGTTGTGGACCTCGATTATTTCTGAGAATCGAGTAGAGATTTCTCGCGTATTGAAGAATATTTCTCGTGATCTTTACGCGCTTATCAGCGCAATTGATTCGGAGTCTGGTCTTGACGTCATCTCGCACGTCATTGCAGATGGAAATGACGGTGTAGCACGTATCCCTGGAAAACACGGCGGCGCCCCGACGCGCTACGCTGAAGTTATCGTATTAGTGCCAGATAAACCCGCAGAGCTCGGCAGACTCTTCTCAGAAGTAGGCGAGATTGGAATCAATATCGAAGACTTCAGCTTGGAACATTCTCCTCAGCAACCTGCTGGTCGCGCAATGTTATCGGTACTGCCAGCAAATGCTCACGAACTTGAAGTTGGTCTCGAACAACGAGGCTGGCAGATAATTAATACGTCAAGAAAGGGTGCCATGCCTCTCGTCGTAGCTATTGATGGGCCGTCAGGGTCTGGAAAATCGACTGTGTCACGAATGTTCGCAAAAAAGATGCGTTTGGCGTATCTTGACACCGGTGCAATGTACCGTGCCGCGACTTGGTGGGCTCTGCACCAGGGCATTGATCTTGATGACCAAGAGGCCGTATATCAGGCTACGCTGTCGATGCCACTAGAAATCAGTCTCGATCCAGAAAATCCGCGCTTCATTTGTGCAGGTCACGACGTATCTGCCGAGATACGCACGTCGGAATTGTCTAAAGTGGTTTCCAAGGTTGCAACGAATCTTGACGTGCGTGCAAATATGAAAGCACGCCAGCGCGAGATTATTGCCCAGGCGCAAAAACCCGATAGTTTCTCCCACGGTCGCGGCATCGTGGCTGAAGGGCGCGATATTACGACCGTCGTCGCCCCAGATGCGCACGTGCGTGTGCTACTGACAGCTTCTGAGGAGGCGAGGTTGCGGCGTCGTGCTTTAGAAGTGCGAGGGAGCGACGACGCAACCACACTTGCAGCGACGCGTGACGAAGTCTTGCGACGGGACCGCGACGACTCGACAGTATCTGAATTTATGACTGCACAAGACGGCGTTACCACCATCGATTCGTCTGAGTTGACGATCGAGCAGGTAGTGAACGCAATAGAGACGCTAACGACGGAGGTTTGCCGTGGCTGAACACGATTTTTCTGAAGATAACTTCCCAGCGCAAACGCATATCGACGATTCGGGCAAGGAGTTCGAATATGACGGCGATCTTCAACGCGCCGAAATGATGCGGTCATTTCTCGCTGATTACGAGCTCGACGACGAAGACCTCACATATCTAGAAGAAAACTTCGAGTTTTCCTCACAAGATGAAAACCCTGGTTATCCAGTACTTGCTGTAGTGGGACGTCCAAACGTGGGTAAATCGACGCTCGTCAATCGCATTGTGGGCAAGCGAGTGGCGGTTGTGCAGGACGAACCAGGTGTGACTCGCGATCGCGTGCGCTATGACGCGCAGTGGAATGGACGCACTTTCACGCTTGTGGATACCGGCGGTTGGGAAGTTGACGTAGCTGGTATTGATAAATCAGTAGCTCAACAGTCCGAGTACGCGATTGAGCAGGCAGATGCGGTGCTTTTCGTCGTCGATGCGACCGTTGGTGCTACTGATACTGACGAGCAAATTGTGCGCTTGTTGCGCCGTAGCGGCAAACCAGTCATTCTTGCTGCTAACAAGGTTGATGCTCCAAACCAAGAGGCTGACGCCGCCTATCTATGGTCCTTGGGACTTGGCGAGCCGTATCCAATTTCAGCACTTCATGGGCGTGGCACTGGAGATATTCTCGACGCCGTGCTCGACGTTCTCCCTGATGTATCTGCCACTGCGAAGTTGCGTCCCCAACACGGTCCACGCCGTATCGCGCTGATTGGGCGTCCGAACGTTGGAAAGTCCTCACTGCTCAACCGGCTAGCAGGGGAGAACCGCGTGGTAGTTGACCCCTTAGCAGGTACTACTCGCGATCCAGTGGATGAAATTATCGAGCTTGATGATGAGCAGTGGTTATTCGTCGATACCGCAGGTATTCGGCGTCGGGTGCATTTGACTCATGGTGCCGACTACTACGCTTCATTGCGCACACAGGGTGCACTTGAAAAGGCCGAACTCGGACTTGTGCTGATTGACGCTTCCCAAGAGCTGACTGAGCAAGATATCCGTGTGATGCAGCAGGTGATCGACTCGGGTCGCGCGATGGTCGTGGTGTGCAATAAGTGGGATCTGGTTGATGAAGAGCGTCGGCTCATGCTCGACCGTGAGATTGAACGCGAACTTGTGCAGATGCCGTGGGTTGAGCGAGTGAATCTTTCGGCTGCAACCGGTTGGCATACAAACCGTCTCACCCGTGCCATGCACACCGCACTTGAATCGTGGGACAAACGCGTTTCCACCGGTAAACTCAATTCTTTCCTCGGCGAGATTGCGGCGGCTAATCCACATCCAGTGCGTGGTGGTAAGCAGCCGCGCATCTTGTTCGGCACGCAGGTAGCGAACCGCCCACCAAAATTTGTACTGTTCGCCTCAGGTTTTATCGAACACGGCTACCGCAGGTTCTTGGAGCGGCGTTTGCGCGAAGAGTTCGGATTCGAGGGAAGCCCAGTTCAGATTTCGGTGCGAGTGCGCGAAAAGAGAAAACGCAAGTAATGTTTGCTTGGCTTGTGCTCCTTTTAGCGGGTATTGCAGAAGCCGCCTGGGCTGTAGCATTAGCGGAGTCTCAAGGCTTCAAAAAGCGAGTGCCTACCGGAATATTTTTCGGGT
Organism: Arcanobacterium pluranimalium; assembly: GCF_016907845.1. Taxonomy (GTDB): domain Bacteria; phylum Actinomycetota; class Actinomycetes; order Actinomycetales; family Actinomycetaceae; genus Arcanobacterium_A; species Arcanobacterium_A pluranimalium. The sequence continues at coordinate 1,450,422 of NZ_JAFBCS010000001.1, forward strand.
TCTTAGTTTTGTCTATGCTCGGTTTAGGCTATGCGATGAAGTATATCCCCACGGCAACGGCGTATGCCGTTTGGACGGGAATTGGAGCATCGATTACCGCGATTGTTTCTCTTGCTCGCAAGCAAGAGAAGTTCACCTTGGCTAAACTATTGCTACTTCTGCTGCTTATTTCATGCATTGTTGGGTTGAAGGTGCTCGACTGATGGCATGGCTAATTCTCATTGGAAGTGCAGTGTGTGAGGCAGTTTGGGCAACGGCTCTGGCGCATTCACAAGGCTTAACTGTGCTCTTTCCAAGCGTCATCTTTTTCATTGGATTGTGCGTGTCTATGCTCGGTTTAGGTTTCGCAACTAAGACGATCCCTATTTCGGTGGCATATTCGGTCTGGGTTGGAATAGGAGCAGTTCTTACGGCAGCAATAGCGTTTACCACGGGTACAGACACATTTACTGGAATAAGAGCGCTGTTACTGGCAGGAATAATCGTTGCCGTAATTGGTTTGAAGATTGAGTCATCTCGTAAGGATAATTCATCGCAATAAACGCCAGTAATGTGCCAAGACCTCGTTAGTGATGAGGTCAAAATGACAGCCAAGAAGAATATCATGTGGGGGACTAATGGGGGAGTTGCCCTATTTTTCGCAAAGCCGTCACGTTATTTTCCCGCACATTTTCGCGGTTTTGCTGAGTCGGGCTAGCGGGATTTGAACCCACGACCCCTTGACCCCCAGTCAAGTGCGCTACCAAACTGCGCCATAGCCCGTCGTCGTTCGTGAAACTCATAGCTTCATCTTTCGACTCAACGATAATAGCCTATATTGCCCGATCCATGTTAATCGACTGCGGAATTTGCCCCAGGAAGAAAAACATTATTCAATTAATGCATGTCTGAAAATCTTTCCCGCACAGAAGCACAATTGCGCAGCTCTTCGCTTGTTATTGACTCCTACCAGATCAAGCTTGACGTTTCAGAAGCGCCTAGTGCCACTAACACCTTTCGCACAAGCTCGCGCATTACGCTAACGCAACTCAACGAGGGCGACGTCTTCGTTGATTTTATCGGCGATTCGGTACAAAACGTCCAAATCGACGGAACAGAAAGAGATTTTCAGTACGACGGCGCACGCATCACCTTTGGCCAGCTCAACCAGGGTAAACATACTATCGAGATCCACGCTACAGGCGTATATTCAACCTCCGGAGAAGGTCTGCACCGCTTCAAAGACCCGCTAGATGGGCAAACATACCTATACACCCAGTTCGAACCAGCCGACGCACGGCGCGTATTTGCGAACTTTGAGCAGCCTGATTTGAAAGCTACATTCGATATATCGATCTGCGCTCCTGAGTCATGGACCGTTTTGTCTAATGGGGAAGAAAAATCATGCGAAAGTTCCCCTGAGAATTCACTAGGGGAGTTGTGTACAACCAGGCATTTTTCCACTACGCAGCGCATGTCGACTTATCTCACAGCATTCATTGCCGGGCCATATGTGGCTTTCAACGATGAAGCAGTGCTAGCTTTGCAGACAATTAAGCTGGGCTTTTATTGCCGAGCAACTCTTGCTGAGCACTTTGATTTTGAAGATATCTCGACCGTTACAAAGCAAGGTCTCAACCTCTTCCCGCAGGCATATGGAGTGCCTTATCCGTGGGGGAAGTACGATTCGGTGTTCGTACCTGAATACAACCTCGGTGCCATGGAAAATCCGGGCTGCGTGACATTCAATGAAGCAGCATATATTCATCGTGGTCAATCAACTCGCGCACAACGCGAGGGACGAGCAAATACAATTCTTCACGAAATGTCGCACATGTGGTTTGGTGATTACACAACGCCACAGTGGTGGGACGATTTATGGCTAAAAGAATCATTTGCCGAGTTTATGGGCGCGTGGGGATGCGCACAGGCAACTCAATACACCGAAGCGTGGCAGAGTTTTGCAGGCAGACGCTTGGCTTGGGCTCTTCAAAACGATCAGTACCCGACGACACATCCGATTGTGGCCGACGTCCCGGATCTTGAGGCCGCTGATCAGGTGTTTGATGGCATTACCTACGCCAAGGGTGCAGCTGTATTGCGCCAGCTTGTGGCGTGGGTAGGCGAGGAAGCGTTTTTTGCAGGCGCACGTGCATATTTCGCCGCTCATCCTTTTTCCAACGCCACTCTCGATGATCTATTGATCGCACTCGAAGAATCCTCAGGTAAAGACGTGCGCTTGTGGGCACAGCAGTGGTTGCAAACGGCAGGCGTTTCAACGCTGACCGTTGAGCGACAGGAAGACGGCGTAATGATTCGTCAAGAGGGAATTGAGCCTCTGACCGGAGAGAAGATCACGCGCCCGCATCGGATTAGAGTATCTGCGTGGAAAGCTTTTGAAAATCGCCTGCAGAGAATTGGTATGGCAGACGTCGAAGTTACATCCGAGACGTTTATCCCGTGGTCCAAGCTCGGGGGAGACGACGCCGATGCGATTCTTCCAAACGACGAATCTTTAACCTATGCAAAGATTGGTTTCGACTCTCGCTCGCTTGCGGCTTTTCTTTCAATGGACGTCGACGACGATCTCTCACGTTCGGTAATAAATACGGCTTTGTGGCAAGCGGTTCGCGATGCGGTAATTACTCCGCGGCAGTACTTGGCATATATTTCGACAACGCCTCAACTTGCCGATTCCGCATTACTTTCCCAGCGCACGCAGACGATGCTATTTGCAGCTAAAAATTTTGAGCCAGGTTGCACACGTAACGATCTTCTCAAGGAATTATTCGCGCTAGCGCATCGACAAGTGTCCGATTATAGCGATTTGAAGCGAGACCAGACGCTTATTTGGATGCGCACGCTCGCGGCGACCGGAAGTCTCTTGCCACATACCTGCGAGATTTTGAAGCATCAGCTCAATGAGCTTGAAGATCAAGATTTACGCTGGCAAATCCTGATTGCACTTGCCGCACATTCTCAAGTTTCGCTTGAGGACCTCGATACTGAGCTCGCTCGAAGTGCCAGTGCTTCAGATGAAGTAGCGTATCGTCAAGCGGTTGCAAGCATGCCTAATACCCGGCTTCAAACTATTGATTTGTTGCTCAATAACGCTAATACGCTGTCCAATACTCATGTGCAGGCTTTGGTTGACGGCTTTACTCATTCATGCCATAGCGATGAGGCAAGATCGGCGTTCCCGCACTATTTTGACCATATCGAGAGCATTTGGCAGCGCTACTCCCAAGAGATTGCAGAACGTATCATTTACGGCCTGTATCCTGCACCTGACCTCGATTCAGGCAAATCTGAATCTGATCTCGCTGATGCGACTGCATGGCTTGATAAGCCAGGAACTCCTGCAGCTTTACGCAAGATCATCCTAGACTGCCGCGATGACTATCAGCGAAAGTTAAGAGCGCAGGCTCGGGCTTAAGGAATTGAAACACAGCTCAATCACGATCAGTTCAAGTCCGAAGATGCATTACTAAGAGTGCACAATCTAAGATAAGATTAGATAATTACCAAGGCTAGGGGAGTGAAATGTCGAACGAAGAACTCAACGTACACATGTCAGCTAGTTCGCAAGATCCTTCGTCTACGTCGCGTTTCACTATCATGGGAAGTTTCCATAGCTCACTTGGTGAGGTGAAAGGTCTCGACGCCGATGATCGCGCTGCGATAGAAGCTTTGCCTGCGTCGTCGGCACTTCTTATCGTGCGACGCGGGCCGAATTATGGAGCTCGGTTTTTGCTCAATTCTGACGAGACAGTGGCGGGGCGTCACCCCAAGTCGGATATTTTCCTTGATGACGTCACCGTCTCGCGTCGTCATGCGCATTTTGTGCGGCAAGGCAATCAGTTCTACGTCCGCGATGCGCACTCTTTGAACGGCACCTATGTGAATCAGGAGCTTGTGGAAGAAGCATTATTGACCAACGGTGATGAAGTGCGTATTGGGAAATATCAGCTCACATTTTTTGCTTCCCCTAAGGTGGCTCAATGACTCCTGAAGTCAAAGCTGAACTATTTCACGAGGAACGGCTGACGTGGCCACAGGATGTCTCACACGAACCAACTCTGAAAATTGGGGAAGTCCTCGCGGCGTTGAACAGCGAATTTCCTTTTTTAGCGGCATCTAAAATTCGATACTACGAGTCGTTGGAGCTCATCCAACCTCATCGTACCGACTCAAATCAGCGCATGTTTTCGTATGCCGATATTGAGCGACTTCGCTTCATTTTAGTTGAGCAGCGCGATCGTTATACTCGATTGCCGCAGATTAAAGAAATGCTCAAGCAGCTAGATTCTGGCGAAGTACACTCTGAGCATCCAGGGAAAATGCGAGTTGTGCGCGAAAATGACGTTCACACTCCACGTCCAGGCACGCGTCTTCATAAAGACGAACTGGCAGCTCTTACAGGTGCTTCCACCACTGAGATTGAAGGATTCATCGCCGCTGGTCTGCTTACTCAAGATTCGCGAGGTAGGCTCACGGCTCAAGCGGTTGATATTGTGCGCTATGCGCTCATGCTAACCGAAGTCGGCGTGGATATTCGTAGCTTGAAATCAGTGCGCACATCGGCTCATGCCCATGCTGTGAACCTCGTAAATTTACTCGCTAATGAGCGCGCAAAGAAGAATTCTGTAGCAAAAGAGCGCGTGATCGTGGAAACAGGGGAGTTAAGCACGATGCTCACGAACTATTATCGAGCACTATTACTCGAGAGTATTGACGTTGAGCTGCGATAGTTGAACTCATATGAAGCACATTGCGAAGAACAGTTAAACCCTATTGGCTCGCAATCTGACCGAACTGCTTCTTCAAGTACAACTTGAGACATGCCGGCGCGACACGCCAAACATATTTAGAGTGTCAGCGTTGAAATCGTCGCAATTCCGGTCTAACCTTAAAGCTAGTAGAAAACAAGGAGGGCTGACGTGAATAGTGACGCAACCGCGCATGGCGTCCATCCGCAGCGTGCACAGCAAATGCTGTTCGGAGACGAATTACCAGATCTCGATATGGAAACAGGGTATCGAGGCCCGGCTGTTTGCCGCGCTGTTGGCATCACTTATCGCCAGCTTGATTATTGGGATCGCACTGGTCTAGTAGAACCAACGATCCGTTCAGCACAAGGTTCAGGCTCGCAGCGGCTTTATTCATTCCGCGATATCTTAGTTCTCAAAGTGGTAAAGCGTCTGCTAGACACTGGAGTATCACTTCAGCAGATCCGCACAGCCGTAGAACAGCTGTCAACACACGGAGTAGATGATCTAGCAGGAATAACGTTAATGTCTGACGGCGCTTCCGTGTATTTATGCACGTCAAACGATGAGGTTATTGATCTTATCAACGTTGGACAAGGCGTATTTGGTATTGCACTGAGCCGAGTATGGCGTGAAGTTGAAGGATCGCTCTCAGAACTTCCAACTGAGCGACTCAACAGTGGCGATCATTCGGGCATTGTTGATGAACTCGCAGCTCGACGTGCTGCACGCAATGCAATGTGAAAATAGTTTTTGCGGGTGGTGGCGACTTCAAAAAGTCGCCACCACCCGCATATATAGCTCACTTCAATGAGGGATAGGCATTAAATACGTCAATAGGGCAGTGAAGCGCATGGGCCCATATCCGATGCCGTAATGCAAGTAAAAGGAAATTTGACATAATATGTATTATCGGCGCTTTGCTCATTTGTGTGTTATGCCAACCAGCTGCGTGCACATTTTTCGAGTATCGCTAAATACGGTAGACTTAGAGCCGTTAGGCAAAGCTCAACACGAAGAGTTTCTCAAAGAAAACTTCGAACGAAAGCCGATGCGTCGGCTGTACGTGTAGTACAAGCTTGTGCTTAGCTGGCATCAACCTGTGATGAAATCTGAGAAATAATTTCAGCATAATGTGCGTTCTAATTTACGTAGAGTCGCATTAGGCTAAATATTTTGTAGAGAAAGAAAAATATACTTATGGTGGAACGCTCACTACGTGGCATGAAAATTGGCGCGAATTCCTTGGAGTCGGATATCGGCGTCGCGCTTGTTGATCGCCGTGAGGTTACCTACGAATGCCTTGATAACAAACAGCGCTTCGTCGTCACCCTTGCTGCAGATGCTGAAGCTCCAACGGTATGGGAATGCCGGTGCGGTTCTGAAGCACGACTAATCGGTGCTCAGGTCGACGAAGAAGAAAAGAATCAAAAACCAGTGCGTACTCACTGGGATATGCTGCTTGAGCGTCGTTCTACCAAAGAACTACAAGAGCTTCTTGACGAGCGTTTAGCGCTTCTTCGAGAGGGAAAACTGTATAAACGTATGCGCTGATAATTACCGCAATATAAATTTGACCCTGTGGGGATGGCCTTATTTGAGGTCATCCCCACAGGTTTAACCAGCACAGCAGCTGGGCATATTTTTTCGCCAAACTCAGCAAAATTAATCCAAGAAACTGCCGCAACTTTACCGGCTGGCATTTACGCTGCTTTATTACACTAACTCAGCTACTTAAGTCATCGCTGACGCACTAAACGATAAGTTGCCCCAGCTAAACACAAGATCCCCAGTGCAAAACATAAATATTGGCGCACATTCGCTGTTTTCGTGGCAAAAGTTTGCGACGAAATTAAAGGAACGTCTAGTACCACAGCAGATTGCTCAAATAGGTCGGTTTGGTAGCGCACCACTCCCCTTGCTGAAACCACTGCTGATGTGCCCGATGTGGAAACTTGAATCGCAGATTTTCCATGCTCAATCGCCCGAAAACGAGTCATTGCAAGCTGCTGCAAAGGCTCTCCAGATCTGCCAAACGATGCATTATTCGTTGGCACTACCAGCAGATTTGCCCCATCTGCGCCGTCTGCCACGATCTGCGAATAAGCAATTTCAAAACAAATCGGAACTGCAGCAACGATATTATGCCCACCTGCCGTAACACTTAGCTGAGCTCGACTATCGCCCGGTATCATATCAACTGAAATTTTCTTAGCTTCGGGGACGATCCGTTCAATGAACGAACGAAATGGAAGGTATTCCCCGAACGGAACCGGATGCTGCTTGGAATACGTTCCCACAACGCCGTCGCCCGTCACAGCAATATAGTCGTTAGTTCGCGTATTGCCTGCGTATTGCTGCGTACCCAACATCAAGGGCACTCCCCTTGATTCTTTCATGAGCGAATTCAAAATGTTATTGGCCTCTTGATCTTGGCGAATATCGCGATCTGATGCGGATTCTGGCCAAAGAATGAGGTCAGGGTGTTGAGCTAAAATTTTCCGAGTTGCCTGTGCGTGGTTTTGCGTCACGATGAGTGCCCGCGACTCATCCGGTTTCAGCGTGTCTTCATCTGGCACGTTGCCTTGTACCACGCCAATGCGGATACTCGCCGATCCTGGAACCGAAAAACCTATAAAACTTGGCGCAATGATCAAAACAAGTGACGTCGATAGCCCTGCAATCGCAGAAAACAACGCCCGCTCGCGTAAGGAACACAGCACGCTTGCAGCAAGTATGGAAGAAAATACCGCAATAAATTCAACGAGTTGAACCGACCCCCACGGGCTGAGATTGACTAAGGGCGAATCGACTAAGGAAAACCCAAGGCTTCCCCACGGCATTCCGCCAAAAGGAACGGTAGCGCGACATTGTTCAGCCACCACCCACAGCAAGGCATCAATAGCTGCAACGAGATAAAGAGATATTAGAGGTCTTTGTGCGAGAACCGTTTTATATCCACGATGGACATAAGCCCAGGTCATTAAAAGAATGCCAACAAAACATCCCTGACTTAATGCAAGTGCGAACCTCGCGAGTTCTGTGCGAGCAGCCAAAGCTGCCCAGTCACAAAGAAGATAAAAGTACACAAAACCCGCAAACGTTCCCCAACAAAACCGTGAAAGAAGCCCGCCATTACTCAAGAACCACAAACTTGCCACGCCCACGAATGCCAACGGCCACCAATTTAGTGGCTGAGCAGCGCAATATAAGGCCACACCTGCAATAACACTGAGTAATGCAGATGGAGCCCAACTCGATACACGGGGAAAGTTCACTCCAAAATTCTAACGTTTAGTGTGGTGAATCAAAATACGTGGGCGGTTTTTGCAACATCTCAACATATATAGAGATGTTGCAAAAACCGCACCAAAACGTGAAGCCGCCTGTGTTCTTACATATGTTTTTGGTTCTCGCGAAGCCACCTTGTTCTCACATATGTCTTGTGTTATTACCGGCGTCCTGTTTTGTCACCGACGTCCGGCACAATCGCAAGAGCCGCCTGGCCTGTCACCGATGCCCTGACTCTCCAAACCCTCAAAAAGCACAAGCTCCCATGTATCCCCTCGGACCGCATACGCGTTTTCTATCGGAATACATCGGAGCTTGCAAACACATTTTCATATCTGCGTCTAGACATATACGCTAAAGAACTCCCCAGCTAGGCGCAAGTCAGATCTACTTTATAACCACTCCCAACGCCTGATTTTCGCGATAGCTTGCGCCGCCAAATCCCCCAACCAAAAATCAGATCCAACCACTTTAAGCTGGCCTAATAGATCGAGAAGACGCCGCGATGCACTGATGAAATCACCCACATCAATATGAGATTTTGTTAATACAACGTCAAGTTTTTCACCATTTGCCCAATCCGCAAAGGCTTCAACTCCACCCGGATCAGGCTCGATCGTTCTTTGAATCCCAAAGCGCTGCTCAATATCGAAAATATAGTCATAATTGCGCTCAACCGCAGCCCATGCTGCACGCAGCTTTGCCTTGCGAGGGAACCCCTTGCCCAATCGCCGATCCCCTAAAAACGCCGAGCAAATACCCGCAAATTCGCTAGCAGTTAGCTCAGCAATACTCGGTTCGTTCAGACACATCGAAATCAGCAAATCGGATTCGTTATGAATTCCGCGCAGCAGATGTGCTCCTCCAGCAAGCGAATAATCCTGCAAGTACCCAAGATAGTTGAGGATATCGGCAGTGGCATCAAATTCTTTTGCCACAGAATCTTCAAAACTCTCCGCAAGCGCGCTCAATTCAGACAAACGCGCCTCTAACGACAAATACTCAGTCGCGTCACTGAGAATAGCTTTATGTTTACTGTGCCGGTGCACCGGGTGCGCCACAAGATCAGAGTTCTCACGCACCGCAAAACGATCCCATGAATCCACCAAATCACGATCAGTGCCGAGCTCAGAACGTTCATCTATCGCGTCCAAAATAGATTGAGCAATATCTTCGCGCACTTCAAGATCTTTTGGCGATATACCAAATGGCATCTTGATTGTGCCCAAATCACGCAGCTCAGAAGAGAGTTCATTGGAGTGCAGCCACACCATCTCGGCAAATATATTCACTAACCGAATCTTCGTTTTCGATACAGATAACGCAACTCCATATTCAAGTTCACCATCGCGCGCATAAGCGTATAAGTGCCCTGTCTTTGCATTGCGCCAACTCTGTTCCACAACGCGACGATACTCTTCTTTCGCCGCTTTACGCTGAGCTTTAGATGCCCGCCCAGACTGCTGCCGAAGTTGCAAGTACTGCACCACATCCATGCCGGGATAACGGTCTTCTAATTCGCCCTCAAGTTCGCTAATTCGCCGCTGAATTCGCTGGATACGCCCTTGAATCTGCCCTAAATCGGCATTCTTTTGAAACTGCGCAAAGGATGTTCCCATAATTGCGCGAGCCTCGTCACGTCCGTGAATCGCCAATAGACTAACTACGGTATTGTATGAGGGATAAAATGCCGATTCGAGTGGTTCCATCGCACCAATGGCAAGCCGCTCCAGTGTGCCAAGATCAATATCCGCCGACGCCAACACAAATGCGTAACCACGTTCGTCTTTTCCACGCCTACCAGCGCGCCCTATGAGTTGCGTATATTCCGTAGCCGTTAAGTCCGAAAAACCGCTTCCGTTCCATTTATGAAGATCTTCGACGACGACGGCGCGCACGGGCATATCAATGCCAAGTGAAAGCGTACCAGTAGCGTAGACGAGCTTGAGCAGGCCTTGCACCATCAAACGCTCCGTCAGCTCTTTAATCGCCGGAAACATACCGGCATGATGCGCACTGAATCCGCGCACCAAAGCCTTTGACCACAGCGCAAAGCGAACGGCTCGAGCGTCATCGTCTGAAAGCGTTTCTCGCAATTCTTTGACCTGAGCGCGAATCACTTTCTGCTGCTCAGCAGTCGTTAAAACGATATCTGCATCTAAGAGATCCTTAACGGCATTATCGCAGCCTTTACGCGAAAAAATGAACTCAATTGCCGGCAAATAATCGCGTTCGTCCAGCGCCGCTATCACTCGTTTACGCTGCGCAAGGGATACCTTACGTGCCCGGCGTCGGCCGTCACTGTACGCGCCGCGATGGTTAAGTGCCGATATCACTGCTACTGCTTCATCATTGAGATCGCCCTGATTATTGAGAATCGGCGTGATCTTCGCCTTGTGAAGCAAGGACTGCTGCAGCGGAACCGGCCGATGAAAACTCGTGATCGTCGTCGTTTTGCCTCGCACCGAACGCAACCAATGCGAAAACTCATCAATATTGGCAATCGTCGCAGAAAGTGACACCAGGCGTACATGGCTCGGAAGCTGAAGTATGATCTCTTCCCACACAGGACCGCGCACTTTATCAGAAAGATAGTGCACCTCATCGAGCACTACATAACCAATATCTTGAATTCCTTTATCGCGCTGGAACAGCATATTGCGCAAAACTTCTGTGGTTACAACAAGTATTTGCGCATCGCGGTTTACAACCGTGTCGCCAGTGAGCAGTCCTACCGTTTCTTCACCCAAGAGTTGGGCGAATTCGCGATATTTCTGATTCGACAGCGCTTTTATCGGAGCCGTATAGATGCAGCGGACTCCCTTTGCAAGCGCCAATTCAATCGCATACTGGGCAATAACCGTCTTTCCGGAGCCAGTCGGTGCACATACCAGCACATCAGAACCCGATGCCAGTGCAGCGATTGCGTCCTTTTGAAAGTCATCGAGTTCAATGCCACGACTTCGATACGCATCAAGAAAATTTTCAGTAATGAGATCGCGCATTATGTCCTTACAGTGCTAGTTTGATAACTCGCGGCCGGACGCGAATTGTTGCTGGCAATGAACAGATGTACTCGCCGTCGGCCATCACTGCCGGCGGATGATCACCAAAACGAGTATCGGCTTCAACAGTGATTTCAGTAGTTCTAAAATGGTGAACGCGCTCGTCAGCTGTGTGTTTAGCCATCGCCAGTCGAGGCAGGAGCGAACCGAACTCCGCTAATGACAGTCCTCGCGCAATCACCACGTCGAGCAAGCCATCATTCGGTTTAGCAGCGGGAGCAAGAGCGAATCCTCCACCGGCATAGCGAGTATTGGCCACGCATAGCAGCGTCATTGACCCAGCTCCGGTATGCCCATTTGCAGAAATCTTTACACCATAAGGCCGATAATTGCGTATGCTTTGCCCGATTGCTCGCACATATCGCATATTGCCGCGTGGCCATTTCATGCGATTGGTGCGCTCGTTGACGTCAGCATCAAGGCCAAGGCTCACGATCGCCATCGCCCGTTTGATTCCCTCCGCCGACTCAATCTCAATAGCATCGACTTTGTAATATCTGCGTGCAAACAACGAGGTGATCACTTGGTGGAGAGAATCTTCCATATTGTGTATGGGCAGCTTAAATTCGCGTGCAATATCGTTTCCAGAGCCAACGGCCACAATTCCCAAAGGAATTCCGCTATCGCCAACGGCTTCGACTCCGAGGTGAATCATTCCATCCCCTCCGACGACGACGAGCGCATCAATTTCGCCGTTATTAACCGCTTCTCGCATAACAGACAGTGCCTGCGTTGCGTCCTGCGCAGTAAGCCAGACGACGTCGATTGGGTATTCCTCTACCACTTTCAGTAGTTGTGTGCGATATTTTTCAGCGCGACCTGCTCCCGACTCAGGATTCAACGCGATTCCAATAATCACTTTCGGTTTTCCTCCCGAATTCTTCGAGCTTCTTCACGCCGCTCAGAACTAAATCTCGTTTCAAAATCTTCGGCATCGTCCCATCGCTGGACAGCACGAGAAAGCTTTTGAGCTCGTATTTCTTGGCGTTGTTCAACAAGTTGTCGGTGCTTGAGTGCAGCTTGAGTACGACGATCTGGACATTCGAATACCGAACGTGACTTCACGTACTGACGCAAATGTGGAAGTGCATGCACTGAAAAGGCTTGTGCAAATCCGCTTCCTGCGCCAAAAAGTGCACGTACAGATTTCCATAAGCCAAACAGCAAGAAAACCAGATATGCAGTGAGGCACACAAGCCCAATAAATAAAATCCAAAATATAATCATTGCTCGTCTATACTCTCATACTGTTCTCGTATATGCCGGATATGATCAAGATCTTCGGCGAGAAAAGACCGCGGTTCAATGCTGTGTACTGCTGAGCCGAGTCGCACCAGCAAAGAGCGCAACCATCCCCGATTAACAACAGACAAAGTGATCACAAGCTCACCGTCATCAGTGACGAACTGTGTGTTAGGCACGGATTCTACCACCCAACGTGCACTTGGATCGCAGCGCAGTATCACCTGCTCCCCCACAAATTCCATCGGTTCGTTCTTGGCCATTCGTTGCGCATGCTGAAAAGACTTAGCCGAGATGGCGTCGTCGGAAATCGAGACATTGGCAATGCGATCCAACCGATAGGATCGAATATTTTCCTGCTCGTCTAAAACGTCCACCAGCGGATGGTAACCGGAGTCAATCGCGATCGGGTATCCGCTTACCTCTACAGATTCTGCACGGGCATTAGCGTTAGATTTCCAATAGTGAAATGTGGTCTTTCGGCGCTGCGAAATCGCATGATCGAGCATTGCAGTGACATCATGGGCGTACCTGATGCTTGGAGCAGACCACAATACAGACCCAAAACCAGCTTGTTGAGCTGCACTGACGAGTGTATTGCGCAAGTGAAGCAGCGAAGACCGCTGTGATTCTTGGGCAGCACTGAGCAAAAAATCAATCGCTCCCAGCAATCCGATGATTTCAGCCAAAGTAAACAGTGCAGGCGCCACTGGCTCTATTTGCGACACTGAAACAATCCCGGCAGCATCGGGTTCCAACTCCATCGAGATGGGAACCGATGAGGAGTACCCGCCTTCTCCATCGACGAGCTCAACCACAAAAAGTTCTCTTAATTCCTTGTGCATATCTTTCACGGATTGATGAAAATGCGCAGCTAATTCACCCAAAGGCATCGGTCCATGGGTTTGCAGATAAGAGAGCACAGAAATTTTTAGGGCCAGAGACAGATCGATCATTAGCTCTCCCACTCTCTGTCACACAATGCCATAATATGGCTCAACCGAACGATGAATTCTTGCCGCAGTTCCTTTGGGGATTCAAGATAGGCATCAGTTCCATAAAAGATGAGGTAATCGAATAATTCGTGTTTGTCGATGCCAATAAAAATGGCGCGCTGGAAATCAGACGAAATTTCTTCCATAGAATTCGCCATTGCCACCAACGGGGTGCATGTACCAGTTCGAACTCGAATCGTCGCTTCTACCGGCGCAAATGCGTCAGAATCTGAATTCGCATCTGAACTCTCACGCCTTTTCTTCGCAGATTCATCAGTAGAGGAATCATTAGTTGACGAACCGTTAATTGAGGGATCATTGGTTGAAGCGCTAGCTGTTGCAAAACCAGCGGTTAAGGAACCAGGCGCACTGATTTGCACGAGATTGTGAGCGTTTTTCTTTAAGAACTTCGGAGCCGCGATTATTCGCGAAACCTTATAGATACGACGCGCCCCCGTATCGACGCCGTTGACGCTAACTTCCCAGCCGGAGAAATAGAACGAGTCAAAATGCACGTGTATACGGTGTGGTCGAACAACATAAAGAGCTTCAGTATTCTTCGCACCCGACTGGTAGCGAAATTCGATCAGCTGTTCGTTTTGCAAGGCATTTGCGATATCCACGATGTAATCACCGCGCGGTACATTGGTGCGAAAAGTATGTGCATATTCCGAGCTCGGAACGTCTGCAAGGAGTTTATGTACTCCCATTTGCACGAATTGCTCCGCATCGTTGCGTCCTTTATGCCCAAGCACCCCGTAGAGCACACTCAAATCCGCATCTTTAGCGTCGACTTTGATACCAGCAGAATTATTAATCCAATAGGTATATTCGCCAAGCTGATTCATTGCCTGCTCAACGCGATAACCAGAACTGCGCAAAACTCTTATATCTTTTTCGACTATATCGCGAAAAGTCTCAAATGATTTGTCTTGAAAAAGCTCACTATACACAGGCAGCGCACGAATATGTGACAACGAAGCTCGCCGTTCCATCAGGTAGAACGCGAGCGTGATTCTGCGCTCTCCTGTGCGATTCTCTCCGTTATTCGCCATGAATCTTATTTTAGTGCACTAAACTGAATATGTGATTATTTGGCGGCAAGGCAAAATTATTCAATTTCAACAGTCCTGGGCAGATGCAGGCGAATACCAAGTAGCGCTCGACGATGGCACCACTGGCAAAGCTCTCGCATACTATCCGATGGTGGGTAAGCCAGAGGTTGGCGATACAGTATTACTCTCCACCGCCGCTGTCAAACGCGGACTCGGTACCGGCGGCTACATGTTCATTGTGGCGATGCCAGATCGCCTGCCTGCTGACCCGCCGCCGCAACCAGGGCATATTGTGAAAAATCGGTATACCCCCACTCAATTTATGGTGCAAGGCGTTGACGAACAGGAATCTGACTATCACGATATACTCGCCGATGCGAAAGATATTGATGCGATGCACGTCATCGCAGCAGATTTACACTCGGCGCTTCCGGCTATTGTGGGCGGAATTAAAGAGGTAGCTCCCCAAGCGCGTATCGCTTATGTGATGGGCGACGGCGGTGCCCTCCCTGCGTGGTTTTCCCAACTTGCGTATCGGATGAGAGAACAAGGCGATATTTTAGGAACGATATCGTGCGGGCAAGCTTTCGGTGGAGATTTAGAAGCCGTCAATATCTATACCGGTTTACTCGCTGCAAAGCACGTATGGAATGCCGATGTTGCTGTGGTTGCACAAGGTCCAGGCAATCTCGGTACTGGCACACGATGGGGATTTTCCGGTACCTCTATCGGTGAAGCGCTTAACGCCGCAGGTATTCTTGGTGGTATTCCCGTGGCTGCCCTGCGTATGTCTGAGGCAGATCAACGCGAACGCCATTTTGGCATTTCTCATCACAGTATGCGCATTTTGGAAGATGTGGTGACGCGCCCGTGTATAGTTCCAACGCCAAAACTTGGCACAAGCTTTATGGGAACCGAACTTGGTACCCTCATCAGCTCACAGCTAGCTGAACTAAGTTCTTACTCACACCTTCGCATCGAGGAAATTAACTCGCAAGGTTTACTGGAAATGCTTCACGATCTGCCCTACTCATTACGAACCATGGGCAGAGATCTCACTCAAGACACAATCAACTTCTTGGCTGCTGCAGCCGCCGGCCGATACGTCGGAAACGAGCTTATGAAATAACCGCTGTGGGGGTGGCCTATAATGCTATAGGCCACCCCCACACTAAGTTGAGCCATCGTGAGCCGATCACCTTGTTCAGCTCCGTGCTTCAAAACTCTAAATTCGCGATGTTAGCAGCGGCGTGACGATGATTCCACGTGCGCCAGCAGCATAGAGTTCATCCATGACGCGGTTCATGTCTTTTTTCGGAACCATTGATCGCACCGCGATCCACCCGTCGTCGTGCAAAGGCGAAATCGTCGGAGATTGGAAACCTGGCGTGAGCTTCACCGCCTGACTTAAAATTTCCTCTTTGCAATCGTAATCAATAAGCACGTAGCCACGCGCCACAATGACGCCCTCGAGACGACCGTCAAGAATCCGCAGTTCACGTGAAATTTCTGCATTGGCATTGCGAATGAGTACTGCTTCTGAACGCAACAAAGGCTCACCAAATACGTGCAGGCCAGCGGCGCGAAGCGTCGAACCGGTTTCGACTACATCCGCGATCGCATCGGCAATACCGAGCCGCACCGAAGATTCCACTGCCCCATCAAGATGCACCACATCAGCTTGGATCCCATGCTCGCTCAAATAAGCTTTTAGCAAGAAATCATAAGACGTGGCGATCCTTTTACCGGCCAAATCGCCAATTTGCATAGTCTCGCCCCCAGGAGCGGCAAATCGGAAAGTTGAACGCGCAAAGCCCAATGAACGATGCTCAATCGCATTCGCACCCGAGTCGAGGAGCAAATCACGACCGGTGATACCGACGTCGACCGTCCCTGCGCCAACGTAAACAGCAACATCACGTGGCCGAATGAAAAAGAACTCTACATCATTCTCTTCGTCAAACAACACTAGCTCACGTGACTCTCGACGCTGGCGGTAACCAGCCTCCCTCAGCATCTGTGATGCTGGCTCAGATAACGCGCCTTTATTCGGCACTGCAATACGCAACATTATGCTGAACTTCTTTCTTTAGAGATACCGATAAATATCGTCTGGAGTTAAACCACGAGCAATCATCATCACTTGTGCATGGTAAATCAGCTGCGAAATTTCTTCTGCAAGCTCGTCATCTGACTGATATTCAGCAGCGATCCAAACTTCGCCTGCCTCTTCAGCAATCTTTTTACCAATGAAATGTATGCCCGATTCGAGCTCTTTCACAGTTCTCGAATTTGGGTCAGCCGCTTCAGCTTTTGCTTTTAACTCTGCATAGAGATCATCAAAATTCTTCACGAGTATTACCCTACTCCGCATATAAACTTTTGAACTACTTGTTTCGTTTCTTAAGAACCGTCTCGGTATAAGCGTCTTTTGCATCTACCGATTTCTTGATAATCCCAGTTGATTGCATAAATGCCGACATAGCCGTCCAGGTTTGTGGATTTTGCGCACCAAAATTTTGTCCGTCTCCATAGAGTTTTATCGTCTCTTGAAGCACTTTTTGCGCCAAAGCACGCTGATGTGTATCTTTCAAAGATGGCACATACCCAGTGACGATATCGAGCGTCTCTTGTGGATTTGCTCCTGCATAGGCCACACCACGCTGCACAGCGGCGAGGAACTTTGCGTACTCATCAGCGCGAATATTTTCCGCAAGCGAACCGAATCCCACCCCAACCAGCGGAGGCTCCCCGGCGTCGACGACGGCGAACATAGTAACGTCGATACCTGCGTTTTGCAGTGAAACAGTATCGTTATTCGCAAATCCCACGACGGCGTCGACTTTCTTTTCTTTCAACGCTGCAGCTTGCGTATAGCCAATAAACTCTGTCTTGACTTTGCCTTTCAAACCATGTTGTTCAAGACCAGCCAAAAGAGCGAAGTAGTTTTCCCCATAAGGTCCAGGCAAGCCGATCGTCTTTCCTGCTAAATCAGACCATTTGCCAATCCTGGATTCCTTTGGCGAGATCACCACCACGGGGTACTTTTGATACATTGTTGCCCAGTTCACGACGTCGATTCCCGTTGAACGAGCTTGCATCATCTCATCACCACCAGCAAAGACGATGTCTTCATCGCCCGATTGCAAAGCGCCAAAAAGGTTCTCCTGCGCTCCGTGATGACGCAAAGTAACGTTCAACCCAGCTTCTTTAAAATAACCTTTTTTCTCCGCAACATACACCGGTGCAAACTGAACGTCTGGAATATAGGTTAAACCTAAGGTGAATGTTGCCGATTGGGAATCCTGGCTCGTTTGCGTGGTATCTTGTGATGTTTGTGAACAACCCGCAACGACAAGCATGAGTGCGGCGAGAATTGATCCTAGTTTTTTCATGACTGATCCTATCTTTCAGCGACTGCCCGCACAACGCGTATTTCGGCAGCTCTTAGAGTTAAGTACAAGCCCACAGCCACAATCGATAACAAGGCAATCGTGGCGAACATCGCCGGAGTATCATTCAAATGCTGAGCGGTAACGAGCTCTATTCCGAGTCCGCGTTGACCACCGATAACCATCTCGCCTACTACTGCGCCTGTCATTGCAAGTGTGAACCCGGTACGAAGTCCTGCCATAATACTTGGTGCTGCCAATGGAAGCTCGATTTTTAATACGAGATTCCAACCGCTACAACCATCGAGACGAGCAGCTCCAATAAGATCTTGGTTCAGCGACCGCACACCGACCGCCGTATTGACGATAATCGGGAACACCACCATAATCGCGCATAAAGCGATAATCGGGGCACTGCCATAACCAATCCAAGAAACTAACAACGGAGCAACTGCCACAGCGGGAATAGCTTGTGACGCTGCCAAATAGGGCTCTACGGTGGCACCGAAAACGGCAAAATGAGCAATAGCAAAACCTAGTGGAATGCCGATAAGCGCTGCAATTAAGCAACCTAATGCGGCCTCCATCAGCGTTTGTGACAAGGAGTTAACGAGGTATCCCTCATTTAATCCTGATAGCAATCGCGCAAGGATTGACTGTGGACTTGGCAAAACGTATTCGCCAATCACATTGGTCGATGTGAAGAAAGTCCACAATACCAGCAGCACGAGACCAAAAATGATTGGTGCGATCCACCGATATTTGCGCATTGCAGTTCCATTTCTCAATTTTCCATAGAGCACCAGGAACAGACCACAAAAAAGCGAAGTAACTTCGCCAATATCGTGCGCCTCCCATCCGGACTTTAACCGTCGGTAAAGGAATTTCACCTTTTCAACCGCAAATCGAACTGATAAGCGGGTCGCGGACTATCACCGCCGGTTCAGACTTTCACTGACCCTGGAGCACTTCTGTACAGTTTCAACTAATATCACAAAAAGTTAGGAAAAAGAAATACCAAGCTACAAGCAGAAATTCTCTGTAGATTCTAAGTCGACTGTGAACTTAAGCGTGGCGATGCTGTTGAGCTAAAATCCGGAGCTGTTCAACTTCTTCATAAGCATCTTCCGCAGCATATACAGCCGAACCCGCCACAAACGTATCTGCGCCGGCCTGTGCGGCAATTTCTATCGTTTGCCGTGAGATACCGCCGTCGACCTGAATCCACACATCGAGACCCGTTTTATCAACAGCTTCGCGTGTTTTGCGCAACTTATTCATCATCGATGCAATAAATTTCTGACCGCCAAATCCCGGTTCTACCGTCATAATCAGGATCATGTCGAATTCATCGAGAATATCGAGATAAGGCTCAATAGGCGTTGAAGGACGCAAGGCAATCCCAGCCCGCACATCGAGTTTGCGCAATTCACGTGCCAGGCGAAGTGGAGCACTCGCCGCCTCAGCATGGAACGTCACTGATTGCGCACCAGCCTCAGCATATTTTGGCGCCCACACATCAGGATTTTCGATCATCAAATGGCAATCAACTGGGATAGGCGAAACCCCTACAATGGACTCCACCACAGGTAAACCAAGCGAAAGATTTGGCACGAAGTGATTGTCCATCACATCAACGTGCACCCAATCCGCGTTGCGAATCTTGTTCAGCTCACCCCTAAGATCTGAAAAATCGCAATTCAAAATGGAGGGGCTAATTCTCGTTTCCACAGTCATATCCTAACGTGTTTAGAGTACTTTATTCCGCAGTTTCACTATTCTACGGTTTCACGATTCCGAGGCTTCACTCTTGTGAATGATCGCCATATACATTGCATCCGAAAAATGCAGATCTGGCCACAATTGAATCTGCCGGTTCTGCCCCAAATTTCCTATCTTCGCTTCAGCTGCAGCAATAGCGGGAGCATCTAGCAGATCAGCATCAGCATGAGCTGCTAAAAAGGCTTCGATCACATCGTGTGTTTCTGCCACATGAGGAGAACACGTTGAATAAGCGACAATTCCACCCGCGCGCACAGCTTTCCATGCAGATTCGAGGAGTTCCAGCTGCAGATGAGTTAAATCAACTGCGTCACCTGCTGCTTTTCGCCAGCGTGCTTCCGGACGACGCCGCAGCGCGCCAATCCCCGTACACGGCGCGTCGACGAGCACACGATCATAGGCCAATGGCTCAAGCTCGCCGATATCTCGACCGTCACCAAGACGCAAAGCTACAATATCGTCCCACGGCTCTACCGCATTGTGAACAAGATCGAGTCGGTGTTCATGAGGTTCATTAGCGTGTACCTTCACCCCGCGTTGAGCAGCAATAGCCGCAAGAGTGGCAGTTTTTCCTCCTGGTCCTGCACACATATCGAGCCAAAGCTCATCTTTTCCTGCAATCGGTGCTCGGGCAAAAGTGCGCGCAACCAACTGCGAGCCTTCATCTTGAACTCCGGCTTTCAAGTCTTGTACCGCAAAAACCCGATGCGGATCGCCGCCCCGCAGCAATACGGCGGAATCCACAAGTTTTCCTGCGGAGCAGTGCATGTGTCCGCGCTCGATGTCACGAGTGAGATCAGCAATCGAGATTTCGCGTGCCACAAGCGACACATCTGCCGGCTCATTATCTGCTTTAAGCACACTTATCACATCTTTATTGGTACGACCATTTGCGAGCAAAGACTTCGCGATGACTCGCACGATCCATTCAGGGTGTGAAAACCACGTGGCGATAAATCCGAGTGACGACGTCTTCCCACCAAAATCTTGATGAAGAACCGCTTGCCATTGAGCGAGCGTGCGTTCAGATACGCGACGGAGCACAGCGTTAATAAAACCAGAGGCTCCCGAACCGAGGAGATTGCGCGCTAATTTCACTGTTTCATAAATAGCAGCATGCGCAGGAGTCTCGAATCCTAATAGTTGATGTGTGCCCATTCTCAGGAGCACCAAGACCGGCAAATCCAAAGTATCTAAATTGCGCCCTGCCGTGCCATGGGCGATGATCGCATCCCATCTTCCTTGAAAACGCAGCGTCCCGTAGCACAGATTAGTGGCATAGGCTGCATCTTGCTTGTTGAGCCGTGCACGCCTAATAGCTTTTGGGAGTTCCAAGTTTGCATACGCATCATCTTGCGCAACCGCTAGCAGCGTTTCAAAGACGACTTCGCGAGCCGGATCTGATGAGCTCCTACCAGGACGCCAATTCTTCGGTTGTGAATTACTCATTTATCTCGTTCTTCGTTCATTGAGTAGGTATCGAATACGAGATGATCTCCTTTGAGCCCTCTCGCCCACGCCTGTGCTTCCATTGGTCGTTTACCGGCCGGTGCAACCATATCCAATGCCAAAGCCTGCGTGGTAGTGCCAATTAATACTGCTTTTCCAGCAACGATCACTCCAGGTTCGATAAGGGATTCAGACACCGTTGCACCCAGAATTTTAATCCGCTGCCCATTGAACATGCACCAAGTACCCGGTTCAGGATTCAGACCCCGGATTTGGTTAAGAATATCGTGAGCTGGACGATGCCAGTTAATTTCGCCGTCACGAGCACGTAGTAAGCCTGCATAAGTAGCTTCTCCCACTTGTTCGTGCAATACCACATTATTTTCAGCCAACTGAGCAAAAACTTCACTCAAATGTTGTGCCCCCTCGCAGGCCAAGATTTCCAGCAAGTGGCCAGCGTGAATACCGCTCGGAATATCTCGCTCTTTACTGGACACAATCGGGCCGGTATCCAAGCCAGCATCAATTTTGAAAATAGTAGTTCCAGTAGTGGAGTCCCCTGCTACTAGTGCAGCTTGCACTGGTGAAGCGCCACGCCAGCGCGGCAACAACGAAAAATGCAAATTAAACCAACCCAGTTTTGGCAACTCAAGCAGATTCTTTGGAATAAGGAGTCCATAGGCAACCACGGCAATAGCATCTGGCTCATACGAAGCAAGCAATTCTTCGATTTCTGCCCCCTTCAACGATGAGGGCGTGTGTACCGGTATTCCGAGCTCTTGCGCAGTTTCATGAACTGGAGAATTGCGCAGTTCACGCTTTCGTCCAACTTTTGCAGGCGCCCGCGTCAAGACCGCGAGTACCTCGTGTTCTTCATGAAGCTTCACAAGGGATGGAACTGCCGTATCTGGTGTTCCCGCAAATAATATACGCACAGTAATAGTCTATTTCTTTCTCTATTATTAGCCAAAGGCGTTGAGGATTTTTACATCACTATCGCCGCTCACGTGGCGTCTATGACTGCGACCATTTCTTATAATTGTGGATGCGTGATGATCTGAAGTCCTTTAATTGTTCCATTGATCGAACCTTCCCTCAGCACAGTTCGCATTACTGCGAATGTATTTTCCTCGCGAGACTTCTCAATTCGCAAAAAGACTTGCGACGTAGTTTTATCAATCTTGTTTGGTCCGAGTATCGCGATGCCAGGAATGAGATCAGTGACACCTCCCAACAGAATCGAATCAAGTGGAGGAAAACTCTCTTCATCTTGCTCTTTTCGCTGCCAGGAGCGAAGCAGCGACAAAAATACCCTAATCTCTTCCCATCCCCCACGGATTTCTATCCACGAATGCGACGGCGGAAGCCGAAGTTGTTCTCTTTCCGTTAACGTTTGATTTTCCCACTGCTCGAAATCCCATTTTCCGATAGTGTCAATCAAAGTACTATCGACGTCCCCAACGATGAGCATCTTTCCGCCAGATGAGCGCGTTTTTACCCGCGTCGCAATTCGTGCCAGTGTACGTAAAAAATAAGATTCAGATTCCAGTTTGCGTGAGCGCAACAAATATCCACTGTCTAAAACCACTGCAGCAGCAAAACCCTCCTGCGCTACCGGCTCATACCCAGGAGTGCACACAACTATTTTCGACGAAGCAGAAATCGTTTGCGAATAGTTTTGAATGCCAATGAGATTTATCGACACTCTTGGAAAAGCTTTTCCTATTTCCTGCGCCGTACGATGTGAGCCAATCCTAATTGGCTTTACTTTAGTAAAATTGCACGATTCACATTTGAATGATGGATATTCTTTTGCGCATCGTTGGCACTTCAATCGCGCATCTGGAGCAGGAATTTCCAGGTTTCCCTCACATTCAGGGCATCTGGGAATCTCTGCGCAGCGTGCGCAAGCAAGCATCGGCATATACCCAGCTTGTGGCACGACGACGAGCACAGGCCCTGTTTCTAATCCCTCACGTATCACTTTAAAGACAGAATCAGGCATACGTGACCATTGCGCACCCTCGTAAGCAAACTGGTTCGCTGCAATAATTTGCGGGCCAAAACGGCGTCGTGCTTGAAGCGTTCCAGACATAGCATAGCCAGCGCTTTTAGTCCCAACCCTCATCGCTAAGCTGGGACCATGATTAAGCACCAACAGAGAAGAACTCTCTTGCTCACTTCGCCGCAATAAAACATCTCGGACGTGCACGTATGGACTGCGTTTTTCCACATATGCCGCGTGATAATCGTCCATGAGAACCATCAAGCCGAGATCTTGCAATGGAACCCACGCCGCACTTCTCGTGCCGATAAAAATACGCGTTTTCCCATACAACGCAGCAAGAAAGTGTTTATATCTGAGCTCTTGTGCATCTTCAGACGTCGAAACAGCTACCGGTTCGCCTGCACACACTTGCGAAATCTTAAATGCGAGATCATGAGCTTGCCGCGGCGTGGGCACGATGAGCAAAACACTCTTATTTTTACTGAGTATCGCCTTGATGGCGTACTCAAGCACATCAATCTCACGATGAGTTGCCAATAAGTGCATTAAGGAAACTACCCGCATATTACCAAGCTTCAACAGCTGCTCATAGTGCTCATAGTGCGTCAACGCCGCAGGTAATTCAGGACATTCCCACGTAGGAAATGGCACGTCACCGCGCTCAAAAAAATCTCGTTCAGCTCGCGCATGCCGCTGTGGGATCGCCAGACGCAATACGTCATTGAGCGAAGATAGATGCGAATTGGCGATATGCCGAGCCAAATCTAGAATCTGCGGTTGAAGAACTGCGGTATTAGATACCACGCGGTGAATTGGCCGCAATTTATTCATATGTGTTGTGTACTGGCTACGTCCAACCACAAAACCATCAACTTTGCGTGCTCCAATATCGACCACAACACGCGCGCCCACATTCACATCTGAAAACTTCTGCGGAATTTCATAGTCAAAAACGCGATCCATATGCAAAACCGGCACGTCTAAAACTACTTGTGCTACCGGATTTTCAAAATCGCTTTTTAGCAGCTTCGATTCCGGAGAAATGGACAAAAGAGCCTCTTGATGCCCAAGTTCAGACAGCCCTAACAGCTGCCCATCTCCAAAATCACCTTGCTCTTTTCCCATAAGCTAATTGAACCACATTGCTCCTGCCAAAAAACATAGCCAGTGCAACGCGATGTGAGCTAAAAAGCAGCGAGAAGATCAGAAACTCTATCCGTCTTTTCCCACCTAAATTCCTCAAGTTCCCTACCAAAATGACCATAAGCAGCAGTTGCAGAATAAATCGGTCGAAGTAGATTGAGGTCACGAATAATAGCAGCTGGACGCAAATCAAATACTTTCTTCACAGCTCGAGTAATCGCTTGCACATCCGTCTGCTCAGTGCCAAATGTTTCAAGCCGAACCGAAACTGGATGTGCCTGTCCGATTGCATAAGCGACCTGAAGCTCACAGCGATCAGCTAACCCAGCAGCCACAACATTCTTGGCCACCCACCGAGCTGCATAGGCAGCCGAACGATCAACTTTTGATGGATCCTTGCCGGAAAAAGCGCCGCCTCCGTGACGTGCTACCCCACCATAGGTATCCACAATAATCTTTCGTCCAGTCAAGCCAGCATCGCCCATCGGGCCGCCCACCACGAACCGTCCTGATGGATTAACTAACACCCTCGTATCGCCAGTGAACAGTTCTCCGGCCTCTGCCTTAAGAACTGGGGCAATAACGTGATCAGTCACTAGGTTATGCAAATCTGCCTGGTCAATATCTTCGTCATGCTGCGAAGAGACCACTACGGTATCAATGCCAACCGGCACTCCGGCATCGTCGTAATTGATTGTAACTTGCGTCTTGCCGTCCGGTCGCAAGCCTTCCACAAGACCATTCTTGCGCACAAAAGCCAAACGCTCCGCAAGGCGATGTGATAAATGGATCGGAAGTGGCATGAACACATCCGTCTCATTGGAAGCGTAACCGAACATAAGTCCCTGGTCACCAGCTCCCTGTCGATCTAGTGGGTCCGCGTCTTTCGAGGTGCGAACTTCCAACGAGGTGTCCACCGAGTCAGCAATATCAGGAGACTGCGAGCCGATTGAAATCGAAATGCCGCAAGAATCGGCATCAAATCCAATCCGGGACGACGTGTAGCCAATATCTTTCAAAGTATCGCGAACAAGCTGTGGAATTTCGACGTACGCATGAGTCGTAACCTCACCCAGAACGTGTACTAATCCCGTGGTAACAGCAGTCTCGACCGCCACACGCGCATGGGGATCCTGTTGCAAAATCGCATCCAAAATCGTATCTGAAATACGATCACAAACCTTATCAGGATGACCTTCTGTTACTGACTCCGAGGTAAAAGGTTGGTACACCACAGCAATCTCTGTTCTATCTAATCAATACTTCTGATGTTAATTTTACGTGGTAACGAGCGATTATTCGCCATTGACTAATGAGGTAATGACCACGATTAAATCGCGAGCAACGTGCCGTTTATCGCCCATAAACTCGCCTTGCACATTTCCATGACGGTCGACGACGGTGAGCTTGGTATCGACATCGCCAAAGCCGTGTTCGTCTCCCACAAGGTTTATTGCGAGCAGGTCAGCATTCTTGCGCCGCGCTTTCTCAATTCCCAGTTCCAAATAACTCGCGTCTGAATTGCCCGTTTCCGCAGCAAATCCCACGATTATTTGATCCTTGCGACGCCGGTTGTGTGCGAGGTCAGCCAAGATGTCTGGATTCTTCACCAAATTGAGCGTGATAGTATCGCTGTGTCGTTTAATTTTCGAGCTGCTCGGATTCTCCACACGATAGTCGCTCACCGCAGCTGCCATCACTAACACATCGGCGCTCAGCGCCAAGTCCTGCATCTGTGTGGCAAGTTCACGAGCAGTCGTAACATTTCGCACTGCAACCGAGGGAGCAAGAGCGAGCAATCTGGACGCTTCGATATTGGCTGCCACCAATTCGACCTTAGCCCCAGCATCGGCTGCTGCATTTGCTATGGCCACCGCCATTGCACCGGATGACTTATTCGAAATATAGCGCACCGAATCAATCGGCTCACGCGTGCCGCCACCGCTAATAACTACAGTTTTTCCACGTAGTGAAAGGCGCTGCACGGTTTCTACCTGCGAATTAGGCAACTCCCCTTGCTTGAATTCCGCCCGATTGTCACTCATATCTTCAAGAAGCTGTTCGCAAGCATGGAAAATATCTTCGGGTTCGCTCATGCGTCCGATACCCGAATCCGGACCAGTCAAAGCCCCTTCCACTGGGCCAACGAAATGAAATCCACGCTCAGCCAGCACCGATATATTCTTTTGGGTAGCGGCGTTATTCCACATTTCGGTGTGCATTGCAGGCGCTACCACTATCGGGCACGTTGCCACAAGGACTGTAGCGGTCAATAAATTATCCGCTAAACCCGTTGCCAGTTTTGCCAAGGTATGAGCCGTAGCTGGCGCAATAACCACCAAATCTGCCTGTTGGCCGGTATTGACGTGCACGACGTCGTAAGCATGCTCTTCGACGTCAACATAAACCGAATTGCCACTCAAAGCTTCGAAAGTCGTTTTGCCAACCATTTTGAGGGCGGCATGAGTAGGCACAACATGCACATTATGCCCAGCTTTTTTGAGCAGCCGCACCAGTTGCGCCGATTTATAGGCCGCAATTCCTCCCGTCACACCAACAACAATATTTTTACTGTTGGTATGGCGCAGGCCCCTCATGTCGCTATGAGAGGCCTGTGAAAGATTCTTCATCATTCGCCGTACGTGAGGTTTAGCTTATCTTCTGCAATTTCTTCAAGCGCCAAAGACAGCGGCTTATCTTCAGGAGCTGATGGTACAAGCGGACCTACCTGAGTAATATTTCCATCGCCAGACTTCATTTCCTGACGATATGAGTTAATCTGGCGGGCGCGCAAAGCTCCAAATACCGCGAGAGTGTACTTCGAGTCCACCTTGCTCAACAAATCATCGATCGCTGGCTTGGTGATTCCCTCGGGATTTGGCTTAGTTCCGAACATGTAGACCTCTCATACAATCATATTTCAGGCACAGAATGTGCACTGCCTCATTCTACTCTGAAATTCCTAAAATATGCAGAATTTTTTCGGTGGCATCTGCCACTGATTCGTTCACGACGACGACGTCAAACTCACCTTGTGCTTCCAGCTCGATTTTCGCCGTTTCTAGCCGACGGGACTGTTCCTCTTCACACTCTGTTGCACGACCAATCAGTCTCGCTTTGAGTTCTTCCCACGACGGCGGGGCGATGAAGATTTGCTTGACTTCGGGCATCGTTTTGCGAATTTGACGTGCGCCGTCTAAATCCACTTCGAGTATTACTATTTTTCCCTCTGCGATTGCCTTTTCAACCGGCTTACGCGGCGTTCCATAACGGTGGATCTTATGCACCACCGCCCATTCAAGCATTTCGCCCGAATTCACTAGCTCATCAAATTCTTGATTACTGACGAAAAAATAATCTTTGCCGTCAATCTCGCCCGGACGCGCCGGACGCGTGGTAGCGGAGACCGAATACCAAAGATTAGCTCCTTTGCGAAAAACCTCTTTGAGTACCGTACCTTTACCAACTGCGGTAGGCCCGCATACGACGTACGCTGATCCTTGATTTTTAGTCATGTTTCAATTTTCGCTTGGAATGAAAATAAGTCAAGCTCAGAAATATTTTCTGAGCTTGACTTAATTAGATGGGATTCACATCACTTGAAGAGTTCGATGAGAGCTTCTGCTTGGTGTGGTCCAAGACCTGCCACACGACGAGACTCAGAGATGCCGATCTGATCCATGATTGCCTTAGCCTTTGCTTGACCAATGCCTGGCATCGACATAAGCAGAGCAGAAACCTTGAGCTTGCCAGCGATATCATCTGACTTTGCTTTCTTGATTACGTCAGAAAGCTTCACCGAGCCGTCCTTAAGATTCTTCTTAAGTTCAGCGCGCTTCTGGCGAACGACAGCCGCCTTTTCGAGTGCTACCTTGCGCTGCTCTGCAGTAAGGGTTGGAAGGGCCATCACTACCTCCTTGATAGTGCATTAACTAATTATCGGTCCGATTTCTAACCATTACATTCGAATAGAAATCGTACTTGCGGTCGCCCTATCAATACCTACCAGTTTCTAACACTGTAAGTACTAACAGGGCTTGTGCAACTTTATTATTGCACAAGCCCTGCTCAGAGGTGCGTTATTTTCAGTGTTTTTTCATGATTTCTAGGCAAATTCCGGATTCTGAGCCGAGTTTTCAACACTTTCGTCCGAAATGTCAGCTTTATTGGAGGCTAAGCCCGAACGCTCAAGCTGATAAATCTCAGCCACTCGGTTGAGCACGCCCATAATAAAACCAACTGCTTTATCGGTTGAGAAATCTCGCGCCAGAGCCGTCATCTCATGTACCACAACTGGAACATCAACATCCAGATACATAATTTCAGCAGCGCCAAGACGCAAAAGGTTTCGATCAACGCCACTCATTCGATCCAATGCCCACGCCGGCGAAGCGGCATCGATAATTGAATCGATTTCTTCCGACCACTCGATATACGTCTCTACAAGCGTCACGCCATAGTCGCCGATCGGTTGTTGAGCTGTCGAAACGACTTTGCGCTCAGCAAGCAACTGTGCCAAATCCGAAACCGCGACCGAACGCGTATCAGCCTCAAAGAGGACGTCAAGTGCTCGTTGCCGCTGCAAAGATCGCCCTTTGCGCTTTGGATTCACATGTTTTTTACTCACTTGAAGTCAACTTCCCGAGCTCAGGCGCGGTTGATGTATTCACCGCTGCGGGTGTCAACTTTAATCTTCACGCCCTCTTCGACGAAGAGCGGAACCTGAATCTCGTAACCCGTTTCCAAAGTTGCAGGCTTGGTGCCAGCGTTCGAACGATCTCCTTGCAAGCCAGGCTCGGTGTGTGCCACTTCCAAGATCACCGACGACGGCAATTCAATGAACAGCACAACGCCCTCGTTAGTTGCCACAACAACACTCTGATTTTCCAGCATGAAGTTCTTAGCATCGCCAACGATCTCAGCTGAGATCGGAAGCTGCTCGTAGGATTCAAGATCCATAAAAATGTAGTCTGAACCGTCATTGTAGAGGTACTGCATATCGCGACGATCAACAGTTGCAGTTTCCACTTTTACGCCAGCGTTGAAAGTCTTATCGACATTCTTTCCCGAAAGCACATTCTTGAGCTTTGTGCGCACAAATGCCGGACCTTTTCCTGGCTTCACATGCTGGAATTCGACGACCTGCCAGAGCTGATTGTCGATCTTGAGCACCATGCCATTCTTGAGATCATTGGTTGTAGCCATGTGATTCCTAACTATTATGCGCATGAGCGCAAGCTGAAAAATTCCTTTTCTAGAATACCTGTTTCCCTGCCAAATGTGGCATAAAGACCTGAAAATGAGTGCCGAATAACGTCTAGATCGAGAGAAAACTAGCGCACTCAATTGCGGCAAAACTTTTCAATCTCGTCCGCCACATCAACAACAGATACACTCGATGTATCAATAATCAGCGTGGCTAGTTCTTTCACAACAGCTTCAAACCTGCCATTGAGCTCGCGCAAATTTTTGCGAGGTAGCACCGGATTTATCCCCCGATTTCCAAGCATCCCATTTCTGAGCATGAGTTTTGAAATACTTGCAGTGAGACCAACTACGTAAACGCCCAGTTCCAGCCTCGATTCCTTTCGCAAATCGGCTAGCGTTTGCCTCACATGCGAATCGGCCGCCACGCCGTCGTCGTCATAGAGCAGTTGTGCAGGCAAAACGACGACGTAATCGTCTCGCGGGAAATTCCTGATATCGCGCACAAGAGTGTCAAAAATATTTCGATAATAACTACGCAACTCAGAAAGCTCACCGCTCAAAATGAATTCCTGCGATGGACGCTGTGCGCTCTCTAAAATTGCGTCAATATCTGCAATGAGCCAACCGCGTTCACCTAATTCAGCTGCAACAACGCTTTTCCCAGTTCCTGGAGAGCCAACAAGAAACACCACACTCATGCGTCAATCCCAATCATGGAAAATGCAAATTCTAAGGACTCTTGCGCGGGTTCCGTGAGGATCTGCGGCTGTGCAATATCGGCAAGCACTACAAAGCGCAGCTGGTGAGCACGCACTTTCTTATCCGAGTACATCGATGCAACCAAAGCTTTGGCATCAGCATCACAATATTCCACCGGCAAGCCCACACTCGCGAAAGCATTTCGATGGAAGTCAGCAAATCCTGGCGTGGCAATCCCCTCTGCCTCAGCCAAAGCCGCAGCAAAAACGCATCCAATCGCCACCGCATAACCGTGCCGATAGTTATAATCTTGCGCGAGTTCAATCGCGTGCGCGAGAGTATGCCCATAATTGAGAATTTCGCGCAGACCAGACTCTTTCAAATCTTGACCAACAACTCGCGCTTTGACCGCCACTGCCATCTCGATAAGCTCAATCAAAGCCGGATGCCGAGCGTCCACCGCCGTCTTTCCATACTGGGCGATCGTATTGAGGATGTCGATATCAGCGATAAATCCGCATTTGATAATTTCGCCAAATCCAGCCAATAAATCCTCATAAGGAAGCGTTTTTAAACTCTCGACGTCGCATAAAACCGAATGAGGTGGATAAAAGGCACCCACCAGATTCTTCCCGTGGCGCGTATTGATTCCAGTTTTACCACCAACTGCCGCGTCCACCATTCCGAGCAGGGTCGTCGGCATCTGAATAACTGCGATACCTCGCAACCACGTCGCGGCAATAAAACCAGCCAAATCAGTGGTTGCACCACCGCCAATTCCGATCACGACGCCGTCACGCCCGATACGATTTTCGCCTGCGATCTCCCACGCTCGCGCCACCACTCCTACATCTTTGGCTTCTTCAGCGCGTGGAACTTCGTATAAATACGCAGGCATCCCCATATCACGAAGCATTGTATGGACTCGCGCCCCAAGCTCAATGACATCTGGTGCACATACGATCATCGCCGACTTAAAACGATTTACCTGGCTAATTAGACGCGGCAAGAGATGCGAGCCAATGTAGACCGAATATGGCTCGCTCCCCTGCACCTCAACTGTGCGTTCTGCACTTGTGAGGGCTTGGTAAACATCGTTGACGACGTGCGAAACAGGCTTAGTATCAGAAAAAAATGTGTGAGTTGCCAGATTCTGGTAGATATCCAAGCGCTCGGCACGCAGGCGTTTTATGCCTGTTGCAGGATCGCTCTGCAGGAGTGGGCGCACGGTGCGTGAATGAGTGATTCGCTGGATCAGAATTTCGTCAGAGGCATCGATAAAAAACACTGGTGAAGCTTTGAGAGCTAAACGAGTGCTTTCGTCCAAAACCGCACCACCACCAAGCGAAAGCACACCAGTGAACTCTCGTAATGCACGTTGAATAATATCTGCCTCAATGCGCCGAAAAACTACCTCGCCATCTTCAAGAAAGATATCACTGATATTACGCTTAGTTTTCTGGCGTATGAGTGCATCTGAATCGACGAAAGGAACTCGCAAGCGTTCTGCAAGTAGCCGCCCTACCGTAGACTTTCCGGCTCCAGGCATTCCAATAAGCACTGCACGAGGTGTCACTATCTCCGCACCTCCGGAATTGCTGCTTGCCATGCTGAAAGGTTGCGCTGCGTCTCTGTAACACTATCGCCACCAAACTTGTCGTTGAGTGCCTGAGCGAGCACTAATGCCAGCATTGCTTCAGCGATAGTTGCCGCTGGGACTACCGCAGTTGTATCCGATCGCTGATGTAGCGCGCGCGTCGCTTCTCCGGTGCAAGTGTCGATTGTGCGCAAGGCGTGCGGCACAGTCGAAATAGGCTTTAATGCCACACGCACCACGATTGGCTCACCATTAGACATTCCGCCCTCAATACCCCCGGCCCTGTTTGAAAGCCGCAAAAGCCGTGTCTCACCGCGAGTTATCTCATCATGAGCGCAACTACCGCGCCTGCCAGCAGACTCGAAGCCATCGCCGATTTCAACACCTTTCACAGATTGAATCGACATCATTGCGGCAGCAATTTGTGCGTCCAACCGCTGTTCATCAACACAGTAAGTACCCAAAGCTTGCGGCACGCCATAGGCGATGACTTCAACCACTCCTCCGAGCGTATCTCCTGCAGCTTGAGCTTCATCGATCTCACGTCGGAATTTTGTGGCAAGATCAGGATTTAATGTGCGCACATCTGATTGATCAAGCGCTTCTCGATCGCCCAATTGCGGTACATACTCACCACGTTCAGCTTTTTGTGACCCGATTTGCACCACATGTGAGACGATCCCAATATCTGCAACTTGTGCTAGGTAACGCGATGCCAGGCAGCCCAAAGCCACTCGTGCCGCTGTTTCGCGTGCTGAAGCGCGTTCGAGTACGTTTCGAGCGTCGTCGAAACCATACTTGTTCATACCAATAAGGTCTGCATGCCCAGGGCGTGGCTTGGTGAGTTTTTTATTCCGAGCAACTTCTCGTTCATCGCCCGTCCCAGCGTCAATGAGAAGATCGCTTGGATCTACCGGGTCTGCGCTCATTACAGTTTGCCATTTAGGCCACTCAGAATTTCCGATTTGAAGAGCAATTGGAGAGCCGAGCGTAACTCCATGGCGCACACCGGAGAGAATCTGCAGCGAGTCCTGTTCAAATTTCTGTCTCGTTCCTCGCCCATAGCCATGACGACGACGAGCCAGTGCGCTTTCGACGTCGCTCGACGAAACGTGCACACCCGCTGGCATGCCTTCGAAAAGGGCAATTAAAGCCGGCCCATGTGATTCACCTGCAGTACTCCAACGCATCATAGTAAATATTGTGCCATGCTCACCGACACAATTCGTTTTCAATCGTTACGTGAGACGCGTTATCGGTACCGCGATGTACATAACGATCCACGCACAAAGAATGATGATCGGACCAAAAGCAAGGCGAAATCCATTCACTCCTGGGATTCGAGCTTCGCAAAATCGATTTACTCCAAACACTACTAGCGCACATAGCGACGAAAAGAAAATCACTGGGAGTATCCACAATTGCTGCTCAGATGCCATGAGCACAGCCAGTAAGAGCAGTAATCGTATATCTCCACTGCCTAAGAAAAATTCCGATCCACGGTGCAATCCGTTCCTTTGAAGCAAGGCTGGCAAGCACACCAAGATCACGGACGCAAAACCTAAAAACATCGACACAGCCAGGTTCTTTACCTGTAGGCCGACATATACCTGATATGAAATCCAGATACATGTGATAGCTAGAGCAAGCTGCGACCACGCCACTACGAGGCGAAAAGTACAAAAATCCACAACAGCATTAACAAATAGTGGCACAAATACAGCTCCAAGAATACTGGCTTCAAGGAACGTCCATCCCCCGTACATGCCAATACCAAGACACAGCAAATAGGACGCAGCGCAAAAGAGTGCCAATATTTCGGGTCTAAAAACTCCCAGCGTCGCGCTAGATACAGTATGATTTTTCATACTTTAACGCTATGCAAATACCGGGTGCAGAGTTCTCATCAGCGCAGCGCCTGGGGAAAAGCCTTACGTTTCACCTAAGTGTGGACAAGCTCCAAAAGATCGTACTAATAACGTTATCCAATTGCGCGCCACCGCAACTGTTCGGCAAGTGCCTCACGCATCGCTTCTTCCTTGGCCAAATCCCCATTAAATAGCCGAATTTGATCAATAGCCTGGTGTAAAAGCATGAGCCAACCTGGCACCACGGTTCCACCAAGTTTTTCCACAGCACTCGATAACCTGCTCGGATACGGATCATAAGCAACGTCTAAGACGGCCGCATTGATCACAGCGGCACACTGCGTTAGCTCATCAGCGATCGGATCAGCCACATGAGCAGGTAACGTAGAAATCACTAAATCTGCTTGCTGTATTTCCTGTGCAGCTTGCGCGATTGATCCTGTTTCCAAGTCAATATTGAGCCTGTGAGCAGCCATAAAGACGCCGGAGCCAGCCTGGCGTCGCGCGCATACTCGCACGCGCTGCGCACCTAGTTCGATTGCGGCTGCTAGCGCCGAACTCGCCGTCGCTCCCGAACCTAAAATGAGCACCTTAGAAAAAACGCCGCGCTCAGCTGCACATTCGCGAACGGCTCGCACGATCCCAGCCACATCAGTATTAAAGCCAACGCACAGCGAACTGCTACCAGTAGGTTGAATCACCAGCGTATTAACTGATCCTACGCCTTTGGCCAAACCGTCTACGACGTCGCAAACAGCAAGAGCCTCCTGTTTGAGGGGCATAGTCACGGCCAATCCAGCCCATGAAGTATCCAAATTCTCCAAAAAGCTCCGCAATTGCCCTTTTTGGACGCGATACCGTTCAAAACTTGCATATTCTCCACCGGCATTATGCAAGATTGGAGACATCGAATGATTGATAGGATCGCCAACTACACCTGCGTGTTTAAGTTCGCTTGCCATGGCACCAATCGATTCTTTTACTTCTTCTTATGCTCGGCATACCACTGCCGGAATTCTTGAACGTTTTTGTTGTGTTCTTCAAGCGTAGAAGAAAATTTCGTCTCACCTGTATCAAGATTGACGGTCACGAAGTACAACCAATTTCCTGCCGGTGGATTCACCGTAGCCTTAATGGCATCAATAGAAGGAATAGAGATTGGTCCAGCTGGCAGACCAGGATGCTTGTATGTGTTATACGGATTATCGTTTTGAATATCCGCGTTCGTTGGGATACCCGAAGTCTTACCAACGCCATACATCACAGTAGAATCCATCTGCAGATACCCATGTACTTGGGACTTGTCGTTAAGACGGTTCTCTACCACTCGAGCAACTTGTGCGTAATGATCCGACCAGTTCACTTCACGTTCAATAATTGACGCAATGATAATTTGGCGCTGCCATTGCTGCCGAGGAATTCCTAAGTCCTCAAGTTCTTTCACGCGCTTGGCAACCATCTGTTTAATAGCATCATGTGCGCTCGTACCTGGAGCGAAAGTGTAGGTTAATGGAGAGATCCAGCCTTCAAGGTTGCCCTGTGCTTCGGCAGGCAGGCCTATTCCTGCTGCATCCGCAACCGCTTTATCGACGTCTGCTTTCTCAACTCCAAGCACATTGACCAGGCGGTCTTTCATCTGTTTGACAGTGAAACCCTCTGGAATAGTCACTTTAATTTCGGCTTTACTAGCCGGATCGAGTAATGCAGCAACTGCATCCGCGCCAGACATCTTCTTTTTGAGCGCATAGCTTCCTGGCTGAATTGAACCCGAGCGTGGATTCGCATTAAATGCCTCCACAAAAGCCGTTTCAGAAGCAACAACGCCTTTATCCTTGAGAATCTTGCCGATTGCCGTACCAGAGGCTCCCTTTGGAATGGTGATTACCACTGACTCCGTGCCAGAACCAGTAAAATCTTCTTCAGATGAACTGGAGAACATCGCACTGACATACGGCCACGAGACAACTCCTGCGAAAACAACAAGACCTGTCGTTAATGCAAGAAAAGCAGCGGAACACACTCGACGCCGTCTAGTGCGCTTTTTCTTATTCGCAATGCGACTCTTATCTTCCATTTCGTTATCGTGACCAGCAAAGAAATCAGTCATGTCACTCTCCGTTCAGAGCTATTCCGGGAGTTTTGCCGGTATTGCGCTCAAAATCCATTGCATTTTCCAAAATAATAACCGCTGAAACTTGATCTACAACAGCACGATGGCTTTTTTCACGTTTGCCTGCCTCATGAAGCTGTCGATGCGCACTCACGGTAGTGAGCCGTTCGTCAACAAGACGTACGTCAACCGGCGCAATCCGGCGCGAAATCCGCTGCGCCCATTTGCGCGCATCGAGAGCAGTCTTCCCCTCGGTACCGTCCATATTTTTTGGCAGTCCAACGTAAACTTCTAGCACCTGATGAGTTTTCACGAGATCGACGACGGCGTTCAGATCGTTGCGTCCACGCTGAAACGTTCCCACCGGCGTCGCCAAAATCCCGGCAGAATCTGTCTTAGCTACGCCAACGCGCGCTCCTCCAACGTCAACTGCAATCCGCACTCCTTGACGGAGTGCGACGCGTGGAACCTCGTGAAAGTCCTCGATCACGAATGTGCCAATCTTTCCTCAATCGCAGCCATTGCTTGGGCGATCATAGAAGAATCAGCACCGCCTCCTTGAGCGAGATCGTCCTTTCCGCCGCCTCCGCCGCCAAGAATCTTAGCGACGAGTGAAACAAGCGCACCTGCTTTCACTCCGGAAGCAATAGCACTCGGGGTGGCTGCTACCACCACAAGAGGCCGATCTTTCACAACGCCGAAAAGTGCGACTACTGCTTTTTGCGAGTTCAATTGATTGCGCAAATCCGTAGCAGCACCTCGGATTTCATCAACCGAAGACAGCTCACCAAAGTTGTAGCTGGCCAGTTTGATGTCTGCAAATGTTGCAAGATTGTTGAGAATGCTCTGGTAAGTGCTCGTGATCTGCGCCTTACGTAAGCTGGCAATCTGCTTTTCAGCAGCCTTTAATTTATTCAACAGCGAATCGAGATGTTCCGGCAATTCTTCCGAACGCACATGCGAAAGCGAGCTGAGCTGCGATAACAACGCACGTTCCTTGGCACCACTAGCATAAGCTTCGCGTCCGACTAGGGCTTCGATTCGTCGAACTCCTGAACCGATTGACGACTCGCCCAATACGGTGACTAATCCAATTTCGCCGCTGCTCTTAACATGCGTACCAGCACAAAGTTCGCGCGACCAGTCTCCGCCGATCGAAACGACACGCACCACTTTTCCGTATTTCTCGCCAAATAGTGCCATAGCACCCAGTTCGCGAGCCTTTTCAATTTCCATCTCTTCATCGGTCACTTCGAGATTGTTTTGCAGCTGCGAATTAACACGCGCTTCGATTGAACCCATCACATCAGCTGGGATCTGCGAACCATGACGGAAATCAAAGCGCAAACGAGATGGCGCATTCTCAGAACCTGCCTGTGTGGCCTGCTCACCGAGGTGTTCATGAAGCGCTTTGTGGATCATATGCGTTGCCGTATGGGCACGAGCAATTTGCCCGCGTCGATCAGTGTCGATCTGTGCATAGACGGTATCGTCCAAGGCAATTTTGCCTTCGGTAAGGGTGCCGCGATGTACATGCAAACCTTTCACAGGCATTTGTACATCGTCAACACTCATCAAACCGCCACCAGAGATCGAGATTTCTCCACGATCAGCAAGCTGCCCGCCCTGTTCTGCCCAAAATGGAGTACGATCGAGCACGATATCAATTTCAGCGGGTGCTTCGACTGCAGGCACTGGTTTTCCATCCTGCAAAATGCCCAATACACGAGCTTCAGCTGCGGATTCGCTATATCCAAGGAACTCTGTATCGCCGCCGGATTTTTCTTGAATCTCATGATAGACCGTGGCATCAACATGCCCGCTCTTCTTGGCCTGGGCGTCGGCACGAGCGCGATCTTTCTGCTCCTGCATAAGCGCCCGGAATCCCTGTTCATCGACTTTAATGCCTTTTTCAGCAGCCATTTCTAGGGTCAGATCAATTGGGAAGCCATAAGTATCGTGGAGTGTGAAAGCATCCGAGCCTGGCAAGCTAATGCCTGCGCTCTTGGCTTTGTCTACTGCTACATCAAAAATCTGAGTGCCTGAGCTGAGCGTACGGCGGAAAGCTTCCTCTTCGGCATAGGCGATCTGCGAGATCCGATCAAAATCAGTTCCAACTTCAGGATAGCTTTCTTTCATTGCGTTCATTGACGCAGGAAGCAACGACGGCAGAGCAACCTCATCCACACCTAAGAGGCGCACCGAGCGTACCGCGCGGCGAATAAGACGACGCAAAACGTAACCGCGTCCATCGTTGCCTGGGCGAACGCCGTCGCCAATCAGCATGAGCGAAGAACGCACGTGATCAGCGATAATACGCATCCGCACGTCGTCTTCCTCATTTGCGCCATACTTCTTACCGGTCATCTCTTCTGTAGCAGCGATGACTGGATAGACCTGATCCGTCTCGTACATATTTCGCTTACCTTGCAGCAAATATGCGATTCGCTCAAGACCAGCTCCAGTATCGATAGCTGTTTGATCGAGGTTTCCAAGCAATGGGAAGTTCTTGCCCTCTCCCTCGCCACGCAGGAATTCGTCGAAAACTAGGTTCCAAATCTCAAGGTAGCGGTC
Organism: Arcanobacterium pluranimalium; assembly: GCF_016907845.1. GTDB lineage: Bacteria > Actinomycetota > Actinomycetes > Actinomycetales > Actinomycetaceae > Arcanobacterium_A > Arcanobacterium_A pluranimalium. The sequence continues at coordinate 1,488,648 of NZ_JAFBCS010000001.1, forward strand.
GCCACCTGGGTCAACCGTTCCTCCCACTGCTTCTGGACCAAATTCTGGACCGCGATCATAATGAATCTCTGCGCATGGGCCTGCTGGGCCAGGTTGCCCGGTGGACCAGAAAATCTCTTCGCGCTTGAGCTTGACGATGTGCTTAGGATCCATGCCAATCGTCTTCGTCAATGCATCGTAGGAGACTTTGTCCTCTTCCCAAATCGTGACCCAGAGCCGATCGCCGTCAAGACCGTAGCCACCTTCAGAAACGGGTGTGGTAAGCAGACCGAATGCGAGGTCAATAGCGCCCTCTTTGAAGTAATCACCGAAAGAGAAATTTCCACACATTTGGAAGAATGTGCCGTGGCGAGTTGTGCGGCCGACGTTGTCGATATCATTCGTACGAATACACTTCTGAACTGAGGCTGCACGTGGAAATGGTGCTGGCTCGGTGCCGATAATGTAAGGGATAAACGGCACCATTCCGGCAATCGTAAACAAAATCGATGGATCTGGCGATACCAAAGGAACGCTATCGACTATCTCATGGTCGTGTTTGCGGAAGTACTCCAACCAGCGATCACGAATTTCTGCACTGCGCATATCTATCCTCAAATTTCCTAAAGTCTACAAGTTTGCCAAAATCCAAATTAATACTAGTACGACGACGATCCAGACGTTTCGTTAGTATCAGGCGCGTTATGTGGTTTTTCTCCCTGATAGGGCTTATCTGCCGAAGTGGAAGTGGGAGACGTCTTGCCGAAAGCGCCTTTAACTTTCTCAGCTCCTCGACGCACGGCGAGAAATGGCGCTCCAACAGTCGAGGTCACAAGAGTGGTCATTGCCGAAATATCTTCGGAAGTGCGCGCCGCGGCATCGGTGATCGCATCAAGTTTTTTCACCTGATAATTGGCTTCTGCAACCGTTTTTGCTGCCTCGTCAATGGCCGGCAAGGTATGCTCAGTCAGTTCACGCAAGGATTCGGCCATGCGATCAAGCACTCGCCCAAGTTTCATTAGTGGGCGAATCGAAAAATATACCAGCACGAGAAAAGCTAGTGCCGCAACAGTTCCTGCAATCTGACCAAGCGTAATCGGTTCCATAAACCTATCTTATCTCTTCTTATCTCTCTTCCAGATATGAAACAGCGCGCTACGGCGACTCCGTAGCGCGCTGCAAAGAAGATATTATCGCGAGTAGTGCTCGACGACCATCTGAACGTCACACGTTACTGGCACTTCAGCACGCTTCGGGCGACGCACGAGCTCGAAGCGAAGCTTCTCAAGCTCAACCTTGAGGTAGTCAGGAACGATTGGCAGAACATCAGCATGCTGACCTTGAGCAGCAACCATGAACTGCGGTGAAGCCTGCGAACGAGGCTTAATCTGAACGATCTGACCAGGCTTTACACGGAACGATGGACGGTCAACAAGCTGTCCATCCACCAGAATGTGGCGGTGTACTACAACCTGACGAGCCTGCGCGATCGTACGAGCAAAACCTGCACGAAGAACGAGCGCATCAAGACGCATTTCAAGCAGCTCGATGAGGTTCTCACCGGACATACCTTCAGCGCGACGAGCTTCTTCCCAGACCTTACGCATCTGAGCTTCACGAATACCGTACTGAGCGCGAAGACGCTGCTTTTCCTTCAAACGTACCGAGTAATCGGATTCCTTAACACGGCCACGGCCATGCTCACCTGGACGGTATGGGCGACGCTGCATGTACTTCTCAGCCTTAGGGGTGAGAGCAATGCCCAGCGCACGTGACTGACGAACAGCCTTGCGGGAACGATTTCCAGCCATTTTTATCTCCTGTCGACATGTGGCGCAGCATTGAGCTGCGGGATCAACCTTGTGGCTAAGATCCCAGGTCCGTTACTCCTCTTAACAAAGAGCAACTCAGATAGTTTAGCACTATTCTTTACCTAGAGCTCTATTGATTCGCTCAAGTCGGGCGGTGACGTTTGCCTCATATCCTCGATCGCTGGGTTCGTAATAGACAGTGCCCAATAACTCTTCGGGAAGATAGGTCTGGCGCGCAATTGCTCCAGGTTCGTCATGTGCGTAAATATAATCGCGATCTTTACCGCTCTGCTGAGCAGCAATACGCGAGGCTTTGACCGACTTATCACGCAAATGCATCGGAACTGGGCCGATCTTACCTTCGCGAACATCTGCAATTGCGCTGTTTATCGCGTTATAAGCACGGTTTGATTTAGGCGCAGTGGCAAGGTGAACCACCGCTTCGGCAAGAATGATTCGAGCCTCGGGCATTCCCACGAGCGCAACCGATTGCGCGGCCGCCGTCGCCGTCTGCAAGGCAGAAGGATCGGCCATTCCGACGTCTTCCGCAGCGGAAATCATCAGCCGGCGCGCAACAAAACGAGGGTCTTCCCCAGCTTCGAGCATACGAGCCAAATAATGAATTGCCGCGTCCACGTCCGAGCCACGAATAGATTTAATAAACGCGGAGATCACGTCGTAATGCTGGTCTCCGTCACGATCGTAACGTACAGCGTAGGAGTCAACTGAGGCTTCGACGTCTGCCAAACTAATCTCTTGATCTGCACGAGCAGCCGCAGCTTCAAGAATCGTCAATGACCTGCGCGCATCTTGTCCTGCAAATCGAACGATTGCATCGAGCGCATCATCTGAAATCGTCAAGGCGCCTTTCAATCCACGTTCATCTTGTAACGCCCGTTTAATTAAGGTTTCGATATTCTGCGGCGAGAGCGGACGCAACGTAAGCAGCAATGATCTCGATAACAGTGGAGAAATCACCGAAAATGACGGATTTTCAGTGGTAGCAGCTACCAAAATCACCCATCGATTTTCGACGGCGGGCAGCAAGGCGTCCTGTTGGGTCTTGGAGAATCGATGAACCTCGTCAACAAAAAGAATCGTTTCTTGTCCGTCCATAAAAAGGCGATGTTTGGCCTCGTCGATGACGCCACGCAACTCCTTGACTCCCGCCGACACCGCCGAGACCTCAGTAAACGCGCGTCCTGAAGCCCCCGCACACAAGTAAGCTAACGTCGTCTTCCCGATTCCCGGTGGCCCCCACAAGAATATCGACGACGGCGCACCCTTTGAGTTTGCTTCGATGAGTCGCCGCAGTGGCTGGCCTGGTTTGAGTAGATGGTCTTGCCCTAAGACTTCGTCTATCGCACGCGGACGCATCCGCACAGCAAGCGGAGCATGAACGTCAACCGGCGTACCATTGGCCTCTTTTGAAATCTGCGAAAATAGATCCACTCTTCCATAGTAGCGGGCATGAGATGTTTAGGTACTTTGGAAATGGCTGTTTCGTAGATGGCGTCGGTTCACCAAATCGGCATTGCTACCTGAAAATCTATCTTACTCAGCTGATCTGGTATTCCATGGATTTACCAGCGGAATCGGCATCGTTTCAAAGTCTGCCGTATTACGCGTAACCATGGTTAAGCCTTTAACTAATGCGGTCGCTCCGATAATACAGTCACGGTATGGCAAAGTTCTGCTTTTTTGGAGATTGGCCGCAGCACGTGCCACTGCAATATCCATTGGCAATATGCGATTTTCAAAAGCTGTAAGGAGATGGTTTTCCAACCAGTCTCGCAAGATTTCTGCCTGAGGATGATCTTTCCGGCCTACCTGCACTATTCCTACTTCAATTTCATAGATAGTTAAGGTGTATCTCACTTCAAAACAAGGGGTTAACGTAGGCGAAATTTCGAAATCCGTCTCGCTGCTAGTAAATTCTTACGCAAATACTGAATTAGTAGGTGAGCTTTTAGCTTATTGCTACGCAACGACCTCCATAATTTGAGACAATAAAATATGTTCACGGCTTTGGGTAAATCAATTTCCGAGCGTCCACGGCTGGTCATCATCGTATGGCTCATTCTGTTTGGACTCGGCTTTAGCGCTGCCATAACAGGGTTTGGCCAGGGAACTCTGTTTTCTCGAATGGAATCTAGCAGGTCAATGGTGCCTGGTTCTGAGTCAGACCTCGTCATGGAAGCGGTAAATGCTGCTGGCGAAGGTGAAGCTATCACATCGATAGTCACTGGAGTCAAAGCCGAAGATATTTCAAGTGAGTTGGGTGTTTTACACGATAAGCTCAACGCGATCGAGAGTGTGCGCATCGTCAACGATCCGCTCTCAGTTCGCGAAAAGAGTCAAAAAGAACTAGCCCAGCAAAAAGAATCTGCTGTTCAAGATGCGATTTCACATGCACAGTCCCAGATTAGCCAGTCCACGGCAGCTGCATTGGCGGCTCAAAATGAGCAGTTGGCGACACTACCACCTACACGGCGTTCCCAAGCCGAACAGCAAATAGCAGCGGAAATCCGCAAAGAAATTGAAACCCAAATTCGAAATAAGGTCTCCCAAGAGATCGACGCCCGATTCGCACAACTTCCCGCCCCCGAGACAGCATTGACTTCTGCTAGCGGTTTCGCGGTTGTCACAGAAGTTGAAGAGGATGTGAGCGACGACGTTCACTCCCGTATCGACTCAGCCATAACGGAATTTGAAACGGCAATCACCTCTTCGCATCCTAATGTGAGAGTCGATTCCATTTCTCACAATATCGCCAAAGATCTCATTCTCAATCAAGTTGCCAAAGATTTGGTGCGCGGAGAAACTATTGGTTTGCCAATGGCACTGTTGTTTCTCGTGATTGTTTTTGGTGGAGTTATTGCAGCTGGTTTACCGCTCTCGGCAGCCCTCGTATCAATTGGTATTGCCTCTGGTTTGACGTGGTTCGTCACTTTCTTCACCAATGTTGATTCGTTCATATTAAATATTTTGACCATCATTGGGCTTGCACTCTCGATTGATTACGGCTTGCTCGTGGTATCTCGCTATCGCGAAGAAATTGGCCGGCGGCTACAGGAACTCGGATACCCTGCCGATGGATCGCGTTTACCCGATGATATCCGCGAGCTGATCAACTCATCAGTCACACTCATTGTTAAGACGGCGGGGCGAACCGTTTTCTTCTCAGCTCTCACTATCGCTGTGTCGATTGCAGGTTTGCTCGTGATGAAAGCACCGATGCTCAAAATGATTGCAATGGGTGGCATGATCGTCACCTTACTCGCCGTTCTTACTGCTGTAACGTTCGTACCTGCACTGATCAAAGTACTCGGTGTGCGGATGCTCAAGCCCTCTGTTCTCACCCGTTTCACATTCTTCGACAGATTGGTCAAACGCTTTGGTGACGCAACCACGGAAAGTGGCATATTCTCACGACTCGCCGAGTGGGTACACCGCCATCCATGGCCAGTATTAGTCAGTGTTGCCTCGCTCTTGGTGGTTTCAACTTTACCTTTGCAAGATTTCGAAATGCGCTCAAATTTCACTGATTACGTACCGGCACACACCAGCGCGAAATATGCATTAGACGAAATCAATAGTACTTATCCTGCATTACGAGCTCCCACTGGAACGGTTCTTGCCGATACTGATGAAGCTGGCGTGAAGCAGCTGCGCTCCGATATTGCGGCGATTGCTGGAGTCGATAACGTCTCCCCTGCTCAAAAACTCAATGATCACCAAACTCTGATCACTTTCCACGTCGATACCGGGGATCAAGTTGGACACGAAGCAACTCAAGTAGTTAAAACAGTTCGTGAGCTTAATACGGATTTTGATTTCAAAGTTGGTGGTAGCGCCGCTCTCCAATACGATTTCAACCGTTCGATAATGGCTGGAGCACCCTACGCCGCACTCGTTATTGTTGTGGCAGTGCTGTTGTTGCTATTCCTCATGACAGGATCCGTTGTGGCGGCACTCAAAGCATTAATCATCAACTCATTGTCGCTCATTGCCGGGCTCGGACTCACAGTGCTGGTGTTCCACTATGGACTCTTCGGATTACCAAAAACGGCAGGACTAGAGACTTTCGTGGTGGCGTGTGCGGTAGCTTTCGGCTTCGGACTCGCAATGGATTACGAAGTATTCCTGCTCGCCCGAATAAAAGAATACTGGGATTCTATACATGATAACGACCTCGCAGTTGAGCGCGGTTTGCAGCGGTCTGGCCGCATCATTACAGCCGCAGCCGTCATCATTATTGCTGTTTTTGTTGGCTTCATTTTTGGCGAGTTGCTTCCGATTCGCCAAATCGGCGTTGCGCTGGCAATTATCGTGCTTGTAGATGCCACATTAGTTCGTATGCTACTCGTGCCTGCGTTCATGACGCTCATGGGCCGGTGGAATTGGTGGGCACCACGCTTCTTGCGCTCTTTCTACGAGAAATTCAAGATCACTCATTAAGCTCATGATCTCTCACTCACGAGCGCGTTATTAGCTCCCTGAGCAGCTATACCTCAAGTAATTAGAGCGCGTACTGTGAGAAGTCTTCAAAGGGCTGCGGCCCACAGAAAATGAGTCGCGGACCGGGTGTGAGACCAAGTCGCAGATAGAGCTTTCGCGCTTTGTGGTTCCATGCCCACATACCGAAGTAGATCGTCTTGCCCTGTAACAGCCAATAATTCACAGTTGCAACCATCACGGCACTGGCAAAACCGCGACCGCGATAGTGAGGATCCGTGGCCAGACCTGCAAAATGGATCTTTCCGCCGTGTTCGCTGGCCCCCATAACGCAAGCCAGTTTTCCGTCGTCGCCCGGAATCACGAACCAATCAAGGCGATCGATATCGTCTACAGCTTCCGATATTGGATTAGCTTTTTGCAGCACCGCTAATATTTCAGCGCGACGCTTGAGAAATTCTTCGGAACCGGTTGGAATAACGACGACGGCGTCGTCGCCCGCAACGGACGGAACCGCTTGCGTGGCAAAGAAAAACTCCCACTCGTGACCCCAATGCGCTCCACAGCGTTCACACAGATCATGGGGCATATTTTCGTAGACCTCACGATTCATCATAATCTCAGATTTACCAAGAACTTCATCGTCAAGACTCTCCAGCAGCTCTATCACACGCTTGGGATGCCCAAATGCTTTACCTTCAAAGACGATGCCTGAATTTTGTGGATCGGACGAACGGACGATAGCAACTACGCCTTGATTATCACCCTCATAAAAGATGATCTGTTCTTTTTGCGTCTCGAGCCACGGCGCGATCTCATGTTGCCAAAAGAAGCTCGAAATGCCACCTAGTACGTCCATTATTCCTCGATTTTCTCACGCAGCTTGCACGTCTTTCTCGTGCAACTTTTGTTTCTCGCGCAGCTTTTATTTCTTATGCAGCATGCACGTCACACTAATCTGTAGGGCTTTCTGGCTTAGCAAACACGTGCAATGTGCACACGAAAACCAGAAAGCCCTACAAAATCAGTTCATCAGATGGTGAATCTAGTTCGCCGTTGGCTCAGCAGCTTTTTGCTTGGGCTTTGCGTCAATTCCTGCTTCTTTGCGCTGCAGAGCAGTAATAGGTGCAGGCGCATCGGTCATCGGATCCCAACCGTTTCCAATCTTCGGGAAAGCGATAACGTCACGAATCGACGGAGCCTTGGTGAGCAGAGCAACGATACGATCCCACCCAAAAGCGATTCCGCCGTGTGGTGGAGCACCGTACTTGAATGCATCAAGCAAGAAGCCGAATTTCTCTTGTGCAGCTTCCTGATCCAAGCCCATCACCTTGAAGACGCGTTCTTGCACGTCGCGGCGGTGGATACGGATCGATCCACCTCCGATTTCATTGCCGTTGCACACGATATCGTAGGCATAGGCAAGTGCATTTCCTGGATCAGTATCAAAGTTATCAAGCCATTCAGGCTTCGGAGAGGTGAATGCATGGTGTACGGCCGTCCATGCGCCACCGGCAACTGCAACGTCGCCTTCAGCTTCTGCGTCTTTCGTAGGCTTGAACAGCGGAGCATCGACAACCCACACAAATGCCCATGCATCTGGATCGATGAGGTTGCATCGCTTTCCGATTTCAAGTCGTGCAGCACCGAGCAGTTCGCGGGACGCAGTTGGTTCACCGGCTGCAAAGAAAATGCAGTCACCAGGCTTGGCACCAGTTGCTTCGGCCAAGCCAGCGCGTTCTTCTTCGGAAATATTCTTCGAGACTGGACCACCCAAAGTACCATCTTCAGCAATGGTCACATAAGCCAAGCCCTTGGCTCCGCGAGCCTTTGCCCATTCTTGCCACTTATCGAATGTGCGGCGCGGTTGCGAACCGCCACCAGGCATGACCACAGCACCCACGTAAGGATTTTGGAACACTCTAAAAGGAGTGTTTGCAAAATACTCGGTAAGATCGACCAGCTCATAACCAAAACGTAGATCCGGCTTGTCTGAACCGAATCGCTCCATCGCTTCACGGAACGGCATCCGCGGAATAGGAGTTGTGAGCTCAACACCAATTAGCGACCAAATATTTTTCAAAACGTCCTCGGCGATTGCCATGACGTCGTCTTGATCCACAAATGACATTTCCACATCGAGCTGCGTGAATTCCGGCTGACGATCAGCACGGAAATCCTCGTCACGATAGCAGCGAGCGATCTGGTAGTAGCGTTCCATTCCTGCAACCATCAAGAGCTGCTTGAATAGCTGTGGTGACTGCGGCAAAGCGTACCACGAGCCAGGAGCAAGACGTGCCGGCACAATAAAATCACGCGCGCCCTCTGGCGTGGAGCGGATGAGAGTTGGAGTTTCAATTTCCACAAAATCGTGACCATCGAGTACACGACGCGCAGCTTGGGAAACCTTGGCGCGCAGACGAATGGCGTTTTGTTCGTACGAACGACGCAAATCGAGATAGCGGTACTTCAGACGCGTTTCTTCGTTTACCGAGCCTGCATCTTCAGCATGATCGGAGATTTGGAATGGCAACGGAGCAGCAGTGTTCAAAACTTCAATCTCTGTTGCTTCCACTTCAACGTCACCAGTTGGAAGCGCAGCGTTGGAATTTCCTTCAGGTCGCTCATTCACAACGCCAACAACTTTAATAACGTATTCAGAACGCAGTTCGTGTGCAACGTCAGCACGAATCGTAATTTGTGCAATTCCCGAAGCGTCGCGTAGATCAATGAAAGCAATTCCGCCGTGATCACGACGACGATCTACCCAACCTGTGAGCGTAACGGTGGAGCCAATATCTTCTTTGCGCAGAGAACCTGCCATTCGTGTGCGTAGCACAGCGACCTCTTTTCAGTTGTTGGAATCACCCGCGAGACGAGCGGGTTACAGCACGTAACGAGACGGGAAACGTGCACGCTCTCGATTCTACCGCGCACCCACAATGGGCAAAAATTCAATGCCTCGAATAAGCCGAGCCATAAGTCACAGCTTCTACTTTTGCGATTCGTTCCTCAGTCCAAAGACAATGGTAGTGTGACGAATTTTCAATCCTCTGAGCGCGAATCGCAAGCACAGAACCTGCACAGCGAGCACTTCGTAACGCGTCCACGGCGTCGTCGTATGAACCGGCGCCGGCGAAACACAACACCGTTGACTGAAAATCTCGAATTCTGGTTGCGTTTTATTTCGGTTGCTTTGATCTCACTCGTCGCTTTTGAGGTCATTGCTGTTGCGACGGCGATGCCTTACGTTGTAGCAGATCTTGGCGGAATTCGTTACTACGCACTCGCCTCTGGCATCGCTTTGGCTTCACAAGTTGTGACGACGGCGGTGGCGGGAGTCTGGTGTGACGCACGCGGTCCTAAGAAAGTGCTTTACACCGGCGTCGTACTTTTTGTAACAGGCTTGATCGTTGCAACCATCGCTACAAACACGGTAGTGCTCGTCATTGGCCGTGCTATCCAAGGTTTCGGTTCTGGTTTGCTGATCGTTCCCCTATATGTGATGGTAGGCGGATATATACCGAAACAAAAGCAACCTGCTGTTTTCGCTTCTTTCGCAGCAGCTTGGGTGCTCCCATCGCTTATTGGGCCCGTTATCGCAGGTATTTTCGTTGATTACATTCACTGGCGGTGGGTATTTGGCATCACTCCAGTGCTCATTATCCTGGCAGCTCCATTCGGCTATTCGAAGATAAAGCAGTTCCCAATGTTGGCCGAGCCAGTGAAAGTTGGCCGCATTCATCGAATCGTGTTTTTCGCGTTGGCATCCGGCGTGTCCGTAGCTTGTTTGCAAATCCTCTCCGGCACTCAAAAAGGCCAGTTTTCACCGTGGACGTACGTATTTATCGTGCTCAGCTCTATTGCGTGTTTCGCATTCATCCGTCCTTTGCTCCCAGCCGGCACACTGAGTGGAAAACGTGGCTTACCAGCGTCGATATTTTTCCGCGGCCTCATTAACGGCACATATATCACTGTGGAGCTATTTCTACCATTACTCCTCAAAGAAGTTCACGCTTTCTCCCCTACGTCTGCTGGCTTTGTGATGACGGTTGGCTCAATAACCTGGGCTGCCGGATCGTGGTGGCAAGGGCGCGTCACCAATCCTAAAACGCGCACACTTTTCCCACTAGTTGGAACTCTGATGCAGTTAGGCGGAATGCTACTGACGGTGCTCGGCGTCTTCCCCAATCTTCCTGGCGAAATCGTGTTCATCGGCTGGCTGATCGCAAGCACCGGATTGGGAATTTCTTATCCTGCCATGACCGTGCATGCCCTCGCGCTCACCGAACAAAAACTGCACGGCAAAACCTCGTCCGCACTGCAGATTTCCGATACGCTCGGATCGGCAATTCTCATTGCTTATGCTGGCATTTTGTTCTCACTGACGCGAAGTTTTGAGCATCATTCATTCACCTGGGTTATTTGCTTCTCGTGTGCAATTCTCATAGTGGCGTTGTGGTTGGTAAGGCGCATCACTGCTGGAGAGAATTTGCGTGCCGATTCGACGTATTAATACGCGTTATCGCAGATCATCGGCATTGAGATAGGAAGCAATAACTCATAGTTATAAAACAACGTGCCCCATCTCACCGCGGCGTTTATCGCGAATCGAGATCTGAACCCTATATGCTTGTAGGGCGTCAAGAAGTGACGCTTGGCCTTTTGCCGACTGCGTGTGTATATGTGTGTATTTTTCGGCAAGGCGGAGAGTTTGGACCTCAATTCCGCCAAGGCTCGAAGAATCAACAACGTTTGGACGTAGTTTAATGTCGGATAACTCCGTAACTTTTGCTGACCTCAATTTGCCTGAAACTATCTTGCAGGCCATCACCGAAATGGGATATGAAGTCCCAACAGCGATCCAGCAGCAAGCCATTCCGCACCTCGTACAAGGGCGCGACGTCGTCGGCGTGGCGCAAACCGGTACCGGAAAGACTGCTGCATTCGCCCTTCCAATGCTCGGCCACGTCGATCCCGAGGTGCGCGAAGTACAAGCTCTTGTGCTTGCACCAACTCGTGAATTGGCAATGCAGGGCGCAGAGGCAATTGAAACTTTTGCTTCCAAAACAGGCGGTCTAGATATCGTGGCCGTTTACGGTGGCACTTCTTATGGGCCGCAGCTCGGCGCTCTAAAAAACGGCGCGCAGGTCGTCGTCGGTACGCCAGGTCGCGTCATGGATCTCATCGAACGTGGCGCACTCAAACTCGAAACGGTGCGTTACTTCGTGCTGGATGAAGCAGACGAAATGCTGCGTATGGGCTTTGCCGAAGATGTGGAGACTATCGCCGCTGGCCTGCCAGACGAGCGCATTTCTGCGTTGTTCTCCGCAACCATGCCGGCATCGATTCGCAACGTTGCTCAAACACATCTCAAAGATCCTGTTGAAGTGACTGTTTCACGCCAAGCATCAACAGTGGACACCATCACTCAAACTTTCGCGGTCGTACCAATGCGACACAAGATCGGAGCTCTAGCACGCGTTTTGGCAACCACCGACGCCGATGCAGCGCTCGTCTTTGTGCGCACCCGCGCTACTGCTGAAGAGCTTTCTCTCGAGCTCACTGCGCGCGGTGTCATGACTGCTGCGCTTTCGGGCGACGTGCAACAAAAAGACCGCGAAAAACTCGTTGAGCGTTTGCGCTCTGGCACAATCGACGTGCTCGTAGCTACCGACGTCGCAGCGCGCGGCTTGGATGTTGAACGCATCGGACTCGTGGTCAATTTTGACGTACCACGTGAAATTGACACCTACGTTCACCGCATCGGACGCACTGGTCGCGCTGGCCGCGAAGGTACTGCGCTAACTTTCGTCACTCCAAAAGAGCGCACCCGTTTGCGCCGCATCGAAAAAGTTACCGGCGCACGGATGAGTGAAGTTGAACTTCCTACCCCAGCACAAGTTTCATCACTGCGTGCACAGCGAGTGATTGATCAGGCTATTGAACGTTTCGGCGTTGGGCGTCTGCATGTTTACGATGAAGTTCTCGCAGCTTTTAAAGAAGCACAAAGCGAGTCCGAATCACCGCTTTCCACCGAGGACTTGATTTTGGCACTCCTTGCCCTGGCTGTGCGCGATCCAGGTCCACAAGCCAATGACGAGCCCGAGTTCCTCACCGCGAAGTTCGACGACAGCGGACGCGAGCGTTCGTCTCGTACCGGTCGTGAGCGTGGCGAACGACGTCGTGAATCACGCAAACCCACCTTTGAAGGAAGTGGCACAACCTATCGCATCGAAGTTGGCCGTCGTGACGGCGTTTCGCCTGGTCATATCGTGGGTGCAATCACGGGCGAGGGCGGAATTGCCGGCTCCCAATTGGGCAAAATTGATATCTTCCCATCTTTCTCGCTGGTCGAGTTGCAGCATGAGCTAGACGAGAGTACTCGCCGACGGATCGGCCGAGCACGAGTTGCTGGTCGAACGCTCAATATTTCCGAAGATCGTGGCCCAGGCCATCGCCCTGCCGGCGGATTTAATGACGACGATCCAGAGTTCCGCAAGTACCGCGCTGATCGCAAATTCGGCGATGATCGCCGCAAGTTTAAGTCCTCCGCGCGTGGAGATCACAGCTCTGATCGCCGCGCCAGCCGCGGCTTCCGCCACGATGATCGCGGCTTTGGTGGGCGCTCCGAACGACGCGGCGGACGCTTCAATGATCGCTTCGCAGATCGCGGCGCGCGCCGTCCCTCCCGAGACAGCGACCGCTGGTAAATCTTAAGCTAGCAGGCAATTCTTCGCTCGAGCGCAGTACTTTCACTAGTACTGCGCTCTTGCTTATATGCGGGTTAAAGGTCGGTTTAAAGGCCAGATCGTGTCTGGGGACGCGTGTCAGGGGTGGGCATGTCAGGGATTAGGCGTGTCCGGGGGCGCGTGTGAGGGATTAGGCGTGTCTGGGGACGCGTGTCAGGGTCATATCGCGGCGTGGCCGTCGAGATTTGGTGTGGATTTTGCATGATCTCGATATATGTGGAGATGTTGCCAAAAACGCCCCAAAAGTACGTCGGAGAGTGGGCGCAGCGGCTAGCACAAATCATTTAACTTTCACGCTGCGCAGTGATTCTACGAGCTCAACGTAATCGAGGTAGCGTTGTAAATCAGCTTTCAATGGTTCCATAAGTTCAACGCTAAGTTTTTCGTTCATGCGTTGTTTTACGTCTCGCATTATCCGTTTTTGCATGCGCCGTGCACGCCAACGATGAGCAACTCCACTGAGCAAGGAAACCAAAATCGAAGCCAGCGCTGCACCAACCATCACAAGCAGCGGAAGTCCAATCCTTACTACTCCCCCAAAATCCACAGCTGGTGGATCAATCAACTGAATCTGAATCAGATGGCCAAAATTCAGTAAAATCAACCACAAAGCACCAACGACTGCTCCCACGCCCAAAAACCACTGAGCGATATTTCCTAACCGCCACCAAAGCGGTACTTTACGCAGTGGAAACGACACTCGTTGCAGCACATCTCCGGCAGTTTCAAGCACAGCCATTGCGCGCCGATGATGACTTTGCATAATGCTATGTGCCCATAACCGTGGCATTTTCTCAACAACTTGTGTGATAAACTCATCCACGCTCATTTCATAACGCGCTTGATACGAGCGATCAACACCAATCAATTCAGTTATCGCTTCTACAGTGACGGATTCATCTGGCCAAACGTCGGCGCCATCAACGTTATCTTTAACCAGCCGAAATCTTTTGAGCGGATCCACTTTGGCACGCCACAGCCATCTTGTAAATATGCTGGTCGTGGAACTGTTGCCGCGATATACACACGATTCGTAGAGAATCTTCTCCAGCTGCTTTCCACCAATTGCCCCCAGTAAAGGATCTACTAAGACACTTTGGCGATCCGGTAATTGATCTAAAAACTGCCAAATTCCATCAGCAGCGGATGCTTCCAATACATCAGAAATATTCTTCAACTGCGCACACAAATGCGCATATGCCACATTTCGTTCTTGTACGATCTGCGCGATGCGTTCACGCAGTTCAACAATACCAAGTCCAATGCGAGTTGAGGTTGCCAATACTGGCACATCAATGCCGTGTGAATGCAAAATTCGTTGCGCATCTGCCACCACGTCTGCTTGAATACGCTCCGCCAATGTATCGGCCTGGTTGAGCACGACGATAGTCACCTCAGCATGGTGACGCATATGCGCGAGATAGTCATCATGAATAATCGCATCGGCATATTTTTGCGGGTCAAGCACCCAGATAAGCACATCAACTTTCTGCGAAAGACGCCGCGCAATCTCCCTATTGTGGTTATTAGTCGAATCAATATCAGGAAGATCGAGCATAATCACCGACGACGCGCTCGCATTCGAGTCAACACCCAAGGTTTTCGCCAAGGTAGGTTCAATATGCCGACGCCGCACATCCAACCAGTCGAGTAACTCTGGTGCAGGCGAACTGCACACCGCTTGAGGCTCAGAAGTCGTAGGACGCGTTGGGGCAACCGGGGCGACGTCGAAACCAAGCACCGAATTTAAGAGCGAAGATTTTCCTGCTCCAGTGCCACCAGCAAATGCGATCACGCTATGTTCAATTCCTCGCTGCCGACGCTGTGAGCTATATGCTAAAAAGTCTTCGGCCTCGTGGAGCGATGCCGGATCTATTTTTCCTCGTGCCAACCGAAGAATCTGTTCGAGATTCGTAACTGCCTCTGCAAATGAAATGCTCATCGCTGTGTGCACCCAGCTCCCGCAACTGCCTGTAACTCTTGCACCCTTATCTGCAACTCATCCAAAATTTGCTCATTGACCTGCAGTGAATCAAGATTTCGAAGAAAAACATCACGGTCAACACCGAGGAATCTCTCCAAACGCTCGTCAAAATCAAGGCGAGCTTCTTTAGCCATGCGGCGCACGGCGTCGTCGCCAAAAATTGCTTCTAAAACGCGCTGCGCAACAAGGGCAGTTCCCCCTGCAACGGCAATTTCGCCTCCAACCAGGCCTCCTGTAGAAGCAAAGACCAAAATGATAAGCGATACGCCCACCGCGTTAATTCCCAATGCAGCGATCCGTGCCATTGCTTTCTTGGAATCACTTTGCTTGCGAATCATCGCTATCAAAGCCTGGTGCCACTGCCGAACTAGCTCTTGAGCAGCTTGTTCACGCTGCTTATCGCTACGCAATTCGGATTTGACCAGCTTCAGCGCATCAGTTAACTCTTCGCGTTGCTGCCAAGACTGGAGCATTTTGGCAATCACCAGTTGAGAATGAGCCACGATCATTTTCAAGGTAATTTCACTAACTACTTCTTCAACATTCTTCACAGACGGCTTTTTGGCGGCGAAAAAGCTGGTAATGCGATCACGAAGCATGGAAACTTGAGATTCGAGTTTGCGTGCCCACTGACTAGTGCCGATAAGGTCTTGCCAGCTGCGCAAGACCTCGCCTTTGAGCAAGCTGCCATCGGAAAGCTGAGCTGAAATCGTATGGTGAGCCGCATCGAATAGCTCTATCGCCTCGACTCTGCGCTCATTACAGTAAAGAACTTGCTCGTCATAGCCCGCTTCAATCTCCGCCAGTCGTTCAGGCATCGCGCTAACTACACCTAGCAGCGTTTGTTTGACCACGAGAGCGCGGCTCGTGGCATCGCGAGCAATTCCGCGCATCCAGCCGCGGATAGCGTCCACATCTGCGTTCGGTAAACGGGCATCTTCGCCTAAATCCGTCTCCGAAACCACAAACAAAGGGGCGTGCTCTAAACCGTGTTCTTCGAGCTTCTGCACAAGATCGCGGCGCACTTCCACACCGACTCCCACCGGCACGCGATTAAGCAAAACACCAATCACAAGATTGCGACGCGCTGCATCATCAAGCATCGCCCAAGGAATCGCATCAGCGTACCGATGCGCAGTAGTAACGAAAATCCACAAATCCGCTGCTGCCATGAGTTGCGCTGCCAACACTCGATTTTCTTTCACCAAAGAATCGATATCTGGTGAATCGATCAACGCTAATCCGGGCGGCATATGTGCAGATGTTTTGAGCGCAATTTGAGATTGTGCAAGTTGTGCACTGCCTTGTAGCTTTGCGTCGTGAGCGGTCGCGGTCCGAGCCACACCATTTTCTTTTGCCTCTTTCGCCAAAGTGATGCCATCATCTGCCCTATTATCCGAGGTAACACGCGCCAAACTCGGAAGAATATTGCTACTTTCAAACCAATCGAGGTCTTGTGGGTGACAGATCAGAGTCGGGATGCGCGTCGTTGGACGCAAAGCAGATGCATAGGTGAGGTTCTCACCCACCAACGAATTCACAAAAGTTGATTTCCCAGCGCCCGTTGAACCGCCCACCACTGCAAGTAGCGGCGCATCGAGAGCCGCAAAGCGCGGCAAAACGTAATCGTCGAGCTGATTGCAAAGATCCCCTAGCGCCTCGTGCGCTGAGTCGCTATGTGGAAGTCGAATCGGAAAATGCACCAGACCGAGTGTATTGCGCATTTTGTGCAACACACTCGGAACCGATTGATCGGTATTATCTGGCACAGCTAAACTCACCATCAGTTCTCCGGATTGACCAATCTCGGGCGAAGATCCTCAGCAGATGGCATCCATACCTGTGGATCCGCACCAACTTGCTCGCCGGAGCGAATGTCCTTAACTTGCTCACCGTCGTCGGTAGTGAACCAAACAAAAGGAATGCCACGCTTGTCGGCGTATTTAATCTGCTTTCCGAACTTCGCTGAATTTGGCGAAACTTCAGTGGAAATTCCGCGAGAACGCAACATCATCGCCGTCTTTTCAGCATGACGCCGTTCGGTCTCGTCGTTGACTGCGATCAGTACCGCGGTAGGAACCTTGCGAGTAGGAACCACAACGTCACGTCCAATGACGCGCGCCAAAATGCGCGAAACACCAATAGAAAGTCCCACACCGGGGAAAACACGCTTTCCGTCGCTGGCCAAGGAGTCATAGCGTCCACCGGAACACACAGAGCCCAAGTCTTCGTGACCCACCAGCACTGATTCGTAGACCGAACCTGTGTAATAGTCAAGGCCGCGTGCGATCTTCAAATCAGCTTCGATTGCTCCTGGCATCAGCTCATTAGCCCCGTCAACCAAGTTCACAAGCTCTTCAAGTCCCTGCTCTAACAGGGCACTCGTGTGTCCGAGCGCCAGAACCTCATCAGCAAACCGGCCGTCCGCGCCGCGAATATCTGCCAATTTGAGTGCGAGTTTCGCCTGTTGCTCTGAAGCACCAACGCGTGCAGCGAGCAGTTCAATCACAACGTCCGGGCCAACTTTATCGAGTTTGTCGAGAATGCGCAGAGTCTCTTCCACATCTGCGATCCCAATAGCCTCATAAAATCCTTGCGCGAGTTTGCGGTTCGAAGCTTTGATAATCACGCGCGGAATCGGTAATTTGCTCAAAGCGTCCACCATCACCAATGGAAGTTCAACTTCATGGTGGAAAGCGAGCGTATCTTGACCAACTACATCGACATCAGCTTGCACGAATTCGCGAAAGCGCCCGTCTTGTGGCCGCTCCCCTCGCCACACTTTTTGAATCTGGTAGCGGCGAAATGGGAAATCGAGGTGTCCGGCGTGCTCGAGTACGTAACGTGATAGCGGCACTGTCAGATCAAAGTGCAAGCCCAACTGTGCGTCGCGATCGTTCTTCTCGTCGCCAGCAGCCTGTAAACGATTGAGAAGATAGATCTCTTTCGAGGTTTCGCCTTTGCTCAATAGCTGCGAAACGGGTTCAACAGCGCGAGTTTCAATCCCTGAAAAACCGTGCAATTCAAATGTTGAACGCAGTGTGTCGAGAACTTCCTGCTCAACGATACGTCCTGCCGGGAGCCATTCTGGGAAACCTGATAACGGTGCAATCTTAGCCATGATTCTATTATTTCACTTCTCAATACGATTCGTAGAATTTGCCCTTTTGTTGTGCTTATGTATTATACGTATCCGCACACCTAAGAGCCTATTTTTACGGTCGGCGTGCAGCCTCGATGATCAACTCAACGAAGCAAAACCGATGGTCATTGCCCAGCTGAGCTGGCATTGGTCACGGCCGAGTTTTTCGACCTCACCTTTTGCCCAGCTCATCGATTAGATCGTCTACTTAGCGCATTTACCTAGCGCATTTACTTAACTCATCGCGGCATGGAGGTACTGCGAGTGTCGAGTCTCGTGAAACATCGTCGTCTGCGGACCATGACCAGGGAAAATAACAGTCTCTGGCTTAATAACCTGCACCAGGAATCGCAACGATGCAGCCATCTTTTGATCATCGCCACCAGGCAAATCGGTGCGACCAATCCCATTGTTGAAAATTACGTCACCCGAAAGCATAAACTGCTCATTTCTGCCAGTGTCACCAATGCTATGCGGCCCGGCAGCAATGGCGCGCCCTGCGAAAAGAAAGACTGAGGAGCCTTCCGTGTGCCCCGGCGTCGCAATCGCACGCAAGACGACGCCTGGCACGATCTCAACTGATTCTTCATAGAATTGCGCGGGCAGAGTTTGAAGGTTGCTCGGCACACTCCACGTGTCAATGCCCATGCGGCCAAAGGCGATAGCAAATTGCGGCATGCCGAGATGCTCTAGCGGATTGTCCAGGCGATATAAGTCTGGTTCAGGAATATATACTGGCTCATCGTCAACCACACCGCTCACGTCCCACACGTGATCTGCATGCCCGTGCGTGAGTAAAACGGCGCCTAAGCTCAGGCCGTGCTCAGCGAGTGTTTCTTTGATCCATTGGCACGAGCCTGCCCCTGTATCCACCACTAATGCAACTTTTTGGTGCTCGTCGGCCACAATGTAGGTATTGGCTTCGAGGAAAGTTTGGCTATAACGCAAGATAATCATAAATATAACCGTACCTGAAATGCGTGGTTGACTGCATTTACACGAAAATCTGCGTACAATATTATATGAATATTACGCGCACGGTGTGGCACCCGCCTACCCCGTCTTCAAAGGAGCATCAAAGATGACCGATTCCACAGAAAATGCCCGTCCAAAGATCCCAGTTCCGCTTCCGCGCGCTGAAGCTAAAATCGCAGTTCCGGTGCCTCATATTGACGACGCCGATGCTGCCGCAGCTGCCAAGTGGGGACGCGTCGACGACGACGGGAACGTTTGGTTACGTTCGGCAGGTTCGGAACCAGAGCGCGTCGTCGGACAGTACGCTGCGGGCGGTACCGAAACTGATGCACTCGGTCTCTACGTGCGTCGATACCTTGATATTAAGGCTCAGGTTGTTCTGCTCGAATCACGAGTTGCCAAAATCTCTCCTGAAGAAGCTCGCAAATCGCTCAAGTCGCTTAAGGAACAACTCGTTGAACCTGCAGTGGTTGGCGATGTAGAAGAGCTGCGCAACCGCGTGCAGGCACTGGAGGCAAAGATTGAAGAGCGCGCTGCGCAAGTGGCAATTGAGCGCGAAGAAGCTAAGGCTAAGGCTTTAGCTGATCGCACTGCGATTGTGGAACGCGTTGAGGAAATTGCGGCTCAAGATCCAGGGAAAACGCATTGGCGCAATTCTCGTGATGAGTTGACCAAGCTTCTTGATCAGTGGAAGAACGCACAAAGGCACGGTGCACGCCTCGATCGCACGACTGAAGATGGACTGTGGAAGCGTTTTTCCGCAGCTCGTACCCAGTTTGACCGCCACCGTCGTCAATATTTCTCCGATTTAGAAGCTCAGCATAAGGAGACTATCCGCACGAAAGAGGCGCTCATTGCGCAGGCTCAAGCGCTTCAAACGTCCACCGATTGGAACGATACCGCAGCGCAGTACCGCAATCTCATGGATCAGTGGAAGCGAGCAGGGCGTTCTACCCGCAAGGATGACGACCGGTTGTGGGAGCAGTTCCGTTCCGCTCAACAGGTATTCTTTGATGCGCGAAGCTCCTTTAACGCAGCTCTTGATGAGGAATTCGGTTCCAATCTTGAAAAGAAACTGGCTTTGCTCGAACAAGCAGAGCGCATCTTGCCGATCGAAGATATTGCTGCTGCGAAAGAGCAGCTGCGAGCAATCGGTGAGCAGTGGGATGCTATTGGCCGCGTGCCGCGTGCCGATGTTGCCCGCACTGAAGGGCGACTTCGCGAAATTGAGCGGATCATTCGCGATGCCGAAAATGAGCAGTGGGCCAAGACCGATCCTGATAAAGAAGAGCGCACCTCAGGAATGGCACAGCAGCTCCAGCAGCTTATTACAGAGCTGGAAGCCCAGTTGGCTCAAGCTCAAGCTGACAGCAATGCCAAGAAAATCAAAGAGTACGAAGAAGCATTGGCCGCTCGCAAGGCCTGGCTCAAAGCAGTGCTTGATGACTAATCGCAACTAATGCGATGGCCGGTTTTGGGGGTTGTTTCCACAGCTGTGGAAACAACCCCCAAAACAGTTGCGGATTTTGATACATGTAGAACATGATCAATTTTCCGCTTATCGAAGCCAAAAGTTTAGCCGATCTCAATCAGTATCGATTTTTAGACGATCGGTATCTAGAGCTACTGCCGGGGATATTTGCAGACACAAATTACTGTATAAACCCACTGCTTCGTGCTTATGCTTACCAGTCGATCACGCACGATGGTGATATTTTGTGCTCATGGTCTGCCTTATGGATTCACACTGGGTATGCGCCAATCCAGCTGATCCGTGGACCATATACCGTGCGCAGGGACTCAAAGTATCGTTCCACGAGTAAAAGGCGCACGATTCGCTCCGAAGATATCCACAAATATGGCAATGTTCTCGTTACAAACTGTGCTCGAACGGCTGTAGATCTACTCCTCGAAGACTTGGAAGCCGGAATCAGCTTCCTGCCTATCTTGCTGCGTTCCGGTGCGCGTTATGAGGCGATCATGGAGTGCTTAAACCATATTCATGCAGTTGCTGGAAAGAAGCGTGTGCAAGAAGTTCTTGCCCAACTCCCCCGCGACATTTTTCGATTTAACCAACTCGCTAGTATGAGAAATGCTCACGGGAAAACGCGTTGATGAGCTTCTTTCTTCGAGGCCGTAACCCGGTAGGCGTCGTACACGCCTTCGATCTTGCGCAGTTCTTTCAAGACCTGATCGAGATGACGCGGATCAGAAATTTCAAAAATGAAATTAGAACGAGCAAGCCTCTCACTCGACGTGTTAATAGAACCCGAAATCATATTAATATCATGCTCACTGAGGGCGCGCGTAATATCTGCCAACAGCCCCTTGCGATCCAGTGCCTCAATCTGCACTTGAACCAGGAAAATACCCTCGGGAGTTCCATCCCAAGCAATATCGATGAAGCGATCCGGTTCTCTGCGCAGCGACTCTACATTCGGGCAGTCCGCACGGTGTACAGAAATCCCTTTTCCGCGCGTCACAAACCCCACAATTTTATCCGGTGGCACAGGCGTACAGCACTTTGCGAGTTTCACAAGCACATCGACGTCGTCCAAATTAGAGACGACGACGGCAGACGACGCATTCCCCTCTCGCCGATGCTGGATACGAGTTGGGGTTACTGCCTCAGACATCGTCTCTTCGACGCCGGCCTGCCCGCCTTGCGAAGAAATGATTCGACGCACCACGGTTTCGGCCGAAATTGAGCCCTCACCAATCGCCGAATACAAATCCGAAACATCAGTTCGAGAAAAGTCTTGTGCCACAGCTTTCAGCGTCTCATGCGACATCAACCGCTGAACTGGCTCATTCTTGCGCCGAATCGTCTTGGCGAGCTTTTCCTTACCAATTTCAATTGCTTCATCGCGTCGATTTCGCGTGAACCAGGATTTAATCTTGGCTCGTGCTCGCGGGGTGGCCACAAAATCCATCCAGCCTTGCGATGGACCAGCATCATCGGACTTTGCCGTAATAATCTCTACGGTATCCCCCGATTCGAGGCGATGATCGAGAGTTACTAGACGGTCGTTGACTTTCGCACCAACTGTTTTATGCCCTACCTCAGTGTGAACAGCATAAGCAAAGTCAACCGGCGTCGCACCCGCCGCTAACTCCATCACTTCACCCTTAGGCGTGAAGACGTAGACTTGGTGCCCAGACATCTCATAGCGGAGCGAGTCGAGGAATTCCGCTGGATCTGCAGTGTCGCGCTGCCAGTCCACTAATTGGCGCAGCCATTCTAGTTGAGTATCTTCAGCGCTCGTCTCAACAGTGCCGTTTTTCTTATTAGGGTTCTCTTTGTAGCGCCAATGAGCTGCAACTCCGAATTCGGCCCGCCGGTGCATCTCGTATGTGCGGATTTGGATTTCTACCGTCTTTCCATCTGGACCAATTACTGAGGTGTGGATTGACTGGTAGAAATTGAATTTAGGGCTAGCAATATAGTCTTTGATACGGCCTTGGATCGGAGTGAAAATAGAATTGGCAACACCCAAAGCTGTATAACAATCCTGCACTTCATTAACCAGCACACGCACACCAATGAGGTCATAAATATCCTCAAAATCGCGCCCACGCAAAATCATTTTCTGGTAAATCGAATAGTAATGCTTCGGCCTGCCCGAAATCGTACAATCTACTTTTGCACGGACTAATTCTCGCTCAAGCGCTTTTTTAATGCTTTCAATATACGCAACTCGCTCTGGGCTTCGATCAACCACCATTCGCTCAATTTCCGAATATACGGCTGGATAAAGCGTCTTAAAAGAAAGATCCTCAAGTTCCCACTTAATCGAGTTCATTCCGAGTCGATGCGCAAGTGGGGCATAAATCTCGAGAGTTTCACGCGCTTTCTTTGCCGCAGAAGCAGACTCAACATAACCCCACGTGCGGGCATTATGGAGACGATCTCCGAGCTTAATGAGCAGAACTCGAATATCTTTGGCCATGGCAACGACCATTTTGCGCACAGTTTCAGCTTGGGCTGCTTCACCGAATTCAACCTTGTCGAG
This sequence comes from Arcanobacterium pluranimalium, assembly GCF_016907845.1. Classification (GTDB taxonomy): domain Bacteria; phylum Actinomycetota; class Actinomycetes; order Actinomycetales; family Actinomycetaceae; genus Arcanobacterium_A; species Arcanobacterium_A pluranimalium. The sequence continues at coordinate 1,511,762 of NZ_JAFBCS010000001.1, forward strand.
TTTAGTGACTCCATCAACGAGCAGTGCTACGGTTTCGCCAAATTCTTTCGTTACTTCTTTGAGCGTATAGCCCGTATCTTCGACTGTGTCGTGAAGCAGCGCGGCGACGAGAGTGTCTTCATCCATGCCTAACTCGGCCAGGATCTCGCAAACCGCAATCGGATGAGTGATATATGGCTCGCCCGATTTGCGCTTCTGCCCTTCATGGCATCGCTTCGCAACTTCGTAGGCGTGAATAATTCGTTCAGAGTTCAATGAACGATCTGCGATAGATTCAAAAATGTCTGAAAGCGCATCAGGAATAACGATCGATTCGCGTTTACTCAACCACGAATACTTGGATCGAAATCTCGAACCACTGTGACTTTCCGACATATTTCCACCTACCATGCTGTGATTTTACGGCAAATTTTCCCCGAATGAAATCTCAGACTCAACAAATCGCTCATCTGGATCACCACGAAATCTGAAATCCATAAGCTGAGGATTATAAGACGATCTAGTCGATGCTTGCCCATTGAGACTCCAGCCTACCCACTAAAGTGGAGAGCACGGGCAACTACTGCCCGTGCTCTCCACTTTTTTAATAGCTAAGTACTGATTCGATTGGGATATGCTCTCCCAGACGCTCGCGGCCACCCAAGTCTTTCAACTCGAGCAATACACACAACGCTGCTGGCACACCACCTGCTTGCTCAATGAGATCAAAAGCAGCGCCGGCTGTACCGCCAGTCGCTAGAACGTCGTCGATAACGAGCACGCGCATTCCGTCTTCAACTGTGAAAGGCTGAAGTTCCATCCGTGCTGAACCGTACTCGAGATCGTAGTCCACGCCAACGACTGGACCAGGAAGACGCCCTGCCTTGCGAATAGTCAACATGCCAACGCCCATAGCCACCGCCAACGGCGCGCCGAGGATGAAGCCACGCGATTCCAGACCTGCAACTGCGTCAACTTTGCCACGGTAACGATCGGCAAGAATCTCGATAAGCTGCCCGAATGCGTGAGCATCGGCAATCAGAGGAGTAATATCTCGGAAAAGAACACCAGGAGCTGGGAAATCACTGACCTCACGAACATGAGATTCAACGAGTTCAACGGTATCCTTCGGAAAAATCGGGTTTTGACCCATCATTTATTCCTCTTCTTTCGCTTTTTTGGCTGAGCAGAATTGCCTTGGTGCCGCCCGGCGATGCGGTCGTCCAAATGTGCACCAGTAATCATATCCGATTCATGCGATACTGCGTCTACTAATTCCATATCCTTAGCAGATTCATGTCCAAGCTCACCTCGCGAAGCCAAAACGCTGCGGGTATGTGAGGCAATATCATCATTGCGCAAAGCCAAAGCCACAGCTAATGGAGCAGCAATGAAAATCGAGGATAGAGTGGAGAGCAACATTCCAACGAACATCACAAGTGCCAGATCACGCAGTGTATCTGCGCCGAAAATCCCAACACCGATAAACAACACGGCCATAACCGGCAACAGACCAGTAATAGAAGTGTTGAGTGAACGGATCAGCGTCTGGTTGATTGCCAGGTTAGCCGATTCCTCGTAGGTAACTTTTCGCTGTTTGCGCAGCTCAAGCGTATTTTCTCGAACCTTGTCAAACACCACCACGGTATCGTACAGAGAGTAACCCAAAATGGTCAGAATACCGATGATCGTGGCCGGAGTGATTTCCAGCCCAAGTATCCAATAGATTCCCAAAGTGACCACAAAGTCATGGAGCAGAGCACCAATTGCACCAACCGCGATAGTCCAGGACCGGAAGTATGCAATGAGCACAATAGATACCGCAACCAGGAATACAATCATGGCTCGAATAGCCTTGGCCATGATGTCTTTACCCCACGACGGGCCGATGAAGGTCGAGGTTACGTCTTTCTCAGGAACCTCATAGGTCTTAGCTAGAGCTTCTTTAACTTTCTGAGTGGACTGATCGTCCAAAGAAGTTGTCTGTACACGAATCGCGTGAGCGCCCACCGAAGAAACGCGCGGCGCGTCATCTTTCCCAACTTCGGCGATTACCTTGTAAGCGCCGTCGTGTGAGTCAATTTTCGTATTCGACACCGTGAACTGGGATCCACCGCGGAATTCGATCCCGAGGTTTGGATCTTTGACGAACACCGATAGAACTGAAGCGATAATCGCAAACAGCGCAATACCGAACCAAACTTTGCGCAAACCAATAACGTTGAAGGACTTGCGACCGGAGTAAAGGTCATTACCAATGGAGTAAACAGACATCAGTTCTCCTCCCCTTCAATTACGTTTTCGGCAACGCTCATTTCTTGAGCCTGCGCTTTCTTCTTTTCGCGGCGTTCTCGCGCCCGACGCTCGGCCAAGGATTCGCCAGGCTTGCCACTCGCCTTGACGCCAGATGTTGCTTTGGTTTCAGCCACAGACGACGCCTCCTCAGTATCGTCAGCGGTTCGCTCTTCAGCTTCTTGTGCAGCGACAGCATTGCCGGCATCCACGCCAGTTTTAGCTGATCCACCGATATTGCCGCGTCCTCGATACAGCGGCGTGCGGCGCAGGCTTTCCACATCGAGACCAGAGAATCGCTTGCCCTTTCCGAAGAACGCGGTACGAATCACGATCAACATGAGCGGATAAGTGAACATCATGACGACGATCAAATCGAGGAGCGTCGTAATTCCGAGCGTGAAAGCGAAGCCGCGTACCGATCCAACAGTGAGGACGTACAGAACTATCGAGGCGAGCAGGTTTACGCAGTCCGAAATGATAATCGTGCGTTTTGCTCGATCCCAGCCGTATTCGATTGCAGAATGCACATTGCGACCATCACGAATCTCATCACGAATACGCTCGAAGTAGACGATAAACGAGTCGGCAGTAACGCCGATCGAAATAATCATACCCAGCACGCCAGCCATCGAGAGCCGGTATCCCATCACCCACGACAATCCGCAAATGACCAAGTACGAAAGTCCGGTAGACAGTACAATCGATGCAATCGCAATGATGCCAAGACCGTGGTACTGCCACAGCATGTACAACACGATGAGCACTAATCCGATAAATCCAGCAATCAAGCCTGCTTGGAGTTGCTCTGAGCCGAGCGTTGCAGAAATTTGCTCTTCGGATTGAACCTCAAAATTGAGTGGGAGCGAACCGAAGTTGAGCTGATTGGCCAATGCTGCTGCTTCTTCAGCTTTGAAATGCCCCGTAATTTGAGCCTGTCCACCTGCGATAGGGCCATTTGGAACTGGAGCGGAGAGCACTTGCCCGTCAAGCACAATCGCAAATTGATTCTTTGGCGACTGCATCTGATAGATACGGCCAGTCACATCGGCGAAAGCCTTAGCTCCTGCCGAGTCAAACTGCATATTCACAGCCCATCCACCAGTAGGAGTGCCCTTTTGATCCGTAGCCAACGACGACGATGCCTTCGTCAAGTTGGTACCTTCAATTTCTGCCGGGCCAAGAATGTACTTTTGCTCACCGGTAGACGAACAGGCAACCGAAGCTTTCTTAGGATCGTCAGCAGTTGCCCGCAAACGCGCATCTTCCGAGCCACATTCAAGCTTAAAAGCATCATAGAGGGCTTTTTCAGTCACCCAAAGGTCATCGGAATAATCTTTTGGTGTGCCATGTGGAGTATCAGAAATCTTTCCGTCTTTATCCGAATCCGCCAAAGCTACGATCTCTTTTTCAAGCTGCTCTGGAGTCAGATTAGGCGCAGGAGCTTCTTGGACAGGTGCCGGCTGAGCATTGGGATCTGTACCTTTATTAGCCTGAGCGTTCTTCATCTTGGCGATATCATCGGCCGTCAATGCCTTAGGTGCCATTACCGAAAGCACTGGTCGCAAACGCAAAACAGCAGAGGTACGAACGAGATCCAGAGTTTCCTTACTCGGGTTTCCCGGCAGGGCAACAACGATATTCTTTCCACCCTGTGCGCTGATCTCAGCTTCTGCCACACCCGAAGCATCAACACGCTGCCTAATAATCTCAATAGCTTGCGAGACGTCAGATTCGGTAATCTCAGATCCGTCAGTTGCTACTGGGGTCAGAATGATCTGCGTTCCACCTTCAAGGTCAAGCGCTAATGACGGCGCGAACCGCGACTGCGAACCTTTTAGGGTACCAGCAAAAAGTGAGCCAACTAGGGCTATCATCAACACGAAAAGCACAACTAGTCGCTTATTACGCGACGATTGCCTCTCCATTACTCTTTTTTTCGACACGAAATTGTCTTTTCTCTTCTTCAGATTTTTCTGATGGAAATCAATTAGCGATTCTCAGTTGGTTTGTTGTCAGCTGGATTCGCAAACGGCTCATCCTCAGGCTCCTGAGCAACCGGCGATTCGTCACCAGATAGATCCTGCGTTGAACCATCAATAAGCGCCGCTTCTTCTTCGCTTATCTCAGCTACCGGAATATTCATTTCAGCCATAATTGACGTCTTGAGCCACACAGTTTCGTCTCCGCTGGGCGACTCAAGCGTAACGGCGTCGCCATCGATATCGACGATGCGCCCAAAGAATCCCGATGTGGTCACAACATTGTTGCCTACCGCGATAGCTTTTTCACGCTGTTCTAACTGTGCGCGTTGTGCTTTCTTGGCTCCAGCGTTCATGAACCAGATGAATCCGACCATGACCACTAGCAACACTAAGATTTCAATTCCTGGCATAGATATTCTCCGTAGAATGTTAAAAATTACCAGTGCCCACTTTACTAGTTTTTTCCATCAACTAAAAAGTGTTTCTTCTGGCGGATTAAGCCCTAAATGTTTCCAAGCCAACGATGTGGCCATTCGGCCACGAGGTGTGCGCACCAAAAAGCCCTCTCGCACGAGATAAGGTTCAGCCACAGTTTCCACCGTTTCTGGCTCTTCTCCAACTGATACTGCGAGAGTAGTCAAACCCACTGGTCCGCCATTAAAGCGCAAGCACACGGCCTCCAATACAGATCGATCCAAACGATCAAGCCCGCAGCTATCAACCTCAAATACCTCAAGCGCAGCACGCGCCGCATCCAAATCAAGAATCCCACTGCCACGCACTTGCGCCCAATCTTGGACGCGTCGCAAGAGTCGATTCGCAATACGCGGAGTGCCACGCGAGCGTGAAGCAATCTCTTGAGCTGCGTCGTCGTTTAATACCGCATCAAGTTTAATCGCATTAGCTGAGACGATCTGCGCTAATTCAGAATTTTCGTAATAGTCGAGATGAGCGGTAAAACCGAAGCGATCACGTAAAGGAGCAGGCAGCAAGCCAGCACGCGTCGTCGCGCCCACAACGGTAAACGATGGCAACGGCAGCGGAATCGACGTCGCACCCGGCCCCTTACCTACCATCACGTCTACCCGAAAATCTTCCATCGCCAAATAGAGCATTTCTTCGGCAGTGCGTGCCAAACGATGAATCTCATCAATAAAGAGCACATCACCCTCTTGCAGCGAGGAGAGCACTGCAGCTAAATCCCCTGGATGCTGGATCGCTGGACCAGACGTCAAACGCAATGAGCCATTCACTTCCGCCGCAATAATCATTGCTAACGTGGTCTTTCCTAACCCAGGAGGACCAGACAATAGCACGTGATCAGGGGCATTTCCGCGCGCAATAGCTGCATCTAAAACGAGCGAAAGCTGATTGCGCACAACTTCTTGCCCGACGAATTCCACCAGCCGTTTTGGGCGCAGCGCCGCTTCTTGTGCGCGCTCAGTATCGGATGCATCCGAATTGGTAATATCCCACTGACTCACTGTTATCGCCGACTTCCCAAAATTTGTAATGCACTGCGCAGTAACTGAGCCACCGTTGCATCAGGATTGAGTGCTTTCGCTTCCTCAATTGCACTGCCAGCATCCTTTTCTTGCCAACCCAAATTGACCAAGGCTTGTAGCACGTCTGGTGAGGAATCCGTCGCCCCTCCCGAGCTAGGTGTGGCACCAGTGCTCGGCCCGAGCTTATTGCCAATTTCAAGGATCATCCGTTGGGCACCTTTTTTACCAATGCCAGAAACCTTGGTTAGTGCAGCTTCATCTTTGTTCTGTACCGCTCGACGCAAATCATCTGGACTGTGCACGCTCAACACAGCGAGCGCCGTCCGCGGCCCTATCCCCGAAACGCCGTTGAGCACTTCGAAAACCGCGCGCTCGTCGTCGTCCAAAAAACCGAACAAAGTTAAGGAATCTTCCTTGACGATAAGCGTCGTAAAAAGAGTCGTTTCCGAGCCAATACGCAACGTAGAAAGCGTACGTGGCGTGGCATGAACAAGCATTCCTACCCCACCAACGTCAATAACTGCGCTGGAGATGGTCATGGAGAGCACAGTGCCACGCAAAGAAGCAATCACTTTTTCACCTTTCGAACAAACGTTTCATAAACAGAGTACCGTATCGTTGCGAAAATAGGCGGCCCAAACCGCCCAAGTTATTGCGAATCTTTTGGAGCAACCGCACCATGTCGCGCTCGTAAACGCTCTGCTTGTGCCCACATTTTTTGAGCAGGTGTGAGATCAGCACCCTCGGCACGCGGCAACATTCCAGCACCGCCGTGTTGAGCGCGATCTGTATCTTGAAAATCCATTGCTCCGCCACGCCATGCGTGACAAATTGCAATCGCTAAGGCATCGGCAGCATCTTTTGGCCGTGGAAGCTCATCGAGCCGCAATATTCTTTGCACCATCATCTGCACCTGCGCTTTTTCAGCCCGACCGCTGCCGGTAACAGCGGCTTTCACCTCAGACGGTGTGTGAAATGCTATCGGTAGCCCTCTGCGCGCCGCTGCGAGCATAACGATGCCCGCTACCTGCGCCGTACTCGTCACTGACCTCACGTTTTCTTGTGCGAAAACGCGTTCAATAGCGACGACGTTGGGGCGAAAGATCGCCAGCGTTTCTTCGAGCTTGTTCGAAATAATGAGTAAACGCTGGTGAGGAGGTAATTCAGGTGCGGATCGGGCCACATCAACGTCAACAAGTTTGACTTGCCGACCGCCGCGACTATCAATAACGCCTAAGCCACATCGAGTCAGGCCCGGATCCACACCTAAAATACGCAATTAGCCTTCTGCCTCAATTTCAGCCATAACTTCATCTGGGATATCCACATTGGAGTAAACATTTTGGATATCGTCGAGATCGTCAAGCGCATCGAGCACTTTGAGAACTTTCAAAGCACCTTCTTTATCGACGGCTACTTTCATCGATGGCACAAACTGCACTTCAGCGGAGTTATAGTCGATTCCGTTTTCCTGCAGTGCAGTACGTACCGCGACGACGTCGTTCGGCTCCGAAAGCACTTCGAAAACGTCGCCTTCATCGGAAACTTCTTCAGCGCCAGCATCCAGCACTGCCATGAGCAGCGAGTCTTCGTCTACGCCGTCGGCCTTTGGCACCTCGATAACACCTTTACGTGCGAACATGTACGCAACCGAACCTGGATCTGCCAGTGTTCCGCCGTTACGGGTAAGTGCAACACGAACTTCAGACGCAGCGCGATTGCGGTTGTCGGTCAAACATTCGATCAAAACTGCCACGCCGCCCGAGGCATAACCCTCGTACATAATCGACTCGTAGGTGACGCCGTCTTGACCCTCACCAGAAGCTCGCTTGAGAGCGCGATCGATATTATCGGAAGGAACCGAATTCTTCTTTGCTTTCTGAATCGCATCAAAAAGGGTTGGATTTCCATCGGGATCAGGTCCACCAGTACGCGCAGCTACTTCAATATTCTTGATCAGACGCGCAAAAAGCTTGCCGCGCTTAGCATCAATCGCAGCTTTCTTATGCTTTGTGGTTGCCCACTTAGAGTGTCCGGACACTAGATCTCCTTATTCTTTGAAACCTTTAACGAAGCAATTCTACATTGCGAAGCAAAAAACACTCACATTTTCTATTGCGAGTGCGCTCACGCTGCCACAACGAGCACACATGCGGCTGTACGCCATCAGCGTACGTCGCCAGGAAGTGCGTTCGCCGCGAAACGGAACGCGAACGGCGTCGTCATTCTTGCAAAACGAGAGGCCGATGACGCCGGCGTTCAGTCCTCAATCGCCGTCAGCATTACGCCGTTCCAGCCGCGCGCCCAATCCTGCGCCATCGGCACAAAACCGAGCGGATATACGGTTTCGCCGTCAGCGACCGCCTGAGCCAATTGCGCTAAGTTCCACCACCGATGCTCGTCAAGGACTTCTTTTTCAAGCTCGGTGAGCGAGCGATGCTCTCCGGCATCGATCAGCGCTTTTTCTTCGTCCGAAATATGCAGTAAGAAGAAATGCTCATCTTGCTTTGAGGTACGATCCACAAAACGAAATATCGATTCGCGGTAAAGTACTGGGCCTACCAGGCGATTTTGATCGACTCTGAGCCCAGTTTCTTCGGTCAGTTCCCGGGCTGCTGCTTCCCTATCAGTTTCACCATCCATTTTGCCGCCGCCTACCGTGAACCACCAAGCATGGTGAATATCGGCAAAATCGTGGCCTTTGATCAGGTAAACCTCACCTTGTGCATCGAAAATCACTACCCGAGCAGCACAACGATGCGGGAAACCCTGTGCATCAAGTGGCCACTCTTGCTCGATCTGATCAGAGATTTCTTGAGCAGTGTTATTTTTGTTCTCAGCCTCGCCTTGACTGCGAGACTCAGCGTGAAATTGCGTCACTTGTCACCTCATTTCCTGCAAATAACGTGCGCAACCGGACGATCTCGTTGAGCAGATTGCGTTCTCGCTCTCGGTTTTCCGCCGTCTGTACCTGCCCTATTCGCAGTGCAGTAGTTCGAAAATATCCCAGCTCAATGAGTGCGTTTTGATAATCTTTCATTGTTTCAGCACCCCGACCTTTGGGCAGACCACGCCGAAGCATGCGCGTTTCGGACCAATTCTGCGCAGACATTCGCCGTGCGAGCGACAAAATCATGTCAATATCCGATGGCAATAGCCAGCCGGCATCCACATAGTCTTGCAGGCCTTGTACAACAAATCGCTTTTGTTGCCACCGCGCATAAATCGCGAAGCCGGTCATAATAATGGCGATTGGCACGTTACTCCATATCACGTAACTTTCGTACGTCATTCCCGGAAAACTCAGTGCGGCATTATTAAACCAATGACCAGCAACAGCGCTGATTGTGGCAGGTATCAACCACAGTGAGCGAGTGAATCGACCTTTGGTAAATACGGCGAATCCGAGAAAAAATCCGAAAGCGGCAGTCCAGGCTTCATGATTGAGCGGGCCATCTAAGAAACGCACTTTAAAGACCTGCTCGATCACATCATAATTGCGCACAAAATACAAAATATTTTCCGTGAAAGCAAAGCCTGATCCCACCAAAGCGCCGTAGACGATTCCATCGACTGGACCGTTAAAATACGAGCGTAACAGCTTATAAATGAGGATTACGCCCAATCCCTTGCTGAATTCTTCCGTCAAAGGCGCTACATAGGCACTCAGATAATATTTCACTTCCGGCTGTGAACCAGAACCAATAATAGAGCTATGGGCAATATACTGCCCTGCATAATCGTTGAGAACTACCGCCAATACGATAGAAGAACCAGCTCCCCATGCGAATGCGGCCGCATACATCCACAGTGGCTCTGGTTCCCAACTGTCGATAAGCCACACGAAGAAACCAATTGCGACGACTGGAATGATCGCATAGAGCGCAGCTCCAAATAAGCCTGATATTCCTTGCGGCCGGGAAAGCTCAGGCAGAATTGCCCAAAAACCAAATACACCAATCATCGTCATGATGATTGCAACAATAAAAGCTGATGCCCGCCGTCTTTTCATATTGATCATTCCTAGATCAGTCCACTAAATCAACTGTCTGTGGCATCGGTGCGCGACCAGCCAAACGAAGTGAACGCGTAAAGCGGCTGCGCCGCACTCGCCGCGCCTGTGAGACGTGAATATTGTGAAAACGCCGCGTCATGCGCACATCTCGACGATCGCGTTCGAGCTTATTCAACAAAATTTGTGTGTCTTGATCGAGCTCATCGCGATCAAGTTCATCAACCGTGAGCTGCAATACCCTGCTTAATTCGGATTCAACGCTCAAACGATCAGCGGCATTCTTAGCTGAGCGCTCATTGGCATAGTCTACGATGTCTTCACATTCTGCGGCGTCGATTGATACATGGCCAGCAGACGCCAAGAGATCTAAGCCATCGTTCACCAGTGGGCTGTCCACCGCATGAGCAGCTTCTTGAGCAGCAGATTTAAGCAAGACTGCAGAGGCAATATCAAGTACGCCCCGATCTGCAAATTCCTGAGCGTGTTGCGCGCGTGAGTACAGCGCATTTTCTAGAAGTCGGCGTGATTTAACAGCGTTAACGTGTAACGCATTGAGTTTACGAGCTGTGATCACTCCAGCAATAACAACGAGTGCGACTACGACCGCTAGTGCGAGTGCGAGCCAAATGAACAGTGATGGCATATACGGTTCCCGTCATTCGATTCTGGCATTTTGCATTTTAATCGCCGTTTCATACACAGCAAAGATTTGCGACGCTACAGTTCCCCAGTCATATTTCCACGCAGAAACCGCTCCTGCCTGTGCCTTTTGCGCACGCAATTGAGGATCGCCTAGCGCTGCGAGCACAACGCGCGCTAAATCTTGAGAGTTTTCGTTCTCAAAATGGAATCCACAACCGCCGTTTTCCAATACTGCCCGGAAAGCGGGAATATCGGAAGCCACAATACACGCCTGTGCGCTCATTGCTTCAACCAAAATAATGCCGAATGACTCTCCGCCGGTATTGGGCGCGATGTAAACGTCAGCCGAGCCGAGCAAGGCAGCCTTGTCGGCATCCGAAACTCCCCCTAAAAACTCAACGTTAGATGCGGTGTCGCCAAACATCGCTCGAGCTTTGTCAATGTCTCCACGCCCTGCCACGAATAGGCGCGCCTGGGGATACTCTCGTAAAATCTGCGGCATTGCCTCAGCTACCAGGTGAAGGCCTTTACGCGGTTCGTCGAGCCGACCCAAAAACGCCAGCGTCGGCCGCTGCGGCGTGCCGGTAAATCGCTCATCACGCTCCTTAATCTGCATCTGTGAGACTTTAACACCGTTGGGGATCACCCACGCGTCCCCGCCCAGGTGCTGTACCGCCGTCCTTCTCGCCTCTTCTGATACGGCAATTCGCGCCTGAATCTTATCGAGCATCGGCACCAAGATCGGAGCTGAGAGCGTCATCGCACGCGATCGATCCATAGCGGTATGAAATGTAGAAACAATCGGGCAATGCGCGCTCATCAGCGCCAACATCGATACCGACGGCGTAAAAGGTTCATGAACGTGCAAAACGTCCAGATTTTCCTCACGCAACCAGGCGCGAACCTGACGGTTAACTTTCGGGCCAAAAGCTAAACGCGCCACTGAACCGTTGTAACGAATTGGCACAGCTGCCCCAACCGGCACCACGTAAGGTTCGAGTCCGTCAGTTTTTTCCGACGGCGCAATGACCGTCACCTCGTGCCCGCGGGCAATAAATTCTTCCGCAAGATCGCGTATATGCACCTGCACCCCGCCGGCAACGTCCCAAGAATATCCGCACGCAATTCCAATTTTCATGGCCTCACCTACCTCGTGGTTCAGCATCGAGCGCGCGTTGCAATCGAGCCAAATCTAAATCCTCAACGAATAACTTCTGCAGCATATGCCAATCAGTCAAATGTGCTCGCAAAACAGGCAGAATCTGATCCATCCACTGTTGGTTCATCTCAATAAGAACCTCGGCAGGAATAGATTCCCCCACCGGTATATGGCGAGGTGGCAATATTGGTTGGCCGATAATCAGTTTGATACCCCACGACGATCCTGCTCGCCGTACTCGCGCACGATCCTTGCCAAAGTAATCGCACACCACCATCACCGGAATCATCGGACGATTGGTTCGAACCGAAAGAATCGCTGCCCCTGGCGCCACTCGCGCACGGTGACCACCTAACTCCACCTCAACACCGCGAGCACTCAAATCACGGTCGCACAAGAGCGGCGTAAAACAAAGAGCAGTATCCATATCCGCAGCTAACTTGCCTATCGAATTACTGCCACGCACCGCTTGATAAATCGTCATTCCAAGCGACTGACGAAAATCCAGGAATTGTTGTGCCAGCTCAGGCGGTTCGAGTTTTTCAGCAATCGTGTGAACTGGCGCTAGATCAAGCGTTGCCCATGCGCCTGCCAAATCCCAGTTTCCCATATGCAGGAGGGCTCCTGAGCAAGAATTATGAGCCAAGTGGTTGCACAGCACATCGAGGTTTTCGCCGCTCACACGCGCGCGAATTTGCGCCGGTGAGAGGTATTTGAGTCGAAAAACTTCCTGATAGTAACGCATATAGGAACGCATTGCCTGCGCACTTCGCCAACGCTGGGCGATCGTGGAATCGAGGGGCGCTATTCTTTGCTGATTCTTGCGAAGTTGGCGCACGCCGCGTATATTACTCAGGCCGACGACGAAGCCCACCGTTTCAAACACACGTCGCGAAACGCCGTCGGGAACCTTCGCAACGAAACGATCGCATAAGGAAAAGAGCCTGAGAATATCCATATGACCTGCCCAATTACTGGTTATTTGGCGCAAGTTTGCACTGCTGATACACCACGTGCATACGTTGAATCACGGTAATAAATGAGAGCAAGGCAAGTATCCACATTCCTACCGCCATAATCCAATGGCTCAAACCAAAACCTACCAAGAGCACACAAACTCCGGCGAAAACTAAACGATCTGCCCGTTCAGCTATCCCTACGCTGGCGCTCATTCCCACACCTTCAGCGCGGGCGCGCGCATAGGGAACGATAGAACCAAAAATGAGAGCAGCCAAAGCTCCGGTCATCACCCAATTCCGCGTAGGCTCGCTGGCAGAGGTGTATCCCCATGCAACGAAGCTGGCAAATATCGCAGCATCGGCGAATCTATCCATCGTTGAATCAAGAAAAGCACCCCAGGTGCTCGCGGTGTTCGTCAGGCGAGCTACTTGCCCGTCCAGATTGTCGAAAATAACGAGAATTGTAACTACCAGAGTGCCAATGAGTAATTGATTTCTTGGGAAAAAATACAGCGACGACGCAATAGTCAGCACCGTTCCTACCACGGTGATCGTATTGGCACCGATCCCGAGTTTGACGCATGCTCGTGCGATTGGCCCAAAAAAGATGTGAGCCAATGGGCGACCTGATCGACTGAGCATCTATCCTCCCTGCAAGAATCAATTCACTTAATTGTGTTTTTGTGCTGGCACGTTCGACGCGTGCCAGCACAAAATACTTTACTGGTTTACGTGATTTTTGATCTGTTCAACAATGCGTGTGATGGCTTCCTCTACCGGAACGCCGTTATCTTGGGAACCGTCACGCATGCGGAACGACACAGCTCCTGCTTCCACGTCCTCTCCACCAGCGATCAACGTGAATGGAATCTTGTCTTTAGATGCGTTGCGAATCTTCTTCGGGAATCGGTCATCCGATTTGTCCACTTCGACACGCACGCCGTGCTCGCGAAGCTTGGCAGCGACGTCGTCTAGATATGAATCAAAGGCATCCGCCACTGGAACACACCGCACCTGAACAGGAGCCAACCAAGCAGGGAATGAACCCGCATAGTGCTCTGTTAGCACACCAAAGAAACGCTCGATCGAGCCAAAGAGTGCACGATGAATCATCACTGGCTGCTGACGCGAGCCATCAGACGCAGTGTATTCGAGGTTGAAACGCTGTGGGAGGTTAAAGTCGAGCTGGATAGTAGACATCTGCCAGGTGCGTCCAAGTGCGTCTTTCGCCTGCACAGAAATCTTTGGCCCGTAGAATGCCGCTCCCTCTGGATCTGGCACGAGTTCCAAGCCCGATTCATGTGCCACTTCTTCAAGGGTGCGCGTAGCTTCATCCCAGATATCGTCGTCACCAACGAACTTCTTTGGATCTTTGGTGGAAAGTTCGAGGTAGAAATCGTCAAGACCATAATCTTTGAGCAGGTCGAGCACGAATGTGAGCAGCTCGGAAAGCTCATCTTTCATCTGCTCGCGGGTGCAGTAGATATGCGCGTCGTCTTGCGTGAAGCCTCGAGCGCGCGTCAAGCCGTGAATAACACCAGATTTCTCGTTTCGATATACCGTGCCAAACTCAAAGAGACGCAGTGGCAACTCACGGTAAGAACGCCCACGGGCACGATAAATAAGATTGTGCATCGGGCAGTTCATTGGCTTGAGGTAGTAGTCGGCGCCCTGTTTGGTGATGTTCCCATCGGCGTCGCGTTCCTCGTCCATCTGCATGGGTGGATACATTCCCTCAGCGTAGAAATCGAGATGTCCAGAAAGCTCATACAGGTTCGACTTCGTAATATGCGGAGTGTTGACGAACTCGTAACCACCTTTGAGGTGCTTTTCGCGTGAATAATTTTCCATCTCCATACGGATAATTCCGCCCTTAGGGTGGAATACAGCAAGTCCAGAACCAATTTCGTCTGGGAATGAGAAGAGGTCGAGTTCGCTGCCAAGCTTGCGGTGATCGCGGCGTTCAGCCTCAGCGATACGCTCCTGGTAAGCAAGCAGATCCTCTTTAGAAGCCCAGGCTGTGCCGTAAATTCGCTGTAGCGAATCCTTGCTCTGATCTCCACGCCAGTATGCTGCCGATGCACGAGTGAGGGAAAAACCGTTACCAATCAACTTGGTATTGGGAAGGTGCGGGCCGCGGCAAAGATCGCCCCAAGCCACTTCCCCATTGCGGCGCACATTCTCATAGTATGTAAGCGTTTCGCCGCCCACCTCAATGGAGGCACCGTCAGCGATGTCTTCTCCCTGAGCGCTCTTAGCGTCCACAAGTTCCAATTTATAAGGCTGATCGGCAAGAAGTTCGCGTGCCTGTTCCTCAGTGAGTTCGCGGCGCACAAAGCGCTGCCCCTCTTTGACGATCCGCTTCATATCTTTTTCGAGTTCTTTGAGCAGCTCAGGCGTAACAGAATCGATATTGCCGAAGTCGTAGTAAAAACCATCGGTGATGAATGGACCGATGCCGAGATTCACGTCTGGGAATTTGTTCTGTACTGCCTGAGCCAGCACATGCGTGGTGGAGTGACGCAAAATATTGAGTCCATCTGGGGAATCAATCGTCACTGTTTCAATCTGGGCATCTTCGGGAAGAGATGTGAGCTCAGTGGAAAGATCCTTTAGCTCGCCGTTTACTTTTAATGCAACAATCGAACGGTTGGCAGCAAAATAATCGATTCCATTAATCGGCTCGTCAATTACTACATTTTCTCCGTCAATGCTCAGTTTCACATTTGCCTCCTGGCTTGGCTGGCTGCGTTACAAGGGCACCCAGCTATTTCTTTGATCACTATGTAGTTTACGCGCAGTTGCCGAAGAATCCCTAAGTGTGGCGACGACGTGCGGAAACTAACTAGAAAATCGCTTTCCCACAAAACTAGCAAACGGCGCAAAACAACCGAAACCTCTCATCGCAAACCGTCGCTCTAAAAGAAAAAACAAAAATCCCCACAAAGAAAGTGCACAAAATTAAAATTTAAGATACCGTTACGCCATGGCATTAAGCGTTTTTGACCTGTTCTCAGTTGGTATTGGCCCGTCGTCGTCCCACACCGTTGGCCCAATGCGAGCCGCACATATGTTTTTGGCGGAACTTGGAACGCAACTCGGCGAGGTTCACCGTATCCGCTGCACGCTCTATGGTTCACTAGGCTCCACTGGCAAAGGGCACGCTACCGACGTAGCAGTTATGCTGGGCTTACTTGGTGAAGTCCCTGAAACGGTCGACCCGCGCAGCGTAATGCCTACTGTTCACGATGTCGAAAAAACGCACCAACTTGCGCTCGGTGGCACACATTCCATCAGTTTTTCTCCTGCATCCGATATTATTTTCGACGGCGGTACCGAACTTCCTGCCCATCCGAACGGTATGGTTCTCGAAGCTTTCGATGCCAAGGGGCAGAGCCTGCAGCACAGCACTTATTATTCGGTGGGCGGCGGTTTCGTGGTCAGTGGCGAGGTCTCGCCATCTGAACCGATTGTTCCTGACGAGACGGCGATCCCCTACCCGTATAAAACCGCAGCTGATCTCCTTGAAATTTGCCAGCGTACAGGTTTTTCTATCGCAAAAGTGGCGATGGAAAATGAAAAAGTTTGGCGCTCAGAAAGCGAAGTGCGCGAAGGCCTGCTTCATATCTGGGACGTGATGAACGAGTGTATCCGCAACGGTAGCGAAACTGAGGGCGTGCTCCCTGGCTCTCTGCGGGTATTGCGACGCGCGCCGGGTTTGTACCAAAAACTCACCTCCGAGGGCGCCACGAATGATCCTTTGCGTGGCATGGATTGGATTACGTTCTATGCGCTCGCGGTCAATGAAGAAAATGCTGCTGGCGGGCGCGTAGTCACCGCTCCTACCAACGGCGCAGCGGGCATTATTCCGGCAGTTTTGCGCTACTACTTGGATTTTGTTCCAGGAGCGTGCGACGACGCCGTGGTGCGTTTCCTGCTCACTGCAGGTGCGATTGGCATTATTTTCAAAACGACGGCCTCTATCTCCGGTGCTGAAGTTGGCTGTCAAGGCGAAGTGGGATCTGCGTGTTCGATGGCCGCAGGTGGTATGGCAGCGGTGCTCGGCGGTTCGCCAGAGCAAGTTGAAAATGCTGCTGAGATTGGTATGGAACACAATCTTGGGCTCACCTGCGATCCAGTGGGCGGTTTGGTGCAAGTTCCATGTATCGAACGCAATGCTATTGCTTCTGTAAAAGCTATTGCCGCTGCTCGCACTGCCTTGCGTGGCAATGGTAAGCATATCGTTTCGCTCGATTCAGTGATCAAGACGATGCGCGATACTGGCTTGGATATGCAGTCGAAATACAAGGAGACGTCGCTCGGCGGCCTTGCCGTCAATGTGATCGAATGTTGAACCACTGTCGCAAAAATTCGTTTTAGTATCTGGACTCACATATAAATCCGCTTGGCGATCATGGACTTTCGCCCTACTATGGAAACCATGACAACTAGAGCACTGTTAGTCTTAGCTGATGGAACCTCTTTTCAGGGTTACAGCGTAGGAGCGGCAGGAACAGCCGTTGGCGAAGTTGTTTTTAATACATCAATGACTGGATACCAAGAGATTCTTACCGATCCATCATATTATCAACAGCTCGTCACCCTCACTTATCCTCATATAGGAAATACGGGAACCAATTCGCAAGACATAGAAAGTTCACAAATATTTGCTTCGGGACTGATCGTAAGAGATGTCCCGTTTTTTGTATCCAATTACCGCGCGGAAAACGATCTTCCGAGCTATCTCAGCGAACACGGAACGGTAGCAATTGCAGGAATCGACACGCGGCGTCTTACTCGCGTACTGCGCGAAAAAGGTAGCCAAGCTGGTGCGATTCTTACCGGAGACGACGCCGCGGTTGAGTACGGCCAAAAGCTCGCCCAAGCTTTTGGCACGATGACGGGGAAAGATTTGGCACGCGAAGTAACGTGCGGTCACCTGCGCATACATCGCGAAGGTACGTGGAATCCTAATGGTAAGTTCGACGAACCCAATGCCCTGCCGTGGCGTGTTGTAGCTTATGACTTTGGCATGAAAACGAATATCGCCCGTATGCTCGCCGATCGTGGCTGCGAAGTGTATATCGTTCCCGCTACCACGCCAGCAAGCGAAGTACTGGCGCTCAAACCGCACGGCGTATTTCTCTCCAACGGGCCTGGTGATCCCGAACCGTGCACTTATGCGGTGGAGGCTATTCGAGAGATCCTGAAAGAACGTATTCCGATTTTTGGAATCTGTTTAGGGCATCAATTACTAGCTTTGGCACTTGGCGCCGCCACTCAAAAAATGGTATTTGGACACCACGGTGCGAATCATCCGGTCAAAGACTTGCGATCCGATCGGGTGTTTATTACGAGTCAAAACCACGGATTCTGTGTTGACCCGGCCTCGTTGCCTAGTAATGCGGAAGTAACGCACATATCGCTGTTTGATGATTCTCTTCAAGGTCTCGAAATGGACGATCAACCAGCTTTTTCGTTTCAAGGTCATCCCGAAGCTAGCCCAGGTCCACACGACTTGGGCTTTCTTTTTGACCACTTCATTGAGCTTATTCACGACGATATCAGGCGTACACGCGAAGTATATGAGCAGAGCAATAGTTGAAACTGAACCCCAGTAGGTACTGAGCACAAGTAGATGCTGAGCAAAGGATGCTCACCGACAAATTTATGACACTACGTGTACCTCCCACTGCTATCGAAAGGAAATAACTGCACATGCCACGGCGAGCAGATCTTAAAACTATATTGCTTATTGGTGCAGGTCCAATTGTGATCGGCCAAGCCTGCGAATTTGACTATTCTGGCGCACAGGCCTGCAAAGCCCTGCGCGAGGAGGGGTACCGGATTGTGCTCGTCAATTCCAATCCGGCAACGATCATGACCGACCCCGACGTAGCCGATGCCACCTATATTGAGCCGATCGAGTGGCGCACGCTTGAAAAAGTGATAGCTCGTGAACGCCCGGATGCAATTTTGCCCACCATGGGCGGTCAAACCGCACTTAATTGCGCTCTTGAACTGGCACAACGCGGAATCTTAGCCAGGTATAACGTGGAATTAATTGGTGCGAGTGAAGAAGCTATTGCCAAAGCAGAGGATCGCGGCAAATTCAAGGAGGCAATGCGAAATATCGGCTTAAATACGCCGAAATCTTTTGTTTGCCACACCCTTGATGAAGCCATGCAAGCACAGCAAGCTGTTGGTTTCCCCACCCTGATCCGCCCATCGTTCACGATGGGCGGATCAGGAGGTGGCATTGCCTATAACCGAGATGAATTCACCGATATTTGTCTGCGCGGATTCGAAGAGTCCCCCACTCACGAACTGCTCATTGAACAATCCATTTTGGGTTGGAAAGAGTTTGAGATGGAGGTGGTGCGAGATCGCATGGATAACTGCATTATCGTGTGCTCAATCGAGAATTTCGATCCTTGCGGCATTCACACCGGCGATTCAATCACTGTAGCTCCAGCTCAAACGCTCACCGATAAGGAGTACCAGCTCTTACGCAATGCTTCGATTGCCGTACTTCAAGAAATTGGTGTAGATACCGGCGGCTCGAATGTTCAGTTCGCCGTTCACCCTAGCACTGGTGAAATCATTGTGATCGAGATGAATCCGCGGGTGAGCCGCTCATCTGCTTTAGCTTCAAAGGCCACCGGTTTTCCGATCGCTAAAGTCGCTGCCAAACTCGCCGTGGGATATACGCTCGATGAGCTGCAAAACGATATCACCGGAGGCAGCACGCCAATCTCATTCGAGCCGGCCCTCGATTACGTGGTTACAAAAGTACCGCGATTCGCCTTTGAAAAATTCCCCGCCGCGGATCCTCATCTCACCACGCAGATGAAATCAGTAGGTGAAGTGATGGCAATCGGCAGAACTTTCCAAGAGTCGCTTCAAAAGGCGCTATGCGGTTTGGAAGTGGGATTGAGCGGATTCGATCCCCAAACCACACATGGCTCGTCGACGAGCACGCAGGTGAACCTGATCAAACAAGAACTCTCTGTTCCAAAAGCTGAGCGCATACTTTTTATCGCAGACGCCTACCGAGCCGGAATGAGCATTGAAGAAATCCATGCTCTCACATCCATTGATCCGTGGTTCCTCGCCCAGATCGCGGAAATCGTCGCAATAGAAAACCAGCTCAGCACACTCAGTTTGGAGCAATTAACGCCCGATACCCTATTTACTGCCAAGCAGAAAGGCTTTTCGGATACTCGGCTCGCGGCGCTACTTGCGGTTTCTCCCGACGACGTGCGCCGGCGTCGTCAGGAATTGAACGTAACGCCTGTATTCAAACGCGTCGATACCTGCGCGGGCGAATTTGCGAGCGAAACCGCCTATCTTTACTCCACCTACGAGGAAGAATGCGAAGCTGATCCCACGCAGCAGCGCAAAATAATGATTTTGGGTGGCGGACCAAACCGGATCGGCCAGGGCATCGAATTCGATTATTGCTGCGTGCACGCCTCTCTTGCTTTGCGCCAAGCGGGTTATGAGACGATCATGGTCAATTGCAATCCTGAAACCGTCTCAACCGATTACGACACCTCCGATAAGCTCTATTTCGAGCCACTTACGCTGGAAAAAGTGCTCGATATTGTGGACGTTGAGCAACCCGATGGCGTGATAGTTCACTATGGCGGGCAAACTCCGCTCAAATTGGCTCGTGCGCTGGAAGAACACGGCGTAAGGATCGTGGGAACCTCCGCCGAAGCCATCGATATTGCCGAGGATCGCGAACGTTTCCAAAAAATTGTGGCGAAATGCGGGCTTCTCCAACCAGAAAATCGCATCGCTCGCTCGGTAGGCGAAGCGATAACGATGGCACACGACGTCGGCTACCCGCTTATGGTGCGTCCCTCCTACGTGTTGGGCGGACGCGCTATGCAGGTGGTTTACGACGACGATCAGCTCCGGCGCTATATGGGCAAAGCTGTGGACGTCTCACCTCAAAATCCGGTGCTCCTCGATTCGTTTTTGTCGCACGCGATTGAGGTGGACGTTGATTGTATAAGCGACGGTAGCGATGTGATGATTGCGGGGATTATGGAGCACGTGGAGCAAGCCGGCGTCCATTCCGGGGACTCCACCTGCTCGCTGCCCCCACACTCACTTTCACAGGCGATACAGGAAGAAATCCGGCTTCAAACTGCAAAGCTCGCTCAGGAACTTGGCGTTATTGGCCTGATGAACGTGCAGTTCGCTGTGCAAGATGGCGAGATTTACGTGCTGGAAGTTAATCCGCGTGCTTCGCGCACTGTACCTTTCGTTTCCAAAGCTACCGGCAGGCAAATAGCAAAGATTGCGGCGCTGGTGATGGTAGGCAAAACACTCTCCGAGCTCAATAACACCGGAGAAGCCACGCCGAAGGTGTGGTCGGTGAAAGCGCCAGTATTTCCTTTTACTAAATTTCCTGGTGTGGATACTATTCTTGGTCCAGAAATGCGCTCTACTGGTGAGGTGATGGCCAGTGGCGCGTCGTTTGCGCAGGCATATTACAAAGCTCAAATCGGAACTGGTGGGAGTGTGCCAAGGGTTGGTAAGGCCTTCTTGTCCGTTCAAGATAAGGACAAACCTGGAATCGTGGATATTGCGCGCAGATTGCAGGTATTAGGTTTTGGGCTATGTGCCACGCAAGGAACTGCGCAATATCTTGCCAAACACGGCGTGCATGTTCAAATCATGAACCGCCGCACCGAGGCGCGTCCACATATCATTGATGCCATGACCAACGGAGAGATCTCCTTGGTGGTTAATACTGGAAACTCTGAAGGGCAAGTGGTGGCAGACGGCGCGAAAATCCGCCAGAAAGCATTAGCTATGCGAATCCCGATCTACACCACGATCGCTGGAGGCAAAGCAATCACTTCAGCGATTGCTCATAGTGAAGACGACGCCGTGGTGGAGTTACACGAGATCAACTAACGAGTGCTCGTGCTCGGCTCACAACATGATTTGCCGCGAAGAAAGGTGGGCTTGTGGTCTCAGAGTTGTGGTCTCGCGGCCAGCTGTTCCCCTGTAGCAAATGTTTCGCTTCCAGCGATTCAGTGCTTGCGCTTAGGCTTAGGGTCTTCCACATAAGCAGAGTAAGCCTGGCGTGGGTTTGACTCCACACCCGGTGGAATCAACGACACATCCAACGAAGAAAAATACTTCTCAAAATCAACCTCCCCAATACCCTGGGACGTCTCATAAGAATCCTTCCAATCCTTGGGAACAAGATTCCTCCCCCAACCCCTCACACGATTAGCAATCAACGCCGGATACACCTGAAACCACGAATCATCACACAAATCACCATTCATACAAGTAACAGTGTCCAAGTCGGCGGTTAAACTGAAAGCCATGATCGGTTCAAAAAAAGCTTTAAACTTCGTTATCGTAAACCGACCAGTAACCTCAAAAAACTCATTCTCCACAACCACATCAAAACGCTTCTTACTCACCTGACGAACCCAAATCCGCCCCATCGCACCAAAACTATTCGAATTACGAAACACTCGCTCATAAACAATACCGAAACAAGCTAGGCCACCAACAAACGCGCCGGCGCACATCGTGTACCGAATCCCAGACATCTCTTGCGGAATAGCCGACCAAATAAAATACCCCAGAATACCTGATGCCCCCCATAAAAGATAACGCTTAACATACGTCGACAAATAAGCGGCACTCGCAAAAATAACAAAATACAGACTAAACAGCCCCAACACTGGAAAAACAGATCTGGTGCCGTACGCGATTATCGCACCAACCACATTGATACCGATAAACAACATACAGAAAGCAGCATGTCCCCACGTAAACTTCTCAACACCCGATCCCATCGGAGCACCCAAAGAATTCTTAGCCCGCCACCAATGAGTTAACTTAAACCACGCCGCCAACCCACGATCAGCATCAACATGCCCTTGAGCCAAACCCTCAAGAAACACCACCAAATCCTCAAGAGAAGCCACAAGATGCCTCGGCTGCTTCTCTTCTTCCAACAACACATCTAAACCAGCACCAACATAACCCCGAGCACCAAGAAAATCCTGAACCTCAACAGCATCAGACGCTAACCGCAACAACGACTCAAACCGCTCCACATCATAACCACTATGCATGATATACGGCGCATACCGCCCCGAACGCTGCACCTGAAACGACTGCCGCAACACCAACCGCATACACACCCGAGCCAAACGCACCCCAGCATCAAACGACAACACCACACCCATGATTTACTACCATCTACTACTTGCGCTTAGGCTTAGGATCTTCCACATAAGCAGAGTAAGCCTGACGTGGGCTTGACTCCACACCCGGTGGAATCAACGACACATCCAAGGTCGAAAAATACTTCTCAAAATCAACTTTATCGATACCTTGGGACGTCTCATAAGAATCTTTCCAATCCTTGGGAACAAGATTCCTCCCCCAACTCCTCACACGATTAGCAATCAACGCCGGATACACCTGAAACCACGAATCATCACACAAATCACCATTCATCACCGTCTCAATGGTTAGATCAGAAGTCAAAGTAAAAGAAATTATCGGTTCGAAAAATGCTTTAAATTTCGTTATCGTAAACCGATCAACAACCTCAAAAAACTCATTTTCCACAACCACCTCAAAAAGCTTCTTACGTTCAATTTGACGAACCCAAATCCGCCCCATCGTGCCAAAACTATTCGAATTACGAAACACCTTCGCATACAAGATACCTGCACACGCTAAACCGCCAACACCCATACCGAAGCACATACTCAACCGGTAATACTGACCCTCACCAGAAAACATGCCCCACATCCACCACAGCATTCCCAACTCGCACAGCAACACACACACACGAATAAACGTAACTCTCGCAAAACCAACTGATGCAAATACCGCAGCATACAACAGAAATAATCCTAATGCAGGGAAGAAAGCATTCCAGCCCATCATAGCCACCGGAACAATAACCCCGATCCCAAACATAATGACTGATCCGATCCAATGAACCCAGATAAACTTCTCCACACCAGAGCCATAGGGCACGCCCAAAGAATTCTTAGACCTCCACCAATGTGTTTCCCTGAACCACGCCGCCAACCCACGATCAGCATCAACATGTCCTTGAGCCAAACCCTCAAGAAACACCATTAAATCCTCAAGGGATGCCACAAGATGCTGCGGCTGCTTCTCTTCTTCCAACAACACATCTAAACCAGCAGCAATATAATCCCGAGCACCAAGAAAATCACGATCCTCAATAGCGTCACTCGCTAAACGCAGCAAATGTTCAAACGAGTCGGCATCATAACCACTATGGACTAACGACGGGGCATATCTTGCCCCTCTCTGTAGCTGGAAAGAGTGGCGCAGCACCAACCGGATACACACCCGAGCCAAACGCACCCCAGCATCAAACGACAACACCACACCCATAATTCAGATCATCTCCGCGACCCAGTTGCCAACAATTCGGCTTGCGAGTCATCAACATCGACAACAAAATATCAAGATCAGTATTAGCACAACTCCAACAACAAAAGAAAATAATTTGATAATTTACTTTTTAATTATTTGGATGAAGAAAGAATTATTACAACGAAACACGTGCACACTGGCGTCGTCTTGATGAAGAAAGATGAAGAAAACGCGCCTTGCAGACCAATAGTAAACCTCAGAGCCGATCAGCGCGAATAATCCACTAAACATGAGTAACGGATAGCATTAGCCACGAGGAATCAACACCACGAAAAATGGCTTTGTCGCAGAAGAAATTAACTTTGCCGAAACAAATGAGTGGGCGATACTGGGTTCGAACCAGTGACCTCTTCCGTGTCAAGGAAGCGCGCTACCACTGCGCCAATCGCCCTAAGAACGAATAAGCCACCCAGCCAAAGACTGAGTGTCTTAAAAATGAGGTGGGTACGGGATTCGAACCCGTGTATACGGCTTTGCAGGCCGCTGCCTCGCCTCTCGGCCAACCCACCAGGTGGTTGAGCAGTTATCTGCTTGGCCATCGAGCGGATGACGGGACTCGGACCCGCGACCCCAACCTTGGCAAGGTTGTGCTCTACCAACTGAGCTACATCCGCATTCTCGCCTCAGCGAATCCCTTATCAGCAAATACTCACCGAATCGGTTTTCGTCGTTTTGGCGACGCAGATAAATATAACGAACTTTCACCCCACATGTCCAATCACAAAAACATGACCTGCACCACCATGTTCGTGTTTGCTTATTTGACACCTTCTCGATACCATTTGTTACGCAATCATCAAACACGCAAGTTTGTGATGCAAGGGCGATTAGCGCAGTGGTAGCGCGCTTCCTTCACACGGAAGAGGTCACTGGTTCGAACCCAGTATCGCCCACTTTTTATACCTTTCTCCCAATCCTCTCCTATCTTTGACTAATCCTTCTTCAAATCTTTCCTCCAATCGCGATATGTGTGCATGTTAGTAGCATTTTCATGAGATTCTTAGAGTATGGAAATTTGGCCAGGAAACCCGTACCCACTTGGCGCTACTTATGACGGCGTCGGCACCAATTTCGCCGTATTCTCGTCAAGCGCCACAAAACTTGAACTCGCTCTCCTTGATGAAGAACTCAATGAGACTCTCATTGAGTTACGCGAAGTTGATGCACACGTGTGGCACTGCTACATTCCAGGCGTTCGCCCTGGCCAGCGTTACGGATTTCGTGCGCACGGCGATTTTGACCCAGAAAACGGCCAACGTTTTGACCCCTCGAAAATTCTTTTGGACCCTTACGCTAAAGCGATTACCGGGCAAGTAGAGAATCATCAAGCAAATTTTTCCTACAGCTTCTCCAACCGCGAAGAACGCTCAGAACTTGATTCGCTCCACCACACGATGCTCTCCGTCGTCATCAATCCATACTTCGACTGGGGGCACGATCGTCCGCCTCAACACGAATACCACGATACGATCATTTACGAAGCACACGTCAAAGGTATGACTCAACAAAGCGTTGAAATCCCTGAAGAGTTGCGGGGCACATACATGGGGATGTCGCACCCAACGATGATCAAATACCTCCAAGAGCTGGGAGTTACAGCAGTTGAGCTTATGCCAGTCCACCAGTTCGTCAACGATCCATCGCTCATTGAAAAAGGGCTGTCAAATTATTGGGGCTACAACACCATCGGCTTTTTCGCACCTCAAAATACTTACGCGGCCACCGGCGAATTGGGTGAGCAAGTTGATGAATTCAAGTCAATGGTGAAAGCTTTTCACGAAGCTGGAATCGAAGTGATTCTCGACGTCGTTTACAACCACACGGCAGAGGGAAACCATCTTGGTCCAACACTTTCTTTCCGTGGCCTCGACAACGAAGCCTACTACCGCTTGGTTCCTGATGATCGTGCCCATTATTTCGACACCACTGGCACTGGAAACTCGCTCAATATGCGGTCGCCACACACCTTGCAGCTAATTATGGACTCGCTGCGGTTTTGGATCACAGAAATGCACGTGGATGGCTTCCGCTTTGATCTCGCTTCCACGCTCGCACGTGAGCTATACGCCGTCGACAAGCTTTCGTCGTTCTTCGATATCATTCAGCAAGACCCAATAATTTCCCAGGTCAAACTTATTGCTGAACCCTGGGATATCGGTGAGGGTGGTTATAACGTTGGCGAATTCCCTCCATTGTGGACGGAATGGAACGGAAAGTACCGCGATACCATTCGCGATTTTTGGCGCGGCGAGCCTTCTACCCTCGACGAATTTGCTTCGCGCATATCCGGTTCTTCTGATTTGTATGAGCACTCTGGCCGCCGCCCGATGGCATCGATCAATTTTGTGACCGCACACGATGGCTTTACGATGCGTGACCTCGTGTCTTACAACGAAAAACACAACGAAGCTAACGGGGAGAACTCCCAAGACGGCGAATCGCACAACAGGTCATGGAATTGCGGCGCCGAGGGCCCAACCGACGACGCAGCCATCAACGCCCTGCGAGTGAGGCAAATTAAGAATTTCCTCACCACTCTCCTAGTCTCGCAAGGTGTACCGATGCTGTCGCACGGCGATGAGATTGGCAGAACTCAGCAAGGAAATAACAACAGCTACTGCCAAGATAACGAAATTTCGTGGGTGAACTGGCAACTTGGCGATGAAGAAACCGATATTTTCCGCTTCACTCAGGCTCTCATCAAACTTCGCAAAGAACACCCTGTGTTTAAGCGGCGTCGCTTTTTCAAAGGCGAATCCTCTCGCGGAGGAAGTTCGTCCAACGGCGATATCGAGTGGTTCAGAAACGATGCTTCCTACATGGAAGATTCTGACTGGTCTACGTCTTATGCACGGTCAGTGATGGTGTTCCTCAACGGAGAAAAGATCGGCGAGCCAGATATGCGTGGCATGCCAATCATTGACGACGATTTCACCATCGTCTTTAATGCTTCAGATACGGACATCGAATTCACGTTGCCGCAATCCGACAACCCAAATTCTTGGCAGCTCATCCTCTCTTCTGACTCCCAAGCAAACCCTAATCTCACGCTGTCACCAGGAGAGTCATTCACCGCCACTGCACGATCCTCGTGGGTATTCCAACGCGCGCAGATGAGCGCGCAAAAGGAAACTCGCGCCTTAGGTTCGCTCGTATCAGGAAGCAATTCTCAAGCGCTGTAACGGCAAAACCCGATCAAACCGGCAGCGCAACCCGATCCAAACAGCGGCAAACCTGAAGAAACGATCCCACCGAACAGGAAGAATAATGATCCCTCCCCAAAGCTTTACTCAAATTCACGCAGATCGTGCGCACACGCTTGCCACAAACGACGCCTCATCTGTGCGAGAAAAGCGAGGGACCACTCCCACGCCGGTTACCACCTACCGCCTGCAAATGGGACCACAATTCACCTTCAACGACGCCGAAAAAATAGTCCCTTACCTGTGCAAACTCGGTATCACGGACGTCTACCTCTCCCCTATTTTGCAAGCCGCTCCCCAATCAACGCATGGCTACGACGTCGTGAATCACCACGCCGTCTCTGCGGAAATGGGCGGCCTAGCAGGATTTAAGAAACTCTCTGCAACTATTCACGAGGCGGGAATGAGAGTTGTGGTGGATGTGGTGCCCAATCATATGGCTGTGCCCACACCGCTCTTCCACAACCGTGCGCTGTGGTCTGTGCTGCGCGATGGCAAAGATTCTCCCTATGCCCACTGGTTCGACATTGATCTCCAAGAATCTGGCGATGGCATTTTGATGCCGATCCTTGGCAAGCGTATCGGCACAGTGCTCGCCGCAGGTGAACTCACTGTTGAACAGATGGTTGTGCCAGGGTATGAAGACGACGGCGAAACTTTCGTTTTGCGCTATTACGATCACATTTTCCCAGTCAGACGTGGCACAGAATACCTCCCGATTGCTGAGCTAGTAGACAGCCAGTTTTATCGGCTCTCCTACTGGCGAGTTGCCAATGAAGAACTGAACTACCGCCGCTTTTTCGACGTCGATACACTGGCAGCAATTCGCGTCGAGGACGAAGACGTATTCAAAGAATCGCATCGCCTGCTCATTGAGCTTTATCATGCGGGCGATATCGACGGATTCCGAATCGATCACCCTGACGGGTTGGCTGATCCGCGCCAGTATCTGCGCCAGCTCAAAGCTGAAACTGATGGCGCCTGGGTTGTTGTAGAAAAGATTCTCGAGGGTGAGGAATCACTACCTGGCGATTGGCCGTGCGCTGGTACCACAGGATATGACGCACTGCGCCGAATCCAAGGCCTTTTCACCGACCCCCAAGGTATACCTGACCTCACCAGTCTGTACACTGAAATTTCGGGCTCTTTCGACGGCGTGCAAGTAACTGAAATTGCAGCTAAACGGCAGATTGTGGATCAATCTCTTTTCGCAGAAGTCGATCGTCTAGCCCAGCTTGTGGCATCTGTTTTCCACGCAGATGTGCGACTACGCGACCATACTTTCCGCGCGATCCGTCGTACGCTTGTGGAATTAGTCGTGCACATGGATCGCTATCGCGCCTACGTCGTCCCTGGTGAAAAGCCCTCTGCGGAGGACGAATCCGTGCTTCGCGCAGCTCATTCGCAAGCGCACCGAAATCTTGACGAAGAAGACTACGACACCCTTGACGCCGTCGTCGAACTCTTGCTCGGCAACGAAATCGGTTCAGCAGGAAGAACGCACGACGACGCTCGCCACGAAGCTATTATTCGCTTCCAGCAACTGTGTGGTCCGGTTATGGCCAAGGGCGTTGAAGATACTACTTTCTATCGCTACACAGCACTGTTGTCGATGAATGAAGTGGGCGGCGGACCGCATTATCCCACCTGCTCAGCCGATGAATTCCACGCCTGGCAAAGCCAAACCCAGCGGCAATGGCCAACCTCCCTCACCACCCTTACCACGCACGATACTAAGCGAGGTGAGGACACTCGCGCACAGATCGCGGCACTATCTGAACATGCCGATTTGTGGCGCGATAACCTCACGCTGCTGCGTTCTCATACGGAAGAAATTCGCCCCTTAGATCTCGATGTCCAGATTGAAAATTTGCTGTGGCAAACGCTGATTGGCACGTGGACGCCCAAGGGGCCAATTGAAACTGAACGTCTTGATCAGTATCTACTCAAAGCTGCCCGCGAACAAAAGAAATGGACCACCTGGACTGAACAAAATACGGCCGCAGAACAAAACTTGCTCGAGTTTGCACATGCAGTGATCAGCGACGAAACAGTTGTGAATATCCTCGAAAGTGTGCACCACGCTTTAGGCGCCTCAACTCGGGCAAATATTTTGACACAGAAAGCTCTGCAAATGCTTATCGTAGGCGTTGCCGATCTGTATCAAGGCCAAGAGATCACCCAAAATTCTTTGGTTGACCCTGATAATCGCCGCAATGTTGACTACCCACGTCTGGCCGATTTGCTCGATGAGCTCGACGCCCATGGTCTTGGTTCAAATCCCGATCTCGACACCGAAAAAATGTGGATCACCTCGCGCATGGCGCGATTGCGCCAGAGCAAGCCACGCCTTGCCAGCGCCGATTACGAGTATCAACCGCTCCCCGTGACCACTGCGCATGCTTTTGCTTTTGCGCGTATCAAGGACGACGACGCCGTGCTCGGCGTTTTTGCCCGCCACGTGAGCACATTGGAGCGCTCCGGCGGATTTGCCCAGCACACCGTAGTTATTCCCGACGGCGTGTGGCGCAATGTTTTCACTGGTCAGAAAATCGAGGGTGGCGCCATTTTGCTTGCTGATCTGCTCAAAGCTTTTCCCGCCGCAGTACTCGAAAGGATGCCATGAGTAATATCGAAATCTGGGCACCTCATGCCTCTGAAGTACAGATCAAGCTGCACCCGAATGAAGAACTGATTGCACTCGTGCGCGGCGAAGACGACGTGTGGCGCAGCGAGCACGATTTTCCAGCTGGCACACGCTATTTCGTGGTTTTCGACGGCGGTTTACCTGTTCCCGATCCGCGCTCTCGCCGCCAACCGCTCGGGGTTCACGGCCCTACTGAGATCATTGACCCTGGTCAGTTTACGTGGACCGATCAAAACTGGGTTTCACGCGATGTGCGTGGCGGGGTGTTCTACGAACTCCACATAGGCACTTTCACGCCAGAAGGCACGTTCGAAGCGGCTATTTCAAAGCTCGATCATCTTGTTGAACTGGGTATAGACGTTGTTGAGATCATGCCCGTCAATCCTATTCCTGGTAGGCGCGGCTGGGGTTACGACGGCGTGTCAATCATGGCAACGTACGAAGAATATGGTTCTCCGCAGGACTTTGCCCATCTGATTGATGAACTCCACGCTCGCGGGATTCATGCCTGCCTAGATGTTGTTTACAATCACTTCGGGCCCGATGGAAACTACCTCGGCTTCGCTGGCCCTTATCTAACCGATAAACACCATACGCCGTGGGGTAACGCCGTCAATCTCGACGGCGATCACTGCTCGCACGTGCGCAAATACTTCCTGGACAACATTTGCCAATGGGCACGCGATTTCCATATTGATGTTTTTCGAGTAGATGCCACAGATTTTTTGATCGACGACTCTTCCTATCATTTCTTGGCCGAACTCAGCGATACAGTGCATGAGCTGGGTGAATCTATGGGCAAGCACCTTACCGTTACGTTCGAATCTGATGCGAATAATGCCCGTACCGTCACTCCCACGCAAAACGGAGGCCGCGGCGCTGATATGCAATGGGCAGACGACGTTCACCACGCCTTGCACGTGTGGCTCACGGGCGAAAGTAATGCTTATTACAGTGAATACACGGCTACGGGTACGTTACCTAAAGTTCTTCGCCAAGGCTTCTACCACGATGGTATCTGGACGAATTTTGACAAGAAGATTCGCGGCTGTGCAGTACCCGAAGATCTCAACGGGCACGCATTAATCGTATTTGACGAAAATCATGACCAAGTAGGAAATCGTCTCATTGGTGATCGTCCAAGTTATTCATTGAACTACGCTGATTTGGCAATATCGCGTGCTCTCATCTTGCTTTCACACTTCACTCCATTGCTATTTATGGGCGAGGAATGGGCAGCAAAAACGCCTTTTCCTTTCTTCACTGATCACGGCGATGAGATTGGCCCGCACATTCTTGAGGGTCGCATGAATGAGTTTTCTACCTGGGATCTAAACTCTGTTTATGGTGAGAATCCCCCGCTCATGCCGCCACCACAAGAGGAACTGACGTTCCGATCAGCCAAGCTCAATTGGAGCGATCTTGAACTTCCAGAACACGCCCGTTTCTTCGAATTTGTACAGCGCTTGATACAACTTCGCAAGAGCAACGCCAGCATCGCCAGCGGCGATAGGAGCAAGACGACGCTCGACATCGGTGCGCGCAGCGGTTGGATGCGTAGGAACGACGTAATCCTTGCGTTCAGTCGTGACGGTGCCACCGACGTCGTACTTCCGGCTGACGTACACGAAACCCTCGCTACATGGGACAGCGTTACCACTGATAGCAACGTCGTGACGTTCGATGTGGCGGGCGTGGCTGTGTTTACCACCGAGGCGTCGGCATGAAGTGAGCAGTGCTCACAAGATGCCGATTAGCCTGCCCAAAGGTGCGAAATCATCGAAGGACTGCACTGTTTCCATCTTGAGGTTTATTGCAGACCCCAGCCACAGAGTTCCCATAACCGCAGCTCCGAGCGCCAAAGCAAGACACAGTACCCATACGCCTAGATTGCGAGCTTTACTTGGAGCGAGGCCTTCGCCATTCTGTTTTCGTTGTCGGCGTTGGAATAGCACCACGGCAAGAACAATAAGCAATGAATATGCAGCAAAGGTAAGGTAAACCGGCACAATTCCGTACTTGGACTTAGGTTCGGCAGCGGCAGTCTTCAAACTAGCGTTTGGTGCCTTTTTGTGCTCTAACCAGTAGATCGAATCTTTGAAATTCTCCGACCATGCTGCCCAGTTATGTCCGCCGTGCGAGCCGTAGTCAAGTTCGAATTGAACCTGCGGCGCTTTGATTTTTGCTAGCCGCCCGAGCAGTTTTATCGCGTCAACATCGTTTCCCGACGACGATGCCAAGACTCGCATCGGAAGCTCAACTTTGGGAAGAATTTTCGAAATCACAAAATCCGAGCGCTTGTTAGGTGGCAGTTTCTTCAAGCCGCCAAACATTGGGTCGTCGTATCCCGAGAGCAACAGCAGATTGCCAAATACTTCTGGAGAGTGTGCTCCCAGCACACCTGCACAGTAACCACCAGCAGAGATACCACCCAATGACCACTTTGTGCGATCATGGCTCACAGGGAAATTGCGATTTATCATACCGACGATGTCGCGCGTAACCCACGTTCCGACAGCTGGTCGTCCTTCCAGATCAACACAGTCAGGTTCACGTGAATCCGGACGAAGCTCAGGCATAACGACAATCGTGGGGCCGGTGACTGAGTTTTTCATTAAGGCTGGCAATGTACTTGGAATCTGCAGGTTTGCTGACATCAAATGCGGATTTGAAGGGAATCCATGCAGCATCACGATCACATTCATGTCCCGCATTTTCTGCCAGCCTTCGGGAGCCCAAACTCTGATTTTTTGTTCTACCTTAGACTGTGGACCGCGCCAAGTGGTTTCCATGAAGGATCCCGAAAAATTATTTCCTTTTAGTGTGGGATCGGTAATTTCAGTGAAATTCGCCTTGTAAACGTCTGACTCAAAGTTTCCTGGTAATGGTGGTAATGCTACTGGCTTAGCTTGAACAGTGCCCGAGCCACTGACAAATTCTTTTACTTCGCTCCAGGATTTCATATAGCCGCCGTGGAAGTTGATCTGCGCCAATAATGCCAGGCACAGCATCAACGATCCGCTTGCGCTCAACAGCGAAAACTTAATAATCTTTTGCTGTTTAAGCATCCGAGTGGCAAATATTACGAGCGCAAGAAAAATAATCCACGCACAAAGTACAACAATTAGAGAATTTGGTCTCATATACCAGCCGTATCTTCCAGTGAGCCAAAGATTAAATATCGAGCTCATTAAACTCTCCGTGTTTGAGAGCCTCTATTAGAATAATCTATCTAAGAAATTTATAAACGGTAATTGGGCATTAGACAAATACCTCATTCGCCGCGCATTAGCGGAAAAATCGCGATTTCATTGGGGTGTCATACCATAGTATGACGCTGATATAACGAAAACAACACCTAAGATGTACAAGATTTTTAACTTTAGCCCTTAGATTAGAAGTATGGAAGATTCTAGGAACACTGTGTCCACTTTCGGGAAGATCAAAGATTTTGCCCGCGCGCATAAGGTCGCACTCACGCGTATATTCTACGTCGTGATGACCATTGCTGTTGTGATTGTCGCTAAGCGTGAGCTCTCGTCAATCTCGGGTGAAGAAATGCGTGAGCTCTTTGCGCAGCAGCGGCCAAGCGTCATCATTGGCATTATTCTGCTCGGCGTTTTGGCTTTCACCGCAACGGGAATCTACGACTTCTACGGAGTAAAGCACTTTGGTATTGACGTTCCCCGGCGTCGTGCGCTACGAATCGGTTGGATTGCGCAAGCATTCAACAATTTTGCAGGTCTAGGCGGACTCACTGGTGGCACCCTTCGAACGAAGCACTACACCACCAATGGTATTGAGAGCCGCACCGCACTCAACATCACTTTTGCTGTGTGGGCTGCGAATCTGCTTGGACTCTTTGCGATTATCTTGGCTACTGCTCCCATTGCTTATCAATGGGAGGGCACATTCATGCTCGTCCCGCTGCTCGGCTGCCTTTACCTTCCATTTTATTTCTTTGGCCAGCACATCAACATCGGGAAGCTGCGTCTAGGAAATACATTCCTAGCTCGCCAAAACTACAAGCAAAAATTCGAAATGCTCATCGCATCGGTTGCTGATTGGCTCGCCGCTGCAGTATTTTTCTGGTTGTGTATTCGCCTTTTTGCTCCACATGCGGGTCTGGGCTTCACACTATTTGTTTATTCCACTGCAACAATCATTGGTCTTGCATCGATGCTTCCAGCTGGAATTGGCACTTTCGATCTGACGGTCATCACGCTCTTCACAGCGGCAAATATCGATACCACCAAACTGCTTCTTGGCGTTGTGCTCTTCCGCATTGCTTATTACGTGGTGCCTTGGATCCTCGCGCTGTTGCTCTCCGTGAATGAATTTGCCGATACGCGTCGCAGCTTGCGCGCTGAGTATCGCAAGGGTGGATTTATCAATTCGGTGATCTGGATTGGCACTGCGCTGTGCGGTGTGGTTCTCGTTATTTCAACGCTGACGCCCGACAACCTGCTGCGAGCTTGGAAAATCGCGCAGATCATCCCATACAGCATTCGTGGCGCCTCGTCTTTAACGACTCTCCTCATCGGCATCGCCTTGATCGTGCTCTCAATTGGCCTGCGCGCACGCATTCGCCGCATCTACTGGGCAGCTCTCATCTTGCTGGTTGCAGGCGCTATCGGTTCGATTGTGAAAGGTCTTGACTACGAAGAAGCTGCGCTGCTGCTCACATTCGCCGTCATGCTTTACCTTGACCGCAATAACTACGACGCCGAGCCGATGCAGCCGACGCCGCTCAAGTTGATTTTGTCGGCAATCGCGATCATTGGCATTCCGTTCTTGGTCATTGAAATGCGCCATCACGTATTCCACTCAAAGTCTTTGTATTTGCGCATTATCAACCCAAGCCACCCATTGTTACAGTTCGCTTTCTATACCGCTTTCGTGCTCGCAATCGTCTTTATCTTGATGTTCTCCCGTTCGAAGAAGCTCACTTTCCAAGCGCCTAACGAACAGGACGTAAATCGATTCCACGATTTCTTGCTCAAGCACAGCGGAAACTCTTATTCCTATCTCTTCGCTTTGGGCGATAAGCAGGTGTTTTATACTGAAGATGAATCAGTTGCTCTGCTCTACCGCCCTCATAAAGGAAATCTTCTCGTGCTGGGCGATCCGATTGGAGAAACAGATCGTTTTGACGAAGCTCTCGATGAGTTCTTGGAGTTCGCACACTCCCACGATATGAACGTCGCTTTCTACGAAATCTCTGGAAAGTTCTTGGAAAACTTGGTCGAGCAGGGACTTCGTTTCGTTAAGATCGGCGAAGACGCATCTCTTGAGCTCGATACTTATTCAAATATCGGCAACTCTGGAAAGATTTTCCGCCGCATGCGCAACCGTATGTCTCAAAACGGTACCGAGTTCCAAATGCTCTATCCACCTTACGATGAAGAGACATTTGCTGAGCTACGCCGAGTTTCTGATTCCTGGCTAGGCAACCGCGAAGAAATGGCATTTTCGCTTGGATTCTTCGACGAGGCTTACCTCTCGAGCGGACCGATCGCCGTCGTACGCAGTGCGGATCGTATCGAAGGTTTCGCCAACGTCGTCTTTTTGAACGACGACGCCGTGACCTTTGACCTCATGCGCTTCCGTCCCGATTCCCCCGGTGGAACGATGGATGGAATTATGGTCTCGCTGATCGAATGGGCGAAAGAGGCAGGATTCAAAGAGATCAATCTTGGTATGGCACCGCTGTCGAATGTGGGACGGAAGATTCATTCTCACGGTGCTGAAAAGCTCATGCGTTACGTGCATGATTTCGGCTCACGCGTCTATAACTTCCACGGCTTACGCGCTTATAAAGAGAAGTTTAAACCGCGCTGGGATTCTCGCTACTTGGTGTACTCCTCGAACCGCTCTTTGCCTTCTGCTTTGCTGGCGCTCCTCGAAGTGATCAACCGGCCTGCTAAATACGTGGAGAGCCACGAGACGCAATCCTGCCGTGAATATGTAGCGGAACTGCGTGCGCCCCAAGCTGAATCTTTCCGCGAAGACGAAACAGCTTCTCATGTTGCTCAGCAAGGAGATGCAGCAAAGGCCCCAAAAGGATCAACTCGTCCGAAGAACGCTCCTAAGAAACGCGAAAATTCGGACGTTACAAGCTCCTAAGGATTGCCGAATGTAACTTTTACAGTGGCTAACTATTGCTCAGTTTTTGGCTCTGAATGTGATTCAGAGCCAAAAACTTATCCTCTACCGGCGCGCCTTTACTCATTTAAAGTCAGTACATAGTTACAGTTTTACCGTGACCGGTTCAGCTATGCCCCCGAATGATTTTGTTACGGCACTTGAGAGCCTCAAGGGTCAGCATTTTCGACCCGAATTTCACGTCACACAAATTCCTGCTCCCACAAAAATTGCGCCGTGGGCAGTGGCTTTACAGGCTGAAATGAACGATTCACCCGATCAGGATCCAGAATTCTACCGCGGATCAACCAAATTCGTGGTTCTCTACGATCCTGCTGGTCAGGCAGCTTGGGATGGACAATTCCGAATCGTTGTACATGCGCAAGCGCCTATGGATTCCGAAATTGGCGACGACCCGCTACTAGGTGAAGTAGCGTGGTCATGGCTGCACGATTCGATTAATGATGCCCGTGCCTCATTCCACAACCTCAACGGCACAGTAACGCGCGTATTCAATGAAACTTTTGGCGGCTTGTATCTCAACAGCTCCCGTATTGAACTCGAAGTACGCGCCTCCTGGACGCCCGAGACTCCATACTTGACCGAACACCTATTGGCTTGGGCTCATTTCGGCGCTCAGCTGTCTGGTCTGCCCCCTGAATATGAAAATGTGCAAGCTCTTCCAAGAAAAGTTGATCGAATTTGACCCCCTCTGATAACCGAGAAGCAATCCCACTCTTAGAGCCACGCGGTGGCACACCTGAAATCACACATAATTCGATTGACGATGCGCTCCGATCGCTCTCACAAGGCCGCGGCGCATTCGCTATCGATACCGAACGGGCGATGGGAATTAGATATTCCAACCGTGCTTATTTGGTGCAGATAAAGCGCGAAAACACACCTATATTCCTCATCGACCCAATCGGTGTTGAAGATCAACTTATCAAGCTCACTGAGTTACTCAACGACGAATGGATTTTACACGCCGCCGACCAAGATCTTCCGTGCCTTGCTGAACTAAATTTGCGCCCTGCAAAAGTATTCGACACGGAAATTGCGGGATTATTACTCGGATTCGAGCGAGTATCGCTCCAGGCGATGGTAGCCGAACTGCTCAATGTGGCTCTTGCGAAAGAACATTCCAGCGCCGATTGGTCACAGCGCCCGCTATCAGCAGAAATGCGCGCATATGCAGCGCTAGACGTCGATGTGCTGCACGAGCTCAAAGATCACTTGATCCCGCTCTTAGAAAATTCCGGACGCCTTGAATGGCACGAACAAGAATGTGAAGCTGTTCGAACTCGTCCGCCGGCTGCTCCCAAGCAACAGCCTTGGCGCAAAGCTGCTCGTCAAGCAGGAATTCGCGATCGGCGTGCACTCGCAATGGTAGAGCAGCTCTGGAATACTCGCGATGAACTTGGACGCCACCGAGACGTTTCTCCAAGCAAAGTGTTGCCATCTAAAATACTCGCCGAGCTCGCTTCACGAAAACCGCGTTCGCGCGCTGATGTGCTCAACTCCACCTTGTTGCGTTCACGTATCCGCAGCAAAGATGCCGTGCATTGGTGGGAAGCGATTGATCGCGCATGGCATTTGAAAGATTCGCAATTGCCCGAGCGCCATTTTCAGGAAAATAAAGACCCATTTCCTCCGGTGAAACGTTGGGAGAATTTGGATCCGCAAGCAGCTCAGCGTTGGAACCGCTTACGCTCGGCGATCCTCACGCACGCCGATGAGCTCGGCATTCGCCAAGATATGCTTCTCAAACCTGCAATTCAAAAGTTCGTTGCATGGCAAGGCTGGGCTAGTGCAAGCGAATTACACGATCTGCTCGCCGCACAAGGCGCGCGCCCTTGGCAAATCGCGCAAGCTGCACCGGTTATTTTCACCGCTGTGCAGTAACCACGCATTACCTTGGCAGCAACAAACACACAGTAACTGCCACACAATGCTCTGCAGTAACCGAGCGTTCCCCTTAGGCAGTAACCACCGCGCAGCAAGCACCGTTTTCAGCTGATTGCTTTCAGGCTTTCCAATAAGCTTTGTGCATCTAGATGCTGTGATTGCACAATTTTTTTGCGCGCGGCATGAGAAATGAAATTCTTACCAATCCCGTGCGAGACTACCGGCGTGTCTATACCCTCTCGCTCCAGTACCGTTCGAATTTCTGCACCAATGCCACCATTCACCAGTCCATCTTCCACCACAAATACTGCCCTTGCCTCACGCGCCATATCGACGAGCGCTGGCGACACGGGCAACGCCCAACGCGGGTCAACCACAACGACGTCGCCAGAAAATTCTCGCGCAGCTTCCACAACCTCGTGTGCGAAAGGACCAAAACCAATCGCCACAATAGGCTGCTGGCCTTGTTCTTTGCGCTCGAAAAGGACATCAACGTCACCCTCTTGGCGCACCGCAGGCAAAGCTGGAGGCAGCGAACCTTTCGGGTAGCGAATCAAACTTGGCCCATCTAACTGCACCGATTGGCGCAAAAGCTCACGCAAGCGATCGCCGTCGCGCGGAATACCAACCGTGAGACCGGGAACCATTGCACTGATCGCCAGATCCCACATACCGTTGTGCGAAGCGCCGTCGTCGCCCGTGATACCAGCGCGATCGAGGCAGATCGTCACCGGCTCACCGTGTAGAGCGACGTCCATAATCAATTGATCGAAGGCGCGGTTCATAAACGTGGCATAGAGCGCCAGCACTGGATGAAAACCGGCGTGTGCTAGCCCCGCGCACATCGTCATAGCATGCTGTTCAGCAATACCTACGTCAATCACGCGCTCAGGGAATTCTTCTCGCAAAGGTCCTAGACCAACTGGGAGAAGCATGGCGGCCGTAACCCCGACAATCCGTTCGTCTTGACGCGCTAATTCAGTTATTTCTTCAGCAAACACTGAAGTCCAACCGAATCGAGATGGCTCAATCGGGAGTCCCGTTTCTGGATGAATCTTTCCCACCGCGTGGAAGTGATCATCTTTGTTCTGTTCAGCAGGCCGATAACCGCGCCCTTTTTCGGTAATCACATGGACGACGACGGGGCCACCGAAGTTTTTCGCCATCCGCATCGCCTCATCCAGTTCTTGGATGTCGTGTCCGTTGACCGGGCCAATGTATTTCAATCCGAGCGAGTCGAAGATTCCCGAATCAAAAAGAACGTCTTTCATTCCCCGCTTGATGCCATGCAGCGTCTCGTAGGCGAGCTGACCTGGCGTTCCAGCGCGTTGTAGTGTGCGCTTTCCCCAACCCAAGAACTTCTCATAATTTCGATGCACTCGCATCGCATCGAGGCGCCGCACTGGTTCGAGTCGGCGCACGATACCGCCTACTGTTGGCGCATAAGACCGGCCGTTATCGTTAAGCACAATCACCACTGGACGCTGTGGATCTTCAGCGATATTATTCAAAGCTTCCCAAGCCATACCGCCAGTCATTGCGCCGTCGCCAATCACTGCGACAGCGTGGTTTTTTCTGCCTGAAAGTTGAAATCCACGTGCGATACCGTCTGCCCACG
The DNA here is from genome assembly GCF_016907845.1 of Arcanobacterium pluranimalium. GTDB lineage: Bacteria > Actinomycetota > Actinomycetes > Actinomycetales > Actinomycetaceae > Arcanobacterium_A > Arcanobacterium_A pluranimalium. The sequence continues at coordinate 1,551,287 of NZ_JAFBCS010000001.1, forward strand.
AAAGCGCGGTGGTGGCATGGGAGTTTTCCACCACATCATGATCCGATTCTGCGCGCGATGGATAGCCAGAGATTCCGCCTTCCTGACGCAATAGGCTAAAATCTTTGCGCCCGGTAAGGATTTTATGCACATAGGCTTGATGACCAGTATCAAACACAATTGCATCTGCTGGTGAGGAAAAAACTCGGTGAATCGCGATGGTCAATTCCACCACACCGAGATTCGGGCCAAGATGCCCGCCTGTGCGCGCCACATTTTCGACCAAGAATTGCCGAATTTCAGCAGCTAAGGTATTGAGTTGAACACCGTTGAGCCTACGAAGATCACTCGGTTCATGGATGTTATCCAGTAAGCTCATCGCATCTCCTTTCAACTTATTTGCAACAAGAATCTATGTTAGCAGCCACTTGCGCAACAGACATTCTACTCGGAAAAGCGCTGTGCGATGAGGACGAAATTCGTCGTCCTCATCGCACAGCGCCCGCGTTCACAATCTCTCGAACACCCCCGCAATTTCTGTTATTTCCGCAGTTCGCAAAGGGTGGATTTCGTGAGCACTTTAGGCAGCAAGCTGCCTGAGCACGTATTGCAAGATTCCACCGTGGCGGAAATAGTCCGCTTCTCCGGGTGTGTCAATCCGCACAACTGCATCGAATTCGATGGTCTGGCCATTATCGGCGGCAGCTCGAACACGCACGGTTTGCGGCGTCGTACCCGAATTGAGCTCTTCGATACCAATAATATCGAATACTTCTTCTCCGCTCAGACCCAAGGAATCGGCGCTCTCCCCAGCTGGGAATTGCAAAGGAAGCACGCCCATTCCAATCAAATTAGAGCGGTGAATGCGCTCAAAAGACTGCGCAATGACTGCTTTAACACCGAGCAAGGACGTGCCCTTAGCGGCCCAATCTCGCGACGAACCTGAGCCGTATTCTTTCCCACCCAATACCACCAGTGGAATATTGTGTTTCGCGTAGTCTTGCGCTGCATCGAAAATAGCCTCTTGGGCACCAGAGAGGAAATTCTTGGTGTATCCTCCCTCAACTCCATCCAGAAGCTGATTGCGCAAGCGAATATTGGCGAAAGTACCACGAATCATCACTTCGTGGTTGCCGCGCCGCGAGCCATAAGAGTTGAAATCGCGCCGTTCGACGCCGTGCTCTGCAAGATAACGCCCTGCCGGAGAGTCGGCTTTGATGGCACCTGCCGGCGAGATGTGATCGGTGGTCACCGAATCACCTAGCTTGGCAAGCACACGCGCACCCACAATATCTTCAACAGGGCTGAGCTCCATCGTCAAGCCCTCAAAATAAGGAGCTTTGCGCACATACGTCGATTGTGGATCCCAGGCGAACGTCTCGCCTTCTGGAGTGCTAATCGACTTCCACCGCGCGTCGCCATCGAATACAGAGGCGTAATTGCGTGCAAACATATTTGAATCGATGGTTTGCTCGATCGTCTCTTGTACTTCTTGAGGAGTTGGCCAAATATCGGCTAGGAATACGTCATTTCCCTCGTGATCGGTGCCGAGCGGCTCCTTGTCGAAATCAAAATCCATCGTTCCTGCCAGCGCATATGCAATCACCAGCGGAGGTGAAGCGAGATAATTCATCTTCACATCTGGATTGATTCGCCCCTCAAAGTTGCGATTTCCTGAAAGCACCGAGACGACGGTCAGATCGTTATCGTTCACCGCCTGCGATACTTGGGCTGGCAGTGGGCCAGAGTTTCCAATGCACGTGGCGCAGCCATAGCCCACGAGGTTGAAACCTAGCGCTTCAAGACTTGGCCAAAGACCAGCTTTTTCGTAGTAGTCAGTCACAACTTTCGAGCCAGGAGCCATCGAAGTTTTCACCCAAGGCTTGGATTTCAAGCCTTTCGCAACAGCTTTCTTTGCTAAAAGCGCAGCTGCGAGCATCACGGATGGGTTCGAGGTGTTAGTACAGGACGTAATGGATGCGATGACGACGTCCCCGTGCGTGACACTCGTCTGCACGCCGTCGTCGAGAGTAATATCCACTGCCTGGTTCGCCGCACTTTCTCCCAGGTACGAAGGCAAGGCTTGTTCGAAAGATTCTTTGGCTGAGCTGAGTTCAATGCGATCTTGTGGACGCTTCGGGCCGGCAATCGACGGCACGACGGTAGAAAGATCAAGCTCAAGATACTCAGAGTACTGAATCTGCGCATTCGGATCGAGCCACAGCCCCTGCTCTTTGGCATACGCTTCCACTAGCGCGATCTGCTCCTCATTACGACCCGTCAAACGCAGGTAATCGAGCGTCACATCGTCGATCGGGAAGATAGCAGCAGTGGAACCAAATTCTGGGCTCATATTGCCAATTGTTGCGCGATTTGCGAGCGGCACTTGCGCCACACCCTCGCCGTAGAACTCCACAAATTTCCCGACGACGCCGTGCTCGCGCAGTTTTTGAGTGATCGTCAGTACGACGTCGGTCGCCGTGGCACCAGTTGGAATCTCGCCAGTGAGTTTGAAACCTACAACCCGCGGAATGAGCATCGAAACTGGCTGCCCGAGCATCGCCGCTTCAGCTTCGATGCCACCTACTCCCCAACCGAGCACGCCAAGGCCATTGACCATTGTGGTGTGTGAATCCGTACCTACGCACGTGTCGGGGTATGCTTCGACGACGCCGTCGCACTCCCGCGTCATCGTAACGCGAGCGAGGTATTCGATATTGACTTGGTGAACGATTCCAGTACCTGGTGGAACAACTTTGAAATTATCAAAGGCAGTTTGCCCCCAACGAAGGAATTGGTAGCGCTCGCCATTGCGCTCGTATTCGATGTCCATATTGCGCTCTAAGGCATCGTTGGTACCGAAAACGTCGATTTGCACCGAATGGTCAATCACCATTTCAGCTGGATTTAGAGGATTGATCTTATCTGGATTTCCACCTAAATCTGCTACCGCCTCGCGCATCGTGGCCAGATCTACCACACACGGCACACCGGTAAAGTCCTGCATAACCACGCGAGCAGGAGTAAATTGAATCTCTTCGCTCGGCACCGCGCTGGCATCCCAGTGAGCGAGAGCTTCGATATGCTTAGCAGTTACGTTCGCACCATCTTCGGTGCGCAGGAGATTTTCTGCAAGTATCTTCAAGCTGTATGGAAGTTTTTCCAGCCCAGGAACAGCGTTCAATCGATAGATTTGGTATTCCTTGTTACCTACTGTGAGATTTGATTTCGCTTGAAAAGTGTTGACGCTCATGGCACTCCTTCAACTTTGTATTCGTACCAGTGTCCACAATACCACTTATCTCGATGTCAAGATACAATTTAGCGCACGTTATTATCTAAAGGTGATTATTCAAAGATGGTCACTACCTCAAAATGATGAGTGTTGGGGAAGATATCAAAGCCCTCAATCGACTTCACGTGCCGTCCAGCTGCGACCATCGCAGCGGCGTCCCGTGCCATCGACGCTGGATCGCAAGAGATTAAAGCGATGCGTTGCGCTGGAGAATTCGCAAGAACTCGCGCACTTTCTACGCCCAAACCTGCACGCGGTGGATCAGCAATCACACAATCAGCATCAGCTACACACCTTGAAATAAAAGCCGAATCAATTCGCCGATTGCTTACCTGCGCCCAGTCCATCCCCTCGAGATTCCCGGCAGCATCTACACACGCCGTCTTTGACCCTTCAACTGCAAGAACTCGACCACTTTCACCAACACGCTTGGCAATAGGAACGGAAAATAGACCCGCACCTGCAAAAAGATCGACAATTTTCATGCTTTCTTGGACATCTAATGCCTCAAGAACGGAACTCAATAACACCTTGGGTGCACGCAAATGCATCTGCCAAAATCCATTCGCATGTACATCATAATGATGCATAGTTGCATCGTCGCCAACGATTTGTTCAACCGTGGCTGCAGTACGCACACCTGGGGCACAAAAAACGGCATTGCCATTACACAACACATTCTCACCAGTACTTGGTGACACCACGCGCACCTTATCGCCAGTTTTTATTGCGCTATCCCAACGCGCCCCGAAAAGATCCAGATCATCAAAATCCCAAACCCCTAATGGCATAGCATCAATTGGCACGAGATCGTGGCTGCGCTCGTGATACATGCCAAAACCTGTCGACATTTTTACAAGGTCCAGACGTGTGCGCCAATGCCACCCATCGCCGTCGTCAATCGGGCGAACTCGCACATCACAATTGGCGAGATGCTCAGCTAAAGGCTCTCCCCCGATACGGCGAATCTGGCCGCGCAAAACCTGCGTTTTTAGCTCTCTTTGCCAGGCCAAATCAATATGACCAAAATCGGCTGCACCGCTAATTCCCGCTGCACCCGCTGGCCACGGATGCTCAACGCGTTTCTCAGATGGTTCAATCACATCAACTACCACGCCACGCAAAAACTTTGCCCGCGCCTGCGTCAATTCGACGCTCACAAGCTCGCCGGGAATCGCCCCACGCACAAAAACCACGCGATCTTCAAAGCGTCCGACGCTCAAACCACCATGAGCGACGTCTGTGATTCGTAACGTGAAGCGTTCATCGTATTTATTTCCCAAGACTTGCCCTCCGTGCCTTTTCACTATCCAAAAAAGGCTTGAGATATGCCCACGAATACCAGGCGAAAAGCGCAAAAAGCGGCAAACCCAGCACAATTTTCGCAATCCCGAGAGCTTCAGTTTGATCCAAATAGAACAGCGGAATGGTCACAGCGAGCCGGATAGCGAAAAGCCCCAGCCACAGCCACGTCACAGTCGTATAAGCACGCCGTAGCCCACACCGCGCCCGATCGTTACGCCATTCCTGGTCATGCCCCATAATCAACGAAATAACCACACCGAACAGTGGCCAACGAACCACGAGCGATACGAGCAACACAAAAAAATATGCCGCATTGGTCAAAATGCCCCACACAAAAATATGAGAGGCCTGGCCAGTCTTCCAGGCGAGAACTACCGAAATCAGCATGGCCGCCAGACCGCTGAGCGCAGGAGTAACAGGAATCTTCTGAATTAGCCTTCCCCCTACAAACAGCACACAAATCAAAAGCGCTATAAGGGCAGGGGTTCCAAAATCACCCAAAATAATAAAAAGCACGAGAAAAGCAAATGTTGGCGCTACCGACTCGACGATACCGCGTACACCACCGACCGCCGTCATCACATCGAATTTTTCGCCAGCAATAGCGCCAATACCACCTGCTACTGACGCACCTGCCGTGTGATCATCATTGTGTTGGAGCGTCACAGCGTCATTCCCCATGACGGTCAAGATGCGGAATCTTCAAGGTGAGCAACTCACGCGGCGGATGCGGTTCAGCGCCACGTTCAACGACGACGTCTTCCAAAATACTTAACATCTGAACGGCGGCATTGGAATCAAAACCGGCTCGTCCGTACAAAGTCACTCGCATAAACCAACGCGGCCCGTCCACTCCTAAAAACAGGTGCGGCGCAAACTCTTTGGAATTTGCCACCGGCATTTGCGCCAGCAAGCCCTTTCCAAGCGGCGAATCTATCTCCTGCGACGATCCGCCCTGCGCAGCAATTGACGTGCGCATATCGAGCCGAATTTCATCCCATAAACCCCGTGTTTTCGGTGCAGCAAAGACTTGTAGCTGGAGCACAGAATCGTCTTTCATATACACCACACCCAGCACATGTTCCTGGGTCGGGTCGGTTGTGAACTGGAGCGTAGCACCAGATACCGCTGGAATTTTCAGCGCACCTGCGTCGATCAAATCATCAACGCCGCCGTACTCGCTGATATCAAAAGGACCAGAATTTCGGTGCGATTCGGGCGCATGTGTTGATTCGGGCGCATCTGTTGAGGTAACCTCCTCAACTTGCGCATTCACTTCAACATCTTCTGTATTCTTCGCACGCGAAAACAGTCCCATCTTCACTCCTCAGTCCGTATAACCAACTCTACCTGCGATTATAGAGAATTCACCTCAGGATGCGCACTCCGCACACACTGGCTGACCATTTTCTTCATAAGCGAGCTGTGAACGATGGTGCACGAGGAAACATGATGAACAGGTAAATTCGTCGTCTTGCGCAGGGATAACGGCTACCGACAGTTCAACATTAGACAGATCAGCACCGGGAAGTTCAAAACCATCGGCAGCTTCTGCCTCGTCAATATCAACGGAATTGGACTGGTGATCCGAGCGTCGAGCTTTGAGCTCATCTAAAGAATCAGCTTTCAGCTCCTCATCTTGCTTGCGTGGGGCATCGTAATCTGTTGCCATTACTGTTCCATTTCAATAATTCATCGCAGGTTCGCCGCCTCAAAATGAGACGAAGAATCTCGATTGATTCTGTGCACTTGTCCCAGTCTTTGTATCAAAGGTTGACGAAATAAGCAAGAAGAAAAATAAATTCCCATCTAACTGCAGGTTTCTAGCCGAAGATCGTGAAATTTTTGAACACACCTGCCGCATAATCACAATTTACGGCTTGGAAATGGCAGTCTATTACTTTAGGAGGAAGAATGATTGAGCTTGAACTCTTGGGACTAGATGCCGACGGCGCACATCTATCGTTGAACGACGTCGAAGGCAACCGGTACTCTCTACCCATTTCAGACGAGTTGCGCGCTGCGCTCAGACGCGATCTTCCCGCTCCTGCGCAAGCTGAGCTCAAGCCACTTTCCCCGCGCGAAATTCAAGCGTATTTCCGTGCTGGTAAAACCATTTCAGAGGTTTCAGAACTCACTTCAGTTCCTCCATCGCAGCTTTCAAGTCTCGAGCATCCAATAAAAGTTGAGCGTCAATACAATGCCAGCCTTGCACGGGCGTTCCGACTCAGCCAAGACAATGGCGGAATGACTCTCGAAGAATTGGTCGTTTCTCGCCTTGTTGATCGCGGTCTGAATGGCGCTGCCATTGAATGGGATGCCGTGCGCGAATCAGGCGAGCCGTGGGCGCTGATTGCTCGCTACACCATTGCTTCAAATAATTACGAAGCACGCTGGACGCTCAATATGAAGTCCCAAACGGTAGTTGCGCTCAACGATGAAGCTTCGTGGCTCACTGAAACACAAATTCCCGCTCCGCACGCACCGTGGCGTCCGCTAAATACGCCTAGGATTCCTGCTGAGGGCACGTTCACCCAGCAACAGGGCAACTCCGCCGCTCCTATTTCTTCCGATACGGCTGCACAAGCGCCGCATTCTGACCCAGCGGCTGCTGTTGATCTCAAGAACGTTTCCACGCTCCCATTCGATAACGCACACGAAGAAACAGATGAATCACCCGCTTCTTCTTCGATAAATATCGACGACGTTCTCGCTTCGCTTGATTCGCAACGCGGAGTTTCACGCCCGATGCCTGTGGATTTTGACGAGGAAGAGTTCACCGGCGCTCATCCTGCCGATTCTGAGCCGTATCTTGCACAAGATGCCACTGTGCTGCAGTTGCCTACTCGCAATACCGAGGCATCTGATTCCGATGATGAGCTCGTCTTGCCGGTCGATGTGGACGACTTCCCCATTGATTCGGCAGATTCAGATTCATTGCCTGGTCTGAGCACTAGTGAATCTGAGCTTTCCGACGCTCAAAAGAGCAACGCCACTGCCAAGAAAAAGACTCGACGCGATCGTCCGGCTATGCCGTCTTGGGATGAAATCGTGTTCGGATATTCAAAAGACGACTAATTCTAAAGCGAACCTATTTCTTCTGATTTTTGCTTCTTACTCTTCGCTCTCAAGCAAAGTGTGTGGCGAAAGTTCTGCTGCATGCGCATATTGGGCAGTCATTCCTTGCATATGATGTTTTCTACACAAGACTTCATATGCGACGACGGCGTTCCCATCAGTATCGCCAACCACAACCTGTTCGCCCTCACGTACCATCACTCCGTTGACGGTACGCGCATTGTGCGTGGCGCGTGAACCACACCAGCACAGTGCTTCAACCTGCAATCGCTCAACTCTATCGGCCAATTCGAGCATTCGAGCCGAACCGGGAAATAGATTAGTCAAAAAATCGGACGTGATCCCAAAGCCGTAGACGTTGATCTCGATCTCATCGACAATCCGAGCCAATTGATCTACTTGCTCTCGAGAATAAAACTGCACCTCATCGCAGATAATATAATCAACTCGACCACGCATTCTTTGGGAGTTTACCTCCACCCAAAAATTGGTGTCTGGATGCACCTCAAGCGCGTCAGTGATCAAGCCGAGCCGCGAAGAGAGTTTTCCATCACCGGCGCGATCATTCATCGAAAAAATTATTCCGTTCAATCCGCGCTGCCGGTAGTTGTAGGCAGTTTGAAGTGCTAATGTCGATTTGCCGCAATCCATCGTTCCCGAGAAAAAGACCAGCTCAGCCACTAAACAACCTCCACAACTAAGGGCACATACATCTCCGCTTCAGTGAGCGAACCGTGAACTCCCACCATACTAATAGCGCTAGCAGAGTGCACCCGCGAATCAACGAAACCAGTTCCGTCTTTCGAAAAGGCAATCACATCACCAATGGCTCGTTTGGTCAAATCACAAACAGAGCCAATAAGCCCGGCCTCAATCAGTTCGTCTTTACACAAAATCCACGCATGTTCGCCCACTTCGTCTCGCCATCGGGCAGCGACCTCGTGCGGTTCAGCTGTGTAAATCTGAAAGGCTCGTTCCTCGCCAGCGACGACGTCGATCCCCTGGTTTAGTACCGGATGCGTGCAGATATCGATTTTATCGCTCGCGTCAACCATGCCGTGATCAGCTGTTAAGATCACCATCGTATCGGCTGGAAGCAAGCGCAGCAGACGCCCGAACTCAGCGTCGAAGAGTTCTAGTTCATGAATCCATAGCTCCGATTGCCAGCCGTATTTATGCCCCACGGAATCTAAGTCTCCCCAATAGAGGTAACACAGCTTTTTACCACCACGCAAGGCCTGGGCAGCGGCATCAACTCGTTGTGGAAGAGTTTCAGCACTCAGTGCCTGCGCTCCACGTAAAGCGGCCAAAGTCAGACCTGATCCAATGAATTTAGCCGGTTGTACTAATACCGTTTGGTCTGCGCGCTCTTCCAATAATTCAAATAGAGTCGGCTCACGTTGCCAGTCTTGTGGCTCGTGTACAGTGTCGTTCCAGCTGATGAGGCTAAATACGCGGTCATCAACAGGAGATTTTAGCGAATATCCTGCCATACCAGTTCTACCAGGAAGTTTGGCCGTACCCAGGCTCGTAATACCTGCAGCTGTAGTGGCCGGAACTACCGAGGTAATATGCCGTTCAATATCTAAAGATCGAAGATTTTTGGCGTGACCACGGCGTGCAACGAGCTGTTGTGAGCCTAAACCATCGACCAAAATCACGCACACTCGCTGTACCGATGGCAGCCCTAACGCCGCACGATCTCGAGAACTATCAACGCCGTGCTTGTGAATTCCTAAACCCACAGCGTCCATTGCACCAGAAAGCACCGCAGGAAGACCCTGGTCAGCGGGCAACACTGCGCCATGAAGATAATCCAACACTATTTTCTCATTCTAGAACTCGTGACTTGACCTACGCCCTCGGGCATTCTTATTCTTCCATGATACCCTCACTCACACGTACACCACGGCATTCACGTCGTTAAAATCACGCAGATTCTCGCGCGCCAATCTGCGCCAGATGCGGGATTTCACGGATAATTGAAGAATGGCAAAAGTACCAACTCAAGCAAATGCAACCGAACATATCGTCGATATTGACGTGTCGGAAGAAATGCGGAACTCATTTTTAGAGTATTCCTATTCGGTGATTTACGCGCGCGCACTTCCCGATGCGCGCGATGGCTTGAAACCGGTACAGCGACGTATTCTTTTCCAGATGGACCAAATGGGACTTCGCCCCGACAAAGGTCATGTGAAATCTTCGCGCGTTGTTGGCGATGTGATGGGACGTCTCCATCCGCACGGCGACACCGCTATCTATGACGCTATGGTGCGCCTAGCCCAGCCATTCACTTTGCGCTTGCCGATGGTTGATGGTCACGGAAACTTTGGCTCTCTCGACGACGGTCCAGCAGCTCCTCGATATACCGAGGTACGCATGGCCGATGCTGCTCTGGCAATGACGGCTTCCTTACATGAAGACGTCGTGGACATGGTTCCAAATTACGACAACACGCTCATGCAACCAGAAGTTTTGCCGGCAGCAATCCCAAACTTGCTGGTCAATGGATCGTCTGGAATCGCCGTCGGAATGGCTACGAATATGGCTCCACACAACCTCGTGGAAGTGATTGCGGGCGCGACGCATCTATTGCGCCATCCTGACGCGAGCTTAGACGAAATCATGCGTTTTATCCCTGGCCCCGACTTGCCTGAAGGCGGAAAAATAGTTGGTCTTGACGGTATTCGCCAAGCTTATGAAACTGGCCGTGGCATTTTCAAAACTCGTGCCACCGCCCATATTGAGAGCATTTCAGCGCGTAAGAAAGGGATCGTCTTTACTGAGCTTCCATATCTCACGGGCGCTGAAAAAGTGATCGAGAAGATCAAAGACGGAGTGCAATCCAAAAAGCTACAAGGCATTTCAGGAGTTCAAAACCTCACTGATCGCCACCACGGTATGAGACTCGTTGTTGAGGTCAAGAACTCTTTCAACCCCGAAGCAGTGTTGGCGTCGCTGTATCAGAACACACCGCTGGAAGAATCTTTTGGAATCAATAACGTGGCACTCGTTGACGGCCAGCCGCGCACTTTAGGTCTCATTGACCTGCTCAAGGTCTATATTGATCATCGACTGTCAGTGACGCGACGACGTTCACAATTCCGGCTTACTAAAGCACAAAATCGCCTACATCTGGTTGAAGGCTTGCTCATCGCAATACTCGATATCGACGAAGTGATCGCCGTGATTCGCTCATCGGACGATTCACAGGCCGCATTGAGCAGGCTTATGGCAGTGTTTGATCTGTCCGAACAGCAGGCTGAGTACATTCTCGAGCTGCGCCTGCGCCGTTTGACGAAGTTCTCGCAGATCGAATTGGAAGCAGAACGCGATGAGCTGCTCAAACAGATAGCTCAGTTGGAAGCAATTTTGGCATCTGACGAAGCCCTCAAAGATCTCGTCGCAGCTGAGATGGAAGAAGTTGCTCGGCAGTACGGCACTGAACGGCGCACTGTTTTGCTCGAAAGTGATACTACGACGAGCGCGTCAGCCGTCAAGAAAATGAACCTCAAGATTGAAGACGATCCCTGCTGGGTAGCCTTAAGCGGTACGGGACTTGCAGCTCGTATCGTTGATGAGGAACCGCCGTCGCGATCTGGAGCCAGAGCCTCCCATGACGCAATAACGTCACTGGTCAAAACATCAAACCATTCCCATATCGGAGTGCTTACAAGCGCTGGTATGGTACATAAACTCTCTGTGCTCGACGTTCCAGCTATTCCAGTAACAGATGCGGCACCTGGTTTGGGAGCTGGCTCTCCACTCGCTGAACTCGCGATGCTCGGCAAAGATGAGCGACCAATCGCGATGTTCTCCTTGGCTGAAGATTCCACCCCACTTGCCATTGCTACTGCACAGGGCAAAATCAAGCGTCTCAATCCCAATTTCCCTAACAAAACACCATTTGAAGCTATCGGTTTGGCCGATGGTGATGAGGTCATTGCGGCCAAGCCAGCCGAAGATGGTGATGTGATCGTTTTGGTCACCGACGACGCTCAGCTATTGCGTTTCGAAGCGCAAGTGGTACGTCCGCAAGGACGCAGCGGACAAGGAGTGGCTGGAATTCGTTTGAACGACGGCGCTCAAGTATTGACGATGGGCGTTGCACCAGCTCATGATCTTGGTATACAAGGAGTTATCACCATTGCTTCGTCGTCGACGGCTCTGCCCGGTACAGAACCAGGCAGCATCAAAGTCACGCCATTAGATCGTTATCCAGCCAAAGGACGTGCCACTGGCGGAGTGCGCACACACCGCTTCTTGCGTGGCGAGGATCGACTTTCCTTTGCTTGGGTAGGCGAACTGCCAGCGCGAGCCAATACTAAGACGGGTCAGCCAGTGGGACTGCCTGAAGTAGACGAACGTCGTGATGGCTCTGGCACGCCTGCCCAAGGAATTATTGCCGCTATTGGATAAGCGCTGCCACCAGCACTGGGCTTAGCTAACTGGGTATAATCAGTTCGCCTAGCTCAGCACGCTGGGCTAAGTTTGCCTAGCTTAGCTCACTGAGTTTAATTAGCTCACTGGCTCAGCATTGGCCTGCTAATTGAGATTTAGTTCGCGTTCAACGACGATCATCTTAGCCACAAGCTCGAAGTCGTAGTTCCGCAGCATTCGAGCAGTTGGATTCACCGCATCGTCGATTTCGCTTTCCAAATCGATGCCGATGTAATCCATCTGGTCTTTATAGAATGCCTGCATACAGGTGGACACCAAGTTTTCAACGAGATTTCGGTCTTTCCACTTGGGCAATACCGCAATTTCCTCAATGTAGCCTTCGTCTTCACGATCATCGGTGGTGAAAGACCTAAATTTTGAACACAGCACGTAACCTGCAAGATCTGGTCGATCACCAAAAGTATCCAGCGCCACGAAGCACCACTGGTCAACCATTGAGCCACGCAGTTCTTGCCACTGTTCGAAATTCTCTACTGTGCCAAAAACGTGTTCACTCATAAACTCTTGGTGCGCATTCCACACCAAAGGCTCAAATTCTTTCGTAAGCGGCACAATCTCCAGATAACGCCCCAATTGTGGCACTTCAGGGAGAGGAACCAGCGAACGGCGAAACTGAAAATAGCGTTCTGTTTCAGTGAAATCGTACAAATTCGCCAAGTTTGCCAAGTCGGCTTGATCTGAGTCCATATACATACTCAAACGTGCTCGAGTATAACCCAGATTCGCCATCAGTTCGCGAGCAGCATCCTGTTGGCGTTCAAGGAGTTCCGCACCTAAACCACGCGCCCGCCACTGCGTATGCACTCCACCTGAAACGGTGAGCGACAAACCGTCGTCGATACGCGAAGCGCGAATGAAACTAAAGGCTACGAGTTTATCCCCAACCCATGCACCTTCGGCACGCCACACTTGGTTTTCACTGAAGTAGGATTCGACTTCTTGGCGAGTTGTACGAATAGAGGCATGATCAGCCTCTTCGATAAGACTGATCAGATTTCCGACGGCGGTGACGTCCGATACCGTCAGATCTTTCCATGCCCAGGAATCATGTGTAGTGGTCATAGGTCGATCGTGTAAAGAATCTGGGCTGCCCGCTCTGAGAATCCATAGTCGGCAAGGAATCTCTTGTGTGGATCAGCATCGGCAATAACAGGCACCACAATAACATTTCCGACGGCGCCTAATTTCGAGCTCATATATGCGACGATAATATCGGTACCGATTCCACGATTCCGAAGTCCGCGCTCAACCCCATAATGGCGAATTAGTCGTTCTGATGGATCGTCGGTGACCACTGCCACCGTGTATCCAATGATATTCGAATGATCAAGTAGCAGGTAAGAGTTGTCATAATCAAAGCTCTGCGATAGTTTCAACCAATTCTCTGGCGAATATGGCTGCAGACGCTCTTTTGACAAGCTCAAGCGATTGTGGAGCCTGCGCAACTCTTCACAGTATTGAGGAGTAAAAGGTACAAGATCAAAGCCTTGGGAAGTGAGTCGCGCCAAAGCGTCGTCTCCGCGAGCTAAATCCGAGGCAAGGATCTCTTTGCACAATAGATTCTTCTTGATATAAGGCGAAAAACCACCCGCAGCAAGAAGCCGCCGGCGATCGAGATTTCCCGAATTCACCATTGAGCGAATCGAGACCGGCAAATCACGCCCATCCAGCGCAATCAACTGACGCGCCCTGGCATCTTGCCATTCCAGCAATTGACGTCCAATGCCACGACCTCGCCACTCTCCACTGACGACGGCGAATGCATCAGCCTGAATTTCCGTCAAAGCATCTGGATTAACTTCGACCATCGCAAAGGCTTTCAATTCGCCCTTGGAATTCCAGCCACCTAAGGTATCGGCGCTGTTAGGATGCTTAATAACAAAATCCAATTCACTGTGCGCCGTTCGTGAACTCACGCGATCTCCGGTGAGCGATTCGCCCGCCGACTCTTTCATTAGCTCCACAACATCGGCAATATCCGCTGCAGAAATTGCTCGCCAAGACAAACCCAAATGAGCACCGGGATGGGCTGCATTCTGCGGAGGATTGAGTCGTCTAAAAAGCGATTGCGCTCCAGAAGTATCCTCAATCGTTGTTTGTGAAGTGATGGTCATAGTCCTATCTTACCGAATATCAACGTAACGTCGCCAACACAGCCCGAGTCTCGATTAAATGCCCAAAAGTACATTTTAAGAGCAAAAATCCGAGTTTCTCAGGCATCTATTTGATCTCGAGAAATGGCATGAGCACCATCGACGATAAAATCTTTACGAGGTGCCACTTCGCTTCCCATGAGCAGTTCAAAAGTGCTCTCGGCATCTTTCAAAGCGGCTTCATCTTCCATCGAGATACGCCTCAACGTACGACGAGCGGGATCCATCGTCGTCTCTGCCAGCTGATCTGCGTCCATTTCACCAAGTCCTTTGTAGCGTTGAATGGGCTCTTTATAGCGTTTCCCATCTCGCTCAAGTTTTTGCAATACAGCACGCAATTCAGCATCAGAGTAGGTATAGATAAACTCATTTTTCTTCGCCCCGGCATGGATAACTTCAACCCGGTGCAAAGGCGGAACTGCAGCAAACACTCGGCCTGCTTCCACAAGCGGACGCATATATCTGAAAAACAAGGTCAAAAGCAATGTGCGGATATGTGCACCATCAACATCAGCATCGGTCATAAAAATGACTTTTCCATAGCGAGCTGCGTCAACGTCGAAAGTACGACCCGACCCTGCACCAACTACCTGGATAATTGAAGAAACCTCTTGATTCTTCAAAATATCGGCCGGCGAAGCCTTTTGCACATTGAGAATCTTTCCTCGGATCGGCAGCAGAGCTTGAAAATCTGAAGAACGAGCAAGCTTTGCAGTGCCAAGTGCAGAATCGCCCTCAACGATGAATAGCTCCGTGCGAGCGACATCTTCCGTTCGGCAATCAGCCAATTTAGCAGGCAATGTGGAGGTTTCAAGCGCATTTTTACGCCGAGAAATTTCCTTTTGCGTACGTGCAGCCACTCGAGCGCGCATTTCCGCAATAATCTTTTCCAATAAACGCTGATTTTCGGTCTTTTGATCACGCTTCGTGGAATTCAAAATCTTCGACATTTCTTTTTCCACGATCTTCGAAACGATCGCCCGAATTGGACCAGTACCAAGAATTTCTTTCGTTTGGCCTTCAAACTGAGGTTCAGGAAAGCTCACCGTAACCACAGCCGTAAGGCCAGCTAAGACGTCGTCTTTCTCAATTTTCGGATCGCGTGCAGTGACCTTGAGCTGACGAGCTTTAGCTTCAATCTGTGCACGCACAGCTTTGAGCAATCCTGCCTCATACCCTTGAATATGAGTTCCACCTTTAGGAGTGGCAATGATATTGACGAAAGACTCTTCGGTGGTGTCATAACCAGTTCCCCACCGCATCGCGATATCGACCTTGCACTCACGTTCTACATCTTGTGCCCGCAAATGACCCGAGGCTTTATCGAGCATCTGCACGCTCTCTTTAAAGTGCCCAGAACCTTGAATATGGAAAATATCGGTCACAGGCGGATCAATCGCCAAGTAATCGACGAAATCAATAACTCCACCTTCGAAGCAAAACTCCTCGGTGCGCGGAGTACTTTGCTGATCGTTGAGAATGCGTTCATCACGAACGGTGATGCGCAAACCGGGCACTAGAAATGCCTTTTCACGCACTCGCTCAATGAGTTCATCAAATTTGAACTGTGCTGATTTTGGAAAAATTTCCGGATCCGCCCAATAGCGCACTTTCGTACCGGTCACCTTTTTGGCAACTTTCCCGACGACGCGCAGTTCAGAAGCGTCTACAAAAGGCTCAAATTGCGCATCGGGACGCGCAACACCAGCGCGATCTTTGAACACACCTGGTTCGCCACGCCGAAATGACATAGCCCAAGTTTTCCCGTCACGATTTACGTGGACGTCAAGTCGTTCTGACAGTGCATTAACTACCGAAGCTCCAACGCCATGCAGACCGCCAGAGGAGGAATACGATCCCCCGCCAAATTTTCCACCGGCATGAAGTTTTGTATAAACAACTTCCACACCCGAAGCGCCGGTACCTGGAACCTCGTCGACGGGAATTCCGCGACCGTCGTCGCTAACTTCAATAGAACCGTCGTCGTAAATAACTACGCTGATGTTCTTCGCGTGACCTTCCAAGGCCTCGTCTACAGCGTTGTCAATGATCTCCCAGGCGCAATGCATAAGGCCACGCGAATCCGTGGAACCGATGTACATACCGGGACGCTTGCGCACGGCCTCCAGGCCCTCCAGGACGGAGAGGTGACGCGCAGTGTATTCTTGTGATTTCACAGTATTTGGCACATGCAAATATTATCGAGATTTTGAGAGCGAACGCTTATCACCACACGTAAAGTGCTAGAAAGTAGCTAAAATCATGCTATTAGCAGCTACGGATCGCAGTTTGAGCGTACGACTTAGAGCTGCATATAAGGAGCAGTTAGGGGCGTAGTAGTCACAGCTAGGTGCGAACGTTTGAAATTACTTCTTGATCTGATCAGTTTGGTCAAGCACCCGAGTAGCGACTTCATCAATCTTGGCGCGGTGCTTGCGTGCATGGTGCGCGCAAAACATAAGCTCACCAAAAGGCATAGTAACCACCACATAAGCCTGTGCGCCGCAAGCGTCGCAACGGTCTAGCGCTGTTAGTTGCTTTTCGTCTTCTACTACTGGTTCTAGTACTGTATTCACATTTTGATAATTGCACGTCACGACGGCGAACTCAAGGTAGGTTGCCGCGATTTCACGTTTGACGAAAACACATGTTCAATGCGATTGTTCATAGTTTCCTTTCGCCCAGCATGCGTTGCTGTGGGCGTTCTCATGATGCAGCTCGCTTTACCATGCTCGCCGCATTAAGCTAAATGTGTGAAAAGCAGCCTGAAAGATTCGTGGTTCTAGTGGTCACATGTGATAGTTCTAAAAAATTTGCAATTATTGATCTCGAAACAACCGGACTCGATCCGCTCACTGATCGAATTATAGAAATTGCAATTATTCAGGTGGATGAATCTTTGAAGGAAGAGTGCCGTTGGAGTTCACTGATCAATCCGCAACAACCAGTTACCGGTACCGAAATCCATGGTCTTGACGATCAAGACGTTCGTTTTGAGCCGTATTTTCATGATCTCTCCGGCAAGATTTTCTCGCTTTTGTACAACCGAGTATTAGTTTCACACAATGCAACCTTTGATTGCGCTTTTCTCAATGCCGAGTTTAATAGGGCTCAGTTAATCCGCTCGTGCCAGTCGAGGTGCTCAAGCCGATCGACAAATTCGTGCCGCCCGAGCGACCCAGTCCAATTGGCAGATTCGTGCCCCACGAGCGACCCAAGCCAAGTAACCAACAATAATGATGCGGTTCAATACACGGACCAAGTCAAAAGCATAGCAACATCAATCCCCACCATCACGCCTGATATGACGGTGTGCACCATGAATCAATCACGAATTTATTCTCAAAGTGAGCACCATTCCTTGGTCAAATTGGTGGCCTTTCACGGGATTACCGGCTATACCAATCAGCACCGTGCGATGCCAGATGCTCAGGCCTGCCTGGAATTATTCAAAATTTTTGTAACCCATGAAGCGCAGAGTCTACGTTGCAATAATCAAGCAAAAGATCGCAATGGAAATACAATCTTGCCCGCGCAGTGGCTTCACGCCACGGCGTGGGCAAAATCCTGAGTAAGAGTGCTCAGTAAAATCGCGCATGAAAATCGCTGTACAAAACTCTGAGCGAAACTCCGTTTTACTGACGATCTTAGTCTGAGTATTTAGTCTAAGTAGTCGCGAAGTACCTGTGAGCGCGATGGATGGCGCAGCTTAGACATAGTCTTCGATTCGATCTGTCGGATACGCTCGCGCGTAACGCCATAGACTTTTCCAATCTCATCGAGAGTCTTTGGCTGACCGTCAGTGAGACCAAAGCGCATTGCAACAACTCCAGCTTCACGTTCTGAAAGTGTATCCAAAACTTGGTGAAGTTGCTCTTGCAAAAGGGTGAAACCTACTGCGTCAGCAGGCACAACAGCCTCGGAATCTTCAATGAGATCGCCAAACTCTGAGTCGCCGTCTTCACCAAGTGGCGTGTGCAAAGAAATTGGCTCACGTCCATACTTTTGCACTTCAATGACTTTATCTTCACTCATATCGAGCTCTTTGGCGAGCTCTTCAACCGTGGGTTCGCGCCCCAAATCTTGCAGCATCTGGCGCTGCACACGAGCGAGTTTATTAATAACCTCAACCATGTGAACAGGAATACGAATCGTGCGCGCCTGATCAGCCATCGCGCGCGTAATCGCTTGACGAATCCACCAGGTGGCGTAGGTGGAGAACTTGTAGCCCTTGGCATAATCAAATTTTTCCACTGCGCGCACTAGGCCAAGGTTTCCCTCTTGGATCAGATCCAAAAACAGCATGCCACGGCCTGTATAGCGTTTAGCAAGGGAGACGACGAGACGCAAGTTCGCTTCCAAAAGGTGGTTCTTGGCGTTTTGCCCATCGCGAGCGATCAACACCAGCTCACGCCGATGACGAGCGTCCTCGATTTCCGTGCTATCAAGGATATGGCGCGCATAAAGACCAGCTTCGATGCGCTTCGCAAGTTCAACTTCTTGTTCAGCATTGAGGAGCGCTACTTTACCGATTTGCTTGAGGTAATCTTTGACTGAATCGGCGGTAGCACCAGCTACATGGACGCGTTGCTGCGGCTCGTCTGTATCATCTGAATCTTTCATAACGAAAGCGCCAGAAGTACTTGCCTTGGCCTTTTTCTCTACTTCACCGTCGTCGTCGATATCATCGGCAGAGCTTGCACTTGCGTCTGCGTCAAGATCCTCATCGTCAATGTCTTCGTCAAGGTCCTCGTCGTCGTCATCTTCAAGATCCTCAACGTCAATGTCTTCGTCGTCAACGATCTCGGCGTCTTCTAAAGTGTCTGGCTCTTCTGGAGTCGCAGCTGAATCGAGATCGGGATCGTCTAAATCACTATCAAGCTCGGCGTTTGCGTCAGCTTCTTCAACAGTTGTTTCTTGTTCCGCTTGAGCAGACTTTTTGGCCGTCTTTTTAGCGGACTTTTTAGTCGTTGGCGCAGCAGGCGTAGCCGTTTCGCTCCCAGAAAAAGCGATTAGCTCTTTTTTGGTCAGTGCCTTAGCTTCTTTTTCCGAGAGGTCACCTCGGTTTACCCGGTACTCCACCCATGCAGCTTTGAGAGCCGACTCAGGTGGCATCTCAATGTGCTCAGATTTTACTGATTTTGCCGTAGTTTTCGCCTTGGACTTTGAAGTGGAAGCAGCCACGTGTGACCTTTCGAACTTGATCTATTGCTGAGAATCCAGCTGCACTATTATAACGTGCAAATTGTGCGGCGTCCTAACTGAGCCACACCTGTATAACAATCACATTGCTATTTTTATTCCGATATCGTTACTATCATTCGCGCCGATTGTTATCTGATGGGCGAAGTACCAGTATAGAACATGGAACTTCCAAGAGGATGCGCTGAATCTGCGATCCGAGCTGTACTTTCTCTTGTGATGCTTTCGACTTTAGATTCACGATGACGACGTCGGTGCCCGAGTTTTCAACGACACTCGCCATTTTTTCTACAACGTCAGAATCGTTGAGCACCGATTCTATATAAAAATCGACGCCCGACGCGCGTAATTTTTGCGTCAATTCTTCAGTCTTGGCTCCGATGTATTCCTCGTCGCAACTTAAAGCCGAAAAATCTAAGAAAACATGTAACTGCTGCTCATGTGTACAGGAGTACTCGATTCCAGAATTGACCGCTTCACACTCGATATGTGAAGCACGGACAGGTACCAATACAGTCATTTTCCAGCCTCTCTTTGTGAGTACGTAATACACATCAATATCGCCGTTTAACAAAAGGCTACCATTTCATACAGGTCAAATACCTAATATGCTCAGACCCAGGGCGGAGGAAGCCTCACTTTCATCGCATAGTCCACAAGCTGCGCGAGGGAATACGAAGGGTCGCGCAATAATGCCGTATATGAAGTGATATAGGCCGAAGAGCCATTTCCCATCCACCAGTGTAAATAAGACATCACTGCGAGCGCTGCCACGTCGTCGGCAGGAGAAATTGAATCAAGGAATTTGAGCAAATCGATGATTCTATACACGCGAGCAGGAACTGGCCTCGATTGCACTGCGCTACTGAGCAAATCTGGCAGCTGCTCACCATTAACCTGCGAAAATGAGCGGTGCTGTGCGTCTACCGCAAAGATAATAAGGCGATCCCTGATTGGAATATGACGCAGCGAAGCTATTAATTGCGCAAGAATATGCGGTTTTAGAAATTGTGGGAGCTGTGCTATTTGGCGATCGCTATTCAATACCTCAGACAACACCTGTGACCAGAGCTCGTCGATACTACAGCTGCTATCGTTTGCTTCGTCGCAATCCTCTTCGCATTCTTCATCGTAGCCATCTTTATCTAATTTACTGCCGTGATGCCTGGAATCTAGTTGCTCTTTTACTGCACGACTAATGTGCTGATGCGTCACACCCAACCCACCGCACCCAGTAGAATCGGCAATCTCGCCCGCGTCACCGCAACAGTCGCTCATCTCTCCCAGCTCAGTGCCAAGCATGCAACCGTAATAAATCAATTCAGCACTCAATTGCGAATCATTGAAATCCTCATATGAGTGTAAAGAGTTGGTGGCATTGAGCTCATTTAGCTCATCACAGCAAGGATCAAAATTGGAGACTGCTATTTCTTCGCAGTCAACCCAATTCTGATAGTCGGTGAGGAATGTTCCAACGCTACCGTCCACGCCGTCGTATTCGAACTGCTCACGAATACTGCACGCCAGTGCCATCATATACGCTGTTGCACGCGTATCTTTGACCATCGTTTCCAGATCTTCACCAAACCAACACACGGCCACAGCATCGGATCGGTATTCAGTTATTAATTCAAGTGCTTCAGCGCGCACGGAATCGTTGAGAGTCTCTTCAACTATTTTTAGAACAAGCATTGGCCCTAACGGACTGCCGCTATCACTCAGATGGTTAGCGTCTCCAAACGAGTCGATACGTGCTTGTTCTCCTCCACGGTTCGTTTCAACAACGTCCGTATGCGAGGTTAAACAGCAGATCACAAGACAATTGCGCGGACGGCGTCCGAGCGCGTAGGGAATGAAAAGTAGCGATTGCGCTAATGTATCAAGATGAAGTGTAGTTTCCATATCTAAAGACTGCCGAGAATTCTCGACGCTGTCGTGCACATGATGCGACTCTGTGGAAAGCACTGACGTTTCGTGAGAGTGTGGACATCTGCTTCCATCAGTTAGGCTAGTACTATGCAGTTTGATCTCAAGGGTTTGCGTCATGATGTGACGCTGTGTATGGAAAACGAACTCAACACAGTATTATGGCCGACGACGGATGGTTCTTCCGAGCAATACGCCCAGTTCACTGCCCCATTACGAGATTTTATTTCCTCGGGTAAGCGCACCCGCGCCGCTTTTCTCGCTGCGGGATGGGAAACGCTACACCCCTCATGTCAAGGCGAATCTCTACCCATTCTCGCAGGTAGTGCCGTAGAGTTTTTCCAAGCAGCAGCCTTGGTTCACGACGATATTATCGATAACGCGGTATCGAGGCGCGGCTTTGACGCTATTCATATTAGTTTCGCCAAACGCCACCAAACCGAATCTTTCACTGGTAATTCCACCCATTATGGGATCAGCTCAGGCATTTTGCTCGGCGATTTTCTCGCATCGATCAGTTCGCACACCTTCGAGAAAGCTGAAGCAGTTTCCCCTGAAGCCCATGCTCAAGCTCGTGCACTGTTCCACGCGATGACGGCCGAAGTCGCCTTTGGGCAATTCCTTGACAACCGTGCCCAGTACACTCCTCTTTCTTCTGATCCGCAAGCGCATGTCAACGAGGCTTTCGCCGTATTGCTTCACAAATCTGCACGCTATTCAGTTGAGGTCCCCCTGTTGATTGGAGCTACTTTAGCAGGTGGCGACGACGCACACCGCTCTGTTTTATCGGCGATTGGGCGACCATTGGGGCAGGCTTTCCAGCTTCGCGACGACGTACTCGGTGTTTTTGGTGACTCGCGTGTGACTGGAAAGCCATCAGGTGGAGATTTGATTGAAGGAAAGCGCACAGTTTTGCTCGGTTTAACGCTACAACGCGCCAACCCGATTCAATTACAGACCTTACAATCCTTGATTGGGCAGGATATGGATTCAGAGCAGGTGGATACTGTGCGTCAAATTATCACTGAATCCGGCGCGTTTGCCCAGCACGATGAGCTTATCCGTGAGCGTGAAAACTTGGCATATGAAGAGCTGGAACGTACAGGTTTACACAGCCACCTGCTTGTTGCTCTTCTCGAAGAACTCGCGAATCGGATCGCCTAAGCCGCAGTCTTGATTTAAGACGCCGCATGCTTAAGACGCCGCTAACGCGTCAGTACTTTTGGACGAGTTGTCAGTATTCTCGGAAAAGTTAAAAGACGAGACCAGTAATCACGCGGCGAACTGCATGCACATTACCGCTGCGTAAACATTCAAGAGGCGTCTTTTCCAGTTCCGGTTCGACTCTCAGTAACCAATCCATCGCTTCATCGTCAGAAAAACCAGCATCAGCTAAGGAAATTAACGTTCCGCGCAAGGATTTCAGCGGCTGAGCAATGCCTTCGTTAATAACAATCTGATCTGGGTGGATCGCTAGCGCATTGTTTGATCCGCGCCGCACAGCTAAAAGCTTTTTCTCTGCCAGCAGTGAACGAACATCTCGCTGGCGAACAGATAGGAGGTCAGCAACCTCAGGAATTGAGAGCCATTGTGGATCGTGAGTATTATTCATCGCTTCTATTTTACCTCCAACAAAACACAATAAGTTGAAGACACGCACATGTTCAACTATCATCACATCTGTAACATCAATCTACAAATTGCTCATTTGTAACATCAGTACCATATCAATGCTCTTGAGTAATTTTCTCGGAGGTAAACCGGTGACGAAAAAACCTACAAAGGCAACGGGAACAGCGCTTGCAGCCGCAACAGTCATGGGACTCGTGCTGCCAACTGCTACAACCAGCCCTGCTCAAGCAGCAACATTTGAGAATTCCTCACTTGTTTATGGCAATGTAGCTTTGCGCCCTGCAAAACCATCAGTACAACCACAATCCACTCCGCAAACCGCCACTTACCAAGTGCAACGCGGAGATTCCGTGTGGCGAATAGCGAAAAAATTCAACACATCCATGCAAGCCATTATTAGCGCAAATGGACTCAGCGCAAATGGAGCAATTTATCCAGGTCAGCGTTTGATGGTGCCCTCTGCCCAGGCACCAACCCAGTCAGTGGCGCCTGCAGCAAATCAGAGCACACAAGTTCAGGCTGCTGCAGGTAGCTACACAGTCCAGCGCGGCGATACCCTTTCGGCTATCGCAAAGCGTCATGGCAGCTCCGTCAGTGCATTGGCCTCGCTGAACCGGATCTCGAATCCATCTAGAATTTATGTTGGTCAGCAGCTTCGCATTCCAGGAGCTACGCAAGCACAAGCAGCCCCTGCGCCATCATCGGTACCAGCACTGCGCGCCGTCGCACCTGCTACTCCAGCTCCTGCGCAGAAACAGCTGGTCACCAACAACTTCCCAGGCTACACCTATTCCAACGCTACCGTAGCTGCGGCAAATGCGAACAAGAATCTGCTTGTCAACTCAAACGTGCCGAGCAAAGCACAAATCCAGCAGATGGTAATCCAGACGGCGCGCGAAATGGGCGTCGATCCACGTCTGGCATTAGCACACGCATATGTTGAGTCTGGATTTGATGCCCGCGCAGTATCCCCTGCTAATGCAGTTGGTACTATGCAGGTGATCCCCAGCGCCGGGCAATGGGCATCTCAGCTCGTTGGCCGACCACTCAACCTCCTTGATCCACAAGATAACATCGTTGCCGGCGTCGCCATCATTCGCTGGCTACAGCGCAACGCGAGCTCTTTCGAACAAGGAGTTGCAGGCTACTACCAAGGACTCGGTGGCGTGCGCAAATACGGCATGCGCCCAGATACCGTGCGCTACGTAGCTAAAATCAAGTCCGCGATGGGGCGCTTCTAATAGCATTACATTGCGGGCTGCTAAGTTACTCTGCGAATCATTGCTACACTTACACTAGCAATTTCGACACACGAGCCGGTCGCGATTATGCGACCGGCTTCGTTAGATAGGCTTAATCTTGTGAATGTTCCTGATCCAATACTCGGTATGGTCATAGAAGACCGCTACGTGATTCAAGCACGCCTCGCCCGCGGCGGCATGGCGAGCGTCTATCGCGCCACCGATTCACGACTTGGCCGAGATGTTGCCATCAAATTCATTCATCCCCACCTTGCTGAACAAGATGCGCTGACCCAGCGTTTCATCAAAGAAGCGCGCTCAGCAGCAAGCCTGTATTCGCCGCACATCGTTGCGGTCTACGACCAAGGTGTAGCTAATCTTCCCGATGGTGCGCGCGCATATCTGGTGATGGAACTCGTACCTGGCCCGAACCTGCGCAGGCAATTTAATGAATTGGGATCTTTTACCCTCGGTCAAGCTTTCGATATCGCCAAGCAGATCCTGGTAGCACTCAGCGTCGCTCATGGAAAAGGGATTATCCACCGCGATGTGAAGCCAGAAAATATCTTGCTCAGTGATTCCTTTGACCACGCCCAGTCACTCGGTACAAACACAGTCACAGCAAAAGTTGGAGATTTTGGCTTAGCGAAAGCCGTTACTGATTCTAGCAGCGCACACACTACGTCAATGCTGGGAACGGTGGGTTATGTCGCTCCTGAGATCGTCTCACACGGAAAAATTGGCCCGGCCTCGGATATTTATTCCGTTGGTATCATGCTCTACGAGCTGATAGCTGGGCATTTGCCTTTTACGGGAACTTCCCCACTGTCAATTGCGTACTCGCACGTTAACGATCCAGTACCGCGCTTGAATGAGCATGCGGAGTGGATTCCCATCACAGTTGATTCACTCATCTCTTTATTTACAGCTAAAGATCCACACAAACGCCCCCAAACCGGGCAGGCTGCGCTTGACGCGCTAACGGACGTCTACGAATCTATCCCACAAGAGCTGCTTATCCGGCGAATTCCCATTTTTCCGGTACCAAAAGACGCAGCTAATGACGAACCACAGGCGCCAACCTCAGCACGCACGGCCCTTTTTGATGCAACTCAAGTTGTATCTCCAGACGCCGGTGCCAAGAGTTTAGCACAACACGAGCCTCTCGCAGCTACCGGGCTGCTCCCTGCCGAGTTCGCGCCAAGCGTCGGCGCTAGCGCAAGCCTTGGTGCTGATGTGAGCGTTGATGCTGGCGCAAGTGCCCATTCGGTCGCTAATTCGGTCGAGGTAGCCGCCGCTCCGCCATCTTCGCCTAAGAAGCGCCGACGCCGGTGGCCAATTTTTCTTGGACTTTTCGTTCTCCTCGCCAGCTGTTTAGGATTCGGCGTACATTGGTGGTTCAGCTCAGGCCCAGGACTTCGCGTTGAAGTCATCAATGTGACCGGGCAACCTGAACAAACGGCTATTGATAATCTCAAAAAAGCAGGGTTTTCAGTTAAAACAACTCATGCTTTCTCAGATACAGTTCCGAAAGGAACGACCATTGCCACCGATCCAAAGGCCGGAGCGAAGATCCATCCGTCTACTGCAGTAACTTTGCTTATTTCCGATGGCATCGAAATGCTCACCGTGCCAAACGTCGTCGCTCAACCTCAAGCACAGGCAGAAGAAGCACTGAGAAACGCTCGTTTTGCACCAAAAGTGACCCACGCTTGGTCAGACACGGTCGAAAAAGGAAAGGTCGTCTCCCAGGAACCGGCAGCGGGAGATTCAGTTCCACACGACTCGGAAGTGAAAATTGCAATTTCACAGGGACGTGAACCTGTGAAAGTTCCTAATGTGGTTGGTAAAGACTCTGCACAAGCTCAAGATCTACTGGCAAAAGCTGGCTTGAAAGCAAGTGCCTCCGAAGAATACTCCAACACCGTTCCAAAAGGGCAAGTGATCAGCCAAGACCCGAACGAGGGCACAAGTTTATATCGAAACGATACGGTTAAGCTCGTGATCTCAAAAGGTCCGCAGCTTGTTCAAGTGCCAGATGTGTTTGGAAAGCAAGAAAAAGAAGCCATCACAATATTGAAAAATGCTGGCTTCCAGGTTGAAGTTGAACGGATTCTTTTCGGCGTCTTTGGCACCGTCCGTGCCCAAAATCCAGGCGCAGGTGAAATGGTACTTCCCGGCTCAACGATCAAACTTAAGGTGGTCTAACACAGCCGTAGCGTTATGTGCCGTGCCCACTGCTTGCGCTGCCGTGAACGTCGTCTGTTTTCCACATTCCCCGTAGCTGCGTACACGCCAGAATTTTCAGGTGACTACGCGAGGTATGCGAGAATGAGGAACTTTCTGCGCAACTACTCAAAATTTAGGCATTTTCACGCAAAATCTCGGACACCAAAAAAGCCGTTTCTAGGGACTGCTGATGATTGAGTCGCGGATCGACGAGCGTTTCATAACGGGTCGCTAGCGTATCTTCAAATATCTCTTCCGCGCCCCCGAGAACTTCGGTGACGTCGTCGCCCGTCAATTCAATATGGACTCCTCCTGGGCAACTTCCCATAGCCGAATGCACAGAAAAGAAGCCGCTGATTTCTTTGACGACGTCGCTCATACGGCGCGTCTTATAGCCATTTGACGCAGCAATAGTATTGCCATGCATCGGATCCGAAATCCACGTAACGGCACGTCCATCGCGCTGAACAGCTTCAACAATCGGAGGTAGCTTTTCAGTGATAATATCTGCGCCCATACGGGTGATTAAGGTCAAGCGCCCCGGTACACCAGCTGGATTTAACTTATCGATAAGCGCCACAACTTCTTGAGGTTCAACATTTGGCCCCAGCTTCACGCCAATTGGGTTTTCAATACGTGAGAGCAGTTCAACATGTGCGTCATTAATCCCGCGCGTGCGCTCACCGATCCACAGGAAATGCGCACCGGTGTTGTACAGCTTTCCTGTTCGCGAATCTACACGAGTCATCGCGTGCTCGTAATTGAGTAAGAGCGCTTCGTGTGAGGAGTAAAAATCGACTGTGCGAAGTGATTCGGAATTGGCACCTGCAGCTGCCATGAACTTCATCGCTTTATCGATTTCGCCAGCTAGCTGGTTGTAACGTTTATAAGCCGGGTTGGAGGCAAATCCCCTGTTCCACTCATGCACTTTAGAAAGATCGGCAAATCCTCCCGCAGTAAATGCGCGGATCAAATTCAACGTTGTGGCCGAACGCTGATATGTTTCAATAAGACGACGTGGATCTGGCGTGCGAGACTCAACCGTGAATTCAAAATCATTGACGGCGTCGCCCATGTACGAGGGGAGTTCAACTCCCCCACGCACTTCCGTTGCATTCGACCGCGGTTTTGCGTACTGACCAGCCATCCGTCCAAGTTTGATCACCGGAACTGAAGCACTATAGGTGAGCACCACTGCCATCTGCAAGATCGTACGAATCTTGGCACGAATCCGTTCAGCGCTTGAGCTTTCGAAAGTCTCGGCGCAGTCCCCTCCTTGCAAGACGAATGCCTTACCGGTGGATGCGCGAGCCATTAATTCCGTGAGTTTGTCTGCTTCACCAGCAAAAACTAAGGGCGGCATTGAACGCAAATAATCAACAGCATCGTTAAGAGCTTGTGCATCAGGATATTGTGGCTGATGTAAAGCTCGTTTGGCCGACCATGCTGCGTAGAGTTCTTCTAATTGATTATTTGCTTCCATGTTCACACAATATATCCTAAAGTGCCTCGCTCACTTTGTGCGTAGTTATACCACTTTGTGAGCGAGGCACTTGCAAGGCGCTATTATCATTGAGCACAGCTGCACAGCACCGCGCTCAATGAAGCCGAATTATCAGGCTTTTGCTTCCCATTCTTGGCCGATCTCTGCCATGAGCTGAGCGAACCAATCCTGGTGTACATCGAATGGCTTTGCGCCAGCAATGCGGGAGAATTCGATCGAGCGCAATTCATCGTTGTGCTCTTCGTCGTGTCCTACAACGCCAGGATCGCCTTGGAGCGCGCACTCGACAGCAAATGCTGCCATGGTTGCGATCAGCTCAAGATCGCGTTCGTTGGATCGCGCAGAACGGGAGAAGTATCCCGACTTTTGAACCATGACTTTCTCAGCGCCAATAGCCTGAGCAAATTGCTTAGCAAACCACTGACCAGGATTGATCGTGTCAAGTTTTACGTGACCGAAAGGATCGCGCTCAACTTCAATGCCGTCTTCAAGCAGTTCTGCAATAATTTCCTGTACGCCTGCGCCTTCGGACAAGAAGATGTTCACATTGCCATGTTCGTCCATGATCTTGCGCAAACGCGAGGCTTCGACGTCGAGATCAAAAGAAATCTCTGGAACGTACACAGCGTGAATATCCCAACGCTCCTGTGAAAGGCCAGCTGATGGAACGTATTCTTGTTCCTTAACCCACTGGTGGTAATCGTGAGCAGCTTGCGCAGTGAGGTATCCACAGTTGCGTCCCATGACTTCGTGGATGATCAACATTCGCGGATTAGAACGGTGCTCACCGATAATATTTTGCGCAAAAATCGACGCTTGCTCAGCAGCCGTCCAAGCTCCCAGCGACTGCCGGATGGGAACGATATCGTTGTCGATCGTTTTTGGAAGGCCGACGACGATCAGCTCGTAGTTGTTTTCGTGCAAGTATGCAGCGAGGTCAGCAGCGGTAGTGTTGGTGTCGTCGCCACCGATGGTGTGGAGAACGTCTACGCCGTCGCGACGCAAATTCTCAGCAGCGACTTCCAGGGCATTTTGACCAGGTTTGATCAGGCCACGGTCGACAAGATTTTGGTTGTTGGTAAGCTTCACACGCGAGTTTCCGATTGGTGAGCCACCGAACTTTTTCAAAATTGCCGCATTCTCGCGAGCAGCTTCGTCAAATACTACGTAGTTGCCCGTCAGGAGGCCGTGATAGCCATACTGATAGCCAATAATTTCGATGTTTGGATCTACAGCATTATAACGCTCGATTAGTTCACCAACCGCAGTGGACAAACAAGGTGCAAAACCACCTGCGGTGAGCAGGGCGACGCGACGGATAGTCATCCGTTTCCTTCCTTAGAATTTCAATGAACGTGATATTCACCGGCCGTTGTGGCACTACTATGATTCTACCGGCTCTGAGAATATTTCCTAGTCCAAAAATCCCACGTCTGGATGTCTCGTTTGATCGTCTCGGGCATAAAGGCTCAATTAGTGCTTGGTAAGAAGCCAATGAGACGCCGATTAGACCGTAACAACACGCCAACTAGCTCGTGGCAACACGCTCAACTAACGAGCGTTTTTCTCCTTTAGCACGCGCGCAACTACCGTAGAGAGCTCACGTGGATCAATTGGATACTGCACAATGGCATTTGGCTTCGAAACACGAGCCAACCATTCGTCTTGCGGGCGCGCGATGAGCACGATGTAGTCCATATCGGGATCGATTTCATCCCGCACTTTCTTGCCCAGTCCAATGCCGCCAAGCTTCGGAGTTTCTGCATCGAGAATGAGAAGTGAGAAATTACCCTCTTGGATTTTCATTTCGGCAGCCTGCCAAGTAGCCGATTCAGTCCAGTTAATTGTAGGGAGGTCTTTTCCAAGCCGATTCCCTACCGCGTTCATAACATCTGCACGAATATCCCTGTTGTCTGAGTAAACGAGAATATTAATTGCATCGTTTTCAGCAGGTGCAATTGCAGATTCATTAACGGACATAGGAAATTCCTCCCAATACTATTCTATGGCACGAAACCATAATCAAGGCACAACCACAACATAGTGTACCGATTTTCTCAATCGATGTACGAATACAAAATAATCGTACATCGTGTAGTGCCATTATTGCGCACATAGTGAAATTTAAAGGATCGTGGGTCTTTAGCCCCTATCATTGAATATAGATCGCAATTGAGTTTGTTCACTTTTGCTCGCAATTGCGGCGTTCTATTTCATTGGAGGAAAAATGACTGTATACACCCTTCCCGAACTTGACTATGATTACGCAGCTCTTGAGCCACATATCTCGGCCAAGATCATGGAGCTCCACCACTCGAAGCACCACGCTGCTTACGTAACTGGTGCCAATGCGGCACTTGAGAATCTTGCTCAGGCACGGGAAGCTGGCGATCTATCGAAGATCAACCAGTTTTCCAAGGATCTCGCATTCAATCTAGGTGGGCATACCAACCATTCAATCTTCTGGAAGAACCTTTCTCCGCAAGGCGGCGGCGAACCAGAAGGCGAGATTGCAGAGGCAATCAAGGATTCTTTCGGTAGCTTTGAGAACTTCCAAAAGCACTTCACAGCAGCTGCTACAGGCATCCAGGGCTCTGGCTGGGCGGTACTGGCATACGATTCAATTTCTGGAAAGCTCAATATTTTCCAGCTCTTTGATCAGCAAGCAAACGTGCCAGTAGGAACTATTCCTCTTTTTATGCTCGATATGTGGGAGCACGCTTTCTACCTGGACTACCTCAACGTCAAGGCTGATTACGTGAAAGCAATTTGGAATATCGTCAACTGGGTAGATGTGAACGAGCGCCTCGTTAACGCTGCAGCAAAGGCAAACTCCCTGATCGTGCGCTGACTTAAAGGCGAGTATTCACGCAACGGTCATGCCTGCGTGTGAATAAATAGCTAGCCAATAAATGCTCATGCTTATTGAGCTGAAACAGCTTAGACGCTTCTACTGATAAGCGCTTAACAAGCAGCGGCTACTCGGCCTGGTGGGGGCGCGGACTTTCGTCCGCGCCCCCACCATCAATTTTGCCAATTTTTGAATTTTATGTTCGCCTGACTGGGAAAAAGAACGAGCCTAAAAATTTCCCAAAATAGGTCTTTAGTCCTGTTTTCTAAATTACGAAAATTAAGTGTGTCTTAATTTTGAAACTATTCCCCAATCTGATACCTACACAGCGCTTTACCTTGGAATATGTTTAAGAGTGCATTTCATTTAACAATTTTCAACGAGGTCAATTAGTTCAGATGCTCCTAACAACATTCACTCCGTCTACAAGTGCAATCGGCGACTCCGTTGCGCTCTCCGCTCTCTTAGGAATTTTTCCACTCATCGTATTCTTCGTGATGCTCGGCGTATTCAAGCTGGCCACTCACTGGTGCGCACTCGGATCACTCATCGTTGCATTCATTTCAGCAGTCGTAGGATTCTCAATGCCAGTATCCCTAGCTGGATTGTCCATTTTACAAGGAGCAGCATTCGGCATTGCCCCAATCATTTATATCGTGATCGCGGCAGTCTGGCTCTATAACCTCACAGTCACCTCCGGTCGAGCCGAAGATGTGCGCCTAGTATTTTCTGCTGTAGGAAAGGGAGATATCCGTATTCAGGCACTCCTCGTAGCGTTTTCGTTCTGCGGCCTACTCGAAGGCCTTGCTGGTTTTGGAGCACCAGTAGCAATTGTGGCAGCTATGCTCGTAACACTTGGGCTCTCGCCTCTCAAAGCAGCCGTCACCACAATGGTTGGAAACGCCATCAACGTTGGATTTGGAGCAATGGCAATTCCTATGACGACCGCAGGACGTCTGGGAGGCGTGGCTGGTACGGAAGTTGGCGCAACGGCGTCGTCCATCACCCCCTGGATCGCAACTTTCGTACCGCTTCTCTTACTCGCAATTCTCGACGGCAAACGAGGACTCAAAGAACTTTGGCTGGTAGCACTTGTACAAGGAGTAGTGACGTCGATCGGACACATCGTCGCTGCAAATTACATTTCCTATGAGCTCACTGCAGTATTCGCTTCACTACTCGGATTTGGCGTCACTGCAGCAATTCTCACCAAGATTACGCCCCAGACTCCAGCGGAATTCCGCTCACACGGTCTCAATGAGACATCGAACACTGGCAAGCTCGACGCCGGACGCATCACCCTCGCGCTCATGCCGTACTGGCTCGTCGTCATCATTTTCGCGATCGCTAAACTATGGCGCTTTGGAATCGACATTCCACAGCTCTTGGCATCAACCGACAAAAAGATCGAATGGCCTGGTCTATACGGTCAACTCCTCACGCCCGCCGGCGAAGTCTCCAGCTCGCCGATCTACAATCTTCAAACGCTATCCTCGCCAGGCACGATGATCGTTCTCACTGCTTTGATCGTATCTTTCGTCTACGGAAAGAACTCCTCAAATAAGCTCTTCGAATACTCCTTTGGCCGCGGAATTCGCACGCTAGTAGACACCGTCGTGACCCTCAAACTCTCACTTTTGACGATCGCGCTAGTGATGTCCTTGGCATACGTGATGAACTTCTCCGGGCAGACAGTGGCCATCGGTGCTGCTTTGGCCGCAACCGGTTCTGCCTTCGCGTTCCTTTCACCTATTCTTGGATGGATCGGCACCGCCGTGACCGGCTCAGCTACCTCCTCCAATGCCCTCTTCGCCAACCTGCAAGCAACCGCGGCTCATGGCGCTTCGTTGGATCCAGGAATTCTCCTTTCGGCCAACTCGATAGGCGGCGGCATCGGCAAGATCGTCTCGCCACAAAACTTGGCTATCGCTTCCACCGCAGTTGGAAAAGTCGGATCCGAACCAGAAATTCTCCGCAAAGTGGCACCGTGGTCTATCGGCCTGCTCATTTACCTGTGCACGGTCGTATTCCTTGCCACCCAAGGAATTATCCCTACGTTATAAAGAACACCAACTCCAAGTCGTTAAACCAATCCACTATCAGAAAGAGGTTTCATGAAAGTCGCACTTTTTGCAACATGCATAGCCGACTCGATGTTCCCACAGGCACCTCAAGCAACTATGCGTCTGCTTGAGCGTCTCGGCATCACAGTCGACTTCCCCCAGTCTCAGGCTTGTTGCGGTCAGATGCATATCAACACCGGTTACTATCCAGAAGCAATGCCGCTTATCAAAAACCATGTTGATACCTTCTCCCCCGTTCTCGACGGCGAATGGGACGCGATCGTCGTCCCCTCAGGTTCATGCACGGGATCGATCCGTCACCAGCAAGAGATGGTTGCGAAAGCAGAAGGTTTCGATGGTCTAGCTCGCACAGCGGCGGATATCGCTGCCAAAACCTATGAACTCTCCGAATTCCTTGTGGACGTGCTCGGTAAAACCGATGTGGGAGCTTATTTCCCCCATCGCGTAACTTATCACCCAACGTGCCATTCCTTGCGAGTAGCTCGCGTTGGCGACCGCCCATACCAGTTACTGCGCGAAGTTCAAGGTATTGATCTCGTTGATCTTCCCGAAGCTGAATCATGCTGTGGATTCGGTGGCACATTCTCGTTGAAGAATGCAGAGACATCTGCGTCCATGTTGGCCGACAAAATGACGAATATTAAGTCCACTGGAGCAGAGGTGCTTGTAGCTGGCGATTACTCGTGCCTCATGCACATCGCTGGCGGACTTGCCCGCAACCGTGCAGGCGTGCGTGCAATGCATCTTGCAGAAGTACTGGCTGGCACGCAAGACCAGCCGTGGGTTGCTCCATCGAACACCGTAAAGGCAGGCGTATAAGACATGGCTACTTTCTTAGGAATTCCAAAATTCATCGCTGGACGCAAGCCTGAACACTCCGGGCAGTGGGAAGTTGGTCAGCCGCTACCTGAAGATACCCTCCGTTGGGGATCAGCATTTCCCAAAGGTGCAGCAACAACGCTACGCAATAGCCAAATGCGGAAAAATCTTGGGCACGCCACTCGCACTATCCGGAACAAGCGTAATCTGCGCGTAGCTGAAATGCCCGATTGGGAGGATTTGCGCGAATCCGCTGCCGCGATCAAGCACCAGACGATGTCTAATCTCCCTGAGCTGCTCATTCAGATGGAAGAAAACGTCACCAAACGTGGCGGAATCGTACATTGGGCACGCGACGCTGCCGAAGCCAACGACATCATCCTCTCCATCTTGCGGGAAAAGCAGGTGGAAGAAGTCGTCAAAGTAAAATCGATGGTAACTCAAGAGATCAATCTCAACGAATTCCTCGATTCACACGGCATCAAAGCCTGGGAAACCGACCTTGCAGAGATGATCGTGCAGCTCGGCAAGGATATGCCATCGCACCTCGTCGTTCCTGCAATCCATCGCAATCGCTCTGAAATTCGTGAAATTTTCCAGCGCGAAATGGATGATGCCCCTGAGGGACTCACCGCAGATCCCCGAGAGCTGGCAATGGCTGCACGCGCCCATTTGCGCACCTTATTCCTTAAATCCAAAGTAGCTATCTCCGGTTCCAATATGATGATCGCCGAAACTGGAACACTTTCTGTCTACGAATCAGAGGGAAACGGGCGTATGTGCCTGACGCTGCCTGAAACGCTGATCTCCGTCGTCGGCATCGAAAAAATGGTGCCACGATTCCAAGACGCCGAAGTGTTCTCGCAGCTCTTGCCACGTTCTGCCACAGGTGAGCGGATGAACCCCTACACCTCTTTCTGGACCGGCGTAACCCCAGGTGACGGACCGCAAGAGTTCCATCTCATTTTATTGGACAACGGACGCTCCAAGGCCTTGGCGGATGAAGTCGGACGGCAAGCCTTGCATTGCATTCGCTGTGCTGCATGCCTCAATGTTTGCCCAGTTTACGAACATGTTGGCGGGCACGCCTACAATTCGATCTATCCAGGTCCGATTGGAGCAATCCTCACTCCACAGTTGCTTGAAGCAACGGATCATCACGATCCTGCAGCGAGCTTGCCTTTCGCATCAACCCTCTGTGGAGCATGTGGCGATGTTTGCCCGGTAAAGATTGATATTCCTGGAGCACTCGTACATCTGCGCCACCGGTATACCGAAGCAAACCGTGGCGGTATCCCCAATGGTTGGGACGTGGCGATGAAGGCATCGTCTCGAGTTATGTCCGACGGCAAACGTTTTGGCAGGGCTGCTCGCATGGCTAAACTTGGGCGGCCAATCGCTGGAAAGGACGAAAAGATTTCGTCCCTCCCATGGCCAGTAAGCGCATGGACGCGCAATAAGGACATTCCTGCGCCGCCAGCACAATCTTTCCGTGACTGGTACAACGAAGCACAGCAGAAAGGCGAAGCACGATGAGCGCACGTGAAGACATTCTTCAAGCAGTCCGTCAGGCACTGTCGACCCAGGAAGTACCTGCGCCTGAGCCTGTACGCAATTATCGCAGGTCATCCGATGAAGCTCCTGGTAGCGAACCCGTTATTGCCGATCTCATCGAGAAACTGGAAGACTACACAGCTCAGGTAGTGAGGTGTAAAGCCGATGGAATTGCCGATGCAATCGACTCATTCCTCGCAGATACGTCCAGCGTCGTAGTGCCAAAGAATCTCGCTCCAGAGTGGAAAGATGCTGCGCAACGCAATTCGCGCCAGCTTCACGAAGACTCATTGGCGCAGCCGTTGAGCAACGACGAGCTAAATCAAATCGATGCCGTCGTAACAGCTTCCGCTGTGGCGATTTCGATGTCGGGTACGATCATCCTCGATGGCGAGCCAAACCAAGGACGACGCGCGATCACGCTCATCCCGGATACTCACGTTATCGTGCTCAATGCCAAAGATGTGTACCCAACAGTGGCACAAGCTGTTGAAATACTCGGCAAAAATCCAACGCGTCCGTTTACCTGGATTGCCGGCCCATCGGCCACATCCGATATCGAACTCGTTCGAGTTGATGGAGTGCACGGGCCACGCAACCTGCGCGTTGTGATCGTCGAATCTTAACGAAAGAGTCTCGCTGGATATATCTCCAGCACAGATTTGTGGGGAGATCTCCAACTTCGGAGATCTCCCCACAAATCTATCAGTAGTTATTTATCTGAGCAGTTATTTACCTGTTGGGAGCTGCCCAACAATATCAACTACCACAGCAAATGCTGGACTCTTTGGCGAGGAAGTTCCCTCAGATCCCGGTTGAGTAATAAGCACGCGCGAGCCCACTGGAATATCCTTGAGCAGCGCAAATGGCGAACCCGCCGTCACCGGAATAGCCTGCGGACCCGTGACTCCATAAGTGGTCTCACCTGTCGAGTTATCCCATAACGACATCGCATACTGCAAATACACAGTGGTTCCAGATTCCTTAACAGGTTCTCCTGAACCACGCGCGATCACAGTCATCTTTCGCTCGGTCGGTTGCGGTGCGCCGTCCTTGACCTTAACAGACACTGGCCCACCTAGATTACCTTGGATGTTGACCGGGAGCTGATCTAATGCAGTCTCAGGTTTGGCTTGCGGATCGCCTCCCTTGTCTTTGCCCAAAGCATCTTTAATCTCGACGTAGAACGCAATCACATCGTCCGCACCAATTCCAGCTGCCGCATTCCCACCTGAGGCTCCATAGCCCTTGTCTGGTGGAACCACCAAAATTACTTTTGACCCAACTTTTTGGCCAGCGAGACCCTCAGTCCAGCCTGCGATCACCTTTTCGAGCAAGAAACCGGTGGGAGCACCACGTTTGAATGAAGAGTCAAAGGCTTCTTCTTTGCCCCACACTTGCCCTACATAATTGGCAATCACGGTGTCAGTTTTTTCAACTGTCGCACCTTTACCTTCTTCGACCACTTGGATCTTGAGCTCCTTTGGAGCCCCGGTCTTTGGAAAGACCAGCTTGGTTTGCTCACCTTTTTGTTCAACCGTCGGCATCGTTCCATCCCATTCCTTTTGGGACGACGACGCCGAAGAACCACCAGACGCAGAGTCGCTATTTCCACAGGCTGCAAGACCAAACATCACAGCTGCAGCCGCAATACCCGCGATTAGTTGACGTTTCACGTACACTCCTACTCGATACTGAGACAAGGCATAAGGCAATGCCAAGCAATGCCGATGCCATAAGTAAAATTCCCCGATGCCTCACCGGGGAATTTTACAACTCAGTGGAACGACTCTCCACAAGCACAGGTGCCCTTAGCTGATGGATTATCAATTGTGAATCCCTGACGCTCAATGGAGTCAGCGAAATCGATAGTTGCACCGTCCAAGTATGGAACTGACATACGATCAACAATCACTTCAACACCATCAAACTCTGCAATGGCATCACCGTCTAGGAAACGCTCGTCAAAGTACAACTGGTACATCAAACCAGAGCAACCGCCTGGCTGCACCGCTACACGCAGCCGAAGATCATCGCGACCTTCCTGCTCAAGCAGTGACTTCACTTTTTGTGCAGCAACCTCGGTGAGCATAACACCGTGTGTTGCAGCCTCGAGCTTTTCGCTCATTATTTGACCTCCATCGCAGTCATTATCTGTCGTGTATACAGCCTAATCCGAATTCGCGCAGCTCTCCAACGCACAGCTACCAATTTTTCAACGAGCGAATCACAGTTGTTCTTATGCTCGTGATTTATCCTCATGTCGCGGTGAATTTTCACCAACCCCACGTGTGAGCAATTCGTCCAACAAGCATCTCGACGTCGTTAGGCTCAACCTTGGCAACAGCATCGAAACTACCAGATTTGATCCAATCCTCACCTGCTACTACCTCATAAGCTCCTGCAAGTCCAAAACGTGGCAAATCTCCTCGCCGCAGTCCGGCAGATTGCGCAATCAATACCAAGGGAACACCGTGTTCTTGAGCTTGTTCAGATACGAGAGTTAGCCCACGCGGAATCGATTCGCCGATAACGCCAGTGAGATATAACGCAATGTCACATCTGCCAAGTTCAGTGAAAAGATCAAACTCTCCGCCTGATCCCGAACGCAGTGCAAATTCGGAAATGGGCCATATTTGCGCGCCAAGCAGGTCAAATATCAACCCCAATCCCCCGCCAACTCCTGCGAATGGTTTATTATTAGCAATAGATTTCACATCAAATTGCCCGATATTTAGCCCGGAATTTGACAGCGGCGCTGCACTAGCTTGAGCAGTTTCAGCGCGGTAAGAGCTTTTCAATCCGTGTATCCAAGCCCCCGCATGACGTTCAAAGTCTTGACTCTGCGCACCTGCAACTGCACGATCCGCCCAGGCTTTAGCCATCCCCGAAATGCCCAATAAACCCTGCTCAGCACTATAGGTCACAATCAGGCGCACATTAGCGAGAGCTGCCCGCGCGTCGTCTATGGCCGCTGCCAGCTGCGGGGCGTCAACGTCGTCGTCAAATCTCAATTCACGATGCGAAAAGGCACCCAAAAAACCAAGCCCGAGGTCGCTCGCAACAGAAAAACGCGGCAGATGAATATGCAATTCATCGATACCTGCTCTGAGCGCTTCGCACACGGCGTCTGCTACAAAACGAGAGGATCCAGTAGGTAATTTCGAGCAGTCAGACCACGAACACGTGGCCGCGATATCGATAAGCCCGCGTCGCACCAGACGTTTTGTATCTCTCAACTCACGTTGCGCAATATACACATCAACCTGGTCAGAAAGACTGTGTGGCACGACGTTCCACGTATCTTCATAAAAATCAATGAGTCCCGTGGAGCGGTATCCGATGACCTCCCCTTCGCAGGATTTTAGGCATACGTGCTCGTCATCTGGGCGTACCTGAGCCCAGCCGCGCAGAAAAACATCCGAAACACGACTGGGCTCAAGACCGCTCATACCTGAGCTAACACTTAATACACGCACAAATTACTCACCAAGACGCGAAAGCATAAGCGACTCGGCAATAATCGCTTTCTTCCAATCTCCCAGATGGAGTGACTCATTCTCCGAATGTGCCCGCGTATCAGGATCTTCCACGCCGGTAACCAAAATTTCCGCTTCTGGGAAAACTTCAGCCAAATCCGAGATAAACGGAATTGATCCGCCGACGCCGATATCCACCGGTTCCACGTCCCATGCGGTGCGCAGTGCCCACTTCGCCAAATCAGTAGCGGCAGAAGCAGTTTTAGCTTGGAACGAAGGGCCTGCTTCGTTCAAATGCACGTCGATATGCGCATTAAATGGCACGTGACTTAACAGGTGCTTTTCAAGAGCCTCAGCTGCTTCGCGCGAATCTTGCCCAGGGGCAACGCGCATCGATAGCGTCATTTTTACCGATGGGATCAGCGTATTGGAAGCCACGTCCGTTGGGGTCACATCCATACCAATCACAGTGATGGTCGGTTTAGTCCACAAGCGTGAGGTGAGCGAACCTGTGCCAGCTAGCTCAATACCGTCAAGCAGACCCATATCCTTGCGCAAATCAGCCTCGGGGTAATCAACTGAGGTATCGTCGCGCTGTTCAAGCCCCTCTACCACGACCTCTCCGGCGTCGTTATGCAACGTTGAAATCAAACGCGCAGCGATCGTCACTGCATCGAGCGTTGGACCTGAGTACATTCCCGAATGCAGGGCGTGATCCAACACTGAAATATTCACATCGAGCTGGCACACTCCACGCAAGGAAGTGGTCAACGACGGCACACCAACCTTCCAGTTGTTGGAATCGGCTACCACGATCACGTCTGATTTCAGAGTCTCTTTATAGGTATTGAGGAAATCGACGAACGTTGGTGAACCTACTTCTTCTTCGCCTTCAATGAACAACGTGATTCCAACACCAGGATCAGCAGCTTCAATAGCCGCCAAATGGAGCAGCACACCGGCTTTATCGTCTGCTGCACCGCGCCCGTAAAGACGGCCATCGCGTTCTTGTGCCACAAAAGGCTCAGAATCCCACAATTCGCTCTTTCCTGGTGGCTGTACATCGTGGTGTGCATAAAGCAAGACAGTCGGCTTGCCCGGCTGCGCCGGACGCGTTGCTAAAATCGCAGGCCGGCCTACTAAACCACTCTCGGTCTCGATTTTGATGACTTGAGTTTCAAGCCCTAGAGCTCGTGCTTTATCGGCAATCCACTCAGCAGAGCGATCTAGTTCAGTTTGATCAAAAGACGACGCCGAGACCGACGGAATCGCCACCAGATCAACCAAATCTGCCTTGGTTTGGTCAAAAATACTATTCACACGCGAAACGATCGATTCAATATTCATAACCCAATCCTATCGCCCATTGCTGTGAAAGCAATGTGCGTGTGCGATTGCGTGCGTAAGATAATGCATTTTTCAGATAGACTTGTACAGGTTAAAAATATCTCTGCATGACAAGGACGAGTACACGTGTTTGGTTCGAAAAAAGATACTTCGGCTCACGATGCAACAGCTACCCAGCTACAAGACGGCCACGAGAGCACTCCAAAGGGCTACACTCCCAAGAAAGGCGTACCGACGCC
Source organism: Arcanobacterium pluranimalium (assembly GCF_016907845.1). Taxonomy (GTDB): domain Bacteria; phylum Actinomycetota; class Actinomycetes; order Actinomycetales; family Actinomycetaceae; genus Arcanobacterium_A; species Arcanobacterium_A pluranimalium. Next base: position 1,591,668 of record NZ_JAFBCS010000001.1, read on the forward strand.
TAAGCGCAAGGCAGTTGAAGCGGCTAACCGCCGCCCTATCGTAGCTGACCGCACAAAGCTGTCAAAGGAAGCTAAGAAAGCACAGCGTGCAGAAAATCGCCGTCGTTCGAACGAGCTTTACTACAAGCAACAGCAAGCAATGCGCACTGGCGACGAAAACAACATGCCAGTGCAGCACCGCGGCAAGCTGCGCAAATGGGCCCGAAATTACGTCGATGCTTCTGGTCCGATTTCTGGTTGGTTCATGCCTATCGCAATTGCTTTGATCCCACTGATGATTGTGCAGCTTCGTTTTCCGCAAATAGTTAATTTTGTGGCGATCGCATTGTATGTGGTGTTCTTCGCCATGCTTGTCCACGCGGTGATTATTGTGCGCCGCGCCAAGGTTCTTGCTGGTTATCGCTATGGATTTGACCAAGTTCCTCGTGGTTTTACGATGCAAATGCTCGGTCGTGCGTTTTACGTCCGCCGCTGGCGTCTACCTGCTGCTCAAGTTAAGCGCGGCGAATTCCCACCGGGATCGAGCAAAGAAGATCTCAAGGCGGCAAAGCAAGCTGCTAAGGCTGCATAACAATTGGGAAGCTCTAGGAGGCATAAGAATCACTGGCGATGCCTCCTCAAAATACCTCAGGATTTGAATCACGCAATATTAAAGGAATACAGATGACTGAAATTAAGCTACATAAAGCCGCAGGAATTGATACCGCCGAAATCACCACTGCAGGTGTTATCGTCGGTTTTTCTAAGAACGACGACGCCGTTAAACTCGCGTCGTCGCTGACCTCACCGGAGTTTGTTACTGAGTGCGAAAACGCGCTAAAAACACTACGTGCCAGCGATACGACAGCATCAGTAACCACATTAACCGTCCCCTCGCAGCGTGACCTCTTGGTGTTTGCTGTGGGACTCGGTACCGATCCAGACCTCGATGATCTTCGCCAGATCGCCGGTGCAGGCGTTCGCGCTGGCGCTGGACTTGACGGCGTCACAGTGGCTCTTCCCCATTCGACTAACGCCGAACTTGAAGCAATCGCAGAAGGCGCCCTCCTCGGTGCCTACGATTTCACTCGTTATCGCAAAGATGCCGATCAGCCGGTAAAAATGATCAACATCCATTCCACACTTTCGGATGTGGAAAGCATCATTGAGCGCTCTTCCATCATCGCGCAAAACGTTAACGCAGTGCGTGATTTGGTCAATACCCCAGCTAATGACCTCAATACCGAATCCTTCGCACAGTACGCTCTCACTGAAGCTCAAGCTGCTGGCTGCAGCGTGCATGTGTACGATTTGGCACAGCTTTACAAGGAAAATCTCGCTGGTCTTATTGCCGTTGGAAAAGGTTCTGCTAACGAGCCTAAACTCGTGCGAATCGAATGGAATCCTGGCAACGCACATGGATTTACCGCTCTAGTTGGCAAGGGAATCATGTTTGACACCGGCGGATACTCTTTGAAGCCATCGACTGCTATCACAGAAATGAAAACAGATATGGGCGGCGCCGCAACTATTTTGCACGCCGTCATCACTGCCGCTCGCCTTGAGCTTCCCACTAAAGTCGTGGGCTGGATGTGTTTGGCAGAGAATATGATTTCTGGAACTGCAACGCGACCAGACGACGTCATCACCTACCGCAATGGAATTTCAGTTGAGATCAACAATACGGACGCTGAAGGCCGTCTTGTGCTCGCTGATGGACTGATCATGGCCACTGATGAGCAACCAGATGCGGTTATTGATGTTGCTACTTTGACCGGTGCGCAAATGGTTGCACTGGGCGAACGCTACACCGGAATCATGGGTACCGATGCGACTCGCGAAGAAGTCCTCGCCGCTGCACAAAACGCTGGTGAGTTGGCATGGGGAATGCCACTTCCCGAGCATCTGAAGTCGAGCCTGAAATCCGATATCGCCGATATGAAGAACACTGGCTCACGTTACGGCGGCATGCTCACAGCAGGGCTTTTCTTGCAGCGATTCGTTGCCGACACGCCGTGGGCACATATCGATATCGCTGGTCCATCGTTCAACCGCGAGGGTGCGTACGGATACACGCCAAAAGGTGCAACTGGCACGATGATGCGCACACTGGTGAACTACCTCGAAGAAAAGGCGCTTGAGAACTGACACTTGGAAACTGACGTTGAGCCACAAAGCGCAGCAGTGCTGCTTAAGCCATGGATGAAACATGCGCGCACAACGGCGCTAAGAACATCACGGCAAAAGGAAATCGACAGCGCAAATTAACTGGAATTAAGTAGTTAAGTTTCGCAGAAAAGTCCGGGACGATCTGTTCGCACTAACGACGGGTCGAACCCGGATTTTTCTTATTCCATTCGCGCATCTGAGGCGGATAACCGCGTTCGGCAACGTCGTACAGCGCAATGTCCAGTTTTTGCGTGATTTTTCTGGCCGACGACGCATCGGTCACTTTTCGCCTGGTCCACTCTCCGTCAGCTGCCACCAGTACGAGCGCAGCACTTTCGCGCGGCGTCGCTTGCTCGAAATAAGCTTCTACGGACTTTCTAGTGGCCACAAAATCAGCAAAGTACTCTTGAGCACTGTGAATCTGGGAACGCGTTGGTGCTGCACCAAGATCTACTGCAGCCGATTTTGATCGAGTCCAGCGAGAAAACAGTCCCATATAAAAATCCTTTTCAGTGTGCTCAGATTCAGTGCGCTTCGATTGTATTTTTGTTCATTTTAGACACACAAATGCGATAAATCACATTTAGCTTTTCTTCTAAATAGGCGAAAAACCGAAAAGTAGTTAGCTTTCTTACCTTTCTGATAGGCGATTTAGGGCGCAAAATCCTTCTAAAAGTGGTTGAATTAGGACGAAGGTACTTGTTGATCCAATCACGGATCCGATACTCGAGGGAGAGGTACGTGGCAGACACGAAAGAATACGATGTAGTGATCCTCGGCGCTGGGTCGGGTGGCTATGCAGCAGCAATGCGCGCAGGTCAGCTCGGTTTGAGTGTTGCTCTGGTCGAAGGAGACAAGGTAGGAGGAACCTGTCTCCATCGTGGATGTATTCCAACTAAAGCACTGCTACACGCAGCTGAGGTTGCCGATGAAATGCGCGAGGGTGCAAGCATTGGCGTGAAAGGCACATTCGACGGCATCGACATGGAAGCCCTCAATAGCTACAAAGCAGGAGTTATTGAAGGTCTTTATAAAGGACTCACCGGTCTCATAGGCTCACGTGGCATCGAGACCATCCAAGGTTGGGGTCGCCTCGTTGCTCAAGATACTGTTGAAGTAAACGGCCAGCTCCTCAAAGGCAAGAACATCATTTTAGCCTCAGGATCGTACTCCAAGACCATCGGCCAAAAGATCACGAATCGGGTCATCACCTCTGAACAAGCTCTTGAGATGAAGACCGTGCCAAATTCGGTCATCGTGCTCGGTGGAGGCGTGATTGGCGTGGAGTTCGCTTCCGTTTGGGCATCTTATGGCGCTGAAGTGACCATTATTGAAGGTCTTGATCACCTCGTCCCAAATGAAGACGAAGCTATCTCCAAGCACCTTGAGCGCGCATTCCGCAAGCGCAAGATCGCCTTTAAGACCAAGACGATGTTTGACCGCGTTGAAGAAGATGAGAACGGCGTACACGTCTTTACCCAAGATGGAAAGCAGTACGACGCCGAATACTTGCTTATCGCTATTGGCCGCGGTCCATCCACGGCAAACCTTGGATACGAAGAACAAGGTATTACCCTCGATCGCGGTTTCGTTATCACAAACGAGCGCCTGCACACCGGCGTCGGAAATATCTACGCAGTTGGCGACATCGTACCGGGCGTACAGCTCGCACATCGTGGATTCTTGCAAGGAATCTTCGTAGCTGAAGAGATTGCTGGACTCAATCCAAAGGTCATCGACGAGAACAATATTCCTAAGGTCACGTTCTGCAATCCGGAAATTGCTTCCGTTGGTCTGTCACAGAAGAAAGCCGAAGAAAAATACGGTAAAGAGAACGTCGAGACCGTTGAATTCAACTTGGCTGGCAACGGAAAGTCGCAAATGCTCAAGACCTCCGGTTTCGTCAAGCTTATCCGCGAGAAGAACGGCCCAATCGTTGGTTTCAGCGCTATCGGCGCCCGCATGGGTGAACAGGTCGGAGAAGGCCAGCTCATGGTAACGTGGGAAGCGTTCCCAGAGGACTTCGAAGGCATGATCCATGCTCACCCAACTCAGAACGAATCCGTTGGAGAAGCAATTCTGGCTCTTGCCGGCAAGCCACTTCACACCCACAACTGAGAATAGAAATTAGGGAGAAATCAGTATCATGTCTGAACCCATTAAAATGCCCGCTTTGGGCGAATCCGTAACCGAAGGAACCGTCACTACGTGGCTCAAAGAAGTTGGCGACACCGTTGAAGCTGACGAACCTATTCTCGAAGTTTCTACCGACAAGGTAGACACCGAAGTCCCAGCCCCAGCTGCTGGCGTACTTGAGAAAATCATCGTCAATGAAGATGAGACGGTCGACGTAGGCACCGTTCTTGGCTACATCGGCGATGGCTCTGGCACAGCCGATTCGAACGATTCTGGCGCTAATGAAGAAGCGAAGCCAAGCGAAGAGTCCGCACAAGACTCGGATAAGGGCAATGACGAGCCTGCTGCGAAGCCAGAGAGCAATTCGGGCAATTCTGCAGATGCCGTTGAAGTTAAGATGCCAGCACTTGGCGAGTCCGTCACTGAAGGAACCGTTACTACCTGGCTCAAAGAAGTTGGCGATACCGTTGAAGAAGACGAGCCGATCCTCGAAGTTTCCACCGATAAGGTAGACACCGAAGTTCCAGCTCCTGCTGCCGGCGTGATTACCAAGATCATCGTTAATGAAGATGAGACGGTTGAAGTTGGCACGGTATTGGCGATCATCGGCGGAGAATCTGAGGATTCCGCTCCAGCTGAAGAAGCTCCAAAAGCTGCTGAGGCCCCAGCCGAATCCAGCTCAGAAGAGAATTCCGAGCCAAAGGCTGAACCAGCAGCTCAGGCATCGCCTGCAAGCGCTCCAGCAGTCAGCGCTGCTCAAGAAGCTCCAGCCGACACCGTTTCGTCCGAATCGGCATACGTCACGCCAATCGTTCGCAAGCTCGCGAAAGAACTCGACGTCGACCTGAACTCGGTCAAGGGTACCGGCGTGGGCGGACGCGTGCGTCGTCAGGATATTGAAGCTGCTGCTGAAACTGCGAAGGCTGCTGCAAATGCAGCTGCTCCAGTTGCTTCAGCTCCTGCAGCAGCCAGCGCTCCTGCAACTGCAGCTACTGGATCTGTCAAGGCTCAGGTTGCACAGAAGGCCGCTCAAGCATCGAGCAAGCGTGGCACGCGCCAGAAGATGAGCGGTTTGCGCAAGACGATTGCCAAGCGCATGATTGAATCGCTCGAAACATCAGCGCAGCTCACCACGGTGATGGAAGTTGATGTGACTCGCATCGTGGCACTGCGTGCAAAGGCAAAGGATGCTTTCACTGCTCGTGAAGGCGTCAAGCTCACTTACCTGCCGTTCTTCATTAAGGCAGCAACAGAAGCTCTCAAGGCTCACCCAATCATCAATAGCTCAGTAGAAGGTAGCGAAATCGTCTACCACAATGTTGAGCACGTTGGTATTGCGGTTGATACCGAAAAGGGACTCTTCGTACCGGTTATTAAGAATGCAGGCGATCTCAACATTGCTGGTATTTCGAAGGCCGTGGGCGATCTCGCTGCACGTACTCGTGATGGAAAGATTGGCGCCGATGAGATGGCAGGCTCGACCTTCACCATCACCAACACCGGCTCAATTGGAGCTATCTTCGACACTCCGATTATCAACCAGCCTAACGTTGCTATTATGGGTACAGGCGCGATCTTCAAGGCACCTGGCGTTGTCAAGGATCAGGACGGCAATGAAGTCATTGCAATCCGTTCTAAGTGCTACCTCTCCATCTCGTACGATCACCGTATTGTGGACGGTGCAGATGCATCGCGCTTCTTGCGTGACGTGAAGGATCGCCTCGAAGAGGGCGATTTCGGAGCAGAGATCGGACTCTGATCTAGCTAATCTCTCGCGGGCTTGGTGTTGCAAGGTTCTCCTTTCAACACCAAGCCCGTTTTATTCGCTATAGTGAGATAGTTTGACGAATAACAGAGTAAGGACATTGTGAAACGAAAAATAGACCTTGGTTCTAAGCTGGGTGGTTATCGCGATCTTCCCCGCCTAACGAGCGCGTTGTATTTGCTTATTTCTTTCATTGGACGCCTTCCAACGTCCATGAATGTGATAGGCGTGCTAACTCTTGTCACAGTGACTACCGGTTCAGTAGCCAGCGGAGCGGTTGTATCCGCCGCACAAGCCATCGCGACTGGAATTGGAAATCCAATCATCGGCCGCCTGACCGATAAATACGGTCAACGCCGTCCTTTGCTCTACATTGCACCTGTAAGTGTTATCTCACTGCTTTCATTTGTGACGGCGGCTATTTATGGAGCTCCCCTATGGACTCTCGCCCTGCTCTGTGCGCTTATCGGCTTAACCACTTCTCCAATCGGCGCGCTTGCCCGTATTCGCTGGTATGAGTTATCAAAGACCCCTCCTCAGTTAGCAGCTGCTTTATCATGGGAATCCACGATAGACGAGATGTCATTCGTACTAGGGCCCGCAGCAGTAGGCCTACTAGCTGCACTCATTCATCCTGCTATACCACTCATCGTTACCGCGTGCATCGTCGTCACCTGCGTTGTGCCATTCGCGCTATCGAAGTACAGCGTGGGCGCATCGAGCACTGATGAGATAGCTAACTCGCCCAAAATGGCTTTCGTGATGCGGCGCGTGGCCGTATCACTCGGCGCGATGGCGACACTAGGCATGTTCTTTGGAGCCATGCAAACCTCGGTGACCGGATACGCAAATGCTGTAGGGCAACCCGGAAAGGGCGGCATTATTTACGCCGCTCTCGGCCTTGGTTCGGCGATCACTGCGCTCGGCGCCGTCGTCATTCCAGAAAGAATTTCCCAAGCAAAGCGCATTATTATTGCTGGAATTGCCATTGCGCTAGGCGCATTCCTCTGTTCCTTCGCAACGTCTGACTGGAGTCTCGCCACGCTGATGTTTATCAACGGACTCGCTATTGGTCCAGCTTCGGTGGCAATTTTCACCCTCGCTGGCAGACTTGCTCCCCCGGGTGGCGGCGCTGTTGCAGTAACTGCATTAGGATCGATGAATGTGATTGGAGTATCGCTCTCTTCAACTTTGGCTGGTACCTTGCTCGAGATTTATCTGCCGTATGGGTTCTATGTCGCTACAGGTTCGGCACTTCTGATGACCTTCGTGACCCTGTTGATGGCACGAGCGGAAATCCGCAGCTGATCTGCATGGACCCTCTATTTGGCGGCATTATTCAAATCAATTAGAATTTGAACACAAGAACTTTAGTGAAGGAAGATCCATGACCAAACGCGAAGACAACACAGCAAAGCCTAAAAAAGTCAAGAAAAAGCGCTGGTATTCATACCTAGCAGACGCTTATAAAGTTTCGGCCAAGACTTTTTCATGGACTCCTTATGCCGTATTTGGATCATTGATCGGCATTATTGCAATTTCAGTGTTTGTGGGAGTTTTGACTGATCGCTTAATTATGTGGTCGATTATCGGAATCCTCCTAGGCGCTACTGTGGCACTTCTCGTGCTCACACAACTCGTTAAGAAAGCTTCCTATATGCAGATCGACGGCGTTCCAGGTGCCGTTGCTGCTGTGCTTGATCAGGTCAAGCGTGGTTGGACTGTGTCGAGTGAACCAGTGCGATTCAATCCTCGCACTCAAGATATGGTCTTTCGCGCAATCGGCCGTCCCGGCGTCGTCCTTATTTCAGAAGGCCCAAGCCACCGCGTGCAGAAACTACTTTCCGAAGAACGCCAGTGGATCAAGCGAGTAGCTCCTGGCGCTCCTGTCCACGTTATTAAGGCTGGCAATGAGGAAGGTCAGGTTTCCTTAGAGAAATTGCAAGGTGCGATGCGTCGTCTTCCTAAAGCAATTAGTAACCAAGAGATTTCTGCGCTAGCTGTACGTCTCGATGCAGTAAAGCCTTCCGCTTTGCCAATTCCGAAAGGCATTGATCCTACGAAAGTTCGCGCTAACCGCCGCGCCATGCGCGGTTAAGCGCAAAGGGGTTTAAAAGTCACGCGCACGCTATCTATGATGCGAATCATACTTTTACCCACTTTTACAGGCTTCTTTCTTACATAATGAGATGTGGCGGGTCGATATTCAAAATTGACCCGCCACATTAGCATTTTCTGCCCGTTGTTTCCTAGACTTATTCGCATGGCCACTTATTGTGGTTTTTATGTGGATCTCTCGATCCCTTTCAGTGAGGAGTAAACGTGTTTTCTAGCGTTGAAGAAGCAATCAAATTCATTTCGGATGAGAAGATTGAATTTGTTGATATTCGGTTCTGCGACCTTCCTGGCGTCATGCAGCATTTCACTGTCCCAATTGATGCATTCAGCGAGGATAATCTCACCGACGGACTCATGTTCGACGGTTCGTCGATCCGCGGATTTACCCAAATTCACGAGTCTGATATGAAGCTCATCCCGGATCTGGGCACAGCTTTTATTGATCCATTCCGCGAGCACAAAACGCTGGTTATGAATTTCTCCGTCATTGATCCTTTTACTGGCGAAACATACCGCCGCGATCCTCGAAATATCGCACGTCGCGCTGAGGAATATTTGCGCTCGACAGGAATTGCCGACACCGCATACATAGGTGCCGAAGCTGAGTTCTATATTTTCGATGATATTCGTTTCGGGGACGAGCCACGCGGATCCTTCTACCGCCTCGATTCAAAAGAGGCATGGTGGAATACCGGTCGTGAGGAAGACGGCGGAAACTTGGGTTACAAGACCCGCATCAAGGGAGGCTATTTCCCAGTTTCTCCAAATGATCAGATGGCCGATCTGCGCGATGAAATGACGGCGGTGTGCCAGCAGGTTGGTTTGCGCATTGAACGCGCACATCACGAAGTCGGCACCGGCGGCCAGCAAGAAATCAACTACACTTTTGACACCTTGCTCGCAGCAGCAGACGACATGATGAAATTCAAGTACGTTATCAAGAACGTTGCTTTCCAAAACGGCAAGACGGCAACGTTCATGCCTAAGCCACTCTTTGGAGATAACGGCTCTGGCATGCACTGCCACCTTTCTCTATGGAAAGACGGCGAACCACTCTTCTACGACGAGAAAGGCTACGGCGGGCTATCCGATATGGCGCGCTGGTTTGTGGGCGGTTTGCTTCACCACGCACCGTCGCTCTTGGCGTTCACCAACCCATCGATCAACTCGTTCCACCGTCTCGTTCCTGGTTTCGAAGCTCCAGTAAACCTGGTTTACTCCGCTCGTAACCGTTCGGCATGTATCCGAATTCCAGTGACTGGTAGCTCCCCTAAGGCAAAGCGCGTTGAATACCGCGTGCCCGATCCATCGGCCAACCCATACTTGGCATTTGCCGCACAGATCATGGCTGGTCTTGACGGAATTAAGAACCGCATTGAACCAGCCGATCCAATCGACAAGGATCTTTACGAGTTGCCACCTGAGGAGCATGCACAGATCGCTCAGCTTCCTGAGTCACTTGAGGATGCCCTGCGTGCACTTGAGGCAGATCACGATTACCTCACTGAGGGAGACGTGTTCACCGAAGATTTGATCGAGACCTGGATCGCTTACAAGCGCGAAAAAGAGATTGATCCACTTCGCCAGCGCCCTCACCCATATGAGTTCGCGCTCTACTACGATCTGTAAAACAACTTTATACAATTGCTCATTGGGGTGGGGCGTTTGCGCAAAAGCCGCGCAAGCGCCCCACCTCGCTATATCTGCATTCTATATTTTGAGACGAGATTCAACACACAGCAATTCAACTTTACATATCTATGCATAGGTGCGTATATTATTTAGTACGATCACAAACAACTTAGGAGTTATCATGCGTCGGAAACCATTTGCAGTCCTGTGTGTATCCATTGCACTCGCATTGTCCGCTTGCGGATCAGCGGATTCCAAAGCCGGTTCCGGCGAATCCCGAAGTGACGTTACCGCTACAGATTTAAGCAAAATCGAAAAAGTAGACGAAATTGCCGCAATGGTACCTGAGGCAGTCAAGAAAGATGGCACTCTCACCGTTGGCAACAACATCTACTACGCACCTGCGGAATTCTATGCAGCTGATGGCAAAACAGCCCAGGGCTACGATATTGACCTCACCAATGCCCTGGCCAAAGTGCTCGGACTCAAAGCAGATATTCAGCAAGCCGAATTCGCCGCTATCATTCCAGCAATTGGATCTAAATATGAAGCGGGAATCGCGAATTTCTCAATCAACCCAGAGCGTATCGCCACAGTAAATATGATCGAATACTTCAAGGTCGGTTCTTCGTGGTCCACCGCCAAGGGAAATCCGAAGAAATTTGACCCCAAGAGCCCTTGTGGAGCGATTGTTGGCGTACAAACCGGCACTGTGCAAGACGAGGATATCGACAAGCTCAACGCAACCTGCCCAGCCGATAAGAAGATCCAAATCCAGCGTTACAACGAACAATCCGCTGTAACAACAGCCCTCGCTGGCGGAAAGCTCGTGGCAATGTACACCGATTCCTCAGTTGCTGAGTACGCAGCCAAGATCACCGACGGCGCAACCGCAGTCGCAGGCGAGCCGGAGAACGTAGCTGGCGTGGGCATCGTCGTCGGCAAACAAGATGCAGAACTGACCAAAGCTCTCCAAGCGGCGCTACAATATCTCATTGACAAAGGACACCTCAAGTCAATTTTCAAGACCTGGGGCATCTCTGAGGGCGTAGTACAAAAAGCTGAGCTAAACCCTGCAAACTGAGTAGATTCAGGAATTTCAAATGAATAAAGTCACCGATAAGCCTGAAGTTATCAGCGCAATACCGGTGCGACACTATGGCCGCTGGATCTCAGCGGTCATAGTTGCCGTTATTGCTGCTCTTATCCTCAACACACTGATCACTAACCCCAAATACGAATGGAACGTAGTTTTCGCTGCCCTATTCAAACCTGAAATATTCAGAGCCATTGGCTGGACTTTGCTCCTCACGGTAGGCTCAATGGCATTGGGAATCATCATGGCAGTGACCATGGCGATCATGCGCCGCTCCGAAAATCCCGTGCTGCGCTGGGTCGCCACCGTCTACATTTGGTTTTTCCGCGGCACTCCGATCTACACACAGCTCATTTTCTGGGGTCTTATCGGTGTGCTCTACGAACAGATATCTATTGGTATCCCGTTCACCGATATAACCTTCTTCAGTTTCAAGCCCTACGAAGTGTTTAGCTCGATGGACACCACAATGTTCGTCTGCGCATTGCTCGGACTCGGCCTCAACGAAGGTGCTTACTTGTCTGAGATCGTGCGCTCTGGACTCAACTCCGTTGATCGCGGCCAAGAAGAAGCTGCCAAGGCACTGGGCATGTCTAATTCCCAAATCCTTCGGCGCATTGTGCTTCCCCAAGCTATGCGTGTGATCGTCCCTCCCACCGGAAACGAGACGATTTCCATGCTCAAGACGACGTCTCTCGTCACCGCCGTCCCGTTCACACTCGAACTCACCTACGTGACGAACGCCATCGGGCAATCGAGCTTCAAGCCGATCCCCTACCTCCTTGTCTCGGCAATCTGGTACCTAGTTATCACGTCAATATTGATGGTAGGCCAGCATTATCTCGAGCAATACTTCGGGCGCGGTAGCCAAAGTACCTCAGCTTCCACGCAATCGCGCCGGGCGAAGAAAAAGCAACGCTCATCGCGGCAGCAGGCAATAAACGCCGCTGCCACCACCACCGACGATCCTTTTATCGAGTACACCCCTTAGGAAGAAATCATGGCAAATCAATTTAGCGCCACACAGAATATGGTTTCAGTGCAAAATGTGCACAAGTTCTTTTCAGATTTGCACGTTCTCAAGGGTGTATCCTTTGAAGTTCCCGCTGGTAGCGTATGCACGATTCTCGGCCCTTCCGGCTCTGGAAAATCCACCATTTTGCGCTGCATCAATCAGCTTGAATCGATTCAAGCTGGACGTATTTTTGTAGACGGAGAGCTCATGGGCTACGCCGAGAAAAATGGAGTGCTCCACGAGCTCGACCACAAACAGATTGCCAAGCAACGGGCGAGCATCGGAATGGTATTCCAGCGCTTCAATCTCTTCCCACACATGACGGCTTTGGAAAATGTGATGGAAGCACCGGTACACGTGCTCAAGGAGAGCAAAGACAAGGCTAGAGCCACCGCCCTCGAACTGCTAGATCAGGTGGGTTTGAGCGATCGCGTCAACTACTACCCCTCTGAGCTCTCTGGCGGTCAGCAACAGCGCGTCGCCATCGCCCGCGCACTGGCGATGAAACCCGATTTGATGCTCTTTGATGAGCCAACCTCGGCGCTCGATCCAGAACTTGTAGGCGAAGTTCTGAGCGTCATGAAAGATTTGGCACAGCGCGGCATGACGATGATCGTGGTGACTCACGAAATTGGCTTCGCCAAAGAAGTCTCTGACCAGGTAATTCTGATGGACGAGGGCTATATCGTAGAGGCCGGTACACCAACCCAGCTTTTCGATAATCCCCAAAACCCACGTACCAAGGACTTCCTGTCCAAGGTTCTGTGAAGTTTAGTCACAATGACCACAATTTGCGTTGAGGATGGGCGACGTCGGTATGCTTCCGACCTCGCCTATCTCACGTTTTAGCACGACGCCGGAGTGCGAGCTCAATCCTCCCCGTAGAAGACCCGCTCACACACTTTTCGCGCCTGCCGCGCCGCACGCAAATAGTCCTCTGCCACATCGTGGCGTTTGTCGAGCGGATAGCCCAAAAGCGCGGCTATGATGCCAAGTTCGGTGCTTTCATGAGGGACGACGTCGATTTTGGCACCTTGCGTACGGCCAGTTCCGAGCACGTTGAGGTCACGCAACTGCGAAGCAAGTTCCCATGCGCAGATGAGCTTTCGAGCGTCGTCGTGCTCCAAAAGCTGCTGCGACGCAGCCTCTTTCAAGACGCTGATCGTGTCTGTGCTGTGCAACTGCGGGAATTGGTGTGCATGGTTGAGTTGTAGCAGCTGGGCACACCACTCCACATCAGAAAGTCCCCCACGGCCGAGTTTCACCTGGCGAGTAGGATCGACGCCGCGCGGCATACGTTCGCGTTCCATACGCGCCTTGAGCATGCGAATTTCTCGCAATTGTGCGGCGTCGAGACCATCTTCTGGATACCGCAAAGGATCAATCATGGCGAAGAACTTTTGCGCCAACTCATGAGATCCCACGCAGTAGCGTGCCCGCAAAAGCGCCTGCTTCTCCCAGGTATCGACCCAGCGGTCATAATAGGCTTGGCAACTAGAAATGCTGCGCGAGAGCGGCCCATTTTTCCCCTCCGGCCGCAGATCAGCATCGACTGGAAGTACTGGTTCTTGAGCCGTGAAATTGAGAAGTGCAATGAGGTTTCGCGCCAAAGAATTGGCAAAGACATCAGCAGTTTCTTGTTCCACGCCAGGCAAGGCTTCGTGAATAAATATCACATCGGCGTCTGAAGCGTAGCTTAGTTCCTGGCCGCCAAAACGCCCCATCGCTATCACGGTAAAAACAATTGGCACATCGGTACCTAGCTCGTCCGTCGTCTTGATGATTGCTCCTCGCAATGCGGCATCAATAGCAATATCTGCCGTGCAGGAAATGGCTCGCCGAGTCGTATCTCCATCCGCAAGACCCAATGCCTGTGCCATCGCGATTCTCAACAACTCTTTTCGACGCAGGTAGCGACCAGCAAGCGTCACATCTTGTGGACTCTCTCTGCGCGAGAGCAAAGATTCTAGCTCTCGTTCAAGCTCCGAAAAACTTCGCGCTACCAGTTGGGACTCGCCATCCAACCAAGTGATTGACTCCGGAAGCGAAGGCAAAGCTTGGGTGATATAACGCGAAGAAGCCAAGAGACGCGCTAGACGTTCTGCACACAGCGCTGAGTCACGCAAAGTACGCATATACCACGAGGTAGAACCCATTTGTTCAGAAATTATCCGAAATGAGCGCAGACCTTGGTCAGGTTCGGCTCCCTCAGCAAACCAGCCGATCATCACAGGTAACAATTGGCGCTGGATCATCACCGTACGCGAAATTCCGCTCGTTAGTGCCCGAATATGATTGAGCGCCCCAACTGGATCGCGGTAGCCAATAGCAGCAAGTCGCGCCTGAGCAGCTTGAGAATCGAGAGAAATATCCTCCGCCGAAAGCTTCGCCACTTGCGGCAGAAGCGGCCGATAGTAAATTTCTAAATGCAATTCCCGCACGCGGCGCTGGACTTTGTGAAAATAGTGCTTGAGATCTTCGGCAGTGGCAAGCTCATAGCCATGCAAAGACCGAGCGATCCGGCGCAACTCACTTTCAGAACTTGGCACCACGTGGCTGCGCTTGAATCTTTGCAACTGAATCCGGTGCTCAAGAGCGCGCAAGAACTTATAGGAATTAGACAGTTCCTGTGCAGATTTGCGCGAAACATAGCCGCCCTCGCTCAAGGCACATAACGCATCAAGAGTTGGGCGAACTCGCAAAGTTTCATCGGGTCTGCCGTGCACGAGCTGTAGTAATTGCACAGTGAATTCCACATCACGCAATCCACCCCGACCTAACTTCAGTTCGTTCTCGGCATCTTTTTTAGGCACTAAATCCTCAACACGTCGGCGCATCGCCCGTGAGTCTTCCACAAAATTTGGGCGCTCAGATGCCTGCCACACCATTGGTTCTAAGGCAGCGATATAGCTCTCGCCCAGTTCCCTATCCCCTGCGATTGGCCGGGCTTTGAGCAATGCCTGAAATTCCCAATCTTGAGCCCAACGTTTGTAGTAAGCAATATGAGAATCGAGAGTGCGTACCAGCGGCCCGTCTTTACCTTCGGGTCGAAGATTTGGATCAATCTCCCATAGCGCAGGCTCACGAGTTGGCTTCGATACGAGTTTTTGCAAGAAATTTGCAATCTGTGTGGCAATATCGAGCATGCTGGCATCGTCCAATTCCGCAACGATTGCCCGCGCCACGTAGATGACGTCCACATCAGAAATATAGTTCACTTCGCGAGCGCCGGTTTTCCCCATAGCAATCACGGTGAAACCGATGTCTTGCGCGCGTGAAATATGCGCTCGCGCTACTGCGAGACCAGCCTCGAACACTCCACCGATCACATCGGAGATACACTTCGCTACCTGCGGCATCGTCGTGCCAGCATGTGGTTCAGTGAGATCAACTGCCGCCAACTGAATCATTCGATACCAGTAGTGCGCACGCACAGCGGATATGGCCTCCTCGCACGAAAGCGTGGATACGGCATCGCCCCTGTGATTGGCTACCCCATGCACAGCTGCAAGTGCCGCTTCTTGCTCTGCTTCCAGAGACGTTTCTAAAGGGTGCGAACCGATCTTATAATCTTGCACGATGTGGACGTTCACTGGGTGTGCAATAAGGTAGTCACCCAAAGCACTCGACATCCCCAAGACTGCAAAAAGACGGCGGCACGCAGCTTCTTCTTCGCACGTTACGTACAAGGCATCCATAGCTTCTTTGCCATGAATCCGCGCCGACTCAAGCAGACGCAGATATGCCAACAGAGCAAGGTCTGGATCAGCGGTTTCGCCTGCACGCTGAATCAACCACGACTGATCCACATCGCTCAAAATGGGATCGGCCAAAAGGCGCTGAGCTTTATCGGTATCCATAAAGCCAGCGCGAATAAGCTGAGCATGCTGAGATTCAATACGGTTCATCACCGATCTCCATCACTACTATGCTTAGAGTCCTGGAAGAAAACTCGCTCGCTCAAAAGGAGTGACTTGCCGCCGATACTTTTCCCATTCCTTGCGCTTGTTTCGCAAGAAATAGTCGAAAGCGTCCTCCCCGAGCGTCCAGGCCACAAGTTCGGAAAGTTCCATTTCGCGCAAAGCGTCGGAGAGCGACGTCGGCAATTCCTCAATCCCCAAGGCTCGCCGCTCGCGTGCGGAAAGCACCGAGACGTCGGTGTCTACTGCTTCTGGTATTTCGTAGTCGTTTTCGATTCCAGCCAGTCCTGCATTGAGGATCACTGCGAATGCGAGGTACGGATTGACTGCCGAATCCAAGGCGCGATATTCGATGCGAGCAGATTTGGGTTTATCGACACGCAGCGTCGGGATTCGAATCAGTGCCGATTGGTTATTCTTTCCCCACGCAATATGCGCCGGGGCTTCGAAACCTTCCCAGAGTCGCTTATAAGAGTTCACGTGCTGGTTGGTAATCGCTGTGATCTCGCGAGCGTGATGCAAGAGCCCTGCAATGAACTTCCGAGCCGTCTTGGAGAGTTGGAATTCACCTGTTGGATCAAAGAAGGCGTTTCGTTCCCCTTCAAAAAGTGAAAAATGCGTGTGCATGCCATTTCCAGGTTGCTCAATCAGCGGCTTTGGCATGAACGAGGCTTGTACATGCTGTTGCAAGGCAATCTGATCGATGACCACACGGAACGTCATGATGTCATCGGCCATTGTGAGAGCATCTGCCACGCGCAGATCGATTTCGTTTTGCCCAGGGCCTGCTTCGTGATGAGAAAACTCCACTGAGATGCCGAGGTCTTCAAGCGTTTTTACCGCATCGGAACGGAAGTGGCGAGCCAGAGAACGCGAGACGTTGTCAAAATATGAGCCGTTGTCGATAGGTTTGGGCTCAACATTAGGATCAGTTTCCGGGTGCATGAGATAAAACTCAATTTCCGGATGCACGTGGAACGTGAAACCGAGCTCAGCGGCTCGAGCGAGGGCGCGTTTGAGAACTGCACGCGGGTCAGAACGTGCAGGTTCGCCGTCGGGAGTATAGATATCGCAGAACATACGCCCGACTACTTCGCCGTCGTCGTACCACGGCAAAATTTGGAACGTGGACGCATCGGGACGCATCACCATATCGGCCTCGTGCACGCGCGTTAAACCCTGCACAGCCGAGCCGTCAAAACCAATTCCCTCAACGAAAGCGTTTTCTAGCTCCGCTGGCGCAATCGCTACCGATTTCAAGGTGCCTGAGACGTCGGTAAACCACAGTCGGATAAACCGAACTTCTCGTTCCTCGATAACGCGCAAAACGTGTTCTTGTTGGCGATCCATGTGCCCTCCTCGTGTTTCTTATATCTATTGTGCCTGAGCAAGGCGAACTTTGGGGAACTAACGAGTAGAATATATACAAACTGTATTCGTACACCTTGGAGGAAATAATGATTAAGCGAGTGCGCGCTCACCATCTGCAACAGTTCAAGAAGGAGCGTACACCCATCACGATGCTCACAGCCTACGACGCCGTTACCGCACGTATTTTCGACGCCGCAGGTACCGATATGCTTCTTGTGGGAGATAGTTACGGCAATACTATGCTGGGCTACGATTCGACTATTCCGGTGAGCCTCGATGAAATGCTGGTTGCCACTCGCGCCGTTGCTCGGGCAGTATCACGTACGTTTGTAGTTGCCGATCTGCCTTTTGGTTCCTACGAGGAGAGCACTTCCCAAGCAGTTCAGTCTGCGATTAAGTTGATTAAGGCAGGAGCTGCTGCGGTAAAACTTGAGGGCGGCGAACGGCGAGCTGACGCGATTCGCGCTATCACTGATGCCGGTATTCCAGTAGTTGGGCACGTGGGCTTCACGCCGCAAGCTGAAAACAGTCTGGGTGGGCCGCGTGTTCAGGGTCGTGGCAGTGCTGCTGAGCAGGTCAAGGCAGATGCGCTCGCTGTCCAAGACGCCGGTGCGATTGCGGTAGTGCTCGAAATGGTGCCCGCACCAGTTGCCAAAGACATCACTGCCGAACTGGAGATTCCAACGATCGGAATTGGCGCCGGTGTTGATTGTGATGGTCAAGTGCTTGTGTGGACTGATATGGCCGGTATGAGCGATTGGCAACCAAAGTTCGTCAAAGTTTTTGGCGAGATTGGAAGTGCGCTCACCGATGCGGTGCTCACTTATAACGAAGCTGTGCGTTCGCGTACGTTCCCTGAAGAAAAGCACACATTCCTCGAATAGCGCCGATTGCAGTCAAAGCCATTCTCAGAACCCGTTATCAAAGCAGTGCCCACCTGATCACTACAGTGGCACAACACAGAAAAGAAGTTTCACAATAATGGATCCTAAGCGCGCACCACTTGGAACTCTCAAACCAGGGAAAATCGGCCCACTTCGTGCTGTACCTCAGCATATTGAGCGTCCCGAGTATATGTTCCACGACGGACCAGAAGTCGTCACCGCCTCCGATGTGAAAACGCCGGAAATAATCGACAAGATCCGGGTAGCGGGAACAATCGCAGCTGATGCACTCTACACCGCAGCTGAAGCAATCGCACCAGGAGTCACAACTGATGAATTAGATCGGATCGCGCATGAATATATGTGTGATCATGGAGCTTATCCATCATGTTTGGGATATATGGGATTCAAAAAGTCGATCTGCACATCAGTCAATGAAGTCATTTGCCACGGTATCCCCGATGACCGTCCACTTGAAGAGGGCGATATCGTGAATCTCGACGTCACCGCTTATATTGACGGCGTGCATGGAGACACGAATGCGATGTTTTATGTGGGCGAGGTTGACGAAGAATCGCGCTTGCTGTGTGAGCGCACGTATACAGCGATGATGCGCGGAATCAAAGCTGCCAAGCCTGGGCGCGAAATCAATATCATTGGGCGCGTCATCGAGTCCTATGCCAAGCGCTTCGATTACGGAGTTGTGGAAGATTTCACTGGTCACGGCGTCGGCGAAGCCTTTCATTCGGGATTGATCGTTCCCCATTACGACACCGCTCCCCTGCACAACGAGCTCATTGTGCCAGGCATGGTCTTCACAATCGAACCAATGCTCACAATGGGTGAGATTGCGTGGGAGCAGTGGGACGACGATTGGACCGTCCTCACCAAAGATCGCGGGCGAAGCGCCCAATGGGAGCATACAATTGTGGTGACTGAGGACGGCTTCGAAATTCTCACATTGCCGTCGCAAGGGCAAAAATCTGAAGCTATGCCACAGGTTTGACGCGTCAGAAAATCTGGCACGTTAGAGAAGTTTGAGAAGTCTAAGAACTCTGAGAAGAGGGACACGATGAAAAAGAAGTTCCGCCGAATTGCTATAGGTATCGATATTGGCGGTTCAGGTATTAAGGGAGCACCGGTAGACCTGAAATCAGGAATGTTTATTGAAGATCGCATTCGAATTGCCACACCACCAGATGCCTCCCCGGATGCTATCGCTGATATCGTCAAAGAAATCGTCGATTCTTTTGATCTTCCCGACGACGTTCCAGTGGGGATCTCTTTCCCCGCACCGATCTTGTGTGGAACCGTCCCAACAATTGCGAACCTGTCTCAGCAGTGGGCTGGAGTTCACGCTAATGAGCTTTTCTTCAAGAAGCTCAAGCGCCCGGTTACCGTTTTGAACGACGCCGATGCCGCAGGTTATGCCGAAGTCCATTACGGTGCTGCGCACGCAAATCCAGGAACCATTTTGGTACTCACGCTTGGAACGGGAATCGGCTCGGCGCTCGTCTCCGCTGGTGTGCTCGTGCCCAATACCGAGCTCGGCCATATTATCCTGCCACGGGGAATTGAAGCAGAGAAATACGCGTCATCGGGCGTTTTTGAACGTGAAGACCTCAGTTTTGAAGAATGGGCACAACGCCTTCAGGAAGTCTTTACCTATCTTGAAAAGCTCTTCTCTCCTGATTTATTTATTATCGGTGGCGGAATCTCGAAAAAGTACAAAAAATATGTGCCGATGATCGATACCAACGCTCCAATAATTCCAGCAGAGCTACGAAACGGAGCAGGGATCGTGGGAGCTGCACTCATGGCCTACCAAGACGATAAAAAGGCTGGTAAAAAGAA
Organism: Arcanobacterium pluranimalium; assembly: GCF_016907845.1. Taxonomy (GTDB): domain Bacteria; phylum Actinomycetota; class Actinomycetes; order Actinomycetales; family Actinomycetaceae; genus Arcanobacterium_A; species Arcanobacterium_A pluranimalium. Next base: position 1,611,607 of record NZ_JAFBCS010000001.1, read on the forward strand.
GTAAGCAATCAGGCTTGCTCAGTTCGCCCAGTTAGATAGGCATCACTGTTCGTACTCGATCAAATGTGCCCGCCTCAACTGGGCGAATGAGTCAGCCGATACGCCGGGTTCTGTGCTGGCCAAGTGGCCAGCGGCAGCCATCCATCTAGACTCAACGTTACCGTTGAGCTCAAGCAACCTACCCGTGCACTCAACGGGACGCCTCAACGTGCACTGCTTGGTCTTGCTCCCAGTGGGGTTTACCGTGCCGTACCTGTCACCAAGTACGCGGTGAGCTCTTACCTCGCCTTTTCACCCTTACCATTGCTGGCGGTTTCTTTTCTGTGGCACTTTCCTGCGGGTCGCCCCGAGTGGGTGTTACCCACCACTGTTCCCTGCGGAGCCCGGACGTTCCTCGGGCGCCTGAGCGCTCGCGACTGCCTGGCTGACTCATTCGCGTGCTTTAGTCTACCTATGATCTTCAATGAACACCAAGATCGCAAACTGCCCTGCACACACTTCGCTCAAATGCGACTTTGCTAAAATTGTTTTGTGCTCATACTACTACCTCCTTCTGAGGGCAAAACAGCCCCGACTTCTGGCAAACCGCTCGATTTTGCACGCCTCAGTTACCCACAGCTCAATCTGCTACGCAGGAAAATAGCAACGGCGCTGACCAAAGTTAGCCGCCAGGCTGATGCACTTGAGATTTTGAAAGTTGGCGCTTCGGTAGCAGACGTGGTTTCAAATCAAAAACAGCTTGGGCAATTGCCCTGTGCACCCGCGAGATCTGTGTATACCGGAGTTTTGTATAGCGCACTTGACTGGCTCGATATGCCAAGCGAACGTCGTCTTTTCGCACAAGAACACGTGCTCATTTTCTCTGGCCTTTTTGGCGTTCTCCGCCCAGAAGATCTGATTCCTCATTATCGGCTTTCTATGGGCACCGCGCTGCCTGGCATTGGCAATACAAAAACTGTATGGCGCAAAGCGCTACACGATTTTAAGCCGGGTGCCCACGAGCTAGTGATTGACTGCCGTTCGGCGAACTATCAGGTGTGGAATCCTAAGCACGACGCCGATTACGTCACCATTCAAGCTGTTCGGCAAAGTGGAGAACACCGGCAGGTGATCTCCCATGACGCCAAGCGTTTTCGTGGAATGCTCGGCAAGTACTTACTCTCTTCCCAGACGACGTTACGCACCGCACGCGAGCTCGAAGAATACGCGCGCGTTATGGTCACTGACGGCATCGTCGACGACGTCGAACTCACCGTCGATTCACACAACAAGTACAAATTAACGCTGGTGCAATACGGTGGCGAAAGCTAACAGACGCTAGGCACAATGCACTTAGACGTGCAAGGCACGTTTAGTCATACAAAACGCAAGACATTCGGTGTGCCAAGCGCAATGCAGCTTAGGCATCGAGCAACGCGAACTAGGCATCGAGCAAAACGACCACGCAATCGTAGTCTTCTGAGATGTAGATATCGTTGGGATCATGGGCGTTGACCGCAGCTACTTCAATCGGCGAGAGTGCGACTCCCCCAGTTGATTCTCCATTGCGATGCAGACCTATAACGGCAAGTCCACCACTGACCCGCGCACGCTCATAGGCTTGCTGTAATGCCGGCGCCAACGGAGCAAAAAGCTGTGTCCGCTGCTCATTGATACGCGCATGCTCAGATTCCAGCTCAGCCAAATCCTGTTCCAGCTGCTTCTCCAAAGCAGTCCTGTGCTCAACTTTTTGAACAATCTCTTTCTCGAGGTGAGCAAGCTGTTTTTCAAGCAATTCACACGATTCTAAAAGATCGAATTGAGAATCTTCGAGCTGAGAAACCTGCTCACGTCCAGTTTCGATTTCGGATTGTAAGGTCAAGAGTTCGCGCGAGTCCATACCGATTCCGGCATTGAGCCGCTTATCTTTTAGCTTCAATTTAGCTTCTAACTCCGTGAGCTGCTCTTGTGCCGAATCAACGGCTTCGTTCAACTGTGAAAGCTCAGCGTGTTTGCGCTCAACTTCTTCATTGAAATGCGCTAATTCTTCTACCGCAGTGGCAATCTCGCCCCGCAAATGATGGTTGCGCATTTGCGAGCGAGTCTTTGCCAATTGGGCGTCGAGACGCGCCACTTCGAGTAGCTGGAGTTGGTCTTCCCTAGGAGCTTGAGTCATGATTGCCTCGCTTATCATTGACGTTCTTGCTCTTACTATACGGGAAAACCTGATTAAGATGCCTCAGTATCTGATCCAGTAAATAGCTCTCTGATTGCTTTCTTATCAATCTTCGATCCTGCAGTTAATGGAAGCGCATCGACCACAGCAAAATAGACAGGTACCCGGTATCTGGCCACTCTCTTATTGAGAGTTTGCCGAATTGCCTCTTCGTCGAATACCGCACCTTCAGCCAATACAACCGCTGCCGCCGGCACTTCGCCATAAATCGAATCTGGCACCCCTACTAGCGCAGCGTCAGCGATCTGCGGAAGTAGGCGTAGTTCTTCTTCAATATCGATGCACCAGATTTTTTCGCCACCACGATTGATCAAATCTTTTTTGCGATCAAGAACGTATACGTATCCGTCTGACGTCATTCGTCCAACGTCACCAGTAGCTAACCAGCCATCGGGGGAAAAACTCTCACTGGCGATTTTGTCGTAGCGACGTGCAATATTAGCGCCGCGGATCACGATTTCACCAATCTCATCAAAACCGAGCTCTTGGCCATTTTCATTACAAATCTTGACGTCCAAACCGGGAATAGGCTTGCCCGAGCTGCCAAGATGAGGTGAGGTAGCGGCGTCGTCGGGAAAAACGAAACCCGGTGAACACGACTCGGTCAAACCGTAGATCGTGCGAAACTCCATCTGCGGCATCCACGCGTGAAGTGCCTGGATGCGAGAAATTGGCATATGCGCAGCTCCACAACCAATTTTTTGCACGCTAGGCAACTGCGGGAATCGCTCCTGCTCTTCGAGCATCAGCGCGAACACCGTGGGTGAAGCATGAATAAAAGTGATGTTCGATGCGAAAATCTCGCGCACGAATGGCCGTCCAGACATGCGCTTTTGCACGTGGATCGAACCGCCCAAATAGATAAACAGCGCAATGATCGCAATCATGCCGGTCACGTGATAAATCGGCACGGCAATGATCGTTGAATCATCCTCATGCAAATCAAGAACTCGCTGGTATGAACACACCGCATGGACTGCGTTCATATTTGTGAGCAGCACTCCCTTACTCTGGGATGTGGTGCCCGAGGTGTAGAGCAAAATCGCGTCGTCTTCCACAGAGAGCTGTGGCTTTTGAGTGCAAAATTCTGCGCGGGCGCGCGCAATTTCTTCATCCTCGGTTGCGGCAAGCGGAAGCCCAAAAGCGCAGGTTTGCGAGCTAGTAACCACGGTTGGAGTGTCGGTGAACCACGGAGCTTGCTCATCTTGGCACACCACAATTTTCAAATCTGCACGCTCAACCAAAGCCATAATTTCGGCGCGCCTAAACTTTCCAGGCAAAGGCACGATAATCGCTCCGAGCCTGTTCAGCGCATAGAACGTAGTAATGAAATCGATGCCGTTATCGAGCAAAACTCCCACGCGATCATGATGCCCGATAGCCTGTTCATGGGAAAGATAGAACGCAAAATCATCGACGTACTTTTTCACCTGGGCAAACGTGAAAGTCTTTCCGTCCTCGGTGTAAATCGCCACTTTATCGGGCAACCTTTGGGCAGTATCGCACAACGTTTCATATAGCGACGACGCCGCGTTGCAGTAGCTGCGCACTTCACGCCCATAAACGTGAAAATTAACAAGTCCCTCAACGACGGCGTCGTCCCATAACTCTTCACCAATTAGCATTATTTGCTCCACATATTGCATGTAACGTTGAGAATGCGGCACATCATTTTCACGGATTCGAATAGGCTCGGCTGTGCCTTTGCCAGAGCGGTTGCAAGATCGGAAACTTCGCGGACGGTTGGGACGATTGCCGCAAAACCGTCGTCGTAAAGACTGTCGATCCCCTCGCCAAGTTTTCCTGCGAATGCTACCGTGGGCACTCCGTATTTTCTGGCTGTGCGCATAACACCCCACGGAGTTTTCCCAAATTTGGTTTGGAAATCGATGCCTCCCTCACCAGTGAGCACCAGATCAGCATCTTGAACAATATTTTCCAAACCTACGGTGTCGATGACGACGTCGACCCCCGATTTATTTTCGGCTCCAAGGAACGCCATAAAGGCAGCACCCAAGCCACCTGCAGCGCCTGCACCAGCGCGATGAGCAACCGGTGAAGCACAGTGATCGTCCATCAAATGACCCCATACCGCGAGCGCACCGTCAAACAGGGCGATTTCCTCAGGTTTGACCCCTTTTTGCGGGCCAAATACCGCTGTTGCACCAGACTCACCAAGCAGCGGATTAGTGACGTCGCAAGCTAAGATCACTTCGACGTCTTTCCAACGAGAATCAAGATTCGAAACATCGATATGAGCGGCATCGCTCAGATTCAAAGGCTCAAATGGGCCAACTGAGTTTCCGTCGCTGGAAGTTGCACGAATACCAAGCTCATAGCACATTCCCCAGCCGCCATCGTTGGTTGCAGAGCCGCCAAGTCCAACGATGATCTTGCGCGGAGCCAAGTCAAGAATGTGATTGAGTATCATACCCACGCCAGCAGTTCCCGAGCACTTTGGATCACGCTCTTCGGGGCGGATATGTTCGATACCAATAGCTTGTGCCACTTCTAATACTGCGAGACGCTGCTGGGCAATCCATCCAAAATGAGCAGTTCGTGCCCGGCCGAGCGCATCAACGACGGCTACTTCACGAAGCTCACCATCGAGAGCGTCTACCAGTGATTCGGTAGTGCCTTCGCCACCATCTGCCATTGGGACTTCAACGCACTGCGCGTCTGGCCACACCTCTTTAACAGCACTCGCCATCGTTTTTGCGACTGTCTTTGCCGTCATCGTCTCTTTGAAAGAATCTGGTGCAATAACTATTTTCATCTTGACTCCGCATAGATTAACGAACAGATCCGTCTTGTGAGGTGACCTTTGACCGTCACCTCACAAGACTATCTGTTAGTTGTACAGTGAAACACTCATCTCACAGTTCACTCGTGATGTGCCTCAATCTCGCTCTTTTTGACGAAGAACTGGATGGCAACTCCAAGGAGTGCACACAGTGCCATGAAGAAGAATGTGTAGACATATCCTGCACCGGACTTCCAACCGCCACCGAGTCCGATGAGCCAGCCCATGAGAACTGGAGCAAGACCGCCACCAATGAACATTGCGGTAGTCACGAAGCCATTTGCCGTGCCGTGTGCGCCATCAGGTGCGTTATCGGTTGCGGCAGCGTAGTACACCGGCCACACTGCGTTGGCAACGAGACCAAAGAAGAGCTGCAGTGCAATGTAAATTGGCACCGACGTCGCGAAATAGAACGCGGCGACTCCAACTGCCATCCAAACGCCACAGACGACGATGGTAGTACGGCGTCCGAGGTAATCAGAAAGCGTTGGCCAGAAAATCTGTCCGATGATACCCGTGATGGTGAATACCACGGAGTACGCAGCGGCTTCGGAGTAATCCAAGCCCACGATATTTGCGAGGTAGAGCGGCAGCACGTAGTTAATACCCATGTACACAATCTGCGTGAGCAAAGTCGTGCCCGAGGTGATCATAACGACCTTATTGCGCAAGCACTTTCCAACAGCGCCAGCGGTATCGGCCTGACCATCCGCACTCTCGTCGAGTGGAACGGTCATTCCGGCTGCCGCGATCTGTGCGTAAGTGCGCTCTTGACGCTCTTTCGTGGAGTACTTCCACCAGAAAAGCATGAGCGGGATTGCCACGATGAGTCCGACGACGAATACAAGCATCCAGTTTTCGTCACCGAAGATGCTCAAGATCGCTGCTACAACGAGGCCCGAGAGCAGAGCACCTACTGGGTAACCCGTGTGATGGACACCAAGTGCAAAACCGCGACGCTCCTTTGGCCACCACTCGGTGGTATTGGAAATACCAATTGGTTCTCCAGCACCAGCACCGAGGTTCACACCAATGCGCAATGCGATGAAGAGAACCAAGTTATGGGCAACAGCCTTGATACCTGTGATAGCGGAGATCAAGTTATACCCAATGACCAATGGCACCTGGAAGATTGCACGCTTCCAACCAGTTCCGTGATTATCACTCATGCGTGAGACGTAAATCGGCAGAACTGCCAGGGAGAGCATCACTATAGAGATAATGCCACCCCAAGCTTCAGGGGAAAGATCAAAATGATCAGTAATCGCTGGGCCGAGGCGCAAAATCACCTCTCGGTCAAAAGCGTTAATCGCCCAAATTCCCCAGGTAACTGCCAAAGCTATCCAGGAAGCGCGAGGAACTTTCGACAATGGCGCAGCGCCGCGCTGAAGTTTCTCATGTGCCATGATTAGATCTCCTTACCAAAACGTGGGGTTTCATAGCCGCATACGTCCAAGTCATCAATTACATAGAGAGAACCGCGCTCACGTCCATCCTCAGGGAAACGTGGCAATGGCGGGCGAGCCATGGTTGTGACGAACATACGATCCAAATCTGGACCGCCAAAAACAGGGCACGTCACTTTCAAAACCGGCATCTCAATTTGGCGTTCAAGCTTGCCATCTGGATCGTAACGGTTCATCTTTCCACCATAAACATGGGCCTGCCAGACGAAACCTTCAGCATCGACGGTCATACCGTCGCAAGCACCACCATCAGACTGATCTACTGTTGCGAAAACGCGACGGTTTGAAACTTGCCCAGTTTCTAGATCGTAGTCGTATGCCCAGATATCGCCAGTCCAGGTATCGGCGAAGTAGAAGATAGAACCATCTGGGCTCCAGCACGGTCCATTGGAGCAAATAATGCCTTCGTCCAAGACGGTCAGGCCTTTGCCCTCTTCATAGGAGTAGAGTCGCCCGGAAGCATTTTCTTCCTGTGTGTCCATCGAACCAAAGACGAAGCGTCCGCGCTGATCAACCTTGCCGTCGTTGAGGCGATTGTACTCAAACTCCGGCTCTGGATCGACCAGCAAAGTGGCCTGATCGGTTTCAAGATCGTACTTGTACAAACCAGTTTGTAGCGCCAAAAGTGCAGATTTGCCGTCGGCATAGAGTGCCATCGAGCCAATCTTCTCACGCACATCCCACACTTTGAGGTTTGAGCCATCTTGCTCATGATTGAAAACGCGTCCGTCTTGAGAATCAATCCACCACAGTGTGTTTGATGCGCTATCCCATATTGGCCCTTCACCCAAATTAGGTTTCAGGTCAATGATCTTACTAATTTTCATTGTCAGCCTCCTCACTCACAATGCCTTGTACACAGCAGCAACGCCTTGGCCGCCGCCGATGCACATGGATACCAAACCGAATTCTTTACCTGTTCGGCGCAGGTTGTATAGGGTGCGCAACGAAAGAATTGTGCCAGTAGCTCCAACTGGGTGGCCCAATGCGATTGCTCCACCAAGTGGGTTGGTCTTTTCCATATCAAGATTCTGATCGCGGATAACCGAAAGAGCTTGAGCCGCAAATGCTTCATTGAGCTCGATCCAATCGATATCTGCGAGCGTCAATCCTGCCTTCTCCAATGCGCGTGGAATAGCAAGAGCTGGAGCGAAGCCCATCACCTCAGGCGAGACGCCAGCTTTTGCGAAGCTCACGAACTCTCCAATTGGCTTCAAGCCCTCAGCCTTTGCCACCGACTCAGTCGTGAGTACCAACATCGCCGCTGCATCGTTAATTCCTGAGGAATTACCTGCCGTCACTGAACCGCCGTCGCGGAAAGCAGGACGCAACTTTGCCAATTTCTCAACGGTGGTGCCAGGACGCAAATGCTCATCGACGTCGAAAACTCGCTCAGACTTCTTCTCCTTAACGGTGACGCCCACGATTTCAGGAGCAAACAGTCCAGCTTCCTGAGCAGCAGCTGCACGCTCTTGGGACAGCGCGGCGAACTCGTCTTGGTCTTCGCGAGAAATTGCGTGCTTTTCTGCAACGTTCTCAGCCGTCACGCCCATCGGGTAGTTGCCGAAAGGATCAGTCACCAAAGAAAGCGTTCCATCGATGAGAGTGTGGTGACCCATCTTCCAGCCATTGCGCGCATCAAAATCCATGAATGGCTGGCGCGACATATTCTCAGAGCCGCCGGCTACCACGAACTTCGAATCGCCAGATTGCAGTTCAAAAGCCGCCGATTGCACTGCCTGCAATCCCGATCCGCAAAGGCGGTTGACCGTAAATGCGTTCGAATCTTCACGCACGCCCGCAGCCAGCGCGATTCGGCGTGCCAAGAAAGCGTCGCCGCCAACTTGCCCAACGCAGCCGACCACGACTTCGTCGATGGCCTCGACCGAAACTCCAGCCCGCTCAACAGCAGCTTTCATCGCAGTTGCACCCATCACGTGATTTGGCGTTCCCGAAAGCGATCCGGCGTATCCACCTACAGCTGTACGAGCGCCTTCAACTACTACGATCTTTTCCATTGTTCTCCTCTTTCTTTTACTTCTTCGTAATTACTTGAGACGCCGCAGCTCGCGCAGCATCGTTGTCATCTACTTCGAGCACTTTCCATCCGTCTTCGGTGAGCTGAACGAGATAGTGTTCTGTTGCCAAATAGACTTCTTGGCCCTTGTCCAACGCAGCTTTTCCATAGAAAGTGAGCTGATCAACCTCAGGCACCCACTTGGGGTGTCTCGAATCAGCGACCATGAGGAAGCAAATTCTCTTGGCACCATCAACGATGTCCATGAACCCGCCACAGCCAATTGCTTTGCCGGCAAATGCGGAGACGTTGATATTGCCCTCGCCGTCAACTTGCCCGACACCCATGAACGTGATGTCCACGCCACCACCGTTGTAGAAGTCAAACTGTTGTGGGTGGCCAATAATGGCTGCTGGATGCAAAGCGCAACCAAAGTCGACGACGCCGAGTGGCACACCGCCGTAAGTTCCGGACTCAACAGTGAGCGTAATATTGGCAATTTGCCCGCTCACAGCCAGGGCGCGACCAATTGAGTCGCCAGGCAAGCCGGTGCCGAGGTTGATAATGTCGCCATCACGCACAAGCTTCGCTCCACGTTCACCGATCGCAATACGGGTTGGCTCGAGTTCGTGTGAGAGTAAAGCTTCTCCAAGTTCTTCAGGCGATGCGTAACCGGTCAGAAGATCCCAGTTCACTTCGATCGAAGCATTCGTCTGCCGATGGTATTTGGCTGGATCGGAGGTGACCATCACGTAGTCCACCAAGACACCTGGCACTTCAACTTCGCGAGCTGGAATATCGCCGCGCTCAACAATTTCCTTGACCTGTGCAATCACGATTCCACCGTTGTTGTGTACCGCTTGGGCGATTGCCAAGTTATCAAGAATCGTCACATCGTCTTCTTGCGACATATTCCCGTCAGGATCGATTCGTGAGCCACGAATGATAGCTACATCTAGCGGGAAGGACTTGTAGAATAAGTACTCTTTCCCGTCAAGTTCCATAAGCGAGACGTATTCGTCCGGAGCAGTTGCAGCCTTGGCCGAGTCGTTGATACGGCCGCCGTCGTGGCGCGGATCAATGAACGTGCCCAAACCGACGGTGGATAGTTGCCCTGGTCGGTGTGCCGCAATGGTGCGGTACAACGTCGAAATCTGGCCCTGCGGCAAGCAGATTGCTTCTACTTCGTCGGCGCCAAGCACGTTGGCCATCGGTGGGTTGAGTCCCCAATGTGGGCCGATAACGCGTTTGAGCAATCCTGGATGTGCCAGGCGTGCCAGGCCGTCAATACGGTTGGATTGACCTGCAGCATGCACGAATGTGAGCTGGTTAGGCACACCTTTACTCAAAAATGATTTCTCAATTTCAAAGTAAATTTCGTCTGCCACGCCCATCATCGTGAAGCCGTTTCCGACGACGGTCGCGCCGTTGGGGATCAAGCCCGCCACTTCGTGTGGTTCTACCTGCTTGAAGCTCATAGCTTGTAACCTCCGCCGATATTGATTACTTCACCGGTGAGGTAAGAGGCGTCGTCCGAAACGAGAAAAGCTACGAGATTTGCCACGTCTTCAGGCTGGCCAGCGCGCTTGAGTGGCACTTTCGCAACTTGCTCATCGTAGAGGTTGTCGAACCCTGCGCGAGATGGAACCTCGCGCAGCGCCGTCGTCATCGATGTCTCGATAAAGCCTGGGCAGATGGCGTTGGCGGTAATACCTTTGAATGCGAGTTCTTTCGAAATCGATCGGGTCAGCGATACGACGCCGCCCTTGGCTGCAGCGTAGTTTGTCTGTCCGATATTGCCCATCCACGATGCTGATGCCACGTTGCAGATGCGACCATAGCCGTTTTCGCGCATATGAGTTCCAACTTTGCGGCAGAAGTAGAAGACGGCCGAGAGGTCAACAGCAATTACTGTGTCCCACATTTCGTCGGTCATTTTGTGCAGCATGCCGTCGCGGTTGATTCCGGCGTTGTTGACGAGGATGTCAATTTTGCCAAAGTCGGCAATCACCTGATCCACAGTGGCGTCGACTGCCTCACGATTAGACACGTCAAGCGCGATACCAACTGATTTACCGCCGCACAGTTCCGCCGTTGCGCGGGCAGCGTCGCCGTTAATGTCGATGACGACGACGGTGGCACCACGCTGTGCAAGTTTGAGCGCGATCCCACGCCCAATTCCTTGGGAGGCTCCTGTTACGATTGCGACTTTGTTCTCCAATGGGGTGCATGTCATGAGACGTGCTCCTTTCCTAGTTGGCACCGGCACGAATTACCAATGCGTAGTGAGTATTGACAAATCACTTCATGAGGAGTGATTGACTTATTTCTGATGAGGTCATCGAGGTAGATAACTGCGTTTTCTGCCATGTCATCAACAGGTTGTACAACGGTTGTGAGTGAGAAATCGGGCGACCGATGACTTATCACACCGTCGAAACCACAGATAGCTATATCTGCTGGAATATTGATGCCTTGCGCTGTGAAATCTTGCATAATGCCAAGGGCGATGGCATCTGAACCGCAGATAATCGCTTCTGGAAGTCCACGATCTAAACTGCGTAGATATTGAGCTGCTTTCATACCGCCATCGACGCCGAGGGATGTGCGAACAATCCACTGTTGCGGAACGAAAATTCCGCTTTCTACAAGGCCGTCCAAATATCCGGCATAGCGATCATTGGAAGCAGAAGAGCGCCGTGGCCCTACAACGAGTGCGATTTTTTCGAAGCCATGGGAGGCCATGTGCAAAGCAATATCTTTCGAGGCAGCTTTGTTATCTATGCCCACAAAAGCGCCATTCACAGTTGGGATTTTTCGCGAAACCTGAACATATGGGATATTCCATTTGCGCAATTCTTGGACGACGGCGGCGTCACCGTCCTGAGTTGCGGTGAGAATGATCCCGTCCACGCGATGACTTGCCATGGCTCGAACTGTTGTGAGCAGTTCAAGTGGATCGTCACCAGTATGAGAGAGGTAGGCGTCGTATCCGTGCCAGCGTGCGTGATTTGAAACCGCGACTCCCAGCTCTTGATAGAACGGATTGCTCAGGTCAGCCAAGATAAGCCCAACGAGTGGTTTTGTAGTTTTCCAGTTCAGGGCTTTTTGTGGGATTTCCATTCCCTTCTTTTCAGCCAATGAGAGGATCATTTGACGGGTGCGCGCTGAAACACCAGGTTTACCATTAAGCGCATACGACACCGCTGCTCGAGATACACCGAGTATCCGAGCAATATCTGCTGCACTTCCTTCTTGTGAAGGTTTAATAATCCGATTTTCGCGATCCAAAACGATTCACTCCCTTGTGTACCGATAGCGTTCGCATTTGCATGCGTCCACATCGACTTGTGACTAGACTCTCAACCCAGTTGTGAGTTAAGCAACGTTAAGTTATCAACTATCGCTGACCAACTTTAGCGACGAATCCGACAAAGACCCCGCCATAATGCGTTTACCAGCAGATACAAAATAATCCCGTCTGTTAAGTTTTCACTTAACAGACGGGATTATTTAACTAAGTTTCTCGCCAAAGAAATTAACCAAGGAGAGAATTAAGTCCTTAGGTTAACTCCCTGTGAGTAGCTCGGATTAATTTGCTCAGATCCGCATACTCCACGGGTCAGTCACAATAGTTGAAATATAGGTTGCCACACCACATTCACTTGCTATCCTGCGCTGCAAATTTGGCAAAACGGGCCATTCAGAAGCGAAATGAGTAGTTCCAATAAGCGCACACCCTCCCGCCCATAAATGATCGGTAGCCGGATGATGACGCAAATCAGCTGTGATATAGACGTCTGCCCCGGCGTCGTCTACTGCTTTCAAAAATGAATCTCCTGAACCAGGCGAAACTGCAACCGTTTTAACGATTCGCTGCGGGTCGCCTCCAATGGTGATACCAGCCGGAACCTGAGGAATGATCGCCTTAATACGATGAGCCAATTCGAGCACGCTCATCGTCATCGGCAACGTGCCAATTCTTCCAATGCCCAGCTCTTTATTCTCACTATGCGGCTGAAGCGGACGTTGCTGCTCTAGACCAAGCAGATCAGCAAAAGCGGCCGCAGTGCCATCTGCGGCTGAATCTGCATTCGTATGCGCAGCGAGCAAAGCGCAGTCATGCTTGATCAATTTATGCACCCAAGAACCTTTTGCACTGTCCGTTGCAACGCTCGACGTACCACGCAAATACAGCGGGTGGTGCGTAATCAACATATCGGCGCCGCGTTCAATAGCTTCATTTATGGTGGATTCACACGGATCAACCGCAAAGCCCACCAGTTTTACTGGAGCATTCACATCCCCAACTACCAAACCAACACGATCCCAATCCTCAGCCAAGGAAGCTGGGTAATGCCGGTTCATCGCAGCCACAACATTCTCAACAGTTACAGACATACCGCAATTCTAGCAAGCATACAGAACTACTTAGACCTAGAATATCGACGTGGTTCTATCAATAATTTCGGTATTCTGCGGCGGATTTTTAGGCGTAAGTGCGCGCTATATCCTCGCTAGCACATTCCCGACCAACGCCTCGTTACCCCTGGGTATTCTGACGATCAATATGTTGGGATGTTTCCTGCTCGGTTATATCTCACAGAAAATCGCGCATAGTTCTTTGAAGAACCACATAAAAAAGCACATCAGGCTCCTTGCCTGTACCGGATTTCTCGGCGGTTTTACCACATACAGCGCTATCGTCGTTGATTCAAATCTGCTTCTAGCAAAGGGGCAAACCACATTGGCACTTATCTATCCCATATTCTCGATTGTGCTCGGCGTGGCATCCGTTGCCCTTGGCGCCCGTTTGGTTTTGCCGCGCGCTCCCCAAGCAGACAAAGAGGCGCAGGCATGACCACTCTATTGATCGCCTGCGCCGGCGGATTTGGGGTAGTTATGCGTTTCTTAATCGATTCCGTGATGTCCAAGGATAAGTTTCCCACTGGCACATTTACCATTAACCTCATTGGATCTGCCATTTTAGGATTTTTCACCGGAATGTACCTCGGATCTGGTATTTCACAATCCACGCTCGCGATCCTGGGCACCGGATTCGCAGGCGGCTTCACAACGTTCAGTACGGCGTCGTTAGAAACCTACACCATGCTAAAAGATAACCAGGCAAAGAAAGCACACCTTTACGCTTGGAGTATGCTAATCCTTTGCCTGATTACCGCTTATATTTCGATCTTATTAGGTTTTACCCTCACGAAATGACCTGCGCCATTGCCAATCCTAAGCTTGGGCGTTTTCACGCTCTACCCAAATATCAGAGGGCAGCTCTCCTGGCATGTGTGGATTATTCGTTGCCACAAACGGCTTATTGGGATCAGCCTGGAAATCACGCAAGGCGCCAAATACCCACTTACCAAGTAACACAATCGCTACCAGGTTAATCAAGGCCATTCCCGCCATCGTGATGTCGGCGAAATTCCATACGGCATTGAGTGAAGACAACGAGCCGATTGCCACAGAGATTACGACGACGACGCCAAGCACCTTCGATCCCCAGGCTTTTCCTCTGGTCATGAAGTCAATATTGATTTCTGCATAGGCGAAATTGCCGATAATTGACGAATAGCAGAACACAAGGATGAGCACGACCATGACGGGAACAATCCACTCGCCCAGCTCGTAAGTAGCAGCGGCAATCGTGAGCGATGCGCCGTCTAGATCAGTTGCTTCGCCCGGTTTGTACACGTGGCCAAGCGAATTGAGAATGATGAACGCGGTGGCAGAACACACCAAAATAGTGTCGACGAAAACGCCCATCGCCTGAATGAAGCCTTGTTTAACAGGATGTGAGACCTGGGCGGTGGAAGCCGCGTTGGGAGCCGAACCCTCGCCCGCTTCATTAGAGAACAGGCCGCGGCGCGTACCATTGAGCATTGCCGCTACCACGCTACCTGTTGTTCCAGCCAGTCCTTGCTCGAGACCAAAAGCCGAAGCAAAAATCAGCTTCACAATCGGAATGATATTTTCAAGGTTCATCACGATCACTGCAGCAGCGATGAGAATATACGCAATTGCCATGAGAGGAGCCATCCACTCAGTGACTTTTGCAACTCGCTTGAGACCTCCAAACACAACCATTCCAGTGAGCACGAATAACACACTGGCAGTAACCCAAGGACTCACGCTGTAATGATCTTTTAAGGTAGCGGCAATCGTATTGGCCTGCACCATTTCATAGGAAATGCCAAAGGAGAACACCAAGAATATTGCAAAAACAAAACCCCATTTGCGCGATCCTAGGCCGCGTTGAATATAGAAAGCAGGACCGCCACGGAATGTTCCATCATGCCAACGCACTTTGAACAGCTGTGCCATCGTAGCTTCAACAAAAGCTGTAGCCATGCCGAGCACAGCCACTACCCACATCCAGAAAACCGCTCCTGGCCCACCCAAGACGAGTGCGATTGCCACGCCAGCGATATTGCCCGTACCTACTCGTGAAGCTAGTCCAATCGCAAATGCTTGGAATGAGGAAATACCGCCATCACGGGATTCACGTGATGAAAAGACGATCTTGACCATTTTCCCAAAATTGCTAAATTGCACAGCTCGGGTGCGTACCGTGAAGTAAATTCCAGCGCTAATCAGCAGAGCAATGAGGATGTACGTGTATATGAAGTCCGAAATTGAACCAAAATACGCTGCAATCGCGTCAGCCATAAAATCTTCCCATCGACCAATCTCAGAAATATTCAACATTTACACCGAGATATCTTTTGATGACTCAAAGATATTACAAAGAAAAAGTAAACTTTGGCAATCTTGCCATGGTGGGAGCGCTGGCCGTCCCTGTTTCTTCGCTCCGGCCACACGCCCTACCCTGGTATACAGCATGTCCTGGTACAGGGCCTGCTACACACACTAGCCTGACGACATACGGCCCGTCCTGCTACACGCCCTGCCCCGCACACAGCTCCAACCGCGCAAAACTTCAAACGCGCAAAACTTCAAACGCTCCGCGACACACGTTGGTTCCAGTCACACATGCCTCGCTGATGCACATTCCACACCGGACACGACCCCTAGCCTCCTCCACGCACACGCCTCAGACAAGCATTTGGGGCATGTATGTCGCCTTATCACCTCTTTTTTGGTGTGTTTTTGTAAACATCTTGATATATATCGAGATGTTTACAAAAACACACCAAAACCCAACACGACCCGCCCATAAGCCTCCCTTACGTGCCCAGAATGGCATCAAAAACAAAACTCCCTCTCGAAGATTTCGAGAGGGAGTTTTGTTGGTGGACCCTACCGGACTCGAACCGATGACAACCTGGGTGTAAACCAGGTGCTCTACCAACTGAGCTAAGAGTCCGTTAGAAGCATATCCACAAATCCTGCTAAATTCCAAATTCATTCCCAAAACGTGACGAGCGGCGCATTTCGACAACCAGCCGAAATGCGCCGCTCTCACGAAATTTACGCTACAAACCCTCAGATACTCATATCCGCACGTGTTAAACGCGTGTCAACTCTGCGCACAGCAAGTAAGCACTCAACGCACCCACACGCACACCTAAATTAGCATCGGAGCCTAAGCTCAGTGCCCGCGCGAGACGATCCGATATGCCGTCCAGTCTCCACCTAAAGCAACAGAACTGGGTACCGACAACCCCGCAGTCTTCGCCGCCTCTGCCACATCCGCCGTCGCCACATGGAATTCTGATGAAACAACCGGAACAAGACACCAAATGGCACCCGCTCCCGAATCGAGAGATGCGGCACAATCTACGAGGTAATCCGTAAGATCATCGACGTTTCCGTCGTCCGAACGCCACCATGCCAATACTGAATCGGCAGCGCCGCGATAGTCCTCATCTTCAAGTTGTTGCCCGGTGATATTCTCAATGGAATCGCGCAAGTCAAAGTCAACGTCGTCGTCATATCCGAACTCTTGGACGACATCGCCTAGCTTAAAGCCTAATTTTTCACCGGTAGTTGTGCCGGACACTCGTAACCGTCCTTTCAAGACGCTATGTGTAACCCTTATAAGGTACATCACGAAATATTGTAAAGTCTCGTTGTTTTCTCAGCACCTTAAAAGGAAGATTTCTTCAATTTCAAAAAAGTGAGTCGTCTCCCATTGAAAATTCCGCCAAGAATGTAGGGCTTTTGACCCAAATCCGGTACATTTATGTCTAAGGAGAGGTTAAAGAACGCCTTAAGACACCTAGGCTTCCTTAAACCTCCCAAGAATTAGCAAATTTAAGGGAGACAACGTGAGTCAAGTTCCTATTCGTCCGCTGATCAATGGTTTGCTCAGCCAGGTTCCGGATGTTGATCGAGAAGAAACCCAAGAGTGGCTAGAGTCCATTGACGGTCTCATTGACGCTCAAGGCGATGCCCGCGCTCGTTATCTATTGATGGCAATGGAACGACGCGCCCGTGAGCGTGGGGTTCGTTTACCAGGCAACCTCGTAACACCTTACGTTAATACGATCGGTATCGACGACGAGCCGTTCTATCCAGGCGACGAGAAACTCGAGCGTGAATTCCGTCGTTGGGTTCGTTGGAATGCAGCAGTTCAAGTAACCCGCGCACAGCGTTCTGGCATCGCGGTAGGTGGGCATATTTCCTCTTTTGCTGCCCAAGCAACTCTCTACGAAGTGGGACACAACTGGTTCTTCCGTGGCAAGAACTCCCCCGGTGGCGGAGATCAGGTATTCTTCCAAGGCCACTCCTCACCAGGAAACTACGCCCGAGCATATCTCGAAGGACGTCTGACGGAAGCCGATCTCGATTCTTTCCGCCAGCAGGTATCACGCAAATCTGGTGGCAAGGGATTGCCTTCGTATCCGCACCCTCGCCAACTCCCAGATTTTTGGGAATTCCCAACCGTTTCGCTCGGACTTGGCCCAATTTCGGCGATCTACCAGGCGTGGTATAACCGTTATCTGCACGACCGCGGTCTGAAAGATACCTCTCAGCAGCACGTGTGGGCTTTCATGGGCGACGGCGAGATGGACGAAGTCGAGTCCCGCGGTCTTCTCCACCTCGCCGCAGGTCAGAACCTTGACAACCTCACCTTTGTGATCAACTGTAACCTGCAGCGTCTCGACGGCCCTGTCCGTGGTAACGGCCAGATCATTCAGGAGCTTGAAGCCTCGTTCCGTGGCGCTGGCTGGAACGTCATTAAGGTTATCTGGGGACGCGAATGGGACGAACTCCTCCACGCTGATAAAGACCGTGCGCTCGTCAATATTATGAACAACACTTTGGACGGCGATTACCAGACGTTCAAGGCTAACGACGGCGGTTACATCCGCGAGCACTTCTTCGGTCGCGATCCACGCACCAAAGCTATGGTGGCTGATTGGTCCGATGAAAAGATCTTCGCCATGAAGCGCGGCGGTCACGATTACCGCAAGGTTTACGCGGCTTACAAAGCTGCAGTTGATCACAAAGACCAACCAACCGTCATCTTGGCACACACGGTCAAGGGATACTCGCTCGGCTCGAATTTCGCAGGCCGCAACTCCACCCATCAGATGAAGAAACTCAATTCGGACGATCTGAAGTTGCTCCGCGATACCTTACATCTTGATTTCACTGATGAGCAGCTCGAAGATCCTTACAACGCTCCGTACTTCAAGCCAGAGCCAAACGCTCCTGCGCTTGAGTACATGCTCGACCGTCGTCGTGAGCTCGGAGGATACTTGCCCGAACGCCGCGTCGTTGAGCAAGGCATTAGCCTGCCAAACGACAAGGTATACGACGTCCTCAAGGGCGGTTCTGGTAAGCAAAAAGTGGCCACCACCATGGGCTTTGTACGCTTGATGAAGGATCTCATCCGCGACAAAGAATTTGGTCATCGCATTGTGCCGATCATTCCAGACGAAGCGCGCACATTCGGTTTGGATGCCCTCTTCCCCACTGCAAAGATCTTTAACGTTCACGGCCAGCATTACACTGCGGTGGACTCAGATCTTCTGCTTTCTTATAAGGAATCAGAAAAGGGTCAGATCCTCCACACTGGCATTACCGAAGCAGGTTCAAACGCGGCATTTACTGCTGTGGGAACTTCATACGCTACGCACGGCGTACCGATGGTGCCAATCTACATCTTCTACTCGATGTTTGGATTCCAGCGCACTGGCGATCAGTTCTGGCATGCCGCTGATCAAATGGCACGCGGATTCATCATGGGTGCAACTGCTGGCCGCACTACCCTCACGGGCGAAGGCTTGCAGCACCTCGATGGTCACTCCCATGTGCTCGCTTCAACGAATCCGGCCATCGTTCAATACGATCCAGCGTATGCATACGAAATTCGCCATATCGTACGCGACGGTATCGTACGCATGTACGGCGATGGTTCAGACGGCCGCGATCAGGACGTTATGTACTATCTGACCGTTTACAATGAGCCAATCTTGCAGCCAGCAGAGCCTGAGAACGTGGACGTGGACGGCATTATCAAGGGTATTTACCAAGTGGATGCAGCCGAAGGTGACGGACACAAGGTTCAACTGCTCGCTTCGGGTGTGGGAGTTCCTTGGGCTCGCGAAGCTCGTGAAATGTTGCGCAATGACTGGGGCATTTCTGCGGCTGTTTGGTCGGTCACCTCATGGTATGAGCTGCGTAAAGACGGTCTTGCGACCGATGAATACAACTTCTTGCATCCTGAAGAAGAACCGCGCGAAGCTTGGCTCACGAGCCGTTTGAAGAATGAAGAGGGACCATTCATTGCAACCTCCGATTTTGAAAAGCAGAACCAAGATGCAATCCGTCCGTGGATTCCAGGTGACTACTACGTGCTCGGTGCTAACGGCTTCGGTGTTTCGGATACTCGTGCAGCTGCACGTCGTCACTTCAAGATCGACGCAGCGTCGATGGTAGTTCGTGCACTGCAAGCTCTTGCGGATCAAGGTAAGATTGATCGTTCACTTGTGAAACAAGCAATCGATAAGTACGATCTGTTCAATCCAAACGCTGGAGAATCAGGTATATCTGATCCAAACGAAGTTGCCTAAGTTCTCAGATGAGGTCTGTGCGCAGAGTCTAGCTGCTGAAAACTCCGTTCGATTGCGGTTAGCTTGGTTCGATTGCGGTTAGCTTGGTTCAACTCCAGCGAACTTGGTTCAACTGATACGAACTGCGTTTAACTCGATTCAACTTTGGTTTGCTCGGTTCAACTCCGTGCACGATAGCGACTAAAGCGGTGTGGGTTGGGATAATCCTAATTATCCCAACCCACACCTTTATATTGCCTTTCTTACAAAGCAAGCTAGTTTGCCAATGTCGATTTTGGAACAAGCGTAGGCTGTGTCAATAGTTATTAGTTAAATAAGTTATGAACTTACGTGAGAATATTTGAGGCAATATGGAACTATTTCGAACTGCGTGGGAATTTCTGCGCTCCAAAAAGCGCTATCTTGTGGCGTTGATCGTCTTTCAACTGGGCCAAGTGATCCTCTCGCTCTGGCTTCCCTCTCTCAATGCGCAGATCATCGATCATGGTATTTTGGCAAACGATCGCCACATTATCTATACGCGCGGAATGCTGATGCTCGGCATTTCTCTGGTGCAAATATCTTTTATGGTTCTGGCAATCTACTTCGGTTCAAAGCTGGCTATGGAATTTGGGCGGGACCTGCGCGCAACCACTTTCCGACACGTCCAAAACTTTTCGGCCGTAGATCAGCATAAATTCGGCGCGCCCACACTCATCACCCGCGTCACAAACGACATCACCCAAATGCAAATGGTGGTGCTTTTGACTTTCACGATCATGATCACGGCGCCAATTATGGGTATCGGTGGAATCATCATGGCGCTTGAGCAGGATGCGGGCTTATCCAAGCTGCTTCTTATTATTGTTCCTGCACTAGCCCTGCTGATCGGGGTAACGATGGCTCTGCTCACTCCGCGTTATCAGATACAACAGGCGCGAGTGGATCGAATCAATACGCTTTTGTGCGAACAACTCGCCGGCGTGCGAGTCATCCGAGCTTTCGTGCGTCAAAAGACAGAGGCTGAGAAGTTCGATGTTGCCAACGAAGAATTGCGCTCTGTGTGGCTTCAAATCGGCTGGCTCTGGGCCTTTATGCTCCCTACAGCATTCTTGATCGTAGGGCTTTCCTCGTGCGCAGTGATCTGGTTTGGCGGGCAACGGGTGAGCATTGGCGATCTCAATATCGGTGCACTTACCGCCTATATCAACTATCTGATGATGATTCTGATGTCGGTGATGATGTCTGGCATGATGGCGATGTTCTACCCACGTGGCGAGATCTCTGCAAAGCGTATCGCGCAAGTGCGCAATCAGGAATCGACGATCGTCAACCCGGCTAATCCTCGCGAGCTTCCTGCATCTCCCCTACTATTCGAGCTAAAGGACGCTTCCTTGCGCTTCCCTGGCGCCGAAGAGCCAGTACTCAGCGGTATCAATATGACGTTGGAGCAGGGCAGGACCGTCGCCCTCATCGGTTCGACCGGCTCGGGAAAAACCTCCCTAATCCGGCTATTTCCTCGTTTAATTGATGTGAGCAGTGGCAGCATCACCGCTGGTGGAGTGCCTGTTAATGAGCTTGATCTGCATGAGCTTCGCTCGAAAATTGCAATCGTCGCCCAGCGTGCCTTTCTCTTTTCGGGCACTATCGGCGAAAACGTCGCCGGCACGGTGGGTTCAGATGTTTCTTACGACGTCGCCCGCGTCAAGCAAGCTTTAGAGCTCGCCCAAGCTTGGGAATTCGTTTCAACTCTCGACGGCCAGATCGAAGCGAAAGTTGAATCGGGTGGAAAGAATTTTTCTGGTGGCCAACGCCAACGCCTCACTATAGCTCGAGCACTTTACCGCTGTTTACCTGATACTTTAGGGCATCACGACGCCGATCTGCTGATTTTCGACGACTCGTTTTCAGCCTTAGATTATGCTACCGATGCACGCCTGAGAGCTGCCTTGAAATCAACGTTAACTAATGTTGCGGTATTAATTGTTGCCCAGCGTGTAGCTACTATTCGCAATGCGGATGAGATTTGTGTGCTGGATAATGGCTTGATCGTCGGTCGTGGCACGCATGCTGAACTCTTCGAGTCCTGCACTACCTACCAAGAAATCGTCCAATCACAGCTCACTGCGGAGGAGGCAAAATGAACGGTCCCGGTGTAGATCCAACTGCCACCTCTCGCGATACGAAAGGGTCATTGAAACGGCTCGCTCGTCTCTTGAAACCTGCCCGTTGGCAGATCGTCTTTATTATGCTCTTGACCTTGCTCGCTACCGCAGCTTCGGTAGCAGCGCCGAAATTCCTCGGTGATGCAACGAACGTCATCGTTGCGGGTATGGCAGGTAGCGGCGTTGACTTTGGACGTCTATCACGTGTGTTGTTATTCGTCGTCGCCCTATACCTCATTTACGCCGTAGCTTCGTTCATCGCTGGTTTCATTATCCGAGTCGTGGTGCAAGATCTTGGCTTCAACCTGCGCAAAACTGCACAGGAGAAGATCGATAAGCTGCCGTTGTCGTATGTTGACCAACATCAACGTGGCGATTTGCTCTCACGCGTCACGAACGACATCGACAATCTCAATCAGACGTTGATGCAGACGTTTAACCAGGTTATTTCCTCTCTGTACATGGTTATTGGGATTATTGCCATGATGATCTGGATTTCGTGGTGGCTCGCGCTGCTCTCGGTGTTGGCATTTCCACTCGGCATGCTGGCCATGGTCAAGATTCTGAAACTGTCCAAGCCACAATTTAAAGCGCAGTGGCAAAAGACGGGCGAAGTGTCGTCTATTGTTGAAGAATCCTTTACAGGTCACGAGATCGTGGCTTTGTACAATATGCAAGATATGCGTACGAATTCCTTTGATCGTGCCAATGACGAACTCTTCACTGCGGGTTTCAAAGGGCAATTCTATTCGCAGATGATGCAGCCAATCATGGCTTTTGTGGCTAATATTTCCTTCGTAGTCGTTGCGGTTGCTGGCGCATTACAGGTGCTCAGCGGGGCTTTGACAATCGGTGCAATTCAAGCATTTATCCAGTATTCGCGCCAACTTAATCATCCGGTCGGTACGCTGGCTTCCACAGCCAATCTGATTCAGTCTGGGGCAGCTTCTGCGGAACGAGTTTTTGATTTCCTTGATTCTGAGCAGATGACTCCCGATGCAACTGCTGATTTGCCTCCTAGTGCTGCTCATAGCTCAGGCACATTGAGTTTTGAGAACGTGTCATTCGGTTACACGCCTGATACGACCGTGATTTCTCACCTCAACCTCACGGTTGAACGCGGACAACAAGTGGCCATTGTAGGACCAACCGGCGCAGGCAAGACGACGCTCGTCAATTTGCTGATGCGCTTCTATGACGTGAGCTCAGGAAGTATCAAAATCGACGGAGCTTCAATCACTGATTTCTCCAAGGACTCTTTGCGTTCAAAAATCGGAATGGTTTTGCAAGATACCTGGCTATTTGAGGGCACGATTGCAGAAAACATTGGTTACGGCCGAGTCGGTGCAACCCGCGATGAGATTATCGCTGCAGCTAAAGCGATTGGTGTGGATCGGTTAATCCGCCAGCTCCCCGAGGGCTACGATACGGTGGTTGACGACGAAGACGGCGGTCTTTCGGTTGGCGAAAAGCAGCTCCTCACTATTGCACGCGCGTATATCGCCGATCCTGAGATTCTGATTCTCGATGAGGCAACCTCCTCGGTTGACACTCGCACAGAAATGCTCGTGCAAAGAGCGATGAACCATTTGCGAACAGGACGAACATCATTTGTGATTGCTCATCGACTCTCTACCATTAGAGAAGCGGACGTAATCATTGTGATGGTTGCCGGTGATGTTGTTGAGCAAGGCACGCATCAGTCGCTGATGGATAAACGCGGTTACTACTACGATCTTTACCAATCGCAGTTCAATGCCAACAATTAGTCAGTACTGCCGCATCGGCGGTACTGACTAAGCCGGGTGCTTTGTGCTCTGGTTTTGTTCTCTCAGCCTTTGAGAGAACAAAGCACCCTTATCAGCTCTTCTTGTGATTTCACACTCGCCCAGGCTAAGTCATGCTCACTTTGTGGTGCGCCTCCCCATTGCACTAACACAGTGCGAATATTGTGTGCGCCCGCGCCTTCGATATCGAAAATGCGGTCACCAACCATCACGACGTCAGTGCGCATGGCTTCGCCGTTGTCAGGTACGTGTGGACGCGCCGCAACGTCAGGTGCCTGCGCAAGCACACCGGCGTCGTACAAATACTGCAGAGCATCGGCCACAACGAGAGTTTTCGAACTGTGCATCGTATCCGTGTGAGCTCCACATATGCGCGAAAATACGGAAGAGATATCGAGGTTGTCACACACTTCTTGCGCTAAATGAGTCAATTTTGACGTGGCAACCAAAAGCGGTACGCCAAGCTCTTCTTTTATTACTCGCAGCGTACGACCCATGCCGGGAAACAGTGGAGTTTGATCCATCACTTGCAGGTATCGATGCCGGTAGTCGGCGATGTAGTCCTCAATCTGATCTTGCGCCACACCCATACGCGCAAACGACTGATGTAAGGGCGGCCCAACACAGGGCATGAACGATGCCGGCGGCATATCCACCCCCGCTTTCTCAAGCATCGTCTCATGCAAAGCATTGCAGATAAGCGGTGCAGAATCCGTGAGCGTGCCGTCAAGATCGAAAAGTACTGCTTTTAGTTCATTCATTGGGTTGCCAGTTCACCTTATTTTGCGTTGAACGTTGATATTTCCGATTAGAGAAATTGCTCGTTTTGGAGAAATTGCTCGTCCCGGTTGGTATTTCTGGTTTGCTCTGTTGTGAGACGTCCATTAAGCCAGAGTATCGAGGCGTCCTGCGCCCTCACGAAGAATTTCTATGCTGCCCGAGGAAAGATCGACGACGGTCGTCGGCCCCTCTGCCCCGATTGGCCCCTCAACGACGATATCGAGCACATGCCCAAGCTCATCGTTAATCTGCCATCCCTCCCGCTGTGGTTCAGTTTCCCCTGGTAAAATCAGCGTTGAGCACAGCAAAGGCTCGTCCATAGTCTCTAGGATCGCCTGTGTGATCTTGTGATCGGGAATGCGCACGCCCACGGTGGACTTTTTCGGGTTGAGCATCATTCGTGGCACCTCTTTAGTGGCCTTTAAAATGAATGTGAATGGACCGGGCGTCTTGCTCTTTATCAATCGAAAATTGGCGTTATCGATGATCACGAGCTTGCCGAGCTGCCCAAAATCGTGACACAACAACGTAAAGTGATGCTTGGAATCCACGCGACGAATTGCGCGGATGCGTTCCAATCCATCTTTGTTGCCTAACCGGCACGCTATCGCATAGCCCGAATCCGTGGGAATTGCCGCGATGTCTCCTTGACGCAAACGTTCCACGACTCGATCAACGATGCGTTGCTGTGGGTTATCTGGATGTAAATCAACATAGTGTGCCATGAGCTCTCCTCGTTCTATGCTTATTATAGTCAATCGGAGCCGCGAGAAGCTCATCAGGCAGGCACAGTTGCTGAATATTATTACATGTTTGCCCAAATTGCTTAGGATAGACAGTGGAATCAAACCGTGAACTAGCGCCGGCGAATCGGCAAATACCGAGTACATTCATGTACGACGCCGGGGTAAGAGTTGCGAGTATGCAGGAGTGGCGAAAATGAGTATTTCTTTAGACGACGAACAACAGCTTGCCCTCGCACGCTTTAGAGTTGCCCTGGCTGATGTGGCTCCAGAAATTCCCGCGACTGAGGCCGACTATACCTCTAATTTGCGCGATGAGCTCGGCTTAGACACCGTTTCAATCTGGGCAATTGCCACGCAGCTCGAGCGCTTGGCAAAAATTAATATCCTCGACGACGACGTCTGCGCAGCGACAACAGTTGCACAGCTTTGTGAAGCGATTAAGACGCCGGTACCAGCAGATCTCGATCCCAAATCGCAAATCCGCTCCGAGGCTGATTTTCAAGATTCTAAGACGCGCGACGCTGCACAGCTGAGCCAGCTTGAGGAGGAAAGCCAACTCGCTAGTGCCGCTGATCTACGTGCGTTATTTGGTAACGATTAGAGCATTCGCCCAAATCTACCCGGTTGCGTTATCCGACGCGATGTAGCCAACGTACCGGTGCTCCTGCTCCTGCATAACGGAACACTTCAAGCTCATCGTCCCACGCCTGACCGAGCGCAACGTCCATCAAGCGGCGCAACTCATCGGCGTCGCCAGCAGACTGTTCAAGAGCTGCACGGATTCGGTTTTCAGGAATGACGACGTTCCCTACCAGATCTGTTTGAGCGTAGAAAATGCCAAGACCAGGGGTGCACGACCAACGACCACCCTCTGAAACTGGTGTATTTTCTTCAGTAATTTCAAAGCGCAGATGCTCCCAGCCGCCCAGCGCCGAGGCGAGCATCGCACCAGTTCCGATTTCGCCAGTCCAGGCGACTTCTCCTCGGTTCATTTGTGGCTGTGCCGGCTGTTTCGTCCATTCAATATGCACAGGGTATCCGAGCACACTTGTAACCGCCCATTCAACGTGTGGTTGAACAGCCGGAGTTACCGAATGAATAAATATGACACCTCGTGTGGTGTATTTTGAACTCACCGCGATCCTCCTCATCTTGGGTGAAATTCCCCGTAACACCCACCTTGAGGATCCTGTGATGACTTCATTCTAGCTATTTGTTTAACGCACTGTCACTTTTCGGAGTGTTTCTCCTGAAAGGAGGAAAATATTTCCATTGAATTCGTAGACTCAAACACAAACCCATTCTTCAGCAAAACATCTGGCACAACTTGCTGCGATGCCAAAATCGTCTCTCGTCCCATCTGGCCAAGACCACAGCGAATTATCGACTTTGGAACTGTTAAGATTGCTGGTCGGCGCACAAAATCAGCCATATGCTCAGTCCACTGTGCGTTGCGCACCGGATGAGGTGCGCAAAAGTTTACCGGTCCGAAGATCTGGCTATGCTCAATGCAAAAATGTATCGCCCTAATGTAGTCTTGAAGCGAAATAACGGGCATCCAAGCAGCACCTGAACCTATTTTTGCTCCCAAGCCGAGCTTAAATAGCGCCGTCATTGCCTTTAAAAGCCCACCACTAGGATGCATCACAAGACCAGTGCGAATATTAACCACACGCACTCCGTATTCTCGTGCACGATTCGCTTCGTATTCCCACGCTTGGCATAACTCGGACAGGAAGCCATTACCTACTGGAGTGTCTTCGGAAACGGGCTGATCGGCGTCGTAACCGTAATATCCGACGGCAGATCCAGACAACAGCACTCGCGGACGCTGTTGCTCCGGGACTTTTGCAATCCCATCAACGAGAGTCCGAACCGATGATATACGCGATTGCCACAGCGTTTCACGATATTTTTTGGTCCACATCCGGTTAATGTGCGCACCATTGAGGCACACAGCCACATTGGCACCTGCTATCGCCTGCGGGTCGATCATTCCCTGCCCAGGATCCCACCGAACAGGAAGCCGAGAACCTTCCTGTGGGACGTGGCCTTGACTGTTTCGAGTAAGGCATCTGACCTGCGAATAACGGCAAAGAGCGCTCTTGACGAAAGCGGAACCGATAAAACCAGATGATCCCGCAACGAGAAGAACGCTCTTATCCGACATCAGAAACCTTTTTCGCGGATTTCTCTCAGTGCCTTTTTACGTTCGGCTCGCTCAAGACGGTCGATGTACAAGTGCCCATCGAGATGATCAACCTCGTGTTGAATGAGTCGACCCCAAATCTCTTCACCCTCAACAACAACCTTATTGCCATCAAGATCGACACCTTCGGCTTTTGCATACCATGCACGCTTGCATGGATACCAAAGCTCAGGAACGGATAAGCAACCCTCGTCGCCGTCTTGATACTCGTCCTCAGAGAGCTCAACAATCACCGGGTTGAGGATATAGCCACGTTTCCCATCGATATTCCACGAGAACGCCCGGAACGATTGACCGATCTGATTTGCCGCCAGGCCTGCTCGCCCAGGCTC
Organism: Arcanobacterium pluranimalium; assembly: GCF_016907845.1. GTDB lineage: Bacteria > Actinomycetota > Actinomycetes > Actinomycetales > Actinomycetaceae > Arcanobacterium_A > Arcanobacterium_A pluranimalium. The sequence continues at coordinate 1,639,103 of NZ_JAFBCS010000001.1, forward strand.
ATTCACGTTTTCCATCAAATCATCAACGAGCTGACGAATACCTGGAGTTATTTCAGTGATCGGGGCGCAAACTGTACGCAAAACAGGATCGCCAACGATTCGAATGTCACGGTAAGTCATTGCTCATTATCCTCACATGAGATTGATAAGTTGTTTTCCACCTACTATTGTCACAGGCAGGTTGGACATTCCACAACTAATAATTAAAGGCCTCCAATATTACTATCAGAGGCCTCTCAAGCTCCCGCGGTTGGACTCGAACCAACAACCGTTCGATTAACAGTCGAATGCTCTGCCATTGAGCTACGCGGGATCGCGACTTGAATTACTTTAGCAAATTTTTGAGCGAAAGCGAATTCCACGACCACCATTTTTCGGCTTATTTTCGCCAGTGTGACGGTCATCACCTGCAAATACCCTGTGTTCTAGCTAATATCTGCTCCTATATCTGCGAGGTCAGAGACCTACAGCTTCCCGGAGCTCAGTCTCCAATTCGCGCAAAAGTTCTTCATCTCGATCTTTATCGTGAATTTCACCGTCAACAAGAATCTGAGTAAAGAGAGTTTCATCAGAGTTTCTCCGCACCTGACCGCGTGCGATCACGCCCGAGGTGAGTTCAACGAACTGCTGATACACAACTGAGCGATCAATCCGTTCACGAACTGCGGTAACAAAATTCTCGCTATAGTTTTCCACCAACTCAAAACGCATCTGCGGCAAAGCTGGATCAATAAACGTCAACGTCAAAAGACGCTGCGAATCCTCCCAGGCAGCATGCGCAAAATCTGACCATTCAATAAGCTGCGCCTGTTCTCCAGGACCGAGAATGGCTAAGGCTGCAGGCGAAATCGCTAGCCATCGCCGTCCGCCGTCACGCACAACCTCACATGCGGCAGACGGCCGGATTCCAGCCGCTTTGCACAATTCTGTTGCTTCACGATCCATACCTTTATTAAATCCCAGCACCGTTACCCACCTCGTTTTGGTCATTCTCAAAGGTTACACTTATGGCAGGGCTAGATGAATGTGAGCTACTTTCTCTGAATTTTTGGCCGGCAAAGTATCCACAAACGAGCAATATCAGCCCAAGCACTAGAGCGAAAATGAAATTCCTCCGTTGAGCTTTTTTCAACTTCTGCATATCTTGAGCAGAAAGCTTTCCAACCGAAGATGGAGATTCGGCAGTTACGCCACTATTTTCAGCTCGAGAATTGGCGTTATTTTCAGCGTTATCCGCTTCAGTCATAAATTTCACTCATTCCATTCAAAAGATGTTAGACGCTAGGCCAAGCCTATCGACCTCAAAGCAACTATGCCACAGCCAAAGTGCGCAGCACCGGATCCACATTCGCCACCAATCCCACAAACTCGCATCGGCGCAAAATAAAAGGACGGAACACATTAAGAGAATGAGACAAATCTTGAGTTCCTTCGCCATGCCTCAAAGAACTAGAAACAGCGTTCGGTCGTACACCATTTCACGGTCTCATCTCCAATGCATTCCGTCACAATTAAGACTATCACTGTGATTGTGAAATTTCTCAGTTTTGATTGAATATATACACATGAATTTTTGGTGCTGTTTTGGCAACTAGTCGATATATATCGAGATGTTGCAAAAAGAGCACCAAAATCGGCATGGTCTCTCTCCCCCCCCCCCGGGCACCAACCGAAAATAAAAAGTCGGGTATGCGCATGCATACCCGACGAGCGTGCCCCCGGCAGGACTTGAACCCGCGACCCTGGAATTATGAGTTCCCTGCTCTAACCGTCTGAGCTACAGGGGCATCTCCCCTAGGTTATATCGAAATTAAACCCGATTGCCAACTGACTATCTCAATTGTGCCCAAGTGTGACAGATCCAAAAGGTGAACGCGCTTTAAACTGGCAAATTTTACACAGATTACCCTCATGAAGTGGATGCCTAGCTCCACATTTTTCACAAGCAGACGTTGCGACCTGAAATAGCTCAACACTGTTGTCTTCGAGAAGGTCGCGCAAATCCACCTCGCCCTCAACCCATATTCCTTGCTCCGGGCATAAACTCACGCACCGCTCATCACCTCGGCACAAATCTCGATGTTGAATCACTGTACTAGCAGTGTCCAGTTGGACGATTTCTAATGCACCGTTAGGGCAAGCACGAGCGCAAACTCCACATCCAGTACAAGTGGTGATACCGAGACGATGCCCTCCTAGCGAAGCACTGAGGGTGGACTGAGATGACAGACGCCCCTGCTCGCGGAGTAACTCAATCGAACGCACAGTGCGATCTACGTCGTCGCCAACAAAAGAATATGGAGTTTTTTCCGCAACAGAAAGCCCCAATAGAACTCGGCGTGGAAGCGGAATCTTCCCGCAGCGAAGTACCTGCTCACCGCGACGCATGAAACGTCCAAAACCCTGAAACGGCGATACCATCCCCGGAGTGAGTCCCATCCACTGCTGAATTTTTTCGGCAGAACCAGCAGTTGCATGCTCGCACTGCTCTACGCTTACGTGTTGAATACCTAATGCAAGAAGTTGAGCCGGTAAACCAAGTGGCGCACTGGCTATGCACTCGTTCCACTGCACGATTTGCACTGTTCTCGGACTGCGCGCGAGATGGGAGTGCGCGCAGGTCAAAATTACCGTCTGCGGTAAATCATGCGCGAACAACCATCGCAATAACGGTCGAACCAGATCTGAATCGCTCAAGGTTACTCCCTCCTCCAACTGCCTAGCTATGTTCCATTCTCGATTTATCACCTGTACAGCGCCGCGTTATTCCATCTGCATCGTGGGTGCCCTGATTCCGTCTGCATCGTGGGCAACTCCACTATTACCTACACAAGCACTTTAAAGTCGCCTCTGAATCCTGCTACCACCTGCCCTGCGCTCTGAGTATGTATCCTATGGCGCGCAGACAGCAAACGCGAACACAAACATCACAAAATGCGAACACGAACGTCACATATTCACTTTCGTTTTACTTAACAACATTAGCGTGCGGTAGACTCACGCTATGGAGTTTTTCGGCATTTCAGGCACAGAATTTGTGGTGATCCTACTTGTGGCACTGCTCGTACTTGGGCCGAAGTCTATCGCTCAATTCCTCCATGTATTCAAAAATGGAGTTACGAAAGCGAAACAGTTTTCTGCTCGTCTACGCGAAGAATCGCGGGCAGAAAATTATGTTCCATCAATTGATCTCTCGGAGTTTGACGTGCGCGGACTCGATCCACGCCAAATCATCCGCGACGCTGTTCAAGAAGAAATGCAGGCATGGATGAAACAAGCAAATCCGATGAATCAGCCAGGTCCGAGCATTACAACGCCTACCAGTGAAAGCGATCGGAAGATAACTCCACCTTGGAAAACTGAAAATACCTCCGAATAAAGATTTTCGAACTCAGTCCATCCCCTAATATCGAAGGAAAAGAAAATGAAGCCACTACACATCGTCATTTTGCTTCTCGTCATTATCATCGTTTTTGGCGCTGCCAAGTTGCCAGATATTGCTCGCTCAATCGGTCAGTCAGCCAAGATCCTCAAAAAAGAGATGAAAGAACTCACCGAGGACGACAAGCCAAACCCACCTAGCCAAAACACCACCGAGAACAACAACTGAACTCGTTCAGCTCATCTCGTATGGTGACCGTGCGAAAACGTTCAAATCCTGAAGGTGTTATGCCAATTCGCGAACATTTTCAGGAGTTACGCAAACGCCTCTTGCTCTCTATTGCTGGTATTTCTCTGGCATCAATCGCAGGCTGGTATTTGTACGATCCAGTTTTAGTGTGGATTCAAGCTCCGCTCAAGGAGATTGACGCCGATAGCGCTCGCCTCAACTTCCAGACGATCGGTGCCGCTTTTGACCTCAAACTGCGGATGTCGTTTTGGATTGGCACAATTTTGGCAAGCCCGTGGTGGGTCTACCAGATCTTTGCATTCATTTCACCGGGATTACGCAAAAAAGAACGCCGAAATCTTGTTGCGTTCGGTTTCGTTGGGGTGATTCTATTTGCTGCTGGTGCTGCAAGTGCGATCATAATGATCCCACGCGCAGTGGAAATTCTCGCGTCTTTTACCCCTCCTGAAGCTCTAACCTTGCTGCGGGCAGATTCGTATATATCGTTCTACACCCGATTAGTGCTCGCTTTTGGATTCTCATTCCTCATTCCAGAAATCCTGGTGGTGCTCAACTTCCTCGGGCTGCTCAGTTCCCGAAATATGCTCAAAGCCTGGCGTTGGGCAGTGGTGATAGCTTTTACCTTCGCCGCAATCGCAAATCCGCTCCCCTCTCCGTGGCCGATGACTATTCAAGCTGCAGTACTTATTGTGCTTTATCTTCTGGCCATCGGTATCTCAGCTCTGCATGAACGCAGCATTGCTAAACGCAAGACAACTAACCAAACTGTTGAAAGGACAAACTCAAATGGCACATCATGATGATCCACAAAAGATGGAAAACCTCCGCCTTTGGATCGCTGAAGTTGAAAACGAACTCGGTTGCGTGGGTACTCTTGCTCCAGTTCAAAAAGATCTGCTCAAGCTCATCTCCACAGTTGCGCACGGTCCCTCGCGTCCAGGTGCCCCGCTCACGGCCTATTTAATCGGCTATCTCGCTGGTTCACAGCCAGATAAAAATCCGCTCGAGATCATCGATTCAATTCGCAAACTTGCCGAGAAATACGAAAGCTAATAACGCAAGATTTTACGTATCCGTTTCGTCAAAGAGTCGGCGCTGCTTTTCAAGTTCGATGAGGCGCTCAAATAATGCTGCCTGCTGGGCTGGATCGTCACATCGCTGCATTTCACCGCGCACCTCAGCAATTTGCCGCATAAAGCCATGCCGTACCAGCGACATCATCACCCCGCGCACATAACGCCACATATCGGAGGGTCTATCTTCGGCGATCGGCTCAACTGACAGCTGCGCAATGGCACGTCGCACCTCAGAACTGGCATCTTCCATAAGCAGATTCACATACCATGAGCAGGCGCGACTCTCTGCCACATTAGGATCAATTCCCTGTGCAATGAGCTGTTCTAAATACTCTTGATACCTGCCCACCGAGCCAACGGCACTTATTCTGTCAAAAATAGCGCGATGCACAGGAACGATAAATGACTGACTCGGCAAACTTTGAATATTCGCTTCCATCGCCATCCGTGGCAGTTGCACTGCGATTTCAAGCGCAGCGCGTTCTACTTTCTCAACAGGATCAACGATCTGCGATTTTTCTTTGAGCGCGGGGCTTTGTGTTACGACGGCGTCGTCGTGCGAATCATTGGAAGCAAACTGACTGATCGCAGCAGTTGCGCCACGCAATAATTTATGAGCTTCGTCCACCGACATGCGCACTGAATTTTCATCCATGCCCAGCCAACCCGAGAGTTCGCGAGTGTACTCACTGCGCAGTACCCGATCCTTAATCGATGCAACTATCGGAGCTGCTGCGCGCAAACCCGCAGCTCTACCCTCTGCAGTGTGCAAGGAAACGTCTTTGAGTAAAGAGCGAATAACGAAAGCAAAAAGAGGCTCACGCGATGCGATAATCTCGCGCACTGCGGCGTCGCCATACTTCATCCGCACATCGCAGGGATCAAGCCCACCGGGTGAAATCGCCACAAATGTTTGCGCCCCAAAATTCTGATCCTCTTGGAAAGCGCGAATCGCAGCCTTTTGCCCAGCAGCATCGCCGTCGAAAGTGAAGATAACTTCCCCGCCCATGCTCTGACCGGTGTGGAGAATAACTCCGGAACTCGGACCTTGCGTATCACGCAATAAACGCCGCGCAATTTTCACATGTTCGTGTCCAAAAGCGGTACCACAAGTGGCAACAGCATGCGGGATTCCGGCCAGATGTGCGGCCATCACATCCGTATAGCCCTCAACCACCACAATTTTTCGATCGCTAGAAATCGCCTTTTTCGCCCGATCAAGACCGTAAAGCACCTGCGATTTCTTGTAGATGCTCGTCTCTGGCGTATTGAGGTATTTCGGGCCTTCGTCGTCGTTATTCATTTTGCGGGCGCCAAAACCAATCGGATCACCGGTGATCGAATGAATCGGCCACATTACCCGGCCACGAAAGCGATCATAGATACCGCGCGTGCCTTGCGTCGCTAACCCCGAAGCGAGAATTTCTTTCTCAGTAAAACCACGTTTGCGCAGTTCTTTCAAAAGCGAATCCCACGTATTGGGAGAATAGCCGATCTGATACGAAGCGATCACAGCGTCGTCGAAACCGCGCTCATAAAGCATTTCTTTCGCGGCTTTTCCCTCAGGAGTTAGCAACTGACGCATATAAAACTCTTGCGCAATACGGTGAGCATCAACGAGTCGCGAGCGCGTCGGTTCCCCGCGGCGACTGCGGTTATTTTGAGCCGAGTCTTCTTCGTACTCGATATGAATACCAGCCTTGCGAGCCAACATTTCAACCGCTTCGACAAAAGAAATATGCTCAATCCGCTCCACGAAAGAGATCGCGTCTCCGCCTTCGCCGCAACCGAAACAATGCCAACGCCCCACGTGTGGGCGCACGTTGAACGACGGCGTCTTTTCGTCATGAAATGGGCATAGCCCTTTGAGAGAACCAGTTCCAGCAGATTTGAGCGTGATATATTCTGAGATAACATCCTCGATACGCGTGCGCTCACGCACTTCGTCGATAATATCGCGCTTGATCAATCCTGCCATGATCGTATTCTATCCATAATTGCCGGCCTTAGTTGCGCCATAATCACGGGCTTAATTGCGCAGCATCCCACATAGGTGCGCGTGCCACTGGCGCGCTGATTGATCCGTCAACGAGGCGATTTGATCTGCAATAACGCGCCTGCGCTCAGCATCATTGCCAGCTTCATCCCAAAACCCTAAAAACATCGGCTCCAAGCGTTCGCGGGGATTTTCACTGATGGCGTCCATGAGGTCAAAGAGGATTGTGCGCTGGGTGTAATATACCGGTTCTTGTTCACGCGGCTGCATGACGTAATGAACCGCCATTCCTTTGAGCAGCAATATCTCAGCTTTCGTTGCTTCAGGCACCACAATATTTGCATTGTAGCGAATAAGCGGATCAGTCCCATATTCGGCGAGCGTGGCCCGGGCTACCTCGCGCACGAAACGCCCGATGAGGTCCGAGGTGAGATCTTTGAGCATGGCTAGATCACGCAAAGTCCCATTAAATTCGCGCGGCCATGAATCCATCTGTGACAACCGTTCAAAGGCCTGCGTGAGCTCTTCAACTGAGGAACTGTGACCATACCAATTCACTGTTGAATCAAAGATCTCTTCACGTTCAGCCATCATATTAGCCAAGACCAGCGGCGGCCTAGCAAACCGCGAGTTAGTGATGGCACTGTGGACTACGGCGTCTTCCAAATCGTGCACTGAGTAGGCGATATCATCAGAAAGATCCATCACCTGCGCTTCCACACACCTTTGGTGTCCGTGCTGCCCATGCGCCCAATGAAAGACGTTGAGGTCGTCGGTGTATGCGCCGAATTTATTGGATTTCGACGCCGGTCCCTCACCTTGCGCCCACGGGTATTTGATCGTGGCGTCGATAGTTGCGCGCGTGAGGTTCAAGCCAGCAGATCGTCCATCGCGGTGAAAACGTTTCGGTTCGAGGCGGCTCAACACTCGCAGCGTCTGCGCGTTGCCCTCAAATCCACCAATATCGGCGAGCATCTCATCGAGGGCACGCTCGCCATTGTGTCCAAATGGAGGATGCCCGATATCGTGGCATAAACAAGCGGTTTCCACGATATCGGGATCGCAACCGAGAATTTTCGCTAGTGATCTGCCCACTTGAGCAACTTCGAGGGAATGCGTGAGTCGCGTGCGGATAAAATCGTCAGATTCCGGCCCGAGCACCTGGGTTTTCGCACCTAATCTCCGCAATGCCGAAGAGTGTAAAACTCGGGCACGATCGCGTTCAAAATCGGTGCGAGTATTGCTTTTAGGCGGCTCAGGCACCCACCGTTCCACGTCAAAAGATTCGTACTGCGTTTGCAAGTCCCTCAGCCTCCAGAAATTCCAATCTCTGCTTCATGAATTTTAGCTTGTTGTGCACTGTTGAGCGTGTGACTTTCAAGCCAAAATTCAGGCAAGTGTGGCCGTTTTGGATTCCCTGCTCGGCCACGCTGCCCACTGGCGGCCTGCGGATACTCCTGATCCAGGTCTAAGGAATTGAGTCGTTCTTCGAGTTCAACCAGTGTAGAAACTAAGCCAAGTTGATGGCGAATTTCGCCGCCAACCGAAAAACCGCGCATATACCAGCTCATATGCTTTCTCATTTCGCGCAGCGCTCGGTGTTCGTCATGAAAATGCTCGACCGACAGCTGGGCATGCCGCAAGATCACTTGGGCAACTTCGCGCAAATCGGGGCGATACTGCTGATTAGCACCGTGCAAATGCGCTGCAAGATCGAAGAAGATCCACGGTCTACCTTGACACCCACGACCGACAACGACGCCGTCACAGCCAGTTTCGTTCATCATGCGTTGCGCATCGGGTGCTTCAAAGACATCACCATTACCGAAAACTGGCAAATCGGAAATCTCCTTAAGGATGGCGATCTTCTCCCAATCGGCCTGGCCGGAATAGTGCTGTTCGGTTGTTCGGGCATGCAAGGTCAGTGCACTAATACCAGCACTGCGAGAAATGCGCGCCACATCGCGAAAGGTTTCGTGATCAGCGTCGATACCAACGCGGAATTTTGCAGTTACTGGAACTTCGTGTGCTCGTCCACGCGAGGCCGTTTGTGCAGCTCGCACAGCCGATTTAACGACGTCTTCATAAAGGTCGTGCTTCCACGGCAGCGCTGACCCACCGCCCTTACGAGTCACTTTAGGCACTGGGCAACCAAAATTGAGATCAATATGATCTGCTAGATCTTCTTCAACGAGTATTTTTACAGCTGCAGCAGTAGTAGCCGGTTGTACTCCGTAGAGTTGCACTGAACGGACGGGGTCTTCCTGATCAGGTTTGACCATATTGAGCGTTTCTGGAATCCGCTCGACCAGTGCCCTTGTGGTGATCATTTCGCAGATATACAAGCCTGCGGGAGCCATATCTCCAGTGGTTCTGCCACCGCTTGCCTGATAACCCGCACTTTGGGCACCTCTCTGCCCAAATTCTCGGCAGATTTGCCGAAAAGGTGGATTCGTCACTCCCGCCATCGGCGAGAGCATCATCGGCGTTCCTAATGTTACTTCCCCGATATTGATCACGATTTTGCCACTTTACTTGGGGAAACAGGAGCAAGAATGGCTGCAATAGCTGTGGTCATCGGAATGGCGAGCACGAGTCCAATTGAAGCGACAAGCGTGCGAACAATTTCTTCTGCAACCTCGCCAATTACAAAGAAATCGAGGAAGCCGCGATCGATCAATGCTGCGGCCATGAGCAGCGGAAGTGCTGTTCCTACATAGGCGAATGCTAGAGTGTACACAGTGGATGCGATATGGTCACGGCCAACGATCATGCCTTGCCGCACAAGCTGTTGACGGCTTGCAGCCGGATTGGCAGCGTGCAGTTCCCATACTGTAGAAACTTGCGTGATGGTAACGTCGTTCAGCGCACCCAAACCCGCAAGCACCATTCCTGCCAACAAAATCTGCTGCATCGACACATCAGGCAAATAACCAGTGAGTGATATTGCGGCATCACTATATGTACCGGTGAGTTTGGTAGTTCCAATCGAGATAACCGCTGCCACAGCAGTGATCATGAGGCCCGCGAAAGTGCCGAGCACCGCCGTCGTCGTGCGAATCGAAATACCGTGTGCGAAATAGATCGATGCGAACATCATGGCGGCAGATCCCACTGCAACCACTAAAAATGCTGGCTTACCAGCCATCAGTGCTGGCAGGAGGAACAAAACGACGACGGCGAGCGAAGCCGCAAGACCCACCAAAGCAGCTAGACCTTTACCACGTGCTACCAGCGCCACCACTAATACGTAGATAACAACGATCAAAATGAGCGGCGTGCTGCGGTGAAAATCAACAAAAACGTAGGCAGTGCCAGTACTAATAGAGTCTGGCGTGAAAAGGGCTTGCACCTCATCGCCAACTCGCAAACCGTTGTTAACAATTTCAAGTGGGACGCTAACGGGTACCTCTACCCCTTCCACTTTCATTTTTACTGGCGTTTGGCCGTTTTGGTCCGTTGCGCCAATAGCCGAAATCTCTCCCACTACTTTCGATGTGCCTGGAGCGTTTAGCGGATGCGTACCGACTCGTGATTCACCAGCTGAGGGCCATAATGCAACCATGGCGATAACAGTGATAATCGCCATGGGGATAATGATTGCACTGAGTAGCCGCACAATCTTCTTCCGCGCTTTCGGATCGAGATCGAGTGGCGCCGAGTGGGAGTGCGAATGTGAATGGCTACGAGCAGCATGAACATCTCCAGCTTGCACAGCAGGACGCGAGAGGGCGCGCTCGTTACCGTCCGCGCCCTCCGCATTCTTGAAGAACTTCACAAATTGTCCTTGCCTCAGGCGCCGATGAGCTTTCCGGCAAGGAACTGCTCAACTTCGGCGATCGGAATACGAATTTGTGCCATCGTATCGCGATCACGCACGGTGACGGCGTCGTCTTCTAGCGAGTCGAAATCAACCGTGATGCAGTACGGAGTTCCGATTTCGTCTTGGCGACGGTAACGACGACCAACCGCACCGGCGTCGTCGAAATCAATATTCCAGTGACGACGCAACTTCGCAGCAATCTCACGCGCTAACGGCGAAAGCTGCTCGGAACGCGAGAGCGGCAAAACCGCAGCCTTGACTGGCGCCAGGCGCGGATCGAGCTTCAAAACGATGCGCTTGTCCACACCACCCTTGGTATTTGGTGCCTCATCTTCGGTGTAGGCCTCCACCAAGAACGCCATCATCGAGCGGGTCAAACCAGCTGAAGGCTCAATCACATACGGCGTGTAGCGTTCACCCGTCGCTTGATCAAAGTATTCGAGTTTCTTGCCCGAAGCTTCAGAATGGGACGAGAGATCAAAATCTGTACGGTTGGCGATACCCTCGAGTTCGCCCCACTCACTACCTTGGAAGCCAAAGCGGTACTCAATGTCTACCGTGCGCTTCGAGTAATGAGAGAGCTTAGCCTGCGGGTGCTCGTAGAGACGCAGATTTTCTGGATTCACGCCTAGGTCCTTGTACCATTCGAGACGAGCGTCGATCCAGGACTGGTGCCACTCCTCGTCCTCCCCTGGCTTGACGAAGAACTCCAGCTCCATCTGCTCAAATTCACGGGTGCGGAAAATGAAGTTTCCTGGCGTGATCTCGTTGCGGAAAGACTTTCCAACTTGGCCGATACCGAATGGTGGCTTGCGACGGGCAGTTGTGAGCACGTTGTTGAAATTGACGAAAATGCCCTGTGCTGTTTCTGGGCGAAGATAATGCAGACCAGACTCATCGTCAACCGGCCCGAGGAAGGTCTTGAGCAAGCCCGAGAAAGGCTTCGATTCGGTCCACGTCCCTCGGTTGCCACAATTGGGGCATGGAACATCAGCCATCGACACTTCGTCTTCCGAAATACCTTTCTTAGCTGCGTACTCTTCGATCAATTGATCTTCACGCAGGCGCTTGTGGCAGCTCGTACACTCAACGAGCGGATCCGAGAAAGTTGCAACATGCCCAGATGCGACCCACACCTCACGTGGCAAGATGATGGACGAATCAAGGCCGACGACGTCCTCACGCGCAGTGACATTAGCTTTCCACCACTGGCGCTTGATGTTTTCTTTCAGTTCGACGCCGAGTGGGCCGTAGTCCCACGCGGAGCGAGTTCCGCCGTAAATTTCGCCCGCAGGAAAGACGAATCCGCGGCGCTTTGCTAGAGAAATTACGTTATCCAACCGTGATGGCGCTGGTTTTGCCATGAAATACACTCCTTGTTGAGTCCACATCTGGATGATGCGGTGATTTTCTACCACTGGCTGTGGCAGTGTCCAAGCACCGAATCCGGTTGCCGAACGTATTTGCGCAGTATCTTAGCCAATGCTGTTACACATGAGAAACTTACGCGAGCGAACTATGCGCTACTGCTTTCGATTGTACGGAACTGCTGATTGGGCTGCGAAACTAGCACATGATATTTCCAAAGAATGGTGCAATCTCACACACTTTCCGCTTGACTCTCCCCATATAATTAATGAGAATAGTTTGCATGAAGGAAAAATTATCATTAAAATTTGCAGCGATCTTTGGCGCTGCAGCCCTCGCTCTCGCCGGATGTTCCGGATCTAGCGAAACTTCCAAAGATTCCACAAAGCTCAATGTGAGCACGTCATTCTACCCAATCACCTACCTTGTTGAAAAAATCGGCGGCGATGCCGTAAAGGTCAACGACCTCACACCTCCTGGATCTGATGCCCACGGTGCCGAACTTTCTCCAGCAGAGATCTCAGCCATGGAAAAATCCGATCTAGTGATCTACCTTGCAACGATGTCTCCGTCAATTGACGAAGCGATCAAGACCGCAAAGATCAAAAAGTCGGTAGAGATTGGACAATCCGTCTCGCTCCTGCCACGTACCGAAATTGCTGCTGTTTCTGAGCAGTTGCCAAACGTCGATCCAAAGGCGAAAGTCGACAATCACGATCATGAAGCTGGTCACGATGACCACGACGCCGACCACAAAGACGAGCACAAAGACGACGCCAAGGGTCACGACGACAACGATCATGAAGCTGGTCACGATGACCACGACGGCGAAGGCCACGACGAACATGGTCACGACGAACATGGTCACGATCACGGCGTGAACGATCCGCACTTCTGGACTGACCCAAGCCGCCTTGCTAAGGCAGCGCCAGTGATTGCAGACGAACTTGCAAAGCTCGATTCAAAGAATGCCAATAAGTTCAAAGACAATGCTAAGAAGATCGCTGATGAGCTCAACAAACTCGCAGCAGATTTCAAAGCAACGCTAGCTAAAGAACAGTGTCGAACTCGCTCATTCGTCGTCACACACCTCGCATTCGGATACTTGGCAAAAGAGAACAATCTCAAGCAAATCGGCATTGCCTCCTTCGATCCTGACCTCGAACCATCACCGGCACGTATCGCGCAAATTAAAGAAATCGTTGCCCGCGATCACGTCAACACGATCTTCACCACCTCGGATCAGGAGATGAAGACGGCAAATTCAGTTGCAAATGAAACTGGGGCCAAGGTTCAGGTTCTCGATCCAGCTGCCACGAAGCGTGACAAGAACAAGGACTACATGGATGTTATGAAGCAGAACTTCAAGCTGCTTTCTGATTCCATGAGCTGCAAGTAAAAATCATAACCGTCGATGATGCGCTGGTTACTGATACGATTTATCAGTAACCAGCGCATCATTGGTATCTCAATATTTCGCAGCTAGTGCGAAATATGCGGTATGCCGATTTTCAGCTGCAACACCTGCCAAGCAGCAACGACTCGTGGGATAACACACGAAGGAGACCCATGACCAACTCGATTATTGAAGTGCGTGACCTCCACGTCACCTTGGGCGCCGCACACATCCTGCGCGGGATAAATTTTGATGTTGACAACGGAACAACACTTGCCATCCTCGGACCAAACGGATCAGGCAAATCAACCCTCGTTAGAGCGCTTGTTAACGCAATTCCACATTCACAAGGCAACATCAGGCTTATCGGCGCAGATCTTGGCCGCAGCCGCAAGGTGTCGTGGAAAGATATTGGTTACGCACCGCAAAGAATCACCGCAGCTGCAGGCGTACCAGCTACTGCTTTAGAAACCGTGGAAAGTGGTCTCGTTTATGGCGGTTCGCTGCGGTTACCCAAAGATTCCAAAGCGCGCGCTCTGGCGGCGCTCGAGCTAGTCGGACTGGCACAACGCGCCAAAGAATCGGTACAAACTTTTTCCGGTGGGCAGCAACAACGAGTTCTCATCGCCCGGGCTCTCGTGAAAAACCCGAAGATACTTTTTCTTGATGAGCCTTTTGCTGGAATCGACAAAGAGTCCCGCGAAAGTATTATTTCTACGCTTTACCAGCTCAAAGACGACGGCGTCACGCTCGTTCTGGTGCTGCATGAGCTCTATGGGCTAGAAGACCTCATCGATGAGTCAATTATGCTTGAACACGGTCGCATCGTTGCTCAAGGCGTACCTGAAACGTTTGTAGGACGCGCAGAACACGGCCACCCAGCACACGACCACCAGCATCCTCACGAGAATAATAAGCCATCCTTTCGCGCTCCCGAGTTAGGAGGGCAACTGCCATGATTATCGATATGCTTTCCTCTACTTTGATGCAGCGAGCACTGATTGTTGCTGTACTTGTGGGTCTGGCTGCCCCAATCGTCGGAACCTATCTCGTGCAACGCAAGCTCACACTGCTTGGCGACGGCATCGGACACGTCGCACTGACCGGCGTCGCCCTGGGATGGATCGGTGCTGGCGCAGCTCAAGCAGCAAACCGCGACGCTTGGGCTGTACCTGGCGCGATTATGGCTTCGGTGATCGGCGCACTGCTCATCGAATGGATGCGCAGCAGAGCCAACTCCTCAGGCGATGTGGCTCTCGCTTTGCTTTTCTACGGAGGCATTGCCGGAGGCGTATTGCTCATTGGTATTGCCGGCGGTACCACAACAAATCTCAACGGGTATCTTTTCGGGTCAATCTCTACAGTTACGCAACTGGATATGTGGCTCACGGTAGGCTTGACGCTTTTTATTATTGCGGTGGGAATTGGCTTGAAACCAGCGCTTTTTACTCTGTGTCACGACGCCGAATTCGCACGTGCCTCAGGACTTCCGGTTGCCTTGCTGTCGGTTTTGATTTCAGTGACGGCTGCACTCACCGTTTCGGTTGCGATGCGGGTGGTTGGCGCTCTGTTGGTTTCAGCTCTAATGATCGTTCCAGTAGCAATTTCCCAGATGATCACCCGGTCTTTCCGAGCCACCATGACTATTGCTATGGCTATTGGAGTTACAGTCAGCGTGATTGGACTCACAATCACTTACGTCAAACCGTGGTCCCCGGGCGCGACGATCATCCTCATCGCCGTCGGACTTTACTTGATAGTAGCTATTATCAGGCCTACAATCGTTTCTGTGCTCCATCAGAACCGCGTAGCAGAACCTCACCAACTGCTCGATTCTGATGTTGTTGTGGCGCACAAAGAGGCGACGAATTCGCCCTCAGCGTGCCAAAATACAGAACTACTGACCACTGGTGAGTGAATTTGCGCTAATATCCTTCTTAACGAAGAACATTAGGCGTTATCAGTTCTTCATAGGAGGAAACATGCAGAGAATGACCAAGCAGCGCGCCGCAATCATGCAGCTGCTACGCTCTCAAAGCAACTTTTTGTCGGCACAAGATCTTCACGATCTACTCCGGCAAAGTGGACACAATATCGGTTTGGCCACTGTATACCGCAATTTGCAAGCCCTTGCTCAAATTCGTTCTGTTGACGTAGTGCGCCAAGAAGGCTCGGATGTACAGCTCTTCCGCTACTGTTCAGAAGAAAAGCACCACCATCACCTTGTGTGCCGAACCTGCGGTAAAACAATAGATATTCAAGGTGATGCAGTTGAAAAATGGGCAGCTGCTATCGCCGATGATCACAACTTCACAAGCGTCACTCATTCCGTAGAACTCTACGGAGAATGCGCTGCATGCGGCGAAAAAGCAAAAAACTAAACGAACTCATAAGGTGAATGTGGTATGGAAGAATTTCCGGTACGTCTCCCCATCAAACTCGGGCAATTTCTCAAGCTGGCGTCGCTCGCTGAACACGGCGCTGAAGCTCGCAGTTTGATTACTGAGGGGTACGTATACGTCAATGGTGAGCTGGAAATGCGCCGTACCCATCAACTCTCAGATGGCGATGAAGTGCGAGTTGAAGATAGATTCGGCAATGGCACAGCTATTCGAGTAGTCAGTGAATAATCTTCATTGAAAGATCCTTAGCTAGTGGGGGGAAGCATAAAATATGCTTCCCCCCCACTATGTGCAATTATGATCAGTACGGCTTTGCTACCGGAACACGCCTAACTCGTGCCCGCTTTTTAGCCGTGCCACCAGGGTAAACTGAACCAGTTCAGGGCACTGCCCGAAGCGCGATTTTAGTGCCCTGTGCGCGAATTTAGTGTCCCATGATACAGTCACGCCCCAGCAATACTTTCAAGTCACCATACAAACTTGGGCTCGCAGACACACTATACCGCGCATCAAGCTGCACAATCGTCGTCTTTTTGGCCTGTTTGATATGCATTCTCACCGGTGCAGTACCCGGATACTGCGCAAGTAATTGTTTGAAACGCTCCATCAACTCGGATGTGCACATCCGTTCGGCAATATGAATATCGATCGGCAAATCGGCATCGATATCAGTTGGAGGCATACTCATTTCACGAGCGTTAAGCGAAATTGCACCATCACGAATCGAGACGCGCGCCGTCACCGACACCACCGAGTCTTGCAAAAGCATTGATGAAACAGTTTGGTACGTCGCGGGGAAGAAATTCACTTCCACTGATCCGGTAAGGTCTTCCACGATTGCCGTTGCCCACGCTTTGCCATTCTTCTTCGAAATGCGCGTCTGTACCGAGCTGATAATGCCCGCTACCACCACGGATGCGCCATCACTTAAAGACTCATTATCCAACAGCTCAACAACTGTGGTATCAGAGTTGCGATTCAAGAATGGTTCCAAACCAGACAATGGGTGATCTGAAACATAAAGTCCGAGCATATCGCGTTCAAAATTGAGTTTTTGTTTCTTATCCCATTCTGGAATATCTGGTACCGACACCTCGAAGCCAGAAGAATTATCTGCGCCTAAGTCGCCAAAGAGGTCAAACTGTCCTGCGGCCTCATTGCGTTTGACGGAAACGACCGAGTCAACTGCTTCTTCAATAATTCCCAGTAGTGAACGCCGCGTGTAGCCCATGCTGTCAAAAGCACCCGCTTTAATCAGACATTCCAAAGCCCGCTTATTACATACCTGAAGTGGAACTTTATCCAAGAAATCTTGGAAAGATGTGAATGCGCCCTTTTCTTCGCGCGCCGAAATGATTCCATCGACGACGTTCGAACCCACGTTTCGCACCGCAGACAGTCCCACGCGGATTTCCTCACCAACAGCCCAGTAATCTGCCCGCGATTCGTTGACGTCTGGAACGAGAACTGCGATCCCCATTCGACGACATTCAGCCAAATAAGTGGCCACTTTATCTTTCTTACCAGTATTGGAAGTGAGCAGAGCAGCCATAAATTCTGCCGGGAAATGCGCCTTCAAAAATGCCGTTTGATACGAGACCAAAGCGTAGGCTTCAGAATGCGATTTATTAAAGGCATAGGACGAGAATGGAACGAGGATTTCCCACAGAGTATCGATAGACTGTTGCGAATAACCGTTGGCACGCATACCCGCCGAAAATCCCTCGAACTGTTGCTGCAGAACTTCTGCTTTCTTCTTACCCATAGCTTTACGCAAAATATCTGCTTGTCCGAGCGTAAAGCCAGCAAGTTTTTGAGCAATACGCATAACTTGCTCTTGGTAAACGATCAATCCATGAGTCTGTCCAAGAATCTCCTCAAGTGATTCTTCAAGTTCGGGATGAATCGGAGTTTTATTCTGCAATCCGTTCTTGCGCAAGGCGTAGTTAATATGGGAGTTCGCTCCCATTGGTCCAGGTCGATAAAGTGCAGAAACAGCAGAAATATCGGCAAAATTGTCCATTTTCATCTGCTTGAGCAGGCTGCGCATGCCGCCACCATCAAGCTGGAAAATTCCGAGCGTTTCAGCTCGTGCTAGCAACTCATAGGTCTTTTTATCGTCGAGCTCAATTTCGTCGATATTAGGTGGATTCTTATCGTTTTCTGCAGCGTTACGCAAAGCGTCGTTGATCATCGTGAGGTTAGAAAGCCCCAAGAAATCCATCTTGATCAAACCCAGCTCTTCGCATTGCGGATATTCGAACTGAGTAAGAATGGCACCATCCTTGGCGTTCTTCATAATTGGGATGACATCCGTGAGCGGAGCCGAGGACATAATCACCGCACAGGCGTGCATGCCTGTTTGCCGCACCAAGCCTTCCAATCCCAATGCCAAATCAAAGACTTTTTTCGCATCAGGATCGTTATCCACCACAGCGCGAAACTCACTAGCTTCGGCAAAGCGTGGATGTTCCTTGTTGTAGATCTGATTGACTGGAATATCCTTACCCATCACCGAGGGCGGCATGGCTTTAGTGAGTCGATCGCCCATCTCAAAAGGATAGCCGAGTACGCGCGCTGAATCTTTAAGCGCTTGTTTCGACTTGATAGTACCGAACGTAACTACCTGGGAGACTTTGTCTTTGCCATATTTCTTCTCGACGTATTCAATCACTTCCCCACGACGACGGTCGTCAAAGTCGATATCAAGATCAGGCATTGAAACGCGTTCTGGGTTCAAGAATCTCTCGAAGAGCAGATCGTGGCGAATCGGATCAAGTTGGGTAATACCAAGTGCATAAGCAACCATAGAGCCTGCACCAGAACCACGGCCAGGGCCTACGCGAATTCCTTCATTCCGCGCCCACTTAATATAGTCCGAAACCACTAAGAAGTAGCCTGGGAATCCCATATTGACGATAACTTCTACCTCATAATTTGCACGTTGGCGCACGTGATCCGGTATCGTCTCGCCAAAGCGTTCATGCAGGCCATTTTCAACTTCTCGTATAAACCACGATGTTTCGTCTTCACCAGGTGGCACAGGGAACTTCGGCATATAGTTCGCACCGTCCGCAGTAGTTTCAAAATTGACGTTGCACCGCTCGGCGATGAGCAAAGTATTGGAGCAAGCCTGCGGAATATCAGCAAATAATTGCTGCATCTCTTGGGTAGAACGCAGATAGTAGCCTTCGCCGTCGAAACGAAAACGATCCGGATCCATCAAAGTTGAACCAGAGTTGATACACAACATCGCATCTTGAATCTTGGCATCGGATTTCTTCACATAGTGTGAATCATTCGTCGCAATAATTGGTGCGCCAATTTGATGAGCAAGTGCAATGAGCTCCTTTTGTACTTTTCGCTCAATTTCGATGCCGTGATCCATCACTTCAACGAAAAAATTCTCTTTCCCAAAAATATCTTGAAGCTCGCCTGCAGCCCGAAGCGCCTCATCGTATTGCCCCAACCGCAGGCGCGTTTGCACTTCACCCGACGGACACCCTGCGGTACCGATCAACCCCTCATGATAAGTCTCTAAAAGATCCCGATCCATGCGCGGCCATTTGCCCATCTGCCCTTCTAAGGAGGCTAAAGACCCCATCCTAAACAGATTGTGCATACCAGTGTTGTTTTCACTGAGCAAAGTCATGTGCGTATACGCACCACGCGCTGAAACGTCGTCTGCAGATTGCGCAGGCGTACCCCATTTCACTCGGGTGGTATCAAACCTAGAAGTGCCTGGCGTCATATATGCTTCGATGCCAATAATCGGCTTCACACCAGCTTGTTTCGCGGCTTTCCAAAATTCAAAAGCTCCAAAAAGATAGCCATGATCGGTGATCGCCACCGCAGACTGCTCCTGCGCCACGACCTCATTAACTAGCTTGCTGATTTTGGCCGCGCCGTCAAGCATTGAATAATCGGTGTGAACGTGAAGATGAGCAAAATCTTGTTGAGCCATAGTCACAGTTTACAGAGCTTGCGTCCGGCAGTGGACATTCAAATCAGCTCAAGCTCTATTTCACGCTAAAAACTACCTCAATGAATTGCGTCACGATCGCGCACATCGATTTCACAGGCCATATCTCTATGCTCAATTTGGGCATCGAGATAAATACGATCATCGACATTGGCGTATCCAAGCGCTTCATAAAAAGGAACCGCCTGCAACTGTGCCGAGAGCACGCAACGCACGCGAGCGCCGTCTACAGAAAATCGCTGCGCTGCCACTCGATGCGCAGCCTCCATAAGGATTCTGCCCCACCCGCGCCCACGGCCAATAGCGCGAACCGCAACCCGTCCAATATGCACAAGACCTGCACCATCAGGCAAAATCCGCGCAGTTCCCAGATCGATATCGCCATCGCACATGAGGATATGCACAGTCGTAGGATCGCGATCTAAAGCGTCAAGCTCCTCAGCCAAAGGCACCTTTTGCTCTTGAACAAACACTTCCTTGCGAATCGCAAAACAACGCTGCAATTCTTCTTCAGTTTGCACCTCACGCACGGAAATCATCACATCACGCCCTGACGCATAAGCTCGAGAGCATGGTGCAAATCGGCAGGATATGGCGAATGGAATTCCACATATTCGTTCGTGCGCGGATGATCAAAACCGAGCTTAACAGCATGTAGCCATTGGCGTTCTAGTCCAAGTTTTGCCGAGAGCACCGGATCTGCGCCGTACATATCGTCGCCGACGCACGGATGGCGAGTTGCTGCCATATGCACGCGGATTTGATGGGTACGTCCCGTTTCGAGGTGGACTTCGAGCAAAGTGCCGCCAGACATCGCTTCGAGAGTGTCATAGTGCGTCACAGCAAATTTACCGTCCTGGCGCACACCCATTTTCCATTGGTGGCGATAATCGCGGCCAATTGGTGCCTCGATCGTACCGACCGTCGGTTCTGGATGACCTTGCACCAAAGCGTGATAGATCTTCGTTACAGTGCGGTCACGAAAAGCTCGTTTCAACAGTGTATAAGCGAGTTCCGACTTCGCAACGACCATGGCGCCAGTGGTACCGACGTCGAGCCGATGCACGATTCCCTTGCGCTCTGGTGGACCAGACGTGGTCAAACGCACTCCCATAGCCAAAAGCGCACCAAGCACATCCGGACCTTCGAAATTCAAAGATGCGTGTGCCGCTACCCCAACGGGTTTATCGACCACGATGATATCGTCGTCTTCAAACAAAGTATTCATCCCTGGCACCGGGGTGGGCACAGGCTCCAAGGAGGGTGGCGCAGGAATATCAACCTCAATCACCATGCCCTCAAGAATCTTAAAAGAGCCTTTAGCTGTGGTAATGCCGTCTACCCAAACTTTCCCATCCAAAATAAGATCGAGACATTTTGCCCGCGAAATACCTGTAAAGCGCGAAAGCGCAGCGTCGAGGCGTTCTCCACTAAATTCTGGGAACACAGGATAGGTTTTAAGACTCACAGTTTTTCCTCAGTATTGACGACGGCGAAATAGTTAACGACGACGGCGAATCAGTTTCGCTCACGGCTTTGATCGCGATCGGGAATGCTTTGGATTGGATCAATAGCCTCAATCGCGATAAAGGCAATGACGCCACACACGAGCGCAATATCAGCGATATTTCCGATAAACCAGTTGTTGTAGTTGATGAAGTCCACAACGTGTCCCCGCCCAAATGCGGGTTCGCGAATTAATCGATCGATAAGGTTGCCAACTGCACCAGCCCAGATCGAACTCAAAATAATCACTTGGCTGCGACGGGGAAACTTTCGCAAAATGAAAGGCATCGCCAGCGCAACAAGCGCCGCAAAGAGGGTGAACACCCAGGTAGCACCATTACCTAAAGAAAAAGCAGCTCCAGAATTGTACGTGAGTTTCAACGAGAGCCACGATCCAAGAATCTTGATCTCACGCCCATCGGCGAGTTGATCAACAGCCCAAATCTTCGATATCTGATCTAGCACCACGATCACTGCAAATACGAGCAGCGGTAATACCCAAAAGCTAATGCGTTTCTTCACCCTCATAGCCTACCAACAAAAAGGAGGGCATCTCACGATGCCCTCCCCTTCACGTGTTGTTATCAGATTTGACCACTTTGGCCAGAACCGTTGTTCTCAACATTACTGAGGAGCGACTCAAGGTAGCTCTTTAAACGAGTGCGGTAGTCACGCTCAAATTCACGCAACTCTGAAATCTTGCGTTCAAGCAATGAGCGCTCTTCTTCGAGCTTCGTAAGCGTGCGGTTGTAGTTGTCCTCGGCATCGGTGATGATGCGAGTACGCTCAGCCTCTGCCTCAGAAATAATACGCTCGGACTCTGCCTTACCGTTGGCTACATACTCATCGTGGAGACGCTGAGCAAGTGAAAGCACGCCGGTTGCGGTTGCCGCTTCATCAGTTACAGGCTGCGCGAAGGACGCAGTAGAGTCTGCCTGGGTAGGCTGTGGCTCCGCCTGCTGAGGCGTTGCCATACCAGCAGCGGTTTCGAGCTCGGTAACACGAGCCTGTGCCGACTTCAGTTGTGCCTCAAGTTCTGCCTTTTCCTTGGTCAGTTGAGCGATAGTCTCAGCAACTTCGTCTAGGAAAAAATCGACTTCATCCTGATCGTAGCCATCTTCAACGCGCTTGGGTTCTTTGAAGCGCATGTTGACGACATCGTTTTCCGTCAGCATTGCCATGTTTGTACCTCGTGTCTAAGTATTTGTTTATCAGCAAATATTGTATTCCATTTGTTTCCACGAATGTGAAAATTTACTCGAAATGCCTATTTGCTCTTTTTCAAAGTTACAGGTATTTCTTATCACATTCCAACAGAACGCTGCCATTAAATCGCAAAATAATTTAATTCTCTATTATCAGATATTGGTAAAACTGTTGAATTCACGCCAATTACAGTAAAAGCAAAACTGCAATTCTGGTGATGAGGAACATAAGAAGTTTAATCGAAAAATACAGGACTAAGAATCCAATGTCTATCGCAATGCCACCAAACCGTAGCGGCGGAACATAGCGACCAATGTATCGCAGTGGCGGATCAGTTAGTCGGTAAATCCAATTCGCCACCACGAGCAAAACGCCTTGCGGCTGCCAATCTCGCGCAAAGATTTGGGCAAAATCCAAAATAACTCGCCCAATCAAGATGAGAATATAAGCTTCACAAGCCCAATAAAGAAAATTCAAAATTGTTGTGATCACTTGTTAAAATCCTCAGCGGGCAAAGTCATGTTCTGTTTCAGATCCGCGCGAATCGATACTTACCGAATGTGGGGTAAGTAGGAATACGTCGTCTGAAATACGAGAGAACACACCCTCCAAGCCAAAGCAAAGGCCGAGCGCAAAATCGACGATACGGGCACGCTCGCCATCTGCAGCTTCACTGAGGTTCAAAATCACAGGCAAGCCGTTGCGGAACTCTACAGCGAAATCTTTGATGTCTTTGTAGGACGACACCCACACCGTAACGATCCTTGCAATATCAACATTGGCAACCGAACGGATAGGCGTAACCTGCGCGTCGTCAGACTCGAAGTATTCCTCATCTGCGTAGTCAACAAAATCGCCGTCTTCGTAGCCAAAATCTTCATCGCCCACTGCGGCCTTTTGGTTGATCCGATCTAGAAAACCCATGTTCTCTCCTTAATAAAGCATGCTGATACAAAACTATAAAAGATGAATCTGAAAGGGAAGATCTCAGCCGGTGTGTCTGCAAACTCCCCTATTTTAGTCTCTTCTCGCAACCGTCTTTCAATCGTCTCGCAACCATCACTCTCGGCTCAAAACTGCATATCCAGCAAAGCGCCCAGTAGACGTGCCCGCTTTGCCAGCTCGGCGATGCGAGAAATATTTGTGCGATTCCAATGTGCACGCCCCATGACGAACCACCTGCGCTAATTCCAAAGCTCGAAGCTGGTGCTCAAGGCCTGCCGGAATATCCAGTGCAGGAGTACCCCAGCTCGTTATGCTTACTGCCCAGGGCGCTGTGCGCTCAAAAACTTCTACCATCTGCGCCGGTAATTCATAGCAGTTACCACAAATACTCGGCCCAATAAAAGCGTGTAACTGCGCGCGCTGCGTCCCTCGCTTGCACATCTCACCCACAACTTTTCCGGCGATCCCTTGCTCAAAACCAGCTCTACCCACATGAACCACAGCCGTTCGCGCTCCAGTCTGATCCACCAAGATCAACGGAACGCAGTCTGCAACCATCACCGCTGCGCCTTGAGAACTGCCCGGGCGTATTGAACTTCGCTCCACAATGATCGCATCGGCGTCTCCAACACTCCAAGAATCACCCACTAATTGCGCCGATTGCGCATCTTTGACCTCACTGCCATGCACTTGATCCATCCACACCAAATGAGCATCAAGGCCGTGTTCGAGAATCGCGCGATTTTGACGCACGAGCTGAGCGTCGTCGCCAACGTGAAAAGCGAGATTCAACGAAGCGTACGGCTCAGGCGATACGCCACCGTAACGAGTTGTGAAACCACAGCGCACACCTGCCTTAGCCAACCATGGCAGATCAATGGCCTCATAAGGTGGCAATTCCGAGCGCATAGATACCTCCACGTTTTCCTCATAGAACCTTATCGATTAATGATCCGACTGATAGTCATTTGATGCGCAACAGCGATAAAAATGTGGCCTTTGATAGGCAATTATCAAAGGCCACAGGTTGAAGTTATCCTATCTGATCCAGATATTATTCCTCGCCGAAAAGGAACGGCGGAATATCAAGATCAGGACGACGCCGGGTCGATTCGTCCTCCAAAATCGGTGGCACATCGAGCGACGTCGGTGCGGCACTTTGCGTCGTGAGCGGCGGCAGATCGTTGTCGTGATTGGCATGTGGCATCGCAGGTGAAGCAACATTGCCGCTCACCGCTGGACGCTGCGCTACCCGCTCGTCTGCGCTTGGAATTTCGCGATGCTTAGCAGCACCTTGCTCTGGCGCAGCAGGAATAGTTGGCTGAGCCATAGTCTTCTCTACTGGAGCAAGGTAGTCCTCAGTCTCATCGAATCCCGCAGCGATGACGGTAACGCGCAGTTCATCGCCAAGTGACTCGTCGATCATCAAACCAATAATGATGTTCGCATTTGGATCAACAGCTTCCTTGACCAGGTTCGAAGCCTCAGAGTATTCGGTCAAGCCCAAATCGGTTGAGGCGGTGAAAGCCAAGAGCACGCCATGCGCGCCGTCAATACGTGCTTCAAGAAGCGGAGAAGAGATAGCATTTTCTGTTGCACGCAAGGCACGATCGGCACCAGAAGCACTGCCGATACCCATCAGTGCGGTTCCGGCGTCTTTCATAATTGCTTTCACATCAGCAAAGTCGAGGTTGATCTCACCAGCTTTAGTGATGAGGTCAGAAATGCCTTTCACGCCTGAGTTGAGCACTTCGTCTGCCATACGGAAAGCTTCAATAATGCCGATGTTCTTCTCTGAAATCTCGAGAAGTCGATCGTTTGGAATGACGATAAGTGTGTCTACCGCTTCGCGCAGTGCAGCAATACCTGCATTTGCGTTACGAGTGCGCTGTTGCCCTTCAAAACCAAATGGCCGAGTCACAACTCCAACCGTCAAAGCGCCGAGCTCACGAGCCACCGAAGCGACGATCGGAGCAGCTCCCGTTCCGGTTCCGCCGCCTTCACCAGCGGTAACAAAGACCATATCGGCTCCATCAAGAGCGTTACGCACTGTCTCAATGTTCTCTTCAGCAGCGCGCTTACCCACAGTCGGATCAGCGCCAGCGCCGAGTCCTTGTGAGACGTTCATGCCGATATCTAGCTTAGTTTCCGCTTCTGATTTTGCCAGCGACTGTGCATCGGTATTGACAGCAATAAAGTCAACACCAGCTAGTCCGTCTTGAATCATTCGGTCAATAGCGTTTACGCCACCGCCGCCTACACCAACAACTTTGATGTCGGCTGCATTATTCATTGACAACATTGCCTATTCCTTCCGAAACCTCAAGTATTACTTGAAGTTTTACGACTTCAACCTCGCGGAAAAAATAATGTCAATGAATCAATTAAGCAACGATATAACCGGTGTGTTGCACAATTAGCTTCCGTTAACGCACACCTTCATCACTTTGCAACCGGCGCACCTGGAACAGAAACGTCGATCTTCGACTTTGGTTCAGCCAAAATTGAACGCAAAACGCGAGCCTTCGCATCGCCGTCTTTCGAAATCCCCCAAAAAACCTCACGCCCATCTTTGAACACAAAAGTCATCTGATACCCAGAAGAAACCTTGACTCGCGCCACCTGCGCAGCTAGATCCGTGTTGAGATACCCAAATAACTGGTTGATATCTTTCAATGCACGCTGAGCATCCATGCCATCAGGAATATTTTCGAGCACCGGCAAATTCTGCGTCATCTCAGCAGGCAGGTGCAGTTCCTCACCTTTGGCCGATAGAGGCACGCAGGCATTGTTCTTGTTCACGCACACCACCGGGTACTGTGGCTTAATTTCCACTACCAGCCCTGAAAATGGCGATGCGCTCACATCGGCCTGTGCGACTTCAGGAATTGCTTCCAAAGCTTCTTCAAGCTCACCGCGATTAATACGCAGCAACTGCTCGCCCTCGTATTGGCTCAATACCGAATTGACCTGCGTTTCACCGGCAGTATTGGTTGGCCCATCATAATTGACTGAGATATTCGAAGCGCTAATGCGCAAAAGCGGAGAAAACAGCAGCAGCCACGTAGTAAAGGCCAAAAAACCTGCCAATGCCAGCGCAATAGCGAGCTTTTTGATGCGCACTTTGCGCACCTCATGCCGTTGCTCGGTCAAGCGATCGTTCAACGACAGCACATTAGAGCTCTTCTTTTTTGCGCCGCCGCTCTTTCCCACTTCGCGTTTAGCAGGCATAGCCGCTGCCAGCTTCTGACGCCACTCGTGATATTCAGAATGTTGCTCAGATTCCGAATCGGCATCCACAAGGCTCGCCCTTTGCTCAAGGCGCTCTTTGACGCGCGCAAAAGGCGCAGTCAAACCTCGAAAACGCGAGCGCTGCTCAGCTTCAGCATGCGCGATCTCATCCTTATCGAAGTCCAACTCGGCGCTGTCGTATGTCGCGACTGGAGCAGTTTCAGCAGCAGGAGCGCTGTGAGCATAGGCTGCAGTCTCTACAGAATCCGCTGTAGTTGCCCCTTGCCCTGCTGGGAGATCTCGACTACGGGAATCACTGGCTTGCTGCTGAGTGTGATCGGCCGGCGAAATACTTCGCAGTTTACGAGGTTGGCGAGGTGCTCTCATGAGTTCTTCTCCAGTTCCTCCAAAATTACAGCTCCGAGTTCAGTCACGTCACCAGCGCCAACGGTGAGAATCGCATCCCCTGGTTCGGCACGGCGGGCAATCTCATGGGCAGCTTGAATCCGATCGGGAATGTAATCGGCAGTAGGTAAAAACGCAGTGATTGCATCGCCTTCAACGCCGTCGCTCGGAACCTCGCGAGCAGCATAAACACTGGTCACGACGACGTCGTCGGCAAGCGACAGCGCCTGGGCGAAACGCTGGGCAAAATTTTTGGTGCGGGAATATAAGTGCGGTTGAAACAGCACTCGAACTTTGCCAGAAAATAGCGACTTCGCAGTTCGCAGGGTAGCTTCAACCTCAGTTGGATGATGGGCATAATCGTCGATAACTTTGATACCGCGCTGCTCCCCGCGCAGTTCAAATCGCCGTCCTGTCCCGCGGAATGCCTGCAGCGCACGAGCCATATCTTGGCCAGAGATGCCAAGCTCAACGCCAACTAACCAGGCGCCTACCGCGTTGAGTAGCATATGCTCACCTGGAACTGCCATCTTCAGTTCATAATTTTGAGCGCCAAACACGATACGGGCGCATTGCGCATCTGCATCTGGATCTGCGTCTGCATCTGGATCACGCAGCAGCGCATGAGCTTGACCGATACTACATTCGGTACGTCCATAGGTCCACACCCGCGCTCCAGCTTGCACAGCTTGCTCAGCAAGTGCGCGCGAGCCATCATTATCCGCACAGCAGACCAAAAGACCGCCAGGCACAATACGCTGTGAAAAATCAACAAAGGCCTGCTCAAACTTTTCCAGCGTTCCGTAGTGGTCAAGATGGTCGGCTTCAATATTGAGTACCAACGCAACGCGCGGGGCATAGTTCAAAAAAGATTGATCTGATTCATCGGCTTCAGCAACAAGAATTTGGCCGCTACCCAAATATCCGCCCGAGAGTCCACCGGCCAGTGAACCGCCGATAGCTCGCGAAGGATCGAGCCCAAGCTCTGCTAAAGCCACAGCCAGCATTCCTGTGGTCGAGGTTTTACCGTGCGCACCCGCCACCGCCACGAAATCTTTATTCTGCGCCGCAAAAGCTAGTGCTTGCGAGCGGTGCATTATTTTTTGACCTCGCGCACGGGCGATGTGCAGCTCCGGGTTCTCGGGCTTTATAGCTGACGAAACGACGACGATCGCGTCGTCATCCATATTCTCTTGCGCATGTCCCACAGCGACGACGGCACCAGCGTCACGCAGCCGCCGCACGTTTTGCGAATCCGCACGATCCGATCCATGCACGCTATGGCCTTGGGCTAAGAGTAAGTCTGCCACCACAGACATTCCAGCTCCGCCAATACCAATGAGATGAAACTTCACGAGGCAATCTCCAAGGTTTTCTGAGCTAGCACCTGTGCCCCATCGAGAGCAGATACCGCACGGGCTTTTGTAGACATTTCGCTCAATACGTTGTTTTCAAATAAAGGCAATACATTGGCTCGCAGCCACTGCGGCGTGAATTCACTATCGGCAACCATGAGGGCGCCACCAGCCTCTACGACGTCTTGGGCATTGAGAGCTTGTTCGCCATTGCCGATAGGCAACGGCACGAAAACCGCTGGAATACCCAAGCCTGAAACTTCAGCTACCATCCCTGCGCCTGCACGAGTGATCACCAAATCTGCCAGAGCGTAGGCTTTCTCCATGCCCATGAGATAGTCAATGACTTGATAACCGCAGCTGTGCAAATGAGCAGTCTGTTCTCGCACCTGGGTATCTTTTCCCTTGCCAGTAATGTGGAGAACCTGGATTCCGGCGTCGATCATTTCTTGGGCGCACTGCACAAGAACCTCGTTCAGGTGCAGCGCACCTAGCGAACCTCCCGTAACTACAACTACTGGCTTATTAGCATCGAAGTTGTACGCAGCGAGCATCTGGGCGCGCAAATCTTGGCGTAACCGCTCGTGATCTGCTAAATCCGAAATACTTGCACGCATCGGCAAACCTATAACTTGTGTGCTTCCATGACGCGCTTTCAATGCAGTAGAGGCAAAAGTGAGCGCCACAAAATGAGCAAAACGCGCTCCAAGTTTATTGGCCAAACCAGGACGAGCATTGCCTTCATGCACGATCACCGGAATATTCAATGACTTTGCTGCCATGTACACCGGAGTAGAGACGTAGCCACCAAATCCAACGACTACATCAGCCTTTGCCTGGCGAAGTACCTCTTTGGCAGCTTTGATAGATTTACCAAAACGCGGCAGGAATGTAATCGCATCTTTGTTGATGCGGCGCGGGAATGGCACACGATCAATCGTGACGAGGTGATAGCCTGCGGCTGGTACCAGCTCCGTTTCGAGTCCCTGATCGGTACCCACCACCGTAATCTCCACGTTTGAATCCAGCTTCTTTAAGGCATCCGCAGTTGATAACAACGGATTTACGTGGCCGGCAGTTCCTCCGCCAGCGAGAACCACCGAAATGTGCCGATCAGGCATCTTTCCTCCTCAATACTGCGCGTGCACGGTGCACCAACGTTGAGCGAATCCGCAGGCTCTCTTTTACACCTGGCACGCTCATCGCGCATGAAATCACTATCCCAATCATAAACAGTGTAGCCATCAAAGCTGAGCCGCCTTGTGAGAGAAATGGCAGTGGCACGCCAAAAACAGGAAGCAGGCCAGTAACGACGCACATATTGAGGAATGCCTGCCCGCAAATCCACAATCCAGCACCGGCAGATAAAAGCTGACCGTATCTGAAAGGATGATTCACAATCAAGCGCAAAAATGCCCACGCAAGCACCAAAAACAGCACTACGATGATGATTGAGCCGAACAAACCTAGCTCTTCGCCAATAACAGCGAAAATGAAGTCAGTATGGGCTTCCTTCAGATCTCGCCATTTTTCCTTGCCAGCGCCAATTCCCAGTCCAGACCAGCCTCCGGTGCCAAAAGCGAATTGGGCAAAATCCGCTTGGCTAGGTTCTTTAAGGCCAGGCGTGGAGAAGAGATTATTGAAATAACTAGTTACTCGGCTTAGACGCGACGGTTGAATGGCGATCAGTGCACCTGCGCCAACTATTCCCGCGCCAAAAACAATACCGAGATATTTCAAAGGCAAACCGGCCAGCCACAGCATTCCTAAACCAATGAGCACATACACGATTGATGTGCCCATGTCTCCTGGCAGCAAAACCAGTCCGGTGGCAATAGTGAGTCCGCCCACAGGCAGGGCAAGAGCGTGGAGATCTGCCATTTGCGGCACCCGCAACCTGCCAATCACATGAGCCAGCCACACGATTACTGCTAGTTTTAAGAACTCCGATGGTTGAAGCTGTAAACCGCCAATTTTTAACCAGTTCGTATTACCGGCCACTTCTTTTCCAAAAAAGACCACTGCAAGCTGCATAATGCAAGCGCCAGCGAAAATCACATAGCACATTCGCTCAATCAAGCGATAGGGAAGGATCGCCAGCACCACTGCGCCGATGACGCCAAGTACTGCCCAAAACACCTGCCTGATCGCAACGGAAAACAAGCCAACGCCCTCGCCGTAGCGATCAACTGCGCGAATTGACGATGCAGACGTTGCCGAAAACACCATAAAAATTCCAATGATCAGCAAAATGGTGGACGCAACCAGCAGCGTGATAACCGATCTTTGCACGGCGTCACGCCGTTCACGTTGATTTTGCGTCAATTCTCGCGTTTGGCCTACCGGTGGATCAATAGGTTCAGCAAAGAGCACTGGCGTAGGATTCATGGCGCTGCTGCGATTCATAGCGCCACCGCGATTCACTGCGCTGCTGTAGTTGACAGCGCCGGAATGCATTGACTGCCCCATTTTTAACTGCCCTCCTGAACTTGCGCAATCTTGTGCGATACTGCTTGTGAAAAAGCTTGACCACGATGTGCATAAGAGGTGAACTGATCCATCGACGCGCTTGCTGGAGCGAGCAACACAGATCGAGTCTGTGAAGTAATATGGCGCTGCGCAGCTTCCACCGCCAATTCCATCGGATTTGTGGCGTCCGTATCGACGTAGTGCACTGGCACGTTAAGCGAACTCAACGCGCTGCGCCATGGCTCTTGATCACGCCCAATAACGATAACCGCACCGAGCACACTTTCAACTTCACTCACTAGCTGTTCGAATCGTGCCCCCTTTGCAAGGCCGCCAACGATCCAAACCACAGATTTTTCAGGGCGTCCGCACAGCGAAGCTTTTGCAGCATGCGCATTCGTCGCTTTCGAATCGTCGATCCATTCTACGCCGTCCACACACGCCACAGTCTCAATGCGATGCGCTCCGAGCCGATAGGCAGCAAGACCTGCCCGAACTTGCTCAGCATCCACACCGATCGATCGGGCGAGCGCAGCGGCAGCCAAAGCATCTTTCACCAAGTGCGCCGGGAGCTGTTCCAGCCCGAGACCCTTCAGATCTCCTAATTCAAATAGTTCAGTGGCTTCGCGGCGGTAATGTGCACCAAATGCTCGATCAACGGCCACGTCCTCGACCAAGCCGATTTGCCCAAGCGCAGGAATTCCCAGTGATACCCCAATAGCACGCGCTCCTTCTTGCACATCAGCTTCGTCAACCATACTCTGCACTTGCGAATCGCCAACTGGATACACACAGGCCAGCTGAGTGCGTTCATATATCGAAGCTTTTGCTTGCCAATAGGCTTGCCGAGTGCCATGCCATTCCAAATGGTCATCGTCAATATTGAGGCATAAGGCCGCTGCTGGCGCCATGGAATGTGTGGCTTTGAGTTGAAACGAAGAAAGCTCAACGGCAAATGCCCGCGGAGCATTGGCATCGGTGCGACTAACCTCCTGCACGGCCGGTGTGCCAATATTCCCCACCGCCACACCTTTGAAGTGCGAATGTTGCAAAATGGAGGCGAGCATGGAGACCGTCGTCGTCTTTCCATTCGTTCCCGTCACGCACAGCCACGGTGCGAATACACCGGCTTCGTCGCACGCACGCAGTCGCCATGCGAGCTCGATCTCGGACCAAATCTCAATATTGCGTTCGCGTAGCGTTGTCCATTCGATTCCAGTTTCAGGAAAGCCCGGTGAAATAACGACGACGTCGGGCTGCCAAGTTACGAGCGAGTCGAGCATTTTTTGCGCGGCTGAGTCGCTAAAAGCATAGGATATGCGCGAATCAGCACTATATGTTGCTACCGCTTCAGGCTGAGAATCCCAAACGCCTACGACGGCCCGCGTCTTTGTGACCAGTGCGTCCACACATGCACGGCCAGACACTCCTAATCCCAATACGGCGATTCTCCGAGCATCAAAATCCTTGACAGTAGGGATCGAATAACTCATTGTTGTGAAAGCCATTCCGCATAGAATAGTCCGATACCTAAAGCAGCCAGTAGGAATTGGATGAGCCAGAATCTCACTACGATAGTGACTTCTTTCCAGCCTTTAAGCTCAAAGTGATGATGAAGCGGTGCCATTCTGAACACACGTTTACCAGTCGTTTTGAAGAATCCGATCTGGATAACATCTGAAATAACGATGATAACGAACAGTCCGCCCAAAAAAACTGCCAGCACTTGGGTCTGCGTAAGAATCGAGATACCAGCAAAAGCTCCACCGAGTGCGAGCGAGCCGGTATCTCCCATAAAAATGCGAGCCGGCGAAGTGTTATGCCACAAAAATCCTAAACAAGCTCCCACGATAGCTGCCGCGATCATGGCCAAATCACGAGGATCGCGCACGTCATAACAACCATTTTCTGGATTGACCAC
Source organism: Arcanobacterium pluranimalium (assembly GCF_016907845.1). GTDB lineage: Bacteria > Actinomycetota > Actinomycetes > Actinomycetales > Actinomycetaceae > Arcanobacterium_A > Arcanobacterium_A pluranimalium. The sequence continues at coordinate 1,671,815 of NZ_JAFBCS010000001.1, forward strand.
CGATAAACACGGCTGGTACGACTGCCACAGCGTGACCACTACGTAGGCGCCGAAAGCAATAGCTGAAGCGCCCGCTGCTAAGCCATCGAGTCCATCAGTGAGATTTACGGCATTCGACCAAGCTGTAATAAGGAAATTTGCCCACAGCACGAACAAAATAATGCCCAGTACAGTTATACCAAAGGCCAGGTCAAGCCTGGTATCACGCACAATAGAAATATGCGTCGACGCAGGCGAACGATTGAGTTCATTGCGAAATTGAAGCGCGAGTATGGAGAAAGTGATTCCAATGGCGCCCTGCCCGATCATTTTTGCCATCGGAGTCAAGCCCAGCGAGCGCTCTTTGCGCACTTTGATGAAGTCGTCAAGGAAGCCGATGAAGCCCAGTCCGATCATGAGGAAGAGCAGTAAGATGCCTGAGGCGTTAGGGGTTCGCGACGTCGCAATATTACTTGCCAAGTATCCAAGCACAGTAGCCAAAATAATGATGATGCCACCCATAGTTGGAGTACCGCGCTTCGTTAGGTGCGTCGTCGGGCCGTCCTCACGAATGAACTGCCCATACGAACGCCGCTCAAGCAGCTTAATAAGAAGAGGAGTGCAAAACAGGGAAATAGCAAGCGCTATCGCACCTGCGACCAAAATCGAAAGCATTTACTCCCCTTCTGTCAAGAGTTCATCGGCGATCTTCCAAACCCCCGAACCGTTCGAGCCCTTTAATAAGACTACGTCACCAGCGCGCAATTCTGAGCGAAGAAACTCTTGCGCAGAGTCAACAGTACTGAATTGGCGCACGTTCACTCCACCCAATTCGGCTGCTTGCGCCAGCTTGGATGTGCCTTCTCCAATGCAAAATGCCACGTCAACCCCTAATTGAGCAAGATATTCGCCAATGTGGCGGTGTTCGGTGTCAGATTCAGCACCCAACTCTAGCATTGTGCCAAGCACCGCAATTTTTCGCCTATTCGCACCCAAATCCGCTAATGCACGCAAACCCGCACGCATCGAATCCGGATTGGCATTATAAGAATCGTCAATCACCGTGATTTCGCCAATGCGGCGCACATCCATACGGTGTGGGCTCGCCGCATTAGCCTGCTGTAGCACTTGAGCAATATGCTCGATCGGCACGTTGAGCAGGTGGGCAACTGCTCCGGCAGCTAACGCATTATTAACATGATGCAAGCCAGCAAGTGCCATCCGTACGCGCTCCTGCTGCTCACCAATATGAAGCACGAACTGGGCGTGGCCCTCGCAATTAGTAATATCCGAAGCGTAGACCAGCACGTCAGCCTTGGAATTCGTGATGGTCTTTGCCCCGGTGGCAGAAAAGAACGTAACGGGCACCGAACTCAATTCTTCCATCGCGACGACGCGACCGTCGTCGGCATTCAAAACGACTTGGCCATCTGCCTGCGTACCAGTCACTAGCTCTGACTTTGCCCGCGCCACATTCTCAATTCCACCAAACTCGCCCAAATGCGCCCGTGCCACGGCCAATACAGCCGAAATATCAGGAGAAGCAATTGATGTTAAATACTCGATGTTGCCAATATGATCTGCGCCCATTTCCAAAACGAGAGTCGCAGTTTGTTTATCAGCACGAAGTACTGTCAGTGGCACGCCAATCTCGTTATTGAAAGAATTGGGTGGTGCCACAATTGCACCGCGATATGCCAGCATCTGGGCAAGCAGGTCTTTAGTGGTTGTCTTTCCCACTGAGCCAGTAATACCAACCACTTTCAAGTCCGGGTTTCCGTTGTGGCGCAACTGCCGCAGCGATTCGCGCGCCAACATTCCCAAGGCTTTCACTACATCGTTGACGCATATTAACCGCTCAGGAGCTACTCCTGCGGCAAGCGCCGTATCCGGATCATCCGAAAGCACCGCCACTGCCCCACGATTTAACGCATCTGCACCAAAACTGTTGCCATTCGAACGCTCACCTTTGATAGCAACGAATAATTCGCCACCTACAACTGCCCGATTATCAGTAACTACAGCTGTAATAGCGGCGTCCTTAATATCGGATATATTGGGCGCGAGCGAATCAAGCAGTGTCCCTTCGCATGCGTGCAAGACTTTCTCAAACGTGGCATCAAACATCTGTCTATCAGCGTTCCTTAACTGAATTCTTCTCCCGAGCTTCGAGCGCCTGCCGGGCAACTACCCGATCGTCAAGCTCGATCATCACACCGTCGCAATCTTGCCACAATTCGTGCCCACGACCAGCGATGAAAATGGTATCAGCGCTTTGCGCCCGGGCGATCACGCTAGCAATTGCCTGTGAGCGGTCAGCGATTTCTTCGAAATCAGCGCCTGGTTTAATCCCAGCGATAATTTCCTCACGAATCTGAGCTGGATCCTCTGAATGTGGATCGTCATCGGTGATCACCGTAAAATCTGCCAGCGCAGAGACGATCTCACCCATAAGCGGGCGCTTCGCTCTGTCGCGGTCTCCCGCAGAACCCGTGAGAACCACCAACTTTCCCGCAGTAGTAGGGCGAAGAGTGCTGATCGCTTTGGCTAATGCATCTGGATTATGTGCAAAATCTACGATGACGCGCGGCTGGCTCGAAATAAGTTCCATCCGTCCTGGAACTCTCGGGAACAGCCCACCTTGTTCATACAGGACCTGCGAAATCTGCGCACAACTAATTCCCGAGTGGACGAGCATCGCGATTGCCAAGGCGGCGTTATACACATTGAACTCTCCGGGCATACCCAAATGAACAGAGATTTTCTCCCCTTGCGGTGAGTACAGATCGAAATATGAACCGTCCGCGTTCAAGGAGATATCCTCCACGTGCCAGCCAATTCTGCCATCAAGATCTGACTTCACAGCCAGCGCAACGCAGGACTCGGCTCGCTGACTTTGAGTTTCTTCATAGAGCCTGCGGCCAAATTCATCGTCTGTCGAGATCACGCAAAAACGCGAGTTCTGAGGTTCAAACAGTTCTTTTTTCGCTGCGTAATAATCCTCGAACGTCTTGTGAAAATCAAGATGGTCTTGGGTGAGGTTTGTAAATCCAGCGACGTCAAAACAAATTGGCTTTGTGCGTTTTTGGGCGAGCGCGTGAGACGACACTTCCATAACCAAAGAGTCCATACCGCGTTCGCGCATATTCGCAAGCATCGATTGTAATTCGACTGCCTGCGGAGTCGTCATCGAAGCGGGAATCTCTTGGTCGCCTACTTTCACGACGACGGTGCCTACCAGTCCCACCGTATGCCCAAGTGCCGAGAGCAGAGAGTCGAGAATATAACTGGTGGTCGTCTTGCCATTCGTGCCCGTAATTCCATAAGAAACAGTGGCACTACTGGGGTTTCCAAACACGTGGGCAGCCAAAAGACCTTGTATATCAACGATATTCGCCACCACCAGCACCGGGATCGTCACTGTGCCATGACTGTTGATGAGCTCCCAACCTGCGCGATCGGTAATTACGGCTACAGCCCCTACCGCCTGGGCATCAGTAGCAAATTTTGCTCCATGTACGCGCTCTCCTGGCACAGCGAGAAAGACGTCGCCACAGATAATGTCTTTACTGCCTATAGCTAGGCCGTGCACATCAATCTGGGCAAATTCCGAGTCTGCCAGTAGTTCTTGTTTGTGGGTGACGCGCTGGGCATTTGCTGCTTGCTGCGATTGTGGCGCACGCGCTGCTTGCTGCGTGCGCTGTGCATGTGGCGATTGCTGCGTTTGTGGCGCATGCGCCTCACTTATCACACGCTCTATTCCGAGCGGGCGAGCTTGAACATAAATTTCTTCAAGCATCTGCTGTTCGAGAAGAAAATCAACGATGCCAGCAAGAGTTTCTTGTGGACTTTCTACGGGTCGTATCATCACTTCCCCATTTCGGATTCGTACCACGGATACTTGTACAAAGGCACGCTTGAAGGTGGAACTTTCATCTGTCGCATCGCAAATTCTCCAATATCGGCAAACACAGGAGCAGCGATAACACCACCAAATCCCGGCTCATGCCCAGTGTAAATCACCACAGCCACCGCAATCTTCGGGTTTTCAGCCGGAATTAGACCGGTAAATGTGCCCACGAGAGCTGTAGTCTTGCCAGCTGAGTTGATAACTTGCGCGGTACCGGTCTTACCAGCAACATTGTAGCCAGCAACCGCTGCAAGCTGACCCGTTGAACCCTTTTGAGTCACGCCCTGCATCATTTTCAAGATGGTGTCCGACGTCTGCTCTGAGATCACTCGCTGCGGTTCTTTAACTACCGTTGGCTGGTATTTTCCGTTCTCGTCGAATGTTCCATCCACAATATGGATCGGATTCTTCACACCTTTACTTCCCACAATCGACGCAATCTGCACCAACTGCACAGGAGTCACCGCATAAGCCTGGCCAAACATCGTAGTAAAACGCGATCGACGATCCCATTTGGTGTAGTCATCGAGCAAACCAGGCTCTTCAGCGGGCAATTCGATGCCAGTTTTGGCACCAATGCCAAATGCCTTCATATAATCAAAACGCTTTTTATCATCAAGGAGCTGGCCGATTTGCACCAAACCAGTGTTATAAGACAGCGCGATGATTCCCGCGGCCGTCATGCGTGCGGTGGCGTGATTTTCGACGTCGTTAATAACCTCGCCTGTCGATGTCTTGTACTGCGAGGGAACGGAGAACACGCTGAGTGGAGAAATCTTTCCTTCGTTGATCGCCGCTGAATACGTGATGATTTTTCCCGTTGAACCAGGCTCAACAATACTGCTCACTGCGCGTGATCCCCAGTTTTTCGGATCGGTTTCGTTGAGCTTACCTGGGTTTGGGCTGGCACTGTCTGCCAAGGCGAGCACGCGTCCCGTACCGATTTCCACGACGACGGCGCTACCCCACTTTGCTCCAAAGCGCGATACCGACTTGTCTACCGCGTCTTGGGCAACTTTTTGCAGGTCTCTGTTGATCGTCAGCTTAACGTCGCGCCCATCTTTGGCCGGTGTATCGACGATCTCTCCTTGCGGGAAGATCGTGCCATCGGGCCCAACTTCCACTGTGAGCTGTCCATCGGTACCTTTAAGAACGTCATTGAGCGACTGTTCAACTCCCGCCCGGCCTTGCGGATGCGGATCTTGTTCAGTTTGCCCCACGTACCCGAGTATTGAGCCCGCGACCGTTCCATTTGGATAAACTCGCTGCATATACCGCTCTGGAAATATTCCGTGAATATTCAGTTCGCTGATCTTGCGCCACTGATCAGGCGTGAGTCCAGATTTGACGAGTCCCCAATGGGATTTTTTCTCGCCACCTAGCAATCGCCCACCCAGCGAAGCTTGATCTTCGTTAATCACAGGTGCCAGCTCAGCTGCCGCAGCTGTGGCTCCAGTGCCAATGAGGTCACCGTCGTCGTTATAACGCTTGTAATTAGCAATCGCGACTTGATCGACTCGCACGTTGTAGCGAGGAACCGACGTGGCGAGCACGTCGCCATTGGAGTCGAGGATATCTCCACGCAGCGCTTCCTGGGTGTACGACCGGGTACGGAATTCGCGAGCCAACGAAGAAAGCTTATCTGCCTGAATTACCTGCAAAAACACCAAACGCCCAGAAAGTAAAACTGCCATCGCCAAAATGATGGCCATAATGGCACGCAAGCGTCGATTCGTGGTGACGCGGGCATAGCGCACCGAATCGATCTCAGGCACAGTACCGTGGTTTTCCCGCTGAGATTTTACGCCGGAGTGTGAGAGGCGTGAACGAAGATTCTCACGTTCCGTCATACCAATCCCTACTTTTTATTGTTGCCTGCGATCGCTCCCGAAGCTACGTCTATATGGCGCCATTCCGTGGCCGGCACCATTCCTAACTTCGTCGCGTTCTCACGCAATCGGTCAGGAGTGGAAAGCCCAACAACGTCCCCTTGCAGGGTGTCCATACGCGCTTCTACTTTACTTAGTTCAACTTTAATCGTCTTTAGTTCGTATGCACCTTGAACCATGCGCGTGTTGAGGTAAAAAGCGAGCGTGATTGAAGCAACAAAGATTAGTAAGCAGGTGATTACTGTGGTGAACAATCCGCGCGCTGGGGCTGGACTGGGGACGACTTTAAGCCCAGGAGCAGCAATTACTGGACGTGAGTGTGGTGATACAGCCCGGCGTGATACCGCGTAGTTAGCAGCGCTCATAAGGTGTCCCCTCGATAGTGTTCGGAATTAAAAAGGTGGTCTGGTGTAGATCGCAAGCGTTCCACTGCACGCAATCGGACAGAAGCGGCTCGCGAGTTGCGTGCCAGTTCGTCGTCGTCGGCTTTCATCGCCCCACGCACAATCGCTTTGAGAAATGGCTTGTGGTCTTCGAGTTCCATCGGCAACCCAGCGGGAGTTGTGGCTTGTAGACCTTGTTTGAAGGCATCTTTGACGATGCGATCTTCGAGCGATTGATAGGATTCAACCACGAGCCGACCACCGATTCGAAGCGACTCAATGGCACGTGGCACTGCCTGTTCAAGCACTGAGAGTTCCGCATTTACAGCGATACGAATTGCCTGGAAAGTACGCTTCGCCGGATTTCCGCCCGTTCGCTTTGCTGCCGCTGGTAGCGAGTCACGCACGATATCAACCAGTTCCGTCGTGGTCTCTAAAGCTTTAATTTCCCGACGACGAACGATTTCCTTCGCGATCTTTGGCGCAAATTTTTCTTCGCCATAGACGCGCAAAATGCGGGTCAATTCGGCTGTATCGGCAGTGTTGAGCAGGTCTTTCGCCGAAGTTCCTTGCGTTGGGTTCATCCGCATATCAAGGGGCGCTTCATGCGCATAAGAAAAACCACGTTCAACCGCATCAAGTTGAAGTGAGGAAACTCCAAGATCCATCAAAATCGCATCGACTTTGCCATCATGGCCGTACTTCGCAGCAACGCGGTCGACGTCGTCGTACGTTGTATGAACTGCTTGGAATCGCTCACCAAAGCGTTGTAGGCGCTGGGAGGCAAGTTCAATCGCTTGAGGGTCGCGATCTATTCCCACTACCGTCACGGACGGAAACTCAGTGAGGATCGCTTCGGTGTGACCGCCCATGCCAAGAGTGCAATCGATGACGACGCTCTGCTCGCTGTGAAGAGCAGGAGCCATGAGATCTATGCAGGTGCGCAAAAGAACCGGGAGGTGAAGCGCATTATTTTCAGCATTCAATGCGTGGGCATCTGCTGTGTGCGTATTCACACCGGCTCCTTTCTGCTACTGCGTTTCTTGAGAGATACGTGACACTGTTTAGCGATACGTGACACAACTGAGTTCATTTGGTTCCCCACCGCCGGCTTGAAGTTGGGGAATTACCTCAAGACTGCGGTAGGAAGCCACCTAAACTCAGAAGACTCCTGGGATTAGTTCATCTTCACGATCAGCAAATTCAGACTCGCTTCCCTCCAAATAGGAGTTCCACGACTCCAGATCCCAGATTTCGACGTGACTGCCCGATCCGATCACAGCTAGTTCGCGATTTAGACTGGCGTATTCACGCAGATTCACAGGAATGTTGATACGCCCCTGCTTATCTGGAATTTGATCGTTTGCACCTGAAAGAAAAACGCGCGTGTATGTGCGTGCTTCTTTCGACGTGATTGGCGCTTGCTGGAGTTTTTCCAGGTGCTGTTCAAAATTCGCCATCGGGAACACATACAAACAGTGCTCTTGACCGCGGGTAATGACTAGCCCTCCAGCAAGTTGATCACGAAATTTAGCAGGGAGAATCAGGCGTCCCTTGTCGTCCAAACGCGGTTCGTACGTTCCGAGAAACACCATCAGCCTCCCTTCTATAGGTTCACGACTCCACTTTACTCCATTTCCAACCACATTCAAGTTCATTTTGGTATTTTACGGAAATCTTTTCAAGATATATCAACGAAAATTCGGTGGAGGGATTTTTGAGGTATTGGCCTGCGATGGAGAACAAAATCCGAGTGGCTCGGCGGTGGCGGAAAAATTTTGGGGCGATTGGCGCAACTTCTGCATATATATCGAGAAGTTGCGCCAATCACCCCAAAAAATCACCCCAAAAAATATAGAGGCGACGCTAAGCATCGCCTCTATTCAAAATAAGACTATTTAATGTCTACTGTTGATCACCATTGCGCCGGCGCAACCATTCCTGCGCCTGCTTCTCCATAAAATTCATAGAATTGCGCGTTGACGATGAACCGTGGAGCGAAGTGGAGGAAATTTTTACCTGCCGTTGGGTGGTCCCATTTGTGAGGTACCACAACCCACCAAATACAATCACTACCCCAAGCACGCCCAGAGCTACGATCTCCATTGAAACACCGAGCAGTACAACGCCTAAACCGAGAACTGCAATAATCAGGCCCCCAACCAAGTTTTTTGGAGAAATCGACAGCCGCTTCACGGTACCTTCATCTGATGCCAAAGTCTGCGCGAATTTTGGATCATCCCCACTGAGTTGGTTTTCCAGCTCCTCTAGCATTCGCCGTTCATAATCAGAAAGCGCCATCATACTCTCCTAGCAGTTCGTACTCTCAATATTCCAGCCTATCGGAATGAACGCTCGAAAGGTAGTCAACACCTAAACTTCACTACCTATATGTCAGGGCTGAGATTGCGTGTTGTTGGCAGTTTTTCGTTGCACACTCCGCATCAAAGACGCAGGTAAAAGCGCCGAATCTCCATATTTCTCTTGCACAGCGTCCATCGCATTTTCAGCTTGCGCGCGCCTACCGTCGTCGTCCAAAGCGATCTGTATCCCCTCACTCGCCTGCACAAACTGCTCAGCGCGCACCCCAACGAGCCGAACTCCCGACGTCGGAAGCTCAAGTTTGCTCATCAGCATCTTCACTGTATCAAAAATCTCCGCACCCACGTCCGTAGCAGAGCCCAATTTATGCGAACGATTGAGAGTCACAAAGTCACCAGAACGCACTTTGATAGATACGGTACTTGCGAGATACCGATGACGCCGCAACCTGCGCGCAACCGCATACGACTGCCCGAGCATCACCTGCAAAATCTCTTGCGGATCATGCAAAACATCAAAAAACGTCTGCTCCTTACTAATTGACTTATCAACAGACTCGATGGAAACCGGCCGAGCATCCTCATTCATCGCCAAAGCATATAGCCGTTGTCCTGCCGCCTGCCCCAGCATCTTGACCATGCGTTCTTCTCCGAGGCGTACGACGTCGATGACGTCCTCCACGCCCCGGCTCGCCAATTTTTCGCGCGTTTTCTCGCCAACGCCCCAGAGCGCTCCGACCGGCAAGGAATGAAGAAACTCTAGTGAATGCTCGTCGGGAATCAATAACAGACCATCGGGTTTCGCATGCGCAGAAGCTATCTTCGCCAAATGTTTAGTCGAAGCAATCCCAACTGAAGCCCCCACTCCGACCTGTGCATGGATTCTCTCCCTGATGAGCTGCCCAATCTGCTTCGGCGAGCCAAAAAGTCGACGCGCCCCACGCACATCAAGAAAAGCTTCATCGACTGAAACTTGCTCCACTTGCGGGGTAATATCGCGCAAAATCTGCATGATTTCAGCAGAAACAGCGCGATAACGCTCCATATTTACCGGAAGAATAATCAACTCAGGGCATTTGCGTTTTGCCATTGCCACGGGCATTGCAGAATTAACTCCAAAGCGTCGAGCCTCGTAAGAAGCAGCAGAAATAACGCCGCGCTCAAGTCCGCCCACAGCAATCGGCTTACCGCGCAGATGCGGCTTATCAAACAGCTCGACCGAGACGAAAAATGCGTCCATATCGACATGCAGAATCGGCGTGCATGAGTCGTCATCACCCCAGTCACGCCGCAAAGACGCATTTCTTGGTGCGCGAGACATAGTCACCTCACTGTTATTTGCTCATCCGCAAGAGCTTGCTTGAACGGGTTTATATTTCTTCTCACGCTCAGTCTATCCAGAACTTCAGCTAGAATTTCTCCATGGCACAGCGCAACCAGCAAATATTTCCGCAGTCGATACAAACCGAGATGTCGAATTTGGAAGTTCGATCTCAGCCCGGCAATCCAGATTTGCTCACTTTGTGGGTCGATGGCGTTGAATCTTCGGCGATCAAATTATCTGATGCGCATTTCTTAGAATTTGAATACATGGAACACATCCGAATCGCCATAGATTCGATGTATGCCCAGTGTGCACCTCTAAAAGTTCTCCACCTTGGAGGCGGCGGATGCGCATTAGCTCGCGCACTCCACGCTGACCGACCCAAGTCTCGCCAGCTAGCGATCGAGATCGATCCACAACTAGCTGAATTCGCACGGCTTTGGTTCGATCTCCCACGCTCCCCGTCCTTGCGAATCCGCAGCCAAGACGCAAGAATCACACTCGACACGAACCAAGGACGCTGGGATGTGATCATTCGCGATGCGTTTTCCCAAGGCCAAGTTCCCGATCCGCTGCGGACTGTAGAAGCGCATCAACGAGCGCAATCCATGCTCGGAGACGACGGTCTGTACTGCTTAAATATTGCGGGAAGCAAGGGTCTTGCCCAGTTTTTCGAAGAGGTTCAAGCTGTTGCGCAAAGTTTCAAACACCTCGCCGCAATTTCTGATCCAGCGATCTTTAAAAATCGGAGATTTGGCAATATCGTGCTTTTAGCCAGCAACCGGGAGATAGACACAGACGAAATTTCCCGGCAAGTGCGTAAACTCCCGCTTCCTACCTCGGTCATCACCGAAGCAGTTTTGGATCGCGGCGCACAAAGCGCAAAAGCACTCACGGACGCGGATATTGGTTGGCTACCGTCACCACGCAGCGGCACGGCAAATAACACCAGCTCATCAGACTTAAGCGGAGAATAACTGCGCGGTCTATGAAGCCTAGCGAGCCATGAGTGAGCATGCTATACGGGAGCAGTCGATAAGCACGCGCGCAATACATAGGCGACCGGCGAGTCAACGCACGATACGCGAGCGACCACCGCGTCAACGCGCAGTACACAAGAGTGCATCAGCAAGCGCGCATGAGCAAACATTTCGCTTTTACTGCCGACCCCGACGACGCCACGCCCACCAGGATTTTCCGCTTCCTTCGTTGTCCGCATCGGAATGATCGCCAGACTTTGACTTAGACGGCGCCCGTTCACGATCGTGAGTAGGCCGCACTTTACCTCGCAAATCCTCATCTTGCATCGCAAGAAACTCTTCAGCAGCTTTCCCGATTTCCTCTGAACTGGGGATTTCTGGCAGGGCTTCATCCGTCTTTGCGAAGCCAGCTTCTACGGAAGTCGCATCATATTCAAATTCAAGCTTTTGCAAAAGTTCTTCGAACTCAGCACCTTCAACCTGGAAACTGGCGATTTCTTCTTTCTGGCGGTCTTCGAGCTGCTCAAGATCGCCAAGTGGAAGCTTTGGTCCGCCGATTGTGGCAGTCATCTTAACCGCCGCGAGCGCACCTTGCACGAAAGGATGCGGACCTCGAGCCATATAAAAAGGTACTCGCACTCGTAAATTCGTCACGCAAATATCCGCTTTACCAGCAAAATACTCGAAAAAATCGGCAAGCGCACTGAAGTGTTCGGCTCGTCCTTGCACATATTGACCATCTTGCGCAGGCTGAGTGGTGCGAATGAGCATGTCAGCTGGCCGAGTATGCGGAACTGTAGCCGGCATTGCGGCGTAAGTAAGAACCTGTTCAACGCCAAATTTCTTTACGATATCGATAATGTCTTGAGTGATCGTATTCCAACGAAAATCTGGTTCTTGCCCACACAGATAAAGAAAATTCTTACCCGCAATATCAGTGACCAAATTGAGCTGCATTTGCGGAAAAGCGAGCTCATTGAGTTTTCCGTCAAGGTAGCTCACGATTGGCCGCTGTGCGCGATAGTCATAGAGCAAATCTGAATCAAAAGTTGCAATATTAACTGCGTCTAAATCCGAAATCGTTGCATCAATAGCTTGCGAAATATCGCCTGCATCCACGAGTGGATCGATAAGGTTCATAACCAAATAAGGCACGCGAAGATCGGGGCGAGTTAGCTTGTACTCAATGAGTTCCGACATCTACTTCCTCACTTAGTTGATGGATGGCACTGGTGAACAATTGTGTTTGAGCAACACTCTCAACAGCTAGTAGTTAATTCAACTTTGCCATATTCAACGCACACTATCATCGTCTGGTTGCGTAGGATTGATCACCTCCAGATGGCGCTGCATATCTAAATAGTGGATAATTGTTTGGCTACATTTTTCGTGCAAGGAGTATTCATGGCAGCCGAATCGAACTCTGCGAACTCAAAGAGTTCAGAAGATAACGCACTCGCACGCGCGATTGCGCAAGAACAGCGATTCGCTAACCTCGCATACGCCGCCCTCGACGAGCAGCGCGATTATTACACGCAGCAATTAAAAAAAGTTCGCTCTCAAGGTGGAACTGGCACTCCCAGCGCACGCAGTGAACGCGACTCTTTCGCAGCTCATTACGAAGAAAACCTCACCAGGTTGCGCAATGTTGAAAACAGACTAGTTCTAGGCAGGCTCGATTCTAAATCTCAAAAAGTGACCCATATTGGCCGGCTCACTTTGCGCGACGAAAATCAACACATCTTGCTCACCGATTGGCGCGCCCCTCAATCTGAACCGTTTTACCAGGCAACCGCAGCAGAACCGGGCGACGTCGTGCGCCGTCGTCATATTCAATTGCGTTTACGAGAAGTGACGAATGTTGAAGATGAGCTCCTCATTGCCGATTCACAGCAAGACTCGGAGCTCAACCTCACCGGCGAAGGCGCCCTTTTCGCAGCAATGAGCAAGGCACGCGATGGAAAAATGGGCGATATTGTAGCGACGATTCAAGCTGAGCAGGACGAAATCATTCGATCCCCCGCAAAAGGCGTGCTCGTCGTACAAGGTGGCCCCGGCACGGGAAAGACGGCGGTGGCTCTGCATCGCGCCGCATATCTGCTGTACACCCACCGCGAGCAGTTCAGCCATTCGGGCGTGCTGATCGTTGGACCTTCTCACTCTTTTTTGAGATACATCGATCAAGTTCTTCCCTCGCTGGGAGAATCCGACGTCGTGTCAACAACTCTCGATGATCTCCTCCCCTTTGTTCATGCCACGATTGAAGAAAGTGAAGAAGCTGCCCACCTAAAAGGAAGACTCATCTGGTCCGAGATCGTCAAACGGGCAGTGCGCCAGATTTTACAACGGCCGCTTTCGCAACCGAAAGTGTTCGTCGTCTCGGGCAAAAAGCTTCATCTCACTCCAAAAGACGTGCACAATGCTCAACAAAAAGCTCACCGCAGTGGCAAACCGCATAACGAGGCCCGAGAGACTTACGCAAAATACCTCGTCAATGTGCTTGCTGAGCAACTAGCTGCGGCGCAGCACACCACTTTGACGGACAGCGATTGGCTCATCGCTGATGTGGCTTCGGATCCTGATGTGCGCCGCGAAATCAACTTGCACTGGCTACCAGCTTCCCCGCAGTGGATTTTTGAGCATATATTGAAGTGGCCACAGCTGCTTGAAGAAATCGCACCTGAGCTCACGCCTTCCGAACGCGCACTTTTGCACCGTGCGCCAGGATCGGGATTCACTAGAGCCGATATTGCAATATTGGACGAATTTGCCGAGCATCTTGGCGAATTCTTAACTGACGAACAACGCAAGCAACAAGCGGATGTTGCAGCGCAAAATCAGATGCTCTCCCAGTATGTAGAACAAACGATGTCCACCCTCAATCTCGGTTCAGGAATCGTCAATGCCGGGCACATGACTGAGCGATGGAGTCACTCAGATTCGGCAGATACGCTAGCAGATCGGGCAGCTCATGATCGTTCGTGGACGTACGGCCATATCGTCGTCGATGAAGCTCAGGAGTTATCGCCGATGCAGTGGCGAATGCTGGCGCGGCGCAACCCGAGCCGGTCGATGACTATTGTTGGCGATCTTGATCAACGTCCATCAGGTGCGCCAGAAGGCGGATGGCCTGCCGCTTTAGGGAAACTCGCCGAGAATCACCGCGTCGCGATGCTCACTATCAGTTATCGAACGCCGGCAACTATTCTCGGCCACGCCACGCGCGCCATGGATGAAGCCGGTTATCCAGTACGGACGATTCGCGCTGCTCGCGATCTTCCCAATGCTTATACGTCGTTTTCCCTTCCCGACGACGATCTGCCGGGTTTCCTTGTAGACACAGTCATGGAGCAGTCGAAAATACTTGACGATAAGTATGGCAATGGCCTGGGAACTATCGCTGTGATCACCTCACTTTCCCAACGCCAATCGATTGCCGAGATTTTACTTAACTCAGAGGAAATTCCAGCCAATACAATCGATACCGAAGGCACTGGATTGGCGCGTCGCGTGCAGATTGTGGACGCGAGAATGGCGAAAGGTCTTGAGTACGACGTCGTTATTCTCGTTGCGCCAGACGAAATTTTGGCCGATGGACCAGGCGATTTATACGTTGCCATGACGCGTGCAACAGCCGCACTGGTCTCAATTCAACCGCAGCGTTCGTAATTGGATTGTTATTGACTAGTTCGTTCTCCATTTAATTTTTGACGGAACGTTTGGCTCAAAATCATTTCGCATCATGGTACTTGCTTGAAAAATAAGTAGATTCGCCACACAGTAGAGATGTGACTAAGATACTGCTGCTTGAGAACCCTCACACTTCTGCCGACGAGATTTTTCATAAACGCGGTTACGAAATTCGTAGAATTTCCGGCGCGCTCGACGAAGATGAACTTATTGCTGCTCTAGACTGCGTTGACGTGCTCGGACTGCGTTCAAAAACTTTCGTTACTCAACGAGTAATCGAGTCTGCGCCATCGCTGACTGCAATCGGAGCATTTTGCATCGGCACCAACCAAATAGATCTTCATGCAGCAAGTGAACATGGCATTGCCGTATTCAACGCTCCATATTCGAATACTCGATCAGTAGTCGAGATGGTTATCGGCGAACTCATTGCCTTAACTCGGCAGATTCCGCAGCGCAATGACGCACTTCATCGAGGAATATGGGAAAAATCTGCCGATGGCTCTCACGAAGTTCGCGGTAAAACACTCGGAATTATTGGCTATGGGTCAATTGGATCTCAGCTTTCTGTGGTTGCCGAAGCAATAGGAATGAACGTCGTCTTTTACGATATTGCTGAAAAACTTGCGCTCGGAAATGCACAGCGCACTCCCACGCTCGATGCCCTCTTAGCTCAGTCGGACGTGGTGAGCCTGCATATCGACGGGCGCGCATCAAATACGAATTTCTTCTCGCGCGCAATGTTCGACAAAATGAAGCGAGGTTCCGTATTCATCAATCTTTCCCGCGGTCATATCGTCGATCTTGAAGCTCTACGTGAAAAGCTTATCGACGGCACGATCGCAGGCGCTGGTATCGACGTCTTCCCAGAAGAACCAAATGCCAATGGTGACCATTTTGAGTCCTGCTTGGCAGAGTTCCCCAATGTGATTCTCACTCCGCATATTGGCGGATCGACGCTTGAAGCGCAGGAATCGATCGGACAGTTCGTATCGACGAAACTTGTGAATTACCTGCATAAAGGCGAAACAGACATGTCTGTGAATCTACCTAATCTGGCTTCTTCGCCTGCTGAGGATGCTCTTTACAGGGTAGCTTGGGTACATCGCAATACACCGGGCGCATTGGCACGGGTAAATCAGCTGTTCGCAAACGCAGGTGCAAATATCACTTATCAGTCCCTCGCTACTGAAGGTGAGTATGGTTACATGGTCACTGACTCAACTACCGACATTCCTGAACTAGTCTTAGAAGAGCTTCAGCAATCGCCGATGCATGTTCGTCTCCGAGTCTTGCGAAAAGGATAGCCTATTCCATAGCGAATAGAATAAACATCGCGTACTTCACGGCATTCATGCAGTGGACGATTTAATGATATTTGATTACAATTACGGCAATGTCCGTAATACCAGGATGGAGATGCCATCGTGAACTCAGCTCAAGAACAAGCTTTTTCGCACTACAGTGACGGTGTTCAACGAAATATTGAACCTGTCACAGACACTCTCGAGAAAGCGCTCGATGCAGCGGTAGCAGATTTTCCTGACCGCGTAGCCGTTGATTTTCTCGGCCGTGAATACACCTATTCAGATATTCTCGACCAAGTAAAACGCGCCGCAACTGTACTCACGATGTGCGGGGTTCGGCGAGGCGACGTCGTCTCACTTATTTTGCCAAACTGCCCTCAGCACTACGTCGCATTCTATGCAGCAACCTACCTGGGAGCTACCGTTTCTGAGCACAATCCTTTGGCTCCCCCAGCTCAGCTTCTTGAGCAGTTAAAATCCAACGGCGCGCGAATCGTCATCGCCTGGGAACAGACAGTTGAAAAGATCACCGCTGATTCTTCCCTGCACGGTTTTACGTATCTAGCAGTAGATATTACGCGGGCTCTTCCTCACAAATCGCAAATTCTACTCAAACTCCCGCTCAAAGCAGCTCGTACGCAGAGGGCGAAACTGCGAGGCAAAGTACCTCCAGGAGTGCACTCTTGGGACAACCAGGTAGCTCATGCAGCGCCGATGAACCTCGCCTCGCTCAATGGTCCAGCCTTAGACGACGTCGCCGTCCTTATTCAAACGGGCGGAACCACCGGCAGTCCAAAAGCTGTACAGCTAACTCACCGCAATATCGTTTCCAATGCTCGACAAGTAGAGTATTGGATCACGGATTTCGAGCGCGGCGCGGAAACCGTAGCTGCTGTATTGCCTTTCTTCCACGCTTTCGGTCTCCAGCTTTCGTTGTCTGTGTGCGTAAGTATGGCTGCCACCCAAGTAATGACGCCAAGTTTTGATGTGGATATCTTGTTGGCTGCACATTCTCGCCATCCGATCACATTCTTTGGTGGCGTACCACCAATGTTCGACAAAATCCTCAAAGCGATTGAAAACAGACCGGAAGCAGATCTTAAGTCGATTCGGTTCTCGGTTAGTGGCGCCATGCCGCTAGCTCCTGAGCTTGCCACTCGCTGGGAAGAAGCTACCGGCGGATTCATGATTGAGGGCTATGGCATGAGCGAAGCCAGCCCAGTGATTGCCGGATCGCCATATTCGAATCAGCGCCGCCCGTCAACCTTAGGGCTGCCTTTCCCGTCCACCGAAGTCATCATCGTCAATCCAGATGACCCGGATTCTGAGATGCCAGTTGGTGAGGTGGGCGAAATTCTCGTACGTGGACCACAGGTGTTTGTTGGCTACCACAACAATCCTGAAGAAACAGCCAATGTGCTGTGGAATGGCTGGCTTCGTACCGGAGATCTGGCTCGTTGGGACGACGGCTTCCTCGTCATGGCTGATCGTAAGAAAGAATTAATCATCAATGGTGGCTTTAACGTCTACCCCTCCGAGGTTGAGTCAGCAGTACGCGACATGCCCGGCGTCGTAGATGTAGCTGTTATTGGCATGCCTGCTGATTCTTTCGGCGAATCAGTTGTTGCTGCATTAGTGCTCGAACCTGGCGCGAAGGTGGATTTAGAATCAGTACGGCGTTGGACCGAAGGGAAACTTTCCCATTACGCCATGCCAAAATCCATCGCGATTCTCGATGATTTGCCACGTTCACAGCTTGGTAAGGTCATGCGTAAGAGCGTCAAAGAACAACTTCAGCAATTCGAACTTTCCTCCGGGCAATGGCGTCAGAAACTCTCTGATGCTTCGTCAGCAGCCAGTGCACGCTTTGAAACCTATTTGCAGTCGATTCATTCCTTAAGTGGCGCCACCCAAGACCAGCTTAAGGCTTGGAGTGAAGCCAATAGTGCCCAGCTTGATCGAATTAAAACATGGGTGAATGACCATACGCCGACGACGGAAGAAATACGTTCTTTTGCAGAGAGCAATGGCATCACAGTCGACAATTTCAAGACTTGGATCGCTCAGTTCACTGCGGCTAAGTCTGCAGACGATGTCGATTCACCCGCGGACGAAAGCGACGAAAAAGCCGAAGCTGATCAAACAGCCGAAAAGACTGAAAAGATCGAAAGCGACGAAAAAGACGGCGAGACCAAGTAGTCGAGCTGCTCAATTATCGAATTGACTTAGTGGAACTAGTGAAACTATTGCGCGGCTGATTCTTGACGCAATTCGCTGATGGCATGCTCGAAATCTTCAAGTGTGTCAAAACTCGAATACACCGAAGCAAATCGCAAGTAGGCGATTTGATCAAGTTCGCGCAATGGTTCCAAAATTGCGAGTCCGATATCGTGCGCTTCTATCTGTGAAACGCCATTCAAGCGAACCGTCTCTTCAACTTGCTGTGCGAGCACAGCAAGTTGATCTTCAGTAACTGGTCGCCCTTGGCAAGCCTTTCCAACTCCCGACATAATTTTTTCTCGACTAAACGGCTCGCTCGCACCAGAACGCTTAATGACCGTCAGTGATGCAGTCTCAGTTGTAGAAAACCGGCGTTTACATTCGAGACACTCCCGCCTACGGCGAATGGTAAATCCATCATCGCTGGTACGAGTATCAATAACGCGAGAGTCGGGGTGGCGACAAAATGGGCAATGCATACGCCCAAAATAGTGCCATTCAGCTGTAAAGGCAAGTTAGATGAAACTCAATAAGCCTAGTTCAGTGAATTTCCGATTCCCGCAGATAGGCTTCCCGGCGCATAATCAGCTGAATAGCCAGCCGCATAGGAAGTCACATTTTCCCCAGTTTGAGCAAATAGACTTCCGTTTGCCACTCCTATTCCAAGGATCGTTGCAGTGAATACACCGAAAAATAGTACGAAGAATGCGAAGATCTTCAAAAGATTCTCACCATAAACGGCAGAGCCGCTGATTAACCGCTCTGACGCGCTTGAAGCAGCCGCATACGCACCTGTTCGTGCAATCCGCGTACTTCTGAACTGCGCACTTTGTTGCGCCGCACCCTCGTGTTGCCCTATTGCCACTGACAAACGATGAGAAGCCATCTTGCGAGCTCGGGCTTGTCCATTTCTCCGCTGTGGAAACGCCTGCTTTTTCTTCGGCTGCACTTCTACCCAAGTTTCCGACTCTTCGCCCAATTCTGCAGCTGAGTAAGGAGTCGGAACAGCATATACGTGAACGCCACCTGAAGAACGCGGACGATCAGGGCGAACAATCGAACTGCTTACCGCAGGATTTTGGGCATATCCCACACCCCGTGCCGCCGCTGTCCGAGACTTTGTGGACTGCACATCAGGATTACCCTCAATATCAGAAGTCGGCACAACTGAAAGTTTTGGTCGGGATTTTGCACGAGGGTTTATGCCCAGTGAACTGCTGCGCATTTCGCGCACCGCACCTGTAGACCCAGCACCACGATCCGCGGAAACAGCACGTACAAGACGCTTTCCTTGAGATGCGTGCGCTTGATCGCCAACCATCGAAAATGCTTTCACTGTAGACATATTTTCCTCCTCGAACAAACGTTCGTCGAACATCTGTTCTAAACAATAATACATTCATATCAAGATGTCCAGAACACGCGTTCGAATTTTCCGAACAAATGTTTGATATATAGTTCTCTTTCAATTACCCTTGTATCTAGAAGCTAACAAACACCTCCTGCCAAAAATCGTTGCCGGTTGTGTCACCAGCTAAAACGAACTACTACCCGCCGCTTGCGGGCGTCCAATACGAATGTCGCGATGCTAATCCGAGAGCTAGTAGTAAATAGAACTACTAATCAATAGGGCTAGTTACGAAGAGGAGAGATAATGAGCAACTCACATGTCTATCTAACCGAGCGTCAACGTGACATTTTTGAAAATATCTGGGACGGGATCAACTCTCACGGCTACCCGCCCACGGTGCGTGAGCTGTGCGACGCGGTGGGTCTGGCATCGACGTCGTCAGTAAAATATCAACTCGACCTCATCGAAAAACAAGGCCTCATCGCACGCGACCCGCGTCGTTCCAGAACAATCGAGATCACCGAGCTCGGCGACTCCTACATTCGGCAAATTCGCAGCCTTGATGAAGGTAGCGACGAACCGGCGGATCCCAATCTCGCCAACGACGATGCAGCTAAGGTAACCGTCCTCAAGCCCAGCTCAGATACCGACTCGAGCTACGACGTCGATTCCGCCGTTCAGGTCCCACTTGTTGGCAGGATCGCGGCGGGCGCGCCAATTTTGGCTGAGCAACATGTTGAAGAAGTATTTCCGCTCCCCCGGCAGCTCACCGGCACAGGAGATCTCTTCATGCTCCTCGTCAGCGGAGATTCGATGATCGATGCAGCAATTTGCGACGGCGATTGGGTTGTGGTGCGTCGTCAGCCAGTTGCCGAAAACGGCGAAATCGTCGCAGCTGTCATAGACGGCGAAGCCACGGTGAAAGTATTCCAAAAGCGTGACGGCCACATATGGCTCTTGCCACGGAATGCCGATTATGCCCCAATTCCAGGTGATGATGCTCAAATCGTTGGAAAAGTCGTCAGCGTTCTGCGCGCTTTGTGAGTACAACACCAGCTGGCGAGCATGCCACAATTGTGCAAATTCCGAAAACTTCGTTGATCAGTTATCGTCGCTAGACTCGTAGGCATTGCGCTGTAAGACGCCACGCACGACTTCCCTATCCAAAGTACGCCACATCTGCGGCATAGATTCAAGTAAGAATCCAGCGTAGCGCGCAGTTTTTAATCGCGGATCTAACACAGCCACCACACCGCGATCATCTATTCTGCGCAACAATCTGCCTGCGCCTTGCGCCAGGAGCAAAGCGGCCTGCGTAGCAGCAACTGCCATAAAACCATTTCTGCCACTGCTCGAAATGGCTTCAGATCGCGCCTGCGCGAGTGGATCATCAGGGCGCGGAAATGGAATTCGATCAATGATCACAAGGCGACTCGTATGCCCCGGAATATCAACGCCCTGCCAAAGCGACATCGTGCCGAATAACGAAGCTGAGTCGTCAGCTGCAAATATTTCCACCAATGTTGATAGCTGATCGTCGCCTTGGCAAAGAATTGGAAGATCAGTGCGCTCACGAACATATTGAGCTGCGCGTTCAGCCGCCGCACGCGACGTAAATAGCCCCAGCGCTCCCCCATGTGAAGCCTCAATCAGCTCCAAGATTTCTGCGAGATGTTCCTCGCCGTAACCTTGTTTTCCTGGGATAGGCAAATGCGAAGCGACGTACAATACACCCTGTGTTTGCGGCGAAAATGGGCTTCCGACGTCGACTCCGCGCCACGATTCGCTTCCACCTAAAGAAAACCCAACCCGATTGGCCATCGCATCAAAAGAGGTACCCAATTTCAATGTAGCAGACGTCAGCACCACTGGATTTTCATCAAATAGAGAGCTAGCAATCGAACGCGACACGTCGAGCGGCGCTAAATGAAAAGCACTTCGCCCTTCACCAAATTCAGACTTCCAGGCCACAAGCGTTCCAACCGAGATGGCATCACCAAGAATACTTTGCGCAATATCCGAAAGCTCCTGCAAACGCGCCCTCAATATCTGCTTTGCAGTAGCTTGTTCCTCATTTTTGGAGCTCAGCTCCGAAACATTCTCGCCAGCAACCTGGATTTTTCCAAGCAAGCGAGCAACGGCATCTGAAAAATCCTGCGGCAGTTCAAGAATCCGCCCTTGTGGTATGTCCGATAGCGCTTCATCAAATTCTTCTGCACTGGCGTCAAGGTCGGCGTCGTCAAGGCCATTTTGCCGCATCAGTCGTGCCAAAGAACTCATATCAAATCTCGACAGAGTACTTGTAAGCTGTGAGGTTACCCGCTCTACCAGGTCGTGAGCCTCGTCGATAATATAGGCATCTGCAGGTGGCAATACAGGCGTTTGGCTCGCCTGCACTCCGAGCATCGCATGATTCGTCACCACGATGTCTGCATCTTCGGCTTCGTTGCGGGCAATATTTGCAAAACATGAGCCACGCACCGGACAAGATTCCCCAATGCACTCCCGCTTGGGCAACGACACCTGTGCCCATGCCCGGTCACTCACACCTGGCACTAAGTCATCGCGATCGCCGGATTCCGTGACCATCGCCCATTCTCGAGCGCGCACAACTTCTTCACCGGTAGCACTAGCACCATACTCTCCCTCCGCACGCGAAAGTAATGCGCCCTCCTCCGGGTATCCGCCAGCAGCTTTTCTCAAACACACATAGTTGTTCCACCCTTTCAGGAGCGCCACCTTAGGGCGCACACCTGTGAGTTCATGTACAACATCAGAGATAAGCGGCGCATCATGGCGGATAATCTGACGTTGCAGTGCAAGAGTCGCGGTGGAGATAATCGTCTTCTCTTGCGCATTAACTGCCTGCATGAATGCCGGGATGAGGTAACCGAATGACTTCCCAGTGCCCGTTCCTGCCTGCACCATAAGATGCTCACTTTGCTCCAGCGCATGCGAAACTTCTTCAACCATATTGATCTGTCCGGCGCGTGGATGCCCACCAATTTTCTTGACGACGGCGTGCAGTACCGTTTCAGCGTCAACTTCATTACCGTCGTCTATAGGAGAAAAACTCTTCACTGGGGTCACTAGTTCGACGCTCGCTTCAACTCGATGCCAGCCTCTTGCATGTGAGCAGCAATTTCATTGGTAATTCGAGCCACAATCCGAGTTCCCTCGGCGGTGAATTCTTCATCGAGAATCTCACCATCGGCGTGAATCTGGGATACCAAATCTCCGCGGGTATATGGAATGACTGCGTCAATGTGAATTGCTGGCCGTGGCAGCATCTCCTCGATTCGAGTTTTGAGCGCTTCAATTCCTTCACCCGTCACCGAGCTAATTGCCACCGACTGCGGGAACTGTGAACGCAACGCGGCGATAGCGACGTCGTCGGCTAGATCGCATTTAGACAAAACGATCAACTCCGGCAAATCAAGCGCCCCCTCGACGTCGCGCAAGACGTCATGAACCGCCTGGACTTGACCACGCGGATCCGCATGCGAAGCATCAACGACGTGAAGAATGAGGTCGGCTTGCGCGACCTCTTCCAAGGTGGAGCGGAATGCTTCAACGAGCTGGGTTGGCAACGAACGCACGAAGCCGACCGTATCAGTCAACGTATATTCGCGGCCGTCGCTCGTTTGGGTGCGTCGAACAGTGGGATCCAAAGTCGCAAACAGCGCATTTTCGACGAGCACCCTTGCATCGGTCAAAACGTTCATCAGCGAAGATTTTCCCGCATTGGTGTATCCCACAACCACAACTGCTGGAACTTTATTACGACGCCGGGTGCTTCGGCGTGTTTCTCGCCCCGGACGCATATTTGCAATATCTTTGCGCAGTTTCGCCATGCGGGTGCGAATTCGGCGACGATCAAGTTCGATTTTGGTTTCTCCTGGACCTCTCGAACCGATACCTGCACCGCCTGCAACTCGTCCACCTGCCTGACGGGACATCGACTCACCCCAACCACGCAAGCGCGGCAACAAGTATTCGAGCTGAGCTAATTCGACTTGCGCCTTTCCTTCGCGGGATTTGGCATGTTGAGCGAAGATATCAAGAATCAAAGCGGTACGATCAATGACCTTAACTTTCACGATGTCTTCGAGGGCGCGTCGTTGAGAGGGAGCCAGCTCAGAATCGACGATTACAGTATCGGCGCCAGTATTGGCCACGATTTCTCCCAGCTCTTTTGCTTTACCTGAACCAAGGAACGTTGCAGGGTCTGGCAGCTGCCGGTGCTGGATGAGACCATCCATAACTTGCGAGCCAGCAGTTTCAGCTAAAGCTGCAAGTTCTCGCAGCGAATCCTCCGCTGCTTCGAGAGTTCCATCTAACCACAGTCCAGCTAACACAACCTTTTCCAGACGAAGCTGCCGATATTCGATATCAACGAGTTCTTCACGCTCTGAGGCAACATCGACTACTCGCTTAAGAGAACTCCTTACACCACGCTCAAAATCGTCTCCTGCCCACGAACCGTCATACGCCGGATCAGCTTGCAAAGCAGTGCCTTTATGAGTGTCTAGTTCTAGGGAACGACCAGTGTTTTCGCTAGGATTCGTGTTAATGATGAAGCTCCATTCTCTTTCCTTTATTCTCTCATGCTCGGCTCTGTTTTGGCACCGCAACGTCCGGTTTTAGTGGCGTGAATTCCGACGTCTTTATGGCACGACGCCGAGCGGTTGCTTTAGCTTGCGGGTTGGTTTCGTTCGTAGGCTGGTTTCGTTTGTGAGTAGCGACAGCTTGTGGGTTGCGAGAACTTGTGGGCAACTTTAGCTCGTGGACAACAGACGTCTCGCAATGGACTGTGACGTCTCTAATGCCCTCTTTTGTGCCGCGCGGTCAAGGCGCACGGTATCCTGATGGAGTGAACGACCATTATTTTTCTGCGCAGCCGCAAAAGATCGCTACGGATCACCGATTCGAGGTCAATATCCGCGGGCAAGTATTTCAAGTTCATACTCAAGATGGTGTGTTCTCAACGCACGGGTTAGATAAAGGCAGTGCTGTTTTTCTTTCAAAAGTTCCTCAGCCCGATTTGCCACCCAATTCCTTGGCTGTTGACTTCGGCTGTGGCTGGGGGCCAATCACCCTCGCGTTGGCGGCAGAGGCGCCGGCATCTTGTGTGCTGGGAGTCGACATAAATGAACGCTCCCTCGAACTCGCCCGTGAAAATGCAGCTTCAGCCCAACTCAACAACGTAACCATTGAAGAGTCCACGGCCGCACTGGCAAGGCTGCGCGCTGAGGGAAAAACCATTGATCTATTATGGTCTAATCCCCCAATACGGATCGGAAAAGCAGAATTGCACAACCTATTGATGGACTGGTTTTCCCTGCTCAGCCCGCAAGGAGCAGCTTTTATTGTGGTTCAAAAAAATCTTGGTGCTGATTCGCTGGCAAGTTGGATCTCAGGGCAAGGCTTTTCCGTTCAAAAAGTCGGATCATCCAAGGGATTTCGCGTATTCAAGATCGCGCATGCTGATTTGTAAGCACGCCGACATGTAAACATGCCGATCGATATTCGAGCATTGCCACATGTAAACATGTCGATATGAAATTCGCGGTTGAGAAACGCTAAAAGTTAAGCTCTCAAGTTTGAGGCTATAAACCTCGAGCCCTTGACGATCTTTCAATCGTTTGATGAGCAATATTCTTTCCAAGCTCGCTGAGCTGCTTTTTTGCTTCAACTGCATTCTGCGCGTCAACACTTTGCCACGTAATACGCGCATCCGCTCCGAACCAGGTGCGCTGTTTTTTGGCAAGACGACGCGTGCCAAATGCAATATTGGATATTGCTTCTTCTTTGCTCACTCGTCCGCGCAGAAAATCAATGGTCTGCGCATAGCCGGTAGCTTTACCTGCGGTTGGTGATTCCTCGAGTCCGCACTCCATCAATTTTTCTGTTTCGGCAACTAATCCATTTGCAAACATATCTTGAACGCGATCTTCGATGCGCTGATCGAGAATCGCTTTTGGAACGTCGATTCCGAAAAAATGCGTTTGCGGAAAGTGTCGAGTGTGGCGAGGAAATTCAGGAGTGTAGGATTTGCCAGTGATTAGTACTACTTCGAGCGCCCGAATTACCCTGCGGGGATTGGCCAAGTCAATGATCTGGGCAGTTTTTGGATCACGCTGCGAGAGTTCAGCAATCAGCGATCCAAGTCCCTCATTCTGAGCCCTCTGTTCGAGCTCACGTCGAATTTCAGGATTCGTGCCTGGAAAATTGAGTTCATCTAACAACCCAGACACATATAGTCCTGATCCGCCGACGACGATCGGGATCTTTCCCCGCCGTCGTATACCGTCCAAATCACGACGAGCGTATCGTTGGTACGCGGCTACCGAAGCTTCTTCGCTAATATCCAGCACATCCAGCTGATGATGCGCAATACCGCGTCGTTCTTCGGGAGAAATTTTCGCTGTGCCAATATCCATTCCTCGATACAATTGCATAGCATCTGCCGAGATAATTTCAGCATATTCGCTACCGCCGAGGTTAGCCGCGATTTCAAGCGAAAGAAATGTTTTTCCACTGGCTGTGGCACCAACCACCGCAATGATTGGGATTTCTTGTGCTACGACGTCGAAGCCCACGTTCGCCTCGAGCTCTCAGCTGAGCGGACGTAATCCGATAGTAGGAATACCAAGCTTGACTGGTGCTTGGCCTGCCGCTTCGCGAAGTAACTCTTCTTTTCGCTGCTCAGAACGCTCCCACGCATCTCCCGCACGAGTTCTTGTGACCTCAAATAGACCACCATTCAAGGCAGAGTCGGCAACAAGGTGGAATGGCGCACCGTGGGTAACCGTTGCAGTCACGATGTCACCAGGGCGCGGTTGTAACGAAAGATGTGATGGCAAAGCCACATGCACTAAGCGATTGTCTTCTGCTCGACCCGTAATTCGCGCGGTTTCTTCGTCTTTACGTCCCTCACCGCTTGATACGAGCACTTTTACAGTGCTGCCTTCCAGTTTCTGATTTTCCTCGGTAGAAATACGCTTTTGAAGGTCAAGGAGACGCTGGAATCGCTCATTAGCAACCTCAGCTGGAACTTGATCATCCATATCTGCTGCAGGAGTTCCTGGTCTTGGCGAATACAAGAAAGTAAAAGCCGAACTGAATCGTGATGCTTCAACCACATCGAGAGTTGCTTGAAAATCTTCTTCAGTCTCTCCAGGGAATCCCACGATAATATCCGTAGTGATCGCAGCGTGCGGAATCTGCTCGCGGACTCGTTCTAGAATGCCAAGGAATTTTGTAGATCTGTAAGATCTTCTCATAAGTCGAAGAATACGATCTGAACCTGATTGTAACGGCATATGTAAAGATGGCATTACATTGTGAGTCTGAGCCATAGCGTCAATAACGTCATCAGTGAAGGCGGCAGGATGTGGCGAGGTAAAACGCACTCGTTGTAAGCCCTCAATATCACCTGTTGCGCGCAATAATTTGGCAAATGCGCCACGATCGCCAAAGCTCACTCCGTATGAGTTTACGTTTTGACCTAAAAGGGTGACTTCGATGGCTCCTTCGGCCACCACTGCCTCAATTTCGGCCAAAACCTCACCCGGACGTCGATCGTTTTCTTTTCCACGCAGGTGCGGAACGATGCAGAAAGTGCAGGTGTTATTACAGCCAACAGAGATCGAGACCCAAGCAGCCGAAGTAGACTCACGACGAGTAGGAAGAGTGGAGGGAAATACTTTCAACGACTCTTCAATTTCGACGGCAGCCTCTTTGTTATGACGCGCACGTTCTAAGAGCACCGGAAGCACGTCAAGGTTATGAGTTCCCAGCACAACATCAACCCAAGGAGCTTTTTCAACGATGCCGTCGCGCAACTGTTGTGCCAAACACCCCGCCACTGCAATCTGCATATCTGGCCGCTCACGTTTCACCTCTGCAAGTTGCCCGAGATTACCAAATAGCTTTGTAGCAGCATTTTCACGTACTGAACAGGTGTTGATCACCAATACGTCAGCACCCTGATCGCCCGCTTCGGTAGCGCGTTCGGCCTTTTGCGGCACTAGCTCCACCGGCACATATCCAGCTTGATCCAAAAGTCCAGCTAGGCGCTCTGAATCATGCACGTTCATCTGGCAACCCAGCGTACGAAGTGCATAAGTTTTAGGAAGTTGTTGTTCGATCATCTGTTCACTCATCGCGGTAAATTCTAATGCAGACTTAACAAAGATAGCGATTCTTAGCACGAGATATACAGCGCATTACTCACGCCGCTTATCGAGTTATCGATATATTCGTCTACCAGGAAGCACCATCTTCATCCGTATGGTTGACAGAATCCATCGCTTTTCCAATGACGTCAGGAGAAAATCCGCGCCGCGCAAGCGCACCATAAATACGCCGCCGTGCTACTTCTTGATCAAGTCGCGCATTTGCACGCATTTTTTTGCGCACAAATTGCACAGCGCTGTGGTATTCATCCGAATCCGACACTTGGGTCAGTGCTTGTTCAGCTAAATCGCCAGTTATTCCACGATTTCTTAACTCTTCACGAAGCTTCCGCCGCGACGTACTCTTCTCAGCAAAACGTAAACGCACAAATGACTGTGCATATTTCGAATCGTTGATCAGATCAGCTTCCAAAAATCGGGCAATCGTAGTATCGATAACTTCAGCTGGCACATCTCGCCTCGCTAAGGCGTCTCGAAGCTGCTTTTCTGAGCGGTCTGCCATTCCAAGTTGCCGATACACGATATCTCTGGCCAAAGAATGCCACTCTTCTTCTGTGCGAGCTTCATTTCTCGCACGACGCCGCTCCTGGGCTTCCTGCGGGGAAAGCCGCTTTTTACGGCGCTTTCCCCGCAGGAAATCTGCTTCTTCAGCATAATTAACCATAGTGTTTATTCAGCAGCTTCTGATGCCGAATCAGCTTCCGCTCCCAAACCGAGCTTAGTTTTGACCTTAGCTTCAATTTCTTCAGCGATTTCTGGATTGTCTCTGAGGAACTGGCGGGCTTTTTCTTTACCCTGCCCAAGTTGGTCTCCCTCATAGGTATACCAAGCTCCAGAACGGTTAACGACGCCGGTATCTACAGCCATATCGATGATTCCACCTTCGATAGAGATACCTTGGCCGTAGAGAATATCAAATTCTGCCTGCTTAAAAGGCGGAGCCATCTTATTTTTGACGACCTTAACTCGAGTGCGGTTACCCACGGGATTAGAACCCTCTTTGAGTGTCTCCACTCGGCGCACGTCTAGACGAACAGAGGAATAGAACTTCAGCGCTTTACCACCAGTGGTTGTTTCAGGATTGCCATAAAAAACGCCAATCTTCTCTCGCAGCTGATTAATAAAGATCGCCGTAGTTCCTGAGGCTGAGAGTGCTCCGGTGATCTTACGAAGCGCCTGCGACATCAAACGAGCTTGCAAGCCAACGTGCGAATCTCCCATTTCACCCTCAATTTCTGCTTTGGGAACCAAGGCTGCCACTGAGTCGATCACAATAATATCGAGCGCACCTGAGCGGATCAGCATATCGGCAATTTCGAGAGCCTGCTCGCCAGTATCAGGCTGCGCCACAACTAGGGCATCAGTATCTACTCCAAGTTTCTTGGCATATTCTGGATCAAGCGCATGCTCTGCGTCGATAAAAGCAGCAATTCCGCCCTCGCGTTGTGCACTTGCCACGGCATGAAGTGCAACAGTAGTTTTTCCAGAGGATTCAGGACCGTAAATCTCAATAATGCGACCACGCGGCAATCCGCCAATGCCTAAAGCTATATCAAGTGCAAGAGAACCGGTAGGAATAACTTTTACTTGCTGTGGCGGCGTGTCACCTAACCGCATCGCTGAACCTTTGCCGAATTGACGGTCAATTTGCCCTAAAGCGACTTCTAGAGCTTTAGAGCGATCTTCAGTTTTCTTTGCAACCATGATTTTCCTTTTACTAGGCATACTGAGCGGATAGAACAGGTCTTGATGGAGCTCGCTCTCTCCGAACGACTTTCCATGTACTACGTTAAGCCCGACCTCCTGCCAAAAATCGTTGCCGATTCCATTTGTGGAAAACGTTGACGATTTCCGAAGTACAGGAAAAGCGTATCCGAACATTCGTTCGAATAAAATTCGACACGCTCAAAATATCAACTAGCCACCAAACACTCCCACAATTTCACAAAGACCCCCATTTTCTTACGCAAAGCACGCCCACATTTTCTGCCACAAAGAACTCCCGTATGTTCATGCGAAAAAGGTATGGAGAGCATTTCAACACTCTCCACACCTTTTCGTTCTATCAAGGAATAGAGCTACTTAGCTCTGACATTACGTTCATCTTTAGGATCGATCCTATGCAGATAAACGAACGATTCTGGCAGATCCATCGCAAGAACTATTGCTTTCCAAATCTTCAATGGACTAACACCAGCAGCTAGCGCTTCTTGGGCAGTCACATTACCAAGATCGACCAAAACCAAGTCTTGAACGAGGGAACGTCCACGCCCATCCGGAAAGGCACGATCCAGAACTGCCCAAAATTCAGTATGTTTCATTAGCCCCGCATAGCAGCGAGTTCAGCTGCAACCAACGATTCTGGAACCGAGTCTGGAATCTGAACAGCTGGTTGCGGGCGACGCATAATTGGAGGAATGCGACCCTCTACCCGATCTACTCGGTCAGCAACCAGTCGAAGCACATGGCTCAGAGGAACGTTAAGCGCATGGCAGATCGAATCCAACAATTCCGACGAAGCCTCTTTTTGCCCACGCTCAACCTCAGAAAGATATCCGAGCGATACACGTGCATCGGAAGATACCTCACGAAGGGTGCGACCTTGACGCTGACGATACTCGCGCAATACATCACCCAGCTCACGACGAAGCAGTGCTGACTCGTTACGCATTTCCGAATTCATTGTCATTTCGTTCACTCTTCCTAGATCCGCTACGCGAGAAGATCTCGCTTCACACTTTCTATAACGTTCTGACATGAGTTATATTCCCACTCTAAGCTGTAAATTGTCTGTGAATGAGAAAAATTTCAAGAGAAAAATTTACCATTTCCTTGAAATTCAGCCGATAAAGCCTTAAGTCCCACCCAAACTGTGACATCTCTCACATATTTTCGATTTCCTGAAATGCTTCCTTGCCAGTATGCCCTCCGATCAGGTGTTTTAATGCCGATAAAAACCGTTCCAGCAGGTTTCCCTTCTGCTGGTCCCGGTCCCGCAACACCCGTCGTCGCAATCGAAAAATCAGCGCAATAAATCCGACTCGCACCTGCGGCCATTTGCATCGCAACCACTGCGTCAACAGCGCCACGACTTTTCAAAAGATCCGAATCTACACCTAAAATCTGTGCTTTTGCCTCACTCGCATAGGTCACAGCAGATCCGCGAAAAACTGCCGATGCTCCCGGCACACTCACAAAAGCATCGGCAAGACGCCCGCCCGTCAGCGATTCTGCGCAAGCAATCGAGACGCCGAAACGCTGCGCTTGCACAAGTACCTGCTGCGCAAGACTCCGAGACTGTTCGCGCACGTCAAAGCCCGCTTCGCATACGCCTTTCTCCGCACAGAGCAAAGCATCTATTTCGGGGAGAAAAATACGATCGTCGCTCATCATCACTTACTAAGCCACAAAGTCACTTGCTCAGCCGCGAAAGCCGCATTGCTTCTCGAATATATTCAACTGCCGACGTAATCGCAAAGACCATAGCGATAGCTAGCAGTCCATAGCTCACATAAATGAGAGTCTGGGCAATCGGCCCCTCAATCGGCCCGATACTTTGCCACGGAATCAGTAGACCTGCAATCCCAAACGACTGCGCGACCATCTTAATTTTTCCGCCCTGCCCTGCAGCCATCACTTTAATCTTGCGCATCATCATGCGCATCAAAGTAATGCCTAGCTCACGCACGATGAAAACAATCGTGACCCACCACCACAAATAACCGTGCCAAGACAGCAGGATCAACGCCGAAATAATCAGCGCTTTATCCGCGATAGAATCAGCGAGCTTCCCAAAATCAGTAATGAGATTACGCGAGCGCGCATAGTAACCATCAAGTTTGTCGGTAATCGCCGCAATAGCAAAAACTACATATGCGATCCACCTATCAGACGTGGAATCTTGCCAAAACACAAAAATGAACACCGGCACTAACACCAACCTGATCACAGTCAGTGCATTTGCAAGATTCACCACCGGAACATTATTGTTTTGCTTCTTTACCACATCTATAAGGTTAGTCTAATTATTGCGTAACGTCACATAGGCACAGGCAAAAATTTTATAACTTCCAAGATCACAGCTATCAAGGAGTCTAGCTACGGCCAGTAAGTTGCCAAGCATCTTCCCCAGATTCGCCTTCAGGATCGTCGTCGTCATAATAATTTGCAACGATTGTCTTTTCATTCTCAGCCAATGGATCGTGAGCGTAGCGATCATCAGTTTGATAAACCACCGTGCGCGATTCTTCTGAATCCCAGTCCTCTTCCCCCGAGGCAAGGTCTTGCGCCACGTCAATGCCTGCATGGCCAGCACTGAATGGTTTGACCTCCGCATCGGCTTCGCGCGCCACATCAACATCTCCAAAGTCGGCATCTGCGTACCGGTCTTCGGAGTCTGCAGCGGTCGCTTCACCGTGCAGTTGAACATCTTCGCCTTTAATCAGCGCCAATACATCTGGTAATTGCTCCGGAGTCACCAGCACATCACGCGCCTTAGACCCTTCAGAAGGGCCAACAATCTCACGTGATTCGAGCAGATCCATCATACGGCCAGCTTTCGCAAAGCCGATGCGCAATTTGCGCTGAAGCATCGAAGTTGATCCAAACTGGGTGTTAACAACAATTTCCGCAGCTTGCAGCAGCGTTTCGAGATCGTCGCCGATCTCTTCATCAATCTTCTTCTTTTCCGCTTTCGGAATGACGTCATCTCGATATACCGGCTGCATCTGTGCTTTAACGTGAGTTACCACCGCTTCGATCTCATCTTCATTCACCCAAGCACCCTGCACACGAATCGGCTTCGAAGTGCCCATTGGCATGAACAATGCATCACCCATGCCAATGAGCTTTTCAGCTCCCGAAGCGTCCAAAATAACTCGTGAATCGGCCAACGACGAAGTCATAAAGGCAAGACGAGACGGAATATTGGCTTTGATCAATCCTGTGACGACGTCCACCGACGGCCGCTGGGTAGCAATAACGAGATGGATTCCAGCAGCACGCGCCAGCTGCGTCAATCGTTGAATTGAGGACTCCACATCGCGCGGAGCAACCATCATCATATCCGCCAACTCGTCAATCACCACAAGGAGGTACGGATATGGCGTAAGTTTGCGTTCAGATCCCTCTTTAGACGTCACTTTTCCATCGCGAATCGCCTGGTTAAAGTCACTAATATTCTTGTACCCATACGAGGCTAAGTCGTCATAACGCGCATCCATCTCACGCACAACCCATTCGAGCGCTTCAGCGGCCTTCTTTGGGTTCGTGATAATAGGCGTAATGAGATGCGGAATTCCAGCATATATGGTCAATTCAACGCGTTTTGGATCAACTAAGATCATTCGAACTTGATCCGGTGTAGATCGCATCATAATCGACGTGATCATCGAGTTGATGAATGAGGATTTACCTGCACCTGTAGCGCCGGCAACCAGCAAATGTGGCATCTTGGCAAGATTCGCCACCACGTATTGGCCGCCGACGTTCTTTCCAATTCCGACGACGAGCGGGTGCGTCTGTTTTCTAGCCGCCGGCGAACGCAGTACGTCGCCAATCATCACAGTTTCTCGGTCAGCGTTTGGAATCTCAATACCGATAGCTGATTTTCCTGGAATAGGCGAAAGTATTCGCACGTCAGCAG
Source organism: Arcanobacterium pluranimalium (assembly GCF_016907845.1). GTDB lineage: Bacteria > Actinomycetota > Actinomycetes > Actinomycetales > Actinomycetaceae > Arcanobacterium_A > Arcanobacterium_A pluranimalium. The sequence goes on from NZ_JAFBCS010000001.1 coordinate 1,705,014, forward strand.
AAGCTACCGAATAAGCAATATTCTTCGACAGCTGTGTAATACGATCAACTTTCACGCCTGGCCCAAGCTCAACTTCATATTGAGTCACCGTTGGTCCACGCGAGAATCCAACCACTTGCGCATCAACGTTGAATTCCGAAAAAACGCGCGTCAAGGCGTCAACCACATCGTCATTCACTTTCGACCGCTCAAGATGTGGCGGTCCTTCAACCAGCATGTCTAATGATGGAAGAGTGTAAGTGATATTTGAAGACAGTTCCATTTGCTCAGCTGGAGCTGGAACTGGTTCAGGTTTCGGTGCGCGCAATTCTTTCTTTACTGGCGACGCCGCTACCCGCGTTGGCACCGGAGCGCTCGCTTGCGGAATAGATGTAGCGACTACGGTCGGCTCTGGAGTTTGAACGACAGTAGCTGCAGCGTCGTCGTCCGCAGGTGCGTCTTGATTCTCAAGTTCAACCTGCGCCCGCCGACCGCGCCGCGGGCGTCGTGGCTGCTCAGAGACAGCCTCATCAGCAGGTTGATCTGCAGGCTCTTCCGCTTCACTAGCTGAAGATTGTGATTCTGGCTTCTTAGCTTTTGCCCAATCAATCAAGTCTCGCACCGAGGTTTCAGTGGCATAAAGCATCGAGTACAAAGCCAGAAGAACGAGAATCGGCACTGCGCCCCAAATCGAGACCAGAACGGCCAGGCCACCGCCCACAACCCATCCGAGGAGACCACCGCCACCCTCGATAGCTGCAAAGGACGCTGTAGGATCAGGGCAGTCAAATGCGATATGCAAAATACCTGAAATCGCCACCACGATAAGCGTCAAGGCCAAGGAGAACCGCCGATTATTTCGCGATGTAGCGCGTCTAAAAAGCTTGACGGCCATGCCTACCAAAATAATCGGAATAAAGACGGCTAAAACTCCCAGTAAACCAGCCACCACATGATGCAATACATCGAGCAGTAGACCGTCAAGCGCAAACCATTCGCGCAAGGCAATAACAATAGCCAGACCAATAAGAACTATTGCCAGTCCATCGTGAGAACGCGGCGAGTCAAAATCCAGCTCCGTTTGCTTTGATGCGCTGGACGACGCCGCTGCAGACGCTGCGTTGTTACGCTTGCGTCCGCCGTCGTTCTCGTGGGATTGCCCCTTATTGCGTTGCCGAGCCAAGTTTAACTCCTTGTGTAAATGCTGCTATCCGGTATGGGCATAACTACTCTACAGCCTAAGTCCTGCCAAAAATCCTTGCCGGATCACCACGCCGAAACGCTCAAGATCGGACGATTTCACATTTAGTTAAATGAGTCCGCAGCCGATTGAGAGTTCGTCTCATCGCGAGCCAATCTGCCCAACCATGAGTGTACGGAGCAGATTTAGCCTGCTCAGATGGGTCGTCAATAGCCGCCTGCACAAGCATTGCAGCAGGCACACCAAATCACCCCAAATTCAAAGCGTTCAGGCTTCAATGACAGTTGGAATAATCATTGGAGAGCGCCGCAGTTTCCGCGCAGCCCACCGGCCAATTACTCGGCGCATCGCCTGCTGCATCTGATAAGCATCTGCACTCTCGTTTTGAACGGCCTTCTCAAGCGCATCTTTAACATCAGGTAAGATCTCATCAAATACCGAGTCGTCCTCAGCCATACCGCGCGCCTGAATATGCGGACCGGTAATCACCGTTCGCTCTTGCGCGTCAACGACAGCGAAAATCGCAATAAAACCCTCCTGGCCGAGCGTGCGACGATCAGTGAGCTCGGCTTCGCCAATTTCGCCCACCGAAGAACCGTCCACAAACACATAACCACACGGAACTTTGCCCACAACGTGCGCTACGCCGTCGTGAAGATCAATGACGCTACCGTCCTCACACAATAGTACGTTCTCAGCCGGAACTCCGGTCTTCACCGCCAAAGACCCGTTTGCTACCAGATGGCGCGCCTCACCATGAATCGGCATGACGTTAACCGGTTCGACGATATTATAGGCGTAAAGCAACTCCCCCTGCGCCGAGTGACCCGATACATGCACAGCAGCATTACCTTGATGAACCACTCGCGCACCGAGTTTCGTCAAGCCATTAATCAGCCGGAACACAGAGTTTTCGTTTCCTGGAATGAGCGACGACGCGAAAATCACCGTATCGCCTGGGCCGACGCCGATACGCTTGTGCGTTCCAGAGGCAATACGCGCCAAAACAGCCATCGGTTCGCCTTGCGATCCAGTGGACATAAAAACTCGCTGATGATCAGGAACAGATTCGATATCTTTCATATCGATCAAGGTTTGCGGCGGCACGGTGAGGTAGCCAAGCTCAGCTGCAATACCCATATTTCGAACCATGGAACGACCCACAAAGCAGACTTTGCGATGATACTTCGCAGCCGCGTCAAGCACCTGCTGAACCCGGTGCACATGCGAAGCGAAAGATGCAACCACAATCTGCCCAGTAGCCTGCGCAAACACCGACTCCAGAACTGGTCCAATTTCTCCTTCAGAGCGCACAAACCCTGGGACTTCCGCATTCGTAGAGTCCACCATGAAAAGATCCACGCCCTCTTCACCTGCACGCGCAAAAGCTCGCAAATCGGTGATACGCCCATCAAGCGGCAATTGATCCATTTTGAAATCGCCCGTAATCAAAATATTGCCACCTGCAGAACGCATAAACACTGCTAAGGCGTCCGGAATCGAGTGATTCACCGCAATGAACTCACATTCAAATGCGCCAATTTGCTCAATATCGCCTTCTTTAACCACCATCGAAAAAGGCGTAATGCGATGCTCAGCTAATTTTGCTTCGACTAAAGCAATCGTCAGCTGCGAGCCAATAATCGGAATATCTTTGCGCAAACGCAGTAAATACGGCACTGCACCGATATGATCCTCATGACCGTGAGTCAAAATAATACCATCGACGTCGTCTAATCGATCTTCGATGTACTCAAAATCTGGAAGAATCAGATCCACTCCTGGCTGGTTCTCCTCAGGAAAAAGCACTCCACAATCAACAATGAGTAGGCGTCCGTTACATTCGAATACGGTCATGTTGCGACCGATATCTCCCAGCCCACCTAAAGGGACGATTCGTACTGTATCCGGCTTAATTTCTGGAGGCGTATTTTGTTTACTCACCTTTTTATTATCTCACAATGCCGATTGCACACATAGCTCAGGCAGAAGAAAATCGGCAACACACTAACCGATCCTCTACCGAAGAAATATCTCTATCTAAGAAATACCTCTACCCAAGAGCAGCCGAGGCGTCAAGAGCAGCTGAGATATCTAGTCACTGAGCAGACCGGCAGTCACCAGAGCCCGGCGAAGTTCCTGGCGTTGCTGCTCTGAAGCCCGCACCAAAGGCAATCGCAAGCTTGGACTCTCAATAACGCCGAGCATTGCCATTGCCTCTTTAGCCATCACGGCTCCTTGCCCGGCTCCCATGATGGCATCGACAAGCGGCATATGCTTTGTGAATTCCGCCCGAGCTGCTGGAAGATCACCAGAATCTACTTCACTCACCAGCGCTCGCAAACTACGTGCAATGATATGCCCAGCAACCGAAACCACACCAGAAGCTCCGTGCGCAAGCCAAGCAAAATTGAGCGAATCGTCTCCTGAATAGTAGGCCAAACCAGTTTCGGCCATTTTCTTAAATCCGGCAGCTACATCGCCCGTCGCATCTTTCACTGCCAGCACCTGTTCGTGCTGAGCCAAGCGCAGAAGGGTGTCGTTGTCGATCTTCACCCCAGTTCGCCCCGGTATGTCGTAGAGCATCACCGGCAATTGTGTAGCTTGTGTAACGCTCAGGATGTGCTGGTAAACACCCTCTTGTGAGGGACGATTGTAGTATGGCGCCACAACGAGTAAGCCATCTGCCCCCGATTTTGCCGCACCTTGGGCAATACGTACCGCATGAGCAGTGTCGTTAGAGCCTGCCCCGCATATGATCATGGCACGATCCCCAACGGCGTCTTTGACTTCCCGTACCAGGACGTCCTTTTCTGGCTGATGAGTAGTTGGTGATTCACCAGTAGTTCCGGAGAGAACGAGCGCATCACAACCGTCGTCGACCAACTTCACCGCAAGTTTTTGCGCAGAAACTACATCGATCGAACCGTCGTCGTGAAACGGCGTAACCATCGCAACGGAAACTGAACCGAAAGGCCGCTGAGGCAAAGAATTGTGTTCCATATCATCACTTTAACGGGCGTAAACCACAATTGCGATGATCTTTCGATATGTGGGACGCCTTCTGCGAGAATGGATATGTGAATGACACCTTAAAATCTGTTCGTCCAGCGCACGAAAGCGATGTGGCCGAAATTGGACGTATCCAAGCACAGTCCATGCACGAGTCGCTGGTGCGCGCACTCGAAGGTCCGCTCACTGTGGCTACCACCGCGCAGTTCGATTCGCAGGCTTTCGCGCAAGCATGGTTGAACAGCATCCAAAATCTGCCTTCACCACAGCATCATGTGGTCGTCGCAACAGATGGCGAGGACGTGTGCGGATTTGCCGCATTCGCTCCCACCGAGCCCATCGATTTGCCCGATGACCAGCGTTTCGCTCCCGATGCAGAGTTTTTTGATCGCGAACGCAGCGCCTATGAAATTCTCAACTTCGATGTCGACTCAGGTGCAAATGACCCCGATCATGGTGCTCGCCTCCTCGCCGCCGTCACCGATATTGTGGCAAACTCGCAGGGTAATGAGATCTATTTATGGGTATTTCCTACCGACGACACCCTCACCCGAATGCTTGATGGCGCAGGTTTCGCACCGCGCGGTTTGCGCCGCAATTTCGAGGTGGATGCCAAAGAGGTAACACAACATTTGTGGTGGACTACGCTCTAACTAGCAGTATTCACTCTCGATACATTCGCAATGATCGCTCTCAATCCGTCGATGCTGCGACGTATCAACGATGCGACCTATCAGTGTTGCAGAGTCGGCGCTACAGTATCAGTCTCACAATATTAACGCCGCACGACGAGCCTTGGAGCTTCGCACATCTGCACTCATTTCAAATTGAGATAAGATTCAAGTCCAAAGGTCAGACCCGCCTCATTGCCAACCTTGCGCACTGCTAACAGTACGCCCGGCATAAATGACTCACGATCAAAAGAGTCTTGCCGCAAGACAAGTTGCTCACCTGGATTACCAAAAATGACTTCTTCATGTGCGTTCAGGCCACGTAAGCGAACTGCATGAACGTTTATTCCATCGACGACGGCGCCCCGCGCACCGAGCGCATCATCTTCTGTTGCATCCGGGCAAGGCGGAAGTTGCGCTGCTGCTCTCGCCTGAGCAATACCAGCAGCGGTAGACATAGCCGTACCAGAGGGTGCATCCACCTTGTTTGGATGATGTAGTTCGATAATCTCTACCGATTCGAAAAGCGCTGCCGCCTGCTTCGAAAAATGCATCACCAAAACAGCCGAGATCGAAAAATTGGGCGCTATCAATACGCCTTTTCCAAGGCGCTGAGCGTGTTCATCAACGTGCGCCAGGCGTTCCGGAGTCCAGCCAGTGGTTCCTACCACTACGTGTACGCCAGCGTCTAGAAGCGCATGGACGTTATCGTCTGTTTGGGATGGAACAGTAAATTCTACTGCTACCTCCGCTCCATTGAGAGTCTGCGCGCTTATTGTGTCTGCGGCATCGAGCTGTGCCACAAGTTCAAGATCAGGGGCATTTTCAACTGCCTGCACCACGGTGGCGCCCATCCGTCCGCGTGCTCCAACTACTGCAACTTTCATGACACGAGCCTAACTCTTAGGAATCTGATCCGCAGATTACGACAGATCGTGGACCGCCACATAATTTTTGCGCCAATGCTTGGATATCGTCAGCAGTCACCTCACGTGAGCGGCGCAAGGATTCTTCAATCGACCAAATCTCACCTCGCACAAGCTCTGCCTGACCGAGTCTATTCTTACGAAAACCGTTGGTTTCGGCAGAAAATACCAGTTGGGCGCGGCGTTGGTTATAGGCAGTATCTACTTCTTGTTGAGATACCCCATCATTGGCTATCTGCTCGAGGCAATTTTGCATAATGCTGGCCACAGTGCTGGTGTGTTCCGGTGAACAAGCTGCTTCAAGCGCAAATACTCCCCCTTCTTGCCAATTCAAACACCACGAATAAGTCGAATATGCCAGCCCGCGCTGCTCACGTACTTCTTGGAACAAACGCGAGGACGTGCCTCCACCCAAAATCGAATCAAGTGCCATAAGCGTAATTTCTTCGTCATGGCCAGCGTAGAGACCAGGCATACCCACCACAACAGCACTTTGGTGACTTGGGTGAGCGATAAATGAAGTGCCCGAGGAGCCATACACGACGTCTCCCGCACGCCTGCGCCCGCTAGGAAGAACATCCGCATCGAGATTCCAACCGCGTGAGTCGAGCAAGGCCAAGACCATCGCACACAGTTCTTCGTGATTGACGTCCCCAGCAGCCGTCACCACAAGCTCGCGAGAATTGTAGTACTCCCGATAATGCTCAAGCATATGAGAGTGATCTAATGCCAAGACAGTCTCGCGCGTTCCTCCAACCGGTCGGGCAAGTGGATGCTCACCAAACACCATTGGAAGTAGCGCCGTCTGCGCAACGTCGCTAACGTCGTCTTCCGCAGCAGCGAGCTCTTCGAGAATAACTCCTCGTTCAGTCTCCATCTGTTCAGGATCGAGCACTGAATCCGTAACCATATCCACCAGCAACTCGAGCAATTGTGGCATATCAGCTGCAAAAACGCGCCCATAATAACAGGTGTATTGACGCGATGTTGCCGCATTAATAGCTCCACCAAGAAAATCAGACATTTGCGAGATTTCCAGGGAACTGCGCGTTGAGGTGCCCTTAAAAAGCATGTGTTCAAGAAAATGAGTCGACCCCTCGCGGCCGCTCAGTTCATCGCGCGATCCTGCACCGATCCAAAAAGATAGCGAAACTGACCGCTGACCAGGAATCTTTTCGGTTAATACTCGGATTCCTCCCGGCAAAATCGACCGTTGCCCCAAAATTCCATCCTCTTCAAAGACGACCGAAGCACACTTATCGAGCGGCAAATCTATTCGCGCGTACGCCATCACCACATCCTTTTCGTGGAAAACAGAACTTTTCGTAATACGGTTGAGGGACTTCACCCAAGCAACAAATCATAACTATATCAAGCAAAATCGCTCCCTATGGTTCTACTCTTCAGTAGAACCATAGGGAGCGAAATTTAGGCTTATAACCTGCACAATTAATGCAAGATTAGCACTCACTCATCTTCAGAAGTGGTTTCCTGCGCTGAATCGTCATTGGATTGTGCGCTTTCGCCCTGCTCAGAAGAGCGAGTACGACGACGTTCGCGTGGGCGGCGTTCCCGACGCTCACCACGCTCACCACGTTCACTGCGCTCGCCGCGCTCACCACGGTCAGAACGCTCACGGTTGCCACGGCGCTCTTTGTTCTCTTCCTCAGCAGCTTTCTCGGCCTCAAGCTGCTCTTCAGTAAGAACAGCGTGCAAGGAGAGCTTTCCACGTGGATCGATTTCAGCGAGTTCGACTTCCACCTTATCGCCCACATTGAGAACGTCCTCAACGTTTTCGACGCGTTTTCCACCGATGAGACGGCGAATCTGCGAAATGTGCAGCAAGCCGTCCTTACCTGGCGAAAGCGAAATGAAAGCACCGAAAGTCGCCGTCTTAACAACGGTTCCTACGAAGCGCTCGCCCACTTCTGGCATCTGTGGATTGGCAATCGAGTTAATCGTCTGGCGTGCAGCTTCAGCAGCACTACCATTCGTTGCACCAATAAATACTGTGCCGTCATCCTCAATGGAGATATCGGCACCCGTATCTTCTTGGATCTGGTTGATCATCTTGCCTTTTGGCCCAATGACTTCACCAATCTTGTCTACCGGGATCTTCACAGTGATGATACGTGGCGCGGTCTCTGCCATTTCTTCAACCTCAGGAACTGCTTCCTCAATGAGATCGAGAATTGCGAAACGAGCGTCACGCGCTTGGGAAAGCGCCGCAGCAAGTACCTGAGCTGGGATTCCATCGAGCTTGGTATCAAGCTGAAGTGCCGTCACAAATTCGCGCGTTCCTGCAACCTTGAAGTCCATATCTCCGAGTGCGTCTTCAGCACCGAGGATATCGGTCAAGGCAACGAAACGCTGTTCGCCGTCGATCTCACCTGAGATCAGACCCATCGCGATTCCTGCCACTGGAGCAATCAATGGCACACCAGCATTGAGAAGCGAGAGCGTTGATGCACATACCGAACCCATCGACGTCGAACCATTTGATCCGAGCGCTTCTGAAACTTGACGGATTGCGTATGGAAAATCTTCGCGAGCTGGGAGCACTGGCACGAGTGCACGCTCAGCGAGCATACCGTGGCCAATTTCGCGGCGCTTTGGCGAACCCACGCGACCAACTTCGCCAGTCGAGTATGGCGGGAAGTTGTAATGGTGGATGTAACGCTTAGCCGTCACTGGGGAGAGGTTGTCGAGCTGCTGCTCCATCTTGAGCATGTTCAGCGTAGTCACACCCATAATCTGGGTTTCACCGCGCTGGAACAAAGCCGAACCGTGCACACGTGGAAGAATTCCTGCTTCTGCCGTGATTGTACGGATTTCCACTGGAGTACGGCCATCCATACGAATTCCCTCAGTGAGAACCCGATTGCGCATCTCTTTCTTCCAATGCGCATTAACAGCCAAAGCAAGTGGCTGCTCACGCTCTGGGAATTGCTCTGCTAGCTCAGCAACGATAGCTTCAGTAACTTCGTTGAGCTTATCGTCACGCTCGTGCTTGTCAATAATGCCGTGCAATGGCGCAAAACGATCGCCGATCTGTGCCCCAACAGCCTCGTATTCCTCATCTTCATAGGATGGGAACAGTGGGTACTCTTGAGTCTCCTTGGCTGCTTGACGTGCCAAATCAGCCTGTGCTTCACACAGCACGCGGATGAATTTCTTCGCAGCCTCGAGGCCTTCCGCTACTACTTCTTCGGTTGGCACAGTGCCGCCCTTAGCGATATTCGCAACGACGTTCTCGCCACCTTCTGCTTCCACCATCATAATCGCGATGTCGTCTTCAACGATACGACCAGCCACTACCATAGTGAATGTAGCCTTAGGCTCCTCAGAATAACGTGGGAAAGCAACCCATTGGCCGTCAATGAGCGAGATGCGCACGCCACCGATTGGGCCAGAGAATGGCAAGCCAGACAGCTGTGTAGACATCGACGCAGCGTTGATTGCCACGACGTCGTAGGCGTCGTCTGGATGAATCGCAAGTACAGTTGCCACAACTTGTACTTCGTTACGCAGACCTTTAACAAATGCTGGACGCAAAGGACGATCAATCAAACGTGCAGCAAGAATAGCTTCCGTACCTGGACGACCTTCACGGCGGAAGAACGATCCTGGAATGCGGCCAGCTGCATACGAACGCTCTTCAACGTCCACCGTCAATGGGAAGAAATCGAAGTGTTCTTTTGGCTGAGCTGAAACAGCAGTTGCCGAAAGCACCACGGTTTCGCCGTCAAGGTATGCAAGTGCACAACCGGAAGCTTGACGTGCAAGCAACCCAGTTTCAAAACGAATAGTACGGGTACCGAACTTACCATTGTCAATGGTTGCTTCGGCAAATTTAACATCAGGACCCTCCATGGGACCTCCTCTTTCATTTGCCCCGCCCGATACGGCCGTCGATTATCATGCTCGGTAACATCGAGAAACCGCTCACCACAACCGAAGACCGAATCCAAAGGCGAAGGTCTTCTTCTATTTACTTTTGATGTTATGACAATCGGCCCGGACCAAAGCCCGGGCCGATCTGACGTCAGCGGCGAAGGCCGAGACGTGAAATCAGGGAGCGGTAACGCTCAATATCCTCAGCAGCGAGGTAAGCGAGCAGACGCTTGCGCTTACCAATGAGAAGCATCAAACCGCGACGGGAGTGATGATCATGCTTGTGAGTGCGGAAGTGCTCAGTCAGCTCCTTGATACGAGCTGAAAGCAGTGCAACTTGAACTTCAGGGGAACCAGTGTCGCCCTCGTGTGTTGCGTATTCCTTGATGATTTCATCTTTGATCTCTTTAGAGAGAGCCATACGATTCTCCTTCTTTCTCGTTGCACAGAGCTCAGGGCATATTCTCCTGAGCGATGACGTTCCGTGGCCGATCTAACGGCTTCACTACTCTACCATGCGAAGCAAATGAGCTTCGAGTTTAAAATCGGTGACCTCAAACTCATCTACAAACTCATCTCCCGCTAGAATCGCTCAGCTTCAATACCAGCTTTCACCGACGACGGATCCACCCGGCGTGCCACCGGCACTCCTAAAACTTCTGCACTGCGCCGCAGATCTTCATCCATCTGCTCAAGAAGCTCATCAACTGACTCACAACGCACCATAGGCCGCAGCCACTGAATAAAATCAATCGCAATTTCTTCACCGTAGAGATCAAGGTCGCTACGCCCGAGCACATGAGCTTCAACAGTGCGCTGCTGTCCATTGAACTGCGGATTGTTTCCAATCGATATAGCAGCAGGTAAATGCACCGTTGCAGCAGTACCAGGAACAGTGCGCACGAGCCAACCGGCATAAACACCCTCAGCAGGCACTTCACCTAACTGATTTCCAGTTAAATTAGCCGTTGGAAAACCAAGTTCACGCCCGCGCTTAAAACCGTGCTGAACGACTCCCCGAATACGATGAGGACGCCCCAAAACTTTCGCTGCACCAGCCACATCACCTTTGCTCAGCAGCTCACGCACCCACGTCGAGGACCAACGCCGCCCGTCGTCGTCACACAAATCGTCGAGAAGATATACGGCGAAACCTAACTCCTCACCGACCTCCCGCAAGAACGCGCCGTCGCCGCTGTTGTGCAGACCGAACCGCACGTCTTCCCCTACCACAACGCTACCTGCATGTAACTGCCCAACCAGCTGCTTTTCGATAAAATCACGTGGTGTGAGCGCCGCATAGTCGAGATCATAATGCTGCACATACACTGCATCAATGCCGGCTGATTCTAAACGCTGTAGCCGATCTTCAAGGGACGTCACCAAATTGAGATCTGACTGCGGATTGTGTACCAGCCGCGGATGCGGATCAAAAGTCAAAGCGATAGAAATCGCCCCATTTTTCTGTGCCACTTCCACAGTCTTAGCAAGTACCGCATGATGCCCGCGGTGCACGCCGTCGAAAATCCCGATCGTAACTACGGTATTGTTCAGCTCTTGAGGTACGTCAGCAGGGCTTTTCCAAACTTCCATCTACTTGCCACGCAGCCCTAGCTGCGTACGTCCACCGGAAATATCTGCAGGCGCATTTGCCGGTGTAGCTTCAGTATGCATACCAGCGCGTTTGCCTTTGCCACCGCAACCACATCGGCCGCCGCCACAGCCACCGTGACCGCCGTGTCCATGACCACCGTGCCCGTGAGCACCGCCGTGCGCTTCCTGAGCAGATTGTTCTTTTTGCACTGCATTCTGTGCATGTCCGTGTCCACCACAGCCACAGCCATGCTTAACTTCTTGTGTATTGTCCATAGCTACTAGTTTAAGCCGCTAGGCGGCCTAATTCTTGCTGAAAGTCCCGCAAAAGTTGAGAGTTCTATCAAAATCGCTCAAAGATCGCCAGCCGGCCGGCTTCGATTGCACGCCTGCTCTCAATCTGTTTCGCGTCACAAAACCATAGGCACTGCTCGCACATGTCATTGTTATAATCGACTGGCACAAAGAGATACTTTGGAGCGAATGAATACTTTGGCACAAAGCAACATTCGATGCATTAACACCGCACTAACGCTGCATTGCCACAAAGAGATCCGCAGAGGAGAGGAGAAGAATGTCATATCCACACGGATTAGACGCTTGGCTTGGAATCACTTGGGAAGGAGCCTTTGCCGCAATCGTATCTACGGTGGTGATATACGCCGTCTTCCTCATTGTGATCCGCATTCTCGGCCAGCGACTACTTGCTGGATTGACCACATTCGACACTCTGATGGTTCTGCTTTTCGGATCCATAGTGGCGCGTACTGCGCTAGGACCCGTGCCTACGCTCACCACAGGCATGATCACTTTTTCCACGCTTTTACTTCTCCACTATTCGGTGGGCCGACTCGCCAACTACCAGTATGGAGATCGCATGATTAACCGGCCAGCAATCGTACTTATGGCCGGTGAAAACATTCTTGAATCAAATCTTAAGAGCACCCACACCACTCGATCAGAACTCTTCTCACAACTACGTGAACACGGAATCCACTCCCCTGCACTCGTCGCTGCCGTCATACTCGAACCGTCCGGGCGACTGTCGATTTTAACTCGCTCGCACTTGATCACATCGAGTTTGCTCGAGGGAGTGCGCGATGCGCATCTCATTCCGCGCGAATTTCTTGATCTCAGCTCAGAAATATCATCGCCGCAAGTTAGCTGAGCATTAGCACAGGCACAGGCACAGGCACAGGCACAGGCACAGGCACAGGCACAGGCACAGCTTACTGTTCGGCAAATACCACTGCAGGTCGCGTCTTTTTCCCGTGTTTAACGCCAATAGCTACCAATTCATCGCCGCAGATCAGAGCCACAGGATATTCGGTTGCAGGCGTTTCAATAAATTGCCCGTAGGTCAGCGCCGAACGCTGCTGCGGCGTAATCTCTATCCACGGCATATTCTTCGCCGCTTGCGCCAACGGAATGACTGGCACGTTTCGTCCAGTATCAATTCCAGCAGCTATCTGCCGCACCGGATTGGCCTCCGACACCTCAAAATCGCCCACCCGAGTGCGGCGCAACATGGTGATATGAGCATCGACTCCCAGCTGAACACCAAAATCACGAGCTAATGCCCGAATATAGGTTCCAGCCGAACACTTCACCACCGCATCAATTTCGAGTGTTTGCACTTCGACACCCTCTACGCGCAGCCTTTTTCCTAATCGGAGCGGCGAAGTAAAATCAAAGTTGTAAACGGTAACATCTCGAGCAGGAATTTCAACGTCGACTCCTGCACGCACCAACTCATGTGCGCGCTTTCCATTGATTTTTATTGCCGAAACAGCGGATGGAACCTGTTTGATCTTACCGGTGAGCGCTATTCGTGCTCGATCAAGTTCGACCTGCACAGTTGCATCTAACACACCATTTTTTTCATCAGATTCGACGACGGCGCCCGCGCATCCATCGCTGCCTGCCATGCGCGTGTGCGTTTGGAGCGTCTCAATAGTTTTGCCAAATTTTTGCACAAATTCTGGCCCACGATCTGTTCGTGGCACACCTTGTGCATCTTCCGTTGACGTGGATACTCCGAGGCAAATCGTGGTGCGGTACGTCTTATCGCAGCCCGACAAATAGTTCAGAAAACGCGTAGCTTTACCAATTCCAATGGTCAGCAGTCCAGTTGCCATTGGATCGAGAGTTCCAGCATGACCCACCTTGCGAGTTTTAGCAAGCCGGCGCATCGCTCCAACTACATCGTGTGATGTAACATTCTGGTCTTTGTCGATGAGCACAATTCCATCCGGCGCAGGCGAAATTCCCTGGGGCAGATCTCCCCAGGGCATTTGCCGCTTTTCGCGTTGTTCACGCCCCTCATTTGTTTTTTTTGAGTTGCGTGAGCGGCTGTGCGAACTAGAGCTCATCGTCGTCTTCAGAATCGGACGCAACTACAGCGGCGTCGTCTTCATCTATCTCTTTCGGCTTGCGATACGGATCCTCACCGGCAACTGGCGTAGCTCCCTCGGCAAGCTTACGAACCTGCTCATCGTGGAATTTTGCCGCCACAAGCGCGTCTTCAATTGAGCGTGCAGTCTCAGGCAAAGCGTCAAGTACGAATTCGATGCTCGGCGTCAAACGAAGTCCAAGCTGCCCACCGACTGTAGAACGAATCATTCCTTTCGCGGACTCCAAAGCAGAAGCAGATTTACGGCGATCCGTATCCGAACCATAAACCGTATAGAAAACCGTTGCATGCTGCAAATCTCCGCTAACACGCACGTCAGTAATCGTGACCATGCCCAGGCGCGGATCTTTGAGTTTCCCATCGATCATGCGCGCCACGATTTGTTTAATTTGGTCAGCTACCCGAGCTGCTCGTGGATTAGCCATTTCGCTAACTCCCCTTAAAAATTAGTTCTTTTATGGCGGCGGGGTGCCCGCAATATTGGACACCCCGCTGCAGCTAGAAGATGATTAGTCGCGAGGTTTTTCGCGCATCTCCCATGTTTCAATAATATCGCCCTCGCGAATGTCCTTGTGGCCGAGCGTGATACCACATTCGTAGCCTTCACGAACCTCGGTCACATCGTCCTTTTCACGTCGCAAGGAGATAATCTCCAGATCAGGAGCGACCACCGAGCCGTCACGCACGAGGCGTGCCTTCGTGTGACGCTTGATCGTGCCAGAGCGAACAATCGAACCAGCGATATTGCCAAACTTTCCAGACTTGAATACCTGGCGAATCTCTGCAGTTCCAAGCTCCACCTCTTCGTAAATCGGCTTGAGCTTGCCCTTGAGAGCATCTTCAACATCGTTGATCGCGTCGTAGATCACTGAGTAGAACTTCATCTCTACGCCTTCACGATCAGCGAGTTCGGAGACTCGTTCTGCTGGTCGCACGTTGTAGCCGATAATGACGGCGTTATCCACGGTTGCGAGGTCAACATCGGATTGCGTAATAGCACCAACGCCACGATGAATAACGTTGAGCTGTACCTCATCGCCGCCAACCTCGATCTCGAGCAACGACGATTCGAGTGCTTCAACTGAACCTGAAGAGTCACCCTTGATGATGAGGTTAAGATTTTCAACCTTACCCTCTTCAATTGCGGCAGTGAGATCTTCGAGCGAGATACGCTTGCGGCGTTTAGCGAGCGTAGCGGCGCGCTTGGCAGCTTCACGACGCTCTGCAATCTGACGAGCCGTACGATCATCTTCAGCTACGATGAGCTGGTCACCTGCACCTGGAACTGAGGTCAGACCCAGTACCTGTACAGGCCGCGATGGACCAGCTGATTCCACACGCTCACCGTGTTCATCAACCATAGCGCGGACGCGACCATAAGCCGTTCCTACCACGATTGAGTCACCGATGCGCAGGGTGCCATCTTGGATCAATGCGGTAATAACGGAACCGCGCCCTTGATCGAGCTTCGCTTCAATCGCCACACCACGTGCAGCTTTATCAGCATTAGCGGATGGAGCAACCAAGATATCGGACGTCGCCACGATTGTTTCGAGCAATTCGGCGATATTGATACGCTGTTTTGCCGAAATATCAACAAAGGCAACGTCGCCGCCGTACTCTTCAGCAACAAGACCGTATTCAGTGAGCTGAGCACGCACTTTACCAGGGTTAGCACCCTCGACGTCAATCTTATTGACTGCCACAACGATTGGAACGCCAGCGGCTTTGACGTGGTTGATTGCTTCTACAGTCTGAGGCATAACGCCGTCATTTGCAGCAACAACCAGCACAGCGACGTCGGTAACGTCCGCACCACGAGCACGCATCTGTGTGAAGGCCTCGTGACCAGGGGTATCAATAAAGGTGATACGGCGCTCGTCGCCATCAATAGTTAAACGAGTCTGGTAGGCGCCGATATTCTGCGTGATGCCACCAGCTTCTCCTTCGACGACGTCCGCGTTGCGAATCGCGTCAAGAAGTTTCGTCTTACCGTGGTCAACGTGTCCCATAACGGTGACGACGGGTGGGCGCGGGGTGCGATCCTCATCGGACTCACCGGCACGCTCAGCAGCGATATCGATGTCGAATGCTTCGAGGATCTCGCGATCTTCGTCCTCAGCACTCATGATCTTGATGTCATAGCCGAGTTCAGAACCGAGCAGCTGGAACGTGTCTTCGTCAAGTGACTGGTTCGCCGTCGCCATTTCGCCCATTCGGAACAAAACGGTAACGAGAGCTGCTGGATCAGCACCAATCTTCTCAGCAAAATCAGCCAAGGATGCACCTGCACGCACGCGCACAACGGTAGAACCGTCACCGCGTGGTACCTGTACGCCAGCGAGCATTGGAGACTGCTGCTCTTCGAACTCATTGCGCTTGGAGCGACGCGATTTGCGATTGCCGCCACCTTGACGTCCGAACGCACCTGCAGTCGATCCACCACGAGCTTTACCACCCGAACGGGTGAAACCGCCTCCGCGAGCTGGACCATTCTGCCCGCCACGGAAACCGCCCTGACCACCACGACCGCCGCGGCCACCGCGGCTTTCAGTAGGTGGCTGGATCTGGTCTGGCATCATATTTGGTGATGGACGCGCTGCAGAACGAGTTGGACGCGCCGAATCATTCTTGCGCGAGCCACCAGCTCCACCGCGGTTATTTGGACGCGATTCTGCGTTTTCAGCGCGACGATTCATACCTTGCTGGTTAGCGAAAGGCGAATTGCCTGGACGTGGGCCACGTCCTTGACCGCCGCCCTGCTGCCCACCATTGCGCCCCATTCCTTGACGCGAAGAGAATGGCGAATTGCCTGGACGAGGCATGCCTTTCTTTCCACCACGCGCTTGTGGGCGTGGTGGAGCCGATTCGCGTGCCACGTCTGCGCTGCGCTTGGCCTCACCAGGAGTGGCCATAGTACGCTGTGGGCGCGGTGGCTTCGGAGCTGCAGGCGTTGCAGCTTTTTGCTCAGCATCCGAAGCAGCTTTAGCAGTTTTCTCACCTGAATCAGTTGAGGCGGGCTTCGGTTTTACTTCTTTTTCAACAGCTTTTGTCTCAGCTTTTACTTCACCGGGCTTTGTACCAGGCTTGGCGATATCCGCCCCTGGTTTTGCTGCAGATGGTTTCTTTGCTGCCGGTTTTGGCGCAGCACTCTGTGCACGAGCATCTGGCTGTTCAGCAGCTACAGCTTTCTTAGCTGCACCGGGCTTAGCAGCTGGTTTCTTTGCAGAATCGCTCTTTGCAGTATCAGTTGCCCCGGAAGTTGAGCCCTTAGCAGTTGCGGGCAATTCTTCAGGGTGTTTTTCAAAATATTCACGTGCACGACGCACGACTGGCGCTTCAATTGTTGAAGACGCCGATTTGACGAATTCGCCATTTTCTTTGAGAGTTTCAAGCAACTTCTTGCTGGTAATTCCCAGTTCTTTAGCGAGTTCATGGACGCGGACCTTGGCCACAGTTCTCCTTCGGTTTGGTCCGCGCTGCAAGCGTCAGACCATTGTTAGTTGGCAGCTCATCGCTGGGTACTCATCGGGTGCCCATCGGCTTTCTACCCGCTTTCATTGTTCGTTGAAATCTGACAGTTAAATACGTTCGTAAGCTCGCAAATATCTATTCCCGACGACGCACGAAAAGCAGCCGAGAATGCTCGGCGTTTCGAAGCCTGCGTGAAACACTCCAAATTATTGTGGATCCACGCGCCACGCCCGGCAATTTGCGAATGATGATCAATCCGTATGCACAACTGCGCACCAGATTGAACCGCTTTCAAACGAAGCATTTGTGACGATACGTCTTTCTTCCTGCACCCGATACACGTGCGCACTGCTTGGGAAACTCTCGAGTTCCCCACCTCAACCGCTCGCGTAGCGCTCAGAAATTTAGACATACAGTATTAGACTACCCGATATTTGGGATAATTCCTTCACACAATGCCCAAAAACAGAGGGTGAATACGCTCACTACCTCTTATCGACGTGGATCTTCTGATTCTTTCCGGATATCAATAGACCAAGAAGTGAGCTTCGCAGCCAGACGTACATTCTGTGCTTCCTTGCCAATCGCCAAGGACGCCTGATCATCTGGAACAATCGCCAACGCCTGTCGCATATCCTTGTTCAGAATATCAACGCGAATCACTTTCGCAGGAGAAAGTGCCGCTGCAATGAAAGCTGCCGGATCGTCGTCGTACTCCACGACGTCGATCTTCTCGCCATTCAATTCCTGGGTCACGGCGCGCACGCGCTGCGCATTGTGCCCAATCGCAGCACCTTTTGCGGCAACGTTCGGATCCGCAGACCACACCGCCACTTTCGAACGATGCCCGGCCTCACGAGCCAATGCCACGATTTCAACCGTGCCTTTTGCGATTTCTGGAACTTCTGTCTCGAAAAGCTGACGCACAAAATCAGGATGCGAACGCGAAAGACGAATCGAAGCTCCACGCGGGCCAACGGAAATATCAAGCACGAGCGCGCGTATCAAATCACCATGCCGGTAGCGTTCCGATGGCACTTGCTCCTCAGCACGCAAGATTCCACGATTTTCACCAAGCTCAACGAAAATATCACGCGATTCTTCACCGCCGACGCTTCCCTCGACGACACCCGACACGATCTGCCCTTGTTTGCCCTGGAAGCTGCCCAAAATACGGGCGCTTTCTGCGTCACGCAAACGCTGAGCGATGATCGAACGTGCGGTAGCAGTGGCAATGCGCCCAAAATCGTTTGGGGTATCGTCGAATTCGCCAACTACGTTGTTATTTTCGTCAAGCTCCGGAGCAAAAACAGTAACTTGACCAGTGGTACGGTTCAATTCCACTCGCGATCCGCGAATAGCTCCTGGCACACGCTGGTATGCATGAAGAAGTGCGTCCTCAATCGCTTCGATCAGCACGCCCAAATCAATACCGAGTTCAGATTCAACAATCCGAAGCTCACTCATCGAGATATCCATTTACAGCTCCTCTTCCCCAGCTTCAATTTTCTTAAGCTCAACAACAACCTGAGCTCGCTGAATGTGATCGAACGCTATTTCGCATTCGACTCCGTCCACAACTTGTTTGTTCTTCTTTACCTGTGGAATCACTCTAAGTTGTGCACCATCAATTTCTTTAAGTCGAGCAGTGATCTCGGTTCCGTCCTCGAGACGGAAGTTGATTAAGCGTCCGATCACACGCTCGTAATGGCGCAATTCTACCAGCGGACGATCAGTGCCCGGAGTGGAAACTTCAAGGCTATAAGCTCCAGCAATAGGATCTGCCTCATCGAGAACAGCAGAAACTTCACGCGATACATCAGCTAGCAGTGCAGAGTCGACGCCGCCAGTACCAGTCTCGAGGTCAACGATCACACGCACAACCGTGTGTTTTCCAGCGCGGATCACTTTCACATCTTCAAGATAGAGGTCAAAGCTAGATACCACCGGCCGGAGCATATCTGCGATAGTATCAGCGTTTGATTGATTCATTTCTGCCATATATCTAGATTACCTTTGTCTTGCCCTAGTGTCACAGCCGGATCAGTAACTTTGGCAAATATGATTAAGATATTCACATATAGCGATTTTGAACAACGAAAGAAGTAGATGAACGAGACTGGCTCAAAATCAACCTCATCCTTTGTCTCTCGACTCAAATTTGTGTTGAGTCTCGTTGTGGCAATTGCCCTGTTTGCCTTGGGTCTTTTTGTCATGGAAACTCGGTGGGAAAACGCTTCACCCACAGCTCCTACACCAGATGCTGCAGAAGTTTCTCGCCAGGAATTGGCCATAGAGACTGGGCGTTTAATGAGTGCTGCTCAAGCAAACCCGCAGTTCCAGAGCCTTACTCCCCTTGCCTCAACGTGGCAAGAGCTGCTCGGAGGAATTTGGATTCCTTGGAAAGAAGAAGTTCCGCAGGGTCAAGAAAATCCCGTTATTGACACCGCCGCTACCGCTCACGATGCCCAATCGCTCGTGAACGAGCTAAACAAGTTTTCACTCGATGTTCATAAAATAGGCGACGACGGCGCACAAGCACAGCTCACCACGTCAATAAGCGCCAGCACACAGATCCTAGCAGCGCGCCTAGCTGCCAATACAGGCGTTCCATTGAGTATCTCTACCCCGATCCCGACGACGATCTCCCAGCTAGTTCCCGATGCGGAAAGTTTGAAGAGGATCGAAATGGCGCGGCAATGGATCGAATTAAAGACGGCGCAAACCCCGGCGCCTGCCCGCGGTAGCTTGCCAGAAGTTATCGCATTTCTCGATCAAGTAATTTCGCTCGCGATTGACCGCGGAGTTCCCGATTCACGCCCGGCTTTGACCTTGCCTGCCGCCAATACCGAAGCAGCAGAACTCCTTGCCAAGGAATTCATCTCGATGAGCGCAAATGCGAACCTGGAACAGCGTCAGGCGCTCAGTTTAACGATCGCGTATATTTACGCAATAACCAGCGCTGAAACTCCGAGTACGCCTGGCTATATCGCCACTCGTTGAACTCATTAGTACCACTTTAACGCAGTGCTCCCGAGATGTGCAGGGCTGTTGTACAGCCCCATGATCTTGGGAGCACTGCGAAATGAAGCGCGAGTCTTATAGCACGCTGACTTATTTAGCTTTGCATCACTTTGGCGAGCTCGGAATAGACATCGCCCAGCTCAACCTCAATGGCATCACCGGTTCTGCGATTGCGAATCTCCGCCTTGCCATCCTTAAAGCCGCGTCCTATGACGACCGCGTAAGGCACACCGATCAACTCATAATCGGCAAACTTCACACCGGCCGAGACTTTCTGCCGATCGTCATACAGCACATCGTGGCCTTGATCAGCCAAATTCTGCGCTATATCGGCGGCTGCCGCAAAGAGATCGTCTCCCTTTCCAGTCGCGATTACCTGCACCTGAGCAGGGGCAAGAGCCGCGGGCCACATCATGCCACGCTCGTCGTGGTACAGCTCAACGAGCGAAGCGAGCACACGCGAGACTCCAATACCATACGAGCCCATCGTCACGACTTCAGTCTTTCCGTTCTGATCGAGAACTTTCAGATCCAAAGCCTTGGCATATTTGCGTCCCAGCTGGAAGATATGCCCAATTTCGATGCCACGTTCGATCGACAGCTCACCACTGCCATCAGGAGCGAGATCGCCAGCTCGAACTTCAACCGCCTCAATAAAACCATCAGCTTCAAAATCACGGCCGTACACGCTGTAGAACACGTGCTTCTCTACAGCATTAGCACCGGTAATCCAAGCAGAACCACGCGCTACATGCGGATCGAGCAAATAGCGCACCGAACCAGTGAGCGAACCGTCGTCGTTCACCTTGCGAGCAGGAGAATTTGGCCCCAAGACGTCCGGGCCAATATATCCAGGAACCAGCTCCGGATGCGCCTTGAGATCCTCTGGGGTTGCCATTTCAATCTCAGCAGGAGCCATATTAGCCTCCACACGCTTGAGGTCAACCTCGCGATCTCCAGGAACGCCGACGACGAATACCTCGCGAGTTCCATCAGGATGCGTTGCAGCCAAAACCACGTTCTTCAAGGTATCAGCAGCTTCCCAAGGGCGATCTGCGCGTTTGACGAGATCATTGGCAACCGCCACTAAGGCCTCAATCGTGGTCGCAGCAGGGGTAGCATGAACAACCGATTCCGGAGTAGTAGAGAAATCGACGTCCTGTAGCGGCGGCGTCGTCACTGCTTCGGTATTTGCGGCATATCCACCTGGTGAGGAAACGAAAGTGTCCTCACCAATGGCGCATGGGAAGAGGAACTCCTCTGAGCGTGAACCACCCATCGCACCCGACGTCGCCGAACAGATCACAAATGGCAGCCCTAACCGCGTGAAAATCTTTTGGTAGGCGCTACGCATGATTTCATAGGAGCGATTCAAACCGGCGTCGTCGATATCGAAAGAATAAGCATCTTTCATGAGGAACTCGCGAGTGCGGATAATACCTGCACGCGGACGAGCTTCGTCGCGATACTTCGTCTGAATTTGATACAGCGTCACTGGCAAATCTTTGTATGAGGAATACATGTCCTTGACAGCCAAGGTGAACATTTCCTCATGGGTTGGCGCGAGCAAGTAGTCGTTATCGCGGCGATCGCGTAACCGGAAAAGGTTAGCGCCGTATTCTTCCCAACGATTTGTAGCCTCATACGGCTCACGCGGCAAAAGGGCAGGAAGAAGCACTTCTTGAGCACCTGCAGCGTCCATTTCTTCACGAACAATGCGCTCTACCTTGCGCAAAACCTTCAAACCGAGCGGAAGCCAGGTGTAGATACCTGGCGAAACGCGGCGCACATAACCAGCGCGAACGAGCAACTTATGGGAATCAACTTCCGCATCTGCGGGATCTTCGCGCAGAGTGCGGACAAACAGTTCAGACATTTTTAACACAGTCATAGCTTACATTCCTCAAGCAAAACAAGTGAAGTTCAAGCCCAGAGTGCACAAAAAATGAGACGCTCAGGTGCTACCAGCGAATTTTTCCTCGCTCGCGGCAATAGGAACACATACCAATGTATAGCTCGAAAACCTATATAATTTGCTGCTACGCGCACGGCACAGCTAGGTGATAATACTGTGAATTCACAACAACACAGTGGCAAATTCGCCCACGGTAGCAAAACCAATTTTTTCGTAAACGCGAATTGCTCCGAGATTGTAGTCGTTGACGTAAAGAGAGATAGTCGAGGCCATATCCTGGCCGATCATGCCAAGCACCTGTGTCAATGCTGAAGTTGCAATACCACAACCTCGCAGGTCTGGCGCCGTCCAGACCCCCTGTAATTGCGCTACCCCACCAGCCAAAATACCGATGTCAGCTTTGAATTCAACGCGTGGCAAGCCAAAAGGATCTCGCCCGATCTGCACGAAAGTTCGCCCTTGCCGCAGCAACTGCTTCACACGCTGAGGATAAACATCGCCTGCAGTAGATGGATCATAGCCAACCTCTTCGATAAACATCGCAACCGAAGCAGGATACACAATGTCGAAGTCCGTGATCTGTGCTCGTCGTACTGTTGCTTTGGAAGAATTCTTCACAGACCATGACGATCCTGCTCCAATCGCAAAACGCGAGTCAACGCCTTGAAAAACCATCGACAACTGGTGTGGTCGCACATCGCGTGGAGTAGGAAATCGCCACTTAATCTTCTCCCATAACCCCATCACTTGATCTGCTGGACCAACGATCGAATTAGCAAAAATCGTCTCCTTGCTCAAATATTTCGCCAGCTGATCAAGGCCGTTGCTATCAAAGCCCCACGGAGCAAGATTAGCTCCCTGCCAACACAGGGAGCTCAGGGCTCCGGCGTCGTCGCGATATGCCAAAAAGTGACCGTTTCGAAAAGAGCGCTCCTCCCAAGCCGACCGAAGAAAAATACTCGACACCGGATCGCGCTCCAATATCGCAGCAGCTTGACTATAAAAATGCCGAGAAAGGCGGGCAATCTGCCCGTTGCGCGCACGATGCCATAGACGCATTAGCGCAACGTTACACGATCACTTCGGGTGAAGAATCCGGAGTAGATTCCAATCCCATTTCTTCAGCGACGACGCGAGCGCGAGCAATGAGCGTATCGACGATATCTTCCTCTGGCACAGTATCGACTACCTGGCCACGCACAAAAATCTGCCCTTTGCCGTTCCCCGAGGCTACACCCAGATCAGCTTCACGAGCCTCACCTGGTCCATTCACGACGCAGCCCATCACGGCAACACGCAGTGGGAACTTCACATCTTTCAAGCCCTCGGTCACCTTATTAGCCAGCTCATAGACGTTCACCTGCGCACGCCCACACGACGGGCACGAGACGATCTCAAGCTGCTTGGGGCGCAAGTTCAGCGAACGCAAAATCTGCTCGCCAACCTTGACTTCCTCAACCGGCGGAGCCGAAAGCGAAACCCTGATAGTATCGCCAATTCCTTGAGAAAGCAGCGCGCCAAAAGCCACAGAGGATTTAATCGTGCCCTGGAACGCTGGACCGGCCTCAGTAACACCCAAATGAAGTGGCCAATCCCCGGCTTCGGACAGCAATTGATAGGCACGCACCATCACCACAGGATCGTGATGCTTAACGGAAATTGCGAAGTCATAAAAACCGGCTTCTTCGAAAAGGCGCGCCTCGGAAATAGCAGATTCTACGAGTGCTTCCGGCGTCGCTTTGCCATACTTTTTCAAGAGCCGAGGATCTAGAGATCCTGCATTGATGCCAATGCGCATCGCAGTGCCATTAGCGCGCGCTGCAGCTGCGATTTCTGGGATTTTATCGTCGAATTTCTTGATGTTTCCTGGATTCACGCGCACGCCACACCCAGCTTCAATCGCTGCAAAAACATAGCGCGGCTGGAAATGAATATCGGCTACCACAGGAATATTCGACTGTTGGGTAATAATTGGCAGCGCATCGGCGTCTTTATCTGTTGGGCACGCAACGCGCACAATATCGCACCCTGCGGCAGTCAATTCAGCTATCTGCTGCAGTGTGGCACCGATATCGTGAGTTTTGGTGGTGGTCATCGACTGCACGCTCACCGGCGCACCACCGCCAACGAGCACATCACCGACCTTAATCTGGCGAGTCTTTTTACGTGGGGCAATGAGCATCGGCTCGTCCGCCACAGACGGCATCCCCAAAGAAACAACATTATTCACATCCACCATTATTACACCTCTTCTTCTCTACTACAGCTTAAGGCATGCCACTTATCGGATCGGATTTACGATATCTGCCACTACAAGAAGCAGCGTCATTCCCAAGAAAAATGCGATCACCACATTACTCAGTGGCAGCAAACGTGCAGTATCGAAAGCACCCTGATCGGGTTTGCCACGCAAGCGAGCACTGTGGCGGCGAATTCCCTCGATTATGGCGCCAAGAATGTGCCCTCCATCAAGTGGTAACAGCGGAAGCATATTGAAAATGAACAACGACATATTCAATGAGCCCATGAGCAGCAGCATATCGCCAAGTCGATCGACGAAACTGTAACTTTCTGCCTTGGTTGCGGTAATAGAACCAGCCAGATCAGCGATTCCAACGATCCCGACCACGCCTTGTGGATCACGCGCTTGCCCGGTGAACAGACTTTGCCCAGTTTCCCAAAGCTTAACTGGCAATGCCACCACTATTTTGGTGGTTTGCCAGGCCAAATCAACTGTGCGTCCTGGCAGCTCCGTCAAAGATCGACGCTCTTTGACGATCAGCGGAGAAATTCCGACGTACGGTCGCGAATTTTTCTCCTGCCTACCTGCTTTCGTCTGTTTTCCAGAGGTTTGAGGCTTTTCAACTGGAGTAACGCTCAACGTGAGCTTACGTCCGTCACGCACGACGCCGACGTCGTACGGACGTAAATCGCTTTGCCCAATCGCCTCATAGAGTTCCGCCCAATTCTCAACCGGAGTGTCTCCCCAGGTCAACACCGTATCCCCTGATTGTAGTCCGGCGCGGAAAGCTGGACTTTGCTCAGAGGTTTCACAACTGCTCTCCCCAGTGACGCACTTGGCCACCTGGGAAATCGTCGTGGACGGAACCGGCGTTCCAATAACCGAAAACACGGTGCCAAGGCAGATAACAGCCAAAACGAGGTTGACGAATGGCCCACCAAACATCACCACAAGTTTTTTGCGAGCAGGCAATTTCCAAAACGCTCGGTGTTCTTCACCAGGTTCGAGCTCAGCAGCCGATTCTCGCCGAGCCTCCTCCGCTAGAGTTAAGCTTCCGTCCTTATTATGAATTTTCGTGCCAGCCTTGGCCGGTGCG
Organism: Arcanobacterium pluranimalium; assembly: GCF_016907845.1. Taxonomy (GTDB): domain Bacteria; phylum Actinomycetota; class Actinomycetes; order Actinomycetales; family Actinomycetaceae; genus Arcanobacterium_A; species Arcanobacterium_A pluranimalium. Next base: position 1,730,454 of record NZ_JAFBCS010000001.1, read on the forward strand.
AGCATTCCAGCTAACGAGACGTAACCGCCAAGCAAGATTGCTTTTATTCCGTATTCGGTTCCATTGACCCGCCGTGACCACAAAGTCGGCCCAAAACCAATAAAATATTGCGGTACTTTTACACCAAATTTTTTCGCTGGCCAAAGATGACCCAATTCATGCAAACCAACTGTTACCAGCAAGCCAAAAATAAAAATCAGAATTCCAAGAACCACGCTATTTACCTCGACGTGCAATCAGTTCACGGGCTTGTGTGCGCGCCCATCGCTCTGTTTGCCCTACAATCTCCAAGCTCACATGCTCCTGTGCTTCAAAAGAGTCGAGCACTTCGCGCACCACATCGACGATGTCCAAATATGGCAAAGCGCCTGCTAAAAATGCCGCCACGCACTCTTCATTAGCGGCATTCATCACTGCAGGGTGCAGCGAGGACTGCGCCACCGCCATGCGCGCTATCTCAATTGCAGGGAAAGTCTCGTGATCCAATGGCTCAAAAGTCCACGTTTGTGCTCCATCCCATGCACACGGTTGAGCCACCGCCTCTAAACGCTGTGGCCATGAGAGTCCTAGCGCAATTGGAAGTTTCATATCCGGAGGTGAAGCCTGCGCGATAGTCGACCCATCGTGGAATTCCACCATTGAATGCACTATCGACTGCGGGTGCACAACGGGCACAATATCTTGTGGCGCGATATCAAATAAATATGCGGCTTCAATGAGTTCGAGCGCTTTGTTCATCAGCGTCGAGGAATTTATCGTCACTACTGGCCCCATCGCCCAAGTGGGATGATTTAAGGCTTGTTCTGGAGAAACAGCAGCTAGATCGGCACGTTTCTTCCCGCGGAAAGGCCCGCCGGAAGCGGTCAAAATCAGACGACGCACATTCGATTCGCCGTCGAGGTTCAGGCTCGTGAGCCCGCGGTTATGAACTCCAGAGCTGAGTGCTTGAGCTAGGGCTGAGTGCTCGGAATCTACCGGCACAATTTGCCCTGGACGACGCATTGCCCCGCTGATGAGGCCGCCACCAGCAACCAGGGATTCCTTATTTGCCAACGCAAGTGTAGCACCGCTTTCCAAGGCGGCGAGAGTCGGCTTCAAACCCACCGATCCAGTTATTCCATTGAGGACGACGCCCTCACACCTTGCACTTCGCGCGAGCTGAGCCATCGCGTCGTCGCCCTCAAAAACTTCCGGCTGTTGCTTTTTAGGCGTGATTTGCGCAAAAACCTCAAGAAATGCCGGTATTTTCCCAAGCTGTGCGATCGCGACGTACGGAACATCGAATTCATAAGCCTGCTGCGCGAGCAATGTGAGGTTCTGCCCACCAGCACCGAGTCCATCTATCTGGTAGGTGTGTGGATGTTCGCGTACGACGTCGAGCGCCTGCGTTCCGATTGAACCTGTGGATCCCAGAATAATGACGTGTTTCATCTGCGATTATTCAACTGCCATGAGAACTGATACAACACGATCAAGATAAACATCTACTACCGATTCGTCATAAGCATCGGCACCAGAAGCCGAATGAAAATGAGTGCGGCGAACTTCTTTCGAAGCCAGGTTAGCTTTTCCATCAAAATAGGCTGCAATTCGGTCCAAGAATTCATCAACTTCCGATTTGGCATATCCACGCCCATCAGCATCAGCAAAGCGTTCCCCCTCTGGGCGCAGCATGCGCGGATACAACGTAGTTGCTGAATTATAAGTCTGTTCGAGCCATGCTTGCTCTCCAGCGGTATACATAACGCCAGCTCGGCGCCGTTGAATGAACGCTGCTTCTAAACGGTCAAGAGCCGCATCTACCTGCACTGGATTATAGCCATTTCGGCTCCACGAGAACGAAGCATTGCGAACCGTCGTCTCATCAATGGCAGGAGTATCCGCGCTCTGTTCAGCGCCTTCATGAGAGAAATTGGCATAAGCCGCTTTTGCCTCACGCAAAAAGCTATCTACTTCTTCGCAGTCGTATCCAGAGTGAAGCCGACCCACACGTTCAAAAGTACTGCTCATGATTCATCCTCTTCTTCGTTTATTATTGGCTCGCTGAGAATCTGTTGTAAATTATCGGGAGCTTTTCTGTGTTCAGCAATCCGAGCTTCTACCGCTTGTTGTGCTTTAGCAGCTCGCTTGGCCACATGATCAGGATCCACGACTTCAGCAGCTAGTTGCCCGCAGGCACCGTCAATATCTGAACCGCGAGTATCGCGAACAGTTGTGGCAATACCTGCCTTCAATAGTGTATCAACGAATTTCTTTTCAGCAGATTTTGTGGCGGCAGTCCAAATACTTCCCGGAGTGGGATTCAATGGGATGGGATTGACGTGCACCCAGCCCTTGCCACGTGCGTTGAGCTCGTGTGCGAGAAGCTCAGCGCGCCACTGATGGTCATTCATATCTTTAATGAGCGCGTACTCAATCGACACACGCCGACCAGTTTTGAGGAAATATCGCCGCGCCGCATCCAATAATTCTTTCACTTTGAAACGGGAATTGATTGGAATGAGATCGTCTCGCAGCGAATCATCTGGCGCATGCAAAGACACTGCTAATGTAACGGGGAATCCTTCGTCTGCAAGCCGGTCAATCGCAGGAACCATCCCGACCGTCGAAACGGTAATATTGCGCGCAGAAATGCCAAATCCGTGTGGAGAGGGTTCGATCATCCGATGCAATGCGCCGATCACAGACTTGTAGTTAGCTAATGGCTCCCCCATACCCATAAATACGATATTGGATATACGCACTGGTTCGCCAAATACTCCCGAGTGCGCAGTTACCATATTCATACGAAGCTGTTCGATAATCTCCGCTGTGCTGAGATTTCGCTGCAAACCCGCTTGCCCGGTAGCGCAGAAAGGACATGCCATTCCACAACCAGCCTGCGAGGATATGCACAACGTAGCGCGATCAGCGTATTTCATCAAAACAGATTCAACTACAGCACCGTCAAATAACCTCCACAAAGTTTTGATGGTTTTGCCTTGATCGGCAATTTGATCGTGAATCTTCGTCACGAGCTGTGGGAACATTTTCTCGCATAAATCAGCACGTTGATCGGCTGGTAAATCAGTCATATCAGCTGCATCAACAGTCAAATGCTCAAAATAGTGGTTCGAAAGTTGATCTGCTCTAAACCCACGGTAACCGAAATCCTCCACCACGGCGCGGCGAGTGGCTCGATCTAGATCAGCGAGATGCTGTGGAGCTTTACCGAAGCGCTTCTCGGTAAAACTCAACGAGGGGCGTGGACCTTGCTCCACTTTTGGAAGAACCTGTTTTTTCATCTCACACCAATCCGTAATAAATGCTCATCAAGCCTACAGCGTCCCTAAACCAATCGAGAAGAGAAAATAAAAGGTTGGTGCACAAAATAACAAGGAATCAAGGCGATCCAACATTCCCCCATGACCAGGGAAAATAGAACCCATATCTTTGATGCCTAAATCGCGTTTCAACATCGATTCGGAGAAGTCACCCGCGGTTGCAATGATCGGGGTAATCACGCCGAAAGCAACGACCCAACCAGCTGATAGACCTGCCCCAATTCCCACTGTTAGCCACGCTACCAATAAGCTCAGGAGCAGCGACCCAATAAATCCCTCCCAAGATTTTTTGGGTGAAATCTTAGGAGCGATTGGGTGCTTGCCAAAGAGAATTCCCGCAAGCCAACCTCCAGTATCATTGGCCACCGGGAGCAAGATTAAGGAAATGAGCAGCGCACGCGCATGGGGAAAATCTGCCAGCCCAACTGCAAAGCACCCCGACAATCCAATCCAAGCGAGCGCAAAGGATCCGGCAATAGCATCTTTAAAATTGCGGTCGACGCCGTTGGCCTGGCCTAGTCCCCAAAGCATCGCTATACCTGTGGCAAACAAGAACAGCAACAGACCGACGCCAATTCCGAAGAACCACGTTCCTAGCAGCGTCACTAACTGGCCAATCGAGAGCGCAATAAGCGGAATACGAATATTGCGCGCCATAAAAGCTCCAGTGATTTCCCACATTCCTATCGTGAGGAACACGATCACCAGCACAAGGAATAGCTCAAGCCGAAATACTAACGACAGCGCAACAAGACTCAACAGTATAACAGCTGTTGCTATCGCAGCCGGCAAATTTCTCCCAGCACGCGAATGTGACTCAACTGGTGGCTTCGGTGGATGCGGGGCAAACCTCGACCATATGGTCGAGGTTTGCCCCGCATCATAAAACTGACTCATTCTTTATCCTCAATGCAAAAAAGAATCACATCTCCATGAGTTCTTTTTCTTTACCTTCGAGCATTGAGTCAATACGATCGACGTATTTCTTCGTGAGCGCTTCAAGTTCTTTTTCAGCGCGATCGACTTCATCTTCGCCAGCTTCGCCGTCTTTCTTAATACGGTCTAAAGCGTCCTTGGCCTTGCGTCGCACTGAACGAGCCGAGACGCGAGCTTCTTCAGCCTTTGCCTTTGCTAACTTGACGTAATCGCGGCGTCGTTCTTCGGTCAGTACTGGCATATTAATACGGAGCACTTGACCGTCGTCGGTAGGATTAAGACCGAGATCAGACTCGCTGATCGCCCGCTCAATATCGCGCATCGCCGAACGGTCATAAGGCGAGATAATCACTGTGCGTGCTTCAGGAATCGACACTGTTGCAAGCTGCTGGAGCGGCGTCGGCGCACCGTAGTACTCCACCATGAGCGATGTGAACAGCTCCGGGTTTGCACGTCCGGAACGGATCTTCGAAAAGTCATTTTGAGCAACTTCAATGACCTTATCCATCTTTTCTTCTGCTTCGAGCATTACTTCATCAATCATGGCAATTCCTTAATCCTGCAAGTCCTGATTAGTTACAAGAGTACCGATTTTTTCTCCGCGGAGCGCACGCGTCACGTTACCGGGCGTGCCCATACCAAATACCCGCATCGTCAAACCATTATCTTGGCACAGCGAGAATGCTGCAGCGTCAACCACTCGCAGTCCTTCCCGCAGTGCTTCGTCGTACGTTACTGTGTCAAGTTTAACAGCTTCGGGATTAGTGCGAGGATCAGCTGTGTAAACGCCGTCCACACCGTTTTTCCCAACTAATAGTTCATCGCAACGCAGTTCAAGGGCACGCTGCGCCGAGACGGTATCGGTGGAGAAGAATGGCATTCCCGCACCCGCACCAAAAATAACGACGCGACCTTTTTCCAGATGTCGAATCGCACGAAGCGGAATATATGCCTCTGCTACCTGCGCCATTGTGATAGCTGTTTGCACGCGCGTCGGCACCCCCGCTTTCTCGAGGAAATCTTGCAATGCTACGGCGTTGATCACTGTGCCGAGCATGCCCATGTAGTCTGCACGTGCACGGTCCATTCCGTTCTCTTGCAGTTCCACCCCGCGGAAGAAATTACCTCCACCAACTACGACTCCAACCTGCACGCCATCGTTGACAGCAGCCGCAATCTCTTGACTTATTCGGGTGAGTACGGCCGTATCGAGGCCAACAGCTCCACCGCCAAATAGTTCTCCAGAAAGTTTCAACAATACTCGACGCTGGTGGTCTTTATTCCAATCTCCAGCACAATGCTCCGATTGCATTAGCATTCCTTTCAGCAAAATCACTCATGAAAAGTCTACCCTAGCAAGGACCAAATCACCGCGATCTCCAACTAGTTTCACTCCCAACGTCACACTATTCAACATTCATTAACTCGCTTTAATTCGATAGTATTTTCCTACGACGCCGTTTTCCGGCGTTTCTTTTTTATGTTCCGATTGCGTTCCGATTGCGTACCAATTGTGTTCCGAGATTAATAGAAGGATTGCGAAACTGTTTTATGCCTGATGCGAGTACACCCAACGATCGCCTTAAAAACTCTCGATACATAAAAGTCGACGGTTCAAAGCGCGTATACGACCGCAATAGAATCCTGATCGTGCTGCTGGTCTCGCTCATGATGTCGCTGCTCCAAGTTTCGTCGGTAAATACAGCTCTCGCAGCAATGCAAGAGTCTCTCAAAGCTACTGACTCACAGTTGCAGTGGGTGCTATCTGGCTACACCTTGGCGATAGGAATTACCCTCGTGCCAGCCGGCCGGCTCGGTGACATGCTCGGCCGCTCCTTCATGTTTTCGCTGGGTTTGGCAATCTTTACGGTTTCGTCTTTGGCATTAGGTTTTGCCAACTCAGCTGTAGAACTCAATCTTTTGCGCTTTGTACAAGGACTCGCTTCAGGTATTTTTTCACCTCAAATCACCGGTTTGATCATCCAGTATTTTAATGGTCGGAGCAGAGCCAAAGCCTTTGCGTACTTCGGACTCGTCGTCTCGATGTCTGTAGCTGCTGGACCAGTGCTTTCTGGCCTTTTTATCGCATTTTTCGGCGCCGATATGGGCTGGCGGCTCTCATTCGCATTCAATGCCCCGCTCGGGATTATTGGGCTACTCTTAGCTCTTTATTGGCTTCCTTTTAAGACCGAAAGAAAGCTCTTTAGCCGCAAGTCGAAAACCCCGCAGCGCTCGCCTAAGGGCAATGAGAAAGCCATTCCTGAACAACCAGCAAAATCTACACATGAAAGCACAAAGCATCGCAACAAAATCGATCTTGACCCGGTGGGAATGTGCTTACTGGGAATCGCCGTGCTCGCCATCATGTTGCCATTTATGGTCAAAGCACCCGGCTGGAAATGGTTCATTATCGTCGCTGGATTCGCTCTTCTTGGATTGTGGTCAGCTTGGGAGCACTATTACAAGAAACGCGGAAATTTGCCGATGGTGGATCTTGATCTCTTCCGGATTAAGTCTTTTTCCTATTCGACCGGCATTTCTGCCTTGCAATTTCTTGGCGCTCCATCAATGTTCGTGGTTTTGGCAATCTTTTTACAAGACGGACTCGGCGTATCTGCCCTCGCCTCGGGGCTGGTGACGCTTCCCAACGCATTGATTTCAGCGTACGCAGCCATGTGGGCTGGGAAACGCTCTTATGATCACGGGCGCGGAATTCAAGCTATTGCCATTGCTTTGATTTTATTTGGAGCTCTCGGGATGGTCATTGTGGTGTGGAGCGTACACCACGGCGCATCGTTTTGGTGGTTTGCACTCCCCCTTGTCTTTACTGGATTTGGCGGAGGCGCCATGGGCTCGGCAAACCAAACACAAGCTATGATCGACGTGCCAGCGAGCTATGGCGGTACCGCCGGCGGAGTAATCCAAACAGCTCAGCGCATGGCAACGGCAATCGGAACCGCACTCGTCACTGCGATATTCTTTGCAACTCGCGGCACGCCGGCCAATATCAATTGGTACTTCGGCATTGCTACAGCTTATGTAGTTATCGCCATGATATTTATCGCAGCCTTGGTTCTGTCGTTTATATTCTGGCGCGATGGCTATCATGATCGCCATGCTATTGAACACAAGCGTTTAGCGCACGCACCAACATTTTCCCGCACTCGTGTTTTGCGCAAAAGGCGATCAAAGTAGCAAGTCTCGAAATAGTTGGAGCTTCTTGAGCAAGCTTAGAGTTTTTCTCATATAATTTACGCATTAGCTTTATATGATGTCACTAAAATTTCGAACCGAAGAATGGAAAAATGCCAGAAATGACTTTTTCGATGTCGCCAAAAGATCTGATCAATATCGGCGTATTTTTGGTTCTTTATTTCATCGCGATGTCTCTCAATGCCCTGGCAGCTGCCGGACCAGTGTGGATCTATCTAGCGCTCGTCATTTCAGCACCCTTGGGCGGCATAGTTTTTCAGCTCTTCTTGTCGCGGGTAAAACACGGCGGAATGATTTTTCTTTTCGGTATTATTTTCGGCGTGTTCATATCGATGATTCACGGCTGGCCATCACTGGCACTTGTGGTGATCTGCGCAGTCATTACCGAAGTCATTATTGGCTTAGGAAAATACCGATCAAAACACGTAAATTTCTGGGCATATCCCGTATTTCAGCTCTGGGCGCTCGGGCCGATTATCCCTATCTGGCTCAACGCGGAAGAATATCGAAATATGCTCGTCAACTCGCGTGAAAAATCACTGCAGTACGCCCAGGACGTCATAGATCTTTCACTCAACCCAATGTTCATCGCGTTGATCGCTTTAGGAATCTTCATATTTTCCATCGTCGGTTCGGCCATTGGGCAAAAGATGCTCACAAAGCATTTTAAGAAAGCCGGAATTGCTTAGACACATGCCTAGCTCATACTTTCCGAACGCAACCACAACGCACCTTGACCCACGCACGAAAATTGTGTTCGCCGTCGTCATCAGCCTGTGCACAATCAGCGTCGTCAAACTTCCAGTAACGCTCTTTGCTCTGGCGCTCACCACAGCCGTGATTCTTATGGATCAGCTGTGGAAGCTTTTGCTCCTCTGTGCTTCAATACTGGCGATATTTGCTGTTGTGCTTGCCTGCGGCCTGTACACCGAGTCGTTTTTCTCAGACATCTGCTTGGTTATCGGCGAATACGGAACTCGCTTAAGCATCATTTTCACAGTCAACGCCTGGCTGCTGGCCAGCACACAACCGGCTGCCTTGCTCGCGGCTCTTGAACGGTGGCGCCTGCCACGCTCTTTTACAATTCCTATTGCGATCATGTTTCGCTTCTTTCCAGCGGTGTTGAACGAAGCGAGCGCAATTTGGGATGCGATGCGCCTGCGCGGTCTATTCTCTTCGTCGTGGCATTTTCTCATTCATCCGATTCGCACCGCCGAATACCTGGTAGTTCCACTCCTTGGCAGCACGTTACAAATCGCTGACGATATTTCCGCATCAGCAATGACGCGAGGTCTTGGCGCGCCCAATCGAGCAACTTCGGTAGTAGCAATCGGCATAACATGGCGTGATGTATGCGCTCATGCTGCATTATTGTGCTTTTTGGGTGTTTTTGTGGCTGCGGTAAAAGGAGCGCTCTGAGATGACGACGAATGCATTTCACATTGAATTCGATGCGCTTCGCTTTTCCTATGGCAATGAGGAGTCAAGTGCGACTGAACCCAACGAGCCAATTATTGCCTTAGACCTGCGAATTCCTCGCGGCCAATGCGTACTCGTGACTGGCCCATCCGGCGGCGGAAAATCCACTTTGCTCAAACTTATCAACGGACTAATTCCCCACTACAATGGCGGCGATTTACACGGCACGGTAAATATCCATAGCCGGCAAGGCACGTTCTGCCCTAGCATACAGCCGCTGTGGCACACCGGAGGGCACGTAGCAAACGTATTTCAAAATCCCAATACGCAGTTCTTTACCACGAATGTGTATTCTGAATTAGCTTTTTCCTTGGAAAATCGCGCTGTGCATCCGGCGCAGATCAGACGAGAAATTGAGCAAGGTGCAGCTGATTTACATGCGACTCATCTGCTCGATCGCTCGCTATTTGCTCTCTCTGGCGGCGAGAGGCAGGCCATAGCCACCACAGCTGCATTTATTCAACGTCCTGAGATCTTCGTTTTCGATGAGCCCACGTCGAGTCTCGATGCGGCAAGTATTGAAACATTCCGCTCGTCATTGGAAAAAATCAAACAAAGTGGTGCCACCATCGTGATTGCTGAGCATCGTTTTTACTTCTTAGAAGGAATTATTGACCGCGCAATCGTTATCGACGGCAGCCTTAGGGCCGATATGCCTGCTAGCGAGTTCTTTTCTATGGACGACGACGCCCGCATTCGTTTCGGTTTGCGGCAGTTGCGTAGACCAACAGTTTCGACACATTTTCCAACTTTCCCCCTGAAAGTTAGCGATACAGCATCTGACTCATGCCCCGAAAATATCGCTAATGCGGATGTTTACGCACTTAGCGACGCTCGTATGCCAAGCGATACCGGTACCCAGAACGCGGTTGAAACACAACGTGAGGTAGGTGCGCGAAGCGGAGTTGGTGCGCGAAGCGGAGTTTCGTCGTCGGACTCCGCTGACGGCAACAACACAACCGGCTTGCGCCTGCACGAAGTGAGAATCGCGCTCCACAATCGCAGAAAAATTATGAAATTGCCGAATCTGCATTTCCCGCGCGGAAAAGTGAGTGCTGTTGGGGGCAAGAACGGCATTGGAAAAACCACTCTCAACAGGACGCTCGTCGGACTTCATAAATTACGCAGTGGAAAGATACTGCTCGATGGCGAAGAGCTAACTCAGCGCTCCCGGCTCGCGCGCTCGTATTTCGTGATGCAAGACGTCAACCGTCAATTATTTTCTGATTCCGTGGAGGCTGAACTCACTATCGGCCAGCGTTCCACAACGCACTGTGGCGATAATTCGCAACTCGACGATGCGCTTGATTTGTTTAATCTCGACGCTGTGCGCCACTACCACCCACTGGCGCTTTCTGGTGGGCAAAAACAGCGGCTCGTCGTTGCCACTGCCACGATGATGGACAGAGATATTTACGTTTTTGACGAACCAACTTCGGGTCTCGATTGGAAGCATCTCCAGTCCGTTGCAACTGCTTTGAAAAAGCTTGCCCAACGAGGCAAGGTAGTCATTCTCGTCACGCATGACACCGAGCTCATGAATGCCTGCGCTGACCTCTACTACGAGCTAGTGTAATTAAACACTGGTTTACACGGGGTGAGACGGCCAAAACGGTGACATGCAGCGAGACATCAGCAACGACTCAGCGAAACATAGCAAAAACGTGAAACGGTTACCCGCAGTTGGTGGCTGCTATTGCGCAAAGTAATTAACTTTTAGCGTTTTAACGTTTAGCGGCCAAAAATCCGACCAAAAATCCCGGCGTTATTAGCCTTTTCGCACGTGCAACGCTCTGACTGTGGCACACCTGCCAAAGCCGTTTCAATGTGTTGACCGCAGCCAGTCCAGGTTGCCTTTCCACACGCTGAACACGTCACTTTACTGCACATAATAATACCTTTCTCAACAGCACAATTTACACAGGAGACTTCTTATACAGGAGACTTCACATATAGGAGACTTCACCAAGCTCAGCTTAAGTTAATTCTCAACAAGTCTCACTTTATAGCACTGTGAATCTAAGAGTTATCTAACTTTGATGCAAGAAGACAGTGATCTGGCGCGATATATCTCAACTGAGAATGTGGTGTGGGTGGCAAACAGTGAATACTGTTTGCCACCCACAAAATATGAAAGAATATACGCTAATTATGCTGATTATTCAGCAGCAGATTCTCCAACGCGAACGCGCACGAAGCCAGTGACGTTACCACCAGAGGAGGCGATAACTTGGCCAACCGTGAGCTTTGGATCGCGAGCAAATGCCTGCTCTACCAGCACGATCTGCTTGAAGAAGCCCTTGAGACGACCTTCAACGATCATTGGCACAGCCTTTTCTGGCTTTCCTTCAGCAAGAGTGAGCTCGGTTGCGATACGACGCTCGTTCTCAACAACTTCTGCTGGAACGTCTTCGCTGGTCAAGTACTCTGGACTGAGCGCAGCAATGTGTACAGCGACGTCGTGTGCAACTGATGCTGCGGCGTCGTCTGTTGCTACGATAACTGCCACCTGTGGTGGAAGATCGGTAGCGGTACGGTGCATATAAGACTCAAGGTGTGCACCCTTGATAACCTCAACGCGACCAACTGCGAGTTTCTCGCCAATAACGCCGATGAAGTTGTTTACGCGGTCTGCGATGGTGCCATCAGCGTGAGGAGCTGCGAGAACTTCTTCAACGGATGTTGCACCAACAGAAACGGCTGCTTCGAGAATTTCCTCAGCAAAAGCAATGAACTTCTCGTTCTTAGCCACGAAGTCCGTTTCAGAGTTAACTTCAACGATGTAACCAATCTGGCCGTCTTCTGCGTCAACAATCTTGGAAAGAACGAGACCGTCCGATGCGGTACGACCTTCGCGCTTTGCAGCAGTCTTGAGTCCCTTGAGGCGAAGAATTTCTTCAGCCTTAGCAACGTCTCCCTCAGCTTCCTGAAGAGCGTTCTTTACGTCGAGCATGCCAGCGCCGGTCTTATCGCGAAGCGCCTTGATGTCTGCGGCAGTGTAATTTGCCATTATTTTCCCTCCGGAAATTTAGGTTTTCAGGCCTGTGGTTCTTCGGTCTTCTCTGCGGCTACTTCTTCAGTAGCGGCTTCTTCAGCAGCAGGAGCAGCCTCACCCTCACCAGCAAGAACTTCACGCTCCCACTCTGGCATAGGCTCTTCTTCAACCTGCTCCACGTTGCCCTTTGCGCCACCGCGGGCAAGAAGACCCTCGGCTACAGCGTCAGCGACGACGCGGGTGAGAATTTCGATCGAGCGGATGGCGTCGTCGTTACCTGGAATAGCGTAATCAACTTCGTCTGGATCACAGTTGGTATCGAGCACAGCAACAACTGGGATGTTGAGCTTCTTAGCTTCGGCAACTGCCAAATGCTCTTTGTTGGTGTCAACAATCCAGATAGCCGAAGGCGTCTTGGCCATATCGCGGATACCACCGAGAGTGCGGTCAAGCTTCTCCTTCTCACGACGCATCATGAGAAGTTCTTTCTTGGTGCGACCTGAGCCTGCGACGTCATCGAAATCGATGAGTTCGAGTTCCTTCAGACGCTGAATACGTGCGTGAACGGTTTGGAAGTTGGTGAGCATACCACCGAGCCAGCGCTCGTTAATGTATGGCATACCAACGCGCTCGGCCTGCTCGCGAATCGGCTGCTGAGCCTGACGCTTGGTGCCGACGAAAAGGATATTTCCACCGTGTGCCACGGTTTCCTTAACGAAGTCATAGGTGCGGTTGATATCGTCAACCGTCTTTTGAAGATCAATAATGTAGATGCCATTGCGATCATTGAGAATGAAGCGCTTCATCTTTGGGTTCCAGCGACGGGTCTGATGACCGAAGTGGACACCAGCTTCAAGCAGCTGGCGCATTGTAACGACTGCCATGGTCGTCCTTTCTTAGTGCGGCGAACCGCGATTATCGGTTGATATCTGAAAACGGGATTGTTTTCAGACCCTGGTATGCATTTACCTACCTACGCGAAACGAGTTTCGCACCGAAGATAAGTAACCCCGCAGGCAAGGCATACGCGAAGTCTGGAGAGCAATACATTGTTCACAATATTGCCACTCTACAGCCTTTTCATTTTACTCAAGAGCAACGCGAAAATGCTAGTTAGATCGACGCAAATAGGTGTGTTGGCGGACATATTCGAATACACCCGGCAGAACTTTCGCACATGCAAGCCTTTCACTTGTCCACATTCTCGTTTTCTGCGCAGCTCTTCCACAGCCCGTTCCGCTTGCTCTCAATCGCGCATTGCAAAGCGAGATGATAGGCGCATGATTACTTTTCTAACACCACATATCCTCGTATTGATGCTCAGTTTTAATACCCTGAGCTGCAACTATGGCAGTAACCTCGCCTCTCGCTTCGCTCAAGATTTGGCTCAGTTCCAACATTCTTCATACGCGCCGGAGAAGATACGCAATACTCCTCCAGACCGAATCAAAGATCCGGCTGTGCAATGGAATGACTACATCGATTCAGTTCTCAATCCGATGCCAACTACTCCCTATCGTTGTCCACTTTCCCAGGATTGTACGGTAATTCGTGCTTTCGAAATCGGCGAGCACAATTGGGAGCCCGGGCACCGCGGAGTTGATCTTAAAGCCGATGCGGATCCGAGAGTATTCGCTCCTGCAGACGGCGTGGTGAGCTTTGTAGGAGTGATCGATTCTCGTCCGGTAATATCCATTACCCACGAATCAGGGATCCGCACCACCTACGAGCCTGTTACCAGTGAGCTTAGTGTTGGAACACATGTGCGGCGTTCTGATCTGATCGGCCTAGTAATTCCCGGCCACTGCTCACATGGCATTTGCCTGCATTGGGGAGCAAAAACAGATGCCAATACGTATATTAATCCACTGAATCTCCTAGAACCTTATGTTGTAAGGCTGATCAAATAGGCACGCGACCAACGGCAGACTCCAATATGATCTACACGGCGCCGTTATCGAGCGCGTTTACTCAGGCACGCGGATGAGCTAATCCAAAGGCTTTCCGCAAACGATCTGTAGAGACGTGCGTATACCTTTGTGTTGTACCAAGAGATGAATGGCCGAGAATCTCTTGCACAATGCGCAAATCTGAACCGCCGTCGAGCAGATGGGTGGCCGCACAGTGACGCAAGTCGTGTGGACTTATATCTGGAACATTGGCTTGTGCAGTGAGCCTATGTAACTGTTCACGCACTGCGCGCTGATCGATGCGACCACCGCGTTGCCCCAAAAAGACGGCATTCGTATTCCCTTTTAGCACCTCCTGGCGGCTCGCAAGCCAAATCTCCAAAGCATTCCAAGCGGGCGCCCCAACTGGCACGATACGCTCTTTATTACCTTTACCTACTACGCGAAGTGTGCCATCATCAAGCAAATCTCCCAGATCAAGGCCTACACATTCACTAACGCGAATACCTGTTGCATAAATAAGTTCAAATATCGCCCAGTCACGGACGCAAAATGGCTCACCAGATTCTGCACGCTGCTTAAGATAATCGAGAAATGTATCCATTTGAGTACGCGAGAGCACAGTCGGAAGTTCATTTGCTGCTCGTGGCGCTTGTATCCGCAATCCGGCATCAGCATCAGCAATTCCTGATTTAAAGAGCCAATGTGAAAAAGTTTTTAGGGATGCACAATGCCTAGCCAAAGAAGCACGAGCGTGTCCCGCAGCTGATTTTTCAGCAAGCCAGCTGCGCATATCGGTCACATCGATATGTTTGAGTAGGGCGACGGCGTCGTCTACTTCTTCACTACCTGGTAGTTCTTCACTACTTGGTTCTGCACCATCTAGTTCTATTTTGCCTGGCTTTGCACTGCCTGATCCTGCACTATCGAGTTCTGCAGCAACAGCAAAATCAGTTTGTTTGAACAAAAACTCCAAAAAAGATTCCGCTTCGTTGACGTATGCACGCACCGTGTGCGGCGAATATCCCCGGCCTACACTCAAAAAAGTGGCATATTCGTCAACAATCTTGCTAATAGACGCTGGCAGCGCCACAAAACTGTTGTGATCATTCGTTTTTGCCACCAGCACCTCGCTTTACCCATAGACCAAGATTGTGTTCAACTCTTCTCGCAAGTAACAGTTTACCCAAGATTGAACGAACTGCTTCAACATTCACTCCAGCCAAACGTGCGATGCTTTCCGTTGAAGCACCTTTACGAAGAGGAACCGCATCAAAGACGCGCTCAGTATCTGCGTCGTAGCCATCATCGGCTCCCGCTCCAGCAAAACAATCAATATTCCCAGCTTCACTGAAAATATTCAGTTGTCCGATACTTCCGAGCATTTCTCGTGCATGACTTGGATTCATGAGCAAGGTACCACCATTGCGAATAAGTTCATTGCAGCCAGCCGAAAAATGAGATTCAACCGATCCAGGAATAGCTCCAACTTCCCTGCCAATTGCTAACGCATGCCGAGCAGTGTTGAGCGCACCAGATCGAAACGATGCCTCTACAACGATAGTGCCACTGCCTAACGCAGCGATGATCCTATTACGAGCTAAAAAGCGATATCGTTGCGGAGCTGCTGCCAGCGGCGACTCCGAAATGATAGCTCCGTCTTCTTTCAAAACCTGCGTAAAAAGTTCGTGATTTGCTTTCGGGTAGGAACGATCAACCCCGCCGGCGGAAACGACAATCGTTTTTCCTCCACCCGAGAGCGCACCTTTATGCGCCCAGGCATCGATTCCAAATGCGCCCCCAGAAACCACAACAAAGTCTTTGGCTAGATCATGTGCGAATTCTAAGGTGGTTCGCATACCTAAGCTGCTCGCATCTCGCGATCCCACAATCGATACCATCGGCGCTCGCAAAATACCCGGATTTCCACGCACCCACAGGGCAATTGGCTTACTTGAACCTAAATCCTCGAGCTGCTCAGGCCAGTATTCATCACCCGGAATAACTATTGAGATTCCTAGTTTAGCTAACACTGACGTATCAAATGGCGCAAGACTCTCGAGTCTCATTTTCCATCGCTTCACACTGGACACGACCTCAGCTGAACCATATCCAGTCATATTTTGGCTATTGTGACTGTTCCGTATGCGACTCAGCCCCTGGGCATAACCAAATTTTTCTATCCAATTATTGGCTTGTTTATCACCACCTTCGGTGATCTGCGTCCATACGATGGCAGCCGCATGCTCCTCATCAAGACGACGTTGCCCACCATTAACGCTATTAACCATCATTTCACACCTCAATTTCTTCACCACGGAGAATGAAAGCCTGACTCAGATCCTCATCGCTCGGTTTGTCATGCCCATTCAAATCAGCAAGACTCCAAGAAATGCGCAGTATGCGATCAAAAGCTCGCATCGAGAGTTTTCCCTCATAAATCTGATTCTCGAGCATGCGCGAGACTTGCGAATCACTGAGTGTGTTCTTACGAAGCCAATTCCCTGGCAACTGCGCATTGTTGGGAATGACTGCTGCTCTTCCCTCCAATTGGATCTCAGAATTTCGTCGTTGTTGACGCTCACGCGCGGTACTCACCCTGTCTAAGATCGCCGCAGTTGAGTGCTGTCCGCCGATCTTGAGCTGTGCTTTTGTGGGGCGCCGCAAAAGTAATCGCATATCGATACGGTCACGAACTGGCCCACCTAAATTTATTCGGTACGACGATCGCTCGCGCGGCGTGCATGTACACCGTCCGTTTGCGTCGAGTAAGTATCCACAACGGCACGGATTCGCTGCAGCTATTAATTGGAATCGAGCTGGATAGCTTACGCGAGCACGTGCACGATACAGCTCAATATGCCCCGATTCCAAAGGTTGGCGAAGCGCTTGAATCGCCGACGTAGAAAATTCTGGAAATTCATCGCAAAATAACACACCGTGGTGGGCTCGGGTTATTGCCCCTGGTCGCGGTATTCCATTGCCCCCACCGATGAGCGCAGCAGTACTCGCAGTGTGGTGAGGAGCTGCATACGGCGGTCGCGAAGGCAAAGCTCGCACGGACTTCCCAAAAACGGATTGAATTGCGGCCACTTCAACGGCATGTTCAGGGCTAAGATCAGGCAAAAATCCAACGAAACGTTCAGAGAGCATGCTTTTCCCGACGCCGGGTGGGCCTATCAAAAGCACATGATGCCCACCACATGCTGCCACTTCAAGTCCATGGATTGCTTCATCTTGCCCGCAGACATCGGCAACATCAAGCAAAGTTTTATTGTTTTCTGGATCGATATTCCCAGATCCGCCTGTTTCATCAAAGGATTGTTTAGCTTGGTTGACAGCTCCACTAACAGGTGATTTAGCTATTTTATCCCCAGTTTTTGCCCCTAGCATTGCGGCGAAATCAGCAATGTGCGACACTCCGGTAACTTCTATGCCAGAAACTAACTGTGCTTCAGCACAGTTTTCATGCGGCACAATCACACAGTCGAAGCCTTCCTGCTGAGCTGCCAGTACGGCCGGCAAAATCCCGCGCACAGCCCTGATTGTTCCATCAAGGCCTAGCTCACCAAATATCATTGTTTTCTTGGGCAGCTCTCGAAAACCTTGGGCACTTAATATCGCCGCAGCAATCCCCAAATCGAAGCTTGTACCAGATTTCGCGCGATCTGCTGGCGAAAGATTGACCACGATACGCATATTCGGCCATTGCAGACCGACATTTTGAAAAGCAGCTCGCAACCTTTCTTTAGCTTCATTAACGGCCGCATCCGGCAGGCCGACGATCATAAAATTAGGCAGTCCACTCAATAACGCAGCTTCAATCAGCACGCTAGTTCCATTCAAGCCAAGCAAACTGATGGTATGCGATCTTCCTACTTGTGCCGTATTCATGCTATATCCTTGACGTGGCTCAAGGTGTAGCCTTGCATCTGAACACGCACACCAATACTATCGATAGCTAATCGGTTTGGATGTATCGCCGTTTTAACTACCCATTCCACGAGGAGTGCACGTATGCGGCGCAACTTCGTTGGAGTAATTGCTTCTTCTGGTTGCCCGGTAGCAGTTTGCCGTCGAGTTTTTACTTCTATAGCAACGATTGCCCCACGCGCTGGGTCGAAGGCGATAATATCAAGCTCGCCGCCACGAGTGCGCCAGTTCGTCTCGTGCACCACGAAGTCACATTCTTCAAGATAACGACGAGCGCAGGATTCGCCCCATCTCCCGAGATCCTGACGCGAGCAATGAAGCAACTCTGCAACGAGTGGAGTTTCAACATAAAAAGTTTCATTCAGCATGCTCTGATTTCACCAGAAATATCGACTGATATTTGCTGACGAACTTTTGTTGTGGACTGTATAAACGTTTAGAGGTGCTGTGGGAAACTATTTCGAATCAAGCGTTTCCTTCTCATCATCACAAGTACCTTAACTCTCGCACTCGCCCCAACCTCCTGATCCGTAGTCAGGAGCTACGAGTAGTCAGGAGCTTAGGATATGCCAAATCGCTCTCGCGCAGAGGTTCTTTTCTTCTACTCTCGCTCAAAATCCAATTCGCGCGATATATCTGGTTTATTAAGTTCCTCGACATTTACGTCTTTGAACGTCACTACCCGCGCGCTACGAATAAAACGAGAAGAACGATAAATATCCCAAACCCAGGCATCAGTCAGTATTACCTCAAAGAAAATATCGCCGGAACTAGAACCACGCACATTCACATTCACATCATTTGCAAGATAAAAACGGCGCTCGGTTTCTACCACGTATCGGAAAAGATTAATTACATCGCGATATTCGCGATATAACGCCAATTCGCGCTCTGCCTCATAATTCTCGAGTTCGCTCATTATCGTCCTTTCCCTGAGCTAGAAATACCTGGCAATTTCCATGCCGTTCGGTGATAAATGCTAGCGCCAAATTCTTTCAATGCGGCCACGTGTTTCGCAGAAGAATACCCTTTATTGTTATCCCAATCGTAATGCGGAAACTCCTGCGCTAAAGATTCCATCAGCGAGTCTCGCGAAACCTTAGCTAAAACAGAAGCACCGGCAACGACTGCGCATCGCGCATCGCCTTTAACAACTGTATGCACAGGCACATCCGGTAACTGAGGTCTTTCATCGAATAGAACTCCCGTTTGATCGGCACTCCACCAGTCATGTGAGCCGTCGAGTAACACAGCATCAAAATGAAACCCACGCTGATACAGCTCATCTACGGCGCGTCGCGCTGCGGCTCGTAAGCCAGCAACGATACCCCAGGTGTTAATTTCTTCAACCGTCGAATGACCCACTGCAGCAGCTAACACCCACTGTTCAGTGGGTGCCACCAAATCCTGCCGAACTTGCGCAGACAACAGCTTCGAATCTCGCAATTTTTGTGGAAAGGCGTCAGAAGTATTCGAATCAATCAGCGCAATTCCAACCGATGCCGGGCCTGCTAACGAGCCGCGCCCAACTTCATCCACACCAGCAAGAACAGGGTTTTCGTGTCGAATACGCAACTGATCAAGCAACTCTTTTTCAATGAGCCGATCAGGAAATATTCGACTCACGCTGCGCTTAGTTTTTACCTCTGAAGCCATATCGCACGATTCAATCTTGATCTAAAGCAGGAAAGAATCCACTATTTTGCAGGCGCGCTCGGTGCCGGAACGCCGTCGAAAACGTGAGAAGCATCTGGAATCTTACCGAAACGACTCAACGGATAAATCTTTAACCATGCACGCCCCTCAATATTAGCAATGGGCACAAAGCCAAAGCCGCGAGCGCGCTGATGGAACCGCGAATCTTTCGAATTTGAACGGTTATCACCCATAACCCAGATATGCCCTTGTGGAACCACGACGTCGAACGCATCCATAGACGGCTGGGCGCCTTCACGCACATAAGATTCGTCAATAGCTTTGCCATTAACGAGGATTTTAGCACCTTGACCAGCACAACTAATGTGATCGCCAGGCATACCAATAATTCTCTTCACCAAATGTGTACCAGCATTTTGCGGCAGCAAACCGATAAGCTGGCCAAAATCCCGCAGCGTACCTCGGATTCCATCCGCCTGTGGAACTGGTGCGTCGCTGAGCCAGTCGCCAGGATCAACAAAGACGACGACGTCGCCACGCTGCAAATCCTGTTCCGAATCTGCCAGCTTATTCACCATGATTCGATCACCAGGAACCAATGTGTTCATCATCGACTCTGAGGGGATCTCAAAGGGCTGCACCAGAAAAGTTTTCAGCAAAACTGCGCAAAGCAGAGCAACAACTACCACCACACCAAATTCGACAACAGAAGATATTATCCGCTGGCCAAGAGATTTCGCTGGCACTTCATCACTATGTGGCTCAGCGTCAGTCGATGCCTGGTCAGGTTGCGCCGGATGCGAAACTGCGCGTTTCGCCCCAGGATCAGGGGGAAACGACGGCGGCATCGTCTCGTCGTCTTGCGTCAAACGCCTGACATCCGACTCTTGATCCATGCGTTCTCCCAGCTGTTTGAATCATATTCTGTCTATTTATTTGGCAATTCTAACATCGTCACGATTGGTAAAATTTGAGCGAAACTCCGCCGCCACAAAGCAAGCTGTTTTTCCTGCGGCGCACGCTTCATTTGCCAATCGTGTGTGAGCATCAATTGTTCCGAACAGAATTCTACATGGAGCAGTGCATATTAGCTGTGCGATACCACGAACCACCGCGCAATACACACCACAATCAAAATCACATGAAAAATGAGCCCTATCCGTAGATAGAGCCCATTTTTAAGAAAGTCACTTGTTATCGGTACGCTTTTCCTTGATCTTTGCAGCCTTGCCGTGAAGGTCACGCAGGTAGTAAAGCTTTGCACGACGCACATCACCACGAGTAACAACTTCGATGGATTCAACATTCGGAGAGTGAAGTGGGAACTTACGCTCAACTCCGACGCCGAAAGACACCTTACGAACGGTGAAGGTTGCACCTACACCCTTGCCACCCTTGCGAGCGATAACGACGCCTTGGAATACCTGGATACGGTGACGGTTACCTTCAACAACCTTCACGTTCACCTTAACGGTATCGCCTGGACGGAAGTCTGGACGCTCAACCATCTGGGACTGTGCAATTGACTGTGGAATCTCCATGATTCGATCATTTCTCACCCTGCGCGCAGGTCAGAGTGGGTTCAGGGCTTTGAAACACCAAATGAAACACCAATTGGAGTCCCAAAGCCGAGCGGATATTTTCTTATCAGAACGCAAACCCCCTGCGGCAGGCACTGCGCTCATTTCGATAAGCAACTCAACTATTTTGCCACATTTAATGGGCGAACCATAGTCACATCACTGTTGATCGTATCACCTACGCGGAATTGTCGCTTTCCCGCCCGAGAGAAGCCCAAGTTCTTATACGCCTTTTGCGCACGCCGATTACTTTCATGCGTACCGAGCCAAATAGTCCAATTCGACTGCGTACCGAGCTTGTCTTGCAGAACCTGAACCGAGTAATCAAATAATGCGGAGAAAACGTATCTGCCTCGCCACCGCTGGCCAACATAAGCCTTAGACATATAGACCAGCTTCACCGCTTCCTCCGTCAAGCTATTTGCACAGCTCTTTGGGGCACCGGCAGCGATTTGGGCTTGGTCATTTCCGTGTTCATAGAGCGCGTACCCAACAATGTGACCAGCGCAATCACACGCTACGAACACCGAGTACAACTCTGAATCGTGAATGAAATGAGAAAATTTTTCCGCGCTCAGATTCTCCTCGATAAAAGCCGTCATATCCGCTTCCGACATTCCCGCTGGGCACGCATCCACAAAGGTGAGCTGCGCAAACTGTGCCAGCGCTACGGCGTCGTCTGCTATCGCTTGGCGAAAACTCAACCGCTCGAGACGCTCGCCATCCTGGGCACAAAACCACCCGAACCGGGCCAATTCCTCAAGGTCACCCTTATCGAGCTGAGTTGCTTTGAGCTGCGCAATCATATCGGGGCGACGCTGCGCGGTTCGTTCAAGCGAACGGTTACGACGCCAACGATGCACCGCCTGGTGGTTGCCCGACGTCAAAACCTCAGGCACCGCAATTCCGCGAAAATCAGCAGGTCGCGTATACACCGGATATTCCAGCAGTCCAGCTTCGGAATGGGATTCTTCGGCGAGCGACTGCGGATTTCCCACCATGCCTGGCACCAGCCGCGATACCGCCTCAACTAAGGCGACGCTCGCAACTTCTCCCCCGTTGAGCACGTAATCGCCAAGGGAAAACTCGAATACTTCTACACCGGCTTGATCAGAGTAATACTGCGCGATACGCGAGTCGATTCCCTCATAACGCCCACACGCCAAAATAATATGCTGCTTTTTCGCCAGCTCTTCGCACTTGCGTTGGGTAAGTGGAATGCCCGACGGCGTCGGGATCGCGAGCACGGTAGGCGCGGTAGTTTTCGCAACTGTCGCGTCAATTGCTTGTGCCCACACATCGGGTTTCATCACCATACCCGCACCGCCGCCAAAGGGGGTGTCGTCTACCGTGCGATGAATATCGTGCGTCCAGTTCCTGATGTCATGAATCGATACCGAAATGATTCCGCGCTGTTGAGCTTTGCCAACCAAAGAAATTTGCAGCACGTCAAAAAATTCTGGAAATGCTGAGATGATGTCAAAATGCATGAAGAACGCTCCGGCTGTCACTCGCCCTCGAGGTTGCGAGTCTCGTCGGCGTCATTGAGGTGCCCGGCTTCGTCTAGGTGCCATGCGTCGTCCGCAAGCTCATCGTCAGAAAACAGGCCCGCAGGCGCGTCAATAATCACGCAATGGTCGTCGATATCAACTTCCGTGACGATCTCATGCACAAATGGAACTTGCGCAATGCGTCCGTCAGGTTCGCGCACAAGGAGCAAATCTTGAGCCGGCATCGGCTGCAATCCCACTACAATTCCCAGCTCGTAGCCATCTGGATCAAGCGCTTCTAAGCCAACGAGTTCGTGGGAGTACCACGCATCTTCTTCAACGTCATCTTCATCTGTTTCGATAACTAGTTGAACTCCTCGCAGAGATTCAGCCGTAGTGCGATCGTTGATCCCTTCAAAACGCGCAAAAGTCATTCCCTTGTATTCGCGAGTTTTTAACACAGTGAGTGGGCCGACGTCGGCAGGTTCCGTTTCGAGGGCAGCACCAGTATGAAGACGACGTTGCGGGCTATCGGTGCGCACGTCCAGTTTGACTTCGCCTTTGAGCCCATGAGCGGCTCCAATAATAGCTACAATGAGCTTCACTACGACCCCTAGCAATAGTTAATGAGATATCTTTGTGCTGTATAAAATATACCTGATAAGGGAAAACCCGCGCTTGATGCGCGGGTTTTCCCTTAAGAAAGTATTTCAGCGATCAGTTTCGATCACATCTACTCGAACAGCGCCATTGGTAGAAAGCGCGTTAACGACGGAACGTAGAGCCTTTGCAGTACGACCGTTGCGTCCAATAACGCGTCCCAGATCCTCAGGATTCACACGGACTTCAAGCAATTCACCACGACGGTTATTACGAGTTGTAACTTCAACGTCATCGGGATTATCCACGATTCCACGGACCAAATGTTCCAAGGCTTGTGCGAGCATCAGGCTTCCTCAGACTCTTCAGCGCCAGCTTCTTCAGCTGGTGCTTCTTCGGCTTCTGCAGCTGCTTTTGCTTCAGCTTCTGCCTTAGCACGAGCTTCTGCCTTAGCTGCACGAATCTTCTCAGCATCGTTCTGAACTGCCTTAACAGCTTCTTCACGAGCCTTTTCAGCGTCGACCTTTTCAACAGTCTTCAAGGTTGACTTACCCTCGAGACCCTTGGCGGCCTGCCAGTCACCAGTGATCTTCAGCTGAGCAAGAACTGGCTCTGAAGGCTGTGCGCCAACCGAAATCCAGTACTGAGCACGCTCAGAGTTGATGTCAATGGTAGATGGCTGTGTATTCGGATTGTAGAAGCCGATCTCTTCAATAACGCGACCATCGCGCTTCTTGCGAGAATCAACAACAACAACACGGTACATAGCTTCACGGATCTTGCCCATGCGCTTTAAACGAATTTTGACTGCCACTTGTGCGGTCACTCCTGTTTCTTTGTTTCATTGGATTATCACTACTCAGCGGTGGGAACACGCATTTCGTAACTCTCCGAACTGAGATTCCGTTAAGATGAGAGGGGCTTAACGTCCTCTGAGTACAACGTTATATTCTGCCAGAAATTGCGCGAAGATAACAGTTAGAATCTCATTCTTCTCGGTGGTACCGCTCACGCGGAATTATCCGTTCAGATCCAATACCCCAAACCGCATTTATTCATCCAAACCCGCGTTCACTTTCATCCAAATTTTTACTTTTACCCAAATTTTTTACCCAAACCCGTGTTCACGCTGGCGAATATCGTGTTTTCGGCCATCTGAACTGTGGGTAAACAGTCAAAACTAATTGGCTTCCCACATAGTTATTTCACTTTGCACTAGCGCACAATAAAAGTTATGAACACTGAAACCATTAATCTAGCTAAATTTGCATGGCTCTCAATTGCCGCTGCAATAGTGACCATCGCAATGAAAGTTGCAGCATATATGCTTACCGAATCGGTATCGCTGCTCTCGGACGCAATGGAATCGGTGGTCAACCTCGTGGCCGCAATCGTGGCTCTCTACGCCTTAAAACTGGCTGCAAAACCAGCAGATTCCCGCTATACATTCGGTAGATCAAAAGCGGAATACTTTTCTGCAGCCATCGAAGGTGCCATGATTTTTGGAGCAGCGGCGCTGATACTTTTCGTTTCAGTACAGCGAATTCTCACCCCAGTACCTCTCGAGAACCTCGGAATCGGCCTTGTAGTTTCGGTATTGACGACTGCCATCAACGGATTTGTTGGCTACTACATCTTACAGTCAGGGAAAAAATACTCCTCACCTACCCTTATCGCAGATGGAAAGCACCTCCTCACCGACGTCATCACCACCATTGGCGTGATTTTTGGCGTGTTCCTCGTCAAAATTACTGGTCTAGAAATCCTCGATCCAATCGTGGCAATCGTCGTTGGCTTCAACATCATCTGGATCGGTATCGGATTGATTCGCACCTCTTTGGCTGGCCTCCTCGATGCCACTCTCCCGGCGGAAGAAAATCACGCAATCGTAGAAATCTTGAAATCTTTTCAATCCGACACCGTAAGTTTCCACGGGTTACAAACTCGTCAAGCCGGAAGACTGCGTTTTATCCGAGTTGATGTGCAAGTGCCCGGTATCTGGACGGTGCGCGAGGGGCACGACTTCGCTCATCAAATCGAAGCAAAGATCGAAGAAAAACTCTCCGATGCATCAGTGACGATACACGTGGAGCCGATTGAAGATCCGGCTTCGTACAATGATATTCCGCAAGGCTTCGTTCCACTTGATGGCGAGGACGGCTTCGTGCCCGTCAATCTTGAAACAGGTAAGCCGATCACGTTTCAGCAGTGAGACGCTACTTAGCGATGGGCCACGATGCGCCCGCCGATGAGCACGTAGCTCGGTGATAAAACGGCACTGATATCCTGCTCTGGGTCTCGGTCATAGACCACAAAATCGGCCACAGCGCCGTCCTCCCACGAAGTTAATCCCAGACGACGACGCCCACCGTAACTCGCTGCGTCCATAACTACATGTGCTGGAATTCCGTTGCGAACGGCGTCGCACAGCTCAGTAGGGAGTCCACGTCGATCAACGTCAGCGGATGTATCCGAACCCATGAGGAAATGCGTTTGCGCCTGAACCATCATCGCCAAGTGCTCACGACGCCGCGCGTCCATATCCAACATACGCCGAGCATACACAGGATATTTTCCAGCATCTGCCGCAAACTCAGGGAATCTGCTGATTTGATTTACGGTTGGCGTGATAAGCACACCCTGCTCACGTGCTCGCACTAATTGATCCCAATCCATGCCAGTGCCGTGCTCAATACCATCAACACCAGCATCGAGTAAATCATCAATCGTCTCATGTGCGAAAGTGTGCACGGTGACTTTAGTATTGAGGTCATGAGCTGCGCGCACAGCAGCAATTATCGTCTCGCGCGGCCACAGCGGTTCAAGATCTGAAAACTCGCCTTTGTCTCGGTTGATCCAATCGCCCACAATTTTTATCCAGCCATTGGCTTTTTCGCACTGCTGACGAACTTGGCGCACAAGATCGTGCGGTTCAGTATCAATCCCGGCATTGCGAATATAGCGCTTAAATCGCGCAATGTGCTGGCCACAGTAGATAACTCGCGGCTCGGCCTCGGTGCGAATCTGTCCGGCGTCGCACTGACCCCCACAGTCGCGTATCGCCGTTACACCTAACGCTACGCAAGCTCGAAGACGACGGTGCACTTCGGCGTCGTCAAGAAGCTCAGGAGTGTACGAAAGCCCCGGATGCGTGTGGGCATCAACGAGACCTGGATAAATGAACCCGGTGATCTCTTTGCTAGAACCCGCGGCCGGCGGAGTATGAGAGATTTTTCCATCCACCACCCAAATTTGGTCCGTCGTGAAGCCGCGCAGTTGCCCGCTCAGGCGTATGACGCCACAGTCACGGGTTTCACGATCAGGGGTAGTGAGCTGGTAATTAGTCATCGCAAGAACTTCGACAAAGCTTCCATATCCACATCTTGTGCTGAGCCAGCGGCAGCACCAAATGCGCTACCTTTTGCCGGGCTGGCAACCTGTTTTTGTGCTTCAAGCTCCTGCTGACGCCGTTTTGCTGGATTTCCCGAACGACCCTTCTTATTGCCAGAGGACTTACCGGTATTCTTCTTACGCTGCTTCTTGGTGTAACCACCACCGAAACCGGGCATACCAGGAATACTTGGCATCCCAGGCATACCACCACCGCGCGACATCGCCTGCATCATCTTCTTCGCCTGCTCGAAGCGATCCATCAGCGAATTGACTTCTTGCACGCTTGTGCCTGAGCCTTTTGCGATACGCTGACGCCGCGAACCATTGAGAATCTTTGGATCGTTACGCTCGGCTTTAGTCATGGAACGAACGATTGCAACCTGCCGATCAATATCGCGTTCATCGAGGTTATCGAGCGCATCACGATACTGATTCATGCCTGGTAACATGCCCATGATCTTCTTCATTGAGCCTAGTTTGCGCATCTGCTCAAGCTGCTCGATGAAATCGTCAAGAGTGAAAGATCCTTGAGCCATTTTCGCTGCCAAATCTTCAGCTTGGCGCTCTGACCACGTACGCTCAGCCTGCTCAATGAGCGTGAGCAAATCACCCATATCGAGGATGCGCGAAGCCATTCGATCTGCGTGGAAGCGTTCAAAGGCATCGAGCTTTTCACCCGTTGAAGCAAAAAGCACTGGCATACCGGTCACGCCACGCACCGAGAGCGCCGCACCACCGCGGGCATCGCCGTCGAGCTTGGACAATACCACGCCTGTGAAGCCCACGCCGTCGCGGAAAGCAATAGAGGTATTGACGGCGTCTTGACCAATCATTGCATCAAGCACGAAGAGGATTTCATGCGGATTGACGGCATCGCGAATATCGCGAGCTTGCTGCATCATCTCTTCGTCGATACCGAGACGACCAGCGGTATCAACCACGATCACGTTGAAGTTATTCTCTTGAGCATACCGCAGCGAATCGCGCGCAACTTTGACTGGATCGCCAACGCCGTTTCCTGGTTCAGGAGCATAGACGCTCACACCTGCGCGTTCACCTACTACTTGCAGCTGATTAACTGCATTTGGACGCTGTAGATCCGAAGCTACGAGAAGTGGTTTCTTACCGTTTTCACGCAACCAACGTCCAAGCTTTCCAGCCAAGGTGGTCTTTCCAGCACCCTGCAGACCTGCCAGCATAATGATCGTCGGCCCTGCGCTTGCCCAGTTAAGATCGCGGCTCTCCCCGCCCAAGACTTCAATGAGCTCGTCATTGACGATCTTGACTACCTGCTGAGCCGGATTCAGAGCCTGTGAAACCGCTGCTCCTGTTGCTTTTTCGCGCACCGCAGCAGTAAAAGAGCGAACCACTGGCAATGCGACGTCCGCATCAAGCAAGGCACGCCGAATATCGCCAATGACGTTCTCGACGTCTTGCTCAGTAAGCTTGCCGTGCTTTCGCAGGTTACGAAGTGAGCCAGTTATACGATCTGAAAGAGAATTAAGCATTCACATACCTTGGTCTGAAATCTGCAATGAACTGTCTGTCATTCTATGTCACCGCTGGGTCAGAAACGAATCTGATAGCGCAAAATTGATCTCGTAGTGATCAAGCAAATCTGCACTATACGTCACGAAAGCAAAGAATCCACAAAGGCTTGGGCATCGAAAGGTGCAAGATCGTCCGCACCCTCGCCAAGGCCAATAAACTTCACCGGCACTCCCAGTTCTCGTTGCACCGAAATGACGATTCCACCTTTGGCCGTGCCATCAAGTTTCGACAGCACAATTCCAGTAATGCCTGTCACTTCAGCAAATACCTGTGCTTGACGCAGTCCGTTCTGCCCGGTGGTCGCGTCAAGAACCAGCAGTACTTCGCGAACCGGAGCGTTCTTTTCCATCACGCGCTTGATTTTGCCCAGCTCGTCCATCAGACCAGCTTTGTTTTGCAAACGTCCAGCGGTATCTACAATGACGACGTCGCTGCCGCAGTTTACGCCCTCGCGTACCGCTTCGAATGCCACAGACGCCGGGTCAGCACCAACTTGTTCTGAACGCACAACGTCCACACCAATCCGATCACCCCACGTTTGTAACTGATCGGCAGCGGCAGCGCGGAATGTATCTGCTGCACCGAGCACGACGGAATAATCTTGAGCTACGAGCAGTCGAGCGAGCTTTCCAGTGGTTGTGGTCTTTCCAGTTCCATTCACGCCCACCATGAGGATGGACGCTGGAATCTTCTTCCCATCAGCATCCGTTTGTGGGGTGATGTCGAGCTCGCGAGATTTCTCTATCGATACGAGATTAATTAACTCAGCTCGCAGTACGTCTTTAATAACGACCGGATCTGAAGTGTTACGAATCTTAGCTTCTTGCTTGAGTTTCTCGATCAAATACGTTGTTGATTCGAGACCAACATCAGCCATGAGCAGTGTTTCTTCGATTTCTTCCCAGTCAGAAGCAGACAGATCTGAACGCGACAACACAGCCAGCAAAGCTTGGCCAAGCCCACCTGAGCGTGCAAGCCGGGAGCGCAAACGCTCCATTCGCGAAGGTACTGACTCAGGTTTTTCCACCGAAAGCGGAGGAATATCTTCAATAACCTCGGCGTCTTCAATCGCCGAGTCTTCGAGGGTCTTAGCTTTCTCCCAAGGAAGTTCCGTTTTCTCGCCACTTATTTGCGATGAACGAGATTTCTTGATGAGTACAGCGCTGGCACCGCCAACTGCTACAAGGCCAATAAGAATATAAATGATCAGTTCTAAAGTCACACTTCTAGTGTGTCGCTTTGCTCTTGAAAAGGCAAGAAAAGAACTAATGAAAAGAACTAATTACTTTGAGGGAGCATCAGAGGAGGAAACACTTGAAAACACTTTGCGTCCTTTATCAAGCGCTTTTTCTGATCCCGAGATTATCGACTGAACGGTTTCCGATTCAGCGATACCTAGAACTCGTTCGTTGAGCTGATCGAAGCTGACGTAGCCATCTCCCTCAGCTTCTTTAAATGTTGAAAATACTTCGCTAATCGACGTCTCTTGCGTCTTTACGTCAAAAGCATCGAGATCAAGCTCGTCATTTCGCCAATCCGTCACAGAGTCCTCAAGAATTTTGCGCGCATTGAGATTTTTGCGGCCAAATCCAAGCAGGTACATGACGAACAGCACAGAAATGCATGCAGCAACAGCGAAGAGCAAAGCAGTAATCAACACACTATATTTCTATCGATTACAGTTTCAAAAATCCACTATGAGCAGCACAGTGTTGGTCACAATATAGGCGTTCTCGTCTCACTTCCAATAAGTGAAAGCCGCTATTGTGGCACAACATCCTTCAGGCGCTGTGAAATCACTGTAGTAACACCCTGCTCTTTCATAGCGACGCCGTATAAAGCATCAGCAATTTCCATCGTCCGTTTTTGATGAGTGATCACCAAAAGCTGAGAACTTTCTTGCAGCTCTTTGAATATATCGAGCAACCGCGAGAGATTTACATCGTCCAGTGCAGCCTCGACTTCATCCATCACATAAAACGGCGATGGACGAGCCTTAAAAATTGCCACCAAGAAAGCAACAGCGGTGAGCGAACGCTCTCCTCCGGAAAGAAGCGACAGCCGCTTAACTCGCTTACCAGGCGGGCGCGCTTCAATTTCGATGCCCGTCGTCAAAACCGATTGTGGATCAGTGAGCACAAGCCTGCCCTCGCCACCTGGAAAAAGCCGCGCAAATGTGGAGGAAAACTCGCGTTCTACATCGGCAAAAGCGGCGGTCATAACCTCATCAACGCGAGCATCAATATCGCGCACGATCTTCAAGAGATCATCGCGAGATTTGCGCAGATCTTGGAGCTGCTCAGTGAGATATTTTTGCCGCTCTTCGAGAGCCGCATGTTCTTCTAAAGCCAAAGGGTTGATCTTGCCCAAACGAGCCAGATCCCGCTCGGCGCGCGCCAAACGTTTTTCTTGCTGCTCACGCACAAAAGGTTGGTCTACGCCGTCGGAATCTTTCCACATTAGGTGCGGGCCAAATTCCTCAATGAGGACGCGAACTTCCATTCCTAAATCGTCAATCGCCTTGGCAGCCAACTGTTCAAATTTCAAGGTGAGCTCAGCAATTACCATATCTTGACGGTGCTGTAGATCGTTGAGTTGGCGCTCTTGAGCTTGAAGATCGTCCAGACGACGGCGCGCGGCGCTCAGCTCCGAGTCCCGCTCCGAACGGGAAGCTTCCGCTTCTTGACGCTGTGCCGTAACTTTTTCTAGGAGCTCTTGGCTGCGCTGCAGAGCAGAAAGTGAATGGTCGCCCACCTTCTGTGCAATCTTAGCCAGCTGTTGACGGCGCACGGCAGCACGTTCTTCTTGCGCGATCCTCGCTTCTACAGCTTGCGCAGAATTTTCTAAAGCCTCGGATTTACCGGCAATTGCGCGTAGCCGTTCCTCGCGTGTGCGCAACATCAATCGCGCTTCGGTCTCGGTAGCACGCGCGCTCACTGTTTGAGTATGCGCTTCAGTACGTTGAGAATTTAGCTCCTGAACTCGCGCTTCAATATCAGTTGGTTCGGCGCCAACTAATTCTTGTTGTTTGCGGATCCGCTCACACTCCTCGTTGCGCGCTTCGAGCTCAACACCAATTTTGGTGTCTCGCGCCACGTTGCGCTCAACTTCGTCTTGCGCGGCTTTCAACGATTGGCGCAATACACCCAATTGCGCAGTAACAGCGGCGAGCTGAGAATCTCGCGCATTGAGCTGCGAACTCACCGAATCGAATTCCTCTTTTGCACGCACATGAGCGGTCAGACTCTTATCGAGACGCTCTTGCGCACGCTGCAACTCTTCGTTCGCTTTCGCTGCTTGGGCGACGGCGTCGTCGTACGTAGCTTGCCGAGCGAGAATCGCACCTTGGTTTACTTCCCCTCCCCAAGCATGCTGAGCAGTCAATACATCACCGAGCAGAGTGGCCACACGCGGCGCACCTAGTTCAAGCAAAGCTTTCGCCGTCACCAAATCGACGCACAGTACGGTACCAGCGAGTATGCCGGTCACGACGTCGGCCACGGGAGAATTCGGGTCGATCACAGATGTGGCCAAACACGCCGTATCCTGGGCAAATCCAGAGTCTTTCAAAGCTCGTTCAGCAATATGTTCGGCGTCTGTGGTCAAGGGCGCAGTGTGGGTGATGAGCAGTTCTAAGTGACCAGCCTGGGCTTCGCGTGCCGCACGCAGAGCGTCAACGGCGTCTGCAATGGAATCGACTACCGCGCCTCCGGCCACTCCCGCCAACGCTGCCTCCACTGCGGCTTCCCAACCTGCCAATATGCGCACCTTATCGCGCACTAAGCCGCGTATGCCGTTTCGGTAGGTATCGTGCGCCCACGCAGTCGCGTCTTCGGGCGCCAATGAAAGTGCGAGCGTGGCCGCTTTAGTTTTCCACTCCACAGCCAAAGATTTTGCCTCGTTGAGAGCCAGGCGGGCTGCCTCGACTGCATCATCGGCTTCTTGCAGCTCACGAGCGACTTCCTCGTGCGCAATCGAGAGAGTATCGTCGCCATCGGTATGCGCAACAATATCTTGTTCCAATAAGGAAACTTGCGCCAGCGCGTCGTCGGAACGCTTCTGAGCAGCTTGAATCGCAGCCTGAACTCGCTGACGTTCATTAGTTAGAGCCTCGACCCGCGACTGCGCAGTAGATAGCTGCCCGCTGAGCCGCGCCGCGTTCTCTCGGCGATCTGCTAAAGTGCGATTTATGTGGAGCAGCTCAGCATCGATGCCCCGTTCAAAATGCTCTGCTTTTTCCCGCTGTGAAATGGCTTCCCGCAAGGACTCTTCGGCCTTACTAACTTCCTTCGTGAATTCTTCTTCCTGCTCACGGGCTTGAGCAGCTCGTTCGCGGATATGCTCGGGAGATTCTCCCCGGTTAATCTGAGCCGATGGGGTGCTGAGCGAACGATGACGTTCATTCGCTAGCTGCGACAACGATCGAAAACGCTCCACAAGAGAATTGAGCCGTTGCCATTGCTCAGTCAATCCAGCAATATGAGGATTGGCTTCATCTGCTGCCTGCTGGAGTCGGGAAATATCTTTTTTGCACGCGAGCAGTTTCTCGGCGAGTTCTTGTTTTTGCTGTTCAAGGATACCGTCGTCGGAAGTTTGCGCAGTTAAACGGGCTTGTGCTTGGGCTGCGTCGTCGGCGAGAAGCCGTGCTCGCGCATCGAAAACGTCACGCTGAATTACCTGAGCACGACGCGCGGTCTCAGCTTGGCGCGCCAATGGTCCAAGTTGCCGGCGCAGTTCCGATGCAAGATCCTCAATTCGCACCAGGTTCGCGTGCATAGATTCAAGTTTTCGCAAAGCTTTTTCTTTACGACGCCGGTGCTTGAGTACCCCCGCAGCTTCTTCAACGAAATTTCTGCGTTCTTCTGGGGTAGCTGTTAATACCTGATCGAGTCTTCCCTGGCCAATGATCACGTGCATTTCTTTACCCATGCCCGTATCAGAGAGCAGTTCTTGGATATCAAGCAAACGGCAGGCAGTGCCGTTAATTGCATACTCTGATCCACCCGATCGGAACAGTGTGCGGGTGATAGTGACCTCGGAAAATTCAATGGGAAGCGCACCGTCGGTATTATCGATGGTGAGCGAGACTTCAGCGCGCCCAAGAGCTAGACGTTTGGAAGTTCCGGCGAAGATAACGTCCGCCATATTGCCACCGCGCAGATTCTTTGCACCCTGCTCACCCATGACCCAAGCCAAGGCATCAACCACATTGGATTTTCCCGAACCATTTGGTCCGACCACGCAATTGATCCCTGGTTCAAATCGCATTGTCGTGGATGAAGCAAAGGACTTAAATCCACGCAGAGTCAAAGTCTTTAAGTGCACCGTCTTAGTGTATTACAAGATTGTGGAAACGTGGCTTGTTCTGCCGAAATTTAGCACAACAAGCCACGTCGTTGATTTTAAGCAAGGGGTGTAGAAAATCAGAACCACACCGATATTTCGTACTGCGCCGATTCCACTCCATCAGAGGAGTGAATGAGGTTAAGAATTGAATCTCCTGGCCACGAACGACCCAAATCACCGCGAATTGTGCCCGGAGCAGCTTTGGTTGGGTCCGTTGCCCCAGCCAGTGCACGCACTCCTTCCACCACGCGCTCCCCCTCCACAACGGCGGCAACGACCGGTGCGGACGTCATATATTCCACCATGCTTGGATAGAAAGGCTTATCAACATGCTCGTGATAGTGCTTAGCAAGCAGCTCCTCAGTGGCTTCTAGCATGCGCATCGCCTTGATTGAATAACCTTTTGCCTCGATGCGGCGCAAGATTTCACCTATGAGTCCACGCTGCACACCATCAGGCTTAACAAGAATGAGAGTTTGTTCAGTCATGCCGATATTCTACTCCTTTTCAAGTAATTGCTGGATAACCGATCCATACTGACTGCGTCTGGACTGCAACGTGGGTTGAAGCCAAACTAGGCCAGCTAGACGAGTTAGACGAGTTAGGCCAAGCTGTCTGGCTTTCGCGCACCGAGCAGCTCACGCGCCTGAGCCGCCAGCATAATCGACCCCATAACCACCACGCAGGCAGGAGATGTGGCATCCGGATCCACCGTTTCAGCAATATCAGCAGCGGACGTGATGGCGTTGCCCAGATCAGGCTCAACCACCACCCGATCATCTCCGAAGATATCGACAGCGATACCAGCCAGTTCGTCGATATCCATCGCACGTGCTCCACCCAAATCGGTGATCACGATCGAGGAAAAGGCCGGCTCAATATTGCCCAAGATGCCCTCGACGTCTTTATCAGCCATCGCGGCAAACACGGCAACTCGCGGGCCTGGGAAATACTCTTCCAAAGCCTCAACAGTCGCAATCGCACCCGCAGGATTATGCGCTGCATCGACGATAATCGCTGGTGAACCCTTAACGACTTCGAGACGCCCTGGAGACGTCGTCGCCATCAAAGCATGCTCAACGACTTCACCATTCAACGCGCCACCGCCAAAAAACGCCTCCACCGCAGTCAAGGCTACTGCAGCGTTATCCGCTTGATAAGCACCAAGCATAGCGAGCGGAATGTCCACATAGGTGGCGGCCGGCGTCTTGATCGTCATCATTTGCCCGCCAACAGCACGCTCGCGTTCGATTACGCCAAAATCTTTATCGGCCAACAGCACAGTAGCGGAGTTCTCACGCAAGCTCTGAGCCACGACGTCGAGCACTTGAGGTACTTGAGCTGCGCAAACGAGCGTCTTTCCCGGCTTGAGGATACCTAATTTCTCAGTCGCGATCTGCGTGAGGGTCGAACCCAGCCACTTCTCGTGGTCGGCGGCAACCGGCATCAGCACTGCGACGTCGGCATCGATCACGTTAGTGGCATCCCAACGGCCTCCCATGCCGACTTCAATCACGGCGACGTCCACAGGCGCCATTGCGAAAGCCGAGTACGCCATCACTGTGAACACCTCGAAGAAGGACATCCGCGGTCCGCCTTGTGCCACCGAACGCTCATCGATGAGTTCAATGAAAGGTTTTACATCTTCCCAGGTATCGATGAAATCAGCAGCAGAAATTGCGCACCCATCAATCGTTATGCGCTCGCGCACCGACGATAGATGAGGCGAAGTAAAGCGCCCCGTCCGCAATCCTCGTTCGCGCAATAGCGCCTCGATCATACGCGCAGTAGAGGTTTTCCCGTTCGTGCCGGTGATGTGAATACAACGATAGGAATTTTGCGGGTTACCAAGCAAATCCAAGCAGTCTCGCACCCGATCTAGCGAGGGCTGTATCTTATGCTCAGGGGCGCGCGAGATGATCTCTTCATAAATCTCGCTAACCCGGTTTTCCAAGGCATAATCATGCGCAAGTTGGTACGTCGGATCTGGTTGAGCTTTAATCTCCTCGATAATCGAGGGGTCAGGCCCCACAATCAACCCGGAACTGAGCAGCGCTTCTAAAGCCGCACCGTCCAGATCATTGCCATCCTTTGCAAAGTTTTCTTCGTTTTCACTCATATGCTTGCCTAGGCAATCTTCTCCACAGTAATCTCAAGCTCATGTGCGCCACCATTGATCGTAGCTTCGAGCGAAAGAGTTTCAGACTTGATCATCTCTAAGTGCGTTTCCACAGCTGCAACATGCTCTTGTGGCACCGCAAGCGTGAGTCGAATGCGGTCAGCTACGTGCAGATCTTCGGCCTTACGCTTATCTTGAACGGCGCGAATAACATCACGAGCGTAGCCCTCAGCCTCAAGTTCAGCCGTCAAAACCGTATCGAGCACCACGAATGCACCAGAATTGAGCACTGCAGCAACGGACCCCTCTTCTGCTGAAACGATCGTCGTCAATTCAAACTGATGCGGCTCCAAGACAACTGGAGGTTCTACGTGCATCTGCACACCGCCGTCGACGAGCGTCCATTGCCCCGCCTTGGCTGCCTTGAACAGCGCTGAAGTCTGCTTGCGCATCTGTGGAGCCAGTTCGCGTGGCAATACGGCAAGCTCTTGCGATACCGCCAAACCGGACTCGCGCGCCGTCATAATCTTGACCTCTTTGACGTTCACCTCAGAGCCGATGAGCTCTGCGAATGGTGCCAATTTTTGATCTGTAACTACCGAGAGCGAACGTAGCGGCTGGCGAACGCGCAGTCTATTTGCTTTGCGCAGAGCATGTGCGTTGGACACCACATCGCGAACTTCGTCCATGACCGAAACAAGCTCGTCACCAGCAATATCGCTTGGCAACTTCGGCCAGTCTTCGATATGGACAGACCGTTTTCCAGTCAGGCCACGCCAAACTTCCTCGGCAACCATTGGCGCAAGCGGCGCGATAACTCGCATGAGGGTTTCCAAAGCCGTGTAGAGGGTGTCAAAGGCTCGCTTGTCTTCGCTCCAGAATCGGTCACGCTGCGTACGCACGTACCAGTTCGTGAGCAGATCCAAGTAGTCTCGCACGACGCCGGTAGCCGACGGAATATCGAGATTGACGAAGTAATCACGTACTGTATCAGCCAGTTTTCCAGTGCGCGCCAGCAGGTAGCGATCCATGACGTCAAGTGCGTTCACCGCTCCAGGATCGTCAAAGTCAATCGCCGAAGCGACGTATCCCTCACCATTGTTACAAGCTCCCGCATAGAGCGTGAAGAAGTAATAGCTATTCCATACTGGCAAAATAACGTGTCTTACTGCCTCTCGAATGCCTTCTTCTGCAACCACAAGGTTACCGCCACGCAGCACTGGTGAGCTCATGAGCATCCAACGCACAGCGTCCGAACCGTATTGGTTAAACATCTCCATCGGATCTGGATAGTTGCGCAGCGACTTCGAGGCTTTACGGCCGTCATTGCCGAGGATAATTCCATGCGAAATACAGGACGTAAACGCCGGCCGGTCAAAGAGCGCCGTGGACAGCACGTGCATAGTATAGAACCAGCCACGGGTTTGGCCAATGTATTCCACAATGAAATCGCCTGGGAAGTGGCTGTCGAACCACTCTTCGTTCTCAAACGGATAGTGCTTCTGTGCGTAAGGCATCGAGCCAGAATCAAACCACACATCGAGAATATCTGGAATGCGGCGCATCGTGGATTGACCAGTCGGATCATCGGGATTCGGGCGGGTCAATTCATCAATATATGGCCTGTGCAGGTTGGGTTGCCCCTCCTTATCGAGCGGCAAACGTCCAAAATCGCGCTCAAGTTCGGCAAAAGAGCCGTATACATCAATACGCGGATATTCAGGATTATCTGATTTCCACACCGGGATCGGAGTGCCCCAGTAGCGATTTCGCGAAATCGACCAATCGCGAGCGCCGGCAAGCCAATTGCCGAAAATTCCGTCTTTGATGTGTTCAGGCTGCCAGGTGATCTCTTGATTCAGTTCAACCATACGGTCACGGAACTGCGTAACGGCAACAAACCACGACGTCACTGGCTTATAAATGAGGGGTTTGCGGCAACGCCAGCAGTGCGGGTAGGAGTGAACGTAGGACTGCTCACGCACAAGTACGGCACGCTCGGCATCAGGGCGTCGAGCCAATGCGCCAGTGCCGTCGCGCAGATCGTTAATAATTGGGCGGTTTGCATCAAAAACGTGCATTTGCGCGTAATCTGAGACCACATTGTAGAACTTGGCGCCCTCATCAACGGTTTCAATCACCTTGATGCCTGCGCCAGCCAGCACAAACATATCGTCTTCACCATAAGGAGCAATATGGACTAAGCCGGTGCCATCCTCGGTAGATACGTAGTCGGCAACGCAAATCTGCCAAGCGTTCGCACCTGGCTCTTCGGAATCTCGGCTGTAGTAGTCAAAGATCGGATAGTAACGTTTACCAGCTAGATCGCTGCCTTTTACAGTAGCGAGAACCTTTGGTTCCTCCCCTAGCTCTTTCGCGTATGCGCCAAGGCGCGCCTGCGCAACGATGACTTTCTCACCGGCCAGCGGACCTTCCAGTGGTTCCACAGTCACGTAGTCGATGTCCGGGCCGACGGCGATCGCCAAGTTCGACGGTAAGGTCCAAGGTGTCGTGGTCCAGATTAGCGCCAATTCGCCCGATTCAAGCCGCAAGCCCACGGTGACGGTCTGATCCTGACGATCCTGGTAGACGTCGTCGTCCATCTTCAACTCGTGGTTAGACAAAGGTGTTTCGTCATTCCAGCAGTACGGGAGTACGCGGTATCCCTCGTAGACGAGACCCTTATCCCACAGCTGCTTAAACGCCCAAATCACGGACTCCATAAATGTAGGATCGAGAGTCTTGTAGCCGCCGTCGAAATTCACCCAACGAGCTTGGCGCGTAACGTATTCTTTCCACTCATTGGCATAAGTCATCACCGAGGAGCGGCAGGCATCGTTGAATTTTTCGATGCCAATTTTTTCGATTTCCGATTTATCGTCAATACCCAGGATCTTCTCTGCTTCTAGCTCAGCAGGCAGACCGTGAGTGTCCCAACCGAAATCTCGATCAACTTTGTGTCCAAGTTGAGTTTGGAAGCGCGCCACGAGATCTTTGACGTATCCGGTGAGCAGGTGCCCGTAGTGAGGCAGACCGTTGGCGAATGGAGGGCCATCGTAAAACACGAATTCATTCGAACCCTCACTACCCGAATCGCGATTGTCGATCGAAGCCTGGAAAGTTTTGTCCTGCTCCCAATAAGCGAGAACGTCCTGCTCAAGCTGGGGAAGATTTGGAGAGGCTACGACGTCGCCATCTCGGTGCAGCGGGTAATGCTTACGCTCGCTCATACTTGTGTCTCCTAAGTGTTCGTCTACGGCGAGGACGACTCCGAGCTATGCTCGTTGCCGCGGTACCACCTCGCTTGCACCACAGATGAACTGCGGTGCCGCTCTTTGGAGACTATGACGAGTCCAACCGTCCGGTTCTAATAGGTTTTCTCATCGTGCGTGCGGTGGCAGACGGTTCGCGGGTTTAACCCAATCAAACTTAGGCCAGCCAGGCGCCACATTACTGAGAATACTGTTCTTCCGGAAGCTCCCCGGTGATTGCCGGATCAACGCTGTATCTATCATGTAGTTTAGCTTGCGATGGACACGCAAGCATCTCGATATTATATTAGCACTCTTTATATTTCATAGAAATTTCGGCCATCGAACAGCTTAAAGCCGGCATAAACACTCCAATGGATCGTTCTGTATGCTGTGATTGCCAATTCTACTTCCTCGCCACGAGCGTATTAGAAGCCTGCGCAACTGGACGCACGATCATCGAATCAATATTGACGTGAGCGGGCAAGGAAAGTGTCCAGCGCACGGCCTCGGCCACATCTTGAGCTACGAGCGGGTTCTCAACCCCCTCGTATACTTT
The DNA here is from genome assembly GCF_016907845.1 of Arcanobacterium pluranimalium. Lineage (GTDB taxonomy): Bacteria > Actinomycetota > Actinomycetes > Actinomycetales > Actinomycetaceae > Arcanobacterium_A > Arcanobacterium_A pluranimalium. Next base: position 1,769,788 of record NZ_JAFBCS010000001.1, read on the forward strand.
CTCGGCTGCTTGGGCATCGCCACGCAAACGGTTGAGTGAAAATTCTTCTGTTTTCACCATCCCCGGCGCAATATCAATAATTCGAACTGGTTCTCCGACGAGCTCAAGTCGCAGCGTGGCCGGAATTTGGCGCTCGGCATGCTTGGCTGCCACATAACCAGCACCGCCAGGATACGTGCCATGACCAGCAGTCGAGGAGATAAAGACGATATCCCCACCATTTTCTCGCATATGCGGTAGCACCAGCTGCGTGATCCTCAACGTGCCGAGCACGTTAATTTCATACATGCGCTGCCAATCAGCCACGCTTCCAGCTGAAACTGGATCCATGCCAATTGCTCCACCCGCACAGTTAACCAGCACATCAATGGCGCCATTTTCATCGATGAAATCAGATATTTTCGCGATACCCTCATCGGTGGTGAAATCAGCACTAACATAGCTTGCTCCGCAACGATCAGTAAGCTCACGCAAACGATCCTCTCGACGCGCCGTGGCAACGACGTCGTACCCCGCAGCACACAACGACCGAACGATAGCAGCCCCGATCCCTGTTGACGCTCCCGTAACCAATGCCCGCTTAGCCATATGCTTCCTTTCTATCAGCGCAAATGCGATTCTTTCCGCCTCTTAACTCTAGCTGCCGCCTCGATTATCGCGGTATACGGTTTTGCCACGCCCGCTCAGCTTGCCCTACATGCACACCGCTTAACACTTACCTGTACATCGCTTAACAAACTTGTTCAGCAAAATTGCTCAACAAACTTGCAACATTCCTTCAAGCATCGCGCTTCCGTCACGATTCCCACCGCGTTGGAGAGGCAACTCCTCATCTACATGCCATTATAGTGCGTCCAGTTCTTCCCTTAGCTCAAGGCTTTCACCTAGCCGCTGAAAATGAGTAAAGTGAGGTGAAGCTTCGACCGTATTAATCGCCGTTGTTCCACACAGAACAATCAGGGTTCCCAACAGAACAATCAGGAGGAAAAATGCTCGGTTTTATTGGAGTCGGCTCGATGGGCGGTGCTATTTTACGTGGCATTCTTGCAGCTGGAATCGTTAACGCACCGGACGTCGTCATCACTCGAAAAGACGAAAATAAAGCTCAGCAGCTATGCGATGAACTCGGGGTCACTTACGCCGCATCAAACCGGGAACTCGTCGAAAAAGTTGGCAAGAACGGCGTCATCATCTTGGCAGTGAAGCCTTATCAGATCGCCGAAGTTCTCGAAGAAATCGCCCCAGCCACTCGCAATAACGGCAATATACTCGTATCTGTAGCCGCCGGAACTACTCTTGCAGCTCTCGCACAAGCCGCTGGTACAGATCAAAAGATCGTGCGCACCATGCCTAACGTCGCCTCCTCCATTGCCGCAGGAATGACGGCGATTTGCCCCAATTCGCACGTTTCACTGGCAGAACTGGATCAGGTGCTACAGATTTTTGAATCAGTTGGAGATATCGTCACCATTGACGAAAAAGATTTCTCGGCTTTCTCCGCCCTCGCAGGCTGCTCCCCTGCCTGGACGTTCACCTATATCGACGCGCTTTCACGCGCTGGACTAGCCGCTGGACTGCGAAAAGATGAGTCGCTGCGGATCGCTGCCCAAGCCGTCGTCGGGGCTGCGCAGCTGGTGCTCAAGAATCTCGACGACGTGCGTCCGCAAGCTTTAGTCGACACGGTCACCTCACCTGGGGGCACCACAATCGCTGGACTCATTGCGATGGAAAAAGCTGGTTTTAGCCAGTCCGTGATAAGTGGAGTCGAAGCCGCAATCGAGCGCGATATACAGATTTCACAGGAGAAATAGCGAGCAATAATTCGTTGTTGAACGAGGATTTCTGCCCGGCAAAATTCGCACAATATGCGAATTGCTAAAACTTCTAGTATCAGTTTTTCAAAATTGCTTCGAAAGTGGACTCAAACGTTCTATATTGGGAATGTAAGTCACCAAAGAATTCTACAAAGGAGTTGAAAACATGATCATTGGTGTACCCAAAGAAATCAAAAACAACGAATTCCGCGTAGCACTCACCCCACAGGGAGTCGACGCTCTGGTTAAACATGGCCATACCGTCTATATTCAGGCAGGTGCTGGAATAGGCTCGTCTATTTCCGACGACGAATACATCGCCGCAGGCGCGCAGCTCCTTCCAAGCGCCGAAGCAGTCTGGGCTGACGCGGATATGATTATGAAAGTCAAAGAGCCGATCGAACCTGAATATGAGCTGATGCGCGAAGGGCAAATACTTTTCACATACCTCCACCTCGCAGCAGACCGCCCGCTCACTGAAAAACTACTTGAAAAGAAAGTTACCTCAATTGCCTATGAGACGGTTCAAACCGACAAGGGAGGCCTACCTCTACTGTCACCGATGTCGGAAGTTGCTGGCAGACTCTCGGCTCAGGTAGCTGCAAATCTTCTCATGAAATCCGCAGGTGGACGCGGAATCTTGATGGGCGGAACGGCAGGAACTGCCCGAGCCAAGACGATTGTGCTCGGTGGAGGAACCGCCGGTTACGAAGCAGCAAAAGTGGCGGCAGGAATGGGTTCTCGAGTGACCGTATTCGACGTCAATATTGAACGCCTAATGTATCTAGAAGACGTCAATCGCGATGAGATCGACACCGCCTACTCCACTCCCCTCGCCGTGGCCGAAGCAATTAAAGATGCAGACGTAGTCATTGGTTCTGTGCTCATCCCAGGAGCACGCACGCCACGCCTCGTCACCAACGAAATGGTTGCCACGATGAAACCCGGTTCAGTACTCGTCGATATTGCCATTGACCAAGGTGGATGCTTTGAAGATTCACACCCCACCACGCACGCCGATCCGACGTTCACCGTGCACAATTCGACGTTCTACTGCGTGGCAAATATGCCTGGAGTAATGCCACGCACTTCCACGTACGCCCTGACCAATGCGACGATGAGATATGCTCTCCTTCTTGCCGATAAAGGCTGGAAGAAGGCACTCAATGATCACACTGATCTGCTGCGCGGCCTGACCACCCACAACGGTGAATTGTATTGTGAGAGCGTCGCTTTGGCTTTCGATATGGGCTCCAAAGACCCAGTTGAAGCTATTAAATAACGTGTCGGGCATTGCAAGCTCTTCACAGCTTTTAGCCGCGGCTGATTAACTGAACATCAGTTGAATCTATTCGCGTTCGGCTAGCTTCACAGTAGAAGCCAGATGACGGGTGGCGTATTGAGAACGAGACTTCTTCCGTTCTCAATACGCCACCCGTCTTTTTGCACTTTCTAGTCCCAAGTACCCAAACACGGATCCTTTTGAATAATTTATTAGTTTTCAAATTTGACAGAATTAGCACACTTTTTCATACACATTCCACGAAATCTTGTTGCACAATGTTTCAACCACATATTTATTTTCGGTTATTTTCAAGGAAATATACCTGCAACAATTTTCAAAGACGTACATATCTTGCAATATCAACAAAAATCCTGCTCAGACAATTGCCTGTTTTCTACCCCTAAATCAAATTGACGGCATGCCGAGCGTGTGTAAAGATAAAGCCGTTATCTGGGCAGATAACGACAAAGATGTCATTGGAGGACACAGTGAATTCGACTGCCGAGAATCCCATCATTCTAGAGATGCGCGGCATCTCAAAAGAGTTTCCGGGGGTTCGTGCACTTGACCACGTAACGTTCCAAGTCACAAAGGGAAGTATCCACTCCCTGTGCGGCGAAAACGGTGCGGGAAAGTCAACGTTGATGAAAGTGCTCTCTGGTGTATGGCCCTACGGCACGTACTCCGGAGATATCGTCTACGAAGGCGAAGTGTGCCAGTTTAAGAACATCCGCGACTCAGAATCACGCGGAATCGTCATCATCCATCAAGAGCTCGCTCTCATCCCCGAGCTTTCCATTGCCGAAAATATTTTCCTCGGCTCGGAAATCAAAAACGGAATGAGCATCGACTGGGTGGAAACCCGTCGTCGCGCTCGTCTGCTTTTAGCCGAAGTTGGTCTCGACGACGATCCCGATACGCCAGTTAAAGAGCTTGGCGTTGGCAAGCAACAGCTTGTAGAAATCGCGAAAGCGCTATCGAAGAACGTCAAACTTCTCATTCTCGATGAGCCCACCTCAGCGCTCAATGAAGAAGAATCCGCCCACCTCCTTGATCTTATGATTAAGCAGCGCGAGCGCGGCGTCTCCCAGATCATGATTTCCCACAAACTCAATGAGATTGCCGCTGTTTCGGACCACATCACAGTCATCCGTGACGGCAAAACTATTGAGACGATGTCCATCGAAGACGGCGACGTAGACGAAGACCGCATTATCCGCTCGATGGTTGGACGTCCGCTAGACAACCGCTTCCCTGACCGCGAACCAAAGATTGGCGACGTCGTCTTTGAAGTGCGCAATTGGAACGTACGCCACCCTGTCAACACCGAACGCTACATCTGCAAGAACGAGTCCTTCCACGTTCGCGCTGGTGAAGTTGTGGGACTCGCAGGTCTCATGGGAGCTGGCCGTACCGAATTGGCACGCTCCATCTTCGGACGTTCCTACGGAATTTTCGAAAGTGGCCAAGTATTTATCGATGGCAAGGAAGTGACAATCAAATCGGTGCCGCAGGCAATCGCGGCTGGTCTGGCGTATTTGCCCGAAGACCGTAAAGTACAAGGTCTTAACTTGCTAGACGATATTAAAGGCCAAACGGTATCTGCCAAGTACAAGAAAGCCACCCATGGCGGGATGTCGATTGACTGGCAGCACGTTCGCCAAATCACCGAAGAATATCGCCGCGATCTGCGCATCAAGACGCCGTCAATCGATACCGGAGTTTCCACACTTTCGGGTGGAAATATGCAAAAAGTGGTGCTCGGAAAATGGATGTACACCGACCCACGCGTCCTGATCTTGGACGAACCAACTCGTGGTATCGACGTCGGGGCAAAATTCGAAATCTACACGCTCATCGCCAAACTCGCGCAAGCAGGTATGGCCGTGATCGTGATTTCCTCTGAGCTCCCTGAACTTCTCGGTATCACCGACCGCGTCTACACCATATTTGAAGGCTCCATCACCGGCTCGGTTCCAACCAGCGAGGCCGATCAAGAAACCTTGATGCGCCTCATGAACCCCACGTCGTCTAAATCCAATCCAAGAAAGTAGTTACCAAAGATGATGAGTTCAATTAAACAATTGCTGGGTGGTAATCTACGCCAGCTAACCATGGTTATGGTTCTTGTTCTGGAAATTCTTTTCTTCAATTGGCAAACGGGCGGCACTGTAATCTCTGCTCAGAACTTGCAGAACGTTATCTCCGGAAACGCTTACGTGCTGATCTTGGCTATGGGCATGGTACTCGTTATTATCGCTGGACACATCGATCTTTCGGTCGGTTCCGTCGCCGCCGTCGTGGGCATCGTGCTTGCAATCACGACGACGGTCAATGGCATGCCGTGGTACGTCGGCTTGCTTATTGCCATCGGTTGCGGTGTTCTCGCTGGTATCTGGAATGGTTTCTGGGTGTCGATGATCGGCGTGCCAGCCTTCGTGGTAACGCTTGCCGGCATGCTCTTCTTCCGCGGTTTGAACCAGTGGATTGGAAAATCCACCTCAATTCCAGTACCAGAACAAATCAAGTTCCTCGGTTCTGGCTACATGAACTGGCTTCCGCCTCTGAGCTTTGGCAACTGGATCGTCAATACGGAAACAATCATTCTCGCAATTGTTGCAACGGTGGTAACCACACTGCTCAAACTTCGCCGTCGCGTGCGCCTAACTAAGGCTGGCGCCGAAGTTAATCCGTCGTGGGTGTTTATTGCACAGCTAGTATTCATCGCAGTGGCTATCCTCAGCCTCGGTTGGGTATTTGCAACCGGACGTCCAGGAACATCTTTCCCTGTTTCCGGCCTGATTGTGGTAGCTCTCTTCTTGATCTACAACTTCCTGGCTCGCAATACTCCGCTCGGACGCGGCGTCTACGCCGTCGGTGGAAACCGTACGGCAGCAGCACTGACCGGAATTTCCGTGCGTCGGATCAACTTCTTCGTTATGTTCAACTCTGCAGTTCTAGCAGCAATTGCAGCAGTCGTCTTCGTCGGACGCTCCAACGCTTCTACCCCATTCGACGGGCAGAACTGGGAACTCGATGCCATTGCTTCCGTGTTCATTGGCGGAGCCTCAGTTTGGGGTGGTATCGGTACACTTGGTGGCACGATGGTTGGCGCTATGGTGATGGCATTCTTGAACAACGGTCTCCAGCTGCTCGGCGCGGGAGCACACGTCACCTCGATGGTTAAGGGACTCGTGCTACTGGCAGCCGTTGCATTCGACGTCATCTCAAAGATGCAAGGCCGGCCATCAATCATCGGCGCATTGACCAAGTCATTTAAGAAAGAAAAAGGCACACTTGAGCCGCCAAATCCAGCTCAGGCCTAGCGCAAAAGCGCAAACCACAGACTGCGGCTTCGGCCGTAGAGCGATGTCGCTCTAACCTGGGGCACCAGGACTAAACAACAAGTGAGGTAAAAAATGCGAATGATCAAAAAGATCGCTGCAATTGGTGCAGTTGCAGCCCTATCATTATCAGCTTGCTCCGGCAACGCTGGTGACAAGTCCGATAGCACGGCAGAGAAGTCTGGCGCAGCAGATATCGGCGTTTCCCTTCCACAGAAGACCTCAGAGAACTGGGTTGAAGCAGAAAACTACTTCAAGGAACTGTGTGAAGCATCGAATCTCAAGTGTGATGTACAGTTCGCCAACGACGGCGTTCCACAGCAGCAGCAGCAGCTCGATGCAATGATCACCAACGGCGTTAAGGTTCTCATCATCGGCGCAGTTGACGGAACTTCCCTCGGTACTCAGCTCCAGAAAGCTGCAGATGCCAAGATTCCAGTGATCGCATACGATCGTCTTCTTCTTGAGACCAAGAACATCGACTACTACGTTGCATACGACAACTTCGGTGTTGGTGTGAAGCAGGGCGAGGCACTGCTCAAGGGTCTTGAGGCTAAGAAGGCTGGCGGCCCATGGAACATCGAGCTTATCGCAGGTTCGAACGATGATTCGAACTCCGCAAAGTTCTTCGATGGCGCAATGTCCGTTCTCAAGCCACAGATCGAAGCTGGCAAGGTAAAAGTTGTATCGGGTCAGAACACGCAGGATAAGGCTGCAACCCAAGGTTGGAAGCCAGAGAATGCACAGAGCCGTATGGACGCAATCCTCACCCAGCACTACCCAGGTTCAGCAGTTCCAGATGGTATCCTCTCCCCGAACGATACCCTCGCACGCGCTGCTCTTACTTCGGTACAGCAGGCAGGCAAGTCGCCACTTCCAGTTGTGACTGGCCAGGATTCCGAGCTTGAGTCGCTGAAGTGGATCATGGAAGGCAAGCAGTACTCCACGATCTCGAAGCCGACCAAGCCACTCGTTGAGAACGTCATATCCCTTGCTAAGGAACTCATCTCAGGCAAGAAGGATCTCAAGGAACTCAACGGAATCAAGGTTGACGCCAAGCAGTACAACAACAAGGTAAAGGATGTTCCGGCATTCCTCCTTGAGCCAAAGGTTGCAACCAAGGATAACGCTGCTGAGATTTACAAGGACGAGCCGAAGAAGCTAGAGGCCGTCAAGAGCGTAACAAAGTAATCTCGTAGAGAGTACTTAATCGTGGGTCGCAGCTACCGCTGCGACCCGCTTTTTATGCTTCTGGAGTGTGCGAACCGCGCTGGGCAAACTGTGCGGCACTACGGCGCTAGGTAAACAGTGCAACGTACCATTCAAGAACTTACGCAATACATGATGTGGGTTATAGGACAAAGCACTGGGGTGGCAAGAACGATTCTTGCCACCCCAGTCATCTTTCATAGGAGATAAAAGAGAAGATTACATATAGTAGGAGCCAAACTGAGCTTTCTTCATGACTCTACCGACGATATTCGATGCACAACCAAGAATTAGTCGATTTGCATGATAATCGATCAATTCGATTAGGTTTCCATCAGGATCTTTCATAAAAGCCCAATGAGTACCGTTGTTGTACTGCACACCGGTAACGAATTCGACTCCCCTAGCTTCTAGTTTGCGCTTCCATGCCGGCACATTCGACACCGAAATAGCCGCGTGGGAGTAACCATTCTTCTGCCAGTTAGTCGCCTGGCCTGGAATCTTAGGCGTAAACTCGAAGATTTCAAGCATCGCATTACTCTTCGTACCCAGGAATCCAAGTCGAATCGAAAGCCCAGTTTCACCGTACAAACTTGCTAATTTATCAGCAGTTTCACCCTCAATATGAAGCTCATTGACTAAGTGGAAACCAAACATTTCGTTGTACCACTTAACAGCCGCCTCAAAATCAGAAACGGTGACGCCTACGTGGTTCAGCCCATGATTGCGACCGCGCGTCAAGAATAACTTGACTGACTTTAATACGTTATTCATTTGGCGTAACCTCCAACAGTTTGCATTAGTTCACCGAGCTCAGCACCATACTCAGGCGCTCCTTGCATAACGATCTTCTGTGACACAGTTGCCTCGATCATATCGTCAACATCAAGGAGAATTCCCAGCGCGCTACGTGTGGAATCAAATGCCATTGCGAAGAACGGCTTGGAGCGAGTATACGATCCACGCACCGCCTTTGAACGGCCACCTTTCACACGCACATACGCATCAAGATCCTCGCGTCCCATCACCGTGAGTTGATATACGCGGTCTGGCTGGCGATTTGCCCAATCTCTGAACAAGGGATGCTTAGCCTTATTCAATTGAGAAATACCACTCGTGAGGAGGTAGAACATGCACTTGACTAGGAGTGCCTGCTCATCAGGATCCTCAGGTGGCTCAGTTGCTCCAAGCAACTTCGACATTCTCAACAGTGAACGGATAGTCGCAACGAGCAAGCCGAGATTTGACAATGCCCCTTTCATCTTTGGAAGCTTCGTCCCACCAGTGAAGAACGTATTGAGATCTTCTCGAGAGGCAAACTCAAGTTCGACATTCGGAGCCACGTGCTCACCGAGCTGAACAGTGACCTCGCCGTCTTCCACAATAAGGTGCGTTGCAATCTTTCCCGGTTTACCGTCGTCGGCATTCTCCCCCGTCAGCGCCGAAATTTGCACTACGCCATTCTTTCCACGAAATGCTTTCTGCAGCGCCGGCGTCTGGGCAATAATCGGCTTAAGTACGGGAACGACTGCATTAAGGAATACGATGCTCTGATACCGGACGTCGTCCGCAGTCTTTTCCTCAGCCATGATCAGACCTCATCATCCCAATCGTCGTCTTCCTCGATTTCAATGCGCATCAGCTCGCGAGCGGTTTCGAGAATGCCGTTTTCGTCGTAGCCATAGTGTGCAAAGAGATCTTCTGGCTGGCCGATCATTGACCACTTGTCTGGGATACCGAGCTTGCGGAAAGCGAAGCCCTTTCCAGTACGAGCAGCGATATCGGCCACCGCTGAACCCAATCCGTGTGCGATATTGGCATCTTCAACGGTGATGACGCGGCGGGTTTCTGCCACTGCAGCCTTGATCGTTTCCTCGTCGAGCGGCTTAATCGAGTACAGGTCAATAACTCGTACCGAAAGTCCGTCCTCAGAGCGCAGCCGCTCCGCAGCTTGAAGTGCGCGCCAGACCGGCGCACCCGAAGCCATAATGGTGATATCCGAACCATCCATGAGCGTATGCGATCCACCAATTCGGAAATCCGGAATTGGCTCATTGTAAACTTTCTGATCAAAGCCTCGGTTCACACGCACATAAGCTGGGCCAACATGCTCAAATACCGCTTCTACCGCCTGTGCAGTAGCCATACCGTCGGCCGGGCACAGCGTCACAAGATTCGAAATTGAACGCAAAATGCCGAAGTCTTCCGGGCTCTGATGCGTCGACCCTGCCTGCCCAAAGGACAGTCCAGAGTGCGTAGCAATCACTTTGACGTTCGCGTTGCCGTAGCAAATATCCGTGCGCAACTGTTCGAGAGCTCGGAGCGTTGCAAAGGAAGCGAAAGTCGATACGAATGGCACGTATCCGCATTTCGCCATACCTGCTGCCATGCCGAACATGTTCTGCTCCGCAATTCCTACGTTGAAGAATCGCTCAGGAAAAGCGTCTGCCAGCAACCCGATCTTTGTGGACTTCGCAAGATCACCTGAAAAGCCAACGATCTCTGGATGCTCTTTTGCGAGTTCAACGAGGGTGCGCCCATAAACTTCGGCAGTAGCCATCTCGGCACCGTCGAGCATTGTGTAGGTAAGTCCTCCAGCCATCTCACTTCTCCTTAATCTTTGCTACGCGCTTTGCATGGTATTCTTCGAGTGCCTTATGCCCTTCAACAGCCTGATCGCCACCAAACGAGCCATAATGCCACTTGTAGTCACCAGCAATAGAGTCAATGCCTTCACCCTTAATAGTGTTGGCAATAACCATCACTGGCTTATCTTTGATCTCATGCGCGGCTCGGAATGTTTCGACCAATTCAGGAATATTGTGGCCATCGATATCGAATACTTCCCAGCCAAATGCTCTCCATTTATCCGCGAACGGTTCGAGAGCCATAACGTCTTCAGTCATGCCGTCAATCATCGCTTTGTTTCGATCGACGATGCCGATAAGTCCACCGAGTTTGAAGTGCGACGCCGACATCGCCGCCTCCCATACGGAGCCCTCGTTACACTCGCCGTCACCTAAAAGACAGTAGGTATTAAAGTTTCGACCAGATAGCCGCGATGCAGCCGCCATTCCGACGGCGATCGACAAACCGTGTCCTAAGGAGCCAGTTGCAATTTCGACACCAGGCACTTTCGATCCGTCGGGGTGCATACCAAGCGGTGATCCAGTGTGATTGAAATTTTTAAGCCATTCTTTTGGAAAGCAGCCCAAATCAGCCAAAACTGGCGCGTATCCAACACCGATATGCCCTTTTGAAAGGACGAAACGGTCACGATCTGGATCGTCGAGTTTCGAGGGATCGAAGTTCATCACTTCGTGGTACAAAACGGTGAGAATATCGACGGCAGATAGCGAACCACCAATATGCCCTCCTCCTGCCCAAACGACTGTATCAAGTGTCAATGAGCGTAAGTCATGAGCCTTGTCTTCAAGGCGTCGCCATGTTTTTGCATCGATTGCCATTACATAACCTTTCCAAGAAGTTGCTTCACATTCTTACTGACGACGCGGTAGGCTTCGTCTGCGACGTCGAGAGTATGCTGAATGTCCTCATCTGTTAGCGAAGCGTTAATGAACAAGTTGTGATGACTGGAGAAGAATACTCCACGCCGCACGCACTCGCCCACAAACGCTTGGTGAATAAAGTTATTAGGATCAGCTTCACCCCGGTAACCGGCGGTACGCATAAACCACATGGACGGTTCCCCAGAGATGACTAAATCAAATCCGTTTGCTGATGCCACATCGCTCAAACCAGCAGTGAGTTTCTTGCCTTTCTCGGTGCAGACCTTTGCAACGTCTATCTCACGCATCTTGTTAATACATGCGATTGCGGCTGCCATTGGCGCAGCGGAAAGCCAGTATGATCCGGTATAGAACACGGAAGAAACCGCGTCCATGTACTCTTTCTTTCCAACCAGTGCCGAGATGTTGTAACCGTTTGCAAGAGCCTTACAGTAGCAGGCCAGATCTGCTTCGAATCCGTAATGAACATCTGATCCGCGCACGTCAAGACGGAAACCACACCGAACGTCGTCGATAATCAGAAGGATTCCTTCCTTGGTGCACAGATCGCGAACTTTGGTCCAATATCCATCTGGAGCGAGACGGTTGTCTTCAACAATTGGATGGTGGTACGGAGTCGCGATGATCGCAGCAATCTGACCACGATTTGCAAAGACTGCCTTCTTCAATGCAGAGAAGTCACCAAATGGCGTATAGATATTATTCGACACGTCTGCCTGGGTGATACCAGGGTGATCCGCATGCTGCGTCCACGGCGCAACACCGTGATAACCGCCGTAATGCATCAAGATTTTGTCGCGATTCGTTGCAGCTTTCGCCGTCATCACCGCCAAACTGGTGACGTCGCCACCGTTCTTTGCGAAAAATGCCCAGTCTGCACTCGAGATTGTGTCGGTGAGAAGTTCTGCTAGTTCTACCATACGTTCCGTTGGCAAAATCGTGCAGTCACCTTTTTTATATTGCTCGGCGGCAGCCGCATTGACCTCCGGATCGTTGTATCCGAGGATATTGGGGCCATAAGCGCACATGTAGTCGATGAATCGGTTTCCATCCAGATCCCAGAAGTACGAGCCTTTGGCGCGTTCGAGATAGAGCGGATAGTTACTCACCGGCATAAAGCAACCTTCAGCTGGTCCTAAATGCCCATATACACCGCCTGGGATAACTTTTGTTGCGCGTAAGAAAAGTTCTGAACTCTTTGGGTATGTGTAAGTTTCCATTGTTTCTTCCTATCCAAGGTAGTGGGGCACGAGGCCGAGTAGCTTGTTGAAGTTGTCAAGGATTGGTACGAACCCTCCGAGCTGGATCTGATCTTTACCGACTGCTTCGAAGCTAGGTATTTCACCACGTAGCACGCCGCCAGCTACATCCAGATCCGCGAAAACCATCTTTGCACTCGGCTTATCAGATAGCCCTTCGACTACGCGGAGCTTGTGATCTTTGATGCGAATAATCAGTGCCGGACCTCCAACGACTGCAAGTTGTAGATCGCCGTCTCTCATTCTGCTAGCGGCTTCCTTGCCTGCAACATCATGATTTGCGATTTCCGCCAGAGCATACGCCGCAATATGCAATGTGAGGATCGTATTGCGACGCCGGAATTCGGCGTCTTGGAGTTTCTCAGGCGTAGGCATGAGATATTCAGTCAAAATATTTGTGAGGTTAGTGAAAGGTCCGGTCAAGAATTTGATTCTCCGAATGCCTCGCACTGGAATAGGTGCACCCGTTCCCGCAAACATCTTGTTGACCATCACCGGAGCAGGAAATGCCAGGTTCATGGTGTTGGGCCCTGCGCCAGACAGATGCTTGATAGTACCGTTTTTGATTACCAACCTCATGGTGCCCTTTGGGCTGGTGAATTGGATTGTTTCATCGGCATGAGCGATGACTTGCGCAGCTTTATCGTCGAGCTGAACCAAAGTCTCAAGTGTGCGCAGCACACCAAAAAGATTGACTCGACTTAATGTTGCATTATCCATATAGGTCGCCTCCTCGTTGAGCTTTAAGATAATAGTACCGTCAGTTCGGATAAATTTCGTGCGTTTTATAAAAGTTTTCAACAGAGCGAAAACATTTGCCACCTGAGATGCGGATCCATTTCGGGACTTTCGTCCGAACCGAAGCTGGTAGTTCCGTCATCGATAAGTTCAATCTCGATTCAAATAGGCAGCTTGAGCAGACCACACCACATGAATCACACTCTTATCGATAAAGCAACTGCTCTAAACCCCAATTTCGCGGGGAAAATGCGCCCTGAGCAAAACAAGCGACCACTTATGCCTCACGAGTTCTGCCACCGGGTCAGAAAATGAAAGTATATTTTCATGGCAACAGTTGAAATGAAAAGCGGGGAAAATCTAGAAGAATTCCTCAGTCCAATCCTGAATAAAATTCCTAACCCAGATAATAAGAAAGCTACTCTCGAGCTAATTGCACGAATTCTCAAAACGTATCCGCAGCTAAAACTGCGTATTGCATGGAATCAGCCAATGTTTACTGATCACGGCACGTTCATCTTGGGGATGTCGTTTGCAAAAGCTCATTTCTCGATCAGCCCCGAGTACAAGGGCATGGTCGAATTTGCGCCTAAGCTCGATAAACTCGGCATGGACTACTCCAAGATGCTGATCAGAATTCCGTGGGCAGGCGAGGTTCCTTTCGCTCTCATCCAAGAGATCATTGAATTCAATATGAAAGATAAAGCAGAAGTCACCACATTCTGGCGGCATGATAAGCGCGACGACGATTGCTAAAGGCCGTCATTAGCGCACGCTTGCTACGGCCAAAGGAGCGCCAACGAGTGCAAAGGAACGCACGAGTGCACGTCCCACCAATCCCCCAAGTGCTCAGATCAAACGCTTGCTACGGCCAAACCGAATGCAAACAAGCGCATGGATCAGCCGAACACTGAGCCGATCACAAGCTAAGCCGGCATAGAGCCAGCAATACAACAATGGGCAGTACCAGATTTCTGGTACTGCCCATTGAGTTACCAACGCAAACATCAGTTTTTGTTGGCCAAGTAGGAAACCTTATAGGTAAATCGACCCACCGATAATTACAGTGCGATGGCGCGGCAGGCGGAATGCTTCCATTCGCGATCCAGCATTGCGGCTGAGGAACATGTAGAGCGAACGCCGCCAGCGCAAATACCAAGGAATTTCGTCACTCGGGCGGAAATCCATCACAGATAGGAAGTATCGAGCCTCGTCATTAGCGTAAACAAAATCAGGATCTTTACCTGAGCTCCACTTCAAATTGTGTGGAATATTTTGATTGTCGTTAAAGCCCAGCTGGATGGTCATACTCATAATGCCATCTTCTGGCTCACCAAGGCGTTCAATACTGACACGATCCACGTGTCGCACATGCGGAATATTTCTCACCAATACGCGCACAAATACGATCTGCTCATGAAGCGTATGGTTAAAACGCACATTTTCCTTGAGCGCAAGCGGCACAGTGCCAGTGCTTTGATGCAGGTAAATAGCTTGGCCAGGAATTCGCGGCAGATTGAGTGCTCTAATCTTCGTGAGCCACTCATCGAGCGGCATTTCAATCTCGCCACGCACCTTGTGAACGGTATACGATCCCCACATCCACGTCGTCATAATAATGATCACGCTGAAAGCAATTGCAATCGGCAACCAACCACCGGTTGGAATCTTCATCACGTTGGCCGCGAAGTAGAACGTCTCGAGAATTCCAACAATCGTGAGCACTGGAAGAAGCCGAATAATCGACCACTTCCACACGATATGGGCGTAGGCGCAGAACAGTGCCAGTGTGAGCATCTCCGTGCCAGTAACTGCCAAGCCATAAGCGTTCGAAAGCGCCCCAGAGGATCTAAAGCCAAGAATCAAGGCAGCAACACCAACCATGAGCATGCTGTTGATTCCAGGAATATAAATCTGGCCACCTTCCGACTTCGAAGTGTGCATAATGCGCATTCGCGGCACCAAGCCGAGGTTCAATGCCTGTTGGGTCACCGAGAAAGCACCAGAAATCACTGCTTGCGAAGCGATAACGGTAGCCGTCGTCGCCAGAATAACGACCGGCCACAACAAGGATTCAGGCACCAAATTGAAGAATGGATTCGATACGGCCGAGGGTTCGTTAATCAGTAGTGCACCTTGACCTAAATAATTGATGGTCAAGCATGGGAATACGAGCAGCAGCCACGCAGTGACGATCGGCTTGCGGCCAAAATGCCCCATATCGGCATATAGCGTCTCGGCACCGGTAATGGCCAGCACTGATGCACCAAGCGCCACAAAGCCCATGAACGGATGAGCAATAGCAAACGCCAACGCGTGATGCGGCGACATCGCACCAATAATTCCCGGATGCGCAATAATATGTGGCACGCCTAGCAGTGCCAGCGTGATGAACCAGCCCACCATCACTGGACCAAAAAGCCTGCCCACCTTACCCGTTCCAAATTTTTGGATTGAGAACAAAGCAATCAGGATGATCAGCGAAATTGGCACTACGGCCTTAGTCGCCGCAGGCGAGATGAGCTCCAGACCTTCCACAGCCGACATCACAGAAATTGCCGGAGTGATAATGGAATCACCATAAAAGAGCGATGCTCCAAGGATCCCTAAAAATGTGAAGATCCCAAATAGTCGCCGTCCTTTGGTCGCCTTGCGTAAAAGCGCTGTTAACGCGAGGATTCCGCCTTCGCCGTCGTTGCCAGCTCGCATGACCAAGAATAGGTATTTGTACGTCACAACCAGTGTGATTGACCAAAATACCAGAGAAATAATTCCGTAAATACTCTCTTGGTTCACCGGGATGAGTCCGTGATCAAGATTGAAAACCGCGTGCATCGCGTAGAGAGGGGAAGTACCGATGTCACCGAAAATCACTCCAAGGGCAGCAAGCATCAACGCTGCTTGACTCGATTTCGTGTGAGGTATGCCGTGGGTATTAATCTCTCCAGTTTGCGTGGGATCAGTTACAGTTGCTTCCGACGCCGGAGTTTGGGTTGCGTCCTGCGCAACATCATTCGCTTCAACGTCTTGTGCACGATCTTCAGATTTCTCGTCCGATTCTGGCTGATCATCTAATTCATCGAATGCATACTGCATGCGGACAGCCTAACACTGGAAATCCTAAATCCCTATATCGATCGCGAATTGTACAGTATTATCTTCGTTACGAATTGTGGCTTAACGAAGTTTTTACGGCATATCTTCCCACATGAGCACGCCGTTTAATCCTCGAATTATCGAAACGGCATAGGTGGCATCCTCAGCAATCGCTTGCTCATGAGCTGCAATGAGGTGCGTTAAAAGCCGCTGAGCAGTATCCGTACCGCTTTCAAAGCCGGCGATGCCCGTCACCTCGCCATGAGAAGTGATCACAACACCAGGCCGCCCACCAAAACGCGCCGCGAGCCCACGCCGCAACCCGGCCGCTGCGGCGTCGCCATCCTCAACTGGATCAAGATCAAGACCTGCTGGAATACCAGCTCTACTCTGGAAACCTCCTTGGTGGTCGCCCAGGCGAAACCACTTCCCTTGCGCTTTCGCCACAATTTTTCCGGCGACGACGACGATATCCGTCCCGCGCAAACCGCGGCTGCCATCTGCCCACCGCACCTGCGCCAGCGCGCGCGAAAGGACTGCTCCCAGATCATCTGAACTCGTTATCTGCGCAAGTCCCGGCACCGGCACGCATATAAAGTCTTGACCATCTATAACCTTATTCATCATCACGATCATAACGAGAGAGGGTGAAGCACACCACCTCAGCGATGAGCAAATTCGGAATTCTTGGCATTCGTGGGAGAATAGAGGCATGACTGAAAACAACTCCGCATTGCTCGATCACACCGAGGTTCCGGAAAGGGCCGCTCTTGAAGGTCTTGAAGACCGCTGGGGCAAAACATGGGCCGAAACTGGCACCTATTCATTCAATCGCGACACCAGTCGTGATCAGGTTTTTTCGGTGGACACCCCACCTCCAACAGTTTCTGGTTCACTCCACGTTGGCCACGTTTTTAGCTATACCCATACCGACGTTATCGCACGGTATAAGCGTATGCAGGGCATGAACGTTTTCTACCCGATGGGCTGGGACGACAACGGTCTGCCCACCGAGCGCCGCGTACAAAACTACTACGGCGTGCGCTGCGATCCGTCGCTGCCTTACGAGGAGAATTTCGTTCCTCCACACGACGGCGGTGATGGCAAGTCCATCAAATACGCTGATCAAGTACCGATTTCCCGCCGCAATTTCATCGAATTATGTTGGAAGCTCACCGCCGAAGATGAAAAACAATTCGAAAATCTCTGGCGTCACCTCGGACTCTCCGTTGACTGGGAGCAAAATTACCAGACGATTGGCGCCAAAGCACAGAAAGTTGCCCAGGCTGCTTTCTTGAAGAACCTTGAACGTGGCGAAGCTTATCAAGCTCAGGCTCCTGGCCTGTGGGACGTGACGTTCCAGACCGCCGTCGCCCAAGCAGAACTTGAAGCGCGCGACTACCCCGGCGCTTACCACGCCCTTGCTTTCCACGCTGCGTCGGGAGACGACGTCGTCATTGAAACGACGCGACCAGAGTTACTCCCTGCGTGCGTTGCGCTCATCGCTCATCCCGACGACGAACGCTACCAGCATCTTTTTGGCACCACAGTGACCTCGCCAGTGTTTAATGTGGAGCTTCCTGTGCTCGCCCACCCAGCCGCCGAGATGGACAAGGGTGCAGGCATTGCTATGTGCTGTACCTTTGGTGATCTCACCGACGTGCAATGGTGGCGCGAGCTTTCTTTGCCAATGCGTTCTGTGCTCGGCAAAGATGGACGCCTCATTCGGGAAACCCCCGAGTGGATCACCGATCCTGCTGGCGTGACGATGTATGAAGAAATGGCAGGGAAAACGACTTTCTCTGCCCGCAAAGCACTCGTTGAAAAGCTCAAGGAAACAGGCGAAATGATCGGCGATGAAAAGCCGACCACTCGCAAGACTAACTTCTTTGAAAAGGGCGATAAGCCGCTCGAGATTGTGACCTCGCGTCAGTGGTACATTCGCAATGGTGGCCAGTCACACACCGAGGCAAACGGTAATGAGCTGCGCGAAAACCTCCTGTTCCGCGGGAAAGAAGTTGATTTCCATCCTGATTTCATGAGGGTTCGCTATGAGAACTGGGTGCAGGGCTTGAACACTGACTGGCTAATTTCTCGCCAGCGTTTCTTCGGTGTGCCTATTCCACTGTGGTATCGCATCACCGAATCAGGTGACGTCAATTACGACGACGTGCTCGTTCCATCTTTTGAACAGCTGCCTGTTGACCCATCCTCAGATTGCCCTCCTGGTTTTGACGAGGCGCAGCGCAATGCTCCCGGTGGATTTGCTGCTGAAATTGACATTATGGACACATGGGCAACTTCGTCGCTCACCCCGCAGATTGCTGGTGGCTGGTTGACGGATGAGGATTTGTTCAGCAAGGTTTACCCGATGGACGTGCGTCCACAGGGTCAAGATATTATTCGCACCTGGCTCTTCTCGACCATTGTGCGTGCTCATCTTGAATTTGGCGAGGTTCCGTGGAAGCATGCAGCGATCTCGGGATGGATTCTCGATCCGGATCGCAAGAAGATGTCTAAGTCCAAGGGCAATGTGGTCACGCCGATGGGCTTGCTCGAAAAGCACGGTTCCGACGCCGTTCGGTACTGGGCAGCATCGGCTCGCCTCGGCACCGATGCGGCATTCGACGAACAGCAGATGAAGATCGGCCGTCGTCTGGCGATGAAAGTGCTCAATGCTTCGAAGTTTGCAATGCAAGCCTCTGGTGTTGGCACGGCCGTTGATCTCGATCTGAATGCCGTGGTGTGCGAACTTGATAAGTCCCTACTTGCCGAGCTCGCCACTGTGGTTGAGCAGGCCACTGCGGCAATGGAGAACTTCGATCATACCAAGGCGCTTGAAGTGACGGAAACGTGCTTCTGGACGTTCTGCGATGACTATATTGAATTAGTCAAAGAGCGAGCTAATGACCGCGACGGCGTTTATGCAGCTGCGGGGCGCGAAGCTGAGGTACGTTCGGCTCGCGTGACGCTCAATATTGCGGTGGATACTTTCGTTCGTCTCCTCGCGCCGTTCCTCCCCTACGCAACTGAAGAGGTGTGGTCATGGTATCGCACCGGTTCTGTGCATCGAGCTGCATGGCCAGAGGTTTCAGAACTTGCGGTAGTGGAGAATAACGACGCCCAAGCAGCGGTTTTGCATGCTGCTGGTGCAGCTCTATCTGCGCTACGCAAGGTGAAAACAGAACAAAAGGTCAGCCAGCGCACACCTTATGCCGCCGTCACCTTGCAGGTGCCCGAGCAGCTGATTCATTCAGTTGAAGCTGCCCGTGAAGATCTGACAAATTCAGCTCATATCCACGGGAAATTCACTATAACATGCGAAAATACAGACGGAGATGCAGTTCTCGTTTCGGCGTTTGAACTGGAATAAACAGCCGTGCTGTTATTTAATTATGAATAAATAGAGGGCTTCATCGGGACGCTCGTAAAACGGAGAGGACTAATATGAGTGAATTTTTGGAAGAAGAAGGCATCTCTTTTACGCCTGGAAAAATCCAAGTCACAGAATCGATGTCTGTACCTGCATTGCTACGGCGTCTCGGTGAAGAAGCCCCCAAGCGCACAGTGATCGAACGCAAATCGACGTTCTCCAACCAGTGGGTTTCAGTTACTTTCGGGCAATTCATCAACGAAATCCGGGAAGTAGCTCGAGGACTAATCGCTTCTGGTATCAAGCCGGGCGATAAAATCGCGATCATGGCGCATACGTCCTATGAATGGTCGCTATTTGATTTTGCTATTCAGTTTGCTGGCGCACATGCCATCCCAATCTACGAAACATCGTCGACGGATCAGGCCAAGTGGATTATCTCCGATGCTGGTATTCGCGCCGCTGTGGTAGAAAACGCCAATCTCAAAAACGTGCTCGAACCACTTCTTGGCAAAATTAAGGGCTTTGACACCATCTGGATGCTTTCAGATGATGCCCAAGGCAAGCTCACGCAGCTTGGCGCTAATATCGACGACGCCGAAATCGACAAACGCATCGATGCCGTGCGCGCTGACGATTTATGGACGATCATCTACACGTCGGGCACAACTGGACGCCCCAAGGGAGTAGAGCTCACCCAACGCAACGTGCTCCACGTCGTCATGAACGGCCCTACCCACAGCGGACTCATTAAGATACTGTCGAGTAAGGGATCACGCACTGTTCTCTTCTTACCAATGGCGCATGTATTCGCTAGATTCATTAATCTGGTTGTGTTCTTTGGCGGTAGCGTGATCGGGTATATTCCTGATACGCGCAACCTGGTGTCGGATATGCAGACGTTCAAGCCTACGTTCGTGCTGGCCGTTCCACGAGTCTTTGAAAAGATTTACAATGCTGCCGATGCTAAAGCAGGTAGCGGACTCAAGCTCCGCACATTCCGCAGTTTTGCAAAGGTTGCCATCAATTATTCGCGAGCTCTCGACACTCCCGAAGGTCCTTCAAAAGCGCTTTCGCTCCAACGCCAGTTGGGCGATAAGCTCGTTTATTCAACCATTCGCGAGCTCATGGGTGGTCGCCTGAAATACGCCATCTCCGGTGGCGCTCCACTCGGTGAGCGACTCGGCCACTTCTTCCGTGGTATGGGTATCACGGTGTTTGAGGGCTATGGTTTGACCGAAACCAGTGCTCCTACCACAGTAAACCGTTTAGACAAGATCAAGATCGGTTCTGTTGGAGCAGCATATCCTGGGTGCTACGTCAAAGTTGCCGACGACGGCGAAATCCTCGTCAAAGGTGACCACGTCTTTAAGCGGTACTACAACAACCCCAAGGCCACTGCCGAAGCATTTACAGACGACGGCTGGTTCCGCACCGGAGATATTGGACGTATCGACGACGAAGAGTACGTGTGGATCACGGGACGCAAGAAAGAGCTGATTGTGACCGCCGGTGGAAAGAACGTTGCCCCTGCCGAGCTTGAGGATCGGCTACGCGGACACCCACTCATCTCTCAAGTGGTCGTGGTAGGTGACAAGAGACCATTTATTGGCGCTCTCATTACTCTCGACGCAGACGCGCTCCCCCAATGGTTGAGCAATCACAACCTTGAGCCAATTCCGCTCTCACAGGCGATCAATGACCCACAGATCCTGGCGTCCATTGACCGTGCTGTTAAACGCGCTAATAACCACGTCTCGCGAGCTGAATCGATTCGAAAATTTGTGATACTTCCAAGCGACTTCACCGTTGAAAATGGATATCTTACTCCATCGTTGAAAGTGCGTCGCAATCAAGTTCTCGAAGATTTTGCCGACACTATCGAAGAGCTATACGGTTCGAAGAATTAGCAGTTAGTCGGCTGTAATGTGTGGGGAGGCAAGGCGTGCACCATGCCTCCCCACACATTACAACGCCATTTAAGAAAAGTTTCCGGCAATGTCCTCGTGGTGCTGAATCACTTCAGCCACAACGAACTTGAGGAATTTTTCGGCAAATACCGGATCAAGTCCCGCCTCTTGTGCTAAATTCCGCAATTGTGCTATTTGCTCGGCTTCACGATCTGTATCAGATGCAGGTAAAGAATACTGCGCTTTCAGTAAGCCGACTTGTTTCGTGCAACGAAACCGCTCGGCCAGAATATGCACAAGGGCAGCGTCTAAGTTGTCGATCGTCTTTCGATAAGCTTCCAGCTCAGGTGGGACTTTTACCATCTTAGCCTCACTTTTTACCAGGATTTTGACCTACTGCTTGCGCGATTTTCCCCGATAATACCAACGTAGGAGCTGCACTACCGTCAACTACGTCACCGGTGATCACAATTTTATCCACATCAGTTCGAGACGGAATTTCAAACATCAGTTCACGCAAAATGTTTTCCAAAATTGACCGCAGGCCGCGTGCACCAGTGCCACGAGAAATAGCCTCTTGTGCGATTTTACGCAGCGCTTCATCGGTCATCTCGAGCTTAACGCCATCTAATTCAAACATCTTTTGATACTGCTTCAGCAAGGCGTTTTTTGGTTCAGTCAAAATACGTACCAGATCGTCCTCAGTAAGTGCCTCCACTGATGCGATAATTGGCAAGCGTCCTACCAGTTCAGGAATCAGACCAAACTTGTGCAAATCGTCAGGCGTGACCTCTTTGAAAACGTCGGCACCGGCGTCGGAATCATGCAACTTAGCACCAAAACCGATACCGCGGCGACCAGCGCGCGTGGAGACAATATCTTCCATGCCCGCGAAAGCACCAGCCAAAATGAAGAGCACATTCGAGGTATCAATCTGCAAGAACTCTTGCTGAGGGTGCTTGCGACCGCCCGTCGGAGGAACAGATGCTACAGTACCCTCGATAATCTTCAAGAGCGCCTGCTGCACGCCCTCGCCCGAAACATCTCTCGTGATTGACGGATTTTCAGATTTACGCGAGATCTTGTCGATCTCATCAATGTAGATAATGCCTTTTTGTGCGCGCGGAATATCATCATCAGCTGCCTGAATGAGCTTGAGCAAGATATTTTCGACGTCCTCGCCCACATAACCAGCTTCGGTGAGAGCAGTAGCATCGGCGATGGCAAAAGGCACATTGAGCATTCTTGCTAAAGACTGTGCAAGATAAGTTTTGCCAGTTCCAGTCGGTCCCATAAGCAAGATATTCGATTTGCCAATTTCAACCGTATCAGCTTCGTCTTTTGCAGATTTCTTCGCTGAATCTGACAGAGTTTCTTGAGCCCGAATCCGCTTGTAATGATTGTAAACCGCCACTGCAAGAGTGCGCTTTGCATCAGACTGACCCACCACATATTCATCGAGGAAATCATATATTTCTTGCGGTTTTGGCAAAGCGGAATCAATGTGTGTAGACGCAGCTTCTTGGCCGAACTCCTCTTCGATGATCTCGTTACAAAGCTCTATGCACTCATTACAAATATAAACACCAGAACCTGTGATGAGTTTGCGCACCTGACGCTGGCTCTTCTGGCAAAAAGAGCACTTCAAAATATCTGCAGCGTCAGCAGTTGGTTTCATTCCTCATCACACCTCTCAAAACGAGCTTCTTCAATCTTATTCCACACTATTAACAGCATATCTTCCACTTCGCCACACCTGAATATCGGGAACACCACTGTGTGAATTGATATGCGATTCGCTCAAAATCTGCACATTGCTCAGCGTAGAAGCTACTCAACGTAGAAGCACTCCCCAGAAGAAAGAACCGAATGAACGAGCCTAACTTCTGGGGAGCACTTGACCGCAGAGTCAAAATAATTCTCCCGATGCCAAAAGAGGTCACCTCAGCGCCGAGAAGTTCACCTACGTGAGAATAGACGCGCGATTAAGCTTGTGTTTTTGGATCAGCTTTACGTGATGTGAGCACTTGATCGACCAAACCGTATTCCTTTGCCTGCTCAGCAGTGAGGATTTTATCGCGAGCGATGTCCTTTTCAATCTGCTCAGCAGAAGTACCAGAATGCTTGGCGAGGGTATCGATCAACCAACGGTTCATACGATCGATCTCATCGGCGACGATTGCGATATCCGATGCTTGACCTTGTACACCCTCCATAGCCGGCTGGTGAATCAAGATGCGCGCATTGGGCAATGCGAGTCGGCGTCCTGGCGAACCAGCGGCCAACAAAATTGCGGCAGCAGAAGCAGCCTGCCCAAGGCATACGGTTTGAATCTGTGGCTTGACGTACTGCATAGTGTCGTAAATCGCTGTAAGTGCAGTGAACGATCCACCCGGAGAGTTGATGTACATGGTAATCGGCGATTCTGGATCAATCGATTCCAAGACCAACAATTGCGCCATAATATCGTCTGCCGAAGCATCATCAACTTGCACGCCTAAGAACACAATACGATCTTCAAAGAGCTTCGCATACGGATCTTGACGCTTGTAACCATAAGGTGTGCGCTCTTCGAAATTTGGAAGAATATAACGATTAGTAGGCATTGCAGGTGCCGTACCAAATGGCACAGGATTCATACCAGCATTTGGCATATTTTGCGCCTGCACGGAGGCATGAGGAAAGAAGTTATTCATGGTTGTAGCCTCCTTTAGTTTGCTTCTTCATTAACTGGAATTGTGCGATCGACGCCGCCTCCGCCAATTACCGAGGACGAATTCGTGATGATGTGATCTGCGAAGCCGTATTCGACCGCTTCGGTTGCGGTAAACCAGTGGTCACGATCTGAATCTTCGAGAATCTGCTCCACAGTCTTGCCCGTATGCTTGGCATTGAGTTCAGAGAGTTCTTGTTTCATCTGCAGAATAAGATCTGCATTAATGCGAATCTCCGTTGCGGTACCGCCAGCTCCACCTAAAGGCTGATGCATCAGCACGCGCGTGTGCGGAGTAATGTAGCGCTTACCCTTAGCGCCAGCTGAGAGCAAGAACTGACCCATCGAAGCAGCAAGTCCCATGCCAACAGTTGCCACATCCGGCTTGATGTATTCCATAGTGTCAAAAATGGCCATGCCAGCAGTCACCGAACCACCTGGCGAGTTAATGTAAAGATAAATATCTTTATCTGGATCTTCCGCAGCGAGTAATAGCAGCTGAGCACAAATCATATTGGCATTCTCATCGCGAACCTGATCGCCGAGCCAAATGATTCGTTCCTTGAGCAAGCGATTATATATTGAGTCTCCAAGGCCAAAACCTTGTTGACCCTCTCCAGCAAGCTGTGGCACGTTGGTCACGTAAACTCCTTCTAAATTCAAAGCACTCTTCGCGGTACGAATAAACGGCGAAGAACGTATTTCCATATACAGGTTAGCCCTTTTTCGGCTGAATTCTTAGTTTCATAGGCAGCTTTCGCTGATGGCGCAGGAAAACGAGCGGGGGCGCGCAGAGACGAAGCGGAGGGAAGAGAAATGGATTTCTCTTCCCTCCGCACAGTCGAAGTCGTTAATTAAGGATTATCGTTGATCCTCAATGAACGATTTTCAGGCTCCAAAATTGATCAGTTCATCTTTGGTAAGCTTCTTGGCTTCAGCTTCGCTGAGTTCACCAGTAGATACGCGGTATGCAATCCAGTCGGCTTTCAATGCGGACTTCGCAGGAGCTTCGCCAGTTGCTTCTACAGAATCGCTTGCTTCCTTGGCTGGCTCAGCAGCTTCTTCAGCTTTTTCAGCCTTCTTTGCAGACGCCTTCTTGGTCACCTTACGGGTCGGCTTCTTGTTAAACTCAGGAGTCTTCTCATTTTCAGGAGCTTCACCCAAAACAGCAGTGACGTCGACGGTCTTGCCCTTGTCGTCCACGACCTTAGCCAACCGCATAGCCGCAATGACTGCCTTATTGCGGGCAAGCTCGCCAGCAAAAGCGTTGAGCTGGTTAGCCTGAGCAGCTGCCTGAATGAACTGGTTCGGATCCATTCCGTACATCTGAGCTTGCTGCAGTAGGAAGTTGAGCAGTTCATCTTGAGCGACGTCTACGCCAAAGCCTTCGGCGTACTCATCAAGCAGCAGCTGCAACTTGAGCTGCTTCTCGATTTCAGCACGAATTTCTTTGCCGTGCTCATCATCTGCATCCTTGCCCTCATTGTGCAGGTGATTTGCTACTTCTTCTTCAATCACAGACTGTGGAAGTGGGAACTGTGCAAGCTTCTCGAGTTCTTCGATGAGCTTCTGCTCTGCACCCATGAGCTGAGCATCTGCCTTCGATTTTGCAGCGGTCTCACGAAGATCAGCCTTAAGCTCATCAATCGTGTCGAATTCCGAAGCCATCTGAGCGAACTCGTCGTCGGCTTCTGGAAGAACCGACTCTTTCACGGAGTGAACGGTCACGGAAACGTTCGCCTCTTCGCCCTCGTGGTCACCACCAGCGAGCTTAGCGGTAAATTCGACGACGTCGCCCGCCTTAGCACCCGTCAGAGCCTTATCTTGTCCCTCGAGCATGTTGCCGTCACCAATGCGGTAAGAAACGCCAGCGACGTCGTCCACCTCTTCGTCACCAATCTTGGCAACTAGATCGATATTGACGTAATCGCCTTTCTTGGCCTTGCGGTTCACATCAGTGAGGGTGGCAAAACGCTCCTGCAGATCTACGAGAGCTGCAGCTACGTCGTCGTCGCTAACTTCAGTGGACGGAACTTCAACGGTGATGTCCGCTGGATTTGGAAGCGAAATCTCAGGACGAATATCAACTTCAACCGTAAACTTAAGTTCGGTCTTATCGCCATTTCCAGACATTTCCGGAACTTCATTGATAGCAACTTCTGGACGTGACATCGGACGCACATCAGCTTCCACGACTGCCTGCTGGTAGTAAGCGTCGAGGTTGTCGTTGATGGCCTGCTCGATAATGTAGCCCTTGCCAATATTAGCTTCGAGAACGCGGCGTGGCGCCTTACCTGGGCGGAAACCAGGAATATTTACCTGCTTAGCGAGGGACTTCGCCGCCTTCTCATAGGCTGGCTTGAACTCTTCAGCTGAAACTGCGACGTCCAACTGAACGCGGGTCTCGCTGAGGTACTCGACGGAATTCTTCACAGAGATTACTCCACTCATAAGATCTAGAGGGCGGTTCCCCACCCAGTTTTTCTCACCTACCTGCGGATTCATATGAGATACATACGAAGCGAGCCTAGGGCGGTGACGTTTCCAAGGCGCTGTTCGGCTCGAAACAAACGAATCGCCGCACCAGCTCATATGACGAAGTCAAAACTGAGACGAAGATTAGCTGTATCGAGGAGTACACGCATACTGTTCCATAATAAAACAGAATCGGCGGTTTAGACCTAATTATCCTCCATGAGAGTAAACACAAGTTTCGACAATCTACGATCGCATGATGCGAGCGGGGAAAAGAAAAACCCGAGAAATCTTTTTCTTTGATTTCTCGGGCTTTCGCACCGTCGGGGTAGCGGGATTTGAACCCACGGCCTTCCGCTCCCAAAGCGGACGCGCTACCAAACTGCGCCATACCCCGTGCTCAATAAATATTAGACAATGAATTTTGTTTTGACCAATCACATGCAATTGTGTGACATAAACATCACCTCGACCACCACCTCACCAGCGAATGTGAGAGCCACGTGAACACGGCAATCAAGCGAGGACAGAGTGTGACCCACCCGTCACTGCCAGCAATTTTCGTTACGTGCATTTTCTTGCTAAACTCTTACAGTCGGCTCAGCTGGCAACGCGAGTGTAGCTTAATGGTAAAGCCTCTGCCTTCCAAGCAGATGACGCGGGTTCGATTCCCGTCACTCGCTCGAATTTTATGCAGCCAAGTTTTCTTGGCTGCATTTTTTGTGCTGCCATGGGGTGGGAATCGAACCCGCATGAAAGCGGGGCCCCCGCGTTTTATCAGAGCGGGCGTCCTGAGTTTTTATCAGAGCGGGCGCCCCGCGAGTCCTTTTTGGTGCGCTTTTTGCAACTAGTCGATATATATCGAGATGTTGCCAAAAGCGCACCAAAACTCGCATATTTTGCCGTTTATGATCACTCCCCAAAAAACGAATCGCGCCACACATCCCAATCCTCAATGCGCGGCGCGATTCTCTCGCATAGAGCCCTTCCCTTTTCTCTATACGAATTCTCTACACAAATCCTTGCTGACCTCAGCGATTACACAAGCATTAAACGGCTACATACGCACCGTCCGTCAGTGATTCGCGGCGGCGTCGCCGGTATTCGCTGCGCCGGCGCTGACGCCACACAATACGCATCGCGAAAAAGACCAGCAAAAACGTAACACCTTCAACAGTTGCCATCATCGCTGATGTCGCTAGATCAAACTGATATGAAATCCCAAATCCCACCACAGCCACAATGATGGAAATCAGCACAGTCATTGCCATCATCGAAGTCATTTTGCGAGTTAAAAGCCGCGCTGTAGCAGCTGGAACGATCAGCAACGCCACAACCAAAACCGCCCCTGCCACCTTAAACGCAGCAGTGATAGTAATAGACACAACGAACATCAGTGCATAATTAACCGCCCGCACCGGATAACCGTGCAGCTTGGCCAGCTGCGGATCAAAGGTCGTGACGATCAAAGCGCGCCACAATATCACAAAACACAATGCGTCAAATATCAACACTCCCAGCATGACCCAAAAGTGCACCGGCCCAAAATCGACGTCGCCAATCACAAGATGCGTTATCGATGCAATATTTAAATCGCCTTCCAAAACCGCATCTTCATGCAGGTGAATCTTCGAAAATACAGTCGAAAGCATCACCACGCCCAGCGAGAACAGCGCCGGGAAGAACACGCCGATCGTCGCGTCAGCATTGACGAGGCCAGTGAGACGCAAGGCTTCAGAAGCAAATACGATGATCATTCCCATGAACGCTGCGCCTATAATGAGTCCCGGCGAATCGATTGAGCCAATGATCCACGCTGCCAAGACGATCCCTGGCAGCATGCCGTGGCTCATAGCGTCTGCAAACATCGACTGTTTGCGCACCACCAAAAACACCCCAGCAACGGCGCACGTAATCGAGGTAATTATCGCCAGCATCAGTACCGAAATTGCCACACTCATCAGTGCGCTCCGATCTCTTGCGCGATTCGCCGCTGTAGTTCACGACGACGCCGCACCCGCCGTATTTTTTGCATCACCAAGGATCGTCGTGGCGAGCATACGAGTGAAAATAGCAGTGTAAATGTAAGTATCAGCACGATCACAGGCCCGGTGGGCACTGAACCAAGCGAGACTGATAGCCAGGTGCCGAGCACCGAGGATAGACCTCCTACTAGTCCTGCAATAATCGCCATTGGCAAGAGCCGATTAGCCCATTGACGAGCTGCAGCGGGCGGAATAATCGCAAAGGCCACCATCAGGATTAGACCCACTGCTTTCACTCCAAGCACAACAGCTACTACTGTAGGACCAAGCAATAATGGCGTGAGAAATTTGGGCGAAAATCCTTGCACACTCACGAATTGCGGATCGAAACAAAATGCGGAGAATTCTTTTCTGAACAGGACGACGATCACCAAACACATCGCACCCAAAACGGCAATCGTTAATACATCAGAAATCGTCAACGACGTCGCCGATCCAAGCAAAGCCGAGGAAATCCCTCCTTTACCAGGGAAGCTCCCGTGAATGATAACTCGTAGCAGCACGAGGCCTCCTCCGTAGAAGAGGGCGAGCATAACAGCCATCGTGGTGTCGTCGCCAAGAGGCGTCGTGCGCGCAATCCAATCAGAGAGCAACACTGCCACAAGAGCAGCTAAAACGGATCCAATCACGAGCACAATCAAAGAGCGTCCATCAACGCCAAATACCGCCGATGCCACGATGAACGCGCCCATCACACCGAGGGTGGAGGCATGACCAATCACGTCTGATAGCAAAGACTGGCGTCTTACGTACAGAAAACAACCGAGCACCCCGCATACCAGCCCAATCATGAATGTGCCGATCGAGATGATTCGATAAGAGTGAGTAGAAAGAAAAGCGATCAAATCCACGAGCAGTTACCTCACCGGCGTCTTCGGCTGCATCAACAGCGGCACTTCGATGTGGTGAGCAACGCCGTAAGTTTTTTCGACCATATGTGGGTGGAACACATCGTGGATCGGACCAGCAGCAGTTACACATTTATTGAGTAACAGCACCCAGGAGCAAAAATTCGCTAACGTGGACAGATCGTGGTGCACAAGCACGATGGTTTTTCCTTTCGCGCGCAAATCAATGAGCGCCTTGACTATTGCCTTTTCCGAGGCAGCATCCACTCCGGCAAACGGTTCGTCCATCAAGATCAAATCAGGATCTGCCACAAGCGTGCGCGCTAAAAATGTGCGCTGTTTTTGCCCGCCAGATAATTGTCCGATTTGCCGTTCAGCTAGATGAGATATACCTACTTGTTCAAGCGTTCGCCATACGGCATCTTTTTGTTCGGAGCGCGGGCGTCGCAGCCATCCGAGGGAGCCATAGGTTCCCATCATCACGACGTCGTAAACGGTAGCAGGAAAATCCCAGTCCACGTCGGACTGCTGCGGCATATATCCTATGCGTTTACGCACGTGGCGAAGTTGTTTCCCGAAAAACGCTGCTTCGCCCGCAAGTGTGGGAACCAAATCGAGCATAGCTCGCATGAGTGTCGATTTTCCTGCTCCATTAGGGCCAACTATCCCCATAATTTCTCCTGCAGGAAGCTCAAAGCTCACCCGATCAAGCACTAACTCTTCTCGGTAAGCAACACACATATCAGTCACGCTCAATACCGGTGTCATCACACTTTCCTCCAAATAAAACGGCATATGCTACGGAACGTCATGCAGACGTATCTCTTCTATGCACTGCTCTTACTTGTTTCCTAGTCCCTTGGCAATCGCCTCAGTGTTGTGTTTTAGCACGCCAAGGTAGGTGTTTACTGGTTCTTTGTCTCCCAAGGAATCAGCGAAGAGTTCTTCGTCAGATATCTTGACGTCCCATCCTTTTGACTTCACATTTTCTTGAAGTGATTTAACTGCCTGTGGATTTTGGAGATTATCTACAAAGATCGTCTTGATTTTCTTGGTGGCGATCATTTGGGCGAGATCGTTGAGTTCACTTGCAGATTTTTCAGCTTCGGACGTCACGAAATCTGTTGCGAAAATCTGGAGGTTATAACGTTTGCCAAGGTAGTTGAAGGCATCGTGACCCGTCACGAGATTTCGCTGATCGGCCGGAATACTCGATAGAACTTTTTTCGCTTGAGCGTCAGCTTCATCGATCTTCTTATTGTAGGACTTGGCATTTTGTAGGTATTGATCGGCATTCTTTGGATCGAGTTTACCTAGATGCTTGGCGACTTCTTCTACTACGAGCTGCCAGTTTTCTGGTGAGTTCCAGATGTGTGGATCGTGCAGCTCATGACCCGCGTCGTCTTTTTCGGGCCATGGAAGCAGTTTGTCTTTGGGCAATTGATCACCGACGGCGATCTGCTTCTTTCCCATTCCTTGTAGCTGTTTCGTCATCAGCGCTTCCAGGTGGAGTCCATTCCAGACGACGGCGTCGGCCGCGTTGAGCTCTTCAATGTCTTTGGTGCTGGGCTGGTAGGTATGAGGGTCACCTCCTGGCTTGACCATGGTGTACACCTTGGCTCCCGGTGCGATATTACTAACGGCGTCTGCCAAATATCCGGTGGTGGCAAATACCCGCAAGGAGCTTTCTTTAGCACCGGAATTCATGGAATCTTTAGATTTTTCACCTGTTGAACACGCACTCACTGCAAGTGCCATAAGCGATGCTGTAATCAATGCGAGGGAACGCTTAAATTTGCGGCGCATAGATATCCTTCCGATAGTATGAGAACAGTAGTCAAGAAAAACTACTTAGGTTAGCCTATCCTTACTGACGGCTTTAGAGAATGACTTTTATCCTATTCGTCCACTTAGTGCCCTATTGCACACTATCACTTTTGGAAATAACTATCGCTACGAAGAGGTACTGTGGCCAGTTGGTGCATCAATGCGAGTGTGGGTGGGAAAAGTATTCCCACCCACACTCGCATTCGATCAACTCATCTTCTCAGCACTTGCTCAGATAATAACCTCATCGCTCAATCGCGTTGGATTGCCAAAGCGGTGATTCGTAAAGGAAACCGCCTGCTCTTGCACAAATGGAATGAGTTCCACTCGCGCATTGAGCGTTACCGGACCACTCCACACGGCCACATCAGCAACCGACTCTGCCGGAAGCTCCGCCATCAATGCCGAGGCATCGCCGCCAATCAGACGAATTCGCGCATCAAAACCAGCGTGTTTCGCCCAGGCCGCTACCGAAGCCCGGAAATCGGCGTCGCTCTCCAAGCGCAACGACACACCGTGAGCCGTGAGGAAAGACTGAACCTGCTCAGGTAGATCAGTAGGCGCCGAAACGTCAAGCTTAGCTCCTACGGCCAATGCGGCACCCGCAAGCGCCGCGAGTTGCCAGTGCGCCTCTCCCTCGCTCAACCGGATAGTCACCGCCGCAGGGCGATAACGGAGCACATTGCGCTCCACTCCCAGATCAGATGGATCATGACCAACCCCGAACTCACGGCCAATTTCCACATCGGCAGAGTGCAGTAAGGTGCTCAAGAAAACTTGATCTTCGCCATTCCCTAGTTCGTTGGCTTTGACAAGCACCGGCATACTCAAGGTTCCCTCGGGCACATTCGCCACACTTTCATCGCGCTTGAAGCTACCAAGCCCAAAGAGATAGGACGGCCCACCAGCTTTAGTACCAGCACCAACCGCGGAACGCTTCCATCCTCCGAACGGCTGACGGCGCACAATCGCACCTGTAATACCGCGGTTCACATAAGCATTACCTGCTTTAACGTTCTCCAACCAGTAATTAATCTCATCAGGATCGAGCGAATGGATACCAGCGGTGAGGCCAAAATCGGTGGCATTTTGAAGTTCGATTGCTTCCTCAAGCGTCTGGGCAGTCATAATGCCCAAAATCGGACCGAAGTACTCCGTGAGATGGTACTCAGAACCAGGCTTAACCCCAGCCCGCACACCCGGACTCCACAACTTGCCCGAATCGTCAAGCTGCTGAGGTTTGATTGCCCAGCTCTCCCCCTCACCAAGCGTAGTCAATCCACGCAGCAATTTACCTGCAGCTGGCATAACAAGTGGACCCATCTGCGTTTCAAGATCCCACGGCCAGCCCACGCGCAAAGACTTCACGCCATCAAGCAACTGCCTGCGGAAACGCTCGGATCGAGCCACAGACCCAACCAAAATAACCGTCGAACAAGCTGAACACTTCTGCCCCGCGTGTCCGAATGCCGAGGTAATCACGTCCTTGACCGCAAGATCAAGATCAGCATGTGGAGTGACGATAATCGAATCTTTACCCGAAGTTTCGGCAAGTAGACCCAGGTCAGGACGCCAAGACTTGAACAACTTTGCCGTGTCGATGGAGCCTGTCAAGATCACCCGATCAACCAGCGGATGAGTAATAAGCTCCTTGCCCAGCTCACGCTCAGAAAGATCCACAAACTTGAGCAGTTCGCGCGGCACGCCTGCGTCCCACATAATCTGAGCCAATACTGCGCCCGTACGCGCTGCTTCCGAAGACGGCTTAAATACCACGCCAGATCCTGCCGCAAGTGCAGCTAGCACTCCGCCTGCCGGGATCGCCATCGGGAAGTTCCACGGCGGAGTTACGACGACGACGCGTGACGGCTCGTAAATCGCTCCAGGTAGGTTATCCAACAGTTTAGCCTGCTCAGCATAGTAATGGGCGAAATCCACTGCCTCAGAAACTTCTACGTCACCTTGATCGAGCGCTTTTCCAGCTTCTGATCCAGCAACTTCGATGAGCTCAGCACGGCGCTTAGCCAGCTCGATACCCACTCGATGAATGACTTCAGCGCGTTCAGCCCCAGATTTAGCTGCCCATGCAGCGCCTGCTTCCGCCGCTTCGCCCACAATTTTGTTGAGAGCCTCAACGTCGTCAACACGCGCATCCTTCAGTACTTTGGCACCGAGCGTGGAATCCTTCATACGACCAGCAATTTCGCGTGCCCACTTCTGGTTGGCAGGCAAGGACGGATCCGAGTCTGGGGTGTTTTGGAACGTCCACTCCCCGTTTTCATCAACGAGGTAAGAACGCAGCACGTCTTCGCTCTCAGCAGTGCGATCCTGTAGACGACGCGGCCCAACGGCGTCGGAAAATGCGTGCGAAAGCGCCGCATTGAAACGTCCCCGCTCGCGCGCAAGCAAACTTTCGTCGTCGGCAATCTCGAAGATAGACGACATAAAGTTCGCAGGCAAAGCGTTCTCTTCGAGACGTCGCACCAGGTAGGCAATTGCAACGTCGTACTCTTCAGGGTTCACGACCGGAACGTAGTAGAGCAAATGCCCCACATCTTTCGTCATCGCCGCAGCTTGCGGAGCCGCCATACCCGAAAGCATCTCAAACTCCACATCGTTACCATTCAAAATACCGCGGTCTTTGGCGAGTTCAAACGCGAAAGCAGCAGTGAAAAGGTTCATTCCTGCCACGCCAATATTGACGTTCTTAATATGCTCTGGACGCAGCGCATACTCGAGAACACGGATATAGTTCGCATCTGTGTGCTCTTTGCTCGGCTGTGTCACCAGCTCCCAGCCGTGCACCGCCGCAGCCACACGTTCCATCGAGAGGTTAGCACCCTTGACCACACGCACCTTGATCGGAGCGCCGCCATTGGCAACGCGAGCCGCTGCCCATTTTTGCAGGTCTTCCATTGCTGGTAGGGCATCGGGCAAATAGGCTTGAAGCACGATTCCGGCGCGCAGTTCGTGGAATTCCGGACGCTCAAGAATTCGTTTGAACACATCGATCGTCATATGAAGGTCGTGGTATTCTTCCATATCCAAATTCACGAATTTCTTTGGCGAGTACGAATTTGCCCGCGTATAGAGAGGAAGTAGCGCATCGACGGCGTTCTCAACTGCTTCCTCATATGCCCACGGATTATGAGGGCCAATGACCGCCGAAACCTTCATCGAGACGTAATCAACGTCGTCGCGCTCGAGAAGCTTGATCGTGTCTTCCATGCGTTTAGCTGCTTCTTTATTGCCAAGCACAGCTTCACCCAAGAGGTTCATGTTCAGACGCGCACCTTTTGCTTTGAGTCGCGCGATAGAATCCGTGAGCCCTTTTCCTTTGGCGTCAAGTACGAGGTCGCCCACGAGCTGCTGAAATACTTTCGTTGCAGCAGGTACGACGACGCCGGGGAACATTGGCGCCACCACGCCACCGAGTTTCAACGGGGCGCGCAGGTAGCTTGGCAAGAAGCTAGGCCCCTGTGAAGCTAATTTCGCAATCGTTTGAGCTGCAACTTTCTTATCTTCAGGGCGAATAACACCGTCGACGAACTCGACTGTGAAGTCTAGTCCCTTGGGGTCTTGGAGCGTCTTTGCAAGGAGTAGTGCAGCGCGATCGTTGGGGTAATTTTTGGAATCTGCCAGCCAATGCTGAGCACGCGTTTCAGCGCGGCGACCAATTTCTTCAAAGTTCATCATGAAATACCTTTTCACTGAGAATGCACTAGCAACAGTGCGCTTTTGTTGTGATTTAATGAAAATATTGCTTTACGCGCCAAATACCCCGTCCTACCCTTTCGGACAAAACGGGGCATTTGCGATCGACGCAAAAGACAAGTTAACGAATAACCTGTCCATCTGGATTGAACTTCAGCGCTTCATAGGCTGAACCGGCGCCGTATTCGGCGTCTATCTCAGCACCAGTAGCACGCGAAAGCCTAACTGCGGCGGTGAACTCAGCATCAATCTCAGGATTGAATTTGTACGTAAGCAAAGACACCGCATACGCCACAAGTGTTGCAAATAGGAATCCGGGCAGAATCTCATACAGACCGAAAATCTTGAATGCACCCCAGATACCTACAGTCACAGCTCCGGTTACCATTCCAGCTAAAGCACCTTGCCATGTGAGCTTACGCCAGTACAGAGCCAAGACGACGATCGGGCCAAACGCCGCGCCGAACCCAGCCCAAGCAAAAGCGACCAAGTTAAGAATCGAATCCGTCTTATACCAGGCAAAAACAGCAGCTAGAACCGATACAGCCAAAACAGTCAGTCGGCTGATAGTCAAGCCATAAGAAGCATCAGCCTTACGATTGCCCTTGGCATTGAAGATGTCCTCCACAACCGCCGAAGACGTCACCAAAAGCTGTGAGGAAATGGTCGACATGATTGCGGCGAGAATAGCTGCGAGCATAAATCCAGCAATAATCGACGGGAACATGCTCTGACCAGCAATAATAAAGACAGATTCTGCCTTTTCTTTCCCAACTTTAAAAAGGCCAACATTATGTGCGGCGATTCCAACCATGGCCGTGCCACCAGCACCGATAACTGAGAGCAACATCCAGCCGATTCCAATTCGGCGAGCTTGCTTCGCTTCAGATGGACTGCGTAGAGCCATGAAGCGAACGATGATATGCGGCTGCCCAAAGTATCCCAAGCCCCAGGCCAGAGCCGAGATTACGCCGATTACAGTCGCGCCTCCAAAAGGCGATACGAAATGCGGATTTTCGGCCATGATCCCATCAGCGAGATTTCCGAAGCCACCAAGCGCAATAACACCTGCAATCGGAACAGCAACGAGAGCGGCCAGCATCATCAGACCCTGCACCATATCGGTCCACGAAACAGCCAAGAAGCCGCCAACGAGTGTGTAGAGAACTACCACTCCAGCCACCAAAGTCATGCCAAGGTGGTAATCCATACCAAAGGCAGACTCAAAGAATACGCCGCCAGCAACCATGCCAGACGAGACGTAGAACGTAAAGAACACGAAGATAATAAGTCCTGCCACAATCCGGACAGAACGGCTTGAATCGCGCAAACGATTACCAAGGAATGAGGGAACCGTAATCGAATTGCCTGCCACTTGAGTGTAGGAACGTAGCCGCGGTGCTACGACTTTCCAGTTTACCCAAGCTCCCACAGTAAGACCGACGGCAATCCATGCTTCAACAAGACCACTGATATACAGCGCGCCTGGTAGACCCATCAGCAGCCATCCAGACATATCCGAAGCTCCTGCGGATAGAGCTGCAACCGTTGGGTTAAGATCACGCCCACCGAGCATATAATCGTCCACATTTTTTGTGCGGGTATATGCCCAAATTCCAATGATGACCATCGCTACGAAGTAGATAATCATCGCTATTGCTTGACCAGTTACTTGATCCAAAGCAAACTCCTCTCCGAGTGCGGCACAAACAAATGCCATTTCTCGGAACAATAGTACGTATAGGCCCTTAGTCACAAGCGATTTGGAAAAATATCTCATATTGAGATAGATCTAATGAGCTTCAGCTTATATGCTAAACATCTATTTATTGGCTCAAAGTAGCCAAAAACGGGAATCCCCTTATGCGTTAGATAAAAATCTGGCTCCGCACAATGCGGAGCCAGAAAAGTTTACGAAAAAGTTCGCTCAGTCGAGCAGACCCTTCTGTGCAGCCTTAGCCAAACGGCGTGGGATTCGCACCTCGCGACCACCAAAGCGAACAGTCTGAAGCTCAGTAAGCTCAGCTTTCCACTGGGAGCGGCGAGAGCGGGTGTTGCTGCGAGACATCTTGCGCTTTGGAACTGCCATTCCAACCGCTCCTTCCTAACTTAGCGGGTTCATATCAAACCCGGTACAGACTTGAGGCTCAATAAAATTTACTTGAGCAGACAAACGTCTACTTTAGCTCAGTTTGCATACAATAATCTAGTTCGCAGCCTGACTTTGTGCTGAGGAACACCACACATTTTCTCAAGTGAACCACCATCACTCTCCCGCAACTCACAATAACTGTCATAATAGTGCTATGTCCGCACTGCGTCTGGCCTCTTACACACCACTGACCAACGAAATCGAAATTAAGAAATCGCGGTTTTACACTTTTGCCCAACGAGTCGATTGCGTTGACGATGCCAGAGCCTTTGTTACGCACATCAAAGACCGCTTTCCCGATGCACGTCACCACTGCAGCGCCTTTGCCGTCTCTGTTCACGGCGCACACGACGTCTTAAATTCTTCCGACGACGGCGAACCTTCCGGTACCGCTGGACGCCCAATGCTCGATGTGCTCACCGGATTTGGCCTCACCGATACCGCGGTAGTGGTCGTTCGTTATTTTGGCGGAATACTCCTAGGCACTGGCGGCCTGGTTCGCGCTTACTCAGATTCAGTGCGCGAGTGCTTAAGCGGCGCAGAAGTCGTGACGCAAATGCAAATGGAGTGTTTCGACGTCACACTCTCCCATGCTACCGCCGGGAAAACAGAAGCTGAGCTGCGCGCTCGCGGCTACGACGTCGTCGGAATCGACTACCACAACGCAAATGTGACATTGCGTATCGCCACCACAACCGTAGACGATTTCTTCCGAGACCTTGCCGAGATCAGCTCCGGAAGCGCAACCGCACAAGGCGCTGGAGTCGTGATATGCGAGCAGTTTTCGCGGCGCTTGTGAAAGTTTCACCTCCCCAGAATATTAAATATTCAACAATATTTAGCCCTCGGCAGACACTGCTACGCTCTATTGGAAGTTTGGGAGTATATTGAAAAAGTAGTTGTCGGATTTTCAATTGTGAACGGGCTTGCCCTAAAACGGTTTTCCCGAGCGGCAACGCATTTGGAATGTATTTGGTCACGCGCAAAATGCGTCGTGGCCGCTGGGTTGGTAGCCCAGCATTGGCTGATTACCTCACAAGGCGAAAGGGGCGAACGATGCAGACTATCCCTCGTATCCTGCCTTTGCCGTGCCACGCCTGTTTTTGTACCTGTCGCTAGAGCGCCAGGCTTTAGTTGTGCACCTCATTTGCATGCCTGTCGCTCGCTCTTTGTACTGGCACGCTTGTGCCTTAGCTCTTTTTCGAAATATATGTAACAGTAGAAAGCTCTTTTCAATGACTATTTTTAATTCAATGACCGAACTGACCGGCAAAACCCCACTCGTGCGAATCAACCGCCTAGCGTCGCACACACAGGCGCGCGTGCTTGCCAAGCTCGAATTCTACAATCCCGCCAACTCCGTCAAAGACCGGATTGGAGTAGCAATCGTTGAGGCCGCCGAGAAATCCGGTGCGCTCAAACCAGGCGGAACGATAGTTGAAGCCACCTCAGGCAATACGGGAATTGCCCTGGCCTGGGTGGGAGCTGCGCGCGGATACAAGGTGATCCTCACGATGCCGGCGTCGATGTCGCAAGAGCGCAGAGCATTGCTGCGCGGTTATGGCGCCGAACTCGTGCTTACCGAACCCGCCAAAGGTATGCAGGGCGCAGTTGAGCGCGCCCAGGAAATTGTGGCTGAAAATCCGCAAGCTATCCTTGCCTCTCAGTTCGCCAATAGTGCCAATCCGCTCATTCATGAGCGCACAACTGGCCCGGAGATTTGGAGTGACACGGACGGAGACGTTGATATCTTCGTGGCTGGTGTAGGAACTGGTGGCACGCTCACCGGAACCGGGCATTACTTACGTGAGCAAAATCCAAACGTGAAGATAATTGCCGTTGAGCCAAGCGATTCTCCCCTGCTTTCCGAAGGTCACGCAGGACCTCACAAGATTCAGGGAATTGGGGCCAATTTCGTGCCTGAGGTGCTGGATCGGTCTGTGTACGACGACGTCATAGCAGTCAGTTTCGACGACGCGCTCAACACTGCTCGCCGGGCAGCACACGAAGAAGGAATTCTAGCCGGTTTCTCTGGCGGCGCCGCGCTGTGGGCAGCTATCCAGTTAGCCCAGCTCCCAGAGAACGCAAACAAAACTATCGTGACGGTCATTCCAGATTTTGGAGAGCGCTATGTGTCTACAGCTCTTTTCGCAGGTCTTGCAGAATAGGCAAATGTGATGCATATCAGTTTCAAAGATCAATTAATTGAAGATCTCCAAGCGGCAGTGAATCACGATCCTGCAGCTCGAAGCACCCTTGAGGTGGCGCTCGTCTACCCCGGCGTGCATGCACTGTGGGTGCACCGCCTAGCCCATCTCATGTGGAAAAAGAGCCTGTTGCTTCGATTACCTGCTCGTTTGCTTTCGCAGATTGCACGGGCAGTAACCGGAATTGAGATTCATCCTGCGGCTAAACTTGGCAGACGCCTGTTTATCGACCACGGGATGGGTGTGGTGATCGGCGAGACTGCTGAAGTTGGTGAGGACGTCACGATTTTTCATGGCACCACACTGGGTGGCACATCCATGAAAAAAGGCAAACGACACCCCACAGTTGGCAATCGCGTCACTATCGGATCGGGAGCGAAAGTTCTTGGCCCGATCACAGTGGGAGACGACGTTCAGATCGGTGCGAATGCCGTAGTGGTTAAGGATGTTCCTGCTGGCATGGTAGCTGTGGGCATACCAGCTCAAAACCGAACTGCTTCGAAGCACGAACTCAATATCGATCCAGCAATTTATATCTGAGAAGCTGATGTGAAAAGAATAAACGAATATACGTCTGGGCCAGTTGCAATGTACTAGCCCAGACGCATATTTATTATCGGTTTACTTCGATTACGTGATCGCTCACCTGATGTTCGGCTTCGCGCCAACCACTTGCATAAGTTGCTGATCAACGCTGATTTTCAAAGTCGGCAATCATGTCTATCCGGGATTGATGGCGCGATTCGACGTCGTAGCCAGTATTGAGGAAAATCTCGACGAGCCGAGTTGCTTCTTCAATCGTGTGCTGACGCGCACCCAGAGAAATCACATTTGCGTTATTGTGCTCACGAGCTAACTGAGCTGTGGATTCATTCCACGCAAGCGCGGCACGCACTCCTGGAACTTTGTTAGCTGCAATCTGTTCGCCATTACCAGATCCGCCGATGACGATACCGAGGGAACCGGCGTCGTCTACAACAGCTTGAGCGCACTCAAAACAAACTGGTGGATAGGCATCAAGCTTGTCATAGACATGGTATCCGTGGTCGATCACCTCATGCCCGAGGGCGCCAAGATGCTCAACTAAATGATTTTTCAGTTCAAAACCTGCATGGTCGGTTGCTATATGTACTCGCATGCTCTCAGCATAACTAAGAAAAGGGGGAAGATTCGAATGAATCTACCCGCTACAATCTAAATATGACTCAAATTGATACCGTAACCAGCGAAGTTATAGCTTCGCTGCAGAAAAATATTCGCCCGCAAGACGATCTATACCGCCACGTCAACGGCGCTTGGCTGGACTCTACCGAGATCCCTGCCGATCAGCCATCAACTGGCACATTCATTAACCTGCAAAATATTTCTGAGGCACGAGTGAAAGCCATCATTGAAGATTTTGCACAAAATGCAAAAGATGACGACGCGCGGAAAATCGCCGACCTATACAACTCGTTTATGGATGAAGCCCGCATCGAAGGCCTCGGCGCAGGCCCGTTACTCGAAGATCTTGAGCTTATTTCGAGTGCCGAAAATAAGGCCGAGCTTGCGGTTGCTGCTGCGCAACTGGGCGTGAGCGGCGTCGATATGCCATTTGGAATCACCGTCGACGCTGATCGAAATAACCCTTCAGAATATATCGCGTGGATTTTCCAATCTGGAATCGGGCTTCCAGACGAATCTTTCTATCGCTCACCCGAATACGCTGAGCTACTCAACGCGTATAAGGAATTTGTGCCAACCCTCTACTCTCTTGCTTTAGAACAAGACGCTGAGCAGGCAAAACAGGCAGCCGAGCACATTGTGGAGATTGAAACGAAAATAGCGTCATCTCATTTCACCGCTGTTGAAGCTCGTGACGCAGAAAAAACCAATAACATCATGAGCCGCGAGGAGTTTATTGCTTCGGCTCCTGGTTTTGATTGGAGCGCGGTATTTGACGTGCTTGGTTTAACTGAGCAGCAAGCACCCAAGCTGCTGATATACACTCCGCGCGCGTTAACTGGTTTCGCACAGATGTGGAACGACGCCGATCTGGAGGACTTGCGCGAGTACTTACGTTGGCTTGTGATCCGTGCGCGCGCTCCATACCTATCGGACGCGATCGTGCAGGCCAATTTTAGCTTCTATGGCCTTATTCTCAGTGGCCAAGAAGAAATCCGCGAGCGCTGGAAGCGCGGTGTGCGAGTTGTGGACTCCGTGCTTGGTGAGGCCGTTGGTAAAGAATTCGTGGCTCGTCATTTCCCGCCGGAGTACAAGGCACAGATGGAGCAGCTAGTTGACGATCTCCTCGCCGCATATCGCGAATCCATTACGGATTTGGACTGGATGACCGAGGAAACGAAAGAAAAAGCCTTGGCTAAGCTTTCCACATTCGTAACCAAGATTGGCTACCCGAATAAGTGGCGCGATTATTCAAAACTCGTTATCACTGCTGATGATCTTGTGGGCAATATGCGCAATGCTGCACAGTTCTTGCACTGGCATGAACTTGGCAAACTTGGCACTCCAGTTGACCGCGAAGAATGGCATATGAATCCGCAGACCGTCAATGCCTATTACAATCCGGTGGCGAACGAAATCGTGTTCCCAGCTGCTATTTTGCAACCACCGTTCTTCAATCCAGAAGCTGACTCAGCTTGGAACTACGGTGGAATTGGCGCCGTGATCGGTCACGAAATCGGGCACGGTTTTGACGATCAGGGTTCGAAGTACGACGGCGAAGGCAAACTTAACAATTGGTGGACTGAACGCGATCGCGAAGAGTTTGAAAAGCGTACGAAGGCGCTGGTTGATCAATACGAAGCCTATGTTCCAGCTCAGTTCGCGCCAGATTCGCCATTCCATGTGCAAGGTGAATTGACGCTCGGTGAGAATATTGGCGATCTTGGCGGACTGAGTATTGCACTCAAGGCCTACAATATTGCAATGAAACGCGCAGGATACGCTTCCTCAGCTCAGGCGCCACAAATCGAGGGCTACAACGGCATCCAACGCGTATTGCTGGCGTTTGCGCGAATCTGGCAAGATAAGCGCCGCGATGAAGCGATGGTTCAGAGTGTGGCCACTGATCCTCACTCCCCTGCAGAGTTCCGCTGCAATGGAGTGATTAAGAATGTGGACGCTTTCGCTGAACAGTTCGATGTTCGCGAAGGTGATGCTCTCTATCTTGCACCTGAGGATCGAGTTCGAATCTGGTAATTCTTTCGATTCTGTGCTTTTAAGCGTGGTGGGGTGGTGCTGTCGCAAGTGTACAGCACCACCCCACCACGCAATCACGGAGATTCTCGTTATTAGCTACGCTTAAGTTCTCAATATTAGCCACTCTTGAGCTGCCAAAATGCAAACTTATGCGCAAATATGCGAACGATGCATGCCCATATGCCAGCTCAAGCGCACATGCTTCAACGCGTAAACTAGCTAAAATCAGGGCCCGAGGTTCTCGTGCGCTTCAACTCGAAGAAACCTGGGATTCGAGCTAAGGCGAGTGTTCCGTCCCAGAGCTGGACGGCGTCGTCGCCATGAGGTGCAGGAGAAAGAACTGGGCCAAAGAACGCGACGTCTCCTACCGCGATAATCGGCACGCCGACGTCTTGTCCCACCAGGGCAATTGCCCGATCTGTTGATTCGTCTCCGTGCGTATCGAATTCGCCTTGCTTAGCACGTTCAACGATGCCCGATTCCAAACCGCACTCGGCGAGGGCTTCGAGAATAGTCGCCTCATTTTTCGGTGCGCCAGAATTGAAAAACTTCTGGCCAAGAGCTGTATAGAATTCACCGAGCTGATGCGGGAATAGGTGATGAACTCCTGCGCTAACCTGTGCAGCAAGTTTCACTTCTGCTAGATGTTGCCGGTATTCGGCCGAAATATCTTTGCCCTCGTTGAGGTGCCAGAGCCGGAATGGGTTCCAAACGACGTCCAGATTGCGCAGTTGTGAAACCTCCACGAGCCATCGCGATGTAATCCACGTCCATGGGCAGGCAGGATCAAACCAGAATTCTACGCGTTCAGCCATATTTCCTCGATTCTTGTGTCTGTGTTGGCGAGCAGCTCGGGTGGGACGCTGAGCGACTGCCGAGAAACGATCGCCGATGTTGACTTTAGTATCGCACAAGCACCCAGCAATACTCGCTTTAACTTCGTCGAATAACGCCA
This sequence comes from Arcanobacterium pluranimalium, assembly GCF_016907845.1. Classification (GTDB taxonomy): domain Bacteria; phylum Actinomycetota; class Actinomycetes; order Actinomycetales; family Actinomycetaceae; genus Arcanobacterium_A; species Arcanobacterium_A pluranimalium. Next base: position 1,813,483 of record NZ_JAFBCS010000001.1, read on the forward strand.
GTGAGCTAATCTTAAGAGTGAAATGTGATCCAGTAACGAGAGGAACCCCGTGCCCGGAGAGAATCTAACCCGCGTCGAAGCAGCTGAGCGTGCCGAACTAATTCAGACTCATTCCTATCGAGTTGAGCTCAATCTAACCGAAAGTGATACTTTCACCTCCCGATCCACGATCAACTTTAGCGCCACCGCTGGATGCTCAACCTTTGTTGATCTCATCGCTGAATCGGTTGAGAGTATCACATTGAACGGCGTGGATGTGCCTGTGGAATATTATGCAGATTCACGCATTGCGCTGGCTGATCTCGCCGAAGAAAATGAACTCGTCATCGCTGCTACCTGCAAATACTCTCATACTGGTGAGGGCTTGCATCGTGCAATTGACCCTGCTGATGGCCAGGCATATCTCTATTCCCAGTTCGAGGTGCCTGATTCACGCCGCATGTTCGCAGTTTTTGAGCAGCCGGATTTGAAAGCTAATTTCACGTTCGTCGTCACTGCACCTGAGCAGTGGAACGTGTTCTCAGTATCTCCAACGCCGGCACCTCAATCGAACGGTGATGGCACAGCTACGTGGGAATTTACCCCAACCGAGACAATTTCGTCCTACCTGACCTGTATCGTTGCTGGCCCATACAAGGGCGTGGAGGGTCAATACACGTCAGTCGATGGACGCACAATCCCTATGGGCGTTTACGTGCGCGAATCCTTGTTTGAATACCTCGATGGTGAAGAAATTATCGACATCACCAAAGCGGGTATGCCATTCTTCGAAGAAGCATTCGCACAGCCGTACCCGTTCCGTAAATACGATCAAATCTTCGTGCCTGAATACAATGCAGGTGCCATGGAACACCCAGGCTGCGTCACTATCTTGGACGATTATGTATTTCGTTCCCGCCCCTCGGAAGCGATTGTGGAGCGCCGCGCGATCACGGTATTGCACGAGCTGGCACACATGTGGTTCGGCGATCTCGTCACCATGAAGTGGTGGGATGATCTGTGGCTCAATGAATCTTTTGCTGAGTACATGAGTCATGTGGCGACGGCGCAGACCACCCGCTGGACAGACGCTTGGGTCACCTTCAATTCCTCTGAAAAATCCTGGGCGCAGGCTCAAGACCAGCTCCCCTCGACGCATCCTATCGCCGCCGATATTCGCGATCTTGAAGATGTGATGGTCAACTTTGACGGAATCACTTACGGCAAGGGCGCATCGGTATTCCAGCAGCTCGTCGCATACGTTGGCTGGGATGGTTTTATCACCGGTGTTCAGAAATACCTCGCCAAGAAGGCGTGGGGAAATGCCACGCTCAACGATTTGCTCGTAGAACTTGAGGCTGCGTCCGGCCGCGATCTACACGAATGGTCCCGACTCTGGCTCGAAGAATCAGGTATCAATATTCTCAAACCAGAAATTGTGGACGACGGCGGTAAGCTCGTTTCGTTCTCAATCCGACAAGAATCCGATGGCAGGTCCTCGCTACGTCCCCACCGAATTTGCGTGGGAGGATACAACATTGTTGACGGACGTTACCAGAAGGTTGCGCACGCTGAACTAGACATCGCTGGTGAACTCACTGAGGTTAAGGAATTTGCAGGCATTGAGCGCCCTGAACTAATCCTTATCAACGACGGCGATTTCGCGTATGCCAAGGTTCGGCTTGATGAAGTATCGCTACGAAATGCTGTGCAGAACATCGATTTGTTCACCGACCGCCTCACCCGCACGCTCGTGCTTTTCTCAGCGTGGGATATGTGCCGCGACGGCGAAATGCCCGCCACTGACTTCGCTCGCCTGATCTTGACGGCTTTGGAAACCGAAGATCACGGCACTGTGCTGCGCACTATTCTCAATCAGCTCGCCACCGCCACAAATCTGTATTCTGCTCCTGATTCTCGTACTGAACTCCAGCTTGAGGTGGCAACGCATTTGGCGGAGATCGCCGCCGCCACTGAGCCTGGTTCAGATCGACAGCTGCAGATCACAACGTCTGCAGTGGCCTTGGCACACACAGATGCTCAGCTTGACGCTATCGCTGGCTGGCTAGACGGCGTAGATGTTCCATCAGGTCTGGTGATGGACAACGCCATGCGTTGGGCTGTCATCCAGCGTCTCGCCGCTGCGGGTCGCGTGTCGGAAGACGACGTCGAACGCGAGCGTACCGAACGTGACAACACGGCGTCGGGAGCAGTTGCTGCAGCTCGAGCTCGCGCAGCTATCGCTGATCCAGCAGCTAAGCTGCGCGCATGGAACGATCTCACTGGTGGTGAGGTGCCTAATTCCGTCCAACGCGGATTGGCATTGGGCTTCTCAGGTGGAGATGGGGCGCTCCTCGTTCCTTTCGTAGAGAAATACTTCGCTAGTGTTGAGCAGCAGTGGGCAGAGCGCACTAAGGAGATCGCATCAAATATGATCTCTTATTCGTTCCCGACCAAGCTCGCTGGACGCACCGATCTCGGCATCGACATCATCGAGTACGGCACCATTTGGCTTGAGGAGCACAAGAGCTCGGCTCCGGCAATGCTGCGACTCGTATCCGAAGCACTCGATGGTGCTCGGCGTGCACGCAATGCCCAAGAATGTGATGCTCAGCGTTAAGACCGCTTTGCTCGAAATATTTGAGCTTCGTTTTCAATACGCTGGCCTGAAATAGTGTGGGGTCGATTCTGCTACGAGAATCGACCCCACGAGCTTATGTCGCTATCAATAATTCTCCATACTTGCACATCTGAGCGCTCCCAACAGGCAAAACTCGAGGGAACGTCACATAAACAGGCTTGTGTTAAACGAGGAAAGAATTAATCGTCAGGCTCAGTGTTGACGATCAGCGCCAATTCTTGCAGCAATACTTGTGCTTGCGCACCAACAATGAGTTGAACTTTGTTTTTCTGCACCACAAGGCTGAGTGTCATGGCCCGCAAGCGCACAGTGTCGAGCACTGTAGTATCGTGAACCCAAACTTCGATCCGGCTGATTGCGCCATCAACTTTCACGAGGTTATCTATCCCTCCGCACGCGCCAATAATGCCGCGAGCAGTCACTTCCTCATGCGTTTGTGCCATCACCGTCACCTATACGTCGCCTCATTTTAGTGCCCAAGATTATTCTTAAAGCTCTGCACTAAGGAAATCAAGCGTGGATTGGTCGATAGCTCCTCCACAAGCACGACTTTTTCAGTTCCATCAGCGAGTGGAATTTTCCAGTTTGGATACTCGCGATCCGTGCCAGGTTGGTTCTGAGCGCGACGCTCCCCTACGGCGTCGGTCAAAGAAATACCTAGCAAAACGGCAGGAGTTTGCGCAATATAACCGTGCAAGGCTTCGACTATTTCACGCTCAGATCCATCGACATTAAGCAGTTGGTAGTCCTGGAGCAGATTGAGCACTTGGGCGCGTTCGCGGCGCGCTTCTTGACGCGTTAGCTCCTCAGATTCTTCCAAAAGCCCCAAACGCGCACGCAAATCTACATGTTCTTCTGCCAAATAGCCCGCTGCTGGAGGTAAATCATGAGTATTGACGGTCACAAGCACATCGCGACGGTAGTCACTAGCCTGCTTTGGATAACCGTCGTCTTGCTTTTCAAACCAGAAAACAGACGTGCCCAAAATACCGCGTTCTGTGAGGTAATCGCGCACCCACGGCTCGACTGTGCCAAGGTCTTCGCCAATAATAATGGCCCCGCTGCGATATGCTTCAAGCAGCAAAATGCCCACCATTGCTTCATGATCGAACTGCACATAGGTGCCATCTACTGGCGAGTTTCCCGCAGGTATCCACCACAGACGGAAAAGACCCATTATGTGGTCGATACGCAAAGCCCCAGCATGACGCAGCACCGTTCGGATCATGTCTCGCAGCGGGGCATATTCCATCGCTTCGAGCTCGGTAGGTTGCCACGGTGGCTGATGCCAGTTTTGCCCCTGCTGATTGTACATATCAGGCGGGGCGCCAACACCCACATTTTTTGCAAATGCGTGCGGGATGGTCCAAGTATCTGCACCCATGGGGTGTACGCCCACTGCTAAATCATGACAGATGCCATATTCCATGCCAGCGGACTTCGCTGTGAATTGGGCAGCGCGAAGCTGCTCATCCATGATCCACTGCAGCCAAGCCCAAAAGTCTACGCGTTCACTCAATCGCAAGCGCTCCTGCGCCACAAAAGGTGAAGAAATATCGCGCAGCCGCTCGGGAATCACTCCGTCGTAGGCTTCGTTAATGGCACACCAGAGCGCAAAATTCTCAAGCCCTTCACCCTCGAGCTGGCGAAAACGTTCAAAGGAACGCTGGCGAGCTTCAGAACGTTCTACCTGGAAAATCACTTCTAAAGCTTCGCGCTTGGCCTCCCACACCTTATTTCGATCGATAAGCTCATTTTCAAGCGAAGATTTTTTGATCTCTTCCCCAGCCCAGGTGATGAGTGATCGCTGCGGCGCGCTCATATAAGCGACTTCCGCAATATTTTCGGGTCGAATGTAGATCGGATTGAAAAAACGCCTTGTAGCTGGCAGATAAGGCGAAGGAGACATATCTCCGACGACTTCAGCGGCATGCAACGGGTTAATCAGCAAAAAATCCGCACCCAGATCACCGAAAGTGGAGCTCATTTCAGCAAGATCATCAAGGTCACCAATACCCCATGAACGCCGTGAACGCACGGAATAGAGCTGCGCCATCATGCCCCAGGAACGCCCCCACGCTCGCTTGCCGTCCGGCAAACGATTAGGCGTAACTATCAAACTCGCTTCATATTCTGATGCTTCCCCGCCGCCAGACTCCACGAAAGCCAATAGTCTGTGGTAGCCAAGTTGAGTTCCCTCTGGCACATAAAATGTGGCTTGACCAGTGAGGACGCCGTTGATTTCCCGTGGTGGCGTGAAGTCCTCCCCTTGATTGAGAGCGAGACGACCGCCGTCTTCCAGCGCCAACTCTAAGCGCACCTGAGAACCGTGCGGAATATGGACGTGAATCGGTGTGCTTCGATCATTCCTCACTACGCTACATGCAGGCAAAACGGTGTACCACTCTCGGTTCCGACGCCGCTCGAGTTCCGTTTCGATAGTGGTATCGCCAAGATTGTGAACTCCCATAGATTCCAACACTGCAATGAGGGTGTGGTCCGCAACGTGGCGCAAGTTACCGTCGTATCCCCAAAACTCGGTAGCAACGCCGTAGGCATGTGCCAGCTGAACCAATAATTCACGGTTATGAATGAATGAAACCATCAAAGCTCCCTCGCTGCACTGGCGAAATCTCCGGATCAAATAACACGCAGGTACGCCATAACGGCCTAACTACAACTGTCAATAACTTTACTCAATCCATTTGTTTAAACCTAGTTAGAAACACATTTTCTGCTGTGCACATAAGCGGTAGTAGTTTTCGTTAGATTGTCTACACGTTATCGGCTCTTCAGGTGTTTTAACCTGCGCCAAGAAGTGGATAAAGTATAGGTATACCAGCAGGAGGAGAAGATAATGAGGATTTCCATTCCAACCTCAAATGATGAGCCTTTAGCATCTGTGCTCAACACTCTTCGTATGAGAATTAAAGAGAGCAACTGCTTTGAGGGGAGTAACCTGCCGCAATTTTCGGGTCGAGTATATGGTGGCCAAGTCTTTGCGCAGGCGGTCATTGCCGCCGCATCCAGCCTAAGTGAAGCAGGCATGCCCTCTCGTAATATTCACTCCATTACGGCGGCATTCTTACGCCCAGGTCAGATTGATGAACCCATCACCTTTGACGTCGAAGATGTGCTTGATGGGCGGTCATTCTCAACGCGGCGTATTTACGCATCTCAATTCGGCCAAACAATCTTTAGTGCCCGCGCCTCTTTTCAAGAACAGCAGCCCGGTGTTGAACATCAATCCGTTATGCCGAGCGCCCCTCCACCAGAAGAACTAGAATCTTCAGTTGCATATTTCGCTTCGCTTGACCTGCCTATTGCCCGTTTTATGAGTTCGACGAACGCTATCGATATGCGCCATGTCGACGGCGCGATCTGGACTCGACCACAAAAGAATCCATCGGATACTACCCTTTTGTGGTTCAAGCTTCGAAATCCGATGCCCAGCGAATCAAATCAGCTGCTACATCGTGCGATATTGGCTTATGCAACAGATCAATTCATGCTCGAACCGATCTTGCGCATGCACGGGATGTCGTGGCTGCACCCAGATCTTTCTCTCGCCACCCTTGACCATGCGATTTGGTGGCATCGCGACATCGACATGTCCGCCTGGGTACTTGCCGAACTCAGTTCTCCCTCTGCTCAAGGAGGACGCGGGTTATCGATTGCAAAATTCTTCCAAAATGGCCAGCATGTTGCCACCATGGCGCAAGAGGGCATGGTTCGTACGCGGAATCTTCCCAATTTGCCACAGTAACAATGACAGCTTGCCGTGATAGTGGTGTGGGGACAGTTCATCATTCTGAACTGTCCCCACACCGTATCGCATTGATTAGTGCAATATAGCGCTCTTACTGATTTCCCAGCGCAAAGCGTTCGGCTGAATCTTCGGGCGATTCTTCGAGGTAAGTGCGAACTGGCGCATCGAGGTCTTGCACCTGATCAGAATTCCAGTTCCTGATCATATATACAATCGCCACGATCATAGCCAGCGCGAATATCACTGCGCCGGCGATGAATATCGAAGACGTCACATTGTAGAGAAGTACCATGATTTTACTTGCCTATTCTCACTTTCAAGCTTCGGTTATAGCCTACAAGCTCAGCATTACTCAGTCACGTGTGAGCTTTCGGTAAGCCATTGAACTTGGGCGGGCAGCGTCAGGACCGAGGCGCTCGATCTTGTTCTTCTCATACGATTCAAAGTTTCCTTCAAACCAATACCAGTTGTGTGGCTCTTCCTCAGTGCCTTCCCAAGCGAGAATATGGGTAGCAACGCGATCAAGGAACCAGCGATCGTGGGTAATAACGACCGCGCAACCTGGGAATTCAAGAAGCGCATTTTCCAAAGATCCCAGCGTTTCGACGTCGAGATCGTTAGTAGGTTCGTCGAGCAAGATCAGGTTTCCGCCCTGCTTGAGAGTGAGCGCCAAATTGAGTCGGTTGCGCTCACCACCAGAGAGAACTCCTGCGAGTTTCTGCTGGTCTGCACCCTTGAAACCAAAAGCGGACACATATGCACGCGAAGGCATCTCAACGTTTCCAACCTTGATGAAATCAAGGCCGTCAGAAACCACTTCCCAAAGATTCTTATTTGGATCAATACCTGCACGGTTCTGATCAACATAAGAAATCTTCACAGTTTCACCGATCTTGAGGTCGCCACCATCGAGTGGTTCGAGACCAACAATCGTCTTGAACAGCGTAGTCTTGCCAACGCCATTTGGTCCGATGATTCCCACGATACCGTTACGCGGCAAAGAGAAAGAAAGATCCTTAATGAGGGTGCGATCGCCGAAACCTTTAAGCAAGTCTTTGGCTTCAATCACCACATTTCCAAGGCGTGGGCCTGGCGGAATCTGAATCTCTTCGAAGTCAAGTTTGCGTGTGCGCTCAGCTTCAGCAGCCATTTCTTCGTAGCGTGCCAAACGGGCTTTCGACTTCGCTTGGCGTCCTTTGGCAGATGAACGCACCCACTCTAGTTCTTCTTTGAGACGTTTTTGCAGCTTGGCATCTTTCTTGCCCTGGACTTGCAGTCGATCTTGCTTCTTTTCCAGGTACGTTGAGTAATTGCCCTCATACGGGTAAAGCTGACCACGATCAACTTCAGCAATCCACTGTGCCACATGATCAAGGAAGTAACGATCGTGCGTCACTGCAATAACTGCACCTGGATATTTTGCCAAATGCTGTTCGAGCCACTCCACCGATTCTGCATCGAGATGGTTAGTGGGCTCGTCGAGCAGCAACAGATCAGGAGCTTCCAAGAGAAGCTTACACAGAGCCACACGACGGCGTTCACCACCAGAAAGCACGTTAACAGGAGTATCTGGTGCCGGACAGCGAAGTGCATCCATAGCTTGGGCAAGTTGAGCGTCAAGATCCCATGCATTTGCTGCATCGATCTCGGTCTGGAGTTTGCCCATCTCTTCCATCAACGCATCAAAATCGGCATCAGGCTCCGCCATTTCTAAACCGATTTGGTTAAAACGCTCAACCTTGGCAAACATTTCGCCAGCAGCTTCTTGAACGTTCTCAAGCACCGTTTTGGATTCGTTGAGCGGCGGCTCTTGCATCAAGATACCTACCGAATAACCAGGCGAAAGTCGCGCTTCACCATTTGACGGCTCATCGAGACCCGCCATGATCTTTAGAATGGTCGACTTTCCTGCGCCGTTTGGACCAACCATACCGATCTTGGCACCAGGCAAAAAGGCCATCGTTACATCGTTCAGGATTACCTTGTCACCAACGGTCTTACGAGCCCGAACCATGGAGTAAATATATTCAGCCACGTTTCCTCATCATCTCTTGACGTGTCATGCATATTGCAGAGTTTTCCATAGTCAAGCCTAGCGAAAACGAGTCTTGAATCAAAGCCCATAATACGAAAGGCAACACCGCTGCTTTTCGCTTATGGGCTCAGATCCAATGTTCTATAGCAAGCCGATAGTTAGCTCACTCCAACGAGTAAACCTGCTGGATCCAAACCGCCGTCGTCTTGCTTATCGCCGTCGGAAAGTGGATCATGCGATTCTTCAGAATCGGCTACAGGCTGCAATATTGAACGCGCATCTGCCTCGTTTTGCTCTCGACCAACTTCCCATTTATTGGCTTCACCATCAATTTGAGGCAATGCCGCTTGTGAGGACTTCACGAACGAAGCAATACCATTATTCAGATCGATGCCCACTGAATCTGCCATGATGATATTCGAAGTTCGCGTTACGCCCTCTTTATCTACGTATGATCGCGTCACTAACCGCCCGCGCACGAGCAGTGGAGTTCCTCGGTGCACGCACATTGATACATTCCGCGCCAATGAACCGTAACACCGCACTGAGTACCATGTGGTATTGCCGTCTTCAAACTGACCCGATTTGCGGCTGAAGATGCGCGCCGTGACCCCAACGTTGACCACGACCGTAGAAATCCTAGTTTGGTTTCCATCGGCTGAATCTGAATTCGAATAGATGATCGGATCGTTTCCGGCCCATCCACGCACTGTTATTGTTGTTTCGTTCGACATATCGTCTCCTTAGAAAATGGAACTGACACGTCAAGTCTCAACGAAATAGAGTTTCGATTCAGCTAGCTCAAAAAATCTGTGGATAAGGTAGTCAAAACAAGCACTTGTGGACAACTACGTTATGTTAGCTACATCAAAGGCGACTACATCACGGCAGCTACATCAAAGACCGCTACATCAAAGCAGATGTCTCAAAAGCAACGATACTATGCCAGCTCCATCAGCACCTCGCGAGCGCACTGATGGTCAGTAACAACCACTTTTGGTCCAGCTACCAGGTGTTCTTCAAGAACTTGAGAAACTGCCAACGATACTGCTCGTGCGTATTGCTGGGAAAGACGCCGCGCTGAACGCCGATGCCACACTCGCGCCAACCACAAAACGCACAGTGCAAGTACCACGCTACCGAGCGCCGTCGCCACTCTCACTCCCACTGCATCGCTGGGAAAACTCAACACCGCTGCTACGCCACCACCGGTAACAATCAGTAAAGCAAGCAACAGCGTCATCCACAGCGAAAACTTAGAAAGCCGCGGCAGAGCCACACTTTTCAGCGCATTACCCACCGCACGACGCAACCTATCAGGTCCAGAAACACCAGCAACTAGCGCCGCCCGCCAGTCCTGGGGCATATTCTCACTAACGTGGTTCGTCCACGCATCTCGAATCGCAACCATCATCGTATGCGACGGCTGATCTGGGTAAACGTGAGCTGTATTCGCAAATTTCCCACCGGCGTCGGCAATCGACGCAACGACGGCCGGCACGCCCGAGGCGCGCACAACGCGATCAACCATCTCATCGAAGTCCTCACCCTCAAGATCAGGCTCCCGCTCAGCTAGATGCCTTTTCACCCGGGTGCTTATCGCCTCCAACTCAGCAAGAGCCGTCTGAGCAGCGAGAGAACTTGCCTGCACTGCCTTTTCCAGTTCCTGCCGCACCGGATCAAGACCCAAACGTTTCAAGGCCGAAACTGGATAAACTGGCACATTCCCAAGACCATCACGCTCTAATAAACCGCGCAAATCCTGCAATAATCGCTCAATATGTTCACTTGGCACAGTGTCAATATGGTTGAGCACCACGATCATCGACCCACTGCGTTGGCGCAAATTCTCCAGGTATTGCTGATGCAAGATCTGATCTGCATATTTTTGCGGATCAAGTACCCACACCAGCAGATCAATCATGGGGATCAACTTCCCCACCAACATCGAATGAGCCACCCGAATCGAATCGTGATCAGGCAAATCCAGGAGCACGAGGCCATTCAACTCCGAATCGTCAACAAGCACCGAACTGTGATTGATTCGTCGACTCTCTTCCACATCGAGGTAATCGAGCAACTTTGTGGCATCGATTCCCCAGGTACACGCTGTTGCGCGTTCTGTGGTGGGACGCAATTCCCCCGCATCAGCAAATTCGAAACCCGTGATCGCATTAAAAAGCGTCGACTTTCCAGATCCGGTTCCTCCAACCAAGGCAGCAACCGTCGTGCCAGAGCCAAATTCGGTGCGCTCACGCACCTGCTCGAGGTCTTGACGCGCCCGGCCAATAACCGCCGGGTTAAGGTACTGCGCACAGGCATCCAGTGCCTTCGTGAGTGCTACAACGCGACGCGCCACAGTTGCGTCGTCGGGCAGCGCATCAGCCGACGCCGGTTTCACGCCTTGCGTGGGGATAGACGCCGTTTGCACGTCTTTCGTTGGAATATTTGCCTCACGCATTTGCCCTCACTTCACGTAATTCACTAACTCGCTGGCACGCAGGCGCAACACAGCACTATTTCCAGAATTGAGCTCATTGAGCGGAGAAACATAAACCGCCACAAGTGCTTCCATCGCTTCGCGCACCACTTTCGCCAACGCTGCACGAGCTTCCCAAGCACTCTTTTCTAATCCGAGCGAGGCCGCGACCTTCATCGCACCCACAATACCACCTGCGGCCGAACCGATAATTGCCGCATTGCCAGCAGGCCCAAACCAGGCATTTTGTGGTGCAGTTTTGCCCAGCGCAGCTAGTTGTGCTTTCCACTCGGTCAGGGCACGACGCACGATCGCGTCTCGATCGAGGTTTTCTTGCGCCTTTTCCAGAAAGCGACGCGTGTCAACGACGTCGTTACGCCACGCATCGTTGATGGCATTTTCTGAGGCCACAAGCCCTTGAGTCAAAGCGACCTGTGCAGAGGTTAACACCGAATCGAAGAGCGTTGTAGCTGCGTTATCGCGTGAATCCGTGCGTTTGTGGAAAAGTCCAGGTTTTTTGCCCAGCACAAGAGGCGATAACGGCCCTCCTGTGGAAGCCAACGACAACCACGCAGTAGTCGGCGCGCCTTGGCCGAACCGACCTGCCGAGATATTGGTTGCCAGTTTCTCAATCGGCGCTTGCGCACCTTCAACTGCCTTATCTTTCAAATCGACGATGGCGTTTTCTTGCATCTCCACCACGTCCGCGAGATTGAGCAAATCGGCACGCAGCGTAGGCAATGTGGCGGCCGTTGTGCGATCGACGAGCGTATTTCCCATGCGCGATTTGGCGATGGCTACCAGCCATGATCGGAGTTCTGCCACAGTAGATGGAGGCAATGTGCCCGTCATAGGGCCTTGATCTGGAATTACGAAAAGTGGACTATCTTCAAGTCCCAATTCCGTCATGCGTCGCGTGAGATCGGCCCGCACCGGCTTCAGAGCGCGTTCTGACACACGGTTAAGAGCAACTGCGCACGTGAGGCCTCGACTGTGTGCCATATCGAGAATCGCCCAGGCGAGCGCATCGCCATAGCGGGCAGCCGTCGTCACAAATAACCATAAATCCGCAGAATCGAGCAGCCGGTTCGACAGTTCCCGGTTGGCGTCTTCGATAGAATCTAGGTCTGGTGCATCGATGACGACGATCCCAGGCAATGCGTGTTCGCTCACCTTATAAGTGCTAATCGTTTTTAGCACGTGTCTATCCATAGCAGCTGCATCAGCAGGGTGAATTAGTGCCACCGGCACTCGCGTCGTCGGCCGCAACACTGACGCTTCCGTGACCTCAGCACCCACCAAAGAATTTACAATCGTTGATTTTCCAGCGCCTGAGGAGCCACCCAACACAATAATCGCCGGCAAATCGGACGACTCAAGATGAGGTAAAATACGGGCCTCGAGCTGCGTCATTAGCTTCAGCTGCGCAGCCTTAATCTCGTCAGTTCCAGGCAAATCAAGTGGCAAATCCGTAGCGCGCAAGATCTGCAGAGTTCGGCGCACAAGATTTGCTAATTCAACACGATTGAAAGGAACGTTACTCACTCTTCTATTTGTACCGCATTTTCGGCAAAATATGTTTCTCATTGTGTATCTCCAGATTGTGCATCGTCAGACAGAGCGATGAATTAGTTCACGGTGCACAACTTAGAACCTGGTTAGCAGTTTCGCTACAAAAAAGGTAAATTGGTTGTTGATTTCGTGCTGGCCTCCATAGCTCAATGGATAGAGCACCAGACTTCTAATCTGTAGGTTGTGGGTTCGAGTCCCGCTGGGGGCGCTTATTCTCCCACCGAAACGTCGCTTTTCGGTGGGAGATTTTCATTTGCCGATTTGGTCGGCTTGTTCATTTGGTAGGCTTATTCAGTGAGTAATTTTTCTGCGCAAAATACACCTATTGTTTGGATTGACTGTGAAATGACGGGGCTCAACCTTGACGTTGATGCTCTAGTTGAAATCGCCGTCGTTGTGACGGATGCTGAACTAAATCCTCTTGATACGGGGCTTGACCTTGTAATCAAGCCATCTAAAGCGGCAGTTGAACAAATGAATCCTTTTGTTCGCAATATGCACACAACTACTGGTTTGATTGATGAGTGGGACGCCGGCTTGAGTATGGAAGAAGCCCAGGCACAGACCCTTGCCTATATTAAGCGTTTTGTGCCAGATGCTGGAAAAGCACCACTAGGTGGAAACTCAGTAGGAACCGACCGCACGTTCTTGGTGCGCGATATGCCTGAGCTAGTAGAGCACTTGCATTATCGAGTTATTGACGTCTCCTCGGTCAAAGAACTGGCAAAACGCTGGTTCCCACGCACATACTTTGCTGCACCAGAAAAGACGGGTAATCATCGAGCTTTGGGCGATATCTACGATTCGATCGATGAGATGCGCTACTACCGGTCCGTTTTATTCCCTGCAGGCGAAGGTCCAACTTCAGATGAAGCACGTGAACTAGCAGCTTCGATCACCGACGATCTCACCGTTGACCGCGCTAAACGGGCACATGAAGCACTGAATCGCTGAGACTGCTACTCGCCTACTGACTGTCTAGCTTGCCTACCGACTGTCTACCGCCCTCGGTAGCGTTGAATTCGGCGGCTTCATAGTTTTGGATGGCGTGGTGACATAGCGGCGGGCAATGTGGCGGCGACGCGGTATCATGGCAGCGATATCGCCATATGTGGGCTAAGCGCCAAAAAGCGTTGCTTAAGATCCGACTTTTCACTGGCATGGTAATGGAAAGTCGGTGTTATTGAGGTATAGGAGCTCTATACGGTAGGTTCCTTGACATGGCTTGGGTTATGTACTTTGGGTGAGAAAACGTAGTATTCGAGCCCGACGGTGTCCTTTATGTCAAAGCATGATGAAGAAAAACGGGAAGAACAAGTCCGGTACTCAACGCTGGTATTGCCCTGATTGTCGCTACAGTTCAACATCGCGCGATTACCGTCAACAACGTCAGCGTCAGTTTCGCCAGTTCCTTGCCTATGTCACGGACACCGCGCCCAGGCGCGTCCAAGGATCCTCGTTACGCACCTGGGACCGTACGCATGCCTGGTGCTGGCACACCAGACCCGCATGGCAGGTGACAGGCGAGGTATATGACCAGGTCTTTATTGACGGGACCTATATTCCCTATGGTTGGTGCATCTTGATCGCATCCACCACTAAGGGCGTGATCACTTATCAGGTATGCCAACGTGAAAACAAAGCCTCCTATACGGCTCTACTTTCACGTATCCCCGCTCCAATCGTGGTAGTCACTGATGGGGATAAAGGAGCACTAGGGGCGATTAGACAATGCTGGCCAGAAGCACGTATTCAACGCTGCCTTGTCCATATCCAACGCAATATTCGACGCGTGACAACCATCAACCCGAAAACCGATCAACACAAGGCTCTACACCAACTCGGACGCGACCTGACCCGCATAAACACAGCAGAGCACGCTATCACTTGGGTCAAAGCGTTAGCAGCGTTCCACCAGCTCTACGATGACTGGTTGGAAGAGAAAACATACCGCACCGATGTGTCCATCAGTGATATTCCCACTTTCGCAAGAAATAATAAGAAATGGTGGTACACACACTACCAGACCAGACGCATCATAAAATCTCTCGACCGATACGTCAAAGACCAGGTCTTGTTTACCTACCTCAGAGACGACCTAGACACAACCACTGTCCTTGCCTCGACGACTAATAAGCTTGAAGGTGGGATCAACTCGCCCCTGAAAGCTTTCCTTCACGCTCACCGAGGCTGGTCAGAAGAACACATGCTCACCGCAATCAATTACTGGCTATACACCAACAGTATCGACCCCAAACCCTTAGAAAGCTTCATCGACAACATCACGCAACCCCCAAAGCAACCAGTCCAAGAAGAACAACCCGGACCCGTCGAAATCGACACCACCATCAACCACGAACAACCATGGGAAGACAGCCTCCACATCCGAAAAAGCTGGGCCGGACGCTAACAACACGCCGTCAAAAGCAACGCATTTTGGCGCTTAACCCCCATATGTCGCCACATTTAGCTGCTGTGCAACCATTCTTTAGCTATGTCGCGACAGCGATAATAGCAGCACCGGCACAAAGGTCTTGACATAGCGAAGAGGCTCGCCGTGGAGCGAGCCTCTTCTTTCGTACACCGCCTGGGACTCGAACCCAGAACCCTCTGATTAAGAGTCAGATGCTCTGCCAGTTGAGCTAGCGGTGCGCAACGAGTTATAGCTTAGCGAACCGAATCGAAATTATGCAAGCTGACTGCACAAACTTCGCCTGTGACCTCACGCACAGCAACTCTCGTGCAAGGCGAATTACCATTTTCCCAATTCTCAGCGTCACATCGCATTTTATATCTCAGACCGATAAACTAAAGTCGAATTCCACATTCAAAAGCTATCTTGAAGAGGAAAAGCGTGTCTACACCTATCGTTACGCTCGCTACGAGCTCACAGTTCCCTAATCTTGACCCTGACGAGCAAGGTTTGCCCGACGCTCTACGCGAGCGTGGAATCGAACCACGCATCGCTGTCTGGGACGACCCAAGCGTCGACTGGAACGACGCCGGCGTCGTTGTCGTGCGTTCAGTGCGCGACTATGCCCTCAACCGGCAGAAATTCATAGATTGGGCACGATCGGTACCACGCATCCTCAACTCCGCCGAGACCATGGCCTGGAATACAGATAAGCACTACCTGCAGAGCCTTGCAAAACGCGGCTTACCCACTATCCCAACCATCTGGCTCGAGCCTGAACAAAACCTAAGCAAGCAGCAGATTCACTCTCGCTTCCCCGCGTCAGGTGATTTTGTTGTGAAACCAACCGTTTCTTCTGGTGGCCGCGGAACTGGCCGGTACACCTCTACGGACGCAGCTTCCCGCTCAGAAGCCATTGAACATGCAATGTATGAGCTATCTGAGGGGCGCTCGGTTATGGTGCAGCGCTACTTGGACGTCATCGACCGCCAGGGCGAGACTTCGCTTATTTACCTCAACGGCTTGGCATCGTACCAGGTAGAAAAAGAGCCGATGCTTCACCCTCGCTTCCGCTCCGCCAAGGACTCACATGTGGTTGATGAAGTTGCTCATCTCGCTGACGCTTCTGAAGAAACCTGGCGTTGGGGCGAAGAGATTCGCAAGGCTTTGCACGGATACATCAAAGACGTAACTGGACGCGATGAGCTGCTACTTTTCAATCGCGTTGACATCGTGCGTGGCGACGAACAATCCGATTCTGAGTTCTACGTGATGGAAGTTTCGCTGATCGACGGCTCGCTTTACTTAGGTTCCGACGACGATCTTGTGGGCCGTTTTGCTGATGCAATTCAAACCCGCATCTCATGGTGAGGCGCACAACCGACTAAAACCCGTGTGGGGTGGCTGCGCACGATTGAGCAGATGTGCGCAGCCACCCCACAAAAAAATTCAGCACCAACATACAGTGGTGACACTGATCACGGAGCTGAAATTATTCCCTGCACGCAAATACTTGATATAGTTTTTATTCGTTGCGAAAGCAATACATGGTGGCTATAGCTCAGCGGTAGAGCACCTGGTTGTGGTCCAGGGGGTCGCGGGTTCAATCCCCGTTAGCCACCCCAATAAAACACCAGCATTTCTTAGAAATGCTGGTGTTTTTGATTGTGTGCATAACACAACGGGCGTGTTAAGCGGGCTATAGGACAAATCGTGTTGGTTTTTGGGTGTGTTTTTGTTGGTGTGGTAAGCAATAGTCGGGTTTGAAGTCGGTTTGGCTCGAGTTTTTGGTTGGACATTTCGTGTTGGTTTTGGCCTGGTTTTTTGTTGGTATTGCGGGTGAAAGTAGGGTTTGAACTCGGTTGACTTGAGGGTATGGGAAATCCTCGTTGTTCATTGTGTGGTTCAGTTACCCAAAAGTGGGGCAAGAGTGGTTCTGGTCGGCCCCGATTCCGTTGTCTGTCGTGCCGGGCGAGTCAAAGTCGTTCTAATGATGTCACTGCTCGTTATTTCGCAGCTTTTCTCAATTTCGTGACCTCGGATCTGCGTTATCGGGATCTGCCTGGTCAGGGGCGAAATGCTCGGCGTCGATTCCACCAGTTTTGGCAGTTATGGCCAGTGAGTCCAGTTGTTGAGGAGGTTCATCACGTGGTTTTTGTGGATGGGATATATCTGTCACGCAAACTTGTTGTGCTGATCGCTTGTACGAAAACACATGTTCTTGGCTGGTATGTAGCACGTCGTGAGACAACGGCTGCGTGGCAAGCATTGTTTTCACGTATTGCACCACCAGATGTTGTTGTATGTGATGGTGGTCCAGGAATTGCTTCGGCTGTGAAAATTTCATGGCCCACTACCCGTATTCAACGCTGTGTCTTTCACGCTTTTAGCACTGTCAAGCGCTATACCACGAGCCGGCCACGTACTCGTGCTGGTGTTGAGCTTTATGGTCTTGCGAAAGACTTATTACACATCCACACGCGTGAGGAAGCGCTTGCATGGATGGGTCAGTTAGCGGTGTGGAATACGGCATGGAAGGCGTTCCTTGCTGAGAAAACTCGCCTTGCGAACGGTCAGATTGTTCCCACTCATGCACGGCTTATTCGTGCTAAAAATTCGCTTAATACTCTGGTACGTCATGGAACGTTATTTACCTATCTTGATCCGAGTCTGAGTATTGATGATGACCCGATTCCTGCAACGTCTAACCTGATTGAATCCCTGAACTCGCGTTTACGACATGTGTTGAGATCGCATCGTGGAATGCCGATCGATCACCAGGTCAAGACGATTTTATGGTGGTGTTATCAACACACGGAGTTTCCTAACACGCCAGCGCAGTTACTGGAAACTACCTACACGGATAGCCAAATCGAAGCCATGTTCACCCGAGCCAGTCACCACCATGCCCAAGAAGAAATCCAGCGATGGGGAACAGCAGCGAACTGGACCGATTTCCACCACAACGGCCAATGGCAAGGACCGGTATAAAAAACCAACACGATTTGTCCTATAACCCTGTTAAGCACAGGCGTACGCTGAACCGCGAGTACGCCTAACAGGCAAGCATACGTGACACACAACCGCGCACCTCGAACCTACAGGCACCTGCAACACACAACCGCGCACCTAGAACCCACAAACCCCTAAAACCTCCGCAAACCCCTACAGCACACCCCTGCACAACACGCACGCTACGGATTTTGGTGCTTTCCTGGCAACATCTCGATATATATCGAGATGTTGCCAAAACGCCCCAAAAATCGTCACCTCCCTCAAACATTCCCTCCGAAAACATCGCGGAAAACAGGTAAACTTGCTCTGTGGCTAGTTATTCCAAAGACCCAGATCCTCTCACAAATCATGCCGTATCCTCGGACGCAGCACTCAACGTGATTCTCGACGTGCTCGAAGACAAATACGGCACTAGTCCACACCCTGAAGCTATCCATGAGGCTTTTACTTCATGGGTAAATTCGACTGGAAAAACGATGTACCCCCATCAAGACGAAGCACTCCTTGCGATCGTCAGCTCAGATCATGTGATCGTTGCAACGCCTACCGGTTCAGGAAAATCCCTGATCGCGATGCAGGCTCTATTCACCGCTCTCGCCACAGGGCGCACTGCCTACTACACAGCGCCACTGAAAGCCCTTGTTTCAGAAAAGTTTTTCGATCTCATCCATCTTTTCGGTGCTCAGAATGTTGGAATGGTCACCGGAGACTCCGCTATCAACCCCGATGCGCCGATTATCTGCGCTACTGCTGAAATCCTGGCAAATATCGCGCTCCGTGAGGGAGAAAGAGCAGATGTAGGTATCGTCGTCATGGACGAATTCCACTTCTACGCCGATCCCCAGCGCGGGTGGGCATGGCAGGTACCTCTCTTGGAGCTACCCCAGGCGCAACACGTTTTACTCTCTGCAACGCTCGGCGATACCAGTTTTCTCGTCGAAGATCTCGAGAAGCGCACAAAACGCTCCGTCAGCATCATCGACGACGCCGTACGCCCAGTTCCATTGCATTTCACGTGGTCTGTAGATCCGATCCACGAAGTTATTCAAGATCTGGTGGCTACACATATGGCACCAGTGTACGTTGTGCATTTTTCGCAACGAGAGGCAGTCGCGCAAGCTCAATCTTTGCTACCGATGTCGCTCATCTCCAAGGAGCAAAAAGCCAATATTGCCCAAGCCTTAGGAAATTTCAAATTTGGTGCAGGCTTTGGCCAGGTACTTTCTAAACTTCTCCGCTCCGGCATAGGAGTTCACCATGCAGGGCTTTTGCCACGATACCGCCGCCTTGTTGAAAAACTCACGCAGCAAGGTTTACTGAGCGTAGTGTGTGGAACTGATACTCTCGGCGTCGGTATCAACGTGCCTATTCGCACGGTACTCATCACCTCGCTGGCAAAATTTGACGGCAATAAAATGCGACACCTCACTGCCCGCGAATTCCATCAAATTGCTGGTCGTGCTGGCCGCGCAGGTTTCGACACCGTCGGTTACGTGGTGGTGCAAGCACCAGAACACGAGATCGAAAATGCCCGCAGGCTGCGCAAAGCCGGAGACGATCCACTCAAGCAAAAACGCGTACAGAGAGTTAAACCCGAAGAAGGTAAGCTCCAGTGGTCAGAGAAAACATTCGAACAGTTGCGTGAGAAAAAACCTGAAACACTGCGTTCACAACTACGCATCAACCATGCAACAATCCTCAACCTCATGCAACGCCCTGATCCAGTGGCCGCAGCAACTCACCTGCTCACCGCCAATCACGAGCCGAAAACCGCGCATAACCAGCTCATTCGTCAGGCAATAGAGATTTACAGCTCCTTGCGGCTCGCAGGCGTAATCGTGCACGAAAATCGGCAGTGGCGGGCCGCTCATCCAGACGAACCAGCACTGCGCTTTGCGAAAGAAGTTCCTTCCGATTTCGCACTCAATGCACCTTTATCTCCTTTTGCGCTGAGCGCCTTAGATCTCCTTGACCCTCTTTCGCCAACTTACGCACTCGACGTCGTCTCGGTGATTGAGGCCGTCCAAGAAGAACCTACAGCCGTGCTCATTGCCCAGAAAAAGGTATTGAAAGGCGAATTAATTGGCAAGCTCAAAGCACAAGGAGTGGAGTATAACGAGCGTATGCAGCTCGCCGATGAAGTCACGTGGCCGATGCCGTTAGCGGATTTACTACAACCGGCGCTGGAGATTTACGCACAGACCAATCCTTGGGTAAAGAGTCATGATCTGAGTCCGAAGTCTATTGTGCGAGCGATGATTGAGGACGCGATGACGTTCTCAGAATTCGTCTCCCGCTATGATTTATCCAGATCAGAGGGGGTATTACTCCGGTATCTCACCGATACCTACCGCGCTATGCGTCAGATCATCCCTCTCGACGCTCGCACCGATGAGCTTGCAGAAATCATCTCCTGGCTCGGGCGTTTGGTGCGTTCCATCGATTCTTCTTTGCTCGACGAGTGGGAAGCCCTCGCCGATGGCCGCATCACTACCCAAGAGTTGGCGATGCTTGAGGCTAACGATTCGAGCGACGGCGAAGAGGGAGCGTTCGGCGCAGACGAAAATGGTCACGTATTATTTAGTCGCAATAAGCATGCACTTCGTACTGCCGTTCGCAATGCCATGTTCGCACGCATCGATGCTCTAGACCGCGAAGATTTTGAATTGCTTGACCATCTCGATGCCGCATCAGGCTGGAATTATGAGAGATGGGCCGACGCTGCCGACGCATATTTCGACGAATATGATTACGTAGGCACAGATACGAATGCCCGCTCTGAGCAGTTCTTCCAAATACTTGAAGATCCGTCTCTGGCTGATTTATTGCAAGCTGGCGCAGATGCGGACTTTGCAAGCGATATTCTCGAAACTCACCAACCTGGGCGCCTTTGGCTAGCGATTCAAATTATAGACGACGGTAACGACGATCGCGCTTGGGCAATCTGGGCGATTATTGACCTCGATGAATCTGATGCACACGATTCTCTTGCGCTGAAAATCATCAACGTAGGACCACGCTAAGCTCCTGGTCACCAAGCCAATGCATTGAAGGAGAGCAAAGCTGATGAGCAAAATCGATATAGAAGGAAATATTCGCGCAGTTCGCGACCGCATTCGCGAGGCCGCACTCGCCGCTGGACGTGAGCCTGGCGAAATCAAACTCATGCTCGCTGCTAAGTATCAACCCGTTGAGAACCTGATACGGGCGATGCATTGTGGAGAAACCCTGCTCGGGCACAATCTAGTACATCAACTTCAAGACTCTGAACGTGAGTTACAGACTCTCGAAGCGCCGTCGCATACCACTACCGTGATCGGTCACGTCCAATCCAACAAGCTCAGCTTAGCGATGACCTATGCGCAGCGTATAGACACCGTAGACTCGCTAAAATATGCGCAGCGCATCAATCGACGTCAAGAAGCACGCTGCGCAGCTGGAGAAGCAACGCAGCCTTACCCAGTGCTCCTCCAAGTTAATTCTTCCGCAGCTCCTACCCAGTTCGGTTGTGAGCCAAATGCGCTGCTTGATCTGGCACGAAGCGTGGCCGCTCTCCCCTACGTAACGGTGCAGGGGCTGATGACTATCGGTGCCAATTCCACGGATCCCGACGCCGTAGCCACGAGTTTCGCTACGACGCGCAGCCTTTTGATCGCGATGAACGAGATAGAGGGACTCGAAAATGCGCGGGAACTTTCGATGGGAATGACCAGCGATCTCGAGCTTGCGATAGCACATGGTTCTACTTTAGTGCGCGTTGGAACTGCTATCTTTGGAGCGCGCAACGTATAAGAACTTATCGGCAAGCCGCAACATGTGAATGAGCCACTACATACGCAATATGTAAACGAGCCGCAATACACAGACAAGCCAACGCGTAAACAATCTGCATTTAAATCGCCATTTAAGAGGGCCCGGACTCCGTTGTCCGGGCAGTGTCTCTACACAATTCAGAGTAGCCAGACATTACCTGGATCACAAATCCAAAACCAGTTTTGAGAAATGGTGCGATTTTCAATTGACTGTATTTCAATGCTCAATCATTGAGCAGGCATCATATGCTGAGATACAGTTAAGCGTTTGAAGATCAGTGTACAGTGAGTCCGCGCGCACGGAAAACGTCACGTACAGCTTCAGTTTCCTCGTTTGAAGGAGGGACGACGTCGTCAAGCTCGTACTCCATACCGAGCGTCTCCCATTTGTCGCGTCCCATCTGGTGGAATGGAAGCACTTCAACGCGCTCGACTGAATTCCACTGGCTCACAATATCTGCCACGGCGTTAATATTCTCTGGAGAATCCGTCAAAGTTGGGACGAGCACAAAACGAATCCAAATCGGCTTTCCGGCTTCCGAAAGCCGTTGCCCAAAACGAAGAGTAGGTTCAAGATTACGACCCGTCGTCTTCTTGTACACCTCAGGAATACCGCTCTTGACATCGAGAAGTACGAGGTCAACGTCGTTCATCATCTCATTCGTCAATGCAGTACCGAGGAAACCAGAGGTATCGATTGCGGTATGGATGCCCATTTCTTTGCATCCACGTAATAATTTAGCCAAAAACGCTGGCTGGAACAGCGGCTCGCCACCAGAGAAAGTGACGCCACCACCTGTTGCTCTAAATACGGAACGATAGCGAGAAATACGTGCTAGTAAGTCCTCGGTACGCACTGCGGTACCATCTCGCATCTTCATCGTATCGGGGTTATGGCAGTATAAGCAGCGCAGCGGACATCCAGCGAAGAACGTCGTCATGCGTGTACCTGGACCATCAACCGCAGTAACTAGTTCCCAAGAGTGAACAGATCCTACTTCACCAGCACGGACTGCCATCATCTGCTCCGTGTGGCTCATATGCCCAGCAAAAGTAACTCCAGAAAGCCCAGCACCACCGAGGCGCGGAACTTCAATCTCAAGTGGCTCGGGGCGGTACTCCCCTGTTGAGCCCTCAGTTGCCCGAGTTTTTAACGTGGTCATACCGCCCCGATCCTTGAAGTTATTTATCAATTTTCAATACGCCATCGAGTTAATGGCGTATCAGATTCTCACATTCCCTGGTGGAAAGTACGTGAGATAACGTCCAACTGCTGCTCGCGGGTAAGGCGAACAAAGTTCACTGCGTAGCCAGAAACACGCACAGTAAGCTGTGGGTACTTCTCTGGGTGCTCCATTGCGTCCTCAAGGGTATCGCGGTTGAGCACGTTGATATTTGCATGGTAAAGCCCCTGAATGCCACCTTTGGCTTCACGGCTTGCCTTCATTGAGGCTTCACGCTCTGCGTATGTTTTTGTTGCCATGAGATTCTCCTAAACGGTTTATTTAATATGTTTTCCCATAACCGATTTTAGTTGTTTGGCAGCATATTTTTGCTGCCAAACAACGTGTTTTCGGACTCAGTCTTGCTTGATGAAGCCAGCATCCATGATGCCAACTAGGTTTTCGATCTGCTCTTGCTGAGTGCGACCCAGCGAAGATGGAACGATAGTGTTGGTCAACGAGATACCGTCCAGAGCGTCGTCGTAATCGAGCTTTCCGACTGAAAGCATTGACGCGAGCATGCCGTGGGTATCAGCGCCATTCTCAGGGTTTGCACCAGGAGCAAACGGAGTTCCCGCACGGTGACCCGATGGGAAGTTACCAGTTGCCTTGCCGTAAACCACGTTAGAAGTGATCGTCAGTACCGACTGCGTTGGAATTGCATCGCGATACATCGGAATTGCCTTGATCTTGCTCATGACAGTGTGAACGATGGTCGCAGCGATGTCGTCTGCACGATCATCGTCGTTGCCATAGCGTGGGAAGTCGCCTTCCGTCTTGTAATCAACGATCAGACCTGTCTCATCACGAATCGGGGTGACCTTGGCGTACTTAATAGCCGAGAGCGAATCTGCCACGATGGAAAGACCAGCAATACCGCAGCCCATAGTGCGAACGATATCAGAATCGTGCAGAGCCATTTCCATAGCTTCATAGGCATACTTATCGTGGCTGTAGTGGATGATATTGAGCGCCTCAACATAGGTGCCCACTACCCAATCGAGCATATCTTCGTACTTTGCCCACACTTCATCGAAATCGAGCGCTTCGTCACCTTCGATTGGCGAGTAACCCTCAACGATCTTCTTGCCAGACATCTCATCACGTCCGCCGTTCATTGCGTACAAGAGAGCCTTCGCGGCGTTAACACGAGCGCCGAAGAATTGCATTTGCTTACCCACACGCATTGGCGATACACAGCATGCGATAGCAGCGTCGTCGCCCCAGTGGCAACGAATCTGCTCGTCAGCTTCATACTGGATCGACGACGTCTCAATGGAAACGCGCGCACAGAAGTTTTTGTAGCCAACCGGAAGCTTCTCGGACCAGAAAATCGTGATATTTGGTTCAGGAGCTGGGCCAAGGTTCATTAGTGTTTGCAGCAAACGGAACGAAGTCTTGGTTACGAGCGTACGGCCATCATCCGAGAAACCGCCGTCTGACCAGGTAGCCCAGTACGGATCGCCGGAGAAGATCTGATCATAAGCTTCAGTGCGCAAGAAACGAACGATGCGCAGCTTGATGACCAGGGCATCAATGATTTCCTGAGCTTCGGATTCGGTGAGAATTCCACGCTGGAAATCACGCTCAAAGTAGATATCGAAGAATCCAGACAGACGACCAAAGCTCATAGCAGCGCCGTCTTGGGACTTCACCGAAGCCAAATAGCCAAAGTAGGTCCACTGCACAGCTTCCTTGGCGGTGGTTGCAGGCTTAGAAATATCAAAGCCATAGCCCTCAGCCATGTGCTTGAGCTTCTTGAGAGCCTTGATCTGCTCCGAGTGCTCTTCACGGTAGCGTGCCCAGTGCTCAGAGAATGGCTGGTCTGCCACTGAATCACGAGCTTCAATCTTCTCATTGATAAGGTAATCCACACCGTAGAGAGCTACGCGACGGTAGTCACCAATGATGCGGCCACGGCCGTATGCGTCAGGCAAACCGGTAATAATATGCGATGAACGGGCAGCGCGGATACGCGGGGTGTAGATATCGAATACGCCCTCGTTATGAGTCTTGCGGTACTTGGTGAAGATCTCTTTGACGCGTGGATTGATTTCCTTGCCAGCTTCGTTAATAGCGGCTTCAACCATGCGCCAGCCACCATTTGGCATCATCGCGCGCTTGAGCGGGACGTCCGTTTGCAAGCCGACGATAACGTCGTCGTCTTCCGAAATATATCCCGGACCAAATGCGTCAACATCTGCTGGGGTGTCTACGTCGACGTCGTAAATACGCTTTTCGCGCTCAACCGAAAGGTACTTCTCATCAAGAGTCTTCCAAAGGTTGAGGGTTTTCTCAGTTGGACCAGCCAAGAAAGAATCGTCACCCTCATATGGAGTGTAGTTTTCTTGAATAAAATCACGGACGTTAATTTCTGATTTCCAAGTTTCTCCAGCGAAACCTTCCCAACCAGCAAATTGCATTTCATCTACCGATGTTTGACCTGCGTTCACGCTCACAGCGCTTCTCTCCTTAGATAAAGTTTTATCTGTACTTCCATACTAAGAAGCGGTCAGTGAAGTTACTAAAGCTCAGACGCAAATCACATTCTCATTTTGGTACATTTGCGACATTTCCGACATGTAGAAATTTTACATTTACTCTCAACAGGACTTATGACCCTTTGGTTGCTTGAGGCTCGTCACAACCAAGGCGATTTTTCCGCATAAAATCGACGCTTTCTAGTGATTTACTAGCAAAGAACGCCATCTAGGACTTATTGTGATATGGGTCAACATAAAAACTTAACACCCTCAATCCAAATAACTGCGCGGTATCTGACTTGTTAAGCTCAGCAATCAGGTGCAATTCCATTGCGCATCAAGCCACAAACATAGCCATCGATCAAGGCCTCCCATGAAGCTTCGATGACGTCGACCCCTACCCCAACTGTGGTCCAGTGTCCGGCATTATCTTTCAATGTAATTAAAACGCGCGTAATAGCACCCGTCCCTCGTGCAGAATCGAGAATACGAACCTTAAAATCTATCAATTCGAACGTCGATAGCAGCGGGTACACATTCTTCAAAGCCGTTCGAAGCGCAGAATCGAGGGCATCTACCGGCCCAACTCCTTCACCAATGCGCATAATCCGCCGACCGCCCGCATGAATCTTCACATTCGCCTCAGAATAGGTCTGCGATACATTGTGCGCTTGAGTTGCCACATGAGTAGACCATGATTCGATCTCAAAATAGCGTGGACGTTCCCCGAATACGATTTCTCTAATAAGCAACTCGAAAGAGGCATCAGCCGCATCGTAGGTATATCCTTGGGCTTCTGCGGTTTTCACACGATCCGTAATTTGCGCCAAGGCATTTTTATTCTGGCTCAAGTCAATTCCAAATTCCCGAGCCTTGAGTTCCACCGAGGCGCGACCAGCCATATCAGAAACGAGCATACGCATATCGTTACCGACGATCATCGGATCGATATGCTGATAAAGATCAGGATTGACACGTATTGCTGAAGCATGGAGTCCTGCTTTATGCGCAAAAGCGCAAACACCGATATACGGCTGGCGCCGAGCAGGAGAAATATTAGTAATCTCGGAGACGGCGTAGGCAACTTTCGATAAGTTGCTCAGCTGGTGCTCGGTGACCAACTCATAAGGTGTTTTGATCTGAAGATCCGCAACACAAGTAATGAGATTAGCGTTTCCAGTGCGTTCGCCATACCCATTTATCGTGCCCTGAATTTGCCGACACCCTGCATCTACAGCGGTAATCGTATTTGCCACTGCACAGCCGCCATCATCATGAGCATGAATGCCCAGTTGCGGAGCTTGCATACCATGTTCAAGCAATCTTAGTCGAAGATCGTAAATGGTAGCACTGATCGAAGAGGGCAGCGTACCGCCGTTGGTATCACACAAGATCACCCAGCTAGCACCAGCAGCAAAGGCCGTAGCCGCTGCCAAAGTGGCGTACTGCGGATCAAAGGAGAATCCATCAAAGAAATGTTCAAGATCGATCATCACTTCACGATTCATCTGACGCAGATACCGCACGGAATCAGAAATCATGCGCAAGTTTTCTTCACCTGTGGTACGCAGCGCCTGATCAACGTGACGTATATCAGACTTTGCCACCAGACACAGGATTGGAGCTTGCGAATCAACCAGCGCTGCGATCTGCGGATCCTCCTGGGGAGTTAAACCGACCTTGCACGTAGCCCCAAAAGCAACTAACCGTGCCTGACTCAGTGGATTTTTCTCTTTTAGCTGCTCGAAAAACGCCGTATCTCGCGGAATCGCACCCGGCCAGCCACCTTCGATATAGTCCGCTCCCATTGCCTCAATAATTGGAAGCAGCGCCACTTTATCAGCAACCGACAGATTCATGCCCTCTTGCTGCGCGCCGTCACGCAAAGTCGTATCGTAAACGAATACTTTTTCTGCCATGTTCTACCCCAATTACACCCTATTTACCTGCGCCGTTTACCCGCACGGTTGCGGACGCACAGCGCGATGCGCCTGAACCTGATCTGCGATCAGCTACCCTACCTGCGTGCCCGCATCAAGCGATCTGATACAGCCACCCATATGAATCTTCTCTGGTACCAAGCTGAATCGACGTCAGTTCATCGTATATACGCCGGGTTATCACGCTGCTGGGAAGAGTGAGATCAAAATTTTCACCCGCAATTCTGCCAATTGACGTAACTACCGCAGCCGTTCCACATGCGAACATTTCTTGTACATCGCCCGATTCAATCCCCTCAAGGAGCGACGATAAGCTGATCGTACATTCCTCAACGGCAGTCCCCTCTTCTTCCAAGAAGCGTATAATCGACGAGCGTGTGGCGCCAGGCAAGATATTGCCGGTCAGTTGTGGAGTTTTGACGCTTCCGTCTTTTAACACCACAAAAACATTCATTCCACCGAGTTCATCGAGATTCGAGTTTGTGGCTCCATCAAGGAAGAGTACCTCGTCAAAACCGCGATGATGAGCATCAATCTTAGGAAGCAAGGAAGCCGCATAGTTACCGCCGGTCTTTGCATCTCCCATTCCTCCCGGACCAGCACGATGATACTTTTGATCAACCCAGACGGCGATCGGCTTAAATCCGTTAGGGAAATATGGCCCCGACGGCGACGCAATGACCACGTATTCGTAGCGAGTCGCGGCCCGTACCCCAAGGAAAGATTCCGAAGCGAAAATAAATGGACGCAAATATAACGATGCGCCCTCACCATTAGGCACCCATCGTTGATCAGCGCGCACCAGATCGACTATCGAAGCAATAAAATCCTCAATTGGTAGCTCCGGAATAGCCAAGCGCGCACCAGAATAATTGAGCCGTGCACCGTTATAGCTCGGGCGGAAAGTCCAGATAGTTCCGTCGTCGTGCCTATACACTTTGAGGCCTTCAAAAATTTCCTGGCCATAATGCAGAACCGACGCACCGGGATCGAGCGAAATTGCCCCATACGGTTCGATCACCTTGTTGTGCCAACCGGATTCAGCAGTCCACGTAGCACGCGCCATATAATCTGAAAAATCGACTCCAAAACCTAAATGGTTCATGACCTGCGCATACTCGTCATCAGATTTGAGATGGTCGTGTTTTTGTAGCACAAACCGACCCGCTAGCTGATCTGCCGCAGGCAACTTACGAGCCGCCTGAACCTCAAGCTCGGTCTCTTTATGTGCCATATTGTTTCACCTCTCCACATTTAGGGAGTCCATATATTAGGAATCCGCCCACTAGTAGTCGCGATCATGCGCACTTTTTCGATACGTTATTTATTCTACTGCGACGCTCGGGCCAAAAATCGTGACCATTTGCTTTAGAGCAGATTCAAAATATCGCGCCCGATCTGGCTGGTGCTGCGTACAAGCCTTTTTCCTGCTGCGCCAGCTTGTGCTCGTCGTCTCATATCATTTTCAACAGCAACATTAACCGCGCCTGCAAGCTCTGGGTATCCCAAAAAATCGAGCATCATTGCCACAGAGAGTATCGTCGCAGTCGGATCGGCTTTTCCGGTGCCAGCGATGTCTGGAGCAGAGCCGTGAACAGGTTCAAACATCGACGGATACTCTCGGCTAGGATTAATGTTTCCCGAGGCAGCAAGACCAATTCCTCCGGTTATTGCCCCAGCTTCGTCAGTGAGAATATCGCCAAAGAGATTGTCGGTCACGATCACATCGAAACGTTGCGGTTCTGTGACCAGGTAAATTGTTGCCGCGTCGACGTGAATATAATCAGTGACGACGTTCGGGTACTCACGCCCAATTCGCTCCACCGTGCGGCGCCACAGATGCCCAGCATGCACCAGCACATTGTGTTTATGCACGAGTGTGAGTTTGTTTCTCCTTTTTACAGCCTGTTCAAAGGCAAAACGAACCAAGCGTTCAACACCAAACGCCGTATTGACCGATACCTCAGTGGCGATTTCCTGAGCAGTTCCGACGCGAATCGCTCCGCCGTTTCCGCAGTACAAGCCCTCGGTTCCTTCACGCACGACGACGAAATCCACACCTTGCGGGTTCGCCAACGGGCTCGCCACGCCGTCGTAATAACGCGAGGGACGAAGATTGACGTAATGATCCAGCTCAAAGCGGAGTTTGAGCAGTAATCCACGCTCGAGGAGTCCCGACGGCGTGGATGGGTCGCCCACCGCACCAAGCAAAATCGCATCTTTGCGCTTGATACTCGCTAGTTCGTCGTCGGGAAGTACATCACCCGTGCGCTGCCAACGCTTTGCGCCTAGATCGTAAGTCGTTTCGTTGAGCACGACGCCGGCGCGATCAGTTACGAAACGAAGCACCCGCAGGCCCTCATTCACAACTTCCGGACCGATCCCATCACCGGGAATTACTGCTAAATCAATACTTTGCTCCATAACGAAAGCCTAAAACACCGACCACAATTTGATACTGACATTTCAAAATACGAGAAGCAGGGGGAATTTATTCATTTTTTGTTTTCATCACAATCTATGGTTTGATTATGTTAATAATACAAATACGATAAGAATAGGCATTTGAATGAGCACTCGTCACAATAGGAAAAATCCCGCGCAATTCTTACAGTCCTTCTGACGGTGCCCAGTTTAATAGTCGGCCTATCTACAAATAGCACCGCATTTGCCGCGCAAACTCCGGGCTGCCGATGGAACGACTGCGCACGTGGATCTGGGTGCTGCCACTGCGTTTAAGCTGGGTGCAACTACGCGTACGATCGCGGCAGGAGGCACAGATCGCTACACTATCTTTGTTAAATACCAGCTCACTGGGTCTATTGACGAGCTTAGCAAGTGCGCAACAACGCCCACTGCTGGGCAGGGACTGTTCAATACTGCAAAGGTTACCTGGACGGCAAACGGCACGCCGACGGTGAGCTCGTCCAGTTCAGCTTGTTTAGATCCGAGCACTGTTGTAGTACCTGCGCCTGCGGAGCCGACAACTGCTGGGTCGACAACTGCGGGGCCGACGCCGCCAACACCCGTTCTCGATGATGACTCCAGTGCGAGCGCGCCAGCTTCGAAGTTGGCAAGCACTGGAGGGGCGAATATCAATGCGTAGGCAGTACTTGGTCTTATGTCGGTCTTTGGTGGCGGGGTTGTGGTCGTAATCGGAGGCGCGGCCAGACGCCGGGCGTTGGCGGTTTAACCATGCTGGCCTCGCGATTTAATATTTCACAAATCAATACAGAAAACAGTTGACAATTCAAAGTATTCGAACTTATGATTGATCCATAACTGATTCTCAGTAAGCTACACCAAGTTTGTGTAGTCGAATGCTAAAGGCATTTATTGCTTAGTCGGGCGCTTCTGGCGCCCGACTTTTTTGATTTTAAAATTCGTCAATTTTTTTGGGCTATAGGACAAATCGTGTTGGTTTTTGGGTGTGTTTTTGTTGGTGTGGTAAGCAATAGTCGGGTTTGAAGTCGGTTTGGCTCGAGTTTTTGGTTGGACATTTCGTGTTGGTTTTGGCCTGGTTTTTTGTTGGTATTGCGGGTGAAAGTAGGGTTTGAACTCGGTTGACTTGAGGGTATGGGAAATCCTCGTTGTTCATTGTGTGGTTCAGTTACCCAAAAGTGGGGCAAGAGTGGTTCTGGTCGGCCCCGATTCCGTTGTCCGTCGTGCCGGGCGAGTCAAAGTCGTTCTAATGATGTCACTGCTCGTTATTTCGCAGCTTTTCTCAATTTCGTGACCTCGGATCTGCGTTATCGGGATCTGCCTGGTCAGGGGCGAAATGCTCGGCGTCGATTCCACCAGTTTTGGCAGTTATGGCCAGTGAGTCCAGTTGTTGAGGAGGTTCATCACGTGGTTTTTGTGGATGGGATATATCTGTCACGCAAACTTGTTGTGCTGATCGCTTGTACGAAAACACATGTTCTTGGCTGGTATGTAGCACGTCGTGAGACAACGGCTGCGTGGCAAGCATTGTTTTCACGTATTGCACCACCAGATGTTGTTGTATGTGATGGTGGTCCAGGAATTGCTTCGGCTGTGAAAATTTCATGGCCCACTACCCGTATTCAACGCTGTGTCTTTCACGCTTTTAGCACTGTCAAGCGCTATACCACGAGCCGGCCACGTACTCGTGCTGGTGTTGAGCTTTATGGTCTTGCGAAAGACTTATTACACATCCACACGCGTGAGGAAGCGCTTGCATGGATGGGTCAGTTAGCGGTGTGGAATACGGCATGGAAGGCGTTCCTTGCTGAGAAAACTCGCCTTGCGAACGGTCAGATTGTTCCCACTCATGCACGGCTTATTCGTGCTAAAAATTCGCTTAATACTCTGGTACGTCATGGAACGTTATTTACCTATCTTGATCCGAGTCTGAGTATTGATGATGACCCGATTCCTGCAACGTCTAACCTGATTGAATCCCTGAACTCGCGTTTACGACATGTGTTGAGATCGCATCGTGGAATGCCGATCGATCACCAGGTCAAGACGATTTTATGGTGGTGTTATCAACACACGGAGTTTCCTAACACGCCAGCGCAGTTACTGGAAACTACCTACACGGATAGCCAAATCGAAGCCATGTTCACCCGAGCCAGTCACCACCATGCCCAAGAAGAAATCCAGCGATGGGGAACAGCAGCGAACTGGACCGATTTCCACCACAACGGCCAATGGCAAGGACCGGTATAAAAAACCAACACGATTTGTCCTATAACCCATTTTTTTCTTCGAAATTCACACATTTGCATAAGATATTGTGAATAATAGTTGTATGAAAAAGATAAACTATAACGTCGGTGTAGACGTTGGCACTAACTCGGTCGGCCTTTGCGCACTTGAAATCGGGGAGGATGGTCTTCCCTCACGAATCCTTAACTCTGTTGTTTACGTACATGACTCAGGTGTAGATCCAGAGCAACGCAAGAAAGCAATCACAAGGCTCGCAACAAGCGGTGTTGCGCGACGTACGCGACGTCTGTATCGGCGTCGTAAGCAGAGACTTCGCGCATTGGACGATTTCCTTACAGCAAAGGGATACCCAATCATAAATCTCGAAGAAATCGCTGACCCTCACGCTCCTTGGCATATTCGCGCCAAACTTGCTCGTGAAGAGCTGCCTGCTGATGAATTCCCTTCAGCGCTTTCTATCGCACTTCGCCATATGGCAAGGCACCGTGGATGGCGCAGCCCGTACGCAAGTGTGAAGTCACTGCATTTGCCCGCTGCGGATTCTGAAGAGTTCAAGAAATTAAAGGAACGACTTACTGAATACAACGGCGTTATGCCTGACGAAGATGCCACTCCAGCCGAAATCATCGCCGATATGATTGCGGACTATACGAAAGTACGTGGCGAGGGCGGCATTCTCGGAGGCAAACTCCGTCAATCTGACAACGCAAATGAACTACGGAAGATTGCCGCAAAACAGGGCATATCAACAGAAGACATCAATGACATCATCGATGTAGTATTCGATGCAAAATCACCAGTGGGTAGTGCAGCGTCTCGCACAGGAAAAGATGAACTACCAGGCCAACATCATCTCCCCCGCGCAGAAAAAGCGCACCCAGCTTTCCAAAAGTATCGCATTGTTTCCGTCGTCGCGAACTTGCGTATTCGTGATGACGACGGCACTTCACGCGCACTCACCAAAGATGAACGTCTTAAAGTAGTGGATTTCCTTATGGAAGCCTCAACTGACGACGCTGTGACCTGGACAGACGTAGCGGGCCTGCTCGGCGTCGTCCGCGATCATTTGGAAGGTACCGCGAAAGAAGGACCCGACGGCGAACGCCCTTACGCGAAACCTCCAGTCAACGTCACAAACCAGAGGATTATTAAAGCAAAGCCTAAAGCTCTCTCGATGTGGTGGAAAGAAGCTTCAGAAGACGAGCGTGCAGCATTAATTGCGTTGATGTCCAACGCAGAAATTCTTGAAGACGACGCAGACGGAGCTCAAGCCGCGCAGGATTTCCTAGCAGGGTTATCCGATAAAGAATTAGAAGAGCTCAGCGGGGTAGATTTACCTGCAGGTCGTGCGGCATACTCCGTAGACTCGTTGACACGCTTGACGAATCGTATGCTTGATGACGGTATAGATCTTCATGAGGCACGCAAGGCTGAATTCGGCGTTGATGATTCGTGGAAGCCATCCGCCGATCCGATCGGTTTGCCAGTGGGCAACCCTGGTGTTGATCGTGTATTGAAGATTGTCAACCGATGGCTGACAAGTGCTATCAAAGAATTCGGCTACCCAAGTGTCGTCAATATTGAGCACATGCGTGACGGCTTTGTATCGGAAAAAATGGCACGCGAATATGAACGTGAAAACGGTAAGAGAGCTGAACGAAACCGTAGCATCGTTGAACAGATTCATGCTGATCAAGGTTCAGGGCGCGTGCGAAATTCTGACATTACCCGATACCTTGCGGTAAAACGCCAACATTGCCAATGTGCATACTGTGGCACCCAAATTTCTATGAGCGACTGCGAAATGGATCATATTGTTCCACGCAAAGGCGTGGGGTCGACCAATACGCGCAACAATCTTGTGGCAGTCTGCATTTCCTGCAACCGATCAAAGGGAAACATTCCATTCCGTGTATGGGCGCAACAAAATCCTAATCCGGAAATTTCGCTCGATAAAGCAATTGATCGAGTTATGCATTGGGATTATGAAGAAGGATTAAGTACTAAGCAGTGGAATAACTTCAAGAAAGACGTTATTGATCGACTCACTCGCACCACCGAAGATCCTGAATTGGATAATCGGTCGATGGAGTCGGTTGCGTGGATGGCGAATGAACTTCGGCACCGTATTGAGTATTTCCTCAAGCAAGAGAATCCTGATTCAAAAGTAGGAGTATATCAAGGAAAGATTACTGCCCAAGCTCGTAAGGCCTCAGGTTTTGAAGATCGTGTTGAGATGATCGGTGGCGGTGGAAAGACCCGCTTGGATCGCCGTCATCATGCAATGGATGCGGCTACCATCGCGTTGATGTCTCCTGGTATATCGAAAACACTTGCTGAGCGCATTAACCTTCGAGATACTGAGCGCATGCTTCGCAAGGCTGAAACATGGAAAGAATATCGCGGGCGTTCGCAAGGCGCTCAGATTAGTTTCGGTGACTGGCTCAATAAGATGGATCGGCTGTCGTTCTTGTTTAATGATGCGCTGGCGACGGATTCTATTCCAGTGATGGAGAATCTACGGCTCGGTCTTGGAAATGGCAAAGCACATGACGACAGAATCCGAGAGCTCACGTACAAGGAAGTCGGATCTGCCTGGAGTATCACTGAGATCGACCGTGCATCTAGTGAGGCGCTGTGGTGTGCGCTAACTCGCTGCGACGATTTTGATGAGAAGACTGGTTTACCGGAAGACGACACCCGGCAAATTCGGGTAAAGAACGAATTCTTTACAGCGAAAGATAAAGTGGGCATTTTCGGAACCAGTGCAGCGGCAATTGCTGTTCGTGGTGGCTATGCAGAAATTGGCAACACTATTCATCATGCGCGTATTTATCGCATCAATGGAAAGAAGCCAGTTTTTGCCATGGTTCGTGTGTTCATGTGCGATTTGATTTCGCATCGCGGTGAAGATCTCTTCAATGTGGAGCTCAAGCCACAAAGTATCTCAATGCGTGCGGCTGAACCGAAGATTCGAAAAGCACTCGTGGACGGCACAGCTGAATATCTCGGTTGGCTTGTGGCTGGCGATGAGATGGTTATTGATATTAGCAATCCGAAACTTATTTCAGGACAGATAAAGGAAATGCTGGATGATTTCCCAGGTCAGAACAGGTTTAGGGTGGCTGGGTTTATGGACCCGAAGCGCATCAGATTACGCCCATCGATTCTCTCGTCTGAAGGGCTGAAAGATGAACATTCGGATAGTTCGCATAAGATCATACATGCGGGAGGATGGTTACCATCTGTCAATGTCATTTTCCAATACGGGAATCCTAAGATCATTAGGAGAAGTGCGCTTGGTGTTCCACGAACGCATTCGAAACATGGTCTACCAGAATCATGGCACGCCTAAATGCTGAGCAATGGAGGGTCCTCGATTTCTCTGGCTTTCAAGGGAAAGTTTCAGCGGATCGAGGCGCCCTCCGTGTGACGCCTGACGGCGGCGAGTCCGTGAAAGTCCCCACTGCGGATGTCGGGATTGTCTTTATCGGTGTTAATACTAGGTTTTCTGCTGGCTCACTTCATCGGTTATTTGGAGACGATGTTTCGGTCATTTTCTGTGACTGGAAAGGCGTACCGATTGGCGGCGCATATGCGTGGAGCGAGCACAGCAGGGTTGGCGCTAGGCAAATTGCGCAGATGGAAAGTTCACTCCCACGCCGCAAATCTGCTTGGACGAGCGTAGTCAAAGCTAAGATTCTTGGGCAAGCTAATGTTTTGGAGTACTGCAGGAGACCAAACGCCGGTTTACTTCGTAAACTTGCAAAGGATCTGCGATCAGGTGATACATCGAATAACGAAGGCCAAGCAGCACGGATCTATTGGAACTCACTGTGGGGTGACGAAGGATTCCGCCGGCAGCCTGGCATTAGAGATGAAGTGTATACGCCTAATGCATTGCTGGATTATGGATACACAGTTTTGCGCGGTCATGCAATGAGAGCCGTGCTTTCGGCCGGACTCACGCCAGCACTAGGAATGTTTCATCGTGGAAGATCGAATAATTTTAACCTTGCCGATGATCTGATAGAGCCATTCCGCCCGGCAATCGACGCATGCGTAGCGTCCACGTTATGTAATGAGTCAATTGATTCTCATGACGCACGCAAAGAACTGGTCCAAGTTGCAGGTGATTGCTTCGGTGAAACCGGCAATTCAATCCCGTCCGAATTAGTGAATCTTGCCCAACATTACGGGCAATACTTGGAAGGCGATATTAATAAACTTATAGTTAACGTGTGGAATCCCACACTTGCACTAGGAATTTATGATGGCGAGTGAACCAATGTGGTGCGTTGTCATGTTTGACCTTCCGACCAAAACAGCGCAAGACAAACGCGAGTACTCACGTTTTAGAAATTCCCTGCTAGACATAGGTTTCTCCAGGATTCAATACAGCGTGTATGCTCACTATTCCCCCACCGGACTCATTGGCACTCGACTTGTAAAAGCAATCAAAGCAAACCTACCCATTGGTGGCGAAGTGCGTATCTATCACTTGACGGATAAACAGTGGGCAAAAGCTATTCGTTTTTCCAATCATCATGAAGAACTACCCGATCCAGAGCCCGAACAATTGATGATTTTTTAATCAAAACGGCGTCAGAAAGTGGCTTTCTGACGCCGTTTTCTAACTCTCCTCAAGTCTATCAGGGAGTTAGGTAACTGATTCCCAGCACTGCTGCTATTGGTGAGCTGGATAAGCCAAGTCTATCAGGGAGTTAGGTAACTGATTCCCAGCCGAGCTTCATTGATATTTTGGTTAGCGTCAAGTCTATCAGGGAGTTAGGTAACTGATTCCCAGCCTAGCTCGCGCGGGGAATCAAGAACAGACAAGTCTATCAGGGAGTTAGGTAACTGATTCCCAGCATCACTATCTTTTTGAGTATCCTCAACCCAAGTCTATCAGGGAGTTAGGTAACTGATTCCCAGCATAAGAGTAGGAGTCAGACTTGCAGCGGCAAGTCTATCAGGGAGTTAGGTAACTGATTCCCAGCAAACTTGCAGCTTGGCGAAAAAGGCTTGCAAGTCTATCAGGGAGTTAGGTAACTGATTCCCAGCTAGATCCGGAACACCCTGCAGGAACTCCCAAGTCTATCAGGGAGTTAGGTAACTGATTCCCAGCGTTTCTTTGAAGCCTACAGCGGCTTCGACAAGTCTATCAGGGAGTTAGGTAACTGATTCCCAGCCACGTTCTCCGCGACGCTATTGATTTCTCAAGTCTATCAGGGAGTTAGGTAACTGATTCCCAGCCCCTTACCTAAGCATAGGATATGTAGGTCAAGTCTATCAGGGAGTTAGGTAACTGATTCCCAGCTTCATTGTCAATGTTTGTCTTGGAATCGCAAGTCTATCAGGGAGTTAGGTAACTGATTCCCAGCTCACCACAGATATCGCGTACACTAAACACAAGTCTATCAGGGAGTTAGGTAACTGATTCCCAGCCCTCGTGTGATTCTTATCGATAAGGACGCAAGTCTATCAGGGAGTTAGGTAACTGATTCCCAGCATGGTCGAGCTAGCTGTCACGTGTCTTCCAAGTCTATCAGGGAGTTAGGTAACTGATTCCCAGCCGGCCGTGGTTTACGCCAAATTCTGGTACAAGTCTATCAGGGAGTTAGGTAACTGATTCCCAGCTAATAGTCTGCCGACCTCTGCCATTGCTCAAGTCTATCAGGGAGTTAGGTAACTGATTCCCAGCCGCTGAGCATTCTAAAGCTCTCGATGATCAAGTCTATCAGGGAGTTAGGTAACTGATTCCCAGCTGGACTTTTAAGCACAAAGCGCCAAAAACAAGTCTATCAGGGAGTTAGGTAACTGATTCCCAGCATTATCTTCCTGCATGGCTGGTGGAGCTCAAGTCTATCAGGGAGTTAGGTAACTGATTCCCAGCCCCGCCACGACGGTGCGAGCACGCCATACAAGTCTATCAGGGAGTTAGGTAACTGATTCCCAGCACCAAAGGCGACGGCTGCTGTTCCCGCCCAAGTCTATCAGGGAGTTAGGTAACTGATTCCCAGCGCTGTTTGTCGCGGTGGCCGCGGCCTGGCAAGTCTATCAGGGAGTTAGGTAACTGATTCCCAGCCTCCTGAACCGCTCTGATATCCTTGGTACAAGTCTATCAGGGAGTTAGGTAACTGATTCCCAGCCGCAGCGACTGATTGGCGTATCCGGCTACAAGTCTATCAGGGAGTTAGGTAACTGATTCCCAGCCTGATTGACGACGACGCTCCAATGTGCTCAAGTCTATCAGGGAGTTAGGTAACTGATTCCCAGCAGTATCACGCGTAGGTGACGAAACAGCACAAGTCTATCAGGGAGTTAGGTAACTGATTCCCAGCACGTAATCCTGCTCTACCGGTAGATTCGCAAGTCTATCAGGGAGTTAGGTAACTGATTCCCAGCCCCACCAACATGAATGCTGGTGGGTTTTCAAGTCTATCAGGGAGTTAGGTAACTGATTCCCAGCAATCAACACTCGTACACACCAAAGTGACCAAGTCTATCAGGGAGTTAGGTAACTGATTCCCAGCTACTGGTAAGAAAGTGCATGCGGCAATTCAAGTCTATCAGGGAGTTAGGTAACTGATTCCCAGCTGGCTTAAATACGGGTATGCCATGAACGCAAGTCTATCAGGGAGTTAGGTAACTGATTCCCAGCGGTCTGGAAGCTGCCAGAAGCGGCAGATCAAGTCTATCAGGGAGTTAGGTAACTGATTCCCAGCTGACCTCACTGCTAAAGCTTTGAAAGGCCAAGTCTATCAGGGAGTTAGGTAACTGATTCCCAGCCGCAAACGGCTCTCTCACACTCGCCGCCCAAGTCTATCAGGGAGTTAGGTAACTGATTCCCAGCTAAAGTCTATCCATATCTATGTGGTGTACAAGTCTATCAGGGAGTTAGGTAACTGATTCCCAGCCAATTTTAAAGACCGTGCGTCCGCCCCACAAGTCTATCAGGGAGTTAGGTAACTGATTCCCAGCGCTCGCGCTAGCAATGTTTTTCGGCGGCCAAGTCTATCAGGGAGTTAGGTAACTGATTCCCAGCACATCATCAAGAACTCGTCGAGCTCATCCAAGTCTATCAGGGAGTTAGGTAACTGATTCCCAGCTGCCGAAAAGATGGGGGTCTAAAACGTTCAAGTCTATCAGGGAGTTAGGTAACTGATTCCCAGCGTTGTGTCGGATTGGTGAAGTACTCGATCAAGTCTATCAGGGAGTTAGGTAACTGATTCCCAGCCTTCGCGGTGACTTTCGCGCCGCTGTTCTCAAGTCTATCAGGGAGTTAGGTAACTGATTCCCAGCGTTATTCGAGACCTTGGAAGGGAAACGTCAAGTCTATCAGGGAGTTAGGTAACTGATTCCCAGCAGTTTCGATAACTTAAGCTCACTATTTGCAAGTCTATCAGGGAGTTAGGTAACTGATTCCCAGCATGATCTGCTGCGATCCTCACACCGGTTCAAGTCTATCAGGGAGTTAGGTAACTGATTCCCAGCCTCATGGACTCACTCGCGCGTGGATTCCCAAGTCTATCAGGGAGTTAGGTAACTGATTCCCAGCCGCTCGAAGAGCGGCAGCAAGCACACCGCAAGTCTATCAGGGAGTTAGGTAACTGATTCCCAGCTACGTAGCGTTGCGTGGTGGCCGGCGAGCAAGTCTATCAGGGAGTTAGGTAACTGATTCCCAGCCATAACCGCTGAGGCTGCCGCTGAATGGCAAGTCTATCAGGGAGTTAGGTAACTGATTCCCAGCTTCCATTTTG
Source organism: Arcanobacterium pluranimalium (assembly GCF_016907845.1). Lineage (GTDB taxonomy): Bacteria > Actinomycetota > Actinomycetes > Actinomycetales > Actinomycetaceae > Arcanobacterium_A > Arcanobacterium_A pluranimalium. The sequence continues at coordinate 1,853,299 of NZ_JAFBCS010000001.1, forward strand.
TCTCCTATCGGAAGTCAGCAAGTCTATCAGGGAGTTAGGTAACTGATTCCCAGCAAAGCCGTTTATAGGTATCAAGCGTTCCTCAAGTCTATCAGGGAGTTAGGTAACTGATTCCCAGCCTGCGCGATGCGGCCATGCAGGCTGGAGCAAGTCTATCAGGGAGTTAGGTAACTGATTCCCAGCGGAGTGAAAGGGGCTTTTGCCAAGATTCCAAGTCTATCAGGGAGTTAGGTAACTGATTCCCAGCAGGATTGGAGGCATCGCATGAACTCGCCACAAGTCTATCAGGGAGTTAGGTAACTGATTCCCAGCACGCCGTTTGCCATCGGTGCCGTATCCGCAAGTCTATCAGGGAGTTAGGTAACTGATTCCCAGCCCAGTACGGCTCGGAGGTCGAATCACACCAAGTCTATCAGGGAGTTAGGTAACTGATTCCCAGCCAGCGTGTTCGCGGAGGCGGTGACGCGGCAAGTCTATCAGGGAGTTAGGTAACTGATTCCCAGCGGTTACAAATTGGTTGGCATACGTGCAACAAGTCTATCAGGGAGTTAGGTAACTGATTCCCAGCTATCCGATTTTCGTGTATCGGCTTGATCCAAGTCTATCAGGGAGTTAGGTAACTGATTCCCAGCCTTACCTAAATGTTCAGAAAATTGCTCTCAAGTCTATCAGGGAGTTAGGTAACTGATTCCCAGCCTGTTTTTCAACGCTAGGAAAAAGAAGCCAAGTCTATCAGGGAGTTAGGTAACTGATTCCCAGCGTATGTTGGCCGTAAATTAAAGCTGGTTCAAGTCTATCAGGGAGTTAGGTAACTGATTCCCAGCCAAGATCGAGACCAAGACCGGACACTCACAAGTCTATCAGGGAGTTAGGTAACTGATTCCCAGCCTACGTTTGTACGCGCACACAGCTAAGACAAGTCTATCAGGGAGTTAGGTAACTGATTCCCAGCCTACGTTTGTACGCGCACACAGCTAAGACAAGTCTATCAGGGAGTTAGGTAACTGATTCCCAGCAGATAAGCTTAATCGTGCTTCTAAGACACAAGTCTATCAGGGAGTTAGGTAACTGATTCCCAGCTGGCGCGCTTGATACTGCTGAATATGCCCAAGTCTATCAGGGAGTTAGGTAACTGATTCCCAGCGTATTCTCCATGTCGAATCAGCTGGATTCAAGTCTATCAGGGAGTTAGGTAACTGATTCCCAGCGCATTCTTGCGCTGAGCATCAGTACCTTCAAGTCTATCAGGGAGTTAGGTAACTGATTCCCAGCTCACAGCAGAAAGCTCTGCAGGGCATTCCAAGTCTATCAGGGAGTTAGGTAACTGATTCCCAGCCCTGCTCTCCGGGCGCTCGGCCGTGTACCAAGTCTATCAGGGAGTTAGGTAACTGATTCCCAGCATCTAAATCGTCACCGCAAATAATTGGCCAAGTCTATCAGGGAGTTAGGTAACTGATTCCCAGCAAGCAATCTCAGCAGTGTACGTCACATGCAAGTCTATCAGGGAGTTAGGTAACTGATTCCCAGCTGCAGCAGCTCGAGATCGGCAAGCTCGTCAAGTCTATCAGGGAGTTAGGTAACTGATTCCCAGCGCGCGGCTGCGTGAGGTAGTTAATCTTGCCAAGTCTATCAGGGAGTTAGGTAACTGATTCCCAGCGCTTCGAAAGTTATTGAGGTTGTTCGTGCAAGTCTATCAGGGAGTTAGGTAACTGATTCCCAGCTTCGACGGATTCTGCAACTTTTGCAGCACAAGTCTATCAGGGAGTTAGGTAACTGATTCCCAGCATCCGCTCCGATTACCCTTTTGCCGTTTCAAGTCTATCAGGGAGTTAGGTAACTGATTCCCAGCATCCGCTCCGATTACCCTTTTGCCGTTTCAAGTCTATCAGGGAGTTAGGTAACTGATTCCCAGCCAGATCTGGGCCAGGAACCTGCGAGGGGCAAGTCTATCAGGGAGTTAGGTAACTGATTCCCAGCCATCAGACTTAGAACAGTCAAGAAACATCAAGTCTATCAGGGAGTTAGGTAACTGATTCCCAGCCACTAAAGCTGATTTTGTCGAGTCTTTACAAGTCTATCAGGGAGTTAGGTAACTGATTCCCAGCAATGGCAAAACATCGGTCTTAAAAAACCGCAAGTCTATCAGGGAGTTAGGTAACTGATTCCCAGCTTTCTCAAACCCGGGATTTTTCACCATTAAAGCCTATCAGGAAGTCAAGCAACCAATTACCCGGCTACCCAACCACTCGACACCACCAAAACAGCCAGAATTCCCCGTTCGTTCAGCCCCTTACTTCTACCCCATCTCACTCATTCACTGAGCAAATACCGAATATACGTCTCCAAAGAACCATCGGCAATTGCTGCATCAACCTCATCTTGCACAGCCGGATTCTCAATCTGGAATAAGTACGTCAAGTCAGATTCTTCGCCACCGCGAGACGCGAGCACTGCTTCGCCGTCTTCCGTGCCTTGATGCCCGATCACCGGCTCCCACCCGCAAGCGCGCACCGCCTCAAAAATGGTCTCCAGACGTCGCTCGTAACTGGCCGTAAATCTCTCACCTTCCCAGCTCCAAGCCGCCTTTTCGCCGTCTGGCTCTCTCGGAAATTCCTTTTCGTTCACGTCACTCACTCCTCTTGAGCTGCAGCTTCCTCAAACACAGCAATAATGCCACGATTGAAAGCTTCGATATCGCGCGGGCTGCGTGAACTCAACAGATTTCCGTCGCGATGAAACTCCGAGTCCACCCAATACGCACCAGCGTTAATTAAATCGGTGCGAATACGTGTAGTGGACGTGAGCGTGCGCCCAGCTAGAGTCCCCGTCTCGATAAGAATCCAAGCTCCATGGCAGATAGGCGCCACTGGCTTGCCCTCGTCCATAAACGCTTTCACAAATGCCTGCGCTTTTTCGTTGGTGCGAATTTTGTCAGAATTCAGCGTTCCACCTGGCAACACAAGCCCCAAATAGTCGCGCGGATCAGCCTCGTCAAGCGTGAGATCTACCGGAAATTCGATGCCACGATCCCAGTCGCCAACCAAGCCGATAATCGTGCCTGCTTCTTCAGAGACCAAAACTGGAACGCCGCCCGCTTCTTCAACGGCTTTCCAAGGCTCGGTGAGCTCGTCCTGCTCAAAGCCACGCTTAGCTAAAAACGCGATCTTGCGACCTTTCAATCCGGGCATTTTCTCCCCTTCCTCCAGCTAACGGCACAAACGCCGCATCGACGACGCCGTTAACGAATACACGTTCTTTCTTGTCACTCTAGTGATTGCCACGCCACGGCGAAGTCATTTTTTCTCGCTGCGAACACAGCCCGACGACGCCGGTGGGGGCGGCATGTTGATGCCGCCCCCACCGGTTCAAATTAACCCAAACCTAAATCGGTTATTGTGCACTATTTGAGATCATCTGCGGTGAGATAGTTGGGAATCCATGCGCAGTTGATCGGTTTAGCTGCCGCTGGGTTGAGTGCATTGAGACTCAACTGTAGAGCGACCTCGTCATATGGCATATTCGGATGACCGTGCAGATCGAGTGGGCACACATCTTGAACATTCATATTGGTGACGTTTGGTGCTGCCGGCAGATAAGAGCGTGTATGCGGTGTAATCATCGTGTCAAACACTGTTGAAATCACCGTGTATTTCACGTCCGGATAAGTCATCTGACCAGCGTTGAGTTCAGTCATAAACTTTGACCCAATCAGCTGCTGTAGCAATGCCTGCGAATTGTGTTCGTTGAGCATCTTGGTTTCAATATTCGGGAACCACTCCAACAGCTGCAAAATAAGTGCATCCATACCCATCATGGTTGTGCCGGTATTAGACGGTACAAGCCCGATGAGCTTGTCCACCTTCTTATCGCCTCCATACCACTTGATGTAAGCGCGTGGAAGTGCGCCACCACCTTGAGAATGTCCGATAATATCGATCTTCTCAGATCCAGTAGAAGCTAATACACGATCAATGAATCCCGCCATGAAAGCAGCACTTTGTTTAATATCGCCCATAAACGAGGCCACGTCATTTTGCGGGTTCGTTGAAGGATTGTAGTTGAAAGTGTAGACGCAATATCCTGCCTGCTTCAGACGCGGTGAGAAAAATGCCCAAGCCGTGTATGCGTCATTTCCCGTTCCTGGGATCAACAAAACCGGGTTGGTACCTGGAGTTGGCTTACACGTGAAATCGTTGGCACCCAGCGGATTGAGACCCGGCGTCTGCTTCGAAATCATTTGTGCACCAACAAAGGTGTGACGGTCAGGACCATAACCATTAGCTGGTACGCCACCTGGGCTGGTGAGTGCCTCAACTCCCCCTGGATTCGCTGGCGTTGGTTCTGCGGCATAAGCAGCAGTTCCAACAGTGAAGCTCAAGGCTAGAGCTGAAACGGCGGCGCAAATTTTTGCATGAAACTTCATCGTTTTCTCCTTGTCACTCGAAATTGCTGTGGCTTCGAGCACTTTCAGTCTAATTGAGATTACCTAGGTCGCATAGTCACAGTTTGGTAAATATCGAACATCGCCCACATACTGCACTTATTCACATTGCCATATGTCCGACATGCGAGATGCGAGCGGATTTTGAATGGCTTTTCAGTCAAGACGTCGGGGTGTTAGCAGAGCACAGCACACAGCTACTCCTACCAACACCCCAACAGTCAACTAAGATCACCTTCTCAAACTTCCTACTTAACTAGGTAGTCCAGCTGCGCCTTGACATCGTCAACCGAATCGGCAACATAAACCTTGTAGGTTCCTTTGAGCACGCCATACGAATGTGTATCCACATCCCACACGCTCAATTCTTCTGCCCCTACCTTCACGGTCACAGTCTTACTTTCACCAGGTGCGAGCATGACCTTGTCGAACCCAACAAGTTCTTTAGGCGGAGTTGGCACACTCGCCGTCCCCGGCTTACCAACGTAGAACTGTGGAGTCACTGCCCCAGCCCGCGAACCGGTGTTAGTGACTTTTACACTCACGTCAAAGGAATCAGATTGTGTGCCTTCAACCTTGGAAAGTACCGCATCACTATAGGCGAAATTCGTGTAGGAAAGCCCCGAGCCAAAACTGAACGCCGGCTTCACATTGCGCTGATCAAACCAGCGATAGCCCATGAACACGCCCTCGGTGTACTTCATATTGAACCCAGCATTCGCCCCTGGATATTGTTCCGACGTTTCGAGCGCTTTCTGCCCAGCAGCAGGGAACGTCAATGGCAAACGCCCCGACGGATTCACTTCACCAAACAGCAAGCTCGCCGTCGCTTCACCACCGGCTTGCCCTGGGTACCAAACGTTGAGCACTGCCCGCACATCATCAACCCACGGCATCAGGACTGGGCCACCTACCTGCATTACTACCACGGTGTTCTTATTATTCGCAGCCGCAAGCTTCACCGCATTGTTCTCATGCGGCATGAAGTCCAAATTCAAGCGATCAAGCAGCTCAGAGGACTGCTGCGAGGGAACCACAATCACCACATCAGCATTCTTTGCCCCGACCGCGATCCCAACCGGATTCCACTCAGAAACCCAAGAGACGTCGCTTCCCGGCAAGCGCTTCTTAATCGCGTCAAGTGTAGATACCGACTGCAAGGCTTCCGTATTAGACGAGCCACCTCCACTCATCTGCGTTTTGGCCGACTCACCCACAACAAGAACACGCTTTACGTCCTGCTTAAGTGGCAACACGCCGTCGTTCTTCATAAGAATGGAACCCTCTTGCGCAACTTTCAGGGCGACGGCGTCTCCCCGGTTCGCGGGAATCTCCTTCATCTCGCGAGCGCGGTCACCACGCGTCGCATCCCACTCGTGGTCAAAAAGGCCGAAACGGAACATCTGCACAAGCGTTTCTTTCACTCGTAAGCGGACGTCGTCCCAGCTCATTTCACCATTATTGATTGCGTTGCGAATTTGGGATGGACTCGTCCAAAACGACCATGGAAGCTCAATATTGAGCCCATCCCGGATATCTGTTGGCGACCACGCCGCAGGGTAATCGGTGAGCACTAGCCCGCCAAACCCATGCACACCACGCAGATCTTTCTTCAAAGTGGATTCAGAACCACACGCGGTATCCCCATTAACCTTGTTATATGCACACATCACAGCTGCTGGCTGCGCATTGTGAATAGCGATTCGGAAAGGCTTTTCGTAAATTTCATGCAGCGTGCGCTCGTCAATATCCATACTGGCCAATGTGCGGTTCAAATCCTGGTTATTGGCCACGTAATGCTTGAGCGTAGACATAACCCCTACACCCTGCATGCCCTGCACATTTGCACTCGCTATACGTCCCGCGAGCAATGGATCCTCGCCAAAATATTCGAATACGCGCCCACCCAATGGGTTGCGCGCCAAATTAAATCCCGGTCCAAACAAAAGATCTTGCCCACGATCTTTTGCATCAGCACCAATTGCCTGCCCATAGTCATGTGCAGCATTCACATCCCACGTAGAGGCTTGGGCAATCGGCGCAGGCATTTGCGTAGCAGGTTCACCATTGCGCAAACCAGATGGTCCATCAGACATCACAAAAGCCGGAACTTTCAGTTCAGGAATTGGCGGAATATAGCCGATAAAACGCGGCCCACCTTGCGGCGCCTGCCCGCCGGTGAGCATGCCTTGCCCATGCAACATATGAATGAGCTGATCCTCATTCATCGTATCAACAAGCAACTCGGCTCGACTCTCGGGCGTCTTTGTGGCGTCTAGCCACGGCATATCCTGCTGAGCCGAGGCAACGGCAGGAACCGCGAGAACCGATACAGCTCCCACAGCCGCCGAAATTTTCACAAGTAGTCGATTCTTCATAGATTCGCTCCTCACTTGAATCAGGATCATCGTTGATACCTAAAACCGTACGGTACATATATATCGGATATGTGACTCAAGTCAAAGTCGAATCGTGGGCATTTTGCCCAAATTGAAACGTTTTCGCAGGCTAGAGGAAAACAGAAAATATCAAATCAGCTTATTGCAAAACCAAAGCGATAGCTGCCGCCGCACCTGAACTCAGCATCGCAAAAATCACCACAAGCGCAACAACCTTGCGGGCGGCACTTGGCTTTCTTGGCTTCCATTCATCTTTAGGCGACGTCATCTCTCACTCTTTCTCACTAATCTGTAAAGCGTTCACGTTCTCGCCAAGGCTCAAACGCTTGGACTTCCATGCGCAACGGTCTTGACTCTAACACGGAGCATGGGTGAGAAACCACAGCGTCTATCTAGAAAAACACTGCAATTTCTCACCCATCGTCAAACCCTCAACACTCGCGCGTGAAGCGCGAGAATCTCGAGCTAGTTCCGCGCTGCTGATCCATCTGTATAATCGGCGTCCTTGGACTCCCAAGCAAACATTTTGCGAAGCTCAACACCAACTTTTTCAATCGGGTGCTCCTGCCCGCGCGTACGCAGCTCGTTAAACTCAGGCGCACCGGCGTCTTGATCATCAATGAAACGCTGCGCAAATGCACCCGACTGAATATCGGCCAGCACCTGCTTCATATTCTCCTTCACCTCAGGCGTGATAACCCGCGGCCCGGAAACGTAATCACCGAACTCGGCTGTATCAGAAATCGACCACCGCTGCTTTGCCAATCCGCCCTCATTGATGAGGTCAACAATGAGTTTCAGCTCGTGCAGAACTTCAAAATACGCAATCTCGGGCTGGTAGCCTGCCTCGGTCAGCGTCTCAAAGCCATATTGAATGAGCTGCGAAACGCCACCACACAAAACTGCCTGCTCACCAAAAAGATCCGTCTCCGTTTCCTCGGTGAACGTCGTCTTAATCGCACCTGCCCGTGTGCCACCGATCGCTTTGGCGTACGAAAGCGCCAATTCCCACGCCTGACCAGAAGCATCTTGCTCAACTGCCACGATATCCGGAACGCCACGTCCTTCTTCAAATTGGCGACGCACGGTGTGACCCGGCCCTTTAGGTGCAACCATGCACACGTCATGGCTCGCGTCCGGTTTGATGTAACCAAAGCGAATATTAAATCCATGAGCGAAGAAAAGTGCCGCATCAGATTTGAGGTTCGGTTCGATGTCTTCGCGATAGAGACGGCGCTGATGCTGGTCAGGCGCAAGCACCATGACGACGTCAGCCTGGGAAACGGCGTCGGCTACCGTTGCAACTTCCAAACCTTGTTCTTGCGCTTTAGCGATCGACGCCGATCCCTCACGCAGTCCCACAACCACACTTACGCCTGAATCACGCAGGTTTAACGCGTGAGCGTGTCCTTGTGAACCGTAGCCAATGACTGCAACTTTTTTTGATTGAATTAACGAAAGATCTGCGTCTGCATCGTAGAATATTTCTGCCATTTTTTCTCCCTTGTGGGTTTGTTTTTGATAAATTGGGTCGTTTCGTTGATATGTTCGTAATGAGTTAATACGTGCTTAAGAAATTGATGTGTTTGAAATAGAATTTCAGCTGCTTATTCGATTGATCGCGAGATCTGTAGTTCGCTAATCACCTGCTCAGAAATGGAGCGAGCACCACGCCCAATCGCCACCGTACCAGTTTGCACAATTTCTTTCACACCATAAGGACTAAGCGCTGTGAGCAGTGCATTAACCTTGGCTTCAGAACCAGTTGCTTCCACAGTGAGTGCTTGTGGCACCACGTCCACAACCCGACCACGGAACATCTCCACGATTTGCAACACATTCGTTCGGTTCGAGTCATCAGCACCTACTTTCACCAAGATAAGACGCCGTTCAACTGCGGTTTCGTTGTGCAATTCTTCAATATGAATTACGTTAACGAGCTTGTTGAGCTGCTTTTGAATCTGTTCCAAAGGATGCTCATCGGCTACCACCACCAAAGTAATTCGCGATAGCGAGGGATCTTCGGTTGGGCCTACTGCCAGCGAATGAATATTGAACGCCCGCCGGGCAAATAGCCCAGCTACGCGAGCAAGCACACCTGGCTTATTCTCAACTAACACTGATAGCGTATGGTTACTCATTGTCTTGCCTCACTCATCCAGTCCGCTAAAGTCCGGACGCACGTCACGCGCGTATTGAATCTCGTCGTTTGACAGTCCCGCAGGCACCATCGGCCATATCATGGCATCAGGCGAGACTACGAATTCCACCACAACTGGGCGATCATTGATCGCCATGGCTGCCTTGATTGCATCATCAACATCCTCAGCGCGCTCCACACGAATTGCCGCACAATCATAGGCATCAGCCAGCTTGCTAAAATCAGGAATTCGCCGCGAACCGTGGCCAGTATTCAATTCGGTATGCGAATATCTTTGCTGGTAAAACAAGTTTTGCCACTGTCGTACCATCCCCAAAGATGAATTGTTGATCAGAGCAATTTTGATCGGAATATCGTTAATCCGGCATGTTGCCAGCTCTTGATTCGTCATTTGGAACGAGCCGTCACCATCGATGCACCACACGGTTGTATCAGGCATGCCAACTTGCGCGCCCATCGCCGCAGGCACGCCAAAGCCCATTGTGCCGGCTCCGCACGAAGTAATGAGCTGCCGAGGGAATTCAAAATCTATGTACTGTTGTGCCCACATCTGGTGCTGCCCAACCCCTGTTGTGAATATCGCCTGCGGAGCGAGCTTGCCCAAGCGTTCAATCACATATTGCGGACTCATCAAACCATCCGACGTCTCTTGATAGCCCACCGGATAAGTCTCTTTCAACGAGTTGAGGAACGTCCACCAGGATCGAACATCGGGTTGCCCGAACTGTTCGCGCGCCGCCAATACAGCGGTATTCAACTTCTCAAGAGTGCAGCTCAAATCACCTAAAAGCGCAATATCAGCCACTCTGTTTTTCGAAATTTCCGCTGGGTCGATGTCTGCGTGAATCACTTTCGCGTGTGGGGCAAAGGATTCGAGGTGCCCGGTAACACGGTCGTCGAATCGGGCGCCGAGCACGATCAACAAATCAGCTTTTTGCATGGCGACGACGGCGGGCACAGTTCCGTGCATACCAGGCATTCCCAAGCAGTGCGGATCGCTATCAGGAAATGCACCACGCGCGTTGAGCGTCGTCACAACTGGAAAATCAGTTTTGGCAACAAGCTCTTTGAGCAGTGCAGCCCCACCCGAGCGCACCATTCCCCCACCGACGTAAAACACTGGGCGACGTGCTGCGCACATAGCCTCCGCGGCGTCGTCTATCGCCTGCTGTTTCGGAACGGACACCGGATGGTAACCGGGCAAGCTAACGGGAGGTGGCCACACGAAATCGCACACCTGGTTTTGAGCTGACTTCGTAATATCCACCAGCACTGGACCTGGACGCCCCGACTGTGCCAAATAGAAAGCTTCAGCAATCCGCTGAGGAATTTCTTTCGCATCAGTAATAAGGAAGGAATGTTTCGTGATCGGAAGCGAAGCTCCAACAATATCCGCTTCTTGGAAAGCGTCCGTACCGATCGCGCTAGCTCCCACTTGCCCGGTGATCACAACGATCGGAACTGAATCCAAGTTGGCATCTAGCAATGCGGTGACGACGTTCGTGGCGCCTGGTCCCGACGTCGCGAAACACACTCCAACTTTTCCTGTAGCGACGGCGTAGCCTTCAGCGGCGTGACCAGCACCTTGTTCATGCCGCACCAAGATGTGACGCAACTTGCGCGAATCAAATAGTGGGTCATAAGTGGGTAAAATTGAGCCACCTGGCAGCCCGAATACGTCTTGGACGCCCAACTCTTCAAGCGAGCGCACAATGGAGCGCGCTCCGGTCGACTCTTCGCGAATCGGCGTTCGTGCCATAGCATCGCGCATTGACTCAGGAAATTCCATCAGCGCCTGTGGCTGATCGGGCGTCTGCGTCATTTCGCATCCCTAACCTTTGCTAGATGTAGATTTTTTGGCCGCTCGGCCTTGCGTGGGTAAGAAAAACCCCTCGAGAGTTTCGAGGGGAGCGCACCAGCCGCATTCAGCTCACCTGCTGGTGCGCTGAATAATAAGCGACTGTTGTTTGTTCATGTTTTCATACTATGCAACTGAGCAAGTGGCACAAAATCCATTCCGACTTATCTCATTATGTGGTAAATTATCTCAAATTACGCTGAAGCAGCCGCGCGTTACGCCGAGACGACCAAAGCGTTGGCAATAACACAGCACTGTTAAGCTTCACATTCGCCACAAAACGGAAATATTTTCCAAGGTAAAACGGCTGTGTTTCGAACAACACAGTTAAACTGACCTCCTTTAGGTCATTAATCCTTTTGATCTCATAACTGAGGAACTAGAGTTCCAACCGTGAATAAAGACGATCAGAATGAATACACAGCATCAGTAGCGGCACACAGCCGCCTTGCTCACCAAACCCATGTGGTTTTGCGACTTGGGCAATATATGCTCGCCGTGGGAGCTTCTGCTTACCGCGTGCAAGACGGAATGCAAAGACTCGCGCGCGCTGTGGGCATTGAAAAACTCCACGTTCAAGTAAATTACACCTCTATCACTGCCACAGCCTGGGCGAACGGAACTTTCCGTTCAGAGGTTGTTGAACAGCGTAATCATGGCGTGAACGCAGATAAAATTGATCGTTTCAACGCCTACATTCAAGGTCTTCCACCATCGGGTCTCATGGTTGAAGATGCAGAAGCGGAGATCGAAAAGATCCATTCAAGCAAATTGCTCTACACGAATGTGATCTCGGCTCTCGCCTCCGGCTTTGCTTGTGCAGGGTTCACATTCTTGAACCTTGGTGGAATTGTAGAATGTCTGAGTGTATTCTTCGCCGCTATGATCGGCCAGTACTCAAGAAAGAAGCTCCTCGCTAAGCACTACAACCATTTCTTCGTCTGGATGGTTTGTGGGTTCGTGGCATCAGGCGTCTACACCGGGATCGTCGTACTACTTCACGCCGCTAATCTTATTGATTCTCATCAGGCGGGCATGGTATGTGCCGTACTCTTCCTCGTTCCAGGATTCCCACTCGTAACCTCGATCCTCGACTTGATTCGCCAAGATTTTAGCGCAGGTATTTCCCGCGGCGCTTACGTCGTCATGCTCTTGATTTCGACGGCGACGGCGGTGTGGGCCTTTTCTGAAATCGCCGACTGGGGAATTATGGACGTTCACGCCGGATATTCGCTCTCGTTCGCTTGGTTGCTGGTTGGCCGCGCAATTGCAACCTTTATTGCTGCCTATGGCTTTGCAATGTTGTTTAACGCGCCACCGTTGGCTTGCCTATTAGCTGCGTGCAATGGCGCTTTCATCAACGTTGCTCGACTCACCGTTAAAGACCTTGGGATGAACCCTATCGCTGCTGTGGGTCTTGCTGCGCTCATTGCCGGATTGATTGCGCATGTGATATCACGCAAGTCGCACTACTCCCGAGTAACGCTCTCGGTACCAGCCGTAGTTGTGATGATTCCAGGTGTTCCTCTCTATCGAGCGATGTCGGCAATGACGAACGGTCAAGATATTTCAAATGCGCTTGATTCAATGCTCACGCTGCTGTTTATCATCACAAGTATCGGATTCGGTCTTGCCACAGCGCGCATCCTCACCGACCGGAATTGGCGTATCGAAAAGATCCCTACAGTTCCAACGCTCGGGTATCTGGACAGCACAAACATAAACAACTTCACTGCCTAAGCTAGCTCAAGATCTTAATTAACAGATCTCGAAACTGTCATTGCTGAAAAGCTGAAACATTAAGAAGCTCAGCAGCTGAGAGATTGAGCAGTTGACAGAAGAGGAGGTAGCCGCGGCTACCTCCTCTTCCCTATTCAGTTGGACTTACCAGTTTCTGATTTTTACCAGTTTCTGACCTTTTCCAATTTCGGTCTTACATTTGGCCTATGCCCCAGTTTTCCACTGAGCATATCTTGAGCTTTGCGGTAAACTTGCCACTGCGTTTACCGTTATACCAGCTCTGCAAGACTATAGTGCGCCCAAAATATGCGCCAGCAAGATCTTGACGATCATGGCAACGGGGTATGCAAGAGCGTACCCAACTGCCACGCGCGGATCGGCTGCAGTTCTGGCATTTGCAAAACCCAATACTGCAGGTTGAGTTTGCGTACCACCCATGAATCCAGAGAGTTGGGTTCCGCCCATCTTAAAAATACCTCGCTGCACGAGATGCAAACCGATACCAACCGTCGTCGTAATAACAACGCCAAGAATGAGGATCTTCCACCAATCGCCACCGGTAAAAGCGTTTCCAATCTGCGGTCCGGCATTTGTACCTGCTCTGGCGAGGAACATCAGCAAGCCAATTTCAGCGATAACCTGGTTCGTTGAGAAAGGTAGTGCCGTCACAAGCTTGCCAATTCTGCCAAAGTAACCCATCAAAAGTGCGATGATCAAAATGCCGGCAGCGTATCCAATGGCAAAGTGTCCACCACCTGGGATAGGAATCTCGATTTCGCCAATGAAATAGCCCAACGCCAATCCCAATCCCAGCGCAACTGGGTTGATATCAGAAAGGCCGCGTGCAGAGTCGCCAAACCACTTAGAAATTTCTTTGAGTTTGTAGGTTGGACCAACCACGCGAATGCGGTCACCCAGTTCTACTTGCAGATTTGGGATTGCTAAGAAATCCGTATCTCCACGGCGCACACGCGAAATCTTCGCGCCCCATTTTTCTTCCAGCATTGCGTCCAGTTCAGCCACAGTGCGCCCAGCCAAGGAATGATTGGAGACGATAATACGCCGGAAATCGAGCATTCGCCGATCAGAACGCAGTGAGTGACTCGACTCGTGACCCAAATACTCCACTGCCACATTCACCGCATCGAGGCTTCCAACTACCGTGAGCAGGTCGTCTTTATGGATAACGTCGTCTTCAGCAGGAATCCAAATTTTTCCGGTCTCGCCTTGGCGCATACGCGAAATCTCAATAGTCCCATTCATATGGGCAATCACAGTCTTGATCGTCGGAAGATCTTCACGCTCGACGCGCACGTTCATATGCGTTACTTTTGCAGGTGCGTCAGTGTCATATTTTCCAGAACGCAAAGCTAAACCAGCTGCAAGAATCATGCCAAGCACGCCAAATAGGTATGCTACAGCGTATCCAACAGTTGCCAACGCTTCATTACCAGAAGCTTCACCAGCAGCCGCGAGCGCAGGTGTATTGGTGATACCACCGGCGAATGTACCAGCGATCAGAGCTGCATCCATATCAAAGACGAAACGTCCAACAAAATACGCGGTTGTTGCCGCAAAAGACAACACCGCAACCATGCCAAGGATTGGTCCTGTTGCGCGCTTTAATGCCGCAAAAAAGTTCTTTCCTGAGCTATTTCCAATTGCGAAAGCGAAGAGTGCGAGCCCAATAACTCCCACATCCGCTCCGATAATCATTCCGCCATGACCAGGCGAGGATTTAGCTGCAACACCAGCAGAAACGCCCCATGCGGAAATAGCAATCGCAAGAAATAGTACTGCGGCAGCTCCCAAACTGACGCCTTTGACCTTAATCTCACCGAGGAACATGCCAACCCCAACAAGGAGGAAAGTAAAAAGCACATGATGATCGGCAAGATACTGCAAAAGTATTGTCACAATAGCCCCTTCGCTACTTCGACCCAACATTTTGTGGACGATTCAATTATCTACGGCCAATTTTGTATTTTATAGGGCAACAGTCCCTGAGTAACACAAGGAACTAGAAATCTATCGCGCATAAATTTCTAGTCCTAGCTGCCCAATTATCATTTTAATCAACCTTGAATAACTCTCACTGCCCCTTTATCTGCGCTGGTAGCCATAGCTGCGTAGGCTTCGAGTGCCTTTGATACTACTCGATCCCGCTTCCCTTTCCAAGGAGTCGCCCCTTGTGCAATACGACGACGTTCCAGCTCGTCGTCGTCCACGTCAAGTACCAAACGACGCCGGGGAATATCGATCACGATGGCGTCGCCGTCGTGAACCAAACCAATCAAACCTCCTGCTGCAGCCTCGGGAGAAATATGTCCGATGCTCAAACCTGATGTTCCGCCCGAGAATCGCCCATCAGTGATCAGCGCACAGCTCTTGCCGAGTCCCAAGCCTTTCAAGAACGACGTCGGATAGAGCATCTCTTGCATTCCTGGCCCGCCTCGCGGTCCTTCATACCGAATCACTACCACGTCACCTGGCTGAACTTTCTTGCTCAGAATCAGATCAATGGCCTGCTCTTGAGAATCGACCACCCGCGCCGGGCCAGTAAAATTAAACAGTTCTTCATCAATTCCCGCAGTTTTGATAACTGCGCCGTCTTGCGCCAAATTTCCATACAGCACACACAGGCCACCATCAGCAGTGTATGCATTCTCTACACTGCGAATACACCCTTTTTCCGCATCATTATCGAGCGATGCCCATCGATTATCTTGCGAAAAAGGTTGGGTTGTGCGCACACCGCCCGGCGCGACTGAGAAAAGTTCTAAAGCCTCAGGGCGCGGATCAGCAGATCGAATATCCCACTGGGTGAGCCACGAATCTAAATCAGGAGAATGAACCGAATGCACCTCAGTGTTGAGAAGATCTGCTCGCCTCAATTCCCCTAGCAGAGCTGGAATACCACCAGCACGGTGAAAATCTTCCATATGGTAGCGCGTCGAATTAGGCGCTACTTTCGCCAAACACGGCACTTTCCGTGAAAGACCGTCAATATCAGCGAGCGTAAAATCGATCTGCCCTTCTTGAGCCGCAGCCAGGGTGTGCAAAATCGTGTTCGTTGATCCTCCCATCGCAATATCCATTGCCATCGCGTTCAAAAATGCAGCTCGAGTGGCAATATTGCGTGGGAGCACGGAGTCGTCGTCATTCGTATAATAACGTTCGCACAGCTCAACGATGCGGTGCCCAGCCTCTATAAACAGCTCCTTACGCCTGCGTGCAGTGGCTAACGTTGATCCATTACCAGGCAGCGAAAGCCCCAATGCTTCAGTTAAACAGTTCATCGAATTAGCTGTGAACATTCCAGAGCAAGAACCGCAGGTCGGGCAAGCATTGTGCTCAATTTGAGCGAGCTCATCGTCAGATATGGAGTCATCGGCGGATTTCGCAATGGCATCAACTAAGTCGAGCTTATGCTCGACCACCCCTGCCACCGATTTTCCTGCCTCCATTGGCCCACCGGACACGAAAATAACGGGAATGTTGAGCCGCAGCGCAGCCATAAGCATTCCGGGCGTGATCTTATCGCAGTTCGAAATACACACTAACGCATCTGCACAGTGCGCATTGACCATATAC
The DNA here is from genome assembly GCF_016907845.1 of Arcanobacterium pluranimalium. GTDB lineage: Bacteria > Actinomycetota > Actinomycetes > Actinomycetales > Actinomycetaceae > Arcanobacterium_A > Arcanobacterium_A pluranimalium. The sequence continues at coordinate 1,869,492 of NZ_JAFBCS010000001.1, forward strand.
TCCACTGAATCAGCTATCAACTCGCGCGATGGCAAAGAGTAGAGCATACCGCCGTGGCCCATGGCAATGCCATCGTCGACCGCGATCGTATTGAATTCTTTGCCGATTCCGCCAGCTTCTTCAATAGCCTTGATAACCAGCTGACCCATGTCTTTCAAATGCACATGACCAGGCACGAATTGAGTGAAAGAGTTTGCTACCGCAATGATTGGCTTGCCAAAATCTTCGGTTCGCATGCCTGTTGCGCGCCACAGTGCTCGCGCACCCGCCATATTTCGCCCCGAAGTGGACGTTTTTGAACGCAATTGCGGCATTTTCTCTCCTTCGCTCAACTGTTTCCACTATCCTAAAGCACCTGCGAAGAAAAGTTCGGGCGACGTTCATTCTTTGAGCAGTCCCTTTGCTTTAAGCAGACTCTCTCGCTCCGAGCAGCCCCTACGCCCTGAACAGCCCGTGCACAGTTCTCGCCGCGTTTACCGATGCACCACCCGCCCAATAATTCACCGCCATGAACCTCAGCGACGTTGCGCCGTCCATACATAGGTGTGATACGGCAAGACAACTGGTGTATCGTCGTCGTACCCTAAATGCTCACGCAAATACCAGGCGAGGTTCGAACGCATCTTGCGACGATTTTCCTCCGTCGACCGAATCCACGATGCGCGCGTGGTGCCAAGTTCAAAAACCTGTTCGACCGTCAAATGATCTTCCCAAGCACACGAGAAAAACTGTGGCGTTGTAAAAGCCGCGCTCAGCTCAGGCGGACGATCAAAACGATGCACGTCTCCTGAGCGCATAATCCGAGTCAGCCGATGTACCCACGGGATCGACACGTCAAGTTGATTATTGATAATCGCGATCCTCCCAGTTGGAGTGAGGATTCGCAAGGCTTCACGCTGGGCGAGGCCAGCATCGAGCCAGTGCCAGCATTGTCCATAGGTGAGCAGATCAAACGACGACGCCGGCAGGCCGGTATCCTCAGCGCTCGCCTCGCGTAGTCGTTCTGTTGGGAAATCACCGAGCGCAGTTGTGAATGCCGCACGCATATCAGGTGCTGGTTCAATCGCCCAGACCTGCGCACCACTACTACATAATGTCTGCGTCAGTTTTCCCGTCCCGGCGCCGATGTCAGCTACTTTCATGGTGGAATCCAGCGCCAGCACATCAAGAATCTGCTGCGGGTATGATGGCCGCACATCTACATAGGTATGTGCTGGCCCATTGAGCTGAGCGTAAGGGTTGAGCATACGCTATTCATGCCACAAATGCGCTACAAAATCCAATTCACGGTACGAAAAGTGTGTTCTATCCTAATAACTTGCTTCGATAAAATCTGCTTCGATAGGGTATTGAGAGGGCGCGTCGGGAAGTCTGGTCGACACTACATGTACCTAACTGTCGAAGGAAACCATGACGCAGCTCGCAAAACGTGCAAGTACCGTATTCTCCCCTGGATCGTATTCGGAATTTCAACGAATCGGCCAGATTTTACGCAAAGAAACTACCGGCGGAATCGCCCTTATTATCGCATCAATAATCGCAATTATTTGGGCGAATTCTCCATATTCTGATGCGTATTTTGCACTGCGCGATACGAAACTCGGTTTTTCAACAGGATGGTTCCATCTTGACTTATCAGTGGGCAAATGGGCAGCAGACGGTCTGTTAGCTGTGTTTTTCTTTCTCGTCGGCCTCGAGTTGAAACACGAGCTCGTGGCAGGAGACCTGCGCAGTCCTCGCAAAGCACTTGTGCCAGTTGTGGCAGCTTTTGGCGGCGTCTTGATACCCGCAGGAATCTTTTTACTGGTGAACATATCCAATCCTGCAACAATCTCGGGTTGGGCGATTCCTACCGCCACTGACATCGCATTCGCCGTCGCCGTGCTAGCGATTATCGGATCGCATTTACCCTCGCCTTTGCGCATTTTTCTACTCACACTCGCTGTTGTCGACGACCTCATCGCCATCACAATTATCGCCCTTTTCTTCACGCAGAGCATCAACTACCTCGCATTAGCGCTGTTCGCTATTCCAGTGCTGTTGTTCGCTTTTGCCGTGCAAAAATTTCCACAGTTCTTCGCACACCATGTGTGGGCAAATTGGTTGATTCTCTTGCCGCTCGCAGTTTTGGCCTGGATCTTGTTGCACGAATCGGGAGTTCATGCCACGATCAGCGGAGTTATTCTCGGACTCGCAGTTCCTGCGCGTATAGCTAATGCGCGTATTCCTGAGAGAACTGCCACGACGCCGGTGCAACAGTCCCCCAGTACTAAGAGTTTGTCGACGACGCTCGAGCACCGTTTTCGTCCACTGTCTAGTGGTATCGCAGTACCGGTTTTCGCCTTTTTCTCGGCAGGAGTGAATTTCGGCGGATGGACCGGCCTCAGCGATGCGCTGGTTTCGCCTTTAACGCTCGGCATTTTGGCAGGTCTTTGCATTGGTAAGCCTTTGGGAATCGTCGTCTCCACGTATATCGTAACGAAATTGACGAAAGCCTCCCTCGACACACAAATTCGTTGGGTTGACTTGGTGGGCGTAGGTGCATTGGCAGGGATCGGTTTTACTGTGTCGTTACTCGTGGGCGAACTCAGCTTTACCCTCGGTACTGCGCACAACGACGCTGCCAAAGTTGGAGTACTGCTCGCATCACTGACGGCAGCATTGCTCGCATCGATCATATTAATTCCCCGCAATGTGCGCTACCGCGCTATTTCAGCAGGAGATACTCGCGATTCGGATCACGACTCCGTACCCGATAACTTCGACGCTCAGCCTTATAATCCGGACGTATCGTAATAATGCTGCGAGATCTTGATCTTGAGCCATACCCAAACATTCAGAAAATAGCTTGATGGCCAGGGTTTGATGTGTGGTGTCCTGTGGCTTGTGGGTTGTGGGGCACCACTTGTTTTTTATGATCAGGTTTGGGTTGGGTGTTCGTTGATTTGCTGAATTATGGCCGGGCTGGTGTGTGTGGTTTCAGTACACGAGTGTGTGTTTTTGTTTTGGGTGTTGTTTGTGTGTGTTTTTGTTTTGGGTGTTTTTTGGCCCTGGAAACATTGTGTTTCCAGGGCCAGTGGTTTGGGTGACGGCGGTGTCCTACTCTCCCACGCCCTCGCGGGTGCAGTACCATCGGCGCTGGCAGGCTTAGCTTCCGGGTTCGGAATGGGACCGGGCGTTTCCCTGCCGCTATGACCACCGTCAAAACGGTTGGACAATCAACACCATGCTTCATGGTTTGGTGGTCGGGAATTGTATAGAGGACGCGAAACAGTCTTTGAAACTTGTTTTGTTGTAAGTGATCGGCCATTAGTACCAGTCAGCTTCACCCGTTACCGGGCTTCCACGTCTGGCCTATCAACCCCATGGTCTATAGGGGGCCTCACACAACCCAAAGGTTGTATGGAAACCTTATCTTAAAGCAGGCTTCCCACTTAGATGCTTTCAGCGGTTATCCTTTCCGAACGTAGCTAACCAGCCATGCACCTGGCGGTACAACTGGCACACCAGAGGTTCGTCCGTCCCGGTCCTCTCGTACTAGGGACAGCCCTTTTCAAGTTTCCAACGCGCGCAGAGGATAGGGACCGAACTGTCTCACGACGTTCTGAACCCAGCTCGCGTGCCGCTTTAATGGGCGAACAGCCCAACCCTTGGGACCTACTCCAGCCCCAGGATGCGACGAGCCGACATCGAGGTGCCAAACCATGCCGTCGATATGAACTCTTGGGCAGGATCAGCCTGTTATCCCCGGGGTACCTTTTATCCGTTGAGCGACGGCGCTTCCACAAGCCACCGCCGGATCACTAGTTCCTGCTTTCGCACCTGCTCGACCTGTCAGTCTCACAGTCAAGCTCCCTTGTACACTTGCACTCGCCACCTGATTACCAACCAGGCTGAGGGAACCTTTGAGCGCCTCCGTTACTTTTTAGGAGGCAACCGCCCCAGTTAAACTACCCACCAGGCACTGTCCCTGAACCAGATCATGGTCCAAGGTTAGACATCCAGCACGATCAGAGTGGTATTTCAACAATGACTCCACACACACTGGCGTGCATGCTTCACAGTCTCCCACCTATCCTACACAAACCGTACCAAACACCAATACCAAGCTATAGTAAAGGTCCCGGGGTCTTTCCGTCCTTCTGCGCGTAACGAGCATCTTTACTCGTAATGCAATTTCACCGAGTTCGCGGTTGAGACAGTGGAGAAGTCGTTACGCCATTCGTGCAGGTCGGAACTTACCCGACAAGGAATTTCGCTACCTTAGGATGGTTATAGTTACCACCGCCGTTTACTGGGGCTTAAATTCACAGCTTCAAACCCACAAAGGGTTTTAACCGTTCCTCTTAACCTTCCAGCACCGGGCAGGCGTCAGTCCGTATACATCCACTTACGTGTTCGCACGGACCTATGTTTTTGATAAACAGTCGCTTCTCCCTGGTTTCTGCGGCCATCACCCCTAGACCGTAAAGATCTTCAAGGATCAGGCCCCCCTTCTTCCAAAGTTACGGGGGCATTTTGCCGAGTTCCTTAACCACGATTCACTCGAACGCCTTAGTATACTCTACTCGACCACCTGTGTCGGTTTAGGGTACGGGCGGCTCAGACCTCGCGTCGAGGTTTTTCTAGGCACCACAGGATCACCCTACTTCCCCAAAAAATTGGGTCATCATCCAGCCTCACCCTCCATGTCCCCCGGATTTACCTAAGGAACGGGCTGCGCTGTTAAACGTGGCAAGCCATTAGCCACGCGGAAGCTACCACTGTGCGTCACCCCTGTTAACACGCTTGCCTACACACAAGTTCAGATCCCACGCCATCAACCACACAACCCCCGAAAGGATCACACAGCATCAAGGATGGTTAGTATCACAAGCTTCAACATTGATCGGTCTTTCACCGGTACCAGAATAACAACTGGTTGCCCATCGACTACGCCTGTCGGCCTCGCCTTAGGACCCGACTAACCCAGGGCGGAAGAACCTGGCCCTGGAACCCTTAGTCATTCGGCGGACGGGATTCTCACCCATCATTCGTTACTCATGCCTGCATTCTCACTCGTACGAAATCCACAGCAATTCACACGGCTGCTTCACCTCACGCACGACGCTCCCCTACCCAACAAAAAATATTCTTGCTGCCACGGTTTCGGCGGTGTACTTAGCCCCGCTACATTGTCGGCGCAGAATCACTTGACCAGTGAGCTATTACGCACTCTTTCAAGGATGGCTGCTTCTAAGCCAACCTCCTGGTTGTCACAGCAACTCCACATCCTTTCCCACTTAGCACACGCTTAGGGGCCTTAACCGATGGTCTGGGCTGTTTCCCTCTCGACTACGGAGCTTATCCCCCGCAGTCTCACTGCCACGCTCAACTTTATGGCATTCGGAGTTTGGCTGACGTCAGTACCCCGGTCAGGGCCATCGGCCATCCAGTCGCTCTACCTCCACAAAGCACACGCAACGCTGCACCTAAATGCATTTCGGGGAGAACCAGCTATCACGGAGTTTGATTGGCCTTTCACCCCTACCCACAGGTCATCCCCTCCATTTTCAACTGAAGTGGGTTCGCGCCTCCACACGCTCTTACACGTGCTTCACACTGCCCATGGGTAGATCACCCCGCTTCGGGTCTAGAACATGCAACTACAACGCATTTTAAAACTCGCTTTCGCTACGGCTACCCCACACAGGTTAACCTCGCTACATGCCACTAACTCGCAGGCTCATTCTTCAAAAGGCACGCCATCACCCCCCACCAAGAAGGCTCTGACGGATTGTAAGCGTCCGGTTTCAGGAACTATTTCACTCCCCTCCCGGGGTACTTTTCACCATTCCCTCACGGTACTATCCACTATCGGTCACGCAGAGTATTTAGGCTTACACAGTGGTCTGTGCAGATTCACACGAAATTTCACGAGTCCCGTGCTACTCGGGAACACACTCTAGGGAGGCTGCAATGTTTCACCTACGGGACTATCACCCTCTACGGTCAGGCTTCCCAACCTATTCACCTACACCACAACTTTCTCACTCCCCGGGCCCCTATCAGAAGACCCACAAACGCATCCCACAACCCCGGACATGCAACAGCTGATACCTATCACACACACCCGGTTTAGCCTCATCCGCTTTCGCTCGCCACTACTCACAGAATATCTTTTCCTGCCGGTACTAAGATGTTTCACTTCCCGACGTTACCCCCCACACGCCCTATACATTCAGACGCAGGTAACCAGACATAACTCTGGCCAGGTTTCCCCATTCGGACACCCTCGGATCACAGCTCGTTTGCCAACTCCCCGAGGCTTATCGCAGGCTACAACGTCCTTCATCGGCTCTACATGCCAAGGCATCCACCGAACGCTCTTAAACACTTACAAAAAACCAAAGATGCTCGCGTCCACTATACAATTCTCAACCACCACACCAACACCACACCCAAACACCACACAACAGCGATATCCAGACACAGGCAGCACGGAACCAATTATCCCGAACCCCAACAGCATGCCAACTTCCCACAACAACCCACAGAAAACCCCAAAACAAAAAGCAACCACCACAACAACAGTGGCCACCACAAAAACAGGGCTCCCTAGAAAGGAGGTGATCCAGCCGCACCTTCCGGTACGGCTACCTTGTTACGACTTCGTCCCAATCGCTAATCCCACCTTCGACCACTCCCCCCACAAACGCGGTTAGGCCATGAGCTTCGGGTGTTACCAACTTTCGTGACGTGACGGGCGGTGTGTACAAGGCCCGAGAACGTATTCACCGCAGCGTTGCTGATCTGCGATTACTAGCGACTCCGACTTCATGGGGTCGAGTTGCAGACCCCAATCCGAACTGAGACTGGCTTTAAGGGATTCGCTCCACCTCACAGTATCGCAACCCTCTGTACCAGCCATTGTAGCATGCGTGAAGCCCAAGACATAAGGGGCATGATGATTTGACGTCATCCCCACCTTCCTCCGAGTTAACCCCGGCAGTCTCTCGTGAGTCCCCACCATAACGTGCTGGCAACACAAGACAAGGGTTGCGCTCGTTGCGGGACTTAACCCAACATCTCACGACACGAGCTGACGACAACCATGCACCACCTGTACACCACCCCGAAGGCTGCCCTATCTCTAGAACATCGCAGTGCATGTCAAGCCTTGGTAAGGTTCTTCGCGTTGCATCGAATTAATCCGCATGCTCCGCCGCTTGTGCGGGCCCCCGTCAATTCCTTTGAGTTTTAACCTTGCGGCCGTACTCCCCAGGCGGGGCACTTAATGCGTTAGCTACGGCACAGAACCTGTGGATAAGGCCCCACACCTAGTGCCCAACGTTTACGGCATGGACTACCAGGGTATCTAATCCTGTTCGCTCCCCATGCTTTCGCTCCTCAGCGTCAGTAACAGCCCAGTAACCTGCCTTCGCCATCGGTGTTCCTCCTGATATCTGCGCATTCCACCGCTACACCAGGAATTCCAGTTACCCCTACCGCACTCTAGTCTGCCCGTACCCACTGCAGCCCCGGAGTTAAGCCCCGGTCTTTCACAGCAGACGCAACAAACCGCCTACGAGCTCTTTACGCCCAATAATTCCGGACAACGCTCGCGCCCTACGTATTACCGCGGCTGCTGGCACGTAGTTAGCCGGCGCTTATTCAACACCTACCCTCAACCCAAAAAAGCCTTGTTCAGTGCTAAAAGGAGTTTACAACCCGAAAGCCTTCATCCCCCACGCGGCGTCGCTGCATCAGACTTGCGTCCATTGTGCAATATTCCCCACTGCTGCCTCCCGTAGGAGTCTGGGCCGTATCTCAGTCCCAATGTGGCCGGTCACCCTCTCAGGCCGGCTACCCGTCGAAGCCTTGGTAGGCCATCACCCCACCAACAAGCTGATAGGCCGTGAGCCCATCCCCATCCAAAAAATCTTTCCAACCATCCCCATGCGAGAACAGCAGAATATCCAGTATTAGACCCCGTTTCCAAGGCTTATCCCAAAGACAGGGGCAGGTTACTCACGTATTACTCACCCGTTCGCCACTAATCCACCCCCCGCAAGCGAGAAGCTTCATCGTTCGACTTGCATGTGTTAAGCACGCCGCCAGCGTTCGTCCTGAGCCAGGATCAAACTCTCCACAAAAAACCAAACACCCCCACCACCACAACAGCAGCAGAAGCATCCAATCCATACATGAAAAGCCCAAAACAGACTCAACAAAAAACAAAAAAGCCAACCAAACACCCCCACCACCACAAACAAGCAGCAGCAAAAGCACCCAGCCAGCCAAAAAACATCACCCAACCAGCCAAAACCACCAAACAGCAGCCCCAACCAGCCAGACAACAAAACATATCATAAAAAGCTGACACACTATTGAGATCCCAAACAACAAACCCACACCCAACAAACAACCCCACAAAAAGAGGAGCCATCCACCAGGGAAGCAACTTCAATTAACTTGAAGATTCGTTGCCCGACGCTTTCGATTTTCATCGTTTTCCGCGCCGCCGCAACGGATATTTACTTTATAGAAGTTTCACTCTCCACGTCAATTCCACGAGCGGTGTCGCTGATCACATAACGCTTTTTTGGCGAATTATCAACGTTTTCGAGCTTCCAACCGCATTCGTGCCTCACATGCGATACGCACATACCTCACGCGCAATACGCACGGTATTTGCACTGCTTATTTCTTAATCCCTGCCCCACTCTTTTCAAACTCTAATCTGATCGCATTCGCCACTCGCTCAGCAATATCGGGGTGGAACACACCAGGAATAATAAAGCTTGGATTCAATTCTTTTGGTTCAACAACCTCTGCCAATGCTCGAGCAGTCACCGAAAGCATCTCGTCGGTAATCTCTCGTGCGCGAATATCGAGCAGTCCGCGGAACAACCCAGGAAATACCAGCACGTTATTAATCTGATTCGGAAAATCGGATCTGCCAGTTGCCACAATTTTGGCGTATTCCCCAGCCGCAATCGGGTCTACCTCAGGAGTTGGGTTCGCCATCGCAAATACGATTGCATCATCAGCCATTGTGGCAATATCGCTACCTTCCAAAATATTTCCCGACGATACGCCAATGAACACGTCTGCGCCCTTCAGAACTTCTTTCAAAGAACCATCAACATTGCGCGGATTAGTGTGTTGAGCGAGCCACTGCCGATCAGGATCTGCTTCCTCTCGGAATCTTCCCAAAGACCCTGCGCGACCACAGCCAATCACATCCTTTGCACCTTCGCGAAGCAAAAGCCGAATAATCGCATTACCAGCTGCACCTACGCCTGAGACGACGATACGCACATCTTCAATCTTTTTGTGCACTACTTTCAATGCGTTAATCAACGCAGCCAACGTCACCGCTGCCGTGCCATGCTGATCGTCATGGAATACGGGAATATCGAGCTCTTGACGCAGTCTGCGCTCAATTTCAAAACAGCGCGGAGCAGAGATATCTTCGAGGTTAATCCCTCCAAATCCGGGCGCTATCGCTTTGACGATTGCAATGATCTCTTCGCTGTCTTTCGTGTCCAAACAAATCGGCCAGGCATCAACACTCGCAAAATTCTTAAACAGAGCCGCTTTACCCTCCATGACAGGCATCGCAGCTTCAGGACCGATATCCCCTAAACCAAGCACAGCAGTTCCGTCCGAGATAACGGCAACCGTATTTCGTTTGATAGTAAGACGACGAGCTTCCGATTTATTTTCGGCGATCAGTTCGCATACGCGTGCGACGCCGGGGGTGTAGATTCGCGATAGGTCCTGTCGCGTTTTCAATGGACGCTTCAATGCCACTTCCACTTTGCCACCAAGATGAGCTTGGATAGTGGCGTCGTGGATGCCATGTACGACGACGTCGTCGATATCTTCAAATGCTTCGCGGATTTCGATGGCATGCTCATAGTCAGTACAGTTCATCGTGATGTCTACAAGGATTTTGTCGTCATCAGATTTCACAACGTCGATACCGTAAACCATCGCTCCACAATCGGCCACGGTTTGTACGAGACGCGGGATCGAATGAGGATCCGTGGCAATCTCACAGCGCATCGTTGCTGTATATGTAGGAATTGTTAAACTCATGTCAATCTACTCCTCGAAGAATCTGTGACTGACCAAAATAGTCACCGAGATTAAGGATTGCACATTTTTCGCACATTGGGCAGACCATCCCATATATGGATGCACTTGTTTCGTGGGGGGGGCGGGAGATTTGATAAAATCTCCCGCCCCCCCCCCGCTAACACAGTGTGGGATCACGCAAGTGGATTGTTATGACCACTTGGCGCAAGCAAAATCACTGAGCTTGTACACGCTCCATGATGATTTCTCGTACGCGAGCAGCGTCTGCCTTACCGCCAGTAGCTTTCATGACGGCACCGACGATTGCTCCTGCAGCTTGAACTTTTCCGCTGCGAATCTTCTCAACCACATCTGGATTTGCAGCTAAAGCTTCGTCAACTGCGGTATTGAGTGCGCCATCGTCAGAGACCACCTCAAGCCCACGAGCTTTAACAACCTCAGCCGGATCGCCTTCGCCGGCCAACACGCCCTCAAGAGCCTGACGTGCAAGCTTATCGGTGAGTTTGCCAGATTCTACGAGCTGGTCAAGTTCAGCCACCTGAGCAGCGGTGACTGGAACGTCGTCGATTTCAATCTCATTTTCTTTGGCATAGCGAGCCAACTCGCCCATCCACCACTTGCGTGCACCTGCAGGTGTTGCGCCGGCTTCGACAGAATCAGAAATCAGATCCAGAACGCCCAAATTCACCATATCGCGCATTTCCAGATCGGAAACTGACCATTCTTCAATGAGACGACGACGTTTTGCTGCCGGTAGCTCAGGAAGCGAGGCTCGAATCTCCTCAACCCACTCTCGGCTCGGCTGCAAAGGCACCAAATCCGGTTCTGGGAAATAGCGATAATCATCCGCATCCGACTTCACACGACCAGACAACGTAGACGAATCGGCTTCTTGCCAGTGGCGAGTCTCTTGTAACACCTCTGCCCCGGAATCCAAGACCGCCGCCTGACGGCACATTTCGTACTGCACAGCGCGTTCAATGGCTCGGAAAGAGTTCACATTCTTCGTCTCAGTACGCGTACCAAGTGGAGACTGCGGCGTCTTACGCAAGGAGACGTTAATATCTGCTCGCACATTTCCGCGCTCCATTCGCGCTTCCGAAACGCCGATTGCCCGAGCAATATCACGAATCGTCTGCACATACTTCGCAGCAACTTCCGGGGCGCGCGCTCCACAACCTTCAATCGGCCGAGTCACAATCTCGACAAGCGGCACACCTGCACGGTTGTAGTCAACCAACGAATAGCTAGCGCCCTGAATACGACCCTCGCCTCCAACGTGAGTGTTCTTTCCGGCGTCTTCCTCAACATGAGCGCGCTCAATATTGACGCGGAACACTGCGCCGTCGTCCAGCTCAACGTCCAAATATCCATCAAAAGCCAGAGGCTCATCAGATTGGGACGTCTGGAAATTCTTACACAAATCAGGATAGAAGTAATTCTTGCGTGCAAATCGGCATGATTCGGCGATCTTGCAGTTCAATGCCAGACCAAGACGAATCGCGTACTCGATAGCTTTCTTGTTCACAACCGGCAATGCACCAGGCATTCCGAGCGAAACCGGAGTGGTGAAAGTGTTCGGTTCCCCGCCGAATGCGTTAGGAGCAGCATCGAACATCTTGGTGGTGGTACCTAATTCCACGTGAACTTCGATACCCAAAACTGGATCAAAATTCGCCACAACGCTGTCGAAATCCATCAATTCATCCATTACAGAGCCTCCTCCAGTGCCTCAACTGGGCATTGTGTAGCGTCGTCAGTCGCAAGCGATTCAATAACAGCTGCGAATTTGTACATCCGAGCGTCCTCATGAGCAGGCGCGATGACCTGCACTCCCACGGGGAGCCCTTCCGAAAGACCTGCTGGAACCGACATCGCCGGCACACCGGCCAAATTTGCCGGGATAGTAGCAATATCGTTCATGTACATCGCCATAGGATCATTGGACTTCTCACCAAAGCGGAAAGCAACAGTAGGCGAAGTAGGAGAAATCAACACGTCACACTGTGCAAACGCTGCATCAAGATCGCGTTGCACCAAAGTGCGCACTCTTTGCGCCGAGCCATAGTAGGCATCAAAATAGCCTGCAGAAAGAGCGTGCGTTCCCAAAATGACACGCCGCTTCACTTCCGTGCCGAATTTTGCGCCACGAGTAGCGCTCATCATCGTCTCGGCAGTCACAGGCCCTTCTTTCGGCTCAACGCGATTGCCGTAGCGCACGCCGTCGAAGCGCGCCAGATTCGAAGAAACTTCCGCTGGCATGATCAGGTAGTATGCACCAAGCGAATACTCAAAAGACGGGCACGAAACTGTGACGATCTGTGCACCGTGTTCGCGCAAATGCTCCACAGTGGCATTAAAGACGTCAAGCACACCCTGCGAGTAACCCTCGCCTTGCATCTGCTCAACCAAGCCAATTCGCAAACCGCTCAAATCCTGCGCATCGTTCAACTCGCGAGCAGCTTCCAATAAATCGACCGAAGAATCCGGCAATGACGTCGAATCATGCGGATCGTAGCCGTCGATGATGTCTTGTAATGCGGCAGCATCTTCAACCGTGCGAGTCACCGGACCGATTTGATCCAAAGACGAGGCCATCGCTACCAGACCATAACGTGAAACGGCACCATAAGTAGGCTTCGCGCCCACAGTTCCAGTCACTGCACCAGGCTGACGAATCGAGCCACCAGTATCAGATCCCAAAGCCCACGGCACCAAATAGGCAGCAACAGCTGCGGCAGAACCGCCGCCAGAACCACCAGGAATACGCTCAATATCCCAAGGGTTGCGCGTTGATCCAAAAGCCGAATGTTCAGTGGAAGAACCCATAGCGAATTCGTCCATATTCGTGTGCCCAATAATCGGCAAACGGGCCTGCTTCAGCTTAGTGATCACAGTAGCGTCATAAGGCGGCTTCCAGCCCTCAAGCATCAATGAACCACACGTCGTTGGAATGCCCCGCTGGCACATATTGTCTTTCACAGCGACTGGGACACCCGCGAACTGTGGCAGCTCGCGACCGGCCGCACGATCGTCGTCGACCTCCTGTGCCTGCTGCAATGCACCCTCGCGGTCAACATAAAGGAAAGCGTGCAGACGCGAATCCAAACGCTCAATCGCATCCAAACATAGCTGCGTTAGCTCAACCGAAGTGATTTCGCGATTGCGCAGCATCTGAGCCAACTCAAGCGCAGATTTCTTGAGAATTTCGTTCATTATTCCTCCCCCAAAATCTGTGGAACGGCGAATTTCCCATCCTCGTGCGCTGGTGCCATCGCAAGCACTTCGTCGATGTCCACACCCGCGCTACCGACGACGTCCTCACGCCACACGTTCGAGAGCGGAATAGGATGCGAAGTTGCCGGCACATCAGCCGATGCAACCTCTGATACTTTCGCAACAGCATCGGAAATAACAGCAAGCTCATTGGCAAACTGTGCGATTTCCTCATCTGTTAGGGCAATACGTGCGAGGTCTGCTACGCGAGCAACCTCTTCTTTCGAAAATGACGACATACTGTCATTCTATGTTTTTTGCCCCGCTTTGTGCGAACTCGTATCAGTTTTGTGTTAACTCTTATCGGCATTCACGTCCTCCTGCGCAAACGGCTGTGTATACGGCCGCGCAAACGGCCGTGCAAACGGCTGTGTATACGGCTGTACCAACGGCTGAACGTTCGTCTGCGCGTCCGCCTGCACAAATACCTTTATAAACGCAGCCATGAAATCACAAAAGAGTATTTCCCCACCAAATCCTATTCGTTTAACTGCAATAAGCTAAGATGATCCTATGTTTAGGACGAGGAAGCAGCAAAAAGAGACGCTCAAAAAGATTGTCAAATGGGGCGTCGGCGGCCTGTTTACAGCCCAAGCAGCTGCCATCGCAACCGTTAGCGCTATCGACGCACACCGCAAGCGGCGCAACCCTCAGCACGGCAATTTTCCTCACCTTGACCCGATCACCAACAAACTTTCAGATCACGATGTAACGATCTACACCTACGGTGAAGACCTCTACGATGCCCAATTGCACGCTATTCGGCAAGCAAAGCATCATATCTATTTCGAGAACTTCATAATGAAAGATGATCGCATCGGAAATATCTTCAAAAATGAGCTTATTGAGGCAGCTCATCGCGGCGTGTCCGTATATATCATTCTCGACACTTGGGGAAACCTCAATCAACCACGCAGTTTTCGCAGATACCCGAAGCATCCCAATATTCACGTGATTCTCTTCCCTCTCGTAAGACCAGGCATTATCACTGGTCAAGCACGCAAAAAAGGGCGTGATCACCGCAAGATTATCTGCGTCGATTCTCATGTGGGATTCGTCGGCGGATACAATATTGGCGACCTCTACGCCCACCATTGGCGCGATACACACATTCGCGTGTGTGGTCCACAAGTTTGGGAACTCGAAAATGCTTTCGTCGATATGTGGAATCTTTACCGCTACCACAAGACCCAACCCGAACTGCCAGATATGGGCGCAGGAGTCTGGGCTCCTCACCTGCGAGCCGTAACCAATACGCCCGCTTTCAATTCTTTTCCAGTACGCGCCCTATACCTCGAAGCAATCGACCGTGCTTCGAAAAATATCTGGATCACGATGGGATATTTTATCCCCGACCAAGGCCTCAAATTTGCCCTACTGCAAGCTGCAAAACGCGGCGTTGACGTGCGGATTCTCCTCCCCGAATACTCCAACCACATCGTGGCAGACTGGGTGGGACGCCCGCACTATACCGAACTACTCAAAGGTGGCGTGCGGATTTTCCGTTACAAACAGGCAATGGTGCATGCAAAAACAATGACCGTCGACGGAATCTGGTCCACTGTGGGAACCACCAATATCGACCGGCTCTCAATGGCAGGAAACTTCGAAGTAAACGTGGAAATTTATTCTCAAGAAATCGCAGCTTCCATGGAACAGATTTTCCGACTCGATCTGACGAACACGTCTGAACTGTTGCTCGAGCAGTGGGAAAGCCGCGGGAAGCTCTCAAAACTCGGCGAGCGCATTCTTGGCCCACTCGGCCCGCTGTTGTAACGCCAAATCGCTGTAAAACGGTGTCGCTATAATGCGAGACGACGTCACTATAACGCGACTTCGCTGTATCGATCGCCAATCACACCGACGGCTCTTCTCACGCTTGGCCGCTACTGCCGCAGCTCTCCACTGCGAATAAGCTCTTCAAACTGTTCCTCAGTGTAGATAGGAATTCCCAAGGCCTGCGCTTTCGTCGCTTTCGATCCGGCATTTTCACCGACGACGACGAGCGAGGTACGTTTCGACACCGAACCAGCCGCTTTCCCTCCATGCCGTTCGATAGCTTCATTGATCGAATCGCGGGTGAAATTCTGCAAAGATCCCGTGGCGACGATCGTCAGTCCCGCCAAAGTCTGCGCAGCTTCTGTCTCATTAGCCGCAGTTTCATCAGCAAAACTCACTCCGGCACTCGTCCACCGATCGATAATCTCACGATGCCAGTCAACTTCGAACCACTGCAGCAAAGACTGGCCGATTACCTCGCCCACTCCCTCAATCTGCGAAATCTGTTCCAAACCGGCGTCCAGTATCGCATCCAAAGAACCAAAATGCTGTGCTAGAGCTTTCGATGCTACTGGGCCAACGTGCCGAATATTGAGTGCCACTAGCTTGCGCCACAGCTCTTTCGATTTTGCCACCTCAATTTCTGCAAGTGCCTTAACGATAGTCTTAGATGGCTCAGAAACTAACACGCTCTGACCAAGAGGAAAATCCTCAGATGGTGAGTGTTTCTTCACCCGGGGTTTAGTCCACGCCGCCCGAACATACTTGAAATCACCCGTTGCTTTCCCACCGCGGCGAACTTCTTGCCACTGCCAAACATCGCGGAGATCTTCAGCAGTTAAGTCAAACAAACCCGCCTCTGAATCCACCACCGGTATTTGCGCAGGTGGAAAGTTAAGCTCCTGCAGTACCTGCTGCGCAACCGTGTACTCGGGGTCAAGCACCGCGCCGTCGTCGTCGATAATTCCTAATTCTTTTCGCTGTGCAAAACTCAAACAAAGCGCCTTGGCACCGCCGTTAAAATCACGGAAATCCACAGTATGCCCAGTAGCAAGTGCCAATAGGGCGTCCTCGCGCGCACTGTCTGGATAAGCGAGCCAGCGGGCAGTCTCCTCGCCCAATGCTTCGATATCGAGAGCGCCACGCGAAGCGATATGCACGATCCGCTGCGTCAATTGTGCAGGACACGAGCGGGTATTTTGACAGCGCAGATCAACGTCGTCTTCTTTACTTGCCCGCACCGGACCGCCGCAATCTGGGCAGGTAGTTGGCATCACAAATTCTCGCTCCGAGCCATCGCGAGCGCTAAGGATCGGACCAAGCACCTCAGGGATAATATCGCCTGCCTTGCGAATCACCACCATATCGCCGATCAGCACGCCTTTGCGCTTCACCTCGGTGGGATTGTGCAAAGTGGCTTGGGAAACCGTTGAGCCAGCCACTTCTACTGGTTCCATCACTGCGAACGGAGTTACTCGACCAGTCCTCCCCACCTGCACACGAATATCGAGCAGGCGCGTTTGCACTTCCATCGGCGGGTACTTGAAAGCAACTGCCCACTTGGGCACGCGCGTTGTGAAACCGAGTTCTTGCTGCAGACGACGGTCTTCCAGCTTGATCACAACGCCGTCAAATTCGTGTTCGAGAGAATTTCGCTTCCCCTCATATTTATCGAGAAAACGCTCAATCTCTGCAAATGAACTCAAAATTTCCGTCTGCTGCGAAATCGGCAATCCCCAGGATTTGAACACGTCATAGACGCCTTCTTGCGTCTGCACCGCGGTTGCTAAGTCAACATTCTCTCCCTCAAGAGCGCCTATTCCATGCGCGATAAAAGCTAGGGATCGGATTGCGAATCCCGAATTATCGTCTTGGCGCAACGATCCTGCGGCAGCATTGCGTGGATTGACGAATGTTTTGAGTTTGTTTTCGCGGCGTTTGAGCGGGATCAACGGCTGTTGCTCAGCGGGCATACGATTGAGATTCTCTTGCTTAATCCGCGCATTTTCCTTGCGTATCTCGGCGTTCTTTTTGGAAATCTGGGCGTTGCGCTCCTCTATAAGCGCATTGCGCTGCTCAACTAGGCTGTTGAACTCTTCAAATGCCTGAACCGGGAAATAAACCTCACCACGAACCTCAACAAGTTCAGGAATATTATCGCCAACCAGCTGCACTGGAATCGCCGAAATTGCGAAAGCATTGCGCGTAACGTCTTCGCCTTCGACGCCGTCTCCTCGCGTTGCAGCGCTCTCCAAGGTGCCGTTGCGATACGTGAGATTCAGTGCAAGTCCGTCAATTTTCACCTCAGCCGTAACCCGCGACCCTGCGGGAACGTCGTCCATCAGCGAGGTGTACCACGCTTTCAATTCGTCTTTAGAAAAGACATCTTGCAAAGAGTACATCCGTTCACGGTGTTTTAACGACGGCGTCGTGGCTCCCGTTACTTTCGATCCCACCTTCATTGTGGGCGAATCTGGACTCCACAACTGCGGGAAGCGATCTTCGATAGTACGCAGTTCGTGAATGAGCGCATCGTATTGCGCATCAACCATGATCGGCTCGGACGTAGAATGATATGCCACTTGCGCGGCGCTCAACAGTGCAGCGAGTTCATTCCAGCGAGTTTGGGCAGATTCAAAAGATAATTCTTGAGACACCTTCATATTCTTTCGCATTTTTCCCGCGTCTGGCTAGTTAATTTTACTTCTGCACCAATACTGGCAAATTTTCCACCCTGGGTATGAGTTTTTATTCGGAATCCTCAGCGCTCGCGAAGTATTCTTAACTTATGGCAGTCCAGCAGATTTTCATCGCTTCTCGCAAGATTTCACCAGTTGATATAGCTCTTGCGCTCATTGCTGCTGCTCTATTCGCCTATTCTGCGCTCTTTGTGGATTCCAAAGCTGATCTGGCGGGAAATGAAATCGTAAGCCTCTACACGGTGGTGACGATCGCGTGTATAGCCACGGGTTTTCGGCGCACAAAGCCACTTCTCAGTGCCTCTTTAGTCTATTTTTCTTTTTTGGCTCGCTTCTTGTTGCTGCCCACGCTCGTCATTCCGTTCGACGTCGTGATCCTCTTTTCGCTCTTCGCTATCACCGTCTACGGCGAACGAAAAGCACGAATTGCCGCTCTGTTAGGAGCACTTTTTTATGGCTTCCTCCTGACGTTTCCAGTGGTTGCTGCAACGCCATCACTCGAATCGATGCTGTATTTTCTGCTCGTAGAATCCGTTGTGATTGCCACTTTCTCACT
Source organism: Arcanobacterium pluranimalium (assembly GCF_016907845.1). Taxonomy (GTDB): domain Bacteria; phylum Actinomycetota; class Actinomycetes; order Actinomycetales; family Actinomycetaceae; genus Arcanobacterium_A; species Arcanobacterium_A pluranimalium. Next base: position 1,887,888 of record NZ_JAFBCS010000001.1, read on the forward strand.
TGCTCTCCTGCGATACCTGCAGCTACAGCGTTACCAAGAAATGCTCAATCGCAATGCCGAGATTTTGCGTGAGAGCGAGCGAGAGTCAGAAATGGCAGTCATTGAAGAACGCACGCGAATTGCACGCGAAATGCACGATATTGTTGCGCATACTCTTTCGGTAGTGATCGCTCAAGCCGATGGCGGTCGTTATGCTGCCGAAGCCAATCCGCAGGCAGCGCAACGTGCACTGGAAACAATCGCCGAAATGTCACGCGCCGCTTTGGGAGATATTCGCTCCATTATTGGCGTGCTTCGTGATCCGAACGAAAGTCACTCGCCACTCAAGCCGCAACCAGTGGGTGACGACCTCGAACAGCTCGTTCAAAATGTGCGAGAGTCCGGTGCCGATATTTCTTATCTTCGCCTAGGAAAAGCATTCCCATTGCCAGTTGGTTTAGGAAATGCCCTGTATCGAATCTGCCAAGAAGCGCTCACGAATTCCCTTAAACACGCAGGTCCACACGCCAAAATAACTGTAGTTCTCAAATGGACTCGCGTGGCAATTACACTTGAAATTTTAGACGACGGGCGCGGAGCTGCTGCACCCGATGACGGCAAAGGACACGGCGTTATTGGTATGCGCGAACGCGCAGCCGTATTCGGCGGTACTGTTGATGCAGGTCCACGACCCGAAGGTGGATTCAAAGTTCGCGCGCTCATCCCTGTGACCACCTCGAGAGGAATAACAAATGACTGAACAAGATACATCCGAACAGATGATACGAGTGGCACTTGTTGACGACCAGAACCTCGTTCGTTCTGGTTTTGCGATGGTCATCGATTCACAACCAGACATGTCGGTGGTATTGGAAGCGAACGACGGCGATCAAATCGTTGATCGGATAGCTTTGGTTCCCGCCGACGTCATCCTCATGGACGTGCGCATGCCCACAATGAACGGACTCGACGCTACCGAACAAATAGTCAAGTCACACTTCGCACACGGAGTCGAACCAAAGATCATCATTCTCACCACCTTCGACGTTGATGAATACGTCATGCGCGCCATAGAGGTAGGAGCTTCTGGTTTTCTCCTTAAAGATGCACCACCAAATGAAATGCTATCGGCGATTCGTACTGTGTATCGGGGAGACGCCGTTATCGCGCCGTCGTCTACAAAACGTCTCGTTGCGCATCTGGCAACGGAAGCTTCCTACACGAAAGCGATCGTCCCAGAGTTGCTTGACGTTCTGTCTGATCGTGAACGCGAAGTGCTTTATCATGCAGCACGCGGCCTGAGCAATGGCGAAATCGCCGAGATATTGTTCCTGGCCGAAGCCACAATCAAAACGCATGTTGGACGAATTTTTGCAAAGCTTGGCGCTCGTGATCGAGTGCAAGCAGTAGTGATGGCATACCAGGCCGGGTTGGTCAAACCCGGAGAAATTGACTGAAAGGGCGGAGAATGGATCGAATCCCGCTCTCGGCGACCATTGCAGACGTCAGCAAATACATTCTCGATGCCGGCAGGCCACTTCCCGTGCTGGACAAAGTGACGTTTGATATCCCCGCAGGGCAGTTCACTGCGCTTCTCGGGCCATCGGGTGCTGGAAAGTCCACCCTCATTTCCTTGATCGCCGGAATTGAAAAAGCCGACTCCGGGCTTATTGAATTGGGCGATACTAATATCGTGCAATTGAGCGACGAAGAAATCGTTGACCTGCGTAAGAACAAGTTAGGCGTCATTTTTGAATCCGATAATTTGCTTCCTTCGTTAACAATTGAGCAAAATCTGCGTCTACCAAGCAGTTTTTCCAAGCGCGATATTGATGAAAATGAATTTGAACAGATAGTTCACGATTTTGGATTGCATCAATATCTCCACCTCAGTCCGCACAACACAACCCTTGCAGTTCAGCAGCGCACGGCGATTGCTCGCGCTCTGCTCTCGCAAGCCGGAATGCTCATTTGTGACGATCCAGTGCATGGCATGGCACGCAAAGCGGCTCGGGAGATCCTGTCGCTATTGCGAGTGTGCGTGCGAGAATACGGAGTTTCTGTGCTGATCACGACTGAAGATCCAGCCGCTGCAGCCTTTGCCGATCGCGTTTACTTGCTCTCTGATGGCGAAGTTATTGGACGAATAGATTCGCCCTCGCTGCAATCGATTTTATTGGCTATGAATTCGTTTGGATACGGCGAAGAGTGATGTTAACCCACGTATTCAGGACACTCTCGCTCAACTGGAGATCGCATTTACTCCCATCATTAGCGCTGGTTGTAGCGTCAATCTTTATTTTTCTCGAGATTTTGCTCAATCCTTTTTTGAGTGAAGCACTCGAGCATTCAGTGACGAAAACCGCCGGGCAAGTAGCTTTTTCAGTAACTGACCCAGAATATTCAGCGGAAAAGCTCGCTAATGACGTCAAAGCCCTGCCCGAAGTAGAGAGCGTCTATAAGTCCATTAACCTGCCTGCGATAGTCATGTTCGAATCCCATGCCATCGATGCGAACATCAACAACACTCCCCCAGACAGATGGACCAGCATTGAAGTAACTTCCGGCGCATATCCTGCCAATAACAAGCAAACGCTCATTTCTGAGACAACCGCTCAAGCTCTGGATATACAAATCGGAGAAGAAATAACTATCTACAGTGAGAGTTCTTTCGCGCTTTCTCCACACAAACTCACAGTTAGCGGTATTTTTTCACGCAGCCCATTTTCTAATGCTGCACTCCACAACGAGCTACTTGTGAATTCCCCCGATGAGGCAACTGGCATTGCGATCAGCAAACAAAAAATGAGCAATAGCGACAGCGTGCTCGTCACCGCAAAGCCACATGCTTCTCGATCGCTTCTGCGGGAAAAAATCGAGAACATCACGCATGGAACTATTACCTCTGCAGAAGAACTCCGCGATTCAATTGCCGATGAGCAGGCGCGAAGCATTGGATATTTCCAAAGTATTCTGGGGTGGCTCTTGGCATTACCAATGCTCATCTCTGGTTTCGTGATTGCAGCTTCGACTCGCTCGCTGGTGAAGAATCGTAGCCGTGCCATCGCTCAACTGCGCGTACTTGGAGCAACCCGCTGGTATATCTTTGGGTTAAACATTAGCGAAATTCTCATAATCGCTCTCCTGAGCACAGCTATCGGTCATGCCATTGGCCGAGCGCTCGTTCAAGTGCTCATTGAAACCATGAAATCTGGCAGCGGCGGAGCATTCATTCCACAAAATTTCAGTGTGGAACCCAGCGACTACCTCTTGGCCACACTCGGCTCCATGGGGGTGGCATTCCTCGCCTCAATACCGAGCATTATGACGTATAGCTTTGTCCCTGCTTCACATATTTACGCTCAGGATAAACCGCGAAAAAACAACTTTCTTCTCACGGTTATCTTCAGTTTAATTATCCTTGGCTTGGGAACTGTGGCCTTGTTCTTCTCTATCGTGGTTCCCGAAGATCTTCTTTTTATCGTTCAAACCGGCAACAACTACCAGTCACTTCGCTTGATGGCAATGATTGCATTGCTGCTCTTTGCGGCGTTTGCGGCATTCTTCCTCTTGCGTTTCGTCGTCTCTACACTCATACGAAAAGTGCGGCTGAGCCGATCTGTCAACAGCTTCCGTCTGGCCGCCACGCAACACTATGCAGATACGCTGTCGCGAATCGGAACGCTGTTTATCATTTGCACTGCGGCTTGTATCCTAGGTTTAACCACGATGAGCTCTATTAAGACGACGGCGCACCAAGAGTCCGATGCGAAATTGCTTCCCTTTGATGCAGCTGCCAAAGTCGTCGACACTGCGAGTCTTGGCACAGATGCTGAGGGCATCAGTCAACACACAATGGCGAATCTCTCACAAGATCCATTGATCGATCGTATTTTGCCAGTGCGTACTGTAACTGGGACTTTGCGTTACGCAGACGCATCACCTCTTGAGAATTTTTACGTCTACAGCATGGATCCGGACGCTGCGCGTGAATATTTCACCTCGGATACGAAGTTTTTGCGTAGTCTGAAACCAGGTACGATCATTATCCCTAGAGATTTACTCGGCATACCACGCGAAGAATCGCCCAAGAGCGTCACATTGAGCGTGCAAAACAGCAGTGCAGAGCCATTGACTCTCCAGGCTCGATATGAAAACGTACCGTGGAGCATTATCACCTCGACAGACCTCAAGCACTTCTTTTCTTCTAGGCAAACCACCGAAACCTGGATCAGGTTTTCCACAGACGGACTTGCGGACAAAGCCGCTAGCTACCAAGCTACGATAGCTGCAATACAAAGTAATGCGATCGTTTGCCCTGACGTCGTTTTGGCCACTGATCCACCCGGTGACCAAAGCAAAAACGCCCCGGCGTCGTTCATAACCTTAGGGTTACTGACCCTTACTTTGATCCTGTGTGTGCTCGCAGTGTGTAACTCGTTGTATCTTTCTCAACAAGCGCAACTATCTGAGACTCGGGTGTTATCAGGCTTAGGTGTTTCGCAACATATCAATTCCACCAGCTTGGTTGTATCAGCGATCGGGCGCACTACATTATCCGTATTCGTTGGCGGATTAGCAGGAGTGACGAGCGGCACATACCTGGCAACGGTGTATGTAGGCACACTCACGTGGCGGCAATTCTTTTCTATACCGTGGTCCTCCGTGCTTGTATTGACGCTGATTAGTGCGTTATTAGCCGGAATTTGGACTCGAATTCAAACTATGATTCCCTCATTGAGCGGTCATTATGGTTGATCCATAAAATAAACACGCTAAGGATCACAGTTTTTACTCTTTACTCTGCGGGCGAAAACTGCAAAAGTTAAGTATTACAACAAATACACGACTAAGTAACGTGCACTTTTCGAGAATTACTCGGCACTGCAAGCACGTTCCAAGGAGACAACACATGGATTGGCGTCACGAGGCTGCTTGTCTTAATGAAGATCCCGAGCTCTTCTTCCCTATTGGAAGCTCAGGTCCAGCTATGGCTCAGACGGAGCAGGCAAAGCGGGTTTGCCGCACCTGTTCGGTGCTTGAAGTGTGCCTAAAGTGGGCTATTGAAACCAATCAAGATGCGGGAGTATGGGGCGGAATGTCAGAAGACGAGCGCCGCACCCTTCGTCGTCGTACTGCACGTACCCGCCGTCCAATCTGAGAGTTTCTTAATGAAAATGTGGTGGTTGAAAATTTCAACCACCACATTTTCATTCCTCTGCCTTATTATTCGCCTGCACACCCAACGAAAATATCGTTTATCGCAACTTGAGTTCCAAGCTCACTAACGTACCGCCGTCGGGATTATTCGACCATTCAATAGTGCCGTTAAGCTCTCCATTGACCAGTGTTTTCACGATCTGGGTGCCTAAACCTCCACCAGGTCCTTGCTCGGAAATACCCGAGCCATTATCACGCACCTGCACAAACAGTCGTTCACCGAGTCGCTCAGCATTGACTTCAACTTTGCCGCCTTTAACCAAGCCGTGCTCGATAGCATTCGAAATGACCTCATTAAGCACCACAGCGAGCGAAGTCGCCTGCTCAGCACGTACTTTCCCAAATGAGCCGTTGAGCGAAATATCAACAGCTGACTCTGTGACGGCAATATCTCGAACCATTTTCAGCAATGATCCAAAGACTGAGTCAAATTCAACAACTTCATCAATCGTTTGGGAAAGCCCCTCGTGGACTAGCGCAATCATGCCCACGCGTCGCTGCGCTTGACCAAGTGCCACTCTAGTCTCGTCATTGACCGCTCGGCGTGCCTGCAGTCGCAGTAGCGCAGAAACAGTTTGCAAATTGTTCTTCACCCGATGGTTAATCTCGCGAATAGTGGCATCTTTCGTGAGCAACTCCCGTTCTTGCCGGCGCAATTCCGTAATTTCTCGAGTCATCAGCAAGGCACCAACGCGCTCTCCTTTGCGTATCAATGGCAGCGCCCGCAGCGAAACGATCACGCCGTGCGCATCAATTTCTGCCACCCACGCCGCTTTACCAAGCAGCACTAAGGGAAGCGACTCCTCCGGGATCGAAAAATCATCGAAAATATCGGTGACTGTTTCAGCAAGAATATTGCCGATCAACGGTTCGTCCACACCGAGTCTGCGGAAATGCGACACCGAATTGGGACTCGCGTACAGGACTTCACCGTCGTCGTCGAGCTGAATCACGCCATCAGAAACACGCGGAGTTCCGTGCCGGAAACCGGCCGGCATTCCCTCGAGCGGAAAGTCTCCTGAAGCGATCATCTCAAAGAGATCCTGGGCAATTTCTTCGTAATTTTGTTGAGCCTGCGAAGGGACTCTGTCTTGGAGCAGTGCAGATATGACTCGCACCACGCCAATGATCTTGCCGCAGTGGCGAACGGGAATGAAAGTATTTGAAACACTTGAGTCCTCAGACACAATCATTTCGCCTAAATTGAACACCGCATAGACGTGCTCAACGCTATCGCCATCAACTTTTTCGCCAACGATATCGGTTTCGATCAGCGTAGCTGCAGTGGCGGGTCGCGCATGAGCTGCAGTGATGAAGCCATCGTCGGTTGGGACGTACAACAGCAAATCTGCAAAGGAAATATCGGCAATGGTTTGCCAGTCTCCGGCGAGCTGGTGAAACCATTTTCTCTCATCTTCAGTGAAGCGCTCAGTGCGCTCTAAAATTTTTGTCAATGTTGGCACAGTTCCACAATATGCGTTTTTCGTGTTGAATGGTTATATGAAATTCTCGGTTGTTACACATATTGATGCAGATATTTCTCGCGTACTCGACGTTTTGCCCTCTGTTGAGCTTGCGAATGCGCGCGCTCAGCAGCTCGGCCTCGAGCAGTTCACTTTTACAAATTCGCTCGAGGCTTCTGCGAGGCCGCACTGTGATGAGGTATCGAGCAATCTGCATGCCACTATCTCGCCGGCAAAGTTCGCGCCCCAAATGCGCACGCTCCTTCCGAGTGGCCTCGACGTTACGATCGCTGCGCACCAAGTTCCTGCAGGTACAAGCGCTACTGTGCACTACGACGTCGTGATCAAAGGCGCGCCCGTACAGGTTGAAATCGTTGCAAAAATTCTCAACGACGACGCCGGCACCTCCGTTACTCACGTGGGTGATGTCAAGGTCAACGTGCCATTTTTAGGCGCCGGAATTGAAAAGAAAGTGCTCGCCCAACTGCCAAAAATCTTTGAACGCGACGCGCGGATCATCGAAGACACGGTAAAGACATTCAAGGCCAACTGAATTAGACTGAAATTATGGTTGCTGTGAACAGACAATATGAAGATCTTTTGGCCGACGTTCTCGAAAATGGCGCCCATAAAAGTGACCGTACGGGCACCGGCACACTTTCGGTGTTCGGACGCCAGCTTCGCTACGATCTTGCCAACGAGGGTTTTCCGCGCATAACCACGAAATTTGTGGCAATGAAGGCCGTAAAAGGTGAGCTGCTGTGGTTCTTGCGCGGCGATACAAACGTAAAATGGCTGCAAGAGCGCGGAATCACCATTTGGGATGAATGGGCTAACGACGACGGCGAGCTCGGCCCTGTTTACGGCTATCAGTGGCGTTCGTGGCCAGCTCCAGATGGTCGTCATATTGACCAAATTCAGCAGGTTGTGGAGACGATTAAGCACAATCCAGATTCGCGCCGAATGATTGTTTCGGCGTGGAACGTGGCCGATCTTGACGATATGGCGCTGATGCCTTGCCATGCGTTCTTCCAATTCTACGTGGCAGATGGGAAGCTCTCGTGCCAGCTTTACCAGCGCTCTGCTGATCTCTTTTTGGGAGTACCTTTCAATATTGCCTCCTATTCCTTGCTAACTCATATGATCGCGCAGCAATGCGATCTGGAAGTGGGCGATTTCGTGTGGACGGGCGGCGATTGCCACATCTACTCCAACCACATTGAGCAGGTCAAAGAGCAGATTTCACGCGAGCCATATCCGTTCCCGACGCTCGAGCTCAAAAAAGCACCGTCAATTTTTGACTACGAAATGGACGATATTGCTGCCTCAAACGGATACCAGCACCACCCCGTGATCAAAGCTCCGGTGGCCGTATAATGCTGGGAATGATCTGGGCACAAGGGCATGATCGCGCAATCGGCGCACAGGGCACGCTAGCTTGGCATATTCCTGAAGATTTGGCGATGTTTAAGCGCGTGACTTCTGGAAATCCAGTGATTATGGGGCGACGCACCTGGGATTCGCTCCCCGAGCGATTCAGGCCACTGCCCAATCGCCTCAACGTTGTGCTCACATCGGATCCAAATTTTGACACCGCGGGCGCACTCGTGTGCACGAGCATTGAGGAAGCTCTTGGCCGCACAGATGCATTGAACCCTACGAAGTTTGTATGGGTGATTGGCGGAGCACAGATTTATGCAGCGATGCTCGCACAGGCAGATGCATTAGTTATTACAGACGTCGATCTGCGCGTTTCAGAAGCTGATGCTTTCGCGCCGGAAATCGGTGACGATTGGGAATTGGTGCAGGCTGAGCCGAATCGGGGCTGGTTGCACTCAAAGTCTGGCATTGACTACCGTTTTTCAGCTCTTCAACGCAAGATTTGTGCCGCGCAGGATTCGAAGTCACACGCTGATTCTTTTCAGCAACGAGTTATTCCGGTAGAGCAAAGGGCTTTTTACGGCAACGCTGATCCACTTCGTATATTTTCTTGATGAGGCAACGCGCGGCACATACAGCGATGTACTGCTGATAAAGCGATGTACGGCTCATAAGGCGCCGTAACTACAGATAAAGCGCTGCGCAGTTAATAAGGCGGTGCGTTGCTCATCAGCCGATGTACAGTTCCTGATGCGAAGATGTGCTTAGGGGTGTGGGTGCGCATTTGGCACACCCACACCCCTAACAGCATTAAACAGCTCCTATCGAAGCATTTTCGTGCATATTGCGCGTCGTGCTTATTGCACAATCTCGCGCTCTGGATCATCAGGAAATACTTCGCCCATGTACTTCGGATGCATGAGGTTCTCTACTGAGAGAGCCCGATCGAGCTCAGCTTGCGTCATGAGACCACGTTCAAGGACCACTTCACGCACAGATTTCCCTGTGAGAGCGCACTCTTTACCAATCAGATCTCCTTCATGATGCCCAATAATATCGTTGAGATAGGTGACGATACCGATTGAATTCATCACGAATTGTGCGCAAATATCTTCGTTCACCGTTATGCCCGCTACACAGCGCTCGCGCAAAGTGATGCAGGCATTTTGGAGCAGTGAAATCGACTCAAAGAGAGCTTGCCCGATCACTGGTTCCATCACATTGAGCTGTAACTGCCCTGCTTCTGAAGCCATCGTGACGGTCATATCATTTCCAATCACCTTGAAACAGACTTGGTTGACGACTTCTGGAATTACTGGATTGACTTTCGCTGGCATAATCGACGATCCTGCCTGCATTTCAGGCAGGTTGATCTCATTGAGACCAGCGCGCGGACCAGAGGAAAGCAAGCGAAGATCGTTACAAATCATCGACAGCTTCGAAGCAAAACGCTTCAAAGCACCCGAGAGCGATACGTACGCTCCCGTATCTGATGTTGCTTCGATCAGATTAGGTGCAGGTTTAACGTCCAGACCAGTAACTTCGGCAAGTCGTTTGACGACTATCTCCTGGAATCCGTCTGGCGTATTGAGGCCTGTACCGATCGCCGTCGCCCCTAAGTTGACCTCAAGCAACAACTCGACCTCACGAATGAGGTGTTTTACTTCCTCTTCCATCAGGACCCGGAACGCATCAAACTCCTGGCCAACGGTCATAGGTACGGCATCTTGCAGCTGGGTACGCCCCATTTTGAGCACGCGCTCATTTTTCTTCGCCAGCACGCCAAAGGAATCACCGAGATTCTGCACTTCGTTAACCAGGCCAATCACCATGCGGTAGACGGCGATGCGGAAGCCGGTTGGGTATGCGTCGTTGGTTGACTGCGATTTGTTTACGTGGTCATTTGGGTTGACTACCGAATAGGTGCCTTTTTCGAGTCCCATCGTTTCCAGAGCTAGATTCGCGATAACCTCATTGGTATTCATATTTACCGAGGTTCCCGCGCCACCTTGGAACACGTCTACCGGGAATTGATCCATGCAGCGTCCTTCGTCAAGAACCAGGTCACAGGCTTTGACGATAGCGCGCGAAACATCAGCAGATAGCACCCGCGCATCTCGGTTTGCCAGTGCCTCTGCTTTTTTGACTTGAACCATTCCGCGAATGAACTCGGGAACGTGATTTACTGTGACACCTGAAATCTTGAAGTTTTCTATTGCTCTGAGGGTGTGAACACCGTAGTAGGCGTCATTCGGAATCTCACGAGCTCCCAGAAGATCTTCTTCAATTCGTGTGGTAGGCATGTGCTTTCCTCCGTAATAAATCATGCGTCATCATTAACGCACTTGCTGTGTTTTTATTCTTCCACGAATTTATCTGCTACGCAGCGTATTGGTAATTTCTCCGCTGAGCGATTCTTCCATCCAGTACTTAAATTTTTCACCTCGCATCCCTTGTGACAATAAAAAGACCGTTTTGGCATAGCATGCCTCGAACGTCATATTCTGGGCACTGACCGCGCCTAGCTGCGCAAGCGCAAAGCCTGCCTCGTAATACCCCAGACTCACTTGCGCTTGCGTACATTGTGAGGAGACGATGACCTCCACACCGTCGTCGACCGCATGTGCCAAAGCCTCGACCAATCCTTGCTCTCGCGCAGGAATATTTCCGGTGCCGTAGGCGCGAAGGATGACGGCGGCTGGTCGCGGATGCAATACGGAATCAACACGTTGCGCACTGATTCCGGGCACGAGATCCAATACCACGACGTCGTGCGCTACATACGGCTTTGCCTGTGCAAACGCATTGTTACGACGACGCTCGACGTCGTTCCATTGCCACGGAGCGCCGGTGGTGGCCAAGAGTGGCGCATTGGGCGACGAAAATCCCTCAAAACTCCATGATGACCATTTCGATGCACAGCTCCCCGCAAAGACCGAACGGCCAAAGACGAGCGCAACCGAATCGATACGCCCGCTCGCCACCGCCTTGAGCGAGTCCACCACATTGGCATGCGCATCAGTATCGAGCGCCCCGATAGGCAGTTGCGAGCCAGTGAGCACCACCGGCTTACCAAAATCCGCAAGAGCGAAGGATAATGCCGCCGCAGCGTATGCCAACGTGTCTGTTCCATGCAAAATAACGAATCCATCGGCTTCCGCTCGGGCTGCCCACAGCGCGTCAATCAAGGCTTGCCAATCGGCTGGCGTGGCATTTGAGGAGTCGATAAGCGTAGGAAACTCGGTGAGTGTGACATCACCGATTTCTGGGCGCCTGGAAACGAGATCATTCAACCAACCTCGCAAATCGGCACCGGGCGCCAAGCCAGTATCAGTTTCGATCATCCCGATCGTCCCGCCCGAATAGATTACGTTAATTCGCACGTCTATCACTCACCTTGAATGTCTAGCGCCGTTTGCGCTGGCTGTTCATCGAGCACATGATCCATCAGGTCTCCACGTATCCGATTGCGCACAGCATACCAACCAATAATGAGCATAGCGATGATACCCATGAACATGTAGATCGTAGGGCGCCCTACTTCAACATCAAACCACATCGACACGATAACAATCACGAGGAATGCAATGGCGATCGCATTACTGTACGGATAAAAACGTAGCCGGTATTCGGGGCGAGCCTGACCACTACGCTGCGTTTTTCTGACGTAGATCCAGTGAGTCAGGAGAATGGAAATCCACGTTCCGGCAATGCCGATGGCCGCTAGATTCATCACGATTTCAAAGGCTTTGCTCGGATATGCATAATTGATGAGCACGCCTACTAGACCTAAGATTGCCGTAATGATGATGGCGTTCATCGGAACGTAGTTTTTGTTCAGCTTCGCCGCCATTTTTGGAGCTTCGCCAGCAACTGCGAGGGAACGCAGGGTACGACCCGTGGCGTACAATCCGGCGTTGAGTGAGGACAGCGCCGCAGTGAGTACCACGATTTGCATGATTGTGCCCGCGTGCGGAATTCCGATTCCGGTGAAGAATGTGACGAAAGGCGATTCTTGATCGCTGTAGGCAGTCCAGGGCAATACGAGCGTCATGAGTACGACGGCGCCCACATAGAAAAATGCAATACGCCAAATCATCGAGTTGATAGCTTTAGGCAAAATGGTTTTCGCATTTTCTGCTTCTCCTGCAGCCACGCCTACCATTTCGGTGCCGCCAAAAGCAAAGACGACGCCGAGCGAGAGCGTGAAGAGCGGAAGCACACCCAAGGGGAAGAAGCCGCCTGCATTGGTGAGGTTATGGAATCCTGCCGTGTGCGTTCCGACACTTTGACCTGTGACGATAGCCCAGATTGCAATCGCCATGAAAATCAAAATGGCGCTAACTTTGATGAGAGCCAACCAAAATTCGAATTCGCCGAACGCTTTGACGGAAAGAATATTCAAAACGAGTACCAGCAAGAGGGCGAGAGTGGCCAATACCCACTGCGGAATTACTTGAAAACTGGGCCAGTAGTGCAGGTACAGAGCCACCGCTGTAATATCTGCCATAACTGTGGTAGACCAGTCGAGGAAGAATAACCATCCAGTGACGTATGCACCTTTCTCCCCCATGAACTCGCGAGCATAGGATACGAATGCACCTGAGGATGGACGGCGTATCGACAACTCGCCGAGAGCACGAACCATGATGAATGCAATTAATCCGCACAACGCGTAGGAGATTGCCAAAGCTGGTCCGCCTTGAGAAAGTCGCCCACCTGCACCCAAGAACAGGCCAGTTCCAATTGACCCTCCAATGGCAATCATTTGGATATGGCGATTTTTCAGCCCTTTCGAGTAGCCCTCATCGGCTTTATCGTGTACATGCGCAGGATTTCCGGCATTTGGTGAATCAGAGTGTTGTTTGAGGTTCATTTACGAATTTCATCTCACTTATCCGAATTGAGTAGTTTTTACCAAACGCGAGAATCTTACACCGATATTGTTCTTTGCTCGCCAACCATTAGGTCTCAAAATAGCTTTTGCGCACCAAAAACGATTAGTTATACTCCCACAACGATTGGCGCCCACACAAAATTCAGCAATACGGCGACGACAATCGCAACCGTACCAGGAAGAACGAACGAATGACTGAACACAGTTCTCCCCAATCGCGTCGATCCCGTATCGTCCATCTCCATTGCAGCAACCGTGGTTGGATAATTAGGCAATAAATAGTAGTTTGAAACTGCAGGGTAACAAGCCAAAAGCGTGACTGCGGACAGTCCCAACTTGACCGCTACCGGCATAAAGGCCACCGTCGTCGCCGCGTGAGAGAACAGAAGTGGCGAAGCAAAATAGAGAATAACGGCGAGCAACCACGGGGATTGTTGCAAAACATCTGCTCCTGCCCCCTTAATGGCGTCCATATAATTGTTCACAAACATGTTTCCAAGCCACGCAACACCAAGAATACAGATAGAAGCCGTCATTCCTGCCTTAAACGTCGATTGATCTGGAATCGACTGCGCCGGAATCTTTGCAACGAAGCAAATAATCGCTGCGCAGCTGAGCATAATAACCATAATTGCCGCCGATGCTTCCATTGGCGGATTGCTAATAAGCCCAATCTGTTTCGACGCCGCGGTGGCATATACAACCGCCAAGAGCAGAGCGATCATAAATACGATCAAGCTTGGAATCGCACTGGCCTTTGGCTTATATCCACTGTGGGTAGCAGCGCTTTTCGCCACGAGTCCACGCGCTAAACGATCTTGATAGACAGGGTCGTCTGCGAGCTCTTTACCCTGACGAGCGGCCACTAAAGCTCCAACCATACATCCAATAAACACTGTTGGAATGGTGACGGCCAGAATTTGCAGATACCCAACATTTAACGGCGATAAAATCGCCACCATCGCCACAGTGGCAGCCGAAATTGGCGATGCCACAATCGCCAATTGCGAAGCAACCACCGCAATCGACAGCGGGCGCGAAGGGCGAATTCCATTTTCTTTCGAGACATCGACGATAACTGGCAGTACAGAATATGCCGTATGCCCGGTGCCACACAAGACCGTGAGCATGAAAGTAACGAAAGGAGCGAGGTAGTTAATCTGCCGCGGGTGTTTACGCAAGAGGATCTCAGTTAAATGCACAAGATAATCCATGCCTCCAGCAACTTGCAATGCAGCAATTGCGCAGATCACGGGCATGATAATTCCAATCACACCCCACGGCACATCTTTAGTTACATCCGTGTGCAATCCAGTGGCGGCAAGAGCGAGCACACCGGCTCCACCTGTCAGACCAATGCCAATTCCTCCAATCTTTGAACCAATCACCACAAAGATGATCAACAAAATTAAATGGAACCAAAGCATAAATCGCTCCTTTGCTGTGACGTTTGCCTGCACAAAAACGTAGCTCACAAAGAGATTCAGCTGTGGCATTTTTGCGACACGTCAAAATATTGACGAATCAATGAGCACATGTTCAACATATCGACATTTCGGACACTCGCCACGGAACAGTCATGAATTCGCAGTATTTACGACTAAAATGTTTAATGAATTTAACGAATCGGTAGTTGAAATAGCAATTTTTAAATTCTCAAGCATTGCGACACCCCTCGCGCTCTAGCCCGCTGAGACCCCATGTATTTTCCGGACAAGCAAAATAGGGGTTAATAGAGCTTGGCTGGGGGCTAAGCGCGAGCACGCTTAGCCCCCAATATGATTAGTCAATGCACAATTACATCACTGTGCAATTATCTCGATCGCCTCAGACTTATGCGGCTTTCGCATATTCAGTTCCATCTGATACCACATGATCACGCACCTGCGCAGCGTGCTCTTTTATCACTGTTTCGATTCGATATGGAGGTTGCGAGGGCAATTTCTGCCCTGGGCAACTTGATAGCACTTGCTTCATCGCTTTCTTCTCACCATCCGTTACCCACAGCTTGTACTTTGTTTTCACTGCGATTTGACGTGCAACATATTCGCACCGGAATGGCTTATACGAGGGCAGCCAACTTGCAGCATTGGAATCGCTCTTCTTTGTGTTCGAAGCCCGATCTACTGCAATAAGGTTCAACGGGTCATTTGCCAAAGCAGTGCGAGATTCAACTGAAATCTGTTGTGCACCAGTTTGCCAAGCGTCAGACAGCGCGACCACATGATCAATCGGGACAAGCTCTGACGTACCAGCTCCCCTTGCGAAATTAATAACCTCGCCGCTATATGGGCTAATGAGCGTTCCAGACTGAACGATACATTCGCCACCGCGCCCACTCTTGAATGCAACCTGCGTCAAATCGCGCTTCAAGATGTCGTTGCGAGTATCGCAACCGTTATGATCGACGTCGGTCCAAGCCCGTCCAAATTCGGTGCGCTTATATCCGGTTTTTGGAGCGCGCCCTTTAACTGGCAATTGATCGAGTGCGGCTGCCGCATCGAGTTCTGCAGATTTTTCAACAGTCCCGACGACGCTTTGCGAGCCCAAGTCTGTAGCACGAGTTTCGGCAGCTGACACTGGGTCAACTGATGAGAAACTCAGCAGTGCACACACAGCTGCCAAACCACCAAGGCTGCGAACCGTGTATTTAGTTCCACGAGATTTACCTCGCAAAATAGTCATTTTTATCCCCTTTACTTAATACATGTTTGTTTAGTTAAATGCCGTAATTGCAGCAATTACAGCAATTACGGCACCCCGCGTTCACTAATGAAATAATCAACCTCCTTGTTGTGCTCATGATGGAGCCCGGGCGGCACCCTTGCCACCGCCTCAACGCTGAAAGCTCTCATCACATCAACACACTATCTCAAAGCGCACATTCGCCCATGAAATAGCGCTAATTCTTCATAAATGGGACTCATCCCAACACTGGAGCAAATCGCTTGGGGTGCGGGCACAGCTCCGCATCCCAAGCGACCCTTAGGAAGTGCCATTGCCCAGTTTCAGTTCACGAGCAAAAGCTCTTCCATTCTCACCACTCACTGCATACGATCCCACGGCATAAATACAGTGTTTCCACCTGAGTAGCCAACATTGATGCCCACAACATTGCCTTGCATATCAAGGACGGCACCGCCAGACATTCCAGCACGGGTGATGTGCGGAGTAATGTAGAGAGTCTGATCGTTCGTACCAATCCACCACTGATGCGTCAGATCCACCAGGTGTCCAACTTGGGTGCGCTCTCCCAGGCCTCGCACATACAACGGCTCGCCAGGAACGAGGGTTGAGGTGGCTCGCTTAGTCCAGGTTTTATCGATGCGAACGCCGTCCGAAAGCTTAATCTTGATATAGTCCATGCCCTTTTGTGGCGGAATATATGCCACCGTGCCGATCACATGGCGCCCGAGATCCATGACGTTCGATCCAACCGTCCACTTCCCGTCTCCACAGTGCTGAGCAGTGTAAGCCGTGCTCGAGTCAATAACCGTAATACTACAAGTACCCCCAGAAGCACTGAAGATCTTTTGCCCCTGCTCTACTTGAACGCTCGCCTCTGTGCGAACAACTGCAGGTGGCGCGGAACTAAATTCTGGCATCGACGTCGCTGCCATAGCAGTTGTTGGTGTTGCAACCGCAAAAGCGGCAATCATTCCTAGTGCTAACCTACGAATTCCCGTTTTCATGTCTCTCTCCTTATAGGAAATAACAGACTCTCATCACGAATCGAGAATCTTGCCCCGCCCTGAGGCACTTCCATTCTGAGTCCCGAATCGGCTCAAAAATTTGTAACCCACACCACAGTTGAGAAACTGGCGAGTCTGCTAAAATACGCCAAGCATCCCACGCAATAAATATCCAGTAAGACAGAAATAATATTCACTCAAATTTTCCTACCACCAATAAACACACAGGTGTAGGATGTTTAACATCAAGACAATGAGTCAATTGCTTTGCATATTTATACATGTTTTGCTGTGAAACAAACCCTGTTAACACCACTTACTGAAAAACGTGCACTATGAAAAATTCACATCTTCTTCCGCAAAAGCTAACTCCAATCCATCGTGAGCTTGGCATTCCTCTCAACAAACCACTAACCTACGATGCAATCGAAAAAATCGTGGAAGAAAAGCTCCCCAGCAAACAAGACCTTGGATTCTTCCGCGAAGAATCCTGCGATCACGAAGCACATCTTGCCCTCGCTCACGAACTATGTGCCATGACAAACTCTGGCGGAGGATGGATCGTTTGCGGCATCACCACACAGGGAAATGACAACGCGGCAACGTCGATTCTTCCCTACAGCCACAGTGATCAGATTGAGTACCACATCCGCAAAGCCGCATACTCACTCATCCACCCTCCCGTTACCCACATTGATATTCACACGGCCGAAAACGACGAAGAACAGCTGGTTTACATCATCGAAGTGTTCGCCTCCGATTCAACTCCACACCTCGTAGCCTGCAAAAACGCATCGGGTCTAGCAGGATTTTTGGCGCCAATCCGACGAGACGGAAAGAATGTTGGGCTCACCGAACATGAAATACGCGCTCTGTATAAACAAGCATTCCAAACTCGTCACGAACGAGAATCGGCCGAACGCTCCCGCTATGAAACAGCGACAAAATGCGCTCAGGCCTACGAAGGACTCTCGCTCGTCCTCGTAGCGCACCCATCCCGGCGTCTTCCTATCACCTTGAGCAGAGAAGACGCTGAAAAACAAATCGTCGATATTCAACAGACGGCGAAAAAATTTCTTATACAACCGCGCTTTTGTGGGTTGCGCAGTCCCACTTGCGTCCCGCTGGAGCGAAACTATCATTCCTGGGTTGCGCAAAGCGAACATTCGATTGACGGACGCTTCTTTCGTTATCAAATCGACGACGACGGTACAGTAGAAGTCACGCTGCGGCTCGGAGGATGGCCAGTTTCTCCAGATTTTGCAAAATACTATGCCGTCGGCCAACCTGCCCACGTCTCCCAGTATCTGCTCGAAACGGCTCTGACCGTTGGATATTCTTTAGTGGTTAACCTGCAACAGAACCTTTTCCCTTGCGAGTATTCCATTCGCGCCGGAATCTCGACTCCTGAAGCGGGACCATATATGATTCATCGCGCCGTCAAAGGCGTTGAGCTGTCGATGTCTGGCACGAAATCAAATCGCCTCATTCACCAGTCCCGAGCGGCACATGCCATACTCAACCCTTTAGGAACTGCGGATAACGAACTAGATACCCTTACCTGCCTTGCCCACGACCTTCTCAACCAAGGAGGAATCGAAGAGACTTGCTCGATTCTCACACAGGTATGCCATTGAGCGCTGCTATCGAATTACGCAATCACGCAGCTCTTAGCGGAAGATAAACTGTTTCGTACCGGCGTCGTTAATCACCTTGGCGTCCATTCCGTACACACTGCGAATGAGCTGCGCATTGAGCACATCCTGTGGAGTTCCTTGCTGGATAATTGCACCGTCACGCATAATAATCACGTCGTCACAATATCGAGCCACCAGATTCAGATCGTGTAAAATAATCACCGCTGTGGTTGCCACCGACCGAATCAGCTGCAGGATTTGATGCTGAAATTTCACGTCCAGATGATTCGTCGGCTCGTCAAAGAGCATGCAAGGGCACTGCTGACTCAAAGCTCGAGCGATCATCACTCGCTGCCTTTCACCACCAGAAAGCGATTGGAAATATCGCTGCTGCGATCCTCCCATATCCACTTTTTCTAAAGCTTGCTGGCAGATGAGCTTGTCGTCCACACAGTAACCTTGAAAATCTCGGCGTTGTGGCACCCTGCCCAGCAACACGAACTCGCCGACCCGCAGATGATCCGAATCGCTTTCAAACTGCGAAACTACAGAAAGTCGCCTGCCTACTTCAGCAGCTGGCAATTCATCGAGAGCTTTGCCCCCAATTTCAATTTTCCCCTCAGTGAGTTTTTGCGCCCCAAAAAGCGAACGAAGCAAAGTGGTCTTTCCAGAGCCATTGGGCCCAGCGATACCCAATATCCGACCTGGCTTCACATGGAAAGACACAGCGTTAAGCGCCGTAAATCGACCAAATCTCACTGTTGCGTCAAAGACACTGAGGGGAAAATCGCTCATATTGCATCCTTATTTCTGAATTTGTTTAGCGAGATCAAAAGCTCCATACAACGCAGATGGAGAGGCATACGCCATTGCTGAGTCAGCAAAAAAGATTTGCTTATTCTTTACAGCTCGCATATTTTGATAACCCGGAATCTTCTCTAAGCGAGCCAGCGAATTCTCCTTGGTAGCGCCGCCCATCCCCACAAGGACGACGATCAGATCCGGATCTGATTTCACGAACGCTTCAGGGGCAATCGGGCCTTGATGTGGGTGGTAATTAGGATCGATAGCCGATGTGAGATTCAGAGTCTTAGAAATCTCGCCCATCACGCCTTTCGTCCCGTAACTAAAGAGACCGTCGTCGTCACCAAAATAGTATGCATACGCAACTTTTCGCCCACGACCAGGCTTTTCGGACTCAACTTCTTTAATCTTGGCGCGCAATTGCTCAACAGTCTTTTCAGCTTTCTCAGCTGTGCCAAGAAGCTGACCCAACATAGAAATTTCTTTCAAAATCGCCTGAAAGGACTCATCTTCGCGCTGATCTGGATAATAATAATGGCACTCTGGTGAATCCACTACCGCTGGAATCTTCTTAGCTAGCACAGCGTCGGGCGAGGCACCATTGGAATCAAATCCACCCCCATAAACCAAATCTGGCTTAAACGACACCAGACTCTCAATAGAAAGATTCTGATCAGCGAGGATCTTGACGTCCTTCGCTTTATCGCCAATCCACTTCGCCGGTTTTTCGCCAAGTTCATTAGCACGACCAGCAATTTTTTCCTCAGCGCCCGCAGCAACTAAAAATGCCAGACCCGTGACGCCCATAGACAAAACTTTTTGCGGCGTCTTTTCAAACACCTGATCCTTGCCACAGTTCTTGACAGTAAATGAATGAGCACGTTCACCACGCGCAGTTGTGGTATTTTCTTTGCCCGTGGAGCAAGCACTCAGCGCAGTTACTCCCATAGCAATCACCGCAATCGTTGACGTTAATTTTTTCGTTAATGGCACAGTATTCTCCTTATTTTTGTGCGTGTTTCTTAATCAAAATCATGAGCATCGGAGTCCCAACGAGAGCCGTCAAGATCCCGATAGGCAATTCAGCAGGGCGAACAATCACGCGCGCACAAATATCAGCAGCGACTACCAAAATTCCGCCGAGCACAAAAGCTACCGGCAAGGCAGCGCGCATCGTCGATCCAACAAATACTTTGGCAAGATGCGGCACAACCAGCCCTATAAAACCGATTGAACCGCTCAAAGACACCAAAGTCGCGACGGTGAACGCCACAATGACGATCAATACGTTGCGATAAGTTTTGGGGTTTGTACCAAGTGAGCGAGCGGCGTCGTCGCCAAGATTCAATACGTCGACTCGCCGCCCTAGCAAAAAGAAAAGCGCAAATGCTAAGCATGTGGCACATGCCGCCATCAGAACATCAGACCACGACGCCGCAGATAGCGATCCCAAAGTCCAGAACAAAACTGATTTAGTGCCGGCCGCATTCTTGGCAAGAATGGTAATTAGACTGGTGAGCGCAGAAAACATATAACTTACAGCCATCCCCGCAAAAACGATTCGAGCCGGCGTGACTCTCCCACCGACGTTCGCCAGTAACCCGACGCAGATAATCGCCGTTAATGCGCCGATAAAAGCGCCAGCAGTTACCCCTATCGTGCTCAATAAGGCATGCGAGCTTCCCAAAACGATCACGAGAGCTGCGCCTGTTGAAGCCCCCGAAGAAATACCCAGAATATAAGGGTCGCCGAGTGGGTTTCTCAGCAGCGATTGAGTGATGAGCCCACACATTGCCAATCCTGCCCCGACCAAAAGCCCGAGGACGACGCGTGGTAGGCGAATCTCGGAAATGATCTGTAGGTCGACGTCTTGCGTACCAGATGCATCAAGTACACCGGTTGCAGTTTGACTCAGATTCGCACCGCTTATCGCCTGCCAAGTTTCGCTTATCGCCTGCCACGTTCCTGAAACAACAGTTGAGAGAGGGATATTACTTGCACCAATAGCGATTCCTAAGATACTAACCACGAGGAGTAATGCGCCAAGGCAGACCATAAACCACACACGAGCACAGCGATTTTGGAGCATTACTCGGCACACTCCTGCGCTGCTTGTGAGGAATAATTCCCCAAGTTAGATAACCCAAATCCTATGTACAGACACGCTAGGCATGGAGGGGTGGCTGAAGCTTCACCAAAACAGGTAAATGGCACTTGCGGATGAACATAAGTGCATATTTCGTCTAAGCACTTTCGCCCTGCCAACATTCTCATGCGCATGTTTAGATAGTTATGATGAATCGTGCTAGATGAATCCAAAAAATTCATAAAATCCCCTAGTCAAAGCAAAATTTCACTCTCTTGTCAGATCAGAAATTATCTGCAAATATGTTACTTAGGGTAGCCTACCCTAAGTAACATATCAAAGGTGAGTTTGGGCGCTCACTACCTCAGTGACTAGGAGATCACGATGGAAAACCTTGAAATTGTTGAAGTAAAGAAGACCAGCACTGATCGGATGACAGTGCCACACTGCCATCATGCACGCACAACCAGCACTTTTGCTTGGGCATAAAGTCCAAAACGAAGTGTGACGGCGGTGCCGAGAACGACTCCCCTCGGCACTGCCCACACATCTAGGCACTGCCCACACATCTAGGCACCGCCCCGTCGCGTATACCACCCGCGATACCGCTCGCCTCCATGGGCGGAGCCACCAGCCAAACAACCAATCACACAACCAAACATAACTGTCAACCATCCGACCACTACCTGCGGAGATGTAATGCTCACAATCTGCACTGAGCTTCGACCACTCACATCCGAAAAATCCCTGCTCACATGCGCCGACGGCACAAATCTAATACTCAACGCTCAAGCAACTGATATTGCCCAGGTAATCGACCAGGCACAAAACAACTGCTCACCAGAAATTTTGGGCGCACCACTATTCGAAAAACTCACCCAACACCATTCAATACGCAAACTCGATCCGCATAAGCATGCGCAAAGGCCACACGCACAACCACTGGTAGAGCGTCCTCCCACTGCACAAACCTCCCAAACGTCCCAGACCTGCGGAAATATTTTGATCTGTGGCGATGCCGCCCTTGGCACAGAATTAGCAGCACGACTGCAAAAACTCACAAAACTAGCCAAGCTTGACGTTCAATGCACATACTCTGACCTAACTCCCCGCGAATGCGCCTACGAAGCATTTCACGGTGGCACACTCATCGTGTGCAGATCGAACCAGTCCAAGGCAGTCTTTTGCGAAGAACTATCCACACTCAATGAGCTCAACGTTTCGTGGATTCCCATTGATTATTCAGGAATATCACTCCTCGTTGGTCCAGCGGTGATCGACGGCGATGGAGCGAGCTACCACGATTGCGTGGCGCGCGAAAGAGGAAATGCTATCGATCACGAGGTCTACCTCGCCAGCCTCCAGCCTGCAATGAGAGGCAATTTCCTCGAACACATCCTCAACTGCCCGCAATTTCTCGACGAATGTGCACAGCTCATCTCCCAAATACATACGGAACGCAGCGTCGATACTCAGCGCAACGGCGTCGTGAATACGGTATGGGAACTGCATCCCGGCGGCGCGCTCAACGTTCACCCCGTACTACCGCGTCACTTCGTCAATCCCCCGGCGCACCAGAGCGTCAAGCATCCCCAAACTTTCGTCGTCGATACGCGCTTCGGGCTGGTGCGGGAACTGACTGAGGTCAAACACAGCGCGTATATGCCGCCGACTCTCCACACCACTCAGGCTCGCACTACCGACCTCACTAAAATCTCAGGTTACGTAAACACGGTCTTTTGCCAGGGCTCAAGCATCATTCCACCTGATGCGTCACCAGTGCAAAAGGCTCAAGCCATAGAGAATAATTTTTATGCCGCAATTGGAGAATCCGTCGAGCGCTACTGTTCAAATTTGATCGATATCAAGCCCGTGACTTATGCCAGCTACAACCAGCTGCGCAAACGCGGATACCCGGCTCTTGACCCTGCCGAAATTGTGCTCTTTTCTCAACGGCAGTATGCGCATCCCGGTTTCCCTTTTGTTCCTTTTTCCCGCGATTTAGAGATCGGTTGGGTAGAGGGAATGTATGCCGACGACGAAGCACCCGTTTTCGTTCCAGCCTCCCTTGTGTACGTCAATTGGCACACGCGGCAAAACAGCCATGAACCACGGATCAACTTCCCCGCTTTTGCTGGGGTGGCTGCCGGTGCCACTGCTGAGCAGGCAATATTATCTGGCGTCAGTGAAGTGATCGAACGGCATGCCACGATGGTCTGGTGGCTCAATAGTTTTGCGCTGCCACATATTGTGCTCAGCGACGCACAACGAAGATTATTTGACGGCGCCCAAGAAACTCTGCGCGCCGGATTGATTAATCTTGACAACACTTTCGACATTCCGGTGGCAGCCGGCGTGATACATAACGACACGTCGAAATTGGTTCATGTAGGTTTCTCTTGCCGAGCCAGTATCGAAGAAGCAGCTTTGAAAGCCTGGAGTGAAGCTCTCACTTTGCAAGAAGGCGCCCATGACCTCAAGAATCCTCACGGTACACACTGGGCAGCCATCAGATCAGGGCTACTACCTGGGCGATCATATAAAGCCTGGCGCGCAGACCGAAAATATCTTGACGATTTCCGAGATGACCTCAAAGACGTAGACGATCTTCTCGTCCAGCAAGAAGTATTTCTCGACCCGCGAGCCGTGGACTATGTAGCCCCTCTCCTCGATCGCGAAGCAACACGGCTAGCTAGCACAGTAACACCGCTGGCCGATAATTCGCTCAGCTCCTATCGTGCCAAAATCGAAGCTCGAGGAAACCGGCTCATCACGGTCGATATCACCTCTCCGGACGTGAGCGCCTGCGCGATGCGCGTCATTCGCAGCATTATTCCAGGAACCGTGGGCAATACACCCGCAGCTTTCCCCTACCTGGGTAACGACGTCGTCGTCACTGAAGCAGTAAAACTGGGCTGGCGCGACAAGCCGCTACCAGAAGAAAACATCAACCATTTCCCAATGCCACACGCCTAAAAACCATTCCCATCTAATCCCTCAAGGAGGACAATGTTCACACAACAGCGCAGAATAATGGAAGCAGGCGGTCTAACATTTTGGCTGCTGATACCGCCGATTTTAGTGGGAATTGCAGTGTCTGCGCTCTATGTGCTGATAGCCATGCTCAATGCGATGCTATTTACCGAGCTACTGAGCAGCAGAAATATCCACAAGATCGTCACTTTAATAGCGATCATCGCAGTGCTGCTATTCGTGCGTCCATTATTAGATGTGTGTGGGCAGCTGCTGCAAAACCGGGCAGGGTTGGTGATCAAGAGCAATCTGCGGCGGACGTTGCTCAAAGAAATTGATCGCAAAGGGCCAATGCGAATTGGGCTCGGACGCTCGGGGAATGTGCAATCCGTTATCACCGACGGCGTCGAAGCGATTGAGCCGTACTTCGTGAAATATTTTACCCAACTGACGGTCACTGCCGTGACGGCTCTGGCGCTGACTATCGGTTTAGCGACTATTAGCATTCCGATTGCTTTTGTACTCTTGGCCTGCGGGATTGCCGTCGTCGCGACTCCGCGACTGTGGGACGCAGCGCTCGCCACACGTGGACGCAGCCATTGGGAGGCATACGAAACTCTCAATGCAGATTTTATCGATGCGATGATGGGAATGTCGACCTTGAAATCTTTCGGAGCTGCCCAAGCTTATGGCGATAAGCTGCATAAACAATCACAGGATTTACTCACGTCCACTCTCAGCCAACTGCGGTTATCGCTGGGAGAAACCGGTATTAGCACGACGATGAAAGTGCTTGGCCCGGCTTTGGCGCTCATTATTGCAATTGCGCAGGTGCGGGCAGGAAATGTAGACGTCGGCCACTTGTTTTTCATCACGTTGCTCTCGGTTGAAATGTTCCGCCCGTTTACCTTGCTCTCGACGTATTGGCACGAAGCCTTCTTCGGGATTTCGGCTCTGGCTTCGATGAATCATATTCTTACTGACATCGCATGCGAGCGCCGTAATGTGGCACGCGAGCAGGGCGCTGTGGTGTGCGAGCGCGGTAACGTGGCACGTGAGCAGGGCGCTGTGGTGTGCGAGCATACAGGCGTGAACGGCGCGGGTATGAGCAGCGCAGACACCGGCAACACGGACATGCGCAGCGGAATTGTTTTCGACGACGTCAGCTACACCTACATCGGAAGCGAGAAACCCGCCCTTGAGCATCTCAACTTCCGTATCGAAAAAGGGAAGACGACGGCGCTCGTCGGACTTTCCGGCGCGGGAAAGTCCACCGCCTTGGGCTTACTCATTGGATACGATCAACCTACCGCCGGAACGATCTCGGTCTTTGGCCACTCACCTGCACAAACAGATATAACTCAGACGGTCACGCTCGTTCCGCAAGAACCAATTATTTTCCCTGGGACCGTTCGAGATATTCTCGCTGCTGCGAATCCACAGGCCAACGATACCGACATGCTCAATGCGCTCAAGATAGCTCATGCCAACACTTTGCACACCGAATTTGAAGCTCAAGAACCAGCACAAACACAGAATTCACCCGCAGATTCGGCAATGTCTAAAAGCGTGCTCGACCTGCCCATACTCGAACATGCGAAAAATCTTTCCGGCGGTCAAAAGCAGCGCCTCGCAATCGCTCGCGCTCTCATTCGCAATACGTCCGTACTCGTTTTAGACGAATCAACATCAGCGCTCGACACGTACACAGAGCATCGTTTACTTGCGGATTTACGCCAAGCTCGCCCCGATCTGACGCTACTTGTGGTAACGCATCGTACCGATACTGCAGCGAAAGCAGACGGCGTCGTCGTACTTTCACAAGGTGGCAAGAGCTGTTACGGCCCCCCGGAAGAACTCGCCAACAACCCGCAATCGACGTGGTCACAGCTGCTCAAGGCACAGATAGGAGAAAACTGACGTGAACGAAACTCTTGTTAATATGCTGCGGCTCATGCGTCGTCTCAGGGAATGCCTCCCATTATTTGCAGCGGCAACAGTTGTGACCGCGCTGGCGCAGATCGCTCTCGTGGCGGTGACCATCACGTCCGTGTGGATAACGACGCGCTTTCTGACCAATTCAGATGCGCTGACCTCAGGAATTATCGCTTTGTTATTCGGATTCGTGGCGAGTCACGGGGTGGCGACGCTGCTCGAAGTGTGGTGGTCGCACGAAGTCGCATACCGGATATTACACACTTTTCGCCGCCACATTTATGCGGCGATCAGGAGAATCGCTCCGCTCGGTTTGCAAGGACGGCGCACTGGTGACGTTGCGTCCGCCGCCATGGACGACGCCGAAAAGCTCGAGTGGTTTTATGCTCACACCGCGTCAACGGCAATCTGTGCGGTAGTGAACCCATCGATATTTATCGCTGGACTGTGTTATCTCATCGGCCCGCTCGGTCTAATAATGTTCTTACCAGCAATAACGATGGTTGCTTTACCGTTGCTACTCCTGCCTATTCAACAGCGGCAAGGATATGCGCTGCGCGAGGCACTCGTTGAATTGCGCATTGCGGTGTTGAACGCTGTGCAGGGGCAACGCGAGCTCATATCGCTAGGCATGGTGGTTCAACAGCAAGACATAATTGACCAGCTCACGCGCGACGTACAGCGTATTATCAACAAGCAGTCGATGCGAAAGGCATGGGAGACGGCGTATACGGCAATTTCTACCTCGATCTGCACGGTTGCGCTGCTCATCGTGCTCACCGGTTGGGTTCTCGACGGGAAACTATCTAGCAGCGTGCTGCCTATTGCTGTTGTGCTAGCTGGAATGAGCATGAATCCTACGATCTCCCTGGTAGGAATGTTGGGGCGAATTGGTGAAATTGGAGCCTGTGCGAAGCGGATTAACCAGATTCTTGATGCTGAAGACCCAATACCTCATGAGCCGCAAGACTGTGCGCGCGATGAGCTTGGGAAACGGGTGCGTGACGAGCTTGGGCGCGATGAGCTTGGGAAACGGGTGCGTGACGAGCGGAGTGGACGTGAACAGGGTGAACGTGAACAGCGCGAACGCGAACAGGGTGAACGTGAAAGAGGAGTTTTGGTCGCAGACACTGTGTCGTTTAGCTACGGCGAACAGCCCGTACTTCACGAGCTCTCGCTTAAGGTCGAACCAAGCCGGTCGGTCGCCATCGTTGGCGCATCCGGAGCCGGAAAAACAACGTTCGCGAATCTAGTAATGCGATTCCTTGATCCCAACGCAGGATCGTTGAGCTTTGACGGAAAAGATCTTCGCCAATACGTGCCAGATGAGTATCGTCAGCATTTGGCACTTATTCCACAAGACTGCCACATATTTGCTGGAACGATTCGCACCAATTTGGCTTTGGCGAAGCCAGAGGCTACCGATTCTCAGATGTGGGAAGCATTAGAATCTGCGCAGATTTCTACCCTCGTGCAATCCCTCGGCGGACTTGATGCAGCTATCGGTGATCGAGGCACTACCCTATCCGGCGGAGAACGTCAGCGAATCGGAATTGCGCGAGCAATTTTGCGTGAACCTCAACTTTTGCTGCTCGATGAACCATTAGCCAATATTGACCCATTTTTGGAGGCAAATATTGCAGCGCGACTGAGAGAAACTCGCTCAAATCGCAGCACGATCGTTATTGCGCATCGACTCGCTTCAATCAAAATAGCCGATCATATTGTGGTTATTGATCAAGGAAAGATTATTGCTCAAGGTACGCATCGTGAATTAGTTGAAAATGCCCACTATCGGACGTTGCTGGGAGATCAGCTCTTGAGCGAGCAGATCGTGGGTGAATCGTAGGTGAGACGTGCAAGTGCGACGTGCCAGAGTGTCTAAAGATTTTCTACTTTTTATGAGTGTAGTGTTTAGGCACCACAGTGAATGAAGGCACAATGACGAACGAGAAACTAGCCAGTGCACGTCCTGAAGACGAGCCAGAACGTATTCGAACATTTGCCAATCGGGTTGAAGCCTACGGGCGCGAACATCTCTTTCCAGATTTTACGTTGACGCCCCAAGAGCGTGTCTACGTCTATTCGTTTTCATTTGCATATCGCAGGCAGGGCAATCATGCCACAACAGCAGCTTTTTGGTCTCTCTTATTGCCACAATCAATGCTCTGCTCTTGACTAAAATGTCGCCACTGCTTTGGTAAGTTTACCTCGGTCTCCTCGGGATTCTCGGGGTGTTAGCCGTGCTCATGATATTTTTGACCATCGGTTCACCTCGACGCGAAGCTTTTTCGTATGTGCTGCGACTTCGTGCTGAACAAGAAATCGCGTCGAGTATCTCGCAAGATTAGCCGCTTGAAAGCTTTAAGTATCATCAAGTAGTCTTCAAAAAATAGAGGATTTTCTATTACGTAACGATGCTTTCTAAGAATCATTTCGTAGTAGAGAGGTAGGGAACACAGTTCGAGATTGAACACTTTATCTGTGTCCCCCACCGTCGGGCGCCGGCCTTAAACAATCAAATTTCCCGATTTATTGTTTTTGGTCGGTGCTCACCTTTACGCCAGTTGTTTGCGGCGTAGTTTGAGTAGGCCAAGGCCTAGGGCGAGAAGACCACCGGATGCTGCACCAACAAAAGGCATTGATGAGCCGGTGATCGCCAGTGCCGTAGCGGCTACGGGTTTGGGACTCTCGACTACTTTTACCGTTTGTGCCACGTCGTTAAGGTCGTGATGGGTAGCGATCGTTTGACCGTCACGTTTGACGTCTTCAAAGACGACGACGCTCTTACCAGCAAGCTTGCTCGCGTTAAAACTGATCATCACGGTTGCACACTCATCAGCCGTTTTCGGGGTGAACTTGCTTGTGACAGTCACAGGCTTACCATTCTCATCAAGCAATGGCGTACCATCTTGCAGATGCAAGGTCGTGGTGATCTCGTATTCTTTGCCAGGAATAAGCGTCTTGTTTACATCACACACACGATCGGTAATCGACTGGTTAGGTTCAGCCTTAATCTGCTGATCACCATCTGCCGTGTCGGTGGCTGTGGTTTGCAGCTTCGGCATTGTCCGTGTAATCGCGAACTGTTCATGCTTATCCTCAACGCTAGAGGTGAACGGCTTTACACGATCGTCACCAGCAAACGAGGTAACAAACACATACGTGCCAGGAATGTTTCCTGCCGCGTCTTGTTTGACCTTGAAATCTGTTGCGCCAATACTGGCATGGAAGCCATTCTTAGCTGGCACATCAACAGTCACAATCACTTCCGCATTAGCCTTGTTAGCTTCGGTAGCGGGCTGGCCTTCAGGGAAAAACAGTAGTGACTGTTTCATAACCTTTTGATCTGCTACGAAGTAGCCATCACCCGTGAAATCTGGGTGATCAGCTGGGAAGCCGGTGACGAATAGGTCATCGACGAGATAGGTTCCGGACTTGGTTTCGCGAATCGTCATTGTCGAGTCAACTTCAACGGAACGGCGATATGAGGTTGTTTCAGCGTGTATACCGTAAGCGTCTGCCCAATCAGCGTGAATATATGGCTGCACATCTGCTGGCTGTGCTGATTTAGTAACGCTCCACACCACGGTTGCGAACCCAGGCTTAGTAGCTTTGAAATCAGCGCTCAGTTTCCCAGGACCCTTCGCAACCACATCAACGCTGCCAATCTTGATAGCACTCGCAGGCACAGCACCGGACTGTGCTGGCGGCATATCACCAATATAATAGGCGGTAGCCTTATAGGTTACCGGTACCAGAGTTTGAGTACCATCCAGGTTGAGCCATTTACCCCCACCATAGGATGGGTCAGAAACCGCATCAAACGTATCGGTAAACGAGCCAGTGTCACTGATCTTCGCAAGCTGGGACGCACCCATCGGCTGGAAATCATACGTCACCGACCACGACGGTAACGCCATGGTAGTTTCTTCGGGATCACCTACACCCGGATTGCCGTACGTCACAGTATCTTGGACCGTACCATTTACCAGTTTCGTTAATGTCTTGCGCGAACCTCTATATTTAATGATTCCATCGACTGTGCCGTTTCCGGTGGCGCTCCAGTCTAAGGTTATGGGTGTTGATTGGCTGGTGCCGCTCCACGTGGCTGTACCTGTCGTATTAAATACTGCCGGTCCGGTGAGTGTAACTGTCATTGGGATGCCAGCAATATACGTACCTGCTTGGTTAGTCACTCCGATGGAGTGGATGTTTCCTTTACGCGAGGTATCGCCCACTACGCCGCCTGGTTGGTAACCTACTGCTGCACTGGCTTTAGCTTCCGCTACATAGGCTTGTGCCTGGGTCTCGATTTGTGGAGCATTAGCCCGCACAATAGACAAAATATCATTGACCACGTTTTGCGCCGATGGATCAGAATAAACCGTTGAACCGGCAGAGTCTTCTTCAAAGTTCGCATGTACGAGCAGCGAGAGCGCTGACTGCACCGCGGGATCTTTCGAATCCTTATACTTATCCAACAAATAAGCCATCTGCGGGGTAGTGAGTTCCAAACCAGTCACACGCGGCGTTGATGTATCGAGCGTTGCAACGCTAATAACCTGATCAACAGACGCCGGAGCAGACTTACCACCCTGAATACAGTAAGCAACCAGACCACCGGTCTGTGTGCCTGATACTTGGGTACCAAGCCACACAATCTGTGAACCGCTACCAACCTCATAACCGATACGGCCTAACCCTTTTGGATCAGTAGCAGACACCGCGGCATGAGCAGCAGGAGCACAAATAGCCCCATAACTACCAAGCATGGTTAGGCACATCGCGAAAACCGCGAACGTGCGACCTATCCTCTTTCTTTTTATATGAGAGTTCACCATAATCTCCAATTGATTGTTTATTTGGAAAGTAGCGCCAAGAACCTCTCGTATTTCTTGACGTCATCCGCTTTCACAAGCGGAAAAATATCAGCACGGAACCGACCACGAATTTCCCTGTGTATCAAACTTCAAGCATTGATCCTCGCTACCCGTTTCTACCCAGCCGTTCTGCCCACCAGTCGAACCGCCACTCGAGCCGCCGGCCGGACCGGGCGTCGTACCATTACCGGCTACCCCAGGAACTGAACCACCAGACCCCTTGGATGCACCGCCACTGGCACCTCCCGCACGTGAGGACGAAACTGGTGGTTTCGTCGTCGTCTGCCTTTGGGAAGAAACCTGGGCACTGCGCCCTTGCGCGGCGTCGAAACTTGCCATTGAGGCTTGCAATGCTGTGAGCGCAGCTTGAGTTGCCGCGTGAGCTTGAGCCAAAGCCTCTTGGTGCTTGCGCGCCTCGCCATACAGCGAGCTTTCATATTTGTCCTCGGCGTTCTTCACAAGCTCTTCAAGGTTTTTCACCTGGTCAGCTAGGGTGTTTCGCGTTTGCGGATCGGTCACTTTGCCATCGGAGCTGCCCAGTAATTGCTGCGAAGACCCGAGCAGATTTTTCGACCAGTCGATCCACGGTTTAAGGTTGGCGTCACGCCACAGCTTCGATGAGGCAAGTAGCTTTTGGTGTGCATCCTCGCAGGCTCGTGCAAGCTGCGAACTCACATCGTTTGCGCGCTCAGCAGACGCATCAAGGTGATCGGCTAGGTGATACAGCTCGTTTTTGGTCGGATCGTCATCGTCTATTTCATTTATGCGTTCTATTTTCTGGGCGCGTTCCAAAACGCTGAATAGATCGGCACATTCATTTTGCCCAGACACCGAATTGGCTTCACATTCTTTTTGCTGCGCGCGAGCCTTGTCCTGCTTGTGCTCTAAGTTGGTTATTGCCTGTTCATAAGCGTCATATGAGACGTGATAGGCCGAGCGTGCGCGTGACT
This sequence comes from Arcanobacterium pluranimalium, assembly GCF_016907845.1. Lineage (GTDB taxonomy): Bacteria > Actinomycetota > Actinomycetes > Actinomycetales > Actinomycetaceae > Arcanobacterium_A > Arcanobacterium_A pluranimalium. The sequence continues at coordinate 1,919,787 of NZ_JAFBCS010000001.1, forward strand.
TGGACACTTGCCAGTAAGTGACGGTCACAACGAGCAAAATAACGGCGGTGATGGTCGCGATGAGTATTTTCAACGGTCTCGAACTATTGGCGATCCGCTGCGTGATCGTTTTGCGCAAGTTATTCATCGTGAGTCGGCTTTCTCTTAACTTAGGTGTATGAGCTGTATATTTAGCGGGCAGGTCTTGGCGAATGCCCTTAGCGTGCCGCCAGAGCATAAACCAATATATTTCCCTAATTATTAGCAGAAATCGCAACCGCGTGAAGAAGTTTTCCACAGCTTTGGAGAAAAATGTGCAATTAAGCGATAGCAATAAATACGTGTTGGAAAAACGCATTGCAAAGCCGCTCTTCACGCGCTTGTTTGAAAATAGTTGTCCACAAAATCTCGAAATGTAAGGCCGCATGGCACACTCGATGCACTTAGGAAAAGATCGCCCCAAACGATTTGGATGAGCGGTAAATGAAAGATAAATAGTCCAAAAAATGGGGCGGATTTGGCAACATCTGCACATATGGTGGTGTCAAGTGGTGAGTGTAATGTTGAGGGCTTCTGCTGGTGTGTACCAGTTCAGGGTTTGTCGTGGTCTGATATTGAGTAGGTGTTGCATGTGTGCGATGTCTTCGTCGGAGATGGTACGGAAGTCTGTTTCTTTAGGATAGAAATCGCGTATCAGACCGTTGGTGTTCTCGTTACTATCACGCTGCCAGGGAGAATGAGGATCACAAAAATATACTTCACACCCACTCGCGAGAGTGAAACGGGCATGTTGAGCCATCTCAGCTCCTTGATCCCAGGTCAGACTCTTACACAACTGCTCAGGAACAGAACGCATCATATCGATGAGCTGGTCTCAAATCGTTGTCGTGTCATGAAATCCTTTGACTTTCTGCACCATCGTGAACCGAGTCGTTCGCTCAACAAGCGTGATCAGAGCACTTTTATGATTCTTACCGATCACGAGATCTCCTTCCCAATGACCAGGAACAGCCCGATCACCAGCCTGGGCAGGACGAGACGAGATATGGTGACCATCAAGACAAGGACGATCCTTACGAGCAGGTAATTTCGAGACCGCTATCCTTTTCGTTCTCCCTGAACGTAAAGCTTTATCAACCCTTAACTCCTGACGCAAACTTCCCCGACCTTGAATATAGATAGCCTGATAAATAGTTTCACCACTCACGTGCTTATCTTCATCTAACGGATAAAGAAACCGCAACCGGTTTTGTATCTGACGTGGGGAGTAACGCATATTCAACATCTACACAACCACAGCACGCAATGGCATACCCGGACCAAGCTTAGAACGTTTCGGACGCGCTCGACGCTCATGAGTTAAACGCTGGCATAAGCAGGAAAATACCCCGCCTGATCACTATTACGACGTAACTCAGGCGAGATCGTTAACGGATGAACACCAAGACAAGACGCCATACGAGCCTGAGACCATCCCTGAGCACGTAAAACACTAATCACACGACGATTTCCAAGATCAAGACGAGTACCATGACCATGCCTTAACCGGTGAGCACTATCAACATAACCAACAACACGCTTCTTACGAGTGCGGCGATCAACATCAATAACCATGCCAGACATTCTCGCCCATACACGAACACTCGAAGCAGCCCTAGCCATCATCCGAGCAGTTCCTTTAACCCCATACCCACGCTCGAGTAACTCCAACGCATACAACCGCTCACCCACACCCGAATGCGAACGAACCATGAACACAACACCCCTTCTCACCAACAAAGAAACATTGCACTCACCATCTGACACCACCCCTACAACACGCACCCAGAAGTTCGTTACCAAGACGAGCCGAAGAAGGGCCAACAGATCGCCGATCAAATCAAGATGTCGTTAGCGCATCAAGGTCTGCGCGAACATATGCGTAGTCTTGGCTATCCGGTGGAGCTGGATGTGAGTGAGAGGCATGATGAGTCGTTGAACCTTGATCGTTTTCAACAGATCGAAGACCAGAAACGTCTTCTGGAGCAGCGCGAACAGACAGTCTCTAAGGCCGAGGAAATTCTGCAAGAGGACCGCGAGTTTGCCACGCGTCAAGGTTTCGACGACGGTGTCCACATGGGTCGGAAAGAAGGTTTTGACCGTGCAATGGACGAAACCAAAACCGACCGCGACGCCGCCGCTGCCGACCGTCAAGCCGCCGCGCAGGAGCTACAGCAAGCACGTGAGAGTGTCCAACGTCAGGTCGAGCAGGCGCGCCGCAAGGCACGCAAGGAAGCCGAGGATGAGGCCAAGAAGATCAAGGCTGCCGCTGAGGTTGAAGCCTCACAGAAGCTCACTGAGGCGAACAACACGTTGGCCGAGGCTGCACAGGAGCTTGAAGAGGCCGAGCTAGAGAAGTCAGCCGCAGCTTCTGACCGTGTCGCCGCCGCATCGGAGCTGCGACAGGCCAAGGATGCCCGCGAGCAGGCTGAGCGCGACCAGTCGGCGGCAGGTGCCGACCGTCAAGACGCTGCCCAGGATCGCGCGGCTGCGGCCACCGACCGTGTACAAGCGGCACAGGAGCTAAGCGAGGCACATGCACGCGCAGAAGACGAAGTCAAGGCTATCCGCGACGCGGCAGCCGCCGACCGTGCCAAGGCAGCGCAAGAGCTAGCAGGGGTGCACGAGCGGGCAGCCAGATCATCGACTCCGCTAAGACTGTTGCCAAGGCTGAACTGGACAAGGTGATCGAACAGGCCAAGACGCTGGGCAAGCGTGCACGCGAACATATGTTGGTTGTCGATTCAGATTTCTTGGACAAGCTGCTCCAGCGGCCAGAGATACGGCAGGAGTACGACCTGCACGTGGCACGCGCGTTCAGTAGCCCGATCCTTGGTGGCAACCCTGTGGCTAATGGCCGCACGGTCGCCGAGGAAAAGGCGTTCCTGGACCGACAGCGCCAGCGTAGCCAGGAGTCGCTCGAGCACCGAGCACGCCAGAGAGGCGACGGTGATCATCAGTTGTGGCAGCGAGGGCACAGCTGATCGTCTTCTGGAGAGCACGATCAGCTGTACTGTGAGGCGTACCTCCGGTTGCACTGTGGAGAGCCGCCGGGGCTGTACACCCTGCCCTACCACTGAGGGTTCTTCCGGGCTTATACTCCAGCGTCGTTTCAGATCGACGCTCCAGAGGACGCTCCAGCGTTCCTGTCGCAAACGTTCGTTGTAGCGTACGCCCCAGCGTTCCTACGGGAGCACGCGGCTGGAATGTACGCTCAGGCGTTCACTGGAGCGTACAGATGGCATTTGTACGCTGGAACGTCGCCGTGACGGTGTTGTGGAGCAGTCGTTGGGCAGTAGCACCTAAAGCACCCCTGACAGTCACTTACAGCGTTCGCTGCACCGTACGCTCCACAGTCCTCTCCAGCGTTCGTCCCGACATCACCTGTCTTTTCCACCTGCCAGCACAGAGCAAGCTCGACGGAAAAAACAACGGCCCTGCTCACCCCTAGGGCTTGCAGAATCGTTAAAAGTTAGGTTAAAATGGAGGGCTATCCGTTACGGCATTTGCACCGGCCATAGCTGGTTGCTTAGCCTGGGTCTTGGCTTGTACCTTGGCTCCAGCCTTGGCGCCGCGCTTGGCCGCACGAGCAGCGGATTCACTCTTGGAGTCGATGAGCTGTACGGAGTCAATCCGTGCTACAAGCTCGAACCGCTCGACGCCTGACTTGTCAGTGAAGCAATCCGTACGCAGCGAGTAGCTCACCGCAACGCGGTCGCCGGTTCCGATGAAACCGAACACACCCGGAACGTTGGCGTCAGGCAAGTAGGACGTCAACTCGACGATCTCAGACTCGACCTCGCCGGTCGATTTGTTCACAAAGCTGTTGCGAGCAAAGACAGCCAGCTTGACCGTCGCACCGCCCGCGCGATTCTCGAAGAAGCGCGGCTCGGATGCAGCATGGCCAACGATGGTGCCAAAGTTGCATGGGTTAGACATTGTTGGAAACCTCCAGGTAGGACGTGAATTTTCTTTCAGTCTCCGAATCGAGAGACAGCTCTGCTGGCTCAAAGAAGAGCCCCCCCACATCCCTCGGCCCCTCGTCCCGGAGTGCTGGCGGCGCCGCCAAGAAGCTTGCGCCCAGCGTGAGCGCCGCCAGCGCCGCCCTGTTCAGCTACAGCGAGTGCCGGCCATATGAAAAAACAGCTCTGACCTGCATACATGAGCAGATCAGGGCCATTTGAATCGGTTAGACAGGCTCGGGGATATCGACCTTCACGCGGCCAATACTGACGCCTTCTTTCAAAGCAGGCATCAGCACCTCAAGCGCACACCAACCATAGATGCCTCCACAAGCAGCTGCGTGAGCCTATGGTCGCGAGACGCGGCGCCAGCAGCCTTGATAACCAAGCTGGCGCGGGTGTTGTGTCCACCGGCCAGTAACAGGCAGTCCAGCATACTGAGTGTGCCTGCCCGAGGTCGCTGTTGAGCAGCTGCTGCGCCAGGTCAGTGAGCAACTCTTCAGCCAGCTCAGGCCAGCTGAGCAGTTCGCCAAGAGCCAAATCACGCACATCAGCACTAGCCATCATGACGGCCACAAGGCGAGCTTGTGCTTCAATACGGCGCCCGGCTGTCAGGTCCTGTCGAAGCGGCAAGATCAAGTCATGGACAGCACCAACCTCGTCCAGCAGCTCAGCGGCGTGACGCATGAGAGCCTCGCCCTCTTCTGAACGAGCCGGATCGAACTGCAGCGGGTCCAGAGCCTCGTCACGGTCAGGAGCGATGAGATCGCCCTTGGAGAGCAACTCCTTGGTACTGACGGCCGCGTGAACGGGGGCGATCAGACCAGCTAAGAAGCTCGGATGGTAGGTGGATGCAGGCCGATCAGTCCACAAGGCGGTGTAGCACTCGTCTTCAGAGATGCCGCGACAGTGCCACACAACGTCGAGGTTGTCGATGCTAGCCGTGACGACCTCGCTGATGAACGGGTAGTTCGACGACTCAGCAACAACCACGGCGAAGACGGTGTCGGCCCCAAAGCTGTTGATGCAAGCTGTGATGTCAGGCAGGGAATTGGAGTCACCGACATCCATGCGCAAGACAGGCCCGAGGCTACAGGTGCTGTTATCGACGCGCTTGAGCAGCATGAACACGACGGAGTAGGCGGGGTGAAACCCCAGGATGCCTGGAATTTCGGCGATAAGGGCGGCTGGGGATGGGAGCGGAGCGGGTACAGACATGACCAGGACCTTTCGTACTGTGACGGATGTTCAGTCATCAGTCCAAAACGACGCTCTGCGTCGTTAGGTACCCGCTGTCCCCTGCTATCCGGGTCGTCACTGCCGGCCCGGTGTCATTAAGGTCAGGCTCCTGACCGATGTTTCTTGAACGCACGTGAGATGGTTGCCCGTGAGACACCAAAGACCTTGGCTACGGGCGTGGTGTTATCAGGAAGAATGGTAGCGGTACGGGATGCGGACATGGCGGTAACTCCTTGCATGAACGTTCTGGATGGGGGCAATTCATACTTGGGAACAGCCCCGCCGCTCGGACAGCGGTAGAGCTGTCGTTGGGGTCGGCGTCGACGCCAGGAAGGCAGGGTGGAAAAGGTGACTAACAACGGGCCGAAGACCATCACGGTAGACATCACCGGCGACATGCTGTTGCGGGCATTGAGCCGACAGGAAGTACAGGAGCGCCTTGGAGGCATTTCCCCCGCTTCTCTGGACAGGCTGCTGGCCTCGGTCGGGTCAGCTGACTGTGGTACCCGGCAGTGAGAGGCGCGGCACGAGGACGTTGATAACAGCGAAATCCATCTGGGGTACATCGACGGTATAGAGATCATCTTCTCGGGAAAGTAGAAGTACACCCCGTACGCGGCTTTCTGTATGTCGGGGAGACCAGACACCACAACGCCAGTAGCCGCTATTCGGGGTACAGCGCACTGAGTGACCAGGGTGTACGGCCAAGAGGTTAACGACACTCCCCCAGCTTGGCGCGGCAAGTGTTTTTAGCACTAGGTTCGGCGCCAGCCGATGCTTACGTGGTGATTAAGTTTGCGATTTCCTCACGCCACTTCAGTGGCATACGTTCATCGGAGTTGTGGGCTATCTCGAACAGCTCATAGAGGTCTGGGTAAGTACTGTTCTTCTCCACCAGCTGTTTTACCTGGTCAATGTCGATAGGGATGATTTTCAGTGGTGCGTATTCTTCATTCTTGCCCCAGTAACCAGACTGTTTGCGGAAGCGAAAGTCATTCGCGACGTTGACATCGATTTCTGGTGCGACAAAAACGCAGTAGTCACTGTGATTACCAGTTTCAAGAACATGGGTGCCCAAGTGACGAGAAACAGGTTCCATTTCCATACGCCGGGCGTTCGTTCCATCAGCCAGAGTGGCCTCGATAAGCATGTCATGTTCGGGGTAGGTATCAGACTTCTCGAACTCAAAAATGATGTCCGCACCTCCACCTTGGGCATGCGCTCGCGGCATGAGGTCTGCCTCAAAGGACAGTTTCATGAAATGCAGGACGTCGCCTTGCCGACCGGAGAACTCATACCAGATGAGTCCGAGCACGTACTCAAAAATGGTAGATGGCGTGGCATCCTCGGTAACAAGTTCCTTTACACGCTCATCATCACGAGTAATGAAGCAGTCAAGAAGCTCAAGAAAGACGTCTTTGGTAAAGCGATTGTCCAGAAGGTCGTGGAGACGTTCATAGCGCTCATCCTGAACAACGCTCTTGGCCTGTGTCAGCGAGACTAGCTCCACACCAAATTCGGATGACAGCGCAGTGAGCAGCCGGGCTTCTGATATATCAAACATAGGTGAGATGTCTGACAACGCCAGGGACTCGTCGAGTTTTCCTGACTGTGTGAACATGTCCACCAACAGTTGGTCACCCACGAGCGAGAAAAACGCTGCCGGGATGGAGTCAAACGTCACCGTTCGCTCACGAAACAGCACCGTATCAGTGAGCTTGAAATATCTGCGGTTGAGGTCGAAGTAATCTGACAGATTGGCTCGGGCCTTGTACAGATGCAGAAGTGTGAAGAAGACCTTCTTGAGCTGATTCTCGTCTGACACCGAGGCAAAGGGGTTATCAGGCGCAAAAGACGCGGCACTTTCTTTGTTGATCTTCGATGGATGGCTGTCCCCGAAGATTGCTTGCTTCCAGTATGAGGCGGTCTTGAGTTTCTTAATGCGCTTGTATAGCTCGGACACCTCGCCTGCGGACTGACGGTTGTCCACAAAGACACGTTTGAGCGATTGGTAGAAGGGAAAATACAGGCTGTCGTATTTTCGACTCTTGCGGTTCATCCCGACAGTCGTGACCAATTCTTCGTCGACGGTATGCTCCATCCACAGTGCGTATGCACGCTTGTAGTTTTCTTTGGCCATCAAGTTCTCAACGATGACTTCATCAAAAGAGACATCTCCGTTTCGTACATCACTGAGCTTTGTTTTCACGATGCTTAATGACTGTTCATCGACGACCAGCGGGATAAGGTAAGTAAGTTCGTCAAAGGATAAAGATCCGAACTCGTTCAAGAAATGCGCCAGTACGAAGTACGGCCGCACGTGCACACCGTCTCGAATCTGTAGCGATGTCTTCAGCATCTGCTTGAAGTAAATGTAGCTGTCAGCGGGGATCATGAAGTAGTTGTCGGTACCAAAGGAGCCTGCTTCCACATGGTTGAGCAGTTCTTCGCCAGCGGTTGTGATTACTCGGTTGTTGTCGGTAAACCCCAACGTAGGAAGCCCTGATGTCTTCTGGCGAGCATCTTTGTCGGGCCGGGGAGCATCACCTGCTAGTGCATCGTGTTTTTGTAGGTAATAGTAGAAGCGGCTCTGCAAATCATTGTTGCTGATCCATTTCCACTCTTCACCCATTTCTGTGACCGTTTGCGAGAAGTTGCGAAGGTGCATGAGTTGTTCTTCGATACGTAGGTTCATCTGGGCAACTCGAAAACTCGTTGTACCCAACACCCAGCAGTAGCTCTGGAAATTTATGTTCTCGTAGATCACAGCACGCCTTTGTTAGTAGTTCGTTATCAACACCTCAAGTGTAGTTGAAGAACGGTTGATTCTGCGATAGTTCGAGTTCCGGTAACTCATTGTGAGGTCGTGTTGAGTGAAATCCGAGTTCTTGATCCAGTCGCTAAGTATCTGATTGACGGCGCCTTTCGCCTCGATCACGTTTGATAGAGCAAACCTACGACCTGAGTTGTGGACGTCTTCGAGGAAGGCGAGAAGGTCACGCTCATGGGTCTCTGACCATCCGCCTCTCTCGTTATAGGTGGCCTGCGTAATCAGATACGGGGGATCGCAATAAAACACAGTGTCTAAAGGCGTGTCATCGATCTCAAAATCACGGAAATCTCCGATACGGAAGGAGCTGTCCATCTCCGAAATATGCTTGTGGAAATCCACAAGTTTGGTGCGCATTTTAGCGTTGAAGTCACGCTTCCCGACAGGAAGGTTGAACTCCCCCTTCGCATTAAACCTCAGCTGGTTGTTGAAACCATGAATCACCAGGACATATAGCAGTAGCGGGTCACGACGAGAAACATCTTCAGCGTTGTACGCTTCTCTGAGCCTCAAGAATGGTTCACGGTTTACATAGGCTAAACCTGAAGAGCTGTCCACACCGTAGTGCGTGTATGAGTACCGATGGGTGTTACTGAATCCGTAGCGGTCTGTAATCTCGTCCACGGCAGCGATGGTTTCTGCAGGGTCACTATGTGCGAGGAACTGAATTAGTTCAATGAGCTTGGGGTTGTTGTCATTAAAGACCACCCGGTCCGCGTCCACATTGGCACCGACCGTGCATCCGCCGGCGAAGAGGTCAACAAAGAGGCTTGTTCGAGGAAGATGGGGGCGTAGCTGCGGCACGAGCTTGCCCTTGCCACCGATGTAATTGATAGGGCTGAGGACTACGGCACTCGCAGGTTTGGCAGACTGTTTGACCGTGCAGACAAATAGTCGCTCACTGTTGTCTGCGATGGCAGACTTGCCGGTACTAAATGCCTTGTAGGGCCGCTCAAAAACTTGGACGTCACCTTTTTCAGAGAGAATCTCCATGATGTCGTCGTCGGTAATTTTCGCGTTTGAGCGTCCATTCCCCTTCGTGGCCATGTTGTTATACGAGAACACAATGTACTTGACATTCGCTTTAGCGACGAGATCCCTAAATGCTTCAGCTGCGCGAACAGTGTTGTAGTCACTCTTCAACGCCTTACGGTCCATTTTGCGGGCAACGCCGTGAACTTCTGGTTTTTCCCACCGTGCGATGTTCTCTAACAGATGGTAGGCATCACAATATTGACGCGAGTTGTATGGGGGGTCGCAGTACAGCAAGTCGCCAGAGATGTCCTCAATTAATGCGTTGGCATCGGCGTTGTAGCTCGTGTTGTTGGGCGAGAGGTCCACTGACGGCAAGACCACTGGAAAGATTAATGATTTGTCGAATTCTGCACCTTTACGGTACGCGTCGTAGTGCCCCACTGTGTTGGCAATGCGGTCCATACCGTAAAGAATTGACGTGAGCAGAATGGCAAACTCACGTTCATTGATGAGGTTTTGAGATCGCACCTGCTCTAGTAGTTCACGGGCGGCGCCGATCTTGGAGCAGTCATCGGCGCTGAAGAAAGTGTCAGCGAAGTTTTGTCGAACGTAGTTGTCTTCGCTTGTCTCAATGGCGTTGAGACACGCAATAGCATCGATAACGACGTGAGGCCGGTAGTCTGTGGGCGAAAACCAACAGCAGCTTGTGACATAGTTGGAGTAGAGAATGTCGTTTGTGATGAGCGCCTTGTCCTTGAAGGCGTTGGCCACAGCGCCAGTGCCAGAGAAGATGTCGATAACTGACTCGACTCCTGGGCAATGTTGGTCGACGGTCTCTCGTATAAATCCGGTCAGGCCGTGTTTGTTACCCAAGTAGCGACGGTTATTGATCTGCGAGACCCGAACGTTATTAGCGATGAGTTCCGTCTCAATATCCTTTAATGCCTGTTCACCAAGCTCACTGGCTAATTGGCCAGCGGTGCGCTGTACGATCTCCATAAATACTGACTCGATGGAGCGCTTCCGGGTAGCTGTGGTGGTTGTCATACTAAAGGTTCTCCGTTGCTCGTTGTGATACTTAGCATCCTAGATGCTAAGTATCACAACGAGCAACCCGTTCATGGAACAGTCAGGGCCTCCGGGTGCCAAGCAGTCACCCTTGCACGACAAATTCGACTCGCTAAAGCGACATCTAAAGCGACATTTCGAGATTCGGGCGTGAAAAACAAAGCTCCCTACCAACATTTCTGCTGGTAGGGAGCTTATCTAGTTGCGGGGACAGGATTTGAACCTGCGACCTCCGGGTTATGAGCCCGGCGAGCTACCGAACTGCTCCACCCCGCGTCGGTAGTTCTACCTTAGGCTTTCACCCCTGTAACTATCAAGGTGAGAGAGGGTGCCTTTGCTCACGTCGGTGTAGGTGTGCTGCTCACAACGGCTCACGTCGGTAGGTGTGCTGCTGGCGACTACAGATAATTGCAGGCATATTCGCTGCAATCTCATAGGCTCAGGCGTCTCACGATCCGTTGCGCTAACGCATAGATTCCCACGCACTAGCGCATCAAGCTCAATGCCGCCAAAACTGAGCAATCCCATAGCCGAACCTAGCCAGCCGGCTATGAGAAGCCCCCTCTCTCTTCAGCTACTTCTCAGCTACTTCCCCATCGCTTTCTGCGCATTCATGGCTTCTTTAATTGCATCAGCGAGCTTGTTCTGGGCAGCGCCATAAGCACCCCAATCACCATTTCGGCGAGCCGTGTCACTTTCCGAAATTGCCTGTTCGGCTTTCTTCAAAGCTGCGTCCAGCTGCTGCTGCGGCGTGCCGGCGCTATCACCCGCACCACCCGCGCCACCCGCACCAGGTGACGTCGCTGCGCCCTTATCTCCGGCCTTATCTCCAGCCTTGCTACTTCCAGAATCCGCCTTCTCGCTACCAGCACTACCAGCACTACCAGCACCAGCGTCGTGTTTACCGTCCGGAGTTGGCATCGGCGCCGTCTTGTCTGCCTTAATCGCGGCATCACCGGCACTCACACCCGAATCTCCACCGAATACTTTATCGAGAGCAGCATCAAGCGTCGGGGCAAAGCCCACTTTGTCGCCGAACATCGCCAACACATACTGCAAGGTCGGATACTTCGTACCAGTCGCCGCCTGTACGTAAATCGGCTGCACGTATAGCAAGCCTCCTCCAATAGGCAGCGATAGTAAGTTACCTTCCATCACCTCGGTACCACCACGACGCAAAAGGTTGAGCGCCGTCGACACATCTGGGCTGGTCAACATCGCATTTTCGGCCTGTCCCGGACCGGACACAGTCAGATCGCGTGGCGCCTCAAGCAGCCGCAATTTGCCATATGAATCAGCAATCTTGCCAGTCTCATGCCCAGCATTCGAATCCACAGCTAAGAAGCCGGTCATCACATTTCGGTTCGTATTTCCACCTGGGATGTAGGAAGTCGTCAGCGAGAATGACGCCTGCTCCTGGCCCGGCATTTGCAGCGTCAAGTAATAAGGTGGCTGGTTTGGAGCGGTTTTATTCTCGTTGTCCACAGTTGGTTCACGCGGCACCTGCCAGAAGTCACCACCGGAGTAGAACGACTTCGCGTCCTTAACGTGGTAACGCGCCAGCAAACCGCGCTGCACTTTGAACAGATCCTCAGGGTAACGCACATGCGCGATCAAATCGCCCGGCATCTGCTCAAGCGGTGTCACTTGCCCAGGGAAAATATTCTTCCACGCATTAATAATCGGATCCTTCTGATCCCACTGGTAGAGCGTCACTTTTCCGTCATAAGCATTCACAACGGCCTTCACCGAGTTGCGAATATAGTTGATCTGATCTGGGATTTGACCAATTTGATTCTGCTTGGTTCGCGCATCAGCGGTGAGCTCATTGAGTGTTTCACGCGCCGAATAAGGATAGTTATTCGAAGTCGTGTAACCGTCGATGATCCACACAAGCTCTTTCGGTGTCTTGGGGTCATTATCCATGTCGACGACGGCGGGAATCACTTTCGAATCAAGCGTCAAGTATGGCGCTACTTTCGCTACTCGTTTGCGCGGATCACGATCAAAGAGGATCTGCGACTGCGAGGTCACACGATCCGAGAAAAACATTTCCGTGGAGCGGAAACGGATAGCGAACATGAGCTTTTCAAAAGCGTTGGAAATCTTCGGCCCACCGTCGCCCTTATAGGTGGTATTCACCTGCCCGTTCGGTGCGGAGTCGTCTGGATAATCGAGCTCCCAAGGGTCCGTCCCTTTTGGCGCACCCACGATTGAGTATTCTGGTGATTGCTGGCCAAAGTACACGCGCGATTCGTAGTCGCCAATTTCTCCCGACGACGGAATGCCCGCTTCCCAGAACGCAGGGTCGCCTTTCGTCGTCGCCGTGTTTCCATAGGCAGCAGCGACGCCGAAACCGTGCGTGAAAACGGTGTGATCGTTAACCCACGAACGCCGCGAGTTATCCAGACCATCAAGGTTGAGTTCGCGAACCGAGATCACGGTATCGCGCATTTCTCCATTGATCCGGTATCGATCAACCGAGAGCTGTGGCAAGAACTCGTAGTACTGGCGGTTCTGTTGCAGCTGGTTAAACGATGGCGAAACAATATTTGGATCGAGAAGTCGGATCTGCGCAGCCGTCTGCGAATCTTGGCGCAACTGCCCTGGCGTTGCGTCTGTTCGAGCAGCGTATTGGCGCGATTCTACTTGATCAAGTCCATAGGCTTTGAGTGTTGCATCAATATTGCGTTGAATGAATTCCGATTCCAGCTCAGCAGCATTCGGATCAACCTTGAAGTTCTGAAGTAGCACTGGATACAAGCCAGTGAGCACAAGCCCAGCTGCAACGGTGGACGCGATTCCAACGATCGCCAGCTTCCACGTACGTCGCATCGCGGCCACAGCGAATAGCACAGCTACCAGCAACACGGAAATCGCCAAGATAGTCAGGCCTGGTTTCGAAGCATTGATGTCTGTGAAGCTCGCTCCTGAGAAGCGGTCATTATTGCCGAGGAGCAGGTCGTATCGAGAAAGCCAGAATACGGCGGCCACGCCGAGCGTTGCTAAAGTAGCTAAAATACCTACGTGTAACTGGGCTTTCTTTGAAAAACGCAGCTTTCCTTTGATCGTGGCAATATCGGAGTTGATCCAATATCCAACCATCGCTGCGAGCAGCGATATTGCGATCAACATGAAGAAGTAGCTCAAAAGTAAATGCAATACTGGCAGGCTGAACACGTAGAACGAAATATCGAGCCCGAATTCTGGATCTTTTTGATTGAACGGTGTCGAGTTGAGCCAGAGCAAGAACGAGCGCCAATCAGCCCCAAGCGTCGTACCTGCGAGAATACCAACTACAAGTGGCGCAACGCCCAGCGATAGCCACGGCTTACCTCTTGCAAGTCGGTTGAGTTTCATCTGTGCAGACACCGGCGCTAGCAGCGGTTCCGTAGCTGGAAGAGCCTTCTTGCCGAATTTTCCTCCCATAGCAATCCGCAGGTTCAAAGCAATGAACAGCGTAAATACAACTGCACCAACGGCCGCCAACACTAGCCATGCGCCGTATTGGGTCCAAAACACCCGCGCAGCTTCAATCTGTTCAAACCATTTCAGTTCCGTCCAAAATGATGCAAAAACCACGGTTACTGCCACGAGCACGCCTAAGATGGCTAACGTGGGCAGGAACGCTCCTCCTGCACCGCTTTTCTTCTTCGCCGTCGTCGGCTTTCCCGCCTCAGGCTTATTCGGCGGCATGTGTGAAGTAGACAATCCAAAGACCTCATCATGTTGTTATTGCGCTGCCCACCTGTGTTTCTGCACGATGCTGGGCATATATAATCACTTAAAACCGTATCAGAATTCACTGGAGTAATTCACCCTTCGGATGATGTTTCCAAGCAGATCAAGCTTTTGGCGAATCTCAAACAGATGCGTGGCGCCTAAGAGCACAACACCCAAGCGCAGCGTCCACAGCTCAAATCTCTAAGAGCATAACAACGGCGCACAGCACCCAAAGCACACAGCACCCAAAGCACACAACACCAAGCACGGCTCAAAAACCAAATACTCATGGAAATCTCAAAGCACTCTTCAGAATCTTATGGAACAATGATTCCTATGACTGCTTCTCACGCTCTTCGAAATGCCACATTAGAGATTGAAAAACACGTTGCGCGCGGCGGTTGGGATGGCCCAATCCGACTTTTTGCCCTTGTTAAGGCGCGCGCGGCTCTCGATTTGAATCCGGCCTTGGCCGATGAGCTGCCGGCGGACGTCAAAGCCGATTCAATTTCTGATCCCAACGTGCTGTTTTCAGTAGAACAAGAGGAGTTACCGCAGGCAGATTCGTTGAATGAACTGCTGGGGCAGATCATGTGGCCAGAGGAAGTTGACGGCGCTGCGATCTCTGTTGAACGAATCGTATTGCCGCCGTCGGCAGAAACTAATCTCCCAAGCGACGATTTAGAGGCACAAAAGATCCTCGAAAACCACCCGGATCGTCAAGACGTGCGGATGGTCGCCGCCGTCTTACGCACGGGCGAAACGTGGAGCGCGATTCGTATGAAAGAGCACGACGCCGACGACATGGTTCTCTCTGGAAGTGACCTCGTCGAAGGCCTCACTGCAGCACTGAAGACGACGTTCGAGTAACATTCGAGCGACGAAACCAGAGCGACGTCGTTCACGCAGCGTGGATTTTCTAGCGTTCCGTCACTGTTGTGGTATTTTCTCTAACTGCTGAGGAGTTTTACTCGCTCTAGTACTGCCTAACTTTGGCGATGCGGCTATTTGTGGTTCTCAACCAAATCACGGCACGAGGTTAGTTTGCTTGTATCGCCTGATTTGACGCCCTCAACCACGGCGCGCGCCTCTTCAATGGTGCGAACCGCCCATATGTTCATTTTTTGTGGCTCATACCCAAGAGTTTCTTGGCAGTTTTCCGCAGGTGCGATAAAGTCCGTAGCTCCGTGCTCACTTGCACCTTGGAGTTTGTGCACGATCCCACCAATCGGTCCAACACTACCGTTCCAAGCAATGGTGCCAGTTCCGGCAATTGCAGCTTTGCCGCCGAGCGAATCTTTCGTGAGTTGGTCGTAGATCCCTAGTGTGAACATCGTGCCAGCGCTGGGACCACCAATTCCTTCAACAAGATACTTTGCCTGCCCAGGCATTTTTACGTCGCTCACATCGAGAATAACCCCCAGTAGTGAGCCTGGATGTAGCCAACCGTTGGAGTCTTTCTCATAAGGAATCGTCTCGAAAGTTTCCTCCTGGAGTTGCCCAGCGCGCTCAATTCTTAAGGTAACTGCAGTTTTAGGAGGAGTTTTCTCTAGAACTGCCGCGAGCTGTTTGAAGCTGGTGACGCCGTGAAACTCGTTTTCTCCGCCGACTTTGATTTCTTTGATGACGTCGTCTGCCTGCAGTTTCTTTCCTGAGGGATAGTCAGGATTCACGCCAGCTACTTTCAGCGTCATTGACACTGGATAACCGGCCATTTCAAAGGCCACAAGTGCCGCAGTGTCTTGAGACGACGTCATGGCCATTTTGTTTTGTTCCTGTACCTCGTCGGAGCTGAGGTTTTCGGGGAACATCACCCGCAGCGGCAGGAGCTGTAAGTCTTTGCGAAAGAGCGCGGTGATTGCTTGCCCGACCGGCGCTCCGGCGTCGGCATTTCCGTACGCGCTCACAGTGGTCATGAATAATTTGGTATCACTGGGAAATGTTTGTACTCCGCTGAGCGACACGAGAGGTTTGCCATCAACTTTAGAATTAACATCCAGTGCAGGGCCCGTTCCTTGCACCACGTATCCAGAGGGCATTGTAATTGCAATGAGCAGCAAGAACGTGAACACAATTCCGGATAGATGAACGTGTTTCTTCGGATTTTGGGTGTTGATTCTATTCAGTGGCACTCCAATATAATCGCATGCTTTTCTGTGAAATTGCTGGGGAATACCTATCAAAATGGGCACTGTCACGTTCGCCATGTGCGGAGCCATATTTCTTGGTACTAACACTGCCGAGCGATTACGCTTGGGGTAAATGTAGGAGGATTCATGAGTCAAGACCCAAATGAGGCCCAAGATCCAAACAATTTCGAGCAGATGTTGCGCGCCATTTTAGGTGATGAAGCAGCTCAAGAGGTTGTGCGGGCTTTTGAGCAGGAGGGCGTCGACCCCAATGCCCAGATGTCACAGATGTTCAACGGGCAAGATTTCACGGTCATCAGCCAACAGATTCAAGATTTGCTTGGTTCGTCCGGCGACGGCGCTGTGAACTGGAAGATCGCAGAGCAAGTTGCCCGCGAAACGATTGCGGCCAAACATCTTGATCAACTGACGAGCGCTGAGGGCGACGCCGCGCGCAATGCCTTGCGTACAGCTTCGCTGTGGCTGGATGCCGCTTGCGAGCTTGACCCTACCGTGGGGCCAAATATGGCATGGATGCGTCTTGACTGGGTGGCACATTCGCTGCCAACATTCAAACGTCTTTTTGATCCAGTTGGTGAAAATATCGTTCGTGCAGTCTCGGAGTCATTTGAGGTGCAGGTAGAGCATATGCCACCTGAAATGCAAGGCATGTTTGGCGATCCTACTCAGATTATGGGCAAGGTACTAGCCTCGATGCTCGGAGTGCAGTACGGTGCAGCTCTTGCCGAATTAGCCACAGCATCATTTGGCACGACCGACACCGGCTTACCGCTGATGGAAGGCTCTTCGGCAGCTCTAGTTCCATCCAATATTCTCAGCTTTGCGCAGGAACTCGATATCGAATATTCAGAAGTACTCGCTTATGTGGCGGTGCGAGAAGCGGCAGCCGCGCGTCTTTACACGCGAGTTCCATGGTTACGTTCGCGAGTGCTCGATACCGTTGCTGAATTTGCCCAAGGAATCACCATCAATACGGAGGCCATTGAAGAGCAGTTGCGCGATATTTCGATGGAAGATCCCTCGGCTATGCACGAGATTGACCTCAGCGGAGTATTCTCGCTTGATCTTACTGATTCTCAAGCCGACGCTCTTTCCCGACTTGAGCATCTCATTTCGCTAGTCGAAGGCTGGGTATCGGAAATTTCCGCACGAGCGGTGGCTCCTCATCTGCCTCACGCAGTGCCGTTGCGCGAGATGTTCACGCGACGCTCTGCGACGAATAATCCTGCGAAACACGTGTGGGAAACACAGCTCGGTATGCAACTCGTGCCGCGGCAAATTCGCGACGCTGCAAAGTTCTGGCAGCTTGCATTTACCAAGCTAGGAGCTGAAGAACGAGACGCTTTATGGTCTCATCCTGATCTGCTTCCCACTTCGCAGGTTCTCAGTAATCCGGAGGAGTTTTTCACCGAACAAACGTCATCTGATATTGAAGCTGAGCTCGATTCTTTCTTAGCTGATTTGTTTAGCGAATCCAATGGCTCTGCTCAAGGCGGATCCGACATTCCTCATGAACCAAAATTTGGAGAATCCGAAACGGATAAATAATTTACACTACCGCAAAACTTAATCTGGTGGGGGCGGGTTTCCACAGCTGTGGAAACCCGCCCCCACCATTTTTCAATTCAGCTTAATCTTTTATTAACAAACGTTGTTATTTGCCATGGCTGCCTTTTCAACACACAGTTGGCGGCAATCATGGCAAATAACAACTCCTCAATCTGTGAATAGCCTCTTCTGCGCTCTTCACCACATAAGGATGGAAACAATGCATATTACGAATGGATTAGGCGTGTATTGGTGGTCGCCAAAATCGGCGCAAATCGGATTGGATCCACGCATTGGAGTCGAATTGAAGAACCTCACACCTAAAGAATTGTCGTTCGTCGATTCACTCACTGTGCCACACACTGATTCTGACATCAAGGAACTTGCTGCGAGTAAAGGAATTTCACCGCAGCGAACCCAAGAAATTTTGGCTAATTTGGATCGAGCTGGAGTAATGGACAGCGATCGTCCTTTTACCCCTGATGGTGACGCATGGTGGAGGTTGCATCACAGACTTCCCCAACACCGAAAGATTTTGCGTATTTGCGTTCCTAATCTTGACGCCTTGGGATTCGGAATTGCCATCGAATTAATACGAGCCGGCATAGGCACCTTGACCACTGCGGACACTCAAACTGTGGGCGAATTCGACTATCCACAGGTTCGCGGCGAATACTTCGGTTTACCTCGCGTTCAGGCCCTTACCTCAATTGCCAGAGAGATCAATCCCCACATCACTCTCCAGACTGATCAACCTCCACATTTGGTGGTGATGACTGGTTCGCACTGCGTCGATCCTTTGCATGTGGGCAAATATTTAGCGCAAGGCATCCCCGTCTTTCAAGCAGTTACCGAAGAGGTAGATATATTCGTTGGTCCGGTGTCGGTTCCCCATCAAAGCCCCTGTGGTACCTGCGTTTATCTTGAACGTCTCGACGCCGATGCCCACTGGGCGTACTTCGCTGCCCAGGCCTGTGCTGGACGCCCGGTCATCCCAGAATGGAGCTCTTTTCTGCTCGCCCAGAGTCTGGCTGTGCGTGAGATCTTGAATCTCGCCGACGGATTTGGCTGTTCAATCACCCATGCCCGCTGGCTGGTACGCCCTTCTCCCGCTGCTCCGATGCTCACAGCCTTAGAAGTGCACCCGAGCTGCGATTGCGTCACCCCTCAAAAGAACGACGATGCCCGATCACCTCAGGATTCACAACCGCCAAGAGATCCAAACCGTACTTCGTGAGTTTGGTATTTCCGATACCTTTGATTTTGCCAAGCTCTTCAAGGTTGCGCGGTTTTTGAACCGCAATGTGCATGAGCGTTGAATCGTGGAAAATCACAAAGGCCGGTTTTCCTGCTGCTTCGCTCACTTTCTGCCGCCATTGCTTGAGTTCTTCAAAGAGCGCAAGATCTTGCGGATGCTCTTGAACGAAACTTTCTTGAATAGCTTTTGCCCGTTTACGCTTGGTCGTTGACGGAGAGGCAAGTTGTGGCCATTCGTCTTCCAAAAAACGCGAAATCTTCCGATTACTGCGGTTGCCATTTCCCTGAGCATAAGAAATATTTAATTCTTCTTGGGCGCGAGTAAGACCAACGTAGAGTAATCGGCGCTCTTCACTCACTTTTTCAGGTGAATTCGCTAAAGAGATCGGCATCAATCCTTCGCTCATACCGATGAGAAAAACTATTGGCCACTCTAATCCTTTTGCAGCATGAAGCGAAGATAGAGTTACTGAATTAACGGTAGGAACGTTCTGTAACTGCGATCGTTCTTCGAGTTCCAGCACAAAATCTTGAATCTTCGCTTGGCGGGCATTCCACATTTCTTCAGCTAGATTAAGTAATGCTCTGAGTGATTCCCACCGCTCTCGTGCAGCTCCCATCTGTTCAGGTGCTGTTGGTCGCCAGCCCATAGCCTTGAGGGTGCTTCCAACGACTTCTGGCAGTGGCAATTGTTCTTCAACGCGGGCAGCTGCACGCAATGCAACCATTGCCTCTCGAACTTCACGTCGATTAAAAAACCGTTCCGAGCCTTTTAGTGCATAGGAAATTCCTGCTTGCGACAACGCATTTTCGATTGCAGCAGATTGAGCATTCGTCCGATAAAGCACAGCAATATCGCTCAGCTCGCGGCCCTCATGGCACAAACTCAATATTTTGCCTGCTACGTGAGCAGCTTCGTCGGCATCGTCGTCATATTTTGCGAAATCAACCGGCCTACCTGATGGAAGCATGGAGTTGAGATAGACGGCTCCATTAAGTTGATCGCTCGAGATAGTTGAATTAGCTAACTCCACAATCTGCGGAGTAGACCGGTAATTGCGATTGAGCTTGACGACTTGCGCCTGCGGGAACTCTTTCGAAAACTCCGAAAGGTACGTCGATCGCGCGCCTGTGAAGGAGTAGATCGTCTGTGAAACATCGCCAACTACGCATAAATCTTTACGATCCCCTAGCCATAATTGGAGAAGCCGATGCTGCATTGGAGAGACGTCCTGATATTCGTCCACCACAAAATGCCGGAACCGGTTTCGAATCCGACTCGTGATATCGCCACGGTCGCGCATAATACCGATAAGAATCAAAATTGCATCTTCAAAGTCGATGATATTTCGTTCCTGCTTGACCTCTTCATAGACACTGATGAGCCGGGCAATATCTTCGGGCGACTGATCCGCAATATTGAGACGCCCCTGCGCAATCGCCTGCGCGGCGTAATCCTCAGGTGCAATCAAAGAAACCTTCGACCACTCAATTTCTTCGGTGAGGTCTTTTAGGCTCACTCGATCAGTTGGCATGCCCAACTGGGCGGCAGCTTGCGAAACAAAGGGCAATTTTTGCTCTCTAATTTCTGGCAAGCGCCCACCAATTGCATTTGGCCAAAAAAAGCGCAGTTGAAAAAGTGCAGCTGCATGAAAAGTCTGGGCTTCCACACGGGGAACACCTAAATCTCGCAAACGCCCCCGCATCTCTCCTGCTGCCCGACTGGTAAATGTTACAGCCAAGACGTTGCGCGGATCGTAGACTCCTGAGTGAACTCCGTGCGCGATCCGATAAGTAATCGCCCGCGTTTTACCAGTTCCAGCGCCAGCCAGCACGCATAGCGGCCCATGAAGTGAGGTTGCAACGGCGCGCTGCTCGGGATCGAGATCGCGCAGTAATTCACCGTTATAGTCCACCAATCAAGGCACCTCATTTTCGCAGTTCTTTATCTATATCGCATCGAAATCGGTATCACAGACCGAGAATTCAAAGTCAAACTCAAGTAATCACAATGCTATTGCGTCGAATCACAATGCCATTGCGTCACTTTTCTCAAAGTTCTATCACAGTCTAGTGCGCAGTGAGCTTATTGAGCATCTTTGGCGTATCGAACAGGTGAAAAAATTTCGCTCCCAGCTTTGGAACAAGGCCAGATACGCACATCGCAGTTAGCATATCAATATGGCTGAAGAACTCGTTACAATATATTCCACCACGTGGTGCGGTTACTGCAAAAACCTCAAAAAGCAGCTCGATGCCAAAGGTATCACCTATCGCGAGGTCAATATCGAAGAAGATGCCCAGGCAGCAGATCGCGTAGCCGAGGTTAATGGTGGCGATCGCATCGTTCCTACAGTGGAGTTTTGGGATTCAACCACGCTCACGAATCCTCGTGCCGCAGAGGTTGAATCCAAACTGAGCGAGTATTCTGCCAACTAAGCCCTAGAATGAATCGCTATTGCGGTGCCAATTTACCCGCCGAGCACCGCTTGCTGGAAGTAACACCAGCTGGCCGGTAACGGGAAGTAACGCCAGCTGGTCGGCAATCCGCTTGCACCACACTAACACCGCGCTTGCACCACGCCGACACCTGTTAGCAGGTCTAGCACCTACTAACAGGCCTAGCACCTACTGGTGGGTTTGAGCTACCAAAGCTCTGCCTAAGACTCGGTCATTGTGATATACCACAACTGATTGACCACGCGGCAAGCCACGAACCTCTTCGTGCAAGTCAATGTGCATGACGTCGTCGTCTCTGCGAATCAGAGCCGGAATCTCGCGACCGTGCGCACGCACTTGAACGAAAGCCTCCACAGCGTCGTCGGAAATATCAGGCGCGAGCCAATTCGCCTGCGTACCTGTAATTTTACGCACCGCAAGGAGCTCTTTCGGTCCGATCGTCACGGTATTGGTGCGCGCGTCGACGTCGATCACAAATTTGGGCTCTTTACCCTGCATTGAGCGATCTAACCCCAGGCCTTTACGCTGGCCAATCGTGTAGCCATAAATACCTGAATGCTCCCCGACCACATTGCCGTGTTCATCGCGTATTTCCCCAGCTTGCTTCCCGAGGCGAGCTTCGATGAAGCCGCGAGTGTCGCCATCAGGAATAAAACAAATATCGTAAGAGTCCGGTTTCTCCCCTGTGCCCAAATTGCGGCGAATTGCCTCTTCACGAACTGCTTCTTTCGAGAGCGCATCACCAAGCGGAAAAAATGACCGCGCCAGCATATCAAGCCCCACCGCCGACAGCACATACGACTGATCTTTCGCCCGGTAACGTGCTCGATGCAGCTGGGCAAAACCGCTAGAAGACTGTTCAGCATGCGTCACGCTCGCATAATGGCCACTAATAACGCCATCAAAACCATGCTCAGCAGCGAACTGATGCAAAACCACAAATTTCACATGCTCATTGCAATGCACACAAGGGTTCGGAGTGTGTCCCTGCTGGTACGCATCGAGAAAATAGTCCACTACCAGCTTGGAAAAAACCTCGGCATAGTCCCACGTCTGGAAGTCGATGCCTAACTTATCGGCCACCCGCGCAGCATCGAGCCGGTCGCGCGGATTCCCGCAACCTGCAATTGGACCATCTGGTACGACGTCGGAGGCCAGATTTGCGTGTAAAGCGAGGTACACGCCCGTCACGTCGTGCCCTTGTTCGACCATTCGCGCCGTCGCCACGGACGAATCAACACCACCAGACATTGCTGCAAGAATCTTCACCCTCACAGTGTAAAGGCTCAAGGCAATCAATACAGTCCATGATGGTGCAGATCGGCTCACACTCGTATTGCTCATGCCGTCCCGAGCCTCCACAAACTGCAACGTGACACTCCCCATGAGCTCAAAATTTCGGAAAATTTCCTAAAACTGCCACAATGTTATGCGTGACTTCACCGATTCCTCCCCAGTCCGCGTCGCACTTCGTCGATTACGAAGCGCCGCTGAGCGAAAAGCCGCGCGCGCAAGTTTCTCACTTCGGAGTGCAGCTTGTGGACGGCGGAGCGGATATTTGCGTACACGCTGGGCATGCGAATCGGGTCGATGTCTGTTTTTTCAACCGCGTTGGCGACGATCTACATGAAAGACGCTTCACGCTTCACCGCACGTTGCACGGAAATTGGCAAGGCTATGTACCGGGTATCGAAGCTGGTCAAGCCTACGGTTTTCGAGTGTATGGCCGCTGGGACCCCGAAGCTGGAATGCGCCACAATCCGGCAAAAGTCCTGCTTGATCCTTATGCGCGCGCACTTGCGCAAAATCCACAACTCCATGAAGCACTCTTTGCACACGACGTCGATGAAAACTTGGCAGCATTGCCAAATCAGGCTGCGAATACCTTAGATTCTGCACCTTACGCGGCCTTGGGAATGGTCACGCAAGACGAGTACCATCCCATTCGCCACCCGCACGTACCTTGGGATCAAACAGTCATCTACGAAGCTCATGTAGTTGGGCTCACCCGCCGTTTGCCGAATATTCCCGAGCATCTGCGCGGAACTTATGCCGGCGTCGCTCACCCCGAAACGATCGCATATCTGAAAAACCTGGGCGTGACTACCATCGAGCTACTACCCATCCACGCAAAGTTTTCAGAACCTTTCCTCACGCTCAAAGGCCTTGAAAACTATTGGGGTTACAATACACTCTCCTATTTTGCACCTGAACCAAGCTACGCGACCGAAGCGAATCGCCAAGCAGGACCATCTGGCGTGATTAACGAGGTCAAAGGCATGGTTTCGCTTCTGCACGACGCCGGCATCGAAGTCGTGCTCGACGTCGTCTACAATCACACCTGCGAAGCAGGCATCACCGGCCCCACGTTGAGCTGGCGAGGCATCGACTCTACCGCCTATTATCGCCATGATTCACGTCAACCTGGCCAGTTTAAAGACACCACCGGTTGCGGGAATTCATTTGATTTCCGACGGCAGGCGGTTGTGCAGCTTACGCTCGATTCCCTGCGCTATTGGGTGGAGTGCATCGGCGTAGACGGTTTCCGTTTCGATCTTGCTGCGACGCTGAGCCGCGAAGGCGATACGTTCAACCGCAACCACCCCCTGTACGTCGCGATGGCAACTGATCCGGTTTTACGCTCAGTCAAACTGATCAACGAGCCTTGGGATTTGGGGATCAACGGCTGGCAGACGGGGAATTTTCCCTCCCCTACCGCCGACTGGAATGACCGCTTCCGCGATACGCTACGGTCATTTTGGCTACGCGAGCCAGCTGCGATCCAAGCTGGCGGCAGCGGCTGCGACCTGCGCGATATCGCTACTCGACTCTCTGGATCAGCTGATCTCTTCGGCCACGGCAGAATTCCGGGCGGGCGCGGTATCCACTCCTCGATCAATTTCATCACTGCACACGACGGTTTCACAGCGCGCGACCTCGTGTCTTACAACGACAAACACAACGAAGCGAACCTTGAAGAAAATCGCGACGGCACCACGAATAATCTCTCGTGGAATCACGGTTTCGAAGGTGACGACGGCGTTGCGGAAACGTCACCGATCGCCGTCGCCCGACGTCGTTCCATCCGTAACCTGCTCGGAAGTCTCCTGCTCAGCGCGGGCACTCCGATGCTCAACGCAGGCGATGAAGTATTGCACACCCAATACGGCAACAATAATGCTTACTGCCAAAACTCAGACATATCCTGGATGAGCTGGGAATCTACGCAAGATTCACGCAATCTCTACGATACGGTTTCTTATCTCAATTCTTTGCGGCGCGACCATCAAGTGCTGCGTCCAACCAGTTTCTACACGGGTGAGATCAGCGAAAATGATTCGATTCGGGATCTGGAGTGGTTTGACGCAACCGGTATGCCGATGGCCGACTACAAGTGGTTTGACGCAAACATTCGCACTCTGCAAATGTTGCGTTCCGGCGCGGGAGACGACGTCGACGCACTGATCGTTATTAACGGGTCCACCGATGACGTTTGCGTTACTCTACCACGTCGGCGCGGGCACGACTACGAATTGGTCTGGGATTCTACCTGGGAATATCCAACACAGACCCACAGCATAATGCCTGCGCAATCGGCAACGCAGATGCTTTCGCTCTCCATGCGGCTCTATTTCACACTGCCACATAACTGAACAACTGAACCGCTTCCCCAACAGGGCTTGCGCTATCGGTGCAGATTTTCACACTAGTGCTTTATCCCGGTAGGATATTTTCAGAGTAAAAGGAAGAGGAAATGACTTCACATAACGTTCAAGATGCCCTAGAAAATGCCACCTCCGATGCTTCATTAGCACGCGCACGGGAAGTAAGCGCAAAAATTAAAGAAGCAATTGCCAAGGATCCCAGCGAGTTTCGGGTACTCACTGGAGATCGCCCCACCGGCAATCTGCATATTGGACACTACTTCGGATCGCTTCGCAACCGGGTTGAGCTGCAGAAAAAAGGTGTTGACACCTGGCTACTGATAGCCGACTATCAGGTGATCACTGACCGCGACGGCGTCGGACCAATCAAAGACCGCGTGTATTCTTTGCTTACGGATTATTTGGCAATCGGTATGGATCCGCAGCGCACGACTTTCTTTGCGCATTCTCAGATCCCTGAACTCAACGAGCTCATGTTGCCTTTCCTCTCTTTGGTAACCGATGCTGAACTGCGACGCAATCCAACGGTTAAAGCGGAGTTAGATGCCACCAACGGCCGGCCCATGTCCGGTTTGTTACTCACTTATCCGGTGCATCAGGCCGCAGATATTCTGTTCTGCAAGGCCAATATTGTGCCGGTCGGTAAAGATCAGCTCCCTCATCTAGAGCAGGCTCGGGTTATCGCCGATAGATTCGAGGCGCGCTACGGCTTGGCGTCTTCTGGAAAGTCTGTGTTCCCGCGCCCGCAGGCTCTGCTATCTGAGGCAGAGAGTGTGCTTGGTTTAGACGGCACGAAGATGAGTAAATCGCGTGGTAATACCATTGAATTGGGAATGACGGCCGATGAAACTGCCAAGCGCATCAAGAAAGCTGTGACTGATTCGGACCGCCACATCACTTTTGATCCTGTCAATCGCCCAGAAGTGTCGAATCTATTGCTTCTCGCCGCGCTTGCCACAAATGGTGATCCGCATGAGATTGCGGCTGAGATCGGCGATGGCGGCGGCGGCACTTTGAAGAATGTGGTCACTGAAGCATTGAATGAGCACCTGGCTCCAATCCGCGCAAAACGTCTTGAATTGGCGCAAGACCCTGCTTATTTGGCTGAGGTTCTTCACGCTGGCATCGCGCGTGCTCGTGAGCAGGCGCAGGCCACGTTGCGTGAAGTGCACGAAGCGATCAATATGGTTTACTGAGCGAGCAAGCTAAACTTTTGGGGCGTTTTTGGCAACATCTCGATATACGTAGAGATGTTGCCAAAAACGCCCCAAAACTTGATTCATTGTGTCTATCTGCGCGTGATCGCTGTGGCGTTTAGTCGCGATTGCGGCTTTTCTCCACCAGCATCGGCATCGCTGAGGATTTTTTCCAAGTTTTCTGCGGAAAAAAGTGCATCCAGCGCGCTCATTCCGGCGCCAATGAGACCGCCTTCATTAGTGAGCTGTGCAGGGGTGATAGTGACGGATTTTCGAATCATCCGTGGCACGCCGTCTCCCGCGCTATCTCGAATTCCTTGATAAATAAGATCAGAATACGCAGTGAGGTTGCCACCAACCACTACTACCCCTGGGTTGAGCATCGCGATCATGGGTGCGATAGCCGAACCTATTTTCACACCTGAAGCGTAGAGTTCGTCGCGCACAAGTGAATTTCCGGCGACGGCGAGATCCATGATTTCCACCGAAGAACGAGCATCGACTCCTTGCCAGACAAGCGAGGACGCGATTGCCCTACCGCCGGCAACAGCTTCTAAGCAGTCGTCGTGCCCACGCACACACGGGTGCCGCTCGGCTCCGCGAGCACGCGCCCCAATTTGCCGCACATGTCCTATTTCGAATGCGCCGCCGTCTTCACCTCGCAAAGGATCGCCGTCGTAAACGACCGAGCAGCCAATACCCATGCCTACCTTGACGAACATAAGCATACGAGTATCTGGATGCTTGAGGCGCTGTTCGGCCAAGCCCATGAAGTCCACGTCGTGTCCGACGACGAATGGTCCCTTAGTAAATCCGCCGAGTTCTTTGCGCACATCGAAGTGATCCCACTGCTTATGCCTATTAGACACATATGGTTCGTCCGTTTTGGGATTAAATGGGACTGGAAGCCCTACGGCCATGGCTCTAATCGGCGTCTTGGAGCTGGAGCGAAAGCGTGAAAATATATCGAAGATTTCTCTACAGGCCTCCGTGGGCGATTCAAAAGCTGGGAGTTCCGTTCCGGAACTATCCTCCAGCTCACCGCGCATATTCATGATTCCAGCACGCACAAAAGATGTGCCTACATCTGCCACCAGAATCCGACCAAAAGAATTATTCAGGCAGTATCGACGCGCCGGGCGTCCACCTGTTTCTCGTTGTTCGTGCGCCACTGTCACCAAACCGGCGTCTTCAAGACTTCCGAGCCACTCATGAACGGTCACTCGCGACATACCGGTATTTTCGGTCAATTCAGCCTGAGTTGCCGCACCCTGCCGCAAAAGAGAAACAATAGCACTTACTGGCGATGTTTTTGCACCAACGACCATGTTTGACCTGCTCTCCGAGAGGGTGGGTAAGAATATCGAACCACAGCGTTCACTTTTGCCCATTCTACCGTCACAAATTAGTAGTGAATCAACTTGACTTTTGTAAAGGACTGTACAAAAGTATGGCATGTGAGAGGAAAAACGTATTTTTGCTCATATCACATTCCATCTCAACGTCGAGATTCGAGGTAACAATGCCTGATTCAACGTCCCTGCTAGAACTGATGCCAGCCCAAGCGATGAGCGTCGGTGTGCACGTCAACACGTGGCAAGAAGCTATCGAAGCGGCTGGCAAGGGTCTAATTGCCGGTGGAATCACCACTAGTGATTACATCGACGAAATGATCCAAACAGTCAATACTCTCGGCCCTTACATAGTCATTGCTCCTGGTTTTGCACTGGCACACTCACGCCCATCCCCCTCAGTAAAAACGACGGGACTATCGTGGGTCACCCTCGCCCAACCAGTGGAATTCGGCTCAAAGCGCAACGATCCAGTGAACGTTGTTGTAGGACTCGCCGCACTCGATCACGACGCACATATCGTTGCGATGTCACAGCTAGCACGCTTAATCGCGGATAAGTCACGCTTCGCACAACTCAGCTCTCTGACCAGCGTAGACGCTGTTCGAGAAGCTATCGAATCCTATGAAAGGAATGCCCAGTGAAAATCCTCGCCGTATGCGGAATGGGAATTGGTACATCCATCATTCTAAAAATGAACATCGACTCAGCACTTACTGAACTCAATATCGACGCCGATACCGAAGCCTCCGACATCTCGTCGGCTCGTGGCGCAGCTGCCACAGCAGACCTCGTGCTCACCTCAGAGGAACTCGTAGAACAACTCGGAGAAGTCGGAACTCCCATCGAAATAATCAACGATTTCACCGATATCGACGAGATCAAATCAGCAATTTCACGGCACTTTTAGCACGCGCCTTAAGAAAAAGGAAAGATCAATATGAACGTTCTCCTCGGAATATCAAACTTTCTGGTGAACCAAATTCTTTCGGTTCCTGCGTTCCTCGTAGGTATCATTGTTGCAATTGGCCTGGCAGCGCTGAAGAAGAACTCCGGCCAAGTACTTGGCGGAGCACTCAAAGCTATTATGGGCTTCTTGATCCTCTCCGCAGGTGCGGGCGTCGTCGTCACTGCCCTGACGCCACTGGGCACGATGATTCTCGGCGCTACTAACGCACAAGGCGTAGTGCCAACGAACGAAGCTATCGTTTCGATAGCTCAAGAGCAGTTCGGCGGCACCACCGCTTACGTGATGATTCTCGGATTCGTCATTTCCCTGATTTTGGCGCGTCTGACGCCGTTGAAGTACGTTTTCCTCACCGGTCACCACGTATTCTTCATGGCGACGATGCTCACCGTCGTCCTCACGACGGCGAAGGTGAACGAAGCGATCGTCGTGATCGTTGGTGCAGTGCTCCTGGGCGTCATCATGGTGATCATGCCGGCATTCGCACACCCCTACATGAAGAAAGTAACGGGCAACAACAACGTCGCAATCGGTCACTTCGGCACGCTCGGTTACATCACGGCAGGAGCTGTGGGTTCTGCCGTTGGCAAGAAGTCCAAGTCCACCGAAGATCTCAAGCTTCCACAGGGACTCAACTTCCTGCGCGATTCGATGGTTGCAACGGCGCTGTCGATGGTGCTGTTCTACGCCGTGTTCTCAGTGTGGTACCTGCTCAAGGTAGGTAACGAAACCGCTTTCGCAGTTTTTGATCCGAAGAGCCCGGCAGCAGATACCGGTGCCTACATTATGAAAGCGCTCACCAACGGCCTGCAGTTCGGCATTGGCGTAGCGATCATTCTCTACGGCGTTCGCATCATCTTGGGCGAGATCGTTCCAGCGTTCCAGGGTATTGCGAAGAAGTTCGTTCCTGGCGCTGTTCCAGCTCTCGACTGCCCGATCGTATTCCCTTACGCACCTAATGCAGTTCTCGTTGGATTCGTCTTCTCCTTCATCGGTGGAATCACATCCTTGCTGCTCTTA
This sequence comes from Arcanobacterium pluranimalium, assembly GCF_016907845.1. Lineage (GTDB taxonomy): Bacteria > Actinomycetota > Actinomycetes > Actinomycetales > Actinomycetaceae > Arcanobacterium_A > Arcanobacterium_A pluranimalium. The sequence continues at coordinate 1,949,217 of NZ_JAFBCS010000001.1, forward strand.
GCCACGGTTTTCGGGCCGGCATTCGGACTCGCATTGATTCTCCCTGGCATGGTTCCACACTTCTTCACTGGTGGTGCAGCTGGCGTCTTCGGAAACGCAACAGGTGGACGACGCGGCGCTATCCTCGGTTCGTTCGCTAACGGCGTCCTCATCACTTTCTTGCCAGCTCTGCTGCTCAAGGTGCTCGGTTCTCTCGGTTTCGCCAATACCACATTCGGCGATGCTGACTTCGGCTGGTACGGAATTTTGATCGGCAACGGCGTGAAAGCAGGTGGCGTGATCGGCATTGTGATCGTGCTTGTTATCGCAATCGCCCTTGTTGCGCTGGCTGCCGTATGGCAGACGAAGTGCGTTGATACTGGCTGGGAGCCAGCCACGGCACACACCGCTTTCATCAATGAGCTGAAAGAGCAGGAAAAGGTAGCAGCACAAGCAGCCCGTGAAGCTAAAGCTCAGCAGTAAATGCGCAGCCTATCGTAGGCAGAGTTAAGCTTTACGAGCGCATATAGCTCTAACAATAAACGGTTGTGGGGCGGGGATTCGCAACAGAATTCCTCGCCCCACAACTGTTAAAATTTTGGACTTCGCCATTGTGTTATACGCTTGTTGTGTGTCCGATAGCGAATTAGTCGCTTTACCACATATAGGGAGATTCATGACAGACGTCGATTTCACTACGTCCCTTGGACAGCAAGTTCGCACCGTTTCAGGGCGAACCCCCAGCACAGCAACATCAATGGAGTATTGGACGGCGCTTTCGAATACGGTGATGTCTATGCTCGCCGATCATTGGGAAAGCAGCGAAAAAACGTACAACGCACGGCGTATGCAGCACTATTTTTCTGCAGAATTCCTCATGGGACGGGCGTTGTTGAACAATCTCAACAACCTCGGATTAGAGCAGCAGGCCAAAACAGCGCTTGATTCCTTTGGGCAAAACCTCACCGATGTGCTCGAGGCGGAAAACGACGCAGCGCTCGGCAACGGAGGATTGGGGCGCCTTGCAGCGTGTTTCCTCGATTCTTGTGCCACTTTGAATTTACCAGTTCGCGGTTATGGAATTCTCTACCGTTACGGACTTTTCAAACAATTCTTCGAAAACGGCTATCAAGGCGAGAAGCCTGACGCTTGGATGGAAGAGGGCTACCCGTTCGTCATCCGCCGTGAAGAAGAACAAAAGCTCGTTCACTACAACGATCTGACCGTGCGAGCAATCCCCTACGATATGCCAATTACCGGATATGGCACTAACAACGTGAACACGCTGCGCTTGTGGAAATCCGAACCGATGGAGGATTTTGACTACAACGCCTTTAATTCCCAGCGGTTCACCGACGCCATCGTTGAACGCGAGCGCGTCAATGATATTTGCCGAGTACTCTATCCGAACGACACCACTTTCGAGGGCAAGGTTCTTCGCGTCCGCCAACAGTACTTCTTCTGTTCTGCATCTTTGCAGGCCATTGTGGAAAATGAGCTGGCTGAGCGCGGTGGCATCAACGACTTCGGCAAGTTCAATTCAATCCAGCTCAACGACACCCACCCGGTTCTGGCAATTCCTGAGCTTATGCGCATTTTACTTGACGAGCATGGCCTGGATTGGGAGGCAGCTTGGGCAATTGTTTCGCAGACTTTCGCTTACACGAACCACACAGTTCTCGCCGAAGCGCTGGAAACTTGGGAAATCGCTATCTTCGAGCGTCTCTTCCCGCGAATTCTTGAGATTATCCGCGAAATCGACCGCCGCTTCCGTCTCGAGCTGAGCGAAGCGGGCTTCCACCCTGGAAAAATCGATTACATGGCACCGATTGACGGCAACCGCGTGCGAATGGCATGGATCGCCTGCTACGCAGCATATTCAATCAATGGCGTAGCAGCTATCCACACGGAAATCATCAAGAAAGATACCCTGCACGATTGGTACGACGTGTGGCCGCACAAGTTCAACAACAAGACGAACGGGGTAACCCCACGCCGCTGGCTCAAACAGTGCAATCCTCGCCTGGCCGCGCTCTTGACCCGAGCTTTGGGCAGCGATGTTTGGGTGCGCAATCTCGACGAGCTCAAAAAGCTTAGCTCCTTGGCCGATATCCCTGAGGTGCTTGACGAGCTCAACGAAATCAAATACCAAAATAAGGTAGATTTCGCCCACTGGATTAAGGAACGCCAAGGCATCGAGATCAATCCTGAAGCGATTTTCGACGTGCAAATCAAGCGTCTGCACGAGTACAAGCGCCAATTGATGAACGCGCTCTATATTCTGGATTTGTACTTCCGCATTAAAGAAAATCCTGAGCTGGCCGTGCCACCGCGCGTCTTTATCTTTGGCGCCAAGGCAGCCCCTGGATACGTGCGCGCTAAAGCGATCATCAAACTCATCAATGAAATCGCTAAACTCGTGAACAACGATCCAGAGGTTTCAAAGACGATTAAGGTAGTTTTCGTTGAAAACTACAACGTTTCACCTGCTGAGCACATTATTCCTGCTGCAGACGTCTCCGAGCAGATCTCGACGGCAGGTAAAGAAGCCTCGGGCACTTCAAATATGAAGTTCATGATGAACGGCGCGCTCACGCTCGGCACGATGGACGGCGCAAACGTTGAAATCGTGGACGCAGTTGGCAACGAAAACGCCTATATTTTCGGCGCCCTGGAAGAGGAACTCCCGCAATTGCGCGCTTCGTATGATCCGCGTGCAGTGGCAGAGAATACGCCTGGTTTGAAACGCGTCCTCGACGCTTTCGTCGACGGCACGCTCAACGACGACGCCTCGGGAGCTTTCCACGATCTGCTCGGTTCCTTGCTCAATTCCAATGGGTGGGAACCAGCCGACGTCTACTATGTGCTCGGTGACTTTGCCACCTATCGAGAAACTCGCGATGCAATGGCAGCCGATTACTACGCTGATCGGCGCCGTTGGGCCGCTAAGTGCTGGAGAAATATTGTGGAATCTGGCCGGTTCTCTTCAGATCGCACAATCAATGACTACGCTGAGGAAGTGTGGAAGATTGATCCCGTTGCAATCTGATTGATTGGACGAACTTCAAATTCGTTTGCTCGTGGAGTAACTGCGACGCATTCAACACAATTCAATTAAGCTAGATATTGTGAAGAGTACGAAGAGCAAAGCACCTGCAAGCAAATCCACGAAGATTTCGAACAAAGCACAAATCGGACGTATCCCGGTTGTTAACGTGTCCCCCTCTCTTGAAAATGGCCTTTGGGCTGCTAAAGCGTGTATCGACGAAGCTTTTCCAGTGCAAGCCACCATTTTCAGGGAGGGGCACGATCTTTTTGGTGCCGAATGTGTGCTTCTCGATGCCGACGACGCCGTGGTCCAGGTCGCCCCGATGTGCGACGTCGCTCCTGGCTTGCGTCGCTATGAGGGGTGGCTGACCGCCCGCGCAGGTGGCGCGCACTCGTTCTTCGTTCGAGCCTGGTCTGATCCTGTTGCCACTTGGGCACACACTGCACAGATCAAGATCGACGCTGGCGTTGATATTGACCTCGTATTCCTTGAAGCCCAGCAGTGGTTGAATCGCGCTATTGCGGGCGCACAAGGCGATTCAAAGATTCAACAAATTTTTTCAAATGCGCAGGTCAAGATAAAAAATGCCAAACTCACCCCAGCAGAGCGATTCGCAGCAGCCACATCGGCTGAAGTTAACGATGCTCTGGGTAAGTATCCTGTGCGGGACTTCGTCACCGAATCCGCACATTACCCCGTTTATGTTGATCGGCAACGTGCACTCATCGGATCTTGGTATGAAATCTTTGTACGCACCACTGGCTGTTTCTTTGATCGTCGTACGAAGAAGTGGGTATCGGGTACGCTGAAAACTGCCGCAAAGGAACTGGACCGAATTGCGGACATGGGCTTCGACGTCGTCTACCTCACCCCTATTCATCCTATTGGAAAGACGAACCGCAAGGGACGAAACAATACTCTTACCGCCGAAATTGACGATCCCGGCTCGCCTTATGCGATCGGCTCCGAGTTAGGCGGCCACGACGCAATCAATCCAGAACTGGGAACTTTTGCGGACTTTGACGCATTCGTTGCCCGCGCCCGTGAACTTAATATGGAAGTCGCTTTGGACGTTGCTCTGCAATGCTCACCCGATCACCCGTGGGTCAAAGAACACCCCGAATGGTTCACCACCCGCGCTGATGGAACGATTGCTTATGCGGAAAATCCTCCTAAAAAATATCAAGACATCTATCCACTCAATTTCGACAACGATCCTGAGGGTATCTACCAAGAGATTAAGCGGATCCTTGAACTGTGGGTTTCTCATGGCGTCACAATTTTCCGCGTGGATAATCCCCACACCAAACCGCTGAATTTCTGGCAGCGTTTATTGCATGAATTTAGGATTGAGCATCCACAGGTCATTTTCCTTGCGGAGGCATTCACGCAACCTCCAATGATGCAAACGCTAGGAATGATCGGTTTCCATCAGTCTTATACGTACTTCACCTGGCGAAATGAGAAAGAAGAGATTGAGGAATATCTCCACGAAGTTTCGCGCGAGTCTGATGCACGTATTCGCCCGGCTTTCTGGCCCACCACACACGATATTCTGACCCCATATATGCAGCGTGGAGGTATTCCCGCTTTCCATATCCGCGCAATATTAGCCGCAACAAGTTCTCCTACCTGGGGAATTTACTCCGGCTATGAGCTCGCGGAGAATATCGCACGCCCAGGCGCCGAAGAGCAGATCGACAACGAGAAATACGAGTTCAAAGAGCGAAACTTCGCTGCAGCTGAACACAATGGCATCGCCACGTTGCTCCGTGAACTGAATGCCATTAGAACTAAGCATCCTGCGCTACAACGCCTGCGCAACATCACTATCCATCCCACCTCGAACGATAAGATTCTATGCTTTAGTAAAGCGGTGCGTCCGGAAGAAAATAACGGCAAGAACGATACTGTGATCGTGGTGCTCAATCTCGATCCTTATGCCTCTCGCGAAGCAGTAATTGACTTGGATGTGGAAGCATTCGGCGCGCAAGCGCGCTGGGACGCCGGTGCAATTCTCGAAGTGACAGACGAACTCAGCGGTGAGATCTACGAATGGAATCATCGCCCCTATGTTCGACTTGATCCGCATGGACGTGTAGCACATATTCTCAACGTAAAGGTTTTGTAATATATGACTATTTCTGCAGCTAATTCGACCAGTTTTCCTCCAAATAACCTCTTTTTACGCCTGGGCAACGACGGCGGAGGTTTAAGTAACGATCCCGATTGGTTCCGCACTGCTGTGTTTTACGAAGTCCTCCTGAGGTCTTTCAACGATTCCACAGGTTCGGGAACTGGCGATATGCGCGGTTTGATAGAACGCCTCGATTACCTGCAATGGCTCGGAGTGGACTGCTTGTGGATTCCGCCCTTCTACCCCTCTCCTATGCGCGACGGCGGCTATGATATTTCCGATTACACCGACGTCGACCCCAAATACGGTTCACTCGCAGACTTCTCGGAGCTGGTAACCAAGGCTCATCAGCGCGGCATCCGCATTATTATTGACCTCGTCGTGAACCACACCTCGGATCAACACCCGTGGTTCAAAGAGTCCCGCGAAAATCCAGACGGTCCGTATGGCGACTTCTACGTGTGGCGTGACACCAATGATGGGTATCCTGATGCGCGCGTGATTTTTGTGGATACTGAAGAATCGAACTGGACTTTGGACGCGCAACGCCGGCAATACTTCTGGCACCGCTTTTTCTCGCACCAACCTGATCTCAATTACGAGAATCCAGCCGTGCGCGAAGCGATCAAAGAAGTCGTGCGCTTCTGGTGCAAGTTCGGCATCGACGGATTCCGTCTCGACGCCGTGCCGTATCTCTTTGAAGAAGAGGGCACGAACTGCGAAAATTTGGAGCAAACCCACGCTTTCTTAGCCGAATTGCGCGCGATGATTGATACCGAATTCCCTGGGCGAATCCTGCTCGCCGAAGCGAATCAATGGCCGCAGGACGTGGTGCAATACTATGGCACAACCGAGCAGCCTGAATGTCATATGTGTTTCCACTTCCCAGTGATGCCGAGGATTTTCTACGCGCTGCGCGATCAGAAAGCTACAGCTATTCGCGATATTCTCACCGAAACACCTGCTATTCCGGCGGGCACCCAGTGGGGAACTTTCTTGCGCAATCACGACGAATTGACGCTCGAAATGGTGTCCACCGAAGAGCGTGAGCGCATGTACAGCTGGTATGCCGAGGATCCACGCATGCGCGCCAACGTAGGCATCCGGCGTCGTCTGGCACCTCTGCTGGGAAATTCTCGAGCCGAAATCGAACTCGCCCACGCGCTCTTACTCTCACTACCTGGATCGCCGTGCCTGTACTACGGCGACGAAATAGGCATGGGCGACAACATCTGGCTCAACGACCGCGATTCGGTGCGCACGCCGATGCAGTGGACTCCCGATCGCAATGGTGGTTTTTCCATTGCGGATCCGGGGCGTCTGACTTTGCCGGTGGTGCAGTCGCTGGTGTTCAACCCGCAGGCGGTGAACGTCGAATCGCAGTTGGCTCAGCCAGCTTCGCTTCTCCACTGGATTAAGAACCTGCTCGAAGTGCGCAAGTCCTATCCGGTCTTGGGTCAAGGCGACTTTGAGCTGTGCGATTGTGATACCGAGTCAGTGCTGAGTTTCGTGCGTTCCGATGAGCAACAAACCGTTTTGTGCGTGATGAACTTAGCGCAGTCGCCGGTTTCGTGCACGCTCAATCTGGCGCAATACGCTGGTTGCTCCGTCCGCGATGTTTTCGGTGGCAACAGTTTTCCTCCGATTAACGACGACGGCGCATACCCGCTCACGATGGCAGGGCGCTCGTTCTACTGGCTTACGATCGATCGCAATGGCCGTGAGGAGTTGAATTGAACAATGCTTCACAGTATTGCAAATTTCGAGCTCAGCGCCAGTGAATCCTTTCAATCACAACTCAATACTTGGCTGGTGGGCACGCGGTGGTATGCCAATAAAACTGATCGCTCACCGGCACAAATCCAAGCCGAGTTCTTATTAGCTGCTGAGGATCGCGCAGCTGTAAAGCTGCTTATTGTGGACAGCTTGACCAATCGCTATTTCGTGCCAGTTGTGCTGAGGGCGCGGAGGCGAGACGAGAGGCAAGGCGAGGCTGCAAGCTCGGTGATCGGCGTCGTCGGAAATAATGTATCCACAGACGAACTGGTGGAAATCATCGACGCTACCGATGATAGATTTGGGCAGCTGACGCTCTTGCGCTGCTGTTTTGGAGCGGAAAGCACCGACGCTCGCACTGGGGAAATTATCAGATCTTCAGTGTTGCACGCGCGCCTAGATCAGCTCCCTCAGATCAGTTCGATCGAAAAAATGCGAGCTGAACAGTCCAATACATCGCTCGTCTACCATTTCGCACAGGCCGACTCTTTTGGAACGGCCGGATTAATTATGAAGTTGCTGCGTATTGTGCAAATTGGCAATAATCCTGACGTTGAATTGCAAACAGCGCTCGACACTCGCGAGCCGCGCACGGTGGCGCGCCAGTACGCTTCGGCGCGGGTTGCGCTGGGCAAGGTTGCGCTGGGCAAGACCGCAACGGAAAGGGTTGTGCCAGACGAGGTTGCGCTGGGCGAGGCGAGGCCGGAAGGCATTGCGCCGGAAGGCATGGCGAATTCCGTCACCGCTTTCGTGCGTAGTGCCGACGCCGGGTACGCAGATATGCTCGTAGCGCAGGAGTTTTTGAGTGGTTCTGTAGATGCGTGGCAGGTTTTTGTGCAGGAAGTCGAACAAGTGACGCAAAAACCTCAAAACCCACAAGATTTACGCACGTTAGGCCAGCTCACGGCCGACTTCCATGCACAGTTACGAGAGCTCTTTCCGCTAGAAATTGCAAGCGAAAACACAAAGGCATCGATCGTGCGAAGATGGGAAGAACGCGCACAACGAGCGATCGAATGTGCTCCAGAACTGGGCGCACGCATAAACGACATGCGGGCAATATTTGCTGCTGCCACAGACGCACAATGGCCAGACTTGCAGCGTATCCATGGCGACTATCATCTCGGTCAAGTCTTGCGGGTTCCCAATCAAGGCTGGAAAGCTGTGGATTTTGAGGGTGAGCCAATCCGCCCATTACCAGAGCGGGTGCAACCTGATCTGGCGCTGCGCGACGTTGCCGGAATGTTGCGCTCTTTCGACTATGTGGCCGGTGCTGCCGAGCTCAATGGGAAACCGGCGTCGTTCACGCGCGCCTGGGCACAGGAGGCAAAGTCTCTTTTCTTGGCCGGTTATGGGGCGATTTCTCCTGAAGAAGAGGGGCTTTTAGCTGCGTTGACACTGGAAAAATCCCTTTACGAAGTGGCCTACGAAGCCAGTTATCGGCCTCGCTGGCTACAAATTCCTATCGCCGCAGTGCACGAGATTTTAAACTCGTATATATCCAGCAGCGTAAATTCACCACGTTAGCGACCAAAAAGTGGGAGACTTGACATATGAATTCGAATGCAATCATCGTCGCACCTGACATCCTTCACGCCGTTTCACGCGGTAGCTACCACGCTCCGCACGATGTGCTCGGGCCACATTCCGACGGTGAAAACGTAACCATCCGAGTAATTCGCCCGCTTGCCGATGCAGTAAGCATCGTCACCAAGACGGGAGAATTCGAAGCTACCCACGAACACAATGGCGTGTGGGTGAGCGTGATTCCTAGCTCTGACATTCCCGACTACCGTGTGCAGGCAACATACGGTGAAGAACCACAGTTATCAGATGATGCCTATCGCTTCTTGCCCACTATCGGTGATGTGGACGAATACCTCTTTATGGAGGGACGTCACGAACGACTTTGGGAAATGCTCGGCTCACACGTGCGCACATACACCACAGATATGGGCGTGGTTCATGGCACCAGTTTCAGCGTTTGGGCACCCAATGCTCGCGCGGTGCGAGTCGTAGGCGATTTCAACGGATGGAACGGCGTAGGCGCGGCCATGCGTGCCTTGGGCTCTACCGGCGTCTGGGAAATCTTTATTCCTGGAGCGAGCGCCGGTGCACATTACAAGTTCGAAATTCAGTATCAGGATGGATCCTGGCATCAAAAGGCCGATCCAATGGCTCGCCAAACCGAGATTCCACCTTCCACTGCTTCAATCATTACTGAAAGCACTTTTAACTGGGAAGATTCCGCTTGGATCACCCAGCGCAGCTCCACAGATCCCCACAGCGGACCAGTTTCGATCTACGAAGTTCATCTCGGCTCATGGCGTGCCGGACTCAGCTACCGTGAGCTCGCTGACCAGCTCATCGGACACGTGAAATACTTGGGCTTCACCCATGTGGAATTTATGCCAGTTGCCGAGCATCCTTTTGGCCCATCATGGGGTTATCAAGTGACGTCCTATTACGCACCAACCTCGCGTTTCGGCTCCCCTGATGACTTCCGCTATCTCGTCAACGAACTGCATAAAGCGGGAATTGGCGTGATTATGGATTGGGTTCCTGCCCATTTCCCGAAAGACGCGTGGGCTTTGGCGCGTTTCGATGGCACACCACTGTACGAAGATCCGAATCCGCTACGTGGCGAACACCCAGATTGGGGCACATACGTATTCAATTTTGGCCGTAATGAGGTGCGCAACTTCCTTGTAGCAAACGCTCTATACTGGCTGGAAGAATTCCATATTGACGGCATTCGCGTTGACGCCGTTGCCTCAATGCTCTACCTCGATTATTCCCGAGAAGCTGGCAAGTGGCAGCCCAATATTTACGGTGGGCGTGAGAATCTCGAAGCCATTTCGTTCATTCAAGAAGCAAATGCCACCGCTTACCGCACGCACCCTGGCATTATGATGATCGCCGAAGAATCTACCTCCTGGGGCGGAGTTACCGGCCTGACGGAAAATGGTGGGCTTGGCTATGGCCTCAAGTGGAATATGGGCTGGATGAACGACACTTTGCGCTATTTGCAAGAAAATCCGATTAACCGGCGTTGGCACCACGGTGAATTGACGTTCTCGCTCGTTTACGCATTCTCTGAGCAGTTCCTTTTACCAATTTCGCACGATGAAGTCGTGCATGGCAAAGGTTCGCTCTATACGAAGATGCCTGGTGACCATTGGCAAAAGCTAGCCGGAGTGCGTCTGCTCTTCGGTTACCAGTGGTCACACCCGGGTAAGCAGCTGCTATTTATGGGTCAAGAATTTGCCCAAATCGATGAGTGGAGTGACGGACACGGTCTCGATTGGTGGCTCACCGATAACCCCGCTCACGATGGAGTCATGCGCTGTGTCAAGGCACTCAACGATGTTTATGTTTCGCATCCGGCGCTGTGGTCAGACGATTTCAAGAACTCCGGTTTTGAATGGATCGACGTTTCCGACGGCGATCACAACGTTTTGTCGTATCTGCGCAAGTCTGCTGACGGTTCGCAAGTCGTGGCTGTGATCTGTAATTTTGCTGGTGTACCACACAATGACTACCGGGTTGGGCTTCCACAAGTCGGTGGCTGGAAAGAGATCTTTAACTCCGATGCCCAAGAATTCGGAGGCTCCGGCGTCGGCAATATGGGACGCGTCGAAGCGGAAGAAATCGGTTGGAATGGACGCCCATATTCTGCGATAGTGCAGCTTCCACCCTATGGCGTGGTATATCTCGAACCTGAGGATCTCAACTAAATGATGGGAAGTCGGATTCGCCTTTCAGATATCGCTGAGCGAGCCGGAGTTTCGCCAGCTACTGTTTCTCGAGTTCTCAATGGAAAGAATACGGTTGCTTCTAGTACTCGTTTATCGGTGTTAACTGCGCTTGATGAGCTCGGCTACGAAGCCCCTCCTTTCTTGCAAGAGCGAAAAGGTGGCTCGATTGGTCTGATCTTGCCGGAACTGACGAATCCGATATTTCCGATATTTGCTCAGCATCTTCAGACGGCGATGTCTTTGCATGGATTCACCACACTGCTAGGGGCATACGCAGCAAGCGATCCTCTGGAAGAGCGCTACGTTAATGCGATGCTCGATCAGCATGTAGCAGGAATTATTTTCGTATCGGCTCTGCATGCGGATCGAGATGCAGATTTGGAACATTATCACCGGTTAAGCTCGCACAATATTCCTTATGTGACGATCAATGGTCTCAATCCGCAGCTACATGCACCAGATATTTCTGCCGACGACGCCTCCGCAGTAAAACAGGCGATACGGCATCTCATTTCCCAGGGTCATCAGCGCATCGGGCTTGCAACCGGTCAGTTACGTTTCTTACCGGCTTACGAAAAATCTCAAGCTTTCGCGGCAACTATGAGTGCGTTACTACCAGATAGTCCCATTTGTGAAGCCAATACCTTATTCACACTTGAGGGCGGCTATGCGGCAGCTGAGCAGCTCTTAGCCCAAGGCTGCAGCGCAATTATTTGTGCTTCGGATGTGATGGCACTCGGCGCGATTCGTTACTGCCAGGCAAGGGGTCTCGATGTGCCCGGCGACGTGTCGGTGATCGGATATGACGATTCACCATTCGTCGCTTTCACTAATCCGCCTTTGACCACCCTCCGCCAACCAGCAAAAGATATGTGTGAGGCTGCTGTATCCACGCTAATTACCCGGATCAACAACGGCTCTGGCTCTATCAGATCAGTGCGTTTCGCTCCAGAACTGATCGTTCGTAATTCAACTGGACCAGCCAAATAGTAAGCAGTGCTAGACGTGGCAGCTATCATGAAAGGTGCCGCCGCCTTAACAACGCTGCTACCGCCACAGCTACCGTTTTCCGCGGCAGCTACCATGTATTAACGACGCAGCCAAGAATTTCTTTAAAAAAGCGCATTCGTCAGGGCTTTGCGCGCAGTTTTCACCAGCTCTGTGCTGTTGCCAACCACATCAAATAATTCGATCAAGCGTTTGCGCACTTCTTCGCGTTCTTCTCCAGTCACTTCACGAATTACATCGATAAGGCGTCCGAACGCCGCATCCGGCCTCCCATATGCAGTTTCTATATCTGCTGCGGCCAGATGGGGTGCTATCTGCGTTAGCGAAGCATTTTGCGCTTGTACAAGAACCTCTTGTGCACCCTCAGAGGTGCCGTGCGGATTGAGCACCGCTACACGTTGCAATAACTCGACGTGTCGCAAAGAAGTGAGTGCTTCGGCGTCTCCCGGATTTTCTTTCAATGCCTTTGTAAAGGCAAGGTGCGCCGCCTCGAGATCGCCATTTTGCAGAGCCTCTTGCCCCTCTTTATGCAACGGTGGCAGCTCAGGCTCAGCTGGAGTTGCTTCGGCATCGCCATCCAAGATGCCTGTAAGGCCATAGCTCGCCGCAGCTTCGAGAAGTTTGCTCATGGTTCCTTCGATATCAGAACGTTGCGGTAGACCTTGGAAAAGCGGAATTGGCTGCCCTTGCAAAACTGCTGCTACTGCGGGCACCCCAGTGATTCCGAACATTGCCGTTATGTCACGTTCCGAATCGGTGGAAATCAAGCCAACCTGGATTGTACCTTGCTTCTTGTGAGCAATCTCGGTCATCACATCAACGAGCGTTTTTGAGTTCTCCGAACGCTCAGAATGGAATACCAGCACTACTGGCAAACTCATCGAGTTCTTGAGCACCTGCTCGAGATTTGCAGCCGTCACATCCAAAACGAATGGACCGGCTATAGTGGAGCCGGCCATGGCAGCTTCACCGCCCGCGCTCATGTTCGCAGTATTTGATCCGCCTGCATGCGTCCCTCCTGCATGCGATCCGCTCGCTTGCGCCGGATTCACCACACCAATGCCATTGGCGCTAGTTTGCCCAGGATTTGGGCGCAGAGCCGACAAGTCAATAGCTCCACGTAGAGCGCTAGCTGAGATTCCCTCTTGCACGTCAATCAGCCTTCTTTCGAAACGGCCAGCAGTGTAGGCACTGATGCACCAAGAACTTTTACCGTTTTATCTTCTGCATTCTGAGGTGGAACGTAGAACGCCACCAGAACAGAGTACTGCGCAGTTACCGGTTTATCTACATCAACGACTGCATTATTGGCGTCCTGACTGAACATCGCGCCAATTTCTCTATGCAACTTGAGAGTAGCTCCAGCTTTGGTTTTACTCACGTACACGCTGTACGCAAGCTCATTGACGACGAGGAGACCGCCGTCTTCCGTGGCAACAGCTTGGATTCCATGCGAACCGGCAGCAAAATTCGTCTGCACCATGCCATTATCGGCAATAGTTTGCGCTAGCTTATCTTGTTGCTTGGAGATCTGTGAGAATAATGGATCGCCAGCAGAGAATGGAACCGACGTGAGCTGCCGAGATTTGTTGTATTCCACGTATGCATTGATGAGCGTATTGGGATCTGCGGCGTATTTCTTTGGATCGTCTGTGAGTTTTCCGGTCTGATTAGTCAGGCTCGCTTTCAACTTCGGAGCTTGGATATCAGGGAAGATCTGCACTTGACCCCAGAGCTGGTATTGCGCACGCGCATTGACCTGCGTCCAAATAGTGAGTGACGGAAGATTCTGCACGTTATTCGCTGGAGCGACAGTCATAACCGTCCGCGGAAAAGCCGCTCCAGAAGCTACCGGCACTGCCTTATCATCAATGACGATAGGCGGAATCTTGTAGGCGTCACCGAGAACTCGCTTAAGACGGTAGTGCGCATCGCGATACTGGCGGATCGGATCGCTAACGCGCCCGCCGAGCTTATTGGCATCGGTAGCGGCATCGGCTTCGGCAATATTCTTTTTGACTTCGGCTGCAATCTTGTTAAAAGTTTCGTTTGCAACCACCGTTTCAGCTACTTTAACCGACGACGGCGCGGGCGGCTGCGCTTGGGAAGTGCAGGCAGACAGCAAAAGTGCACCTGTAAAGACTAAAGCGATTGAACGTTTCTTAGCCATTATTCGCACCACCCTTCTCGTTTTCTGAGCCATTGGCAAAGGTCCACAAAGACTTCCAATACTCGCTCTTTTTCGCTATGTCGTCTTCTGCGCTATTTTGCGCTTTTTCTTGTTCGCGGTTTTCAGATTCGTGAGCTTTCGTGACATCATCCTCTAGCGGTGGCGCATCGCTATCTGCATTATTGTGCTGATCATTCGCATCAAGTGCGAGCTCAGTTTCGTGTGACTCTGGCGTTTGAACTGGTAGCACGATCCGATCATCAGGGTGAAGCTCGCGCGAACGCCAAGTCTGCGCACGAGAAGTTCCTGGCACGATGGTTGCACCCAAGGCGTGATCAGTGTGTTTAATCTGAATCTCGCGATCAGTTTCTGGGCTTGCCAGATCCCCCTTGAAAGCCGGAATCACAGATGTCTGTGCCTGTGCAAACTGGAGTTTTTGTTCGCGACGCAGCATTTGCCGCTCTCGTATAGCTTTGAGACGAGCTCGATCTTGGTTGTCTCCCAAAAGGAGGAAACCACCGATGAGAGCAACTAGAATGCCAATAATCAGCCACGGAATTGCGTTGTTTGATTGGGTTTGCGTCCAAGTCAGCGTTACTTCTGGAGCTTTTCCACTCAGAGTGCTCACTATCAGTGAGCGGTTCAAACCCTGTGGAGCATTAAATTCGATCTGTGCTTTATTTTCAGCTTTGCCGGATTTTACCCACAAATCTGACTGCGAAATATCAAATTCGCCTTTCGCTCCGCGTTCTTTATCGCCAGCAATTGTTTCTTGTTTCCCGTCGTGCTTCTTGAGCTTCGTCTCATCCCAGCTTTCGAAACCGGCTATTTCTACCGCGGCAGAATCTCCAACGTAGGCTTTGACTTCGTCGCTATTTCCGATCCCCCAGACGACGGTGTCTGCGTCAGCCTTGATGTCGATCGTGACCTTTTCATTCACTAAATTCAACACGCCCGAAGAAGTGAATACAAAAGCAGAGTCTTGCGTCGGTTCAGAATTCAGAGAAACACTCTTTTCTGAATTCCGAAGTAGATTCACGCTACCTCCCACAATGGCGATCAGCACGCCAATAACGGCAAGCAAAAAGCCGGCGAGTTGTCTTTTAGAAATATCGTTCAATGTATTCTCAATTCGCAAGGAAACAAGATGGCACAGTAGTTGTAGTTACTCCATCTAATTATAACAATTTGGCAACAAAGTAGCCGAGCGTTTAATACTACTCACAATTTTAGCGAAGAAATATGAGGAATTTTCCTTAGCTTGAGTGAGAAATTCGGGGTACGCTAGAGGCATAACTCAATACTTATGGAGGTTCCGTTGAACGAAGAAACACCCTCGTTCCCGATTGTGATGCGTGGCTATGACCGCGCACAAGTGGATGAGAAAGTCAATCAGCTCACCGAAAAATTGGCTCATTCTCGCTCACACGTTGCAAATTTAGATGCGCAAATCCTTCGACTTTCCGGCGAACTCTCCCAAGCACAGGCGAGTCTCAAAGAAAACGATCGTCCTTCTTACGCAGGTTTGGGAAGCCGAGTCGAACGCCTACTGCGTTCCACTGAAGAACAGGCACTCGATGTCATGACGCAAGCTCGCCGCGATGCCAAATTCATCATCGATTCTGCACATAAAAAGGCTGAATCTTTGCGTCTGGCTGCGGAAGAAGAAAGCCAAGCTTTGCTCGCTGCCGCTCAGAAAGAAGCTATGGATATTCGCAATCTCGCTGCTAGTGAAGCACGCACCCGCACCGAAAATGCCGAGCAGGCAAGTGAAGAAATGCTCGCATCAGCACACCGCGAATCCGAGCGCATGCGTGAGCAATCAGAAGCGTCTGCTGCACACACGCGCTCCGCTGCTGAACACGAAACCACCGTATTGCGTTCAGAAGTTCAAGACGAAGTCGCTCGTTTGCGAGCCGAAGCTGAGCGTGAAACCACGCAGATGCGCACCGAAGCGCAAACTTATGCAGCGCAGGTAAAAGCAAATGCCGAATCGGAAGCAGCATCGCTACGCTCCGCCGTCGACCTCGAAATCTCTGAACTTCGCACACAAGTGCAAAACGAGGTTTCCCAAATGCGCACCGAAGCCGAAGAAGCTATCGCCCAGCACGCCAAAGAATCTGCTGCCAAATTGGCAGAAAAAGAGGCACGTCTGCGCGAATCGGCTCAGACCATGATGGAATCGGCTGAGTTCTCCGCACGGGAAGCAGAGCAGCGAGTTGCTGAAGCTACGCAGCGCGCCAATCAGCTCAATGAAACCTCGTCACAAAAAGCCACGACGATCGTTTCGCAGGCCGAAGAAGAGGCTCGCTCAATTCTTGCAGCGGCCAAAGAAGAAGCAGATCGTATTCATCGAGCAGTGGAAGAAGAGACTCAGCAGATGCGCAAATCTGCAGATGACCACGTGCAGTCGCTAGAAGATCAGCGCAATAGCCTCACTTCCTACCTTGACGATATTCGTGCCCTGCTCACAGGATCCACTTCCTCGCTGGCCTTGGGTGAAATCGTCAACAGTGCTCACAGCAATACCCACGATGCTGAGGGTGAAGCAGACGCCGCCGATACGGAAAATCAAACCGACGAAAGCGCAAACTGAGCTAATTTTGGGGCGTTTTTGGCAACTAGTGGAGGATATATCCAGATGTTGCCAAAAACGCCCCAAAATTTGATCTCGTCAGTCTCTACCCCAGCGAACTATAGAATTCTGCAAGTACTTGAGCCAGCTCTTCAGGCTTCTCATCAGCCGTGAAATGGCCAGCTTCTTCAATTTCCACAATGCGGGGCTGCTTTGCTCGTAAAGCAATATTCATGAGCGATTCCAAGGAACACGTCGCATCTTGGGAACCGCGGATTAGATACACCGGGCCATCCACCAGCGAAACCGCATCCAGCTGATCCTCGCGATTAGCCATCGCCCGCTGAATCCAGGCCAAGGCCTTATCGGGCAAAGCGCGGAAGCGAGCATCGAGATCATCACGCACTGCCTGCGGCGTTTCTTTAGCGAGCATGGTGGTAGTCCACTCCTCCACCGTTTCATAGCCGTGACCAGCTTCTGCACGTTGAGCTACCTGCTCACGAAACTCTTTTCTTTGCGCGTCATCAGCGGTGATATTGGTGTCCATCAATGCCAAACCCGCAATACAGTGTGGAAAAGCTGCCACAAAATCTGCTGCTACTGAGCCTCCCATTGAAAGTCCGCCAAGTGCTACCTTCTCGATGCCTAATTCCTCGAGAGTATCGGCAATTGCCTGCGAATACGCCCTAATCGACGGCTCATCATCTCCCAATTCCTCTCCCTGCACGGATTTGCCAAAGCCAGGAGCGTCGACCGTGAGCACATCAAGATCACCCAAATATCCGCGCACGCCATCCCACATTGAGGAATCAAGTGGCAGAGCATGGAGCAATAACAAAGGTACGTCAGAAGCTTGTCCAGTACGTCGATATGCAAGAGTAGTCATACTTTGACGCTACCACTGCCCTTGCGAAAACGGGACTTTTCCCCCGACAGCGAACCTCGCCAACCTTGCGAACGAACAAAGACAACGAACGACAACGAGCGACGACGACGTCACCTGCGTTATCGTCGGCGCCCTCGCGCATTCCAGCACCCAGTATGCCAATGACGACGCTCGCGCGCCCCCGCAAGCGGCCCAAATAGACTTTCCTCCGTCCAGGCCACCACATGTGCCACACCCACCGATATAATGCCGTTACATCCAGGGCAAATGTACTGTTTCTTAGCGCTCGGAATCGAATGAACTTTGTACTCCAAGCCGTCCGCACCAGTTTCATAGCGCGTATAACCCATCAGACGATAGGTGTCGAGAGGCGCTACTTCACGCTGGTACTTCCGGGATCGGCGCATCAGAACAGCCGGTCTTCAGGATTGTCCAAACCACGCATGGCATCATAATCGAGCACCAAACATTCGATGCCGCGATCCTCGGCCAAAACTCGCGCCTGTGGTTTGATCTCTTGCGCTGCAAAAATGCCGCGCAGCGGTTGCAAAGTAGAATCGCGCCCCAAATACTCAAGATAACGGGTGAGCTGTTCAACGCCGTCGATCTCGCCGCGACGCTTCACTTCAACCGCAACGTAGGTACCTTGCGAATCAACCACCATCAAGTCAACCGGACCAATCGGCGTCGGATACTCGCGACGCACCAGCCGCGTACCCGCACCAATCAGCGTCACCTGCTCAGCTAATAACTTCTGCAGATGCGCTTCCACACCGTCTTTGACTAAGCCTGGTTCTTGGCCAAAATTCTGCTCGTGATCAGAGTGAATGCCAAACAATCGCACCACCAGGCGGTCGCTTGTTTTGCGATGTTCAACATCCCAAACTTCCACCACGCCCAGCTCAGATTCCTCCACATCCGGCTCACGAACAGTCAGATCACACGGCGCACTCATCCAGTTCAGCGGTTTATATGAGCCACCGTCGGAGTGAATCAGTACCGAGCCATCAGCCTTGATCATAAGCAAGCGCGTCGCAGGCTCCAGATGCGCGTCCAAGCGCCCAGAGTAGTCAACAGAACAGTCGGCGATAACAACTCGCACTCAACGTCACCTCAGAAAATACTCTCGAGTAAGTACAGCTAGATCAGGTTAAGTTCACACTAGCTGTCAGCATTGCGCTGAAACTCTACCACAACCATGACCTCGTCAGAATCAACGGTCACGAATCCGCGGCTCGTCAAGAGTTCGCGCTTCTCACCCGAAACGAGAGTAAACCGAACGCTTCCTGGCTCAAGTACTGCCAGCAACGGCGTGTGGCCGGGAAGAATTCCCAACTCACCGTCCGCTGCCGGAACCACAACGTCCGTTACTTCGCCCTCAAAGAGAACGCCGGACTTTGCCACAACTTGCAGTTTCATCAGCGAGTTTCCTGCTGAATCTTGTGCCAAGCCTTCTCAATATCATCAATGCCGCCGATATTGAAGAATGCCTGCTCAGGAACGTGATCGTACTCGCCGTCACAAATACGACGGAACGCTTCCACTGTTTCGGCGATCGGCACAGTCGAGCCCTCCACGCCAGTAAACTTCACTGCTGTGTAGGTGTTCTGCGAGAGATACTGCTCGATACGACGAGCGCGCGCCACGGTAACCTTGTCCTCTTCGGAAAGTTCGTCCACGCCCAGAATCGAGATGATGTCTTGAAGTTCCTTGTTCTTCTGCAGAATCTGCTTCACGCGCGTTGCCGTCTCGTAATGGTCTTTACCAACGTACTGTGGATCAAGAATACGTGAAGACGACGCGAGCGGATCCACAGCTGGGTACAGACCACGCGAGGCGATATCACGCGAAAGTTCGGTGGTTGCGTCCAAGTGTGCGAACGTCGTCGCTGGTGCCGGATCGGTGTAATCGTCCGCCGGAACGTAAATAGCCTGCAGCGAGGTAATGGAGTGACCGCGCGTGGATGTAATGCGCTCTTGGAGGGCGCCCATCTCGTCGGCAAGCGTCGGCTGGTAGCCCACCGCAGATGGCATACGTCCAAGCAGCGTCGATACTTCAGAACCAGCCTGCGTGAATCGGAAGATATTGTCGATGAACAACAATACGTCCTGATTCTGCACGTCGCGGAAGTACTCAGCCATCGTCAGACCCGAAAGGGCAATACGCAAACGCACCCCTGGCGGTTCGTCCATCTGGCCGAACACAAGCGCAGTTTTCTCGAGCACGCCTGCATCTTCCATCTCGCGAATAAGATCGTTGCCTTCACGGGTGCGCTCACCCACGCCAGCAAATACCGACACACCGCCGTGATCTTGAGCAACTCGCTGAATCATCTCTTGGATCAGCACCGTTTTTCCAACGCCTGCACCGCCGAACAGACCGATCTTTCCACCCTGCACATATGGGGTGAGCAGGTCGATCACCTTGATGCCAGTCTCGAACATCTTGGTTTCCGGCTCAAGTTCATCAAAATGAGGAGCCTTGCGGTGAATAGGCCAGCGCTCGGTGACTTCGAGCTTCTCACCCTCTTCGAGGTTCAAACACTCACCAATAACGTTGAACACATGACCTTTGGTTACGTCTCCCACTGGCACCGTGATTGGAGCGCCAGTGTCTACCACTGTTGCACCGCGCACCAAACCATCAGTTGGCTTCATCGCGATAGCGCGGATGATATTGTTGCCAAGATGCTGAGCAACTTCCAAGGTCATCGAGTATTTCGACTCGGACTCCCCCTGGCCAGTTAGGTCAATTTCAGTGGTGAGAGCATTGTTGATCTCAGGTAATGCATCCGGTGGAAACTCGATGTCCACAACGGCGCCAACAACCTGTACCACGCGCCCGGTGGAGACTTTCTGTGTTTCTTCTACAGCGGTCATTGTTTCTTCCTTTTTGTTTCCCGGCAACCGGGCTAGATTGACGGGACTACTTACCCAGCGCGTCAGCGCCCGAAATAATCTCAGTAATTTCTGTTGTAATTTCTGCCTGACGAGCATTATTTGCAAGTCGGGTGTACTTTTCGATGAGTTCTTTAGCGTTGTCTGTTGCAGAGTGCATAGCCTGCTGACGAGCGGCAAGTTCCGCCGCAGCGGACATCAGCATCACCGAGTGGATCCGCTGCGTCACATACATCGGAAGCAAGCCATCAAAAACTTCTTGCGCGGACGGTTCGAACTCGTACAGTGGCGCTTGATCCTCAACCACCGCGTCGTCGTCGGCATCAACAACCTCCAACGGAAGCATGCGGCGAATCTGAACCACTTGAGAAACCATTGACACGAACTGAGTCGAAACGAGGTGCAACTCGCTCACACCGCCCTCGTCAGCAGGTGCCAAGAACAGATCGAGGAACGTCTGCGCGATTTCCGCAGAAAGCTCGTCGCTCGGCTTATCAGACTCTCCAGTCCAGGCACGTACCACAGGCACATCGCGGAACCGGTAGTAGGACTCGCCACGCCTTCCAGACACAAAAAGCACAGGTTCTTTACCTTCAGCGCGCAGCTCAGCCATGAGGTTGTCCGCCTCACGCAGCACCGACGACGAATACGCACCGGCCATACCGCGATCCGAAGTCACAACGAACACCATCACCCGATTAGTGTCGGTGCGCTGTGAAACGAGTGGATGATCTGCATGAGCGTGAGCCGCAACAGTAGCAATAGACTTCGTGAGCGCACGCGTATATGGATCCAGACCTAATGCGCGATCACGAGCCTTACCGATTCGAGACGCAGCAATAAGCTCCATTGCGCGGAAGACCTTCTCAAGAGTGGCCGTAGCCTTGATCTTCTGCTTATAAATACGCTGTGTACCTGCCACAATTACCCTCGCTTTGCGCGAACAATCTGCTCTTGGGACTTCTCTACGTCCACATCGAGATCGGCCGGCATCTCAACGTCAACCGTGGTCAGGAATGACTTTTGGAAATCAGCCACTGCGGTACGCAGCGCGTCCTCAGTGTCCGCTTCGAGCTTGCCAGTCTCCGCAATCGTATTGAGAACCGTGGTGTTACGGCGCAGATAGTCCAGCATGCCAGCTTCGAAGTCGTGAACTTTCTCCACCGGAATCTCATCGAGATAACCGTTGGTACCAGCCCAAACCGAAGCCACCTGATCTTCCACTGCATATGGAGTGTACTGTGGCTGCTTGAGCAGCTCCATCAGACGCACACCACGTGCGAGCTGGCGCTGCGTGGCAGCATCCAGATCGGAGGCGAACATCGCGAATGCGGCCTGAGCACGGTACTGCGCCAAAGTGATCTTGAGCGTACCGGCAACTTTCTTCATCGCCTTGATCTGCGCGTCGCCACCCACGCGGGACACCGAGATGCCCACGTCCACCGCTGGACGCTGATTGGAGTTGAACAGATCAGACTGCAAGAAGATCTGGCCGTCGGTGATCGAAATGACGTTGGTCGGAATATAGGCCGAAACGTCGTTCGCTTTGGTTTCGATGATAGGTAGGCCGGTCATCGAGCCAGCGCCGTATTCGTCGGAAAGCTTCGCACAACGCTCTAGCAAGCGGGAGTGTAAGTAGAACACGTCGCCTGGATAAGCTTCACGCCCTGGCGGACGACGAAGCAGGAGTGAGACCGCACGATATGCTTCTGCCTGCTTGGACAGATCGTCAAAGATGATGAGCACGTGTTTGCCCTGGTACATCCAATGCTGACCAATAGCAGAACCAGTGTACGGCGCGAGGTACTTATAACCAGCTGAATCGGAAGCTGGGGATGCCACGATGGTGGTGTACTCCAATGCACCGGCACGCTCGAGCGTTGCGCGCACGGAAGCAATTGTTGAACCCTTTTGACCGATAGCAACGTAAATGCAGCGAACCTGCTTATTCGGATCGCCAGAATCCCAGTTTGCTTTCTGGTTGAGGATCGTGTCGATAGCGAGCGCCGTCTTGCCCGTCTTACGATCGCCAATGATGAGCTGGCGCTGGCCACGACCAACTGGAATCATAGCGTCGATTGCTTTAATACCAGTTTGGAGTGGCTCGTGCACTGATTTACGCATCATGACGCCGGGTGCCTGCAGTTCGAGCGCGCGGCGTTCTTCAATACCAGTGATCTCGCCAAGTCCGTCGATAGGCTCGCCGAGCGGATCAACCACGCGACCCAAGTAGCCTTCGCCGACTGGAACTGAGAGCACCTCACCTGTGCGGCGCACTTCCATTCCCTCTTCAATCTGAGAGAAATCGCCGAGCACAACCACACCGATTTCGCGCTCTTCTAGGTTCATCGCCAAACCTAGCGTTCCATCTTCAAATTTCAACAGCTCATTTGCCATTGCACCTGGCAGTCCCTCAACACGGGCAATGCCATCGGCCGTGAGAGTTACATGACCAACCTCTTCGCTGGCAGCCTTAGCGGGCTCGTATGAGCTCACAAAGGAATCCAGCGCAGCCCGGATTTCCTCCGGCTGGATGGTAAGTTCAGCCATTCATCTTCCTTCGCTCGAAGCGGTTTTCACCGCAAGAATTATTAAACGTCATTTACTGAAAACTTCTTTGACATCCGCAATGCGGCTTGCCAAAGTACCGTCAATGAGGTCGTCTCCGATATGGATTCGTAACCCACCAACAATCGTTGGATCAAGTGCGATATGCAACTTGACGTCTTGGTTGTAGTAGCGGCACAAGATCGAGCGCAATCGCTCTTCCTGTTCAGTGCTGAGCGGAATTGCCGCCGTCACCGACGCTACCAAGTGCTTGCCACGTTCAGAAGCTTGGTCAATGTACCGAGCAATCACTGCGGTCAACGAGAACTGCTTCGTATGAGCCACCGCACGGACGAGCAGTGCCAATGTATAGGGATTAACTCGGGCAAAGACCTTGCGAATCAGCTGCGCACGCGCCGCAACCGAATGTTGAGTTGAATTGAGCGTAAGTCGCAATTCGCGCTCTTGCTTCAAGGTCCGCAGGCACTGGTAGAGCTCTTCTTCCGTCTTGCTTAAGAGATCTTCTTTTTCGGCGCTGGCCAGCAGCGTTTGAATACCGATACTTTCCAAAGCAAGGAGGAGGTCGCCGTCTTGCGCCCAACGCTCACGCACCAAGCCTTTGAGGAGGTCTAGTACTTGTGAAGAGACTTTTCCGTGAAAAAGTCTCTCAGCAAGCCCGATCCTATCCTCAATATCACGCGAAGCATCCTCAAGTGCAGCCAGCACCGAAGGATTTTCTTGCATGACGTCGGCTAGGTTAAAAATCTCCTCACCGAAATCCACAGTGCTTGTTTGTTGCTCTCGTAGCAGGGCGTCCCAAGCTTCTGTAATCCGTGCAAGAGCTGCTTCACTTTTCGACCGCATTAGGCCTCCTTGTGATGTGTAGGCTCTGGGGCGAGGAGTGAGGTCTCGAGTTCATCGAGAAAACGATCCACTACTCGCGATGCCAACGCTGAATCCGTCACTGCTTCACCAATGATTCGACCTGCGAGTTCAGTAGCAAGCGCACCCACATGTGCCTGCAGTTCACGCGATGCTGCCTGAGTATCTGCGTCAATACGCTGATGAGCAGAGTCCACCAGCGTCGCTGCTTCATGCTTGGCTTTCGCCTGTGCTTCTGTGACGATCGATTTGGCGTTGTCTTGCGCCCGCTCCCGAATTTCGGCAGCTTCACGATGCGCCTGTGCAACCTCATTCTGAAGTCCGACACGTTCCGCAGCGATTTCTTCACGTGCAATTTCAGCAGCTTGAAGACCTTTTTCAATCTTTTCAGTACGCTCATCGAGCGTAGCGGTGAATGAAGGCCACGCGAATTTGTAAACGGCAAGAGCAACGACGACGAAAGCTAACGTTCCCCAGATCAAGTCTGGCAATGCGGGCACAAGCGGATTGCTTGCCCCTGATGCGATAATCGTCGATTCAAGCATAAATATCACGCAGCAAAAACGAATCCAGCAACGAAGCCAAGCAGACCAAGTGCTTCGGCAAATGCGATCGAAAGGAACATGTTAACGCGCAAGTATCCCTTGAGCTCTGGCTGACGTGCCGTTGCTTCCTGGTTCTTTGCACCAATGAGTCCAATACCAATTCCTGGGCCTAGCGCTGCAAGACCATAACCGATGGTGGCGATGTTACCAATCATGTGGTTCTTTCCTTTTGTTCAGAATCTCAGTGTTCTGAGATCGATAGTGAAATGTAGACGGCAGCTAGCATGGCAAAGATATATGCCTGTAGCGCGCCGACGAATAGCTCGAAGACGACGAAAATGACGCCACCGAGAAGCGTGAGAGTGCCGAGTCCGATTCCCATTGAACCCGACAGTGTGAAGTAGAGGTAGTGCGTTCCCAAGAAACACAACACCAAAATGAAGTGGCCTGCGATCATATTCGCAAGCAAACGAACAGTTAGCGTAACTGGACGCAGAATAAAAGTGGAGAGGAATTCGAGCGGAACCATCAGGACGTAAAGCGGCTTAGGCACACCTGGCGGAATGAGCTGATTCTTAAAGAATTTAGCTCCTTGTACACGCACACCGGCTACGATAAATCCGATATAAGCCACTAAAGCAAAAATTAATGGCATACCTACGAGTGAGGTACCAGCGATCTGCAGCCCTGGAATCACGCCGGTAAGGTTCATAAAGAGGATACCCAAGAACAGCGTAGCCAAGAGCGGCTGGAAACGTTTTGCGTCTGCTTCTCCCAAAATCTCATGCCCAATCTGCACGCGGGAAAAATCGAGCAGAGATTCCATTGCACCTTGTGCACGCCCTGGCACTAGTTTGGCGCGCCGCGAGTAGAGAATGAGCAGCAGTGCGAGTAACGCTACCGCGATAAGTCGCACCATGAGAATACGGTTTATTTCAAAAGGTGTACCCACGAATAGGAATGGCGCCGGATTGAATTCATGGTCGAGCGTTGGAGGTTCAAAGCCACCATCATTGGAAGCAACAAATACCGGTAATGTGGCAAGACTTAATAGCAAATTCACTATCCAGGTATTCCTATCTTGACAAAGTTAGTGCACACAAGCTGCAAGAAATTGGCATTTCACACGAAACAACTCGCGATAACACTTTACCGTAGTTTTCACTATTGTTCCAAGGCAGTACGGAAATTAGTCCTATGTTTTAGCGATTCGTGATCAAGCTATCTTTCGCTGCGTTCGACCCCATTTCCAGCGGCGGACCGGGTTGCCCCATAACCACCGCTGCACTCACTATCAATGAGATCACAATCCCACACGCAAAACCTGTGAGCATATGCCCAAACTGTATGATTTCAAGGTTTTTCGCCGCAAATACTAGCAAAAGTAGTACCAGTAGTTTCATGAGAAATAGGAATGTGGTGGCCACTCCTTGAAATTTCATTTCTTGGCGCGCGATATGCACGTAAAACGCCCACGACAAAAGATTCGACGCAGCTACCGCGATTATTGAGATCGCAAAGCTGAAAGCCGCAGTTTTTGCTACCCCAAATAAGGGCAAAAGTCCCGCAAGCGCCGCAAGTACCACGAGTCCGCCGAGAACCACACAGTTCCATTTCATCGCCGCAGCAATAATCTGATCTGCACTCTTTCGCTCCCCTGCGATAAAAACACGCCGACGACGTCGCATCCGCAGTCCCATTCACTCACCTCACTGCCGCGATGGGGTCGCGTCCACATGCGCAACATCTACAGGTTCTGCATCTGGCTGCTGACCTATGACCGGCTCAGATACGGATTTCGACCGGCGACTGCGCAACCTCTTTGACAGCACGCGTCGGGGACGGCGCGGCGTCGTGAGCTGACGAGCAGTGATGACGACGCAAACGCAGATCGCCAAAAAGACTGCTGGAAGAATACCTGGGTGCGGGTATATCACGTAAGTGACGGCGGAAAATGAAGCCACCGCCGTCCACATATAAAGCACCAACACAGCTGCTCGATGCGAATGTCCGCGACGCAAGAGACGGTGATGCAAGTGCCCGGCGTCAGCCTCGAAGGGCGATTTTCCTTGGCGGAGTCGTCTAAATACCGCCCAGACCATGTCCACCAGAGGAATAACCAAAATGAGCGCTGGCACCAAAATTGGCATATAGGCTGGAATAGCAGTGCGGCTATTGACGTACGAGGGATCAATCTGACCCGTAACCAAGATACTTGCACCAGCGATTACCGCACCGAGCGTCAGCGCGCCCGAATCTCCCATGAAAATGCGTGCCTGATGAAAATTATGAGGCAAAAAGCCGATGCAAATACCTACCAGACCAGCCACAACAGCTGTAGCAACGGAGGTGTAATCACCGGGAGACGAGGCGCGAGTCAAGTAGTAGGCGTACCCAAAAAAGGCCAAAGCGGCAATGCCAACCACTCCGGCGGCCAAACCATCAAGACCATCGATGAAGTTCACCGCATTTGATACCATCACCACCACGATAATGGTCACAAAGAGCGTCAGTTTTTGAGAGCCAATCGTCAGCCCAAAAAACGGCACCGAAATAAGTTGTACGCCATACCACGCCATCGTGCCTGCAGCGAGAATTTCCCCAGCCAGTTTCGCATACCAGCGCAATTCCCAAATATCGTCAATCACGCCAATAACGCACATCGTACCCGCACCGAGCAAGATACCCCAGGCGCCAGAATTGGCACTAAACACATCTTTCAAATAGGGAATCTGCGCTGCTAGTACGAATGAAACCACTAAGCCCACGTACATTGCCACACCGCCCAAGCGAGCGATCGGCACTTCATGTACGTCTCTGCCACGAATTTTCGTGATGGCGCCAGTCGCGAGAGCCGTGTGGAGCACTAATGGCACCAGCAAATAGGTGACGACTGCCGCCATCACCATAATGAGGAGGTAAACTCTCACTGCAGCACCTGCACATTCGCAATGGACTCAATAAGGCTTGGGTCAATGGCACCAGCGCGTATCAACTGTACCTCTCGCGGATTATCAGGCGAGAACTTGACGATAGTAGATGGTACGCCACCGCCCGCTTCGCCGGCATCGAGATAGACGCCAACGGCGTCCCCTAGCTGTTCGCAGGCTTGCGTGATATTGACGGCAGGTGGTTGACCAGTTTTATTCGCGCTGGTTACAGCCAAAGGTCCAGCGCGATCGAGAAGATCCAGCGCGATGGGGTTATCTGGCATTCGCAAAGCTACCGTGCCATTAGTTTCTCCCAAATCCCAACCGATGTCTGCCCGCGCAGGCAGAATAATGGTCAATGCGCCTGGCCAGAGTTCATCCATCAGCCGCAGCGCTTCATCGCTCACCCACGCAGTTAACGTCTGAGCTTGTTGCGCATCATGAACTAGTACTGGCGGCGGCATCTGACGCGTACGTGACTTCGCCGCGAGAAGTGCTGTAACGGCGTCGGCATTAAAAGGATCCGCACCGATGCCATAAACCGTGTCGGTAGGCAAACACACTACTTGACCAGCACGTACAATACGCAATGCCGCTTCAATGCCCTCTTGGTAAGCCGTCTGGTCTGTACAGTCAAAGATTTCCATGTTGCTTTTGCCTCCGCGTTTTCCCATGAACATTCTAGCCAGAAAGTCGAGCTGCTTATCGACGTTCCGCTACAGTTTCGCTAAATTGCCTCAGATGTGACGCGTTCATATTCCCTCATTTTCGCGCCCATAACCACCGATCCGCCCCAGTGTAATCAGCGCCCGTGTGCGCCTGCGCAAAATACTGCCCAGCCACTTCCCGCAATGCCGCACCCTGTTCATCAGCGTGTTCCATGACCAACAAGCCCCCCGGCTTGAGAATTTTCGCTGCGTGGGCAATCAAAGCTGTGGGAAACTCCAGGCCGTCGTCGCCACCCCCAAACAGTGCCATATGTGGATCGGCGAGCACTTCGGGGGCGAGCTTGTGATAGCGCGGCACATAAGGCGGATTAGACACCACGACGTCGAAATATTCTGCGACGAACTCATGTTCTGTGCAAGCAACCGGAGTTTCACCCAGATCTAACTGCGATTCTTGAGTATTTTCGCACGCAGGCAACGCAGCCGGGCTCGTTTCGATTCCGAAATTGAGCGCGTCGGCATTGATCAGCTCAACTTTGTTGCCATAGGCGGCATTATTGCGCTGCACAGATTCAAAAGCTTCTGGGCTCAACTCCACAGCTGTGACCCGACTGCGCGGAACTTCGGTCGCAATCGAAATGGCAATCGCGCCCGATCCGGTACACAAATCCACAATTCTTGGATTCGCCACGCCGTTTTTAATGAGTCGATTTGCTTCGTCTATCGCGGCCTGTGCCACGAGTTCGGTTTCGGGGCGAGTGATAAAGACGCCGGGGCGAGATTCGAGTTCGAGGTACCGGAACCACATTTTGCCAAGGATATGCTGCAAAGGCTCGCGTTTAGCCCGACGTCGAACCCCGGCTTCGAATAAAACCTCCATGCGCGCAGGTATCGGCTCCGATGCCAGAGGCACGCGGCCTAAACAGTGCTCGGCTAGAGAGCGCGCGTCATATTCGGGACTTGGCACGCCGGCGTCGCGCAAGTGTTTGATAGCCCGAGATAGTGCTTCGTGCCAGCTCGTTGTGGCCATAAAATCACTGCTCAGTGGCGTTTTGAAGTCGGTCGGCTTCGTCCATATCACGCAAAGAATTGATCACTGCTTGGAGATCGCCGTTGAGCACAGCGTCCAAATTGTGCGCTTTATAGCCAGTGCGGTGATCAGATATGCGGTTTTCTGGGAAATTGTATGTGCGTACGCGCTCGGAACGGTCTACCGTACGCACTTGGGAACGTCGCGCATCTGCTTCTGCGGCAGCTTGCTCGTCGAGCTGCTTTTGACGTAGTCGTGCACGCAGCACGCGCATGGCAGATTCACGGTTTTTGATCTGCGATTTTTCATCTTGCATCGAAACGGTGATTCCAGTGGGAAGATGGGTGATGCGCACCGCAGAGTCGGTGGTGTTCACGGACTGCCCACCTGGACCGGACGAGCGGAATACGTCAATACGCAGGTCGTTATCGTTAATTTCGATTTCGCCTGGATCGTCCACCTCGGCAAATACAAGCACGCCCGCAGCGGAAGTGTGAATTCGTCCTTGAGTTTCTGTAACTGGTACTCGCTGTACTCGATGTACGCCGGCTTCAAATTTGAGATGCGACCACACGCCGTCGGCTGGATCTTCTGGAACGGTCTTTGCTTTTACAGCTACTTGCACGTCTTTATATCCACCGAGGTCAGTGGTGGTTGCCGAGAGGATTTGAGTAGCCCAACCTTTGGATTCAGCATAGCGAAGATACATTCTCAATAAATCGCCAGCAAAAAGCGCGGATTCTTCGCCGCCTTCACCAGCCTTTACTTCCAAAATTGCATCACGCAAATCGTCTGGATCACGAGGAATGAGGGCATCGCGTAGTTCATCGGCGGCCAGCTGAGCTGCTTCTTCGAGGCGTGGCAGCTCTGCGGCGAATAATTCGCCGTCTTCCCCGCCCATTTCAACAATCTCACGAGTCTCTTCGAGATCTTGCTCAGCCTGCTCCCACTTCTTGAAGCGGGTTACTACTCGCCCAAGCTCCGCATAGCGCCGACCGAGGGAACGCAGTTTATCTGGGTTTGCCAAAACCTCCGGTGAGGACATCTGCGCTTCGATGTCTTTGTGTTCGGCGACCATTGCGACCGCTGCCGGAAATCTCTCCATAATAGTTCTCATCCCTCAATATTTACTGTGCTTAGCTGGGCACATACCAGATTTTACTGTGCCAAAATAGCGCGAACGCCGGTACCCACGAGTACCGGCGTTCGAAAGACTAGCTACTTGGCGCGCTTGCCGAAACGTGCTTCGAAGCGTGCAACGCGTCCGCCGGTGTCCAGAATCTTCTGCTTACCGGTGTAGAACGGATGGCATGCTGAGCATACGTCAACGCGCAGCTCCCCGCCCTCAACGGTGGAACGGGTTTCGAATTCGTTGCCGCAGGTGCAGCTAACACGAATGGTTTCGTATGTAGGGTGGATTCCCTGCTTCATTTTTACTCCTTGGATCGTTTAACGCCCTGGGTCCACAGCGCGCTTTGCCAATATGAACAGGCACAAGCTTGCCGAAGCTGCGAAGTGGTGAACCAGAAGCCGACGCTATATTAAAACACTTTTCAGCGCAGTTGCGCCACCGACGTGAGCAAGTGCTCATTTGTAGGGCACATCCGCACCTCGCTCAGCATCACTCTGCGTTGTTCTGCATTCCACGCACGATAGAAACCAAGAATTCCTTGTTGGATTCCGTCTTGCGCAAACGGTTAAGCAAGTAGTCCGAAGCTTCCTGCACGTCAAGCGTGCCCAATGCGCGGCGAAGATGCCATACGATCTGCAATTCTTCATTGCTAAACAGCTGTTCTTCACGGCGGGTACCAGAAGCATTAACATCAACAGCAGGGAAAATACGGCGATCTGCCAATTGACGAGACAGACGCAGCTCCATATTTCCAGTGCCTTTGAATTCTTCGAAGATCACTTCATCCATCTTCGATCCGGTTTCTACCAGAGCCGATGCAATGATCGTCAGCGATCCACCATTTTCGATATTGCGCGCAGCACCGAAGAACTTCTTTGGTGGATAGAGAGCCGCAGCGTCCACACCACCAGAGAGAATGCGTCCAGACGCCGGAGCAGCCAAGTTGTAGGCACGCGAAAGGCGAGTGAGGGAGTCGAGGAGGATGACGACGTCTTGCCCGAGTTCGACGAGACGCTTAGCACGCTCAACTGCAAGTTCAGCCACAATCGTGTGGTCAGTTGCTGGGCGGTCAAAGGTTGATGCAATCACTTCGCCCTTGACCAGACGCTGCATATCCGTCACTTCTTCTGGGCGTTCATCAACGAGCACAACCATAAGATGGACATTTGGATCATTCTTGGCAATTGCCATAGCTAGCTGCTGCATCACAACAGTCTTGCCAGCCTTAGGCGGAGATACGATCAAGCCACGCTGACCTTTACCGATAGGCGCAACCAAATCAACGATACGCGTAGTAAGCGCATTTTGAGTGGTTTCCATCCGCAACATATCTTGTGGATATAGCGGCGTGAGCTTGTTAAACTCTGGGCGCTTCGCACTTTCTTCCGGTGAAAGTCCGTTAATCGCCGTCACCTCAACCAGTGGGTTGTACTTGTGTTGGCGCTGACCACGGCGCACATTACCCTCAGTCACCGAACGTACAGCACCAGCAACTGCATCACCTCGGCGCAGACCGTACTTCTTAATGATCTGTTGCGAGACGTATGCATCGTTCTTACCAGGCAAGTAACCACCAGTGCGCAGATAGGAATTAGTGCCAGAAATATCGAGAATTCCGGCCACTGGAATCAGCACTTCTTCGTCGCTTACTTCTTCTTCAACTTGGTCTACGTCACCGCGAGAATTGGTGGCGAGAGCATCACGACGATTGCGATTACGAGGATTTTCACGGCGACTGTTGCGAGTGCGCTCGCGACGGTTGCGGTTGCGACGTGGGTTATCGTCGTCGCCCTCAGTATCACGCTGCTGTTGCGCAGCCCGACGTTCAGCTGCCTCGCCGAGCGCTTCCAATGCTGCTTGCTTTTCTTCCACCGAAAGATCTTCTGATTCTCGGTTGATCCGCGCACGCCGTTCTACCCCATCACGATCAGTGTGACGGCTTCGATTCCTAGTGCGTTTTGGAAGGTCCGCTACGATATTTTCTGTGCCTTCGGCAGCTAGCTTTGCCGTCTCGTCACTCTGTTTAGCAGACGTTTCGCTCTTCTTGGAAGGAGCCTGAGCCTTAGACTTGCGCTCTTGCGAGGGTGCAGCGCCTGCTTGAGAAATTGCCGCTACATAGTCAGCTTTACGCGATTTAGGAGGCATTTTAATACCCATTGAAGCTGCAATTTGCTTGAGCTCCGGCAAAAGTTTGCTTGCCAGTGAACCGCTGGTCTTAGTGGAGGTTTCGCTCACGAGGTTCCTTCCCCGGGTACCACTTCGGTACGTTGTTCTTATGATGATTCGTCCTCGGAAAATCACGAGGATAATAAAACTAGACAGTAAAAATAGTTCATGCATAACACAGATGCAATGCTTGAAACCGAGTCGCTGACCCATCGAGCTTATCGAGGAGTTTATCGAGCGACACAGCACATGATCGATTGGTTGAACCAAACAACTGCTGTCTGATAGTCATACTACACGCAAGTAAAACACTTTCGAAATCTTAGACTCTAGATTGTGTGATAGCTCTATGAATCTTGATTTTAGGCGTCTTATATGCGTATTTTATTAGATTTATGCCTGGCCAGGTTCCTCGACGAAATGTGCGCCAGCAACTTGCCGAGAGTTAATAACTCTAAATCCCTGCTCTCCTAAGATTTTCGCCATTGCAGCATCAATGTGCGCAAAGACGAGAATAGTAGGACCTGCACCCGATATTACTGCCGGCCAGTTGGCCGCTCTCAAAGCGTCTAGCAGAGCAGCGCTCTTAGGCATCGAATCTGCCCGATAATGCTGGTGGAGCCTATCGGCTGTGGCCGCAAACAACAACTCTGGACGATGTTCCAAAGCGTGGACTAACAGGCCAGCTCGCGCTGAGTTAAAAACGGCATCCCGATGGGGAACAGCACTCGGAAGCACCGAACGCGCTTGAGAAGTGGGAAGCACATCGTTGGGAACGAGCAAGGACGTTTTAACACTCGGCGCAATATTGAGCTGAGCGGTCGCCAAAGCATCGCCCTCACCCCAAGAGAGCGTCGCTCCACCATATATTGCCGGAGCAGCATTATCTGGATGACCTTCAAATTCGGTAGCAAGCTTGAGCATAGTGGCTTCGTCAAGCATATCAGGCCGATCAATCAATCCCTTGACCAGCATTATTGCTGCTACCACTGCCGCAGCCGATGAACCTAAGCCGCGCCCATGCGGGATCTTATTTCTACACACCAGATCGATACCTGGACTCGGCGCTCCGAGCCGTTCCAACGTCGTCTTCATAGCACGCACGATGAGGTGGTTTTCGTCGCGCGGAAGCGTTTGCGATCCCTCACCGAGGATCACCACCCGCGAAGCCCCAGTCGTTAGCGTTACCGCTACCTCATCCCACAGGTCATGAGCCATTCCCATCGAATCAAAACCTGGACCAAGATTTCCTGAGGTAGCAGGCACACGCACTCGTGCATGGCTATTGATCAAACGCATAGAGCTGAACCTTTCGCAGTAACAACGTCTTCACAATCCTAGGGCATTCACCGCAGCTTGCACGTGAGGCTCAATCGGTTCGAATGCAAGTTCGCGGTTTCCTAGCGCAGTCGCTGTATCTTTCAATCCATTGCCCGTCACCGTACACACGATTCTCGCACCCTGCGGCACTTTACCAGCTTGACCTGCTTTAATGAGTCCGGCGATGGAGGCAGCTGACGCAGGTTCCACAAAAACGCCCACTTGTGATGCCAAAATCGCCTGAGCATCGAGGATTTCTTCGTCAGTAACTCGATCAATCCAACCATGAGAGTCCTCTTTGGCCGCTTGAGCATAGTCCCACGACGCCGGGTTGCCAATTCGGATTGCAGTTGCGATCGTTTCTGGTTCAGCCACTGGATGTCCAAGCACAAAAGGCGCAGCTCCCCAGGCCTGAATACCCCACATTTGTGGAACTTTAGTGGCAATCGGCTCAAGGGCAAGCGCAGATTTCTCAATCGATGCTGCTGTCAATTTCCCAGCATATTCGTTATATCCCATCCAATACGCCGAAATATTGCCTGCATTTCCAACCGGTAATACATGAATATCGGGAGCATCACCTAAGGCATCCACGATCTCAAAAGCGGCTGTCTTTTGCCCCTGCAAACGGTACGGATTCACCGAATTAACGAGGGCAACTGGATAATTCTGAGTCAATTCTCGAACGATATTGAGGCAATCGTCGAAGTTTCCATCAACCGCTACCAGTTTTGCCCCGTGCACAATTGCTTGCGCGAGCTTTCCTGCCGCAATCTTTCCCGCTGGAAGAATAACCGCACACTCTAAGCCAGCCGCAACTGCATAGGCCGCGGCAGACGCCGAGGTATTCCCGGTGGAAGCGCATGCCACGATTTGCGTATCGCTTTGCTTGACGTGCGAGATCGCCGTCGTCATCCCGCGATCTTTGAACGATCCAGTTGGATTGGCTCCCTCGACCTTAACAAATACCTCAGCAGATACCATATCGCTCAAAGCTTGCGCATACACGAGCGGCGTTCCGCCCTCAAGGAGGGTGACGACGGGATCGCTCGGTTCGAACGGTAGGCGCTCGCGGTATTCCTCAATGAGTCCTCGCCATTGATGTGCCATCAGTTTTCCTCCACCTTCAAGATGCTCACGACGTCGATCACATCGGTCGAATTTTTCAGTTCTTCAATCACAGCATCAATAGCTGCTTGCCGTGCCAAATGCGTAATTATGGTGATGTGAGCGTTTTGCACTGACTCCATTTCCCCAGGTGTAGAACCTTTTACTTGGCTCAGGCCAGTATGAGATCGATTTTGGATCACCGAAGAAATCGAAATTCCCGCAGCGGCAAAACGCTGGGTAAGAGCAGCTAAAACGCCAACTGCGTCGGTCACTTCCAGCTTCATATAATAACGTGAGCTGCTCTCTGCCGCAGATAAAACTGGAAGATTTCCATAAAGCACCTCGCGTGGAGCATGCCCACCAATCACTCGCTTAGCAGCAGCTGCCACAACATCCGAGAGTACTGCCGACGCCGTGGGCGCACCTCCCGCGCCGCGCCCGTAAAACATGAGCTGATCAGCCGATTGTGCCTCAATTAAAACCGCGTTGAATGAGCCGTGAACCGATGCCAGCGGATGATTTTTTGCCACCAAAGTCGGGCTCACTGAGATCTCTATTCCCGCTTCACCACTCTCAGCGCTGTGTCGATGTGCGCGCGCAATCAGCTTGATCACGTAGCCTGCGGCATCTGCAGAAGCAATATCATCTGCACTCACGCTGCGAATGCCCTCAACATGCACATCACCCAAGCTCACACGGGTGTGGAACGCGAGCGAAGCCAAAATTGCAATCTTCGCCCCGGCGTCGTACCCATCCACATCGGCGGACGGATCGGCTTCAGCGAAACCGAGATCCTGTGCAAGTTTAAGCGCCGAATCGAAGTCCATCCCCTGCGTCTTCATAGAATCGAGGATGAAGTTCGTGGTGCCGTTCATGATGCCCATGACCGTATTGACCTGATCGCCTGCTAAAGATTCGCGCAGGCCATAAACCACCGGGACAGCTCCTGCGACGGCTGCTTCATAGTAGAGGTCGACGTCGTTTTGCGCAGCTAGTTCATAAAGTTCCGGGCCGTGAGTGGCAAGGAGCGCCTTATTTCCCGTGACGACGCTCGCGCCGGCGTTGAGGGCCTCGCACACGAAGGTTCGAGTAGGTTCAATGCCGCCGATCAGCTCAATTACCACATCAGCTCGTGAAATAAGCGAAGATGGATCGTCAGTAAGTAAGGAACGATCGATAGCTGGATCGCGCTGAGCTGCGAGATTATTGACTGCAATTCCGATCAGCTCAAGTCGCGCACCTGCGCGCGCCGCCAACAATTCAGATTGCTCATCGAGTAATCGCGCAACTTGTGTGCCAACCGTGCCACAACCTAAAAGTGCAATTTTGATGGTTTTTCCTGCGTGTTCCACTACAACTCCGTTTGTTACTGATCTTGATCGAGGGCGAGAAGATCTTCGATGCTTTCACTGCGAATGAGCTCTGTGAGCACGCCGTCCGTCACAGCTACCACGCCCGGACGCGGGAGCATATTGTAGTTCGACGCCATCGCTCGCCCATACGCACCCGTTGCTGGCACGGCAAGCAAATCTCCTGCCGTAATATCCGAGGGTAGTGCCACATTTCGCACTACGATATCTCCTGATTCACAGTGTTTTCCCACTACACGAGCGCGTTGCACGGGTGCAGCGGAACTTCGATTAGCGAGAGCAGCTGTATAATCTGCCTCATACAGCGCAGGACGAATGTTATCGGACATTCCCCCGTCTACCGAGACGTATGTGCGCACGCCCGAGTCAATCGCAACGTCCTTGACTGTACCCACCGTATACAGCGTGAGCATTGAGGGTGCGACGATCGAACGACCAGGCTCAATTGATACGAGTGGTGCCGGTAGACCCGTCTTTTCTACGTGTTCGCGCACCACGTGAGCGAGAATCCGCGCAAATTCCCGCGGACTCGGAGCAATATCATCGGCAGCGGTATACCTAATTCCGTAGCCGCCGCCTAAATCTATCTCTTTGATTGTAAGACCCTGTTCGTAGGCCCACACCCGCTCATCAAAAATGACCTGTGCCGCCTGAGCAAAGCCCTCAGTTGCCGAAATCTGCGAGCCAATATGCGAGTGGAGACCAATAAGTTCGACGTGCTCGAGTTCCCCAGCTCGAATCATGGCTTCCCGCGCCACCCCAGTAGAGACTGATAACCCGAATTTCTGATCTTCATGAGCCGTGGAAATGAACTCGTGACCCCCAGCATGTACTCCAGTAGTAAGTCGCAAATATATTGGCGCAATGAGTCCGTTTTCCTGCGCAATAGTATTAACAAAGTCCAGCTCAGCCAGCGAATCAACCACGATATGTGCCACGTGCTCGCGCAGAGCCAGTTCAATTTCAGCTCGAGATTTGTTGTTTCCATGCAAGCCACACGCACTGCCAGGCACTCCCCCAGCTAGAGCAGTGCGCAGCTCTCCTTCAGACGCTGTGTCAATATGAAGTCCCTCTTCATACATCCACCGTGCAAAAGCTTTTGAAAGAAAAGCTTTTCCCGCATAATAAACGTGCGCACCAGCTAAACCCGCAAAGGCATGATCCATCGCTTCTTTCCAGGCGCGTGCCCGGAAGCGAGCGTCGTCGGCATCTAAAACGTAGCGCGGCGTCGAAAACTCTTGCGCAATCTGCCCAACTGGTACACCGGCAACACAGAGTTCACCGTTGGGTTGGCGCTCTGTATTCATTGACCAAACTCCGTGAGGTGCTCCATCTGGGACAGGCGCTTCTAGCTTTTCCATGTTCATGTTTATCCTCCAGGAATTTCTTACGGAGCTCGGTTGCAGAACTACATTTTATCTGGAGCGCTAACTCCTAATAGACCAAGGCCATTGGCCAAAACTTGACCAGTGGCGTCGTTGAGCCACAATCGGGCCTGGTGAACCGCAGTGACGGCTTCATCAGCACGTGGTGTAACTCTCGATTTACCATACCAAGCGTGGTATGCGCCGGCTAAGTCTTCCACATACCGAGCAATTCGGTGCGGTTCACGCAGCTGAGCTGCTTGTGCCACGATCTCTGGGTACTTCGCAAGCGTTGCCAAAAGCTCGTTGTCCGCTTCGGAATCGAGCAAGCTCGGATCAAAATTCTCGCGAGTGACGCCGTGTTCAGCAGCGTTACGATCAACCGACTTCGTGCGCGCATGGGCATACTGCACGTAGTACACCGGATTTTCATTGGTGTGCGAGGAGATCAGAGCGAGGTCGATTTCTAAGGTTGTGTCCATAGCGGCGCGCACGAGCGAGTAACGCGCAGCGTCTACCCCCGCAGCTTCCACCAAATCTGCCAAGACGACGATCGTGCCCGCACGTTTCGACATACGCACTGGTTCGCCGTCGCGCACCAAATTGACGAGCTGGCCAATGAGGATTTCGTGGTTCTCACCCTTTCCAGCAGTATCGCCGAAAGCGCGGGTCATTGCATAGATTCGACCAATGTAGCCGTGGTGGTCAGCGCCGAGCATCAAAATGACCTGATCGGCTCCGCGGTTACGTTTGTCCAGGTAGTAGGCAATGTCGCCCGCGAAGTAAGCCGCATCGCCGTCGGACTTAATAATCACGCGGTCTTTGTCATCGCCAAAATCGGTGGTGCGCACCCACGTGGCACCGTCTTGCTCAAAAATGACGCCTTTGCTTCGCAAAGTTTCAATCGCCTGATCCACTGCGCCAGATTTGTGCAGCGTATCTTCGTGGAAGAACACGTCAAAATTAACGCGGAAAGCTTCAAGCTCTTTCTTGATCTCGGCGAACATGAGGTTGACGCCGTATTCACGGAAGAATTCTTGAGCCGAGGCATCGTCCAGATCAGACAGTGAAACCTCAGGGTGAGCACTGAGCACTTCATTGGCAATATCTTCGATGTACTGACCGCCGTAGCCGTCCTCTGGCGCTTCCTGACCGCGAGCGCGAGCCAAAAGTGACTTAGAGAAGCGATCAATCTGTGCACCATGATCGTTGAAGTAATATTCGCGCGTAACATTTACGCCTGTTGCCTCGAGGATTCGCGCCAGCGAATCGCCTACGGCCGCCCAACGCGCCCCACCCACATGGATAGGCCCAGTTGGATTCGCCGAGACGAATTCAAGGTTCACATTCGTGCCCTCACCTGCATTATTGCGTCCGTAAGCCTCCCCGGCGTTGAGGATCGTGCGCGCAAGTTCACCGGCAGCGGCAGCATTCAACGTAATATTAATGAAACCAGGACCTGCAATATCCGTTTTGGTGATATCTGGATTCGCATTTAGCTTTTCAGTCAAAATACCAGCAAGGGCGCGTGGATTCGTGCCCGCTTTCTTTGCTAACTGCATTGCAATATTAGTTGCCCAATCGCCATGCTCACGAGAGCGAGGGCGCTCAACTTTAATCTCAGCCGGCAGATCTTCTTCACGGAGATCAACGAGCTTCTCGGCAATAGCTTCAACGAGTGATGTGCGAATAAATGCAGAAAGTTCCTCTGGTGTCATGAGTCAATTGTAGCTAGTTCAAAGACTGTTACCCTATTCGGCAAGCGGTGAACTTAGCCATTATGTGCTTGTGCCAACAGTTGGGCGGCAATAATTCGTGGATTGAAATAGTGAGCTGCTATACTCATTATTCGTTGCCCCGATAGCTCAGGGGATAGAGCGTTCGCCTCCGGAGCGAAAGGTCGCAGGTTCGAATCCTGTTCGGGGCACAGCAGGCCGGTTTCAAAGCTGTGGATTTACGATTGTGAATTCACAACGCGGAGCCGGCCTTTAACTTGCGTTGGCAGCGGGCGCACTGGGCGCTACCTTTTGGTGCGCCACCTATCTGAAGCACTTTCGCTTCCAGCCGCTTTATCAATTTCAAGTGTAATTCTCGACCACAAGTCACAGTACTATAAGCAGTTCAAAATTGTTGAGGATCCCAAAAACCATGCCGAAGCAACGCATTTTATCCTCGTCTTTCTCGACTGCATCATAGAAGGTCAAGAATGTACAATCGCAAATATCGCTCCTAAACGCACTGTGCTAGAAAACGCCTTGACGCAGATCGAGGCAAAGGTAGCTCTCGATGAACTCGCAAAGGATATTCTCTTTATTTTAGTTCAAGCGCATATTCTCACTCCCCAGTTGGGAATCATGCTAGACACCCTGCATACCTCAACCGGTAAAAGCAAAGCAACCATCCGCACACGCATTACTGACCTTGAAAATATGAAACTGGTGGAACTTGCGAGCAAAAAGCCATTATCAGTCAAGCTCTCAGCATATGCTCAAGAAATACTGCTCGAAACCGGCAGATGATCGTTCCAAACAAGGGATTGTTTTAGTACCAACCATCTAGGTCGATCAGATTTGGCGGCTCCGTGCCAGCGCGCAAAGCTTCCAAATTCGCTACAAAATCAGCCACGATATCGTCGCGACGCGTGAGCCCAGAAATATGCGGCGTTACGGTCACTTGCGGATGCGTCCAATGCCAGTCGTTCGCCTCTAGCGGTTCATTTGGGAAGACGTCGAGAATCGCGTGACGTACCCGACCGTCGTCGAGAGCGCTACGCAGGGCGTGGTCGTCCACAGTTGAACCGCGTCCAACGTTGACGAAAATAACGTCACGCATCTGCGCGAAAGCATTTTCCCCAACGATATTGATTGATTCGTCGGTGTGGGGCAAAACCGTCACGACGACGTCGGCCTGCCGCAGCAAGTCGCCCGGATCGCTCAACGCACGCACAGAATCGAATTCGGCCCGTGCTCGCCCAGAGCGCGACAACCCGTCCACCCGTGCCACAAATGGGCGCATGAGCTTTGCAATCACGCTTCCAATATGCCCAGTTCCCACGACCACAACGTTCATGTGTTGAGCAGTGCCGTTACCCAAACGCTCCCATTTACCAGCGCTTTGCAGATTCTGATACTGCGGAAATTCTCGCACATATCCGAGCACGCCAGCCACCACGTATTCAGCCATTCGATGCGGCATAGTGGCCACCGTATTAGTCAGTATCGAACCAGTTGCCCGCAGCTGTGGGTAGTAATCGTGCATATGTTCAATTCCATCAGTAGCTGAGTGGAACCAATGGATCGCCGTCTCCTCCGGGCGCACCGGAAAGCGGAATCCGAGCCAGGAATCGGCCCAATGCAGGTCCTCGTCACGCAAATCACTAGATGCCACATAACGCACGTCAAGATCAGGAATGTGTGCAACCTCTGCAGCGAAATAATCCGCAAAATATTCCTCTGTGACCAGCAGTTTCGTTGGATACATTGAATTTCCTTTCCTGATTTACGGGCAAGAATTTTATTTGCAAACAAGATCTGTTTTACGGGCGAGACCTGATTTACAGGCAAGCACGTTGGACGCGTGGTGGCAAAAACTTCAGCGCCCAGCGCCCAGCGGCCAAGTTTCGAGCCGCTAATCGACCAGCAACTAAGCGACCAGCAACTAAGCGACCAGCAACTAAGCACCTGGTAATGAAGAGTCTAATGATGAAGACTCTCAAGCGCAGCCCATTCCTCATCGATGACTTCTTGAGCCAAGGTTGGCTCATCAGTGATAATTGCGTCGACACCAAGCCGGACTAAAGCTCTCATATCCTGCGGATCATTGATAGTCCAGGCGTGCACAGCTTGTTGGCGCGCGTGACACAACTCAATAAAACGCGGGGTGAGCACAGGAATCCCTCGATGAATGATCGGAACTTGAATCGCCTCCACCCCATGTTTGGCCCCCGGCACTGCTTTGGCCATTTTCCATCCAATACGCTGCGGTAACAGGGCTGAGATAACGAGCCAAGCGATTGCCCCACGCCCGAGCGAAGTACGCACACCTGGAAGTTTGCGGCGCAGGTACTTCAAGCGCGTTTCGTTAAAGGAAGATAACGATACCTGTTCAAGCGCATCGCAGCGCCGTAGCGTTTTGATCAGTGGACGCACCACATGCTGGTCTTTCGCGTCAATATTAAAGACCAGCTTGGGGAATTTGCGCAATGCGTCGTCCAGCCGCACTGGATGATTGCCTGATTCATCTGCTACCTCTAGCATCTGTGCCCAGGTGTACGACGATATTTTTCCAGTAGCGTTCGTGGTGCGGGCAAGGCTCGCGTCATGCATGAGGATGACGACGCCGTCCGCCGTCGCGTGCGAATCCGTTTCGATATAGCGAAAATTTTTCGAATCCATATTGGCAAATGCAGACAGCGAATTCTCTGGTGCTTCATTGCCGCCGCCACGATGGGCGATAACGATAGGTTTTTTGCAATATTGCCACAAACGCTGTGGTCGGTGAGCTGCCATGAGCGGATTCCTTTCGATAACTCACTTAGATTATCGGAATCTCAATAAAATTACAGCGCAACAAACCTACAAATTATCGTCAACAACATCTATAAAATATCGTCAACAGCAAAGACCTCATAAAGCCGCAGAAATTACATACACGCGGCCAAGATTTTGCTGGTGTTTACTTACAGCTCTCGCCTAAATCGCGCGCGCCTAGCTCTTTCAAGAAGCCCATCGGCTCAACAGCTGCCGTACGCAGACCTTCACCAGGGTGAATCTCCAAGTGAAGATGCGGGCCAGTGGATCGGCCTTGCGAACCTACCAAACCGATTTTCTCCCCAGCTTTCACCTTATCGCCGGTTTTGACGAGGATACCGTCCGACCACATATGCAAATACCACGAGGTGAACTTCTTACCATTCACTTCATGCTGCACAACGATCATATTTGAGGCCGCGCCATCAAGTCCCTCTCCTGCATGGAGTACGGTGCCATCAGCAACCGCATAAAAAGGCGTTCCATCAGGAGCCGAGAAGTCTTGCCCCTCGTGCAGTTTCGCACCGAGACCAAAAGGATCCGTGCGATAGCCGAACGTTGAGGACACTCGGTAGGTGCCCGACGTCATCGGCATAAAAACTTCGCTTTCCTCCGAAACGAAAGATCCCACGAGGGAGTTCGCCCCAGTTTGGGGAATGCACTGTGCCTGAGCGGAGTGAGCTACTTCTTCGGCAGCTTTCAGCCTGGCACCATCAGCTGCACCATCATTAGCAAGAAGCGTATCTGGAGTTGCGAGGACGGTAGAAGCTTTTACCGTGGTAAGAATTGATTTTTGTTCCGTAGAGGACTGCGCACCCACCGCGTCTTGAATCTGCAGCACACCAGTCGATATCAGCGCTACCGCAGAAAGAATCCCCGTTCCGGCAACGACCGGCGACTTGCTCGCAGCACGAATTCGATCCCATGCCACCGTCATATCTGAGCGGTCAAACTTATTGTTAAAGGCAATTCGCTCGCGCAGCCTGCTCAATGGACTCGTTTTGAGAACTGGCAGCGCTTGCGTGTGTTGATCGAGCGAAGCGTCCTCCACAACCGATTCTGCTTCTAATTGCGCTACTTCCTGAGCGATTTCGCATTGAGCAGCTTCAACAAAAGCCTGCGATTCTTCCAAAGCCAGCACTGGTGGTTTTTCACCCGCTGCCAGATGGTGCTTAGCGCCTGATGCTTTTTGCAGCTCTTGCGAGCGTTGCAGCATTTCTTCAAGACGACGCGCGCGATCGTCGTCGTTAATCGTGGCACGACGCCGGCTGCGGCGTACACGATCCGGTTGCGTTAGCGCGTTTTCTGTTTCACCATCAACCGTACGTGGCATTTGGCCAGCCGAACGTGCAATTTCGCTCTTAGAAGCTTCGTTACCAAGTGCACGCGAAGCAGCCGCTTGCTCTGCACGCTGAGCGGCTAAACGTAGCTCTCGGCGCGAAGGAAGCGTGCGCTGTTCGTTGACGTTTAGCGTCAAGGCGTACTCCTTATAACGGTGAGGTTGGGACGAAAATAAACAC
The DNA here is from genome assembly GCF_016907845.1 of Arcanobacterium pluranimalium. Classification (GTDB taxonomy): domain Bacteria; phylum Actinomycetota; class Actinomycetes; order Actinomycetales; family Actinomycetaceae; genus Arcanobacterium_A; species Arcanobacterium_A pluranimalium. Next base: position 1,992,565 of record NZ_JAFBCS010000001.1, read on the forward strand.
GGCAAAACGCAGCGTTGTAGATCCACATCTGATCATAACGGTTTGGTAACAACAGTGCTACAGAAAATAACATTTGGACCAGTGAATCAAAACACAGACGTGAGCTGCATATCAAGTTTCACGCAGTCGCTACTCATTCTTCACGCGATCATCACTAAGCTTTTGACGTGTCTATACGCTTTCTTGACGAATCAGTCATTTTCGCGCGAACTTCTCGGCGATTTCGATGAATTTTCACGGAAGATTCACCGCATCGGGACTAAAGTCACTAAGATAGAATAAAAGGATCATCCCAAAAAGATTGAGGGCGGAAACAGATGTCACAAAGTAGTGAAGAATTCGGACCAAATCAAGGATTTATCGAAGATCTCTACGCGGCCTATCTCAAAGACCGATCAAACGTTGGCCCGCAGTGGCTGGACATGTTCCGGCGCTGGGAATCGGCAGGACGTCCCGCACAAAGTGGCACCACCAGCGATAACAGTGCAAACGATGCAGATCGCAGCAAGGATCATCACCACGGCCTCCAAGAAGCTGACCGCGAAACCACACCATCGACGAACGTCACCCGATCCGATTTACCTCCACAGCCTCGCTCGGCCGCTCAACCTGCCCTAACTCCGTACGTGAAGTCTTACGACGTGCGCCCAACGTCGCCCTCCACAGCAGCTGAAGATGAGTTCGTGCTGCTCAAGAGTGCAGATCGCGGCCTGGCCAAAAACATGGACTCATCGCTGAGTATCCCTACCGCAACGTCGGTGCGTGGCCTGCCCGCTCGAATCATGTTCGACAACCGCGCAGTCATCAACAAATACCTGGCAACGACCCGCGGCGGAAAAGTTTCATTCACACATCTCATCGCCTATGCAATGGTGGAAGCTTTGGCTGAGATGCCTGAGATGAACTACTCGTACAAGGTGGACGACGGCGGTAAACCCACGTTAGTCAAGCCCGCTCACGTCAATCTGGGAATCGCTATCGACGTAGTGAAACCTGATGGTTCGCGCACGCTCGTCGTACCGAATATCAAAGCCGCAGAAACACTGACTTTCTCCCAATTCTTCAATGCCTATGAAGACCTTGTGGAGCGCGGACGCGGCAATAAGCTAACTCTCGAAGATTACCAAGGCACCACCGTATCGCTCACCAATCCTGGTGGGCTCGGCACAGTCCACTCAATTCCTCGCCTTATGAATGGGCAGGGACTGATCGTGGGCGTTGGCTCAATGACCTACCCGCCAGAATTCCAGGGCACGGCCGATGAAGCTCTCGCTCGACTAGGTGTATCAAAGGTAGTCCATCTGACCTCCACCTACGATCACCGGGTGATTCAAGGTGCCACCTCCGGCCGATTCTTGCGGCTTATGGAACAAAAGCTGCTCGGTTTAGACGGTTTCTACGACCGCGTCTATATGTCGTTGCGCATCCCATATCGTCCTTTTATTTGGGAGAAAGATGTTGAGTACGACGCCGAGCGCGAACTTGGAAAACCGGCGCGTATCGCTGAGCTTATCCACGCTTATCGTTCGCGTGGACACCTCATCGCGGACACCGACCCGCTCTCGTTCCACATTCGGCGTCACCCCGACCTCGAATTACAGTCCTACGGGTTGACGCTGTGGGATTTGGATCGCTCCTTCCCAACCGGCGGATTTGCTGGAACTTCCCATTTGACCTTGCGCGAAATTATTGACCAGCTGCGTGAGGCATACTGCCGCACAGTTGGTATCGAATATATGCATATCCAAGACCCTGCCCAGCGCAAATGGTTCCAAAAGCGACTCGAACGGCCGGCCGATCCAACCTCAGGCGCCACCCGACTGCAAATCCTAAAAAAGCTCAACGAAGCCGAAGCTTTCGAAACATTTTTGCAGACCAAATACGTGGGGCAAAAACGGTTCTCACTTGAGGGCGGAGAGTCCCTTATCCCTGCTCTTGACGCTATTTTGCACGGCGCGGCCGAAGATGGGCTCTCGGAAGTAGCTATCGCTATGGCACATCGCGGGCGTCTCAACGTGCTGACCAATATTGCAGGTAAATCCTACAAACAGATTTTTACCGAGTTCGATGGCATCATTGATCCACAAAGCGTGCAAGGCTCAGGCGATGTGAAATACCACTTGGGCACCGAGGGTATGTACACTTCCCCGGAGGGCGACACCGTCGGCGTCTACCTCGCTGCAAATCCATCCCATTTGGAAGCAGCAGATGGCGTGCTTGAGGGGGTAGTGCGAGCCAAACTCGACCGTATGAATACGGGCGACGACGCCTACGCCGTGCTCCCGATTCTTATCCACGGCGACTCAGCATTTGCTGGTCAAGGCGTTGTGACGGAAGTTTTGAACTATTCACAGCTGCCAGCGTACCGCACAGGCGGAACGATCCACGTGATCGTAAACAACCAGATCGGATTCACGACGGCGCCGTCGTCGGCACGCTCTTCGCGCTACGCAACCGATATCACGAAAGGCCTGCAGCTGCCGATCTTCCACGTGAACGGCGACGATCCAGAAGCCGTGGTGCGTATGGCACGCATGGCCTATGAATACCGCGAAGAATTCAAGAAAGACGTGCTGCTCGATATAACCTGCTACCGCAAACGCGGGCACAACGAGGGCGACGATCCGTCCATGACCCAGCCCATCATGTACTCGCTGGTTGACTCCAAGCGCAGCACACGCCAGCTGTACACCGAAGCGCTGCTTGGACGCGGCGATTTGTCTACTGAGCAGCTTGAAGCAGTAGAACGTGACTTCCAAGAGAAACTCGACCGCGCTTTTGCCGAGGTGCGCGAAGCAGAAAACGCTGCAAAAGAAGCTGGAAAATCGGCGTCTGAAATTCTTGGTCTACCAAATCCTGGCGCCGAAGAGGACTCCACATTAGTAGGATGGGAAACGGCAATCTCCCCTGCTGTGCTTGCTCGTATTGGAGATGCGCATACTGCACCACCTGAGGGTTTCACATTGCACCGCAAGATTGAACAGCTGTTCGAGCGTCGCAATAAGATGGCTCGCGAAGGCGGAATCGATTGGGGATTTGGCGAGCTCATCGCTTTCGGTTCGCTTCTTATCGACGGCGTTCCGGTGCGCATTTCCGGGCAAGATTCTCGCCGCGGTACGTTCGTACAACGCCATGCGGTGGCTCACTGTTACAAGTCTGGTGCAGAGTGGACACCACTCGAGGGACTAACTAACGACCAAGCAGAGTTTGCAATTTACGATTCTTCGCTGTCGGAGTATTCGGTGCTCGCATTTGAGTACGGATACTCAGTGGAACGCCCTGATGCGCTTGTGCTGTGGGAAGCACAGTTCGGCGATTTTGCCAATGGCGCGCAGACGGTGATAGATGAATTCATCTCCTCCGCAGAGCAGAAGTGGAATCAGAAGAGTTCGCTGGTGATGTTGCTTCCGCATGGTTACGAGGGGCAAGGCCCTGATCACTCGTCGGCGCGAATTGAGCGCTACTTACAGCTTTGCGCGGAAGACAATATGCTCGTGGTTCAGCCCTCGACGCCGGCCAACCACTTCCATCTTTTGCGCCGGCAAGCTTTTGCTCGCCCTCGTAAACCGCTTATTGTGTTCTCGCCAAAGCAGCTCTTGCGCCGAAAAGGGGTGACTTCATCAGTCGAAGATTTCACTCGAGGAAGTTTCTTGCCGGTCATTGGTGAACAGGATACGGCGATCAAAGATGTTGATCGAGTACTGCTGTGCTCTGGCCGCATTTACTATGATTTGCTCGACGAGCGAGCTGCACGCGGTGATTATCGCACTGCGATCGTTCGCCTAGAGCAGCTCTATCCTAACCCGGTTGCCGAACTTGCTCGGGAGCTTGAGAAGTATCCTGGAGCGGAAATTGTGTGGGTTCAAGATGAGCCAGCGAACCAAGGCCCGTGGCCACATTTGGCGCTTGAAATGTTCTCCCAGATGGACGTGGCTGTGCGTCGAGTATCTCGACCTCATGCTGCTGCGCCGTCTACCGGTCTGACCGCAATTCACAAAGCCCAGCATGCCCAGATTTTAGCTCAGGCATTCGATCGATAGAAATAACAGGCTAAGCGATAAAAATGTAAACTGGTTGTTGGCGGCAAACGAAAAGTTTGCCGCCAACAACCACAGTGGGAATGCAAACGTAGTAGAAATTGCTGTGAGTGGAAGTTATAAGGAGCTAGGGTGCAAGAATTACGAGTCTTTTTCGTTGGCGATGAACTTGTTGCCGGCAAAGGCGATGCTCGTGCCTTAGGCTGGGTGGGGCGCATTATTGCGCGCACACCCCTCGATCCCCCAATGACTGCTCTTAGCCTTGCATTTCCTGGCGAGAATACTGGCCAACTCACGGAGCGTTGGGAAAGCGAAGTGCTGCCGCGCCTTGATCGTGAAGCAGACAACCGCCTCGTGATTGGTTTAGGTTCGCGCGATCTCGATGCAGGACTCAGCTCCGCACGCTCACGGCTTCATTTAGCTAATTTGCTCGACAATGCAGAACGCCGGCAACTCTCACCTTTTGTTGTTGGACCGCCTCCACGCGCTGATATGCCAGTGCGCCGAGTAGAAGAACTATCGCACGCCTACGCCGATGTGTGTGCGCGGCGTTCCGTGCCCTATGTAGAGACCTTTGCGCCGCTGGTCAATCACGAACAGTGGAATACTGATATGTCGGTATCCGGTGGTTATACACCACACCAGGCTGGTTACGGCTTAATGGCTTGGCTGGTGCTTCATCGTGGCTGGCATCAGTGGCTCGGAGTGAATCCTGCCAACTTTAACGACTAGCACCTTTAGCGTTACAAACTGATCTTCGCGCAACGCAATGAAATGAGGGGCTCAAACGAGCCCCTCATTAAGTCATTCTCAAGCGTTTGGACGCTTGCCGTGGTTTGCACCGCTCTTCTTACGGGAGCGACGCTTGTTTCCGCGCTTCGACATATCATTCTCCTTTGTAACGCATCTTTTAGATGCCAGACGCCAACTAAGTCTAGCGAATATAGCCCCCGCACGTCACTTTCATATCAGGTGAAACTCAACTCACACGCACGTGGCCATCTCACTCACCCCAGATCACGCCGATATTGCACAATAAACTGCGAAATCTTCATGCGCAGTTCAGACGGCGCCTCCTCCGTACATGAACGCCGCACAATCTCCCGTATACGCATTTCGGCAGCAATCTGCTCTGAGCAATTCACACACTCTTGACCATGCGTATATAAAATCTCGGCACGTTCAACCGGAATTTCGTGATCGAGCAGCTCGAACAAACTATCTACTACATCGCCACAACTGCAGTTCGGGTCCGATTGGCACTGCGCAAGCTGATCTACAAGCTCATCAATCTTTTGTGTTTGCTCGTGTTGATTATCCATCACTTCGACCCTCCTACCTTATATCCGAGTTCAACTGCATAATCATGTAAGATTTCGCGCAGCTGTTTACGCCCACGATTCAACCGAGACATAACTGTACCGATCGGAACGCCAGTAATATCAGCAATTTCTTGATAAGAGAAACCTTCAACATCTGCCAAATAAACCACGGTACGCCGTTCTGGCGAAAGTTGCTCGAGCGCTTCCCGGATATCAGTATTGGGCAAACGCTCCAAAACCTCTGCTTCAGCAGACATTAACCCCACAGAGTCGTGCGTTGAAGCCTCATATTCGTGCCAATCCTCAACCTCCGCCCCGTCAATCTCGGTCGGACGCCGCTGTTGCTTGCGATAATTGGAAATGAACGTATTGTTTAAAATCCGATACAGCCAAGCCTTCAGATTTGTGCCTGGCTGATATTGATGAAACGCAGCAAAAGCCTTGGCAAAAGTCTCTTGCACCAAATCTTCTGCATCTTGCGGTTTCCGCGTAAGTCGCAAGGCAGCACCATAGAGCTGATCGAGATAAGGAAGCGCATCTCGCTCAAACCGAGCAGCGCGCTCACCTATCTCCTCATCAGCATCTACACGTGAGAGATCATTCGTGGCCAAGTATTCTCCCTCGACTAATCCTAGTTGCGGGTATGTGACACAATCCTAGCGCCTTCACGCCAAACATCAACCACATCAAAATTTTCCTCGAAACAAACCACCGATGGTTTAGTCCCGACTCTCCACTCGAGCGTCACACCAGCATAGGAGTCATCAAGACCAAGCGCCGCTGCTGGAGCTGCCACACAAGCGCGTACCGCCTGCTCAATGCTCACTGAATCGCCTGAAACCATCCGTTTGATTTCTTCCGCCATACGCGCCGTACCACCCGCAATCGCACCTCCGTGCGTAAGTCGAGCGACGCCGTCGGCAATCGTTACAGGTAAACCACCCAGCTCATAAGCACCATCAGGCATACCCGCTCCAGCCATAGCGTCCGTAACGAAGACGACGCCGAGCGCACCGTCGTCGCTATCGCCAACGTAGGATGTTACATCCGAAACCAAATCCGGATGCAGATGAATACCGTCAGCCACCAGCTCAACGACGCACTCGCCACGGCGAGCCGCCTGAATGAACTCGCGCACCGGACCAGGTTCACGATGAGCCAACGGCGGCATAGCATTAAATAAATGCGTCGCCGTCTGCGGCGGCCGACCAAAACCGCGCGCACGCCCTGACTCAGCCGTATCACGCAAACGCTCAAGCGCCTGCGCACCCAGTGCCGAGGTATGACCCCACGACGGCACTGCTCCATAATCGAGCAGCAGCTCAGCAGCTTCCTGAGCTCGAGCTACTTCCGGCGCAATAGTCATTGTGCGAATCCAGCCCCTGCCGGCCTCAAGCCAACTGCGCAGCTCATCGAGATCAGGTTCGCGCACCGCAGCCGGATTCTGCGCACCGCATTTATGAGGAGAAATATATGGGCCCTCAAGATGAATACCCAGCAATTCCCCACGCTCGCACCACGGCACCAAAGCATTAATAGCAGGAAGCGGATCAATCATCGATACGAGCGAAGCGAGCAAACCAGACGTACCCAGCTCGCGGTGAGCTGCTATAGCAGCCGCAATCCCCTCGTCGTCGGTATCATCTGGGAACGATGCACCGCCCCCACCGTGATTGTGAATGTCTAGGAAACCTGGTGTAATCCAGCCGCTCACGCCCTCACGCGCAGGCAATACCTCGGTGAGCACGCCGTCGTCGTCGAGAACAATACCGGAACCCACCAGGCGGCCATAGCCATCGAGAAGCTTTCCCTCGAGGCGCATCATAGCGTCTCCCAACGGTCGCGATAGAAGTCTTTGCGGGTCAAAAGTTCCGCTGCTGCTTCATCTACCAGCACCGTCACATTTTGGTGCATCTGCAAGATCGTCGCCGGCCAGAAACTAGATACAGCTCCCTCAACCAGCTCTTTCACCGCTTCTTTCTTAGCACTACCCGTTGCAATCAGCAGGATTGAACGTGCTTCCATGATCGTGCCCAAGCCTTGGGTAATGCAATGGGTGGGAACTTTGGCAATATCGCCATCGAAGAAACGAGCATTATCGTCGCGAGTTTGACGCGTGAGTACATCAACGTGGGTGCGCGAGGTGAGCGCAGTGCCTGGCTCGTTAAAACCGATATGCCCATTGGAACCAATGCCGAGAATCTGCAGCTCTACCCCGCCATGACCACTGATTGCGGCATCGTAACGAGCAGCGGCAGCCACAGGATCGGCGTCATTTCCATCTGGAGTGAAAAGATTTTCCTCAGCCAGACCCGTCTTATCGCTGCCTACGAGCTCAGTGCGCAAAACATTGCGGTAACGCTCCGGATGATCGGCCGGCACATTGACGTACTCATCGAGTGCAAAAGCCCGTGCACCTTCAAGAGTGAACGTTCCAGCCTGGAAAGCCTCACGTAGCTGCGCATAGAGATTGAGCGGCGTCGATCCAGTTGCCACCCCGAGATTGCGCACCTGCGCATTATTCATCGCATCGATAACGACTCGCGCCGCCTCCACGCCAACAGCTTGTGGATCGCTAAAAATTCCAACCTTCATGTTCTTTTCTCACTTCTCGTCTATATGTTGAGATCACTCTTTTGGCAAAACAGCCTGCGTTTAATTCACTTATTTGCTGAAGTCACGGCGTCTTTGAACCAGCCAGTGATTGATGTGGGATGGGTAATCGCAGTTCCGACGACGACAGCGAACGCACCCGCCTCCATCGCCTGCGCTGCGTGCTCAGGTGTGTGGATACGCCCCTCGCAGATGAGGGGAACATCCGGAAAAGCCTGGGCAATTTGGGAAAGTAGCTCTAAATCTGGGCCATGAGTCTTAGGGCGATCTGGAGTGTATCCAGCCAGAGTAGTTGAAATAATATCGGAGCCGGCATCGACCGCAGCCTGAGCATCGTCGAATGATCCACAGTCAGCCATCACTAAAATATCTTCTTCTTTCAAAGCCGCGACTGTTTCGGCGTAGGTGCGCCCGTCGGGACGAGGACGGCTCGTAGCATCAATCGCCACGATGTCTGCGCCAGCTATCGAACATGCCCGAGCATGACGCAACGTGGGTGTGATGTAGACGCCGTGATCGCCTTCTTTCCACAGACCGATGATAGGGATTTTTACACGACCCTTAATGGCTGAAATATCAGCAAGACCCTGGCAGCGAATTGCACTCGCTCCGCCAATTTCGGCAGCTGCTGCAATCTGTGCCATCGTTTCCGGATTTCGCATAGGCTCACCTGGATAAGCCTGGCAAGAGACAATCAGTGTGCCGCGTAAACTTTCAATCATTTCATTCATCGTAAGAATCCTATCGTGGTATCGTGTGCAAAGAAATTAGAGATCGAGAAAATTAATCACTGCTCCGAGAAGTGGAGCGTCGGCACCTAGTTCGCCTAAGAGAATTGGAGTGCCTTGCACGGCATCCATTGCGCAGTTCGCAAATCCCTCACGCACTGCTACCCACCATTGGTCACCAGAGCGAGTCATCGAACCACTGAGCACAATCACCGCTGGATCAATCGAATTAGCCAACGATGCAATCGCTTCTCCCAAAGCAAAAGCGGATTCACTAAAGCAGGCCTGCGCCAACTCATCGCCCTGATCAGAGCGATCTTGAAGCTCCCGCCCATTCGCCACCGGAATACGCTGCGCTGTGTCAGTTTGTTCAACAGTGGATATACGCTGGTTGTACCAGGCGGTAATGCCACTTCCCGAGCAAATTGCCTCAATATGCCCAATCCGCCCACACGAGCATTGCATTCCCGCAGCATAATGATGATGAATATGCCCAACGTGCCCGGCGAGGAAGTGTGCACCATACTGCACTTCCCCAGCGACCACCTGAGCACCGCCAATGCCAGTGCCCACTGCAACGGAGAGTGTGGAATTATAGCCGCGACCTGCGCCAAGACGTGCCTCGCCCAAACCGTGCGCGTGCACATCATTCAGCACTCGAACTGGCAGGTGTACAGCTTGGGAGATCAACTCCGCAAGTGGTGTACCACCCCAGCCCGGCATCGTATTAGTTGCAGAAAGAATTGAGCCACTGTGCGGATCAACCACACCCGCACTCGCAATAGCAACACCGCTCACCTGCGGATGAGAGGTGAAAAGTTCAGCTACCAGCTCCACAATCCGCCCAGCTACAACCTGCCCGCCGGTATGTGCCTCAGTTGGAATCGAGCCGCGCTCCACAATATGGAGCTGTGGAAGAAAAGTTTGCTCAGCACAAACCGGCACATTCGAATCGCGCGAAAACTCTACGATTCCCCAACCAATTTTCGTTCCGCCGATATCCAAGGCGATAACTGAATCCATATTCTCTCCTGCCCCAATGAACTCAACGCGCATATTCGTTACGGCTAGTTGTGGATTGTGGTGGCAGCCAGCCAAACGGTTAGCTGCCACCACAATCCACTAACGTAAAACCACAATCTTCGCTCAGTTCAGCATGCCCGTTTTTGTGAGCACTTGCCGCACCCACTCAACATTTTCGCCGGTCAATGCCTGCACTGGCTCTGGCATCTCGTTGCTGTCAAACTGCCCCATGAGCATAAGAGCGGTCTTGAAAGCTCCAACGCCAGCGCCAAATCCCTGCACACCCTGCACCATAACGATAGTCATCAGATCAGCCAAACGATCCTGCTCAGAACGCACAGCTTCCCAATCACCACGCTGATATGCATCCCATTGGCGCACGTATCCGTGTGGATCAACGTTGCCCAGTCCTGGCACCGAGCCATCCGCGCCCGAAAGATATGCGCCATCAACCACTACTTCATGCCCAGTGAGCAGCTGCAATGGATGTCCAGCTTCTTCGTTCATGCGCACAAGGAAACGGAAGGAAACGTCGTCGCCCGAAGAATCCTTCACACCTGCCAGCACACCCTCCTTGCCAAGCTGTACCAACAGCTGTGGCGGGAGCTTGGTGTGTACGCAAACTGGAATGTCATAAGCCCAGATTGGCAGGTCAGTAGCCTCGTGCAAAAGCCGGAAATGACGCTCTACTTCCGCCATTCCCTGTAGCGCATAGAAAGGAGCGGTGGCAACGACGCCGTCTACTCCATAGCTCTCCGCCTGACGAATATGTTCAATCACACGGCTCGTCTCAGTATCGATCACACCAGCGATCACTGGGATGCGACCATTGACGATCCGCATCGTGTGCTCAAGCACTTCGCCGCGGCGCTTCGCCGTGGAAAATGCAACTTCGCCTGTAGAGCCAAGCACGAAAATGCCGTGAATACCTGCATCGATCATTCGATTGAGATTGCGCTCAAGCGAAGGAACGTCGATTTCTTGATTTTTCAGAGGAACCGCAAGCGGTGGTACAACGCCACGCAACGGTGCGTTCATGATTTCTCCTTAGAGTACCGGATGCAGCAATGATGGCGCTGCACCCAAGAGTTTTTGAGTGTATGGGTCTTGAGGATTGTTGAGGAGCTGCGCTGCTGGGCCCTCCTCCACAACTTTTCCAGCATTCATGACGGCAATCCGATCCGAAACGTAACGAACCGTTTGGATGTCATGCGAAATGAACACCATGGCGAGTCCCAAATCGCGTTTGAGATCCGTCAAAAGATTGAGAATCTGGGCACGAACCGAAACGTCAAGAGCCGAGGTAGGCTCATCAGCAATAATCGCATCAGGGCGAATCGCTAACGCGCGAGCAATCGCCACGCGCTGACGTTGGCCACCGGAAAGTTGCCCAGGCAATGCATCGAGAGCCGACGTAGGCAAGCCCACCATCGAAATCAGCTCTTCAACACGCTTCATACGATCTGCTTCTGTGCCGATCTTATGCACACGCAAGGGGTCAGCTAGCTGATCTTGTACGAGCATGCGCGGATTGAGCGCAGTGGCCGGATCTTGGAATACTACCGATACAACCCGGCCAATTTGACGCCGATTCTCAGCGCTGCGCTTGGTCACTTCCATGCCCTTGAAGAACACTTTTCCAGCTGTAGGGGCTTGTAAACCACACATCACATTTGCAGTAGTGGACTTTCCACAGCCAGATTCACCCACGATACCGAGAGTTTCGCCTGGGAATAACTGCATGTTGACGCCACGAACAGCCTTAATAGTGTTGGGCTTGAAGATCGTACCCGTGCGGGTTTTGAAGCTCACTTCAACATTTTGAAGATCAATGATTGGTTGTGTGCTTGTCATTTCTGCTCCTCCGCAGTTTCTAAGCGCTCCGGCGTAACAATCGCATGAGCTCCACGAGGAGGAAGCGCTGCGTAGAAGTGATCTGGCGATACTTCCTTGAGCACCGGCCGGATATCATAACCGTAGTCAGGATGCGAGGATCGAGGCGAGAAACGGTCTCCCGGAGGGAAGTCCTTTGGAGACGGCACTGTGCCTGGTACCTGATGCAAACGCCCTGAACCAGATTCGATAGAGAGCACCGCACCGAGCAGACCACGCGTGTATTCGTGAACCGGATTGGTGAGCAGCTCTGAAGTCGGCGCATGCTCAACAACCTGACCTGCGTACATCACCGTGATGTGGTGTGCCACCTCAGCCACCAAAGCCAAATCGTGAGATACGAAGATCATTGCGAAACCAAGCTTCTCGCGTAGCTCATTGAGCAGCGCAATAACCTGTTTCTGAACCGTCACGTCCAAAGCAGTGGTAGGTTCATCAGCAATAATCAGCTTCGGATCACGCGTCAAAGCCATTGCGATAAGAACGCGCTGGCGCTGACCACCAGAAAGCTCATGCGGGTAGGATTCGAGCGTGCGCTTCGGATCAAGTCCCACCAGCTCGAGCAGTTCTTCTGCCGTGCGGGTACCACCGCGCGAAGTAAGCTGCTTGAGCTGAGACTTAATCAACATCGCCGGGTTGAGGGACGACAGCGCATCCTGGTAGATCATTGCCATCTCGTGCCCGAGCAGAGCTTGACGCTCCGCGGCGGACATCTTCAACAAATCTTTACCCTCGTAGAAAACTTCACCACTGATCTGTGCGCGCGGATCAATCAAACCCATAATCGACAGCGCGGTGATCGATTTTCCACAACCAGACTCGCCCACAAGTCCCATTGTCTCGCTCGGACGCACCGAGAAGGAGACGTCGTCGACGACGTTAACGTCGCCATGACGTGGGAATTTGATCGAAAGGTGACGCACTTCTAAGAGAGGCTCGCGAGCGTCGTCGGCAACGAAACGATCGTTGCGCTGCAGTTCAACTGCTTTGAGTGCATCAATGCGCGCCTGCAAGGATTCGGCCTGCTCAGCGTATGCACGACGTGGGTCAAGCAGCAGTTTATCCGCTTCGCGTTTCGATTCAGACGACGGCGCGTCCTTAAGCTTTCCACCGCTCGGTGCCGCCACCATTGCGTCGGTAATACCCTCGGAGAGGATATTGAGGCACAAAACAGTAACCATGATGAAAATACCAGGGAAGAGAGCCGTCCACCAGTTACCGAGCATCACCGACATATTTGACGAAGCATCGGAGAGCACATTGCCCCAGGTTGGAACCATTGAAGACTGCAATCCAGAACCGATAAACGTTAAGGACGCTTCGAGAATAATCGCATCGGCGACCAGCACGGTAGCAAACACCAGCACTGGCGCTGCACAGTTGCGAATCACGTGCTTAACGAGAATCCATGGAGCACGTGCACCCGATACAATGACAGCTCGCACGTAATCCTCGCCGTAGGCACTCATAACATTTGCGCGCACGATTCGAGCCAGCTGAGGAATATAAACGAAAGCAATGGAAAATACGATCACCGTGAGAATACCAATGGTGTCGTCTGCCTCAAGCCGCTTAGAAAAGACCAATACCGTTACCGCAGCGAGCGCGATTCCCGGCACGGCCATAATAATATCGAGGATTCGCATGATCACTTCTGAGAGCGATTTGCGCACAACCGCAGCTACTGAACCAATGACCGAGCCTACAAACAGCGCGATCAACGTGGCGCACAAGCCGATGATGAGCGAGAAGCGCCCACCGTAGAGAATACGACTGAGGATATCGCGTCCCACGTGGTCAGTTCCGAAGATGTGTTCACCGTTTGGAGCTACCCAGCGGTCAAAAATCTCTTCAGGGTTGTACGGCGCAATGAGTGGAGCGATGATCGAGATTACTGCTACGAGTGCGAGCACAACCATCGCGATCTTCGCGCCAAGGCTCATATTGCGGATGCGGCTAAACCGCACTCCTTGTTGGGTAAGTTTATTTAACTTCGCGTGCTTGCTCATCATTACACCGACCTAATTCGTGGATTGATGAGGAGGTAGAGCATATCGACGATAATGTTCACAATAATGAACGCGATAGCCACCACGAGGGCTCCTCCTTGAACCAAGTTCACCCAGTTGTTTTGGATGCCTTTAATAAGAACTTGACCCATTCCGTTGATGGAGAAAATAATTTCAATGACGACGGCGCCGCCCATGAGGTATCCGACGCGCAGGCCGAGCACGGTCACCGGGGTGATTAGCGCGTTTCGCAGCACGTTACGTCCGATAACAACGTGTTTAGGGATTCCAGCGCCGAGTGCGGTACGTACGTAATCGCGATCCAGTTCTTCAACCATCGAGGTTCGTACGACGCGCGTCATTTGCCCGATGACCGGGATCGCTAGGGCGACGGCGGGCAACAGCATTCTCATAAACCATCCGGCAAAATCTTCTGAAATTGCAGGTAGATCACCAGATACAGGGATTGTACCAACAAAGGCCAAAACGAGAAGAACGGCGAGCCAGAAAGACGGCGTTCCAATGCAGATCACAGACAGCACACGGATTACCTGATCAGGCCAACGATCACGGTAAATAGCAGCGAGGATACCGAGTGGGAATGCCACGATGACTGCCAAAAAGAGACCGAAGAAAGTCAATTGTAGTGTGACGGGAAGAGCTGCCCCAACGAGGTCGGTCACCCGGTTGGTTTCGCCAACACCGTAGATTCCAAGGTCACCGTGGAACATATTGACGATGTAATGCCAATACTGAACTAGGATTGGGTCATTAAGACCTTGGCTTTGCCTGAATGCTTCAAGAGCATCAGGAGTAGCATTTTCACCAAGCGCGGTGTACGCAGGGTCAATTGGCGAAAGTGCCATGATGAAAAAGACGAGGATGGTCACACCGAATACCATAATCGGCAGAGCAATGAGCCTTCGTCCTAAGAGTCGAAGAAGATTATTCATGGATCCTCATTCTTCCTATTTTCTGTTTCTTAGCGCAGTTGAGGAGGGACAGGACGTGCTGTCCCTCCTCAACGATTACACAATCGCCAATACTGGCAGGAGATTTTACTCGATTGCTTACTTGGCAGCCGAAACGCCAACAACCTCGAGTCCGGTGGTACCAATTGGCTTAACATCCACGAGCTTCTTCGGGTTGTAAGCGGTGATCATCACGCGGTGGAAGAGTGGGTAGAGCGGTACTTCTTCAGAAATCATGTCCTGAACTTCGCCCCACTTCTCTTTAGCAGCATCGCCGGAGAGCTGGCTTGCTTCAGCAGCGAGCTTCTGAAGAGCTGCGAACTTCTCAGGAGCAGAGGTCTGCCATGCGCCACGCTGCTTGGTCCATACGTTGTCTCCGTACCACCAGTTGATGATGATGCCAGGGTCAACACCGAATACGGATGGATCACCAGGAGCTACGATCGCGTCGTAGTTCGAGTTTGGATTGTCGGCGTAGTTTGCGTAAACGTCAGCCGATGCCTGCGACTTGATGTTCACCTTGATGCCAACTGCTTCAAGATCGGACTTGATCTGTGGAGCGAGGTTTGCAATCCATGGGTGATCGGTAGTTACGAGCGTCATATCAAGGTGGTTAACGCCTGCTGCTGCGAGCAGTTCTTTTGCTTTGGCCTGATCGTACTTGTACTGCACCTTAGCTTTCTTGAATGCCGCATTGGTTTCAGGCAAGAAAGACTGAGCAGGACTTGCCTTGCCACTCATAGCTGAATCAATGAGCTTCTCGGTGTTGATTGCGTAGTGGAAAGCTTGGCGAACCTTTGGATCGTTGAAAGGAGCCTTCTTGGTGTTGAACATGAGGAATGGGTTGTTGTAACCCTGAACTTCTTCAACTTTCCAGCCAGCAGCCTTGAGCTTGTCTGCCGATGGAGCTGGAACTGCCTCCATAATATCGATCGTTCCGCCTACAGCTGCAGCGAGACGTGCAGAATCATCCTTGAGGACGCTCCACTGCATCTTCTCAACACGAGCTGGCATCGAACCGTTGTAGTGCTCGTTTGGCACAGCAACGATCTGAGTGTTGGAAATGGACTCGTACTTGAATGGACCAGATCCAACTGGCTTTGCCGTCAGATCAGCATCGCTCATCTTGGTAGGAACAACCTTGACATCGACGAGACGCTCTTTAAGCGTTCCAAATGGGAACTTGAGCTTGATAACAACAGTCTTTTCGTCCTTGGCTTTCACCGAGTCCACGAAAGTGAAGAACTGCTTGTAAATCGACTTTTCAGCGGTGGTGCGACCGTAGGAGGATACGAAGTCCTCAGCCTTTACTGGCGTACCATCGGAGAACTTTGCACCGTCACGAAGAGTGATTTCGTATTCGGTATCGGAGACCTTCTTCGGGTCACCCTTTGCAAGAGCTGGGTACACCTTATAGTCGGCCATATCGAATTCGTACAGTCCTTCAACTACGTGCCAGTTTGTGCCCATGGCAAGAGCTGACGACGTTGTTGAGGGGTGGTAGTTCGTGGTTTCGTATGCAACACCGAGGTTGATCTGACCACTTGGCTTTCCAGAGTCTGCTGGAGCTTTCTTGGCGTCGCTTGAACCACCGCCACACGCTGAGAGCGCGAGCGCAGCGGCACCTACGATTGCCGAAGCTTTCACCAAACGTTTTGAAAGACGCATAATTTGTCCTCTCCTTTGAGTGACACCGGTAGGTCCGGTCGGTATACTTATCGTATGATGTCTGACAAATTTAAGCAAGTGGTGACAGCAGATTACTTGCGACAAAATTTCACTGCTGATGAAAATCCTAATATGTTGGTCGTGAACAGGCTCGACGCAACGATGGATGCAATCAAAGCATATATTTTGAAACACCAACTCACCACAGGCGATCCTCTTCCCACTGAAGCTAAACTCTGCGCCGATCTAGGAGTCTCCCGCTCCTCCGTGCGTGAAGCCTTAAGGAAACTCGAAGCTCTTGACATCATCTCCGTACGCCAAGGACGCGGATCGGTGGTCGGCGAAATGTCCATGCAACCGCTCGTTGAAACTCTCGTGCTAAAAAATGCACTTGACCACACTCAAGGCACACGTTCACTACGCAGTATCGTAGCCACTCGCCGCTTCCTCGATTTGGGGGTTGCCGAAGAAATCGTCACCAATATGAAAGGCACTTCCAATCCTCACCTCGCCGAGCTCGTATCAGAAATGACACGCAAAGCTCAGCACAACGAGCTATTCCCTAATGAGGACATCGCATTCCACACAGCTCTCCTACGTTCCCTCAATAACAACTTAATCGAACAGCTCATGCAAGCAATGTGGCTAGTGCACCAAGCAATCATTCCCGAGCTGATGGGAAATGACGCACAGAGCCTGCTTCACACCGCCAAATCCCATCAAAAAATGCTTGACGCAGCCGAAAATGGCGATCTCGAGTCTTATCTTGAAGCGATTGACGAGCACTATCAACCGCTTGACCAAATCATTAAAGATAACGAAGAAGCAGCTCGCCAAGCTTGATTCCAATGCGCAAGTCGCTGCGAAATGTATACATTTATAGCTTGCGTCAACGTAGAATAGGCACAACTGAGTGAACACTTCTCAGCTGTAAATGCCACGTTTAGCGGCCACCCAAAAACTAGGAGAAAGCACCATGAGCGCCTTACGTAAAATAGCCCGCCCAATGCTCGCCGCCCCATTCGTTCTTGCCGGACTTGACGCAGCTATCCGCCCCGAACCTCACCGCGAGCGCGCCGAAAAACTCTACAGTCTCGCTAAGCAACTCGGCTTCAAGGCGCCCTCGGCTGAGCTCACGGACGCGCTCACTCGTGGAACCGGAATTGCGATGACCACCTGTGGCCTCGCCTTGGCGCGCTCTCGCGCACCGCGCATATGCGCAGCTCTTCTTGGAATAATGCACGTTCCCCTCGCCCTTGCCAACAACCCTTTCTGGGAACACCACGGCGAAGAGCAGCGTCAAGACCTGCTCAATCTCGCCAGCGCTGCCGGACTAATTGGCGGCGCACTGATCGCTTCCTCAGACCGTGAGGGCAAACCCTCGCTCGCGTGGCGTCTGAACAACTGGAAAGACGACGTCGTCGCCTCAGTTGATAGCACTTTTTCCGCCGCTGAAACAAAAGTCAAAGAGCTGGGAGCTCAGTCTTGACTGCTTGGCAAGCGCCGCATCTTTCTCAATCACAACCTGTCGATGCGCAGGTGATACTGCCTGGATCAAAATCACTCACAAATCGCTATTTGGTGCTCGCCGCGCTGAGTGAAAAACCAGTCACGATCACGAATCCGCTCCAAGCCCGCGACACTCAGCTCATGCGCCAAGCTCTTGAAAATCTTGGAGTTTCGGTGGCCGAGCACGTTACCGATACCCATGTAGCGTGGACGGTTACGCCCCGACCCTTGCACGGCGCTCGCATCGAATGTGGACTTGCTGGCACTGTGATGCGTTTTATTCCACCTATCGCAGCTCTTGCCGAGGGCGAGAGCGTTATCGACGGCGATCCACAAGCGCGTCTGCGCCCAATGACTCCGATTGTGCAGGCCTTGCGGCAGCTCAATATACCTGTCGCGAGCGAGAACCACACCTTGCCGCTTCGTATTCAAGGCGAGCACATTTGCAACGGAGGTAGCGTACGGATCGACGCTTCGACGTCGTCCCAATTCGTTTCGGCGCTATTGCTCGCCGGCGCGCGTTTCGAGGGCGGCATCGATATTTATCACGACGGCGGAGCACTCCCCTCGGCACCGCATATAGCTATGACCGTCGATCTGCTGCGCAAAGCCGGGGTTGACGTCAGCGAAAGCCAGAATCACTGGCGGGTAGAACCAGGAAAGATTCAGCAAGCCGACGTCGCCGTTGAAGCAGACCTGTCCAATGCTGGGCCATTCCTTGCGGCGGCCATGATTACGCAAGGTAGCGTTCGTATCCCCTTTTGGCCAACGTCCACCACGCAGCCGGGTCGTGAGTATGTGCGCATATTCGACATGATGGGCGGCCAGTGCAGCTTTCACCAGCAAAATTCGGATGATTTTGGGGTGCTTGAGCTAAAAGGTCCAGAAAAAATTCGCGGGATCGACATGAATTTTCACGACGTCGGTGAGCTAGTTCCAACTGTTGCCGCGGTTGCCTGTTTTGCCGATTCGCCCTCGGCATTGCGCGATATTGGACAGCTACGCGGGCACGAAACAGATCGACTCGCAGCTCTGAGCACCGAAATCTCAAAGCTTGGCGCGCATGCTCATATTGCGGGCGAGGATTTAGTAATCGAACCGGCCAGCTGCCACAATAAAGCTATGTATGCTGCTCACCTCGAATCTTACGCCGACCATCGCATGGCGACCTTTGGTGCCATTATTGGCCTGCGAGTGCCTGGCGTGAGCGTCAATAATATTGAAACAACTTCCAAAACTCTGCCAAATTTCGTTCAATTATGGGAAGGAATGTTGCGTTGAGCAGGCGTGACATCGGCACAGACGACTACCGCGTCAAGGTTCGACCCGGCAAAAGATCGCGTCCACGCACCAAAGTGCGCCCCGATTATTCCGAGGCTCGACGCGGGCGCGTTTTTCGTATCGACCGCGGGCGCTACCACGTGTCAATGCTCGACGACAGCGTGGACGTCGTCGCCGTAAAAGCGCGCGAGCTCCCCCGCGGCTCGGTGGCAGTTGGTGATATTTGCGCGATGGTGGGCGACCTGTCTGGGCGCAAGGATTCACTTGCTCGAATTGCGCAAGTCGATGAACGCATCACCGCCTTGCGCCGCACTGCCGAAGAAGGCGAAGCCGCTGGTAATGAACGCGTTATTGTGGCTAATGCCGATCAACTCGTGATCGTCACGGCACTCGCGCAGCCCGAACCTCGCACGGGAATGATTGACCGTTGCCTCGTGGCGGCATTTGAAGCAGGAATGAAACCAATCTTGCTGCTCACAAAGGCAGATCTGGCCGATCCACGATCCATCATCGAGCACTATTCCGGTGTGGATCTCGATATCGTCGTATCGAGCTTGGTGCAGATTGATCCACTCACTGAAGTAGAGACGCTCGATCAACACCAGCTTCAAAGAATCCGTGCGCTCTTGACTAATCATGTTTCGGTGCTTATCGGGCATTCCGGCGTCGGGAAATCGACACTCATCAATGCGCTCGTACCGCAAGCTGCACGAGAAACTGGGCACGTGAATGCCGTGACTGGGCGAGGACGCCACACATCGACGTCGGCTATGGCTTTTCATCTCGACGGCGGCGGCACCGTCATCGATACCCCCGGGGTGCGCACATTCGGGCTTGCTCATGTGGATGCCGATGCGCTCCTGCGCGGTTTTCCCGATCTGCAAGAAATCGCATTGGACTGCCCGCGCGGTTGCAGCCACGCGGCAGGATCCTTAGATTGTGCCCTTGACGTTAGTGCAGATGAGCGCGTTAAACTGCGTGTGCAATCCTTTCGGCGGCTACTGGATTCAATTCCGCAACCACAGTGGGCTTAAGATAGAACTATGAATACACGTTCTCGCCATTCCGATGATCTACAAGTGATCGCAGGCATTATTGATCGAGTGGATCAATTCACGCTTAAGCGTTTTCGCGCTACAGATTTGCGTGTAGATACAAAACCAGATTTCACACCGGTAACTGACGCTGATCGTGGAGCCGAACAAATTATTCGCGATTTGCTGGCGCAGTTTCGCTCGCGTGACGCCGTGTTTGGCGAAGAACAGGGGCAAAAGGGATTTTCAAACCGGCGCTGGATCATCGATCCTATCGATGGCACCAAAAACTTCGTGCGTGGAGTGCCAGTGTGGGCAACTCTCGTTGCGCTCGAAGAAGACGGCGAAATCGTGCTCGGTATGGTCTCAGCACCGGCATTGAATCGACGCTGGTGGGCAGCAAAAGGTTTAGGTGCATACACCGGAAAATCGTGGACCTCTGCCAAACAGATTCACGTTTCACAAGTGAATCGCATTGACGACGCTTCGCTGTCTTATTCTTCGCTTGACGGCTGGCAAGACCGCGGCCAACTGCGCGGCTTTTTGCGGTTAGCTCAGGCCTCATGGCGCACCCGCGCCTACGGCGATTTTTGGTCTTATATGCTTGTTGCAGAGGGCGCCGTTGATATTGCCACCGAGCCGAGCCTCGAACTCTACGATATGGCAGCACTCGTGCCGATTCTCACCGAAGCTGGCGGCACATTTACCGATCTCGATGGCAATGCCGGCCCGTGGGGAAAATCGGCACTAGCCACTAACGGCTTACTTCATCAAGAAGCACTTGACATCCTACAATCAGTATCCGACAACAATTGAAAAGGTGAACATGACTGAGGAACGCGAAGTACTAGGCTGGGAAGAATTTGGAACGGCTTCCCGCGAACTGGCAAAGGACGTATGGGATTCGGGTTTCCACCCCGATATTGTGGTGTGTGTGGCTCGTGGCGGCCTGCTGCCAGCAGGAGCTATTGGATACGCTCTCGATTTGAAGTCCTTGCTGGTGCTGAACGTCGAATTCTACACTGGAATTGGCCAGACCCTTCCCGATCCTCGTCTGCTCGAACCAGCTCCCGATGTGCGGGCAATGGATGGAAAGCGCGTTCTTATCGTTGACGATGTGGCAGATTCTGGCCGAACGCTTGAATTTGTACTTGACGTCTGTAAACGCGCAGGCGCACTAGACACCCGAGTGGCAGTGCTGTACGAAAAGTCACGCTCAACTCTCAAGTGTGAATACGTTTGGCGTACCACCGATAAGTGGATTGCGTTCCCTTGGTCGGATAAAGATCCGGTCAACGCCGATGCCAATTACACCGCCAAAGACTGAGGTTTTTTCGTATCCTTAATCTATGCGTATTCTTCACACCTCTGACTGGCATTTAGGCCGCACTTTTCACGGCGCAGACCTCACGCCAGCTTTTGAACAGTGGTGTGATTACGTGGTGGACTATACCAAATCTGAGAAGATCGACGCATTGCTCGTATCTGGAGATATCTACGATCGTGGAATTCCTCCAGTGGCAATGGTCGATCTTCTTTCAGATACGTTGGCGCGCTTGCTCGATCATACCCAAGTAGTGATCACCTCGGGCAATCACGATTCTCCACGCCGTCTTGGCTTCGCTTCTGCCCTATTGTGCCGTGGATTGACGATCTGCACGGATCCGCAATTGAGCGCACGGCCCGTAGCATTACATGATTCAGCTGGTGAAATTGGTGCTTTCGTCTATGCGATTCCCTATCTCGATCCGGATGTAGAACGACGACGGCTCAGCGACGATCCACAACAGCTGCTTCCGCGTTCCCACGAAGCGGTCATGAAAGCCGCACTGACCCGCATTTACAGTCATATCGCTCAGCATCCAGACAGTGCGAAGATTCCCCGCCTGGCGATGGCTCATGCATTCGTGACGGGTGGTGAGCCCAGCGACTCTGAACAAGATCTCCATATCGGTGGCGTTAATTCAGTCCCATCAGCAGTTTTTGCTCCACCTGCACAAGTGCAGCCGCTCGATTATATTGCCCTTGGCCATTTGCACGGCCCGCAGAAAATCGGTTCGGATACGCGGCCTCTTATACGCTATTCCGGCTCGCCTATCGCTTTTTCTTTCTCTGAACAGCATCATCATAAGAGTTCCGTGCTGCTTGACTTCTCTGCCACCCCCTCGCCAACGCAAGCCGATAGTGCAACGGGAGTTCCCGGCGTCGAACTGGTACCAAATCCGGTGTTTCGAAAGCTGGCGACGCTTACTGATTCCTTTGAAAACCTCACGAGTGTGCGTTACAGTTCCTACGCGGATCACTTTTTACGCATTTTTGTTACCGACGACGAACGCCCCCAGAATCTCATTGCCCGCTTACGTAAGCATTTTCCACACCTTGTTGAAGTGCGCCATGAAACGACTGCTGTGGAAGTCGATTCTCGGCAAGACCGTGTGGCTCAAAAAAGTCCGATCGGCGTAATCACTGAGTTTTTTGAAAGTTCGGGTGGGCGCAAACTCACTCCTCCAGAGTTGGCGTACGTGCAGAAAACCTGGGAAGAACAGGGCAAAGGAGAAGACAAGTGATTATCCGGCGTCTTGAATTTTGCGGGATCGGGCCATTTGGCGGCGAGCACGTCATTGATTTTGACCAGCTCACCGAATCGGGAATTTTCCTGCTTGACGGACCAACTGGCTCGGGAAAATCCTCTATTATCGATGCGATTGTGTTTGCTCTCTACGGAAGTGTTGCGGGAAAAGAGAGCTCTGAGGAGCGTATTCGCTCCACGCACACGCCGCCACATGAAGAATCCTGGGTAGATCTCGTGTTCAGCGTGGCATCTGGAACGTACCGAGTGCGGCGCACTCCACAATGGGAGCGCCCAAAGAAGAGCGGTGCAGGCACCACCAAAGTGAATCAATCAGCCACGCTGTGGAAACTCTCAGAAAGCGCTGTTGACGAGCAGGCTTGGGATGCGGGCGAGCCGATCAGCACTCAAGCTCGTGAAGTGGGAATCGAGCTCAGAGCCATCCTTGGCTTGGACAAAAAACAATTCGCTCAAACGGTCGTACTGCCACAAGGGCAGTTCGCAGATTTTTTGCGGCTGAAATCGAGTGAACGCGCTCCGCTCCTCGAAACTATTTTTGATACTGGCAGCTATCGACTTTTCGCCGAAACCCTCGCTAAAGAGGCAAGTAACTACGAAAAACAGCTACGCGAAGCTGTGCAATCTTACCGCAATGCGCTCAATACCTGGCTCGAAATATCTGATCTTCCTGAGCAGGTTCGCCAACAATTGCAGGTACATCAGGAAGCGGCGCTAGAATTTGACGTCCCTAGTGATCCACAGTGCGACGCCGATTTACTCGGATTCGTTTCAGACACGGTGGCCGATTTTGTTGATCAGGCAGCTCAGCAGGCTAAAGCAGCTCAGATCGCTCAACAGGCCGAAGAAGAAGCTCGCACAGTATATGAGAATTCAGCAAAAATACTCGATGCAATAGCCGAGCACAAAATCGCCTGTGAGCAGTACGAAGAACTCAAAATACACCGCAATGAACGCGATGCTAAACAGTCGGCGCTCGACGCCCATCACGAAGCTCAGCTGCTCGCGGTGCAGCTCGATCACGCGGCAGCTGCCCGCCAAAATTTCGAATCTTGCTATGAGCAGGCCTGTTCTATTCTCAATCCAGAACACCTGGCTTTATTAGAAACACCGCATACTGCGTTCACTTCGGCACTCGGCACACTAGAATCAGGCGTAAATATCCCCGATTTTGACTGCCAAGAGCTAACTTCCCTACTGGAAGATCAGCGCACGCACTTGAGCGAGACAATCGGTTCACTACAAAGCTTTGCCGAAGCCGAATCACGCATTGAGCAGCGCGAGATTGACCTCCAAAACAAACGGGCTGAGCTGGATGAATCCACGGCAAGCATCGAAGAACTGACTCAAGTTTGCCAACAGCAACCGGCAGTAATCGACGAACTCACTGCCAAACTCGCCCAAGCTCAAAAACTTCAAGCCACGTTAGATACGCTCGAATCCCAGCGCGATGCTATTGCTCACCAGCTCGAACTATTTGAGCGCAAAACCAAACTTGCTCAGCACAGAGAATCTGCGCAGAGCAAGGTGCGCGATCGACTCAATATCCATCGCGAGGCGAAAAAGCGTTTTGATGTGCTCACCGAACAGTGGATCGCTTCAACTGCCGCAAATCTGGCTGAGCAACTCGACGATGGGGCGCCGTGCCCAGTGTGTGGATCGTGCGAGCATCCCAATATAGCCACTCCAAATGCTCAACACACCACCCGCGAACAGGTCGATTTAGCCCACGAGGCGCTTGAACAAGCCACAGCTTCCTTAGATGCAGCGAATACTGAGCTCACGCAACTACAAACTCAGCTGGCAGCTCTCGATGCAGAGCTGAATATTCCACTCGCTGAATTGACTCAAAACCAGCACGAAATTGACGAGGAATACGCCCGCGCCGAGCAAGCTGTTAAAGATGCACGCAGTTTAGCCACTGCGATTGAAGCTCAGCAGCAAAAATCTGCCCAACTCGCACAAGACTTAGCAACTGCCCAGTTAAAACGCGCCGAATTACAAACCTTGTGCGAGCTAGAAGACGCCGCTTTGACGGAAGAAAGGGCGCGAGTACACGCCGCTCGCTCCGGCTTTTCATCGGTGCACGAACGCGTCAATGATCTTGACGCCAAATATACACAAACTCACAAACAGCTTGGCTGTCTCGAATCTCTCATCAATGCAGCCGCTACCTTGCGGGCGAATTTGCTCAAGGCAAACGCGAGCATAGCGGCGTCGTCTTTTGCCACAGCTGAGGCGGTCACGCAGGCAGTACTTGCCGAAGATTTCGCAAGTGAGCTGCGCAAAAACATCAAAGAATTCGATGATTCTCTCAGCGCCGTCAAAGCCAAGCTCGCAGAGCCACGCTTTGCCAATCTGCCGGATGAATCGAGCATCGATCTCGCTGCACATGAAAGCCAATTACTCAAGGCTAAAGAGGATCGCGCCCAGGCAGATATACGCTCTGCTCACACGCAACGTTTTGCAAGTGATACGCAACGACTTGCACGACCGCTGCGAACGGCGTCGGAAACTTGGCACACATTAGCCATCCAGGCCGGACCCCTGCTGCGCTTAGCGGATATTGCGCAAGCAGGTCGCTCATCGAAAACTCGAGTCCCGCTGAGCATGTGGGTATTGCTCAATCGTTTTGAGATGGTCGTTGATCGAGCCAACGAGCATCTTGCGCGGATTTCGGGCGGGCGCTATGAGCTGCGCAGAAGCAATGAGGGTAATCGGATTCAAAAGACGGGACTCGGTTTGAGCATTATCGATCGCGATGGTTCGCCGCACGGCGATGTTGAACGATCCACGGCTTCGCTCTCCGGTGGCGAGACGTTCTACACCTCGCTTTCGCTCGCTTTGGCGCTCGCCGAAGTCGTGCAGGAAGAAAACGGCGGGATTCGCATCGACACTCTCATTATCGATGAAGGCTTTGGCACTCTTTCCGACGACGTTCGCGATACCGTCATGAAGACGCTGGGCACGCTAACATCCCACGGACGCAGAGTCGGCATCGTTTCCCACGTTGAAGAGCTTAAACAGATGATTCCCAACCGAATCAGTATTACGCCGGCGCCGCAGGGCGGTTCGTCATTGACTGTGATCGCCTAATTGCCGCTGCCTGATCGTTAGGCTTAATTGCTGGAGTCTAATTATCGGTTTCTGCTTGCTGTCTAATTGCTGCTTCCGGCCTCGAGCATAGCCCGAACCGCGTCGCGTTCGATCACGTCGTACCACATCAGTTCAATATCGCCGCACGCCATGAAAGCTTCCTCATCTCCGGCGATTGCCTGCTGAATTATCGCTTCGCTACCGGGTTCATCAACCAATATGGCTTCCACTCGATCCCAGACGACGACGTCGATGAGGTTGCGTTGCGTCACGAGTACGTCGTCTTCCGACGGCGGAGTAACCAAGCAGGTGTCTGCAACTTCGGCAACTGCCACAATTCTTTGGAAGTTTCGCGTCTGAGTATCCATGAAACGCAGTGAGTCATCGGCGGCGGCCAAAGTGGCGACCATCTCTAAGCCCTCTTGATCCTCGTTGGGGAAGTGTTGAGCGAGCCCAGCAGTTACTGCGTGAATCGGTCGAGCTGAGATCGGCTCTGAGCTCAGATCAGCAAGCGTGAGTGGAATGTAGATGCGCATAGCTCAATCTTACATCTACTTGCGGCGCCTTTGAGCCCCACTGGTTTGTGTGCCACGTCGGTGTGGCAATCGTTGATCAGGTGTGGTTGCGCGTTGGAAAAATTCGCTAAAAATGGCTTTGAGCAGTGCAAATGAACTCTTGTGGCAAGTTTTCCACACCGTTCATACGCAACTTTCTCGCTTTTATTTATAACTGTAACAATACAAACACAATTTTTGGGAGTACTTCCCAAATAGTCCGCGGATTCCCTACTCAATCTGGCCATGGTAGCAAATCCTCCATATCGGTCATAATCTCACAAGGAAGTGAAGCAATGGCTGCACAACTGGCGCTTGTCTCACCACCTCAGATCGACGAACCGACCGCTCCAATCCAGCTCTCACCTGCACCGGCACGGCTCTCACCTACACCGACTCAACTCACCCTAGTTTCGAGCAACGACGCTCCTGAGGTATCCATCAACCATCCGGTCTATCAAGAAACAGCAATAACATCCAAACTCCCCCGATCAAAACGGCATATTCTTCCCACGCACACTGAGGATAAAGAGACCACGCTACGGGCAGTTTCTGATCTAAAACCGGAAGAACTCACCACTGATACGTCAGAACTGAGCGATAAATACCTCTACGATCGCACTGCTTTTCACTCACATATCAACGATCCGTATACGCGCACATACTTCACACCGCGCCAACAGCTCAGTGTCGTTGAACCGATCCCAGACAATCTCCCCTCGGCAGGAAATTTCGCCGCTTCGATATTATTGCAGGTCATTGAGATACTACTTGGGCACAGACCCGCCCGCCAGCTCCAAACATGGCTCACGCCAGCAATATTCGACTCTCTGGCGCGCAGAGCAGAACTTGGCAACAAAATACAAGGAAAACCCACCAAAACCCTATCTCCTCGCATCTTGAAAACTCACACTTGCCAAATCAATGCTCATATTGCAGAGGTTTCTGCCGTCATACATGACGGCAGAAAAACCAGAGCCGCCGCACTTCGGCTCGAAGTGCGGCGGCAAAAATGGCATGTCACAGCTCTAGAAATTATCTAAATAAACATCGCTCACTGCCAGATTTAGCGATTCTTCTTAGCTGCTTTCTTAGCTGCTCGGCGCTGTTCACGATTCATCGTTGGCTGACCCGGCGTATCAGCAGCACCCTGCTGAATTCGCCCGCCACGATCATTGCGAGTTTCTGAGGTTTGAGAACCATCTTTAGCAGCCGAGGTGTACATCATCTTCGGTGCTTGAGTATCTTTCTTAATGCCCAGCAGCTTCTCAGCCATTGCCTGAGTCTGCTGGGAGGATCCCGCAAGCCGAACGGCTGCCTGTGAGCCTTGAGCGTCCAATGCTGCCGGTGTTTCTACGCCAGCTGCAATATCGACTGATTGAGCCTGGTTCAACTCAGCAGCAAGGCGCTCATCGCGCTCACTTGGAAGCTCAAAATTGAACAGATACTGCACAGTCTCAGAACGAATTGAATCGTTCATCAACTGGAACATCTGGTAGCCCTCTTGCTTATATTCAACGAGCGGATCGCGCTGAGCCATCGCGCGCAAACCGATGCCCTCTTTGAGATAGTCCATCTCATACAGGTGCTCACGCCACTTGCGATCAAGCACATTCAACAGCACTTGCCGCTCGATTTGACGCATCGTCTCATCGCCCAATTCTTCGGCACGCTCTTCGTAAATAGCATGTGCATCAGTGTGGAATTCTCCAATGAGATCCTCACGCGAAAGGTTCTTCATATCGCCGTAGTTCTCTTCAAACTCGGCGGCTGTAAATGATGGCGTGTAGTAACTCTTCATCGCCGTCCATAGCGCGTCCAAGTCCCAGTCCTCAGGAGCACCAACAGTCTCAGAACGCACCACATCATCAATTGCAAAATCCACAAAAGATTCAATTTGAGCTTCGAGATCTTCGCCATTCAAAATGCGACGCCGCTCATCGTATACAACCGTACGCTGCTCAGACATAACGTCGTCGTACTTCAACACGTTCTTGCGAATCTCGGCATTGCGCGCTTCGATCGCCGTTTGGGCTCGCTCAATAGCCTTAGACAGCAGCTTGAAGTCTAGTGCTTCATCTTCTGGCCCGTTCTTGAATGGCGCAGTTGCCCGCGAGTTCGCAAACAAACGCATGAGATCGTCGTCGAGCGAAAGATAGAAACGCGACTCGCCCGGATCGCCTTGACGTCCCGAGCGTCCACGCAGCTGGTTATCGATACGGCGTGACTCGTGCCGCTCTGAACCGAGCACGTACAAACCGCCCAATTCAACAACTTCATCGTGCTCTGCGGCCACGGTATCTTTGGCTTGAGCGAGCACCTCAGGCCACACTTTTTCGTACTCTTCAGCGTTCTCCTGCGGATCAAGACCTCGCTTCTCCATCAAAGACACTGCGATATGCTCAGCGTTACCACCGAGCATGATGTCCGTTCCACGGCCAGCCATATTGGTTGCCACCGTAATGGCTCCCTTACGACCAGCCATAGCCACCACAGCGGCTTCACGTTCATGCTGCTTAGCGTTGAGCACTTCGTGCGGAATATGAGCCTTTTTCAAAAGCTCAGAAAGCATCTCAGAATTTTCAACTGAAGCAGTACCAACCAGCACTGGCTGGCCTTTTTCATAACGCTGTTTGATATCTTCCACAATTGCGTGGAACTTACCGCGCGCTGTTGGGAATACCAAATCCGTTTGATCGATGCGAATCATCGGCCGGTTCGTTGGAATCGGCACCACGCCGATATTGTAGGTTGAGGCAAACTCTTCAGCTTCGGTTTCTGCCGTACCGGTCATACCAGAGAGTTTGTCGTACAAACGGAAATAGTTTTGTAAGGTGATCGTGGCAAGAGTTTGGTTTTCCTCTTTGATCTCTACATTTTCCTTAGCTTCAATCGCCTGATGCATACCCTCGTTATAACGGCGCCCAGGCAGTACACGGCCAGTATGCTCGTCAACGATCAGCACTTCGCCATCGGCGACGATATAATCCTTATCGCGCGTGAAAAGCTCTTTTGCTTTGATCGCATTATTCAAATAACCAATCAGCGGCGTATTTACCGACTCGTAGAGGTTGTCGATACCTAGCAAATCCTCGACTGCGTCAATGCCCGGCTCCAAAATACCAACCGTGCGCTTCTTTTCGTCAACTTCATAGTCAACGTCTTTCCGCATCGACAACACAGCCTGGGCAAATGCGGTATACCACTTATTCGCATCGCCCTCAGCAGGACCCGAAATAATCAACGGGGTACGCGCCTCGTCGATCAAAATAGAATCGACTTCGTCGACGATAGCGAAGAAATGATCGCGCTGCACAAGACCATCAACTTCGCGCGCCATATTGTCGCGCAAATAGTCGAAACCGAACTCATTATTGGTGCCGTAGGTGATGTCAGCAGCGTATTCCCGACGACGCTGTTCCGGCGTCAGCGAAGAAACGATACAGCCCGTCGTCATCCCTAAGAAACGGAATACGCGTCCCATCAGCTCGGACTGGTAGCTCGCCAAGTAATCGTTCACCGTCACGATATGGACGCCGCGACCAGGAATCGCGTTGAGGTAAGCGGCGAGTGTGGCGACGAGCGTTTTACCTTCACCAGTTTTCATTTCAGCAATATTGCCCAAATGAAGAGCCGCTCCGCCCATAATCTGCACGTCATAATGACGCTGACCCAGCGTACGCACAGATGCTTCACGCACAGCAGCAAAAGCTTCCGGAAGCAGATCATCGAGGGTTTCCCCATCAACGTAACGCTTGCGGAACTCATCAGTTAAAGCGCGCAATTCCTCATCGGTGAGTTCTTTAAAATCATCTTCCAAAAGATTCACTTGTTGGGTGATGCTGTTAAGCCGCTTGAGAGTGCGACCCTCCCCGGCTCGCAAAATCTTATTGAGAAACTTGCCCACAACTACTCCTGACGTTCTTCTGCCATTAGGCACGACCGAATATATTCTACGCTGTAAACAGTAATTTCAGAACTTCAGTATGGGGCGCTTCACTCTAGGCAAAGGCAAAATCAGGCCATTCGGTCAACCATCGCAAAAGCGAAAGCAGACAGAGCCTCGCGCACCTCGCCATGCGGCAGCGATTCCAGTTCAGCTATCGCACCCTGCACCCATTCATGCGCCAGTTGGCGAGTCTGCTCCACTACAGCGTGATCGCGCAGACGATCGACTACCTCAGCGAGGTTATCTTCATTGAGAGACTCCGAATCCAGACGACGCAAAATCTCGACACCCTCCGAATCAAGAGTGCCTTCTTGTGCATATTTGCGCAACAGCAACGTCGGCATAGTAGAAACGTTCTCAAGCAAGTCCGTACCCGGCGTCTTCCCAGTGACCTCCTGCGTCGAAACTAAATCAATGACGTCGTCGGCAAGCTGGAACGCAACTCCAACTTTCTCCCCAAAACGCGCCACAGCCTCGGCAAGCTCAGCTGAACCACCGGCCGAAAGCACACCATAACGCGCAGACGCGGCGATCAGTGAACCAGTTTTGTCGGCCAAGACTTGAATATAATGCTCGATAGGATCTTCGCCCTCACGCGGACCTACCGTCTCATGCAACTGCCCCACGCAAAGCCGCTCAAAGGTGGTAGCGTGCAAAAGCACCGCCTGCGGGCCCAGCTTTGCCACAATCGCCGAAGCCCGAGCAAAAAGCACATCACCAGCCATAATGGCCGAGGAATTGCCAAATACGTACTGAGCCGATGGAACTCCGCGCCGCAATGGCGCCTCGTCCATAACGTCGTCGTGATAGAGCGAAGCAAGGTGCGTCAACTCTACAACAAGCGCAGAGTCCACAACTTCATGGTTGAGCGGATCAGGCCCAAGCTCCGACGTTAACAGGCACAGCAGCGGGCGCAAGCGTTTACCGCCGGCCACGGCAAGATGCGAGGTGGCAGCATCAACAACGAGGTCATCAATGCGCACCACATCTTGCAGTTCAGTTTCAACCCCATCGAGTCGTTTCGATAGGCGCGAACCTAAATCGCCGTGGCCGGCGAGTAAATCGGAAAATGCACTCACGCGAAGGATCCTTGCATAAGATCAAGTACTGAGCCTGGAAGCAGACCCAGTGCGATGGTCAAAACAACAGCAATAGCGATTGCAATAATCGCCATACCCTCTGATTGTACAACCTCCACGTCGTCAGCTGGTTCAGTGAAGAACATCAACTGCACGAGTCGGAAGTAGAAGAACGCGGTAGCAGCCGAAGCCAGCACTGCGATAACCACCAAAATCACTTCGCCACTAGCAATACCGGCGCGGAAAACTTCAAATTTTCCAATGAAGCCACCCGTGAGTGGAATACCGGCAAACGACAGCAAGAAAATGAGCATGGAAGCTGCTAAGAACGGCGATCGCTTGCCTAAACCTGCCCACTTTTCCAGCTTGGTAGCTTCGCCGAGAATCTTGCCCTCGGTGTCGCGCTCACGCACTAGAGTGACGATAGCAAAAGCACCTACCGTGGCAATGCCATAAGCAAGCAGGTAGAACAGCACTGAAGACATCGTCTGCGAGTACGTCTGCGGAGTCATATTCACGGTTCGGATCGCATTGACGGCAATCAGGATAAAGCCAGCGTGCGCAATTGATGAATACGCCAACAAGCGCTTAATATCCGATTGGATCAAGCCCAAGACCGTACCCACGATAATTGTGGCAATAATGACGATCCACATAAACACATTCAGCGAAGCAGAGGCGGTAGCAGCGACGTAGAGCATCACTCGCAAAAGTGCGATAAATGCTGCAGCCTTAGTACCAGCAGCCATGAAACCGGTGATCGGAGTAGGCGCACCCTGGTAAACGTCCGGCGTCCAGGAGTGGAACGGTGCGGCACCCACCTTGAACAGCAGGCCGATCACGACCATCGCCACGCCCATCACCAAAATAGCGCCCTGCACACGCTGACCTTGAATCGCCAGTTGCAAAATTTCATTAAAGACGAGCGTGCCGGTTGAGCCGTAAATGAAAGCTGCGCCCATGAGGAAGATCGCCGATGAGAAAGCACCGAGCAGGAAGTATTTCATTGCAGCTTCCTGCGAGAGCAAACGACGACGACGCGCGGTTGCGCACAACACGTACAGCGGTAGCGAAAGCACTTCGAGCGCAATGAACAGCGTAAGCAAATCAAATGCCGACGTAAATGCCATCATTCCGCCCACGGCAAAGAGAGCCAATGGGAAGATTTCCGACTGTTCACGCCCAGCTGCAGCTGACTCCCGCTCCTGGGCAGATCCCGGACGGGTAGCCGCCGAAGCAGCAAATGCTCCCTCACGAGTCTGCGTGCGATCGGCAATCACTAAGAAAGCAAGAATCGAGGCGATGAGAATGATTCCTTGGCCGATTAAAGAGAAACCATCTTCAACCAGCGAAATTCCCACGAACCCACGCTGAGTTTGCACTGCCGAAAGCGGATTAGTGGCCAAACCATTATCGGTGTGAATCTCAGTCCAACGCCATACCACAGAAACGAGCGCCGCAGCTAGAGCAACTAATGTGAGCACAACTTGTGTGCCACGGCGAATGTTGCGCGGCAAGAAAGCTTCCAACAGCGTCGAGAAAACAGCTGTTCCCAAAACGATAAGCAGTGGAAGAACTGCTACCCATTGAATGACAGTAGTAGTCACTTGATTTCTCCTTCGGAAACAACAGAAATATTGGCATCCTTATCTAAGAACTGCGGAGCTGAAATCGTCTGCTCCACCGTGTTCTTGAAGTATGGATTGACGAAGTTAGTGACCGCATTGGGATAGAAGCCCAGCACTAACATAGCGCAGATGAGCAATCCCATCACCAATTTTTCACGAGCATTAAGATCCTCAGCGAGCAATTCCGGACGCGGTCCAGTAAACACTCGTTGGTATGGAAGCAAAATGTACAGCGCTGCGAGCACGACTCCAGATACCGCAAATACTGCAACTACTGGATTAACGCGGAACGTGCCAACCAGAACCATATATTCTGGAACGAAACCTGAAAGTCCAGGCAGAGCGATAGTTGCCAGACCAGAGATGAGGAAAGTTCCCGCAAGCACTGGAGTGACGCGCTGCCAACCGCCATATTTGGCAATCGAATAGCTTCCACCACGCTTGCCAAGGAATCCCACCACGAGGAACAGACCAGCAGTTCCGACACCGTGCGCCACCATGTAGAGAATCGCACCAGTCATTGCCAATTGCGATCCGCTGAAAATACCAATCACCATAAAACCAAAGTGAGATACCGAGGTGTAGGCAATGAGGCGCATGAGATCATCGGAGCTGATCGCCATGAGTGCGCCCCAAATGATCGAAATAATTGCCAGCGCGATAATAATTGGAGCTGCCAGATTAGCTGCTGATGGGAACAGCGGTAAACAGATGGCAATCATACCGTAGGTGCCGAGCTTATCCAGCACGCCGACCAAGAGCGTCGACGTACCAGCAGGTGCTTCTGCAGTGGTATCAGGCAGCCAAGTATGAACTGGCCACATTGGCGCCTTGATCGCGAAAGCGATGAAGAACGAGAGGAAGATCCACATCTGCGTCGACTGCGAAGCGTTGAATCCTTGCGCCAGCGTATCGATCATGTAGCCTGATTTTCCGCCTGGTCCATAGACGTAAACCGCGATCACACCGACCAGCATGATCAATCCGCCCAAAATGGAATAGAGCAAGAATTTCATTGCAGCCCGACGACGATTCGCTCCCCCGTAATTTCCAATGAGGAAGTACATCGGTACGATCATCAATTCGAACAGCACGTAGAAAACGAACACATCGCGCACGACAAAGAGCGCAATCATGATCGCTTCGAGGAACAAAATCCACGCCATGTAGCTACCGGAGCGATCGTCGTCGAAATCATTCCACGCTGCGAGAATAACTACTGGCACCAAGAAAGTGGCGAGCGCGATCATCACGGCGCTAATTCCGTTGAGTGCCCACGATAGCGATACGCCAATTTGTGGAATCCAACGGTACGTTTCGACCAATTGGTTCGTTTCAGCGTTGGGAATGGAGAACTGCGTCATGAGCACTGCCAGGAACAGCCCAAGGACCAGGACTGATACCGCAAGTGCAAAGCCTTTCCCAGCTTTTCGTAAAGGCTTGATGGCCGCGAGCAAAATTGCGCCAACAAGCGGTAGCAGCACGAGAGTGGTGAGCCACGGGAACGTAGCCTCAATAACTGGTTGCATTACCTTTATTCCTTCCAAACTCACAATGCCGATACCAATGCCACCGTCAGTGCGATAACCACACCAACGACGAAGTAGCTTGCATAACTGCGAGCATAACCGTTTTGGAGCTTGCCAATGAAGCGTCCAAACCACGGCAGGGCCTTGCCGGTTCCCTCTGCCACGCCGTCAACCAATACGCGATCCACCACGGAGGTTCCATCCATAAGCGCGATACCAGGCTTCATGAATACCGATTCATTGAACAGATCCTGGTAAAGATCTTGGCGAGCGGCACGAGTGAGGGCAGAGCCAATCGGAGCAGCCTTTGGTGTAGCCGCCGCAACGTACATCTTCCACGCCACAGCCACGCCGACTGCCACAACTACCAGCGTCACCACCGAAATCACGAGAATCGGAAGTACCGGCTCGCCGTGCTCTGCATGCCCAATCACTGGTTCAAGCCAGGTGAGGAATCCGAGGTAATTCAAAGCCGCACCGAGTCCAAGCGAACCGAGTGCCAAAATCGCCATCGGAATCCACATGAGCGCAGATGGATCGTGTGGGTGCTTCGCATCGGGACCGTCATGATCCCAACGTTCTTCACCCAAGAAGATCATGAAGACCATACGCGACATGTAGAACGCAGTCAGTCCAGCTACAAGCACCGTGATCGTTCCAAATACCCACGGCAAGGCTCCCTCACCAGTGAATGCAGCTTCAATGATTTTGTCTTTTGAATAGAATCCCGAGAGGAATGGGAAACCGATGATGGCAAGATAACCTGCCATGAATGTGTAGAACGTGATCTTCATGTGCTTACCAAGACCACCGAAACCACGCATATTGACTTCGTCGTTCATACCGTGCATCACAGCTCCCGCACCCAAGAACATATTTGCCTTGAAGAAGCCGTGCGTCACCAGGTGGAAAATCGCGAACCCTGCTCCAACTGGGCCGAGTCCTGCCGAGAGCATCATATAGCCGATCTGCGACATCGTCGAAGCTGCCAAGACTTTCTTCATATCGTCTTTAGCAGCGCCAACGATAGCTCCGAACACCAAAGTGATCAGACCAATAATTGCGACGGCCAGGGCTGCAGTAGGTGCGGCCACGTAGATTGCGCCCGAGCGAACCATCAGGTAGACGCCAGCCGTAACCATCGTTGCTGCGTGAATGAGCGCCGAAACTGGAGTTGGACCAGCCATAGCATCCCCAAGCCACGCTTGCAGTGGGAACTGTGCTGATTTACCACATGCGGCGACCAGCAAGAAAATGCCAATAAACGTGAGCGTTGCTTGGTTTGCTGAAGCCACGCCCTTATTGACCGTTACAAAATCGACTCCGCCAAAATTCGCAACCATCGCCATCATCGCAATGAGCAATCCAAGATCACCCACGCGGTTCATCACGAATGCTTTCTTACCTGCGGTAGCGTACTCAGGAACGTTGTTCCAGAACGAAATGAGCAGGTAGGAGGCCAGACCAACGCCTTCCCAACCAAAGAACAAGGTGAGGTAGGAGTTGCCGAGCACGAGCAAAAGCATCGCGGCCACAAACAAATTGAGGTAGGCAAAGAAACGACGACGAGCGACGTCGTGCTCCATATACGAGACAGAGTAAATGTGAATCAGTGTGCCAACGAACGTTACCAACAGAACGAAAGTAATCGACAACGGATCGACGCGTGTACCAAAACTGACACTGAGTCCCGGAGCGGCAACCCAATCGTAGAGCTTAGATTCTACAACCCGTTGCGTTGCGTCTAAAGACAACAGCTGGAGGAACGTTGCCAAACCGAGCGCAAAAGACGCCGTCGATGCAAGAACCGCTAACCAATGCCCCCACTTATCGGCGGCCTTGCCAGCCACAAGCAAGAAAGCACAAGACAACAGCGGAATTGCTACCGTGAGCCAGATCATTCCGGCCGCACCCGTTGCTGGTACAACAGCAACATCAGACATGGAAAGGAATCCACTAGTCAAAAGGATCACACCTGCTTCCATCAGTTTTTCATGAGGTTTGCACCGTCAAGCGATGCAGACCTGCGGGTACGGAATACGGACACGATAATGGCAAGACCCACCACGACTTCCGCGGCCGCCACAACCATCACGAAGAATGCAAATACTTGACCCTCTAAGTTGCCCCACATGCGGGAGAACGTAATGAATGCCAAGTTGCAAGAGTTGAGCATAATTTCAACGCCTAAAAGCGCAATCACGCCATTACGACGAGTTAGAACCGTCGCTCCACCGATCACAAACAGAACCAGTGCCAAGACGATATAGAACATCAGGTTCATCAGTTCTCCTCCCCTGACGACGCGTTGTGCTGTTCCTCAGCCGGTTTCGTTTCGAGCGATTCAGCCGAAGAACCTGCTTCGATTCCTTCATAACGCTTCAATACGGCGTCGTGATCAGGAGCAGCTTCTCCTGGCATTCCAGGCGTATGCGCCCGGCCAACCGCGCCGTAGGTGCTCGGACCCGATGGCAAATTGCCTTGCGTGATACGAGCAACAGTTTGCGGCGAAATCTCTGCAACACGACGTTCCTGGCCGCGAATCTTGAGCACGCGGTTCACCGAATTCTCCAAAGGCTGGCCATAAGCAGTCAGCGATGGGTTCGTAGAGGAGTTCGACTCAGCATAAACACCTGGGTTCGGCAGCTGGCCTGGATGAACGCCCGCTTCAACGAAGTCGCGCATCTTCTGATGAGCAAGTGCTTCTTGAGTTTGGCGCTCAGTAACTCGATCACGATGGGTCAGCGTCATAGCGCCCAGAGCAGCGACAATAAGCAACGTGCCGGTGAGCTGAAGGGTGAGCACGTGGTTTGAGAAGATCAATCGTGCCACGCCAACTGGATTACCTTGCGCATTCGCAGCTTCGAGACCGAACGCGTCTGGCCACGTGGTCTTGAAAACGAGGGCGATCATAATGGCCAGCATGCCCAAGCTGCCTAAAAATGCAACTGGACGCTGTGCTTTGAGCGTCTCATGCCCCGAATCAGCCGAATCAACACCGATGAGCATGAGCACGAATAGGAACATCATCAAGATCGCTCCGGTGTACACAACCACCTGAGCAACACCCATAAACGGCGCTTCAAGCATCGTGTAAAGGAATGCGAATCCGACCATCACAAAGATCACGGAGATGACGGTGTAGACCGCCCTGCGTGTAATGAGCAATCCGAAGATTGCCACAATGACCATCGAAACCGCAAGCAGAGCGAAAAGAATCGTCTCTCCCATTGAAATTTCGAGCGTTTCAACTGACGGCATCATTGAATATCTGCCCCCTCAAGTTCAGTTCCAGTCACGACGACGCTCGCGAGCGATTCGTCGTCAGGACGCACGGAACGCACCCATTCCACTTGTGTTTCGGTTGGGCCAGTAATGCGCCCTTTGTAATAATCGGCATCAGAGGTGCCCTGAACCATCGGATGTGGAGTATTGAGCATGCCTTGCGCGAGCGGAACCAGCAGATCTTGCTTTTCGTAGATCATGTCTTCGCGGTGCTGACCAGCAATTTCAAACTCAGTCGACATCGTCAATGCGCGAGTCGGGCAGGCTTGAATGCAGTATCCGCAGAAAATACAACGCAAGTAGTTGATCTGGTAGACCCGACCATACCGCTCGCCAGGTGAATACTGCTCTTGTGGCGTATTGGCTGCCGCTTCAACATAAATTGCATCTGCCGGGCAAGCCCATGCACACAATTCACAGCCAATGCACTTTTCGAGACCGTCTGCATAGCGGTTCAGGCGATGCAGGCCGTGATAGCGCGGACGCACCGGCACTTTGATGTATGGGTACTGCTCAGTAACCGTTGGCCGGAAAATCGTCGTGAAAGTGACGCCAAATCCGGCAATCGGAGCGAGTAGTTTGCCCAATGGCCCCTTCTTATTGGGACTGTAGAGAGCTTTGTCCGGCTGAGCGAACTCCGGCTGTTTTGCTGGCGTATTACTATTCATCTGCTCAGACATTCTCAGTCTCCTCAGTTTGGGATGGTGAAGGAACGTAAGCTACTTTCCGCTGTGCTCGGGGCGACGGCGGCAAATGCTGCCCTGGCAGCGGTGGAACTGGATAACCATTTTCGAAGCCGTCGAAGTCCTCGCGTTCGCGCGCAGCAATCAGCTCAGCTTGAGTTGGCTTGACCGAATCGTCTCCCAATGCCCAGATCAGCATGATCAGCGCAAAACCAGTGGAGAGGATGATCAACACATTCGTTACGTTGATCGGATAGACCATATTGACGCCGATCACGATCATGACGATGCTCAACCAGATGAGCGCACTTGGAATGAGACCTTTCCAACCGAGCTTCATGAATTGGTCGTAGCGGAAACGCAGCGCAGTACCGCGCACCCAAACGAACACACCCATGAATATCCAGACTTTGAAGATGAACCAAAGCATCGGAATCCAGCCGACGTTTGGATCGCCGCCCCACAGGCTGTAAATCCAGGTCACGATTGGACCAGCGCGCCAACCACCAAAGAAGAGCGTGGTTGCAAGCATGGAAAGATTGAGCATATTGATGTATTCGGAGAGGTAGTACCAGCCGAATTTCATCGAAGAATACTCAACGTGTGGGCCGGCCACGATTTCGCCTTCTGCTTCCGGAAGATCGAAAGGAAGTCGGTTGGCCTCACCAAACATCGTCACAAAGTAGACCAAGAAAGCAGGCGCCAAGATGAAAATATTCCACAGCGACTGCTGGCTCGAAATGATTCCTGATGTGGCCATCGTTTGATTGACCACGAAAATGGTTACCAGAGAAAGACCTTGAGCCAATTCGTAGGAGATCATCTGAGTCGCGGAACGAACGGAGCCGTACAGCGGCAGCGTCGATTTCGCAGACCATCCACCGAGCACCAGACCGTATTCTCCAAGCGCGGCAACCGCGAGCACGAAGAGCATCGCTACTGGCGAATCAGCCAACTGCAACGGAGTTACGTGCCCAAACATCGAAACTGCCGGCCCCATTGGAATCACTGCCATGAGCGTAAATGCGCAGAGCGCAGAAACTGCAGGAGCAATGAAATACACAACTTTATCAGCGCCCTTGAGGAAGAAATCTTCCTTGAAAAGGAGCTTAATTGCGTCTGGGAACGACTGCAGTAATCCGAATGGTCCCACAGTGTTTGGACCAAGACGGTTCTGCATGCGAGCAATGAGCCTGCGCTCAAACCACAGAGCGAAAATAACCGAGAAGATCAAGAAAACCACGATGAAGACGGCCTTAATGACCCAAATCCACCAAGTATCTTGTGAAAAATCGGCTACGGCTGGGCTTGCCATGAGGATATTCACTCGGCCACCTCCGAATTAGCGATAGTTACTACGTCGCCGTATCCACTACCTAAGTGAGAAAGGGAAAGTCCCTTCGCATTTTGAGGAAGCCATACGGTATTTTCAGGCATTGGCGCAATGGCAACATCGAAGGTCAATGTGCCGCTAGCTCCAGTTACGTTTACTTTCTTAGCAATTCCAGCGCGCTGTGCTGTGGATTGCGACATTACAGCAACAGGCTTGCGAGCGGTATTGGCAAGGTGTGGTTCGAAGGACTGGAGGGCACCGCCGTCGAGCAGCTGCTTCCATGTGGAAAGGACGACGCCGGAGCCACCAGTAGCGGCCGGAACGTTCGGAACGTTGGCGCGCGTTCCATCCCACAGACGCAACTGAGCGTATTCATTGACGACCGCTTCAAGCGAGTCAAGACCGAGTTCAACACCCATTTCTGCAGCGAGATCGTTCAGTACGCGACGATCTGGCAACTGATTTGAGGTGAGCACCTGACCAAATGGTCGCATGCGCCCCTCCCAGTTCACGAAGCTGCCACCCTTTTCTACTGGTGGAGCTACCGGCAAGAGTACATCTGCAAACTCACCGATTTCGGTATCGCGCACCTCAAGCTGCACCACGAAAGCTTTATCGAGTGCAGAAGCTGCATGTGCAGGCAAATCATTGAGTTCTACACCAGCAATGAGCAGCGCATCAAGCTCTCCGTTGCGAGCTGCCTCAAGAATGGCATCCGTTCCGCGGCCAGGCGTTCCAGGAATACTCTCAACACCCCATGCTGCCGCGACGTCAATACGGGCAGCAGAATCGCTCACGAGGCGCCCACCTGGAAGAAGATTAGGCATGGCACCGGCGTCTACCGCACCGCGATCACCTGCGCGACGTGGAATCCACGCAAGCTTTGCACCCGTACGCTGCGCCAATCGCACAGCTGCACTCAATGCTCCTGGTACGAGAGCTGCACGCTCGCCAACAAGAATCACGGCACCTGGCTTCGACAAATCCTCGTGCAATGCGCCAAGTGAATCGCCAGCTCCTGCCACAATCGCATCGAGAGTCTGTGCTTCGCTTCCCGCAGCTGCCGGAATGAACCGAGCCAGCATCTTGGCAGTTCCACGGGTTTCGTAGGACGAAATAACGGACACAGACGTCGTCTTAGCCAAAGCGCCCTTGCGCAAGCGCAAGAAAAGCGTGCCACATTCATCTTCAGCTTCGAGGCCAACCGTGAGTACGTGAGCAGCCTTTTCGACTGCTTCATAGGTCACGCCAAGTCCGCGACCGGCGACGACGGCGGCAAGGAAGTCGTTTTCTTCCTCACTGACCACACGTGTGCGGAAATCAATGTCGTTCGTATTGAGCACTACTCGTGCAAATTTCGAATAGGCATAAGCGTCTTCGATGGGCAAGCGGCCGCCAATCAGCACGCCAACTTTCTTACCCTGAAGACCTTGAGCAGCTGTTTCGATGGCATCAAACCAGGAAACATTGCCAACCCCTGCCACGCGCGGGAACTTGAGCCGATCTGCACCATTTTGCCAACGGAAAGCAAAACGATCTTTATCAGTGATCCACTCTTCGTTAACGTCCATATCCTCGCCTGCCAGTCGGCGTACAACCGTGCCACGGCGGTAGTCCACGCGGATAGCAGATCCAGAAGCATCGTGCTCAGTTACCGACGGCACCGAAACGAGATCGAACGGACGTGCCCGGAAGCGGTAAGAAGCTGAGGTTAGCGCACCCACTGGGCAAATCTGAATCACATTTCCCGAGAAGTAGGAAGCAAAAGGACGTCCATTGACATCAGCTTCTGCCACACCGACTGGGCCAGCAGCAAAACCTGCCGCAATTCCTGCAGATCCTTGTGGTCCTGCGTACTCATTGGCAGTTCCGAAATCGTGGTGACCGTCGTCGCCAGCGAAATCGAGTACATTGCCATCAAAATTTCCAACCTGCGAGCCATGCATACCATGCATGCCATAACCAGGAGTTCCGCCACCGCGGCCTTGCAGCTGGATAAATGCATCTCCAGCGATCTGCGTTGAGAAGCGGGTGCAACGCTGGCACAGAATGCAGCGGTCGCGATCGAGAAGGATCTGCGAGGACACCGAAATCGGCTTCGGATACGTGCGCTTCACATCGATGAAACGCGACTTTGTGCGGCCATCGGTCATGGCTTGATTCTGTAGCGGACACTCACCGCCCTTATCACAAACAGGGCAGTCCATCGGGTGGTTGATGAGCAAGAATTCCATCACGCCACGCTGTGCCTTATCGGCAACCTCCGAGCTCTTGGCGCTGTAGACCTCCATATTTGGAGAAACAGTAACTGCGCAGGCAGGCTGAGGTTTTGGCATCTTGCGAACCACGCCTTCACGATCCGGCGTTGCCACCTCCACCAAGCATTGCCGGCAAGCTGCAGCAGGTGCAAGCAGCGGATGGTCACAGAAACGCGGAATATGCACGCCTACTTGCTCAGCGGCGCGTATGATCAAAGTTCCTTGTGGAACCGAAACATCCTTGCCGTCGATCTTCAGCGAAACCATATCTACCTGAGTTTCAGTCGTTGTCATTTAGCACCTACTTCACTGAACAGAGCAGACTTAGCAATTGGGTAAAGCTCTGAGCACGGCGTATGGTATCCCTGCTCGAATTCGTCCCGGAAAAGGTCAATTGCAGACTTGATCGGGGTTGCAGCTGCGTCACCGAGTGCACAGAACGAACGCCCCTGGATATTATTGGCAATTTCGTAGAGCAGATCGACGTCACCCTCTTTGCCCTGACCAGCTTCAAGTCGGTGCATAATCTGGCGCATCCAGAACGTACCCTCGCGGCACGGAGTGCACTTTCCACACGATTCGTGCTGGTAGAAGTCCGTCCAACGGGAGACGACGCGTACCACGGATACCGTTTCGTCGAAAATCTGAATCGCACGAGTTGCGAGCATCGAACCCGCTTCAACGACTTCCTCATATCCAAGCGGCACATCGAGGTGATCGGCGGTGAAGAGTGGAGCCGACGATCCTCCCACAGCGAAGAATTTCAGTTCGTGCCCCTCGCGAATCCCGCCTGCGAGCTCAAGCAACTCACGCATGGTAATTCCGAATGGCGCTTCAAACTGCCCTGGATTCTTCACATGCCCAGAGATGGAGAAAATGCCGTGACCTCGCGAATTCTTGGTGTCAGCACCCATCGCAGTAAACCACTCAACACCGTGGTTGATGATTCCTGGCACCGATGCAATCGATTCAACGTTGTTGACCACTGTTGGGCGAGCGTAAAGACCAGCCACTGCTGGGAATGGCGGCTTGAGTCGCGGCTGACCGCGGAAGCCCTCCAAGGAATCGAGCAAAGCTGTTTCTTCACCACAGATATAAGCTCCGGCTCCAGCGTGAACGGTGATATCGAGATCGTAATCGCCATTGGGACCAAGTCCCTTACCAAGAATTCCAGCTTCCCGCGCCTCGCGCACCGCAGCGAGCAGACGACGATACACGTGCACTACTTCACCACGAAGGTAGATGAATCCGTGATGACCACCAATAGCCATCATACAAATTGCCATACCCTCAATGAGCAGATGCGGGTTAGCCATCAGGAACGGGATGTCCTTACAGGTACCAGGCTCAGACTCATCGGCATTGACCACGAGGTAGCGTGGGCCACCGTCAGGTGCTGGAAGGAACGACCACTTCAAACCGGTTGGGAAGCCAGCACCACCGCGTCCACGCAAACCCGATTCCTTGATCAGATTGGTGATTGCTGATTCATCCTGGGCTTTCATCTGCCAAGCTTTATTAATGGCCTGGTAGCCACCATTTGCTCGGTACGTTTCTAAAGTCCATGAGCGCTGCTTATCCCATGCATCAGTGAGCACTGGCGTGAGCATGCTTGGTGCAGAGTATGCGGTCACTTGCTTTCCTCTCCACTAGGCTGCGGAACAGTCCAATTATTTTCACGAGCGATCTTCAATCCGCGCAACGAAGCCTTGCCAGCGGCAGGACCTTCATCGACTCGGCCGTCTTCAAAACCAGCGAGTACGCGCGAAATTTCCTTAAACGTGGCGACCTTATCGGCACCGCGCGTCGGGTGAATATCCTTGCCGGCGCGAATATCATCAACAATTTCTTTGGCTGACTGTGGCGTCTGGTTATCAAAAAACTCCCAGTTAACCATGACGACGGGCGCATAGTCGCATCCAGCATTACATTCGAGCTGCTCAAGAGTGATTTTTCCATCTTGCGTGGTTTCATCGTGTCCAACGCCAAGGTAATCACTGAGCTCTTCCCAGATGATGTCACCACCCATAACCGCACACAGGGCGTTCGTACAAACACCAACGTTGTACTCACCGTTTGGATGACGACGGTACTGGGAGTAGAACGTTGCAACAGCCGAAACCTGGGCACGGGAAAGTCCGAGAATATCTGCGACTAATACGATTCCGCGCGGCGAGCAAAAGCCGTCCTCTGACTGGATAAGGTGGAGCAACGGCATAATAGCCGAACGAGACTGCGGATAACGCGCAACGATTTTCGCGG
Organism: Arcanobacterium pluranimalium; assembly: GCF_016907845.1. Taxonomy (GTDB): domain Bacteria; phylum Actinomycetota; class Actinomycetes; order Actinomycetales; family Actinomycetaceae; genus Arcanobacterium_A; species Arcanobacterium_A pluranimalium. The sequence goes on from NZ_JAFBCS010000001.1 coordinate 2,036,896, forward strand.
CGTCGTCGCGCAAACGAGCCTCAACTTCGGGGGTATATTTCTCGGTCATTAGCGGTCCACTCCTCCCATAACAGGATCGATCATTGCGAGGGCGACGATCGTATCAGCAAGCATGCCACCTTCGGCCATCACGCCAAGCGATTGCAAGTTATTGAATCCGGCATCGCGGAAATGCGCACGGTATGGGCGAGTTCCGCCGTCGGAAACCAAATGCACACCCATAACGCCCTTTGGATGCTCGATGAGCTGGAATACTTGCCCTGCTGGCACGCGGAAGCCTTCAGTTACCAGCTTGAAGTGGTGAATGAGGGATTCCATTGATTCGGTCATGATCTCCTGCACGTGCTGCGGAGTTTGGCCCTGACCATCAGATTGAATCGAGAGTCGAGCCGGCCATGCGATCTTCTTATCCTCAATCATCACAGGCTGACCAGCAGTTTTTTCGAGCTGATCCAGAACCTGGTAGATGATCCGCAGCGACTGGTAGCACTCTTCAAAACGAACCTGAACACGGTTGTATGCGTCGGCCTTATCAGCAACTGGCACATCGAACTCGTACTTTTCGTATCCGCAGTATGGCTGCGTTTTACGCAAATCCCAAGGCACGCCAGCAGCGCGAACGGATGGACCAGTCATTGATAGCGCCATCAGCGAGGACAGCGGCGAAACTGCCACGTCCACGTGACGCATCTTGAAAATCGGATTTGCCATCGTGAGATCTTGCATTTCAGAGATCGTCAGGCGAATCTTTGGAAGCAATTCGCGGATGTAATCAATGCCGCCCTCTGGGAGATCCTCAAGCACACCACCTGGGCGAATGAACTCGTGATTCATACGCAAACCGGTGATGTCTTCCATAATGCGCAAGATGTCCTCACGCCCGCGGAAGCCCAGCGTAAGCATGGTGGTTGCACCGAGTTCGTTACCACCTGAGCCTATAGCAACGAGGTGGGAGTTAATGCGACCCAATTCCATGAGCAGCACGCGAATTGCGCTAGCACGCTCCGGAATCTGATCAGTTACACCCAAGAGCTTCTCCACTGCCAAGCAGTAGGCGACTTCTTGGAAAATTGGAGCCACATAATCCATACGAGTACAAAATGCCACGCCCTGAGTCCAGGTGCGGTATTCCATATTCTTCTCGATACCGGTGTGCAAGAATCCAGTAGCAGCACGGATTTCCTTAACGTTCTCGCCGTCCATTTCAAATTGGCAGCGCAACACGCCATGAGTAGCTGGATGAACCGGACCGAGGTTGATTACGATGTGCTCTTCGCCCAGCTCTTCAGCTTGCCGAGCAATTGAAGCCCAGTCTCCACCGACGGCGTCAAATGAGGTGTACTTGGCCGCTTCTTCTTCGTTAAGCGGCTTGGTTGCACGAGGTGATTGAGTCATCAGTTGTACTCCCTCCGAGTGTCCGGTGGTGGAATGACGGCGCCCTTGTATTCAACAGGAATTCCGCCCAATGGATAGTCCTTGCGTTGTGGGTGGCCTACCCAATCATCTGGCATTGCCGAACGCGCCAGACCGGGATGCCCGTCGAAGATGATTCCCATAAGGTCGAATGCCTCTCGCTCCGGCCAATCGTCACCTGGGTAAACCGGAACGATTGATGGCATGTGCGGATCTGCCTCAGGAGCCGTCACTTCCAAAGCGATCATGCGATTGTGCGTGATCGAGAAGAATGGGAAATAACCGTGCAGTTCACGCCCTTTGTCCTGGGGGTAGTGCACAGCAGATACGCCGAGCGTCATTTCAAAGCGCAAATCTTGATCGTCACGCAGGTAGCGTGCTACGTCGAGGAGACGCTCACGCTTGATGAAGATAACGAGCTGCCCGTGTTCAACAACGACCTTTTCGATCACATCGGTTTCGTCGTAGCCATCAGCTTTCGCAAGCTCAATGATGATGTCGACGACGGCGTCAAACCAACCGCCGTAAGGTCGCGTTGCTGGCTGTGAAATTGCGATAACTTCGCGCTGACCGGAGAATCCAGTGGTGTCGCCTGAACCCTTGACGCCCCACATTCCACTTCGTTCAGTGAGGAACTCAGCCCCGACTGATTGAGCATCAGCCGAAGGTACTACAGCGCTGTCCATATTTTCGGTCATGCCAAGAGTCCCTTCTTCAATTCGACTGGCTCTGCTTTCAAAGCAGCTTCCTCAGCAGCCCTGCACATGTCGATACGGTCTTGGCCAATCGGAGCCTTTTCCATCAGCTGATTACGCAGTTCAAACACAGCATTAATGAGCATGTCTGGGCGCGGCGGGCAACCAGGCAGATAAATATCTACTGGAACGATGTGATCGATTCCCTGCACGAGAGCGTAGTTGTTGAACATACCGCCAGACGATGCACATGCACCCATAGAAATGACCCACTTAGGTTCCATGAGCTCGTCGTAAATATTGCGCACGACTGGTGCCATCTTGTGGCTCACACGCCCTGAGACGATCATGACGTCCGCGTGGCGCGGAGAAGCACGGAAAACTTCCATACCGATTCGCGATGCGTCATAGCGAACGGCACCGAATGCCATCATCTCAATTGCGCAGCAAGCAAGACCCATTGTAACCGGCCACGGTGAGCGAGCACGCGCCCAACCGAGCACGGCTTCCATAGTGGTCAGGCCGATCCCTTGTGGAATCTTTTCTTCCAAACCCATACTTATTCACTCCATTCCAAACCGCCACGGCGCCATTCATAGATGAAAGGAACCGTGATCAGGAATACAAATGATGCCATAGCAATGAGACCAAAGAGCCCAAGTTCCTCGTGGCTGACCGCCCATGGATAGAGGAATACCACCTCAATATCGAAGATGATAAAGGTCATCGCCGTGAGGAAGTATTTGATGGGGAAACGTCCTGCCGATCCTGCATTTGGCGTAGCTTCAACGCCACATTCGTAGTTGAGGACCTTGACGCGGTTATACTTCTTTGGACCTAAAATTGCGCTAGCTGCGAGACCGCCAAAAGCGATCACTGCCGACGCAATAATCATCACTAAAAGTGGAACATAGGGGTTCATTTAGCCTCCACTTGCCTATTGTTCAAACAACGCACATCCGTGCGCATTAGACCACCTCTAAGCGTATCGCTTTGGGTGGAAAAATTCTGAATAACTACACAAATCACGCCTTCGGCACCACCTTGGTTAAAGCGGTGATGAGCTTATCCATCCAATCACCGTCTCGACGATCGTAGGTGTCAGACAGCAGCTTCATAACCAGTTTCATGAGCGTTGGCCGAGGTAGACCGTATTTTACGCAGATGTGCATAACCTCTGGACGTTCAATAAGCGCCGCGAAAACGCGACCCAAGGTGTAATATCCGCCAAGTTCGTCACGAATTTCTTTCGGATATTCCAACATCACGCGATCCTGCTGACGCAAGCTGCCCCGGCCCAGCGCTTGAGCAATATGCTCAGCCAAGATACGACCCGATGCGAGTGCGTAGGCGATACCTTCACCATTGAAAGGAGAAACCATTCCCCCGGCGTCGCCAATTAAAGCGAGGCCATTGGCGTAGTGAGGCTTACGATTGAACGCCATCGGCAATGCAGCCGAACGCAGTGGTCCGCGCTGATTTTCTTCGGTGAAACCCCACTCTTGCGGAACGTTCTTCATCCACATTTGGAAAACTTTTTTATAGTCAACGCCCGTCGGTTTTGCAGTGGAAGAAAGCGATCCTAATCCCACGTTGACGAGCCCGTCACCGACAGCGAATACCCAACCATAACCAGGTAGAAGATCAGATTCGCCCGCCTTTCCTGACCACAGTTCGAGGTGGGATTCCATCATGGTGGTACTTGCAAGCGGGGATTCAAAATAAGTGCGAACAGCAACTCCCATTGGGCGGTTCATAATTTTTTCTCTGCCGACGGCGGTTGCAATACGTGCAGAAACACCACCGGCGTCGATCACAAAGCGAGCTCCGATGCTAAACTCCTCGGCTCGCCCACCTTCGGTAGTGTGCCGCGCTTTCACCCCGATTACGCGGCCGGAACGCTCATCGATGACGGGCGCTGTAACAGTGACGCCCTGGCGCAATTCAACGCCTGAGTTCTTCGTTGCAAAAGTGATGAGTTTGTGATCGAAATCTTTCCGAGCACGAGCAGTACCGTAGTTCGGTTGCGAGGCTAGATCTGGCCAAGGCACTTCGATTGTGTGGCCACCGCCGTAAGCTCGAACACCGTAATTTCGCACCCAGCCTTCATTTTCAGGAATGGCAAATCCCATGCGAATAAGTTCTGAAACGGCTCGTGGCGTCAATCCATCTCCGCAAATTTTATCGCGCGGAAAAGTTGATTTTTCTAGTACGAGCACGTGAAGTCCATACTGTCCAAGATAGTGTGCTGCTGCCGAGCCGGCCGGGCCTGCACCCACAATCACAACGTCCGCTTCCTCAGCGAAACTCATCGTTCACCGCTTCCAAATTGATAGCAAAATTCTGCACGCCATTTTGAACATACTTCCTGAGGAAGTCTACGTTGTTTTCAAAAGGGAATACACCTAGAAATCGCAGAATTACGAAAGAAAAATGTAACGTAATTAGGCACTTGGTCCTTAGTTAAGAATTACACCGCTTTGCGTGCCCGATGGAGCGCCACAATTCCATTGGTGAGATTCTTAAACTCGACTTTCTCCCAACCAGCATCCGATATGTCTTTTGCCAGCTCATCCTGGGATGGCCAGCTTAAAATCGACTCAGCGAGGTAATCGTAGGCGGCTGCGTCAGAGGAAAAGACCTCCGAAATTACCGGCATCGCTGTGCCCAAAAAGAACTTGTAGAGTGAGTTAAATATCGGATTGCACGGACGTGAAAATTCACATACCAGCAAAGTTCCACCCGGTTTCGTCACCCGGAGCATTTCCTCCAAAGCCACCTGCGGCTTGGACACATTGCGTAGTCCATAAGAGATCGTGGTGGCATCGAAAGAGTTGTCGTCAAAAGGCAAGTCCATCGCATCGCCTTCGACGAACGTCAAATGTGGATAGCGGCGTCGCCCCTCTTCGATCATTCCGCGCGAAAAATCACATGCGACCACGTCTGCACCACGATCGGCGTAGTGTGCAGACGACGTTCCCGTGCCCGCAGCGAGATCCAAAATCTTCATTCCTGAGTAAATATCCAGCGCTTCCGTAGTGGTCTTGCGCCAGACATGAATCAAACCACCGGTGAGAACAGTGTTAGTGATGTCATATTTCCGCGCAACTTCATCGAACATTTCTGAAATATCGCGTGGATTTTTTGCTAGTGTCGCTCGCTTCATATTAAGCATTTAATCACCATTCGACGTAACATCGTTATTTGTGTTGACGATCCCACATCTACGTTCGCAAACGACTGCATTACCCGATCTGCCCAATCTCAGATCGCTACTAACTTCGCCACGCAAGCAGCTGGCCTGGATACGGGGCGACGACGGCGTCGTCGCCGCGGGAAGTGCTGCCCAAGAAACGCACGTTCCCCAACAAGATGATGGCGCATCGAGCCGCTTCAACCACCTCACCACCTGGTGGAACGCGACTGAACTGCAGGCGGAAATCCGCGACGAAGTACGCGCTCCCGGCACTGGACTCTTTGCATTTGGCTCATTCAGCTTTTCAACGCACTCTCCGGCAGCCTCAACTTTGATCATTCCGCAGGTACTCGTGGGACGCCGCGGCGGAAAAGCATGGCTGACCATCATTGGACCCGACGACCGCGATGTGTTTGAAACCCTTACCCCCGAAGCTCGAGCCCTACTTGACGCAGTTCTCAAAGGTAGCGCGAGCACATTCGCTCCATTTGCAGTCGAAGCCGTAACCGAAATTCCCGATCCGCTCGAATGGCAAGCACAAGTCGAGCTGGTGACTAATAAAATTCGCGCTGGCGAAGCCGAAAAAGTGGTGCTTTCTCGCACCCTCAATATCCGTACCGACTCAGATATTGACGAGCGGCTACTCGTCGATCGGCTCTGCGCAGCCTACCCCTCCACCTGGGTGTTTGCAGTTGACGGGCTGATTGGAGCTAGCCCCGAAATGCTTGCTGCTTCTGCTGCGATTATTGAGGACTCTGAGATCACCTCACCCCAAGATCCACGCGTCTTTGCGCGCGTTCTAGCAGGAACGCTGCCGAATCGCACCGAAAACATTGCTGGTATCGGCACCTCGGTATCTCAGCATGCAAATTCCACGAGCGAACACGATGAGCAGTCAAAAATACTTGTGGCTTCGGAAAAAGACCAGATCGAGCACCAAGTAGCGGTCGAATCTGTGGTCAATACACTTAGCGAGGTAGGTACCGTCACTACTAGCGGAACATTCGTCTTGGCTTTGCCTAATGTGCTACACCTAGCCACAGATGTGGTGGCTGACCTGCATAATTCTCGTTCAATCATCGACGTTGCTGGATTGCTTCATCCCACAGCAGCGCTCGGAGGCTGCCCAAATAACACCGCTCTGAAGCTCATCGAAGATATTGAAGCTACCGATCGCGACCGCTACGGTGCGCCGGTGGGCTGGGTATCGTCGGGCAATTTCGGACAATGGTGTGTGGCTTTGCGCTGCACCAAAATTGATGCGGATCGCCAAGCCCGGGCATGGGCAGGTGGTGGAATTATGGCAGATTCGATTCCATCGTCAGAACTAGCTGAAACCGAAGCCAAGTTCGAGCCTATTATGGGCGCATTTGATATACCGTCACTGCACGAAAGCCCCACCTTGCGCGAAAGCGTGTTGTGATCACCCCTGTGATCACAACACGCTCCCATGCCTAGTCCCGCGCATTTCTACGCGGCCTAATTCCTGTGCGGCTTATTTCTGTATAACCGACTTCTGTATGGCTTACTTCTGTGCGTCCTGGCGAGTTGCTAAGGTGACGTCCACTTCTTGCAAATCGCCGTTACGTTCGAAAGTCAAGGTCACTTTCTCCCCCGAGCGATGCTGGCGGGTATAGCCAGTCAAGGATGCAGCTGACGTTACCGGATGCCCGTTCATAGCAGTAATAACATCGCCGACCTGCAATTTAGCTGCAGCTGCCGGTGTGCCGTTTTCCACTGACTTCACTTCGGCACCCAGTTTAGAAGTGCCCTTGTATTGGGCAACACCATCGGCAATCGACACGCCTAAGAACGCATGCTCAGCAACTCCCTTTTCAACCAGCTGTTTCGCAATATCTTCGGCCAGGTTAATCGGTATCGCAAACCCAAGACCAATCGAGCCAGCCTGCCCGCTTCCTCCTGAAAGCGTTGCAATTGACGACGCAATGCCAATCACACGACCCTGGGCGTCAAAAATCGGACCACCCGAGTTGCCTGGATTCACCGCCGCATCAATCTGGATTGCATTAGTCACTACTCGCGTGCGTTCACCTGTCTGTTCATTAGCGCCGGAGGTTTGAACCGGGCGATTTAATGCCGACACGATACCCGTCGTCATCGTGGAAGAAAGACCGAGCGGATTTCCAATTGCCGCAACCGGATCGCCCACTTTCACGCGCGTAGAATCGCCCAAAGCTGCCACCGTCAAGTCTTGAGGAATTGAGGCAAGCGTGATCACCGCCAGATCCGTAGCAGGATCCGTACCAGCCACTTTAGCTTCGATAACTCGGCCATCGGTGAGCGTTACCGTTATTTTTTCGGCACCAGCAATCACGTGATTATTGGTGAGAATATGACCCGACTTGTCAAAAATCACTCCAGAACCAGCGGCTTCGCCGCGTCGAGAGTCTGCATTAATCGCTACCACCGATGGGCCTACAGCCTCGGAGACCGCTCCCCAATCAGGCGTATCACCTTTTGCATCAACGACAGGTTTAACGTTGGGCTTACCCTCCGCCACACTCACCGGTCGCGATCCATCGTATCGCCAGGTCATAGCGCCGACGCCGATCCCACCGCCTGCGAGAGCAGCCACAACACCTACTGCAACAAGTGCGGCCCAACCGGGATGCGATTTTTTCTTCTTCTTTTCGTTGGGCTTAGTTGTATCTGTTGCTGGAGCCTGCATCCATGCTGTTCCAAGTGGAGGAGCCGCAGTAGCTGCCTCATTTGAAGACTGAGGCGCGGCAGCAGTTGCCCCATTTGAGGGTTGCCATGCAGGTGTTGGATTCGTAGGTATCGGTGCAGGTGCGCCAGATATAGCAGACGTTCCAGCCATAGCAGATGTCGGCGCAGATGACTCGGATACAACTGGTATAGACTCAGTCGACGCTGGCACGGCTGGCACCGGCTCGGTTGGCATCGTTGGTATCGCTCCAGGAGCTGGAGCAGATTCCGCTACCGAATTATCCTGCACCGATGCGCTAGATGCCGACGTAGCTTGCGGCGCTTGTGCGGAAGTCATCTCAGTATCGCGAGCGCTGGAAGTATCGCCAGCAGTTTCAGAATTGTGCGCACCCTCGGTATCACCGTGCGAACCGTAGTTGGCAATAACGGGACGTTGTGCGACCTCGCGACGCGGCGTCGTCGGCATTGAGGAAGATACTGGAGCGGACTCGTGCGTTTGCGCTGTATCTTGCTTCACAAACGATTCTGGTTGCGCGCTCACAGCCGATTCTTCCGGCACGTTTTCCGGCTGGCTCTGTGGATTCACCTCGATAGGCTCGTCGCTATGAGTTTTCTCCTCGTTCACCGTAAATCCTTTCCGTTTGTTCCCTCAATGCCTCTGAGCACAAAGTTTCACTAATAGTTGCTATGCGCTTGGCAAAGAGTTGTTGTGAGCTGCGTCGTGCACAGCTCTGTTCGAACTCATGCTCTAAGCAAAACACGTTGAGCTTTGGACTACTTGGATAGTACCTGTACGTTAGCTGGGAACGTTACGCTCAGAGCAAATCCAAAATCTGTTGGCGCCAAAGCAGCCGCTGCTCGCGCATATCGGACATCTCATCGCGACCCAGCTCGATCAAGAAAATCTCCAGCCCGCCTGCGAAAGCATCCATTTCGACGGTCAACGACGCCGGATCGCCGCTTGCACGCCGGAAGCTCACGCCCTGTCCCAATGCGCGCGCAAAAGCGGCAAAATCCAGCTCTTTTGCCGTGCGAAATACGCGGTCAAAAATTTCTACGTTGCCCTGACCGTATTCGAGGGTGGCGAAAAGTGACCCACCGGCGTCGTCTACCACCACAACCTGAAGATCAGCGCACTGACGCTGCCCACACGTGCGCACTAAAGCACCCAAATCGTGAATGAAAGTCAGATCGCCGACGACCACGCGCACTGGCTCACGGCGCGCCAAAGCAATCCCCAACGCAGTAGAAACAGTGCCGTCGATCCCAGCGAGTCCGCGATTAGCAGCGAAAACCTTGCCAGGGCAATCCGCATAAAGATTCACCTCGCGTACGATCGACGAAGCTCCCAACACCGTTGGGAAAGCAGAACTCGAGATCGCGCGCGCAACGGCAGGAAAATCCAGCTCAAGAGGAGCGGAATATAAGAAACGCCGCGCCGCCACACTAGCGCGCTGCCACTGCTGGTACCAGTGCACATCGACGTCTAACCAGGCAGGCAGATCGGCAAAATCAATCACTTGGGCACTATTGCCAGACACGTCGGTGTAGGTGGGAGGTTCATCAACCACAATAACTTCCACCGTCTCTCGTGAGAGCAGCTGCGATACCTCACGAGTTAAAGTTGGGTGGCCAATGACCACCGCTCTTTCGATCTGGTCGCCCAATTTCGAGGCTAAAAGTAAGGGGTGGGCAGTAACGGCCTGTGCGATTGCCCGCAGCTGGCTCGACGGCTCGGCCAGCACCGGAATTTGACCCAACAGATCGGCAAAATCTTGCGCAGCAGATTCAGAGTCGAGAATGCGCGACGGACCAGCGATAATAACCGTGCGTTTTTCCTGGGTGTAGTTGGTTCCGCAACTGTGGCTCAATTGGCGGGAATCTCCAGATTCGGGTGCTACTCCACAATCGGATTCGAGGTTTTCCCACCGAGAATCTTCCATCAACGGTTCTCGAAAAGCCATATTGATGTGAACTGGGCCAGTACCACGCCCGCCCGCGTAACCGATACCCAGCGCCACTCGAATCGCGCGTTGTAGTTGATTGCGCAGCGCTTTCCGATTGGGATTATCAGTAGGAATATCGACGCTATAAAGCACAGAGCCACCGAGCACCGCGATGTGATCCGTAGTTTGTGATGCTCTCACTCCGCGCATATCGTGTGGCCGATCCGCCGTGAGAAAAAGAATAGGCACGCCACTGTGGAGAGCTTCTTCAGCAGCAGGGTGCAAATTCGCAACAGCAGAACCAGAAGTAGTGACCACCGCCGTCGGCATATTTTGCGTACCCAAACCTAACGCAACAAAACCTGCCACACGCTCGTCAGTCTCAACGTGCAAGTGGATAGCTCCGGCTGACTCGGCTTCAGCCAGTGCAATGGCCAACGGTGCCGAGCGCGATCCAGGGCACAACACGAAGGTGCGAATACCGGCGCGTACTAGCGTCGCAATAGTTTCTCGCGCGGCAATAGTTGAAGAGAGCATATGCAAGATTTTCCGATCAGTGCCAGTAAATACTAACTAGTGGCTCGAATTCGACAACGCGCGGATGCCAGATCCTTTACGCGCAGCTACCAAATTCATGCCTAGCGTGCAGCAAAATTTATCAAACTTTACTTATTCTAAGCCCATATGATCGAGCCTTGATTGACCAAACCTTGCAAGCGCAGAATTTCCCACATTCGATTGACTCGCGCTATCCAGTCCTGGCGCAAATCGTGAGGAACGCGCGCGGAATTCTCTTCGATCAGATCAGGCTCGACGTCACGCAAGCTCATCATCCCGTTGTGCGCAACTAACGGCTCGGATGTGACGTCCTCATGCAACAAGGAACTCGTGGCCAGTCCGCAGGCAAACGGCAGCTGTGGCAAAGCAGCAGCGAGGGCAAGACCAGCACAAAGTCCCACCGAGGACTCTAATGCAGAAGAAACCACCACCGGCATGTCCAGTTCGGCAGCCAGCTCGAGAGTAGGACGCACTCCCCCAAGTGGTTGATTCTTTAGCACGACGACGTCTGCCGCACCCATTTTCTTCACAAGAAATGGATCGCTGGCTCGGCGAATTGATTCATCTGCAGCAATCGGAACGTCGACCTTTTTACGCACATAGGCCAGATCTTCCACTGTTTGAACTGGCTGCTCGACATATTCAAGCCCACCTGCGGCCATATCGTAGCGAGGGATGAGCTCAATGGCTTCCTCGCGGCTCCATCGAGCATTCACATCAATTCTGATTTTCGCCTCGGATCCTATGGCTTGCCTGACGGCTGCTAAGCGGTCAAGGTCATTCTCGATGTACGAAGCCGAGGTATATGGCTTTTTATCAGCAACTTTGACTTTGGCCGTGCGTGCGCCGGAAGTTTGCGCGATCGAATAAGCCTGTTCTGGATCGACTGCCGGAATTGTGGCATTTACCAGGATTTCTTTGCGGATTCCGGCAGGAAAGCCGTGCACCGCATGGTCAATGGCGCCAAGCAGCCATCGCGCCGAGTAACTATCGTCATAATCCCAAAAGGGCGAGACCTCTGCCCAGCCGCTCTCTCCACGAAGTAGCACGCCAGAGCGTTGCGTGATGCCACGAAATTTGGTGATGGGCACGTTGTACACATATGCGTGCAGTTCAATATCGCCTTTGGCTAACGCCAACCCCGATAGAGATGAAAAATACCGGTTCAAGGCCGGTGTGCCGTTTGCGGCATGCCACGTCTTATTCACATATTCAGAATAGTGCCCTGCTCGGCCGCCCGCCACCACACCCAACGCCCACCAACCGCATACCCTCGTCAACCACCACGCGCCATCTGCGACACCAGACCAGCCAGCGCCCACCTCCACCATCCGCCACCACGTCTACGCTCTCGACCTGCACCACACATCACATGCCGGCGCCGGCCAGCGCTCCGAGCAGCCCACACTCATCAACCACCACACATACGACCCCGCATCCACGCCCCACCCAACGTTCTGGTGTGGATTTTGCAAGATCTCGATATATATCGAGATCTTGCAAAATCCACACCAAAATTCACTCGAAACCAAATCGAACTTCCTACCAACCCAATGGCACAATAGAGACTATGAACTCTCTGCCTGCTAAAGTCTCCGAAATCTTTGACCCGCGCCGCTGGCGTTCAATCGACGGATTCCCGGATTCTGACATCACCTATCACCGCGGCGTTGAACGTACATTCGCTGCTGACGGCTCCATCACCAGCGAAATTGACCTGCCGGTGGTGCGTATCGCCTTCAACCGACCGCATGTGCGCAATGCTTTCCGCCCAGAAACTGTTGACCAGCTCTATCGCGCTCTCGACCACGCCCGACTCACCGGCAGCGTCGGAAGTGTGATTCTCACTGGTAACGGACCATCAGAGCGCGACGGCGGGTGGGGATTTTGTTCCGGAGGCGATCAGCGAATCCGTGGTCGCGATGGCTATATGTACGACGGCGGGGGCGACGATCCCTCACTCAACCGTCAAACGCGCGAGTCGGTTGACCCTGCTCAGGCCGGCCGACTCCACATCTTGGAAGTTCAGCGGTTGATGCGCACGTCGGGAATGGTGATCATTGGCGCAATATCCGGTTGGGCTGCTGGTGGCGGACACTCTCTCAACGTGGTTTGTGACCTCTCGCTAGCTTCCATCGAACACGCCCGATTCAAGCAGACCGACGCCAACGTCGGATCCTTCGATGCGGGTTACGGTTCGGCTCTTCTCGCTCGCCAGATTGGCGATAAGCGCGCCCGCGAAATTTTCTTCCTCGCGCGCGAATACTCGGCTCTTGATGCCGAGCGTTGGGGCGTGGTCAATGAGGCAGTTCCCCACGCTGAGCTCGAAGAACGTGCATTAGAGTATGCGCGGATTGTGTCCACGAAGTCCCCACAGGCAATCCGCATGCTCAAGTTTGCTTTTAATTTGGCCGACGACGGTCTGGCCGGTCAGCAAGTATTCGCCGGTGAGGCGACCCGCTTGGCGTATATGACGGAGGAAGCCCAAGAGGGCCGCGATGCTTTCCTCGAGAAACGCCTTCCCGACTGGTCAGGTTACCCCTACTACGCATGAGTACGGCTTTTGAAAATACACGCTCTGCAACGCCTGCGCCAGAGCGTGATCGCACCGGTGAGCAAGCCGAAAATAGCGCACGCGCCACTCGGCCAGCGGTCCAGATTTTGGAGGGTGGAAACGGAGCTGCAGCTCTTGAACGCGTAACGCGTGCAGTGGCTGCCGCGCTTGAGCAACGCGAGCGTTCTCATAATCCACAACCACTATTTGTGGTGCCTGAGCACACCGATATCCAAGCTGCGTATGCCGAGCTCTCGCACCTGAATATCGCGCCCAACACTGGAATTCTAATGCGCACGTCTGGATCGACCACTGGCCAGGGGAAAATTGTGGCACTTCCTTGGGAGAGCCTTCTTTGCTCTGGCCAGGCAACTCACGATTTTCTAGGCGGTGCGGGAACCTGGATCAACACTCTTCCGCTCCACCATATCGCTGGTTTCCAAACGGTTGTTCGCTCGCTCGCGGCCGGTTTTACCCCTGTGTACGCTCCGATCCGCTCTCGGTCAGACGACGCAATTCCCCCAATTTGGACGCAGCTACACGACCTTAAGCGCTCTGGCCAGCGTTTCTATCTTTCACTTGTGCCAACGCAATTGCTTCGTGTGCTCGATGATGCGCAAATGCTTGCCGCGCTTTTGCGCGTCGTTGATGCAATAGTTGTGGGAGGAGCTGCTAGTTCGCATAGCCTTTTGAAGCGCGCCCACAGCGCCGGTCTCAACGTCGTGACCAGCTACGGTATGACTGAAACCTGCGGAGGTTGCGTTTATAACGGCGTCGCCATTGGAGATACCTCCGTATCGATTGACGACGACGGACGCATCAGTCTCACCGGCTCGGTAGTTGGTTTGGGGTATTTGTCCGAACATGGGGCGCTTGCTGAGAGTAATTCAGTTCGCACCCACGAAACCGCCGATTTTGGCTGCTGGAAAGAGGGAAAACTCCAAGTACTTGGACGTATTGACGATGCCATCACCACCGGTGGTCTTACCGTGATTCCACAGGTTATCGAAGACGCCATTTATGATACTGCTGGTGTTGAAGCCGTGGTATTCGGCATTCCTGACGTAACGTGGGGCGAATGCTCGGTCGCTGTGCTGAAAACGCACTTTCCACACGATGATCTTCGCCGCGCGTTGAGCGAACGACTCGAGCGTGGCTGGGTTCCCAAGCACATGGTTGACTTAGCAGATGTGCTTTCAGCAGCACACAGTGATTCATCTCAAAGCTCACAGCACCCATCCCCCAACCCGCTCAGCCCATCCCCAAGCCCGCTTCACAATTCCCCTGCTCTACGCAACACCTCTCCGTCACGGCAGCCTCAATCACTCGCATCGGCATCTACCTGGCCACTCACAGGATCAGGCAAGATTGATCGGCGTCTGATACGTCATGCCGCCATCCGGTACCTCTCTGATCAGGGATCACAACAAAAACGCTGAAATCAGCACCCACACCAGAAACACAGAGCTAACTACCAGCTTTTGCCACAGAGTACGCAATAAATTCCATCAGGCATCGCAGATGCTCTGCAGGGCGCCAAGCACTCTGCAAACGTGCACTATCGGCTCATTTTCTATAGTCTGCTCTCTAGCGCCATTTCTGACTTGGCAGTACAATTGGGTGGGCGTTTTATCTGAGGAGAACTATTACATTGACAACTTCCGTCTCTGACTGGCTCGAGGGAGCGCGTATTCGCACTCTTCCGGCAGCTGTGGCACCAGTTATTGCTGGTGCAGCCATTGCTTTTACTGAAGATTCTTTCTCGTGGTTACGTACGCTCCTCGCTGCTGCTGTGGCATTATTCTTGCAGGTGGGAGTTAATTTTTCTAACGATTATTCCGACGGCGTGCGCGGCACCGACGAGTTTCGTTCCGGTCCGCCACGACTCACCGGCGGCGGAAAAGTCAAACCGAAAATTGTGCTTATCGTGGCGTTTGCATTCTTTGGTGCCGCTGGCCTGATGGGATTAGCTTTGGTGGCTCTCTCGGGGCAATGGTGGCTTTTGACTGTTGGCGCATTAGCTATCCTCGCTGCCTGGTTTTACACTGGTGGATCACACCCATACGGTTACATTGGTTTGGGTGAGATTTTCGTGCTCGTTTTCTTCGGATATGTTGCAACGGTAGGCACCGTATATACCCAATCCAACACGGCACCTCTTGTAGCATGGATAGTCGCAACTGGCATTGGCGTCATTGCCTGCGCTTTGCTTATGGTCAACAATATTCGCGATATTCCAACCGATATCAAAGCAAATAAACGCACGCTGGCAGTACGGCTCGGAGATACACGAGCCAGAAAAACATTTGTGGGGATGGTGGCTTTTGCACCCTTGCTCACCGCACTCACCAGCTTCTTTACATTCCCGATCTTGGCCGTCACTGGCCTGTTACTGTTTGTAGTGCCTAACTTGAGCCGTCCAGTACGAACTGGGAAAACTGGTCGCGATTTGATTATCGTGCTGCGCAATACTGGCTTTTTCGAACTCGCTTATGCGCTTTTAGTGGGTGCTTTGCTGCTTGCCGCATAGTTGCGCCTGCTAAATGGCGAAATATAGCAAAAGCCTCTCCAAGTAGCTTCCGAGCAGCCTCCACGCACCCTCTAAGCAACCTCCATATCCCCTTCCAAGTACCGGCACAAGACCTTGACGGAGCGCGAGGTATTGAAACGCTTGAAGAAGCGTGCAATATCGAAGATCATTTGCATATTTTACAAGCTCAAAGCGAAGAAAATATACCCTCCCACTCGGATAGATTAGACTGTAGACGTGGCTCGAATCTTTATTGTTCTTTTTCTTGTAGCGCTCACGATTTATTCATTCGTCGATTGCGCGCGAACTGACAGCGACCGTATGCCCGCACGCATCTCTAAGGCTGTGTGGCTCATACTCATTGCAATCGTCCCTATTTTGGGTCCAGTACTGTGGATATTTTTCAAATACCAGTATATTTTCAAACAGGACGGGTCACATCCACGGCAGAATTTCAACGATTTTCCAGGTAAAGCGCGCAACTCGAGGCCAGGTCAGCACACTGGTCCAGTAGCTCCCGACGACGATCCAGACTTTCTCGCCCGCTTGGAAGCGCAAAACCGTCGTCGTGCTTTCGAACAAAAGCGCGCCGAAAAGGGAAAGAACCCCGAGCGCCCAAAAAAGAAAGACGACGACGAGTCGCGCGGACTTTACGGCAATTAGCTCTGCGGTTTCTTCGCTTCCGCCTCAGAAGTTCCCGGAACCATATCTTGTGCGCGGCGCATCAACTCAGCTACCGGTTCCCAATATTTCCACGAGATGAGCTGCTTATCTGCAAAGGTCAATGAGGTAACTGAGGCTAGAGAACACTCACGTTTACGCGGATCATGAGCCAGTGACTTTTGCTCAACAAAACGGCGCATAGTCCAAATCGGGAGCTGGTGCGAAACCAGCACTGCTTCCCCGCCACGTGCCAAATCGATACTTTCCGAGATCACCGCAGACATACGTGCCACGATTTCGGTATACGGCTCTCCCCATGAGGGTTCAAAGGGGTTTTTGTACCACGACCAGTACTGCGGGTGTGCGAGCATCCAACGATTGTCGTTAACAGCCAGACCCTCGAAGTAATTATCAGCTTCGATGAGGCGCGCATCGTGCACCACGGGCAAACCGCACGCCACCGCCGTCGGCGTTCCCGTTTCAATGGCGCGCTCGAGAGGTGACGTCACGACAAGACGCACATCGTGTCCGTTGGAAAACGTCTCGCCAAGTCCTTGCGCCATGCGTCTGCCCAGTTCGGTGAGGTGAAACCCAGGTTTTCTTCCATAGAGAATTCCTTGCGGGTTATCAACTTCCCCATGCCGCACTAGATGAACAGTTGTAAGATCCATACATCCAGCTTGCCATACTTATCGCCAGCTGCGCAGATTATGAGCCAAGTGCTGGGAATCCTCCCTCAGCCACTCGAAGCAGACGCAGGAAAATCACCCGAGCCTGTACTGCAAGAATACCCGAGCGTCGAGAGGCTACTTAGCGCCAGAATCTGTAAATATTTTGGCGCTAACCCGGCCGAGTTCGAGCATCTCTTCCCGGCTGAGCAAATCTACTAAATGCCTACGTACCGATTCGACGTGCGACGGCGCAGCGTCCTTTAATTTGCTGAAACCAGCTTCGGTGAGCCTACAGTTAATGCCCCGGCCGTCGTCGACGCAGCGGAAACGTTCCACATATCCGATGTCTTCCAGACGGCGTACCGTGTGCGTTAGTCGCGAGCGCGAATGTACAAGATGATCGGCAAGCTGCGACATACGCAGGGCGTGATTCTCAGCTTCACTCAAGTGAACGAGCACTTCGTATTCACTGAGTGCTAACCCGTTGTCTTCTTCCATATCGCGATTAATCAGATCAAGCAAGGTCGCAGTGCCACGCAGATAGGATCGCCAAGCGATCTGCTCTTCGTCGTCTAGCCAGCGAACGTTCGTAGATTCAGGTGCACTCATGGTTAATCAACTCCACTATTTCATTGAAGATTCGGTTGCCCAGCCGCATCTTCTGCTGTTTTGTGGTTGATGCTAACGGCATGCTTTCCTTCATCGGAACGATCAGCGACGGGTTCGTTTTCGTCGTCTTTTCGCTTTTTCCGACGCAATGCGCGGATCAACAAAAACAATAGTACAAGACAGACAACTGTGATATCTAGGATCATCCACCAACTCAAACTCGGAACCCACACATTCTCATTAACGGAGGCAGAGTCTGGCACTCGAATTGCTTCAACTAACAGCCGATCTGTGTTGATACCGTAGGGAGTACAGGTGATTAAAACCACTTTGTCCACACCCTGTTCGTACGTCACTGCTTGATAATCAGATGGGCCGACCACCTTACGCGAACGCACTTTATAATGGAGCGTTTGATCGAGCACTTCGATGAAAACATCTGCTCCCGTATCGATAAACACTAAGTTATCGAACATCGAAGCATTCACCATGCCAGTGTGTGCAGAAATAACTGAGGTAGTGCCAGGGCCACCAACTGGAAGATCAGAGCCGTACATATGACCCGCTCCCCGGTAGAGCACGTCAGAGGCGGTGGTGTGGAATACCGGCAGATCGATATGGCTGCCTGGAATACGAATTCGAGCCATCACATCGGCTGTTTCCGGCACTTTCAGCGTATTCATATACTCGGCAAAACCAGAATCGCTCGCCACTGGTGGGTGCGCGTGATGCCCCTGTGCGGC
This sequence comes from Arcanobacterium pluranimalium, assembly GCF_016907845.1. Classification (GTDB taxonomy): domain Bacteria; phylum Actinomycetota; class Actinomycetes; order Actinomycetales; family Actinomycetaceae; genus Arcanobacterium_A; species Arcanobacterium_A pluranimalium. The sequence goes on from NZ_JAFBCS010000001.1 coordinate 2,055,162, forward strand.
AAGCTTCGCGTTATACGCATGTGCTTCATCAATGTACTTTTGCACTTGCGATTTCGGCTTAATACTGTGGGCCGCGTTCGAGTAGGTGCGCGCTTGCTCGACCAGCTGGTAGTCGTTGTAAAGAGTGGCGAATACTGGATACAACAGAATAAGCAAGCCAATCAATATCCATATTAGGCCGCTTTTTCGCCTAGACTTACGCTGCTTGCTAGGCCTGTTGTTCTCCAAATTTCTCACTCACACATCACGGATCGGGTTACGAGGACTACGCAGCTCACGCGACTCACGCAGCTCACGCGACTTACGCAGCGTGCGCAACTTAGGAATCGAGCGGGAGCGTCGTTTCGTGGTCGTCTTCATCCTTGCGGTTTTTCCATATTCCATAGACGACGATGCCCACACCAGTCACGATCACGGCAACAAGTGAAATCGCACCAGCCTGCGGGAGAGTCATCCACACTCGCTGTGCACTGAATCCATCTGAATCCGTCACCGGCCTGCCGTTTGCCAAAGCTTTCACAGTCACTGCTCCACTAATATTGAGCGGAGTTTGCGCTGTCTCAGTGAGCTGAACTGTGAAAGTACAGGTTAGAGAATCGCCTGGTTGCATCGTGTACATTGCGTTGTTGTCGATTCCGCAGAACAACGGATCAATCGAGCCATCGGCACCTACTGTAATCGTTTGCGTGCCGTTTGTGATTGTGCGTCCAGCAAGCGATGGATCAGATAGCTCAAAGGTGTCTGCCGGCAAGCCGCCGTTGTTCGTCAGCACATAGTGGACTGTCATTGACGTTGCTGTAGGAGCGAGCACGACGCCGTCGTTAGACGACACTAACGGTCCGTCGATAGTCTTCTCAATATCAATCGCCGGATAGCGGTTCGACAGCACGAGGTTCCAATAAGCGCCAGATTGCGACAGATCAGTTGGCGTGGTTACCGGAGCGGTCGTGAATTGCATATATCGGCTTGCCGGCTCAGTTTCCGTGGCCGCAACGTTAGTTGCCCACGCATCAACGATGCCGTCGCCTTGCGATTCAATTCCCAGTTCTGGAAGCGTGTCTGGATTATTTGCTTCTGTGATGAAACAGGTGCGGCCTACAGCTACATTCTTCAGCGTGAACGATTCACCAGATTTTACAGTTGCCGTCTGGCCAGATGGTAAACAGTCCGACGTGAAACTGAACGAAGCTCCCGCTCCTGCAGTTCCAAAAGCTTGCTTAGTTACAGTTACGTCCATCGTGTCTTGAATGTAGATCGTCTGTGCACCAACAGTCATGACAACGTCAGTCGTCGCGGTGAGAGTTGGAGCAAGCGTGAAGGCAAACGAGTACTTCTTCATATCAGGCGTTACGTCTGTTGGTTTGATGTCTCGCCATTGCTGTGTCGGGTTAGTTGCAGCAGCTCCAGCGTCCGTCCATGTACCAAAGCGCATGAATGGAGCGCGATCTCCGGCAGTGACTTCAATAGGCGAATTCGCTACAAGTGACGGACTTCCTGCGTAGTCAATCGTGCAATCAGCACCAGCTGGGAGCTGTAGAATCTGCCCGGTATCTGGAGCAGCCGCATCGGAAGCCGCTAATCCCACTTGCGCATCTGCAAAAGCAACCGTCTGCGAGAAGCTCGTCTTTGCCGGATCATTACACGTCACCTTATAGGTGTATCCATTGCCAGAATCATCCTTAACGGCGCCTTCTAAGTAGCCATTGTGAAGCGTTGACACTCGCACTGGCACGGTTCTATGGGTATATCTATTAACAAAATCCCAAGATTCCACGTGATTCGGATCTGAGTTGAGAGCGGCGTACTTCTTGATAACTTGTTGATCCATCGAATGAACGAGTTGAGCGGGCGTTCCAACCGGATCTTTCTCATCGAAGTCACACCAAGCACCTGCTGGAACAGTCACCTGCGGCGAGGTATAGAGGCGAGTTACCGTGCCATCACCATTGTCGGTAGCTGTGCCAAAAGTATTGAGCACCAACGAATTACTCAAAGTTTCGGTACCCGTTCCAATTGTGGAGGTGTTGAATCCAACTCCTTCGCACTGGAAGTTGAAATTATAGGTTTGATCAGGCGAAAGTAGGGCCAGATCGCCAGCTGCGCCCACCACCTTCTTCGTCATCTGAATCTTCGTTTGAATATACTCGTAGGTATTTTCAATGTCGACGACGTTCGTGACGGTTCCGTCCGCAGCTGCATCTAGCGTCGAGAAGTACGCAGATTCGGTCACGTCGCCTGGAAAGTCAGTGTCGATGACGGCGGTACCGTCGTTTTCATCAACAACCCATTTAACCTGTTTAGGCTTCACATACGCTTTAAGCTGTACGCCATTCGCACCTGGAAGACTCAAATCAAGTTGCCCGAATTGGTCACCCTTAATATGGCAATCAACACCAACAGGCACATTATCGAACTGGTAGCTACCTTCTCCGGTAATCGTGCCGTTGAAAGTTCCAAGTAGTACACCTGTGCTCCCAGTACCGGTTTCTGGATCGTGGCAGTCCATCGTGAACTGGTGGGTATGGAACGGAATGCTCTGGCCAGCAGCTGCATACTGATCACGGATTGAGCCAGGAAGAACTGCACGTTTATTGAGTACTACCGGAGCTAGCCGGCGTGAGTAGGTATTAGTAAACACTGCCGAGTTCGATGTGTCTTTAACAGTGAAAGTCGTGGAAACATTTGCGTTTGCACCACCGTTTACCGCAACTTCCTGCTTCACATCAACACCAGCCGCAGTGGTAGTAGCACCTTCTGCAATCGTACAACTAGATCCCACGGGCACTTCTTCGGTCAGTGTTATCTCAGGCTGTGTTGACACAACAGTTCCTGAGGCGTTTGCTGTGGTGACGCCGTCGGGATACGTACACTGCAAAGTGACCGTAAACTGGCGGTTGCGTTTGATGTCTTTTCGAGCGTCAGAGATGTACTGCTGAGTAGCCGGATCGAAAGCCACAATCTTAGATGCTGTGATTGGAGCGGTCACGTAGGCGTAGTAGAGATTTATTTCCGCCACTGTGGAAGAACCGATCTTGAGCGAGGGCAAGTTGATCGGAGCGAGGTTACCATAGTTTTGGTTGACCTCAGGATCAGTCCCGGTTGCAGCAACGTGCAAGCCCGCATTTCGAGTAATCGGATAGTTCACTCCCACGGCCGTCGTTCGCGTACCCGAATCAGGGGTCGGTTCGACGATGCTACATGAGCTTCCCTCTGGCACCTGAGATGCCGGAATTGTGACCGATGGCGTGGTTTTACTCAAAGTTACTTGCGCGTACTGAGGAGAGAGCACAAGCGCTGTCCCGCCGGAGTCTTTACAAGAAATATTCAAGGTGATTGGCGCAGCCATCTCGCGACCAGCCACGACGCGTCCCTGAATTGTGAGTCCATTTCCAGCTGCGGTGAAGTTGTTGGTGATCGTCTTTGTGGTCGCATCAGCAGAAACCACGAAGCGCTGGGCGTCGACATCACTCTGCCACAACACGCCCGAGGTGGAGATTTGCGGAGCATCTTCGCTGAAAGTGCACGTATTTGCGTAGGGCACGCCCATATATCCCGATTGATCGTTGATCTTCGGATCGAGAGCCGCATCAGAAACCTGCGCTTTGAGACGTTTCGTCTGAGCATCTCCGATTGAGACGGTTCCTACTAATGGAACTGACACAGTACTGCCATCTGCTGCAATCACAGAGCGCGTACCGCAGTCGAAGTTGATTGAGAAGGTAGACGGCAAGGAAATGGTCAATCCGTTCTTCTGCACCACTTTTGCGATGTCTACCGTGCCAAGTTTGTAATCATAAGTATTGGTGATGATCACACGGTTTTGGGTGGAATCGGTAGCGTAGGAGACTTTCAGAATCGGCTGAGTTTTAGCTTCGTCGTTCGTTTTGGTGACGGTTACATCACTGGCATCAGCTGCGGAAACTTTCGTTGAGCTCAGCACCACATTAGGTGTCTGCGCCACTGTATCTTCATAAACGATACAGTTCGCATCGACGGCGACGCCGGGAATCGTAGCTGGATTTGCCGTATCTGTAGTGATATTCAGGCTGCCAACTTTCGAGAATTGGCCGCTTGATCCCCAGCTGCACTTGTACTGGACTGGGAACGTCTTTCCGTCCAAGTCTTTAGAGTTCGACGCCGGTCCAGCCAGTTGCTTAATAACTTTCACGTCGCGTAGCTGGTAGGCATACGTTGCATCGATATGCATTGTGCCGGTGGTAGGCGTGCCTCCTTGCGCGTAATCGGCAAGGGTAAACGAGTACGATCCATCAGAGTTTTTGGTGACAGGATTACCGTCGAATGTTACAGCACGCCCAACAAAATCGTATTTCTTGACTTCGGTGGATGACAAACCTGTTAATGGCGTTAAACGACACTCTTGGCCGACCGGAATATTTGTAATATTTACTGATCCTGAATAGGTAGAACCCGATGGATTGATATCGAATCCCACGGTACGATTTTGAACCGTTGTTCCAACACACGTCAATGAGAAGTCGTAGTGACGCGGATAGATGAATTCTGACGTAGGATCACCAAGCAAGTTTTTGCTCAGAGTGATGCTTCCAGAGCGATATGTGTAGTTGTTTGTTGCGGAAACGCTCGTAGTCGGTGCGAGCGTCGTGGTGAGGTTTGGAAGAGTGCCGCTTCCAGAAGTTCCACCTGTCCACGTCAGGTTGAGATTAACACCCGGAGGAGCTGGTTGAGCACCGCCAGGGAAAGACTCTGTAATCGTGCAGGATGTGCCCGCTGGCAAGTTCTTTATCTGCGTCGATTCTCCAGCTCGCAGGGTAACTTTTCCGCTGAGTGGGATCGTTGGATACGCCGTAGCAAAAGCATTATTAGTGCAGGTGTAGTTCAGCTCGAATGAACGCGTGGAAATATCAGTAAAGTTAGCGGCATTTCCGGTCACCAACTTTGATAAATCAAACGTTGCGGACTGGAACTTGCTTTGCCAATCCACATTACATTCAAGCGGTGCGTCCGAAGTGTTGTCTGCGGTCAAGGTTGATGTGGCAGAAGCGCGATCATTCACAAGCGAATAACCCGTGGGAACTTGACCTTCCTTGATGGTGACTGGAGCCGATGTTCCCGCCGTACACGTCCACACTGGAGTATAACGATCGAAAACATATTGGCTTTGCGTGCCGCTTCCTGTTGACTTAAATACTTGCTTATCTGTTGGCGAAAGCGTATTTGAGAACGGCCGGTTGTACACCGTAAACGTACTACCGTTCGTACCCGGAATCAGCGTTTCCGTGGTGCTGGTCTTTGTATATACGCGATGATCAAAAGTCGTTGCTTGGCCGGTTTCTGCCATTTCGTAAGTGGTATTGGCTGTATATGTGCCCGCTACCCGTCCAATTGAAATGGCAATAGCGAATGCACCATTGCCTACAGAGCCTCCAAACTTCTGTATCTGAAAATCACTAGGTGAATCAATGGTCGCTACAGCGATACCCTTATATGCTTCACTGGTTGCATAGCCCTGGCAGTAGAAATCCATACCCGTCTGAGTCTTGACGTTGCAAGGATCAGCAAACCCGGACTGCACCACTTTATTGAATGTGGTCTTATTGGTGGCTGTGTCGTTGTCTTTGATCGCCCAAGATTCTCCACCAGGTGATTCCTCGGCATCCAATACATTGAGTTTGAAGTTAGGAATTACAGCGCCTTTTGCGTCTTTCAACACGATATTAGAGAAGTTAAAGTAATACGTTGGCGGCAGGTGTTTGACCCTGACTATCGGGCTTTGCAAATCACCTGAATATGGCACGAAAGTTTGGTAACCATTAATCGTCTGACCATACGATGCAGCCGAATCCCATTGAGCAGATTCTGCCTTAACCTGCGGAGCAACGATACCGCTATTGAACCACATAAGATCGAATGACAACGTCATATCACCGATCTGACGCGTGATGTGAACGTTTTGATTTGCAGCACCAATCATGCCAGCAAAATCAATAAAACAGAAGCTATTAGCAAGCGTTGCGGCGGCACCCGTTCCCATACGCATTGCGCAATCGCCGAGGTCATAGGTGATAGCAGCCGCTTCGGCTTTGTCTCGATCGGGACTCCACGGCGAAACTGGAAGCAACAGAACAACAATAAACACAAAGCTCAGGAATGATGCCCAGAGCTTCCTTGCGGGTGACTGTATTGAATCTTTACTGAACATCCCCGCCTCCTTCATTAATCTTCTGTTCTTTAATAACTTCATCGCTTGATTTCTGTAATGCATTTTCTGCTGTGGTATTCGGTGAATCGACCGCTGGCTCGGCGTCGTCTTTACGCCGCTTTCGCGCAATAAAGAAGAGGACGAAACCTACCACAAGGAAGCCAACCGCCCCGATAATGATCTCTTTCAAGTACGCGCCCGTTTTGGCCAAAATTACCGAAATGACCGAAGCCTCACAGCCCTGTGGTGGACACTGTGGTGTAGCTGGCGACGGCGTCGGCGACGGTGCCACGACCGTCACGTTCGAAACGTCAGATACTGCACCGATTGCGACTCCAGCGCTTCCATTCACAGGCCAACCATCTGGGAAGAGTTGAACTTCGTTCTTGACGACGGCACCTTGTGGCGTATCTGGGCGCACCGTCGTCTTAATATCGAGCATAACGTTCGTTTGCGGCGCCTTAAAACGCATCGCGGCTAGCTTCGCCAGCCCCGAGGGGGTCAGCTTCACTACTACCGAGTTTGTGGCCGGATCGAACGCGACGGTGTAGTCCGCATTCGGATCGAGTGTGAGAGTTGAGCTTCCATCGGTAATGACCAACCCGTTTACGCCCTCATATTGCAGGGCGGAGTCAAGTCGGCTCACGAGCACGTAATTGTGTAAAAGGCCGTTTCTATCGGGCGCAGGAACGTTCGACTGAATATGCCACATAACGCTGCTGCCAGGACGAACACTATCTTGTGGCGTTGAGGTAATGCTTATTGCTAAGGGCTGGTTCTTCGCATAAACGGTGAGGGTCTGCGCACCATTTGCTTGGGTTGTGGCCATTTGTGGTAGACCAATCAAGAATGGGCTGATCACCGAATAGGCAACATTGCCAACTCGCGAAGGGATTTCTCGAACCAAGTAGATAGCATCGGGCAATGCAGGGAACAGTGCATCACCTTGTGAGTTGCTCACGGCCTTGATTGGAGCGCCGAGCTGATGGCCATCTAGCATCGGATTCGTTTTCATTTCCGCTACGAGCGACTCAGTATCTGCGCTGGTAGCACCAATAACTGGCAGCACCTCAAAAGTGATACCGGAGAGCGGCATTCCAGGCGTGTCACCTTCACCTTGGGTTTTATGGATGACGACGTCGGTGTCGCTTTGCGCTTGTGCTGCAACTGGCACGAGGAGCAGGGAAGAAATGAGCGCAAGAAAGACTAGGATTGGCAAAATAGCGTGACGCTGTGTGCTGTTGCTACTGTGCATTACTTTCCTCCTTTGCGCTTTCTTGATGTTGATTATGGATCGCGTGTTGTTGAGTAGTTGCTGGCGACTTTGGTTGTTCATCATCGCTTTCGCGGCGATTTTTCTTCCTAAATAGCCACCATAGGATGTAGAGCAAAGTCAGAATCGAAATGACTATTGCCGCGATCATCCACGGTTGCCAAGGGCTTGTATAGACTTGTTCAATTGGCTCAGCTGGCATATCGACTCGTTCACCACGAACCAATAACCGATGGCTGTTAATTCCATAAGGTGTGCAGGTGACGAGGGTGATCAGATCGCGTCCGCTTTCTGGGCGAATATTTTCAATTTCCTCAGGTAGCACTTTTTTAATTTGATCTACTTTGTAAGCATGCTGTTCGCCAAGCACTTCTACAATGAAAATTTCACCAACTTTGATATGAGAGAGGTTGTCAAACATCGTCAAAGTTGCGAGACCTGAATGCCCGGTCAACACTGAATGGAAACCAATTCCGCCGGTTGGGAGTGCTGTCCCGTACAGGTGGCCGATTCCATGCGCCAGGGTTGCCTGGGAGGTGCCGTGGTAGATAGGCAAATCGATTCCCACCGCAGGAACCTTTAGGCGACCCATCACCGAATCTATATTTAGTTGAGCTAGATATTTCTGGTATGCAGGTGAATTGATATCAATCCCATTGACCCATGGATCTGGAGAACCCACGGCCGGAAGTTGAGCGTTGTAAGCTTTGGCTTCTTCGAAGAGTTGCTTGCGCTGTTCAGGAGCCATTTTTTTGACGTTCTCCGAATAGAGCTGCGCTATCTCGTGTTGTTCAATGTTCTTGATATGTGTGATAACCACCGGCGAGAGCAGAACCAAAATTCCGAGTACCAGGTAAATTATGGAACGCGGGTTTCGGCGTCGGTGAGTAGCGGGAGCGCTACTCACCGACTGCCTCTTGCTTTTCCGCGTTAAACCCATGACACTATGAAATCTTGGTGTGGTGGGTGAACCGTGGCTCACCCACCACTATTTATCAAGCAGCTGTGTTCACTTTGCTGTCACGACGGCTGGTGTAGAAGCCACGTGCGAGCAGTGCCAAGCCGATCAAGAAAATGATGACGATTCCAAAAGCACCGGTTGCCGGAAGCTGACCGAGCAAGGAATCCTTCTCATTATTAACCGTAACGCTGAATGCACCGGCTGTAGCACCAGTTCCATCTGGAGTGAAAGTTACAAGCTGTGGCTCTGGGTTGCGCACAAAGCCAGCAGGAGCCTGTGTTTCAAGCACGCAGTATGTATTGACTTGCGTACCCGCAGTGCCACCAGCAAATGAGCTCACAGGAATTGCGTATCCGAGACCAGTTGAGGCAGTCGAACCCGATCCGTTAGCCGTAGTAATTACGGTACCAACAGAAGTTGCATCATTAGCAGTTGCAACACTGAGTGCAGAACCATTGAGCTCATACTTACCGTCTGCATTCGAATCAGCGCAGAGGTAGAGTTCAAACTTTGCACCGTTCATCTGCGCATTATCTGTTACACCAGTACCAGTTTTGGTAATAGTCAAATTCGCGAAAGTCGTTGAGGTCGGTGTGGAAGTTCCATTGATGTCCGCGTTCGTCGTCATAGACCCAGTCGGGAATGTAACCGTTGCAGTGTTTGTAATCTGACCATTGGCTGGAATTGAATTCACAGTCGCTTTGAACGCAACATGAACTGCAAGAGTTGGATCAGTGAGACGCGCTGCTTTAAGGGCATCCAAACCTGTCTGAGTGAAATTAACAGTTAAGGTATTGCTCGTATAATCAAGGGTGTAATCAATGCCAGCTGCAAGAGTCGGTGCTGATACTCCAGTGAACGTGACGGTTGCTGGCTGCTGCAGTGTCAAGTTAGTTGCGAGAGGATCAACAATCTTAAACAATGAGAGGTCCCCTGCTGGCACTGGCGTGTTAATAGTGTAAGAAAGGTTTGTTCCAAGCGTAGCGTTGGTATCATCAACCTGCTTATCTGGCTGGAACGTCTGGTTCTTCGGATACACGTCGCGTGTGTACGTCCACGTTCCATTAGCTCCCGAATAAGGAAGTGTAATAAGGAATGGAGCTGCTACCGTGTAGCCGCCTTTTTGTATTTCCGTTACACGATATACACCTACAGTAAATCCAGAATCAGCTGTGGTCGTGAACGAAGCTAATCCAGATCCGTCAGTAACCTTGGTCCACGAAGCGCCAACGGAATTATCACCGAGGTTGCTTGCGGTCATCGTCGAAAGTTCAGTCCAACCAGCTTGAGTTGTAAGATCAACGCCTTCAATTTTCTCAACTTTGAAGCTGATCCCGCTCAGTGGAGTTTGCCCCTTGGTTGGTGCACCAGTGTTGCCTGGTTCTGGATCGCCAAGAAGCTTGTGGATATTTAATATGACGGGAGCATTCACGTCTACAACATCTGCAGCCTGTGCGGAGTGAATTCCTCCTACTGCAAAAGTAGCAACTAGCGCAATAGCAGCTGCAACTTTCATTCTCATGGATTTCATTTTATTTTCCTTCATGTGGATTAACGCCCAGATGAGTCAAGCTCATCAATCGCATTCGCCGGTAAGGCAGCCTAATGCCCGCCTTATTCGGACCGTTGCTAACCCGCGAACATAAGCCCTAACCCGGTGTTAGCACGAAATATGAGTTTCTAAAACTTCATGTTCACTCTAACATAATCAAGGCCATTTTTCAGGGTTAGTTCCAATAAATACGCTTGTGCTGATCGGCACGATATAACACCACCGCAGTTAGTTGCGTCACCAATTTGAATATTTCACCCGATAACCCAAAATATCAGCCAAACCGCCACAAATCACCATTCCACTCAACCATAACTATGCTTTAATAAATCAACTGCAGGTAAAGCACTTATATCTTACAACTTTCAACCAACTCCCCCAGGAGAACGTGTCTTCTCAGAAATGGCACAAACCAAAACTCACTACACAATCATTCATGAGCAGCCATTTACTTTGTGAAAACATCCACAGCCACCCATTCCCGAATTCCCAATATGCCAATCCTCACATCGCATCTCAGGAAACGAGACACCACCAACTATCAACTCCACCCATCAAGCAACACCAAGAAAACGAGACGCCCCACCCAGACACACATTCTGGCCTTTAACTCGCAAAGCCCCACCAAAACAAAAGCCCCGCACAAAAAGAAGCCCCCTTTTCCTCAGAAAAGGGGGCTTCTCAACGCTAATAGAAAACGTCACTTCTTATTGCGACGCTGGTGGCGCGTCTTGCGAAGCAACTTACGATGCTTCTTCTTCGACATGCGCTTACGACGCTTCTTAATAACGGAACCCACTGGCTACCTCCGGAAGTAATAGTTGGAACGGCAAAACCGCTACGTTTAACAAATGAATAGTACCTTAAAACCTAGGCTCCCGAAACTTCGCGACGCTCACCCTCAGCACTTCCAGCAAGCAACTGATCCAGAGCTGAACGAGGCACCCGATAGGAACTACCCACACGCACGGCAGGCAGTTCGCCAGCATGAACCATGCGATACACAGTCATCCGAGATACGCGCGTAATCTCGGCAACTTCAGCCACAGTGAAAAACTGCGGACCAGAAGATGGGAGCTGAGACATCCTATTCCGTCCTACCAAGTAAACCAGAGCAAACCCCTGGAAATCCGATGCGTGAATGAAAGTTCCGACCGTCAACAGCGTGGTGTAATCCACACAAATCTCAAAAGAATCTCAGATTAAATTTCAGGCACGGAAATTCTTGCCTCAGTCTATCGCATTTTTTCAAAATGCACACAATTCCCAAAAACTTCAATCGTCACAAGATTCACAACCACACCTACGCCAACTCATAAATAGCAAAAACGGCCAGTTCACACGTAATATCGTGTATACGAACAAAGCAGGATAAGCCCTTTCCCCAAGCAAAGCCACTGCATGCAGACCAGCAATAAGAGCGAGGTGTTTTTCGTGACGAAACTGCGGCTCTTGATTCGCCTGCGAGATCATATCGACACCGTCGCCCGCCGCTCACCAGCTCGGCTCGCATTGGGAATATTTGCCCTCATCATTCTCTTTTTCACATCGCTGCTGCTACTTCCCCAAGCGCGTAGCGCTCACACCAGCGCGCCTTTCCTCACGGCGCTTTTCACTGCGACATCGGCCACCTGCGTAACTGGACTCACCGTCGTCGATACCGCGACCTACTGGTCCACGTTCGGGCACGTCGTCATCGCATTTTCCATGCAAATCGGCGCTCTCGGAGTCATGACACTCGCTTCCCTACTCGGTTTGGCCGTCTCGCGCCGAATCGGCCTGACGCAACGCATTCTTACAGCTGACGAGACCAAAAGCCGCCTGGGCGAAGTAGGAGGCCTGCTCCGCACCGTCGTCGCCACCTCTCTTATCGCCGAATCGATACTTACCTTGGCTCTCCTACCATCGAGTTTGACGGTTGCATCCAATTTTGGCACCGCGGTAGGGCAGTCGATTTTTATGGCCATTTCGGTGTTCAACAACGGAGGTTTCGTTATTTACGACGCCGGTATCACCGGTTTCGTTGGAAGCTGGATTTTCGCAGTCCCAGTTATCGTCGGAACTTTTATCGGCGCACTCGGCTTCCCTGTGATTCTCAACATCTCCCGCAATTGGCGCAAGCCGCAACGCTGGTCGCTCACCTCAAAAATCACGCTCACCACCTCCATCTCTCTTTTCATTCTCGGCGCTATCGGCATCTTCACCCTTGAATGGAATAACGCACACACTTACGGAAATCTGCAACTGCACGAAAGAATTTTGGCAGCGATGTTCCATTCCATCACTCCTCGCTCGTCGGGGCTGAGCACGCTCGACATCAGCAAAATGCACGAATCCACGTGGTTTTTCACCGATATCCTCATGTTTATCGGCGGAGGTTCCGGAGGCACTGGCGGCGGAATTAAAGTCACCACTTTCGCGATTCTTTTGCTTGCAATCATTGCCGAAGCTCGTGGAGATCAAGACGTCGAGGTATATGGACGCCGTATCCCAGCAACCGTCACCCGACTCGCCATATCAATCACATTCCTTGGCGCCGTCCTCGTTGGAACTTCCACGCTGGCAATTTTGCACATCACTGATCTTCCCCTATCTCGCGTGCTGTTTGAAACGATTTCTGCATTCGCCACAACCGGCCTGAGCACAGGTATCACCCCTATTCTTCCGCCAGCTGCACAAACGATACTTATCGCCTTAATGTATCTGGGACGCGTGGGAACGGTGACGACGGCGGCCGCACTCGCTTTACGCTACCGGCGTCGTGTGATCCGAATGCCTGAGGAGCAACCGCTAGTGGGTTAATCTGCGCGCACTTCACACCAGTGGAATGAACGTAAATGAGATCGCTACACTAGTGAGACAAGCAATACGAAAGGCGAAACATATGGCAAAGCGCGCGCTGTCTGAAGCAGTACTCGTCATTGGCCTGGGTAGATTCGGCTCATCCATCGCCACTACGCTCGATGCGCTTGGCCGTGAAGTCCTTGCAGTCGAATCCGATCCCGTACTCGTTCAAAAATGGTCACATCGGTTCCGCGTGATAGAAGCCGATGCAACCTCGCCTGAGGCTCTCGAACAACTCGGCGCACGAGACTTTCCTTTCGCCGTCGTAGCTGTGGGAACGTCCGTTGAAGCTTCGGTCCTGATCACCGCAAATCTTGTTGATCTTGGGCTCGAACAGGTTTGGGCTAAAGCGATGTCGGTAGCGCACGGCACGATTCTCAACAGAATCGGTGCGCATCACGTGGTCTACCCTGAGCACGACGCCGGTGAACGAGTAGCGCACATGGTTTCAGGAAAAATGCTTGACTACATCGAAATCGAAGACCACTTCGCTGTAGTGAAAATGTTCGCCCCTGCGCAACTGCAAAATCAATCGCTCGAAGAGCTCAATCTGCCGCAAAAATATGGCATAACCGTTATCGGCATAAAACCTCCCGATATGCCTTTCGAGTATGCGACGCCGCAGCTCAAGTTTGGCGCAGGTGACGTGATCATTATTTCCGGCGCCGCAGACGCCGTTGAAACTTTCGTCAACAAGTTTTAGGAGGCATTGTGGCTGCAAAAACTAAAGCTCCTGGATATCGCTGTACTGAGTGCGGATGGACGGCCGCCAAATGGGTAGGTCGTTGTGGCGAATGCCAAGCTTGGGGAACAGTTATTGAAGCCACCACCTCAGGAACTGCATCAAATAATGTACCTGTGTTGATTCCTCATGCTCCTGCTCAGCCCATTACGGATGTATCAGCTCAAGCTTCCGTGAAAACTCCAACGGGAGTGCCTGAGCTGGATCGCGTGCTAGGAGGCGGACTCGTGCCTGGCGTCGTCGTGCTCCTCGCAGGTGAACCTGGCGTTGGCAAATCGACGCTACTGCTCGACGTCGCCGCAAAAGCTGCGGCAGAATCCGAGACGAACGGTCGAAACCCCGTCCTGTACGTAACCGGTGAAGAATCGGCAGCTCAAGTGCGTGCCCGGGCTGCGCGAATTGGAGCTTTACAAAAGCACCTGTATCTCACTGCCGAAGCCGATCTTTCGCGAATACTGGGTCATATTGAAAGCAGTAAGCCATCGTTACTGATTGTCGATTCCGTGCAAACCGTTGTTGACCCAACCGTGGACGGCGCAGCTGGTGGCGTGGCACAAGTGAGGGCAGTGACGGCGGGATTGGTCAATATTGCCAAGGCCTCCGGCCTGCCTGTGATAGTGGTAGGGCACGTGACGAAAGACGGTTCAATCGCCGGTCCGCGCGTGCTTGAGCATTTGGTAGACGTCGTCTGCCAGTTTGAAGGTGATCGCCATTCGCGTTTGCGCATGGTTCGCGCAGTAAAAAACCGCTATGGTGCTACAGATGAAGTAGGTTGCTTCGAACTCATTGATAGTGGAATTCGCGGTCTTGCCGATCCCTCAGGACTTTTCCTTTCAGCGCGCAATCTCACTGTTCCCGGCACGTGTGTGACGGTAACTTTGGAGGGACGCCGGCCAATGCCAGTGGAAATTCAGGCGCTATCGGTGAATGCTTCAGGTCCGCCGCGTCGCACCACTGCCGGTGTAGACAATTCACGCGTTGCCATGATGCTCGCTGTGATCCAATCCCGCCTTGGAATTGCCTTTGAGCGAAATGATGTGTTCGTCTCCACTGTGGGAGGAGCGCGCGCCCAAGAGCCGTCGGTTGATCTGGCCATGGCGCTTGCGCTGATCTCAACCGCAACCGATATGCCTCTCGCACCTGGAGTTATTGCACTTGGCGAAGTTTCCCTCACTGGCGAGCTGCGCCCAATTGTGGGGATTCAACAACGCCTCAACGAAGCTGCTCGGCTCGGTTTCACGATCGCTATTGTGCCGCCACTGAGCGATGACGTTAAGATTCCGTCTGGTCTAGATGTGCGAGAAGTTGCAGACGTTCGACTCGCAGCGAATTCGGTGCTTCCGCTCGGCCGGGCCTGAAACTGGCGTGCTCGCCTACGTTCGTGAAGCTGCCACTCACCGCGATGTGACGTCGCTCGGCGCGTCTTTCTTGTAGCTCTCGGGGTCTGCCTTATCAACGGCTGATCCGTTGCCATCCACATCAGATTTCACATTGGGATCAGGCGATGGCTGCACGGTGGGCTGATTTTGCACAGGTGCAGGTGCAGGCGTGACTGCCTGCGCATTTTTACCATTGGGGTCTAAAGACAGCGCAATTTTTGCGCCAAAATCAACGTCGTCGATAACGAATTGCGCCTGATAAGTTCCGGCTTTGGAGGGGTACTGCTTGGCGCAATTAGCTCCGTAAACGTTTCCGTCCCAGGTGATAGTTTGCGTGCTCGTCAGATTTTTATCGAGTAACAAGACCTTGCTCGCGTCGCCAACGCTGCACGCTTTAGAATCCCAAACCGGCTGCTCACCACTCCATACTTTAATTCCGGCATGCTTGTACCCAATATCTACAAAACATGGGCGTTCACCTTTATCGTTTTTGATGCTGATATTGAAATTCACTGCTTGACCTGGGCGCGAACCTTGCCGAGCAAGAGATACTTCCAACATCTGTGGAGTGCACTTGACCGGTTCAAAATTTGCGCTCTCAGACGGCGCACTGTTTTGTGCGTCCATTTTAGTGAGCGCGTTTTTCAGCACGATATATGTGCCCAGTAAAGCAATAAGCAGCACAAGCACGACGGATACCGTTACCACCAGTTTCTTATTGCGCATATAGCGGGCAATCCCGGTGCGGTGCGCGTCTTGGTTGTTTCGAATTGACCGTGGCAATGGGCCTCCGCGCGATGCTTGCGACGACGTCGGTGGCAACCGGCGTGCACGTTCGGCATTCGTTGTGCCACGAGTTGAGTTCACAGCTGAAGAGCGCCCGTGCCGAATAGCTTGAGCTTGTTTTTCTCGCGATGCGTTGCCGTGATTGCCTGAACGAGCTGGACCCATCGCACGCATTTTCTTCGGCACAGCTGCACCTCGTGGCACTTCAGTGCTGCTTGTACGGTGAGAATTTTGCGCTTCTGAGCTTCGCGAATGTTTTACTGTGGCCGAACGCCCGGTGGTTTTTGCTTTCGGTTCTGAATCGATGACGCTGCGCAATCGTGATGGCAATGAATTTCCATTGCGCGATGACGTCCCTGAGCTGCGCGATGACTTTCCTGACCGCATGGCTTTGCCTTGACTTCCTATTTCACGCACAGCTGGCGCATCAGAAGAATCGCTAGCTTTTTTAGATCGCGCTGAACGCAACATGCCGCGGATTCGCGAAGAATCCTTGGAAGAGTCCTTGCCCGAACGCCTTCTTTCATCATCTACCACGTATTAAAGGTAACGTGAACAGGAGGCAGAATGCCATATTCCACGCCGATAGGCACGAGCCTGCGTGTGAAATACGATCAAGAATGGGATCTGCACGAGGCAAAACCCAGCCGTGCAGGCGGCAAACTTGGCCATACACGGGGCAAACCCAGCCGTGCAGGCGGCAAACTTGGCCGATTTTCTGGCACACTTAACCTGATGGCAACAAATAATCCTGCTTGGGCACACTCGTCTAACTCCGCACGTAGGGCACCCTCACGTAGGGCACCGGCATCTTCCTCCAATAGCGCAGATCAACCATCTGCCACCTCCCGGCCTGCGCTGTGGGCGGCTGAACAATACCAACAGATACTTCTGCCCTGGTATGAGCAAAATGGCCGTGACCTGCCCTGGCGTCACCCACAGATAACTCCGTGGGCAATTGTGGTGTGCGAAGTAATGAGTCAACAAACGCCGGTCAATCGCGTGCTACCTGCATGGGCTCAATGGATGGAACGCTGGCCAACTCCTGCCGATCTGGCAGCCGCCTCCCCCGCTGAGGTTCTCATCGCTTGGGATCGGCTCGGTTACCCGCGTCGCGCCCTACGTCTGCACGAATGTGCACAGGTTCTGGTGCGCGATTACGACGGCGCACTCCCGCACACTCGTCAAGAGCTTTTGGCGCTGCCTGGTATCGGCGCATACACAGCCGACGCCGTTCTCGCATTCGCATATCAGCAGTACTCGGTCGTGCTTGACACCAATATAAGGCGCGTTTTGGCCAGATGGCATGGCGCTGCTTTGCCACCGCCATCTCAAACTGTATTTGAGCGCGAGCGCGCTTGCGTTTTCGTTCCTCAGGACGCAACCCATGCCGCACATTGGAACGCAGCAATTATGGAATTTGGGGCTCTGGTGTGCACGGCCCGCGATCCAAGATGTAAAAACTGCCCGGTTCAAAATGGGTGTTTATGGTTTCAAGAAGGCAAGCCTGCAGACTCTTATGCCCATCAGCGCACCACTCAGAAATTTACTGGCACTCACCGCGAAGCGCGCGGAAAAATTATGGCTGTGTTGCGCAGTCGTTCACACGTGAGCAAAACTCAGTTATTCGAGCACAGCGGCCTTTCGCAGGAGCGTTTCGAATCAGCGCTCGCTTCGCTTAAAGACGACGGTCTGCTCACTGCCACAGATGAGGTCTATTCGTTACCGGCCTTGCCGTGATCTGCAACTTTACTGAGTTCTTGCAATCGTGCAGCTGAGTCTTCGTCGATCACGAGATCGGTGATCACTCCAGCCCGTAAAGCAGCGAGCAAAGGCACAACTTTCTCCACACCGGAAACGATACAGATTCTGCGTGGAATCGCTCGTAGGTCGTTGGGCGTTGGCCCAGATGCACGGCGATTCAATTCGAGATCTTCCCATGATCCATCCGCACGTAAAAGCACAGTGCATACGTCTCCAACGACTCCCTCGGCAGAGAGAGAACCGAGTTCGTCAGGTGTGAGGTAGCCTCCTGAATAGACTTGGGAAGGCACAGCGCCCACCATTGCTCCAATTCCAAAGATCGCGATATCTGCGCGTGATTGGAGTTTACGAACCGAGGCAATAGAGCGCTCGCGCCACAGGAGATTGCGAGTTTCGGGATAGTCAAAAAATGCTGGCACTGGGAAATGCGTTACTGCAGCTCCGTAGGCCTGACCAAAGGCTTCCATAATCTCGCCGGCGTAAGGGATTCCAGTGCTAATTTGATTGGCCGCGCCATTGAGCTGAACCACGATCGAGCCTGACGCAGGCTTTGGAACTAGATGATCAGTGACAGCCGAAAGAGTATTTCCCCATGCTACACCCACAATATTATTGGGTTGCACCGTCTCCGAGATCAGGATTCCTGCCATAGTGGCAACAGCTGTGAGACGACGGGTGTCATTTGCGCCGAAAGGTACAGGTACGACGTGTGTGCGCACGCCAAATTTTTGGGAAATGCGCGAACCTAAGGTGTCAACCAGCTCTTGAGGTGGGTGTAACGAGATCTGTACGTAACCGAGTTCACGTGCAGTTTTAACCAGCCGTGAGACTGTTGAACGCGAAACGCCGAGCCGGCGTGCGATTGATTCCATCGTTTCACCTTGCACGAAATGCATTACTGCAGCTTCATACGCGAGATTAAAGCGTTCATCCACGCCCAGCGTCCCCCTAAATTATTCGTTGCCTACCTCTAAAATACCACACTTGAACATTCGACCATCACTACTGACCGTCCGTGCACAT
Source organism: Arcanobacterium pluranimalium (assembly GCF_016907845.1). GTDB lineage: Bacteria > Actinomycetota > Actinomycetes > Actinomycetales > Actinomycetaceae > Arcanobacterium_A > Arcanobacterium_A pluranimalium. The sequence goes on from NZ_JAFBCS010000001.1 coordinate 2,073,667, forward strand.
CTGCCCAATCTTGCCCAGATTCCGCTTATTCGGCAATAGTGAGGATCGAAAACGCTTAATCTAGTTATCTAGAACTTCCCAAACCACTTTGGGGAGTGTGTAATTATCAACCAACTTCAGAGTGGAAGACGGTTATGCGAAGAATCGAAACTGATGTAGTTGTTATTGGCGGCGGAGCCACAGGAGCAGGAACAGTACGTGATCTTGCAATGCGCGGATTCCGTGCAGTGCTAGTTGAACGGGCTGATCTCGCCCAAGGCACCACAGGTCGTTTCCATGGCCTTCTCCATTCCGGAGGACGCTACGTGGTCTCCGATCCCGGCTCAGCCACTGAGTGCGCAGAGGAGAACGCCATCATCCGGCGCATCCACTCGGATGCCGTGGAGGAAACGGGCGGACTCTTCGTCGTCACTCCACAAGACACTGAGGAACACGCAGACAAATTCCTCAAAGCTGCTCGCGATACCCGAGTTCCAGCCGCAGAAATCTCAATCGCCGAAGCGCTGCGTCGCGAGCCACGTCTCAACCCGGGCATCAAGCGCGCTTTCGAGGTTGAAGACGGCGCTGTAGACGGCTGGCGAATGACCTGGGGTGCTGCCGAGTCGGCAAAGGCTTACGGAGCTAAGATTCTCAGCTACCATCGCGTCACCAAAATCGTCGTAGAAGACGGCGCCGTGCAGGCAGTTCTGTGCCGCGCCGAGAAAACAGGCGAAGATGTGCGAATTGATTGCCACTTTGTGATCAACGCCGCCGGTCCTTGGGCAGGCCAAATTGCTGAGATGGCCGGCGCTCCAGAAGTTGATGTTGTGCCTGGTCGCGGCATTATGGTGGCGATGAACCACCGACTCGTCAATTCAGTCGTCAACCGATGCATTTACCCCGCAGACGGCGATATCATCGTTCCTGCTCACACCGTCTGTATCATTGGCACCACCGATGAAGCCGCAAAAGACCCCGATTTCCTCGAAATCAAGGACTCGGAAGTACAGCAGATGCTCGATGCCGGTGAGGCGCTTATCCCCGGTTTCCGCCAAGCGCGAGCAGTGCATGTTTGGGCAGGTGCACGCCCACTTATTAAAGACCGCCGCGTGAGCGCTTCTGATACTCGTCATATGTCGCGCGGAATGTCGATCATTGACCACGAATCGCGCGATGGAATTTCTGGAATGCTCACCATCGCTGGCGGAAAACTCACCACCTATCGACTCATGGCGAAGAACGTCGTCGATGCTATGTGTGAGAAACTCGGTGAGCATCGCGAATGCACCACGGATCAAGAAGCGGTACCGAGTGCGCAAGGCCACCCGACCCACAAAGTCACCGACCGTCTCAAAGAGCGCGAAGCTGACCGCCTCAACGATCCGATTGTGTGTGAATGTGAGCTGGTTACCCGCTCAATGATTGAAAAAGAATTGGCAAACCAGCCCGATGCCAACCTCGACGATATTCGCCGCAAGTTGCGCGTGGGCATGGGACCATGCCAAGGTGGGTTCTGTTCACTGCGAGCTGCGGGAATCATGCATGATTTCGCACGTCAAAACAGCGAAACTTCTGAAGTATTCCACGGTATGACTCCTGAACAGCTCGCAGATCGCACGTCGACGATGCTTCGCCTGTTCGTAGGTAACCGCTCGCAAGGAATTCGTAATCTGCTCTATGGCCAGCAGCTGCGTGAGGCGGCGCTCGATAAGTGGATTCTCAGTGGCGCACTGGATATTGACCACCTACCTGCTCCAAACGAAGATTCGCGCCGCGCAACTGGCGATTTGGCGCTGCTGCATGGCAGGCATGACGGCGTGAGCCCAACTCGCTTAGAACCTGCTTTTTCCGCGCCAAACGGTGAAGCGGTGCTCGATCAAGCGCCTGTTGACGCGATGAGCGCTGCCGCAAACACAACGACGACGAAGGAGTCCTGACATGAGCAAGATTTTGGTGATTGGCGCTGGTCTCGCTGGTCTTTCCAGCGCTCTTATGCTGCGTGAACAAGGGCATACCGTCACTGTGGTGAGCCGCGGAATCGGCGGCCTGCTGCTATCAAATGGCACGATTGACGTGTTGGGCTGGGAACATGGCCCGCTAAGCACTGAGCCAGTGATTGACCTCCCCAACGCGCTGGAATCATTCATTGCCAACAATCCAGCACATCCTTATGCCGCGATCGGCACCACGAACGTATTCTCAGGAGTCAAGTGGCTTACCAGCAGGATCGACTTGTTCAGCGCGGCTCAGGGCAGGGCTGATTTCTTGAGCAAGAACGTTTTAATGCCGACGGCGGTCGGTGCGGTACGTCCAAGCGCTGCGGTTCCAGATTCCATGCAGGCGACCGTCCTTAACGACGGAAAGAAACTGCTCGTCGTCGGGCTGTCGCGCCTTAAGGATTTCCCAGTTCAATTGATCGTAGATAATCTCAATCGCTCACCGTATGTGAACGTAACCGCGCGATGCGTGACGATTGATTTGCCGCTGCGTGGCGGTAAAGAGCACGACGCTTCAGGAACCACCCATGCCCGCTCTTTGGACGAAGGCCTGAGCTCAGCCGAGCGCCAAGCTCTGATTGAAGCGATCAAGCACGAAATCCAACCAGGGGAAACCGTGCTCGTCCCTGCTGTACTTGGACTTGATCCGCACACATTTGCTGAGATTGAAACAGAGCTTGGGACACCAGTCGGTGAAATTCCACTTCCGCCGCCGTCAGTGCCAGGCCGACGTATCAACGATATTCTCACCGTGGCCTGCCGACAGGCGCGAATTGATATCCAGCTCAATGCCGTAGCCACTGGTTTTATTGCGGCCGGAGATTCTATTTCCGCAGTAAAAGTCCAGCGTGCAGGGCGAGTTTCAGAAGTTAAGGCTGACTACATCATTCATGCTGGCGGCGGTTACGAATCAGGAAATCTTGCGCGCGATTCCTACGGAGTGATCCGAGAGTCCGTTTTTGACCTGCCGATTTACACTCCTGAAGTAACCGACAAAGACTTCCATGCCGAAGCGATTTACCGCAGCGGCGTGCGCGTCAATGGGTCAATGAATCCACTCAACACTGACGGAGAAGTCCTGTACTCCAATCTTTTCTGCCTCGGCGATTGCCTTGGTGGCGCACTTGCATGGGAAGAAAAATCCGGCGAAGGAATCACGCTGGGCTCGGCTTGGGCAGCAGCAACTGCTATCCAGAAGGGAAATGAGGAACTCTAATGGGCGCAAATCCAATGGAAAATGCCAAAATTTCGATGGCGCGTGTTTCGCTTGATTCGTGCGTCAAATGCACAATCTGCGAAACTCAGTGCCCGGTTGCTAAAGCCACGCCACTTTTCTCGGGCCCGAAGTTCGTTGGTCCACAAGCAGAACGGTATCGCCACGGCACTTCAGTTGATTACTCTCTCGATTACTGCTCAGGCTGCGGCATCTGCACAACGGTTTGCCCGCAGGGAGTGAAGATCGCCGAAATGAATGGCCAGGCACGTGCTGTGATGAAGGCCGACCATATGCCATTGCGTGACCGTCTGATCACGCAGACCGAGCTCGAAGGCAAATTGATGACGCCGTTCGCCCCAATTGCGAATGCAGCGCTGGCTAACAAGCCAATCCGTAAGATCGTTGAAAAAGTTGTGGGCGTTCACCATGAAGCTCCGGTGCCTAAGGCGAAGTCACGCACATTCATGGGCTGGTTCCGCAAGCACGAAAAGACTCGCACTGGCCCATTCCCTAAGGGACCGATCGTGTTCTTCCACGGTTGTGCTGGCGGTTACTTTGAAGTTGCGACGTCGATCGCTACTGTTGAAGTGCTTGAGCATATTGGGTACGAGGTTATAGTGCCCAAGCAAGGGTGCTGTGGATTGGCACAGCAGTCCAATGGTTTGTTCAACGAAGCAGCTAAAGCTGTGCGTAAACTCTGTGCGCAGCTGCGTAGTGCAGGTAAAGAACTGACTATTGTATCGTCGTCGGGATCATGCGCTGGCATGTTGCGCCACGAGGCACACGAGATCATGGGCATCGACGATCCGGAACTGATCGACGTCGGCTCGCGAATGGTGGAAACCTCCGAGTTCCTCCTCGAATTGATGGACGCGGGCGAGTTCCCAATTGAGGAGCTTGGCCGTAGAGATCTCACGATTCCTTACCACCAGCCATGCCAGGTGAAGTCGCAGGGTATCGGAAAGCCAGCAATTCGCATGATGGAGACTATTCCTGGCGTGACGGTCATTGAATCAGGCGAGCAATGCTGCGGTATTGCCGGAACCTATGGCTTGAAGAAAGAAAAGTATGAGGTGGCTCAGAAAGTCGGCAAACCGCTTTTCGATATGGTTAAGCGCACGAACCCTGAACTTGCTGCGTGCGAGACGGAAACCTGCCGCTGGCAGATTCGCAAAGGCTCTGGCGCTGAAGTAATTCACCCAGTTCAGCTCATCCACCATGCACTTGGTCTGGCCGGAACGAGCGAGCTGCGCGGCATGCCGTGGGAGGACATGAAGAAGAAGTCAAAGTCCTGATTGAGCCAGTGCTAGATCACGTTGAGCCACTAACTCGCTCACTCGGCCTGTTTTCAGATTTAGCAATACTGACTCTCACCTGCGGGGGATGGTTCACTTCAATCGGTTGAAGTGAACCATCCCCCGCAGTGTATTTTGTGTACTTTTTGGCGATATCCTGCAGTTTTATGATGTTAAATAATGCACATGCTCCCTTTGAAGAAAAATAATTTTGCACGTTCGTGCATACCGCCATTCCAAGTATTCTCAGAGAGTAATTTGTGTCATAGTTTTACTAGCCTGAAATTAATGCAATGAAGCACATTGTCTAGAAAATAGCCATCGATTTCAGAGCACAATATCCATCCATTAACTTTCACAGTTATTATTCGGAAAGCACAGGTTCAAGATGTCTCTTGCACAAGTCTTTTTATCTGAATTCATTGGAACAATGTTCCTCCTCCTACTTGGTGTTGGCGTTGTAGCCACAAATCTTCTCAAGCACTCGAAGGGACAAGGCGGCGGCTGGCTACTCATCAACTTCGGATGGGGTTTCGCTGTCTTCGTTGGTGTGTACATAGCATACAAGACCGGCGGACATCTGAACCCAGCAGTTACCCTTGGTGTTATCGCTTCTGGCGCATCTGAATTCGTACCAGGCGTGGCAATCACTGCAGCCTCAACTCTCACCTACATTGCTGCACAATTCCTCGGCGCATTTGTTGGTGCAGTACTCGCTTGGGTTACGTTCAAGCAGCACTACGACGCACATGAGGATCAGGGCGAGATCCTCGGAACGTTCGCAACCGGCCCAGCTATCCGCAATGGCCTGTGGAATGTCCTTACAGAAATCATCGGCACATTCGTACTCGTTTCGTGGGTTATGGTCAATGGTCAGACCAAGTCCGCACTCGGCCCACTCGCAGTTGCAATAGTTATCGTTTCTATCGGTGCCTCCCTCGGTGGACCAACCGGATACGCTATCAACCCAGCTCGTGACCTCTCCCCACGTATCGCTCACGCAATCCTGCCAATCAAGGGCAAGGGCGGCTCTGACTGGGGCTACGCTTGGGTTCCAGTAGTTGGCCCGATCATCGGTGGTGTTCTCGCTGGTCTCATATTCGGTTCCGGCGCATTCAACATCTTCCAGATGATGTAATCCATCCATAACAATTAACTTCTGAAAGGAAAAATCAAAGATGACCGAGAAGAAGTACATTCTTTCCATCGACCAGGGCACAACCTCCTCCCGCGCCATTCTCTTCAACCACTCCGGTGAAATCGTCTCGGTGGGTCAGCTTGAGCACGAGCAGATCTTCCCGAAAGCAGGCTGGGTAGAGCACAATCCGATTGAGATTCGCGACAACGTTCGCGAGGTCATCGGACAAGCCCTCTCCAAGGCAGACGTTAACCGCCACGAAATCGCAGCTGTGGGCGTCACCAACCAGCGTGAGACCGCCGTCGTCTGGGATAAGAACACCGGCGAGCCAATCTACAACGCAATCGTCTGGCAAGACACTCGTACCGATAAGATCGTCCGCGAGCTTGCTGGTAGCGAAGGCCCAGACAAGTACAAGGAAGTCTGCGGTCTTCCACTCGCAACCTACTTCTCTGGACCAAAGATCAAGTGGATCCTTGACAACGTCGAGGGCGCACGCGAAAAGGCAGAAGCTGGCGATCTCATCTTTGGTAACACCGATACCTGGGTAATCTGGAACCTCACTGGTGGTCCCGACGGCGGTGTACACGTCACTGACGTGACCAACGCATCGCGCACTATGCTCATGGACGTTCGCAAGCTCGAATGGGACGCAAATATCTGTGCCGATATGGGCATTCCAATGTCGATGCTGCCTGAGATCAAGTCCTCCTCCGAGATTTACGGCTACGGCGCAAAGAACTCGCTCATTATCGACACCCCGATTTCGGGCGATCTTGGTGATCAGCAAGCTGCAACCTTCGGTCAGGCATGTTTCGAAAAGGGCATGGCCAAGAACACCTATGGCACCGGTTGCTTCATGCTTATTAACACCGGCCACGAAGCAGTGACTTCCGAGAACGGCCTCCTCACCACCTTGTGCTACAAGATTGGCGAGCAGAAAGCGGTATACGCTCTCGAAGGTTCCATCGCTGTTACCGGTTCGCTTGTCCAGTGGCTGCGCGATCAGATCGGCTTGATCTCCACCGCGCCAGACATCGAAGCACTCGCTTCTTCGGTCGAGGACAACGGCGGCGTCTACTTCGTCCCAGCTTTCTCCGGTCTCTTTGCTCCATACTGGAAAGACGACGCTCGCGGCGCCATCGTGGGTCTTACCCGCTACAACAACCGCGGTCACATCGCTCGCGCTGTGCTCGAAGCTACCGCATTCCAGACCGCTGAAGTGCTCGAAGCTATGAACGCAGACTCTGGCGTTGATCTCGCTGAGCTTCGCGTCGACGGCGGCATGACCGCTAACAGCGCTCTTATGCAGTTCCAGGCTGATATCCTCGGCGTTCCAGTTGTGAAGCCAAAGGTTGCCGAAACCACTGCTCTCGGTGCAGCATACGCTGCCGGTATTGCTGTTGGCTTCTGGGATGGCGAGCAGGACGTTATCAACAACTGGCAAGAAGACCAGCGTTGGGAGCCAAAGATGGAAGCTTCCGAGCGCGATCGCCAGATGCGTCTCTGGAAGAAGGCTGTTACCCGCACCTTCGACTGGGTTGACGACGACGTTCGCTGACCGTAACTCCTACTGAGGATTGAGTTTTTCGTCGTTGATAACACTGATCGGGGTGGGTTGAGCAAGGAATTCCTTGCTCAACCCACCCCGATCTCAGTTACACACTCACAAACTACAAGTCGGCTTTGCCAATGCCTGCACAGCCCCTCAAGCCCACTCTCCTCTATCAGTTGAGACAGGCTTGATAGACCCTACCTTATCAGTTTGAAAGCTTCACAAATGGGAATGCGATAGTCTCACGGATTCCGAGTCCGGTGAGCACCATAAGCAGGCGATCAACACCCATGCCCATACCGCCGGCAGGAGGGAAGCCTTGTTCCATAGCTTCGATGAAGTCCTCATCAAGCTGCATCGCCTCTGGATCGCCATTAGCTGCCTCCAAAGACTGCTGCGTCAAGCGGTCACGCTGCACAACCGGATCTGCAAGTTCAGAGTATGCCGTGGCAGTTTCCATACCGCGAATGTATAGATCCCATTTCTCCGTCAAACCAGGCTTGGTGCGGTGGTAACGAGTGAGTGGCGAAGTATCCTCTGGGAAATCTCGCACGAACGTCGGCTTGTATAAGAAATTACCGACGAGTTCTTCCCAGATATCTTCAACGATCTTGCCATTAACGGCGTATTCCTTGACCTTAATATCGTGCTCAGCAGCGATTTCCAGCAGGCGCTCACGCGGGGTATCTACCGTAATCTCCTCGCCCAATTTCTCCGACAGCGAGTCGTAGAGGCAGATTTCGTCCCACTCTCCGCCGAGGTCGTATTCAGTGCCGTCAGCAAGCGTTACCACTAGCGATCCGAAGACGTCGCGCGCGGCGTTCTGGATGAGATCTTTCGTTAGCTTCGCCATCGTATCGTACGTGCCGTAAGCCTCATAGGCTTCCATAGCTGTAAACTCAGGCGAATGCGAAGAATCGGCACCCTCATTGCGGAAGTTCTTACCAATCTCGTAGATTCGCTCCACGCCACCTACAACGGCCTTCTTGAGATAAAGCTCAGTGGCAATACGCAAGTAAAGATCCTGATCATAAGCATTAATATGCGTGGTAAATGGGCGAGCCGCCGCACCACCGTGCAGATTCTGCAAAGTAGGGGTCTCAATCTCGATGTACTCGCGCTCTTCGAACGTCTTACGGATCGAACGCATCACTGCAGCGCGGATGCGAATCATATCGCGTGCGCTCTGGCGAGTAATAAGGTCCAAATGGCGCTTGCGCACGCGCATTTCCTCGCTGAGGGTCATCTCTTCACCCTCAGCATTCGTAAAGGTCTTAGGAAGCGGACGAATCGCCTTAGAAGCCATTGCCCAGGAGTGTGCGAACACCGAAAGCTCACCGCGCTTAGATGCACCAATATGACCTTGCACGAAAATGTGATCACCAAGATCTACATCAGCCTTGAGCTGGTCGAGTGCTTCTTTTCCAACGTTCGCGAGCGAAAAAATCACCTGCAAGCGCTCGCCGTCGCCCGCCTGTAGCGCAACGAAAGCAATCTTGCCCGACGGGCGCATCAGCATGACGCGACCTGCAATACCTACCTCATCAGCAAGTTCTTCTCCAGGTTCGATCTCAACGTACTTCTTACGCACGAGCCCAATAGTCGAAGTGATTGGAAGCTCAGCCGGGTACGGATCGCGCCCCTGCTCCATCAGTCGTGCGCGCTTCTCCTTGCGGACCTTGATCTGCTCAGGAGTGTCATCAGCAACTGGAACTGGATTTTCATTCATAGTACTCACCTTTAGAGGTTACAAAACAACAATATTATTTTATAGGTATTTGGGCTTCTTGGCTCTCAACGGACTGAAAATCAGCTGTTATTCAGCCGGCAAGCCGCCTTTGAAGCCAGACGAGCCATTACTCACATCGGGATTCCCGATGACTGCAGCCCTTCCGTCCCATCTGGCACTTGACCAGGCTGATCGGAGGTATCAACGATCTTATTGTGTTCATCAACAAAGACGACGCGCGGTCGCCATGACTGCGCTACCGCGTCCGGCATCGCCGAGTAACACATGATAATAACAAGATCACCTGGCGAAACATGATGAGCAGCAGCGCCGTTGAGGATGATTTCACCCTTTCCCGGCTCTCCGGGAATAGTGTAGGTACTCAAACGCGCGCCATTGTTTACATTGACCACGTCAACTTTTTCACCAGGCAAAATGTCGGCGGCCGCCAGCAAATCCGAATCGATCGTAATCGAGCCAACATAATTCAAAGCGGCACCGGTCACAGTCGCCCGATGAATCTTTCCAGTGATCATTGTGCGCATACGCTCAGCCAATGAAAACCTCCATATTGTCAATCAGTCGAGTCGATCCAACCCACGCCGCTACAACCAGCAAACCAGTGCCCGTGAAATCAGGCTGGAGTGGCATGAACGTCTGCGGATCAACCAAAGTCAAATAATCGAGCTTCACTTTTGGATTCTCCGAAATATCTGCCACCGCAGCTCGGATCACCTCAGGAATCGTGCCGTGCTCGTCACCTGCCCGAACGCCGTCTTTAAGCGCTTGGGAGAGCGCGAGGGCATTCGCCCGCTCCTCCGCAGTCAAATAAGCATTGCGTGAGCTAAGCGCCAAGCCCGAAGCTTCACGCTGAATCGGAACTGCCCGAATTTCTACCGACATATCCAAATCTGCAACCATCGTGCGAATCAAGGCAAGCTGCTGAGCATCTTTTTGCCCAAAATATGCAATATCTGGTTGCACGAGATTGAAAACCTTATGCACAACCTGCAGCACACCAGCAAAATGACCGGGTCGCGTTTTACCCTCAAGCATCGTAGCCACCGGGCCCGGTTCAATGCGTACTAGCGGGTCACGGGGGTACATCTCATCGTCAGTGGGAGCAAAAACAGCGTCGACTCCAGCTGGCTCCAATAGCGCAAGATCGGCTTCAAGATCGCGCGGATAGGCTTCAAAATCCTCATTTGGCCCAAACTGGAGCGGATTGACGTATATCGAAACGATTACGTTATCAGCAGTTTTACGAGCTTCGCGCACCAAAGCAAGATGCCCGTCATGAAGAGCACCCATCGTCATAACGAGTGCGCGCGAACCAGAAGATTCCTTGAGATAAGCGGATAGATCGGATTTTGTATGTGAAATGTGCACATTCACATCCTAACCGTCAGTGCCGGTAAGGCTATAACTCGTTCGCGCGAATCTGGTCACGCATACGTTGCGCCGTATCCTCAGATAGCACCCGACGACGAAGCGCCCGTAGCGTCGTCGCCTCGGCTATTGCCCGATAAACAGGGGGAATATCGGCAAGGTCTGGATCACAAGCCGCACTCTCATCAACGGTCACCAAGTGTGAAGCTAGCGTCTTAACATCGCCACGCACAATCGGCCCAGTAAGCAAAGTATCGCCTGAACTGAGCGCACCCTCCACCGAAGCGTGCACCAAGGCTCGCAAATAATTGCCTGGTTCGTCAACGCCAATACTCGCGAGCAACTGCATAGACTGGGCAATTACCGTTACGATATGGTTTGCTCCGTGACTCAAAGCGGCGTGGTACGTACCACGATGTTCTTCAGGAATCACGAAAGATTCCCCACCCATCTCCGCAACCAGTGCATGCCCAATCGCTTGAATAGCCGCAGGTGCAGTTACTGCAAATGGGCAGCCGTGCAAACGCGCAATATCCAAGGACGTGCCGGTGAACGTCATAGCCGGGTGGATTGCAAGACCAAGCGCGCCCGCGTCTACAGCCGGTTGGAGTGCCGAAACGCCATATCTACCAGCAGTGTGAACCACGATTTGACCAGGTTTCCACAGTCCTAGCTTAGCTAGGCCTGCCACGAGAGGTTCTAACTCGTCGTCAGGAAGTGCGAGCAACACCAGCTCAGATTCCTCAACAATGCTCGGGATATCAAGAGCTGGCACGCCCACAAGCATGGTTTCGAGTCGGTCAATCGACGCTTCTGAACTCGCATAAGCCCCGATAATAGTGTGCCCTTGTGAGCGCAGCGCACTACCTAGTACCGCTCCTACTTTGCCTGCTGAAATGATGCCGATTTTCATCCGGCCGTGGTTGTTCACCGAGGATCCTTTCCTGAGGAAATTGAGCTAGCGATCAAGACCTATACGAGTCTTCCACTCTTGTAGAGATTCAGAGACGCCGATACTACGGGCTTGGCGCGCAAGTTCCGTTTCGGCGATCAAAAGATGCTCCACATAGTCTTGGTCGAAGTTCTTAAGTTTGGTGTTGACGTTCCCTAACACAGTGTGAACATTGAGCGACGCAAGATTCTTCCGGCGTTGAATCGGACCCACCGTGGCCATCGTCGACTGAGTGTGATCTTGCAATACTACCGAAATCTTGCGCGCCCATCTGCCGCTTCGAATAATAAGCGTGCGCGTAGAAGCAAAGACACCACGTCCTGGCAGGGAGATAGGATCAAGCAGTCGCGCAGATCGGGGTGCGCCCACGAAATACTTCCCGCTGCCTTGCCCGTCGAGAGCCTCAGCGAGCAAGGCGCGGTCATCGTCTGAGCCTAAGGATGGCGTGAGCGTCCACAGAATACGGAGAATCTCATCACGAGTACCAGCCAAGATAAAAGATTGCGAGAGTTGCTTGAGTTCTTTGAGATCTTTATCCGCCGTGGTCAAATCCAACTTCCACCAGTCAAAACGGCGCCACAACAGCGGTTGTGAGATTCCGATTGCATGCACACGCTGCGGTGGAATCGTACGCGTGATGACTTTCGTAAGCCCGGCTCGGCGTCGTAAACCATTTTCCGAAAGGTAAATTTTGGTGCCATAATCGTCAAACAGCGACTTGAGAATCGTCCACCCCACGGCCAAGATTGGGAATAGGATGGCAATAATCTGCACGTCACCAGCAATAATAGTAATGACGAGCGGAAGAAGCGTGAAGAACACCAGCATCAGTAGCTGAGTATCGAAAATATTGGCCATCAGCATCTGTGCTGTGCCGAGCCTATAGACCAAAATATCGCGCTCGTCGTCGTCCGCATCGAGAATCGGGACGGCGTTAAAATCATTTGCCAGAGCAGTGCCGGCAGCGTCTACACTCCCCTGAGCAGGTATTGTGCCTTGCGGCGCTGTCATGGCAGGCGAATCTGGTGTAGCTAGCGGAGCTGTTTGTGTAGCAACTGGCGTTCCTGTACGTGCCGAATTGAGCGAGAACAAAATCTCTTTGCGAAGTGAGGAGCACTCAGCTAGTCGCAACAGGCCAAGATCCATATTTTCGCTTTGCATACCGGCGGAATCGACTTTCACCGAACCAAAGCCAAAGATACGCCCGAAAAGGCGCTGTTCCACTTCAACACTTTGAATTCGATTCCACGGAATATGCTTGTGCTGCTTGATGAAAATCCCTTTGCGATAGTGGATTCCGCTTGGAACAATCGCATACGACATCTTCTTCCAGATCACAGTGCCTACCCCAATCACAACAATGCTGATGAGGAGCAATGCGCCGAGGAGAATCAGCAAGGCCTCAACCGTTGCATGATCGCGAACACCGCTGATCGCAGACTCGAAATTTCGATCTTCAACCAGCTGTTTGGCAATAGAAAACATTCCAAAGAAGATCACAAACCAGAATGCGCCGAGCCGAGAAATAGGCGTGATTTTATGGAATTTGCGCCAGGTCTCGTCTGGTATGGAATTTTCTGAAACTGGCTGCACGTTCGTGACGGGCTGCGCATCAGAATCCGGCTGCGCGTCTGAAACGGGCTGCGCATCGCGCGCGCCACGCAATTGGGCGGCGTCTGCGGTATTCGCTGCACCACCTGCTTCACCGTGCATTTCGACGTAATCTTCGTTGCTCACAGTCCCTCCATCCGCGCATTGCCAAGAGCGGTGAGATCTTCACGCAAACGCTCGGCTTCACTACGTGAAATACCAGGAATAGAACCCGAAGATTCGGCAGAAGCTGTAACAAGCGTGATTTTTGCTAACCCGAAACGGCTCAAAATCGGCCCAGTTTCAACGTTCACCTGCTGCATTCTTCCATAAGGAATCACTGTCATTTTGTGGAACATGATTCCACACCGGATGATCAGCTCATCCTCGCGCTGGAGATAGCCAATCGCCTTTGCGCGCCTGCGTGCAAAGAGCAAAACGGTTAGGCTGACGACGGCGAGCACACCGACGATGCTCCACCACACGATGCTTGAGATCCCCTCGCGCCCGAAGGAAATCGCAAAGATGAGTGCTGGCACTACCGTCACCAATGCAATGAGTAGAGCATATATTCGCATAACTTTGAAATACTGCGGATCTACTGGAATGAAATCAAGATCAGCGCCAAACGGCTTCTTCATAGTGTCCCTTTTCGTGATTCATACACAATGCATTTGCGTACGACGGCGTGTAACTACGTGCCCGTCCATTCTTCCACATAGTGATAATACGAACCAACGTATCTAACTAATTGTCACTCTCCGAGTCTGCGATTCAATTAGTAACTCAACTAATAAGCTCAACAAGTACCTCAACTTGTGGCAGTGTTTAACGAACCGCCGCTCGAACGATCGTCGTCGGCGTCGTCATCAACCACACACCAACGTTCAGCTAAAAACGCCGCAACCGTCAACACAACCCAAGCTAAACCTGCCACCGAAAAATTGCGAATCTGATCGCTCGTGAAAGCAGTGGAGTTCAAATGCGCATATGCGAAAACAACACCGAAACTAAAACCGGCTAACACTGCCCCAGCACGCGATGTAGCCTGCGTCAACACCCAAATGCGTGCCGCGGTGAGCGCTTCTAAAGCGCCTTTCCCGCGTTTATATGCGCGCACTCGCCACCCCTGCCACAACACGAATACGCTCATGAGCAACGGCAGCACAAAGCCCCAAAGAGGTAGCAAAATCGGCGAATATCCGCGCCTGAGCCACAAATCAAATCCGAAAAAAGAAAGCACCAGCGAAATTGCGCTCAGGCACAACACCCACCACACCTGCGTAGGTTGCAAAGAACCCGGAGAATCCTGGCGGCCACTCATTGTGCACTTCCGATGAGCTGCGTTAAAGCCACGCCGTTGAGCTCCGCATCTGGCTCAATGCTCAGCCATGGTTCGAGCACAAAACGGCGCAGTGCCGCCCGCGGATGCGGTAGCATGAGTTCAGGATCAGAGCTGGCCACGCCATCAACAGCAATAATATCGAGGTCCAATGTGCGCGCACCCCAGTGCTCTTTCCGCTCTCGCCCATGCTTCCACTCGATCTCTTGTAAGGAGCGCAGCACATCGAGCGGCGCAGCGGCAGCGTATCCGATGAGCACGGCATTCACATAATCTGGTTGCGCAGCTTGACCCGGATGTAACACCGGCGCAGTAGTGTACAGATCCGAGGTGGCGACCACCGAAAATACCTCAGCAAGCTGCTCAATTGCCTCAGACACATGCTGGCGTGGATTGTCGAGATTCGCCCCCAAAGCAATCACGTATTTTCTGCGAGCTGGTGTGAGAATCGGCGATTTACGATGTGCCTGCACACACACATCAGCGAAAGTTTGCTCAATAGGCGCATTCGGTTTGTGAACCGTCACGTCCACCTCGCGCGCCCCGAATAAGAGCACATCGTGCGCGATACGATCTGCGAGCACCTCAATCAAATCAACATGCTCGCCCGTAATCCTTTTCACTACCGCATCTGCGATATCCGCGTAAGAGATCGTATCTGCGATGTTGTCAGTTAGAACAGCGCGTTCAGTCACCACCGAATACGATATATCAACCGAGAACTCTTGCGGCTCACGGTGTTCAAAGTCCAGTACGCCATGCGTGCCATAGGCACTCAATCCGCGCAGATGAATCGTGTCGACGCGCATAATTCACCATGCGCCTAAACTCGATAGTTTCAAGTGCACGCCGATGGCCTGCGCACTTGCAGCTACATTGTGTACGCGTACCGCCCACACACCCGTTTCGCTGAGCAGGCCTGAAATCGTAGCAGTAGCCACATCACGGCCAGCCGCATCCGTTTCAGGGGCGACGGTGGAAAGGAACCGTTTGCGCGATTGCCCGATAAGCACCGGATGACCTAGCTCCAAAAATATGCCAAGATCGGCAAGCAGTTCCCAGTTTTGATCGCCCATTTTGGCAAATCCAAGTCCAGGATCAAGAATGATACGCTCTGAATCGATTCCGCTGCGCACAGCCGCATCACGGCTCGCGATTAATTCGTTTGCGACGACGTTCGCCACCGGTCCGTCATAATGAACCAGGTCGTTCATCGTTTGGCTATTGCCCCGACCATGCTGGAGGATGTAGGCACAGTCCAGATCAGCAACAGTCGCAAACATGTCAGGATCGCCAGCGCCACCAGTGACGTCATTGACGATATGAGCACCAGCAGCCACCGCCTTTTGTGCCGTTTTAGCGTGATACGTATCGACCGAAACAGTCACCTCTTGCGAAAGAATGCTCACCACATCGGCGATACGAGCCCACTCTTCTTCCCAGCTGAGCTGTTGAGCTCCTGGGCGAGTGGATTCACCACCAATATCGAGCACAGTTGCTCCCTGCGAAATCATCTCGCGCCCGTGGGCAATTGCCGCATCAGTAGTAACCCAGTTACCGCCGTCGGAAAAAGAATCGGGCGTTACGTTGAGAATTCCCATGATTTCCATGAACAACCACTCCTTATTTACATATTCACTTGGCCATAATGAGGCTCATTGCTTCCGCACGAGTAGCGCTCTCGCGCAGACAGCCACGAACCGTTGAGGTCACCGTGCGAGAACCAGGTTTGCGCACACCACGCATAGACATACACATATGCTCAGCTTCGATCACGACAATCACGCCTCGCGCCTGCAAACGATCCATCAAAGCATCAGCGACGTTGGTTGTAATTCGCTCTTGGACTTGGGGTCGGCGAGCATACCCCTCAACAAGACGCGCAAGTTTGGACAACCCCGTGACTTTTCCGTCGTCGCTGGGAATATATCCCACATGCGCAACTCCATGAAAAGGAAGAAGATGGTGCTCACAGACCGAATACATCGGGATATCTCGCACCAAAATCATCTCTTGGTGATCAATATCGAAGGTAGTCTCAAGCACATCGCTCGGATCCGATTCAAGACCGGCAAATATCTCTCGATACGCACGCGCCATTCGCATCGGCGTGTCGAGCAAACCGTCTCGCTGTGGATCCTCCCCAACTGCAACAAGGAGATCGTAAATCGCCTTGCGCACACCTTCTTCATCGTAAGCCACTTAGCTCTCCTGCTCAGTCACCGGCGGAACGTCCGTCGCGTCTGGCCCAATTTCAATGCCCTCCGAGTGTGAATGCTCATCTTTTTGCGCATCGCCAGCCAATTCTTGCGGAAGTGGCACGGGAGGAATGTCCGATATCGGGCGGTCAGGCGAAGACAGCCACTGCACGCGCTTGGGCGCCTTACGGATATCCTTGAAAATTTCTTTCAATTCATTTTCAAGAATCGTTTCTTTCTCAAGCAAACGAGCAGCTAGCTTGTCTAGCACGTGCCGGTTTTCATTGAGCACCTGCCAGGCTTCTTGGTTGGCGGTATCGAGAAGCTTTTGCACTTCGTCGTCCACAATTCGCGCCATTTCTTCGGAATACTCACGGGAGTTTCCGCCGCCCATTCGCGTCATTGGATCCGAGTCATCGGCCACCAGACGCACTGCGCCAACCTTGGACGACATACCATATTCAGTGACCATCTTGCGCGCAATATTGGTCGCCTTTTGAATATCGTTTGAGGCTCCAGTGGATGGATCGTGGAATACGATCTCTTCGGCGATACGCCCACCCATCGCATAAACGAGCTGGTCAAGAAGCTCATTGCGCGAAGTGGAGTACTTGTCCTCGGTGGGCATCACCATGGTGTAACCCAACGCGCGCCCGCGTGGAAGGATCGTCACCTTGGTGACTGGATCCGTGTAGTTCAAAGCCGCAGCTGCCACTGCGTGACCGCCCTCATGGTAGGCGGTCATGCGCTTCTCTTCCGCATTCATCACACGAGTGCGACGTTGTGGTCCGGCAAGCACACGATCGATTGCCTCGTCAACGTCGTCTTCCGTAATAACTTCGTGTTCACGACGCGCGGCGAGCAATGCTGCTTCGTTGAGCAGGTTAGCGAGGTCCGCACCCGAGAAACCAGGGGTACGACGCGCCACCGCTTCCAGCTCGACGTCTTGGGCAAAAGGCTTTCCTTTCGCGTGCACATCGAGAATCTGGCGGCGTCCTGGCAGGTCAGGAGCATCAACTGCAATCTGGCGGTCAAAGCGGCCAGGGCGAAGCAGTGCGGAGTCGAGCACGTCCGGGCGGTTCGTTGCGGCAATCACGATCACATTCGTGTGCTCATCGAATCCGTCCATTTCAACCAGTAACTGGTTGAGAGTCTGTTCACGTTCGTCATTTCCGCCGCCGATTCCCGAGCCACGGTTACGACCCACCGCATCGATTTCGTCAACAAAAATAATGGCAGGCGCCGTCTTTTTGGCTTTATTAAAGAGGTCTCGCACGCGCGAAGCACCCACGCCCACAAACATCTCCACAAATTCCGATGCAGAAATGTGGAAGAACGGCACGCCCGCTTCGCCAGCTACAGCCTTTGCAAGGAGAGTTTTTCCAGTTCCAGGCGGACCATAGAGCAATACGCCTTTGGGAATCTTCGCGCCCATCTTGTGGAACTTATCGGGAGTTTCAATGAACTCTTTAATTTCGCGTAGCTCTTCGACAGCTTCGTCTACGCCCGCAACATCAGCAAAAGTTACATCTGGTAGATCAGAATCCATACCATCGCGCTTGACCTTGCCAAACGCCGTCATTCCCGACTGCATCTTCGGCAACAACCATATGAACACGCCAATAATGAGCAAGGCCGGCAGCAAAAGCGTGACCATCGAGCTCAAGAATGACTGCTGTGGAACGAGCGAATTGTAGCCATTTTCCGGTTTCGCATCCTGCACGAGCTTAGCTACTTCACCAGCTTCGGCATTCGCATATTGGAATTGGATCTTCTTGGTAGGAGTGAGCTTCTCACCCTCAGTATCGGTTGGCGTGAAGTCATCTTTCAGCCACACCTGAACCTGCTGCACACCCTCGGTGATCTGTGCCAGCTCCACTTTTTGTTCTTTGAGGACTTCTTTTCCTTCAGAAGTCTTTACCGAGGTAAACCCACCTAAATCGAGGTACCAAAACACTGCCAACCCGCCGAGCAGCACCAGCGCAAATCCGGTGAGGATCCGGCGTCGAAGCGGAACACGCTTGTCGTTCTCGCCGTGCCGAGCCGGACGCCGCTGCGCGGACTTGCGCGGATCTTTCGACTGTTTGTTCTGGTTACGCCCGCGTCGATTGAACTCTTCGAGTTGCTTGGCGCGCTTTGAACGA
Source organism: Arcanobacterium pluranimalium (assembly GCF_016907845.1). Taxonomy (GTDB): domain Bacteria; phylum Actinomycetota; class Actinomycetes; order Actinomycetales; family Actinomycetaceae; genus Arcanobacterium_A; species Arcanobacterium_A pluranimalium. The sequence goes on from NZ_JAFBCS010000001.1 coordinate 2,092,191, forward strand.
CGACGCCGGGATTCGTCGTCGTTTGAAGCAAAAGTATTATTGCGCTGCCCCTCAGTCGAAGGTGGGTTCACAGTCATTTAACCTCCGTATACGTGTGGAGCAAGGGTGCCAACAAATGGCAAATGGCGGTATTTCTCCGCGTAGTCAAGCCCATACCCCACCACAAATTCATTTGGAATATCAAAACCTACATAATCAACATCTACATGCACTTTAGCTGCCTCAGGCTTGCGGAACATCGTGGCGATCTTGATCGACTTCGTTCCGCGCGACTCGAGATTCGCTTTTAACCATGCCAGAGTTAGCCCCGAATCGAGAATATCTTCCACGATAAGCACATTTCGCCCTTGGAGATCTTCATTGAGATCTTTGAGAATCCGCACCACACCCGAGGATTTTGTACCGGCACCATAAGAAGAAACCGCCATCCAGTCCATCGACGTCTGGATGTGGATTTTGCGCGAAAGATCAGCCATCACCATGATGGCACCTTTGAGCACACCAACAAGAAGAAGATCTTCACCCTCGTAATCACGTGAAATCTCATCACCGAGTTCGACGAGTCGCTGATTTATCTGTTCTTCAGTAAAAAGCACCTTTTCAATATCGTTGCCGGTGTCTTTCAAATCCATGTGATCCTCCATTTGTGGTGCAATTAGTAGTGCAAAGCAGAAAGAAAGGCGAGCGTATCGTATTCGCGCCACGCTTTCATCCCGGGTAAGTCAATGCCAACTTTATTGTCTCGACCAACAATCAGCTTATCAAGTGCGTCAAGATGCCAGTAAACGAGATCACCACCAGGTCCGCCACAAGCCGAATATGCGAGCCTTAACACCCTGGTCCGCACCGCGCGCGGATGGTGTTTTAGCTGCTCACAAGACAGTATGAGCATGGCGTCCGGTCTTGCGATGTGAGAAAAATCTTGAGAACGCAACTCGGAAAATACTGCGGCGGCAATCGCTGTTAGAGCTTCGTCGTCGTCGCGCAACATGCGGCCAGTGCGCTCGAGTGCCCCAACGACGTCGCGCCCAAAAGCTTGTTCTAAAGCGGGAATAACCTGGTGACGCACTGCGCTACGACGCAAGGGCGTGCCATCAGCTGCCGTCCACGGACCATCCAAGGCATTAGACGGATCGTTGACGTACTCAATTCCCAGTTCGCGGCACGTAGTGCGCAAATCCTCGGCGCTAATGGTCAGAAATGGGCGAATAAAAGGAACGTCATCCGAGGTAGGAAGCACGCCGCTCTGTGGCATGCCGGCCATCGACCGCGCCCCTGCCCCGCGACTCAACCCCAAGAGCACCGTTTCTGCCTGATCGTTGGCGTTGTGCCCAAGCAGCACCGTCGCCGGTTTCCTCGGGGTGATCTTTCGGGCAAAATCGGCAATTGCGCGATAACGGGCCTCGCGTGCATCACCTTCGGGACCAGAGCCACTGCCTAACTCCACACGCTGCGAATACGCCTCAATTCCGAGGCGGCAAAGCCGCTCAACGACGACGCTCGCCTCCTGCGCCGATTCGGGGCGGATTGCGTGATCCACCGTCAACGAAATTACGCGGCGCCCGCGCGCGTGCTTCTTATTTAGGCACTCGAAAGCGGTGGCTGCTGCGAGAGTCATAGAATCTGCCCCGCCTGAAACGGCGAGCAGAATTGGCTCTTCAACTGGGAGGCCTGCTAAAGCAGTAGAGATCTTTTGACGGGTCAAAGAGACGAGACGATGTGGTCCGGCCATTTCGGTTCCTACTCGATTCCTACTCGATTCCTACTTCCGCAATTGGGCAATAGCTTCGTCGATGGCTGGTTTAGCGTACACTCCCGGCACTCGCACAGCGCCGTCCACAATGACCGCGAAGCTCAAAGGCCTACCACCTGCTGTAAAAGTGTATCCTGCTAATGAGGAAACGTCGGACAGCGACCCCGTTTTGGCGCGCACGAAACCCGCGGCCGTCGTCGTCCCAAAACGATCGTGCAGCGTGCCATCGAGACCCGCAACCGGCAGACCTGGGCCAATAGCACTGAGCTTGCAGTTATTACAGCTCCACACGTGGTTGAGAATATCAACCAAAGTGCGCGGCGGAATCCGATTTTGCTCCGACAAACCGCTCGAATCGGCCAAAGATACGCCCGCGATTGCGATGCCTTGGGCTTCCAAACTCTTGCGAATCGCTCGAGATGCTCCCACAAAATTAGCCGGTTCACCTGCATGGATGGCAATAAGGTGCCCGAGCGTTTCGGCGAGAGAATTATCAGATTCGAGCAACATTCTCGCCACGATTTCGCGCACGGGCGCCGACTTCACTGCTGCGATTTCTTGGGCGCCGCCTGGAGCTTTTTGATTCACGACGCCGGTCACCGCGATCCCCTGTGCGTTCAAGGCCTGCGTAAATGCTTGGGTAACGGCGTTGGACGGATTAGGAGATACCTTATTGTTCGCATCGAAATTTCGGTTCACCGCAATTGGCGATATTTCCATAACGTAGCGCTTGAGGGAGGCATCCCAGGTTTCGTTATACGTTGGCCCAGAAAACAGGCTTGTGTCGAGCATGAGCTGAACAGAATTGAGGTTCTTGGATTTCAGCACCTGTGCCGTCTTGTCTGCTAGATCTGCTAGACCGGCGCGACCGACGTCCGCTGCCGGATTACCCGACCCGGCGCCAAGGAGAATATCGCCTCCGCCGATGAGATACAGGTGGCTGCCATCAAGTTTGACGGTTGTGGCGAGGGTAGTTTCGGGGCCAAGTTCATGCAAAGCAGCAGTAGCGGTGAGTAATTTCGTGGTGGAAGCTGGGGTGCTTGGACGATCTGCGTAATACTCACCTAGCACTTGGCCAGTGGTCGGATCAGAGACGATACCTGATACGTTTCCGCCAATTCGTGGATCAGATTGCAGTTTGGTGAAGATGTTGGAAATGGCAGCGGCGGTGGGCAAATCGCCACTTGGTTGTGGTACTGGGGTGTCTACAGGATGTTGCTCAGTTGCCGCGACCTGCGGGAACGGCGCGGGTGGGTTATCGAGCGGTTTCGTCGTCAATACACCAGGGACTAAATCCCACGCATCGGCGAAAATATACGTGCACAAACACGCGACGACGCTGCAAATCACAATCCGTTTTTTACTCACGTGCAAATTTTCCCACAAATCGAGACGAAATCAGTTCTTACGTGCACACATATTGTGGCTAATTAGCCACAATTTCGGCTTCCCACACAGTAAACTTGGAGGAAATCACAATGCTAAATGAATAACATCGCACCTTACGAACGGGTATTAGGAGCGAATCACAGTTAGAATCGTTGCAGCACTGTCGGCGTCGAAGGAGAGACTCATGGAATTCGATGTAACCATCGAGATCCCCAAGGGCAATCGAAATAAGTACGAATTAGATCATAAAACGGGCCGTATCCGTTTGGATCGCATGTTGTTTACATCAACGCGCTATCCAGATGACTACGGCTTTATTGACGGAACTTTAGGTGAAGACGGCGATCCACTTGATGCGCTCGTAATCTTGGACGAAGCCACTTTTCCTGGTTGTGTGATTCGGTGCCGTGCACTTGGCATGTTCCGCATGTCAGATGAAGCCGGCGGAGACGATAAGGTTCTCTGCG